>CAVTGV010000011.1:0-11296 GCA_963734365.1 uncultured Thermoleophilaceae bacterium | reverse complement strand
GTGCCGGTGGCGGTAGTGGTCTACACCGTTTGGCGGCCGCGTTTATTCCCAATCGCGCGCTGTACGAATTTGCTCAAAAGGGCGTATGATCCGCGCGGCGCATGTCTCGCAACCTGATCGAGATGCTTCGCGCCCGCGAGGGGGACGCATCGGCCACGGCTCTGACCGTGCTCAAGGAGGCGATGGACGAGCGCATGCTGGTGTGCGATGGAGGTGTGCCCGTCGAAATCGAGGCGACAAGGCTCGACGCCGAACCCCCGCTCGGAGCCGGCGCTGCTGGTGCGGGGTGCACCTCCCGCAGGCGGCCTGGGCCCCCACAGCTGGCAGGGCCGGTGCCTCGCCGACCTCTTGAGGCGCGGCCGGCGATCGTGGATCAGGAGCGACGGTCGTGACGCCGCCGCTCGATGGGCGGCCACTCCCGGGTACAGTGCGGGCGTGTGTGCTCGCCGCGGCCCCGTCCGTCAGCTTCGGGCCCAGCGAGGAGCCGATTACGCTTCAGCGGATGGCCGTGGCGGACGGGGTGCTTCTGAGCTCGGCTATATCGGGAGTCCGGCCCGCCGCGCTTACGTGTAGGTGCCCGCCTCGCTTTGACACCGGCGCCCGGCTGCGCGACGTTCTGCCGGGAGCACCCGTGGTAAACACGCGATGAGCGGGCCCGGCGGATACTTCGGACGCGCCCTGATCGTGGACGTGGGGGACGGGGCGGCGGAGTCGCTGCCGCTCTCGGAGGCCATGCTCCGTCGCTGCATCGGAGGGACCGGGCTCGCCACGTGGCTCATGCACCGGCTCGCGCCGCCGCGCGTGGATCCGCTCGCGCCGGAGGCGCCGCTGGCGTTCGTCTTCTCCCCGTTCGTCGGGACGCCGCTCACGACGAGCGCGAAGTTCGCCGTCGTGTCGAAGTCGCCGCTCACGGGCATGCTGAACGACGCGCTCGCCTCCAGCCACTTCGCGATCGCCGGCAAGCTGACCGGAAACGACGCGATCGTGATCCGCGGCGCCTGCGAGGAGCCGTCGGTCCTGCTGGTGGACGCGGACGGCGCGCGCGTGGAGCCGGCCGGCGAGCTCTGGGGGCTCCCCGCCGACGAGGCAGAAGGGCAAGTGCGCGAGCGTCACGGGGCCGCCTGGCGGGTGGCAGCCATCGGCCCGGCGGGTGAGCGGCTGGTGCGCTACGCGACCGTGTCGCACGACGGACGGCACGCCGGCCGCGGCGGGCTCGGCGCGGTGCTGGGGGCGAAGCGGATCAAAGCCGTGGCCGTGCGGAGCGCCGGCGGCAAGGCCCCACTCGCCGATTCAGCCGCGGTGTTGAGGGCCGCTCGCGACCTGCGCGCCCGCTCGTTCGGGCCTGCCACGGAGAAGTACCGGGAGCTCGGCACGCTCGCGAACCTCCTCTCCTTCAACGCGATTTCCACGCTCCCCACGCGCAACTTCCAGGCCGCGGAGTTCGAGGAGGCGCCGCGGCTTGCCGCCGAGGAGCTCCGCGAGCTGCGCCAGGTGGCGCGCAACTACTGCGCGTCGTGTTCGATCGGCTGCGAGCACATATACAAGGCGCCGGGCGGCAAGACCGCCCGCGTCGAGTACGAGAACGTCTTCGCTCTCGGCCCGCTCTGCGGCGTCTCCGACCCCGATGCGGTGCTGGCGGCCAGCGCTCGCTGCGACGAGCTCGGGCTGGACACCATCTCCGCGGGCGGCACGATCGCCTGGGCCATGGAATGCGCCGAGTGCGGTCTGATCGACGCGCCTTGGCTGCGCTTCGGCGACGCCGGCGCGCTTCTTCGTGTGCTGGACGAGATCGGATCACGTGAGGGGCTGGGGGATCTTCTCGCGGAGGGCTCTCGCCGCGCCGCGGCCGTAGTGGGCGGCGGCTCCGACGCCTTCGCTCCGCACGTGAAGGGCCTCGAGCTGCCGGGCTACGAGCCGCGCACGCTGCAGGCGATGGCTCTCGGCCTGGCCGTGAACGCCCGCGGCGCCGACCACAATCGTTCGGGCGCCTACGAGGCCGATCTGTCCGGCGAGCTCGACCGCCTCTCCGGCGGGGAGGGTCACGCCGCGGCGGCGATCGAGACCGAGGACCGCGCCGCAATCATGGACTCGCTGATCCTGTGCAAGTTCCTGCGCGGGGTCTTCGAGGACCCCTTCCCCGATTGGGCGGACCTGTTGGCGCCCATCACGGGCTGGGATGTGACCGGCGACGAGCTGCGGGAAACCGCCCGCCGGATCGTGCTCGCGAAGCGCCTCTACAACCTCCGAGAGGGCTGGACGCGCGCCGAGGACTGGCTGCCGGATCGCTTCCTTGACGAGCCGCTCGAGTTGAAGTCCGGGCGCGCGGCCGCGCTCACGCCGGAGCGGCTGACGCAGATGATCGACGCCTACTACACCCGCCGCGGGCTCGACCGCGAGGGGCGGCCGCTGCCCGCAACCGAGGCCGACCTCGGCCTGAATCTCTTCGTGCCGGGGACTCCCGGGTAATAACCTCTGACTGTGGCCGTCACCGCCCCTCCGGCTAGCCGCACCGTGACCCTGACGATCGACGGTCACGAGCTCACCGTGCCCGAGGGCACCACGATCTGGGATGCCGCGAACGAGGCCGGGATCGAGATTCCGGTGCTCTGTCACGACGAGCGTTACGACCCCGTGGGCGTGTGCCGCATCTGCGCCGTGGACGTTGGCGGGCGGGTATACGCCGCGGCCTGCGTGCGCCCCTGCGAAGACGGCATGGAGGTGAAGACGGCGACGCCGGATGTCGAACAGCGCCGTGCCACGCTCACGCAGCTCCTGCTCGCCGACCAGCCGCCGACGGACGAGGATCCCAAGGAGACGACCACGGCGGACAATGAGCTCCTCGAGCTCGCGCGCCGCTATGGCCTCGAGCGCGAGGACGGTATCCCGATCGGGTTCGGCCGCGGGGAGGACCATTCGAACCCCGTCATCTCCGTCAACCACGATGCCTGCATCCTCTGCGACCGCTGCGTCCGGGCTTGCGACGACATCCAGGGCAACGACGTCATCGGCCGCTCCGGGAAGGGCTACACAGCACGCATCGCCTTCGACCTAAACGACCCGATGGGCGAGTCCTCCTGCGTGACCTGCGGCGAATGCGTGGCGGCCTGCCCCACGGGCGCGCTCGTCAACAAGCCGATTCGCGACGTGCCCATCCGGCCGCGCACCGAGCTCGACTCCGTTGACACGGTCTGTCCCTACTGCGGCGTCGGCTGCGCGCTCACCTACCACGTCGACCGGGAGCGGAACGCCATCTCCTTCGCCGAAGGCCGCGAGCAGCCCGGCTCCCACCGGCGCCTGTGCGTCAAGGGCCGCTACGGCTGGGACTACGCGAAGTCGCCGCAGCGGCTGACCACGCCGCTGATCCGCCGCGAGGAGTCGTACCCCAAGGGACCGCTGTCCTCGGATGTGCGCGGTGAGGGTCGCGGGCGGCGCAAGCCCGGCGGAATCGTCAGCTATGACGAGGTGCTTCCGCATTTTCGGGAGGCCAGCTGGGACGAGGCCCTTGATCTCATCGCCGACCGCCTGAAGGCGATCCACGGCCAGCACGGCCCGGGCTCGATCGCCGGCTTCGGCTCGGCGAAATGCTCGAACGAGGAGGCGTACCTCTTCCAGAAGCTGATCCGGGCCGGCTTCGGTACCAACAACGTGGACCACTGCACGCGCCTCTGCCACGCGTCGAGCGTGGCGGCGCTGTTCGAGGGCGTCGGCTCCGGCGCCGTGTCCACCACCTACGGCGACATCGTCAACTCGGACGTGGCGATCCTCGCCGGCACCAACACGACCGCCAACCATCCCGTCGCGTCGTCCTTCTTCAAGCAGGCCAAGCGGCGCGGCACGACGCTGATCGTGGTCGATCCCCGGCGCGAGAAGATCGCCGACCATGCCGACATCTACTGCCAGATCAAGCCGGGCACCGACGTCGCCTTCTACAACGGCGTCATGCACGAGATCATCCGGCTCGATCTGGTGGACCGCGAGTTCGTCTCGCAGCGCGTCACGAACTACGGCGAGCTGGCGAAGGTGGTCCGCCAGTACCCGCCGGAGCGGGCCGCCCAGATCTGCGGCATCGAGGCGGACACGATTCGCGAGGTGGCAAGACTCTGGGGCGAGGCGGGCGCGGCAATCATCTTCTGGGGAATGGGGATCTCCCAGCACACCACCGGCACCGACAACGCACGCTGCCTGATCGCGCTGTGCTCGATCACCGGTCAGGTCGGCCGTGCGGGATCCGGCCTCCACCCGCTGCGGGGTCAGAACAACGTGCAGGGCGCCTCCGACGCCGGCCTGATCCCGATGTTCTATCCGGACTACCAGCTCGTCACGCTCGACGACGCGCGCGAGCGCTTCGAGACCGCCTGGGGCCGCGAGCTCGATCGGGAACGCGGCCTCACCGTCACGGAGATCGTGGCGTCGGCGCTCAAGGGCGGCGTGCGCGGCATGTACATGATGGGCGAGAACCCGTTCCTGTCGGACCCGAACGTGAACAAGGTGCGCAAGGCCCTCGGGTCGCTCGAGTTCCTCGCCGTGCAGGACATCTTCCTCACCGAGACCGCGGAGTTCGCCGACGTGATCCTCCCCGCCAGCTCCTACATGGAGAAGGACGGCACGTACACGAACACCGACCGGCGCGTGCAGATCGGCCGCAAGGTGCTCGAGTCGCCGGGCGAGGCGCGCGAGGATTGGCGCATCCTCTGCGACGTCGCGACCCGCATCGGTCTGCCGATGGAGTACGACTCGCCGCGCCAGATCTTCGACGAGCTCGTCTCGCTTATGCCCAACTACTCGGGCCTGTCGTACGACAACCTCGGCGAGCAGGGCAAGCTCTACCCGAACCCGGATCCCGAGCACACGGACGGCACAATCGTGCTCTTTGACGAAGAGTTCAACACCGACGACGGCAAGGCGCACCTCGTCCCCGCCGAATGGTTGCCCGCCAAGGAGCTGCCCGACGAGGAGTTCCCGTTCGTGCTCAACACCGGCCGGCTGCTCGAGCACTGGCACACGGGCTCGATGACGCGCCGCTCGTACGCGCTCGACACGATCGCACCGGAGGCGCACGTCTACCTGAACCCGGGCGACGCGGCCGCGATGGGCGTCGCCGACGGCGACTACGTGCGGGTCACGAGCCGGCGCGGATCGATTGAGCTCGCCGCGAAGCTCTCGCACCGTGACACGCCCGGCACCTGCTTCATCCCCTTCCACTTCAGGGAGGCGGCCGCGAACGTGCTGACGATCGACGAGATCGATCCCACCGGCAAGATCCCTGAGTTCAAGTTCTGCGCCGTGAAGGTCGAACGCGCCGGTCCCCGGGAGGACTTCGGCGAGTCGGCCGGCGTGCGCGAAGGCGCGGGCTGATGGCGAGAGCAAACGGAGGGCCGAATCCCGTTCCCGGGGTCGAGGCTCGCGCCGGCAAGTTCCCCGCACCGAGCCTGATACCGAAGCTGACCGCAATCCAGCGCGAGCATGGCTGGCTGCCGCGCGAGGAGCTCGTTCGGCTCTCGCGCGACGAGCGTCGCCCCCTATATGAGATCGAGGGGCTGATCTCGTTCTACCCCCACTTCCGCACGGAGCTGCCGGCGAAGGTCGAGTTAGCGGTGTGTCAGGACCTCAGCTGCTGGCTCCACGGCGGCGAGGAGCGCCTCGCGGAGCTGCGCTCGCGCTATGGCGATGACGTCGAGGTCGAGTTCCACACGGTGTCGTGTCTCGGCCGCTGCGACGTCGCCCCCGCCGTCGCGGTGAACGAGCGCCCCGCCCCGGCGGCGGAGGCCGACCGGCTCGTGGACGAGGCCCGGAGTGGGGAGGTGTCGCCCGCGGCCGTGAGCCGCAGCGCCGAGCGCCGGCCGAACGACCCGTACGAGCCGGACGCCCGCGACTATCGGCTGCTTCGCGCAGTGCTTGAAGGCGAGCGTACGGCCGAACAGATCGTCTCCGTGCTGAATGAATCAGGGCTGCGCGGGCTGGGCGGGGCCGGATTCCCGACGGGTAAGAAGTGGGATCTCGTAGCCAACCAGGAGGCGCGGCCGAAGTACGCCATCTGCAACGCCGATGAGTCGGAGCCCGGCACCTTCAAGGACCGCCAGATCATGGCCGAGCAGCCGCACCTGGTGCTCGAGGGGATGCTGATCGGCATGGCGGTGACCGAGGCCCACGAGGGCTGGGTGTTCATCCGCCACGAGTACGGGCCGGAGGAGGAGGTGCTGCGGGAGGAGATCGAGCGGCTGCGCGGGCTCGGCGTCCTCGACGGCAGCGACCTCGAGATCGACGTCTTCGTCTCGCCCGGGGGCTACATCCTGGGAGAGGAGTCGGCTCTGCTCGAGTGCATGGAGGGACACCGCGGCGAGCCGCGCAACAAGCCGCCCTTCCCCGGCGTGTACGGCCTCCGAGGCAAGCCCACGCTCATGAACTCGGTCGAGACCTTCGCCCACGTTCCGGTGATCCTCGACCGCGGCGCCGATTGGTGGAACGCCCAGGGCGTCCACGACGGGACGGGGCTCAAGTTCTTCGCGGTCTCGGGGCACGTAGAGCGGCCGGACGTCTACTGCGTCCAGATGGGGACCACCGCACGCGAGCTGATCGAGCTCGCAGGCGGTGTGTCCGGTGGCGCTGAGCTGCTGGCTTTCCAACCGGGCGGGGCCTCATCGAACTTCCTCGGTCCGGACGACCTCGACGTCCCACTCGACTTCGGACCGCTCCAGGAGGCCGGCTCGATGCTCGGCTCTGGCGCGGTTACCGTCATCGCCGAGGGCACCGACCTGCTGGCTGCGGGCACGAACGTATTGCGGTTCTTCCGCAACGAGTCGTGCGGGAAGTGCGTCCCGTGCCGGGTGGGCTCGCACAAGGCGCACGAGATGCTCACGGAGGCACTCGGCACCAAAGACGGGCCGGCGGACCTGAAGGATCGACTCACCGAGCTCGAGGCCACCGTGCGTCTCACCTCGATCTGCGGCCTGGGCCAGGTGGCCCTGGGTCCGGTCATGAGTGTTCTGGGCCTGGAGCGCGGCGGCACGGAGGCTCGTCCGCACCCGCGCCCGTAGCGATGTCGCCCCCGCACAGCCAGCGCGAGTTCTTCGCGGTCCGGACGCTGGACGAGGCGCTGACGGGCTTCCGGCCAAGCCGGCGGACGGGCGCTGAGCGGATCGACCTGGGCCAGGCGCTTGGGCGCGTCCCGGCCGAGCCGGTGCTGGCGCCGCACGCGCTGCCGGGCTTCGCGCGCGCGACCGTGGACGGCTATGCCGTCCGCGCGGCTGACACCTATGGCGCCTCCGAGGGCCTTCCCTCCTACCTGGAGCTGGCCGGCGAGGCGCGCATGGGGCGGCCCCCGCAGGTGGAGGTCCGACCGGGAACCGCCGTCGCGATCGCCACCGGGGCGCCGCTCGCGCCCGGCTCCGACGCCGTGCTCATGGTCGAGCACACCCAGAAGGCTGCGCCGGAGCTCGTGGAGGTGCTGCGTCCCGTCGCGCCCGGGGATGGGATGGTGCGGGCCGACGAGGACGCCGCTCGCGGCTCCGAGCTCGCTCCCGCGGGGCGACCCCTGCGCGCACAGGACCTGGGCATGCTGGCGGCCGCCGGGGTGACCGAGCTCTCGGTGCGCGCCCGCCCGCGGGTGACGATCGTGTCGACCGGCGACGAGCTCGTTCCGCCCGATACGGCCGAGCTCGACATCGGGCAGGTGCGTGACTCGACCGCCGTCGCGCTTGCCGCCCTCGTGGCCGAGGCGGGCGCTGCTCCGCGCCAGGCCGGGATCGTCCGCGACGATCGCGACGCACTGACGGCGACGCTTCGCGGCGCACTCGGCGACAGCGACGTGCTCGTGGTGTCGGCTGGCTCGTCAGTGGGTGCGCGCGACGAGACCGCGGCGGCGATCGCCGCCCTGGGCGAGCCAGGGATCTGGTGCCACGGACTTGCGTTTCGCCCGGGCAAGCCGACATTGCTAGCTGACTGCGGTGGGGTTCCGGTGATCGGCCTGCCGGGAAACCCACGCTCGGCGCTCGTGGTCTTCCGCGTGCTCGGCGTGCCCATCGTGCGCCTCGTGGGCGCCTGCACCGAGCCGCCGCCCGAACCGAGCGCGCTCGCCCGGCTCAGTCAGGATCTCCCGTCCGCGGCGGGCCGCGTCGACGTCGTGCAGGCCCGCGTGCGCGAGGGCGTGGCGACACCGCTCTTCGGATCCTCGTCGCTGCTCTCGATCCTCACCGGCGCGGACGGGTACCTGGTGGTCCCGGAGGCCGCGACCGGATTGCCGGCCGGGAGCGAGGTCGAGGTGACGCTGTATCGCTGAGGCGCGCGCCACACCCTTCATCCACGACGTTCCCGCCGCCGAGGCGCTCGCCGCCTGGAACGAGGCCTGCACGGCGGCCGGCTGCCCGGCGCGGGTCGAAGCCGTGAGGATGGCGCTAGAGGAGACGGTCGGACGGGTGCTGGCCGAGCCGGTCTGGGCCGCACGCTCGTCGCCCCCGTTCGACGCGGCGGCGATGGACGGCATCGCGGTGCGCGCGGAGGAAACGATAGGTGCGAGCGAGACGGCGCCGGCACGGCTCGAGCTGGGCGCCTACGAAGTGGTCGACACGGGCGACCCGCTGCCGGCCGCGTTCGACGCCGTGGTGATGCGCGAGGACGTACACGAGCTGGAGGGGGGCGCTGTCGAGCTGCGCGCTGCGGCCACCCCCTACCAGCACGTGCGGTCGATCGGCGAGGACGTGAGCGCGGCGGAGCTGCTGCTGCCGGCGGGCCACCGCCTGCGTCCGGTGGACGTGGCCGCGGCCGGCGCGGCCGCGGTCACCGAGCTTGTCGTGCGGCGGCCCCCTGTGGTGGCGGTCATCCCGACCGGTGACGAGATCCGCGCGCTCGGCAGCGAGCTGCGCCCGGGTGACCTGCCCGATACCAACTCGCTGATGCTCGCGGCGCAGGCCGAGGCGGCTGGATGCCGGGCGCTGCGCCACGCGATCGTGCCGGACGACTCCGAGCGGATCGCCACGGCCGTGCGCGAGGCGGCGGCCGACGCCGACCTCGTGATCGTGATCGCCGGCTCGAGCGCCGGGCGCGACGACTACACCGCGGCGGTGGTGGCCGAGATCGGCACCCTGGTGGTGCACGGCGTGGCGGTCAAGCCCGGGCACCCGGTGGTGCTCGGCGCCGCCGAGGGCACGCCCGTGGTGGGCGCGCCGGGCTACCCGGTGTCAGCAGCCCTCACCTTCGACATCTTCGCGGCCCCGCTTCTCGCCCGGCTCGAGGGCGCGGTGCCGGCCGACTGGCCGCGGGCCCGCGCACGGCTCGCTCGAAAGCTGCCGTCGGCGATGGGCTCCGACGACTGGATCCGGGTGCGGCTCGGTCGCGTGCGCGGCGAGCTCGTGGCCACCCCGCTTCCCAGGGGCGCGGGGTTGCTCACTTCGCTGGTGCGGGCGGACGGGCTCTTGGTGGTTCCCGCCCCACTCGAGGGCCACCACGCCGGTGAGGAGGTCGAGATCCGGCTGCTCCGCGGCGTGGGCGAAATCGAACGCACCATCGTCATCACGGGCTCCCACGACCTCGTGCTCGACCTCGCCGCCTCGGCGCTCCGGGAGCGCGATCCAGGCCTCACGCTCGCCTCGTCCAATGTCGGCTCGCTCGGCGGCCTGATGGCGCTGCGCGACGGCCTCTGCCATCTCGCGGGCTCACACCTGCTGGACCCCGCGACGGGCGAGTACACGCTCCCGTATGTCGAGCGCCTGCTGCCCGGCCACGACACGGCGGTGGTGCGGCTCGCGCACCGGGACCAGGGCCTTGTCGTTGCGCCCGGCAACCCGCTGGGGCTGGCCGGGATCGAGGACCTCATCCGGGCCGGGCTTCGCTACGTGAACCGTCAGCGTGGCGCGGGCACCCGCGTGCTGCTCGACCACGAGCTCGCCCAGCGTGGAATCGAGCCCGCGGAGGTTCACGGCTACGAGCGCGAGGAGCACACGCACCTGGCTGTCGCCGCCGCGGTGGCGGCCGGCCGGGCGGACTGCGGCCTGGGCGTGCTCGCCGCGGCGCGCGCCTTTGAACTCGACTTCGTGCCGATCGCCCGGGAGCCGTACGACTTGGTGCTGGGGCGGAGCACCGTGGAGGAGCCGCTGCTCCAGCCGCTCTGGGAGCTGCTCGCGGCGTCGGACTTCAGGGAGGCGGTCGAGGGACTGGGCGGCTACGACACCGCCGAGATGGGGCTGCGGATCAAGTAGCCGCTTTCGCGTCTCTCCCGCCGGCCGCCTCGCGTTCCCCCGCCCGCGTGGCGCACTCGTCCTGCCGCGGGCCGCGCCTCCGCGTGCCGCGAGGGCATCGGAGCGCCCTCTCAGCCTCCCGCGTCCGCGGAGAGGAACGCCAGCACGTCGCCGGCGGCCAGCGGTAGCTCCGGATCGCGGCTGATCTGGTCGCCGTTCAGCGCCGCGACGACGTGACGGTCGAGTGGCACGCTGGCGGCCGCTGCCGCCGTTGCAAGCGTCGCGGCGCGCAGCGCGAGCGGTTCCCTGTCGCGTGCCGATGCGAGCGTGCCGAACCGCCGGGCGGTGACCGGCGGCGCGGGACGCGCCCGTGCCTCCTCGTACTCGGCCGGGTTGTTCAGGTTCCGCACGGACAGCAGGTCGGGGTCGGTACGGGCTAGTCGCGCATCGCGCAGGAGGTCGCTCTCGGTCAGCTCGCGGACCCGGCAGCGCTCGAAGAGGAAGGCCGGCCGCATCCGATCCCTCATGATCAGCTCCTCCACGTCCGCTACCAGCGAGGTGCGATACGCCGCCGCAAGCGGCTGCTTGAAGCCGTGTGCCACCGGGAGCGCCACGTCCACATCCTCTCGGTCTGCGCCGGCGAGCACCGCCGCGACGAACGCGGGGTGGAGGAGCGGTACGTCCGTGGACGACACATAGGCGAGTTCGGCGTCGCCGGCTACGGCCGTCAGCCCCGCTGCGAGTCCCTGAAGCGGGCCGCGTCCTTCACGCGCGTCCTCGACCACGCGCACGCCGGGTGGCAGCGACGGGAGCTCCTGACCCGGCGCGCAAACCACTACCACTGGACCGTCGACGACGCGGGCGACGATGCCGGCCACCCGGTGAAGGAGGGTCGACCCGTGCCACTCGAGTGACGCCTTCGGCCGTCCCATCCGTGTGGAGCGCCCGCCCGCCAGCACGATGCCGGCCGAGCGAGTGCCGCCCGCCCCTGACCGACCCTCTCGTGCCGGCCCGGGAACGCGAATGTCCTCCTCCTGTGTGCGCATGCCAGCCAGCCCGTCGAAGTGTACGTAGTCGTTTAAGGATTCGAGATCGGACACCGAGACAGGCGGTTCTACCACATCGTT
>CAVTGV010000010.1:0-555323 GCA_963734365.1 uncultured Thermoleophilaceae bacterium | reverse complement strand
GGGGGGCCTCGAGCATCTCGTCGATCTGCTCGGGCAACAGCGGCTCTGCGAACAGGTAGCCCTGGCCCAGGGGGCAGCCGAGCTCGCGTAGCACGGCTGCCTGCTGCTCGGTCTCGATTCCCTCGGCCACCACCTCGACGTCGAGGGCCCTGCCCATGGCGATCACCGCCGCCACCAGGGCCGAGTCGGGAGCCCCCGGCTCGAGGCCGCTGACGAACGTGCGGTCGATCTTGATCACGTCGGCGGGCATCTGGCGGAGTTGGTCGAGGCAGGAGTAGCCGGTGCCGAAGTCGTCGATCGCCACGCGGACGCCCTCGGCGCTCAGCTCGCGCAGGGCGCGGAAGCCGGAGTCGCGGTCCGCCATGGCGGCGCTCTCCGTGACCTCGATGCACAGCAGTGAGGGATCGATGCCGGAGCGGCGTGTGGCGTCGAGGACCATGGGGACGATGTCGGGATGGGTGACCTCGCGCGCGCTCAGGTTGACCGAGACGGTGATCCTCGGGGCCCCGGGCCGGCCGCTCCACTCGGCGATGCGCCCGCAGGCCTCGCGGACGGTCCAGTCGCCCAGTCCAACGATCAGACCGCTCTCCTCGGCCACGCTCAGGAACGCGGCGGGTGAGAGCAGGCCGCGCTCAGGGTGCTGCCAGCGCAGGAGCGCCTCCACGCCGGAGAGGGCTCCCGTGGCGAGAGAGACCTGCGGCTGGTAGTAGAGGCGCAGCTCGCCCTTCTCCAGGCCACGCTGCAGCTCCTGCTCGACGGTCATCGCCTCCACCGCTCGCTCGCGCATCCCGGTGTCGAACAGCTCGGTGCGGGCCCCGCCGCGCTCCTTGGCCCGGTACATCGCGGCGTCCGCGCTCTCGATCAGCACTCCGCCGTCGGGAAGCTCGCCCGCTTCGGCCAGGGCCACGCCGATGCTGGCGCTGAGCCGCAGCTCCGCGCCGCCGGCACGGATCGGCTTGGTGAGCGGCTGCTGCAGGCGATCCGCAACGCTCACCGCCTCGAGCACGCCGCCCACGGACTCGCACAGGATGGTGAACTCGTCGCCGCCAAAGCGCGCCACGGTGTCCTCGGGCCGGAGCGCGCTCCTCAGGCGCCGCGCCACCTCGCACAGGACCTCGTCGCCCGCGGCGTGACCGAGGCTGTCGTTGATGCGCTTGAAGCGGTCGACATCGAGGAAGTAGACCGCCGTGGTGGTGGACCGCTCGCGGCGCCCGAGGGCGTGGCGCAGGCGATCGGTGAACAGTGCGCGGTTCGGCAAGCCGGTGAGTGCGTCGTAGAGCGCGAGCCGCTCGAGCTCGGACTCCATCCGCTTGCGTTCGGTCACGTCGAGGAAGACGCCGTAGAAGAGCGGGTCGCGGCGGTCGTCGGGACCGCGCAGCACGGTCATCTCGTCGCGAATCCAGACCCAGCGGTCGTCGGCTGCGCGCAGGCGGTACTCCTGGACGAGCGCCTCGCCCGAGCGGGCGCACTCCGCCTCGCTCGCGGTCACGCGCGGGTAGTCGTCGGGGTGCACGAGCCGATCCCAGATCGCGTAATCGCCGAGCCACTTCTCGCGCGTGTATCCGAGCACGCGCTCGATCGAGGGGCTGATGTAGAGGCAGCGACCGTCGAGGCCGGGCTCGTAGATGTAGGCGACCGAGGGCAGCTTCTCGGGCATCGGCCCGTAACGGTCTTCGATCGCGCGTAGGGCGCTCTCTCGATCCGTCTGCATCCTGTTCCTTATCGGCAGCTAAAGCGCGAGGGTTAGCGCCGCGAGGAGAAGAACGCTCGGATCAGCTCCCCGGACTCCTCTGCGAGGAGCCCTTCCGCCGTCTCGGGGCGGTGGTTGAGCCGCGGCTCGGCGAGCACGTTCATCACGCTGCCGGCGGCCCCGGCCTTGGGATCGGGCGCCGCCCACACCACCCGCGGCACCCGGGCGAGCACGATCGCCCCTGCGCACATCGCGCACGGCTCGAGGGTCACGTAGAGCACGGTGTCGAGCAGCCGCCAGCCACTCAGCGCCGCCGACGCTTCGCGCAGCGCGAGAATCTCGGCGTGAGCGGTGGGATCGCCGCGCAGCTCGCGCTCGTTGCGGGCGGCCCCGATCACCTCGCCGCCGAACACCACCACGGCGCCGATGGGCACGTCGTCGTGTTCGAGCGCCCGTTCGGCCTCCCGCAGTGCGAGCCTCATGAAGTACTCGTCGCGGGGGAAGAAGCTCACGGTGCCACGAGCCTGCGCCCCACGCGCTCCTCGGCCGCGCGCAGGCCCCACAGCAGCCCGGCCCGGCCCGCCAGCCGCACCCCGGCCGCGGCCAGCGAGAGCGGGGAGGGTCGCCCGCCGCCGAGCCGGCCGCCGTCGATCAGCTCGCGGTACCAGTCGATGGTGTCGCCGAGCGTGCGGTCGAGCGGCCGGGCACGGTAGCCGAGCTCACGCCGCGCCTTGCGCGACGAGTAGCGCCAGTTCTGGGCCATCAGCACGAAGCCCTCCGCCGGGATCACCCCGGGAAGGCCGAGAGCCTCGGCCGCGCGGGCGACCCCGCCCGTCTCCGGCGGCAGGACGATCAGGGGATGGCGAACGCCCGACAGGCGCGCCACACGCTCGAACAGCTCGACCCAGCTGAGGTCTTGACCGCCCAGGACGTAGCGCTCGCCGGGCGTGCCGCGCTCGGCGGCGAGCAGGTGCCCTTTGGCCACGTCGCGCACGTCCACCGCGTTGGTCTGGCCGTCCACGATCGCCGGGAGCCGCCCGCGCAGGTAGTTCCCGATCATGCGCGACGAGGTCTCGCCGGGCGTGCTGCGGTCGAGCGGCGCTCCGAACACGTAGGCCGGGTTGACCACCACGACCTCGATCCCCTGCCGCGCCCCCGCCGCGAGCGCCTCGGCCTCGCCCTCGTGCTTGGCGTCCGGGTAGGTCATGCCCAGACCCCCGCCGCGGTAGAAGTCGTCCTCGACCCCGGGCCGGTCTGGCGGGGCGGGACCGATGGCGGCGACACTCGACGTGACCACCACCCGGCGCACGTCCTCCGCCGCCGCGGCCTCCACGGCCACCCGCGGAGCGAGGGCGTTCACGCGCCAGACCTCCTCGCTGGGGCGCGAGCCCACGAAGCCGGCGCAGTGGAACACGGTCTCGCAGCCGCGGAAGGCCCTGCGCAGCGCGCCACGGTCGAGCACATCGGCCCTCACCGTTTCGGCGTCGATCCCGGCCAGCCGCTCGAGCCGGGCCTCGCTACGGTACGTGCACCTGACGAGTTCGCCGGATTCGGACGCAAGTTGGGCGACGTGCGCGCCGATAAAGCCTGTAGCGCCTGTGACGCAGACCGTCACAACTTCAGCCGCCGCTGCTTGTTCCTGCGTTCGTACACTCCGAGAGGCACCGTATAGCCAATGCTTTCCCGTCTCGCCTTCATCGCTGCCCTGGCCCTGACAGCGCTGGCCCTTCCGGCGAGCGCGTCGGCGGGCGGCTACGTGCCGGGCGAGGTGATCGTCCACTACAAGAACGGGACCACGAGCGCGGCCACGGACACGCTGGTGGACGCGGCCGGGACCGAGACCGAGCAGGCGCTGCCCGGCGGCTCGGCCCAGCTGGCCATAGAGGACGGGGATTCCGTTCGCAAGACGATCGGCGAGCTCGAGAGCGATCCCGACGTGGCCTACGCCGTGCCCAACTGGCGCGCCCGTGCGGCCGGGGCCCCGACCAGCGATCCGGGCTCGCGAAAGCAGTGGAACCTGTTCGGGGAGTGGGGCATCAACCTGCCGGAGGCCTGGACGCAAGCTGCGGCCCGGGGCGCCCCGGGAGGCCGCGGCGCCGTGGTGGCGGTGCTCGACAGCGGCGTGGCCTACGAGAAGCGCGGCCGCTACCGGCGCGCTCCCGATCTGCGCCACTCGACCTTCGTCAAGCCCTACGACTTCATCGACGACGACCGTCATCCCAACGACGCGTTCGGCCACGGCACGCACGTGGCGGGCACGATCGCCCAGACGACGAACAACGGGCTGGCCACGGCTGGGATCGCCTACAACGCGAAGATCATGCCCCTGCGCATCCTCGACTCGCTGGGCTGGGGCGACTCCGCGACCATCGCCCGGGCGATTCGCTACGCCGCTCGCCGCGGCGCGGATGTGATCAACCTCTCGCTCGAGTTTCCTGCGCAGGTGCGCGCGGCGGAGATCCCGGACGTGGTCGGGGCGCTGCGCTACGCCCGGGCCCGTGGCGCGGTGGTGGTGGCCGCCGCCGGCAACGAGGCCGACCTCACGGTGGCCTACCCGGCTCGGGTCTCCTCGGTGATCGCGGTGGGCGCAACCACGATCACCGGCTGCCAGGCCGACTACTCGAACTCCGGGAGTCAGCTCGATCTGATGGCGCCCGGGGGCGGGCCGGACGCCGACAACGCCGACAGCGCGTGGGACACCGATCACTGCAATGCGGACTCGCTCGGCAAGCCGATCTTCCAGCAGACCTTCATCTTCGACCACAGCGTGCGGCGCTTCGGCCTCCCCGGCGGCTACAAGGGCACATCGATGGCGGCTCCGCACGTGGCGGCCGTCGCGGCACTTCTCATCGCCAGCCAGCGCCTGGGGCCGCACCCCACGGAGCACCAGATCGAGGCACACCTGAAGGCCACCGCCAAGCCCACCGACCGCCCCGACCGCTACGGCGCGGGGCTGCTCGACGCCGGGGCCGCGCTGCGCTAGGTCGTTCTAATGATCATCACGCTGCAGGGCGCGTGATGGGAGACCTTGTTCGGCACGCTCCCGAGCAGGAACCGCTTGGCGCCGGTCATTCCCTTGTTGCCGACCACGATCAGGTCGGCCTCCTGCTCCTCGGCTACGTCGAGAATCGCATCAGCGGGGTCGCCCTCGCGGGCGTGGATCTCCACCTCCACCCCGCGTGAGCGCAATGCGTCGGCGGCCTTCTCGAGCGTGACGCTCACGTCCTCACGCGGATTGACCATCCACTGAAGGTCGCCGGGCACCTGCTGGCGCTCCTCCCGCAGCCGGCCCTCGGACACGGGCTCGTAGGCGCTCACCAGATGCACCTTGGCTCCCAGCTGCTCCGCCAGCGCGGAAGCCTGGCGCACCGCCTCCCCCGCGGTGTCCGAACCATCTGTGCCAACGACCATCGAACCGAACAAGAGTGCCTCCAGGGCCTGAGTCCACCAACCAAAAAGGATCATAAAACCGATTGGCCGTGGGGCCGGATAGGGGTTATGTTTGGATTGATGTCCATACCTACAAGGTGTCTGGCCGTGGACGATCACCCGACGGTGAGGCAAGGACTCGGCCTCATGTTCGGGCAGGTTCCCGACCTCGAGCTCGTCGGGACGGTCGACAGCGGCGAAGGCGTGATCGACGCGGTCAAGAAGCTGAAGCCAAACGTCGTGATCATGGACGTGCGATTGCCGGGCATCGACGGGATCTCCGCGGTCAAGCGAATCGCCGAGGCCTGCCCGGACGTACACACGGTGATGTTCTCCGCGTACGGCGACAAACGGCTGCTCTCGGATGCGATCGCGGCCGGCGCGCGCGGTTACGTGATGAAGGGCTCGCCCCCGGAGGACCTGCTGCGCGCGGTCCGGACCGTGACCACCGGCAAGCCCTTCGTGGATCCGTCGCTCTCGCCGGCCCTGCTGATGACGCAGGTGGGCCCCGACGCCCCGCTCTCGGAGCGCGAGCGCGAGATCCTGCAGCTGCTCGCCGAGGGCCTCCACACCGAGGAGGTCGCGCGGCGCATCGGGCTCTCCACGGAGACCGTGAAGTCGGACACCAAGCGCGCGATCCTCAAGCTCGAGGCCGACACGCGCGTGCACGCCGTGGCGATCGCAGTTCGCCAGGCGATGATCGAATAGGTCACTCATCCTCGGATGGAGATCCCGCGGTTCTGGCTGGTGGTTCAGATCCTGATCGTTCTCTTCGTGCTGATCGGCGCGGTGATCGCGATCACGAAGCTGGCCTGAGCGGCGGCGCCTCGGTGTCGCCCGGGGCGCGTTCCTCCGCCACCTCCTCGGGGAGCGCGATATGCGCTCTCTGGCGCTCGGCCTCCGCCTGCTCCACGGGCTTGACCCAGAACTCCTCCACCGAGATCACGATCAACGACAGGATCGGGACGGCCACGAACAGGCCGACGAAGCCGAACACCCGCCCCACCACGACCACGCCGATCGCAATCACCGCGGGATGCAGCTTCACCCGCTGGGACATCACGATCGGAATGGTCACGTTGCTCTCGATCTGCTGGACGAGGATGTATGCCCCCAGCACCAGCAGCGCCTTGCCCGGCGAGTCGGTGAGCGCGAACAGCGTGGGCGGGATGGCGCCCGCGATGGCGCCGAAGTAGGGCACCACCACCAGCAGGGCAGACAGCACCGCGAAGAAGATCGCGAAGTCGAGCCCGATGATCTCGAGGGCGATCCAGAGCAGCACGAGGGTGAGAGCCATGTCGATCCCCACCCCCTCGAGCCAGCCGATCCAGGCACGCTTCACGCGGTCGAGCACGTGGCGCACGTGGCCGCGCCGCGCCGGCGGGGCGAGCCGCACCAGCCCGCTCACGAGCGGCTCGGGCCGCACGGCCATGTAGTAGGCGGTGATCAGGATCAGGACCAGGGCCGCCACCACGCCCGCCACACTCACCCCGATCGACGTGATCGGGCCGATCAGGCGATCCGGATCGTCGGTGTAGCGCTCGGCGAACTGCTGGACCTGGTTGCCCACCTCGCCGGAGTCCTGGCCCGTCACGTCCGCGTAGATCTTCTCCAGGTCCTTGACGATCCCGGGGACGTCTTCGACGAACTGGTTGGTCTGCTCGATGAACGGCGGCGTGAGCAGATAGATCATCAGCGCCAGCACGCCGATGCCCAACAGCAGTGAGATCAGCGCGCCAACCGCCCGCGGGATGCGGTAGCGCTCGAGGCGCGACGCTCCCCCGGCCAGCGGGATGGCCACGATCATCGTGATGAGAATCGCCAGCAGAAGCGTGACCAGCTGGCGAAACAGAAGGCCGAACAGCAGCAGGCCCGCCGCGAGGAGGACCGCGCGGTAGACGACGTTCGGCGAGGCTGTGCGCTCCTCCGCCATCCCCGCCGCCTACCGTACCGGCAGCGGGCGGACGGTCAGGTCTTGCGCTCGAGTCAGGTCTTGCGCTCGAGATCGGCCACTTCGGCGGACTTCTCCTCCACGCGGTCCTGCGCGTCGGCGAGCTTTTCCTTCTCTTCGCCCTTGCGCTCCTCGCGGTGTCCTTCGCGGCGTAGGCTCGAGTCTCCGGTGACGTCGCCGGCGGCCTTCTTCGCGCGGCCCGTGATCTTGTCGAGTATGCCCATGTGCTCTGCTCCTTGGGGGTAGGGGGAGGTTTCTTCCGGTACCCATCAGAGCCCCCTCGAAACGCCGGGCGAGGCGTTAGCTTCGGGCCCGGTGACCAACGAGGAGGCCCACCGGCTGGCGCGCGAGAAGGGCGTCTCGCGGCCGCTGTACGCCTTCGTACGCGCGCTGCTGGCCCCGTTGATGCGCATCTACTTCCGGATGCACATCGCCGGCGCGGAGCACATCCCGGGCGAGGGGCCGGCGATCGTCGCGCCCAACCACAAGAGCTTTCTCGACTCGTTCTTCATTGCGGCCTGCACGCGCCGGCAGCTGCGCTTCATGGCCAAGACCGAGCTGATCAACGCCCCCTACGGGCGGCTGCTGGTACGTCTTGGGGCGTTCCCGGTGCGCCGCGGCGAATCGGACGCCGACGCCCTCGAGACGGCGCTCACGGTGTTGCGCCAGGGCGGTCTCCTCGCTCTGTTCCCGGAGGGCACCCGCGTGCGCGACCCTGAGGGGCTCGGCTCGCCGCGCCGGGGAGCGGGACGGATCGCCCTCGAAGCCGGCGCGCCGCTGGTGCCCTGCGCCATCACCGGGACCGAGAAGATCTTCTTCGGGCCGCTGCCCAAGCCGCGCCGGGTGCAGGTCGCCTTCTCCGAGCCCATCCCCGTGCACCATCTCACCTCCACGCCCGAGGTGGCCGGGGAGCTCGTGGAGGAGTCGCTCTGGCCCCAGGTGGAGGGCGAGTACCGGCGCCTGCGGGCACGGCCGACGCTGATAGCGGCGGGGTTGGCGGCCCTCGGCGTGGGCGGCGGGCTGCTGCTGCGCCGCCGCCGGCGCTAGCGGCGTCCGGGAGCGCGTTTAGGTTGAGTCGGGTGCGCCTGATCGTCGCCCGCTGCGAGGTCCACTACTCCGGCCGCCTCACCGCGGTGCTGCCCGAGGCGCTGCGGCTGCTCATGATCAAGGCGGATGGCTCGGTGATGGTGCACGCCGACAGCGGCGGCTACAAGCCGTCCAACTGGATGACCGCGCCGACAGTGATCGAGGAGGAGCCCGGTTCCATGGTCGTGCGAAAGCGGGGCGGCGAGGACCGGCTCGAGATCCGCATCGCCGAGGTGCTCTCCGACGTGACCCACGACATGGGCGAGGCCGCCGCACTCGAGAAGGAGGGCGTGGAGCGCGAGCTCCAGGAGCTGCTGGCCGACGCACCCGATTGGTGCGGCGAGGGGCTGCGCCTGATCCGGCGCGAGTGGCCCACCGACATCGGGCCGGTCGACCTGATGTGCCTCGACGGTGAGGACGAGTACGTGGCCGTCGAGATCAAGCGGGTGGCGACGATCGAGGCGGTGGAGCAGCTCACCCGCTACCTGGAGCGGATCTGCGAGGCGCCGGGCTTCGGCCGCTGCCGCGGTGTGCTCGCGGCGCAGGTGGTCAAGCCGCAGGCTCGCACGCTGGCCGAGTCACGCGGGATCGCGTGCGTGGAGGTGGACCTCGGCGTGCTGAGGGGCGAGCGCGAGCCGGACCTGACGTTGTTCGCGGGCTAGCCCCGGCCCGCTCAGTCCGGCACCGGGAAGTCCGCCCCCCGCATCGCCCGCTCGATCTCGCCGATCATCGTCTCCATCACCTTCACGCGCGCGTAGTGCTTGGACTCGGCCTCCACCAGCTGCCAGCGCGCCGCGCCGTGGTCGGTGCGGGCCAGCATGTCCTCGATCGCGGATTCGTAGTCGGCCCGCTTCTCGCGGTTGCGGAAGTCCTCGTCGGTGAGCTTCCAGCTCTTCAGCGGGTCCTTCTCGCGCGACTTGAAGCGGCGCAGCTGCTCCTCGTCCGAGATGTGCAGCCAGAACTTGACGATCAGCATCCGCTCCGCGGCGAGCATCCGCTCGTTGTCGACGATCTCGCCGTAGGCCCGCTCCCATTCGTCGGGCGTGGCGAAGCCCTCCACGCGCTCCACCAGCACGCGGCCGTACCAGGTGCGGTCGAGGATGGCCATGCCGCCCTGGCCCGGCAGCGCCGGCCAGAACCGCCACAGGAAGTGATGTCTCTTCTCGTCGGGCGTGGGCGCGCTGAACGCCGCCACGCGAACGTGCCGGGGATCGAGCGGCGCCACGAGGCGCTTGATCGCCCCGCCCTTGCCGGCCGCGTCCCAGCCCTCGAACAGCGCGAGCACCGGCGGGCCGAGCAGCTCCTCGTAGCCGGGCAGCTTGCCGCCCAGCGCCAGCCGCAGGGTGGCGAGCCGCTTGCCGCTCTCCTCGAGCCGCGCCCGGGACTCCTTCTTCGACAGCGAGAGGCTGAGGTCGAGCTCGCCGAGCCTGCTCATGCGAGCAACTCCACGTACTCGTCGAGCTGGCGCTCCACGGCGTCGGGCTCGCTCGGCGTGAGGTACAGGATCGAGCGGTCGACCCCCACCCCGGCCAGCCGCTCGATCGCATGGGCCGTGGGCTTGGCGCCGAAGACCGAGACCGGCACGTGGCGGCCGGCCCGCTCGCGCAGCTCGGTGATGCGCGCGCCGAGATCCTCCGGAGAGCGGACCCGGTTGGGCATCCACTCGTCGCCGAAGTCCAGCACGCGGTCCAGGACCTTCTCGCCGAGGCCGCCCATCAGCACCGGCGGGTGCGGCTCCTGCACGGGCTTGGGCCAGGACCACATCGGGCCGAAGTCCACGAACTCGCCGTGATACTCGGCCTCCTCCTGCGTCCAGATCGCCTTCATCGCCTCCACCCGCTCGCGCATGATCGTGAACCGCCGCCGCGGATCGGCGCCGTGGTCGCGCATCTCCTCGCGGTTCCAGCCCGCGCCCACTCCGAACAGCACCCGCCCGCCGGACAGGAAGTCGAGCGACGCCACCTCCTTGGCGGTGGTGATCGGGTCGCGCTGGATGATCAGGCAGATGCCGGTGGCCAGCTTGATGCGCTCGGTGACCGCGGCGGCCATGGCCAGCGCCACGAAGGGATCGTGGGTGTGGCTGTACTCCGGCGGCAGCTCGCCGCCGCCCGGGTAGGGCGTCTCGCGGCTGATGGGGATGTGCGTGTGCTCGGGAAAGAAGATCGACTCGAAGCCGCGCTCCTCCGCGAGCTTGGCCACCCGCGCGGGAGCGATGGTGTAGTCGACGGCGAAGAGGGCGAGCCCTACGTCCATGTGAGCGGCAGCCTTTCCAGTCCGTAGATCCCGTGGATCGAGCCGAGCTCGGGCTCGCCGGCGAGCGCGAGGCCGGGCATGCGCCCGGGAAGGAACGCCAACGCCTCCTGGAGCTCGGCCCGGGCCAGGTTCGCGCCCAGGCAGTAGTGAATGCCGGCGCCGAAGGTCAGCGGCTTGGCCGAGCCGCGCTCGGCTGTGATGTCGAACGCCTGCGGATCCGCCTCCACGCCGTCGCGGTTACCCGTGAACGCGCACACCATCACCACGGTGTCGGCGGGGAAGGTCACGTCGCGGAACTCGACCTCCTCGTGCAGCAGCCGGGCGGTGAAGGGCGTGATCGGCTCGTAGCGCAGCAGCTCCTCCACCGCGGCCGGCGCGAGCTCGGGGCGCTCGGCCAGCAGGGCCCACTGCTCGGGATGGGAGGCGAACACGTGCAGGCCGTGCGCCAGCTGCGACTGCGTGGTGTCCACGCCGCCCACGAGCACGTTGAGCACGAGGTTCTGGCACTCCACATCGGAGAGGCGGTCGCCTTCCTGCTCGGCCGCGATCAGGGTGGAGATGAGATCGTCGCCCGGGTCGCCGCGGCGGCGCTCGATCAGCTCGGCCGACCACTCGTAGAACTCCCCACATGCGCGCTCGATCGCGTCGCGCTCGTTCATCAGGCTGGGCGGGTCGAACTGGCGCTGGATCAGGTTCGACCACTCGTGCAGGCGGGGCGCGTCCTCGAGCGGCGCGCCCATCACGGTCGCGATCGTGAGCGACGGGTAGGGCTTGGCGAACGTGGCAACGAACTCGCAGGAGCGCTCCCCGGCGAGCGGCTCCCAGAGCCGCTCGAGGAAGTCGCGCATGGCCGGCCGCCAGCGATCGGCGGCGCGCGGCGTGAAGGCGGGGTTGACCAGGTTGCGCAGGCGGCCGTGCTGCTCGCCGTTCACGTGCAGGATGTTGCGCCGCATCTGCTCGAGCAGCGGACCCTCCTCGACCTCGAACATCTCCGCGATCCGCATCCCCGGGAAGGTCGCGCTCTTGGTGCGCAGGAAGAACGCCGCGGCCTCGCGCTCGAGCACGAAGAATCCGATCGGAGCGCGGGCGAGCCAGCTCTCCGCGCGCAGCTCGGTGATCACCTCGTGGAAGCGCTCGCCCTTCAGATCGGGAGCGAGATAGTCGAGCTCCGGCAGCTCCAGCTCTGTAACGAGGGCCATGGCCGACGGACGTTACCCTTGATGGAGACATGAGCTTCCTCTTCCGCCACAAGACCGAGATGCCCGAGCCCGCCGACGCGCTGCCCGGGCGCGACACCCGCCCGTTCTCCGTGCCCGACACGCACTTCGTGCTCGGCACGCCGCTCGAGCCGCCGTTCCCCGACGGCGTGGAGACGGCGATCTTCGGGCTCGGCTGCTTCTGGGGCGCCGAGCGCACGTTCTGGGAGGCTCCCGGCGTCTACACCACCGCGGTGGGCTACGCCGGCGGCCACACGCCCAACCCCACCTACGAGGAGGTCTGCAGCGGGCGCACCGGGCACAACGAGGTCGTGCTCGTGGCCTACCGCCCGGAGGAGATCTCCTACGACGAGCTGCTGCGCCTCTTCTGGGAGGGCCACGATCCCACTCAGGGCATGCGCCAGGGCAACGACATGGGCACCCAGTACCGCTCCGGTATCTACGTGACCTCGGACGCCCAGCGCGAGGCCGCGCTGGCCTCCCGCGAGCTGTTCGGCCCCAAGCTGGCCGAGGCCGGCTACGGCGAGATCACCACGGAGATCGAGGACGCCCCGGAGTTCTTCTACGCCGAGGACTACCACCAGCAGTACCTGGCCAAGAACCCCGGCGGCTACTGCGGGCTGGGTGGCACCGGCGTGTCCTGCCCGGTGGGCGTCTCGCGGATCTAGTCTCCCGCGGCGGCGATAAAGCGCCCCATCAGGCGCAGCCGGTCGTGCGCCTCGGCGGGCCAGCTGTCCACGTCGGCGGGCCACCACGCCCACTCGTCGTGCTCGTCGTCGGGCATGGGCTCTGAGCCGTCGGCCACGGTGGCCAGCCCCACGAGCATTGTCATCCCGTTGGGAAGGCCCACCAGCGCCTCGACGGTCAGCTGGGCCGGCTCGAGCGACCATTCCTCTGCCAGCTCGCGCGAGAGCGTCTCGGCCGGGCTCTCGCCGAGGTCCACGGCGCCGCCCGCGCCGAGAGCCCAGCGGTTCGGCCACTGCGACACCCAGGATGCGCGCCGTCCCGCTAGCCAGCGCCCGTCGGCGGAGCGGACCACGCACAGCGCGGTGAGGCTGTCGCAGGCACCGCCCTCGATCAGACGCAGCGCCCAGCGCACCGGCTGCAGCTCCATCTCCAGGCGGCCCTCGTTCTCGCCGTAAGACACCAGCCGGGTGGACAGGCCGTCGTGGGACGGCGACCCGCGCTCGCGCAGCCCCTCCACCGCCGCGTCGGCCAGGCGCCCCAGCTCCTCCGGTGCCTCGTAGGGGTCGTCGCGCCAGCTGGCCTCCACCTGCTCGGGCCGCCACGGCCCGCGCGCGAGCATGCCCGGGCGCCGGGTCACGCCCCCAGCTCCCGCCGCAGCTCGCTCACGCTGTCCCGCAGCTCGGCCAGCTCGCGCTCGAGGCGCTCCACACGGCCGGCCAGCCCATCCGCCTCCGCGTCCCGGGCGAGCGGGGCCGCGGGCGGCGGCGGCGGCGCTGGCGGTTGCGGAGCCGGCGGATCCGGCAGGGGCAGATCCACACTCTCCTGCGCCACCCCGCCCAGCAGCTGCTCGTAGCGTTCCTCGCGCTGTCCCGGCCGGCGCTCGAGCCGGCGCACCAGCTCGCGCTCGATCAACCGGTCGAGCGTCGACTGCAGCTCCTCCGCGGTGCCGAACTGGTGCAGCCGCTCGGTGCGAGCCCGCAGCTCACCCGGCGTCTGGGGTCCGCGCAGCATCAGGACGCACGCGATCGCCAACTCGCCCGCATCGAGGTCGAGCGCCCGATCGAGCGTGTGCCGGTACTTCATCGCGCGCCGGTTGGACCAGCTGGCCAGCGTTGCCCACTTGCGCGCCACCAGCCGGTCGAGGCCTCCGCGTATCGCGCTGTCGTCGTAGTCGACCACCGGGTCGCGGTTGGTCGACTGATTGCAGGCAAGGCGCAGCGCGTTGAGGGTGAGCGGATAGACGTCGGGCGTGGTGCGCTGCTTCTCGACCAGACAGCCGATTACCCGGATCTCGACGGCGTCCGGTTCCATCGGGTCAGCTGCAGGAGGCCGGCCTGCTCTTGCGCTCGAGCACCTTCTCGAGCCTCACCGGGCTGGCGGTCATGATCCCGTCCACGCACATGTCGATCAGGTTGCGCCAGCTGGCCGGCGCGTCCCGGTCGTCGCCCGAGAACCAGTTCTGCCACGCGTACCCCTCGGCGTGCGCACGCGCGACGTTCTCCTTCGTCGTCACCTCGATCAGCGTCCCGCCCAGATCGAAGGTGATCGGCACCTGGAAGGCCGCGACGCCGGGGCCGGGCGAGCCGCCGGCGAGGAGCCAGTTGGCCACCCCGGGGATGCCGGGGGCGAGGTCGATCTTCGGTACCAGCTCGTGGAAGCGGTCCACCGCGGGCTGCTTGAACGACACCACGATCAGGTCGCGGCGCTTGGTGCCCGCGAGCAGCCCGGCGAGCACCTCGGCGTTCTGCACGTACTCGGCATCGGTCTCGGCCGGCGTGCGGCCCTTGATCTCGATGTTGATCGGCGTGTGCGGGAACGCGCGCATCACCTGACGTAGCGTGGGAACTCGGAAGTCGGCGGCCCGGAAGCCCTTCGGCGGCTTGCGCTGGCCGGTGGCGATGCCACGGAAGCGGTACGCCTTGCGCCGGAGGTCGTGGCTGTAGTGCTCGCGCGCGCGAGGTGCGAACCAGTAGGCGGCGTCGAGCTTCTTGAGTTTGCGCAGCGTGAAGGATGCGACCGTGCCCGACCCGTTGGTCTTGCCGTCGACCGTGGTGTCGTGCATGACGATCACCTTGTCGTCCTTCGTCACTCCGATGTCGAGCTCGAGCATGTCCGCGCCCGCGGCCGCGGCCTTGCGAAAGGCGTACATGGTGTTCGAGGGAAACTCGTCCTCACCGCCCTGGTGGGCGATGTTGATCGTCTCCTTCTCGATCCAGGGATTCTTGGCCTCGGCTGACGCCGCTGGGCCTGCGACCAGGAGGAGAGCGCCGGTGAGGGCGGCGGCGAGCGTCTTCGTCATCGCCGCTTCAAGCTAACACGCCTCGGCTGCCATTCTGGGCGCGTGGCCGTGTACGCGAACATCCTGAGGGTCCCCGGCGTGGCCGCGGTGGTGGTGGCCACGGTGATCGGGCGCCTTCCGATCGGCATCACCGGCCTGGCGATCCTGCTCTACGTCCAGGACGTCCAGGGCTCGTTCGCCGCCGCCGGAGCCTGCGCGGGGGCGCTTGCGCTCGGGAGCGCCGCGGGGGCGCCGCTCCAGGGCCGGCTGGTGGACCGCCGGGGCGACGGGGCCCTGCTTCCGGTGGCGCTGGTTCACGCGCTCGGCCTCGTGCTCGTGTGGATACTCGGCGCGGGTGGAGCGCCGGTCGCGCTCCTGGCGCTCGTGTGCGCTCTCACCGGAGCCGCCCTTCCCCCGTTGTCCTCGGTGCTGCGCTCACGCTGGCCCTACCTCCTGGCCGAGCGCCCGGAGCTCGTGCCCGGTGCCTACGCGCTGGACTCGGTGATGATCGAGCTCATCTTCGTCACGGGCCCGCTGATCACCACCGCCCTCGTCGCCCTCGTGGGCCCGCAGTACGCCCTGGCCGTGTCCGCAACGTGCGTGCTGAGCGGCACGGCGATGATGCTCGCCGGTCTGCGCGGCCACGCCGGTCCCGAGGTCACGAGCGAGGGCAAGCGCGCGCTCGGGCTGGGCCCCTTGGCCGCGCCGGGCCTGCGCACCCTGGTGATCGCCTCACTCCCGGTGGGCTTCGCGCTGGGCACGCTCGAGGTCGTGCTTCCGGCGTTCAGCCAGGAGGAGGGGGCGAAGGCCATGGCCGGCGTGCTGGTGGCCGTATGGTCGGGCGCCAGCGGCGTGGCGGGGCTCGTGTACGGCGCGCATCCAGGCCGCTCGTCGCTACTTCGCGTGCACCTGCGCTTCGCCGTCCTCCTGCCGCTCGGCTGCGCGGTCCTGTTCGCGGCCACCTCGCCCGCGACCATGGCCCTTCTCGCCGTGCTCGCCGGTATTCCCATCGCACCGCTGATCGCGTCGCGCAACCAGCTGGTGGAGCGGGTTGCGCCGCGTGGCACCGCCACGGAGGCGTTCACCTGGCCGCTCACGGCGCTGGTGGCGGGCGTGTCGCTGGGGGCGGCCACGGCGGGCAGCCTCGTGGAGGCCTACTCGTGGTCCGCGGGGGTGGTGGCCGCCGTGCTCGTGTCCGGTGCGGGAGCAGTGGTGCTGCTCGCCCGGCAGAAGACGCTCACCGCGGCGCCCACGCCCGCCTGAACGCCGGGGCGTCCCGGCCCGTACCTTCAGCGGTCATGCCCGAACTGCCCGAGGTGGAACGTGCTCGCGCCCTGATCGAGGAGCGCGCCCTCGGCAGGCGCATCGAGTCGGCCGACGACGCCGACGCCTGGGTCTGCCGGCCGCACGCCCCGGGAGAGATCGATTCTGCGCTGGCCGGAGCCACGCCGGTGGCCGCCCACCGGCGCGGCAAGACGATGTGGCTCGAGATGGAGGACGGCCCGACGCTCGGACTGCACCTGGGCATGGCGGGGCGCATCGTGGTCGACGGCGGCGGCTCGGAGCGCGGCTGGGACCGCTTCACGCTCGAGTTCGAGGACGGCGGCTCGCTCGCGTTGCGTGACAAGCGCCGGCTCGGCCGGGTGGTGCTCGAGCCCGACCTGTCGCTGCTGGGACCCGATGCGGCCGAGGTGTCGCGAGCCGAGTTTCGCCGGCGCGTCGGGCGCGGCCGCGCGCCGCTCAAGGCCCGCCTCCTCGACCAGCGGGCGATCGCCGGCGTGGGCAACCTGCTCGCCGACGAGTCGCTCTGGCGCGCCGGGTTCTCGCCCGAGCGCGAGGCCGGCTCGCTGTCGGAAGCCGAGCTCGACGAGCTGCGCCGGGCCCTGCGCGCCGCCACCCGCAGGGCGATCCGCCGCGGCGGCGTGCACACCGGCGACCTGATCCGCCATCGCCACCGCGGCGGCGCCTGCCCGCGCTGCGGCGCGGAGCTGGAGCGGGCCACGGTGGGCGGCCGCACCACCTATTGGTGCCCGCGGGAGCAGACCTAGGGCCGCAGCCAGTCGCGCAGCCGCTCGTAGACGTCCGGGTGGTTGAGCAGCGCGAGATGGTGGGCACCGCCCACGTGTAGGCCGTGCTCGGCGCGGAAGGCAAGCCGCCGGCTGCGCCCGCGCCCGCAGGCGCTCGGCTCGAGAACCAGCCAGTCCCCCACCAGCCGGCCCAGCGGGTGGCGCGGGTCGCGGGTCACCGTGGCCGACACGAAGTGGTGTGTGGGGCCGTCGAGCAGCGGCAGCTCGCGACAGGCGTGGCGCCGCAGGGCGTCGGGATCGAGCCCGCGCCAGTCCTCATCCACCAGCGACCCGGAGCGCAGATCGCGGATGCCGGCGCTCCGGCGCCGCAGGAAGCCGCCGGCGGCGCGCGATTCCGGGAGCGCGTGCAACGCGGCCGCGGCCAGGTGCACGGCGTTCGCGAGCGGAGCACCCAGGTGCGGCGTGCCGAGGGACACGACCTGCCGGACCCGGCTCACCCACTCGAGCCCGTCCTCGGCCGCCTGGTAACAGGCGCTGCGGGCCACCAGCCCGCCCATGCTGTGGCCCACCAGGGCGATCTCCGTGACCTCCACCGGCCAGTGCGCGCTCACCTCCTCGACCAGCTCGGCAAGCGAGCGCCCGTTCTCGGAGATGTGGCGGCCGCTGTTGTAGCGGATGGTCAGCGCGCTGCAGCCGGTCTCTGCCGCGAGCCGGTCGCCGTAGCTTCCGCCGGCCTCGTGTGAGCCCATGTCCCACGCGAACTCGGTCTCCATCAGCCCGTGAAGGAAGACCACCAGCCGCGGGCCCGCGGCGGGGAAGGCGGCCGCCAGCGAGCCCGGCTCGGGCTCGACCGGCCGGCCCCGCAGGCGAATCGCCATCGGCTGGGCCAGCGGGCTGCCCTCGTGCTCGAGAGCGTCGCCGATGAGGCCGGTGACGGCGCCCGTGAGCAGCGCGCCGCGAGGTGAGGCCGAGGGCGGCAGCGCGTCGCCGCGCACTCTCGTCACGGCGAGGCTCGCGCCCTGGCCGGCGAGCTCGGTTCCGGCACGCAGGCCCGCGTACACCGTCGCGCTGATGCCGTCGTGCAGCGCCTGTGCCGGCGAACCGGCGGCACCGGTGGCCCCAAAGGCCCGGTCGGCGATGGCGCGATGGGTCCCGGCGATGGCCCCCACCAGCCGGCCGGCCTCGCCGAACGCGAGCCGGGTGAGGGCGCCGAGCTCGTCCTGTGCCGCGGACATGGGCCACAAGATGCCAGGCGGCCAGGGTGGATAGGCTCGCGCCATGGCAAACATCAGCGGCGAGCGCACGGTCGAGATCGACGCACCGATCGAGCGCTGCTTCGAGATCGCAGCGGACATAGCCAACGCCCCGGAGTGGCAGGGGTCGCTCCGCGAGGCCGACGTGATCGAGCGTGACGGAGACCGCCGCGCGGCTCTGGTGGAGACCGAGTCGGACGCCAAGGTGAAGACCGTCAAGGCGCTGTTGCGCTTCAGCTACGAGAAGCCGACCGCCATCCGCTGGGTGCAGGAGAAGGGCGACACCAAGGCCCTCACCGGGTCCTGGAGCTTCGAGGATCTGGGCGGCGACCGCACGCGCGCCACGTACGCGCTCGACGCCGACCCGGGCCGCATGCTGGGCCTGCTCCTGCGGGGCCCCGCCGAGGGCAAGGTCCGCGACTTCCTGCTCGGTGACGCCGCGGCCGGGCTCAAGGAGCGCGCCGAGCGAGACGGCTGAATGCCCGGCTGGACGCACCTCAACGTCAAGCGGGACGTTGAGGACCTGGCGCCGAAGTTCGGCTACTCACCGGAGCTCGAGTCGCGCTTTGCCCGCGTCCCGCTCGAGCTGGAGAACTCGGGCCTCAGCTACTTCAAGGTCGCGCCCGGCTTCCGGGTGCCATTCGGCCACCGCCACTCGGAGCAGGAGGAGGTCTATCTCGTGATCTCGGGCAGCGCGCGGGCGAAGGTAGGTGACGACGTGGTGGAGCTTGCGCAGTGGGACGCCCTGCGTGTGCCCCGCGGCGAATGGCGCGGCCTCGAGGGCGGCCCGGAGGGAGCGGAAGTGCTCGCCTTCGGCGCCCCCAACACCGACAACAAGGACGTCGAGATGCAGCCCGGCTGGTGGGAGGACTGAGCCGCGGCCACGACCGCGACTGAGGCCGGGCCGGCGCCGGCGCCCTCGTCGTCGCCCGCCGGCCCCGTGGACGCCGAGGGCGCGCCGCTGCGGATCCCGCCCGCCTTGCCGCTCCCGCGCCCCGTTCAGACACTGCGCTTCAGCGTCCGCAACGCCGAGTTCGTGTTCCGAGCGCGGCGGGAGCTGGGCGACGTGTTCCAGCTGCGCGGAGCGATCGGCCGCGATCTCGTGGTGGTCACCTCGCACCCCGATCACGTGCGATCGCTCTTCACGGCCAAGCCCGACGAGGCCCCATCGCTCACGGCGGAGTCGCCGCTGCGCCCGGTGGTGGGACCCAACTCCGTGCTCACCGCGCTCGGCCCGCGCCACATGCGCCAGCGCAAGCTGCTGCTGCCGCCTTTCCACGGCGAGGCCGTGACCCGCTACACCGAGATGATCGTGGAGGCGGCGCACCGGGAGATCGACTCGTGGCCGATCGGACAGGCGTTCGCGCTCGCCCCGCGCATGCAGACCATAACCCTCGACGTGATCATGGGCGGCATCTTCGGCGTGGAGGGCCGGCCGGCCCGCGGCACTCCCGAACACGGCCTGCGTGCCGCTGTGCGTCGGGCGCTCGCGCTGTCGGCACGTCCCGAGGCGCAGCTCGCCGAGCTGCTCAACCTCGGCCGCGAGGAGGCCGTGGGGCCGACCCGGGCGCTGCTCGCCCATCTCGACCGGCACATGTACGCCACGATCGGCGCCCGCCGGGCCGCTCCTGACCGCGCGGCGGGCACCGACATCCTGTCCCTGCTGCTCGAGGCGGAGACCGAGTCCGGTGAGCGGCTGACCGACAAGGAGCTACGCGACGAGCTGCTCTCCCTCGTCCTCGCCGGACACGAGACCACGGCCAACTCGCTCGCGTGGATCTTCGAGCGCCTCCTGCGCACGCCCGGCGCGTACGAGCGGCTGCGCGAGGTCACACGAGCGGAGACGGATCCCGACGGCTACCTCGAGGCCACCATCCACGAGGGCATGCGCAGCCGGCCGGTGATCCCGATCATCGGCCGGCGGGTGACGGTGCCGTGGCGCCTGGGGGAGTACGTCGTCCCGGCCGAGGCGGCCGTCCTGATGAGCATCCTGCTCCTTCATCACCGCGACGACGTCTATCCGCGTCCCTTCGAGTTCCGCCCCGAGCGCTTCGTCGGCCGGAAGCCCGGCACCTACACCTGGATCCCCTTCGGCGGCGGGATCCGCCGCTGCCTGGGCGCGGCGCTCGCCATGGCCGAGCAGCGCGTGGTGCTCGACGCGATCGTGCGCCGGACCGACATGTACGCGCCCGACCCGCGGCCCGAGCGGGCCCGCAACCGCAACGTGACGATGATCCCGGCGCACGGCGCGCGCGTGGTCGTCTCCGCCCGTCGCCCCGGGGGTTGACGCTTTCGTCTTAACGATATATCGTTAATGCATCGTGATAGTCGAAGGCACAAGGAGAATAAAGTGCATAGGAGTAAACACTCACACGGCGGCCGAGGCGGCTGCCGACACAGGCATCGAGACTGGTCTGAGATGACCGGGCGCCACCACGGCTTCGGCCATGGCGGCTGGGGAGGCCCACGCGGCTTCGGCGGCCACCGGCGGCGCATGCGCCGCGGCGACGTCCGCGCCGCGCTCCTGGTCCTGCTCGCCGACCAGCCTCAGACGGGCTACGGCCTGATGGAGGAGATCGACCAGCGCTCCGGCGGAGCCTGGCGACCGAGCCCCGGCTCGGTGTACCCGACCCTGCAGCAGCTCGAGGACGAGGGTCTCGTCACGAGCGGCGAGGGCAAGGGCCGCCAGCCCTACGAGCTCACCGACGAGGGTCGCACCTACGTCGAGGAGAATCGCGAAGAGCTCGGCGAGCCCTGGGCCAAGCTGGCCGAGGGCATCGGCGAGGGTCGCATGGAGTTGCGCGGCCTACTCGCGCAGATCGCCACCGCCGCCTATCAGGTGGGGACCGCCGGCGACGACGCGCAGGTCACCCGGGCGAACGAACTGCTCGAGGAGACCCGCCGCGGCCTCTACCGGATCCTCGCGGGCGACGACCCGGCCGAGTAGTCCACGCGGTACATCGGCGGCACCCGGCAGGACGAGCCAGCGCGCCCTCCGGGTCGCCGCGCCGCCGCTGTCCATCTGATCGCGGGAGCGGGGACCCGCGGTCGCCTACCGGCCGATAGGCGAAGCTCTGCGCTCTGCCGGCCGGGTCGAGGGCGATTCCCGCCCGCTGCTGTCCCGCGAGCGGTAGCGAGCGGCTAGCAGCCCGGCGGTTACGAGCAGCAGGCCGACCGCGGTCGAGCGAGCAATGCCTCCGTCGTCGCCGGTGAGGTCGGGACCGCCCGGATCGATTATGGCCACCACGGACACCACGGTGAAAACGGCGCCGAGGAGATACATGGTCACCGCCGCACTGCGATGCGAGGCGGTTCGCGCGAGCCAGAGCGTCACGAGGATCGGTCCGATCAGCGTGCCGGATGGCGCGAGCGCCGCGTCGACGCCCGAGCCGGCGATGAAAAGCGCCACCGGCTGCCACCAGGACTTTGGCAGCGGGCTTCCCCGACGCCCCGCCGCCAGCGCCACGCAAAACCAAACCGCGGCGACGATGACCAGAACCCCACGCGCGTCGTCGAGCGCCCCAAGCCGGACTACATCCAACAGCTTGACACCGCCCACGAGCAGCAGCCCACCGAGCACCACTGCGGACGCCGGGCGCGCCCAACCACCCGCCGCCCCCGTCTCCTCGACGCGTACGGCCGGCCCGCACTCAGCGCCCGCCGAGACAGCGAGCGCGAGCAGGGCGAGAGCCGGGAGGTCTCCCGTGTCGATGCCGTGGGTGCGCGAGAGCGATAGGACGACCGGGCCGTGCCACGGCTCCAGCAGGAAGATCGCGCAGGCGCCGACGAGCAGGAGCGCGATGGCGCTCACAGGCTGGAGGCGTCCCAAGACCCGGACCCCAATACGGCGACGGTATTCGTGCGTGCGCGGGCTCGTGGCGTTCAAGTTAGCTCGCGGCCACGAGAGTCACCCTGACAACCTCCGTCCGCCCTCTCAGCGCCGGGCCTAGCCGGCACGGCGCAGGGCTGAGCGCCAGACCCACTACCCTGACCTTCGTGGTTGCGCCCGCGGTGCTGCACGTACTCACTCCTGGCAGCCCGGTCTACGCAGTGGCGAAGATCGGCGCTGTCGGGAGCCTGTTCGCGCTCCGGTTCGTGATGACGAAGCGCAAGAAGGCTGACGAGGCCGCGGAATCCCCGGAGTCCCCCGCGGCCACTCCCACGCAGGAACGGCGACGCTCGCCCCACCCGGTGAGCCGCAAGAAGGCGCAGAGACGCCGACGCTGAGTTAGTCTCGCCCGATGCGAGCGTTCGGCGCCGGGCTGGCGGCGATCATCCTGTTGGTCGCGGCGCTGCCGGCGAGCGCGGCGGAGCGTGTGACCAAGCCGTGCCGGGACGATCGTGAGGCACGCTGCGGATCGATACGCGTCCCGCTCCTCCGCGGCGTCCCCGGCGGCGGCGAACGCAAGCTGCGGATTCACTTCCGAGTGTTCCCGCGCACCGACCGCTCGAAGCCGGCGCTCGAGCCGATCGTCGGAGCCGAGGGCGGTCCGGGCTACCCGTCGATCGACTCGGCCGAGTCCTACCTGTTCATGCTGGGCTCGCTGCGCCGCCGGCACGACCTGATCGTGATGGACAACCGCGGGACCGGCCGCTCGGGGGCGATCAACTGCCCGCGCCTGCAGGCCGGCGAGGGGGTCTACTCGCGGGAGGTGGCCCGCTGCGCCCGCAAGCTGGGCCGCGCGGCCAACGCCTACGGCACAGGCGCCGCGGCCGACGACCTGGCCGCGGTGCTCGACCGCCTGCGCGTGCCGGTGGTGGACATCTACGGCGACTCCTACGGCACCTACTTCTCGCAGGCCTTCGCCGTGCGCCATCCCGAGCGGGTGCGGGCGGTGGTGCTCGACGCCGCGTTTGCGGTGGACGGCTACGACCCTTGGATTCGCGAGGAGTCGGTGGCGCTGCGCTACGCGTGGCCGGAGATCTGCCGCCGCTCGGCCGGCTGCGAGGGCGACGTGCTTGCCGCACTGGCCCGCTTCGCCCAGCGCCTGGAGGCGCGGCCGCTGGCCGGAACGAGCCGCGACGCCGACGGCGGCAGGCACCGGGTGCGCGTGGACGGCTCGGCGCTCGGGCAGATGGCGGGCGACGGCTCGTACTACTACACGATCTACCGCGACCTGCTGGCGGCCCAGCGCGCGCTCGCTCGCGGGGATCGCGCGCCGTTCCTGCGCCTGGCCGCCGAGGACCTGCCCTTCACCGGAGGCGGGCCCGTGAAGAGCTACTCGGAGGGCGCCTACGCCGCCGTGGCCTGCCACGACTACCCCACGGTCTGGGACCGGGCGGCGCCCGTCGAGACCCGCCGCGCCCAGCTCGCGGCCGGGCGTGCGCTGCTCGCGCCCGACGCCTACGCCCCGTTCTCCAACGACGTCTGGCTGAAGTCGCTCTACATCAACCAGTACGTGACCGGCTGCCTCGAGTGGCCCACGCCCACGCCTCTCGATCCCCCCGCGCCGGCCGGCGCGCCCTACCCGGACGTGCCCGTGCTGGTGCTCGACGGCGACATCGACCTCATCACCCCGCTCGGCGACGCACAGCGCGCCGCCTCGCTCTTCCCCAACTCGGAGCTGGTGACCGTCCGCAACGTGGGACACGTGACCGCGCTGGCGGACTTCGACGGCTGCGTGTCCGGGATCGTTCGGCGCTTCCTGAGCCGTCTCGACGCCGGCGACGTGAGCTGTGCCGCGGAGGCATCCGAGATCCACGTGGTGCCGGACTTCCCGCGCACGCTCGGCTCGGCGCCCGCCGCCGCGAGCGCCGGCGGCCGTGATCGCTCGACCGCCCGCGACCGGCGCGCCGCCTGGGCGGCCTCCTGGACCGCCGGCGACGCGCTCGCGCGCTGGGTGCTCATGTACGGAGCCCGCGGCCACGGCCTGCGCGGCGGCCGCTTCGTGGCCTCCGGCGACTACTACTCGTACGAGCCGGTGCGACTGCGCCTGCGCGGCGCCCGCTTCGTGTCGGACCTCGGCGTGAGCGGCACGCTCACCTGGGACCGCCGCGACCTGCGCGTCCGCGGGCGGCTCAGGCTGTCCGGTGCCCAGTCGGGCACGCTCAGCATCAGCTGGCCGACGCGAGCCACGCGGGCCGTGGCCCGGCTGCGGGGCACGCTCGGCGGCCGCCCGGTGCGGCTGCAGACGCCGGCTCCGTGATACTGCCGACGGATCCGACCCGACCCAGGAGACTCGCTCCCATGCTCGCTCGCCGCATGCTCACCGCCATCGCCCTGACCGCCGGCCTCGCGCTGCTCGGGCCCGCGGCGGCGGGGGCTAACGGCGGACACGGCAAGCGCGCGCTGCGCATGAACGAGATCCAGGTGATCGGGACGCACAACAGCTATCACCGCGAGCTCACCAAGGCGGAGCGGGCGGCGCACGACGCGGTCTACGGCGGCGCGCCGATCTACGACGGCTTCCTCGCCTACAGCCACGCGTCCTTGCCCAACCAACTCGGCCGCCAGGGAGCGCGCGGGATGGAGCTCGACCTGTTCCCCGACCCGCAGGGGGGTCTGTACTCGAACCCGCTGCTGCGTCAACGGCTCGCGGCCGGCCCGCTCACGAACCCCGAGTGGTACCTCCCGGGCATCAAGGTCCTGCACACCGAGGACCTCGACTACAACTCGACCTGCGTGCGGCTCACCACCTGCCTGCGCCTGGTGAGGCAGTGGTCGCGGGCCAACCGGCGTCACGTGCCGCTGCTGGTGATGCTCGAGCTCAAGGCCACCGACCCGGTGGCCGGCGCGCTCGGCGGCGTGCGCGTGCCGCCCTGGGACGGCCAGGCCCTCGACACGCTCGACCGTGAGATCCGGTCCGTGTTCAGGGCAGACGAGCTGATCACCCCGGACGACGTGCGCCGTCGCGGCCTCACGCTCGAGCAGTCGGTGCTGCGCCGGGGCTGGCCCACGCTGCGCCGCGCCCGCGGCCGGGTGGCGTTCCTGATGGACAACGGCCCGGGGCCGATCAGCGCCGCGTACACGGCCGGGCGGCCCAACCTCGAGGGACGTGTGCTGTTCACGAACGGACAGCCGGGAACTCCGGATGCCGCCTTCGTGAAGCGCAACGAGCCGACCGACGCCAACCTCGAGCAGATCCGCCGCCTGGTGCGAAACGGGTACCTGGTGCGAACGCGCTCGGACGAGCCACTCGCCACCGTCCTCTCCGGCGACGAGACCCGGCTGCGTGCGGCCCTCGCCAGCGGGGCACAGCTCGTGTCGACCGATTTCCCCGAGGTGGGCATGAGCGCCCGCTACGACCGCGACTACGTGGTCGCTCTGCCGGAGGGAGGACCGGCCCGCTGCAACCCGGTGATCAGACCTCCCCGCTGCCGCAGCCGCAGGCTGGAGCGCACGCGCGCCGCGCGCTCCTTCATTCGCCGGGTGGCGGCCGCCCGCGCTCGCTGAGCGCTGATCAGTAGCGCCGGCGCAGGAGCCGCCGGACCGGAGGGCGCCGGAAGTTCGCCTGCCCCAGCGCCGCGTTGACCCCCACGAGCGCGAGCTCCGACAGCGCGTTGGCCGTGCTCAGCACGTTGATCCGGCGCTTGAGGCGAGCCGCCTTCTCCGGCGTCTCGGCGGCGGGGTGATCGCCGTCCGCCAGTGGCACCGCGCCATCCGGCCGCTGGCGTGAGAAGCGGATTCCCTCGACCGCGGTGGCCAACCCGGTTGCCACGACCGCTCCCACCGCGGCGTCCTTGGCCTTGGCGAGCGTTCGCTCCCGCGAGGACAGGGAGTCGGGCTTGGCCTCGCCCGCCCGCGCGCCGGCCCAGCCGCCCACGATCGCCAGGAGCGACAGGGAGTTGACCCATGCGTAGCGGCGCCAGGCGTGATTGAGCACCTTGCCGCGCTCCGAGCTGTCGCTGATCTCGCTGAGCGACGGATGCATGGCAAGGCGCCCGTAGAGGTTGCCTCCCAGCAGCGCGGCGAGGCCGGCATCGTGGGCGGCACGGCCGGCGCTGCTGACGGTGTCAGAGGGAACTCGAATTCTCATCCGCTCTCGCTACCCGGGACCGGCCCGAACGCACACGGCGAAGAGCCGATGTTCGCCGGCCGCGTGGCCGGGTAGGCGCGCAGCATGCGAGTGGTGGTCCTGGGAGCGAGCGGCAACGTTGGAACGAGCGTCCTGCGTTCGCTCGCGGCGGAGCCGGCGGTGGACTCCATCGTCGGCGTGGCACGGCGGCTCCCGGCGCTCGAGGTGGCGAAGACCGAGTGGCGCCAGGCCGACGTGACGAGCAGTCCGCTGCGGCCGCTGTTCGAGGGGGCCGACGCCGTCATCCACCTCGCCTGGCTCATCCAGCCCGGCCGTGACAAGGATCTGCTGCGCGCGGTGAACGTGGACGGCAGCGCGCGGGTCTTCGACGCGGCGGCCGGCGCCGGCGTGCCGAACGTGCTCTACGCCTCGTCCGTGGGCGCCTACGGCCGCGGCCCCAAGAACAAGCGAGTGGACGAGAGCTGGCCGGCCACCGGCATCCCCACCTCGTTCTACTCGCGCCACAAGGCCGAGGTCGAGAGCCTGCTCGACCGCTTCGAGCAGGAGCATCCCCAGACGCGGGTGGTGCGCCTGCGCCCCGGACTCATCTTCAAGCGCGAGGCGGCTTCGGGAATCCGCCGGCTGTTCGCCGGTCCGCTGCTACCCGGCTTCCTCGTTCGTCGCGGGTTGATCCCCGCCCTGCCGGTCACCGAGCGGCTCGTGTTCCAGGCGGTCCACTCCTACGACGTGGGTGAGGCCTTCCGGCTGGCACTGCTCGACGAGGTGCGCGGTCCCTTCAACGTCGCCGCGGAGCCCGTGCTCGACCCGCCCGAGCTGGCCCGCATGCTCGCCGCGCGACCCGTGCCGGTGCCCGAGCGCGGCCTGCGGGCGGCCGCCTCGCTCAGCTTCCGGCTGCGCCTGCAGCCGAGCGAGCCCGGCTGGCTCGACATCGCGCTGGGCGTACCCGTGATGGACACCACGCGCGTGCGCGAGGAGCTCGGCTGGCGGCCGGCCCACACCTCGGTGGAGGCGCTCACGGACCTGCTCGACGGCCTGCGACACGGTGCGGGCCTGGACACGCCGCCACTCGAGCCGGGCAACGCCGGACCGCTCCGAGTGCGGGAGTTCGCCGCCGGAGTGGGCGCCCGCACCGGCTGACGCCCGTGCTCAGCGGTAGGGGGCGGGATTGGGCGGCTTGCCGGGGTCCTGGACCTCGACCATGTAGCGCCACGCGTCGGGGGCGCTGCCGTCCACGTCGGTGAAGCCGTATTCCCGCGCGAGCTGGCCCGACGAGAGGGAGGCCTGGTTCCAGCGTGCGACGTCCGGGTCGGCGGCGAGCGCGGCCACCGCCCGCCCGGTGTAGGTCGGCGTCTCGGAGATCCCGAAGTGACCGGGGTCGGAGTCGCGCCAGGTGGCTTCGGTCACGCCGCGGGCGTCGAGCATGATCTCCGAGCGCATCCACCCGGGGGTGAGCGCGAGAGCCGTGCAGCCGAGGTCGGCCAGCTCGTGGCCCTGGCTCCAAGCCAGCCGCAGCACGGCGCTCTTGGCCAGGTCGTAGAACGCGGACACCCGGTAGTTGACGGCGTTGTACTCCGCGGTGCCGTCGGTCATCTCCACCACCAGGCCCCCGGGGCGCCGTGTGAGCAGAGGCAGCGCGTGGTGGCTGGTCACCAGGTGGGTCTCCACGGCCAGGCGCAGCAGCCGCAGGCCGTCGTCGAGGTCGTGCTCCCACAACCTGGCGTTCCAGTCGAAGAGCTTCTCGCCGCCCCAGATGTCGTTGATCAGGATGTCGAGCCGGCCCTCGTCGGAGTCGATCCGCTCCACGAGCGCCGCCACCTGGTCGGGCTCCAGGTGGTCGACCTTCAGCGCGACCCCCTTGCCGCCGGCGGCCTCGATCAGCTCGCCGGTCTCCTCGATCGTCTCGGGCCGGTCGTACTCCGAACGCGCCGCGCGGGTGCTCCGGCCGGTGGCGTATACCGTGGCGCCGGCCCGGGCCAGCTCCACGGCTATCGCCCTTCCCGCGCCCCGCGTGGCTCCCGCCACCAGGGCGACCTTTCCCGTCAGCCGATCGGTCATTGCGTCTCCTCCTTGGTCGTTGGCATCAGCCTCGCGGCGGGCCGCGCGCTCAGGATGAGCACTCCGCCCAGTACGAGTGTTCCGCCGGCGAGCTGAGTCACTCCCAGGGACTCGCCGAACACGAGAAAGGCCAGCAGTACCGCGGTCATCGGCTCCGCGGTCGAGAGGATCGACGCGGTGGTGGGGCCCACGCGCGCGAGGCCCGCGAAGAACAGGACGATCGCGGCGACCGTCGAGACGAGCGCCAGCGCGCCCAGCCATCCGAAGCCGGCCGCAGTCACGGCGCCGGCCTGGACCTCGCCGAGCGCCGCGCCACCCAGCGTGAGGCTCGTGGCCGCGCCCGTGCACACCAGCGCGCTCAGCACGAGCGGGCCCACGCGCCGCACCACGTCCTCCGAGATCAGGATGTAGGCGGCGTAGACGAAGGCGGCCGCGAGCCCGAGGCCCATGCCCAGGGGGTCCAGCGCGCCGGTGCCGGCCCCGGCCAGGACGAGCACCAGACCCACCGAGGCCAGCGCGAGCGCCGCCGCCGCGCGCCGGCTGGCCCGCTCACGCCCGAGCACGATCGCCGCCACCGCGACGATCGCGGGAAAGGTGTAGAGCACGAGCGACAGCAGGGACGCATCGAGGCGGCGCAGCGCGGCGAAGTAGCAGCCGGCCTGCGCGCTGTAGCCCACCGCGCCGAGTGCGAGAGCCACGCCGAGGTCGCGCCACGGCAGCGCGCGCAGGTCCCGGATCGCGCCGGTGGCGGCCGCGAGCGCCCAGAACAGGACAGCCGCCAGCACGAAGCGGATCGACAGCAGCGTCGCCACGCTCGCGCCCTCGTCGTACGCGAGCTTGCCGAAGATCCCCATCGCGCCAAAGGCGGCGGCGGAGGCGAGGCAGAGAAGGGCTCCTGACCGGGGCATGCAGTGGCATCCTGATCGCCCGACCGTTCAGGAGCGATAGGCATTACTGGTGTTGATTCAGTAGCATCGCTTAATGCTCGAGCTACGCCGCCTGCGGCTGCTGTACGAGCTGCACGAGCGCGGGACGATCGCCGCGGTGGCCGACGCCCTCCAGTACACGCCGTCCGCGGTGTCCCAGCAGCTGGCCGTGCTCGAGCGCGAGGCGGGCGTGCCGCTCCTCGAGCGTGTGGGTCGCGGAGTCCGTCTCACCGATCCCGCGCTCGTGCTCGCCCGTCACGCTCGCTCCCTCATCGCCGAGGCAGAGCTGGCCGAGGCCGATCTCGCGGCGGCCGCGGGCAGCGTGTCCGGCCGCGGCCGGATCGCGGCGTTCCAGTCCGTCGCGCTGCTCGTGATCGCACCGGCGATGCGCGCGCTCGCTCGGGACGCTCCGGGCCTGCGCTGCGAGCTCGTGGAGGCGGAGCCCGAGGAGTCGCTGCCGGCTCTCGCTCTGGGCGACCTCGACCTGGTGATCGCCGACGAATGGCAGCACCAGCCCCATGCCCGCCTGGCCGGAGTCGACCGCCACGACCTGCTCCACGACCCCGTGAGCCTGGTCCTCGCCGAGGATCACCCGTCGGCCCTCCGCCACGCCAGCGCGATTCCGCTGGCCGAGCTGGCCGCCGAGCCCTGGACCACCGGCCACCCCGGCTCCGGCTGGGAGGAGATCACCGAGCGCACCTGCCGCCGGCTCGGCGGCTTCGACCCCGACGTCCGCCACCGCACCAACGACAGCGTGGTGAGCCTCGGGCTCGTGGCCAACGGCCTGGCCGTGACGCTGCTGCCGGACCTGAACGCGCCCAGCACCTACCCGGGCGTCGTGGTCCGCGACATCGCCGAAGGCTCGCTGCACCGGACCGTCTACGCCGCCACCCGCAGCGCGGACGCCGGCCGCCCCTCCGTACAGGCCCTGCTGGCGGCGGTCTGGGACGCGGCGGCGGAAATCGGCTGGCCGGTCGAGCCGGCTTGACATATTCCTATATGGGTATATGATGCCCGTCATGGCACGAGCAGCCACGACCGCAGACGCGTTCAACGCGGTGGCCGAGCCCCGGCGGCGAGAGATCCTCGATCTACTCGCCGGCGGAGAGCGGCCCGTGAACGAGCTGGTCGACCTGCTCGGGCTGGCCCAGCCGCAGGTGTCCAAGCACCTGCGGGTACTCAGAGAGGTGGGTGCGGTTGACGTGCGTGAACAGGGACGGCAGCGGCTTTACCGCCTGAACGGCCACGCGCTCAAGCCCATTCACGACTGGGTGAAGAGCTACGAGCGTTCGTGGTCCGAGCGCTTCGGCGAGCTGGACATCGTGCTGGAGGAACTCAAACAGAAGGAGGCGGAAGGAGATGGACGCAGTGACGAATAGCCAAACCGCAGAGGTGACCCTGCCCACGGATGAGCAGATACTCATCAGGCGGGAGTTCGACGCGCCCAAGCACCTGGTGTACGAGGCGTGGACCACGCCCGAGCTCGTCAAGCGCTGGTGGAACGCCAAGCGCGGCGAGGTCACGGTGGCCGAGATCGATCTCAGGGTCGGCGGCGCGTGGCGCTACGTGATGGTCGCCGACGGCGGCATGGAGGTGGGCTTCCACGGCGAGTTCCGCGAGATCGTGCCGAACGAGCGGATCGTCTCGACCGAGGTCTACGAGGGCTACCCCGGTGCCGAGGCGGTCAACACCCTCACGCTCACCGAAGAGGACGGGCGCACGACACTCGAGATCCTCGTGCAGCACGCGAACCAGGAGGACCGCGACGGCCACATCAACTCCGGGATGGAGGCGGGCATGCAGGACGCCATGGACCTCCTGGAGGAAGTGGCGAACTCGCTTCGCTGAGCGGGACGTAGGCAGCACGGGCCACCGGGACGGCGCTCCCGGTGGCCCGCTGTCGGGTCTCGCCCTCTCCGTTGGGGCCGGCGGTGACAAGATGCTCTCTGCATCACCGGCAAGGGAGGAGAGATTGATGTCCACGACCGCAGTCCCGCCCGTCGCGGCCGAGGTCGACCAGTGGCTCGAGAGCTTCGATGCCGCCCTCGTACAGGGGGACGCGGCCGCGGCTGCGGAGCTGTTTCTCGATGACAGCTACTGGCGCGACCTCGTCGCGTTCACCTGGAACCTGAAGACCGTCGAGGGCCCCGACGAGATCCGCGCCATGCTCGAGCACACGCTCGCCGACGCGAAGCCACGCGGCTGGCACACCACCGAGGAGCCCACCGAGGCCGAGGGGATCACCGAAGCGTGGCTGGCCTTCGAGACGGAGGACGGCCGCTGCAAGGCCCACCTGCGCCTCAAGGAGGGCAAGGCCTGGACGCTATTGACCACGCTCGAGGAGCTGAAGGGCCACGAGGAGCCCGCCCGCGACACCCGTCCGCAGGGCGTGGTCCACGGTGCCGACCCCGACCGCGCGACCTGGCTCGAGGAGCGCGCTCGCGAGATCGAGGAGCTGGGCTACTCCACGCAGCCGGAGGTGCTGATCGTCGGCGGCGGCCAGGGCGGCATCGGGCTCGGCGCCCGCCTGCGTCAACTCGGCGTTCCCACCCTGATCGTCGAGCGCAACCCGCGGCCGGGCGACTCGTGGCGCAACCGCTACAAGTCGCTCTGCCTGCACGACCCGGTCTGGTACGACCACATGCCGTACATCAAGTTCCCGGACAACTGGCCGGTGTTCTCGCCCAAGGACAAGATCGCCGACTGGCTCGAGATGTACGCCACCGTCATGGAGCTCAACTACTGGGGCTCCACCGAGGCCAAGAGCGCGAGCTACGACGAGGCCGCCGGCGAGTGGATCGTGGTCGTGGACCGCGACGGCACCGAGCACACGCTGCGGCCCAAGCAGCTCGTGATGGCCACCGGCATGTCGGCCAAGCCGAGGATCCCGGCGGTGCAGGGCGCGGAGGCGTTCAGGGGCGATCAGCACCACTCCTCCGATCACCCGGGGCCGGACCGCTACGAGGGCAAGAGGGCGGTGGTGATCGGCTCCAACAACTCCGCCCACGACATCTGCGCGGCACTGTGGGAGCACGGCGCCGACGTGACCATGGTCCAGCGCTCCTCAACGCACATCGTCCGCTCGGACACGCTGATGGAGATCGGCCTCGGCGCCCTGTATTCGCAGGAGGCGGTGGAGTCGGGCATCACGACGGAGAAGGCGGACACGATCTTCGCCTCCCTTCCCTACCGGATCATGCACGAGTTCCAGATCCCGCTCTACGACCAGATGCGCGAGCGCGACGCCGACTACTACAAGCGCCTCGAGGACGCCGGCTTCGATCTCGACTGGGGCGAGGACAACTCCGGGCTGTTCATGAAGTACCTGAGGCGCGGCTCGGGCTACTACATCGACGTGGGCGCGGCCGAGCTCGTGGCCGACGGGAAGATCAAGCTGCAGAACGGCCAGGTCGATCACCTGACCGAGGATGCGGTGGTGATGGAGGACGGCACCGAGCTGCCGGCCGACGTGGTGGTCTACGCCACCGGCTACAACTCGATGAACGGCTTCGTGGCCGACCTGATGTCCCGGGAGATGGCGGACAGGGTCGGCAAGGTGTGGGGCCTCGGGTCAGACACCGCTAAGGATCCGGGGCCGTGGGAGGGCGAGGAGCGCAACATGTGGAAGCCCACTCAGCAGGAGGGGCTGTGGTTCCACGGCGGCAACCTGCACCAGTCGCGCTACTACTCGCTCTTCCTGGCGCTCCAGCTCAAGGCCCGCGCCGAGGGGATCGACACCCCGGTCTACGGCCTGCAGGAGGTCCACCACACGAGCTGATGGAGAGCCGCGCCCAGGGATCCTCCAGTCCTGCGCTGATCGATCAGACGATCGGCGCAAACCTTCGCTCCACGGCGGGCCGGCACGCCGAGCGCGAGGCGCTCGTATCCAGTGCCCAGGGCGTGCGCCAGACCTACGCCGAGCTCGACGCCGCGGTGGACGACGTGACACGCGGGCTGCTGGCGGCGGGCATCGGCAAGGGCGATCGCGTGGGGCTGTGGAGCCCCAACTGCGCCGAGTGGACGCACCTGCAGTTCGCGACGGCGCGGGCCGGAGCCATCCTCGTGAATCTCAACCCGGCCTATCGCACGCATGAGCTGGCCTACGCGCTACAGCAGTCCGGCACCAGACTGCTCGTGAGCGCCCGGTCGTTCAAGTCGTCCGACTACGTGGCGATGGTCGAGGAGGTGCGCGACGACGTGCCGGACCTCGAGCGGGTGGTGTGGATCGGCGACGCATCCTGGGATGAGTTCGTAAGCGGCGGGGCCGGGATCTCCGACGAACAGCTCGCAGAGCGCGAGGCCGACCTCGACCCGGGCGACCCGATCAACATCCAGTACACGAGCGGGACCACCGGGGCGCCCAAGGGCGCCACGCTCAGCCACGCCAACATCCTCAACAACGGCTTCCTGGTCGGGGAGGGCTGCGCCTTCACCGAGCACGACCGCGTCGCCATCCCCGTGCCCTTCTACCACTGCTTCGGAATGGTGATGGGCAACCTGGGCTGCACGACCCACGGCGCGTGCATGGTGATCCCGGCTCCGGTATTCGAGCCCGAGGCGGTGCTGAAGGCCGTGGCGGCGGAGCGCTGCACCGCGCTCTACGGCGTGCCCACGATGTTCATCGCCGAGCTCGACCATCCGGACTTCGAGGACTTCGACCTCAGCTCCCTGCGCACCGGCATCATGGCCGGCTCGCCGTGCCCGGTGGAGGTGATGAAGCGCGTGATCGCCGACATGCACATGGAGGACGTGACCATCTGCTACGGCATGACGGAGACGTCTCCGGTCTCCACTCAGACGAGCGCCGACGACAGCGTCGAGAAGCGCGTGGGGACGGTTGGGCGCGTGCACCCCCACGTGGAGATCAGGATCATCGATCCGGATACCGGCCAGACCGTGGAGCGCGACGAGCCCGGCGAGCTGTGCACCAAGGGCTACAGCGTGATGCTCGGCTACTGGAACGACCAGGAGCGCACCGCCGAGGCCATCGACGGCGACGGGTTCATGCACACGGGCGACCTGGCGACGATGGACGAGGACGGCTACGTGAACATCGTCGGACGCTCCAAGGACATGGTGATCCGCGGCGGTGAGAACGTCTATCCGCGCGAGCTCGAGGAGTTCCTCTACGGCCACCCCGACGTCGCCGACGTGCAGGTGGTCGGCGTGCCCGACGATCACTACGGCGAGGAGATCCTGGCCTGCGTGGTGGCGCGGCCCGGCGCCAGCCTGAGCGAGGACGACATCCGCGACTACTGCCGCGGCAAGATCGCCCACTTCAAGGTGCCGCGCTACGTGAAGCTGGTGGACGAGTTCCCGATGACGGTCACCGGCAAGGTCCAGAAGTTCAAGCTGCGCGACGCGGCGATCGAGGAACTGGGCCTCAGCGCGTAGCCGCGAACCGGCCCGGGTAACCGGTCCCCCTGCCACCGGACGCCGACAAGCGCCGCATGACGCTCGTGCTGGCCGCGATGACGGCGGCCAACGCGATGATCCTGGTCGATCAGACCGCGGTCCCGCTGGCCCTGCCGGACATCATGAAGACGTTCGACGTCGGGTCGCAGGAGGTCCAGTGGGTGCTCAACGGGAGCCTCCTGCCGCTCGCCGGCCTGCTCGTGTTCGGCGGCCGGCTGGGGGATCTCGTCGGCCGGCGGCGCGTGTTCGTCGCCGGCGCGGTGCTCTTCGTGACCGCATCGGCCGTCGGCGGCCTGGCGCCCGACCTGCCGGTTCTCCTCGCGGCACGGGTGGCGCAGGGGGTCGGAGGCGCGCTGATGCTGCCGACCACCGTGGCCATCGTCAACTCGACGTTTCCGCCCGACCAGAGGGGACGGGCCCTCGGGACCATGGGTGGAGCGGCAGCGGTGTTCGCCGCGCTGGGTCCTACGATCGGAGGGGTTCTCACCAGCGCGTTCAGCTGGCGCGCGGTCCTGCTGATCAACGTACCCCTGGCGATCGCGGCCGTCGTGCTGGCCCGCCGGCACGTGCCCGCCGACCAGGTGGACAGCTCGGCGGAGCGAGAGCGCATCGACGGACCGGGCACCGCGCTGCTCTCGATAGCGCTGATCGGGCTCGTATTCGGCCTGTCGCAGTCTCAGGAGTCGGGCTGGACCGATGCCGCCGTTCTCGTACCGCTCGCCATCTCCCTGCTGGCAGCGGTTTCCTTCTTCTTCTTCGAGCGACACACGTCCGCGCCGCTGGTGGACTTCTCGCTGCTCCGAGAGCGCAACTACCTCGGCGCGTCGATCAGCCAGCTCCTTGGCGGGATGGCGGAGATCGGACTGGGGGTGATCTTCCCCCTGCTCCTGATCCTCAACCTGACGATGAGTCCCGCGCTGGCCGGGCTGGCGCTGATCCCGACCACCGTCCCGATGGTCATCATGGCTCCTCTCGCGGGCCGCTGGTACGACCGGGCGGGTGGCCGTCCGCCACTGGTCACCGGATTCGCGCTTCTCGCTCTCTCCGGCGTGCTGATGGCGGTGGGAATGGGCAGCGACGACTATCTCCACCTGCTGCCGGGATTACTCGTCTACGGGGTCGGCCTCTCCCTGGTGCTCACCACGAACGACCCCGTGAGCCTGGATTCCATCTCCGACTCCAACCAGGGCCAGGCGTCCGGAGTCTCGGCCACCGCGGAGCAGTTCGGTGGGGCGCTCGGCATCGCCGTGCTCTACTCGATCTTCCACGCCACCTACGTCGACCGGCTGAACGAACGGGTCGATGCGAGCTCGCTCCCGGACCTGACCCCGAACAGCGGCGCCGCGTTGAAGGGAACGCTTGACGCGGCCGAGGCCAGTGGACTCAAGTTCGGCTCGATCGACCCGGCGCTGCGGGACTACATCCTGTTCGCGCGCGACGCCTCCAATACCGGCTTCTCGGTCACCTTCATCACGATCGCCGTGCTCGCGGCTATCGCCTGCGGTCTGATGGCCTGGCTCGTCCGCAAGCCCCGGGAGCCCGCCGCCTAGTCTGCCGTGCGCCGGGGTCAGGCCGCCACCCAGGCCTTCGCCTCCTCCAGCCCGTCGAGCCCGCGGATCATCACCTCGCCCGGCGCCATCCAGGCGAACATGTGGAACGTCTTGGTGATCCACTCGACGTCGGTGACCAGCGCCGTGCGCTTCCAGGCCGACAGGTGGCCGAGCCCCAGCGTGAGACCGACCTTCGAGTCCTCGAGCAGCGCGCCCGGCTCGAATTTCTCGAATCCGGGCCCGACCACGAACACCATCCTCACCTCGCCGGCCTCGGCGGCCGCCCGCATGGCGGGCAGGAGCAGGTCGCGGTACTCGTCGGCGGTGACCTTCCCGGTTGCCCGGAAGCCCAGCGTGCCGGGCGGCATCCCGTCCAGCCGTTCGATCATCTGACTCCTCCTTGGTCCAGGAACCCGGCGAGCAGCTCACCGAGCTCCGCAGGTGACTCTTCGGGAATGAAATGGCCGCCGGGCACCCGGGTCGAGACGAGGTCGTCGGCCCAGGCGCTCCAGACGTCCGGCGCGTCCGCGAGCTGCGTCTCGTCTGCGCCGGTCACGATCAGCGCGGGCGCGGAGATGCGGCGGCCGGCGGCGCGGTCGTCCGAGTCGTGGCGGCGATCGAGGTGGAAGCTCGCTCGGTAGTCGGCGCACATCGCTGCGATGGCCGGCGGGGTCAGCGCGTTCAGGTACGCGTCGCGCTGAGCGGGGCCGATCGCTCCTGGGTCGCTCGGCCAGGTGGCGAACACGTGCTCGAGCAGCCCGGCCGGGTCGGCGCCGATCATCCGCTCCGGAAAGTCAGCCGGCTGCGCCAGCAGAAACCAGGGCCAGTAGCCGAGCGACGGCCCCTCGCCCATCCGCTCGAACTGATCGACGGTCGGGACCACGTTGAGCAGCGCCACGCGGCTCACGTGCTCGGGATGGTCGAGCGCCATCCGAAAGGCCACGCGGGCGCCGCGGTCATGGCCGACGACCGCGAAGCGCTCGTGTCCCAGCGCCGCCATGAGCTCCACGAGCTCCGCGGCCATCTCGCGCTTCGAGTAGCCCTCTCCCTGCGGGCCGCCCGCCGGCGCCCGGGAGGCGCCGTAGCCGCGCAGGTCCGGGACCACCACGCGGTGGGCGGTGGCCAGTCGCGGGGCGATCTCGTGCCAGCAGATATGGGTCTCGGGAAAGCCGTGCAGCAGGAGCGCCGGCGGGCCGGCGCCACCCTGGGCGACGAAGTAGCTGGCCTCCCCTACCGTCCCCTGCCCGTCCTCGAACCCCGCTATCGACATGCTCCGCATGATGCCGGGCGGGCGCCGAGTGGTGCGGGCGCGGGCATCATCCGTCGCGTTCGGGGAGGAGCTCGCTGTAGTCGAAGTGATCGGACTTGAGGATCGGCCGGCCGTCGGGGCCGAACCAGTCGGAGCGCGGACGGTCGTAGTACAGCTCGACGCCGTTGCCGTCCGGATCAGAGAGATAGACGGACACGGTGCCTCCGTGGTCGCTCGCTGAGCCGACGGGGTAGCCGTGGTCCACGAGGCGGGCAACCGCGCGGCCCAGCTCGCGCCGGTCGGGATAGAGGAAGGCCACGTGGTAGAGGCCGGTGTGCCCGGGAGGAGGCGGCGTGCCGCCCGCGCTCTCCCAGGTGTTCAGGCCGACGTGATGGTGGTAGTCGCCCGCCGCCAGGAAGGCGGCGTCGAGCCCGAACTCACGGCCGTCCGCGGTCACGCCGAGTCCGAGCAGGTCGTGGTAGAAGCCGATCGCACGGTCGAGGTCTGCCACCCGCAGGTGCACATGTCCGACGCGAACGGCGGGATGGATGGGTTGCTCGTTCATGCAGGACAGTCTGCTGGCTTGCGCGTCGTCCGCCATCGGTGAGATCACCTAACCGCTCGGTTCTGCACTCGGCGAGAATGGCGGGGTGACGGAGTCAACCCCGCCCCTGGTCGGCCGGGAGAGCGAGCGCGCGGCGATCGACGGCGCGCTCCAGGCGCTCGACTCCGGGAAGGGCGCGATCGTGGCCGTCGAGGGGGAGCCGGGCATCGGCAAGTCGCGGCTCCTCGGCCATCTGAGCGCCGCCGCGGGAGCCGCCGGCTTGACCGTGCTGAGCGGGCGGGCCTCCGAGTTCGAGATGGACCTGCCCTACGCGCTCTGGACCGACGCCCTCGACCGTCACCTGGCGGATGCCGGCGAGCGCCGCCTGTCCCGCCTCGGGCTGGCCGACCCCGCGGCCCTCGCCGTGGCGCTGCCCGCGCTCTCGGCGCTCGCCGCAACGCCGGCGCACGGCGACCGGCACCGCACCCACCGCGGGTTGCGCGACCTGCTGGAGCGTCTGGCGGCTCCACGGCCGTTGGTGCTCTGCCTGGATGACGTGCACTGGGCCGACCCGGCGTCCGCCGAGGGGCTCGCGGCCCTGGTGAGGCGGCCCGCCTCCGGCCCGGTCCTGCTCGCGCTGTCGGCCCGCGAGGGACAGTTCCCGCAGGCACTGGGCGCCGCGCTCTCCGCCGCCCTGCGCGACGAGCACGTGGTCCGGCTCGTTCTCGGCCCTCTCAGCGAGCCGGAGGCGATCGAGCTGATCGGCGATGCCGCCACCGGGATATATCCCGCGAGCGGCGGCAACCCGTTCTTCCTCGAGCAGCTCGCGCGCGCGGGCCCGCGCGCGAGACAGGGATCGGCCATCGCGGCCGGGGAGTCGGTCCCGGTGGCGGTGGCGGCTGCGCTGGAGGGCGAGCTCGCCGGGCTGACGCCCGAGGCACGCCGGCTGCTCGACGCGGCCGCCGTGGCCGGAGACCCGTTCGAGCTCGGGCTGGCCGCCGAGGTGGCCGAGCTCTCCGACCGGTCCGAGCTGGACGCACTCGACGAGCTGCTGGCCTGCGCCCTGGCGCGGCCGGCGGGCGCCCCGCAGCTGTTCGCCTTCCGGCACCCGGTGGTGCGCCACGCGGTGTACGGCGCCACGAGCCACGGCTGGCGCCTGGGCGCTCACGCGCGGGCGGCCCGCGCGCTGGAGCGAGGCGGCGCCGGACCGGCCGAGCGCGCCCATCACGTCGAGCAGGCCGCCCGGCCGGGCGACGAGGAGGCCATCGACCTGCTCACCGAGGCCGCGCGGGGGCTGCACTCCTCGGCGCCGGCCAGCGCGGCCGGGTTCTATGGCGCCGCTCTCCGGCTCACGCCCGATGGACCCGACGATGCCGCCCGCAGAACCCGGCTGCAGACGCTGCTCGCCGAGGCGCAGGCCGCTGCCGGCGACCCGGCGGGCGCGCGCGAGACGCTCGTCCAAGCGCTGCACACCACTCCGGCCGACCAGCGGCTGCGGCTCACCGTCGCCGCGGCCAACGCCGACTGGCTGCTTGGGCGAAACGACGAGGCCCGCAGCCGGGTCCAGGTGGCCCTGGGCGAGCTGCCTGCGGAGCCGTCCCCGGATCGCATCCGGTTGCGGCTGGCGCTCACGCTCACGGCCCTGTCCGCGCGTGATCTGGGCGAGGCGTCGGCCCAGGTGAGCGATGCCCTCGACGACGCCCGAGCCCTCGGCGAGCCGGTGTTCGAGGCGGCGGCACTCGCGGGCGGAGCCGTGGCACTTGTGTCCATGGCCGACGGGCCGGACGGCGCCGCGGCCCTCGAACGGTCGACCGCCACGCTCGAACGGCTGAGCGGCGAGCAGCTGGCGAGCCGACTCCCCGGGCTCTGGATGCAGGGGCGTTCCCGCCACGCGCTCGGGAACTTCGACGCCGCCCTCGCGGACTTCGAGCGCGGCTTGGCCCTGGCCAAGGAGACCGGGCGCGAGAGCGTGCAGCTGATGCTGGCCGTGGAAGCGGCGGCCACGCTGATCGAGCTCGGCCGCCTGGCCGAGGCGGTCGCAGCCGCTGAGGAGGGCCTCGAGCTGGCGCACCTGTACGGCAACCCGACCATGTTGCTCTGGGCTCACAGCGCCGTGTCCGCGGCGCGGCTGTCCGAGGGTGAGGTGCAGGCCGCGCTGCGACACGCGACCGAGGCCGGCAAGACCGGCGGCTCTCCGGGGTTCCACGCGGCGGGCCAGCCGGGCTGGTGCCTCGGGGAGGCCCTCACCGCCGCCGGCAACCCGAGCCGCGCCGCCGAGGCGCTGCTCGAGGCCTTCGGAGGACCGGAGCTGCCCGACCTCCTCCCCGTCCAGCGCCCGTTCGCGGCGGCCGACCTTGTCGAGGCGCAGCTCGCGCGTGGCGACACCGGCGCCGCCGAGGCGGCCCTGGCCTGTGGCGAGGCCGCCGCCGAGCGCGCCGGAACAGGCTGGGCCACGGGTACGACCCTCGTGGCGCGCGCGGGTCTCCTGCTCGCCCTCGAACGTCCCGGCGAAGCCGTGGAGGCCGCCGTGGCCGCTCGCGAGCGTGCGGCCGGGGCTCCACTTCTCTCGGCGAGCGCACAGCTCGTGCACGGGCGGGCGCTGGCGGCCGCGGGCGAGCGCTCGGTCGCCGTGGAGGTCCTGGTGGCCGCCGAGTCCGAGCTCCACGGCTTCGGCGCCCGGCGCCGCCGGGACGAGGCGGTGCGCGAGCTGCGCCGGCTGGGCCACCGCGTGCTGCGGTCCGCCGGCGAGCAGTCGGATGGCCCGCTCGCTCCGCTCACCGCCCGGGAGCGCGAGATCGCGGAGCTCGTGGCCGCCGGGCGCACGAACCGCGAGGTGGCCGATCAGCTCGTGCTCAGCACCAGGACGATCGAGGCCCACCTCCGCAACATCTACGGAAAGCTCGGCGTCCGCTCACGCGTGGAGCTCGCCCGCGCGGCTCAGGGTCCCGGTTAGGTGGTTACGCCGATGGCGTGAGCCTCCCGGGGCCCGATCCTGCCTCCACAACGAAAAACGCCCTCTCCCGAGGGCTCACCCAGGAGGCAACATGTTCATCTCGACCCAGACCCGCCGGCTCCCGTCAACGCTCGCGCTCATCGCGCTGGCACTCATTGGTCTCACGTTCGCCGTCGCCACGAGCGGCGCCAGCGCGGCCGGCTCGCAGCCCGCGAAGCACCGAAGCAGCGAGCGCCTGGTGGTGCGCGGCGAGGACACCGTCAAGGACACACCGTGCCCCGCCGGCGTCTGCATCGAGCTCACCGACGGCGTCTTCCGCGGCACGCCGGTTGGCACGGGCACTTACAACGGCGCGATCGACCTGAAGGTCGCCGAGGCATTCCCCAACGGTGAGGGCGGCGTATGCGCCCCCGTCGACGGGCGAATCGTCCTGGGTGAGGGTTCGCCGGACCGGCTGGTGCTCGGGCTGTCGGGCGACTCGTGCCAGGACGGCGCCGGTGACCCGCGCACCTCGTCCTTCACGACGCTCGCCAAGTTCGTCGTCAAGCGCGGAACCGGCGCCTACGCGAAGGCGAAGGGGAGCGGCCTGATGACCTCGTTCGAGGACGCCAACGATCGCGAGCACATGACGCTGATCGGTCGCATCTCCCGCTGACCGGCCGGCGACAGGGGAGGCGGGTCGCGCGAGCGGCCCGCCTCCCTTAGTCGCTGGGAATCAGGATGCCGCGGCCCTGGAGCCGGCCGTTGTCGAGGTCCGCCATCGCGTCGTTGATCGCATCCAGCGGATAGGTGGTGGTGTGCAGCTTGACCTGGCCCTGGGCGGTGAGCGTCATCAGGTCCTCGAGATCCACGTACGTGCCCACGAGGTTGCCGATGAACGAGATCTCGCGCGAGATCACGTCGATGGTCGGGATGTTCACGTTCTCGCCGTAGCCGATCACGTAGTAGAAGCCGCCGTCCTCGATCATCGCCACGCCGTCCTCGATCGCGCCGTTCTCGCCGACGAAGTCGATGATGGCCTGCGCGCCGCGGCCGTCGGTGAGCTCCTGCACCTTCTCCACGTGCGAACCATCGACCTGGACGGTGTGGTCCGCGCCCAGCTCGCGGGCCAGCGCCAGCGCCGGCTCGGAGGGGTCGACCACGATGATCTCGGTGGGCGTCATCGCCTTCAGGCACTGGATGCCGATGTGACCGAGCCCTCCCGCGCCGATCACCACGACCTTCGTGCCCGAGCCGAGCACCGGGATCGCCTTCTTCACCGCGTGGATGGCGGTCAGTCCCGCGTCCGCCAGCGCGGCGATGTCCTTCGGCTCGAGCGACGGATCGAGCTTCACCACCGAGCGCGCGCTCGTGAACAGGAAGTCGGCGAAGCCGCCGTCGCGGTCGATGCCGGGGAACGAGCCGTTCACGCAGTGCATGTCGTCGCCGGCGCGGCACGGCCGGCACAGCCCGCAGGTGATGAACGGGTGGACGATCACCGTGTCGCCGACCTCGACGTTGGTGACTCCGGACCCGATCTCGTGGATCCAGCCGGCGTTCTCGTGGCCCGGCGTGTAGGGCAACTTGACCCCTGACTTCTCGGCCCACTGCCCTTCCTGGATGTGGAGGTCCGTGCGGCACAGTCCCGCCGCGCCGACACGAACGACGACGTCGAGCGGACCCGTGGCCTTCGGCTCGTCGGCCTCCTCGACCTTGAGCTGCTGGTGGTACTCGTGCAGCCGCGCCGCCTTCACGCCGCCACCTCTTCCGACTCGGGAATGTCGTAGCGCACGCTGAGCAGCGAGCGGCACAGCCCTCCGTTGGCCTCGAGGCTGGTCCGGATCAGCCGGGCTCTGCGCAGCCAGCGGCTCAGGTCGCCGGCCGCGATCGGATCGCCGTTGGGCAGGACGAAGGCCGGAGCCTCGTCCGCCGCGTCGAGGCCCAGCTGCTCACGCAGCTCGATGCAGCGCCGAGCCCCTGGATCGAGCGGCAGATCCGCCACGCGCCGTGCCGTGATCTGCTCCGGGGTCTCGCCGGCGGCGACCAGTGCCTCCGCGAGCTTGCTCTGCCGCGCAACGAGAGCCTTGCGGCGGAACAGGTCGCGAAGGGCGCTCAGGTCGCCCTCGGTCTCTCCCGGAAACGCCTCCGCAAAGCCTTCGCCGCGACCGACGGCGGCGTTGATCTCGCGGCCGGTGTAGTGGTCTTCGAGCAGCACCGTGACCGCGCCCACCTCCGGCAGCCGGCGCACAGCGTCGCGCGCGTCGGAGGCCATGAGATAGGCGAAGTTCGGCGCGCACTGCGGCGTCGGCAGCCGCAGCCGGACCTCCACGTCGCCGGCGGCCGAGACTTCGCACTCGCTCACGAACCGCAGCGAGGTGATCGGCTCGTCGAGCTCGGGATCGAAGACCGTGCCGAGCGCGTCGAGAACGTCCGGCCGGCTCGTCACGCGCGGTCCTCCACGAGCCGCGCGTCGTCGGGGGCGGCCGCCTCCGCTTCCTCCTCGGGAAGGCGGTACTCCTCCGGCACCTCGACGTCGTAGAGCTTGGCCGCGTTCAGGCCGAGGATCTTCCGCTTCGCCGCCGTCGTGAACTCCGGGTAGTCGGAGAACTCCTCGCCGGGGTAGTCCCACTGGACGAGCCCCTCAATCTGCCACTTCGGCTCCCAGATCGCGTAGTCGCTGCCGAACAGCATCTTGTCCTCGCCGACCCAGAACAGCAGCTCGCCCATGACCTTGGCGAAGAAGCGCGGACGGGCGTGCATGAGGCCGCCGATCACCACCGCCAGCCCGGCGTAGACGTTGGGCTCCTGCGTGGCCATGAAGCAGAAGTCCTCGATCCGCGGCAGACCCACGTGCTCGACGACGAAGTTGAGCTCCGGGAAGTCGGTGGCCACGTGGTCAACATCGGAGACGTCGAAGGCATCCTTGTCCAGCGGCCAGATCGTCGGCCCCTTGTGGACGTGGACGTTCTTGATCCCGAGCTCCTGGCACTTCTCGAAGAACGGCACCGCCTCGGGATCGGTGAGCTTCCACCCGCGCGAGCCGTTGAGCCACTCGGCCGTGTAGAGCTTGACCCCCTTGAGGCCGTAGCGCTCGGCGTCCTCCTCGAGCTTGCGCAGGCCGGCTTCGCCCTCGCGCGGATCCCAGCGGCCGTTGACGATCAGCTTGTCCGGATACTTCTCGACCATCCCCGCGTCGCGCTCGGTCGTGTTGAACCCCTCCACGTACCACTGGCGCAGGTCCGTGGGGTTGAAGAGCGCGACGTCGACGCAGCCCTCCTCGAACACGTCCTTGACGAAGTCCTCCTCGGAGTACTTCTGGAACTTCTCGATCGGCCAGTGCGTCTCGGGCGGTCCGAGCGACTGATAGGCGTGGAAGCACTCGATCCAGCCCTTGGCGTACTCCTCCTGGCCCTTGACCCAGTTGCCGGGACTGGCGTCCCAGAAATGGACATGCCCGTCGAACACGAAGTACTTCTCGCCGTTGCTCTCGTACATGGTTGCTCCCGCCTCGAGTGACCGACGACGCGCCGGACTGTGTTGTTCGGCACATGCTATGGCGGCGGCGCGCGCGACGTCTCGCGGGGGTGCGCCAAATCAGGGTGCGGCGGCCCCGGCTCAGGGTCCTCGCCTGATGTAACGGGAAGGCCCAGACCCCATGATGATTCCCATGGCACCCCGCTTCTGGACAGTCACAGTCGAAGGCCACACCGTCACCGCCGTGGCCGGCACCCGCGAAGCCGCCGAGAAGATCGCGGCGCGTCGCATCGCTCGCGGCACCCCGGGGGTCAACCGGGGGAGGACCGGGGGTCTCACGGATCTCCGGACGGCTCGCGCGGGTCGATGATCCCGCCATGTCCGCAAGCGAGATCCACACCCAGCTCAGAGACCTCAACGCCGAGCGTGCTCTCGCCTCGATCGAGGGCCTGGCCGCCAACCCGGCCTACATGGCCGACCTCGACGACGAGATCGCGGTGACGCTCCAGGCGTTCGTGGGGGCCGCCGTCACGGAGATCGCGACGTTCCGCGGGCAGCTCTCCGGAGCGCAGGTCGGCTAGCTCTGCGCGGCGCGGCTCACGGAAGCAGCTCGCCGGCAAAGCGCGCGTACACCGCGGCGCAGCGGGCCATAGCGGCCTCGTCGATGAACTCGCGGGGGCCGTGGGAGACGTCGAGCCGTCCGGCACCGTAGGCGAAGGCCGGGATGCCCAGCTGGGCGTACCAGCGAGTGTCCAGCGAACCGGGGCACACCTCGAACCGCGGCTCGGCGCCCTCCACGCCGGCGATGCAGCCCGCCAGTGTCAATGCTGCGGGATGCGCCTCGTCGGTGCTTCCCGACGGTTGGCGCTGGAGCACGTCGATCGTCACCTCGGCCTGCACGTGGGTGGCGGCCTCGGTGATCGTGTCGGTAAGTCGAGCGACCTCCTCGTCCAGATCCTCCTCGGGGTTGAAGCGGCGATCCAGTGAGAACCACGCCGACCCCGGCACGACGTTGAAGTTGGCCCCGGCGCCGGCGGAACCGCCCACCACGAGCATGGAGCCACGAGCGAGCAGGTCGTCCGCAAGCTCGGTGAGCGGCTCGGCCACCCGGATCATGTGCTCGAAGGCGTTGACCCCCAGATGCGCCTGGCCCACGTGCGCCTCGCGCCCGCGCACGGTGACCCGCATCGTGATGGCGCCGCGGCTCGCGTGCCAGACGGCGCCTCCTGTCGGCTCCGCGGTGAGCATGGCCAGTGCGCCCGAGTCGATCAGCCCGGCCTCGCGCAGATGCCCGGACCCGACAGCGCTGCCGGTCTCCTCGTCGCAGACGAAGTGGAGGACGATCCGCCCGTGGCCGAGCAGTCCGAGCTCGCGGGCCGCCGCGGCGCCGTAGATCATGCTCACCAGGCCACCCTTCATGTCCGCGCTGCCGCGGCCGATGATCTTGCCGTCGCGCCGCTGCGGCTTGAACTGCTCGCGCCGCTGCGCCGGTACGACGTCGAAGTGACCATGGAAGTAGACCGTCTGCGGGCCGGCGGCGCCGCCGGCCGTGCCGCGGACGATGCACGGATCCTCGAGCCCTCCGCTCGGAGCGAGCTCGAGGATCTCGGGCGCTAGACCCAGCCGCTCCATCGCATCGCGGAGAATCACGCCGCATTCGCCGAGCCGGCGGCCGGGAGGATTCTCCGTGTCCGTGGCCACGAGCTCCTCCAGGAGCCCGGCCATCTCGTCGGCACGAGAGCCGAGCCAGGCCTGCACCTCGTCGGAACGATCGGTCACGGATTGCCCATCCTGAACGAAATGGGTCACGAATCGCTCGCATCTGGGGTCGGCGAGGCGTTAGTGTGCGCCAGGAGCCATTTCCGTGCGATCTGGTCGAGACTCTCGCCGGTCCGTGGCAACGCTTATTCTGGCGCTCGGGGTTCTCCTCGCTCTAATCGCCGCCCTCGCCCAGGCCGACCAGCCTCACGCCACCGCCGCGGCCCCCGAGGGGCGCTTGGTGCAGCCCGGCGGGCAGGCGGGTTGCATCCACGCGCGTGGAACCAATCGCTGTGCCCGAGGGCGGGCCGTGACGAGCCCGGAGGAGATCGCGATCAGCCCGGACGGCAGGCACGCGTACGTGGCCTCCTACGGCAGCAACGCAGTCGCCGTCTTTGCGCGCCGCCGCCGCACCGGCGAGCTCGAGCAGCTGCCGGGGCGTCGCGGCTGCGTGCGACACGAGCGTCGCGACTCATGCGCGGCGGCCCGGGCACTGGCCCGCCCCAGCTCGATCGCGATCAGCCCCGACGGGGCGAACGTCTACGTCACGGCCGCCGGCAGCGACGCACTCGCCGTGTTCGCACGCAACCGGCGGACCGGGGCACTGCGCCAGCTTCCCGGGGCCCGGGGCTGCTTCAGTCAGTTCCCCGGCGGTGGTTGCTTGGTGGGCCGGGCGCTGAACGAGCCGACCAGCGTGGCCGTGAGCCCCGACGGCGAGCACGTCTACGTGGCCGGGCGGCGCTTCCCCAGCGCGGTCGCCTCACTCAGCCGCGCGGCCGACGGCAGCGTGACCCAGCCGGCGGGCGCGGCCGGCTGCGTGAGTCGCGACGGGGCTGTCGGGTGCCGTCTGGCGCGGGGCATCGGGGCCCCCGAGGAGGTCGCGGTCAGCCCCGACAGCCGCTACGTGCTAGTGGCGGGCTCGCGAAGCAACGCCGTGGCAGCGTTGAGCCAGGGCCCGGCCGGGCTCTCGCAGGCCGCGGGCGAGGCCGGATGCCTCGCCAAGGGCGGCGCCGGAGGATGCGCCACCGGGCGTGCGATGGCCGGCCCAGTGGACCTGGCGATCACGGCCGACGGCCGCGGCGTGTACGTCGCGTCCTCCATCAGCGACGGCGTTGCGATCCTGCACCGCGACAGGGCCACCGGCGCCCTCACCCAGTCGCTGAGCCGCGCCGGCTGCATAAGCCAGAACGGCAGCGGCGGCCGCTGCCGTCCCGGACGAGCACTCGACGAGGTGTGGGGCGTTGCCCTGAGCCCCGACGGTCGCAACCTCTACGCCGTCTCCGCCAAGGTCAACATGCTGGGCGCCATGGCGCGCGACCGCTCCACGGGCAGGCTCAGGCAGCTGCCCGGCAGGTGGGCGTGCTTCCTCCGGGGCGGTGGGCTGGGCTGTCCCGACGGACGGGGGCTGACGGTGGCCGTGGCGGTGACCGTGAGCCGTGACGGCCGCAACGTCTATGCCACCTCCGAGGATTCGTACCTGGGTTCGCTCGCGATCTTCCGGAGGATCGGTGCATGAAAGGGCTGGCGGTCCTCGCCGGGGCAGTCGCGCTGGTCCTGCCGGCCGGCGCCCTGGCCCAGGACGACAGCTCGGGCACGGACAGCCCGGACAATCGCCCGAACATCGTGGTTCTGATGACCGACGACCAGACGGCGACGGACATGACGCCCCTGCCCAAGACGCGCCGGTTGATAGGCGACGCGGGCGTGACGTTCACCCGCTCGTTCGTCTCGTACCCGGTCTGCTGCCCCTCGCGTGCGACTTTCCTCACCGGACAGTACGCCCACAACAACGGCGTGCACTGCCTGTATCCGTGGTGTGGCGGAGGCTATGGCCATCTGAACCAGCGGCAGTACCTCCCCGTCTGGCTGGAGAGGGACGGGTACGCGACGGCCCACATCGGCAAGTTCCTGAACGGCTATGGCCTCGAGCGCCCGGCCGATATCCCGAAGGGCTGGACCGAGTGGTACGGCCTGATCGACCACTCGACCTATCGGATGTGGGGCTACAGCCTGTTCGAGAACGGCGTCAGGCGAACGTACGGAGACGTGCTGCGCGAGACGCCCCGCCAGTACCAGACCGACGTGCTCGGCAGGAAGGCGGTCGACTTCATCCGCCGCCGGGCGCCGGACGACAAGCCGTTCTTCCTGTCGGTGGCGTTCCTCGCGCCACACCACGAGTCGGGCTACACGCAGCGAAAGACGGGCCAGCTCGTGCGAGCGGCGCCGCGTCATCGTGGGCACTTCGCGAATGCCGCCTTCCGAAGGCCGCCGAGCTACAACGAGCAGGATGTCTCGGACAAGCCCTGGTTCCTCGGGCGCTGGAACGGTCCGATCAGCGCGAGGCGCAACGCCGCGATCGTCACGCGCAAGCGCGAGCGCTGGGAGTCGCTGCTGGCGGTGGACGACTCGGTGGCCAAGGTCATCCGCGAGCTCAGACGCGCCGGCGAGCTCGACAACACCTACGTGATCTTCACGTCCGACAACGGCTACATGCAGGGCGAGCACCGCGTGCCGCTCGGGAAGATGCTGCCGTACGACCCGTCCACGCAGGTGCCCCTGCTCATCCGCGGACCCCGGCTGCCCAGGAACCGGCAGACAAAGGCACTGGTGGGCAACATCGACCTGGCTCCGACGATCCTGCAGGCCACGCACGTGCGGCTGCGCCGGCAGCTCGATGGACGCTCCTTCCTGCCCTTCGCACGCAACGTCCGGCTGCGCAGCCTGCGGCCGCTGCTCCACGAAACGGTCGGCAACGGGGCGCGCGGCCGCAGCAACACCCGGGAGGGCGGCGCGAGGCAACAGCAGCCGCGCGTACCCGCGTGGCGGGCGGTCCGCACCACGCGCTGGCTATACGTGGACTACAAGGGTGGCGAGCGTGAGCTGTACGACTTGAGGCGCGACCCCGCCGAGCTCCGGTCGGTGGCCTCGGACCCACGCCTGCGGGTCCGCCTGCGCACGTTGCGCCGGATCCTTTCCGACCTCACGCGCTGCAAGGGGAGCGGCTGCCAGAGGTGGGCGGCAGCCTCGGTGCGCTAGCCGTGCCGTAGAACTCCGGGCATGGCCCAGTCCAAGGCAACGATGGTCGACGCCGGCGGCCGCGAGTTGCGCGTGTCCAGCCCCGACCGCGTGATCTTTCCCAAGACCGAGCGCTCGGGCGAGGTCACCAAGCTCGACGTCGTCGAGTACTACCTCGCCGTCGAGGGCGGCATCATGCGCGCCCTCGAGCGACGGCCGACCACGCTCGAGCGCTGGCCCAAGGGCGTGCACCCGGGCATCGTCCTCTCGACGCGCGAGAAGGGGGGCGGGGACGCCTTCTTCCAGAAGCGGGTTCCGCGGGGAGCGCCGGACTACGTGGAGACCGCGCGCATCGAGTTCCCGTCGGGCCGGCACGCGGACGAGATCTGCCCAACGGAGGTGGCGGTGGTGGGCTGGGCGGCCCAGATGGGCACGCTCACCTTTCATCCCTGGCCGGTTCGCAGCGACGACGTGGATCATCCCGACGAGCTGCGACTCGACCTCGATCCGCAGCCGGGCACCGATTTCGCCGACGCCGTACGCGTGGCCGCCGAGGCGCGCGGGCTGCTGGACGACCTCGGCTACATCGGCTTCCCGAAGACCTCGGGAGGCCGAGGTGTCCACATATACGTCCGGATCGAGCCCAGCTGGTCGTTCACGGACGTCCGCCACGCGGCGATCGCCTTCGGGCGCGAGCTCGAGCGGCGACTGCCGGGCGAGGTGACCACCAAGTGGTGGAAGGAGGAGCGCGGCGAGCGCATCTTCATCGACTACAACCAGAACGCGCGCGACCGCACGATCGCCTCCGCCTACAGCGTCCGCCCGAAGCCGGGGGCGCCGGTGTCGGCACCGGTCACATGGGACGAGCTCCCGGAGGTCGCGCCCGAGGACTTCACCGTCGCGACGATGCCCGCTCGCTTCGCCGAGGTCGGGGACCGCCACGCCGAGATCGACGCTGCCGTGCACTCACTGCAGCCGCTGCTGGACATCTACGAGAGGGACGCCGCCGAGGGCGAGGGCGACATGCCCTACCCGCCCGACTATCCGAAGATGCCAGGAGAGCCGAAGCGCGTCCAGCCGTCGCGCGATCGCGACCGCAAGCGGGACTAAGGACTGGGCGCCTGCGGAAGTTTCTTCACGCCGCGCTTGGTCACCGGAGCGGAGGGCGGCGGCACCACCGGCCCGATGTCCCCGTCGGGCGCCTCGTCGAGGTCGACCATCACCGGCGCGTGGTCGCTCGGCCCACTGCCCTTGCGGGCCTGCCGGTCCACCCACGCCGCCTGCACCCGGCCGGCCACCGGCTCGCTCGCGAGCACCAGGTCGATCCGCATCCCGAGGTCCTGATGGAACATCCCCGCCCGGTAGTCCCAGTAGGTGAAGACGCGCTCGTTGGGCCAGCGGTCGCGCACCACGTCGTGCAGGCCGAGCGACTGCAGCTCTTCCAGCGCCGCCCGCTCGGGTTCTGTCACGTGGGTCTCTCCCACGTAGGCATCGGGATCGAACACGTCGTCGTCGGTGGGTGCGATGTTCATGTCGCCGCAAACGATCGCCGCCTCCGGGCCGCCGGCAACCATCTCGCGCAGCGACGTCAGCCAGGCGAGCTTGTACCGGTAGTGGTCCGAGTCCGGCTCGCGCCCGTTGGGCACGTAGACCGAGGTCACGCGGATCCCGTCGCATGTGGCCGACACGGCGCGCGCCTCCGGATCCGGGAAGCCCGGCGCGCCGGCCACTCCCTGCACCGGGTCGTCCAGCCCCACGCGCGAGAGGATGGCCACTCCGTTCCAAGCGGCCTCGCCATGGAGGGCCACCTCGTAGTCGCGCTCGGCCAGCGAATCGCCGAGCAGCTCGAGGAACGCCTCGTCGGTGAGCTTGGTCTCCTGAAGACAGACCACGTCCGGCTTCCGCTCGTCCAGCCAGGGCAGCAGCCGCGGCACGCGCTGCTTGACCGAGTTGACGTTCCAGGTCGCGATTCGCACCGCCCCCACCGTAGCGCCACTCCAGGGCCGGCCGGCGATCAGCGTCGCGCCGCGCCGAGCGCAGCCGGCTCGTCGGTGAACTCCTCCACGCGGGCTATCCGCGAGCCCTCAACGGTGATGAGATTCCACACCCGCATCGCAGCCTGCGCTCCGCCGCTCGTGCCGCGCATGTGGATCCGGAAAGCGGCGAGCACCCTGTGCTCGTCGAGGGCGGTGAGCTCGAGGTCGTCCACCCGCATCACGCCCGCGTCGAAGCGGTCGCGAAAGAGGGCTGCGACCGCGCGGGCTCCGCGGTGAGTCGTGGCGCCCGGCACCGCGGCTGCCTCCACGAACTCCGCATCGACGTGCAGGAAGTCTCGCGCCAACACGTCCGGAAAGTCCGCGGGGGCGGCGTTGTGAACCTCGTAGGCCTCACGGATCAGGTCCAGGTCCACCGGCGCCATGCCCTCAGTATCTCTCAGCTCAGCGGCGACCCGTGGTAGCTCGTGTGGCCGAGCAGCAGGCGCTCCGGGTCCGGGGAGAGGGCGAGACGGACCTCGGCGAGTCCGGTGGTGCGGCGGTCCATCGGCCGCTCGAGGCTCAGCCAGGCCACCGGCGCTTCGTCGCTTGCTTCACGGACGAGCGCTGTGATCGCCGAAGTGAGCTGTGCACGAGCGGCCGGCTCGAGGTACTGCTCGACGATCGAGTGGTAGATCACGGTCGCGGTCCCACGCGCCGGGCGTATCGCGGCCAGCCAGTCGAGCGCGTCGGCGGCCACGACCTCGGGAGGATGCTCCTCGGCCACGGCCAGCGCGGCGTCGAGCAGCGCCAGCCGTTCGGCCTGATCGGCCCACACGGCGCACCGCAGGGTCAGCCGGTCGGCTGGTTCTCGCGCGTCGAGCGGATGCGTGTCGCAGCCGCGCGCCTCGATCACCTCGAGCCGCGGAGTAGGTGATGGCCACGGTGCGCACTCGAAGCGCACGGATGCGTGCGGGTCGCCGATCACGCCGGCCTCGGACTCGAAGCGGTACCGCGGCAGGTTGAGATTGAGGCCGGCGCTCGCGCCGATCTCGAGCAGGCGCAGGGGCAGCCCGGTTCTGGCCGCGACCGCCAGGTGACCGCTCACCAGTGCCCGGCTGCGGCCCACCTCGTTCGTCTGCAGGGGAAGGTCGAGCAGCGCGTCGAGCTCCTGCGCCCGCTCGGACACGAGCGCCGACAGGGCGGCCCACGCAGCCTCGGCGTCGGCGTCTCCGCCGGCGGAGGGGAAGTGGGCGGCGAGCTGCGGCGCGCGGCCGGTCAGCGCCAGGCGGTGCGCGCCGGCCATGAAGCGCAGCGGAAGCGCCTGGCCGGCCCGCTCGCCGGCACGCGAGCTCAACAGGTCCAGGCAAGGCCCGCGACTGAGAATGTCCTCGGCGACCCGGTGCAGGAGGCTCGTGTACAACGGGGAGCCGCGCTGGATGGCCGACTCGGCCTGGCGGCGAAACCTCGTCGCCAGCCGATCCGCCGCGTCAGTGGTCAACGGCAGCCTGCGCCGGCTGGATCAGCTCCACGGCCACCCCGTCGGGGTCGCTGGCGTAGAAGCATCTGGCTCCCCGCCAGGCCGGGTCGGTGAGCTCGATCGGCTTCGTACGGATGGGCACGGCCGCGTCGCTCAGGCGGCGGTGGACCGCTTCGATGTCGTGCACCCGCAGCGAGATGTGCGTCGCCCCCGGGTCGTTGCTCGCCGGCCGGCTGGGTGAGCCGCGTGGATCGAGGTACTCGATCAGCTCCAACACCTGTCCGTGCGGCAGCTCGAGGTCGGCCCAGCGCACGTTCGCGTTGGCGAAGCCCGCGACCTCGAAGTCGCCGTCACCCTGACCTTCCCCGGAGGCCCGCAGCGGGAGGCCGAGGAGGTCGCGGTAGAACGCGATCGAGCGGTCGAGGTCGCCGCTGGTGATGGAGACGTGATCGAGTCCCGTCGCCCGCCAGGAGTCGTCGGGCGACACACCCGCCGGGTCCGGGCGCAGCCGCTCCGGAATCAGGTCGCGGGCGAACACGTCCTCGACGGTCTCGTGGCGGCGAACCATCTCGGCTGCGCCGCCAGACACGAAGAACTGCTCTACGCCCATAAGCCCACCGGGCACGCCCGAGGCCCAGCGGCGCGTGGAGGAGGCGTTCGCCGCGGCGATCGGGTCGTGAGGTGAGACGGCCCCGGCGTCAGCGACGCTTGAAGTTCCACTGGAAAAGCAGGTCGATCCCGGATACCGAGTAGCCCTCCACGCGGGGGTCGTTGCGGGCGGTGCCCGGCCAGTAGCCGATCGCGAGGGGCGTCCCGGTGGTGAACCCCCCGAGCTGCGGCCCGATGTTCAGCGGCACGGTGCCGGGGCCCACGGCGGTGAGCGCCAGGCCGTCCGAGGAGTGAATGCGGAAGTTGATGCGCTTGTTGCGGACATCGAACACCTTCACGTTGACCTTCTTGGTGGTGATCGCGTTGGCGCGCGGCCGAAACGATCGCCCCACGAAGCGCGCGGTGCAGCACGTGTAGGTGCCCGGCAGGTCGCGGCCGCTGAACGTGTCCACCCGGCTCGAGCCGGTCAAGACGGTCAGCCGTAACCGAGCGGGATTCGGTCCCGACTTCACGCGGATCCGGGTCACGCGGCCCGTGCCCGGCGCGATGAACGTCGGTCGGTTCGTGAACAGGTATCCCCCATGACGGTAGGTGCAGGACGTCTGACCGGTGGGCTGAAGGCCGTACCCGCCAAGCGGCCCGGCGACCACGGCGGCCTCGCAGCCGTAGGTCGCGTTCGGAGCAGCCCGCAGCGTGCTGCCGAACCAACGCGCGGACGCGGTCGGCGGCAGCACGAGCACGACACTCAGAGCCGTCGCCGCAATCAGCGGGGGCCATCGACGGGACATCGGCCGAGCGTAGGTGCGATCGCGCGATAAAGCGACGGGCGCGTGGCCATCGGGCCGAAGTCCCGACCAGGCTCGGTGCGGACCCGTGACGCACGACCGCGGGTTTGCGGCCGCGTGTCAGATCTGCTTGCCCGCGAGTAGCTGAGCAAAGACCGGACGGGTCCGAGCGTGCCCGTTCGACGACGCCCACAGAGCCCGCGAGGTAGGACTCGCGCTGCTCGGGGTCGACCGTGATGATGCGCCTCTCATCCGGCACTAAGCGACAATGAAGGTGTAGTCGCGCTCGATCCGCCCGTTTGCGGCGAGGACGAGGAAGCTGAGCCCGACTGCGAACACCTCGCCGCCCTTGGCGACGGCCTCCCAGTGGAACTTGACGACGTCGCCGAGTCGATCGGCGTCGTCGCGGCCCCGGAAGCTGAGTCCCTCGGAGCCGACCCAGTGCTCGTACACGCTCGCCGCGCGAGCCTCTATCTGCTCGTATCCCCGGGCCTCGAGGATCGCCGTCATGGCGAGCCCGGGTTGCGCCGCGATCCCGCGGATCTCCTGCGGCGGCTGGAGGATATGCCTCCCGTCCTCCGTCCAGAGCTCGGCGATCATCCCCCGGCGCCGGTCGGCATCGGGCTCGTTCCAGAGCGCGAGATACTTCTCGGCCAACTCGGCCGCGCTTCGGGATGAGATTTCGACGAAAGCCTGTGTCTCGGTCATCGGTCCACCTCCGTGGATCATCTGGTTGCTTCGTCCGCAACGGTCCCGGAGGAAGGGCCGCGCGTCGATTACCTCTCGTGTAACGCCGGCCGGCTTTACATCCCGGGTAATGGAACCGGGTCGGACGCCGCGCTAACTTCAATCGGGTGGTCGTCCAGACCGAACAGGAGCCCCAGACCGCGGGCGAGCTGATCCGCTTCTGGCGCACGCGTCGCGGCCTCAGCCAGCTCGAGCTGTCCCTGGACGCGAACGTCTCGACCAAGCACCTGAGCTTCGTCGAGACCGGCCGGTCCAGCCCGAGTCGCCAGCTCCTCGTCCACCTGGCCCAGCACCTCGATCTGCCGATCACCGAGCGCAATCGACTGCTGCTCGCGGGCGGCTTCGCGCCTCCCTATCTGGAGCTGCCTTACGACGGGGAGGTGATGCAGCCGCTTCGGGAGTCGCTCGAGCGGCTGCTCGAGGCGCACGAGCCGAACCCGGCTTTGATCGTCGACGGGCTGTGGAACCTGATCGAGTCCAATCGAGCCGCGTCGCTTCTCTGGGACGGGGTCGACCCGGAGCTCCTGGAGCCACCGATCAACCTGCTCCGCCTCGGCGTTCACCCTGGCGGCCTGCCGCGGATCTCGTCGATGACCGCCGCGTGCAACGCGCCGCTGATTCACCGGCTGAAGCGGAGGAGCCGCGAGGACGCCGATCCGGCCCTCGCCAACCTCATTGAGGAGGTCGAGGCCTACCTCCCCGGCGAGCCGCCCACCAGCCCGGCCACCCAGCCGGTGGTCTCGCTCCGGCTGCAGACCCCTGTCGGCGAGGTCGAGCTGTTCACGGTCATCGCCACCCTCGGAGCCCCGCTCGACGTCACGGCCGCGAACCTCGCGATCGAGACCTTCCTGCCGATGGACCCCGAGAGCGCAGCCCGGCTCGCCGAGCTCAGCGCGCACCGATCTGCCTGAGCATGCGCCGTCAAACGGTAGCCTCGGCGGGGTGTTCGATCACGTCGGAATCGCCGTCGCGGACCTCGCCGCGTCCGAGCGCTTCTACCGCACCGTCCTCTCCGTGCTGGGCGCCGAGCCGAGTCACGCGGACGCCGAGCTCGTCGAGTGGGACGACTGGGACATCGGTCCGACGGACGGCGAGCACCCCGTGACCCGCGGCCTGCACGTGGGCTTCCGTGCGCCGTCCCGAGAGGCCGTGGACGCCTTCTGGCAGGCGGGCGTCGACGCGGGCTACCGCGGCGACGGCGCGCCCGGCCCGCGCGCGGTCTACGGCCCGGACTACTACGGCGGCTTCCTGCTCGACCCGGACGGCAACAGCGCGGAGGCGGTGCACACCGAACGCGATGACCCGGTCCCCGACGGCCAGGTCGACCACCTCTGGCTGCGCGTCCGCGACCCCGCCGCGTCCAAGCGCTTCTACACGACGATCGCCCCGCACGCCGGGCTGCGGATTGGTGTGGACGAGCCGCACCGCGTCCAGGTGGTCGGCGAGAACTTCAGCTTCTCGCTGATCGACGACGAGCGGCCGCTCACGGAGCACGTCCACCTCGCGTTCCCGGCGCAGGACGACGCGACCGTGCAGGCGTTCCACGCCGCCGCGCTCGCCGCGGGCTACGAGGACCACGGCGGTCCCGGCGAGCGCGCCGTCTACCACCCGGGCTACTACGGCGCGTTCGTCCTGGACCCCGACGGGCACAACGTCGAAGTCGTCAACCACAACCGCTGAGCCATGGCGGTCGCTCGCGACAGTCCCGGCTTCAGGCGTCGCCAGGCGCCCCGGACGGCAGCGCCAGCGCCGCCACGACGGCTGCGAGCAGGAGCACGCCGACGCAGACACCGAAGCCGGTGCGGGCGGCCAGGTCGAAGGCGTCGTCTGACCGTGTCAGCACGAGCTCGCGCAGCGGGCGGCCGACCTCCCGCGCCACGTCCTGCGCCTCCTCGATCGACTCGGTCGCACGCTCGCGGCGCACCGCCGTGAGTCGGGCCAGCTTCGCGTCGATCTGGTCCGTGTAGACGGCGGCGAAGACAGTGCCGATGATCGCCACCCCGAGCGCGCCGCCGACCTGACGGGCAAGCTGGTTGATCGCACCGCCGTCGCCCGCCTTGGCCTCGCCGAGGTCGTTCATGATCACCGCGGTCGCAGGCGCAACGACGACCGCGATCAGCCCACCGATCAGAGCCGTCCCAATCAGCACGAGGGCCACCCCGGAGCCCCTGCCGAGCAGCATGAACAGCGCCGTCGACGCGGCCAGCAGCACGAGGCCGACCGACATGACCAGGCGCGCCCCCAGCGCCGCGAACAGGGGCGCGTTGTAGCGGGCTCCCACCGCCGCGCCGACCCCCAGCGGGGTGAGCAGCAGCCCGGCCTCGAGGACAGAGCGGTCCTGCACGTATTGGAGGTACTGCGGGAGCAGGAACATCGACCCGAGGAAGGAGATGTAGACGCTCAGGATGGCGGCCGCGCCCGCGGCCACCACGGGCCGGGCCAGCGCGCGCACGTCGAAGAGCGGCTCACGCCGGCGCAGCTCGACTCGTACGAAGCCCACGCCGGCGCACACCCCGATCACGCCTGAGGCGATCACTCCGGGGCTGCTCCAGCCCGCGTCGGGCCCCTCGATCAACGCGAACACCACGCCGCCGAGCGCCAGGATCGACAGCACGACCCCGACCACGTCGATGGGCGGGGTGCCCGGCCGCGTCGACTCGGGCAGCACCGCCCGGCCCGCCGGCACGACCAGGATCACGACCGGCACGTTCACCAGGAACACCGCCTGCCAGCCGACCTCCTTGACGAGCACGCCGCCCAGCATCGGCCCCAGCACCAGCCCCACGCCCGCGACCGCCGCCCACACGCCGAGCGCCTTCGGACGCTCCTCGGGCGGGAACATGACCGCGATCAGCGACAGGGCCGGCGGCAGCACGCACGCGGCCGCCGCGCCCATCAGCGCGCGCGCGCCGATCAGAGCGACCGGGTTGGGAGCGATCGCGCACAGGCACGAGGCGACGCCGAAGCCCGCCATGCCGGCCAGGAACACTCGCTTGCGGCCGAAGCGGTCGGCCAGCCCGCTGCCGAGTAGCAGCAGACCGGCGAGCGCGACCAGGAAGCCGTCGAGCACCCACTGGAGCTCGCCGATCCCCGCGTTCAGGTCCTCCGAGATGTCCGGCAGGGCGACGTTGACGATCGTCATGTCGATCGCGCTGATGAACATCGCTCCGCAGACGACCAGCAGGCCCTGCTGCCGCTTCGCGTGCGGCGCGTCGCCCTCGAACGGCAGGTGGTGGAGGTGGTGCGGGAACTCGATCAGCGCACCGTACCTCTGCGCTAGGCGGATCTGCGCGTTGCACCTGCCGCGCGCAGGCCGTACCGTCGGCACCCATGGCACGCGCGATCCCACTCGCGCCGGAGGATCGGGCAATCCTCGACCTCGAGGGGCCGACGATCGCCGGGCACACCTGCAAGGTCGTACTGGTCGAGGCCGGGGATCCGGACGTGGATGCGCTTCGGGCCCACGTCGCCGCGCGGATCGCCGACGTGCCCCAGCTCACCTGGCGGCTCGGCGGATCGGAGGCTGAACCGGCCTGGATCCCCGATCCCGACTTCGAGCTCACGAGCCACGTGAGCCGTGGTCCGAGCAGCGCGCCGCCCCTCGACCGCGCCGGCCTGAGGGTCGAGGTGGCGCGGCTCTTCGAGCGGCGCCTCGACCGCCGGCGGCCGCTATGGCAGATGGATGTGGTGCCGCTGCGGTCGGGGTACGCGCTCGTCTGGCGCATCCACCACGCGCTCGCCGACGGCACGGCGGCCATGCGCTTCGCTCGCGGCGTCCTCTGGGACGAGGCGGCCGGCGGCGGGCGGCCCGCCCGCGCCGCCCATCACGCCTCCGACGATGCGCGCCGCCGGCGCCACCTCGCCGGGTTCGTCCAGCGCGAGCTCTCGCGCGCGCGGGCGGGGTCACCCTTCGACGGGGCCATCGGCACGCGCCGCCAGGTGGCGTTCGCTCGCATCCGGCTCGCGCCGCTCCACGACAACGCCAAGGCGGCGTGCGGCGCGACGGTCAACGACGCCGTGCTGACCGTCGTGGCCGGCGCCCTGCGCCGCTGGCTTGCCGCGCACCACGGATCGCTCGGCGCCCTCCGCGTGAAGGTCCCGGTGAGCCTTCACCACGATGACGAGGCCGGCAACCGCGACTCGTTCTTCTGTGTCTCGCTACCCCTGGACGAACCCGATCCGGCCACGCGCCTGCGCGCCGTCAAGGCCGAGACGGCCCTGCGCAAGGCCGAGCACGACGCCGAGACGATGGACGAACTCCTGCAGGAGCTGGGCACCGTGTCGCCTCGCCTGCGCGCGTTCGCGACACGCGTGCAGGCGAGCCCGCGCCAGTTCGCCCTCAACGTCTCGAACGTACCGGGGCCCAGGGAACCGGTATCGGTCCTGGGCGCGCCGGTGACGTCCGTGCACTCGATCGCGGAGATCGCCGAGCGTCACGCTCTGCGGATCGCCGTGGTGTCCGTGGGCGGCCTCCTCGGCTTCGGCTTCTGCGCCGACCCTGAGGTCCTCGACGACGTTCAGGCGATGGCCGACGGCGTGGAGGCGGAGGCGGCCCTGCTCGGCGCCTGAGTGGCAGACGCACCGAGCGTCCGTAGCATCCGCGGCCAATGAGTGCGGATGCGCGCGTATGTCCGTTCTGCGGAGACAGGCCAGGGGAGGGGATCTTCTGCCAGGCCTGTGGGCGCAGCCTGAGGTCAGTCGAGCGGCTGCCTACGCGGGCCGAGTGGGAGCGCGAAGGCAACCGGGAGCCGGGGGCGAGCTCAGTGGAGACGCGCCCGCTGAGCGAGCGCTGTGCGGCCGCGACCGCGAACTTCCTTGCGGCGATGCACGCTGCGGGCAATCCCGGGACCGAGCGGACGCCGATCCAGAAGGAGTCGGCCTTCCAACGCAGGCGCTCGGCGACGGGGTGGGTAGTGCGCCCGGTCGACCGAGAGGACTTCGAGAAGCCACGTCGCTACGAGCCGGGGCTGGTCCTGACGATCGAGGGCAGCTACCTCCGCCTCAACAGTGAGCTTCGAGGTTGGGGACAGAGCAACTTTCCCCACTATCAGCACACGGTCGAATCTGAGGCGGTGGACATGCCGGTGGAAGAGCGTCTTGTCGGCGAGCTGGCCGCCGTGCTCGAAGCCCACGGTGTGAGAGGAAGCGAGTCCTCCGCGGGCGAGCCCCAAGAGTGAGGCGCCAAATGCCCGAAGACCACTTCGGTGAGGAGATCGCGGCCCGCTACGACGACCCGTCGGACGAGATGTTCCAGGCTGCGGCGATCGAGCCGGTCGTCGACTTCCTTGCTGCGCTCGCCGACGACGGCGCAGCGCTCGAGCTGGGTATCGGGACGGGGCGGATCGCGCTCCCGCTCGCGCAGCGGGGTGTGGAAGTGCATGGAATCGATCTCTCGAGCGCCATGGTTGCGCGCCTGCGCGCAAAGCCCGGCGGAGACGGGATCCCCGTGGCGATCGGGGACTTCGCGACGGCGCGCGCTGACGCACTGACTGCCAAACCCGCGCTCCCTCAGCCCGGCTGTTCGCCGCGGTGGTCGCGTATGCCGATCCCTACTTGGTCGAAGGCATGCTCAGCGGCTTCCCTCATGTCGGAGCGGGTGCCGGAGTCCGGGCCGTCCTGCGGGTAGATCTCACCGGCGCGCCCGACGAACCCGCGCGCGACCTCTCTGAAGGTCGGCTTCGGGCTCAGCGTCGCAGGCACGTTGTGCAGCACGCGGCCAGCCTTGTGGTGCCCGACGGCCTGCACGAACAGGTAGTAGGCGTGGCTGAGGATGGTCGAGTTGAAGTGCTCGCTGGGTTTCCCGTCCGACTCGTTGGGCGGGGTGGGGTCGTAGTCGCGGATGTGATCGGGGTAGGGGCGGCCGGGGAAGAGGGAGATCTCGCTGGGGTCCTCCCAGTTGATCCTGGCCCCCAGCTGGTGCTCCTCTCCGAGGGTGGAGTCGAAGCGGTCGTACTCGTAGGCGAACATGTCCGCGAGGGCCTCCTCGACCGAGTCGCCCTCGAGCTCCTGCCCGCTGAGACGGTCGCCGGCATAGCTCGCGTCCATCAGGTGGCCGAACTCGTGGGCGAGAAGGTCGTTGGAGCTATTGAAGCCCATCTCATCGCCCGCTTGGAGCTGAATCACCCCGATGCCGGTGAAGGCTTTCGTGCTTTCCGGCGCCCGCGCGCCGACCTGCCACGGTGTGACGGTGCCCGAGTAGGTGTCGGTGCGGTCGCGAAAGCCGCCATCGACGCCGCAGTAGCCGCGCAGGTCACAGATCGTGCGTGCGATATTGCGTGCGTTGGTGGCGGCCATGTCCAGAAGGATGTTGTGGGCCGCTCCCTGGACGCGAGGGACGGGAAGGTGCGGCCACTCCACGGCGCGTGGATCGCCGCTGACGCTGTACCGGGCATACGGCGGCGCACCGACTGCCCCGTCCTTTGCGTCGCCGATCAGCAGCTGGGTGTGTTGGCCGAGCTGGGCGAGCCCGAACGCGGCGCTTGCCGGAAGCGCGCGGCTGGCGCTGCGGGCGTCGGGGCCTCGGTCCGGACGGTCCGCGAGGCCCGGCCAGCGGGCGATCACCTTGCCGGCCTGCGCGTCGATCACGACGCAGAGTCCCGCGGACGCGTCATCGCCTGCCGCAGCGGGCGGCTGCACCTCGACCACCCACACGCGCCTCGGTCGACGCCAGCGCGCCGTGCGATTGGTGCCGGGCGTGCCGGCGTAGGCGGCCGCCAGCGGCCGCAGCGCCGCTTCGGCCTTCGGGACCGCGCGGCGGGCGATGCGCATCGCCCGTGCGCGGCTGACCATGCGTTTGCCCACCAGCGAATGACCCTTGGCCCGCACGACCGTTGCGCTGATCGAGCTCACCTCGCCGTCGGCGATGGTGACGTCGATCTGGCTCCACAGCACCCGCAACCCGCCGGCGGTCTGCTGGAAACGCAGCGTGCGGATTACCCGGCCGCCCGCAGACGACGGCAACCGCAGCTGACTTGCCAGTCGCAGCCGGCCGGACGAGCGAGAGAGTCCGAGCCGCCTTGCGTAGCGGTCGAGCGCCGCCCGCGCGAACCGCCCCGCCTGGGCCCGGGCCGGGAGGCCGAGCTCGTCGCGCGACAGATCAACGGCGAGCGCCTTCGTCCATCCCGACGCCTGCGCGGCCGAATGCTGACCGGGCTCTCTGTCGGCGGCCTGGGACGCGGCGGGCGTGATGCCAACAACGATGGCGGAGAGCGCGCCAATGACAATCATGGGAGCAAAGCGCGACATGAAACCTCCGGACGAGCGAGATCGGTTCAACCCTCTAGGACTCCGCGGCGGGGAGTTTCTTCCCGACCCGGACGCCGGTGGAGGCCTATTCATTCCCCACCGCGGTCGCCGGATGGCCTCCCAGCGTCCGCGCCACCCGCTCCCTTCCACGGAACAGACGCGTGGTGAGCGTGCCCTCGCGGGTGCCCAGCACGTGCGCCGCCTCGCGATAGGAGAGCCCGACAACGTCGACCGCCAACAGGGCTTCGCGAAACTCCCGGGGCAGGCCCTCGATGGCCTCCAGCAATTCCGCATGCTCGAGCGCCTGGTCGGGCTCCGGCCACGCCGAGCGCATCGTCGCGCTCTCGTCTGCGGGCAGCTCGACACCGCGCGGACGCCGGCTGGCGCTGCGCAGGCTCGTCAGATAGACGTTGCGCAGGGCACGAAGCAGATACGAAAGCTCCTGCCCCCGGCCCAACCGCCGCGGCCGAGAAAGAACCCGCGCAATCGTCTCCTGCACGAGATCCTCCGCCTCGTGACGCGACCCGCACAACGCCCACGCCGCCCGGTTGAGACGATCGAGATGGCCCGGCAACCGGTCCGACTCCAGAAGCCGATCCATCGTTACGCGCGGCTCGGTAGTGCCGATTTGACCGGCGGCCCCGGGGCCTTGCCGGGACCGCGCGAGCGTGCCGTGAGCGCCACCCCCGAAAGGGCCACCGCCCCGCCGGCGAACGTGGTGGCCGTGGGCGTCTCGCCCAGCAGCAGCCAGGCGACCAGGGCAGCTACCGGCGGGACGGCGTACAACGCGGCGGCGGCCACCGAGACGTCCAAGCGCGCGCAGGCGTGCGCCCACGTGAAGAAGCCGAGCGCGGAGGCGCCGAAAGCGAGGAAGGCGAGCGCAGCGAGGGCCCCCGTGGGTGCGGACGCGACAGCGGCGCCCACTCCGGGCGCCAGCGGCAGGCAGAACAGCGCGCCCAGGACCATGGCCCAAGCGGTGACCGCGAGCGGGTCGTGACGGCTGAGCAGCGCCTTCTGGGATACGAAGAAGGTCGCCTGCATCAGGGCCGCGGCCAGCACCAGCAGGGCGCCGGCCGAGAACGAGATCCCGCCCCCGGCGCCGAGTGCGATCACACTGGCGCCCGCGAAGCCGAGCGCCACGCCGGCCCATCCGCCGGCCCGCAGGCGCTCTCCGAGAAACGCTACGGCGAGCAAGGCGGTGAAGATGGGCGAAACGTTGACGAGCAGACTCGCGGTGGCCGCGTCGATGGTGACCTCGCCGGCGTTGAGGAACACCTGGTAGAGAGCCATGCCGGTCACGGCCACCAGCGCCAGCAGCGGTAGGTCTCGTCGTGCGGGCCCACCGGCCCCGCTCACGACCGCCACACACCCAAGGGCCAGGGCGGCCGCGGCCAGGCGCAGGAACGACAGGTGCTGCCATCCCAGCGCGGCCACCGCCTCGCGGATCGCCGCGAAGGCGGAGCCCCAAAGGACCACGGTAAGGGCGAGGGCCGCGACGGGCATGCGGCCAAGATCGCACTCGCCTAGCGCAAGCTCAATTTATGATTTCTGTCGAATAGCGTAAGCTGAACTTTGCATGCTCGAGGTGCGCCGACTGCGAATCCTGCGCGAGCTGGCCGCTCGCGGCACGATCGCCGCCACTGCGGACGCGCTCGGGTACACGCCTCCAGCGATCTCACAGCAGCTCGCCGCGCTGGAACGCGAGAGCGGCGCCGAGCTGCTCGAACGCGACGGCCGCAGTGTGCGGCTCACCGACACCGCCCAGCGCCTCGTGCTCCGCACCGAGGCCGTGCTGGCCGAGCTGGAGGCCGCCCAGGCGGAGCTCGCGGCGGGCAACGACATGCTGCACGGCACAGTCCGGCTGGCCGCGTTCCCTACGGCAGCGGCCACCCTTGCGCCGAAGGCCATGGCCGCGTTCGGCCGCGCCCATCCGGAGGCCTCGGTGGTGCTTGAGGAGCTCGAGCCCGAGCACGCCCGCCCGGCGCTCAAGCTCGGCGAGGTCGACGTGGCGATCGTGCACGAATACGACTTCAGCCCCCAGCCCGACGACCCGGGAATCGCGCTGCGCCCGCTGCTCGAGGACGAAATGCTGGTGGCGCTGCCCAAGGACCACCCTGCAGCCCGCGGCCGCAGGGTCGACCTGCGCGAGCTCCAGCACGAACGCTGGGTGGCGGGGTACCTCGACACCGCCTGTCACCGCGTAGTGCTGACCGCCTGCCGCGCCGCCGGCTACGAGCCACGGCTGGCCGGGCGGACGAACGACTTTCGCGTCGTTCTCGCTCTGGTGGCCGCCGGACAAGGAGTCGCGCTGGTGCCTGAACTCGCGCTCGACGACGGCCGCGACGGAGTCGCCCTGAGGCCTCCCGCGGCCGGACCGCTGCGACGCCGCATCTCGGCCGCGGTGAGATCCGGCGCGGCCGGCCACCCCGGCGCAGCGGCCCTCGTCGACGCGCTGTCCGAGGCAGCGGCCGCGGTCCGGCCCAGCGCTCTCCGCCGGAAAGGCTGAGGCCCTGTCGAGTTGTTCGCGCCCGCGCCGGGACCTGCGTGACTTTCGCCCTGCAGAGCCGTTTGTGAAGCGCGCCCGACAGGATTCGAACCTGTGACCTTCGGTTCCGTAAACCGCAGCCGAATCGGCTCGAACCCCTTGCCAGAGCCCTGAGGACAGCCCTGCGCTGCAACCCGCGCTGCAACGATCGCGCCAGAAGCAGGACCGCCTGCGGAGAGACCGATTATGGGCCGAGCCGGTGCTCGATGTCAGGCAGCCCAATCGCGTCGCTCGTCACAAACCACCCAGTCGACGACGCCGCGTGACTATCCAGCGTCGATTCATGCCGCTCGGTCTCCGACACCTCGCAGCCGTGCGAAGCGTGGAGCGATCTCGCGGGTCGCGCGGCAAAGGCCTCTCCTTACGCGTGGAAAAAAGCGGAACGTGTTCTTGATCCCGCTTCTGCGGACAAGCCGACGTCTCGGCCCACCGGCATCGGACTAGACACTCCGCAGCAAACGGCGGTTGAGCCTCGGGCCGATGACCCGCGACGTAGCCACGCCCGCTTACCTCGGGCCCGGCCCGGCTCACCGGAAATCCGTTCGTTTAAGTGTCGGTGCCGAAGTGTGGCGTCGTCACCAGCGAGCGCAGCCGGCCTTAGTCGCGACTCCCTTGGACGACGGCAGGACGACGGCAGGGGCGTCGATCGCATCACCGTCGCTTCGGAATTCGCGCCAAGCAGGCGCCGAGTACCTGTCGCTCGTCGTGGAGCAGGCCGCGCCCCACCGCGAGTGAACTCTGGCGCCCGTACGCGTCGGCCCCGCGATCCAGTGTAAGCAAGACCTGGGCTGCTAGGCGAACCTGGAGACCAGTCCAGGACCGTACGGTGCCTCGTCACCACCCGTCTGGCACACGCCCGTTTGAGCCGTTTGTCAGCCAACGGTCTGAACTGGGACCTCGTAGAACTCAACCGTCGTGCGGCGCTCGCTCGCGCCGGGGTTCATGGCGTTGAGCGCGTCGTCGCCGCGGCGCATCGCTTCCTCGCTCTCGAAGAGCGTCACACCGAGGCCCTTGCCGCTCTCACGGTTTACGAGCATCAGCATCTTCGCCCCCTCGAGCCCGTCGGGTACATCGCCGGATTCGACCTCGCTACGAACCATGTCGATCGCATCGTCGACCTTGGCGGGATCACTCTCGAATGTCGCCACGCGCGCGTACATGTCGCCTCCTTCGTAGGTCCCGGACAGTGTCTAGCTTACGCCGAGGGGAGCGGCCGGCGCTCTCGCTTCCGCGTGCGGTCTGGCAGCGCCGTCCCGCGCCGCTAGAGCAGGAGTTCAGTACCACTTGCCCCTTGCGAAGCCGCCGAAGGCGATGAGTCCCACGAGAGCGATGATCAAGCCGATCCAAAAGGACCAGACGATCATCAACACGATCCCAATGATGACCAGGATGCCGCCGAGGCTGATCCCGCCAATGCTCCCGCCGGTTCCGCGGTCTGCCGCCATATGTCGCTCCTCTGAATCGCCTTGGTTGAGTCGCAGCAACGATTGCTTTCGTAACGACCGTCGAGCCTCCGCATATCTACCCACCATGTCGGCTGCCGAATCCGCTCGGGCGGTAGGGCCACGCCGACGACGGCGTGCGGCCGATCGAGTTGTGGTGCTCGATCAGCGAAAGCGGGCCCCAGCCAGTCCGCACACGGACAGTTGGCTGAAGCCGGATCTGCTGACCGTCGGTCGAAGGGACGGCGACGTCGGCGCTGGCGGCGTGCTCGGCCCACCACGATGACGCGCGTGTCGGCAGGAAGCCCGCTAACAAGCGCCTGCCGGGTATGGGTGTCGGCGGTCCCGGCACTCCGATCTGACTCGTACCGCCCGGCGAATCTCTCCGCTAATGAGCAGCACCTCGCCGAGAACAAGGAACGTCGAGGCATGCGTTCCTTGGTCGTAAAAGGTTCGCACTCTCACCGGAACAGCGTTCTCTACAGGGAGCGCTCTTCCAGTTCCATGACGAGTAGCTAGCCGATCCCGATGGAGCGCAACCACGACGCGATGACGCTCCCCGCGACATCCACGCTGAGATCACGACCGGCGCTGGCTATCGCACCTGCCTTGCGGCGTTCTGCCTCTGGCACGTCGGGATCCTTCGAGTGTTCCTCGAAGGCTCGTATGAGCGCTTTCACGTCGGCTGCTGAAATAGCGCCGGGCTTCGGCCACCCCTCGACTTCCTGGACTCGAAAGCCCGACAGAGGACCAACTTCGCCTCTGCCGGGTCATTTCGATGAGGGGTTCACTAATCCTCAGTAGCTACCTGCGGATGCGAGCCCAGGGTCGTCTTCACGACGGTCGCGCCCGTGGTCGGGGTAAGCGGGACGGCCATCGGGCTAGTAGACGTTCGCGAGCACGGCTGCCGAGCGCGCGCCCATGCACTTCTTGGTCGGCTTGACCTTCGCGTAGTAACGCTCGCCCGCCTTGACGGCGTAGCCGACCTTCTCGAAGTCCCACGAGTAGGTGATGCCGCTGTCGGGCTTCGCCTTCGTCTTCCCGATCCTCTGGTCCGCGCCGGGGCGCTGCTTGTAGATCAGGACGACGCGCCGCTTGCCGCACGACTTGAACGCGGCAAGCTCGCCGTCGAACATCGACGCGCCGTTGGTCAGGAACGCGTTGGAGAGCAGAACGCTAGTCATGGACTTCGCCGCGCTTGCGGTCGGTACGAACGCCATGACCGCGACTGCGGCCAGGGCGGCGATGCTGATGAGCTTCCTCATTTGGTTCCCCTTCGGAGTGTTGGGCTGGCGGCAGGCGCACCCACTGAGAGCGCGCCTCCCGTCAGCCGTCCTACCTGCGGATACGAGTCCTGGCCGTCTTCACGACGGTCCCGCCCGTGGCTTTGAATGCGACCTTGACCTTGACCTTGACCGCGCGCTTGTGTTTGAGCAGGCGCTTGGCCGCCTTGGTCGGCTTCAGCACGAGCGTCACCGCGCCCGCCTTGGTCGCCCTCTCGGCGCCCTGAGCCAGCAGCCGCTTGCCCTTGCGTGCCTTGCCGATCACGCGACCGGGACCGCTGACCCTGGTGACTACGACGAGCTTGCCCTTGTGAGCAGCAGTCGGCTTGCCGAGCTTCATGCTCGCGGGCGCGCCGGAGCCGCCGGAACCGCCGCTACCAGCACCACCGCCACCACCACCGCCGCCGCCGCCGCCGGAGCCAGAGCCGGAGCCAGAGCCGGAGCCACCCCCGCCGCCGCCGGAGCCGCCTCCGCCAGAGCCGCCGCCGCCAGCAGCCGTCTCGCAGTTACCGAACGGCGGCCCCTCGTCATCGAAAGCGTCCCACGCAACCACGTCGATCCCGTCACCGCAGATCACCAGGTCCGCCGACCCGTTAGCGACGTTGATCGAGTCGTTGCCGGAGCCCGTCTCCACCACCAGCGTCTGCGCGGCGGTGTGCGGTCCGACCGTCACCCGGTCGTTACCGGCGTGCACGTTGACGCCCACGTGGGTGGGCTGCCCGCTCGTGTTCTTGACCCGCGTACACGTCACCTGCTGCCCGCTGTCCTGGGAGCAGGCCAACTGGCCGCTGTCGGGAACCGGGGGCACAGTCACCGGCTCGCTTTTGAGCACCAGGCCAGCGGCGTCGGTAACGCGGGTGGACGCCCCGGTCTGGGTGACCGTGATGGTGTCGGCGACCGCCCCGGAGTCGGCCACGTCCGTGGCGATGATGTAGTGGCCGAACGCTTGTAGCTCGGTAGCCGAGGCCACCGACGGAACCGCCAGCGCGGCAAGCGCAGCGGTTATGAATATCAGTCGTTTCATAGGGTTGTCTCTCTTATTTGTGCGCCTAGCGCAGGGTGATCACAAAGGTCTGCGGCCCGGAGCGAACCGTGTACTGGTTGCCCTCGCCGCGTTCGAGCAGGCCCTTCTGCCGGAAGCTCCCCGTTGCCTTCCTGGCGCTCTTGAATCTGCCCTTGAAGGTGACCGTCCACCTGTTGGTGGAGTTGAACAGCCCACCCGTCGAAACAACCGAGCGGGTGCCCGAGAACCTCCCCGCCCTGTCGATCTTGATTTTCCGCATCAGCGGCGGGTGGACGTTCTCGATCGACGGCCACCCGACGGTCATCGACTTGCCCGATGACGAGACGTACACGGCCATGAGCGGGTGAAACGGCAGCGATGTCACGCCGTTGCCGATCCCGCCCTTTTTCGGGTGCGCAGCGACCGCGGTAGATGCCGTCGCGGCCAGAGCCACGAGCGCCACGAGCGCCACTCCCAGCTTGATCTTCCTCATGACTCGCGAACCCTCGGTGTGGCCGATGCCGTGGGTGCCGCCACGGTGAGCGCGAGTGCAGCGCAAAGCGCCACCCCTAATTTGAACTTTCGCATTGCTGATCCCTTTTCTATTCTGGGCTCGGAAAGCCCGGACAGAGGGCCCAACCTCGCCTCTGCCCGGCTATTTCCGAATTGGGGCCTTTTTCAGTTCTCGTCCCGCTCGACGGCCATGCTCTTGACCGCGACTTGCCGACCGGACCGGACTTCTCCGGCCGGTAATCGCCGAGCGCACTGCTTGCTCACGAAATCAATCCGGCTGTTGCGAGCCGCCCCCCGGACAACGTTCGCCGCGTTCAGCCTCGTGTCCGTGCGTCCGATCCCGTTGGCACGCTGCGCGCGTGCCGATCTCGGAGCTTCCTCTTGCTTTCCCGCTGGCTGCCTCGGATCTGGCCATCGCGGGCATTTCGGCGGCCGCTGCGCTGCTCGGCGCTCTGGTCGGCGGCTTCGTGACCTACCTCGTGGAGCAGAGTCGCCAGCAGCACGAGCGCAAGTTGGAGGGGGAGCGCTACGAGCAACAACAGGCGGAGCGCGAGCGCCAAAATCTCGAGGTAGGGCGTGGTCTGGCGCGGGTGATGGTCAGCGACTTCGCGATCGCTGTGGCCTATCTCGACTGGGAGCGGGAGGAGGACGAGTGGTCCGAATCGAAGGTCTGGAACCCCCGGCTCGGCGCGGACGATCGGCGGGATCTGTTTCGGTATCTGCGTGAGCACGAGTTCATGACGGTCATGTGCGAGCCGTGCGAGATGCCGTTTCTCGCTCCGGCTCACGGAAGCAGAGCGCGCTACCGCAAGGGGTGCAGATGCGAGCAGTGCAGGAGCGCCAACGCGACCTACTCGCGAGCGCGCAGACGGCAGCAGAGAGCCGCGTAGAGCAGAGGGAGGCGCTCAGAGCGACGGAGAGCGAGAAAAGCTTTCCCCTGCAATGAAGCGCTTCTCTAGGACGCGCCCGACAGGATTCGAACCTGTGACCTTCGGTTCCGTAGTGCGGTGGCCCTAGCGGTCCCGCCTTCCCTGTCCTCATCAGGATTTTCCTGCACAGCGGCTAATTCCCGAGGGGAACGAGCGGACACGAGAAGCCACGCGGGGACACGAACTGTTCCCACTCCGTTCCCACCGTTGTTCCCACCCAAGCCCGGTCGGTCCGGCACCACTGCTTACGGTCGAGAACGGGCTGAGCTAGCCGATCGGGCCCTTCACGAACTCGATCAGGTCGGTCATCTTGAAGTCCTCTCCGGGAATGAGATTTGGCTTCCACCCCGGCTGCTTGACATAGGAGGTCGGGTCGCTGGCCAGCAGCCCGAGGATCACCTCGGACACGATCCGGCCGCCGACCGGCCCGAGGTGCTTGCCCCCGTCGCCGCCCGTTCCCTGCGCCTCGCAAAGGACGTAGTACCAGAGCGGCGTCGCCTTCAGCACCTTCTCCCGCACCGGTTTCGAAAGCCCGTCGAGCAAGAGCTCCTCGGGATCGAGGCTCTTCAGCTTCAGCTTCTTCGCGACCTCCTGACCCGAGGGCACCTGAAGCCTCTGTGCCCGGCGAAGGTTTCTGCGCGCGAGCGATCCCCCGAAGTCGGGAAGGTTGAGCAGGGGGCTGACGAGGGCGGTGTCCATCTGAAGGCTGTTCTGCGGCTCGCGCGCGTATCCCAGTTGCTCGAACCTGAAGAAGCGCTCCCAGTCGATGACCAGGTCGGGCGGCAGCGACGCGAGCCGGCCGAGATCGGGAAACAACGGCTTCGGAGGCACCTCTCGTTCCCTGCGTTGGAGGGCGTACTCCCTACGGACCATGCTGTGACCAAAGCGAAATGCCCCGGCCGAGAACTCCACGGGGATGAACGGGTCACCTCGGGTGGGTCGCCGCCAGCGGCGAAATTGGGGCACGCCCTCGGAGCGGAAGGCCCCCGGCGCAAGACTCCTGCCGAGGATCTTGGGCAGGAAGTCGTGGACGACCAGCCACTGGTAGTGCCAGCGTACGATCTGTCGCGCCTCTTCGAAGCGCTCCTCCCAATGCTTGGGAGCGCCGCCAAGCCCGTCGAGTACCGCGTTGTGGAACTGGATGAAGAGCAGGTGCAGCTGCGCGACGATCACGTTCTCCTCGTTGCGCGCATCGCCGACCAGGGCACGGCCGGGTAAATTGCGCGGAAGGTCGTCGTTCCCCCCCTTCGCGTTGTGACCTACGAGCAGCCTCGCCCCGGGTGACTTCGGGTGCGCCCAGTCGTAGAGGAACGGGTGGACCACCGGTCCCGAGCCGTACAGGCTGTCGAGGTCGAGCCGGGGGGTCCGGAAGTTGACGAGGGCGCGCGGCTTCCCGGCGGGCTTGCGGTGACTGGTGGCGTCGAACGTTATGTCGTGGTCGATGAATTGCCCGAGGTAGGTGTATCCGGCCGGGATCGACGTGTTCTCGGTGGAGTCGTCCTGACGGTCGCCGATCAGCTCGGCGAGCGCGTCGACGGCCGGGTCGTCGATCTCGTGCCGAGCGGGGCCGAACATGTACCCGAAGCCGGCCGCGGGCGGCTCACGCTTCGAGCCGCTGTCCAGCCCGAGCGGCACGGCCTCTCCGTGACGCGCGCTGCCCTCGCCGGCAGGCGTAGGGGCTACTCGATGTTCATCACCTGGTACCACGTGGTCACGGAGAACTGCGGTTGGATGCAGATCTCATAGCCAACGGCGAACGCTGGCCCCTTCCTGAAACCTTCGGATGGGAGAGTCGCGTGCCAGTCATGGGCCGGAGCATCGACAGGCCCCTCAGCCACATGGCTCGCCCCCTCCCCCGCTGCGCTCGCCTGCGCGAGAGTGACGCGAACCGCGTGCGGAAGAGGCGAGTCGGCCGGCGACCTCCCCACGACCTGCACGGAACCGTTCGTCAGCTCGATTTTTGTGAAGCCCGGCTTTCCCGGCAAGACGCACCTCCCGTCAATGGCTCAGCAACGCCTGCGCTTCGGCGGCAGCCGCGACGTTGCCCTTTGCTTCGTAGAGCGCTATGCCTGCTCGCGCCGAGCGATCGGCCTCTTCGAGGCGCTCGCCCACCCAAAGGACGTCCGCACGGTCGAGCATCGCATCGCCCCGGAGCGAGATCAAGTCCGTCGGGGTAGCGAGCGCCACCGCTTCGCTGGAAAGCGATTCGGCCTCGTCGAGGCGTCCCCGGCTCGCCGCGACTCTCGCAAGCACGCCGCGCCAGATCACCTGGGTCATTGTGTCCTGAGGCGCCGCTTCGCGCGAGGCCGACGCGCACAGCTCGGCCGCCTCGTCCGTCCGGCCCTGGGCGTAGACGGCCCGAGCGAGCAGGGCGAGCGTCGTCGCGAGGGTGCCCTTGCCACGCATTGATGACAGCTTTTCGGCGTCCGCCCGCAGGCGGGCCTCCGCCAGTTCGGGCTGCCCCGCGCACAACCGGCATCCAGCCTCGAGATGCGAGAAGCTCGACCCGAGACCGCCCAACGCATGTCTGATCTCGTTCGCCTCTGCGAGCAGGCGCTCGGCGGTCTCGAGCTCTTCCTGCATCGCATGCAGGAGGGCGAGGGGCTGGAGGATCCACACACTCGCAATCGGGCTCCTCTCGACGACCACACCGAACTCCTCGCAGCGGCCGATCGCCTCGCGACACGGGAGCGGGTCCCTGGGCAGCGCCCATCGCACGCCAGCCGATCAACTCGAACCGCTCGCGCTCCGCCCCGGCGCGGCGGGCATGATCTGCCGCGCGGATCCAGGATTCGTCCGCGTCGGCCACCCGGCCCGCGATCCAGGCAACCTCGCCGCGGAGGAACCACGCCCGGGACGCCCCGTGATGGTCGTCTTCTCGGTCGAGGACCGGGAGAACTTCCTCTGCCACGCGATCGGCCCGTGCCGTCCCCGTCTCCAGATCCGTTTCGAGGCGTACGAGCTCGCGTTCGATCTGCGCCCTCGCCAGCAGGCTCGGCTCGGGAGCTCGCTCGATCGCCTCGTCCAGCACCCGGGCGGCTTCCCCCAGGCGACCTGCGTCATAGAGGGTGGCCCCGAGTACCGGCAGCAGCTCGGATCGAGCCCTCGCATCCGATCCGAGCACCCCTTCCGCGCGCTCGAGCAGGCGAGCTCCCGCGGCGGGATCGCCGCGCAGCCGTGCGGCGTCGGCAGCCGCCGTCAGCCGCTCGACCGCCGCGGCGGCCACGCCTCGCTCTCGGTCGCCCGCCGAGCCGAGCGCCGCGAGGTTCTCGTACGCCTCGCTCAGGTGGAAGCCGATGATGTCGTCACGGGCTCCCGGTGAGGCCGCGAGCCATCCGGCAAGCCGCTCGTGCAGCTCAGCCCGCCGCCCCTTGGGCAGCCCCTGATACGCCACCTCTCGGATCAGGACGTGCGCGAAGCGAAAGGCGTCGTCACCACGGGCGTCGGAGCGATCGGGGCGCACCAGTTGCTTGCGCACGAGCGAGACCACGTGCATCGCGATGCTCGCCCGGTCGCGTTCGGGAAGCAGCTCGGCCACCGCATCCACGCTGAAGCTGCGGCCCTGTACGGACGCGTGCTCGAGCACTGCGCGCTCCGCCTCGTCGAGGCGGTCGATCCGCGCGGCCAGCACCGCCTGGATGCTTGATGGCAGAGCCGAGGCCTCGTCTTCGACCCCCACGGCCACGAGCTGCTCGAGGAACAGCGGGTTGCCCTCGGCCATGTCCACGATACGAGCCTCGGCATTAGACCCGAGCGCCTCCGGTGCGGCGGACTCTATGAGGAGGCGTGCCTCCGCGTCGGAGAGGGGGTCTACGACCAGAAGCGAGCGGTTCTGCTGAGGCGCCAGCCACGAGGGGCGTGTCTCCGCCAGCTCGGGCCGGGACAAGCAGAGGAGCAGGATCGGGTGCCCCCTCGAGAACGCCACGAGATAGTCGAGTAGGTCGAGCAGAGCCGGCTCGGCCCAGTGGACGTCGTCGACGACCATCACGAGCGGCCGTTCGTCGGCCGCTCGCTCGACCAGGCTCCGCACCGCCCAGAACGTCTCCTCGACCTGCGCGGCGCCGGCCGACAGACCTATCGCCTGCAGCACCAAGTTCACGCGCGACTCATCTCCGTCGAGGAGCTCGTCGATCCCGTCGCGCGGGTCGGCCCCACAGATCTGCTGGACGATCTCCGCGAGAGGCCGGTAAGTCGCGTCCTCTCCGTACGAGAGGCACCGCCCGACCACGACCGTTGCGTCACCGGCCGTCTCGACCCGGAGCTCACGGGCCAGGCGCGACTTGCCGATTCCCGCCGGTCCGACGAGGGTCATCGCCCGGCAGCCCGGTTCCCCGCAGGCTCCTGCCAGGGCCTTGCGGAGCTCGCCGAGCTCGTGCTCGCGTCCAACGAGCGGCTTCGCGTCCGGGCCCAACCCCACCTGATCGTCGGTCAACTCGAGCAGCTGCCAGGCCTGCACCTTCGCCGTCCGGCCCTTCAGCTTGAGCCGTTCCAGAGCCTGGACCCGGACCGAGCCCTTCACCAGCTCGTAGATGGCCGCGCCGAGCAGGATCTGCCCTTCTGACGCGAGCCCCTCGAGGCGCGCGGCGACGTTGAAGGCATCGCCGGCCGCGAAGGGCGAACGCCGGGAGCCGGGACTCACGAAGACCTCGCCCGACTCCACGCCGAACTTCATCCCTATCCCGAAGCCCAGACCGCGCTCGAGGTCGGCGCTCAACTCTGCTCCCTCCCGGCGCATCTCGACAGCCACGCGCACCGCCCGAAGCGCGTCGTCCTCGTGAACCTCATCCTGGCCGAATACCCCCACCACGGCGTCCCCGATGAAGCCCTCGACAGAACCGCCGTGCCGCTCGATCACCGCGCCGCAGCATTCGGTGTAGCGGTCGAGCAGCGAATGCATCGTCTCGGGATCGAGTCGCTCGGCCAGCCCGGTGGAGCCCACGAGATCGGCGAAGACGATGCTCACGAGACGGCGCGTGGCGGCGGGCGCAGGCCTTGCCTGGCCCGACGGAGGCCGCTCTCCCGGCTCCGTCTCCGACGTCGCCACAGGCTGGGGCACCGCTAATGCGAGGGCGGCATCCTGCGCAAGAATTGCGCGTTCGAGCTCGCGCAGCCGCGCGCCGGGCTCGATCCCGAGCTCTCCGACGAGGACCCTGCGGGCGTCCTGATAGGCCTGCAGCGCTTCGGCCTGCCGGTCGCAGCGGTACAGAGCGAGCATGAGCTGCGCCCTGAGGCCCTCCCGGTACGGGTGCTCGTCGATGAGGCCCTCGAGCTCACCCACCACCTCGGCGTGCCGCGCCAGAGCCAGCTTCGCGTCGATCAGCTGCTCGACGGTCGCCACGCGCAGGTCGTCCAGCCGATCGATTTCGTGCCGGGCGAAAGGCTCATCGGCCAGCTCCCCGAGCGGCCGCCCGCGCCAGAGGGCGAGCGCCCGCTCGGCGGCCGCGAGCGCCGCCTGCGGATCGCCGGAGGCGAAAGCCGCCCTGGCCGCATCGAGCAGACGCTCGAAGCGTCGCGCGTCCACGTGGTCCGAGTCGACTCGCAGTTCATAGCCGTGCTCGCGGGTGACGAGCACGTCGGACGCGGCGCCGCCTCCGTTGCCGGCCAGAGCTCGGCGCAGGCGGTGGACGTGAACCTGAATCGTCTTCGCGGCGGTGGCCGGCGGAGTGTCACCCCAGAGCTCGTCGATGAGCCGGTCAGTCGAGATCGTCTCGTTCGCGCGCAGAAGGAGCAGCGCCAAAAGAGCCCGTTGCTTGCTACCGCCGAGCGCGACCGGCACACCCTCATCTGAGGCTTCAAGTGGGCCGAGGATGCGGAAGTCCATGCGAGACCGAGTGTGAGCGAGCCTTCGATCCAAGGTAGCGCAGCCGCGAGTGCGCGTCGAGCCGCCCCGTAGCCGTGCTGTAACCGGGGCTTAGGCGCGCTGCAACCGGCCCGTCCCAGCATGAGCGCTGATGTTCCTCTTCTTCCACCTCACAACCGGGCCGGCAGCTGCGGCGGCCGCCCGCCGACAGGAGACAGTCATGAGCACCGCCATCCCGAGCCAGCACCCCGCCGTTGTGCTCCGCTCGCAGTACAACCATCTCCGCAACCTGCTCGCGATCGCGATGATCGCGGTAGTCGGACTCAGCCTCGCGGTGGTCGTCGTGTCGAGCGACGACGCCCCGAGCACGTCCGGCGTGATCGCCACCGGTAAGTTCGCGCCGGCGAAGAACCCCTCGGGCACCACCCGTTTCGACGGCGGACCCGAGGAGGGCACGCGTGGCGCGGCCTCGGTCTCGTCCTCTCCGGCCCCCACGGTGGCCCCGCCTCCGTCCTCGATCGCAGCCTCGAGCCGGGCTGAGTACGAGGCGATGAGGAAGGCTCAGCCGAGCACGCGTTACGACGGCGGGCCTGAGGAAGGCACGCGCGGCGCGACCACGGGTTCGGTCCCAGCGCAGGCGAACACTCGCTACGACGGCGGCCCCGAGGAAGGCACCCGCGGGTCGACGCAGTCCGGGTCCGACGACAGCACGTCCGGTCCCGTCGCGTTCGGTGGCGCGCGTCCGTAGACCGGTTGCAGAGAGGTTGAATGCGAAGGGTCCCCGGTTTGGGGGCCCTTCGCCGTTCGCGGACAGACCAGCCCTACCCATGCGGTGGCCGAGGAAAATCCTCCGCCACCACGGGCGTACTAATCCGAGCGGGGACGATCGCTCCTCGTGCCGGCTCCCTGGCCTATCGGGCGGAGCGAGCGATCCACGGAGGCGTCTCGAGCGACGCCCGCAGACGACCGGGTAGGACGAGCAGCAAGCGTGTCCGCTGACGCTCCCACCGCAACTGCTCTCGACCAAGAGCGCCATGCTGGGCGGCCAGGGTGCGCGTCAACGGACCGTCCGAAGGCAGTCACACCTCTGGCTGTCGCGTTCGCTCACCTAGCCGCGGCCGCCGCTGCCACCGAGAATTCTCGTTCCCAGCCGGCGACGCCGCGCCTTCGCGATCTCGCCCGACTTCCGCTCTGCAGCGCCGTTTGGGAAGCGCGCCCGACAGGATTCGAACTGTGACCCTTCGGTTCCGTAGACCGCAGCCGAATTGGCGCTAAGCCGCTTGTAGAGCAATGCCGCACTCGCTGCGCTGCAACGGGCTGCAACGGGCTTACGGGCATTACGCCTCCTGTGGCTCTGTCGGGCACAAATCATCAGTAACGCGCAGATATGCGGTGGGCATCGTGCAAGCCCCATCGCGCGCAGCGATGCCAGCTGATGCTCGACTCGGCGCCTGTTCGCATCCCTTGCGGTCACGGGCGACGCAAGAGTGCTGCCCGCATGGGAATCCAACACTCTGGTGGCAATGGCGCGCGGGTTTCGGTCGTCGTCCAAGGCGAAAGCCGATGATCTAGCTCCGCTTGGTCGTCCAAACCTTCACGGACGGGTCATCTTTTCAGGCCGCGATAGAGGAGCGCGCCCTTCGCATGCATGCATGGCAAGAGGGCGCGCTCCTTGTCGACAACTCCTGAGAGGCCACAGCAGCCGCAGAGCCTCTACACCGACACCTCGCGCCGGGTGATCCGCCAGGTGCCGATCAGGAGCGGAAGCAGCATCCAGAGTGCGAGCGCCGTGCCCACATGTGCCCATTGGGTGGCGCTTATGACGTCCGGGGTCATCTCGCCGAGTGCGCGCGCGTAGTCCACCCACGGGGCGACGCCGGAGAACACGGGCAGCGAGACGACCGCCATCCACGCCGTCGGCAGCGCGAAGAGGAGGACGATGGCGGGCGCCGAGGCGAGCAGGATCGCGCCGAGCGCGACGCCAACGACCATCCCGGCCGTTAGGTTGACGGCCGACTGGCCGATCAGCGGCGCGGTGTCGGACCAGGTCCCTTCGACGCCGGGCGACGAGACGAGCACCCCGGCGGCGACGACGGCGACGGAGATCGTCAGCATCGCGACGGCGAGCAGGAGGCTCGCGATCAGCTTGGCGCCGAGGACGCGCGAGCGCGCCGGGACGAGCGCGAAGGTGATCATCCCGGTGCGTTGGGACCACTCGGAGGTGACGAGCAGGATGCCGAGGACTGGCAGCAGGACGGCCGCCGGCTGAAGCCCGGCGTCGAGGACGTGCTGGAACGTGTGGTCCGCCGCATCGCCGACGAGCAGGCGGACGACTACGACGACCACGGTGAGCGCCACCATGGCGACCTGGAGCCAGAAGCCGGCGCGGGTGTCGACCATCTTGCGCAGCTCGACGGCGACGAGGCGGCTGAGGCGGGGGCGCGCGTGGACGCCGGAGGTGTTCACGGGGATTGGTGCGGCGAGGGTGGTGGTGCTCATGCGCTTGCTCCTGTCAGCTCGGGGTGGATCGAATCAGTGGGCGGCGACGGTGTGCTTTCGCCAGACGTGGTCAGCTCGAAGAAGAGGCGTTCGAGGCCCGCGTCCTCGGCCGGGGCGAGCCGGCGCAGCACGACGCCGTCGGCCATTGCCGCGTGGGCGACGACCGCCGGCTCGGCCTCGACCAGCCGCCGATCGCCGTCGGCGGGGTGCACGATCAGGCCGGCGCGGTGAAGCGCGGCGTCGAGGCCGGCGAGGTCGGCCGCCTCGACGATGGTGCCGGACTCGGTGAGAAGCTCGGCGCGGGTGCCCTGCGCCTGGATCCGTCCGCCGCCGATGATCATCATCCGGTCGGCGACGGCCTCGACCTCTGCCAGCAGGTGGGAGGAGAGCAGCACGGTGCCGCCGCGGTCGGCGAAGTTGCGCAGCAGGCCCCGCATCCAGCGCATGCCCTCCGGATCGAGGCCGTTGGCGGGCTCGTCGAGGATCAGGATCTCGGGGTCGCCGAGCAACGCGTGGGCGAAGCCGAGGCGCTGGCGCATGCCGAGCGAGTACTTGCCGACACGCCGCCGGGCTGCCGTCGCGTCGAGGCCGACGAGCTCCAGCAGCGCGTCGGCGCGCTGCGCGGGCACGCCCATGGTCTTCGCGGACACGGCGAGCGCCTCGCGGCCACGGCGGCCGGCGTGCTGCGCCGACGCGTCGAGCAGGATGCCGACGCGCCGGCCGGGGTTCGGCAGGTCGCGGTAGCGCCCGCCGAGGATATGGGCGTGGCCGCTGTCGGGCTCGGAGAGGCCGACGAGCATCCGCATCGTGGTGGTCTTGCCGGCGCCGTTGGGGCCGAGGAAGCCGGTGACGGTGCCCGGCTCGCAGCGGAAGGTGACATCGGAGACGACGGTGCGCCCGCCGAGTTGCTTGGTGAGTCCTTCGGTTTCGATCATCCCGGCAGACTCGCGGCCGGCCGTGCTTCCGACCACGGTCTGCGGGCTACGCTCGCCGAGCCCTGCGGCGGTGGCAGCCAACGACTTTGGTAGGGGGTCGCGGCCGCGGTCCTCGCTTAGCCTTCGTCGTCGAGCGATGACACGCCAGGCGACAGCACGCTCCACCCATCGGCTGTCCGGCTGGATGCGCTCCGCACTGCCCGGCGTCGTGATCGCCGCGCCCGACGAGGAGCGTGGCCGCCGCGACCGCGTCGTCGACGCGACGATCTACCTGGTTGCGTTCGCGATCAGCGCCGCCACCCTCGCGGGCACTTGGCAGATGCACCCGCCCTGGCTGCGCGTCGTGGACGTCGTGGTCGGGATCGCGACGCTCGTCTCGCTGCACTGGCGGCGCACCCATCCAGGCACCGTCGGGATCGGCGTCGGGGCGGTCTCGCTCGTGATCCTCCCGGCCGCCGGCGCGAACCTCGCCGCCACCTTCAACGCCGCGATCCGGGCTCGTGGCCGTGACCTGGCGGTCATCGCCGGGCTCCTGATCGCCTGGGCCTTCGCGAGCCCGCTGCTCTACCCCCCCGCCGGTAGCTACTGGGTCAACGCGGGGACCTGCCTGCTGCTGACGGGCGTGGTCCTCGGCTGGGGACTCTTCGTACGCGCGCGGCGCGAGCTCGTGCGATCCCTGCGCGAGCAGGCCGAGCGCGCCGGGGACGAGGCGCGCGCGGCCGAGCGGCGGCGGATCGCGCGCGAGATGCACGACGTGCTCGCCCACCGCCTCTCGCTGCTCTCCGTCCACGCCGGCGCGCTCGAGTTCCGCCCCGACGCCCCGGCCGAGGAGGTCGCCGAAGCGGCCGGCGTGATCCGCGAGAGCGCGCGGGCCGCGCTCGACGAGCTGCGCGGCGTGATCGGCGTCCTGCGCGAGGACAGCGGCGAGAGCCTGACCCAACCGCCCCAGCCGACGCTCGCCGACGTCGCCGCCCTCGTCGATGAGTCGCAGGCGGCCGGGATGCGGATCACCGCACGGATCGAACTGGGCGACGCAGCGCCGCCCGCCGCCGTCGGCCGAACCGCCTACCGGATCGTGCAGGAGGGCCTGACCAACGCACGCAAGCACGCGCCGGGAGCGGCCGTGACTCTAACCGTCCACGCGCCCGACGGCGACCTGCAGGTCGAGGTCCGCAGCCTCGCGCCGGTGGCCGTCGCCGCGGTCTCGGCGCTGCCCGGGGCGGGGACCGGCCTGATCGGGCTCACCGAGCGCGTCGCGCTCGCCGGCGGCGAGCTCGAGCACGGCGTCGACGCCGACGGCGCGTTCGTCGTGCGCGCCCGCCTGCCGCGATGATCCGCGTCCTGCTCGTCGACGATGACGCGCTCGTGCGCTCCGGCCTGCGGATGATGCTCGCCGGCGCAGCAAGCCTCGAAGTGGTGGCCGAGGCCGCCGACGGCCGCGAGGTCCTCGGCGCGGTCGACCTCCACCGGCCCGACGTCGTCCTCATGGACATCCGCATGCCACACCTCGACGGGATCGCGGCCACCCGTCTGCTCGCCACGCAGCCCGACCCGCCCGCCGTCCTCGTGCTCACGACCTTCGACGCCGACGAACTCGTCCTGCGCGCGCTGCAGGCCGGCGCGGCCGGCTTCCTGCTCAAGGACACCGCGCCGGCGGAGATCGTCCGCGCAATCGAGCTCGTCCACGCGGGCGACGCCATGCTCTCCCCCACGGTGACCCGCCGGCTCATCTCGATGGTGGCCGGCGACACGGACGCCGGCGCCCGCACCGAGCATGCCCGCGACCGACTGGCGACGCTCAGCCCGCGCGAGCGCGACGTCGCGCTCGCCATCGGCCTCGGCCACGGCAACGCCGAGATCGCCGCGACGCTGCACCTCTCCGTCGCGACGGTCAAGGGCCATGTCTCCCGTCTCCTCGACAAGCTCGAGGTCGACAACCGCGTCCAAATCGCCCTGCTCGTGCAAGCCGCGGGCGAGCATTAGCAGGGTCGCGGACGGATCAGAGTGTCGCTCGCCCATGAAAGGAGGCGTCTCCGCGGAGGCGCCGGGGCGACAGCAAGGACGACATCCGAACGTGACCCTTAGGTCGTTGCCGCTCTCGCTGTTGGCTGAAAGCGGTCGAGGTGTCGAGCCTGCCACGCCGACCGGGCGTGACGGGACTAGGATCATTTGCCCCTCACGTTGCGCGGGGTCGACTTTCGCTCGGCCGATGCCAGCTCCTTGCGGAGGTCGAGGCCGGGTCCGAGGTCGCCGTCGATCAGGTGCCCGTAGGTATCGAGGGTGAACGCGGGCGTGGTGGTGGCCCATCCAGCGCTGCAGGCGCAGCGGGCTCAGACCGGACTCGATGAGCATCGACGCGCATGTGTGACGGAGCGTGTGAAAGCCGACACCGGTCAGCACCGCGCGCTCGGCGGCGGGGATGAGCACGCGGCGGCGCAGGCTGCCCTGATCAGACGCACCGCCGTCGCGACCCGGAAAGACGAACGCATCGTCGACGGCATCGCGAGGCCGATGAGCGCCCAACGTGGCAGCGAGCTCGGGCGTCAGCGGGATCAGCCGCGCGCCGTAGCGAGACTTGGGGGCCACCGTTTGCGCCTTTGACGATCGCGCGGCGCACCTGCAGATGCGGCGCCCGCTCATCGAGGACGAGGTCGCTCCAGCGCAGCCCGACCGCCTCAGAGATCCGCAACCCGGTCGCGGCGAGCAGCTCAAACAGCGGCCGCCACTTCGCCGGTACCTCGTCGAGCAGGCGCATGAGCTCCGCCCGCGTCAGAAAGCGCCGCTCGCGTGCCGACCATGCGCGACCCGCCCTCCGCCGCGGTAGCACGACCTGCTCGGCCGGGTTGGCATTCAGCAGACCTTCGGCGACCGCTGCGTCAAGCGCCAGGCGCAGCGGCGTAAGCGCGTTGGCGATCGAGCGGTCACACAGCCGCCCGGCGCGACCGGGGCGGGTTGTCAGCCAATCCACGAACTGCTGCACAGCGGCGCGATCTAGATCGCGCACCCGGACCTCGCGGTCAAAGTAGGTCAGCGCGAAATTGACCAGCAGGCGACGGTACTCGCGGCGCGTGTTGGCGCGCACGCTGTCATGCCCGCTGCCGGCGTAGCGATCAAGCCACGAGAGGCTGAACCCGTGCAGCGTCGGGCCGCGGCGCAGCGCCCGCGCCTCGCCTTCGCGCTCGAGCTTGATGGCCCGAGCCTGGGCCAGCGTGCCAGCGTACTGCTTGCGCTGACGACCCTCGACGCGGTAGACCACCACCTACTTCGAACCGCGCCGGTAGATGCCCGGCGCATCCGTCCGCTCGAGGGGCAACTTGCTCACTGTTGCCCCGTTGCCCCCGCTGTTGCCACCCAGCGCCGTTCGCCACCAGCCGGAAAACCCCTACAGCACAGGGATTCGTGTAGCGCGCCCGACAGGATTCGAACCTGTGACCTTCGGTTCCGTAGACCGCGCCAGCCAAGACGACGCGTCGCGACGCGTCCGCACTCAAGCGCACGAAACCCGCACCCGAGCGGGGTTGCGCCCAGTCGGACCCGATAGGCAAGCCGTTCCGGACCGGAGCGGATCCCGGTCGTTTGGTCCGGGATTGGTCCGCGGCCCAGCAGGTCGCCACTGCGGCGTGGGCTGCTCGCTTGCAACACGCTGAAGCCCCCGCACCGCTGGCAGGACGGTCGGGGGCACGCCCCACGGAGGAGACCCGTGCGCAACACTGACCGTATCTTCCGAGACCTCGGCCTGGCCGCCGGACGCGACTGGATGCGAGACGGCCACGACGGCGACGACCACCTACTCGAGCACGTCCTCATGGCGGAGATCACGGGGGACCTTCGCGAGCGCGTCCAGATGACTCCCGACATGCTGGAGCGGTTCCGTGCCGCCGGACGTGACGGCATCGAGCGCGCCGACGAGGAGTTCTGGGGGGCCTTCATCGGCGCCGTGCGCGGCCACGTCACGCAAGCCATCGGCGGCAGCGGGAGCAACTGACATGAGCAACGCCGACCGCATCGAGTGGCTCATCGAAGAGGGCTTCGACCCCGACGCCGCAGCTGCGGCGGACGACTGTCTCGGCCTGCTCGGAGGAGACCCCGCCAGGAGGCTCACCCTCGCGCCCGCGCCCGCCCGCTGGCCGGTGGGTCGTGGCGGGGCCAACGTGGCTCGCCTTCCCAGAGGACATGCACCCCGTGACGGAGTTGATCACCGACCTGCAGGCGCTCGGCTTCCTGCAGGGCGCCGTCTGGATGCACGCCACCGACGCGATAGCCCTCGAGAGACCCGAGGGGTCCTGATGATCCCCACCGACGAGGACAAGCGCCTACTCATCCTGACGACGCTGGACGACCAGATCTGTGACGGGGTGTCAGACGACCCCCTCGCGTTGATCGTCCTCGACGAGGACGGCTACTGCGCCCGCCGAGAAAGCGACCCCCGAGCAACTCCAAGCCCACGCCGCCAAGGCCGCGCAATGGCGTCGCGTCCACGCCGAGGAGCTCGCGCGCGGCCGCGAGAGGTGGCAGGACTTGCACCGCGACGACCTGTTCGACACCCCCACCCCCGCGACCTTCTGGGCGGCCGGCCCGCAGGTCGACATCGACGGCACGCCGCACCGCCCGCTCGAAGGGATCGTGCCCCTCGGCTTCGAGCACTGGCCCGTCTGGCTCAGTCCGCGTGACGAGCACGACCTCATCGGCAAGGGCGTCGATTGTCACCCGGACTTCGAGAGCGAGCGGTTCGTGAGCGACCGGGCGCGGCGCGACGAGGTGCGCGGCAAGTTGCGTCTGATCCGGGGCGACCTCGGTCCGTCGCCGCCGAAGCCGGACCCCGACACGGCCTGATCCGCGAACAGAGACCCTGGGCAGGGGCTGCCTCCCGCCCCCCTCGGTAACCGTCGGGTCTGCTGCACCGGGTGCCCATCGGCCGCCTTGGAACGACTACCGCTTTTCGTCCAATTCGATAGCTGGATCGGTCGGACCGGCGCTATCGCTTCTGCCTCAATGCGAGAGCGCGGCTACACGTCGTTCCGCGCATCGCCGCGCTGTCGCTGATTCCAAAGCGCTAGTCGGGCTTGCGGGCGCGGATGATCGCCGAGCCGGCGTGCTCGTGCACGCGGTGCGTCTCGGTGATCTCGAGGTCGACGAAGCCCGCGTCAGCGAGCGCGTACTCGAACTGACCGCGCGTGAGCGCGCCGGCGATGCAGCCGGTCCACTGCTCCATGTCTGAGCGTGTGGCGGCGTCCATGTGGTCGTCGGCGATCACGTCGCTGACTGCAAAGCGGCCGCCGGGCCGAAGCACGCGCGCAGCCTCACGGATGACCTGCCCCTTGTCGGCGGACAGGTTGATGACGCAGTTGGAGATCACGACGTCGACCGAGTTGTCGGGCAGTGGCAGGTCTTCGATGTAGCCCTTGAGGAACTCGGCGTTAGTGGCACCGGTCTCGGCGGCGTTGTCGCGGGCGAGTTCGAGCATCTCGTCGGTCATGTCGAGCCCGATCGCGCGGCCGGTGGGGCCGACGCGGCGGGCCGAGATGAGCACGTCGGCACCGGCGCCGGAGCCGAGGTCGAGGACGGTCTCGCCCTCGTGCAGGTCGGCGACCGCGGTCGGCACGCCGCAACCGAGCGACGCCGCGACGGCGCCTTCCGTGGCGCCCTGGCTCGACTCGGTGTCGTAGAGCACGTCGCCCCATGTGCTGGTCTGACCGGTCGCGCCGCAGCAGGCTTCCTCGGCCTTGCGTGCGGCGCCTGGAGAGACATTGATCGCGAGTTTGGCGTGACCGGCGTAGCGCTCGCGCACCTGCTCGCGGATGTCGGTGTCGGTCAACTCGGCCATGGGGTCGTCTCCTTGGGCGTGGTGGGGAGGATCTACAGCGCGCTCGCCGTGGGCGCAGCCGCAGGTGCCGCCAGCGGTGCTCGCGCCGCAGCACGCGGACTTCTCGGACGGCTCGCAGCAGGTCTCCTGGACGGCGGGCGTGCAACAGCCGAAGGCGGACGAATCCTCGCCGGTGGTTGCGGGGGTTGTTAGCTCAGCCATGCGGTCAGCTCCTCCAGCGCGTCGGGAATGCACGTAGTAGTAGGCCCAGAGCCCCTGGCGCTCGGAGTCGACGATGCCGGCCTCGCGGAGCTTCTTGAGGTGGTGCGACAGGGTGGGCTGGGCGATGTCGAACAGCGGCACCAGCTCACAGACGCAGACCTTGCCCGCGTGCTTGCGCAACACATCGACGAGCTGGAGGCGGATCGGGTCGCCGAGCGCCTTGGCGACCTCGGCCATGCGGATCGCGTGCTCACGTTCGACGTCGGGGTAGACGACCGGCTCGCAACACGGCTCGCCCGCGGGGCGCTTGATCTTTGGTGCTAGCTCCAAATCGACAGCCATCGATCTATGTATATCGATTGAATCGACGCCTGTCAATGGGGTAGCTTGCATGGTTGATGTCCACGGCTCTGTTCGTCTGCCTGCACAACGCCGGCCGCTCGCAGATGTCCACCGCCCTGTTCGAGCGCGCCGCGCGCGGTCGCCACCAAGCGCTATCGGCCGGCACCACGCCAGCCGACCGCGTTCACCCCGAGGTTGTGCAGGTCATGAACGAGCTCGGCATCGACCTCGCCGGCTGCACGCCCCGCAAGCTCACCCGCGAACTCGCCGAGCAGGCCGATGTCGTCGTCACCATGGGCTGCGGCGACGAATGCCCATACCTTCCCGGCAAGCGCTACCTCGACTGGGAGCTCCAGGACCCCAAGGGCCGCCCGCTCGACGAGGTCCGCGACATCCGCGACGAAATCGCAGAACGCGTCCGAGCACTCGTCGAGGAACTCGATGGCGAAACGTGAAACTGGCGCCATCGGCGCTGCTTTCCACGCAGAGCAGCACTTCCGCTCCTCGTCCACGCGCCCTCGTTGCTAGCCAGCTCGCTCTGTGTTTCCGCAGCACGCGGTATCAGCGGTGGGGCGCCGCATCGTCGGGGCGAAGAGGGCGGCGAACATGACGAACCCGACTGCGTTCAGCACAGCCCTGTAGTCGAGTTCGATTGCCTCCGAACACGTCCTCGGTGCTCGGCCGGTCGCTGGGGATCAGGCCGACGGCGCCGAAGGCCACATCGACTAGCAGCGCGGCGAGCACCATGGTCACGAACATGAGAGCCACGATCCGCAGCGCGAAGGGCGTGCCGTAGTACTTGCGGTAGACGGCGATGATCGGCAGCACGATCAGGTCGGCGAAAATGAACGCCATCACGCCGGCGAAGCTAGATCCCGCCGGACCAGAGCACCGCGGCGAGCGGGACGTTGCCGATCGAGCAGACAAAGCTCAGCACCGCGATCACTGGCCCAATGAAGGCGCCCCAGATCGTCTGTACGGCGGCGGGTGCGTCCGTGAGGAACAGGCCGTTGAAGAAGTCGTCGCCGAGCAGCGCGATGAAGCCGGCCAGCAGGAAGCCGATGGTGATCTCCTTCCACAGCATCCGCCAGTCGCGGCGGAAGTATCGCGCCACGTCCGACCAGGAACCGGCGCTAGGTGATCCGCTCACGCCAGTTCAGCCGCTCCTACCACGGTTTGCTGGGGGGCGGGCGCTTCCAGGCGCGCGTGCTCTCGGGCCTGCTGCTCGAGTCGGCGTGAGACGAACAGCCGCAGCAGCGCCCACATCAACAGGATCATCACGATCCCGCCAACGAACTCGGCGAGCGCGAACTGCCAGCCGATCAGCACCCAGAGCACCAGGCCCAGCTCCCAGACCAAGTTGGTCGAGGCGAACTGGAACGCCAGAGCGGAGGCGACGCCGGCGCCCTTGGCGAAGAGGACTGCGCGCGATGGCGATCGCTGCGTAGGAGCAGGACGACGACGCCGCGCCCGAGCCCGGTCGCCTTGGCAAGCGGAACCAACACCCTCGTCGGCGAGCGCCGACTCGACTCGTTCGCGAGGCACCCAGGCTTGCACGACCGCGGAGATGAAGAAGCCGAGCACGAGTGCCCACCAGACCTCCCAGGCCATCAGGAAGGCGTTCCAGAGCCCGTCGCCGATCTTCGAGATCGCGGTGCCCATGACCTGCCAACGCTACCCCCGGCCGGATGGCCCGGCGGACCAGAGCGCAGCTTCGATGGCCTGCGACGTTCAAGAGAGACACCTAAGGACTGCTGGTTTCCATGCAAGGCAGCACTGCCGCATCGCCCACGCTGCCGCTGACGCGCGCTATCGCTTCCGCCTGACAGCGCAAGTCCGGGTCCGACCAGAGAGGACTGCTGCCTTCCATGCGAAGCGAGAGTGAGCGTCGCGCCGCTTCGGAACTACTGCTTGTCGTCCAAGGCGATAGCGAGCCCCGGTCGACCGGTGCTACCGCTTGTGCCTCAACGCGACAGCGGACGCCGAGGGCGTCGCTACGTCGTCGTGCTGTCGAGATTCGTCCAAAGCGGCAGTGCTTCCGAGCGAGCCGCGTCCGGTTCCATCGCTGCTATGCCTGTTCGCCAGAGGCCGTCGACGTCGGCGGTGTTAGGTTGGGCGGGCGGGGGCGAAGAAGTCGATGAGCAGTTGTGTGACGCGCTCGGGCTCGTCGTGGTGGACCCAGTGCGACGCGTCTGGCAGGCGCTCGACGCGGTCGAGGTTGGGGACGTCCTCGTGGTGGGGCTCGGCGAGATCCGGGCCGAGGTAGCGATCCTTCTGGCCCCAGATGACCAGGGTCGGCGCCGAGATCGGCTGGAGCTCCGTCTTGGTGCCCTTCGGCGGTCGCACCGCGGCGCGGTAGTAGTCGATCATCGCGGCCGCTGCGCCTGGCTGCGACCACGCCTCGATATAGCGATCGGTCTCCTGCTTCGTGTACGGCGGCTGGGCGTCGCGCAGGAAGTGCTGGAAGAACTCCCAGTCCTTCGCGCGCACGTGGTGCTCGGGCAGCTCCGGCAGCGCGAAGTAGAAGAAGTACCAGGACCGCGCGAGCTGGCTCGGGTGGCGCAGTCCCTCGTTGAGCTTGCGCGGATGGGCCGCGTTGAGGATGGCCAGACGGTCCACGACCTCGGGGTGGTTCATCGCCGCAGTCCAGGCGGCGGTTCCGCCCCAGTCGTGGCCGACCAGCAGCGCGGACTCGGCGCCGCGTTCGCGGATCAGATCGCGCACGTCGGCGGCCAGCTTGCCGGCGGTGTAAGCCGCGAGGCCGTCGGGCTTCGACGACAGGTTGTAGCCTCGCAGGTCGGGTGCGACCACGCGGAAACCGGCCGCCGCGAGCGGCGCGATCTGCAGCCGCCAGCCGTACCAGAACTCCGGGAAGCCGTGCAGCAGAACGATCAGCGGCCCATCACCGGCCTCGACGTAGTGCAAGCTCTGATCGCCGACCTCGGCGTAACCCTCCCGAAGCTCGATCCCGACGTCAGGCAGCGTGCCGGTGGTAGTCATGAGGACCTCCGTAGGTAGGGGGACTTGGGCACTCAGCGAACCGACGCGAACGCGGCGCGTAGTTCCTCGGAGAAGAGCGCCGGCTCCTCCCAGGCGGCAAAGTGGCCGCCCCGGTCGACCTCGTTGAAGTAGGTGAGGTTGGGATAGGCCTTCTCGGCCCAGCTGCGCGGAGTCCGCCAGATCTCGCCGGGGAAGGTGGTGAACCCGACCGGAATCGAGGACGGCGGCAGAGGGTCGCGGCCCGCGGCCGGTGCGTCAGGCCCGTACGCCTCCCAGTACGACCGGGCCGCGGAGGCGCCGGTGCCGGTCAGCCAATACGTCGTGATGTTGTCGAGGATGTGGTCCCGCGTGAGGTTGCCCGAGGGCTGCCCGTCGACGAAGGCGTGGGAGATCTTGTAGTAACTGTCCGTGTCGTGATCGACCATCCAGGCCGCCAGGGCGACGGGTGAATCCAGCAGGGCGTAGCCGATCGTTTGCGGCCGAGTGGCCATCTCGACGAAATAGCCGTTTCCGGACTGCTGGAAGGTGTCGATCTGCGCGGCCGCGGCGCGTTCCTCGGCGGTGTCCGTCGGCATGGCGCCCCCAAGCGCCGGCACGAGCAGGTTTGTGTGGATGCCGATCAGGCCTTCAGGTTCCTGGCGGCCCATCGCGTCGGTGACGCCGGCGCCCACGTCGCCGCCCTGGGCCACGTAGCGGGCGTAGCCGAGGCGGTCCATAAGCTCGTCCCAAGCCCGTGCCGTGCGGCCCAGGTCCCAGCCGACCTCGACCGGCTCGCCCGAGAAGCCGTAGCCGGGCAGGGAGGGCAGCACCAGGTGGAAGGCATCCTCGGCGCTGCCGCCGTGCGCGGTCGGGTCCGTCAGCGGGCCGACGGAGTCGATCATCTCTATGACGGAGCCCGGCCAGCCGTGCGTCATGATCAGCGGCAGCGCGTTTTCGTGCCGCGAGCGCACGTGGATGAAGTGGATGTTCACGCCGTCGATCTCCGTCGTGAACTGCGGGAGTGCGTTCAGCCTCGCTTCGACCCGTCCCAAGTCGTAGTCCGTGGCCCAGTAGCGGGCGAGCGCCTGGATCGTCGCCAGTTGCACGCCCTGCGATCGATCGGCGACGAGCTCACTGGAGGGCCAGCGCGTCGCGACGAGTCGACGGCGCAGCTCAGCGAGCTGCTCCTCCGGAACCTCCATCCCGAACGGGTGGCTGGTCGCCGTGACGGCGATAGCGGCGCTCCTTCGTTCGCTTACGACGGACTGGGGGAGTGTCTTATACGGCTCCTAGGCGAGCATCACCCGATGCGGGTGATGCGAGGGCGGCCAGCCACCGCTGTGCGCCTGCGCCTCAGCACATGCCCGCTGCGAGCGAGGACGGCCCCCGCCTAGACCCCTTCCGCATTCCATGCAAGTCGGCACTCCCGCACTGAGCAGGGCGGCCCGTCTGCCGCACTGTTCCTTTCGCCTGCTTGCACGAGTCGAGGTGCCACGCTGGCGCTCGCTGCCCCCGTTCGCCACCGCGACCGGCCTGCGGCCCGAGGAGTGGCAGGCGCTCGAACGCCGCGACATCGACCTCCGCGCCGGAGTGGTGCACGTGCGTCGCAGCGTCTCCTCCGGGGAGATCGTCGAGTTGGGAAAGACGGCCCGCTCGCGGCGGCAGGTGCCACTCTCGCCGGGTGCGCTCCAGGCGCTGGAGGATCTCCCCGCGCGGCTCGACAGGCCGCTGCTCTTCTCCGCCGAACGGGGCGGCCTGCTCAACCTTGACAACTTCCGCCGGCGCGAGTGGGCGCCCGCGATCGAGGCGGGTGCAATCCCCAAGCCCGCCCGGATCTACGACCTGCGCTCCACGTTCGCCTCGAACGCGATCGCGGCCGGCGTAGACACCTTCACGCTGGCCCGCTTCATGGGGACGAGTAGCGCGATGATCGAGGACCACTACGGCGTCCTGTTGCCGGGCGCCGCCGCCGACTTCGCGCACCGGCTCGGGGCCTTCGAGGCCGCGCAGAGCGACGCCGCCGCGGGGACGTCGTGATCGTGTGGTCCGGGATTGGTCCGCGGGGCCGATGATCTCGAGGCGCCTCGAGAACATCGAAACCGCTGCTTTTGCAGGGGGAACGTGGAGCGCGCCCGACAGGATTCGAACCTGTGACCTTCGGTTCCGTAGACCGACGCTCTATCCAGCTGAGCTACGGGCGCAGGGGACGAGAGGGTAGCGCGCGACCCTGGGTACGCTCGGAAGCATGAGCGACTCCGCAGCGACGACCCATCTCAGCCAGGTGGGAGCAGTGTTCGTACCAGTGACCGACCAGGAGCGGGCGCTCCGGTTCTACCTCGACACCCTCGGGTTCGAAAAGCGCGTCGACTTCACCTACGGCGACGGCATTCGCTGGATCGAGGTGGCCCCGCCGGGGGCGGCGAACACGATCGCGCTGGTGCCGCAGGGCGAGGGTGAGTCGAGCGGCGGCGACGAGACACACTGCGCGCTGGCGACCGCGGACATCGAGGCCGATCACGCCGCGCTGCGGGCCAGCGGCGTCGACGTGGACGAGGAGATCGCGCAGGCGGGAACCAGCCGCACCGGCCTGATCTCCACGGAGGTCAGCGTGCCCGACCCGGTGCCGCGGCAGTTCTTCTTCCGCGACCCCGACGGCAACCGCTTCCTGATCGTGCAACCGGACTAGCCTCGCGCCGGTATGGCGAAGCCCGTGCAGATCCTGATGGTGTCGGGCAGCCTTCGTGCGGAATCCACGAACACCGCCGTGCTGCGGACCGCGCTCGCCGTGGCGCCGCCCGGGGTGGCCGGGGCTCTGTATGACGGCATGGGCGGCCTGCCTCATTTCAATCCCGACGACGATCGCGAGGGTGAGCCAGTCGATCCCGCCGTGGCCGAGCTGCGCGTGCAGATCGCGGCGGCCGACGCGCTGCTCTTGTGCACGCCCGAATACGCGGGCGCATTGCCCGGAGCCCTTAAGAACCTGCTCGAGTGGACGGTCGGCGACGCCGGCACCTACCGCAAGCCGATCGCCTGGATCAACGCCTCGGGCCCAGCGGCGCCCACAGGCGGGGCGGACGCCCACGACTCCCTGGCCAAGGTGCTGAAGTACGTGCACGCCGACGTGATCGAGCCCGCCTGCATCCGCCTGCCGGTCACACGCGCCGACGTGGGCCCGGACGGAACACTCACCGACGGAGCACTCCGAAACAAGATCGCCGCGGCAGTACAAACGCTGGCGCGCCACGAACCCGCATCCGAGTGACCAGAGGCAGAGCGTCCAACCGCCAAGGCCAATCCCTCCCTCTCCGGTGCGGGACGCCCGCCTGGCAAGGAAGAGGCCGCCGACGCGTGCTCCGCACGCGAGGTGGCCGATGACGCCGCCAGGCGATGCGGACCCGCGACGGAGAGGGAGGGATTCGAACCCTCGATGGGGGATGAACCCCATACTCGCTTAGCAGGCGAGTGCCTTCAGCCACTCGGCCACCTCTCCCGAAGGTCTCGATGGTAGCCGCGGCGGGCCGATGGGCAGAATCAGACGCTATGGCCGACGTCCTCATCACCGAGTTCACCGATCCCGGTTGTCCCTGGGCCTACAGCGCGGAGCCCTTTCGCCAGCGGCTGCGGTGGCTGTACGGCGACTGCGTCGACTGGGAGGTGCGTGTGGTGGGCCTGGCGGAGTCGCCCGCCGACTACGAGGAGAGCGGCTTCGATCCCGAGAAGCAGGCGAAGGCGTTCCACCGCATAGCCCACGACCACGGGATGCCCATGGACACCTCGGAGCGCCCGCGCATGGCCGCCACCATTCCCGCCTGCCGCGCGATCGTGGCCGCCCGTCGGCACGCCCCCGACCGTGTGCGAGCACTCCTGCGGAACCTGCGCGTGCGTCACTTCTCGGGGCAGTTGCTCGACGAGGACACCACGATCGAGGGCGCGGCCCGCGAGGCCGGACTCGATACCGCCGAGCTCGAACGCTGGACCGAGGAGCCGGAGACCGAGCGTGAGCTGCGCGAGGACCTCGCCCTGGCCCGCCGGCCCATGCCCGCCGCCCAGGTGCTCGACCACAAGCTCGCCAACTGGTCCGGCGGGCGCCGCTACACGTGCCCGTCCTATGAGATCCAGCGCCTCGCCGACGGCGTGAGGATCGCGGTGCCGGGCTTCCAGCCCTTCAACGTCTACGACGTGATCACGGCCAACCTCGTGCCGGACCTCGAGCGCAACGACGCGCCGGAGTCCGTCGATGAGGTGCTCGACTGGGCGAGCACTCCCCTGGCCTCCAAGGAGATCGCCGTGGTCTGCGACATCTCGCTGGAGGACGCGCGCGAGGAGCTCGGCCGGGTGGCGCACGAGGACCACGTGGGCTTCGACGGCTTCTGGACGCTCAACGGGCATCCGGACGGAGCGGCGCGATAGGCCTCACCGGACCGGGCGAGGTCCTGCCGCTCGCCGCCGGGGTCATCGCGGCGCTGATGCTGGCCGTGTGGGCCGAGAGCCTTCGCCGCCGGGACGCCTCGATCGTCGACCTGGTCTGGGGGCCGGCGTTCGTGCTCGTGGCTCTCGTTGGCGCGCTCGCCGGTGACGGCGACCGGGCACGGCGCTGGCTGCTGCTCGGCCTGACCGCGGCCTGGGGTGTGCGCCTCGCGATCCACCTGGCGGCACGTAAGCGAGCCGAGCCGGCGGAGGACCGCCGCTACGCGCGGATGCGCGAGCGGCGGGGGTCGTCCTTCGCGCTCTGGAGCGTGATCTGGATCTTCGGCCTCCAGGGCCTGCTCGTGCTGGTCGTCTCGCTGCCGCTGCAGGCCGGGGCCGAGGCTCCGACCGGCCTCGACTGGGCGATCGTGCCCGGCCTCGGCCTCTACCTGGTGGGGCTCGTCTTCGAGGCGGTGGGCGACCACCAGCTCACCCGCTTTCGCGCCGACCCGGCGGCGCGCGGTCAGGTGATGGACCGCGGCCTGTGGCGCTACACCCGGCATCCCAACTACTTCGGGGACGCGTGTGTGTGGTTCGGGCTATGGCTCGTGGTCCTGCCGGCGGGCGGCACCTGGTGGACGGTGATCGGGCCGCTCGTGATGACCGTGCTGCTGGTGCGGGTATCGGGAGCCGCCCTGCTCGAGCGGGACATCGGCGAACGGCGTCCCGGCTACGCCGAGTACGTGCGCCGCACCTCCGGCTTCCTGCCGCGGCCGCCGCGCCGCCGCTAGAGCTGAGCGCCCTCGAGACGCAGCAGGAACTCCTTGCGCTCGACCCCTCCGGTGTAGCCGCCGAGGGCGCCACCCGTGCGCAGCACCCGGTGGCAGGGCACCACCACGGGCATCGGGTTGGCGCCGAGGGCGTTCCCCGCGGCGCGCACCGCACGCGGGCTCCCGGCGCCGTCGGCCACCGCGGCGTACGTGCTCGTCTCGCCGAACCGGATCCGGGCGGTCTCGCGCAGAACCGCGCCGGTGAAGCCGGCCAGGTGCGACCAGTCGATCGGCACGTCGAAGTCGTGACGGGCGCCGTGGAAGTACTCGTCGAGCTCCCGCCGCACCGGGTCGAGTCGCGCGGGCGCCTCGAGCACGCGGGGCGAGATGCGCCCGGCCAGGTCTTCGAGCACGTCGTCGGGCGAGCGGAACTCGCTGTAGGCCAGCCGCACCAGCCCCTTGGGGGTGGAGGCCACGAGCAGCGGTCCCAGCGGCGAGTCGACCGAGGCGTAGGCCACGTCGACCAGTCCCTCCTCCTCCGCTCGCGCCGACAGGTCGGGGGCGTCTGCGGGCAGCCCGGAGGCGGCGCGGCGCAGTGCGGTTTCGATGTCAATCATGTTCGAGCTCCTCTCTGAGTCTCTTCAGGCCCTCGTGAACGTTGCGCCGCGCGGCGTCCTCGGAGGACTCGAGCAGCGCGGCCAGCTCGGCGTAGGGCATCCCGAGCACCGACCGGCAGAAGACCGCCGTGCGCTGCTTGTCGGGCAGGGCACGCAGGCGCTCCCAGAGCTCCTCGTCGCCGTCCGGCAGGGACGGCGACTGCTGCTCGGGAACGTCGCCCACCGGAACCGCGCGACGCGCGCGGGCGCGATGAGTATCGGTGGCCTTGTTGCGGGCGATGCGAAACAGCCACGCCCGCAGGTTGTCCGCCCGGCGCAGGCGCGGGTAGGCACGCAGGGCCGAGATCCAAGTGTCCTGGAACGCGTCGTCGGCGTCGACCGGCCCGGCGGTGGCCACGAGGAAGCGATAGATCTCCACGCGGTGCTCGTCGAGCAGGACCTGAAACGGCGGCAGCTTCACGGTCATGGAACGCTCGCGCGCCTGTCTCCGTGAGATCTAGGCCCTGATGTAGATCGGAGTGCCGAGCGGGATCGTCTCGATCAGCCAGGTGGCCTCGCTGCGACCGGCCCTCAGGCAGCCGAGGCTCGCGGGCTGACCGATGCTCGCCAGATCGGTGGTCGAGTGCACGGCCAGACGGTCGCCGCCCGGCCAGCCCGCCGGCAGGTTCGTCTGATGGCCGGTGAGCGCCAGCACGCAGCAGCCGTACGGGGAGCCGGCGGCCGTTACGCGCAGCTTGTCGGTGACCGAGAAGCGGCCCCGAGGGGTGTCGTGCCCCGGCCGGCCGACGGCCACGGTGATTGCTCGCCTGGTTCTGCCGTTCTCACGCACCACGAGCCGGCGCTTGGAGAGGTCGGCGTGGAGCGACCAGCCCACGCAGCTGCCGATTGCGCGACGCGCGGGCAGCCAGGCCAGCTCGCCGTTATCGAGCTCTGACGCCTGCACCCCCAGCCAGTCGCCGCTGCGGCGCACCACGCCGAAGACCCTCGGCGACCCCCACTCCGTCTTCGCCCCCACCCTGAGGCGCGGCCTGCCGCCCGGGGAGCGATAGAGCGTGGAGCGCCCGCGAAGGACTGCGATCGGGTGGCACGGCGCGCTCTTCTTCGGCTTGGACGGGGCAGCGGCCGTTGGCGGCGCGGCCTCCGCCTTCGGCACGGACTGGAAGGAGAAGCCGCCGAGCCCCCCTCCCCCCTGCGACACACGCTCCTCCCCACTGCTCCCACCCGCGATGAACAGCGCGGCGGCCACCGCGAGGGCGCCGACGCCGACAACGAAGAGGGCAAGCGCGAGCCACCGGGAACCGGGCCTGGGAGCAGCCCCGTCGGGGCCTGCGGCGAGCTGTCGTGATCGGGACACGCGGACCAACCGAAGCGTAGTGGCGCTCCGCGGCCCGGAAGCGTCAGTACAGGGTCTTCGCGTAGCCGTCGGCGAGACGCTCGGCCACGTCCGCTTCCGACACGTCGGGGATCCCCATGTGATCGCGCAGGATCTGCGAGGCCGAGGGCAGCTCCTGCGCCCAGCTCTCGGGCTTCCAGGCGCCGGAGCGGATCAGCGCCTTGGCGCAGTGGATGAAGGCCACCTCCACTTCCACGCCGATCCCGAGGGCGGGGGTGCGCCCGTCCACGGCCAGGCCGGCCAGCAGCTCCGGGTCTTGCGTGATGCAGGCACGGCCCTCCACCCGCAGCGTCTCCCCGAGCCCCGGGATCAGGAACAGCAGCGAGGCCCGGGGGTTGTGAAGCAGGTTGAGCTGCGAATCGAGCCTGCGGTTGCCCGGGAAATCCGGAACGAGCAGCCGGTGCTGGTCGAGCGTCCCCACGAATCCGGCGGGGCCGCCTCTCGGCGAGACGTCGCAGCGCCCCCGGGCGTCCGCCGTGGCGAGCATGGCAAGCGGCGAGCGGGCGATGAAGTCGCGGCAGTGGTCATCGAGGTGGTCGATCTCCTTGGCGAGCGGCGGGGAGCCGTCCGCGGGCGGCGCCACCACCGCTCTGAGCGCGGCCTCTGTGGTCACCCGCTGACCGAATGAGTTCATGCGCCGACGATACCGGCGGACACGTCCCCGTTTGGTGTGGCCCGCGCCCACGGGCGTCCCCTCGTGTGCTCGGGTTCGAGGCGATCCGGGTACAGGTCAGGCGTTCGCTTACTTGGCGGGTCGCAACCCGAGGGAGGGTTCGTGAGAGGCATCAGACGTTCACACCTGGCGGTGGTGTTGGCCGCGGTACTGCTGGTACTTCTGGTACCACTCGCACCGGCCACGGCCGACCGTTCGCACGGCCACGCAAAAGGCCACGCGGACCATCACAAGCGCTTCAACGCGCTGATCTTCAGCAAGACCGCGGCCTTCCGTCACACGGAGTGCATCCCGCAGGGCACGGTCGCGATCGCGCAAATGGCTGCGCGCCGTGGGTTCGAGGTCGACGCGACGGAGAACGCCGCAGCGTTCACCGACGAGAACCTGGCCAAGTACGACGTCGTGATCTTCCTGTGCACGACCGGTGACGTGCTCGATGAAGCCCAACAGGGCGCGTTCGAGCGCTACATCCAGGCAGGCGGCGGCTATGCCGGCATTCACTCGGCGTCCGACACGGAGTACGACTGGGCGTGGTACGGCGGCCTCGTCGGCGCGTACTTCCGCGACCATCCGGGCTCGGTGAACGAGCAGTTCCAGGTGGCAACCATGAAGGTGGAGGACCGCCACGCGGCCGCCACCCGGCGGCTCGGGCGGACCTGGACGCGCGAGGAGGAATGGTACAACTTCCAAACCAATCCGCGGGACAGCGTGCACGTCCTGCTGTCGGTCGACGAGAGCACCTACGACCCGCGTGGTTACAGCGTGCCGGGCGGCTCCCCCGGTATGGGCGACCATCCGATCTCCTGGTGCCAGCCCTACGACGGCGGGCGCGCCTTCTACACCGCGCTGGGCCACAAGGGCGTCTACTGGGAGGAACCGCGGCTGCTCTCGCATGTCCTCGGCGGCATCGAGATGGCCGCGGGCGTCAAGCGGTTCGGCTGCGGCGAGGAGGACGACTAGGCCGCATGTAGGATGACGCGCCTTGGGCGTTTGGTTCTCTCGGAGGATCGCCGGACCCGTTGTCGTCGCCGCCGGGCTGCTCGGCGCATGGCCCGCCACGGCCCCGGCCACGCCGGGCGGCGCCACCGTGTTCGTGCATTCCGCGAAGGGCGGTGAGATCAGGGAAGGCCGGCTGATCCTGCGCGGCGTCAGCCGGCAGGTCACCTGGGCCACCAACGGCGGCCGCTCCGGTGTGGTCTCCGTCGCGAGGCTGCACCGCCGGCTGTTTCCGAAGGGCACGCCGCCGGCCACCGGCCTGCTTCACATCGCCGGCCGACGCCCTGGCCGCGTCGTGGCGCTCAGGCTGAGCCGGCCTCGCCACAGCGCCTCCCGCCACAGGGTGAGCTACCGCGCCGTGCCGTTGCGGAATGGGCGCCGGCGCGCGCGGGCCCCTGTGCCGGGTCGTTTCGGCGCCGCTTCGCTGTCGATTCTCGGTGCCCCGGCCGTGCTGGGCGGCACCAGCGGTGGCCATGACTGCTCGGCTGATCTTCTGAATCACACCCCCTATGACCTCGAGGCGGTCTCCGCCTCGAAGTTGGCGACCGACGTCTGGGACCCGGAGCTACGCGCCGGCACCGTGATCGACGCCCTCACCGGCGTAGCGACCTGGGAGTCGGACGGCGGGCCGCTGCTCGGCTGTTCCAACTCCACCGTCTGGGAGTTCCCGGCGAGTCCCGTCGAGCCGGATCCTCCTCCGGGAACCTTCACCATCACCACCACGTATCCCTGGACCGACCCCTTCAGCAACACCTGCACGTCCTCCAACCCCCAATACATCTGCAGAGGCGGGTCCAACAAGCCTGGCCAAGTCCTCTGGGAGATCAAGCCGAAGTAGGACGAAGGAGCTCGCCTATTCGTCGGCGTGGTAGCGCAGGCCGTCGAGGGCGACCCGAAGGATGTGCTCGTTCTGCGTGGGGTCCTTCGCCGGGATCTTGGCGATGCCGACGACCATCTGGATGACCTCACCGATCGTCACGTCCGGACGTACGACCCCCGCTTCTTGAGCGCTCTTCAGGAGCGGCTCGCCCGCCTCGAAGAGCGCGCTGCGGCACGACTGGAATAGCGCGGCGTCCTGATCGAGGTAGTTCTGCAGCTCGGCTGCAAGCGCGCGCTTGGTGGCGATGTATCCGATGAAGTGCTCGAACCAGCCGTTGAGCGCCTCCCAGGGGTCGCTTCCATCGAGTTCGGCGGCCGAGCGGCACATCTCCTCGACCTCATCGACGTAGAGCGCCTCGAGCAGAGCCTGCCGGTTCGGGAAGTGCCGGTACAGCGTCCCGATCCCGACGCCGGCGCGGCGCGCGATCTCCTCCAGCGCGGTCGATTCCCCGCCCTCGGCAAACGCCTGCCGCGCGGCAGCCAGCACCTTCTCGTAGTTGCGCCGCGCATCGGCCCGCTTGGGCCGCTCGATGAGTGTCTGGGCGCCTGTCTCGGTGGTGCTCATGTTTCTCTTGACAACCGGAGGGTGCCTCCGTATAGTTCCGGAGGTCGCCTCCAGTTATTTCGGAGGTGGCCTCCACTTTAGCCCCAATGGAGCGTTTCGACAAGTAGGGAGCCGTATGACCGTCACCTCCGCCTCTATACCAACCTCGTCCCCCGATCGCCGCCGCTGGGCCACGCTCGCCGTCGTCTGCCTCGCCCAGCTGATGATCGTTCTCGACGTCACGATCGTGAACGTCGCGCTGCCCGCGATCCAGCAGGACCTTCATTTCAGCCAGGGCAACCTCACCTGGGTCGTCAACGCTTTCCTCGTCACCTTCGGCAGCCTGCTGCTCCTCACCGGGCGCATCGGCGACCTCGTCGGGCGAAAGCGCGTGTTCCTCGCCGGCCTCGTCATTTTCACGGCCGCATCGCTGCTGTGCGGGTTCGCACCCAGTGGGGAAGCGCTGGTGGGAGCCCGCTTCCTCCAGGGCGTCGGCGCCGCCGCGCAGGCCTCAGTGATCCTGGCGATCATCGTCACCGAATTCCCCGCGGCCGCCGAGCGAGCCCGGGCCATGAGCGCCTACGTGTTCGTCTCCGTCGCCGGAGGGTCCATCGGACTTCTCGCCGGCGGCCTGCTCACCGAGACGCTGAGCTGGCACTGGGTCTTCTTCGTGAACCTCCCGATCGGCGTCGCGGCCTTCGCACTCGGCCACGCGCTCATCCGGGCCGACAGAGGGCCCGGCCTCGGTCACGGAGTGGACTGGGTGGGCTCGGTGCTCGTCACCGCATCGCTCATGAGCGCCATCTACGCGATCATCGAGGCCACGAGCCACGGCTGGCTCTCACTCCAGGTGCTCGGCTTCGGCGGCCTGGCCGCAGTGCTCATGGCGGCGTTCCTCGCCCTGGAGGCGCGCATTGAGAACCCGATCATGCCGCTTCGGATCCTCCGCCTGCGCGGGCTGGTCAACGCGAGCCTCGTGCGCGGCCTGCTGGTGACCGGGATGTACTCCACCTTCTTCCTCGGCACGCTGTACCTCGAGCACGTCCGGCACTACAGCGCCCTGCAGACCGGCGCGGCCTTCCTGCCCTGGACCCTGACCGTCGCCGTTCTCGCTCAGGGGGTCACCGCGCGGCTGGTGGACCGGTTCGGGCCGCTTTCCGTGATCACGGGCGGCATGGGGAGCGCCATCGCGGGACTGCTCCTGTTCGCGACCGTCGGGCCGGACACCGCCTTCTTCCCGACGATCTTCTTTGCCTGCTTCGCCATTGGCCTGGGGATCGGCACCGCCTTCATGCCGCTGCTCACCCTTGCCATGGCCGACGTTCCCGCTGAGGACGCCGGGCTCGGCTCGGGGATCACGAACCTCTCTCAGCAGATCGGCGGCGCGCTCGGACTGGCGGTGCTCAGCACCATCGCCGCGAACCACACGAAGGCGTTGGCCGACGACCACGGGCTCACAAGCGCGCTCGTCGGCGGCTACCAGGTCGCGTTCCTCGCCGGAGCGCTGGCCATCGGCACCGGGATCGTCCTGGCCTTCGCGCTTCTCAGACCGCGCGACCCGCGGCTGGAGCTGCAACTCGCCGGCGGCCCGGCTGGGGACGACGTCCCCCGCATCACTACCAATCTCGACATCGAGGAGAAAGCAGCATGATGCGTCTCGACCACTTCGCCCCGCGCACCACCATGGCGAGCGCACGTCGCGAGCGCGGGGCGGCCCACCGCCCAGCGCGCGAGGCGAGGATTCGCCGGAGCTTCGACGGCGTCGTCGCCTCCTACATCCGCGAGCTCGCCGTTGCCGGTGACGACACGCCTCAGCGGGGGCACTTCGGGGATGGCCTCGGCAGTCCGAGGCAGGGATCGAAGATGGAGGGCCGCAGACCGACGGCGCCGAAGGCCGAGGCCGCCGAACCTGCGACCGCGCTCCCGTAGATCTCCTGCGCGCGCAGCCAGAACGCGTCCGTGACCTGTTGGCGGTCGTCAGTGCGGTAGGCGAACATGTCCGGCCAGGGCCGTCCTGACGGAGTGACATCGGTTGCCCAGCAGGACTCCGCCGGGCCCGATTTCTTCCCGGGCACGGCCGCTACCGGCGGGAAGAATTTCGGCGTTGCGGGGTCTTGATGGGCGATGTCGCAGCACGACTACCTGCTTGCCAACCAACCCTCGGAGTTGGAGCGCTTGCGGTTGCAGTCGCTGGTGTGGGAGCCGAGCGGGCGGCAGCTGCTCTCGAAGCTGGACGGCGGATCCGGCGGACGCGCCCTGGACGTCGGCTGCGGAGCCATGGGCTGGCTTCGGATCCTCAGCGAGTGGGTCGGCCCGTCCGGCCAGGTCGTGGGTCTCGATATCGACGAGAGCATGCTCAAGGCCGCCCGTTCATTGCTGGAGGAAGAAGGAATTGCCAACGTGGAACTCGTTGTCGATGACCTGTTCGACAGCAAGCTGGAGCCGCACTCCTTCGATCTCGTCCATGCCCGCTACCAGATCGCTCCGCTCGGACGCGGCAGCGAACAGGTGGCCTCGCACCGGCGGTTGCTCAAGCCCGGTGGCTCACTGGTCCTGGAGGAGTGGGACCTGGCGTCGTGGCACTTCAATCCCACGGCCCCCGCGGCCGAGCGAATGATCCGATTGCTCGGCGAGATCTTTGCCGGCCTGGGTGGCGAAGCCGGTCGCGGACTTCCCGAACTGCTGCGCCAAGCCGGCATCGAGGAGCCGGGGCTCGACGCGCATGTGATCGCGCTCAAACCAGGCCATCCCTATCTGCGTCTGCCGCTTCAGTTCAGCGTCGCGCTCGAATCACGCCTGCTCGAGTCACTGAGCGAGGACGAGCTCGCCGCGCTACGCCGCGAGGCCGAGGCCGAGTTGGGCGAGCCCGGCAGATGGGGCACGACGTTCACTCTGATCCAGGCTTGGGGCAGGCCTAACGGCTGAGAGCCGGCCACGCCGATATGAGGAGGTGAGCATGAGCGAGCGCTGCGCTGTGAAGGCCCTGGCCGCCGAGGAGCCGTGCGCCCTGCGGCCGTAGCCGCGGCCCACCATCCTGCGGCTCTGCCGACATAGACTCGACAGCATGAGCATGGGGGTCGCGATTGCCGTCGGCGCGGTGACCGGACTCGCGCTCGGCATCGTCATCAGCTCGACCACCGCTGTCCCCTTCGCGCCCGAGGTTGGGCTGGTGCTCGGGGCGCTGGCCGGCTGGCTGGCGCGGCGGGACCGCGGATAGCGACCGACCCGGGAGGCGGGTACCAGCCGCAGCGGCCTCCGAACGCCCATCTGACCGCCGAGGTCGGCGACCTGCGCCCCGGACGCGCTCTCGACGCGGGCTGCGGCCACGGGTCCGACACGCTCTGGCTCGCTGCGCGCGGATGGCAGGTCACCGCGGTTGACTTCGCGGCGACGGCCCTGGCCTATGCCCGGTCGACGGCCGAGGCCATGGGCCCGGACGTCGCCGAGCGCATCGAGTGGGTCGAGGCCGATCTTGCGACCTGGACGCCTCAGCGGGACGAGTACGACCTGGTGGTCTGCCTGTATGTCCACGTGGCCGGATCCGTCCAGGAGATGGTGCGGCGGATGGCCGCAGGGGTCACTCGCGACGGGACCCTGTTCCTGGTTGGCCATCGCCCGATCGACCCGGCCACCGGAGCGGCGACGGCCGCGGCCGGCCAGGTGCAGGTCTCCGTTGAGGCCGCGGCCGCCGCCCTCGATCCGAACCGCTGGGAATTGGTCGTCGCCGATGGCCGTCCGCGGTCGGCGGCGGGGACCGGCGTCGATGCCGTGATCCGAGCGCGACGCCGCTCCTGACTACCGAGAAGCTGCCTGACCGCCGGCCGCTAACTTCCGTTGCGGTCGCGGTGCTTGCACCCCGCCCAGCAGCAGGGCCGGCGCTGGCCATCCTCCAGCTCCTCCTGGGTCCGGCGGATGCGACGTTCTCGGGTCTTCTCCTGCTTGGCTTCCTCGACCCAGCAGATGAACTCGTTGCGCGCCAAGGGCGTGATGTCCTTCCAAGCATCGAGTGCCGTTGTGTTGTCGACCAACGCCTCGCGCAGGTCTGCGGGTAGCTTGTGAACCACCCCACCAGGCACTCGCTGGCTGCTCACCCGGCAAACGGTAGCGGCCGGGTCTAGGAGGAGCGGGCCGCGGTGGCGGCCTCGGCGAGGGCCGTCACGAGGGCAGCGGTGGCGGGCGGGTCGGGCGGATCGCCGTAGGTGGCGGCGTAGATGTGGCGCTTCGAGTCGGGCAGTTCGGTCGCCACGACACCGTCGATGCGGTGGGCGCGCAGGGCCAGACCGGTCTGGGTAGCCACCCCGAGCCCGGCCGCCACCAGCTTGGACATCACGACCATGTCGTCGGAGGTGTAGCCGATCCGCGGCTCGAACCCGGCGTCGGCGCAAATGGACAGCAGGTGGCTGCTGCAGCGTTCGCACCCGGCGATCCAGGTCGCGTCACGCAGCCCGTCCAGCCCGCGCTCGCGCTGCTTCGACAGCACGTACACCGAGTCGTCGAGCAGGTGGTGCAGACGCACCCCGGTCGGCTCGGGGTCGGTCTCGTCGTAGCGGAAGATGATCGCGACCTCCACCTTGCCCGCGCGCAGCAGCTCGATCGCCTCGGGCGGATGGGTGTCGGTCAGGCTGACCTGCAGGCCCGGGTGGCTTACCCCCAGCGCGGCCACGGCCTGCGGCACGAGCGACCCGATCGCGGATGCGAAGCCGGCCAGGCGCACCCGCCCGGCAGTCAGCCCGACGTGGGCCGAGAGCTCCGCGCCGGCGGCGTCGATGCGTCCTAGGATCTCGGTCGCGCGGTCGGCCAACAGCTGCCCGGCAGGGGTCACCCGGATGCCGCGCCCGACCCGCTGCAGCAGCTGTGCGCCGGTCTCGGCCTCGAGGCGCCCGAGGTGGTGTGTCACCGACGGCTGGGAGTAGTTGAGCTCCTTCGCGGCCGCCGTTACCGATCCGTTGCGGGCGACGGCCTCGATGACGCGCAGCCGGTTGACGTCGAGCATAGATCAACCCTATCTATCGATAACACTGAAAGTTGGCATTGGACGTATGAGACGCCAACCAGCAGGCTTCCGGTCCATGACCACGACACAGACACCCCCAGCCACCGAGCTGGCCACCCTGGTCGACGGTGTCCGGATCGCCGTCACCGCGAATACGGGCTGGTCCGAGACCGCGCAGCTCGTCGCCGAGCAGCTGCGCCGTCACCTGCCGACGCCAGACGTGCTGACCGACGAGGAGCGTGCCGGCTCGCCGGACGGCTACCGCGGCCACACGCTGTACGTCGAGCCCGACGGCTCGTTCTCGATCGTCGCCCTGGTGTGGCGGCCCGGCCAGCTCACGCGGATCCACGACCACGTCACGTGGTGCGTGTTCGGCGTAATCCAGGGGGTCGAGCACGAGGACCTGTTCGACGCCGACCTGAGCGTGATCGGCAGCCACGACAACCACGTCGGCGACGTCGAGCGGCTTCGCGCCACCCGGCGACATCCACCGCGTGCACAACACGTCTGACACCACGGCGATCTCGATACACATCTACGGCACCGACGTCACACGGATCGGCTCGAGCGCCCGCCGCTACTACGACTGACCTCATAGAAAAGGAGCAGCAGCCATGTCACTGACCTATGTCCATTTCTTCTCGATCTCGCTCGATGGTTTCGGTACCGGTGAGGGTCAGACCAAGGAGCTGCATTTCGGTCATGCCGGGGAGCGGCTGCACGAGTGGATGTTCAAGACCCGGTCGTGGCAGCCCGGCGGCAGCGGCGGCGTCGACGACGCCTTCGTAGCACGCCACGACATCGGGATCGGGGCCGAGATCATGGGAGCCGGGAAGTTCGGCCACCCCGGCTGGGAAAACGACCCCGAGTGGCAGGGCGCCTGGGGTCCCAACCCGCCCTTTCACACCCCCGTGTTCGTGCTCACCCACCACACCCGCCCCTCAATCGAGATGGACGGCGGCACCACCTTTCACTTCCTCGACGCCCCGCCCGCCGAAGCGCTCGAGCAGGCCCGCCAAGCCGCCGACGGCCAAGACATACGCATCGGCGGAGGCGCCACCGTAATCCGCGACTTCCTCGCCGCCGGGCTGATCGACCACATGCACATCGTGCTGGTCCCGATCCTGCTCGGCCGCGGCATACGGCTCTGGGACGGACTCGAAGGCCTCGAAAACAACTACCAGATCGAAGCCACCTCCTCCCCCAGCGGAGTCACCCACCTCACCTTCACCCGCACAAGCAACTGAACACTCGCCGGCCCTGGGGCCTCGCCGCTCATCTAGCCTCCCGGGAGTGGAAGGCAGGGTCCGTCGAGCGGTCGAGGAGTCCTCAATCGACCCCGTTCGCCCGCCGGCGCCGGACCGGCCCGCCGAACGCTGGTGGGGCAACCACCTCGGAGAGTTCCGCTGGCAGCTCGAGCTGGCCCGGCTGCTGGTGGACCCCGTCTTCCGGGGCGATGGCGTCGCTCACGGCGATGGAGCCCCCGTGGTGTCTGATTCCGGGCTTTCTCGCGGGCGATTCCTCGCTGTCGGTGATGCGCGGCTGGCTGCGCCGCATCGGATACGAGCCGCACAGCTCGGGCATCGTCTCGAACGTCGATTGCGCGGACCGGGCGGTCAACGCGCTGGAGCGTCGCATCGAGGCGCTGTCCGAGGCGGCCGGTCGCCGCGTGGCCCTGGTCGGCCACAGCCGCGGCGCCCACTTCGTCAAGGCGCTCTCGAACCGGCGCCCCGAGCTCGTCTCGTCGGCGGTGTCGCTGGGTGCCGGTCTCGACACGCCCTTCGACATCAGCCTGCCGACCCAGGCGGCGGTCGCCGCGGTGCGCGAGGTGCACGCGCGTACCGGGGACCGGATCGATCGCAACGGCTGCTTCACGGCGGAATGCCGCTGCCGCTTCACCAGCGACTACAGCGCCGCGTTCACGGACGAGGTGCCGCTCACCTCGATCTACTCGAAGGGTGACGGCGTGGTGCGCTGGCGCGCCTGCCTCGTGGACTACGCCCGCTGCGTGGAGGTCAGCGGCAGCCACGTGGGCCTCGCCTTCAACCGCAAGGTGTACCGCGAGCTCGCCGCAGACGCTCGCGCGCGAGACGGCGGGCTGCTAGGTCGCTAGGCGGTGGCCCCCGCCTCGTCGTGCTGCTCCTCCGGTGAGGGTGCCTCCTCGCCGCTGGCGATGCCCTCGGCCCCAGGCATCGACTCGGGCCAGATCGGGTCGCGCTCGCCGGCCTGCGCGAGCATCTGGCGGGAGATCACGAGCGCCTGGATCTCGTTGGCGCCCTCGTAGATCTGCAGCACCTTCGCGTCGCGCATCATGCGCTCGGCCGGGAACTCCTTGAGGTAGCCGTTGCCGCCGAGCACCTGCACCGCCTCGGTGGTCGCCCTCATGGCCACGTCGGAGGCGAACAGCTTGGCCGCCGCGGAGATCTTCGTCACCCGTGGATCTCCCTCGTCCACGAAGGTGGCGGACTGGTAGGCGAGAGCGCGGGCGGCCGCCACCTCCGCCTCGAGGCCGGCGAGCTTGAACTGGATGCCCTCGTGAGCGAAGAGCGGCTGCCCGAACGCGTGCCGGCGCAGCGAGTAGTCCAAGGCCAGGTCGATCGCTCCCTGGGCCACCCCCACCGCCTGCGAGGCAACGGTCGGGCGGGACTGGTCGAAGGTCATCATCGCGATCTTGAAGCCGGCGCCCTCCTCGCCCAGCAGGTTCTCCTCCGGCACCTCGACGTCCTCGAAGCGGGGAGCCCCGAGCGGCCAGCCCGGCATCCCCATGGTGCGCAGCCGCTCGACGCTCAGCCCGTCCGCGTCGCCCGGCACCACGAAGGCGCTGATGCCCTTGGAGCCCGGCTCTCCGGTGCGCGCGAACACCACGTAGAGCCCGGACAGCCCGGCGTGCCCGATGAAGCGCTTCTCGCCGTTCAGCACCCACACGTCGCCGTGCTTCTCGGCCCGCAGCTGCAGCGCCGCCGGGTCGGAGCCCACGCCCGGCTCGGTGAGCGCGTAGGAGCCGAGCACCTCTCCGGACGCGAGCCCTGGCAGGAAACGCTGCTTCTGCTCGGGGCTGCCCGCGAGGATGATCGGCAGGGCCGTGAGCTTCACGTACGCGGCCATCAGCGACGCGGTGGCGGACACCTTGGCGAGCTCCTCCACGTACGAGCAGAAGGTGACGCTGTTGGCACCCTCGCCGCCGTACTCCTCGGGAATCGCGAGGCCGATGAGCCGCTCGCGCCTCAGCGCGTCGTGGACGTCGAAGGGGTAGTCGCAGGTCTCGTCGACCTCGAGCATGCGCGGGCGGACCTCCTCGAGCGCGAACTCCCTTATCTGCTCGCGCCGCTCACGCTGCTCGTCTGTCAGCCGCCACATCGCTACTCCCTCTGTTGACCCTCCTTGCCCCCAAGGCAAGCAGGCTGGCTCCGGTGCGCAGGGCCCCGATCGGCAGACCGAGCGCGCGTGTGACCGGCTCGGCCCGGGCCCGCACCCCTGTGTGCGGCGTTCCGGCAGGGATCGACTCGCGCCGGTCGAGCCAGCGCGTGAGCATCGCGGCCGACAGCTCGGGGCACTCGAGCGCGTACGCGTGGCCGGCGCCGGCAAGCAAGGCGAGCTCGGCGTCGGGGATCCGCTCCACGAGCATGTGGGCGTTCGCGGTCGGAGCCATCGCATCGCGCTCGCCGTGCATCACGAGCGTCGGCGCCTGGATCTGCCCGAGGCGCGCGACCGTGTCGTGGTAGACCGACGCCCACACGTGCGCCGCGAACCCCTGGGGCTTCGCACGGTGTTCGGCGAAGTGCCGCAGCAGCTCGCGTGTGCGCTCCGGCTGCTCGCGCCGGAACTCGGGGGAGAAGAGCATCGCTCCGAGCCACGGGCGCCCGGGCTCGGCCAGGGCGCCGGTGGCTGCCGCGCCGAGTGCCCTGAGCTCGCCGAGTGCCGGCCGGACGGCGCGCGGCCCGCCCGGCGTCGTACCGCCCAGCACCAGCCCGCGCACCCGCTCGGGATGACGAATGGCCAGCTCCTGGGCGATCATCCCGCCCATCGAGACGCCGTAGACGTGCGCGCTCTCGATGTGGAGGGCGTCGAGCAGGCGTACCGCATCGTGCGCGAGCTCCGGCATCGAGGTCGGGCGCAGCGGGGAATCGGAGCGGCCCGAGCCGCGATTGTCGTAGCGGATGCACTCGAAGTGCGGCTCGTACAGCTCGAGCACCGGGTCGAAGACGGCCGAGCTGATCGTGAAGCCGGTGATCAGCAGCAGCGGCTCGCCGTCGCCGCTTCGCTCGTACCAGAGCCGGGGGCGCTTGAGCGCATACGGCACGCCGCACCGGCCTAGCCGCCGGCTTGGGTCAGGACGTACTTGCCCGGCGCCTTCTGGAGGGGCTTGTAGCCGCGGCCGCCGAGCTTCTTGCGCGCCTGCTTCTCGTTCCCCGAGCGCTCCCCGAGCCACTCGATCCAGTCCTCCCACCAGGTGCCGCGCTGCTTGGAGGCGGACTCGAGCCACTCGTCCGCGGCCGGCGGGTTGCTCTTGCCCGTCTGATAGCTCGCCTTCTCGTTCCCGGGCGGGTTGACCAGCGCCGCGATGTGCCCGCTGGTGGAGAGCACGAAGCGCGGCTCGGAGCCCAGCAGCTGCGTGGTGGCGTAGCAGTTCTGCCAGGGCGCGATGTGGTCGGCGATGCCGGCGACGACGTACGAGTCGGCCGTGACGCTCGAGAGGTCGATGGAGGTGCCCAGCACCTCCACTCCGCCCGGCTCCACCAGGGAGTTCTCCAGCGACAGCTCGATGAAGTCGCGGTGCAGCCCGGCGGGCATGTTCGTGGCGTCCGCGTTCCAGAACAGCACGTCGAATGCCGGCGGCTCCTTGCCGAGCAGGTAGTTGTTGATCCAGTAGTTCCAGATCAGGTCGTTGGGGCGCAGCCAGGCGAACACACCCGCCAGCGCGCGGCCGTCGAGATACCCCTTGCGTGCCGACTCCGCCACCGCCAGCTGGGCGACGTTGCGATCGGTGAGCGCGCCCGCCATCCCGGCCTGCTCGTTGTCGAGGATGCACACTCCGAGCGTGATCCCGGCGAGCCGGTCGCCCTCGCCGTTCTGGGCGAGGTGGGCGGCGGCCAACGCGAGCGTGATACCCCCGGCACACAGGCCGAGCGCGTGCGACTGGTCGCTCCCGCTGATCTTCTCGACGGCTTCCAGCGCCTCGAGGGTCGCCTGGACATAGGTCTCGAGGTTCCAGTCCGCGTGGCGCTCGTCGGGATTGCGCCAGGAGATGGCAAAGACCTGCTGGCCGCCCTTGACCAGGTACTCGATCATGCTGCGGTCCGGCGCCAGGTCGGTGATGTAGTACTTGTTGATCATCGGCGGCACCACGAGCAGCGGTGTGGAACGCACCTTGCTGGTCTGCGGCTTGTACTGGATCAGCTCGAAGACCTCGTTGCGGTGCACCACGGAGCCCGGCGTGACCGCGATGTTCTCGCCCACCTCGAACTGGGAGGTGTCGACCATGTTCGGGATGCGCGGCCGGCTCGACATATCCGACACGAAGCGGCGCGCGCCCTTCACGAAGTTGAGTCCGCCGGAGTCGATCGTCGCCTTGAGGACCGCCGGGTTGGTGGCCGGGAAGTTGCTCGGCGACACGAGGGCCACCAGGTTCTCGGCCGCGAAGCGAACGCGCCGCTCGTCGGCCCAGTCCAGGCCGGCGTCGGCGAGCACCTGGTCGATCGCCTCGCCGGTGGCGAGGTAGGACTGGCCGAGCCGCTTGAAGGCCGGGTTGCCGGCCCACGCCGGGTCCTTGAAGCGGCGATCGCCCTTGGGCGGCTCCACCTCCGAGCGGCCGACGGCGATCTTCGCCAGCTCGGCCGCCAGTCCCGCGCCGCGACGCGCGACCTTCCGCGGCCGGGTGGCGAGCTTGGCCGCCGCCTTGACGCCGGCCACGCCGGGTACCCAGCGGCCGCTCGTGCCCATCACCGCGTCGGTGAGCATCGCGTCCAGCGCGGGGCCGGCGCCGCGCGGCGGTGCGCCCCCGTTCGAGCGCGAGGCTTGGCTGCGCGGCTTCGCCTTGGTCTTCGTGGCCACGCTCAGCCGCTCTCGACCTGCTCGGGCACCTCGATGTCCTTCTTCAGGATCTTGCCCGTCGGGCCCTTGGGCAGCTCGTCCTCGAACCAGATGCGGCGGGGGTACTTGTAGCCCGCGACCTCGCCCTTCACGTAGTCGCGCAGGTCGTCCTCGCTGACCTCCTCGCCGTCCTTGAGCACCACCGCCGCGCCGACCTCTTCGCCCATCTTGTCGTCGGGCACGCCGATCACGGCGGCCTCCTGGATCGCCGGGTGCTCGTACAGCACCTCCTCGATCTCGCGCGGGTAGACGTTGTAGCCGCCGCGGATGATCAGCTCCTTCTTGCGGTCGACGATCGAGAAGTAGCCGTCCTCGTCGACCTTGCCCATGTCGCCGCTGTGGAACCAGCCGTCCTTGATCGCTTCCTCGGTGGCATCAGGACGGTTCCAGTAGCCCTTCATGATGTTGTGGCCCTTGATGACGATCTCGCCGACGTCGCCGGTCTCGACCTCGTTGCCGTCGTCGTCCACCAGCTTCATCTCCACGCCCTCGATCGGAGTGCCGATCGTGCCGGGCTTGCGCTCCTTGTCGGGATGGTTGAAGGAGGCGACGGGTGATGTCTCCGAGAGGCCGTAGCCCTCGAGGATGTGGCAGTCGAACTGCTCCTCGAAGCCCTTCATCACCTCAACCGGCATCGCCGACCCGCCCGACAGGGAGACGCGCAGACAGGAGAGGTCCACGTCGTCCTTCGAGTCGTGATGGAGCATGGCGGTGAACATCGTCGGCACGCCCTCGAAGACCGTCACGCCGTCGCGCTGAATGATCTCGAGTGCCTTGCCGGGGTCGAAGCGCGGGATCATCGAGAGCGTCGCGCCGGCGGACATCGCCGCGTTCAGGCCACAGGTCTGGCCGAAGGAGTGGAACAGCGGCAGCGCTCCGAGCAGGATGTCGTCCGCGCCTGCGCCGGTCAGCGACACGGCCACCTCGGCGTTCTTCAACAGGTTCGAGTGGGTGAGCTCAGCGCCCTTCGGCTGGCCCGTCGTGCCCGACGTGTAGAGGATCACCGCGGTGTCGTCGTCGTCGCGGTCGAGCACATCGAAGTCGGGCTCGTGCTCGCCGAGCAGCTGCTCGAACTCGCCGGGCTCCACGAGGATCAGCTCGGCGCCGGCGTCGTCGGCGGCCTGCTCCGCAGCCTCCGCGCATTCGTGCCAGGCGAACAGGAACTTCGCTTCGGGGTCCTCGAGGTAGAAGCCGGCCTCACGCTTCTTCAGCATGGGGTTCATCGGCACCGCGACACCGCCGGCACGCAGCACGCCGTAGTAGACGACAGCGAACTGCGGCACGTTCGGCAGCATGATTCCCACGCGCTCACCGGGCTCGAGGCCCTTGTCCTTCAGCAGGGCGGCGGCGCGCGCGCTGGCCTCGTTCAGCTGTTCGAAGGTGATCTCGAAGTCATCGAGCTTGATCGCCGTCTGGTCGCTGTGCTGGTCGGCCGTGTCGGTGAGAACGGTCGCGAGATTGGCTGGCATGCAGTCCTTCCACTTGAACGCGTATCCCTTCCCCCTACCCGTACCGGTGTCGGGCTACGCGGGGCGCACGGTGACGACATCATCCAGATGGGGACAAGCGGAGGGGGAGGAGCGGGATTGCGGGGCCTCGAAGACTCGTTGCGCTGGCGTAGGACTCTTGCGCTTAGGCTCGCCTGGTGAGTCTCGGCGAACTCGCGTTGATCGTGACGGCCGGCCTGGCTGGCCCCTTGCTTGCGGCCGGCCGGCGAGGGTTCGTCCCGGTCGTGGTCGGCGAGATCGTCGCCGGAGTCATTCTTGGCCGTAGCGGCCTGGATGTCATTGACGCCGACAACGCGACGGTTTCGTTCTTGGCAGAAGTCGGCTTCGCGATGCTGATGCTGACCGTGGGCATGCACGTTCCGTTGCGCGACCGGCGTTTGCAACGGGCCCTCGGACGGGGCGCGCTGGCGGCGGGCGTAGTCGCGATCGCTGCGCCACTTGGTGGTTTGATCGTCGCCGAGCTGACGGGAACCGGCCATATCGCCGTGTACGCCGTCCTGCTGGCCTCGGGCTCGGCGGCGGTCGTGCTTCCGATGCTGCAGGAACGAAAGCTCGACGGCCCAGACGTGCTGGCCGTGATTGCCCAGGTCACGGTCGCCGACGTCGCAGCGATCCTCGCAGTTCCCCTCGTGCTCCAGCCAAGCCGCGCCGCCAACGCCGCTCTTGGTGGTCTGCTCATTACAGGGTGCGCCCTGGTCATCTTCTTCATCGGCCGATCACTGCGCTCGCGCCCCTGGGTCCACAGACTGCGTAAGCGCTCCAAGCGGCGTGGCTGGGCGCTCGATCTACGTCTGTCACTGGCCGTTCTGTTCGGTCTGGCTTGGATCGCTCAGGAGAGCGGCACCAGCGTGCTCCTGGCCGGATTCGGCATAGGGCTCGTGGTGGCTGCGATCGGAGGGCCGAGGCGCCTGTCGACTCAGGTCCGCGGCGTCGCGGAAGGCTTCTTTGTCCCGCTCTTCTTCGTCGTGCTCGGCGCGCGCCTGGACGTCGGAGCGCTGCTCGACCACCCCGATCTGCTGCTCGTGACCGCCGCGCTCATCGTGCTCAGTCTCGCCATCCACGTCCTCTCCGCAATCGTCACGCGTTTGCCGGTGTCGGCGGGCCTCATCGCGACGGCCCAACTCGGCGTCCCCGCCGCAGTGGTGCAGATCGGCCTTGCCGAGCACGTCATCACCCCGGCCTTGGGCGCCGCGATAACCGTCGCCGCCCTGGCGACGCTCGGCCTCTGCGCCCTCGGCACGGGGCTGCTCGCCAGTCGAACGGAGCCCCTACCTACGCCGCCGACAGGGCAGCCAGGACCCTCCCCGCCACGAGTCGCGGCCTGAGCGCCCGACCCTGCGCCAACAGGAGATAAACCAGCTCCCGCAAGGCCCGTGAGCCCCCGGCTTACGGAGGGGGAGGGATTCGAACCCCCGAGACACCTCACGGCGCCTAACGGTTTTCAAGACCGCCGCATTCAACCGCTCTGCCACCCCTCCGGCGCGAGCCCAGATGCTAGGCGCTCCGTACAGCCATCGGGCTCACAGCCGCTACCCCGAATCGGTGATGCCGACCTGGTGAAGGCCGGGTAGCAGCTAGCTGCCGCTCGCGGCGATGGTCTCCGGCGCCCCGAAGGGCTGCAGGACCGCCGGAATCTCGATCGAGCCGTCCTCGCGCTGGTGGTTCTCGACGATGGCGATGATCGTGCGTCCCACCGCCACCGCCGTGCCGTTGAGCGTATGCACGGGGCGCGGCGACTCGGCCTCCCCGGGCCGGTAGCGGATGTCGAGGCGACGGGCCTGGAAGTCGGTCGTGTTGGAGCACGAGGTGAGCTCGCGGAAGCGTTCCTGGCCCGGCAGCCACGCTTCGAGGTCGTACTTCTTGGCGGCCGAGGCGCCGAGGTCGTCGACGGCGATGTTCACGACGCGGTACGGGATGCCGAGGGCCTGCAGGATCTCCTCCTCGATCGCGAGCAGTCGCTCGTGCTCGGCCGGCGACTGCTCGGGCTCGACGAACGAGAACATCTCGACCTTGTCGAACTGGTGCACGCGGAACATTCCCTGCGTGTCCTTGCCCGCCGCGCCGGCCTCACGGCGAAAGCAGGGGGAGAAGCCGGCGTAGCGCAGCGGCAGGTCGGCCGCAGCGAGGATCTCGCCGTCATGTAGCGAGGCCAGCGGTACCTCGGACGTGCCCGCCAGGTAGAGGTCGTCTTCGGGGACGGTGTAGATCTGCTGCTCGGTGTCCGGCAGTTGGCCCGTGCCGAAGAGGGCCCGTTCGCGTACGAGCACCGGCGGTATCACCGGGGTGAGCCCGTGCCCGTCGAGGATGCTGAGCGCCCACTGGACGAGGGCGAACTCGAGCCGGACGAGCGGGCCCTTGATGTAGACGAAGCGCGACCCCGAGACGCGAGCCCCCGCCTCCGCGTCGAGCAGATCCCCCAGAGAGCTCCACGTGGCTGCGGCCCGCCGCTCCCGCTTGGCCTTCCTCGCGCAGCACCTCGTCCTGCGCGGGCGCGCCGGGGTCGGGCAGGTTGGGCAGCGCCGCGAGGGCCGCGCCGCGGCGCTCCTCCACCTCGCGCAGCTCCTCCTCCAGCTCCTTCTCCCGGGCCGAGGCGCCCTTGACCTCGGCGATCGCCTGCGACGCGTCCTCGCCCGAGCGCTGCAGCTCGCCGATACGGCGCGAGGCCTCGTTCTTCAGCCGCCGCCTCTCCTCGAGCTCCGGCAACAGGGCCCTGCGCCTGTCGTCCAGCTGGAGGGCCTCGTCGAGGGTCGCGGGATCCGCCCCGCGGCGCGCCAGGCCCGCCCGCGCCGGCTCGGGATCTTCACGGATCTGCCTGAGATCGAGCACTACCGGTGCGAGGCCGGTTACTTGCCCGAGTACTCGGAGAGAAAGTCGGCCACTGCCTGTGCGTCGTCGCCCACCACGATGTTGGCGGGCATTATCGCGCCCGAGAAGCCACCGTTGCGGATCGCGTAGAGAACGTCGTCGCGGCTCTCCTTGCGCTGGTTGAAGTTCGGGCCGTTGGTGCGCTCGCCCCCCTGCAGCTGACCCGTGGGCTTGGACCCGTAGGCGTTGGCCGAGTCGAGCGAGTGGCAGCCCGAGCAGTGCTGGTTGAAGAGCACGGCACCGCGGTGGGCGGTCTGCTGATCCTCGGGAACACTGATCTCGCCGCCGCAGCCCGCGAGCAGGGCGGCCGCGACGGCGCAGGCGGAGAGGACCGGACGTCTCACGGCGGCGGATAGTACCGGCCCGCCTACCCGGGCCCACCGCTAGCAGGAGCGGGCGCGCAGGCGGCGAAACAAGCCTTGCCCCGGCGACGGCCATGACGACACCAGGCGGCGAAGGATCCCGCGGAGTCGTCTCTTTCGGCGGCGAACGGACCGGCGCCGGGGCCTAAGAACCCGTCTCAGGCGGAGCGGAATTTGGCGAAGCGCAGCAGCGTCCCGTCCATCCCGGGCCGCAGGTCCACCTCGTCCATCAGCTGGCGCATGAACTCGAGCCCGCGGCCCGACTCCGGCAGCTCGCCGCGGCGGCGGACCCGCGGGCGAAAGCGCCCGCTGTCGGCCACCTCGAATACGAGTGCGTCGGACTCACAGGTGGCGGTCACCCGGATCTCGTCGGCAGCCGACGATGACCCGTGCATGATCGCGTTGGTCACGGCCTCGCTCATCGCCAGCTTCACGTCGTAGCGAGCGTCCCCGGCCAGGCCGAATTCCTCGGCCGCGGCCTCGGCGAAATCACGCGCCTCCTTGAGCCGCGCCACGTCCGCTGAGATCTGAAACTCGCGTGGGGGGAAGTCGGTCATGTACCGCTCTAACCGGTTCATCAAGGGAGTCTTACGCCCTCGATCGCGTTTTGGATCGCTCCAATTGCATCTGCGATGTGATCGCAACTGCGGCGACTCCGCAGAAAGGGCTGATTTGCAGCGCTTTCTTGTGTGATCCGGCTTGAGGGTTTGGGCGAATGACCGGCCAGTGAGTGCCCGGGAACGACCCCCTGGCCCCAACATCAAGAAGGAGCTCTCATGAAGAGACTCGCGATCCTCGCGGCCCTGGTGGCCGTAGCGGTCGCGGTGCCTCTGAGCATCGGCTCGAGCCATCGCGAAGCGCCAAGGATCTTGAAGGACCCCACCGCGGACAACACGGACGTCTGGGCCTTCACCGCCCCGGACGCCCCGGGGAGCGTGACCGTCGTCTCCAACTGGATCCCGCTTGCGGATCCGGCTGGCGGGCCGAACTTCTACCCGCTCGACGAGAACGCGCGCTACTACGTGAAGTTCGACAACACCGGCGACGGCTACGAGGACGTGGCCTACCGCTGGGACTTCGACACGAAGTACCGCAACCCCAACTCGTTCCTGTACGCGGCTCCCACGGTCGACTCGGTCAGGGATCCGGACCTCAACCTGGTCCAGACCTATGACCTCTACAAGGAGACCTACAACAAGCGCCGCAAGCTCACGAGCGTGAAGCGGATCGCCCACAACGCGCCCGTGGCTCCGGACAACGTGGGGCCGAAGACCATCCCGAACTTCGCCCAGGTCGAGGCGGGCGCCACCACCTCGCTCAGGGGTGGCGGCAAGGGGACCGTGATTCCGGCGGACGACGCGTTCTTCGTCGACCTCGGCACGATCTTCGACGGGATCAACATCGACAAGCCGGGTCGTCCCAACATCGGCCTGGGCAACCAGGGCGGCGGCAAGGACGACGTGGCGGGCTACAACACCAAGTCGTTCGTGCTGCAGGTGCCCGAGCGCCAGATCACGCGTGACCGCAGGCAGGTCGCGAGCTCCAAGGCCGGCAACGCCGTGGTCGGCGTCTGGTCGACGACCGAGCGCAAGCGCGCCACGGTGGTCCGCTCCGCCAAGCACCGCAAGGCGGGCCGGCACTACCGCAAGCACTGGGTGCAGGTCAGCCGGCTCGGCAATCCCCTCATCAACGAGGTGATCATCCCGATCGGCCTGAAGGACAAGTTCAACGCAACGTCCCCCGCGAACGATGCGAAGAACTTCGGCAAGTTCGCTCTGAACCCCGAGCCGGCGCGGCTCCTCAACGCCCTGTTCAACCTCGGTGTGAAGGAGACGAACCGGACCGACATCGTCCAGGCGCTGTTGACCGGCCTGCCCGGTCTGACTCAGATCGGCAACAAGCCGGCAGCCGCGGACACGCTCAAGCTCAACCTGGGCGTGGCCCCGGCGGCGAATCCGAACCGGTTCGGCGCTCTGGCGGGTGACACCGCTGGATTCCCGAACGGCCGACGGCTCACCGACGACGTGGTCGACATCGAGCTCCGCGTGATCGCGGGCGCTCTGCTGTCGCCCCCGAAGAACGTTCCGCTCGGTGACGGCGTGGACCGAAACGACAAGCCGCTCCGGTCCATGTTCCCGTACGTCTCGCTCGCGAACGACGGGTTCAACAGCACGCTCAAGCGGACCGAGCCGCAGCACGCTCCCGTGCCGCAGCCGCCCAACTGAGCACCCGGTTCCCGTGCCGCCCGTCCGCCGCTCGGCGGGCGGGCGGCCGGGGCCACCGGCTTGCGAACACAGCGACCCCACAGAGGCGATGACCGCGATACGACCAAACTTCCTGAAGCTCCTGGCGCCACTGGCCGCCTTTGCCTGCGTGTTCATCCTGCTCGTCTCGTTCGGTCCCTCGGGCGAGGTCGAGCTTCCGCAGAGCGCCGGCGCCGACGCCGACATCCCGCCCGGTGCGTCCACCGACCAGCGCATCGAGATCCTGCAGCGGGCCGCCCGCGACGGGGTGGCCGGCGCGGGGGGCTACGCCGCGCTGGGCGACGCCTACCTCCAGAAGGTGCGCGAGACCGGCGATCCCTCCTACTACACGCGCGCACAGGGCAGCTTCGACGCCGCGCTGCGCCGCGACGCCCGCAACGTCGACGCCGTGCTCGGCGCCGGAGCGCTCGCCGGACTGCGGCACGACTTCCGCGAGCAGCTGCGCCTGGGCCTCGAGGCGCACCGGCTCACGCCCGAGCTCACCTCCCCCTATCCGGTGATCGCCGACGCGCAGATCGAGCTCGGCCGCTACGGCCCCGCGGAGCGGACGCTCCAGCGGCTACTCGACTCGAAGCCGAATCTGAGCTCGTACAGCCGCGTCTCCTACTACCGCGAGCTCACCGGCGACCTCGACGGCGCGGTCCAGGCCATGCGGCTGGCCATCTCCGCCGGCGCGGCGTCGCCGGAGAACGTGGCCTACGTGCAGACCCTGATGGGCGACCTGGAGCTGCAGCGCGGCCGTCCGGCGGCTGCGCGACTGGCCTACCGGGCGGCACTGGCCCGGCTGCCGCGCTACCCGCAGGCCGAGGTCGGGCTCGCCCGTGTGCAGAACTCCGCGGGCGACCTGGGCGACGCGGCCCGCCGCCTGCGCAGCGTGTCCGGGCGGCTGCCGCTCACGAGCCACCTGATCCTCTTGGCCGACACGGATGCGGCACGCGGCGACAAGGCCGCCGCCGCGCGTGACCTCGACGTGGTGAGGGCTCAGCAGCAGCTGCTGCGGTCGGCCGGCACACGGCCCGACGCGGAGCTGATCCTGTTCGAGGCCAATCACGGCGACCCCGCCACCGCGGTCCGGCTCGGGCGCCGGCTGTGGGCGCAGGCCCCGAGCGTGCGCAGCGCCGACGCGCTGGGCTGGGCGCTCACCCGCGCCGGACGACCGGACGAGGGACTCGCACTGGTCACGGCGCGCGCTGCGCCTCGGGTCGCGCGATCCGATGTTCCACCTCCACGCGGGACTCGCGGCCAAGCAGGCGGGCCAGGCCGGGCCGGCCGCGCGTGAGCTCTCCACGGCGCTGGCCGCCGGGGCGGCGCTGTCGCCGCTGCAGGCAGAGCAAGCCCGCACCGCACTGGAGGTGCTCCGATGAGACGCGCGCTGCTCACACTGCTGGTGGTTGCGGGCCTGGGAGTGCCGGCGCCGAGCGCCATGGCCCATCCGCTGGGCAACTTCTCGATCAACCACCTGAGCACCGTCAAGGTCTCCGACGATCGCGTCGACGTGCTCTACGTGCTCGACGAGGCCGAGATCCCCACCACCGAGCAACGGGGTCTCCCGCGGGCCGAGATCATCGGCCGCAAGCAGGATGAGCTGCGCCGCAACCTGACCCTCGTAGTGGACGGCCGGCGTGTAGCGCTGCGTCCGCTCGAGCCGCGGCTGAGCTTTCCCACCGGGCAGGCCGGCCTCGACACCACGCGCTTCGAGCAGCCGCTCTACGCGAGGGTGAGCGACCCGCGGCGGGTCGAGCTGCGTGACGAGACGTTTGCCGATCGCGTGGGCTGGAAGGCGGTGGTGTCGGAGCCTGGATCGGGCACCGCTGTCCGCACGAACGCACCGAGCGGCGATCCCACCAACGGCCTGCACCGCTATCCGCAGGACCTGCTCAACAGCCCGCTCGACCGGCGCGAGGCGTCGTTCTCCGTCAAGCCGGGGGCGGGCACGCTGATCGCCCCGCGCTCGGAGGGTGGCGAGACCTCCACGACCCGTAGCGGCGGCGACGGCTTCGCGGGCATCTTCGAGGACGCGGCCTCCGGCCAGGGCGTGCTCCTGCTCCTGCTGCTCGCCGCGTTCGGGTGGGGGGCGCTGCACGCGCTCTCGCCGGGACACGGCAAGGCGATGGTGGCGGCCTATCTCGTGGGCACGCGCGGTAAGCCGCGCCACGCGGTGGCCCTCGGAGCGACCGTGACGGTTGCCCACACCATCGGGGTGTTCGCGCTCGGCGTGGTCACGCTCGCGCTGTCCCAGTACATCCTTCCCGAGGACCTCTACCCGTGGCTCAACCTGGTCTCGGGCCTGCTGGTGGTGGTGATCGGGGCCGGCGTTCTGCGCTCGCGGACGCGCTGGGCGCGCGCCGACTCGGGGCATGGCCACGACCACGACCATGGTCACCACCACCACGACCACGACCACGACCATCCCGCTCCTTCTCGCGCGCGGGGTTCGACCACTTCCTCGACCACCTGCGCGGACGCGAGCACGGCCACGGCCACAGCCACGCGCACCACACGCCACGACCCCGGCGCCGACGACTCGACCGTGACCACGCGCAGCCTCGTCGGCCTGGGCGCCGCGGCGGGCCTGATCCCGTGCCCCTCCGCGCTGGTGGTCCTGCTGGGAGCGATCGCACAACACGAGGTTGCCCTCGGCCTGCTCCTGATCACCGCGTTCAGCCTCGGACTGGCCGGCACGCTCACCGGTCTCGGGCTTGCGGTGGTCTGGGCGCGCCGGACCCTCCCCCGGCTGGGCCGGAGGCTCGCGCTGCCCCGCGGCCCCGGGCTGCGCCGCCTGGTGGCCGTGATGCCGGCGGCGTCGGCCCTGGTGATCGTGGCCATTGGCTGTGTGCTCACCGCCCAGGCCCTGCCCGGGGTGGTCTGACATGAGGGCTTGGCGGCCGGGTGATCCGTTCCGGCTCGGGCGGCGGAATACCTGACCGTGAGACCGGCACGCAGCTGTATACAGACTGCTGTTGCAACTGAGTCGCAATTACTCATAGGATCCTCGCCGTGACCCTTCCCCACACCGGACCGCCGATCGCAGCGGCCGACGTGGACGCCGCCGTCGACGCCCTTCGGGCCCATGGCCTCCGGGTCTCCGCCGCCCGCCGCCTCGTGCTCGAGGCTCTGTACGCCGCGGCCGCCCCCATCTCCGCCGAGCAGATCGCCGACGGCCTCGCCGGGCGCCTGCCGCGCTCCGACCTCGCATCGGTGTACCGCAACCTCGAGACGCTCGAAGAGGTGGGGCTCGTGCGTCACCGGCACCTCGGCCACGGTGCGGGGCTCTACTCGCACGCGGGCCTCGATGAGCGCGAGTACCTGGTCTGCGATTCCTGCCGCGCCGTGATGGCCGTGGACCGCAGGGAGATGGACCCGGTGCGCAACCTGATCCAGAAGCGCTTCGGCTACGAGGCGCGCTTCAGCCACTTCCCGATTCTCGGGCTCTGCGCGGATTGCGCTCGCGAAGAGTCTCGAGACGCCACCTGAGAGGAGCAGGCGCGTGATCGACCTTTCCATCGCCATGCACATCCCGGACGGCTTTCTGAGCCCCGGGGTGGCGGCCGCCGCGGGCGTGATCGCGGTCGCTGCGATCGCCTACGGCCTGCGCGTGGCGAACGTGGATCTCGACGAGTCCCGGGTGCCCCTCCTCGGCGTGATCGCCGCCTTCGTCTTCGCCGCCCAGATGCTCAACTTCCCGATCGCCGGCGGCACCAGCGGCCACTTCCTCGGAGCGACGCTGGCCGCCGTGCTGCTGGGCCCGTGGCTGGCCTGTCTCGTGATGGCCGTGGTGCTGATCACCCAGTGCTTCGCGTTCGCCGACGGAGGCGTGAGTGCGCTCGGGGCCAACATCCTCAACATGGGCATCCTCGGCGCGCTGCTCGCCGGCTATGCGGTGAAGGGCGCTCGGCACGTCCTGCCCCACACCAAGGTGGCGTTCCTGGGGACCGTGGGCGTGGTGTCGTGGGTGGCGGTGATGATCGGCGCCGGAGCCACGAGCCTCGAGCTCGCGATCTCCGGGACGATCCCGCTCGGCACCGTTCTCACGGCGATGCTCGGCGTACACGCGCTGATAGGCATCGGTGAGGCGGCCATCACGGTGGCCGCAGTGGCTGCGGTACTCGCCGCCCGGCCCGACCTCGTGACGCTCGCGCCGGAGGAGCTCCGGGAGCCTGCGCCGCTGAGCGCGCCCGCAAGCGTGGAAGGAGCGGTGGGATGAGCAGCAAGGTCTCGACGCGCATCTTCGTGGTGCTCGCCCTGGCCGATGGCGATCGGCCTGGCCACGGCGGTGTCCCCGTTCGCCTCCACCAGCCCGGACGGCCTCACGAAGGTCTCCGAGGACAAGGGCTTCGACCAGACGGGCAAGCTCCACTCGGTCCAGGAGGACTCGCCGATCCCCGCCTACGCCTTCCCGGGAATCGACAACGAGAAGGTCGCCAAGGGCGTGGCCGGCTTCGTGGGCACGCTGGGCGTGTTCGTGCTCGGCTACGGCGTGGCCTATGTGGTGCGCCGGCGGGCCGCCGCGTCCACCCCGCGGGGAGCTCCGGCCTAGGCCCTGCGCACACCGATGGGCGCGTTCTGCAACCACTCGCTCGAGCTGACCGGGCTGGCCGGCGACACCGGCAGCCGGGTCCATCGGCTCGACCCGCGGGCGAAGATCATCGGCCTGGTGGCGGTCACGCTCGTGGCGGTCACCACGCCGCTCCACGCATGGCCCGTGTTCGCCGCCTGTCTCGGGCTGCTGGCCGTGGTGGCGGTGGTCGCGCGGGTGGCGCCCGGGGACATCTGGCGCCGGATCCGCTTCATCCTGCCGCTCGTCCTGCTGGCGGCGATCTTCCTGCCCTTCTTCCGTACCGGTGGCACCGAGTACGAGCTCGGACCGCTGACGGTGCATGAGCAGGGCCTCGAGACCTTCGCGGCGGTGACCCTCAAGGCCACGATCGGCACCCTCAGCGCGGTTCTCCTCGGGGCCACCACGACCTTCCCGCAAGTGCTGCGGGGCCTCGAGCTCATGCGGGTCCCGCGGCTGCTCGTGCTGATCGCCGCCTTCATGTACCGCTACCTGTTCGTGATCGTCGAGGAGTTCGGCCGCATGCGCGCCGCGCTGAGCTCCCGCGCCTACCGTCCGACCAACGCACTGCAGGCCGGGGCGCTCGGGCGAATGGCCACGGCCATGTTCCTGCGCACCTACTCGCGCGGGGAGCGCGTGTACCACGCGATGCTGGCCCGCGGCTACGCCGGACATATGCCGCAGCTCCATCCGCTGGCGCTGCACCGGGCCGACGCCGTCTTCGTCGGCCTCGTGCTCGCGGCGCTGCTGCCGCTTAGGGTGGGTCTCGGAGTGGCCGCGTGAGCTGCGCCGTCCACGCCTCGGGGCTCACCTACCGTTACCCCAACGGGCACGCCGCCCTGCACGGGATCGACCTGCACATCCAGCACGGCGAGCGGGTGGCCGTGCTCGGTCCCAACGGGGCGGGCAAGACCACTCTGATGCTCCACCTGAACGGCCTGATGAGCGGGTCGGGCGCGCTCGAGGTGGCCGGCATCGACGTGGGCCCTCGCACCCTGGCCGACCTGCGCACGCGGGTGGGGCTGGTGTTCCAGGACCCCGACGACCAGCTCTTCATGCCCACGGTCGAGGAGGATGTGGCCTTCGGCCCGCTCAACATGAAGCTGGGGCGCGACGAGGCCCGCGCCCGCGTGGCCGAGGCCCTCGGCGCCGTGCGCATGGAGCACGCCGCGGCGCGCGCTCCCTACCAGCTCTCGATGGGCGAGCGCCGCCGGGTGGCGATCGCCACCGTGCTCGCCATGCGTCCCAGCCTGCTGGTGCTCGACGAGCCGTCGGCGAATCTGGACCCGCGCGCCCGCCGCGAGCTCCTCGACGTGCTCGAGCGAGTGGAGCGGACGATGCTCGTGACCACACACGACCTGCCGCTGGCGGCCGAGCTGTGCGAGCGCGCGGTGATCCTGGCCGCCGGGAAGATCGTGGCCGACGGCGGGTGCCACGAGATCCTGGCCGACGAGGAGCTGCTCACCGCCCACGACCTGGAGCTCCCCGCCGGATTCGAGCTCGACCGCGTGGAGCTCCGCCCGCGGCCCTCAGGCGATGAGGGTGCCGGGCTACAGTTTCGGGAGGCGATAGGAAGGTAGTCATGCCTGAGCACGAGCACGACCATTCGCACGACCACGAGCACAGCCACGGCGACGTGACCCACTCGCACCCCCATACCGATCACGAGCACGAGCACACCGAGCACGAACACGACCACAGCCACGGCGACGTGACCCACTCGCACCCGCACACCCACGAGGAGGGCGGCGAGCAGGATCACGAGCACGGGCACGCCGGCTGACGCCGGCGGCCGAGGCTCAGCCGCCGGTCTGGTAGGCGCGCAGCGCCAGCGTGAGGATCAGCAGGGCGCCGACGGTCATCACGCCCATCTCGCCCAGGGCCACGCGCCGAGCGAGCGCCACCTGCTCGCCGCGCTCGAGCGCATCCACGTCCTCCACCTCGTCGAGCTCGCGTTGCGCGATCCCGGCTCGCATCGCCTCGCTCACGAGCGTGACCAGCAGCGGGGCGACTCCGTAGATCACGTGCAGACCGTCGGGCGACGACGCTCCGCGAGCCAGCAGAAGCAGGCCGAGCACCACCTGGATCACCACCGTCGCCTGGGCCACTCGCAGGAGCGGCCAGAACACGAGCGAGGCGCGCGCGTCCTTGCGCAGCCAGCCCACCACCCCCCATCCCGCGGCCACCGCGTTGCTCACGAGGACGGCTATGCCGACCACCATGTGAATGCCGCTCAGGGGGTGCCCTTTCGCACTATGTAGCTGTGTCGCACAAGCTTGCGTTATAGATACGGCCTGCGTGCTGAGGAATTACCTGCCAGCACTTGTCTTTCTCACGCTCGGCATAGGGGTCGGAACCGCCTTCACGCTCGCCAATCACGCCCTCGGACCCAAGCGCCCGGGGAAGGTCAAGTCAGAGCCCTACGAGAGCGGTCTGCCTTCGGACGTACGCAAGTCGTTCCGGTTCGGGATCAGCTTCTACCTGATCGCGATGCTGTTCATCCTGTTCGACATCGAAGTCGTCTTCCTCTACCCCGTGGCGATCAAGCTGGATGCCTTCGGGGCGTTCGCGCTGGTCGAGACGATCGTGTTCGTCGTACTCCTGCTGGTGGCGCTCGTATTCGTCTGGAGAAGGGGTGCACTCGAATGGAAGTGACCCGCTCGAACGGTGGGGAGGACCTGCGGGTCCGCCAGCTCAAGGCCCAGCAGATGCTCCGCGGCGAGCTGGCCGGCAGGGACCTCGACGAGTACGTGGAGGAGCGGCTGCTGTTCACCACGCTCGAGACGGCACAGAACTGGGCGCGCAAGAACTGCCTCTTCCCGCTCGGCTTCGGCCTGGCCTGCTGCGCGATCGAGATGATCACGGTGATCGGCTCGCCCCGCAACGACCTCGCCCGCTTCGGCGCCGAGGCGATTCGCTTCACGCCCCGCCAGGCCGACCTGATGATCCTGTCCGGCCGCGTCTCGATCAAGATGGCCCCGATCATCCGCCGCCTCTACGACCAGATGCTCGAGCCCAAGTGGGTGATCGCCATGGGCGTGTGCTCGTCGAGCGGTGGGATGTTCAACAACTACGCGGTCGTCCAGGGAGCGGACAAGTTCATGCCCGTGGACATCTACGTGCCCGGCTGCCCGCCCCGTCCGGAGGCGCTCATCTACTCGATCATGAAGCTTCAGGACAAGATTCAGAAGCGGCCCGACATGGGCTGGCGCGAGCGCTACGGGGCCGAGGACACCGGGGAGCGGCCTGAGGGAGCCGAGGCCGCGCGTGCCTGACGCCACCGGTCTGGAGCTGATCGCCCAGGAGGTGCGTGAGACCGTGGCGGAGGAGGCCGTGACGGGCACGACCTTCTTCCGCGGCGAGGCCACCCTGGAGGTGGCGCCCGCAAGCGTGTACGACGTGCTGGCCCACGTCCGCGAAGCGGAAGAGCCCTTCGACCGACTGATGAGCCTCCACGGCTGCGACTACCTGCCCGAGGAGCCGCGGCTCGGCGTGCATTACCAGCTGCTCTCGATGGAGCGCTGCGACCGGCTGTGCGTCAAGACGCGCCTGGGGGTCGACGACCCGCGCGTGCCGAGCGTGGTGGATCTGTTCCCCACGGCGAACTTCCACGAGCGCGAGGTGTACGACTTCTTCGGCGTCGTGTTCGAGGGCCACCCGGACCTGCGCCGCATCCTCATGCCGGAGGACTACGTGGGCTTCCCGCAGCGCCGCGACTTCCCGCTGGGCGGCGAGCCGGTGCTCTACACGTTCAACGAGGACAAGTACCCGCGCTGGTATGAGTGACGAGCGCGACCCAGTAGGCGAGGAGAGCGCCGCCGCGCTGCGGACTCCCTACCGCGAGCGCGAGCGCTCGGTGACCATGGAACGGATGGGCGAGGAGCCCGTGTCCGGCACCGAGGCCGTGGTGGAGGGCGACCGCACCGACGAGCTCTTCACGATCAACATCGGGCCTCACCATCCGGCCACCCACGGGGTGCTGCGGCTGCTCACCACGCTCGAGGGCGAGATGGTGCGCGAGGTCAAGCCGATCATCGGCTACGTCCACACCGGCATCGAGAAGAGCTGCGAGGACCAGCAGTACTGGAAGGTCATCACGTTCGTCGAGCGGATGGACTACCTCGCCTACTACTTCAACGCTCAGGTGTTCTGCATGTCGGTGGAGCGGCTGCTCGAGATCGAGGTGCCGCCCCGCGCCCAGTGGCTGCGGGTGCTTCACATGGAGCTCAACCGGATCGCCTCGCACCTGTTCGCCCTGGCCACCGGCGCGCTCGACATCGGGGCGATCACGATGCTCTGGTGGGGCTGCCGCGACCGCGACCTCATCCTGGACCTGTTCGAGATGTCGAGCGGGCAGCGCATCCACACCCGCTACTTCCAGGTGGGTGGAGTGATCGAGGACATCCCGCCCGGCTTCGAGGAGCGCGTCCGTGCCTTCCTCGAGCTGATGCCGAAGCGGCTCGACCAGTATCAGGCCCTGCTCGACCGCAACGAGATCTGGCTGCGGCGGCTCAAGAACACCGGCGTGATCTCCCAGGAGCGCGCGCTCGAGCTGGGCGTGACCGGGCCGCTGTTGCGCGCCACGGGCCACCCCTGGGACCTGCGCAAGGCCATGCCCTACTCCTCCTACGAGCAGTTCGACTTCGACGTGCCGGTGGGCAGCGTGGGCGACAACTACGACCGCTACAAGGTGCGCCTCGACGAGATGCGCGAGTCGCTGCGGATCATCGAGCAGGCCATCGACGGCCTGCCCGAGGGGCCCTGGACCACCGACGACCGCAAGGTCGCGCTGCCTCCGCGGCACGAGCTGGCCACCTCGATGGAGGCCCTGATCCACCACTTCAAGCTCGTCACCGAGGGCTTCCGGGTACCGCCGGGCGAGGTCTACACCGCGATCGAGTCGCCGCGCGGCGAGCTCGGCTGCCTGGTGGTGGCCGACGGCTCCGCCAAGCCGGCGCGGGTGCACTTCCGCGACCCCAGCTTCGTGAACCTGCAGGGCCTGCCCGAAATGGCCAAGGACTCCCTGATCGCGGACTTCATCGCCTGCGTGGCCATGCTCGACCCGATCCTCGGGGGCATCGACCGGTGAGTGAGCGTACGACCGACGAGGGTGGGCTGCGCGCGGTGCCCCTGCCCCCCGGGTGGGACGAGGCCGTGCTCGTGGACGAGGATCCGGCCACCGTCCCGGACCCGGCCGAGGTGGAGGTGCCGGAGCGGCTGCGCGCGGAGATCGACCGCCTCATGTCGCTCTACCCCGAGCGTCATTCGGCCACCCTGCCGGCGCTCGCCGCCGCCCAGCGGGTGCACGGCTGGTGCTCGCCCGAGGCGATTCGCCAGGTGGCCGCCGTGATGCAGGTGACCCCCGCCTACCTGTCCAGCATCGCGACCTTCTACGACATGCTGCGCACGACTCCCAGCGGCACGCGCTACCTGTACGTCTGCACCAGCGTGGCCTGCCACGTGCGTCACGCCAAGGAGGTCTACGACGCGCTGGTGGACGAGGCCGGCCAACAGGGCCTGGAGGACGTGGAGCTGCGCGAGTTCGAATGCCTGGGGGCCTGCGACATGGCACCCATGGCCTCCGTGAACGGCCGCTTCGTAGGCCCGCTCGGGCGCGACGACGCCGGCGAGATCGTGAGCGCGCTCAAGGACGGTCGCGAGGTTCTCCCGGGGCGCAGCCTCGAGGACGCGGGCTACCGCGTGCCCGCCGCGGAACGCCAGCCGCCCGGGCCTCCCGAGGAACCCGATGTGCATCCCGCGGGCGGGACCTGGAAAGACGCCGAGTTGCTCGACGTGCCGCCGGCCGATGGCCCCCCGCCTCACCCGCGGCCGACCCTGCATCCGCTCGACCCGGGCACGAGCGTGACCCCCGAGGAGGAACCCGAGTGACCGAGACCCGCCTCCTGCTGCGCAATATCGACGAGGCCGGCCTCAACACGATCGAGGTCTATGAGCGCCTGGGTGGCTACCGCTCGGCGCGCAAGGCGCTGCTCGAGATGGAGCCGGAGGCGGTGCTGACCGAGCTCGAGGAATCCGGCCTGCGGGGCCGGGGCGGAGCCGGCTTCTCGATGGGGAAGAAGGCCAGCTTCATCCCCAAGGGCACGATGGACAAGTACCTCTGCTGCAACGCCGACGAGTCCGAGCCGGGCGCCTTCAAGGACCGGCTGCTGATGCAGAAGAACCCGCACCTGCTGGTGGAGGGCTGCATCATCGGCGCGATCGCCGCGGGGGCCAACAAGGGCTTCATCTTCATCCGGGGCGAATACGAGCTGCAGGCCGACATCCTCGACTCCGCGGTGGCGGAGGCCTACGACAGGGGCCTGCTGGGCGAGCGCATCCTCGGCTCCCAGCACAGCTTCGAGCTCGTGGTCCACCGCGGGCAGGGCGCCTACATCTGCGGTGAGGAGACGGGACTCCTGGACGCGCTGGAGGGCAAGCGCGGCAACCCGCGCCTCAAGCCCCCCTTCCCGGCCAACCAGGGCCTCTACCAGGGACCGACGCTCATCAACAACGTCGAGACGCTCTGCAACGCCCCGCTGATCATCGAGAAGGGCGCCGACTGGTACCGCAAGCTCGGGGTGGGCAACTCCACCGGCACCAAGCTCGTCTCGGTCTCGGGCAACGTGCAGCGGCCGGGCAACTACGAGATCGAGCTGGGCATCCCGGTGCGCGAGGTGATCTACGGACTGGCCGGCGGCCCGCCTGAGGGTCGCGAGCTCAAGTGCTTCTTCCCCGGCGGCTCGTCGGCGCCCGTGCTCACGCCGGAGCACCTTGACCTGCCGTTCACCTACGAGGCGATGGCCGAGGCCGGCTCGATGCTGGGCACGGCGTCGGTGATCGTGGTCGACGACTCCCAGCCACTGGTGCCGCTCGCGCTGCGCCTGGCCGAGTTCTACCGCCACGAGTCGTGCGGCAAGTGCGTTCCCTGCCGCGAGGGCACCAACTGGACGGTGAAGATGCTCGAGCGCATCGACGAGGGCGAGGGCACGCCGATGGACCTCGACATCATGGGCGAGGTCCAGTCCAACATCATGGGCAACTGCCTGTGCGTGCTCGGCGACTCGATGGCGATGCCGGTCAAGTCGATGCTCGAGCACTTCCGGCCGGAGTTCGAGGCTCACATGGAGGCCGCGCGCGAGCGGCGGGACCTCGAGGCCCTCGAGCCCCAGGGCGCCGGCGAGCTGGGCGCGGTGGCCGAGGCCGGAGCCGCCTAGGTCGCCCATGGCCCGCCCCGAGAAGAACTGGATCACGTTCGAGATCGACGGCCGTGAGGTGCGTGCGGAGGAGGGAACGATGCTCGTCGACGCCGCCAAGCACGGCGACGTCGAGATCCCCTACTTCTGCTACGAGCCGAAGCTCGGTCAGCCCGTGGGCGCCTGCCGCATGTGCCTGGTGGAGATCGAGGGCATCCCGAAGCTGCAGACCTCGTGCTCCACGGCGGTGCGCGACGGCATGGTCGTGAACACCACCTCCGACCGCGTGAAGCACGCCCAGAACGCGGTGGTGGAGTTCCTGCTCGTGAACCATCCGCTCGACTGCCCGGTGTGCGACAAGGGCGGTGAGTGCCCGCTGCAGGACATCTCCTACGGCTGGGGAGCCGGCCGCTCGCGCTACATCGAGCCCAAGCGCCACTTCAAGAAGCCGCTCGAGCTGTCCCCGCTGATCGCGATCGACCGCGAGCGCTGCATCCTCTGCTACCGCTGCGTGCGCTTCTCCCAGGAGATCGCCGAGGACTACCAGCTGGTGTTCCTCGACCGCGGCGACCACACCTTCGTGGGCACCCACAACGGCCGCCCCTACGTGGCCCCCTTCACCGGCAACATCATCGAGCTCTGTCCCGTGGGTGCGCTGACCTCGCAGGCCTACCGCTTCCGCGCCCGGCCCTGGGACATCGAGGACTCCGGCTCGCTGTGCACGCTCTGCCCGGCGCAGTGCAACATCAAGTTCACGGTCCGCGACGACGTGAAGGTCGTGCGCGTGCTCGCGCGTGACAACGAGGAGGTCGACGACGGCTGGCTCTGCGACAAGGGCCGCTTCTCCTACCAGCACTTCTCCTCGCCCGAGCGGATCACGGCGCCGCTGGTGCGCGACGGCGGCTACCTGCGTGAGGTCTCCTGGGAGCGGGCGCTCACCGATGCCGCGGCGGCGCTCGCCAAATCGGGCTCGAGCACGGCGGCCCACGTGGGCGGCGGCGCCACCAACGAGGAGGGCTTTCTCGTCCAACACCTGCTTCGCGCGGGTCTCGGCTCCCAGCGGCTGGCGGGCGGAGCCGCGCCGTCCCCGCAGCTGGCTCGCACGCTGGCCCGCCCGGACCTGTCTGCGCGCGTGTCCGATCTCGACCACGCCGGGGCGATCGTCGTGCTCGACACCGAGCTAGTGGAGGAGGCGCCGATCCTCGACCTGCGCGTGCGAAAGGCCGCAAGGCGCAACGCCGCCCGTGTGGTGGTGATGTCGAGCCGCCCCTCGACCCTGGACGCCAACGCGGCGGCCGTGCTGCGCTTCGCGCCCGGCGGCGCGGAGGCCGCTCTGGGTGCGCTGGCCTCTGCCCTCGGCTCCTCGCGCGCCGCGGGCGCCGACGTGGCCGCCACCGCCACCCGCGCGCGCGCCACGAGCGGCTTCCGGCCCGGCCGGCCCTCGGGCAACGGCGACGCCGGAGCGGCGGTCCGAGAGGTGGCCGATGTGCTCCGCGACGCCGGCGACGTCGTGGTGGTCTGGGGCGAGCGGGTCTTCGGCGGCGAGCGCGGAGCCGAGGCCGTGGAGGCTCTGCTGGCCGTGGCCGGCGCCCTCGGGATCGCCGACCGTGACGAGTCCGGGATGATCGCCGTCCCCGAGGTCACGAACGGGCGCGGGCTGCGCGAGGTGGGCTGCGCGCCCGGGCTCCTGCCCGGCCTCGAGGCCGCTCCCGACACGCCCGAGTCCGGCGGCGCGGGGACCCTCCTGCTCGTCGAGGCCGGCCGGCCCACTGCCGAGCTCGAGCAGGCCACCACGGTGATCGCCTTCGCGCACTTCCGCGACGAGGCGCTCGAGGAGCAGGCCGACATCGTGTTCCCGGCGGAGATCTACGCCGAGAAGGAGGGCACGGTCACCCACCCCGACGGGCGTCTCCAGCGCGTGCGCCAGGCGCTCGGCCACGCGAACGAGGTGCGCCCCGGCTGGCAGGTGCTCGCCGAGCTGTGCGAGCGCTGCGACGCCGGCGTGGGCGCTCTCAGCCTCCCCGAGCTCACCGCACTCGTCGCCAAGGCCGTCCCCTTCTACAACGGCCTCGACCTCGACGAGATCGGCGGACGAGGCGTGCGCTGGCAGGACCGCGAGGCGGCCTCCGCGCTCGAGCGCGCGGAGCTGTCGGACGAGACACTCGCCGACGCCCCGGCGGCTCCCGAGGGGCTGCGCCTGAGCCGCGCGCCGAGCCTGTGGAGCGGGACCGCGATCGAGCACTCCCCCTCGCTGGCGTTCCTCGCCGGTGGCGCCAGCGCCCTGCTGTCGGTGATGGACGCGCGCGAGCTCGGTGTGGAGGACGGCGCCGAGATCGAGCTGAGCGCGGGCGGCGAGAGCGCCCGAGCGACGGCCGCCGTCCGCACCGGAGTGCCGAAGGGTGCCGTGTTCGTGATCGAAGTCGAGCTGCCGGAAGGCCCGGTGGAGCTCGCGCCGGCGTCCTCCCCTGCGGCGGTGGCATAGCGGATGGACGCTCCGGTCGAGCCGATCCTGGTCATGATCGTCAAGTCGATCGTGATCTTCGCCGTGCTGCTGCAGCTCGTGCCGCTGATTCTGATCGCCGAGCGCAAGATCCTCGGCCGCTTCCAGTCGCGGATCGGTCCAAACCGGGTCGGCCCCCGCGGGATGATGCAGCCGATCGCCGACGTGCTCAAGCTGCTCTCCAAGGAGCCCTTCACGCCGGCCACTGCGGTGCCCTGGATGATGGCCATCGCGCCGGTGATCTCGGTGCTCACGGCGGTGGCCACCATGGCGATCATCCCGTTCGGCCCGTTCAACGCCTGGGGCGGCGACTTCGGGCTCTACGGGATGGACGTCTCGATCGGGCTGCTCTACTTCTTCGCCTTCGGCTCGCTCGCGTTCTACGGCCTGATGCTGGGCGGCTGGTCATCGGGCTCCAAGTACTCGTTCCTGGGCGCGATGCGCGCCGCGGCCCAGCTGATCTCCTACGAGGTGGCGCTGGGCCTGTCGCTGCTCGGCGTGGTGATGACCACCGGGTCGCTGTCGCTCGTCCAGATCGTGGAGGCCCAGGACGGGATGTGGTTCGTGGTCCCGCAGTTCGTGGGCTTCCTGATCTTCATGGTGGCCGGCTTCGCCGAGACCGCCCGGGCTCCGTTCGACCTGCCCGAGGGCGACGCCGAGATCGTCGGCGGCTACAACACGGAGTTCGGCGGGATGCGCTTCGGCTCGTACTTCATGGCCGAGTACATGGAGATCCTCGTGATCTCGGCGATCGCCTCCGCCTGCTTCCTCGGAGGCTGGCACGGACCGGGCCCGATCGCGCTGGCGCCGCTGTGGATGCTGATCAAGATCGTGCTCGGCGCTCTCTTCTTCATGTGGATTCGTGCCTCGCTGCCTCGGCTGCGCTACGACCAGCTGATGTCGTTCGGCTGGAAGATCCTGCTGCCCCTGGCGACCCTCAACGTGCTCGTCACCGCAATCGTGCTGGTGGCGACCTAGGTGGTGTCTGATGCCTGCTGACTGGAAGAGCGCAGCCAAGCCCGTCGAGCGCGGCCCCGAGCCCGGCGGCCTGGGCTCGGTCTACCGCGTGTTCGGCGAGACCCTGCGTGGCCTCAAGACGACGATGGGCCGGGTGGTGGAGGGCCCGGTGGTGATCGAGTACCCCGAGGAGAAGACTCCCGTCTATCCGCGCTTCCGCGGACGCCACAAGCTCCACCGCTTCGAGGACACCGGGCTCGAGAAGTGCGTGGGCTGCTCGCTCTGCGCGGCGGCCTGCCCCGCCAAGTGCATCCGCGTGGTGGCCGACGAGAACACGCCGGACAACCAGGTTTCGGCGGGCGAGCGCTACGCCGCGGTGTACGAGATCAACCTGTCCCGCTGCATCTTCTGCGGCTACTGCGAGCTGGCCTGTCCGTTCGACGCGATCACCATGGGCAACGACTACGAGCTCGCCGACTACAGCCGCTCCGATCTGATCTTCACCAAGGAGATGCTGCTGGCGGACTCCCCGGAGCACACACCCTTGCGGCGCGAGGGCGAGTAGAACTCGCGCCATGTGGTTCGAGGGGGTCCTGTTCTTCATAGCCGCGATCGGCGCGCTCGCGGGCGCGCTCGGCGTGGTCCTGCTTCGCAACCCCTTCTATTCCGTGCTGGCGCTGGTCTGTCATCTGGTTGCGCTGGCCGTGCTGTTCCTGCTGCTGAACGCCGAGTTCCTGGCCGCGGGCCAGGTGGTGGTCTACGCCGGAGCGGTGATGGTGCTGTACCTGTTCGTGGTGGCGTACATCGGCGGCTCGGACGAGCCGCTGCGACCGGAGGGCGGGCTCGTCAACGCGTTCGGACCGTTGTTCGCCGCGGCCGTGGGCGTGGAGCTGTGCATTGCCTTCATCGCCTCGGGCCTGCAGTCGCTCGACACGGCGGGGCCCGACGTGAAGGCCGCGTTCGGCTCGCCCGGTGAGATCGGCGAGCTGCTCCTCACGCGCTGGCTGGTGGCCTTCGAGACGGCGTCGTTCCTGCTGCTCGTGTCCGCCGTGGGCGCCGTGGTGCTGGCCGGTCGCCGGCGCGGCCTCGAGGACGAAGAGGCCGGCGGGACGCCGCAGCGCGACCCGGGCACCGACACCCTCGAGGTCCACGTCTAGAAGCCATGGACGTCGTCTGGTACCTCGTACTCTCGGCCTTCATCTTCGCCATCGGCGCCGCCGGCGTGATGACCCGGCGCAACCCACTCGTGGTGCTGCTCTGCCTCGAGTTGATGCTCAACGCCGGCAATCTCGCGCTGATCGCGTTCTCGCGCATGCACGGCAACGAGGACGGCCAGATCTTCGCGCTGATCGTGATGGTGATCGCGGCGTGCGAGGTCGTGATCGGCCTCGGGATCATCGTCGCGATGTACCGCAACCGGCTCCCCATCGACGTCGATGAGATGTCGGAGCTGCGCGGATGAGCCCCACCGACTACGGCTGGCTCGTCCTGGCCTTCCCGCTCGCGGGCCTGATCGTGATCTCCCTGGCCTGGCGGGTGCTTCCGGGGCGCACTGCCGGCTGGATCGGCAGCGGCGCGATCCTCGGCGCGTTCCTGGCCTCGATCGGGATGCTCGTGCAGCTCCAGGACCTGCCGGAGGCGCAGCGCGAGGTGGTCGACAGCGGCTGGAGCTACGTGGTCACCTCCGGCGTCGACGTCGACGTCTCGATCCTGACCGACTCGCTGTCGGTGTTCATGTGCCTCGTGGTGTCGGGGGTGTCGTTCCTGATCCACGTCTACTCGGTGGCCTACATGACCGGCGACCGTGGCTTCGCGCGCTTCTTCGCCTACCTCAACTACTTCGTCTTCTCGATGCTGCTGCTGGTCCTGGCGGGCAACTTCATCCTGCTCATTGTCGGCTGGGCCTTCGTCGGCGCCGCCTCCTACCTGCTGATCTCGTTCTGGTACCGGCGCGACACCGCCACCCACGCCGGGATCAAGGCGTTCGTGATGAACGTGATCGGCGACGTGGGCCTCGTGGTGGCCGCGTTCCTGCTCCTGGACAAGACGGGCCAGCTCGACTACGTGGGGGTGTTCGAGAGGGCGCCGGAGGTGTTCGCGTCCAACGACGCGACGCTCGTGGCCGCGTGTCTCCTGATCCTCGTCGGCGCCTTCGCCAAGTCCGCGCAGCTGCCGCTCCACACCTGGCTGCCGGACGCCATGGAGGGTCCCACGCCGGTGTCCGCGCTGATTCATGCCGCGACCATGGTCACCGCCGGCGTGTACCTCATCGCGCGCTGCTTCCCGCTGTTCGAGCTGGCCCCCACGGCCGCCGACATCAGCGCCGTGATCGGCACCGCCACGCTGGTGTTCGCGGCCACGGTGGCGCTCGTCCAGACCGATCTCAAACGCGTGATCGCCTACTCCACCATGTCCCAGATCGGCTACATGATCCTGGGCGTGTCGGTGGCCGCGTACGGCGCGGGCCTCTTCCACCTGATGACCCACGCGTTCTTCAAGGCGCTCCTGTTCATGGGCGCGGGGTCGGTGATCGGCGCGATGTCCGGCTGGCAGGACATGGACCGGATGGGCGGCTTTCGCAAGGCGATGCCCTTCACCTTCATCACCTTCACGTGCGGCGCGCTGGCGCTCGCAGCGTTCCCGTTCACCTCGGGCTTCTTCTCCAAGGACGAGATCCTCGCCTACACGATCAACCGCGGCGGCGGCTTCGTGGTGCTGGCGATCGCCGGCTACCTCGGGGCGGCGCTCACCGGCTTCTACACGTTCCGCATGGTCTTCCGGGTCTTCTTCGGGGAGCCCGTGCCGGAGGCCCGCGAGCTGGAGGACGGGCACCTGCATCACGGCGAGCCGGCGAACCCCATGACCGGCGAGGCCGAGGACACCGACGTGGGCTTCCCCGGCCCCGAGCACACGGTGGCCGAGCGCTCGTGGCCGATGAGGTTCGCCATGGCGCCGCTCGCCGTGCTCGCGCTGGTGGCCGGCGTGGTGGGCATCCCCGGCGTCACCGACACGCTCGGGCACTTCCTCGACTCCACCTTCGAGAGCTCGACCTACGCCGAGGACAAGCCGACCGACAGCGCCGAGTGGGTGGGGCTGGCCGCGGGCGGCATCATCTCGGTCGCCTCGATCTACCTCGCCTACGTGTTCTACATGCGCCGCCGCGGGATCACCCTGCAGCTGCGCGACCGCTACCGGCGGGTGCATGACTTCCTGTTCCACAAGTGGTACTTCGACGAGCTCTACGACGCCGTGTTCGTCCGTCCCATGTCGAGCCTCGGCTCCTTCGGGCGGCGGGTGATCGAGACCGACTTCGTGCAGGGCTTCATCGTCGGAGGCGCCACCGGGGTCGTGCGCGTGGGCACCTCGGTGGCCCGCGCGATCCAGACCGGCTACCTGCGCGCGTACGCGCTGCTGCTCCTGTTCGGCGCCGCCCTCGTGGTCCTCTACTTCCTGATCGCGAGCTCGTGACCATCCACCTGTCGATCATCCTGTTCCTGCCGCTCGCCGCGGGCGTGATCGGCGCCCTGCTTCCGAAGGGGATGGCGCGCTGGGCCGTGCTGGCCGGCACCGTGGCGGTGCTCGCCTACGCGATCGTGATGGTGGCCGACTTCGATCGCGGCGCCGGCCTGCAGTACGTGACCGACGACAAGTGGATCCCCGAGCTCGGCATCCGCTACCAGCTCGGCGTGGACGGGCTCAACCTGTTCATGGTCCTGCTCACGGCGCTCGCGTGGGTGCCCTGCACCCTCGTCGCCGCCTTCCAGGAGCAGGAGCGGCCGCGGCTGTTCTTCTTCTACATGGCGCTGGCGGAGACCGCCGTGCTGGGCGCCTTCATGGCCCAGGACCTGGCTCTGTTCATCATCTTCTTCGACCTCATGCTGATCCCGTTCTACTTCCTGATCGGGGGCTGGGGAACGGGCGACCGCGTGCGCGCGACGACGATGTTCGTGATCTACACGCTCGTGGGCTCGCTGCTGATGCTGGCGGCGGCGATCGCCCTGGGCGTGCTCTCCACGCCCGACGGCGGCGATCTGTCCTTCTCGCTGGCCGTGCTCGAGGCGCGCTCGGTGCCCGAGGGCACCCAGCACTGGATCGTGCTGCTGTTCGCGCTCGCCTTCTTCGTCAAGGCGCCGCTGTTCCCGCTGCACGGCTGGGTCCCGGCCACCTACCGCTCCACCTCGATCCCCGTGCTCGCCCTGCTCTCCGCCGTCCTGTCGAAGGTAGGCGTCTACGGGTTCCTGCGGATCGTCCTGCCGATCATGCCGGAGGGCTCCCAGCACTGGCAGGAGCTGTTCATCATCATCGCGGTCTTCTCGATCCTGTACGGCTCGATCCTGGCCTTCTCGCAGAACAACGTGCGGATGGTGGTCGCGTACTCGTCGATCGCCCAGCTGGGCTTCATCGTGCTCGGGATCTTCGCCCTCGACGACAAGGGCGCCCAGGGCGCGGTCTTCCAGATGCTCAACCACGGGCTCGTGGTGGTCCCGCTGTTCCTCATCATCGGCGTGGTCGCCGCGCGGGCCGGGGGCAGCCAGTCGCTCTCAGAGCTGGGTGGCATGGCCACCCGTGCGCCGGTGCTCGCCACGCTGTTCCTGCTCGTGACCTTCGCGACCCTGGCCATGCCGGGCTCGGCCAACTTCGTGGGTGAGCTGCTCGTGCTGTTCGGCTCCTACGAGAACAAGCTCGTCTACGGCCTGGTGGCGAGCGTGGGCGTGATTCTGGCGGCGGTCTACATGATCCGTGTCTTCCAGCGGACGATGCACGGGCGGAGCGGACCCAAGGTGGAGTCGCGCGACGTGCGCGGGCCGGAGCTCGTGGCGATCGTGTCGCTGGTGGCCGTGATCGTGGCCCTGGGCGTCTACCCCAGCTTCGTGGTCGAGCGCACCGAGCGGGCGACCGTCTCGCGCATCGCCCAGGCGCGCGCGGTGGCGAAGGCGCAGGCCACCGCGGAGCGGAGGGAGGCCGAGGTCCGGGTGGCGGAGCGATCGCCGTGAGCACGCTGCTCGCTCAGATCGAGGCCCCGGAGATCGCCTACCGCGAGCTGTCGCCGCTGCTCGCGCTGCTGGGTGGGTCGTTGATCGTGCTCATGGCCGGCCTGTTCCGCTCCCGCTTTGCCCGCCACACGCTCGTGCCAGCCCTCACCGCGATCTCGCTGCTCACGGCGATCGGGCTGACGATCTGGATCTGGGAGCCCGGCGACCTGGCTCCGATCCTCGAGGGCGCGCTTGCGGTGGACACGCTGGCGCTCGGGCTGTCGATGCTGTTCTACGTGGCCGGCCTGGTGACGGTCGTCCTGTCGCTGCGGGCAAACGCACCGCGCGAGGCGGGCCACGGCGAGTACTACTCGCTGCTCCTCGGCTCCATCGCCGGCATGGTCGTGCTCGCGGCTGCGGAGAACCTGATCACGCTGTTCATCGGCATCGAGCTGCTCTCGATCCCGCTCTACGTGCTCTGCGCCACCGAGCTGCGAAAGCGCGAGTCGCTCGAGGCCGGCCTCAAGTACCTCGTGATCGGATCGGTGGGCTCGGCCACCCTGCTCTACGGGCTGGCGCTCGTCTACGGAGCCAGCGGCTCGATGCAGTTCGGTCAGATCGCCTCCGCGCTGGGCGGCGCCGAGCTGTCGGCCACCGATCCGCTGCTCCTCACCGGCGTCGGCATGACGGTCGTCGGCCTGGCCTTCAAGGCCTCTGTTGCGCCCTTCCACCAGTGGACCCCGGACGTCTATCAGGGCGCGCCCACCCCGATCACCACCTTCATGGCCGTGGCCACGAAGACGGCGGCCTTCGCCGTCTTCCTGCGGCTGTTCTACGACGCGCTCGGACTGGCCCAGCTCGACTGGGCCCCCGCGCTCGCCGTGCTCGCCGCCACCACGATCGTTGTCGGCAACGTGGGCGCGCTGGCGCAGCGCTCCCTCAAGCGGATGCTGGCCTGGTCGAGCATCGCCCAGGCGGGCTACCTGCTGGTCGGCGTGGTGGTGGGGATCGAGCGCGGTCTCGAGGCCACGGCCTTCTACCTGGCCGTGTACCTGGCGATGAACGTGGCCGCCTTCGCGGTGGTGGTGGCGCGCGAGCGCGTCTCCGAGCACGGTGACGACCTGGCCTCCTTCGAGAACCTCGGTCAGACCAACCCCTGGCTGGCGTGGCCGATGACGATCGCGATGCTCTCGCTGGCGGGCTTTCCCGCCACCGGCGGGTTCATCGGCAAGTTCTTCCTCATCGACGCCGCCGTGTCGGGCGACTACACCTGGCTCGGTATCGCGATCGTGATCGGCTCGATCCTGTCGCTCGGCTACTACCTCCGGGTCGTGGCGGCGATGTGGATGGGCCGCTACGAGATCGAGCTGCCGACCGTGCCCGCGCGCCGCGTGAGGCCGGTGTCGGGCTGGTCGCCCGAGGCCGACACCCGCGCCCAGCCCGAGGTGGCGGCGGTGGCGATCGCCTTCGCGGTGCTCACGATCGTCTTCGGCCTATGGCCGGATCCGCTGTTCGACGCGGCCCGCGACGTGGGCACGACGTTCGGGATGTTGCGCTAGGCCCGCGTGGCCTGACCCCGCCACCCCGGTTAGGCTGCCCGTACAGACCGAGGGGGAGCTAGAGATGAGCGAGAACCTGGCCGGCATCCTGACCGAGACGGCCGCGAAGCAAGCCGATCAGCCGGCCTTCAAGCTGGACGATTTCGAGCTGACCTACCACCAGCTCGACTGCGCCGCGTCCCGGATCGCCAACCTGCTCGAGGACAAGGGCCTCGAACCCGGCGACCGCGTGGGCCTGATGCTGCCGAACGTCCCCTACTTCCCGTCGATCTACTACGGCATCCTGCGCGCCGGCGGCGTGGTGGTGCCGATGAACGTGCTGCTCAAGGAGCGCGAGGTGGCCTACTACCTCGGTGACTCCGGGGCCAAGCTGCTGTTCGCATGGGGCGGCTTCGCCGAGGCGGCCGAGGCGGGCGCCGCGGACGCCGGCGCCGAGGCGATCCTCGTCAACCCCGGCGAGTTCGAGCCTCTGGTGGGGAGCTACAGCGACGAACACGACGACCTCGATCGGGCCGCCGACGACACCGCGGTCATCCTCTACACCAGCGGCACCACCGGTCAGCCCAAGGGCGCCGAGCTCACCCACGCCAACCTCCACCGCAACTGCTCGATGACGTCGACCACGCTCGGCGAGTTCACGCACGAGGACGTGCTGCTCGGCGCGCTGCCGCTGTTCCACTCGTTCGGGCAGACCTGCACGATGAACAGCGCGGTGGCCAACGGCGCAACCGTGACGATGCTCCCCCGCTTCGACCCCGACAAGGCGCTCGAGATCATCGAACGCGACGGCGTGACCGTCTTCCAGGGCGTCCCCACGATGTACAACGCGATCCTCCACGCCGGCTCCGCGGACGAGGCCGACGCCTCCACCCTGCGGCTCTGCATGTCCGGCGGCGCGGCGATCCCGGTCGAGCTCATCCGCGGGTTCGAGGAGAAGTTCGGTTGCATGATCCTGGAGGGCTACGGGCTGTCGGAGACCTCGCCGGTCGCGTCCTTCAACCACCCGGACAAGGAGCGCAAGCCCGGCTCCATCGGCACCCCGATCGACGGCGTGGAGATGCAGATCTGGGACGACGAGGGCAACGAGGTGCCCCAGGGCGAGGTGGGCGAGATCGTGATCCGCGGCCACAACGTGATGAAGAGCTACTGGGGCCGCCCCGACGCCACCGGCGACGCGATCAGCCAGGACGGCTGGTTCCGCACCGGCGACGTGGCCCGCGTGGACGAGGACGGCTACTTCTTCATCGTGGACCGAAAGAAGGACCTGATCATCCGCGGCGGCTACAACGTCTACCCGCGTGAGGTCGAGGAGGTGCTCTACGAGCACCCGGCGATCCAGGAGGCCGCCGTGATCGGCGTACCGCACGACGCGCTCGGCGAGGAGGTGGGAGCCGCCGTGGTGCTCAAGGAGGGAGAGAGCCTCGACGCCGAGGGCGTCAAGGCCTACGTCAAGGAGCAGGTGGCGGCCTACAAGTATCCGCGCCGTGTCTGGTTCGTCGACGAGCTGCCCAAGGGTCCCACGGGCAAGATCCTCAAGCGCGAGATCGAGGTGCCCGCGGAGGTCACAGCGTCGTCAGGGCGGTGACGTAGGACCCGTCAGCTAGCCTGCGGGGCCTCGGAGATGGCCTCGCGACGTGGGTTGACCAGGAGAGGGTTGTTGGGAGCCGGCGCCGCCGGTACGGCTGCCCTTGCCGCCTCCGCCTGCGGCGACGACTACTTCGAACCGGCCACGAGCCACGACAAGGACTCGCCGAACGTGGTGATGCTGTTCACCGACTCCACGCGCGCGGACTACATATCGGCGTACAACCCCGAGTCGCTGGCCAAGACGCCCAACCTGGACGCGCTGGCCAGGGAGTCGCTGGTGTTCAACCACGCCGTGCCCGAGGCCATGCCCACCGGGCCGGCGCGGCGCTCGATCCTCACCGGCGTTCGCTCCTTCCCGTTTCGCAACTACGTGCCCACCAAGGGCCTGCCGCTGGGGCCGGGCTGGATACCGATCCCGGAGTTCCAGCCGATCGTGACCGAGGTGCTCGGCGAGGCCGGTGTCGAGACCGCCTACTGCACCGACAACCCCTTCCTGATCGGCCCGCGCTTCTCCAACTTCCGGCGCACGGTCGACACCGTCAAGCCCAGCTTCTCCCAGGGCGCCTACCGCTTCCTCAACAAGCCCTTCAAGCGCCCGGCCCCGCGCAGCGCGATCGACCGCTACCTGCTGCCCGAGCTGTCGAACTCGGTGGAGGTCGGCCGCCTGCGGTCGATGGTGGGCTGGAACTCGATCTATCGCGACAGCGAGGGCGACTACCCCACCGCTCGCGTCTTCCGCTCCGGCCTGCGCCTGCTCGACGACCTGAAGGGCAAGGGCAAGCCGTTCTTTCTCGGTGTCGACGGCTTCGATCCACACGAGCCGCTCGACGCGCCGAAGGTGTACCAGATGCGCTGGGGCTCCAAGCCCAAGGGCATCGAGAAGCAGGGCATAACGCCGATCCAGCCCTTCGAGACCCCCTACTCCTGGGTGGTCAACGTCGACGTGGACAGCGAGACCCTCGAGCGGGTGAGAGAGCTGTACGCGGCCGAGATCGAGTTCATGGACGAGTGGGTCGGGCGCTTCATGAACGAGCTCGATCGCCAGAAGCTGCTGGACAACACCGTGGTCATGTACATGTCCGACCACGGGCTGACGCTGGGTGAGGACGGCATCATCGGCAAGCACGCCGCGCGTGCGCAGTGGCACATCTACCACGTGCCCGGCATGATCCGTCACCCCGAGGGCAAGCGGGCCGGCGAGCGTAGCGACTACTTCGCCTCCACCTACGACCTGCCCCGGACGGCACTCGGCTTCATGGGCGTGCGGGCGCCGGGCCTGATGGCGGGCGAGGACCTGTCGGTGTTCTTCGACGGTGGAGAGCCGCCGCCGCGCCCGGTGTTCACCTCGTGCTACGACGACCACGTCCTCGCCGGTGACCACGACTGGTTCCTGCTCTCCGACAGCGAGGGCAAGCGCAAGCGGCTGTACGACAAGCGAGCCGACCCGAAGGAGCTCGTGGACGTGGCCAGCGAGCATCCCCAGCAGGTCGACCGGCTGTGGCGCACGCTCGAGGACGAGGCGGGCGGCACACTGCCGCAGTTCGGCAAGCCGCCCACCAAGGCGGTGATCGGCGGGTGAGCGACGGGTTCACGCGCCGGACGCTGCTGCGCCGCGGCGGCGCCGGCGCAGCCGGGGCCGGTGTGCTGGGCCTCGGCGCGCTACCCGCCGCGGCTGCGGCCAAGGCCGACGAGGACAAGGCTCGCAACGTGGTGGTGGTCGTCCTGCCGCTCGTCCGGGCCGACCACGTCAAGGCCTTCGAGGGCGGCTCTCCGGCGGACACCCCGAACCTCGACGACCTCGCCGGCGACTCGCTGCGCTTCGACCGTGTGATCCCCGAGTCCATGCCGGCGCTGCCCGCGCGGCGGGCGCTGATCACCGGCATGCGCTCGTTCCCGTTCCGGGACTGGAAGCGGACCGAGGGGCTCGCGCCGGTGCCGGGCTTCAACCCGATCTGGGACTGGCAGCCGGTGGTCACGGAGACGCTGCGCGGCCACGGGATCGCCACCTCGTACGTGAGCGACAACCCGATTCTCGAGGGCGAGCGCTTTCCGGATGTGAAGCGGACCGGAGCGCCGGCTGGGACCGCCACCGGCGCCGAACCGACCATCGACTCCGAGCTGCTGCCGGCGATCAAGCGCCAGACGCGCGCGGCCGACGCCACCTTCCGCACCGGCATGCGCGAGCTCGGCCGGCTGCGGGGCGACTCTCCCTTCTTCCTCGCCATCGATCCGTTCGACCCGCTCGACGCCGCCTCGGCGCCACCCGTCTACGTCAAGCCCGGCGAGGTGGAGGACGAGGGCCTCGGCCCGATGAACGGCCGGCTCGTGGAGCTGCGCTGGAGCGGCGACGAGGAGAAGAAGGTGCGCCAGGCCTACGCCGACCACGTCGAGAAGGTCGACGATCTCGTGGGCCGGCTGGTGGACCGGATGGCGGAGCTCGACCTGCTCGGCTCCACGATGCTCGTGGTGATCGGGGACCAGGGCATCGCCCTCGGCGACCACGACTACCTCGGCATCGCCACCCCGACGTCGTACCGGCCCGCCTACGAGGTTCCGCTCCTGATCCGCCATCCCGACGGGGACAGGGCGGGCGACAACATCGACTGGTACGCCACCACGCACGACATCGCCCCCACGGTGCTGTCGTTCATGGACGTGACGATTCCCGGCAAGATGGGCGGCGAGGACCTCACGGCCCTGTTCGACGACGTCGACCAATGGGACCTCTACCACCGGGGCTACAGCGTGACTGCGGCGGGCGAGAACATCATCGTGCGGGACGACCGCTGGCTGGTGGTGGCCGACCGCCAGGAGATCGAGCGCCGCATGTACGACGACGACGAGGAGGCGGACGACGGCATCACCCGCTTCGAGAACGTAGCCAACGAAGACACGGGCAAGCTCACCGAGCTGTCGCAGATCGCCCTGCTGGTGGCGGGCGGCACGCTCCCCGAGTTCGGTCCCGACGGCGCGCTGCGTCCCAGCCGCGAGCGCAAAGACGACGACAACGACGACGACGGTATCCCCAACGACTTCGACGCCGTCGACAACGACGAGCCCGACGACGACACCGAGCCCGGGGACTTCGAGTTCGACGGGCGCACTCCGGAGGGCGGCGAGCTGCCGCCCAACGAGAACACTCCGGAGACCAAGGCCCCGTGAGCGACAAGGCAGCTCAGCGCGAGAACCCGCCGGCCGAGTTCCTCCACGCGAACAAATGGAAGATCTTCGGCGTGATGATGATCGGCTGGGCGATGTCCCTGCTCGACGTGTCGATCGTGAACGTGACGATCCCCGAGCTCCAGGACGAGCTGTCCACGGACATCGCAACGGTCACCTGGGTCATCAACGCCTACAACATCGTCTTCGCGATCCTGCTGGTGTCGATGGGCCGCCTCGCGGACCAGTTCGGCCGTAAGCGCTTCTTCATCATCGGCCTGACCGTCTTCACGATCGGCTCGGGACTCTGCGCGGCGGCCTGGTCGGTGGAATGGCTGATCGGCTTCCGCGTGATCCAGGGAGCCGGCGCGGGCATCCTGGCTCCGCTCGGCTTCGCCATCACGGTGCTCGTGTTCCCGCCTCAGCAGCGGGGACTCGGGCTGGCTCTCATCGCTGTGGTGGCGCTGGTCTCGTCCGCTCTCGGACCGGTGATCGGCGGCGTGTTGGTGGAGCTGGCCAGCTGGCACTGGATCTTCCTGATCAACATCCCGTTCGGCATCCTCGGCGTGATCCTGTGCTGGCGCTGGTGGCCCGAGACCTGGGATCTCACGGCCGGCCGTGAGGTCGACGTGCGCGGCATGGTGCTCCTGGGTGCCGCCGTGCTGTTCCTGACGATGGCGCTGGTGGAGGCCAACCCGTTCGCGGGCGACCTGGCGCTCTGGCTCAGCCTCATGCAGGGCGCGGTCCTGCTCGGGGTCCTGTTCGTCTGGTGGGAGCGCAAGGCGCCCAGCCCGATGATCACCCCCAGCCTGATCGGCAACCGCCAGTTCCGCAGCGCGAACATCGGGATGCTGCTCTTCGGCGCGGGCGCGATCGGCTCGCTGCTGCTGCTGTCGCTCATGTTCGTGAATCTCTGGGGCTACACCCAGCTCGAGGCCGGCCTGGCGATCGCGCCCGTGGCGCTCATGGGCCTCGTGGTCTGGCCCTTCGTGGGCCGTGCCGCCGACAAGCGCCCGCCCGGGGAACTGGCCAAACCCGGGCTGATCGCCATGGCGCTCGGGATGCTGATCGTGTCCTTCATGCCATCGACGGCCGACAGCGCCTTCAGCTACCTGCGCGTCCTCCCCGGCCTTCTGCTGATCGGCGCGGGCATGGGCATCGGCTTCCCCGCGCTCAACGTCGGGGCGATGGGCGCCGTGGCCGGTCCCGAGGTGGGCCTGGCGTCGGGCATCCTCAACACAGCGCGCCAGCTCGGAGCGGCGATCGGGGTGGCGGTCCTGATCGCGACCTTCGGCGGCGCTATGAGCGCGCACATGTCGTGGTTCGCCGACGACGAGATCGAGGACATCGTCGGTGACTACGACCTGCCCAAGGCCGAGGCCGCGGTGGTGATCCAGTCGACCCTGCACGACTACACCGGCGGCACGAGCGACCGCTTCGAGCCCAAACCGGGCTTCGACGAGGAGATCATTCGCGAGACCGCCGGCTCGGCGCGCGAGGGCTTCGCCTGGGCGTTTCGCCAGGCGGCCCTGCTCGTGCTCACCGTGCTGCCTCTGATGGGAGCGCTCAAGCGCACCCCCGCCCAGGCCCAGGCCGAGTTCATGGAGCAGATGAAGGCCCAGCAGGCCCAGGCCGCCGCCGGAGCCGGTCCGCCCGACGCCCCGCCCGCGGGCGGAAACGGGGGTGACCAGCCCGACGGCGACGGCGCTGCGGTCCGGCCCGCCGCCCGGCCGGGATCTGGTCCGGAGCCGCGCCCGGCCTAGCCGAGCGAGCCGACCTTGACCGCCGTGAGGGCGGCCTCGTTGACGCGGGCGTTGTTCCAGGTCCTGCTGCACTTGAGGGCCACCGCGCCGCCCGGGTGGTCGACCACCGAGTTCAGCGACAGGGACTCGACCTCGGCGTTGTAGGTGCCGTTCGGCGAGAGGTAGTAGCTGTCGGTGTGGTAGCCCGGGATGTAGCAGTCCACGACCGCGATCCCGCCCATGTAGCCGGTGGTCGGGTTGCCGGCGCTCTGCACCTCGGCGGTGGCGGACAGCACGTACTTGCCGGCCGGGAGGTTCTTCGAGACGACCGGCACGTCGTAGTAGTCAAGGCTGAAGTTGCTGGGTGCCCGTCCGCCGAATCCCTGGACCGCCGCCGGATCGCCGGGAGCGCCCTGCGGGCCGGCCGGCCCCTTGGCACCACGCGGGCCGGCGGGTAGCTCGCCCGGCTTGAAGTCGGCCGGCTTCAGGGACCCGTCCGCCACGTCGCCGCCGGTGAGCGTCTTGTTCTTGATGTCCCTTCCGGAGAGCGAGCCGTCCTTGACGTTCTTGCCGGTGATCCGCAGAGCGGCGTAGGACGTGCCGCCGAGGGCGATGAATACGGCGATGGTCGCCATGACGTTGGCGTAGGTCAGCTTCCTGCTGAGCTTGGGCATTCGGCGACCGTAAGCCCGCCCGGGCGGGCGCGGCGTGACGATGCGCACGCTGCGCTGACCCGGTGGAGATCTCGATCGCTAGCGGGCCTCGGTCGTCCGCTTCCAGCGCTCGAGCTCAGCGCGGCTCGCTCCGCTGCGCGCAGCGCCCGCCGCGGAAGCCGAAGGTATCGACTGCTTACAGCTGGCTCCCGGCGGCGGCAGGGTGCCGTGCTCGATGTAGGCGAGGAACCAGCCACCCACGCACGCGTTGAGGTCGGTGAGCGCCACGTGGCCGTCGGAGCGATAGGTGAGCAGGCGGGCATTGCCCAAGTCGGCGACGTAGCGCTTGGCCCACTTGTACGGCGCATTCGGATCGTGAGTCCCGCCGATCACGAGCGGCGTCTGTGCCGAGGCGGCATGCCGGAACGGGCCGCGGAACACGCCGTTGGGGTCGAAGGGCCAGCGCGTGACGCCGATCCACTCGTATCCGCGCGCGAAGAAGAAGTGGTCGGTGATCGCGAAGTTGTGCTCCATCGCCCGCATGTAGCGAGCCGGCCGACTCGGGTAGCGGACCTCGTTGGCCAGATAGGCGAACAGGACACCGGTGGAGCTGGATCCGTCGGAAGGCGGCCCGAGCAGCTCCCGAGCCAGGCTCCCGTCACCGGTCTTGATCTGAGTGAGCGCGGCCGCGAGAGGTGCCCAGCTGAACTTACTGGACATGGCGCTGTCGGTGAGCGCAAGGAGCTCATCGCCGTTGACGGGAGCCTGGCTCGGATCACTGAGCACCGGGACGGGCGTCGCGTTCAGCTGCTCGACCAGCGCGTCGTAGTCATCCTCGGGATCCTCGGGATCGAGCGCACAGATCTCCTCTCTGCGACCGCACCAGTGCAGGAAGCGCCTGAACGAGTTCTCGAAGCTCACGTTCTGCTCGACCTGGGCTTCGAAGGGATGGTTGAGCCACACGTCGCCGTCCACCGGTGAATCGATCACCAGGGCACCCGTCCGTCCCGGGAACAGCGTGGTGTAGGTCTCGGCGATCTGGCCGCCGTAGGAGAGACCCACGAAGTTGAGCTTGCGGTCGCCGACTGCGGCGCGCAGCAGGTCGAGGTCACGAGCCACATTGCCGGTGGTCAGGTACGGCAGGATGCCGCCGCTGCCGCGGCGGCACCGCTCGATCTGCTCGTCTGCGCGCTCGAGGAGGGCATCCCGGTCAGCGGTCTCGGGCCGGATGAAGTGCGTGTCGTCTCGGGGGACGCCACAGTCGCGGACCGGTGGGCTGCTCCCGCCCACTCCACGCGGGTCGAAGCCCACGATGTCGTAGAGGCGCCCGAAGGCCTCCAGTGCCGGCGGGGGCGCGAAGCGAACGAAGCCGACGCCGGAGCCACCCGGTCCACCCGGGTTGAAGAACAGGGAGCCGATCCGGTGCTCGCGGTCGGTCGCGGGACGCCGGATCAGGGCGAGCTCGACCTTCGGTCCGTGCGGCCGCGCGTAGTCGCGCGGCACCCTCGCGGTGGCGCACTGGAAGCCGGGGTCGCACGGCTCCCAGTCGAGCCTCGGCACCGGCGGACCGGCGATCGCGGTGGAGGCGCCGATCACCATCAAGGCGACGGCGATCAGGGAAGCGATCAGGAACCTGGGCACGGCGGCCTCCTTGCCGGAGTGAGTGAGGACCAACACCCCTAAGACCGACCCGCCCGGCGCTTATTCCCGATGAGTTTCGCCACCGCTCCTGGTCTGGAACGGCATGAGCAACTACGTGGATGTCTACCTGCTGCCGGTGCCGGAGAAGAACTTCGAGGCGTACCGCGAGCAGGCCACCAGCTTCGGCGAGATCGCCAAGGAGCATGGAGCCCTCAGCTACCGCGAGTTCCGCAGCGACGACCTCGGCGACAACCTCAAGGTCGAGGATGGCCAAATGCTCACGGCGGCCGTGGCCGAGTTCGAGTCACGCGCCCACCGCGACGAGGTGATGGAGAAGGTGATGAACGACCCGCGGGTCTCCGCCATGACCGACGACCAGCCGCTGGCCGACATGGACCAGATGCGCTACGGCGGATTCGAGACCATCGTCGACCTCTAGGTAGAGCGCCTCGCGGCCACGCCGGCCAGCGTCTCGAGCGCCACGCGCTCGGCCGCCAGAGCGGTGATGCCGGCGTGGTCGAAGGGTGGACTGACCTCCACGACGTCGGCCGCGCACAGGTCGAGCGAGCGGCTGACCTCACGCACCGTCCAGAGCAGCTCGCGTGTGGTCAGTCCGCCGGGCTCGGGTGTGCCCGTTCCCGGAGCGAATGCGGGATCGAGCACATCGATATCCACGGTCAGATACGCGCGTGGGGCGGCGGACAACACCTGTCCGACGGCCTCGCGCACCACCTCGGGCAGGCCGCGCTCCACGATCGCGTCCATGGTGTGCCAGCGAAAGCCCTGGCCGCGCATCCAGTCGAAGTCCTCGGGACCCGGCCAGGTCCCGCGCAGGCCCACCTGGACGATGTTCGAGCCGCTGGCCGAGCCCTCCTCGACCGCCACCCGGAAGGGCGTGCCGTGGGAGACGCGGACGCCGTAGAGCTCCGGGGCGGTGTCGGCGTGGGTGTCGAGATGGAGCACGGCGTAGCCGTCCGCACCGAAACGTTCGGCGAGCACGCGCATGGTGGGAAGCGACAGCGAGTGGTCGCCGCCCAGCACCAGCGGCAGCGCCCCGGCGTCGAGGATCTCGCGCAGACGGCGCTCCAGCTGCTCATGTGAGCGCAGCAGGTCGCCGGGGACCGCCTCCACGTCGCCGTAGTCCACCACGGTGAGTCGCTCCAGCGGATCGAGGCCGAGCGTCATGTGCGGGCGCCCGTGGCGCCCGCCGTCGTCGGCGGCGCGGATCGCGCGAGGGCCGAAGCGGGCGCCCGGGCGGTTCGACGTGCCGTCGTCGAAGGGAGCGCCGAGCACCGCCACGTCCGCGCCCTCCAAGCCGGCCGGATCGAGTACCAGCGGCTGCCCGCAGAAGGTGGCGCCGACCCCACCGTGGGGCGGCTCGTCACCCCGGTTCAGGTCGAAGCCGCGGGCCATGCCGTGGACAGCCTGGCAGGTATGGCTCCCGTCGTTTGGCACCCGAGGGCAAGCCTTGCCTGGTTGAGAACCCGGCGATCAGGAACCAGCTGGAGACATCGAGAAAGACAAGGAGCAATTGATGGAGCAGGCAACACAGGTACCGCGAGCCGACGCGGGACCCACCGAATCTTCCGAAGGCGCACAGGAACAGGCCAAGGCGAAGGCGGGCGAGGTCAAGGACCAGGCGCAGGAGAAAGCACGCGATGCGGCCGCCAATGCCCGCGGACGAGCGGTCGAGCAGATCGACCAGCGCTCGACCGAGGCTGGCGAGCGCGTGAGTGGCGCGGCCGGAGACGTCCGCAGCGTCGGCGAGGAGCTGCGCAAGCAGGGCAAGGACGGACCGGCGAAGATCGCCGACCAGGCGGCGGAGCGAGCCGAGAAGGTCGGCAGCTATCTGCAGGAATCCGATGCCGACCGCATCCTGCGCGATGCCGAGGACTTCGGCCGCCAGAAGCCGTGGGCAGTGATCGCAGGCGGACTCGTGCTCGGCTTCGCGGCCTCGCGCTTCCTGAAGGCATCGAGCCAGCAGCGCTACCGCTCGTCCTTCGAAGGAGCCGAGACCTCGAGCAGGCCCAGCGAGCCCAGCGTCTCGACCAGGCCCAGCGGGCCCGCCGTGCACGGCAACGGCCCCGCCGCGTCATGAGCGACGGCGAGGCAAACGAGCTGCGTGACGCCTCGACCGGCGACCTATTCAAGCGCCTCTCCCAGCAGACCACGGAGCTGGTGCGCAAGGAGGTCGACCTGGCTAAGGCCGAGTTGACTGAGAAGGGCAAGACCGCGGGTAAAGGCGCGGGGATGTTCGGTGGTGCGGGCCTGTTCGGCCTGACCGCCTTCTTCGCCCTTACCGCGTGCCTGATCGCCCTGCTGGGCACCGCGATCGACGTGTGGCTCGCCGCACTGATCGTGACCGTGGTCTACGCAGCTATCGCGGGCGTGCTGGCTCTACTGGGCCGGCGCAAGCTACAGGAGGCCACGCCTCCCGCTCCCGAACAGACAGTCGAAACCCTGAAGGAGGACGTCCAATGGGCCAAGAACCAGAGGCCATCCGGCGCGAGATAGAGCAGCAACGAGACGAGATGTCGGACACCGTCGACGCGCTCGGCTACAAGGCCGACGTGAAGACACGCACCAAGGAGGCGATCAGCGACCGTAAGGACGCACTCGTCTCGAAGGTGAGCGGAAACACGCCGGACAGCGGCGACGTGAAGCAGGGCGCCAAGAAGGCGGCCGGGGTGGCGCAGGAGAACCCCCTCGGCCTCGCGATCGGGGCGGCCGCAGTCGGCTTCGTCGCCGGCATGCTGATCCCGTCCACTTCGGTTGAGGACGAGAAGGTCGGCCCGCTGGCCGACCAGGTCAAGGAGAAGGCGAAGGAGACCGGCCAAGAGGCTCTCGAGCGCGGCAAGCAGGTGGCCGAGGAGGCTGCCGACAGCGCCAAGACCACCGTGCAGGAGAGTGGCCAGCAGCACGCCGAAGAGCTTCGGCAGAGTGCCGCGGAAAACGCTGACGAGGCACGCGAGCCCGCTCAGCAGGGCACGCCCGGCTAGCGCCGGACCGTGAGATCCGGGGCCTGCCGCCGCGACGTGAGCGTCGCGGCGGCGGTACCCCGATTCCCTCAGTCTCTTTCCACCATCCGGAACCGATTGCCGTCCGGGTCGCGGAACGTGAACATCGGCGGGACGCCCTCGCCCATCCGCATCACCTCCGTGTCGGCCTCAACTCCCGCATTGCGCAGCTCGGCGTGATCGCCATCGGCGTCTGCGGTGGCGAGGCTCACCTCCATGCCGGCAGCACCCGCCTGCGGCGACAGAACGAGGGCGATCGTGGTCTGCCCCTCGGGCGGCGCCACCTCGATCCAGCGCCCGCCGTCTCCGAAGGCGCCGTCCAGCCGCTTCTCGAACCCGAGCGTGCCCACGTAGAAGTCGAGGGCGGCGTCCTGGTCGGAGACGGGAACTATCACCGTTCCGATGTGAGTGATGGCGCTCATCGCTCCAGCACCTCCTTCAGGGTCGAGACGCGCGCTCGCCAGAACGCCCTCATCCGCTCGCGCTCCTCGGCGTCGGCCAGGCGCTCGTGCTGGAGGGCGGCCATGCTCTTGTCCGCGCCCTTGGCCGAGAACGCGACGTGGACGCGGGTCTCGCCGTCGCCCCAGTCGAAGCGGGCCGACTTCGGCTTCGTGGCGGTGCGCTCACGCAGCTCGCCGTCGGGCAGCCAGGTGGCGCGCACGGGCTCGTCCACGAACGCCTCGTAGAGCCGCTCGACCGGGACCGACACCGTTCTCGATGCGGTAGCGGTGAACCCGTTGACCCCCTCGCCAGGCGCCCGCAGCCCACGGATGCGCTCGTACCCGGCCGTGACCGCCTGCGCGTTCCACGCCAGCGGATGGATGCCCTGCTGCTCGGCGACCCAGCGTGCGATCTCGCGGTGGGGCCGCTCGAGCGCGCCCCACTCGTCGAGGAGGTCGAACCACTCCTCCCATCCGCGACCGGTCCGGTCGGTGATCCGCTCGTCCGAGGTGGGGAGCGTCACCGCCTCGCTCGCCTCCGGCTCCCCGGCCGCCAGCAGCATCCTGCGGGCCGCCGTGTAGCTCTCGCCCGTCTTCTCCATCCTCGCCCGGACGAGGCGCTTGAACGATCTCTGCCTGGTCATCTCGTGCTCCTTCTCAGGCGTGGACCCCGCGACTCACGCCCGCAGCGCCCCGCCGGAAGGGCATTCGACCGGCATCCCGAGGGCACGAGCCCCCTTTGCCTCCGCTTGAGCCGATGGCGTGAGCACCGGAGTCGGAGGTTGGGCGCAGGACGGGCGCCCGGAACAGCTTATTTCTCCTGTAGACCGGACGGCGCTGTGAAACTCATCGGCGCCCCGTTCTCCTGACCCGCCGCCAGCCGCTCAACGTGCTCCACCAGCCGCGCCGCGGAAGCCTCGGCGCTCTCGGTGTCCGTGTCGAGCACGAGCTCCGCCGCCGTGGGCTCCTCGTAGGGGTCGGAGACGCCGGTGAAGTCCTTGATCTCTCCCTGGCGGGCGCGCTCGTACAGGCCCTTCACGTCGCGCCGCTCACACTCCTCGACCGAGGCGCGCACGTAGACCTCGACGAAACGCGAGCCCATGCGGCCACGGGCGTCGGCGCGCCCCGCACGAAACGGCGAGACCGCGGCCACGAACGTGAGCACGCCGTTGCGTGAAAGCAGGTCGGCCACGAAGGCGATGCGCCGCACGTTCTCGGCCCGGTCCTCGCGCGAGAAGCCCAGGCCGGCGCAGAGGTTCTGGCGCACGTCGTCGCCGTCGAGCACCTCCACGCGGTGACCCTGGTCGCGCAGACGGCCGGCGGCCAGGCGGGCGATGGTCGACTTGCCCGAGCCCGACAGGCCGGTGAGCCATAGACACAGGCCGGTCCCGTCGCGGACGGGCGCGGCCAGCGTGCCGGCCGTGATCGGGCCGAGGTTGGGCTCCCGCTCGTGCAGCTCGAACGCGCGGAAGCGGCTGAACAGGCGGTGCTCGGGACCGTGGTAGTCGGACGAGCCGGTGGCCAGCAGGCCGAGCTCGGCGCAGCGGTCGGCCACGAGGATCGTCTGCTCGCGGTCGTGCGCGCTGTAGAAGGCCTCCACGCCGTCGAGCCCGGCGGCCCGGTAGCGGTCGATCGCCGCCAGCACCTCGTCCGGCTCCTTGATGTCCCAGAACGGATGCGCCCAGACCGCGACTCCGGCGGCGTCGTGGATCCAGCCGATGGCCTCCTCCACGGTTGGATGTGTGCGAGCCACGTACCCGGGCTTACCCTGGATCAGGTAGGCGGGGATGAACGAGGAGACCTCGTCCACCCCTTCCTCGCGCAGGCGCTCGCTGTTGGCGGGATGAGCGATCACCGCCGCCGCCAGGTGGGGACGCCCCACCGGCTTGCCCGCGGTCTTACGGGCCTCGAGGGGCGCCGGATCGATCTCGAACCCCAGCTCGCGCAGCCGTTCGGACATGGCGTCGGCGCGCCGCTCGCGGTCCCCGCGGGCGTCCAGCAGGCGCTCGCCCAGCAGGGCGCTGCGGTGGTCGATCCCGTAGCCGAGCACGTGCAGGTCCTCGTAGGGCCCGTCGACGGCCGAGATCTCGGTGGCCGGCACCACGCGCACTCCTTGAACGGCGCCGGCGGCCAGCGCCTCGTCCACTCCGTCGACCGTGTCGTGGTCGGAGAGCGCGAGCAGCTGGACTCCGGCGGCGGCGGCGTTCTCCACCACCTGGGCCGCCGGCAGCGCGCCGTCGGAGTGCAGGGAATGGGACTGAAGATCGAAGGTGGGGGCCGTCACCGACGGCGAGCATATCGGCCCTATTCGACAGGAATGCCGTGGCGCATGGTGTTCTCGGTGAGCACGTGCGGCTCCACGAATTGCTGCAGATAGTCGGGCCCGCCCGCCTTCGAGCCGATCCCCGAGCGGCGGTTGCCGCCGAAGGGCTGGCGGCCCACCATCGCGCCCGTGATGCCTCGGTTCACGTACAGGTTGCCCACCGGTGAGCGCGCGGCCACCCGCTCGATCGTGGCGGGGCTGCGCGAGAACAGGCCTCCGGTGAGCGCCAGCGGCAGCGAGTCCACGACCTCGATGGCCTCGTCCACGTCGCGCACCGTGGTGACGGAGAGCAGGGGCCCGAAGATCTCCTCGCGGTTGACCGGCGAGTCCTCCGGAAGCCCGAAGGTCACGGTGGGCGGCACGAACCAGCCCTCCCCCGGAACCGGCTCCGCCTCGGCGGCGATGCTCGAGCCGGCCTGCTCGCGGTAGCCCATCACCCGCTCCTGGGCCTCCTCGTCGATCACCGGGGGCACCTCGCTGGCGAAGCTCTCGGCCTGGCCCACCTTCAGCACCGTCACGGCCCCCGCCAGCCGCTCGACGAGCGTCTCCGCGATGGCCTCGTGGACGAGCGCCCGCGAGGCGGCCGAGCACTTCTGCCCGGCGAAGCCGAAGGCCGAGTGGACGAGCTCGGGCACCACGTCGTCGAGGTCGGCATCCGAGTCCACGATCACGCAGTTCTTGCCGCCCATCTCGGACACCACGCGCTTGATGTGGCCCTGGCCCTCGGCCGTGTCGCCGGCGGTCCGCACGATCTCGAGCCCCACCACACCGGAGCCGGTGAAGGCGATCACGTGCACGCGCGGGTCACGAACGAGCGCGGCGCCGGCCTCTCCGTAACCCGGGACGAGCGCGAGAGCGTCGGGCGGCACGCCGGCGCCGTGGAGGGCCTCCACGAGCGCTCCCGCGCTGCCGGGCGACTGCTCGGCGGGCTTGAGCACCGCGGCGTTGCCGGCGGCCAGCGCCGCCGCGGTCATCCCGCACGGGATGGCGAGCGGGAAGTTCCAGGGCGCGATCACCGCAGCCACGCCGCGCGGGCGGTAGCGCATGGTGTTGCGCTCACCCGGCACCTGCACCAGCTCACGCCCGCGCGCCAGCTCGATCGCCTGGTCGGCGTAGTACTCGAGGAAGTCGATCGCCTCGCACACGTCGGCGTCGGCTTCCCCCCAGGGCTTGGCGCACTCACGCACCTGCAGGGCGGCCAGCTCGAGCCGTCGCTCACGCAACGTGGCGGCTGCGCCGCGCAGCACCTCGGCCCGCTGTTCGGCCGGTGCGGCGCTCCACTCGCGAAAGCCGCGCTCGGCCGCTTGAACCGCGGCCGCCGCCTCGGCCTCTCCCGCCAGCCCGGCCCGGGCCACCACGCGCTCCGGCACACCGGGGTCGGTGGAGTCGAGCCCGCTCGCCGGGCCGCGGTCTCCGCCGATCAGGATCGGCACCTCGAGCGGCAGGCGGGCATCGAGCTCGCGCAGCGCCTCGAGCAGCGACTCGCGTGCGGGCGCCCGGCGCAGCTCGAGAATCGGCTCGTTGCGAAAGCTCACGGAGCCGCCAGCAGGTCCTCGATGGGCACGCCGCGCTGCTGGTCGGAGAGAAAGGACTCGTTCGAGGTGTTCTCGAGCAGCCGCCGCACGAGGTAGGCCATCCCGGCCACCATGTCGCCCACGGGGCAGTAGATCCGGACGCGCATGTCGTGCTCGCAGAGGGCGGCCGCCAGGTCGTCGCCCAGGCCGCGCAACACCTGCAGCTCGAGATCGCCGTCCTCCCGGCCCAGCTCACGATTGACGGCGATGGCGTGCGCCACGGAGCGGAGGTTGTGCGAGGCGATCGCCGGGCGCACGTGGGGCCAGCCTTCGAGCAGACGCCGCGTGAGCAGCTCGAAGTTGCGGTCCGAGTCGGACTTCTCCTCGAACACAGGCGGAGTCCAGCCGTGCTGACGGGCATCCACCACCTCGTGGTCCCAGTAGGCGCCCTTCACAAGGCGCACCACCAGCGGCGTGGAGCGCTGCGTGGACCGGGCCCATTCGATCACCTGCTCGAGCTGCTCCGGCGACTCGCGCAGGTAGGCCTGCAGCACCACACCGGACGAGGGGCCGTCGCGCAGCTCGGGTTCGTCGAGCAGCTCGAACACGAGCCCCATCGTGGCCTCGAGGGTGTCCACGGACTCCATGTCGATGTGCAGGTGGGCCCCGAGGTCACGTGCGCGCGCGAGCAGCGGGCGCATGCGGCGGGCCGCGTCCTCGCGGCCGATCTCGGGCGCCTCGGGACGCAGCAGCGGGCTGAGCGCCGACACCTTCACCGACAGGTTGACCCGCGGCAGGGTCCCGAGCGAGTCGTGCTCGAGCACCGGGCGCTCGGGCCAGCCGGGTGCGGCGCCGGCGAGCGTCTCGAGCGCGTCCATGCAGCGCTCCGCGTAGCGGTCGGCCTCGGCGGAGGTGACCGTGGCCTCGCCCAGGAGGTCGAGCGACACGGCCGCCCCGTGCTCCCACAGGTAGCGGATCGACTTGAGGGCCGCCCGCGGCGTCTCGCCGACTATGAAGCGGTGGGCCATGTGGCGCACTCCGGCGGCCGCCGCGGCGCCCAGCGCGGCGCGGCCCGCCCTCGAGCCCGACATGCGCATCGCCGCCTCGATCGGCGGCGGGCGCTCGTCGACGTCCTCGAGATAGTCGGCGAGATGCCGGGCCAGGTCGTCGAGCGAACGGCACGCGGGCGTAACGTCGACGAACCGAAACAGCGCGGCCCGCAGCTCGGCGTCCCCCGATGCCAGCTCCATCGCCTTCTGGTCGAGGGCACGCAGCGGGTTGCGCGTGCGAGCCGGAAAGGCTTCGTGGATCGAGCGGCCGACGTCGATGAGCTCCCCTTCCACCGCGGGAAACGTAGCGCGTGCACACCCCCGTGGGACCACGATTGGCGGAAGTCAGGTGGCGGTTCGCGGTCCACTGGGTAAAGCTCGCGTCATGCCGAAACTGATCCTCGGCCCACTGCTGCGCCATGTGGGCGAACGAGACGCCACTTTCTGGGTGGAAACCGATACCTCCTGCGAGGTGGAGGTGCTCGGGACCAAGGAGCCCACCTTCACCGTCTGCGGCCACCACTACGCGATCGTGTGTGCCGACGGCTTGGAGCCGAGCACCCGGCACGAGTACGAGGTGCTGCTCGACGGCGAGCGCGTGTGGCCGGAGCCCGAGTCGGACCTTCCCCCGAGCTCGTTCAAGACCTACCCCAAGGAGCGTCCGCTTCAGCTCCTGTTCGGCTCCTGCCGTGTTGCCGCCCCCCACATTCCGCCCTACTCGCTGCGCAAGGACGAGGATCCCCGCGGGCGCGAGATCGACGCGCTGCACACGCTGGCCCAACGGATGGCCTCCGAGTCACCCGACGAGTGGCCGGACGGGATCATGATGATCGGCGATCAGGTGTACGCCGACGAGGTCTCGCCGGCCACGCTGGCCTTCATCGAGACCCGCCGCGACATCGACGAGCCCCCCGGAGAGCGCGCACTGGACTACGAGGAGTACACGAAGCTCTACGAGGAGAGCTGGAGCGAGCGCCACATCCGGTGGCTGTTCTCGAACGTGTCCACGGCGATGATCTTCGACGACCACGACGTGCACGACGACTGGAACACCTCGGCGGCGTGGCTCGAGGAGATCGAGGCCACCGAATGGTGGGAGGAGCACGTGATCGGCGCGCTCATGTCGTACTGGGTCTACCAGCATCTCGGCAACCTCTCGCCGGCCGTCCTGCGCGAGGACTCCGTGTTCAAGCGGGTGAAGGAGGCGGAGGACGGCGCGGCCGTCCTGCGCGACTACGTGTCCGGGTCCGACCGCGAGCAGACCACGAGCCGCTGGAGCTACTGCCGCGACCTCGGGACCACGCGGCTAGTGGTGATCGACTCTCGCGCCGGACGCGTGCTCGAGGAGGGCCGCCGCGCGATGGTCGACGACGAGGAATGGGACTGGATCGCCGAGCAGGCCACGGGCGGCTTCGACCACCTGCTGCTGGCCACCTCGCTCCCCTTCCTGATGGGCCCCGGGCTGCAGGAGCTCGAGGCCTGGAGCGAGGCCGTGGTTGGCGGCGCCTGGGGCTCGGCGCTCACCGGGCCGGTGGAGCGGCTACGCCAGTCCATGGACCTCGAGCACTGGGGCGCGTTCCAGAACTCGTTCCACAAGATGGTCGAGCTGCAGCGCTCGGTGGCGGCGGGCGAGCGCGGCCCCGCGCCGGCCTCGATCGTGACCCTGTCCGGCGACGTGCACCACGCCTACCTGTTCGAGATCGCCTTTCCCCGCGGCACGGACGTGCAGAGCGCCGTGTGGCAGGCCGTGTGCTCGCCCTACCGCAACCCACTGGACGGCCGCGAGCAGAAGATCATCAGGATGGGGATGTCGCGCCCCTTCCACGCCGTTTGGCGGCGCCTGGCGCGAGCGGCCGGGGTCAAGGATCCCGGGATCCGCTGGCGGCTCACGGGCGACGGGCCGTGGTTCGACAACCAGGTGGCCACGCTCGTGATCGACGGCCGCCGTCTCGACATGCACCTCGACAAGGCGGTGCCCGTCGACACCGACGAGGCGGAGCTCGAGCGCGTGCTGGACCACCGTCTGGCCTGACCGCCGCCGGCGCTATCGTGGCCCGGCCCATGGACTACCCGGTGGAGACCTTCAGCGACGGCGAGCGCCGGCTACTCGCCCCCCACTTCACCAACCTCGACCAGCCGGTGTTCGCTCTGGTGAATCTGCCGGAGACCGTCAAGGGCGCGATGTTCGCTCGCTACTCGCGCTACCAGGGCACGCTGCGGCGCATGTACCTCGACGAGTTCGCCGACGACGCGGCCGGCGCCGCCGTGGCGGCGTTCGACGGCGCCGAGGGCGAGCGGGCCCGGGCGCTCTACGAACGCATCTTCCTGGGCTACGGCGACGACTCGGTGGCCCAGCTCGGCGGCGCGCACATCGCGTGCGAGTGGGTCTCGAACGTCATGACCAAGCTGCTTCAGCGCGGGCGGCTGGCGGCCTACCTCGAGCAGTCCACGCGCTACATGGCCTATGACGCCCCGATGGCGGAGGGCCTGGGCTACCGCTACTGGCGCTCGCCCGAGCTGGGGCCCGAGTACGAGCAGGCCATGGACCTCCTGTTCTCCACCTATTCGGAGATCCTCCCGCGGGTGGAAGCCTGGGCGGCGGAGCGCTTCCCGCGTTCCGAGGGCGAGCCCGAGGCCGCCCACCGGCGCTCGATCCGCGCCAAGGCGCTCGACCTCGTGCGCGGCCTGCTGCCGGCGGCCTCGCTGTCCCACGTGGGGATCTTCGCCACCGGCCAGGCCTACGAACAGCTGCTGCTGCGCCTGTTCGCGTCGCCGCTGCCGGAAGCGCGCGACTACGCCCTGATGATCCTCACAGAGCTCAAGGCCGTGATGCCGAGCTTCGTGGCGCGGGTCGACCGACCCGAGCGCGGCGGTGAGTGGATCGGCTACCTGGAGGAGCGGGCGCAGGCGGCCGATCGCTGGGCCGCGCGGCTCGGCCTCGACCGCGAACGCGCGGCCGGCGCCAGCGGGCCCGCCGTGCGGCTGCTGTCGCTGCGCGGAAGCGAGGAGGAGCTGCTGGCCGCGCTCCTGTTCGAGTCCGCGTCGTGCTCGGAGGACGAGGCTCGTGCCGCTGTGCGCAACCTGCCCCCCGACGAACGCGCGACGATGCTCGCGGAGCTCGTGGGTGAGCGGCGCAACCGCCGCCATCGCCCCGGGCGGGGCCTCGAGGCGATCGGCTACCGCTTCGAGGTCGTGTCCGACTACGGCGCCTTCCGCGACCTCCAGCGCCACCGAATGCTCACCGTCCAGTGGCAGACTCTCGGGCCCGACCTGGGCGCCGGAGTGCCCGACGAGCTCGAGCAGGCCGGAGTGGGGGACGCATACCGGGCGGGGCTGGAGCGCTCACAGGCCGAGCACGCCCGGATCGTCGAGCTCGGCCGGCCGGAGCTGGCGCCGTACGCGCTCTGCCTCGGCTACCGGCTGCGCTACGTGCTCGACCTGAACGCGCGCGAGGCGATGCACCTCATCGAGCTGCGCTCCGGGCGTGAGGGCCATCCCGCCTACCGCGCCGTGGCCCATGCGCTTCACGAGGAGATCGCGCGGGTGCACCCCGCCGTGGCCGCCGCGATGACCTTCGTCGACAGCGACACCGAGCCTCGGCTAGAGCGGATCCTGTCCGAGATCCGCACCCACGCCAGACAGGCCGCTCACAGCTGAAACCGATCCTGCGCATCCGGCCAAGCCGGACGCTTGGCCCAACCGAAACTTCTTCTCCCCAGAACGGTTAGCGGGGCACCCACCACCACAAGGAGGATGCCCCATGAGGCAGCGTAGCAACAGGGTCTGGGTGGCCCTGCTGGTTGGAGCGGCTTTTTCCCTGCTCCTGGCCACGGTCGCGATGGCGGCCACGATCGTTGGAGACGATGGTCCCAACACACTGAACGGCACCCCCCGCGGCGATCTGATTCGCGCCAAGGGCGGCGACGACACCGTCAACTCCCTTGGCGGGCGCGACTTCGTCATAGCCGGTGACGGCAACGACTCGGTCGACGCCGGAGCCGGCCACGACTTCGCGCGTGGCGGCGAGGGGGACGACACGATCAAGGGCGGCGGCGGCGAGCCCGGCCGGCGCGGCGACGAGCTGCACGGCAACCCGGGCAACGACACCGTCACCGGCGGATCGGGCTTCGACCTGATCACCGGCAACGCGGGCGACGACAAGTTGAACGGCGGGCACGGCTGCGATCGCATCTTTGCCGGGCCGGGCAACGACGTACTTGCGGGAGGCCAGGGCTTCTCGTTCCGGCGTTTCCGTTGCGAGCGCCTGCACGGCGGCCTCGGCAACGACATCTCGAGCGGAGGGGCGGGCCGGGACTTCATGTCCGGCGGCCAGGGCGACGACGTGCAGTCCGGCGGCGGCGGCGCAGACAAGATCTTCGCCAACCGCGGCCGTGACAAGAGCTACGGCGGCGACGGCGCGGACTACCTGTGGGCGCTGTCCCGCTACGACGTGACCGCGATCGGCGACACCGAGGGCGACGAGATCTGGGGCGGCGAGGGCCGCGACCGGATCCGGGTGCGTGACGGCGAGGTCGACGTGGTCAACTGCGGAGGGGGCCGCGACCTGGTGATCACCGATCAGTTCGATCAGGTGGCTCCCAACTGCGAGATCCGCCGCCAGAGCGACGTCCTGTCGCTCAACCAGGTGGACGACAGCGACGAGAACCGCACGGAAAGCCCGAGCGAGGACGAGGACGAAGGCAGCACCCCGTAGGTCCTCGCGGATCGAATCCAGTGGAATCGGTTGGGGGTCCGGGAAACCGGACCCCCGCCGCTTTTGTAGGGTCGGCACTCGGTATGGCTCACGACCTCATGGAAGACCGGCGCGTGGCTCCGTCGATCCTCTCGGCCGACTTCGCCCGCCTGGGAGCGCAGGTCGAGCTGGTGATGGACGCGGGCGCGCGGGTGATCCACGTGGACGTGATGGACGGTCACTTCGTGCCCCCGATCTCGATCGGCGCCCTGATCGTGAAGGCGCTGCGCGATCTCGTCCACGAGCGTGGCGGGGTGCTCGACGTGCATCTGATGGTCGAGCGCCCCGAGCGCCGCGTGGAGGAGTTCGCCGCCGCGGGTGCGGACACGCTGATCGTGCACTGGGAGGCCACGCCGCATGTGCACTACGCGCTCAAGGCGGTGCGTGACGCCGGCCTTCATCCCGCCCTGGCGCTCAACCCGGCCACGCCGCCGGAGGCCGTGGCCGGGCTGGCGGAGATGTTCGACCACGTGCTCTGCATGACGGTCAACCCCGGCTGGGGCGGCCAGCCCTACATCGAGAGCTCCACCGCCAAGGTGGCGCGGCTGCGCGAGCTGCTCGGGCCCGACATGCCGATCGAGGTGGACGGCGGAATCGACGCCGCCACCGCCGCGGCCACCGCAGACGCCGGCGCGACGCTGTTCGTGGCCGGCTCGTCGATCTACGGCAGCGACGACCCGGCCGCCGCGTACGCCGAGATCGCGGCGGCGGCGGGGGCGGTCTAGGCGCCCGCGCGCGCGATCGACTTGGCCACTCGCCGTGCCTCGCCGGCGGAGTAGGCGATCATGCCCGGGAAGGGCACGTAGCCGACGAAGCGCAGGCCGGGCGCCACCTCGTGCTCGGCCACCCGTGGCGCGCCGCCCTCGTTGAGGACCCCGAGATGGCCCACCATCGGCTCGAGTCCCGAGCGGTAGCCGGTGGCAGCGACCACCGAGTCGGGCTGGATCCGGTCGCCCCCGGCGAGCAGGACGCCCTTCTCGTCCACGGCTTCGACCGCGGACACGATCTCGATGCGGCCCTCCTTGATCGCCTCGATCACCACCTTGTCGACGATCATCGGCGCCACGCCGAGTCGCTCGAGGCGGGAGAACACTCCCTCCTCGGGAACGGGCAGCCCGTACGGGCTAAGGTCGCCCAGCTCGAGGCGCCGAACACGCCCCAACACGCCGTCGGCCACCTTGGTCGGGAGCTTCATCATCATGCGGGCCATCAGCGGCCCCACCGGGTTCCGGATGAGGATGTTCGGAGGCGTGCGGACGGCGAGCCGGACGCGACGCGCTCCCCCTTCCATGATGTCGAAGGCGATCTCGGCACCCGAACAGCCGGGCCCGACTACGAGCACGTCCTCGCCGCGGAAGGGCTCGGGGTTGCGGTAGTCGGCGGAGTGGATCAGCCGGCCGCGGAAGTCGTCCCTGCCGGGCCAATCCGGCATGAACGGCCGGCGCTCGTGGCCGCTCGCGACGATCACCTGGCGGGCATTCATGTCCCCGCTCGAGGTGTGCAGCACCCAGCCGTGGCCGTTGCGGTCGACACGCTCGAGGCGGGTGCCGAAGCGCACGTCGAGCTCCTTCTTGCGTGAGTAGTCCTCCAGGTAGCGAACCATCTCGTCGCGCGACGGGAAGATGCCTGTCTTCCTGGGGTAACGCCCCTTCGGCAGCTTGGAGAAAGGACGCGGAGAGTTGAGCCGCAGGCGGTCGTAGCGCTTGCGCCACGACGAGCCCACCTGCTCGGCCTCCTCGAGCACCACGGTCTTGATCCCCGCTCGTCCGAGCTCGGCCGCCGAGGCCAGCCCGGATGTGCCCGCGCCGACCACCACCACTGGTTCTTGATTGCTGATCATGGATTCATCACCTCGCTGTCATGACCGGCCGGCGTGGCCGAAAATTCCACGCTCAGCGGGTTAGGATCGCCCGGTGACCGACCAGATCAAGTTCACCCTCGCCGAGGACAGCATCCCCACCCACTGGGTCAACCTCCTCCCCGATCTGCCGGGCGATCCGCTTCCGCCGCTGCACCCGGGCACCAAGGAGCCCGCGGGGCCGGACGACCTCACGCCGATCTTCCCGATGGAGCTGATCGGACAGGAGGTGTCGGCCGAGCCCGAGGTCGAGATTCCCAAGCCCGTGCGCGACGCCTACAGGCTGTGGCGCCCGACTCCGCTGTACCGCGCGCGCCGCCTCGAGGCCGCGCTCGATACACCGGCGCACATCTACTACAAGTACGAGGGCGTCTCGCCGGCCGGCTCGCACAAGCCCAACAGCGCGGTCGCGCAGGCCTACGCCAACAAGGAGGCGGGCATCGAGGGCCTCGTCACGGAGACCGGCGCCGGCCAATGGGGCTCGGCCCTGGCGATGGCCTGCTCGCTGTTCGGCCTCGGCTGCGTGGTCTACATGGTGGGCGCCAGCTACGACCAGAAGCCCTATCGCCGGGCGATGATGGAGAGCTGGGGCGCCCAGGTGATCCGCTCACCCAGCGACACCACCGAGGCCGGCCGCTCACAGTCCGCCCACCCGACGGGCTCGCTGGGCATCGCCATCTCCGAGGCCGTGGAGGTGGCCGCCCAGAGCCCGGACAGCAATTACGCGCTGGGCTCCGTGCTCAACCACGTGTGCCTGCACCAGACTGTGATCGGCCAGGAGGCCATCGCGCAGCTGGAGCTGGCGGGCGAGGAGCCCGACGTGGTGGTGGGCTGCGTGGGCGGCGGCTCGAATTTCGCCGGCCTCGCGTTCCCGTTCCTGCGCCGCGTGCTGCGCGGCGAGGCCACGACCCGCTTCGTCGCCGCCGAGCCCGCCGCCTGCCCCACGCTCACGCGCGGCGCGTACCGCTACGACTTCGGCGATACCGTCGGCCTGACGCCGCTGATGCCGATGTACACGCTCGGGCACGACTTCGTGCCGCCACCGGTCCACGCGGGCGGGCTGCGCTACCACGGCGACTCCCCCATGGTCAGCGGGCTGGTCAAGCACGGCCTGGTGGAGGCTCGCGCCTATCGCCAGAACGAGACCTTCGAGGCGGCTGTCCGCTTTGCCCGCAGCGAGGCCATCCTGCCGGCGCCCGAGCCCGCGCACGCGATCCGCGCCGTGTTCGACGAGGCCGAGGCCGCCCGCGAGGCGGGTGAGGAGCGGGTGATCCTCATGGGCCTGTGCGGGCACGGCCACTTCGACATGTCGGCGTACGACGCCTACCTGGCCGGGAAGCTCGAGGATCCGGAGTTCTCCGAGGCCGACATGGAGTCCGCGCTCGAGCGCCTGCCCGACGCGCCGGCGATCGCCTAGTCCAGCCCCGCTCGCGCTGTAAGAGCCGAATCCCGGGTGCTTGACGCCTTTCCGGTCGTATAGTCGGCTTAGGCGTCATACACCCTGGTTTCGCTCGCGGACCAAGCCTTCTCGCCGTCCCAGTCGCAGCCCCTTTCATTGCCGTCGTTCGCGAAGGGACGCCGCGGCGCCCACCCGGCCTGCGAGCGGCTCAGTCCCTGCGGCGCCGCTTACGCGACGCCGGGCGATCCGGCTCGGGCTCCGGCTCGCCCCCCGACCCGTTCGACTCGGCCGTGGCCACTCCGGACTCGTCCTCCTCCGGCGTGTCGTCGCCGCGCTGCATGAGCCCACGGCGCTTGGCCTGTGAGGGCCAGGGCTCGGGCTCCCCGCTCTCCCACGACGGGCCACGCCCCCCGGGCCATCGGTCGAGGAACACCAGGCCGAGGGCGCCCAGCCAGAACGCCGTCAGGATCGGCGAGGGCACGAGCGGAAGCACGAGCAGGGCTCCGCAGATCACTCCCAGGATGGCCATGAACGGACTCAGCAGGCCGACGGCCCGGGCGCGCAGAGGGAGCATCACGAACAGGAAGGCCACGCCGACCGTGCCCGCGAAGGTCGGGGCGTAGACGGCGGGGCTGGTGTCGTCGGAGATGTCGGAGGCCACGTTGTCGCCCCTTTCCCCTCTGATCACGTCCTGCGCGGCGAACTCGTGGCCCTTGTCGACGCTGTCCACCGCGCCCACGACCGAGCCGATGGCGTACAGGATCGGACCGGCGAGCACCAGGTAGAGAAACCAGCTGGGCACGGCACCGCCGCGGGCACGGATCAGCCGGAACAGGTAGTAGAAGACGACGCCGAGCGCGAGCGCCCCGATGGCCTGCACCACCCCGGTGGCAACGAACAGACCCGGGTTCTGGTCGATCGAGAGGTAGCGGTCCGGGAGCGCCTCGATGTTGGCCCGGTCCTCCAGGCCGCTGGCCACCAGGACGAGTGTGCCGATCTGAGCGATCAGGGCCACGAACGCGGCCACGGCCGCGGGGATGGCGAAGCTCGCCTGCCACTGAAGCTGCTCTTCCTTGTTCACGGAGTGGGCCGGGCGGGAGGCTCGCTGCGCCGCGACACGCGCGGCGGGTAGTAGTCGCTGTCCTCGGGCTCGACGATGCGCGACACGCGATCGCCCACGGCCAGGACCACGTCGAGGGCGGGCGACATGAGGCGGATCACGCCCTCTATCCGCCGGCGGGTTCGGAGCTGGCCTGGAGTGAGCCTCGCCATCTCGGGTCAGCCCCCGCGCTGGTGGAAGTAGAACTCGGGCAACGCTGCCTTGGCCACCTCGGCGGTTATCTGCTGCGCCAGGTGCAGATCGCCCGCCCGGACGGCCAGATCGTCGATGGTCACTATCCCTACGAGCTCCTCGTCGCTCGTCACGGGCAGGCGCCGGATGCGGTGCTGGATCATCAGGGCCACCGCCTCTTCGATGTCCATCTGGACCTGACCGGTCACGAGCGGGCGCGAGGCGTGGTCGCCCGCGCGCTCGACCGACTCGACCTCGTCGGCCACCACCACCAGTGCCAGGTCGCGATCGGTGATGACGCCCACGGGCCGGCCGCTCTCGCAGACCACCACGGAGCCCACGTTCCGGTCGCGCATCAGCTCGCCGACCCGCTGCAGGCTGTCCGCCGTCTCGACCGTCACCACACCCTCGGTCATCACCTCGGAGATGTGCACGGCGCGACTGTATCGTCCCGGCGAATGACGGTCGTCCTCTACGGAGCCACCGGCTACACCGGCCGGCTGGTGGCGCAGGAGCTCGCCCGGCGCGGCGTGCCCTGCGTGCTGAGCGGCCGCGACCCCGTCAAGCTCTCCCGGCTGGGTGAGGAGCAGTCCGCGCCGGTCCGCGCGGTGGGTCTGGAGGACGAGCACGGGCTGCGCGAGCTGCTCGCCGAGGCGAGCGTGGTGATCAACTGCGCCGGACCGTTCACCCTGGCGGGCGATGCCGTGGCCCGGGCCGCCATCGACACCGGCACCCACTACGTGGACTCCACCGGCGAGCAGCCCTTCATCGCGATGATGTTCGACCGCCACGGCGCCGCCGCCGAGCGGGCCGGTGTGGCGCTCCTGCCCGCGCTGGGCTTCGACTTCCTCCCGGGCGATCTGATCGCCCGGATCGCCGCCGACGACCATGAGCCGTTGCGCGAGCTCGTGCTCGCCTATGCCATCGAGGGCTTCGGCATGACCCGCGGGACCCTGCGCTCGGCGCTCGAGATGATGAAGGGCGGCGACCTGGCCTACGAGGACGGCCGGCTCGGGCCCGCGCCCTCCGGCGTGTATCGAGCCCACTTCGACTTTCCCGAGCCGATCGGGCGCCAGGCCGTGTCGCGCTATCCGTCGGGCGAGGCGATCACGGTGCCGCGGCACACGCAGACCCGCCGTCTCGTCTCGCTGCTCACCACGAGCACGGCGGCGCCGCATCCCGCGGCCGCGGCGCTGATGCCGTACCTGCAGCCCGCGCTCGGGCTGTCGCTGCGCACGCCGCTGCGCGGTCTGCTCCAGCGCGCCGTGGGCGCCCTTCCCGAAGGACCCTCGGAGTCCGCCCGCCGCGCCGCCGAGTGGACGATCGTCGCCGACGCCCACGGCGAGGACGGCTCCCGCGGCCGGGCCGTGGTGCACGGGCGCGACGTGTACGGGATCACGGCGACGATCCTGGTGCACGCGGCCGACCTGCTGCGCGACCCGGGCTTCGACCGGGCGGGCACGCTCGCACCCGCCGAGGCGTTCGAGCCCCGCGACTTCCTCGATCACCTCTCCGAGCACGGCGTGGCATGGGACCGAGGCGAGTCCCTACCCTTGGAGCATGTCCTCTGAAGATCCTTTCGGCGGCCTCTTCGGCGACCCTGACGAGCTGCGCAAGCGCATGGAGGAGTTCGCCTCGCAGATGCAGGGAGCGCAGAAGGTGGCCTGGGCCGACAACGCCATCAAGCTGGCCGTCGACATGACTGTCGCCGGCCTCGCGCGGATGAACCTGCAGGGCAACGCCGAGCAGCAGTCGCAGGACCTGCTTCAGGCGATGCGCCTCATGTTCCCAGAGGCCGTCATCCTGGTGCGCGAGGCTCGCGAGGGCTTCGGAACCTAGGCTCCGCCTCCTCTTCGTCCGCGGACGGAACGGCGCCCTCCGTCGCGCGGTCCTCGCGGCCGCGCGCGATCACCTCCTTGAAGCTGCGGATGCGGAAGATGAAGAAGAGCGCAGCGAAGCCGATGCCGAAGGTCAACGACTCCGATCGCGATCTGCTGGCCCACCGAGTAGGCGGCCACCACCGAGCCGGCGGCCGTGCCGGCAAAGACCTTGGCCAGGAGCGCCTGTTGGACACCGGCGCCCTGTGGGGTGAAGGGCACGGCGGCCGACACCGCGTTCACGCCGAGCACCAGCAGCACGTTCTTGACCGAGCCGCCGACCCGGAACGCGTCGAGCAGCATCCAGAAGGCCGCGAAGCGAAAGCACCAGCCGGCGAACTGCACCGCGAACACCTCGCGGAAGTAGCGGCGCCGGTCCTGGAGGATCGTCAACCCCTGGCGGATGCGCTCCCAGAAGGCCTTCACACGCGCGCTCAGCAGCGCGAAAGCGAGCAGCCCGGCCACGGCGAACGCCGTGAGCAGGAACAGCGTGAACTGCGGCCGCTGGGCCAGATAGGAGAGGTCGAAGGCGTTGAGCTTGGCGAAGTCGGGCGGCTTGGGGAAGACCCCCTGGCTGAACGCGAACAGCAGGATCAGCGAGCCCATCGCCACGTCGAAGCCCAGCTCGACGAAGAAGCTTGCCGCCACCGCGGGATAGCTCGAGCGTGGAATGGCGGTCTTGGTGAGGAAGAGGCGTACCACGTCGCCGCCGCGGGCGGGAATCACCGCGTTGAAGCCATAGCCGGCGAAGTAGGCACCCCAGATCGAGAGGAACCGGAACTGCTCGGTCGGGTAGGCGGCCCGCAGGATGTTGAAGCTCGCGCGCGCCCGCAGCGTCAGGTAGGCGGTGAACAGCAGGAGCGCGAGCAGCAGCGGCACCAGCCGCACCGAGGCGAGGCTCGAGATGAACTCGTCGACCGCGTCGAAGAACGACTGGAAGGAATCGCCGAGGGTCGCAGCGGGCACGGGCACAACGGTACGTTGCGGCGATGGACGACGCCGCCGCGTCACGCATAGCCCACGGGCCCTGGCGCTGATGAACTCGATGTCGGACGCGGCGACCGACGAGGCGATCGATCTGCTCGCCCTGGCCCCGGGGTCGTGCTGCGCGAGCGGGCCGACCGGGCCCGCGCGCGGTTGATGCTCCCCGAAGGCCGCACCACCCTCGGCTTCGCTCTCGTGCTGCTCCGGCGCTCGTAACCGAACCGCGCCGGGCCCGAGCGCGTATAACGGGACCATGGCCTCCAGCGACGCCAACCTCGTGGAGCGCCTGCCGCGTGATCGCAGCGGGGATGAGCTGCGCGAGCTCTACCGGCGCTACGCCGGCGAGCTGTTCGGCTTCGCCTGCAACGCACTCGGCGACCGCGAGCTCGCCGAGGAGGTCGTCCAGGACGTGTTCGCGCGGCTCTGGCGTCACGCGGGCGAGTACGACCGCAGCCGCGCGAGCGTGCGCACCTGGCTCTACGCGATCGCCCGCAACCGCATCGTCGACGCCCGCCGCCGCGCGGCCGTCCGTCCCGTGAGCGTGGCCGAGCAGGTGGAGGAGGAGGCGTGGGAGCTCGACCGCGAGCTCGAGGGCGCCGTGCTGCGCTGGCAGGTGGCGGCGGCGCTGGCACGCCTCTCCGCCGAGCATCGCCAGGTGATCCGGCTCGCGCACTGGGGCGGCCTGAGCCTGCGCGAGATAGCCGAGCAGTCCGGCGTTCCGCTCGGGACCGTCAAGAGCCGCGTGTACTACGCGCTGCGTAGCCTGCGGCTCATCCTGGACGAGATGGAGGTCGAGCGGTGAGCGGCTGCCAGACCCACGGAGAGCTGCTCGGCGGCTACGTGCTCGGGGCGCTCGAGCCGGCGGAGATGGCCGAGATGCGCCTCCACATCGAGTCCTGTCCCCGCTGTGCTCGCGAGGAGCGCGAGCTGATCGGCCTGCCTGCGCTCCTCGATCGCGTCGAGCCGGCCGACGTGCCTCCGCCCGAGCTGTCCCCCGAGCTCGAGGAGCTCGTGCTCGACCGCTACGTGCGCGAGCGCAGGGCGGCATCGGTGCGCCCGCTGCACAGCCCTGTTCGCCGGCGGATCCTGGCCGCGGCGGCCGCGCTGGTCGCGCTGGTGCTGGTAACGCTGGCCTTGGTGCTGGCGCTGGGCGGCGACGACGAGAGCGCCTATGCGCGCGCCCGGCTCGAGGGCGGCGGGACGGCCGCGGGCAGCGCCCGGGTCAGCGCCACGCCGGCCGGCACGGCCGTGCAGCTGGAGGCCCGACGTCTCCAAGGTCGTGGCGCGGTCTACGAGCTGTGGTGCATCGCCACGGACGGCCGCTGGGTCAGCGGCGGCACCTTCAAGGCCGCCCGCGACGGGAGTGCCGCCGCCAGCCTCACGGCGGCGGTCCGGCCCGGGGACTACCACCGGATCGTGATCACCCGCCGGGCAGCGAACGCTCCCGAAGGGGAGCGCGGCGTGAGCGTGCTGCAGGGCAAGCTCGTGTACTGAACCGGGCTCGCGCGGGGCGCGTACACCGCCGCACACGTCAATGGAGGACTCGATGCGCTCACGCAGCAAATACCTGGCGGCCCTGTTCGCGGCCTGCGCCCTACTCGTCGTGGGCTGCGGAGGGGACGATGACGACAGCAGCGACTCCGCGAGCTCCGGCGGCGGGGGCGGGAGCGCCTACGGCGGCGACAAGACCGAGAAGGAAGCCTCGAGCGGCGGCGGCGGGGCCGGCGCCACTCTCAAGCTCACGGCCAATCCCTCCGGCGCGCTCAAGTTCGACAAGACCACGCTGAAGTCGGGGCCCGGGAAGACGAAGATCGTGCTCGACAACCCCTCGAGCGTCCCCCACGCGATCGAGGTGGAGGGAAAGGGCGTGGAGGCCGAGGGCGACACCGTGACCAAGGGCGGCGTGTCGCAGGTGACGGTCGACCTGAAGGCCGGCAAGTACGAGTACTACTGCCCCGTGGACGGCCACAAGGATGCGGGCATGGAGGGCACCCTCACGGTCGGCTGAGGGCCTCCAGCACGCGCTCGTCGTGCTCCTTGGGCTTGACCTTGCGCAGAACCTGACGAATCACCCCGTCGCCGTCGATCACGAACGTGGTCCGCTCGTTACCCCAATAGGTGCGGCCGTACATCGACTTCTCCACCCACACGCCGTAGGTCTCGGCCACCGCGTGGTCCTCGTCGGCGAGCAGGGTGAAGTTGAGCCCCTGCTTGTCGTGGAAGCTCTTGACCTTCTTCACCGGGTCGGGCGAGATCCCCATCACCACGGCACCGGCGCCCTCGTAGGCGGGTAGGTGGTCGCGGACCCCGCAGGCCTGCGTGGTGCAGCCCGGGGTGTCGGCCTTGGGATAGAAGTAAACAACCACGCGCTGCCCGCGCAGATCGGACAGCCTGACGGTCTCCCCGTCCTGGTCGGGCAGCTCGAAGTCCGGTGCGCTGTCGCCTTCGTTAATGGGAATCCCTCCTACTTGAGCAGCCGCGAGAGCCGCCGGTCCTTGAGCACCCGTCCGTCGGTCTGCTCCTCCGGGCAGTAGCACATCACGTAGTCCTTGAAGTGGATCGCCTCGATGCGCGTGCCGCACCGCGGGCAGTCCTCGCCGGCCCGGCGGTGTACCTGGAGCGGCATCGGCAGCTTGTCCGGCACGCTGTCGCCGATCACCTCCTCGTAGTGGGAGATGGCGGCGCCCAGAACGTCGTCGCAGGCCTCGCGCAGGGCGTCGAGCTCGTCCGAGTCGAGGTCCGAGCCCTTCTGGAAGGGGGAGAGGCGAGCGGTCCAGAGCAGCTCGTCGACCCAGGAGCGGCCGATGCCCGCAATGGTGCGCTGGTCGCGCAGCAGCGGGTGCAGGTGGCGCGGCTGGTCGAGCAGCGAGGCGAACTCGCCGGGCGGCGGCGCCGGCAGCGCGTCCGGGCCGAGCCCGTCCACTGCGGGGTCGGCCGCCACGTCGCCGTCATGCAGCAGCTTGGCCCAGGCTCGCTGCTTGGTGCCGAACTCGCGCAGTCGCAGCTCGCGTCCGTCCTCGAGGCGGACGAGCACGCGCGAGGCACGGTCGCGCAACGAGGCGCGGGAGTCGAAGAGCTGCAGCCTGCCGGCGGACATGAGGTGGATGAGCAGGGTCAAGTCGCCCGCCTCCACCGCCAGCATCTTGCCGATTCGCCGGACGCCGTCCAGCTCGCGTCCCACCAGCTCGTCCAGCGGCGGATCGAAGGTCTTGAGCGCGTTGAGGCCGGGTGCCAGCGCCGACTCGACGCGCACACCGGCTATCCCGCGCGTGAGGCGGCGGGCGGTGATCTCCACTTCGGGCAACTCGGGCATGCACATCCAAGGCTACGCTGCGTCCCATGGTTTTCGCGGTGGCTGCCGACGAGCGCACCGGCGTGGCCGAGGCCGTGGCCGCCGAGCTGCGCAGCCGCGGGCACGAGGCGGTCGTGCACGGCGCGCTCAGCGACGAGGAGCGCGACGACTGGGCCTGGGCCAGCGAGGCCGCGGCCCGCGACGTGGCGGAGGGACGCGCCGACCAGGGCATCGTGTGCTGCTGGACCGGCACGGGCGCCTCGATCGCGGCGAACAAGGTGCCGGGCATCCGCGCCGCCCTCTGCGCCGACGCCGAGACGGCCCGCGGCGCCCGCCGCTGGAACGACGCGAACGTGCTGGCCCTCTCCCTGCGGACGACGACCGAGGCGCTGCTCGCCGAGATCCTCGACGGCTGGTTCGCCGGACAGCCCAGCGACGAAGCCGGCGACCTCGCCAACGTGCGCCACGTCGACGAGATGGGCTAGACCTCGGCCGCGCGCGGCTGTCGCTCGGGGTCGCGCACGCCGGGTATGAAGAGGAACCCGATGGTGAGGAACCCGAGCACGCCGGCCCCCGCCAGCGTGGTGCGGGCCCCCAGCCAGGCGGCCACCGGGCCGGTGAGCGCGAAGGACAGCGGCGTGAGCCCGATCGACACGAACCAGTCGAGGCTCGAGACCCGGCCGAGCATCTCCTGCGGCACCAGCGTGTACATCAGCTGGGCCCAGACGAGCATCCCGGTGGTGGAGAGGCCGAAGGCGAAGAAGGCCAGGACGCACATCTGCCAGGGCGCCCCGGCGAAGGCGAGCCCGATCTCGAAGCTCACGCCCACCCCCCAGGCGGACCACATGAACGTGACGTGCTTGCGCGGGAATCCGGTGCGGCTGACGATCAGGGCGGCAGCGATCGAGCCGAGTCCTCCGGCCGCCAGCACCGTGCCATAGGTGGCGGCGCCGCCGTCCAGCTCGTTCTTGATGATGTAGGGCAGCAGCACCTCCATCGGCCCGTAGGTGAGGAGCAGGAATACGGCCGCCCCGGCGAGCGTCCCCCACAGCCAGGCGTGAGCGCGCACGTAGGCGAAGGCCTCGGCCAGGTCACGCCGGATCGAGCCGTGCTCCTCGCGCACCGGCGGCTGGCGCGACATCAGCGAGACCGCCACCGCCGAGGCGGTGAACGTGGCCGCATCGACCACGAACGCGGTGCCGACCCCAACCACCGCGATCAGGAGCCCTCCCAGTGCCGGCCCGGCGAAGCGCAGGCCGAGCGGCTCCATCAGCTCGCGTACGGCGTTGGCCTGCAGCAGCTCCTCGCGCGGGACCACGTCCGGCACGATCGCCGAGAACGCGGGCTGGAAGAGCGCATCGCCAAACCCGTAGAACACCACGAGCACGATCACGTGCCAGAGCTCGATCACGTCGGTGAGCGTGAGCACGGCGATCGTCGCGATCGCCGCGCAGCGCATGAGGTCGGCGATCACGAGCAGCCGCCGCCGCTCGAAGCGGTCGCTGAGCACGCCGGCCAGGAGCAGCGCGGCCACCTGCGGGAAGGTCCAGGCCAGGCCGACGAGGGCCAGGGCACTCGGCTCGTTGGAGAGGTCGAGCACGAGCCAGGCGATCGCGACCAGGTAGATGCCGTCGCCGATGAGCGACACCGCCTGGCCCAGCCAGAGCAGCCCGAAGTCGCGATGGCGCAGGACGCGAAGCACGCGTCCAGGGTTTCACAGCCGAGGGTGTGCCTCGGCCGTCGCTGTAAGCGGGATCAGGGTCAGGAAACCTTGACGGAGACCCTGACCTTCGACACCTTGCCGAAGTCGTCCGTGAAGCTCACGGTGCCCTTGTAGCGGCCGTCCTTCAACCCCCGTACCGCGAGCGAGTGGCGTCCGGGCTTGAGCCGCTTGCTGGTGGCCTTCTTCTTGTTCGGCCCCTTGAGCGAGGCCACAACCTTCGCGGCCTCCACCAGCTTGAAGCTGAACGTGACCTTCCCGGCGCGGCGCACCTGCTTGAACTTCGTCTGGGACTTGCGGTACTTGTCGGTGCCCACCACGACGGCGCCCTTCATGAAGCTCTTGTGCGGTTCGCAGTAGTAGGAGAAGCGGCCGGGCTGGTTGAAGGTGTGCGTGTAGGTCTCGCCCAGCGTTGCCAGCTCGGGACCAGAGTTCCAGGACTCGGCCTGCCCGGAGTTGCTCTTGGTCGTGTGACCGGGGTCCGAGAAGCTCCAGGTCACCGTGTCGCCCACGTCGAGATCCACCTCGTCCGGGGCGAACGTGAAGTCGGAGGTCACGTCGATGGCCTGATCGGCCGCGACGGCCGGAGAGGCCAGCGCGAGCGGGGCGAGCAGGGCGAACGGAAGCAGGAGCCGGTGAGGACGCATGGGCGGCACTCTAAACACGGCCGACTGCGGTTCGATGCGCCGCTGTGGCCGCCCGAACTAGGATCAGCGCGCAATGGCCTCGCCCGATGTGGTCGACACGCCGCGCGACGCGGCGGCGCTGGAGCTTCCTCCACTCGTGGTGCGCGAGCCGCTCGAGGCCTACCTCGACCAGCAGGGCATCGGCTGGGGTCGCGCCGAGGTCGAGCGCATCGGCGAGGGGCACTCGAACGTCACCTTCCTGGTCCGTCGCGAGAACGCACGCGTGGTGCTGCGGCGGCCCCCGCGCCCGCCGCTGCCGCCGTCCGCCCACGACGTGCTGCGCGAGGCCCGCCTGCTGCGGGCTCTCGAGCCGACTCCGGTGCGGGTGCCCGTGGTGCTCGCCAGCTGCGAAGACGACTCGGTGCTGGGCGTGCCCTTCTACGTGATGGAGGAGGTGCTGGGCTCGGTGATCACCTCCGACATGCCGGAGCCGCTCGACAACCCGGCCGAGCGCGGGCGCCTCTGCGACGAGCTGGTCGACCGCTTGGTGGAGATCCACGCCGTGGACTGGCGTGCCTGCGGGCTCGAGGGCTACGGCAAGCCCACCGGCTACCTCGAGCGCCAGGTGCGTCGCTTCAGCGGACTATGGGAGCACAACAAGACGCGTGAGCTGCCCGTGGTGGAGGAGGTGCGCGACTGGCTGGCGGCGAACCTGCCCGACTCGCCCGCGTCCACCATCGTGCACGGCGACTACCGGCTCGGCAACGTGATGGTGGCCGAGGACGCGCCCGCGCGGGTCGTCGCGATCTTCGACTGGGAGTTGTCCACGATCGGGGACCCGCTGGCGGACCTCGGCTACTTCACGGTCACCTGGGCTCAGGCCGGGGACCCCGAGGGCATCGGCCTCGGCAGCCTCAGCCTGGCCACCCGCCGCGAAGGGTTCGTCACCCGCGAGGAGCTGATCGCTCGCTACGAGGAGCGCAGCGGCCGCTCGATGTCGGCGCTCAACTGGTACCAGGCGCTCGCTCTGTGGAAGGCCGCGGTGTTCATGGAGGGCAACTACAAGCGCTTCTCGATGGGCGCCTCCGACGACCAGTACCTCGCGCTGTTCGACGAGGGCGTGCCGGCACTCGCCGAGAAGGCCCGCGAGGTCGCCCACGCGGGATGAGGGGCCTGCTGGTCGACTACGGCGGCGTGCTCACCAGCAACGTCTTCGATGCGTTCAGCGAGTTCTGCGAGGACGAGGGGCTCGCCCCCGACACGATCCGCCGGGCCTTTCGCGAAAGTCCCGAAGTGTTGGGAGGCGTACGGGCGCTCGAGACCGGCGAGCTCTCGGAGGAGGAGTTCGGCCAGCGGCTGGGTGGGCTGATCGGCCTGCCGACCGAGCGCCACGACGGGCTGATCGACCGCATGTTCAGCCACCTGCACGAGGACACCGCGATGCTCGCGGCGCTGCGGCGCGCCCGCGCCCACGGCATCCGCACCGGGCTCATCTCCAACTCGATGGGCGTCGACCGCTACGACCGCTCGACCTTCCCCGACCTGTTCGACGGCGTGGTCATCTCGGCCGAGGTGGGGATGCACAAGCCCCAGCGCGGCATCTACCTGCTCGGCTGCGAACGGATCGGACTCGAGCCGCCCGAGTGCGTGTTCGTCGACGACCTGCGTGAGAACTGCGAGGGCGCCGAGGCGGTGGGCATGACGGCGGTGCTGCACCGCGGCGCCGAGGACACGCTGCCGCGCCTGGAGCAGCTGCTCGGCGTGGAGCTCCGGCAGCAGCGGCCCTAGATCCCGGGCAGCTTCTTCAGCAGGGTCTGCAGCGCGATGATCGACTCGTCGACCTGCGCGAGGCCCCGCTCCAGGTTCTCCGCTGTGTCGTCCAGGTCGGTGAGCTCCTTGTGCATCGGCTCGAGCCAGACGCGCAGACCGGTCACCTCCTCGCGCAAGCTCGCGACCGAGGCCGACAGCTCGTCCTCCACCCGCGGCAGCTCGCGAACCGACTGGGCGAGCGAGGACAGCGCGCCCTCTGGGGCGGCCAGCTCGCGCAGCGATCCGGCCACGGTGTGGAGGTCGTCGAGGGCCCGGATGACCATGCGGGGCGGTACGGAGAGAGCGTCGAACATGTGCGGAGTTGTACCCGAGGGGCATCTGCGAGTCTCCCGGGCGTGCTGCTCGTTCTCTGGGACGTCGACGGGACTCTCGTCCACACCGCCAGCCACGGCCGCTTTGCGTTCGAGCAGGCCTACGAGGTCGTGATCGGCCGGCCCTTCGACCAGCGCGTCTCCTACGCCGGACGGACCGACCACCAGATCGCGCTGTCGATGCTGGAGGGCGACCGCGAGCATCTCCCGCGGGTGCTGTCCGAGCTGGAGGCGGCGCTCGATGGCCGCCGGGAGGAGATCGCCACCGAGGGCCGGACCTATCCGGGCGTGCCCGAGACGTTGGCGGCGCTCCACGCGCGCGAGGACGTGATCAACTCCCTGCTCACCGGCAACATCGAGGCCAACGCCGCGCTCAAGGTCAGCGCGTTCGGGCTCGAGCGGTGGCTGGACTTCGAGGTCGGCGCCTACGGCTCCGACCCCCACGAGGAGCGCTACGAGCTGGTGGCCATTGCCCGCGAGCGGGCGGCCGCCAAGTACGGCGAGCCCACCGGGGCGGTGCTGATCGGCGACACCCCGCTCGACGTGCGCGCCGCGCGCGAGGCCGGCGCGCGCGCGGTGGCGGTGGCCACCGGCTTCTCGGATGTCGACGAGCTGCGGGCCGCGGAGCCCGACGCCGTGCTGGCGGATCTCAGCGACACCGAGGCCGCAGTCCGCGCGATCGTCTCGCCCTAGCGCCCAGCGAAGCAGCCGGCTCGGCCGGCTGCGCACGAGGTTTTCACCTCCACTTGACGCTGCAGCCCACCGGATCGGTCTCCGGCCGCGCCGGGTCGTCACCCGCGCGCAGCGCGTCCAGGGCCTCCCGCAGCCAGGCCGCGTTGAGGCTGGGATCGCCGTGGTCGGCGTCCGGCGCGCCGCGGTAGCGCACCCGCCCCTCGGAGTCGATCACGAAGACGTCGGGCGTGGTCTTGGCGCCGAAGGAGCGCGCCACGTCCTGGCTCTCGTCGCGCAGGTACGGCATCGGCCAGTCCTCGCTCGCCACTCGCTCCTTCATCGCCTCGTAGGAGTCGCCGGGATAGCGCTCGGCGTCGTTGGGGTTGATGGCCAGAAAGCGCACGTCGCCGTAATCGCGCGCGGCGTCGGCGAGCCGGTCGTGCCAGGCCAGCGCGTAGGGGCAGTGATTGCAGGTGAAGACCACGGCGGTCAGGCCGTCCTCGCCGGGCGCGAGCGCGTGCTCGGCGCCGTCGGTGTCCGGCAGGCTGAAGCCGGGGGCGGTGTCGCCTACGTTGATCATGTGTCGTCCTCCTGTGCCCGCCGCAGCGCGGCGCGCACGTCCTCGGGGTCGGGCGTCGGCGAGGGCCGGCCATCGCGCAGGCGGTAGACCCGGCAGGTCAGGCCCACCGGGGCGCCGTTCGCGGGCACCACATCGTGGCCCTCGATCAGGATGGTCGGTGAGCCGGGGAAGCGTTCTCGCTCGGCCTGCTCGTCGCTCGTGATCTCGCGCCGCTCGACCGCTTCGGGATCGAGCCCTTCCTCGCTCAGTATCCGGCGCAGCTCGGCGAGAGCCTCCGGGTGAGACGGACAGCCCTCCCACCACAGGAGCTCAATCCGCATGGACCTCCATGCGCTCGATCTTGGCGTCCTCCACGGGCCGGTCGCCGGCGCCGGTCTCGAGGCCCTCGATCGCGTCCACGGCCTCCATGCCCGAGGCCACCTGGCCGAACACGGTGTGCTTGCCGTCGAGCCAGGGGGCGGCGTCGGTGGTGACGATGAAGAACTGGCTGCCGTTGGTGTTGGGCCCGCGGTTGGCCATGGCCAGCGCGCCGCGCACGATCTTGTTGTCGTTGAACTCGTCCTCGAACTCGTAGCCGGGACCGCCCGTGCCCGGTGCCCTGCGGGCAGCCGCCCTGGATCATGAAGTCGCGGATCACGCGATGGAAGATCAGCCCGTCGTAGTAGCCGTCGCCCGACAGCTTCACGAAGTTCTCGACCGTCTTCGGCGCGTCGTCCTCGAACAGCTCGAGCTCGATCGGACCGTGATTCGTGTGCATCGTCGCCTTGCTCATCGCCTGCCTGTCACCTCCAGCCGAAGCTGCTCGCCCCGGACTCGATTTCCGGTGACCTTCTCGGCCACCTCCTGGGCGCGCGCGGCCGGCACCTCAACGAAGCTGAAGCGCTCGAGCACGCGTACGTTGCGGACGTCGTCGTTCTCGAGATGCGTGTTCTGCACCACGGCCCCCACCACGTCGGCAGGCTCGATGCCGGCTGCGCGCCCGGCGCTGACCACGAGCTTGGCGTAGGGGACGCCGTCGCGGCTATGCGGCTTGGTGTGGCGCGGCCGGCGCGTCTCACGCTCGCGCGGCTTCGTCCTCGGCTGGCGCTCACGCGGCTTGCCGTTGCCGGCCTGCCAGGGCTCGATCTCGGTCTTGGCGTGGCGCTCGATGGCGTCGATCTCGCGCCGCTGCTTGGGAGTGATCAGGGTGATCGCCCGGCCCGACTCACCGGCACGGCCCGTGCGGCCGATGCGATGCACGTAGATGTCGGGCGAGTTGGGCACGTCGTAGTTCACGACGTGGCTGACCCCGGTGATGTCGAGACCGCGGGCGGCCACGTCGGTGGCCACCAGAAGGCGCTCGCGCCCGCCCTTGAAGGCGATCATCACGCCGTCGCGCTGGCCCTGGGTCATGTCGCCGTGCAGGGTCTTCACCCGCACGCCCGCGTCGCCCAGGCGGCGCGCCAGGCGGTCCACGCCGATCTTGGTGCGCACGAAGACGATCGCCTGGTCGGGGCGCTCGGCCTTGAGGACGTTCACGAGCGCGTCGGGCTTCTCGCGGTCCGGCACCTCGACGTAGTACTGGTCGACGGTGTCGATGGTCAGCGTGGCGGCGCGGACCTGGATCTCCACCGGATCGTGCATGAACGTGTCGGCCAGGCGGCGGATCGGCGTCGGCACGGTGGCGCTGAAGAGAGCGGTCTGGCGGCCCATCGGCGCGCGGCGCAGGATCTCCTCCACGTCCTCGAGGAAGCCGAGGTCGAGCATCTCGTCCGCCTCGTCGAGCACCACGTAGCGCGCCTGGTCGAGAAACAGGTGGTGGCGCCCGATCATGTCCATCACCCGGCCGACCGTGCCCACCACGATCTGGGCGTCCTTGAGCCGCGTGGCCTGGTCGCGAATGGGCGCGCCGCCGAACACCGCCACCACCGTGGCGCCGCTGCGCTGCCCGTAGGCCCGCAGGGCCTGGGTCACCTGGATGCAGAGCTCGCGCGTGGGAGTGAGCACCAGCGCCTGCACGTCGGGATCGCCGGCATCCACGTACTCGATCATCGGCAGGCCGAAGGCGGCGGTCTTGCCCGTGCCGGTCTGGGCCTGGCCGATCACGTCGCGCCCCTCGAGCAGCAGAGGGATGGTCTGCTCCTGAATCGGGGTCGGGCGCTCGTAGCCCAGGTGGGCGAGGCACTGCAGAGTTGATTCGGACAGGCCGAGCTCGGCAAACGTCATGCGGCGTTTGAGACTACTCACGCGGGGGCGAGTCGCTGCGCGGTTCGCCGGGGGGGCGAGAAGCGAACGCTCGACGCCTAACCGGACATATGGATGGGAAACGCGTCAACCATGGTGGCGTAGAGCGGCTGATTGCTGAGGTCGCGGCGCGGCAGCACGGAGTGATCACCCACGTTCAGCTCATCGAGCTCGGCCTTACGGCGGCGGCCATCGGAGGCCGGCTCCGGAGAGGAGTTCTCTTCCGCGTCCAGCGTGGTGTCTACGCGCTGCGCTATCCGGCACTCACCAGGCGGGGGGAGTACATGGCCGCTGTGCTGGCCCTGGGGCCCGGCACCGCGCTCAGCCACCTGAGCGCTGCCGCCCTGTTGGAGCTGCGTCCCGAGACGGACAGGCGTATCCACGTCACGGCCGGCACGCCTGGCGGGCGCAAGCGCCGTCGGCTGATCGTCGTCCACAGATCACCACTCGAGGACTGCGACGTCATGGTGCGCGACGCCATTCCCGTCACCACGGCGACGCGGACGGTGCTCGACATGGCTGATGTGGTCTCGGCTCGGGAACTGGAACGCGCCTTCGATCAAGCCGACTACCTGGGGCTCGACCTAGGCCGGCTCGCGCCTCGCCGGGGGAGACGCGGCTGCGGGCGCCTTACTCGCGCGCTGGCCACTCACGGAGCGGGCAGCACGTGGACTCGATCCGAGCTGGAGGAGCGCATGCTCGAGCTCTGCCGGCGCGGCGACCTGCCGACGCCGCGGGTGAACGGGAGGGTCGAGGCCTTGGAGGTTGACTTCCACTGGGCGTCGAGCCGCGTAGTGGTCGAGACCGACGGCTGGGCCGCGCACCGCGGCCGAGGGGCGTTCGAGCGCGATCGCGCACGAGACGCCCGACTGGTCTCAGCCGGCTGGCGAGTGGTGCGTATCACGCCTCGCCGACTCGCCGCCGAGCCCGGTGAGATCACTGCGCAACTGCGGCGACTGCTCTCACGAAGCGGCGCTTGACGCTAAATCCGTCCCCTGAACCGGAAAGGCGTCACACGCCCCACCTACTAGCGCGCGGGGTCCAGCAGCAGCTTCCCCCGCGTGCGCCGCCCCTCCATGTCCTCGTGGGCCTTGCGGACCTCGGAGAGCGGATAGGTGTGGCCCACCTGAGGGCGCAGCTCGCGGCGGGACGCACGGTCGAAGAGGTCGGCCAGCGGCTCCTCGATCATGTCGCGGCGCCCCAGGCAGTGCATCAGCCAGAAGCCGATCACTCCGCGGCTCTTTCGCATGAGGCGGCTGGTCTCGAGTGTGTTCTGCTCGCGGCCGGCGATGCCGTAGGCCACGATCCGCCCGAAGGGCGCCAGCGCGGCGGCACAGGCGTCGAAAACGTCCCCGCCGGACATCTCCAACACGACATCCACCTGGTTGCCGCCGTTGGCCTCGACCAGCGCGGCCTTCAGATCGTCCACACGCGGATCGACCGCCGCATCGGCTCCCAGGGACAGGGCAAACAGGCGCTTCTCCTCGGTGGAGGCCGTCGCGATCACCCGCCCCGCGCCGAACGGCTTGGCCAGCTGCACCGCCAGGGAGCCGACCCCGCCGGCTCCGGACACCACCACCACCGACTCCCCCGGCGCGAGCTTGGCCGAGGTGCGAAACAGGTGCCAGGCGGTCAGGCCATGGATCAGCAGGGCGAGCGCCTCGTCGTCGTCGATGTCCTCGGGCACCGGGAACACCATCGACTGGTGCGCCACCGCGTATTCGGCGTAGCCGCCACTCGCAAGCAGCGCGATCACGCGCCGGCCGTCGGGGGTGGTGCCGGCCACCTCGGCGCCGAGCACCAGCGGCACCTCGTACGGCGCGAGGTACGAGTTCTCACGCTGGTGGGTGTCGGCGAAGTTCATCCCCGCGCGCGTGACCCTGATCAGCACCTCGCCGTCGCCCGGCTCGGGCTCGGGAAGGTCCACCAGCTTCAGGACCTCGGGCCCGCCGAACTCGTCGATCTGCACCGCGCGCACCGCCGCAGCGTAGTCCACGTCCACTACGCTCTCCGCCCCTATGGCCCTGACAGTGGTCGGTTCGATCGCCTTCGACGCGGTCAAGACTCCTTTCGGCGAGCGCGAGCGCATGCTCGGCGGCTCGGCCGTTCACTTCTCGCTCGCGGCGAGCTTCTTCAGCGACGTCCGCGTGGTGGGACCGGTGGGAGACGATTTCGGCGACGAGGAGCTGTCCGTGCTCCACGCCCGCAACGTGGATACCTCGGACATCGAGCGCGTGGAGGGCGGCAGAACTTTCTTCTGGGCGGGCGAGTACGACTACGACCTCAGCACGGCCACGACGCTCGACACCCAGCTGAACGTGTTCGGCGAGTTCGAGCCCAAGCTGTCCGAGGCGTCGCGCTCGTCCGAGCTCCTGTTTCTGGCCAACATCCAGCCCGACCTCCAGCGCGAGGTGCGCGAACAGTGCACGGGCGCCCAGGTGGCGGGGCTCGACTCGATGAACTTCTGGATCGAGAACACCCGCGAGGAGCTCATTCGCACGATCGGCGTGGTGGACGTCCTGTTCATGAACGACGCCGAGCTGCGCATGCTCACCGAGCTGCCCAATCTGATCCGGGCCGCCCGCGCGGTGATGGAGATGGGCCCACGCGTGGTGGTGGCCAAGCAGGGCGAGTACGGCGCCGCGCTGTTCACCGAGGAGGGCTACTTCGCGCTGCCCGCATTTCCGCTCGAGACCGTGATCGACCCCACCGGCGCGGGTGACTCCTTCGCCGGCGGCTTCCTCGGCTACCTCGACTCCGCGGGCCGGTCGCTCGACGAGCCGACCCTGCGCCGGGCCATGACCTACGGCTCCACCCTGGCCTCCTTCTGGGTCGAGGAGTTCGGCTGCGAGCGCGGCCAGCGCCTGACCCGCGAGGAGATCGACGAGCGCTACGAGGCCTTCAGGCGCATCACGACGATCGAGTCCGTGCCGGCTGCCTAGAGCCCGTCGCGTCAGCGACTGCTCATCTGGCGCGGTGAAGCCCGGGTTTCCGGGTACGATGCCAGGCGATGGGAGGTTTCTGGACCGTCTTCTGGATCGCGGTGGTGCTGAAGGTTCCGCTGATCGCGCTGCTCCTGATCGTCTGGTGGGCGATCAAGGAACCGCCGGTACCCGAGGCCGAGGACGACGAGGGCGGCGGCTCCGACCGCGATCCGCGCGCTCATCCCGGTGGTCGTCCTCCGCGGCCTCCGCGCCGTGGCCCCCATCGCTCGCCCGAGCCGTCGGCCCCGCGCCGCGTGCGCATCGCGCGCGGGCGCAGGCGCGTGCCCGCGGGACACCGCTGAGCGCGTGACTCCGTTCTACGTCTGCGGTGTCGTCCTCGCCTGCTGGGCCCTGATCGTGACCTTCATCGGCGTAACCCGGGACGGGTTCCCGGCTTCGCCGGGGGCGGAGCGGCTGGTGGGGCTGATCTCCTTCGTGCTGGTGGCGCTGGCCATCGGGACCGCGATCTACGGCGCGGCCAACGAGGAGGAGGAAGGCGACGAGGGCGGAGAAGCGGCGCTGGTTCTGCCACTCTGAGGCCATGCCTCCCATCGAAGACGACGGCATGGCGGTCCACTACACCGCCGTCGCCAAGGGCACTCCGGTGATCAGCTCCGAGGGCGACCAGGTGGGCACCGTGGTCGAGGTGCTCGACAACTACCGCGAGCACATATTCGACGGGCTCGTGATCCAGACCGACGACGGCGTGCACCGCTTCGTCGACGCGCCCGAGGTCGCGCGCACGGCCGAGCGCGCCGTGACGCTGACCATCACAAGCGCCGAGGTCGCGCAACTCGGCCCGCCCGAGGCCCCCAGCGGCACCGGAGGAACGGTCAAGCGGCTGTTCTCGGGCTTTCGGCGCCGCTGAGCCCCGCTACGCCTCGGCAACGCCGCGAGCGCGGTTCGGAGTAGCGTGGGCCCGCGATGGAGGGAACCCGGTTTGCCTTCCGGGCCGCCGTGCCCGGCGACGCCGACGCGATCGCCCGCACGCTCGAGCTCGCTCTCGAGAGCTACCGGGCTTTCGCCCCGGACGACTGGCAACCGCCATCCTCCGAGCACGAGGGCCTACGCGAGCGCCTGGGCGACCCCGCGGTGTGGTGCCAGATCGCGGAGTCGGACGGCGCCGTGGCCGGTCACGTGGCGCTGATGCCGGCCGCCATGCACGCCGGCTGGCCCGAGCCCGATCCGGGCCTTGCCCACCTCTGGCAGCTGTTCGTGCGAGAGCCCTTCTGGGGCAGCGGCCTGGCCATGACCCTTCACGCCGCGGTGATCGAGGAGGCCCGGGCACGCGGCTTTGCGCGCTTCCGGCTGTTCACTCCGGGCGCCCAGGGCCGGGCACGCCGCTTCTATGAGCGCGAGGGCTGGGCGCTGTCCGCCCCGCCCTTCTTCGACGAGAGCTTCGGGATGGACATCGCCGAGTACCGGCGTGCGCTCAGCTAGGTCGCGTCGCCCTTGAGCTGGAGCGTGTCGATCGCCTGGTCACAGGCCTTCTCGAGCTCGTCCCGGCCGTCGGGCACGGACTGGCAGTTGATGAAGTACTCGGTGTCGCCGTCGAAGGTGACCACGATCGTGCTGCGGCCGTCCTTGGGCGTGTCCAGACGGTCGATCTCGTAGCGGAAGGTGAGCGGGCCGCCCACGTCGATCCGCTTGCCCTCCACCGGCGACCCGGACAGCCGGCCGAGCACCTGATCGAGCTCCTTGCGGACCATCCCGGCGTCGCCGGCCCCCACCGAGCGGTTGAGCCCGTAGCGCTGGACGAAGATCGCGTTGTCCTCGCTCGTGGCCAGGGCGACGGTCTTCTGAGCGTTGCCGGCGGACTGCGAGAGGTTCACGTCCTCGGTGCGCTGCAGGTCGCCCGGGTACTCGAAGGTGATCCCGAAGCCGTCTTCGTCGAAGCTCTTGGGCTCGTCGTCGGACGATCCACAGCCGCCAAGTACCGCCACCGCGAGCACCATCGATGCCGCTTTCGTCAGAATTCCGGAAACAGAGGACGCACGAGGCATCAGGTGAGGAGAGACGATGGCAGATGAACAGGCCAGCAAGGACGACGGCGGCGGGGTAGCCACGGCCCAGGAGACGCTGAGCGTCACCGACAACCGGACCGGCGAGAGCTACGAGGTCGAGATCGCGGACGGCACCGTCAAGGCCATGGACTTTCGCCAGATGAAGGTCGACGAGGACGACTTCGGGCTGATGACCTACGACCCGGCCTTCACCAACACCGCCTCCTGCCGAAGCTCGGTCTGCTACATCGACGGCGAGGCCGGGATCCTCGAGTACCGCGGTTATCCGATCGAGCAGCTCTGCGAGAAGTCGACCTACCTCGAGGTCGCCTATCTCCTCATCTACGGCGAGCTGCCCACCCAGGACCAGCTCGATGAGTGGATGTTCGAGATCACTCATCACACCTACGTCCACGAGAACATCAAGAAGTTCGTGGAGGGCTTCCGCTACGACGCCCATCCGATGGGCATGCTGCTCGCCACGGTCGGGGCGCTGTCGACCTTCTACCCCGATGCCAAGAACATCGACGACGCCACCGAGCGCCACATGGCGGCCGTGCGGCTGATCGCGAAGATGCCGACGCTGGCCGCCTTCGCCTACCGCCACAACCTCGGGCTGCCCTACATCTATCCGGACAACGACCTGTCCTACCCGGGCAACTTCCTCTCGATGATGTTCAAGATGACCGAGGTGAAGTTCGAGCCGGACCCGCGGCTTGCGCGCGCTCTCGACGTGCTCTGGATCCTGCACGCCGACCACGAGCAGAACTGCTCGACCAACGCCGTGCGCGGCGTGGGTTCCTCGCAGGTGGATCCGTACTCGGCAGTCGCCGCCGGGGTGGCCGCCCTCTACGGCCCGCTCCACGGCGGCGCTAACGAGGCGGTGCTGAAGATGCTCGACCGGATCGAGACGGTCGAGAACATTCCCGACTTCCTCGACGGGGTGAAGAACCGGGACGAGAAGCTGATGGGCTTCGGCCATCGGGTCTACAAGAACTACGACCCGCGCGCCGAGATCATCAAGAAGCACGTGGACGAGGTCTTCGAGGTCACGGGACGCAACCCCAAGCTCGACATCGCCGTCGAGCTCGAGAAGCGTGCCCTCGATGACGACTACTTCGTCGAGCGCAAGCTCTACCCGAACGTCGACTTCTACTCGGGTCTCATCTACGAGGCGCTGAACCTTCCCCCGGACATGTTCACGGTGATGTTCGCGATCCCGCGCACGTCGGGATGGGTGGCCCAGTGGCTCGAGATGGTCACCGACGACGCGACCAAGATCGCGCGGCCGCGGCAGATCTACACGGGTCAGCGTGAGGCGGACTACGTGGACATCGGCTCCCGCGAGAAGCGGACCGAAAAGCCGTCGGCGGAGACGAGCTTGATCGATCCGGCCAAGCGCTGAGCTTTACGCAACGTACGCAGATCTGGCGCTGAGCCGCTACTCGTACTAGCGTCGTCGCGGACCGCCCCGATCCCTTTCGGCAGGGGCTCGCGACGAAAGGACGACATGTACTCGCATCGTTCGAGGCCGCTGCGGCGGCTGGCCATCGGTGACCTGTCGTGCGCAGCCGGCCGAGCCGGCCGCTTCGCCATCACCGTGGGGGCGCTGACCGTTGCAGCAGCGCCCGTCGCCCAGGCGGCGACGGTGGAGACCGTGGCGCGGGGGCTCGACAACCCGCGCAGCGTGGCGGTGGCCCCCGACGGATCGGTGTTCGTAGGCACCGGTGGCCGCGGAGGGCGCAAATGCCAGGGCAAGGGCGAGCAGCGCCAGTGCCTCGGCCTCACCAGCCGGATCGTCCGCTACGCCAACGGCAAGGCGCGCACCTACGCCAAGGGCTTCGCGTCGCTGGCAGGACCGGGCGGGGTGTTTGCCGGCGGCGCCAACGGCGTGTCGGTCAATCCGGCGGGCAAGGTGTTCACGGTCACGGGATCGGCCACGCCGGGCGTGGTCAAGCGGCTGCCCAAGGTCCTGAGGCGACAGGTCGGGCGCGTGTTCGACGTGCGCAGGGGCGGCTTCTCGGCCGTGGCGCGGATCGACCGGTTCGAATGGAAGAACAACTCCGACAAGGTCAAGGGCGACCGCAACTCGAACCCCTACGCGGTGCTGGCCCAGGCCGACCGTGAGCTGGTGGCCGACGCCGGCGCCAACGCGATCCTCGAAGTGCGCGGCAGCAAGGTCAGCCTGTTCGCGGTGATCCCCAAGAACGGGAAGTCGCAGCCGGTGCCCACCTCGATCGCCGCCGGTCCCAACGGCGACATCTACGTGGGCGAGCTGGCCGAGGGTGCCGGCAAGGGCAAGGCACGCGTGTGGCGGATCCCCGCCGCGGGCGGCTCCCCGACAGTCGTGGCCACGGGCTTCACCAACATCACCGGCGTGGCCGTCGGGGCCGACGGCAGCCTGTTCGTGACCGAGTTCGCGCGCAACCTGCGCAAGAACGACATCCGCGGCCAGCTCACGCGCGTGGCTCCGGACGGCTCGCGCACGAAGCTCGGCGGCGGCAAGCTGTTCGCCCCCACGGGCGCGGCCGTGGACGCGAGCGGCGCGGTGTACGTGTCGAACTACAGCGTGCTGCCCCGCAAGACCCCGAAGAAGAGCCCCTTCAAGGGCGCCGGGGGAACCCTGGTGAAGATCACGCCGTAAAGCGGTGGAGGCCGCCCTCGCCCCCGCGGGGGCGGCCTCAGATCCTGAAGACCGGCACGAGGCGCTTCTCGTGCTCCGCGTCGATCTCGGCCACGACCTCGATGTGCTCCTCGATGCCCGAGCCGCGCAGCTTGGTGGCCAAGAGCTCGTCGACCTGGAACAGGCCCGAGGAGTTGTTCATCTCGATCTCGACTCGCACGGCACGCTCCTCGCCGGCCTCGATCCGGACGGCGTCGATCGCGGCCGCCGAGATCGAGTGGATGTTGGGGCGGCGCGTCTCGAAGGGGATGCGCGAGCGCCCCGAGGCCATGTCGAGAGCGTCGGCCACGCGGACGATCCCGGCCTCGGCGGTGATCGGATCGCCGCGCCGCCGGTGCCCGATCACGGCGTGGAGCGCCTCTGAGGTGACCACCGTCAGCTCGGGCTCCTCGTAGATCCCCTCGAGCAGCAGCGGCATCCGGTCGGAGGCCAGGAAGAGGCTGTACTGCTCGTGGTCGGTGCGGTGAATGGACATGCCGGTGTCGTGGAAGAGACAGGCCGCCGCGATCACCACCTCGGCGTCGCGCGCGCTCATGCCGTGATCGGCCACCATCGCCGGCTCCACGCCGGCGCGGGTGAGCAGCCGGAACAGCCGTAGCGCGATGTTGGCCACGATCTGGATGTGCACCACCGAGTGGTCGGACATGTCGCGGCGGTCCGCGTTCACCTGCTGCATGTACCACCAGGCGCGCAGGCGCCCGTCGTCGTTGGCGGCCGCGAGCAGCCGCTCGAGCTTGCGGTTGCCGCGCGAGGGGATCCTGATCGAGAGGTCGGGAAGCTCCACCCTGGGTACCCTACGTTCAGTGGACTTCGAGCCCCTTTACGACGGCCACGGCCGCCGAATATCGGATCTGCGCGTCTCGGTTACCGACCGCTGCAACTTCCGCTGCCAGTACTGCATGCCGGCCGACGGCCTGCCCTGGCTCGACCGCGACGACATCCTTCGCTTCGAGGAGATCGAGCGCGTGGTGGCAGTCATGGCGCGAATGGGAGTCACCGATCTGCGGCTGACCGGCGGCGAGCCGCTGGTGCGCCGCGAGTTCCCCCGCCTTGTCTCGATGCTCTCGCGCATCGAGGGCATCGAGGACCTGTCGCTCACCACCAACGCCTACCTGCTCGAGCGCGACGCGGCCGCGTTGGTCGACGCCGGCATCACGCGCGTGAACGTCTCGATCGACTCGCTCCAGCGCGACCGCTTCTTCCAGCTCACCCGCCGCGACTCGCTCCCCAAGGTGCTCGCCGGGCTCGAGGCGATCGGCCGCTTTCCCGAGGTGTCACCGATCAAGGTCAACGCCGTGGCCCTGCGCGGGTTCACCGAGGAGGAGGCGCTGCCCTTCGCCGAGTTCGCCCGCTCCACCAGCTACCAGGTGCGCTTCATCGAGTTCATGCCGCTGGACGGCGACCACGCGTGGAGCAGCGATCAGGTGCTCACCGGCGAGGAGATCCGGGCGATCATCAACCGCGTCCACCCGCTCGAGGAGCGCCCGCGCGAGCCTCACGCCACCGCGCGCGTGTTCGCCTTCGCGGACGGCCGCGGCGAGATCGGCTTCATCAACCCGGTCTCCGAGCCCTTCTGCGCGGACTGCAACCGCGTGCGCCTGACCGCGGACGGCAAGCTGCGGACCTGCCTGTTCTCCATCAACGAGACCGACCTTCGCGAGCCGCTGCGCGCGGGAGCGTCGGACGCGGACCTCGAGCGCGTGATCCGCGAGGCCGTCTGGCGCAAGGAGCTCAAGCACCACGTGGGTGAGAAGGGCTTCCGCCAGCCGCCGCGGACGATGTCCGCGATCGGTGGCTGAGGCCATGAGCCCGGAGCAGATCCGGGCCTTCCTGCTCCACGGCCGGCGCACCGGCAAGCTGGCGGTGGCCATGAAGGACGGCCATCCGCACGTGATGCCGATCTGGTTCGTGCTCGATGGCGACGACCTGGTCTTCACCACCGGCGCCGACACGGTCAAGGGACGCTGGGTGCAGCGTGACGGCCGACTCTCCCTGTGCGTGGACGAGGAGGCGGCGCCCTACGCCTTCGTGCACGTGCGCGGGCGCGCGACGGTCTCCGAGGACCACGACGAGCTGCTCCGCTGGGCCACGCTGATCGGCACTCGCTACATGGGCGAGCAGCGCGGCGAGGAGTTCGGCCGGCGCAACGCGGTGCCGGGCGAGCTGCTGGTGCGCCTGACGCCAGACCGGGTGATCGCGGAGAGCGGCGTTGCGGACTGAGCGCTGGGACGTGGTCAGGGCGGCGGAGAAAGAGCTCTAGGCCGCCCGCTCGCGCACCCACGTCCCGCCAACTCTCGGCCACCTCGGGAATCAGCAGCGTGTGGAGCTCCTCGCGGTCCTCGAGGTACGCGTGCGCGAACCCGGCGATGGTGAGGCCGTGTCCCGGCCGCGAGAGCACCTCCACCGTGTCGCCGGCCTCGAGAACGCCTTCCTCGACGATTCGCAGGTAGGCCCCGGGACGCCGCGCCGCCGCGAAGCGCTTGAGCATCTTGGGATCCCCGAAGCGCACGCCGAGCTTCCAGCACGGGAAGCGGGGCTCGGAGACCTCGAGCAGCACCGAGCCGATTCGCCAGCGTTCGCCGATCAGTGCGCCGGTCACGTCCACCCCACGGAGCGTGAGGTTCTCGCCGAAGGCCCCGTGGGGCAGCGTCTCGCCGAGCTCGGCCTCCCACCAGTCCGTGTCCTCGCGCGCGTAGGCGTACACGGCCTTGTGGACGCCTCCATGGACGGCGCGGTCAGCCTGGTCGTCGCCCTCCACGTTCACGCCTCGAACCGCCAGCGGACCCTCGACGGGCAGCTTCCAGATCCCGGTCCTGACCTTGGTGCCCCGATGGGACACCTCGCGGATGTCGGCCACGTTGACTGAAAGTACGCTCCCGGGCATGGCGGTCACGCTCACGATACGTCACGGTGCCAAGGTGACCCGCGAGCGTTACCGCGAGCTGGCGGAGGCGCTCCGCGCCATCGAGGAGCGGGGCGTCGAGCTCGAGCGCAGCGCTCACGCGCAGCCGCGTGGAGGGACCCTGCTTCGCAGGCTGGACCCGGTTCAGCAGGTGGTGGCGCGACTCGAGCTGTCGGGGCGCGGGCTGCGCGCGGGCGTCGACGTGAGGGGGGACGGCTCGAGTGAGGCGTTCACCGGCCGCATGCGCCGCCGGCTGATCGAGCAGCGGCGCCACGAGACCGCCTACCAGGCGCTTCGGCGCACCCTCGACGGCCAGTGAAGGCCTGGCGCGTGAAGCTCCCGCGGGGTGCCGAGCGGCCCTACCGCGTGTTCGTCAACGGCGTCCCGCAGAGCGAGGGAAAGGACTACGACGTGAAGGGCGGCGAGCTGCTGTTCCGCAAGCCGCTCGAGAAGGAGAAGCTGGGTGCCGGCCGCTGGACGGCGATGTTCTTCGGGCTCTTCGGGTCGTACGGCAAGAACGACTCGGTGGACGTCCAGTACCGGCTCGGCGGCCGTCAGGCGGTGGCCACGGGACTCGACATCGTGCCGCCCGACGAGCACCAACCTTGACACGATCGTGTCAAGGTTGTGTTAGCCTGCCTTCATGCGCATCGACAGGATCCTCGAGGAGCGCCGCCCCGTCTTCTCGTTCGAGTTCTTTCCCCCGAAGACCGATGAGGGCCGGCGCACGCTCGAGGGAACGCTCGAGACCCTCAAGGACGATGCGCCCGACTACGTGTCGGTGACCTACGGCGCCGGCGGCACCACCCGCAACCGCACGGTCGAGATCACCAAGACGATCAAGCAGGACCTGGGCATCGAGGCGATGGCCCACCTCTCCTGTGTGGGCGAGCCCGCAGAGCGGCTGGTGGAGATCCTGGGCGAGATCGACTCGTCCGGAATCGAGAACGTGCTGGCCCTGCGCGGCGATCCGCCTCGCGGCGAGAGCGAATGGACGCCCCATCCCGGCGGCCTGACCTATTCGATCGACCTCATCCGGCTGATTCGCGAGCACTTCGACTTCTGCGTCGGCGCGGCCTGCTTCCCGGAGATCCATCCCGACGCGCCCGACCGCGCAAGCGATCTCCGCTACGCGAGGGAGAAGACGGAGGCCGGCGCCGGCTTTCTGATCACCCAGCTCTTCTTCGACAACGACTCGTACTTCGCCTATGTCGAGGAGGCGCGCGCCGCCGGGGTCGACGTACCGATCATCCCGGGCATCATGCCGATCACCAACTACGGCCAGATCAAGCGCTTCACCGAGATGTGCGGTGCCACGATCCCGGAGGATCTGACCGCGCAGCTCGACGGGCGCGCCGACGACCCGGAAGCGGTTGCAGAGCTCGGAGTCGCCTACGCGACTCTCCAGTGCTCCGATCTCCTGGCGCGGGGCGCGCCCGGCATCCACTTCTACACCCTCAACCGCTCGCCGGCAACACGGGCCATCCTGGCGGCGCTGCGCGCGGCTCATCCCTGGACGCGGGCGAAGGCGCCGGTCTAGGCCGAGAGCGCCCAGCGCTCGCCGGCCTCCTCGTTCTCGGAGCGCACCCGCTCCACGGCGCCGTCGAGCTCCAGGTGGCGCAGGTAGCAGAGCGCCTCGGTCAGTCCCCAGCCAATCATCATCGGGCCGGGTAGCTCGTGATCGAGCATCTCGGGGACGATCTCGAACGCCGGCCGCGGCCCGTCGGCCAGCGCGGCCCGCACTCGGCGGATGCGCTCGTGGACCGTCCGGCGGTTGGCTTCGATCAGCGCATGGGCCTCGCGCACCGGGCGCCCGTGACCGGCGAGGATGAGCTGCACGTCGAGCCGGTCGACGACGTCGAGGCTGTTGAGGAACTCGCCCGCCGGGTCCGGCGTGTACCCGTAGTCGTAGTAGAGCGACACCCGGCCGAGCAGGTGGTCGCCGGAGAGGAGCAGCTCGCGCTCAGGCTGGTGCAGCACGACATGGGACGGCGCGTGCCCAGGGGTCTCGTGCACCTGCCACACGCCCAGGTCGGTCTCGACCTCCACGCCGGGAAGCAGGTCGCGGTCGGGCTCGACGATCTCCGCGATGCCGAAGCCGCGTCCCCGACCCGATTCGCGGAAGGCCTCCAGCGCGTCGGGCGGGACGCCGCTCTGGCGGGCGATCTCGAAGCGGCGCTCGAAGGCCCGCTCGGGATCCTCGGCCGCCCGGGTCATGTGCTCGTGGTTGGGATGCATCCAGAGCTCGCAGCCGGCGGCATGGATGATCGGCCCGGCCTGGCCGTAGTGGTCGGAGTGGGCGTGCGTGCACACCACCAGCCGGATGTGCTCCAGGCTCAGCCCGGCCTGGCCGAGAGCGAGCTCGAGCTGGCGCATCGACCCGGGCTCGTGGATGCCGGTGTCCACCAGCACCACGCCGTCGCCGGCTGCGATGGCGTAGGCGTTGCCGTGCGGCACCCCCGGCCACGGCAGCGGCAGGCGCAGCCGCCAGAGGCCGGGCAGCACACGGTCGGCGCGGGCCAGTTCTCGCCGCCGGGCTGGCACGCCGTCAATCTACGCGAGGAGCGCAGCCCGAGCGCTGGTCGGGCGAGCACCGCAGCGTCCGCCCATCACTTCTCAGGGCCGCGGGTCTATGAGTACGCCCGGGTTGAGGATCGCCGCCGGGTCGAGGGCCGCCTTGGCCGCCGTTAGTGCCGCCGCGAAGGGCTCGGGGCGCTGGCGGTCGTACCAGGGCCGGTGGTCGCGGCCCACCGCGTGGTGGTGGGTGATCGTGCCGCCCGCGCCGAGTATCGCCTCCGAGGCCGCCGCCTTGACCTCGTCCCACTGCTCGACCTCCGAGCCCCGGCGTGCGGGGGCGAGGACGGTGAAGTAGGGCGCGGCCCCGTCCGGATAGGCGTGGGTCAGCCGGCAGGTGACCGAGCCCTCCCCGAGCGCCGCCACCGTCGTCTCGCGCACGCTCTCGGCGAACGCGTCGAGGCGGTCCCAGGTGATGGCGGACTCGAAGGTGTCGGCCAAGATCCCGCCGGCCACGAACGTGTCGCGCAGGTAGGGCATCTGGAGGAAGGAGTCGCGCCAGGCGTCGGCCGCGGCCGTGCGCTCGCCCACGCTCGGCTCCTCGGGGAGCTCGCCGCCGTGGTCGCGGCAGAGCTCGATGGCCCGGGCCATCCAGGCGTCGAGCGGATGGTCGGCGGACTCGAAGCCGAGCACCAGCAGCGCGCGGCCGCCCTCGGCGGCACCGGTGAGCGCCGCCTCGCCGGGATCGAGGAGGCGGCAGTTGGAGGGATAGAGGCCGGACTGGGCCAGCTCACGCACCGCGGCGCCGCCCTCGCCGAACGAGCCGAAGGTCACTCCCGCGGAGGCCCGGAAGCGCGGCCGCTCGCGAACGCGCACCCACGCCTCCGTGATCGCACCGAGAATGCCCTCGGAGCCGATCAGCATGCGATCCGGGCTGGGTCCGGCGCCCGAGCCGGGTAGGCGGCGGCTCTCCCACAGGCCACGCGGGGTGATCGCGCGCACCGACTCCACGAGATCGTCGATGTGGGTGGCGAGGGTCGCGAAGTGCCCGCCCGCGCGCGTGGCGATCCAGCCGCCGAGCGTGGAGTACTCGAACGACTGCGGGTAGTGGCGCAGGGTGAGGCCGTGCTCGCGCAGCTGGGCCTCGAGACCCGGGCCCGTGGCGCCCGCCTGGATCCGCGCGGCCAGGGAGACCCGGTCGACGTCGAGCACGCGGTCGAGCGCCTTGAGGTCGATGGTCACCACGCCGGCGTAGTCCTCGCCCACCGCGGCCTCCACGCCGCCGACCACGCTGGTGCCTCCACCGAACGGCACCGCCGCGGCGTTCACTCGCTCACACCAGTCGAGCAGAGCCTCGAGCTCGGACTCGCCGGTGGGGTGCGCCACCACGTCGGGCACGTGGTCGAAGCGGCCCCGAAACGCCCGGACGACGTCCCGGTAGGCCCGTCCGTAGGCGTGAGCGGCGCGTTCGTAGGGGTCGGCGCGGCAGATCGAGGCCAGCGCGGACGGTGCCTTCAGCCGGGGCTCGGGGAGGTCGAGCGCGGCCAGCTCGACCGGCCGCTCGGCGTCGGCCGGCGGGAAGCCGAGGTGAGCGCGGGACTGGGTGACGGTGGCCTGGACCTGGTCGTGTGAGGGCTGCTGATCCTCGTAGCCCCAGCCCCAGAACTTGAGCCTTCGGCCCGTCATGGGGCGCCACGCTACTTGCAGCGGGGCCGCCGGGTCCCAGCAGGGGTACAGTTGATCGGGAATGGCCACGCCGGCGACGACCGTGCAAATAACCATGCCCCAGATGGGCGAGTCCGTGACCGAGGGCACCGTCCTCGAGTGGCGCAAACAGGTGGGCGATCACGTGGAGGCCGACGAGCCTCTCGTCGAGATCTCGACCGACAAGGTGGACGCCGAGGTGCCCGCCCCGGTGGCGGGAACCCTGGTGAAGATCCTGGCCGAGCCGGACTCGACCGTGCAGGTGGGCGCGGTGCTGGGGGAGATCGAGAGCGGCGACTCCCCCGCGAACGACGAGGCGCCCGCAGAGCCGGACGCCGAGCAGCCGGCCGCCTCCGCCTCGGCCTCCGGTTCCGGTGAGGTCGTGGACGTCGCCTTCCCCGAGATGGGTGATTCGGTGGCCGAGGGGACCGTGCTCGAGTGGCGAGTCGGTCCCGGCGACACGGTGGCGGTCGACGACCCCCTCGTGGAGATCTCCACCGACAAGGTCGACGCCGAGGTTCCCTCGCCAGTGGCCGGCACGATCGAGGAGATCCTCGTCCAGTCCGACGAGACCGTGCCCGTGGGCTCGATCCTCTGCCGGATCGCCGCCGGGGCCGAGGCTCCCTCCTCCGCCGGCAACGGAGGTCCCGTCCAGCCGGCCGCCGAGCCCGTTTCCGAGCCTTCTTCAGCTCCCGCCCCAGCCCAGGCCGGAAATGGCGGGAACGCCACCCCGGTGGCGGCGCGCATCGCGAGCGCGCACGGACTCGATCTCGACGCCATCCCGGGTACCGGCCCGCGAGGACGGGTGCTGAAGGAGGACGTGCTCGCCGCCGTGGAGGGCAATGGCAGCGGGGCCGCAGCGGAGACCACCCCGATCCGCGGTCCCGCCGCGACGCTCGTGCGCTTCATGAACGAGAGCCGCTCGATCCCGACCGCCACGAGCTTCCGCACCCTGCCCGTGGACGAGCTCGACGAGCGACGCAAGGCCATCAAGGCGAGCGGCCGCAAGCTCTCGTTCACGCACCTGATCGCCTGGGCGGTGGTGCAAGCCGCCCGCGACATGCCGGTGATGGGCCACGCCTACGCCGAGCAGGACGGAAAGCCCCAGCGCGTGGCGCCGGGCGCCATCAGCCTCGGCCTGGCGGTGGACGTGGAGCGAAAGGACGGCACCCGCTCGCTCGTGGTGCCCGTGCTGCGCGGCGCCAGCGAGATGGACTTCACCTCGTTCGTGGCGAGCTACGACGAGCTCGTGGTCGGCGCGCGCGACAACACGCTCCAGCCCGACGCCTACCAGGGCGCCAACCTCACCCTCACCAATCCGGGCGGGATCGGCACGGTGGCCAGCGTGCCGCGGCTGATGCCCGGGCAGGGCACGATCGTGGCCACAGGCGCGATCGGCTACCCGCCCGGGCTCACGAGCGTTGCTCCGGAGACGCTGCAGGAGCTCGGCGTCCAGAAGGTCATGACGATGACCAGCACCTACGACCACCGCGTGATCCAGGGCGCGGAGTCGGGCGCGTTCCTGCGCCGGATCGACGAGCTGCTGCAGGGCGGCGACGACTTCTACGAGGGCGTGTTCGGGGCGCTCGGGGTGGACGACGGCTCCAGCCATCAGGGAGCACCGGCCGCAGTCACGGCGGACGAGCCCGTGCCCGCCGCGGCAACGCCGGCGGCGAGCCCCGTGGCCGACGCCGCGCTGCTCCAGGCGGTGCAGGCGGCCACCTCGCTCGTCAAGGCCCACCGGATGCACGGGCACCTGGCCGCGCAGCTCGATCCGCTCGGCTCCGAGCCTGTGGGCGATCCCGCGCTCGAGCCCGAGACAGTGAAGCTCACGGACGACCTGATGCGCCGCATACCGGCCTCGGTGCTCCGGGTGGCCGTGCCGGGGGACACCTTCGCCGACGCTCTCCCCCGCCTGCGCGACACCTACACGGGCACGATCTCCTACGAGATCGAGCACATCTCCGACCACGAGCAGCGCGTATGGCTGCGCCAGGCCATCGAGTCCGGCAGCTACCGCCAGCCGCTCGACGAGGAGACACGGCGCCGGCTGCTCGACCGGCTGTCGCAGGTGGAGGCGCTGGAGGGCTACCTGCACAAGGCCTTCCTGGGCAAGAAGCAGTTCTCGATCGAGGGGCTCGACGCGCTCGTGCCGATGCTCGACGAGGCGGTGGAGCTCGGGTCGGCCGACGGGGCGCGCGAGATGGTGGTGGGAATGGCCCACCGGGGCCGGCTCAACGTGCTCGCGCACACGGTCGGGCGCCCCTACGAGGCGATCCTCGCCGAGTTCGAGGGCGAGCAGACCCTGGCCGTGGACACCGCGGCACCAGAGGGCGGCACCGGCGACGTGAAGTACCACTACGGCGCCAGCGGGACCTACGCCACGCTGTCGGGCCGCGGCGTGACGGTCACGCTCTCACCCAACCCGAGCCACCTCGAGTACGTGAACCCGGTGATCGAGGGCCGCGCGCGCGCCGACCAGACCGGCCGCAAGGCCCGCGACCTGACCCACGACCCGTCGGCTGTCCTGCCCCTGCTGATCCACGGCGACGCGGCCTTCCCGGGCCAGGGCATCGTCTCGGAGACGCTCAACCTCCAGGCTGTCCCGGGCTACTCCACGGGCGGCACGATCCACGTGATCGCCAACAACCAGCTCGGCTTCACCACCGACCCGGAGGAGAGCCGCTCCACGCGCTACGCCTCCGACCCCGCCAAGGGCTTCGACATGCCCATCATCCACGTGAACGCCGACGACGTGGAGGCCTGTGTCTCGGCGATGAAGCTGGCCGGCGCGTTCCGCCAGACCTTCGGCCGCGACGCCCTGATCGACCTGATCGGCTACCGGCGCTTCGGCCACAACGAGACCGACGAGCCCGCCTACACGCAGCCGCAGATGTACGAGCTGATCAAGAAGCACCCGCCGGTGCGAAAGCTCTACGCCGAGAAGCTCGAGAAGGAGGGCGTGGTGAGCGCCGAAGAGGCCGAGACCATGGCCTCCCAGGCCTACGAACGCGTGGCCGAGGCCCACAAGGAGCTGAAGGAGTCGATCGGGGCGCCGCCCGAGACCGGCGAGATCGAGCTCGACCGCACGATGAGCCGCGAGCCGCGCACCACGGTCTCCGAGGACACCCTGCGCTCACTCGGCGAGCAGCTCCTGCGCCTGCCCGAGGGCTTTTCGGTGCACCGCAAGCTCCAGCCGTTCCTCGACCGCCGGCGGGCGGTGTTCGAGGAGAACGGACCGGTGGACTGGGCGCACGCCGAGACCCTCGCGATCGCTTCGCTGCTCGCCCTGGGCGTGCCCACGCGCCTGACCGGCCAGGACACCGAGCGCGGCACCTTCAGCCAGCGTCACGCGGTGCTGCACGACTCGGTCACGGGTGAGCGCTACACGCCGCTCCAGAACCTGCGCGACGCCAACGCTCCCTTCGAGCTGCACAACAGCCCGCTCTCCGAACAGGCGTGCATGGGCTTCGAGTACGGCTACTCGGTCCAGGCCCCCGACGCTCTGGTGCTGTGGGAGGCCCAGTTCGGCGATTTCGTGAACTCGGCCCAGGTGATCGTCGACCAGTTCCTGGTGTCGGGCCTCGCCAAGTGGGGGCAGACCTCGCGCCTGTCGCTGCTCCTGCCCCACGGCTACGAGGGCTCGGGCCCGGAGCATTCGAGCGGACGGGTGGAGCGCTTCCTCCAGGCCGCCGCCGAGGGCAACATCCGGGTGGCCAACGCCACCACGCCGGCCCAGTACTTCCACCTCCTGCGCCGCCAGGCGCTCGTGTCCAAGCCGCGGCCGCTGATCCTCATGACGCCCAAGAGCCTGCTGCGCCTGCCCGCCGCCGTCTCGACCCTGGCCGAGCTGGCCGAGGGCTCGTTCCAGCGCGTGCTGGACGACCCGCGCTTCGCGGACGGCGAGGGCCGCGAGCGGGTGACCAAGCTGGTGCTCTGCTCGGGCAAGGTCTTCTACGACATCGACGGCCACGAGGACCGCGAGGGGCAGGACCACATCGCGGTGGCTCGCGTCGAGCTCCTCTACCCCTTCCCCGAGGCCGAGCTGATGGAGCTGATGGAGCGCTACCCGAACCTCGAGCGGGTCGTATGGGTGCAGGAGGAGCCGCGCAACATGGGCGCGCGAGCGTTCATGCGCCGCCGGATGGCGGGCATCCTGCCCGAGCGGCTCGCCTACGACTATGTCGGCCGCCAGCTGCGGGCCGCGCCCGGCGAGGGCTACTCGGCCGCCCACAAGCGCGAGCAGGCCCGCATCGTCCGCGTGGCGCTGGACCTGGAGCAGGAACGCCTCGAGCCCGACAGCTCGGCGCAGCGGCCGTTGATGTAGGGCGAGGACGGCAGCGAGGTCCAGGCGGACTGAGGGTCAGCGCTTGTTCGCCTGGCCGTCGGCGATCTCCGAGGCCAGGCGCTTGGAGCCGAGCCGGCGCTGTAGCCGCGCCGCCGTGACAGGAGCGATCGAGGAGAGGAACGCTCCGGCGCGCAGCCCGAACGGCGCCACGTCGAGCTCCGCCTTGTCTTCCTCCACTCCTCTCACCACCGCCGCGGCCACCTGCTCGGGGGTGCAGGTACCCACGTAGCGCGGCAGCCGCACGTCCGCCTCGGCGAACATCCCGGCGCCGGAAACGAAGCCCGGGAAGACGACCGTGACTCCCACTCCCGTGCCGTGCAGGTCCTCACGCAGCCCCGAGGCGAACCCGCGCAGGCCGAACTTGGTGGCCGAGTAGACCGCCGAGCCGTGGGACGCGACCTTGCCCGACAGCGACGACACGTAGACGAAGTGGCCGTGCCCGCGCGCAACCATGCCGGGCAGCAGCGCGTGAGTGAGCTGGAGCGGGGCGCGCAGGTTCACGTCGATGGCGCGGTCGAGCTCCTCGGGCGTGAACCGGTCGATGCTGCCGCTGGCCGGCAGGGCCGCGTTGGCCACGAGCACGTCCACCGCGCCCGCGCTCTCGGCGAGGCTCGCGGCGTCGGCGGCGTCCGAGAGGTCGGCGGCCAGCACCTGCGCGGGCTCACCCAGGCCGGCCCGTACCTCCTCGAGAACGTCGGCGCGCCGGCCGTTCAGCAACACCCGCGCTCCGCGGCCGTGCAGAGCCGCCGCGATCGAGCGCCCGATTCCGCCCGACGCTCCTGTGAGGAGCGCTGTCGATCCCGCGAGGTCCAGGGCGCGGACGCTAGCGCAGCGCCTGCCAACATGGAGGCGTGCTGCTGATCGCGCACGCCGGACACTGGCTCACGAGCGTCGCCTACTTCGTGCCGGTGGTGGCCTTCCTGGTCTGGCTCCTGGTGACCCAGATCCGCGAACGGCGGCGCCGCAGCTGAAGGCGGCTTGTACCGGAGCCACGGCGTGATCGTGCTCCATCTGTGACAGATGTCGCCCTTCGGGGTCGCCGCGAAGCGTAAAAACGGAGCATGGAACTGCTCGCCCCCCGCTCCGCCGCCGGCCCGCCGCCGAGATATGTGCCGTGGGGGATGCTCGCGGCCATCGACCTGCACGACTGCGACGTCAGGCTGCTGAGCGACCCGGACAACATCCGGCGCTTTGTGCCCGCGGTGATCGAGGCGGTGGGCATGCAGGCCCACGGCCCCCTCGCCCTCGACCGCTTCGGCGACGGCGAGCTCGAGGGCTGGTCGGCGCTGCAGTTCATCGAGACCAGCTCGATCACCCTTCACGCCGACGAGGTCTTCGCTCGCTGCTTCGTCGACATCTTCTCCTGCCGCCCCTTCATCCCGGAGCTGGCAGCCGACATCGCCGTCGAGCACTTCGGCGGCCGTTCCTCTCTCACAGTCCTCCAGCGTTGACCGAGCTGGCTCCGGCCCTGGGCGTGATGGCTGCGCTCGCCGGTGTCGCCGACACGCTGCCCTACGTGCGCGACACGCTGAGCGGCAGCACCCGGCCCCACCGGGGCACGTGGCTGATCTGGAGCTCGCTGGCGGTGCTCGTGTGCCTCTCGCAGCGCGCCGACGGCGCCTCCTGGAGCCTGCTCATGACGGCTGTTCAGACCGTCCTCACCGGCGGGATCTTCCTCCTCTCGATCCGGCGGGGCGAGGGCGGGCTGAGTCGCGGCGAGCTGATCGTGATGGCGCTGGCGGCGGCCGGAGTGGTGGGCTGGATGGCGGCGGGCGAGCCGCTCGTGGCCACCGCCTGCGTGGTGGTGGCCGACCTGCTCGGCGCGGGGTTGATGGTGCCGAAGACCTGGCGCGACCCCGGCTCGGAGACGCTCTCCTGCTTCGCCCTCGCCGGAGTGTCCGGCGCCCTGGCCGTGGGCGCGGTCGGCGCGCTCGACGTTTCGCTGCTCCTCTACCCGGCCTACTTCTGCCTGGTGAACTTCGCGATGGCGCTGCTCATCCTCGAACGGCGCCGGGTCCTGCAGGGCGGGCCCAGTCGGCCGGCCCGCCCGCTGTCCGTGGGGTCGCCCGCTGTCAGTTGAGCTGGGCCCGTAGCGCGGTCAGATCTTCGAGCGCACCTTGCCGCGTGTCAGCGTCGAAGGGAAGCTCGAGCCTGAGCTCCGCCAGCCGCAGGGCCCAGGCGAGATCACCCCGGTCGAGCGAGCGCTGAGCAGGGCCTGCAGCATCGCGCAGCAGACCTGGTGGGCGCAGTGCCAGCAGAGGTCGGCCTGGAGGTCCGCGGCGGGGCGAAGACCGCGGTGGGGGCCGCAGTCGAGCACCACTCGCACGGCCGGCTCGCGGTGGGCGACGAAGTGCCGCCGGCCGTCGCTGACGATCCGAGCGGGACGCCGCGCCGGCGGCCGACCTCCGCGCAGAGCACGGCGGTGACAACCGGTTGGGCGCACCCTCTGGCGAGGGCCTCGCTCAGGATCAGGTCGCCGTCGTCGGCGGGCGGCCGGTCGGGCAGACTCACCGAGTCGAGCACCGTCTCGGCCACCCGTTCGAGCTGGGCGAGCGGCGCCGAGGCGCCGTTCAGAGCCACGCTTCCCGCGAGCCGGTGCAGCTGAGTCTCGACGCCCAGCACATCGACGGAGCGAAGCTCGGCCACCAGCGCCAGGGCGAGCTCGGCGTGGGCCGGCTCGCTGTCGCGATAGGCGGCCAGCCCGCGCAGCGCGGGTCTCACGCCGGTCCCGGCCCGCAGGCGCGCACCACCGGCAGATGCTCGCTCAGCAGCCGAGCCCGTTCGGCCTCGGCGCCGGCGCCTTGGGCGTCGAAGCGGCGCGCCAGTCCGCCGAGCACCGCGTAGGCGAGCTCATGGCCGCAGTAGCTCCTGACCGGCTGGGTGGCGGCCGGCCGGCTCTGAGCGGTCGGAGCCGGATCGATCAACACGACCTCGGCTTCCCCCTCTACGCCGGCGTACCAGCGCTCCGGGCTCGACAGCACCCGCACCGTCAAGCCGGCACGCCGGCCCACCTCGCTGTAGAGGAGGGCGAGCAGTGCCGGGTGGCCCCGTCCCGAGCGCACCACGCAGTCGAGCAACAGGCCGTCGACTCCCTCCAGGTCGGCGAGGAGGCCCTCCTCGCGCCCCAGCCCGGCGAGCAGACGCCGGGCGGCCGCGTCCGGGTCCAGCGCGGCGATGCCGAACAGGGGCCGGGCCAGCGCATCGAGCCGCTCGAGCGTCTGCTCCCAGTCCACCGCGCGAAACTCGGCAGCAAGCGCGAGCAGGAGGCGCTCGGGGTGTGCGCACGATCCACGAGCCAAGACCGCGAACGACCGCCGTCCGGTGTGTGCCGCCTCAGCCGGCGGTCGCTCTGAAGCTCCCAACTTGGTACCTCTTCTCGCATGAGTTAGGGTTGCCTAACAGGGCCGATTGATATCAGACTCAGGCGGTTGGTGTTAGGGCGCCCTAATCACCCACAGGGGCGCGCGACAGGCCCCAAGGGACCGCTATGCTCGGCAATCGCCCGAGCGGGCGTAGCTCAGATGGTTAGAGCGCCGGCCTGTCACGCCGGAGGTCGCGGGTTCGAGTCCCGTCGCTCGCGTCCCACAGAGGCCCCGCTACGGCGGGGTTTCTGCTTCTACAGGGCGTGGGCGGAGTTGGGCGTCCGGTCACGATCGAGGCCGCGTGACTCGACTGAGCGTGACGGCTCAGGGCCTCACGACGCAGCGGAAGCCGAGGTGGCAGGTCGACGTGTCCTCCGGCTGCGCCATCCGCGCCGCCGGCCGGTAGCGGCGGCAGTAGTTGGCCGCGCACAGGAAGGAGCCGCCTTTCGTGACCTTGCGTGGGATGGGTTCCGCGGGCCCCTCATATGCGTCGGCGGTCCACTCCCACACGTTCCCGGTCATCTCGTAGAGCCCGTAGCCGTTGGGTGGAAACGACCCCACCGGGGCCGTCCACTCGAACCCGTCGAGGAGCTCGTTGTGAACCGGGAACTCGCCCTGCCATGTGTTCGCCATCTGCTGCCCCCCGGGGTTGAGCTCGTCGCCCCAGGAATACTCGGCTCCGACGAGGCCGCCACGCGCCGCGAACTCCCATTCCGCCTCGGTCGGCAGCTGTTTGCCCGCCCAGCCGGCGTACGCCACGGCGTCCTCGTAGGCGACGTGGACCACCGGGTGCTTCGAGAGCTTCTTCGCTGAGGTCTCCGGGCCGCGCGGATGGCGCCAATCCGCCCCCGGCACATACGCCCACCACTGGTAGGGGTCATTGAGGCTGACGGGGCGTCGCGGCTGGACGAACACGCTCGAGCCGGGCACGAGCAGCGCGGGGTCGGCATCGGGGTAGTCGGCGGGCTCCGGGGAGCGCTCGGCGAGCGTCACGTAGCCGGTGTCCTGCACGAACCGGTTCCAATCCCTGTTCGTGACGGTGTGCGGGTCGATGAAGAACCCGCCGACCTCGACCTCCCGGACTGGGCCCTCCTCGGGGTAGGCCGAGTCGCTTCCCATTGGGAAGCGACTGCCCTCGATCCAGACCATTCCCTCAGTCATGCCACCTCGGCGGGCTACGCTACCGCTCCGCGGGCTCATGTCACATCGGTTGGGGCGCTCTCCATCGGCGGAGCCTGGTCGCGCGGGTGCTGCTCGTACCAGCGGGCATAGCGGTTCGCGAACGGCGCTGCGCTCAGGCCGTGGGCGAAGACCGAGAGCCCGACGGTGAGGTAGATCGCGAGCACGATCAGGTGCTCGTGGGGGAGGCTTGCCTCCTCGATCACGATGACCGCGAACACGATCGATGCCAGGCCGCGGGGACCGAACCAGCCGAGGAAGGCGAGCGTCGGCGGCCGAGCGCGGGAGCCGAGCATCGCGATCACGACGGGCAGCATCCGCGCCAGCGTCAGGCTGAGGACCGCGTACAGAGCAAGCTGCCAAGTCAGCTCGCCGAGCGCGGGACCGAGGAGAATCGCCCCGAAGAAGAGGAAGGTCACCCCATTGAGCACGTTGCCCACCTGCTCGCTGAGGTCGTTGATGTTCGCGGGGTCGCGCCCGAGCGCCAGCCGGAAGGTCATGCCCGCGACGAACGCGGCGATGAACCCCGAGCCACCGAGCGCGCTGGCTGTGCCGTAGGCGAGCGCGGCGCCGGCGCCCGGGATCACCTGACGCCACTGGTCCGCGATCAGGTCCCGGCGGCCGGCGTAGATGATGATCGCCGCGACCACGAGCCCGCCCACCACGCCGCCGACGACGCCGTAGCCGATCTCCTCGAGCAGCAGCGTCGCGGCGCTGCGGCCTTCCGAGATCTCCGATTCGACGTCGGCCACCGCCACGGCGGCGAACAGCAGCGGCACGCAGATTCCGTCGTTGAGCCCGCTCTCGACGTTGAGCCCCTGGCGGATCCGGCCCGGCACGCGCGGCTCGGTCGACGACCGCCTGTCCCAGCGCGGCGTCGGTCGGCGCCAACACGATCGACAAGATCACGGCCTCCTCGATACTCAGCCGGTCGAAGAGGACCGCCGCCGTAAGGGCACCGAGCGCGATCGTGAGCGGCAGTCCGATCCCGAGCAGGCGCACCGGCACCCCGACCTCGCGGCGCAGCATCCCCAGATCGATGCGCGAGGCGTCGCAGAACAGCACCAGCGCCAACGTCCCCTCCGCGAGCGCTCGCACGGTCCCGCTCGAGCTTTCGAGATCGATCTCGCCAAGAACCTCGGGTCCGACGAGCAGGCCCACCGCGACGAAGACCATCGCCGGCGTGACGACGGTCCCGGACAGTCGCCCCGAGATCGCCGCCACTGCGAGCAGCGTGCAAGCCACGATGGCAAGGGCCCACTCCACCGCACCACGATGGCCGACGGTCTGCGCTGCGGCGTCATCCCGGCGGGGTGATTTTGGAGACGGGCCTGCGCCGCGCGGGGCTCGGGGGTGCCTCAGTCGCAGCAGTCGTCGTGGCAGGCAGCCGCGGGCGCGTTCAGCGACGGGCCTACGCAGCAGCCCTCGCCGCGCCAGGTCGCGAGGCCTTCCTTGACGGCCACGCCGGCGATCAGCAGGGCCGCGACCGGGTCGAGCCACCACCAGCCAAACAGGGCGTTGCCCGCCAGGCCGAGGAAGACGGCACCGGCCAGGTAGGCGCAGAGCAGGTTCTGCGCGCCCTCCCCGTGAGTGGCCGAGCTGCCGAGCGTGTCGGCGAGACGCTGCTTGGCGATCCCGAGGAAGGGCATCCCCACCAGGCTCGTCGCCGTCAGGACCATGCCCAGCACACTGGTCTCGACCTCATGGGCCGTGATCAGATGGCGGACGGCCTCGAAGCCGACGAACGGGGCCAGCAGGAAGAACTGGATCGCAACGAGCTTCTGCGCACGTTCCTCCGCGGCCTGCGAGAGCAGTCGATGGCCCGTGAACCGCCACACGATCACCAGGCTCGCCACGCCCTCGATCGCGGAATCGATCCCGAACCCGATGAGCGCGATGGACCCCGCGACGATGCCGGCGCTGATGGCGATGGCGCCCTCGGCGCCCATCCACACCAGGCTGAGCCAGGACAGGGCGCGAGCTCGCCTGGCCGCCGCCAGCCACTCCGCGCTGGGTTGGTCTCTTTGCGGCGGGGACGCCGGCGCCAGCGTGGGTAGCGTCGCCTGGCTCACCTGGCCGCGCCTTCGGCGAGCGTCGCGGCGAGCAGCTCGCCCCCGCGTTCGCTGAGCGAGTACATCACCATCCTGCCGTCGCGCCGACTCGTGACCAGACCCGCCGAGCGCAACAGACGCAGGTGGTGGGAGACGAGGTTCTCGGCCCGCTCAACCACCCAAGCGAGGTCGCAGACGCAGAGCTCGCCTCCCTCACCGAGGGCGGCGGCCAGCGTCAGACGGGTCGGGTCTCCAAGCGCCTTGGCGTGGCCCGCCACTCGCTCGGCGTGGGCCGGGCTGAGGCGGCGCGAGCGCAGATCTTCGGCCTTCTCCAGATCGAGGCAGAGGATGTCGCAACGGTCGTCGGCCACGGGGACCGCATCCTAACATCCGTTGAGATGTCCAGTTGGCCCCCACCACGTGGACTGGGTGGACGGCACTCGGCGATCCGACGAGGCGCGCGATCTTCGAGCAGCTCGCGAACCGTCCGCGCGCCGTCGGTGAGCTCGCCCGCGAGCTGCCGATCAGCCGCCCCGCCGTCTCCCAGCACCTGAAGGTGCTGAAGGCTGCCCGGCTCGTGGTCGACCAGCCCGTCGGGACGCGGCGCATCTACCAGGTGGATCGCGACGGACTCGCCGCCCTGCGCGCCTATCTCGACCACTTCTGGGACCAAGCCTTGGCCGACTACAGGACAGCCGTCGAGCAAGAAACGGAGACCTCATGAGCACCCAGGCATCGCAAACCTCGATACGCCACTCAACCGTCGTCGAAGCACCGATCGAGCGCGCCTTCTCGGTCTTCACCGATGACTTCGGCAGCTTCAAGCCGCGCGAGCACAACCTGCTCGAGGTTGAGATCGCCGAGACGGTCTTCGAGTCGCACGTGGGCGGTCACATCTACGACCGTGGCGTGGACGGAAGCGAGTGCCGCTGGGCTCGCGGGCTGGGAGGCCGGGCGTGACGGAGTCGGCGGCGACCAGGGCTGGCCGCTCTACCTGGGGAGGTTCGCCGAGCGACTGCTCCGGGAAAGCTGACCGTGTGAGCGGTAGCGCGACACGATGGACTGCGATTCTGGCGGCCCTCCTGTGCACGGCGACAGCCACGGCTGCGCCCGCCTTGGCCCGGACCGGCCACCGGCACCCACCGCCTCTCCAGCTGGGACCGGCCGGCCTGCAGGAGAGCCGGGATGTGAGGTCGGTCCAGCCAGGGGTGACCCTCACTCAGATCCGGCGAGGCGCCCCGGACCCAGCCGCTGTCTGGGTGGTGGAGATGAACATCCCCGGCGGCACATCCAGCCCCGATCCCGACGCACCGCCGCGCTCGATCCAGGACCAGTCGAGCGCCGAGGCCTTCGCAGGCGAGCTGACCGCTGCGGGCTTCGCGTCGGAGGCGCAGCGAGTGGAGCAGCCGCAGACTGCCGACGTTCCCGCGGGCACCCTCGGATACCGCGTCCGGTTGCGCACGACGTTCGGCACTCAGGCAGCAGCCTCCGCCGAGGTCGCCCGGCTCACGGCGGCCGGCTTCTCGGGCCGCGCGTGGTACTCCGGCTGGGACGGCGACTCTGCCGCTCGCGGGCCCTGGACGGTCAACGTGGTCACGGTGGACCCCCGGCGTTTCCACGGCCGGCTGCGCGGTACCTTTGGCCCGACGCTCGAGGACCGCGAGACGACAACCGAGCTCGCCGCCCTGGAGCGGGCGACCGTTGCCCTCAACGCCGGCTTCTTCGTGTTCGACCCCGCGGCGGGAGCCGAGGGCGACCCCGCCGGCGCCGGCGTCTACCGGGGCCGGCTGCAGTCCGAGCCGATCGGGGACCGGCCTGTGCTCGTCCTGCGCGACCGGGGTCGCAGCACCCGCATCGTTCGACCCTCATGGTCCGGCTCGGCGCGGCTCCCTTCCGGGACCATCGAGCTCGATGGCCTCAACCGCGTGCCGGGCCTCATCCGCAACTGCGGCGGCACATTCGATGACCTGATCACGTGGCACCCGCTGCACGATGTGACCTGCACCGACGACGACGAGCTCGTGCTGTTCAAGCCCGCCTTCGGGCCGGCAAGTCCCTCCGGTCCGGGTGCCGAGGCGATCGTCGACCGCTCCGGACGGGTCGTCGCCGTCCACCAAAGCCGCGGAACGGCGCTCGCCGCCGGCCGGCGCACGCTGCAGGCCACCGGCGATCTCGCCCCGGCTGTCGCAGCGCTCGAGCCCGGCGACCGTGTCCACGTGAGGACCGGCCTGCGCTATCGCGGCCGCCCGCTCACCCGTCCCCACACGACGGTCATCAACGGCGGGCCGCTGCTCATGGAGGATGGCGCGGTGCACATCACCCAGCAGCAGGACGGGATGCACCAGCCGGACAACCCGAGCTTCGACTACGGCTGGTTCGTGCAGCGCAACCCGCGAACCTTCGCCGGGACCGACGCGCGAGGGCGAACCCTGTTCGTGACGGTGGATGGCCGCCAGCTCGGCGAGCTCGGCCTATCGATCCCCGAGACCGCCGCTGTCGCGAGATCGCTCGGCATGACCGAGGCGATCAACCTCGACGGGGGCGGCTCGACGGCCATGGTGATCCGCGGCTCGCTGATCTCCCACCCGTCAGATGCGAGTGGCGAGCGCGCCGTCGGCGACGCCATCGTGATCCGCTGAAGCCGGCGCCATGGATATCGACGTTGACGCCCTCGTTGTCGGCGGCGCGGCCGCCGGGCTGTCCGCGGGGCTCGTGCTCGGCCGCGCGCGAGTGGCCACGCTCATCGTGGACGCCGGCGAGCCGAGCAACCGCAGCGCGCCGGCGATAGGCGGTCTGCTCGGCCAGGACGACACGAGCCCGGCGCAGCTCTACGGCGCCGGCCGCGAGCAGCTCGCGGCGCTGCCGGCGGTCGAGCTGCGCCCCGGCGTCGTTACTGGGATCGAGCCCGTCGCCGGGGACGGCTCGGAGCCGGCGTTCCGCGCGACTCTCGCCGACGGCGGCGCCGTGAACGCCCGCCGGGTGCTGCTGGCGGGCGGCATGCGCTACGAGGTGCCGGACACGCCGGGCCTCGAAGCCTTGTGGGGCGCGGTGGCTTTCGCCTGCCCGTACTGCCACGGCTGGGAGGTCCGCGACCGGCGGATCGGCATCCTCGGCGCGACCGGCGCCGCCCACCGAGTGGCGCTGCTGCGCTCGTGGAGCGACGACCTGATCGTGCTGGCCGACGGCGAGCTGGAGCCAGAGGACCGCGATGCGCTGGGCGGCGCCGGCGTCCCGATCAACGAGCGGCCGGTCGCCTCCGTTGCCCCGGGAGTGGTCGTCCATTTCGCGGACGGCGGCGAGCTCGCGGTCGACGCGCTCCACGTGGTGGCGCCGATGACGCCGCGCGACGAGCTCGTGGCCGGGCTCGGGGTCGAGACGACCGACCTGCCGAACGGCACGGGGATCGCCGTGGCCGACAGGTTCGGCACGACGTCGGTCCCGGGCGTGTTCGCGGCAGGCGACGCGGCGGGCGCCGGCAACGTGGCCGCGGCGATAGCCGGCGGCAGCCTCGCGGCCACCGGCCTGCATCGCACGCTGATCGGCGGCTAGGAAGCTCGGGTGGCTTCGGCGAGCGCTGTGGTCAGCCGGTCGATGTCGTGGTCTGTGATGTGGAGGTGTGGGGCCAGGCGCAGCGCTCTCCCCCGGATGGCTGCGTAGCACCGGTGGTCGGCGAGTTGCTTCAGGGTGGCCGCTCTGAGCGTTTCGGGGAGCTCGATGCCGAGCATGTGCGGGCCGCGCTCGTCGACGGGCAGCGGGCGGAGTCCCAGCCGTTCGGCTCGCTCGGCCATCAGCGCGGTTCGCTGCCCCAGCGATGCGGCCACCTCGGGAACCGCCCACTCCAGGATCTGCTCGAGCGCGGCGATCGCCATCGGCGTGAGCTCGAAGTTGGTCCGCTGACCGACGTCGAAGCGGCGAGCGCCCGGCTGCATGTCGTCGCGGTAGTCCACGAGCCGCGCGAAGTCCTCTGAGTCGGCGCGCAGGATCCAATTCTGCTCCAGCGCCTCTCCCTCGCGATGCCGGGGTGCAACGTAGAGATAGCCGAGCCCGAAGGGCCCGAGCAGCCACTTGTAGCCGACGGTCACGAGGAAATCGGGGTCCAGCGCCTCGACGCTCAGGGGCATCGCGCCCGCCGATTGGCTCGCGTCGATCACCAGTCGCGCGCCGAGCTGGTGGGTCCGCGTTGCGATCCGGTCGAGCTCGATCAGTGCGCCGTCGGTCCAGTGCACGTTGGGGACGCTCACGATCGTCACGCGTTCGTCGAGGCGATCCAGGATCGCTTCGGTCCAGCTCTGCCCGGACTCGCGCTCCACGGTCAGCATCTCCGCACCGGTCTCGCGCGCCACCGCCTGCCAGGTGTAGACGCCCGAGGGGTACTCCTCGGCCAGCACCAGGATCCGCCGGCCGGGCTCGACCTGGAGGTTGCGGGCGGCAACGGCGAAGCCGTAGGAGGTGGCGGGGATCAGCGCGATGCCTTCGGCATCGGTGCCGAGCAGCCGCCCGAAGAGGCCGCGCAGGCGCTCGACGTCGGAGAACCAGTCGGCGGGCTCGATCGTCCACGGGCGACCGCGCCGGTCCAGCGCATCGTTGCCCGCGCGACGAACCGAGTGCAGGTGCGGGGCGAGGTTCGCGGTGTTGAAGTACGCGATCTCCTCCGGCACGTCGAACAGATGGCGGTACACGTGGGACAGCCTGAACGCTCTCCGCCACCGCGCACAGAGACAAACGACGGAATTAGGCCGTCGAAGGCAACGATTCTTCACGAGATCGTCTCGTTTCCTTCACAACGCCCAGGTCCGGCCGAGCCACGCTCCGTGGCATGAGGCACACGCGACGTGAGCTGATCGGGGCGACCGCGGGCGCAGCCGTGGCCGTAACGCTGGGGGCGCGCTTCTGGGATGACCTGTTCGGGGCCGCCTCCAGCGCGCGGCTTCGGCCCGGCCCGGGCTACGGGCCGCGGCGCCCGCCGGACGCGCTCGGGCTGCGACTGCCGGAGGGCTTCAGCGCGCGGATCGTGGCTCAGGGAGGCGAGGGAGTGGGCGACACGGGCTACGTGTGGCACGAGGCCTCCGATGGGGCGGCCACCTTTCCGCTCGATGACGGCGGCTGGATCCTGGTGTCCAACTCGGAGACGCTGCGCGGGGGCGCGTCGGCCCTGCGCTTCCGGCCCGACGGGAGGGTGATCGACGCCTACCGCATCCTGGACGGCACACGGCACAACTGCTCCGGTGGCGGCACGCCCTGGGGCACGTGGCTCTCATGCGAAGAGGTGGAGGACGGCCTCGTCTGGGAATGCGATCCCGGCGGCCGCAAGGATCCGGTGAGCCATCCGGCGCTGGGCGTCTTCAAGCACGAGGCGGCTGCCGTCGATCCTCGCGGCCGGCGCGTGTACCTGACCGAGGATCTGGTCGACGGTCGCTTCTACCGCTTCACGCCGGAGCGCTGGCCGAGGTTGGGGCGGGAGTCCTCGAGCTGGCCACGGTGTCCGACGGCGGAGCAGTGCGCTGGACCGAGGTTCCGGATCCCTCGGCGCGGCACCTGGCCACCCGCCGCCAGCTTCCGGACAGCACACCGCTCAAGCGCGGTGAGGGCATCTGGCGCGACGGGCGCACCGTCTACGTGGCCACCACCGCCGACCACAGGGTGCACGCCTATGACATCGAGCGCCGGCGCATGCGGGTGATCTACGACGGCCTGGCCACGCGCTCGGCGCCGCTGCTTCGGGTGGACCAGCTGACCGCCAACCGGGCCGGCGAGGTGTTCGTGTGCGAGGACATCGCCACCGATGAGATCGACATCGGCCTGATCGAACGCTCCGGCCGTGTCTCGCGGTTCCTGTCGGCCACCGGCCCGCAGCACGCGAACTCCGAGCTCACCGGCGTCGCCTTCGACCCGTCGGGGAGCCGGATGTACTTCTCGTCGCAACGTGCCGGCGGCTCGGGCACTGTTCCGGGACCGGGCGCGATCTACGAGATTTGCGGGCCTTTTAGGGGCGTCGCAGTTCACAGACGCTTCACCGTCGCGTCGACAGCGCTTAACACGATGCGGCCCCCCGGGGCCTACGTTGGCAGGTAGGACGCCGAGTCGCCGAAGACGGGCTGGGAGGCACCGTGATCGGACCGCTTCGCCTGCAGGATCCGCGTCACCTCACCGCCGGAGCCGCCGCACTGGCCGCCGGGCTGATCGTGGCTCTGCTGGGTGTCTACGCCAACGCCGGACGCCGGTGCAGGACGGGCCGGCGGCGTCGCCCGTGGTCAAGCTGCGACTGCTGGGGGTCAACGACTTCCACGGTCACCTGGAGCCCCCGGAGGAGGGTCTCGGGGGTGCCGCCTGGCTCACGGCACACCTCGACGACGCCACGCTGCCGGGCCACACGATCCGCGTACACGCGGGGGACATGGTGGGCGCCTCGCCGCTCATCTCGAGCTGGTTCCACGACGAGCCCGCGATCGAAGCCGCCAACGCCATGGGCTTCGACGTGGGCACCGTGGGCAACCATGAGTTCGACGAGGGCGGGGACGAGCTGCTGCGGCTCCTGCGCGGTGGCCGGCGCAGCGGGCCGGAGGCGCTGCGTCCCGACGGTCGTGGGGGCCTGATCAACAGCTCGTCGCCGGACTTTGCCGGCGCAGCGTTCCCTTACATCGGCGCCAATACCGTCTACCGGTCGAGCGGAAGCCTGGTGCTGCCGCCGTACCTGGTGCTCGAGCGCGCGGGCGTGAAGGTGGGGTTCATCGGGGTCACCACCCCTTCGACGCCCACCTGGGTCCTGCCCCGGTACGCCGACCGCTTCCGCTTTCTCGACATCTCGGACTCGGTCAACCGCTGGGTGGCCGAGCTCCAGCGCGAGGGCGTCGAGGCCATCGTCGTCCTGGCGCATGCCGGGGCGCCCTCGCAGGAGGGCAACGGCGCCCGGGCCACGGGCGAGGTGGTGCAGGAGTCCCGCCAGATGAGTGCCGCCGTGGACGTGGTGGTGGCGGGTCACAGCCATTCCCGCCTCAACCTCGAGCTGCCCAACTCCTCGGGCCGCGGCAGCAAGCTGGTCGTGGAGGCCGACTCCTACGGGACGGCATTCGACCGCGTCGACCTCTCGATCGACCGCAGGACCGGCGACGTGATCCGCAAGGCAGCAGAGATCCCGCGCGTGTCCCACTCCGGAACCGCTCCCGAGGCGAGGTCCTCGGCGCTGGTAGCCGGCTATGCGGCGCAGGTCGCGCCGGTGGCCGAGCGAATCGTGGGCCGGGCCTCCCGCAAGCTGTCCTCCGATTCGGGGCTCGGCACGCTGGCGGCCGAGGCGCAGCGCCGGATGGCACAAACGGATCTCGCTGTGGTCAACCCGGGCAGCTTCCGAGGCGAGATCGATGCCGGCCCGATCACCTACGCCGAGCTGTTCGAGGCCCAGGCCTACGATCACCCTGTCCTGAGGATGACACTGCCGCCCGCTACTACCAGGGCGTGCGCTCCCGGCTCAACGTCGACCGGGCCCCGCTTACGGGCTTCGACACCACCTGGTCGGTCAAGCCGGCCGCGTCACCGCCCTACCTGCCCGACTACGACCCTGACTCCGCATCCACGGGGACGATGTGGGCCACGGGGCAGCGAAGAGATCGACCAGCCCATTCGCCGGGCCCGAGCAGCGCGCTCGACGTGCCCGGACAGAACTACCGGACGGTGCTCGAGCGAGCCCAGCGAGCCGGCAAGAAGGTCGGAGACGTCTCGACGGCCGAGATCACCGACGCCACGCCTGCGGTGCTCGCATCGCACATCTCCCTCCGCGGCTGTCAGGGGCCGGCCAACATGGCGGCGTGCCCTCTCCGAGACGAAGGAAGCCGGCGGCCTCGGCTCGATCGCCGAGCAACAGGTTGACCATCAGGTCGACGTGCTCCTCGGCGGCGGTCGCAACCGCTTCACCCAGACGATCACCGGCGGGCCGGATGCCGGCGGTACCGTCGTCGACTCCGCTGAGCGCCAGGGCTATCGCTACGTGACCGACGCCGCCGCGCTCGAGGACGTCGGCAAGGGTCGCCGTCCGGTGCTCGGCCTGTTCAGCGGTGGCAACATGTCGCTCGAGTGGAGCGGCCCGGCCTCCTCCCTCGGCAAGGGCAACGCTCCGGTGGCCTGCACCGAGGACCAGCGACCGGCCAACGAGCCGAGCCTGGCTGACATGACCACCAAGGCGATCGACCTGCTCGAGAGCCGCAGGGGCTTCTTCCTCCAGGTCGAGGGAGCCTCGATCGACAAGCAGGACCACGCAACCAACGCGTGCGGCCAACTCGGCGAGACGGTCGCGTTCGACGAGGCGATCGGCGTGGCGCTCGACTATCAGCGCCGCAATCCGGACACCCTGGTGGTGATCACCGCCGACCATGCGCACACGAGTCAGATCGTGTCCGAGGACGCGGAGGGCTCCGGTCTGCCCACCGGCTACTCGACGAACCTGCTCACGAAGGACGGCCAGACGCTCAGCCTGACGTACGGAACGGCGGGCTATGGCGGAGCGGGAGCCCCACCCTGGCCACCCCGCCGAGCCAGCAGCACACCGGTGCCGTGGTGCCCGTCTGGGCCAAGGGTCCGGGCGCGCTCGACGTGCTCGGCACCAACGACCACACCGACCTGTTCGAGACGCTGGGCGGTTGAAAGAACACCCGCGGCGCGGGCACGACACAATCTCGGTAGGTGCGGTTCTCCTTGGACCCCGGCGCCCTGGTGCTTCTGGCCGTCGTGCTCGCGCTCTACCTGCGGGCGCTCGCGGTCGTGCGGGGACGGGGGCTCACCGTGCCGCGCGGCCAGCAGGTGGCCTTCTACTGCGGGCTGACCCTGTGGGCCGGGGCGCTCCTCGGCCCCGTGGACGCCTACGCCGAGGACCTCCTGAGCCTGCACATGGCCCAGCACCTCCTGCTGGCCGAGCTGGGGGCCCCGCTGATCCTGTTCGGCATCAGGGCCCCGGTGGTGTTCTTCCTGCTGCCCCGGGCGGCACTCGTGGCCCTCGCCAGGCGCACCCGGCTGAGGCGGGTGCTCGCGGCCGTGTCACGCCCGATCCCGGCGATCGCGATCTACGCGGTGGTCCTCTACGGGTGGCACTTCGCGCTCACCTTCGAGGCGGCCACGGAGAACCCGCTCCTGCACGCGCTCCAGCACCAATCCTTCATCGCCATCAGCGTGCTGGTCTGGCTGCCGGCGCTCGAGCCCACCCGCCGGCGCATGCCGGGCGAGCTGTGGAAGGCCGGGCACATCTTCGGCGCGCGCCTGGTGGGCATGTTCCTCGGCGTGGCCTTCATCGCGATGCGCACCGCGGCCTATCCGCTCTACGCCGAACGCGCTCCGCAGCACGGACTCACCGGCCTGGAGGACCAGAAGATCGCCGGCGGGATGATGATGACCCTCGACGTGATCATCATGCTCGCCGCGGTCGCCTACTTCTTCTGGCGCTCGGCCCAGGATCACGATCTGGCCGAGGCCAAGGAGCGCGCACGCGGCTGAGGCGTCAGACGTTCGACTGCGACAGGAGCCACAGCGCGAGGCTCGTGAACCCCACCATCACGGCCAGCATCCAGTACTGGGAGCGCACGGCGAGACGGGCGTCGTCGTAGAGCTGCAGCGCCCGGTCGTGGGCCAGGATCAGCGCGGCAACGTGGCCGGCGACCACGAACGCCACCTGCCAGTACCAGGTGCTCTCACCCCCGATCACCGTGTAGTCGATCTGGTTGTTGGCGGTGCCGAACAGGTCGCTGCCCTCGCCCAGCGGATCGGAGGAGAGGAAGACCACGGCCTGGCCCTGGAACAGCAGCAGCGTGAAGTAGTGCGCCGCCGTGTAGGCGAGGGCGATCGGCACCAGCGAGTGGACGAAGGCGTTGGCCAGCCGCTCGGCGCTCAGGCCGCCGCCCACGCTCTTGGCCCCGAGTATCGCGAGGCGGTAGAAGCCGTACACGAGGATCACCGCGGCGAGCAGCCCGAGCAGGAAGGCCAGCTCGAGCGCGTTCTGGGGCGAGAGGCCGGCGTCCTGGAAGAACTGAGCGATGTCGGGCGCGATGTCCGTCCAGGGCGACGCCTCCGAGGCGCCGTCGAACGTGACCGAGCCGATGATCGTCGCGAGCAGGGGAACGGTGCCCGCGGCCACGGGTAGGGCGGGCAGCCCGGAGAGCGGCTTGCGAAGGCCCACCTCGCCGTTCTTCGTGGTCACCGGGGCGATCCGCGAGTACAGGTTGAAGTAGACCGAGAACGCCTCCCCGCGGTCCATCCAGGCCTCGATTCCGTACAGGGCCATACCGATGAAGGTGGCCGCCGAGTAGATCAGGGCGGCTATGGCGAGGGTCTCGGGCTTGTCGCCGTCGGCCGCCACGAGCTCCAGGGCGGCGAAGGCGAAGATGCCCGCGGCGGCGGGCCAGCGGCCCAGGCGGTCCGGATAGGGCAGCGGCGCAGGCAGCTGCCCGCGGTTCAGCAGCTTCGCCACTCCGGCCACCGCGCGGCCGATCGCGCGCCAGGGGTTGAAGGCCCGGAACACGTCGCCGAACAGCACGCTCAGCGGCACCAGCGCCAGCCAGAACACGACGTAGATGAAGGTGGGCGCGAAGTTGGCGGTCGAGCTCTGCACGCCCTCGAGGCCGCTGTAGACCACCAGTCCGAACAGGAACACGCCGATCGCTCCGCAGACGATCTCCACGGCCCTGCCGGCGAGAACGCGGCCGATCCTGCCCGGGAGCGGCCGCCAGCCGTCCTCTTCGAGCTTCGGCTCGGGCCACAGCACGGCCAGGGCCACGAACGACACCACGAGCACCATCGCCGCGGCCCAGCCGAACAGCCACTCGGGGATCGGCAGGTCGGACCGGGCGACGAGCCCGTGAGCGATCTGGATCACGGGAGCGTCAGGAGGGGTTCACCACGAGGTTGGCGATCAGGGGCTCCTGGCCGGCGTCCTCGGCGGTGTGGCTCTCCATCTCGAACACGCCCTCCAGGTTCGCCTTGAAGCTGAAGCGCGCGGGCGCGCCGGGCCCGGCAGTCTTCTCGATGTCGTAGCCGTGCAGATGGATCTCATCCGGCGCGTCCGAGCTCACCACGATCTGCACGGGCTCGCCCTTGGTCGTCTCGATCCGCTTGGCGCCGCCCACCACCTGGCCGCCCTGGATCTGGATACGGGTGACCGACGGCTGGGGGGCGGGCTCGGACTGGGTCTCCGTCTCGGTGACGGTCTCGTCCTGCGTCTCGGTCTGAGTTTCGGTGGTGGTGGTCTCGGCGGCCTGTTCGCCGCTGTCGTCGTCGGACCCCGGGTTGAGGATCACGAAAGCAACGACGGCCACGGCGAGTGCCGCGACGACCAGCATGATGCGCTGATTTCTGGACATCGCGGGGCGGAAGTATGGCAACGCCCGAAACGGATCCGGGCGGCGGGCGGCTTAGCCGCCGGGGAGCGCGGGGAGCGCCTCCAGCTCGACCGGCGCAGGGGCGGGCTCGGTGGCGCTTCGCTCCGTCTCCGGATCGAAGCGGTACCCGACGCCGAAGTGCGTGTGGATGTAGGCCCACTGCGGTGACGCCTGCTCGAGCTTCTGGCGCACCTTGCGGATGAACACGTCGACCGAGCGGTCGCCGTGGGCCATCGCGTAGCCCCACACGGCCTGGTAGATCTCCTCGCGCTGCAGGACCTTGCCCTCGGCCTGGGCGAGTAACTGCAGGACCTCGAACTCTCGGCGCGTGAGGTCGATGCTCTGGCCGCCGACGAAGGCCTGGAACTGATCGGCGCGGATCTGCAGCTCGCCGGCCTCGAGCGGACCGGTCTCGACCCGTGCGGATGCGCGCTTGCGGCGCCGTACCACGGCCTCGACGCGCGCCAGCACCTCCTCCGGGTGACAGGGCTTGGTGACCCAGTCGTCCGCGCCCATGCGCAACCCGCGCACGCGCTGGGAGACCGTCGAGCGGCCCGTGCAGACCACGATTCCCAGACCCGGCAGAGCAGCGGACACCTTCTCCAGGAAGTCCCAGGCTCCGCCCCCGAGCAGGGCGAGATCCACCACGAGCGCGTTCACGCGCATGGCCACGAATTCCTCGGTCCTCGGAGCCGCCTCCATACGGCGGTACTGCCAGCCGAGATCGCCCGCGCGCTTGACCAGCACACGGACGAATCCCGAATCCGAGTCGAGGATCGCTAGACGCAGGTCCGACATCCACGGCGGAGTCTACGCCAGGCACCAGCGTGACCCCCGCGATTTACAGCATTTTCACAGGCTGACAACTGCGCGATAACCGGACATTCCGCACATAGCTGGAACAGTCGCCGGGTCATGGAGACCGCGAACGGCAACGGGGCATTCAATATCGGTCCGCTCGAGATCCGGCCGGCCGAGTTCAGCGCCCTTCTCGATGGCGAACGGCTCGCACTGACCGTGCGCGAGCTCGAGCTGCTCACGGCGCTTGCCGAGCGCCACGATCGCATCGTCAGCCGCGAGGAGCTCTACCGCGACGTGTGGGGCGAGCCCTACCGGAAGTCCGACCGCTCGGTGGACGTCTACGTGGGCAAGTTGCGGCAGAAGCTCGAGCGGGCGCGTCCCGACCGACAGTTCATCCACACGCACTTCGGGTTCGGCTACCGGCTGTCCTCGGATTGACCTTCACACCTTTTTCACAAGGTGGCGACAGGTGGATAACAGACTGCCCGTGGGCCGCTGAGAGTGTCGCCGTCGTAATGACCAACGAGAAGGAGAACATCGGCATGAGGAAGCTCCTCGCGTTCGCCGTGTGCGGCGTCCTGGCCCTTGGCGTGGCCGCCTGCGGCAGCGACGACGACGACGACAGTGGTGGCGGCGGAGGCGGCGGCGGCGACCTGTCCGGTTCCATCCGCATCGACGGCTCCAGCACGGTGGCGCCCTTCACCCAGGCGGCTGCGGAAGAGTTCCAGGGCCAGAGCCCGAACGTGAAGATCACCGTCGGCACCTCCGGTACGGGCGGCGGCTTCGAGAAGTTCTGCGCCGGCGAGACCGCCATCTCCGACGCCTCGCGCCCGATCGAGGACGACGAGATCGCGATCTGCAAGAAGAACGGCATCGACTACACCGAGGTTCAGGTGGCCAACGACGGCATCGCGGTCGTGACCAACACCGAGCTCAAGGTCGACTGCCTGACCACCGCCCAGCTCAAGCAGCTGTGGAACAAGGGCTCGAAGGTCAAGAACCTCAGCCAGATCGATCCCAAGCTGCCCGACACCGAGCTCAGCCTGTTCGGGCCGGGCACCGACTCGGGGACCTTCGACTTCTTCACCGAGCAGATCAACGGCGAGGAGGGCGTGTCGCGCACCGACTACGAGCCGTCCGAGGACGACAACGTCCTCGTCCAGGGAATCGAGGGTGAGTCCGGTGGCCTCGGCTACTTCGGCTTCTCCTACTACGAGCAGAACCAGGACGAGCTCAATCTCGTGGGGATCAACGACGGCGGCGAGTGCCTCAAGCCCGACCCCGACAACATCCAGGACGGCAGCTACAAGCCGCTGTCGCGCCCGCTGTTCATGTACGGCAGCAACAAGGCCCTGAAGAAGCCGGAGGTCAAGGGCTTCATGGACTACGTCGTCGAGAACTACCAGGCGATCGCCGAGGCGTCGCAGATCGTGCCGATGTCGTCCGCTCAGGCCGACAAGGCCAAGACCACGCTCGGCGCCGGCAGCTAGGTGGAAGCCGGTTCGTCAGCCGTCACGCAGGCCCGCGCGGAGGCACCGAGCCTCCGCGCAGGCCGTCGCCGCTGGGGCGAGGACCTGATCAAGGCCCTGCTGATGATGGCGGCGTTCATCTCGGTGCTCACCACCACGGGGATAGTCCTTTCGCTGCTCCAGGAGACGATCAGCTTCTTCGGCGAAGTCAGCCTGGGAGAGTTCTTCACCGGAACGAACTGGGCGCCGCTGTTCAACCCGCCTTCCTTCGGCGTGCTTCCGCTCGTCTCCGGCACGCTCATCATCAGCGCCATCGCGATGATCGTCGCCGTGCCGCTCGGCCTCGCGGCGGCGATCTACCTCGCCGAGTACGCCCGGCCTGCCGTTCGCAAGACCATCAAGCCGATCCTCGAGCTGCTGGCGGGGGTGCCGACGATCGTGTTCGGCTATTTCGCACTGACCTTCTTCACCCCCGAGATCCTGCGAGCGATCTTCGGAAGCGACGTCGGCATCTTCAACGGCCTGTCGGCGGGCATCCTGATCGGCTTCCTGATCGTTCCCACGATCGCGTCGATCTCGGAGGACTCGATGTCCGCGGTGCCGCAGTCGTTGCGTGAGGGCTCGTTCGGGCTGGGTGCCTCGAAGCTCCAGACCACGATGCGCGTGATCTTCCCGGCCGCGCTCTCCGGGATCGTGGCCTCTGTCGTGCTGGGCTTCTCGCGTGCGGTCGGGGAGACGATGGTGGTACTGATCGCCGCCGGCCAGAAGCCCCAGTGGGGAGCCAACATCTTCGAATCGATGGAGACCCTCACGGCGTTCATCGCGGCGTCCGCCAAGGGCGACCTGTCCACGGGCAGCATCGGCTACAAGACGATCTTCGCCGTGGGCATGACGCTGTTTGTGATCACGCTGGTCATGAACCTCATCTCGATCCGCTTCGTGCGGAAGTACAGGCAGGTGTACGAATGACCACGACTACCGCGGGCGCGCGGATCGAGCGGTCCTCCGCGAAGAACCGGACCAAGGACCGCGGCTTCGTGCTCGGCCTCCTCCTCTGCGTGGGCGTGTCCATCCTCTTGCTCGCGGTCCTGCTCGCCGACGTCGTGGCCGACGGCGCTCCCAACCTGACCTGGGACTTCATCACCAGCTTCTCGTCGATCAACGCCGACCAATCCGGCATCCAGGCCGCGTTCTGGGGCACGATCTGGCTCATGGGCGTGTGCGCCCTGTTCATCGTCCCGGTGGGCGTGGCCACGGCCGTCTATCTCGAGGAGTACGCCGACGAGACCCGCTGGTACAACCGCTTCGTCGAGCTGAACATCCAGAACCTGGCCGCGGTGCCCTCGATCGTGTACGGCATCCTCGGGCTCGCCTTCCTGGTGCGCGGCCCGCTGTCGCTGGGCCCGGTGGTGCTCGCCGGTGGCCTCACCCTCGGGCTGCTGGTGCTGCCCGTGGTGATCGTCGCCTCGCGAGAGGCCATTCGAGCCGTGCCGCCCTCGATCCGCGAGGGCTCCATGGCCCTCGGCGCCACCCAGTGGCAGACGATCTGGCGCCAGGTGCTGCCGGCGGCCATCCCCGGCATAGCCACCGGCGTGCTCCTCGCGCTGGCTCGCGCGATCGGCGAGACGGCCCCACTGATCGTGATCGGAGCGGCCACCTTCATCGCCTTCAATCCGGAGGGACTCGACTCGGCCTTCACCGCCATGCCAATCCAGATCTTCGACTGGATCTCGCGTCCCTCGAACGACGTCAACGACTACACGGCCCTTGCCGCCGCGGGAATCCTGCTGCTCATGATCATGCTCCTGCTGATGAACAGCGTCGCGATCTGGCTACGAAACCGTTACGAACAGAAGTGGTAGGTGAACTAGAGTGCCCCAGCGCGTGAGCGAACCCCAGGAACGACCGAAGGCCGAGGAACGTGGCCTGACTCAGCCGATAGGTGTTGGCTCTCCGCATGGAGAATCGGGCGCTCCGGCCATGGAGGGCGCGCCCGAACTGGGCAGCAAGCCCCGCGAGGCCATCTTCTCGCTCGAGGAGGTGATGGTCGCCTACAACAAGAAGCCCGCCGTCCGCGACGTCTCGTTCGACATAGGCAAGAACGAGATCACCGCGCTCATCGGGCCCTCCGGGTGCGGCAAGTCGACGCTGATCCGCTGTCTCAACCGCATGAACGACCTGATCCCGGGCGCGACTGTGGACGGCAAGGTGCTCTATCACGGGCAGGATCTCTACGACCCCCAGGTGGACGCGGTCGAGGTGCGCAAGCGCATCGGGATGGTCTTCCAGAAGCCCAACCCGTTCCCCAAGTCGATCTACGACAACATCGCATTCGGCCCGCGCGTGCTCGGGATGAAGGGCGACATGGACGAGATCGTGGAGCGCGCTCTCAACCAAGGGGCCCTGTGGGACGAGGTCAAGGACCGCCTCAAGACCAACGCCTTCGGGATGTCGGGCGGCCAGCAGCAGCGGCTCTGCATCGCTCGCTGCCTGGCCGTCAACCCCGACGTGATCCTGATGGACGAGCCCTGCTCGGCGCTCGACCCCATCTCCACCGGCAAGATCGAGGACCTCATGCTCGACCTGAAGAGGGACTACTCGATCGTGATCGTCACCCACAACATGCAGCAGGCCGCCCGCGTCTCGGACAGGACGGCCTTCTTCACCGTAGAGCTGTCGGACGAGGATCACCGCACGGGCCGTGTCGTCGAGTTCGACAACACGCAGAAGATCTTCACCAACCCGTCGGACTCGCGTACGGAGGCCTACGTCACCGGCAAGGTCGGCTAGCTAGCGTGTCCGACACGACTCGCTCCCAGTTTCAGGAAGAGCTCCTACAGCTCGAGCATCAAGCCATCGGCGCATTGGACATGGTGGTCAACGCCCTCGACCGGGCGCTCGAGACCGTTCAGCACCGGGACGTCGAGCTGGCCTCAATGGTGATCGCCGACGACGACCGCATCGACGGCCGCTACCTCGAGGTGCACCAGGGGGTCCTGTCGCTGCTGGCGCTCCAGGCCCCCGTGGCGGGAGATCTGCGGCTCGTGGCCGCGATACTCCACGTGATCAAGCACGTCGAGCGCATGGGCGACCAGTGCGTGAACATGGCCAAGCTCGTTCCGCTGGCTGGGCACGATCCGCCCACCGATCCCGAGATCCTGTCCTTCATCGAGCGCATGGGGGTGCAGGCCCGCCAACAGGTGATCCAATGCGGTCAGGCCTTCGAGCGCCGCGACGTCGCTATGGCTCAGGACCTCGTGCGCCAGGACGACGAGATCGACCGGCTCAACCGACAGGTTTTCAAGCGCGCGCTCGACATCGGGGACGACCCCGATACGCGCGAGTGGGCGATGCACATGATGCTCGTGGGGCGCTGCCTCGAGCGGATAGGGGACAATGCGGTGGACATCGGCGAGCAGACCGCCTTCGTCGTCACCGGGCTCTTCCGCGAGTTCGAGGACGCATCGCACCCGGAGCTCGCGCCGCCCACTGCTTGATCTGCGCCTGCATCGACATCGGCAGCAACACCACGCGCCTGCTGGTGGCCGATGCCGGTGACGGAACGCTGCGGGAGCTCGTGACCCAACGGGCGTTCACCCGCATCGGCAAGAGCCTGGCCGACGGCGGCCAGATCCCGCCGGAGAAGATCGCCGAGACCGCAGAGGTGGTGCGCACCCAGGCGGCGGTGGCGAGCGAGGTGGGCGCCGAGCAGCTGGTGGCGGTGGCCACGGCGGCGATCCGCAACGCACCCAACCGGGACGAGCTCGTGAACGCGGTCTACGAGGCCGGCCGAACGGACCTCACGATCCTGTCCAGCGAGGAAGAGGCCCGGCTCGCCTTCGTGGGGGCCACGCGGACCTTCGTGGCTCCGCTCGACGGCACCGTGGCCGTGATCGACGTGGGCGGGGGCTCGACCGAGATCGCCATCGGCGAGCCGGACGGGCGCGTGGAGTGGTCCGAGTCGTTTCGGATCGGCTCCGGTTTCCTGGCCGACGCCTACCTGCGCTCCGATCCTCCGGCTGTCGACGAGCTCGAGAAGGTGCGCCGGCACGTGGCCGGCGCCTTCGAGGGCCTCGAGCCGCCGCCCGCCGACAGCGCGGTGGCCGTGGGCGGAACGGCAACGTCGCTGCGCCGCCTCCTCGGCGCGGAGCTGGCCCACGAAACGCTCGAGCGCGGCATCCGCGTGCTCTACTCCACGCCGATCCCCGAGGTGGCCCAGCGCTTCGAGCTGGACAGCGAGCGAGTACGCCTGCTGCCGGCCGGGATACTCGTGCTGGAGGCGATCTCAGACCTGCTGGGCCTGCCCCTGCGCATCGCGCGCGGCGGGCTGCGTGAGGGTGTGCTGCTGGAGCTGGTGGAGGGAAGGCAGCTTGCCTAACCGGCTATCCGCTTCAGCTCGGCGGGGCGCAGGAGCACGGTGAGCTCGTCGCCGTCGACACCCGCCAGGCCGCCCTTCTTCATGCTCACGCGCGCGCCGGTGAGGTCGTGGACGGCGTTCGAGAAGTCCGGATCGTGGCCCACCAAGAGCACGTCGTCGCCGAGCCCGGCGGTGAGCTCCCGGGCGTCGAAGGATCCCGCTGCGAGCCCCGACTCGAGCTGCGGCTCGACGCCGAGCGGCGTGCAGGCGATCCTCGCGGTGTCCAGAGCGCGTACCTTGGGACTCGTGAGGCAGGCATCGAAGTCCACTCCCAGCGCCTTCAGCGCCTCTCCCGCGGCCCTGGCCTGGGCGCGGCCCTTGTCGGTCAGCGGACGTTCCGCGTCGGGAGAGCCCTTCGCGGCGTCACCGTGGCGAAGCAGCCAAAGCACGACGCGTCACACTACCGACGGAGGCTGAGTATGGAAGCAATCACCGCAGCAACGGAAGCTCCATCCCTCGACTCGGCCGAGCTGTTCGTGAATCGTGAGTTGTCCTGGCTTCAGTTCAACGAGCGCGTACTCGAGCTGGCCGAGGACCACGACGTGCCGCTCCTCGAGCGGGTCAAGTTCAACGCCATCTACTCGTCGAATCTCGACGAGTTCGTGATGGTCCGCGTGGCGGGACTCCACGATCAGGTGGACGCTGGCATCGACGCCCGCGGCCCCGACGGGCTGGCGCCGAGCGAGACGCTCGACATCATCGCGGAGCGACTGCGAGAGCTGGGCCGCCGGCAGTCGCGCGTGTGGGCGGACGAGCTGTGCCCGCAGCTCGCCGAGCACGGCATCCGGGTGATCGACCCGGACCAGTGCAACTCCGACGAGCTCGCGGAGGTCGACCGCATCTTCTCCGAGCAGATCTTCCCGGTGCTCACGCCACTCGCCGTCGGCCCGGGGCGGCCGTTCCCCTACATCTCCAACCTCTCGCTGTCACTCGCGGTCTGGCTGCGCGACCCCGTCTCCGGGGTCGAGACCTTCGCCCGCGTGAAGGTGCCCAAGGAGGTGCTGCCGCGCTTCGTGCCGATCGCCGGGAACGTGTTCGTCCCGCTCGAGAGCATCATCGCCCGCCATCTCGACGAGCTGTTCCCGGGCATGCAGATTCTGCGCCACGACTACTTCCGGGTCAGCCGGGACGCCGACTTCACGGTCTCCGACGAGGCCGACGACCTGCTGCGGGCTGTGGAGGACGAACTGCGACGCCGGCGCTTCGGCGAAGTGGTCCGGCTCGAGGTCTCCAACTCGATGGATCCCGACATGCGCGACTACCTGGTGGAGCAGCTCGCGATCGAAGAGTCAGAGGTCGTGGACGTGGAGGGCCTTCTCGACATGGAGGACCTGTGGGCGGTGCACAACATCGAGGGCTACCGCGAGCTTCGCGATCCGCCCTGGACGCCGGTCAACCAGCCGGCGTTCGCGGACCCCGAGCAGGGCCGGACGGACGTGCTCGCCGCGATGCGCGCCTCGGACGTGCTCGTCCATCACCCCTACGACTCGTTCGCCGGGAGCGTCGAGCGCTTCATCCAGCAGGCCGTGCGCGATCCGGCGGTGCTCGCCATCAAGATGACCGTGTACCGGACCTCGGACGACTCGGCCCTCATTCCTGCGCTGATCGAGGCAGCCGAGCGCGGCAAGCAGGCGGTGTGCCTCGTGGAGCTAAAGGCGCGCTTCGACGAGCGGCGCAACATCGGCTGGTCGCGCTCGCTGGAGGAGGCCGGCGCGCATGTGGTTCACGGCCTGCCCGGGCTCAAGACGCACGCCAAGGCGCTGCTGGTGGTGCGCCGCGAGGGCTCGGGCGTGCGCCACTACGTGCACATCGGCACCGGTAACTACCACGCCAAGACCGCCCGGCTGTACGAGGACTTCGGCCTCTTCACCACCGACCGCGAAATTGCCCAGGACGTGGCGGAGCTGTTCAACGCCCTCACCGGCGCGGCGCGCTCGCCGGACTACCGCAAGGCGATCGTGGCACCCGATCACATGCGCAAGTGGTTCCTGCGCGAGGTGGAGCGAACAGTGGAGGCGCACCGCAACGGGCTCGACGCCAGGATCGTGCTCAAGCTCAACTCGCTTGTGGACGCGCGCTGCATCCGCGCGCTCTACGCCGCCTCTCAGGCCGGCGTCCGGGTGGACGTGAACGTACGCGGGATCTGCTGCCTCCGCGCGGGCGTGCCGGGCGTCTCCGAGAACATCACCGTGGTCTCCGTGGTCGGGCGCTTCCTCGAGCACTGCCGGGTGTACGGCTTCCGGCGCGGGGACGAGCGCCTCTACTGGATGGGCTCGGCCGACCTGATGCCGCGCAATCTGGACACGCGGGTGGAGCTCCTGGCGCCGGTCGTGTCGGACCCGCTCAAGGCCGAGATCGAGGACACGCTCAAGCGCTGCTTCGCCGACGACACCTTCGCCTGGGAGCTGCGCCCGGACGAGTCGTGGGAGCGCCGCAGGGGCAATACACGTTCGGTGCACCGCGAGCTGATGGAGCGGGCGCTCGAGCGCAGCGAGGCGGCCGAGCAGGCCCTCTAGCGCAGGCTTGCCCGCAGGGCGAGCACGCGGGCCGCGCTCTCTGCCACCCGCCTGCGGAAGGCGGGATCCCGCCTGGCTCGCGAGAGCAGGCGCGGGAACACGGCGTTCCAGCTGCCAGAGCCGGTCATCAGGATCAGGTCCACGCCCGCTCCGACCGAGCGTTCGGCAGCGGTGGCCACGTCGGAGCGGTCGAGAACGGCCTGGGCCTCCAGGCTGTCGGTGACGACCACTCCGTCGAAGCCGAGCTGCTCCCGGAGCAGGCCGGTGATGATCGCGCGGGACTGGGACGCGATCGCCGCGCCGTCCAGCGCGGGATACAGGGCATGGGAGGCCATCACGAGCGGCACGCCGGCGGCGATCGCCGCGCGGTAGGGCTCCAGGTCGCCCCCGAGCTCGCCGGACACGGTCACCGAGCCGTCGTCGGTGTTCACGGTCGCCCCGCCGAGGCCCGGGAAGTGCTTGGCGGTGGCGGCCACGCCGCCGTCGTCGAGGCCCCGGACCGCGGCCTCGGTTCGCTCGGACACGGCGGCGGCGTCTCCCGGGAACGCGCGCGACGACATCACCGACCCCGGCCGAGCCACGTCGGCCACCGGGGCGAGATTCACGTTCACGCCGGCGGCGCGCAGCCCGCGCCCGGCATCCCGGGCCGGCGCTGCGCACGTCCGCGGGGCCGCCCTGCAGCGCCTGGCCGGCCTCCGGTCCGGCAGAGTCGACCGTGCGGATGTCGCCGCCCTCCTGGTCGACCATGATCAGCGCGCGCCCGCGCGCGGGACGCTGCAGGTCACGGGTGAGCTCGCGCCAGTGCGCACCGTCACCGGCGTTGCGCGCGAAGAGGATGACTCCGGCCGTCTCGCCCGCCGCCAGGCGGCGCCGGATGTAGTCGGGCATGTCGGGCTCGTCGAAGCTCGAGACGAGCAGGAGACCGACCTGACGGCGGAGGCTCAGCCGGTCGACCGCCTCGGAACTCGCCGCGCCGCCGCCGTCGTGACCACCGCGTTCGGCTACGCCCTCGGGACCGCGGCCGCCCTCCCCGTCGCCGGCGATCGCGCCCAACGCCACCCCGGCGACCAGGGCGATGGCGGCAGCTCCGCACAACGCCGCGAGCCGCCGGCGAGCGGAGGGATCCTCCGAGAGGCGCATGACGCGGGCAGGTTACGACGGCACCGAGCCGGCCCTCCCCCGGCCGACCCTGTACGCCCGCCGCAGCGAATCGTTTGTCTACTGATCAGCCGACAAACGAATTTCTGGAGACGGCGTGCAAGGTGTCCGGCGTTCCGGGGCCGAGCCGGCGCTCCGGGCGCGGCGCCTGAGGCCCCTCAGCCCGCCTCCTCGGAGATCCCCGCCTCCGCCACGCCGGCCGTGAGCTCCTCGAGGCCGAAGCCGTCCACCGGGCCCAGAGCGCCCGTGCCCTTCACGGCGCCGGCGGCCGCCTGCTCGGCTCCCCAGGCCAGAATGCGGCCCGTGAAGGTGTAGCCGTCCACGCCCGTGAGGTGAACCTCCGCCAGCGGGTTGGCCGCCCTGTCGTAGGCGATGGCCACGATGTGCGATCCGGACTTCGAGCGGGCGTCCTCGTCCGGACCACCCGTGGAACCCTGCACGAGCTTCTCGCCGGCGGCCTTCCAGAAGTCGCTCACCCCAGGCACCTTCATGGCCAGGCTCATCCCGCCCGACATCACCTGCATCGCACGGGAGGCCGGGCCGAACCAGCCGAGGTAGGCGTTGACCTCGCGTAGCTCGGGGGCCAGCCGCGGCAGGGCGAAGTGCTCGGAGCTGCCCACCGAGACCGCGGCCCGCTGTCGTGCGGCCACCGGGAAGGTGCGCAGGGCCCGTGCGCCGCGCTCCGTCTGGACGCGGCCGTCCACGAAGCGGAACGACGGAGCAGCGATCACGCCCACGAGCGACGCCTTGGTGCCACCGCTCATCGAGCCGGCGTCGCCCGATCCGCTGATGAAATAGCCCACGTCGACCCGCACGGCCGCGTCGCCCGCGCGGTCCAGGGCCAGGCCGCCCGCCAGGTTGCCCGGCACCCAGTCGTAGCCGAAGGCGGTGAACATCGCGCTGCCCGTCTTCTCGGCCGCCGGCCCGTAGCGCTCGAAGACCTCGCGGATGAAGGGCGGCTCACCGGTGGAGTCGAGGTAATGGGCTCCGGCCGTGGTGGCCGCGCCGGCCGCGGGTGCGCCCCAGCGCGCAAAGGGGCCGACGGTGGTGACCAGAACGTCGCCCTCCTCGACCAGGGCGCTCACGCTGGCGGGATCGGCCACGTCGGCCTCGGCGGTGTCCAGTCCGCCCAGCTCGCCGGCCATGGCGTCGAGCTTGGAGCGGCTGCGCGCGGCGAGCACCGGCGACATGCCGCGCTCGACCATCGCCTCGGCAGTCAGCCGACCGGTGTACCCGGTGGCGCCGAACAGGACGACGCGGCCGGTCACGCTACTCGCCGGTCGGGCGCCGCGTCTCGAGCGTCGCGCGGACGCGCTCGATCGCTTGTGGCGCCTTGCGCTCGATCCGCTTGAGGTCCCAGCCGGTGAGCGTGACCACGCGCATCGGTGTCTTGGCGGTGACGGTGGCGTTGCGCAATGTCTTCTCGAGCAGTCCCATCTCGCCGAAGAAGTCGCCCGGTCCCAGGTTGGCCACGTGCTCACCGTGCCTCGTGACCTCAGCCTCGCCCTCCTCGATGGCCATGAACTCGTAGGAGAAGTCACCCTCGCGGACCAGCTCGCGACCCTCCTCGACCGTGACCTCCTGCGCGAAGGTGGCGATCTCGGCGAGCTCGTCGTCCGCGACGTCCTCGAACAGCGGCAGCGTACTCAGCCGGCTTGAGTCCAATGGGTCCTCCTCGGGAACTGGATCGCGGCGACTCTACCCAACTGATCGGGTTGGGGCGCTCGCAACGTAAGTAGAGAGGCATGGCGCATCAGCGCAATCTCATCTACGCCTTCTCCGCCGGTCGAATCGCGTTCGGGCTGGCGCTGCTGGCGGTCCCAGGGCGCGTAGGAAGCAGCTGGATCGGCGAGCCGGCAAGCCACCCGGCGGTGCACATCGCCTTCCGGGCCCTGGGCGCGCGTGACATCGCCCTCGCCGCGGGCGCGGCCCTCGCGGCAGCGCGCGGTTCCGACGCCCGTCCCTGGCTCGCGCTCACCGTCGCGTCCGACCTCGTGGACCTCGGGGCCACCCTTGCGGCCGGAGACGCGGTGCCCGCCCGTGCGCGAAACGGAACGGTGGCGGTCGCGGGCGGCGGCGCCGTGGCCGGCGCGATCCTCACGGCGCTGGTGGAAGAGTGAAGATCGCAGTCGTCGGGGCCGGGATCTCCGGCCTCGTATGCGCCCACCTGCTGCACGACGAGCACGACCTCACCGTGTTCGAGGCCAACGACTACGCCGGGGGCCACACCCACACCGTGCGCGTGGATACCTCCGACGAGACCCACTGGGTGGATACCGGCTTCATCGTGCTCAACGATCGGACCTATCCCCGCTTCGAGAGGCTCCTCGCCGGGATCGGTGTGGCCACCCAGCGCTCCAACATGAGCTTCTCGGTGAGCGACGGCAAGAACTTCGAGTACAACGGCGCCTCGGCCAACGGGCTGTTCGCACGCCGCTCGAATCTCGCTCGGCCCTCCTTTCACCGGATGATCCTCGACCTCATGCGCTTCAACCGGGAGGCGCGCTCGCTGATCGGCCTCAACGGATCCGGGCCGTCGCTCGGCGAGTTCCTGCACGCGGGCCGCTACTCGCCGCAGTTCGTCCAGCGGCTGATCGTCCCGCAGGCCTCCGCGGTCTGGTCGGCAGATCCGCGCCGGATGTGGGAGTTCCCGGCCAGCATGCTCGCCGAGTTCTTTGCCAACCACGGGATGTTCGGCCTCGCCGACCGCCCCACCTGGCTGACGGTCAAGGGCGGCTCCGCCCGCTACGTGGAGGCGATCGTGCGCCCGCTGGGCGAGCGGCTGCGGCTGTCGAGCCCGGTGCGCAGGATCGAGCGCTTCGACGATCGCGTGGAGATCACTCCGGCGGGCGGCGAGCCCGAGAGCTTCGACGAGGTGGTGCTGGCCGTCCACTCCGACCAGGCGCTGCGAATGCTGTGCGACCCGAGCGCCGCCGAGGCCGAGGTGCTGGGGGCGATCCCCTACCAGCGAAACGACACGGTGCTGCACACCGACCGCGCCCTGCTCCCGCGGCGCCGCAGGGCGTGGGCCAGCTGGAACTTCCACCTGCAGGACCGGCCGGCCGATCGGACGACCGTGACCTACCACATGAACCGCCTCCAGGCCCTGCGCGCCGACCGCGAGTTCTGCGTGACCCTCAACAAGAGCGAGGCGATCGATCCCGAGAGCGTGATCCGCACCATGAACTACGACCATCCGGTCTACACCCCGGCGGGGCTGGCCGCCCAGCGGCGCTGGGACCAGGTGAGCGGCGTGCGCCGCACCCACTACTGCGGCGCCTACTGGGGCTACGGCTTCCACGAGGACGGCGTGGTCTCCGGGTTGCGCGTCAGCGAGCGGTTCGGCAAGGTGCTCGCGTGAGCGCCAGCGCACTGTACGAGGGCTGGGTCCGCCACCGGCGCATGGAGCCGGTCGAGCACGAGTTCCGCTACCGACTGTTCATGGCCTACCTCGACCTCGACGAGCTTCCCGAGCTACTCGATTCGGTGCCGCTGTGGTCGGCGCGGCGGCCGGCGCCGGCCTGGTTTCGCCGCCGCGACTACCTCGACCTCGACCACGACGGTCCCGTCCGGCTGCTCACCCACGTGCGCACCTTCGGCCACCTGTTCAACCCGGTGAGCCTGTACTACTGCTTCGACCGCTCCGGTCAGCAGATCGAGAAGGTGGTGGCCGAGGTGACCAACACGCCGTGGGGGGAGAAGCACACCTACGTGCTCGACGGCCTGGAGGCGCGGATCGACAAGGAGTTCCACGTCTCGCCGTTCCTCGGCATGGGCTCCGAGTATCACGTGAGGCTGACCACCCCGGCGGAGCAGCTGCGAGTCCACATGGAGAGCCACCGGGAGGGCCGGGTCGACTTCGATGCCACGCTGGCGCTGCGCAAGCGCGAGCTCTCGGCCGCTCCGCTGCTGCGCTACCCGCTCATGACGCTGCGCATGCTCGCCGGGATCTACGGGCAGGCCGTCCGCCTCAAGCTCAAGGGCGCTCCCTACCACCCCCATCCGGCTCGGTGATCGCTCGCACCGCCGTATCGGCCGTGCTTCGCCGCATGCGAGGCGGGCGACTCGAGATCGTGGACGAGTCCGATGGCGGGCGCCGCCACGCGTTCGGTCCGGAGCGCGCCCCGCTGCAGGCGACGATCGTCGCTCACGACGCCTCCTTCTGGACGGGCTTTGCTCGTGGCAGCCTGGGTCTGGGCGAGACCTACGGCGATGGCGCGTGGGACTGCGACGACCTCGTGACCCTCGTCCGCATCGGCGCGCGCAACATGCCCGCCCTCGACCGCCTGCGGGCTCCCTTTGCTCCGCTCGCCCCCCTCCTGTCGCGCGTGCCGCGCAACACGCGCTCGGCCGCCCGGCGCCACATCTCTGCCCACTACGACCTGGGCAACGACATGTTCGAGCTCTTCCTCGACGAGACCATGACCTACTCCTGCGCCTACTGGGACGAGGGCACGGCCACCCTCCAGGAGGCCCAGCTGGAGAAGCTCGACCGCATCTGCCGCAAGCTCGAGCTCACGCCGGATGACCACCTGCTCGAGATCGGCACCGGCTGGGGCTCGCTCGCTCTGCACGCCGCCGGCGAGTACGGCTGCCGCGTGACCACCACCACCATCTCGGCCGAGCAGCGCGCTGTGGCGGCCGAGCGCGCCCGTGCCGCCGGGCTCGCCGACCGCATCGAGGTGGTCGAGCGCGACTACCGCGACCTGCGCGGGCGCTACGACAAGCTCGTGTCCATCGAGATGATCGAGGCCGTGGGCTGGCAGTACTTCGACACCTTCTTCCGCCACTGCTCCGATCTGCTCGAGCCGGACGGGCTGATGCTGCTGCAGGCGATCACCATCGACGACCGCGCCTACGAGGCCGAGAAGTCCTCACGCTCGTTCATCGGTGAGCTGATCTTCCCCGCCGGCTGCCTGCCCTCGCTCGAGGTCATCGCGCGCTGCACGGCCCGGGAGACCGATATGCGCATGGTCGACCTGGAGGACATCACCGCCAACTACCCGCCCACGCTCGCCCGCTGGCGTGAGAACTTCGTCCGCGCCGCAGACCGGGCAGAGCAACTGGGCTACGACCTTCGCTTCAGGCGCCTCTGGGACCTCTACCTGGCCTACAGCGAGGGCGGCTTCCGCGAGCGGCGCATCGGCGACGTGCAGATGCTCCTCGCCAAGCCGGCCTACCGCGGATCGCGGCTGAACATGCGGTCGGAGATCGCGTCCACCAGCACGGCTGGCCCACGCGAGGCCAGCTTGGCGAGCGCGAGCGTGCCGCCGGGCCCCAGCACGTGATCGTCGTCCTCGATCGCGTCCACGACCTTCTGCGCCCACTCCTCGGGCTCCTGCTCGGTCCAGCCGCTCGTGTCCATGTGGTTGCCGTACGCCTCCTTGGTGGCGTCCAGCATGTCGGTGTTGATGCCAGGGGTGACGAGGTGGAGCACATCCACTCCGGTGTCCTTGAGCTCGCGCCGGAGCGACTCGCTGAAGGCGACCACGCCCGTCTTGGCCGCGGCGTAGGTGCTGGCCGCGGGAAACCAGGCGTAGCCGCTGATGCTGGCGTTGTTGACGACCTTGCCGCCGCCGCGCTCGAGCATCCCGGGCAGCACCAGCCTGGTGAGGTGCACCACGCCGACCAGGTTGACCTGGAACATCGCGTAGATCTCGTCCACGTCCTGCTCCTCGAGCAGGCCGCCGGTCATCAGGCCGGCGTTGTTCACGAGCAGGTCGACCGCCGGCAGCTCCGCAGCGCCCCGCTCGATCGATTCCTTGCCGGAGAGGTCGAGGGCCACGGGACGGACCTCCTTCGCTCCGCCGGGAGGCGGCTCGAAGGGCTCGAACTTGTCCGGGTCACGCATGCCGCACAGCAGCAGGTCGAGCCTGCGCTTGGCGAGCTCCTCCGTGATCGCGCGGCCGATGCCCCGGTTGGAGCCGGTGACGAGTGCAGTCTTTCGGGTGAGATCCATGGTTTCTGAGGGCCTCCTTCACCACATACGCAGGGGCAGCGGGGAACCGCTCATTCTCATCCATCCGCTCGGCGCGGAGCTCGTGGTGTGGGAGCCGGTACTCGAGCGCCTGGCGGCGGAGCGCGACGTGATCGCCGTGGACATGCCGGGCTTCGGCGCCTCGCCGCCGCTCAACCACGGGATGGCGCCCACTCCACAGGCGCTCGCGGGCTCACTCGCCAGCTTCCTGGACGCCCTGGGACTCGATCGCGTTCACGTGGCCGGCAACTCGCTGGGCGGCTGGGTGGCGCTCGAGCTGGCCAAGGCCGGGCGCGCGCTGTCGGTGGCGGGACTGTGCACGGCCGGGTTCTGGACGCGACCGCTCGGTCCGCGCGGCGGGCCGGACGTGCGGCGCTTCGGCCGATCGCTGCTGCCTGTGATCCCGGCGCTGGTGCGCAGCGCCGCGGGCCGGCGCGCGCTGTTGGCGTCGTCGGTCGGTCATCCGGAGCGCGTGCCGCCGGCGGCTGCCGCGAGGCTCGTTCGCTCGTACGTGACCGCACCGGGGTTCGAGGCCGCCAACGCGGCCATGCGGGCGGATGTGTTCTCGGGCGTCGAGGAGATCGACGTGCCCGTCACGCTCGCGTGGGGAGAGCTCGACCGGCTGGTGCGGCGCCCGCGCTCGAAGCCCGAGCACTGGCGCTCGCTGGTCTTGCGCGACTGCGGCCACATTCCCACCTGGGACGATCCCGCCCAGGTGTCGCGCGCGCTGCTGCACGCGAGCGCCTGAGGTCAGGCTTCGAGGTACTCCGCCAGGTGCTCACCCGTGAGGGTGGAGCGGTCCGCGACGAGGTCGGCAGGCGTGCCCTCGAATACGACCTTGCCGCCGTCGTGGCCGGCGCCGGGGCCGAGATCGATGATCCAGTCGGCGTGCGCCATGACCGCCAGGTGGTGTTCGATGACGATCACCGACTTGCCCGCGTCCACGAGCCGGTCGAGCAGGCCGAGCAGCTGCTCGACGTCGGCGAGGTGGAGGCCGGTGGTCGGCTCGTCCAGCACGTAGACGCCGCCCTTCTCGCCCATGTGGGTGGCCAGCTTGAGCCGCTGCCGCTCGCCTCCGGACAGCGTGGTGAGCGGCTGGCCGAGGCTGAGGTAGCCGAGCCCGACGTCGGAGAGTCGCTCGAGAATCTTGTGCGCGGCGGGGATCTCGGCCTTGCCGGAGCCGAAGAAGTCCATGGCCTCGGCGACCGGCATCACCAGGACCTCGCTGATGTCCTTGCCGCCGAACTTGTACTCGAGCACCGACGCGTCGAACCGCTTTCCCTCGCACTCTTCGCACGTCGTTGCGACTGTCGCCATCACCCCCAGGTCGGTGTAGACGACGCCCGCGCCGTTGCAGTTGGGGCAGGCGCCGTCGGAGTTCGCGCTGAACAGCCCCGGCTTCACGTCATTGGCCTTTGCGAACGCCTTGCGGATCGGGTCGAGCAGCTTGGTGTACGTCGCCGGGTTGCTGCGTCGCGAGCCGCGGATGGCGCCCTGGTCGACCGTCACGACACCCTCGCGATCGGAAACCGAGCCACCGATCAGCGAGCTCTTGCCGGAGCCCGCCACTCCGGTGAGCACCACCAGCACGCCGAGCGGGATGTCCACGTCGACGTCCTGCAGGTTGTGGGTGTCGGCGCCGCGTACCTCCAGCATCCCGGTGGCGTCCCGCACCAGGGGCTTCAACGAGGCCCGGTCGTCCAGGTGCCGCCCGGTGACCGTATCGCTGTCCCGCAGCCCGTCGACGCTGCCCTCGAAGACGACCTCGCCACCGCCGGTGCCGGCGCCCGGGCCGAGGTCGACGACGTGGTCGGCGATCGCGATCGTGTCGGGCTCGTGCTCGACGACGAGCACCGTGTTGCCCTTGTCGCGTAGCTGCAGCAGCAGGCCGTTCATTCGCTCTACGTCATGGGGATGCATCCCGATCGTGGGTTCGTCGAAGACGTAGGTGACGTCGGTCAGCGAGGAGCCGAGGTGGCGGATCATCTTCGTGCGCTGGGCCTCGCCGCCCGAGAGGGTGCCTGACGGCCGGTTGAGTGAGAGGTAGCCCAGCCCGATCTCTACGAACGAGTCGAGGGTGTGCCGCAGGGTCTCCAGCAGCGGCGTGACGGACGGCTCGTCCAGGCCCGCCACCCACTCCGCGAGGTCGGTGATCTGCATCGCGGAGATGTCGGCGATACTGACGCCGTCGATCTTCGACGACCGCGCCGCCTCGCTGAGCCGGGTGCCGTCGCAGTCGGGGCAGGTGGTGAACACCACCGCCCGCTCCACGAAGGCCCGCACATGCGGCTGCAGCGCATCGACGTCCTTGGACAGGAACGACCTCTCGATCTGCGGGATCAGCCCCGCATAGGTCAGGTTGATGCCCTCGACCTTGATCTTGGTCGGCTCCTTGTAGAGCAGGTCGTGGCGCTCGCGCTTGTTGAACTTCTTGATCGGCTTGTCCGGGTCGAAGTAGCCGCAGCCGCGGTAGATCCGGCCGTACCAGCCGTCCATGCTGTAGCCGGGGATCGTGAGCGCTCCCTCGTTGAGCGACTTGCTGTCGTCGTAGAGCGCTGACAGGTCGAAGTCGCTGACCGAGCCGCGGCCCTCGCAGCGCGGGCACATGCCGCCGGTGCGGCTGAAGCTCGCGCTCTTGGTGATGGTCTTGTCGCCGCGCTCGACCGTGAGCCCGCCGCTCCCGTGGACGGACGCGACGTTGAACGAGAACGCGGCGGGCCCACCGATGTGCGGCTGCCCGAGCCGGCTGAAGAGAATGCGCAGCATCGCGTCGGCGTCGGTCGCCGTACCGACGGTCGAGCGGGGGTTGGAACCCATCCGCTCCTGATCCACGCTGATCGCCGTCGTCAGACCCTCGAGCACGTCGACCTCGGGCCGCGCCAGCGCCGGCATGAAGCCCTGCACGAAGGCGCTGTAGGTCTCGTTGATCAGCCGCTGCGACTCCGCGGCGATCGTGCCGAACACCAGCGAGCTCTTGCCCGAGCCGGAGACGCCGGTGAACACCGTGAGCCGGCGCTTCTGGAGCTCGACGCTGACGTCCTTGAGGTTGTTCACGCGCGCGCCGTGCACGCGGATCAGATCGTGGCTGTCGGCAGTGTCCGGCGCCGCCGACCGCTTCTTCGTCTCGGTGGCCATGACCCCTTAGCGCAGCTCTTGGATGCGCAGCAGGGTGCCCGAGGGATCCCGGAAGGCACAGTCGCGAATCCCGTACGGCTGGTCGATCGGCTCCTGGACCACCTCGCCGCCGCCGGCCTGAACGCGCTCGAAGGTGCCGTCGAGGTCCTTGGTGCCCAGGTTGATGCTGGCGTAGGTGCCCTTGGCCATCATCTCGGTGATCATGCGACGCTCGTCGTCGGTGATGCCCGGGTCTATGCCCGGCGGGTGCAGGACGATCGACGTGTCGGGCTGGTCGGCGGGACCGAGGGTGATCCAGTGCATCCCGTTGTACTCCACGTGGTTGCGGACCTCGAAGCCGAGGTTGTCGCGATAGAAGGCCAGGGAGGCGTCCGGATCGTCGTAAGGGAGCAAGGTCTGGTGAATGGTTAGGTCCATGGCGGGGAACCCTAGGCGCGGCTCGGGGCCGGCGCTTCTCGATTCCTGATCGGTTTCGTGACCCGCTTCGCCACGCACGGCGCCATCCCCGCCGTCGCCCCCGCCTCCTGATGCCGGTAGGTGCTGGGCGGCATCCCGACCAGCTCGGTGAAGCGCGTGCTGAAGGTGCCCAGCGACGAGCAGCCGACCTCGAAGCAGACCTCGGTGACGCTGAGGTCGCCACGACGCAGCAGCGCCATCGCGCGCTCGATGCGCCGTGTCATCAGGTAGCTGTACGGCGACTCGTCGTAGGCGAGCCGGAACTGCCGGCTGAGGTGCCCGGCCGACATGTGCGCGCCGCGGGCCAGCGCCTCGACGTCGAGCGGCTGCGCGTAGTCCCGGTCGATCCGGTCGCGGACGCGGCGCAGCCGCGCGAGATCGCTCAGGTTCTGCGCCGTGGCGGGTCTGCCGGTCACCTGCGAGATCGTGGCACGTCGCACTGGTCTAGACCAGTTTGGTACGGTGTCGGAATGTTGAGGTTCGGAGTCCTGGTCGCCGTTCTGATGGCCTCCCTCACCGGCGCGTCCTTCGCCGCCGGGGGCACGGATGGTCACGCCTCCGGTCACGGCAAGAACCACTGGATCGCCAAGAAGATCCGCGGCATGAGCCTCGAGGAGAAGGTCGGGCAGCTCTTCGTCGCCAACGTCTACGGCGAGAGCGCCGATACGTCGGACCCGGAGGACGTCGCCGCGAACCAGGCCATGTACGGCTCGGGGATCAGCAACGCGAACCAGCTGATCGACAAGTACAAGCTCGGCGGCGTCATCTACTTCCGCTGGACCAACAATCTCAACGACCCGACCCAGATCGCGTACCTGTCGAACGGCATCCAGACGGCGGCGCTTCGTCAGCGGGCACGTATACCGATGCTGATCTCCACCGACCAGGAGCACGGCGTCGTCTCCCGTGTGTGGGCTCCCGCAACCGAGTTCCCGGGCAACATGGCGCTCGGCGCCACCCGCAGGCCGCGCGACTCCTACGCTGCCGCGAGGACCACCGCCAAGGAGCTCGGTGCGATCGGCATCAACCAGAACTACGCGCCGGTCGCCGACGTGAACATCAATCCGCTCAACCCGGTGATCGGCGTGCGCTCCTTCGGGGAGAACCCGGACCTGGTGTCCGACATGACCGCGGCGGCGGTCACCGGTACCGAGCGCGCAGGCGTCTCGGCCACCCTGAAGCACTTCCCGGGCCACGGGGACACCGTTACCGACAGTCACTCCGGGGTCCCGTGGATCTTCCACAACCGCCAGCAGTGGGAGGAGACCGACGCGCCGCCCTTCCGCGCGGGGATCGCCGCCGGCGTGGACATGATCATGACCGCCCACGTGGTCATGCCCGAGCTGCAGAGCGACTGCGACCCCGTCACGCAGGAGGGCTGCGACCCCGCGACGCTCGATCCTGAGATCCTCACCGGCCTGCTGCGCGAGGAGCTCGGCTACCGCGGCGTCGTGGTCACCGACGCGCTCAACATGGCCGGCGTGCGCGAGAAGTACGGCGACGAGCGCATCCCGGTGCTCGCTCTCAAGGCCGGTGTCGACATGCCCATGATGGTGGACACCGACACGGACACGGTGAGCCTCGACGTGGCCTACAACGCCGTACTCGACGCCGTACACAGCGGCGAGCTCACCGAGAAGCGAATCGACGAGTCCGTCTACCGGGTGTTGAAGCTCAAGCGCGACCGAGGGCTCTTCCGCGACCCGTTCGTGAACGAGCGCAGGGCGGCCCGCCGTCTCGGCACCCCCCGCCATCTCGCCACCGCTGGACGTGTGGGCGACCACAGCGTCACGCTGGTCAAGAACGATGCCGGGCTGCTGCCGCTCGCCGCCGGCGCCGGGACGAAGGTGCTCGTCACCGGGTACCGCAACGTCTCCGCCAGCTCCAACGCCCAGCCGGCGGCCCATCTCGCGGCAGGGCTGAGCGACGAGGGCGTGGCCACCGAGCTCTTCGAGACCGGGACCGCGCCAGACGCGGCCACCATTTCCGGCGCGGTGAGCAAGGCGGCCACAGCGGACATCGTCGTGGTGGCCACCTCCAACGCCGGCGGCTCGCCGGCTCAGCTCAGCCTCGTGCAGCAGCTGCTCGCGACCGGGAAGCCGGTGGTGTTGGTGGCCGCGAGGAATCCGTACGACATCGCCAAGCTGACGCAGGCGCCCACCTACATCGCGACCTACTCGTGGACCAAGCCGGCGATGGAGGCGGTGGCACGAGTGCTCGTTGGCGAGGTCAACCCGAGCGGCAGGCTACCCGTGCGGATCCCCGCCGACGAAGACCCGAATACCACGCTCTACCCGTACGGGTTCGGGCTCGGCTACTGAGGCCGAGGCAAGAGCGGACGCAGGAATGTGCGCTCGTAGCGCCGGACGCAGCCGGATTCGTCGCGAATCCGGTCGGCCTCGATGAACTCGGGATCCACGCCGAAGCGCTTCCGGTAGCGCTCGTAGTCGGTCAGGCTCGGGAAGCTGAAGAGGGCGTAGGCGATGTCGCTCGCCCCTTCGCTGGGCAGGAAGTAGCCGTGATGGGTGCCGCCGTGCTGGTCCACCAACTCCATCCAGCGGCGCGCGAAGCGCTCGAACGCGTCGAGCTCCGCGGGATCGATCTCATAACGGACGTGGCAGGTGATCATGGCGGCTCGTTTCTTCGACGGCTTGGAACTTTCGGGGCGCCCACGGTCCTCGAGAGCAGGATGACCATCGGACGCGGGATCACGTACGTAATGATGGGCGCGCTCGGAGTGGCACTGCTGCTCTCTGGCGAGGGGTGGACCGCGGCCCTGTTCGGGGCGCTGCTGGTGCTCATCGGTGTCGGAGGATTGGTCATGGTGTCGTTTCCGCTTTGGTTCGAGCGGCATCGTCCCGGCCCTGGCGTGGCCATCGCTCCCTCGGGTGCCAGCGCCACCTTCTTCCGCCGCTCGCGGTTCACCATGGGGCTGAGCATGCTGACGACCCCGGCCTTGGCCGTCTGGTTCGGGGTCTCGGCCTTTGCGCTGTATCGCGGCGGGCACGACATATGGGCCGCGCTTCTGGCCGGGTTGGCTCTGTTCCTGCTGTGGCCGGTGGTGGTGGCCGCTGCGGGCAAGGTCGAGTCCGGCGGGCTGTGGCTGACCGTGGCCGGGGTGGAGCACCGCAACGGAGCGGTTAGCTGGGCGGTGCCGTGGTCGGACGTGGACGCCGTGGTGGCCGCCGAGCCGATCCTGCTGCAGTTGCGCGAGGGCGCACGGCCGGCGATCGAGCGGACGGTGCCATGGATCTGGAGCTACGAGGTCAAGCGACCGGAGGATCATCTCGGCTTCCGGGGAGTCGACCTGGCCGGCGGGCACCCACTGGTCGTGGCAATGCTTGCGCACTACCTCGGCAACCCCCAGATCCGCGACAGGCTCGGTACACCGGAGTCCGTCCCCTTAGGCGGCTAGGCCGCCGCCGGTCTCCGGCGCAGCCGTCGCCAGCCCGCGAACAGCGCCGCCAGCAGCGCCACCACCACCAGCAACGCCAGCACCGGAACGGCAAAGGCCAGGACCACGAGCAGGGCCGAGCCGGCGTCCTCGATCAGCGACAGGATCGGGTTGCCCATCCCGCCCGTACCGGCTGTGGACAGGGGCCGCACGGCCGCTCGGCCGGCGTGCACCGTTCCGGCGGTGCCGCCCCCGAGCACCACGGCCGCCAGCGTGGGCAGATCGGTGTCCACACCGGTCTGGCCGGTGAACAGAACCGCGCCCGACACCGGGCGCGACCACGGTGCCGACGGCGTGGAGCACGTGGTCGACCGCGGGCACCTTGTCTCCCACGAAGTCTGCCGCCGTGAGCACTCCGAGCACCACGATCGTGCCGGTGCCCGTGAGGTCGTCGAAGGGCTGCGCGAGCTCCACGACATCGAGCCGGTTGAGAAGGGCCCCGGCGAAGAGGGGCAGCCAGGCGTTGAGCCCGGCGGCGGCCGAGAGCCCGAACGCGGCGCACACGCTCGTCACGTCCATGCGCAAAGCCTACGGGCCTATACGATCGCGCCCAATGGGCGTGGCCTCGCCTCCCGCCGTCCCCGACGGGGTGATCAGCCGTCTGCGCTCCGACCTGCGCTGGCAGCGCGCCGCGCGCGGCCGCTTCCCGCCCGGCGAGCTCGCCTTCAGCATGCGCCGCACGCGTGAGTTCGAGCGCGAGCCGCTGCCGCTGCTGTTGCGCCTCTACGACACCTACGGACCGGTGTTCTCGATCCGGCTGATCTATGCGCCCGTGGTGTTCGCGCTCGGCCCCGCGGCCAATCACTACATCACCGTGTCCGCCGCCTCGAACTTCCGCTGGCGCGACGGCGGGATGGGCGACCTGATCCCCCTGCTCGGCGACGGCCTTCTCACCACCGACGGCGACTATCACCGGCGCGCCCGCCAGATCATGCTGCCCGCCTTTCACCGCGAGCAGGTGGCGGCCGCGACGGACACGATGGTGGACGAGACCGCGCGCGCGATCGAAGCGTGGCGGCCGGGAACGAGGCTCGATCTGTACAGCTGGACGCGCCACCTGGCGCTGCGCATCGCCCTCCGCGCGCTGTTCGGCTTCGACCCGGACCGCAGCACCCACGACGCCGACCTGGCCGAGGTGTTCGAGAACGTACTCGGCTACTGGGGCCGCGAGTACACGATGCAGATGCTGCGCGGCCCGGGCAGTCCGTGGCGGCGGATGCTCCGCGCCCGCGCGCTGCTCGACCGGGTGATCTTCGAGGAGATCGAGCGACGTCGATCGTCAGGTGAGCGCGGCAGCGACATCCTCAGCCTGCTGCTCGACGCCGAGGACGAGGACGGCTCGCGCCTGTCGGTCCGGGAGCTTCGCGACCAGGTCATGACCCTGCTCTTCGCGGGCCACGACACCACCACCTCGACGGTCACGTTCCTCTTCTACGAGCTGGCCCGCAAGCCCGACGAGATCGCCCCGCTGCTGGCGGAGCAGGACGGCGAGGGGCGCCCGCGACTCGACATGGTGGTCGACGAGACACTGCGCATGTACCCGCCGGCCTGGATCGGCCCGCGACGCTCGATCGACCCGTTCGAGCTCCACGGCGTGAGCGTTCCGGGCGGAGTGCTGGTCAACTACTGCTCCTGGGCGAGCCATCACCTGCCCGACGTGTTCCCGCAGCCCTGGCAGTTCCGGCCCGAGCGCTTCGCGCCCGGTGAGCGGGAGAAGCTGCCCAAGGGCGCCTACGTGCCGTTCGGCGGCGGCTCGCGCACCTGCATCGGGATGCGCTTCGGCCTGCTCGAGGTCAAGGCCATAGCGAGCATGGTCCTGAGTCGCTACACGCTCGAGCTGGCGGAACCGATGCGCCCGCTCTCGATCCGCCAGATGCCGACGCTCTCACCTCGCGGGGGCCTGCCTGTTGTTGTGCGCGAGCGTGGCTGACGCCACGGCATCGGCGAACGCCGCCGCCTTGAGCGAGCCGAGCCCGGTGGCGAGGTCGTAGCCCGGCTGCGCCGCGCCGCCGGCCGGCCTCTGACCGGCCGCCGAACCGGGCTTCTTCGAGCTCGTTCCGCTCGTGACGTCGAAGAAGATCGAGCCGTAGCCCGGGCCGCGTGCCAGCTCGTAGAGAAGCGGAGGCAGCGAGCCGAGCCGCGGGCGCCCCGCCTTTCGCTCCTGCTCGAGGACGAGCGCCACGATCGCGGCCGTGAGCGGCGTCGCGGCGCTCGTGCCCCCGCCGATTCCCCAGCCCCCACCGTCCTTGTCGAACGTGGCGAGGCCGGGCACGAACGAGGCCATCGCAGCGATGTCAGGGCTGAGCCGGGTGGGGGCACCCTTCTGGAGCTGGGGGCCGAGGCCCGGCGCTCGCTGGAAGCCAGGGCGATGCCAGGCCGTGCTGGGCCCGCCGCCGCTGCCCACGCCCTGTGAGGGTTGGGTCGCAAACGTCGACCAGACGACCTGCTCGGCGATGCCGTTCGCCGAGGTGAGGCTCAGGTCGGTGCCGCCGACGCTGGTGGTGAACGGTGAGCTGGCGGGGAACATCACTCCCGGCTTGTTGATGAAGCAGCCCTGGAAGCCCAGATCGCCGGACGCCGCCAGAGTGGTGATGCCGAGCGCGGCCGCCTGTGCGAGCAGTTGCCGTCCGAGTCGCAGCTGATCGAGGGTGAAGCGGCTCTCGCAGACGCCATCGCTGATCGAGAGAATGTGTGGCAGCCGCCCGCCCTGGCGCCCCGGGTCGAGCGCGCCGAACATGAACAGGATGAAAGAGTTGCTGAAGCTCTGGTCGAGGGGCACGAAGATCGGGGTGATGCGCTCAAGCCCGGGCGCCAGCGAGGCGAGTGCTTCCACGTCGAGCACCGTCTCCTCGGGCGCCGTTGCCGTGTCGGGACTCGCCCCCGGCATCGCGGGTTGTCGCACCTTCGGAGTGGCGAGTCCGAAGCACTGCGCCCAGGTCTTGAAGCCCGCGGCGTCGACCGGCTGCGAGCTCAGCGTCGCCACGCGAACGCCTGAGCCCTCCAGGCCGCGTGAGTGCAAGCCGTCGACTCCGTAGGCGGTGGACAGCTGGTTCGGGGTGAAGGCACGCGTCTTCAGCGCACCCGCGCATCCCTGAGGGGACGCGGAGGTCCCGCCTCGGCGCGAGCTGCTGCTGCCGAGCTGGTAAAGCTCCCCGGCTGAGATCTGCCGCACCCTCTCGCGCAGGCGCGGCGGCGTGCAGAGGCCACGGGTGGGCGCTGCGGAGCCCTTGGCGCAGAAGAGTCGCTGCCCGGCCCTCGGGGTCAGTACCGCCAGAACCATCCGACCCGCCCGCGCCCAGCTCCACCTTTTTCACGCCGTCCTGAGCGACGAGGTAGCGCCGGACGCGCCGGCGCTCGGCCCTGAGGGGCGCGAACCGCTTGCGGTACTGGCGCAGCGAGAGAAAGCGTCGGTACTGCCGAGAGGAGGGGTCGGAAACCCGGCTCGCAAACTGGCCGGGCTTACCCCGCTGGCGAAGGCTGAGCAGAAACACCCGGCGCTGCGGTGGTTTGGCGGCGCGCTTGGCGGCGGGGGTCGCGTGAGCGCCGGCGTCGGCCGATGCCGAGGCCGGGAGTGCTACAGCGCCCGCAGAGCCCGCCACGGCGACTGCTGCGCATGCGCTGAGAGCGATCCGGCTTGCCAGACGTCGGTCGGGGTCGTCTCGGCTCGGCACGCAGGGCCATGCTACCGGCGGCCCCGCCGCCGGAAAGCCGCCTAGTCTTCGGCGCCGTGAACCTCGAGACGCCCGAGGTCCGCTACGCGCGCAGCGGCGACGTGAGCGTCGCCTACCAGGTGGTGGGCGAGGGTCCGGTCGATCTGATCTTCGTGCCGTTCATGATCAACCTGGTCTGGGCGTGGGAGCAGCCCATCTTCGTCGACTTCTGCCGGCAGCTGGCCGGCTTCTCCCGCCTCATCCTCCTCGACAAGCGCGGCACCGGTCTATCCGACCGGCCCAGGGACCTGCCGAGCTTCGAGAGCCGCATGGACGACATCCGCGCCGTTATGGACGACGCCGCCTCCGAGCGCGCCGCTCTGCTCGGTGCCGGATCGCCCGGCGGCCAGCTGTGCGCCGTGTTCGCCGCCACCTATCCCGAGCGGGTGGTTGCGCTGATGCTCCACAACACCTGGCCCCGGGTCGTCTCGGCGCCTGACTACCCGATTGGCTACCCAGTCGAGGAGTGGCACCGGCGGGTGCGCGAGACGCGGCTCAACTGGGGCGACCGGGACTTCCAGCTCGGGGAGCTGCGCCGCTATTTCCCGAGCCGCATCGGCGACTCGGCGTTCGAGCACTGGCACGTGAACCACGAGCGGCTTGCTGCGAGCCCGGGGGCGGCCGCGTGGTTTCTGCGGGTCCTGATGGAGACCGACATCCGCGAGGTGCTTCCGGCGATCTCCGTCCCCACGTTGATCATGTACCAGGACCGCTACCGCGACGGCTGCCTGTACCTCGCCGAGCGCATCCCGCACGCGGAGGTCCTCGAGATGATCTCGCCGGACAGCAGCATCTACGGCGACTCGGGAGTGCCCGAGGCGGCGAAGCAATTCCTCTCCGAAGGGCGTATCGACACCGCGCCGGAACGTGTTCTCACCACGGTTCTCTTCACGGACATCGTCGACTCCACGTCACGCGCGGCCGAGCTCGGTGACAGCCGCTGGCGAGCGCTGCTCGACGCTCACCACGCAACCGTCCGGGCCCAGCTCGCCCGCTACGGCGGCCGGGAGGTCCGCGGAACCGGCGACGGCTTTCTCGCCACATTCGACGGCCCCGCCCGGGCAATCGCCTGCGCCCATGGAGCGATCAACGCGGTCGGCGAGCTCGGCCTGGACATCCGGGCGGGGGTCCACACCGGCGAGGTGGAGCTCGTGGGCGGCAAGGTGGAAGGCATCGCGGTCCACATCGGGGCGCGCATAGCGGCCGAGGCTCGAGCCTGTGAGCTGCTGGTATCCAGCATCGTCAGGGATCTTGCCGCCGGCTCCGGCATCGACTTCGAGGACCGCGGCACCAAGAAGCTCAAGGGCGTTCCCGGCGAATGGCACCTCTACGCGGCTCGACTCAGCGACCGCGCCCGCATAGGCTAAGGCGCCAATGAAGCTGTTCAGCCAGGACACCAAGGTGCAGGCGCTGAAGGGCGCCCCTCTCTTCGCAGGGCTCTCCCGAAAGGATCTCACCGCGCTGGCGCGGGTGTCGGAGGACCTCGAGGTCGAGCCGGGCACGGTGCTCTGCAGGGAGGGCGAGATAGGTCAAGAGTTCTTCGTGATCGTCGACGGGAAGGTGAAGGTCACGCGCAAGGGCAGGCGTGTCGCTATGCGGGGCGGCGGTGACTTCGTCGGCGAGATCGCACTGCTCGAGGAGATTCCTCGCACCGCGACCGTGACCACCGACACGCCGGTACGCCTCTTCGTGCTGACCGGCAAGGACTTCCGGCACCTGCTCGACGAGAACCCGGGCGTGGAACGTAAGGTGCTGCTCGCACTGGCGCGGCGGCTGGCCGAGACCTCGAAGGACCCCACACTGGCGTAGGCACCGGGCGGCAAGTGGGCGGTGTCCGGCTAGAGCGGGCGACCTCGTGCTTGTAAGGCCCGAGCAGATGGTGCGGTCTACTGCCACCTGTCGCTCGCGAATGATGATTCGGGACATGGCTGCTGCGCGCTGCTGCGGTTCGCCGCTTCCAAAGCGCTTCCACTGAGCCGCCCAAGGTGGAAAAGCGAAGGGAGCTGTCCTACCCGCGGTGTCGTACGACGACACTCTTAGAGGTCGGCGCAGGCTATTCCGCGATCGCCGGGCGCGGCACTGTCATACCTCCGTTCGATTCTGTGAGGACCAGCGACTGCGCGGCCGGCGTCCGCTGCCGCCGGTTGCCACGAGGCCGTGGACGTCGGGGGTCGCCGGGAAGTTGGCGGGGTGGGTGCGGAGGTCGCGCTGCAGCCAGCGCGCGGCTAGTGCCGCGGCGGTCAACAGCCCGAGCAGCAGCGCGGCTTCAAGGGGCTCGTGGTGGCGCGCCGCATCGACGACGAGGATCAGCACGGCGAGCACGACCATGAGCAGCGAGATGGTGCGGTGAAAGCGGCCTGCTTCGGAATGTGGCCAGGGGTCCAAGGGTCTGACGATCTCGCGACCGCGGTCCGAGTCGGTGCAAGCCGCCTTGCGGGGGCATCCGTTGCAGATGTGCGCCTTGGCGCGGTAGCGCACCACCCGGCGCTCGTGGTCGAACTCGTGCGGCCAGAGGTGCTGGCCTTCCGGGCACTCCCAGTGGTCTTGCGTCTCGTGGTAGGTGAAGCCGGCGGTCCGGTAGCGAAGCGAGCGGCGGTGTGTATGCGCCGATAGCCACTCCAGCACGAACGCTCCGGTCACGAGCAGGCCCGCGTAGCCGGCGCCCAGGAGGACCTCCGCGCTCATCTCAACCTCGCCGCGGTCGCCTCTTCGGCGGAAATCGGCGCGGCGCCCTCGGGCTGGGCGATCTCCGTGAAGAGGATGTCGTCAGGCTCTTCGAGTGTGACGCGCTTGACGGTGTGGCGGATGCCGAGGTAAGCGATGTAGAGCGCTGGGATCGCGCCGCCGACGATGAACACGATGTCGCCGGGCAACCGCAACCACTCGAGTAGAGCGTTAGTGTCGTTTGTCAGGAACTTGAGCTCGCGGGCTTCGAAGTAGCCCTCGTTGACGGACTTGTACAGCTGCAAGATGCCCAGGGGAAGCAGCGTGGCGAAGCACATCCAGGCCAGGCCGATGTTCGTCGACCAGAAGCTGATGCGCGCCCACTTCTCCGGCCACCTGTCAGCGGGGATCAGGTAGCGCAGGCAGAACAACGCCAAGCCCAGCGCAAGCATGCCGTAGACGCCCATCATCGCCGCATGCCCGTGGTTGGCGGTCAGCGCGGTGCCGATCTCGTAGTAGGAGACGATCGGCAGGTTGATCAGGAAGCCGAAGACGCCCGCGCCGAGGAAGTTCCAGAAACCCACTGCGACAAGGAACATGACCGCCCAGCGGTGCGGGAACGGAATCTGCGAGCGTGACTGCTGCGCCGCCCCGAGCTGAAGGAAGCTCCACGCCTCGACGGTCAGGAAGGTCAGCGGGAGCACCTCCGCAGCGGAGAAGAACGCCCCGAGCGCCATGTGCTCGGCCGGCTCGCCTGAGAAGTAGAGGTGGTGCATCGTCCCGACGACGCCGCCGATGGAGTAGAGCAGGATGTCGAGGAACACGACCGTCAAGGCGATCTTCTCGCGCACCACGCCGAGCAACACGAACATGTAGGCCACCATCACGGTGGTGAAGAGCTCCAGGAAGTCCTCCACCCACAGGTGCACCACCCAGAAGCGCCAGAACTCCGTGGTTGTGAAGTTGTCGCCGGTCCTCGCGATCAGGCCGACGGCGTAGAAGGCGGGGATCGCGCACGCCGCCAGGAAGAACAGCCACGGCATGTTGCCTCGATGCTCGGAGGCCAGCCGCCTGCGCAGCACGCGCCAGAGCATGAAGACCCACACGAACAGCCCGACCGACAGCAGGACCTGCCAGAGACGGGCGAGGTCGAGATACTCGAAGCCCTGGAGCCCGAACCAGTTCGCGGCCGCGTCCTTCAGCACCCCGTGGACGCCGAGGTACGAGCCGATCAGCGTCCCGAAGACCACGACAGCGAGAGCCCCGAGAAGCGCGAAGGCAAGCTTGCCCTGGTGCCGGGGCTCGCGGCGGGCGATCATCGGCGCAAGGAAGATCCCAGCCGCGACGAACGAGGTGGCCACCCAGAACAATGCGAGCTGGACATGCCAGGTCCGCATCAGGTTGTAGGGGAACAGCTTGGCCAGGTCGACGCCGAAGAAGCCGTCTATCTCCGCGCGGTAATGCTGGCTGGCCGCGCCGACGAAGGTCTGGAGCAGGAACAGCGCCGCCATCACGAAGAAAAACCACGCCGTCGCCCGCTGCGCCGGCGTCAGCGCCACGTCGCCCGGTGAGCGGAAGCTGAGCGTCGCCTGTTCGCGACCCAGCCACCCAAGGTTGCCTCCCCAGCGGCCGAAGGCGCCGAACAGCAGGCCGATGCCGCCGAGCAACGCGATCAAGGACAGCACCGACCAGACCACCACGTTGGCGGTCGGCTCGTTATCGACGCGCGACTCGGGCGGCCAGTTGTTCGTGTAGGAGTAGTCGTGCCCCGGCCGATTGGTGGACGCCGCCCACGCCGTCCACGCGAAGAACGCGGTCAGCCGGCGCAGCTCAACAGGATCTGTGATCGCGTTGGCGCGCAGCCCATGCACGGTCGTCGGGTCGGAGAAGAACCGGCTGTAGTGCGGTACGAGGCGACGGAAGGCCTCGGCCTGCGCCGGGGTCAGCGCCAGAGTCTTGGTCTGCTCGTCGTAGCGGTTGGTGCGAAGGTCCGCAATCGTCCTGCGCCCGGCCGAGTCCGAGGCAGCTCCGCCATAGGAGCGCCTCACCAGATCTGAGGAGCGGCGTAGGTAATCGGCGGTGAAATCGGGCCCGAGGTACGCCCCGTGGCCAAATGCGGAGCCGTACTCCATGAGCCCGTTGTGTAGGAAGACCTGTTGGCCCTTCTGAATGTCCCGGCCGGTGTAGAGGACCCCGCCCTGCGAATCGACGACCCGCTTCGGAACCGGCGGGTGGGCCATGTACGTGCGGTAGGCCAGCAGCCCGAGGATGAAGAACCCGCACAGAACGACCAACAGAGTTGCCTGGACCCATACTCGGGAAACGAGCAGACCCCTACGTTCTCCGGCCACGCGCTGCCCCCTTCGACGGACTGCGGAGCGGGCGCATTATATGTGCGCCGCCCTAACGCTCCTGCTTGTAAGGCGCGGGCTGCGGTCTCACAGGAGTCGCTTCGAGCGACTGACGGAGCGCTGGCGCGTTACGTGGAGGGGTCGCGTACGCCCCGGCCGCCTGGCGGTGGCGTCACGTCGATGCTGCCAAAGCCGCCGGCAGATCCTGGCGGCCCGAGACGTCGAGCTTGCGGTAGGCGCCGGTGAGATGCATCTCGACCGTCCGGCGTGTGAGGAAGAGGGCTTCCGCGATCTCACGGTTGCTCAGCCCCTGGGTGGCCATCGCCGCAACCCGGCGCTCCTGCGCCGAGAGCGAGTCCACGCCACTGACGTCGGGGCGGCGCGGGCGCGCTCCGGTAGCTCGCAGCTCGTCCATCGCCCGATCGGTCTCGACCACCGACCCACACCGGTTCGCGAGGTCGAGCCCTTCGCGAAGCGGCTTGCGCGCGTCGCGGCGATGACCGCCGCGCCGCAGCGCGGCGCCCAGGTCGATCAGCGCGCGGGCGTGGGCAACCCGGAGCTCGGAGCCGGCAAGGACGTCCACCGCCTCGCCAGCCAGCTCGACCATCTCTCCGCCTGGGGCGAGCAGCGCGCGGACGCGAAGGGCTTCGCCGATCGGCTCCGGAGCGCCGAACCGTCGCGCGATCTCGAGCTCCTCGTCGATGAGCGCACTCGCCCGGTCGTGCTCCCCGAGCCGCGTCGAAGCGAGCGCCGCGTAGCTGCGCCACATCAGCGCACAGGGGTTCACGTAAGCGATGGCCAACGATCGCCGGCCGGCCTCCTCGAGGTCGGTCAGGGCGGCGCTCGGATCACCCATCCGTAGCGCGAGCCGGCCTCGGGACGCCAGCGCCTGACAGATGCTGAAAGACAGCGGCAGGTCGCCGCTCGGCCACGCGTCGCGCAGCAGCGCCACGGCCTGCTCGAATGAACCGTGCTCGATGTGGACGTCGGTGAGCGCGGAGAGCACGGCCGGCAAGATGATCGGGTCGTCGGCGGGAAGCAGCGTCAGAGCAGCCACGGCGTCGGCCTCCGCGCCGGGGAGGTCACCTATCCAGGCTCTCGCGGAAGCGCGCAGGCCGAGCGAATTTGAATACAGCAGCATCGAGCTCCGGGTCCGTCCCTCCTCAACTCCGGCGGTCCAGATCTCGATTGCCCTGGTCAAGTTGCCCGAGAACGCCATGGCGATCGTGGCGGCGGTCAGCGCGATCGTTGTCGCCGGGGCCGCGAGGGCGGGGTGCTCGGAGCGGACCTCGACCAAGAGCTGCCCATCTCCCCAGGCCGCCTCGGCGAGCGCCGCAACCTCGTCCGCGGTGCGCGCGGTGGTTGCGGCGAACACCACCGCCATCATGGCGAGCAGGCTGCGCTCAGCCGCCGTCTCGCCGCGGCTCACCTCCTGCTCGAGCGCCAGCAGCCGCCCAAACGTCTCAGCGCTCGGAAGCCCGCCGACCAGTCGAGTTGCGGCCGCCTGGAACTCGAGCCCCAGACGAAGCTCCCGATCCAGATCCCCGGCCGTCTCGAGGGCTTCCTCGCACGCGACGATAGCTTCCGGCAGCTCGGCGGCCAGGAAGCGCACCATGGAGAGGCCGAGCGCCGCGTTCGCGCGCTCGGATGGACTGCTCGACAGGTGTAGCGCCTGCTCCATGCGGCCGGCCGCCTCGGGCATGCGCGCGGCCGACTCGGCCGCGCCGAGGTCGAGCAGGATCGAGCGCCGCACCGCGGTCGGCGCTTCCTCCTCGAGCGCCCGGCGCAGGAATCGCACCGCCTGGTCCGCAGAGCCACGGTTGCTGCCTGTCGTGCAGAAGCTGTCAGCGCATCGAAGGCCCACCGCTCACCAACAGGCCCTGCGGGACCCGCGGCCAGCAGGTGGGCGGCCACACGCTCACACCGAGCGGGATCGCGTGCGAGCGCACGAGCCGCGGCCAGATGCAGCTGAACCCGCTCGGCCGGCGGGATCGAGTCGTGCAGCGCCTGCTGGATGATCGGATGGACGAACCTCGGCGGCAGGCCCGGATACAGGAGCTCGGCATCGATCAAGGCGTCCACCGCCTCCGCGGCGGCTTTGTTGTCCACGCCCGCGACCTCGGCGATGTCCGCCAGGGAGGCATCGTCACCGAGGATCGCCAGTGTCTGCGCCACGGCCCCAGCCGTGGGCGAGCGTCGCCTCAGTCGCGCGGCCACAAACCTGGCCACCGAAGGCGGACCCATGGCCGCGATGGTGTCGACGCTTACGTCCTCTCCGTCTCCCTCCTCGAGGGCAGAAATGAGCTGACGCGCGAGCAACGGGTTCCCGCCCGTCGTTCGAGCGCACTCGACGCAGACGTCATCTCCCGTCTTCTCGCCGAGGCCGGCACGCACCATTTCGGCGATGGCCGCCGAACTCAGCGGTGGTGGGCGAACAGGCGTCAGCGGCTCACGCTCGATGAGCTTGTTCAGGGCCTCTGGCGCCGCAGCTGCCTCGCCAGTCCGGACCGCGAGGATTGCGCAGGCCGGGATCTCCTCGATCCTCGCCTCGAGATAAGCGAGGAACCGAAGCGAATGCTCGTCGGCCCAATGCGCATCGTCGACGAGGAAGGCAAGCGGCCGCTCGTCGGCCAGCCTCGCGCACAGCCAGTGCAGGCCGTGAAAACGTGCGAACAGGCGATCGTCGGCGGCCGCTCGATCGGGAACCTCCTCGAACAACGGCCGCGCCAGTCCCGCGGCACCTGCGAAGACCCGTTCGCGCTCGCGCTCTGTCAGCGGCTCGATGCTCGGCGCCAGCAGCTGAATCACCACGCCGAGTACGAACTCGCGCTCCATCACGGCGCCGCGCGCGCGAAGAACTGCCATCCGCTCTGCCTCGGCCAACTCCGCGGCCTCGTCCAGCAGCGAACTCTTGCCGATCCCGGGCGCTCCCTGGATCACCACGATCCTGCCCGAGCCGGCTGCGGCGGTGCGCAGCGCATCGCCGATCTGCTCCAGCTCCGCCTTGCGCTCGAGCAGATGGGTGCGCCTGTTCAGATCCGTCATCCGGCGCCGTGGGGTCGTCGGACTTCGCATGGCCGGCTCCTGGGCTCGACGCCGGTGGGCGCCGGCAAGGGGGGTCTCGACCGCCCCCACCGTCGGGGCCAGCAACGCCGCGACCTCCCAGTCTGAGGACGCGGCGAGGCAGACCCGACGGCCGCGGATTCAGTCGGACAGCTAGCCGGCTGGTTCGAGCACGACCTCGTCCTCGCCGGTCAGCGCCGGCAGGTCGCCCCCCGGATCGTCCGTGTACTGGGCGACGAACACCCCGCTGAGGTCGTCGGTCGCCGGGTCATGGCCTCCCGGCAGGGTGGTCTGGATCGTGCCGGTGCAGCCGAACGCGGTCGTCAACGGGTGGCCGTGCGTGTCGTGACCCAGGATGTAGGTCACCTGCACGCGCGAGCAGTCCACCGGCTGGTTGTCCGTCACCTGCACCTCGAACTGGACCGCGTCCCCGAACGCGAAGGGATCACCGTCCTGGGGCGTCACGAACTCCACGACCGGTGGCGTGTTGCCGACCAGGATCTCGACGTAGTCCGACGCGGAGCGGCCGAACTGGTCCCTCACCTTCAGCGTGGCGCGGAACACGCCGTTCTCGGTGTACGTGAACGTCGGGCTCGGCACACGCGAGTCGACTTTGCCGTCCGCGTCGAAGTCCCACTCGTAGCGGACACGATCGCCATCGGGGTCGTCGACATCGCTCGTGAAGTGGACGGTGTGTGGCGCCAGGCCGTTGGTGTCGTCAGCTGCGACGGTCACCGTCGGGGCGTGGTTCCCCTTCGGCCCCGGGCCGGCCGGGCCGACGAAGTCGACGCGCGCCAGTTCCGCGCCAGGCTGGTTTTGGCCGAAGAACCCGTTCCCGTAGTTGAGCACGTACAGCGAGCCGTTCGGGCCGAACTCGATGTCCATCGGGTTCTGGAAGTCGAACGACGCGAGCACGTCGTTGATGTTGGCCACCTCGGTGCGCGAGGCGTCCAGGCGGAACTCCTTGATGTAGTCGCGCGTCCATTCGTAGAACAGCGGCACGTTGTCGTAGTAGGCGGGCCATGCCGTAGCCCGGCTTCCGCGGGCCACCTTCGGGTCGAACTGGTACGCCGGCCCGGCCATCGGGCCGATGCCGCCGGTCTCGAGCTCGGGGAACTCCGCGGAGAGGCCGTATGAGTACCAGACCTGTGGCTGGGTCACCGGCGGCAGCTCAGTCAGCCCGGTGTTGTGGGGCGACTCGTTGACCGGGTTGTCGCAGTCAAATGTCTCGCCCGGCTGGCCGGTGGCGAAGTCGTAGTCGACGTAGGGCAGCTCGGCCGTCGCGCAGTACGGCCAGCCGTAGTTGGCCGGTTCAGTGATGACCATCCACTTGCCGTGGCCAGCCGGTCCGCGGGCCGGGTTCGGCTGCTGCGCGTCCGGCGAGTAGTCGGCCACGTACAGCTCGTCCTCCTCGACGTTGTACTCGATGCGGAACGGGTTGCGCAGGCCCATCACGTAGATCTCGGGCCGCGTGCCCGCGGTGCCCGCGGGGAACAGGTTGCCCTCAGGGATCGTGTAGCCGCCCTCGGCAGGTGTGATGCGCAGGATCTTCCCGCGTAGGTCGTTCGTATTGGCCGCCGTCCGCTGCGCGTCGAACGCCGGGTTGCGTCCCTCGCGCTCGTCGATCGGCGAGTAGCCACCGGACTCGAACGGGTTCGTGTCGTCGCCGGTAGAGAGGTACAGGTTGCCGTCGGCGTCGAAAACGATGTCACCGCCGACGTGGCAGCAGATCCCACGGTCGACGGGTACGTCGAGGATCTGCTCCTCAGAGTCCAGATCCAGCGTGCCGGCGCGATCGTTCCACTGGAACCGCGAGAGCCGGATGACGCCGCGGAAGCGCTCCCAGTCCGCCTCCGTGCCGAAGAACGGCGCATCGCCCTCGTTGACGGTCGGCGTAGCCGGATCGTCGACCGGCGTGTCGCCGGGTGGCGAGTAGTACAGATAGACCCAGCCGTTCTGCTCGAAGTTCGGATCGAGCGCGATGTTCTGCAGTCCCTCCTCGTCGTGCTCGTACACGTCGAGCTCGGCTGCGAGCGACTTCAGCCCCGTATCGGGATCGTGCAGCCACACATTCCCCTGGCGTGTGACGTGCAGCACGCGTCCGTCCGGCAGGACCGCGAGGTCCATCGGCTCCCCCGGCGTCTGATCGACGACGACCTTGTCGAACTGAGCGTCGGGCGGTGGCGCGCCCTGGGCGCTCGCGATGGACGGAAGCACGAGCACCACAACGAAAACTGCGCTCAGAAACGCCAGCCTGGCGATCGTGCCAATCATGTTCTCTCCCCTCCTTGGATGAACGCGGGCGGAGTATTCCCGGAGCAACTCGAACCGACACCCTCCGCGACCGAATCCCGAGGCAGGCCGCCTAACGTCGACCGTTAGACGCGTGGAGGCAGGCCGGCACGGGTAAGCACCTCGTGGAAACGTTGGCGTGCGGCCGGGGTGCCGCCAGAGGAGGAGGACAGACACATGACGGCAGCCGTCCGGTGGTTACTGCGCGCGGCGGTGGTCGCGACGGTCGCGGCAAGCATCGCGTTGGGGACCGCGACGGCCGCTCCGACGGCGTCCGCGGACCCGGAGTGCGCCGGCCGGGGCGTCCCGGTCAGCAAGATCTCAATTCAGCTGTGGACGTTCTCGCAGTACATCGGTTTCGGCACCGATCCGGCGACGATCGCGCGCACCGAGGAGGTGTTCCGGCGGCTGAGCGAGATGGGCTATCGCAACGTCGAACCGTTCACGCTGAGCGGCCTGAGCGCGGAGGAGTACCGGGCGCTGCTTGACAAGTACGGCCTGAAGGCCTCCGCCCGGCACGTCGACGTCGGCACCCCGCAGAACCCGACCGACTTCGACCAGATCCTGGCCGACAACAAGACCCTGGGGATCAAGTACTTCGGGTCCGGCGCCACCCCGATATTCCCGCCGATCTACACCACGGAGGCCGAGTGGATCGCTTACGCCGAGTATCTGAACGAGCTCGGCGCGCGCGCGCGCAAGGCCGGCCAGAAGCTGATGGTCCACAACCACGACATTGAGTTCGAGACGGTCTTCGGCGACCAGACGGTGTTCGACATCCTGATGGCGAACACCGACCGGAAGAACGTCGTCTTCCAGCTGGACATCTACTGGGCCACCAACGGCGGCGGGCTCGATAACCCCATCAACGTGCTCGAGCGCTACGGCAAGCGGATCCAGCTCTTCCACGTCAAGGACATGGCGGCTGGTCCGTTCCCCGGCCCGATCGAGATCGTCGGCGAGGGCATCATCGACTTCCCGGCGATCTTCGCGGCGTCCAAGGGGCCGGTGAGGTACTACGTCGTCGAGCACGACCCGCCCTCCGACGACCCGAGCTTCGATCCCTTCGAGGCCGCACAGAAGGGGTTCGACTACCTGGAGTGCGTCACGTTCTGAAGTAGGAGAGAGGGATCATGTGCAAGCCATTGGCTTCACACTTGCGTTGTTCGGCCGACGCCGAGCGACTTTCTCGTCTGGCGGCTTCACGGCCTCGGGCGATGACGATCGTGCCCCGAGGCTCGCCCTTGATCAGTAACGCACCACCCGACACGACAAACGCTCGGCAACATCCTCGATGATGGGCATGCACTGAGCTTCGTGCTCGGCGCTCTCGAAGCGAAAGAAGATGTTGTCCTCCCACAGCGTGCAACTGATGCCGGCGTCCGTGGTGAAGTCGAAGCACTTACCGTTCTTCATGTATTCGAGATGGACGTCGATGAGTGCTTGCGGCCACCCCAAGCGTTTGCCGGCAGCGATTACCGACCGAATATCTGTTTGTTCCTGGACGGCCCCCCGCATCGCCTGGAGCAACACCAGAGCTTCCGCGTAGGGAAACTCTGCGTCATCATCAGAGGGGACGATTCGAACCGCCGCCATATCGGCCTACCTCGCGCCGCCTGAGCTCGGGCGGCGTTGCGGCGGCGCTCGGGGGCGCCGCCGCTTCGCCTAGCGTCTTCGGTCAGTCGTCGGCCTGGAAGCGGTGCTTCCGTACCCGCTGGAAGTAGTGCTCGTGTTCCCAGCGGGCAACCTTTCTGCCGATCTCGGCGCCCTGTGTGTCTGCGGTCCGGAAGTGGATCCCGCCCCAGACGCGCGCGTCAATGACCTCTTTGAGCGCGTCAGAGAAGCCTTTGTAGTGCCTCGGCTGCGTGGGGAACCGCGAGCTCACGATGTCGAACGCGATCTTGTCCCTGCCGAAGAAGTCCCGCATCGTGTTCAGCGTCGCGCTGCTCACGCAGCTGTGACCCGAGGGGTGGTCGGGGAAGCCCGGCGTCGAGAGCGGCGGGACGGTGGCGGTCGCCGGGTCGAACAGCGCCTTCCAGTCCGGATCGGCTCGGGTCGCCCGGTTGCCGTCGGTCGCCGCGTCGTGGATCGCGTCGATTGGCCGCCAGAAGTTCCAGTAGGACTTGTCGTTCCAGCAGGCGATCGCGCCGTCCGCGGCCGCGAGGCTGGTCATCGCGAACAGCCGCGCGTTCTCCGCGGTCGTCAATCCGTACCGCGCCGAGAGCGACCGCATCACACCGCCGTACAGCGCTCCCGGCTGCGCCTGCCAGAAGATCGCCGCCATCGTCTGATCCGCCGTCCGGCTAGTGCTCGTCAGCGAGCCGACTGACTTCACCTCGTTGAAGTCCCTCGCATATGCGCGGCTCGTGAGCGGGCGGGGCCCGTCGGAGCGGAGCATCTGGGCGTTCGGGATCAGGAACGGCCGCACATAGCCGACCCACGGTGTGGGGTCGAGACCAAACAAGGGCGGTGACGGCCGCCAAGCGCCGGGCGCCGTGCTCATCTCGAACGTGAACGGGCCGTTCCGGCCGTCGTTGGCACGGTTTGCGAGCATTGCGGCGGCCGCCGCCTGGCCGACGGCGATCCCGCCGGCTTTGGCGGACCCGTCGGGGATCGCCTCGAGTGATGCGTCGTACTGCGCCTGGAGGACCGCCGCCTGCGCGGGAACGAGCTCCTTGACGACGCCGAAGGCCGCCGCGGCGGAGGCTGCGTCCTGCGAGTACGTCCGGTCCGCCGAAGGGGTCGGAAGATAGGGGCGGTAGCCGCGGGCGATCGCGTTGACCGCGTCGTAGACGGCGCCTTGCACCATTGCGGTGCTGAGGACCGCGGAGTGCGCCGTCGGCCCAGTTGAGAAGATCGCGGCATTTGCATAGCCGTTCCAGTCGGTCACGGTGTCGCCGCTAGCCGCCGCGGGATAGGCGAATGCGGCGACGACCGCTGCCACAACGACCACTCGGCGGGATCGTGCGAGGTTCATGGCTCCACTCCTTCCCAATCGTTTGAGGGGACGGGGAGTTCGGAGCGCTGGACTCGCCGCCAGCTCGGGCATCACCCCTCGCGCAGAGGTGAAAAGAACGCACAATTCTGCCGCGTCCATCGCAAACGGCTGTCTCTTTTCTAAGGACTGCCGCCTAGCCTCTCGCCGAGCAACCCGGGCAGTGAAAGCGCTTGACAGGGGACGCGAGTTCCGCTCGGCGTATGCGCCATCTGATGTGGCGCGTTTCCGACACTACGCCTCCAAACCACTCGAAGTCAAGGGTTCACGATTGGCAGCGAAGTCGGGTTCGGGCGGCACGCTTCTTGAGCCGATGTGGCGACCATGCTTTGCTCGAAGAGCACCGGCCCGAGCTTCCCCCTCGCCCCACGATCGACCGCCCGGTCGCGCGCTGCGACGACTCCTCTCGGCCCGGGCGCCGATGGCTATTGCGGGATGGATAGCGAGCGCGACGGCAGAGGTTCCGCTTCAAAAGCGGGCTCTTGAGGATGGGCGGTATCTGTTCAGGTCCGCGCTATGAGCGGGGTCGCGGGCCGGCTGCGTCACGATCTGCGTCACACTTGCCCGCGAAGTGGGCGTCGATGTCGTCGAGGCGGCGCTCGTCGGCCGAGTGGCTGTAGGTCTTGACCATGTCGTCGACGGTCTCCTCGGACCAGCCCGCCTGAGCGCCGGTCGCGCCGTAAGCCGACATCCGTCGTGCAGGCGGGGTGCGAGCTCGTCGACTAGTGCCAGCATCTGCTCGTGCTAGTCGTTGTCGATGTGGCCGAGCGGGGCGGCCCAGGCGCTCGTCTTCTCCATCCGCGGCCGCTGCCGCGAGCGCGGCGCAACCACCCTCATCTGGGAGACGGCGAGGGACAACCTCCGCGCGCGGCCGTCTATGAGCGCCTGGCCGCCGTGCGCGAGGAGCGGCTCGACTACTCGCTGGCGGTCTGAGGACCGCTTGACACGCGCCCCGGTGCGCGCTTAGGTGCCCTCCCATGCGGATCCGAGCTCGCGTCGCTGGGCTCGCCGTAACGTGCTGTTTGGCACTCGCGCTCACGGCCCCGGCCGCCGCGGCGCCGCTGCCGGGCGACTTCTTCGGTCTTGCCGCGCCGGACTCCTTCGGCGCCAGCCCGGCTTTCCAACAACGGCTGTTGGGTGACCAGAAGGCCGTCGGCGGCCAGGTCATGCGCCAGATCTTCGACTGGTCGCGGATCGAGCCGGCGCGCGGCAGCTACGACTGGGCCCCCTACGACTCGTTCATGACGAGCACCTCCCAGGCGGGCATGGACGTGCTGGCCACGGTGGGCTGGCCGGCAGCTTGGGCGTCGCGGTGCCCGTCCGGCCCCAATCCGTGGAGCTGCCCGCCGGCGAGCTACGCCGACTTCGGCCGCTTCGTCGCCGCCCTGATCGGCCGGTACGGCCCCGAAGGCAGCTTCTGGACCGCCAACCCCAGCCTGCCAAAGCGCCCGATCGAGGCGTGGCAGCTCTGGAACGAGCCGAACCTGCGCGGGTTGTGGGGCAGCGCGCCGAACGCCGCCGAGTACTCCGAGATGCTGAAGGCGGCGGCGCCGTACATCCGCGCCGCTGACCCGAGCGCCGAGATCGTCTCCGCGGGCGTGCCGAACAGCTACCTCAGCGGCGCCGTGCCGATGACCGCCTACCTGGAAGGGATGTACGCCGCGGGCGCCCAAGGCGCGTTCGACACGCTCGGGCTGCACATCTACTGCGAGACGCCGGCCTGCTCGATCGGGCTCGTGGAGAGCGCCCGCTCGATCATGAACGCCCACGGCGACGAGGGCGCGCCGATCTGGGTGACCGAGATGGGTTGGGCGAGCGCAGGCAGGGCGTACCGGTTCGTGACCGACCTCGAGGGCCAGGCGGCCAACATCGGCGCGCTCATGGGCGAGCTCGTGGCCCGTCACGAGGACCTCGGCGTGCGCGGGCTCGTGCAGTACATGTGGCACGACCTAAGCCCCCAGACGAACTCGACCGACTCGATCTGGAACCACGTCGGCCTCACCTACCTCGACTACACGCACAAGCCCGCATGGACTGCCTACCGCTCGCACGCGATCGACACAGCGCCGCCGGAAACGAGCATCGACTCGGGCCCCTCGGGGAGCGGCAACGGACCGTCCGCGAGCTTCGAGTTCTCGTCCACCGAGGCGGGCTCCGACTTCGCCTGCAGCCTGGACGGCGGCGCCGCGCAGCCGTGCGCCTCGCCGCAGGCCTACACCGGCCTCTCGGACGGCCCTCACACGTTCTCGGCCACGGCCACCGACCCCCACAGGAACGCCGATCCGAGCCCGGCCACGCTCTCCTGGAGCGTCGGCTCGAGCCCCCTACCTCCTCCCGCCACACCTCGGCCGCCCGTGCCACCGACCACCCCCAGCACAACCCCACCACCCAGCAATGCTCGCGGCGCGCAGCCCAGCACCACGATCCACACGAGGCAAACCCGACGTTTCATCCGCCTCATGCTCCGCCAGAAGACGAACGGGCGGGTGACCGGACTCAGGCGCCGCTGCGAACGATTCTCTGCGAACGACGTGCGCTGCACGCTTCGCTGGCGGATCGGGCGTTTCGTCTTCTCTGGCCGCGCGCGTTTCGTTCTGTCCGTCAAGCACGGCGAGCGGGACTGGTACTACAAGTTCAAGGGCACTCGGAAGAAGGCAGGTTGCGAGAGCTGCCGCGTCAAGCGGCTGAGCTGGTAACTCTCGACGCCCGGGGCCACGATCCTTCAGCCGAGACATGGCCCTGGCCTGCAGGGAGCTCACTTCACTGCCAGGGCGGTGATCCGGCCGATCTGCTCACCCAGCTCGGTCCAGCTCTCGCCGCCGTCGTCGCTGTGGAGCAGCGTGCCTTCGCCCAGACCGGCGAAGAGCCGTCCGTGTCCGGTCGCGAGCGCGTAGACGTGGGAGTCGAGCGGGCCCTCGATCGCCCGCCAGGGGCCGGAGCGCTCCCAGCGGTAGATCGCCGAGTCGGACGGGGCGCTCCCGTGCGCCTCGTACGGGCCCGGGGCCGCCGAGACGAACCAGCGGTCCGGATCGGCCGCGTCGACGGCCAGCGCCCAGGCGTAGCGGCGGTCTCGCCCGGCGTCCGCCTTGTCCCAGCTGCGGCCGCCGTCGCAACTCCAGGCGGCGCCGTCGCCGCCCGCCTCGTAGGCGCGCCCCTGCACGCTCGGATGCCACGCCAAGCAATGCACGTCGCGGGCCGCCTCGGGCCGATGATCGCTGAACGAGGCGCCGCCGTCTTCGGTGCGCATCAGCCCGCCCAGCTCGATGCCCACCAGCACCAGCTCAGGGTCGTGCGGGCTCGGCGCGATCCAGCGCACGTGCGAGGTCCAGGGCCGGGGCGGATAGCTCCAGTGCGGCCGCGACGGGATCTCTTGAAGCGCCATCAGCTCCTCCCAGTTCTCGCCGCCGTCGCGGCTGCGGAACAGCCGGCTCGGCTCCGTTCCCACATACACGGCGCCGTCCGCCGCGCTCACCGCGACGCTAAACACGTCCGGCTCCGGCAACGGCACGTCGTCGAAGCTGTCGCCGCCATCAGCGCTGCGCTTCAGGCCGCCGCCCCGACACCCGACGTACACCGTGTCGCCGTCGAGCGCCAGGCATTGCGCCCCCGAACCTTGCAGGCGCGTGTGGGCACCGACCGTCACGAACGCGTCCCCGGTCGTCGCAAGCAGCTCCATCTGCCTGCAAGGATCGCGCGTCATCGCCGCGCGTGCGCGCCCGAGCAGCTGCCCGCCCGGTTCGCCATCGAGGCGTCCGCTAGGCCGCCCTCGAGCGCGGCCGTCCGCGTGAGGTCCACACTGCCCGCGACTAGGGGTGATGAGGCATCCGTCAGGATTCGAACCTGAGACCTTCGGTTCCGTAGCCCAAGGCAGCTCGCGCAGCTGCTGGGCGGCACTGTGACGCCGGTGGGTTGCCCTGTTTCTAGTGCGCGGGTGTGGTGACCGTCAGCGGACCCCCGTCGATCGGAAGCTCCCCGGCCGGCAGACAGTTTTCCTCGACCACGGCGCCAAGGCCGTCGCAGTGCTGGGCGCTGAGCACCCAGGTGACTTCATAGGTGTGCGCGCCAACGCTCAGCGGCTTCATTCTCGGCATCGTCACCGCCAAACCCAACGGCGGGGCGTCGGGCTCAAGCTGGTCGAGGGTTATGTCGGTGCGCACAGCCGCGGCTGGCGAGAAGACGTAGGTCTTCTGCTCAGGTGTCCCGCCGTCGGTGACGACCTTCACCGTGAGCTTCGCGACGAAGTCCTCGATTGGCAGCGGACGCAGCGGCACGTAACCCGCCGGGTAGACGCTGTCCACACCGTCGCCCGCGATCCACGACACAAACGGGCGCCAGTACTCTCCGGCGCTGAGTTCCGTGCACAAGAGGAAGTGATGGAACTGGTCGGGGACGCCGAACAGCTCATTCACGTCCACCCCGCTGAACCAGAAGCAGTGGTTGGCGTCATCGTGACCGGGCGGATCGACGCGGCCCGCAGACGCGCCGCCGGCACCGACCGCCAGCGATGCTGCGACCACGGCGGCCAGCGCGACGAGCGCCCGGCGGCCCGCTGCTCGACTAAACATGAAGCCTCCTCTGAATGGCATTTTCGGGCCGGAAGATGCGAGCCTTCGAGCGTTCATGTCTCGCGCCGTGGCGGCAGCGGCGTGAGCAGCCAGATCGCGCTCTCGTCGCTCAGGAGCCGCCAGAGTGGGGCTGCCGCTGTGGCTTGTATCGGCGACGCGGGTCGGCAGGCCGCCGCGGCGGGGCGGCGAGCGGCCTGCCGAGCGGTGTCACCGGTGACCGCGGCAGCGTCTCTTGATCGGCCGGGCTGGTTGGGCTCGCTGTGCATCTATCAGTCCGGCGCGCCGACGATCAGGAAGAAGACCACGGACAGGACCGCGAGCGTCGCCACGGCGACGGCGACGGTGGCCATCCGTGTGCCCTTTTCGCCGTCGAGTCGGGCGCGCGCCTGGAGGCCGAGGACGATCGCGGCGATGCCCACGACCGTTCCGGCGAAGCCGGCGATCGCCGACAAATCCCAGGTGATCGTGACTCCCGGCACCGATAGCAGCGCGAGCGCAAGGGCAAGCCCTGGGCGTGCCGGAGCGGTGGGGGCGACGTCTACTGCGGGTCGGGCGGCGTGCGTGGACATGATTCCTCCTGTGGTTGGTTTTGCTGTGCCAACCTAGGCTCGGCCGTGCCGCCGCACATCGGGGCAGGTACTCGTTCTCGCTAAGCGCTAGTACTGGATCTGCACTGCCGTGAGGTGGGCGAGCACGGCGAGCACGCGCCGGTGAGCATCGCCGCTCTCGGGAATCGCAAGCTTCATCAGCACACTGCGCACGTGCGCCTCGACCGTGCGCTCGCTCAGGACCAAGCGCTTCGCGATTCCGGCGTTGGTGAGCCCCTCCGCCATGAGCTCGAGCACTTCGCGCTCCCGTGCGGAGAGCGCGGAAAGCGGATCCTCCTCCACGTGCCCCGGCGATACGAGGCTCGCGACGACTTGAGGATCGAGCGCCGAGCCCCCCGTGGCCACACGCTCCGCGGCCGCGAGGAACGTCCCTACGTCGAGTACTCGGTTCTTGAGGAGATAGCCGAAGCCGCCTTGACTCACGAGCTCAACCGCATGGGCGGTCTCGATGTGTTGGGAGAGAACGAGCACTCCCAGCTCCGGATGCTTGTCCTTGATCTGCTTCGCGGCCCGCGCGCCCTCATCCGTGAACGACGGCGGCATACGCACGTCCAGAACGACTAGATCCGGGCGGTGCCCCGCGACCGCCGCCGGCAGGTGCTCGGCGTCCGGAAGGGAGGCGACGACCTCGTGCCCTCCATCGTCGAAGAGGCGCACGAGGCCCTCCCGCAGGAGCACCTGGTCCTCCGCGATCACTACTCGCATGGCAGCTCCACCGTGAGGACGGTGCCGTGGTGTGGCTCGCTGTCGATGGCGAGCGAGCCACCGTGAGCCGCCGCCCGGTCAGCCAGCCCCCGCAGCCCACTGCCCCCGTTTGGTGCAGCGCCACCGATCCCGTCGTCGGAGATCGCGATGGCGAGCTTTCCGTTCAGACGCTCCGCGCTCAGCGTGACCTGCCGGGCCTCTGAATGCTTCACGGCGTTTGTCAGCCCCTCGCTGGCGACGAAGTACGCCGCGGCTTCGAGCTCTTGCGAAAAGCGCTCTCCGTTCGCGTTGACCCGGACCGGAAGCGGGGCGCGGGCGGCAAGCTCCCTGAGAGCCGGGGTGAGCCCCGCGTCGAGCTGCGCCGGCCGTACTCCGCGGGCGAGCTCCTGGAGTTCCCCCGTCGCGACGTCGATCTCCCTCACGGCACCGTCGATCGACTCGCCGACCTTCTCAGGTGAGACACCGAGCTCGTGCTGTGCGTGGCGCAGCACGAGGCCGATCGAGATCAGCCGCTGCTGGGCGCCGTCGTGCAGGTCGCGTTCGAGCCGCCGCCGCTCCTCATATCCGGCGGACACGATTCGGGCGCGCGAAGCCCCGACCTCGTCGAGCTGGCGACGCAGCTCGACGCGGAGCCTTGCGATCTCGATCGCGAGGGCGGCAGTCTCGACAACCTCCTCGAGCAATCCCGGCCGGCTCTCGTCGACGGGGCTATGGAGCACCATCCCAAGCGGGAGCCCCGCGCGTGTGATCGGCGTTCGCACGCGACCGTCCTCCGCCTGATCGTCGGCGGGGCGGCCACGCGCATCGACATACAGCTCGCTCTCGGGCAGGAAGAAGCGCAGCTCGAGCCGGGGGTCGGAGAGCACCTCGCGCAGCACCGGCTCGACCTCCTCAGGTGCGGCGCGTCCTGCCCGCAGGTCCTCGAGGAAGCCCACGATCCGCGTTCGCGCGTCATAACGAGCGCGGCTGAAGCGGCGGTCGACCGCGTCCTGCACCCGCGCGCGTAGCGGCCGGAACGCTACCGCCACTAGCAGCGTCGCCGCGGCCGTCGGCCAGGCCGAGCCGCTGCCGAGACCGGTCCCGAGCACCAGCGCGATGGCCGCATAAGCGCCCGCGAGCATCAGCGTGAGCACGCCGTAAACGAGCGTGCGGTTGATGACCCGGTCGATTTCGTAGAGGCGGTACCGCAGAACTGCCACGCCGACCGACGTTGGGATCGCTCCCAGCATGAAGAAGAACAGGGCGTTGAATACGTCCTTGTCCTCCACGCCGTCGGCCGCCAGCGCCCCCGAGATACACACGATCACCGTCAGCGGGACCAGCACCGCGGTGTAGGCCAGCCACTTAAGCTGCAGACGCTCAATCCCGCGGGCACGCCGGAAGCGGGCGCGCACGGCCTGGGCTCCTGCGACGAGGCCGGCGAGCATGCCGAGGAAGGCGAGCGGCCAGAGCACGCCAAAGATTCCGGGCAACCCCGGCAGCGGCTTGTCCACGTGCTTGTAGGGCGATTCGAACGGCTCGCTGTCGAAGAAGCTCAGAACGAGAAAAACTGCGAAGGCCGCCGCCGTGCCGAACGCAACGCGCCGCCACCTCGGTGACGGGAGGCGGCCATCGGGAAAGACGAAGGCGATGGCGATCAGCACCGCGAACAGAAGTGGCCAGGCCGACTGATCCCAGAGCACCGCCCACTCAGGCCCGGGCAGCGCCCCCGGCTGCTCCTGCAGGGCGTACGCCGCATAGGCCTGCGCGAAGCCGATGGTCGTGAGGAGAAAGGCGTTCGCCAGCAGCAGCCACCCGATCGGGTGACCGGGGCGCCGGAATGCCACCAGCAGCCCGACTCCGCTCGAGGCGAGGACCACGACACCCGCGAGCACGGACTGCCACCCGGGATCTCCGTGCGAGCCCGCGAGCGCATTCAACACCATCGCGAGCGCGCCGAAGGTCACGGCGGCAGCCGCTAGGACCCAGGGCCAAAAAGGGGGCCTGCCCACGGGACCATCGTCCCACGCGGAGGCCCGACCGCAACAGCACTGTCATTTGAACGGATTCGGTGCTAACCCCCGATGCCGCATAGCCGGCGCGTGGCACGGTCGAGACCTCCGACGGGAGCACCCATGAGAGCAAGGCCTTTACTGATCATCGCCGCGACCGCTCTTCCCTCGCTCTTGCCGACGGCGCGGTCATCCGTCGCGGGCTATCTGTGGGCCGACGACGATGACCTCGGGGCTCGGCTGCAGCGCCCAGTCCGGCGGCTCGACGCCCTGGGAGGCGGCGGCGGCGCGCGCGAAGTGGCGCTCGAGCCCGGCCGGCGTGCAGACGAGCAGGTAGCGCGCGTCCGCGTCGCTGTGGTTGGCGAGCGCGTGGGGGCGGTTGCGCGGAGCGAACGCGAACTCGCCCGCGCGCCTGGTGAACCGTTCGTCCTCGACCTGGAAGATCAGCTCGCCTTCGAGCATGTAGAACGCCTCGTCGAAGTCGTGCGTGTGCAGGGGCGGGCCGGCGCTGCGCGCGCTGACGACGTTCTCCATTATCGAGACGTGACCTCCGGACTCTTCAGCGCGCAGTAGGACGTTGGTGTGAAGGTCTGGTACGGACGCCACGGTCAGCCTCCTTTCACAGTTGCAGGCCCAAGCGGCTCCTTCTTGGTAGCAGGACGACGAGCAGGCCGGTGATTCGCGGCATGCTCGCTGACCTCCTGGGGGTCTGTGGTGTGTTCGATCGCCTCGAGCAGAAAGCCGACGCGCTTCTCGAGCTCTACGGCTGTGCGCTCGAAGGCCGGCAGGCTGTCGTCGTCTGTTCGCGCATCGCGTGCCGGGTCGCGGACGCTCCAGTGCATCGCCTGCGGCGTGCCGGGGAACTCGGGGCAGAGTTCGCGCACGCGGTCGCAGAGGCTGATGACGTAGTCAAAGCGCCGGTCGCTGAATTCGCTGAGGTGCCTGGAACGGCGGCCCGTGAGATCGATTCCGCGCTCGCGCATCACCCGCACCGCGGCGGGATGCAGCGGCTTGGGATGGCTGCCGGCGCTGGCCGCACTCACCGCGCCTTCGGACAGGTGTTGAGCCAGCGCCTCGGCCATCTGCGAGCGCGCGCTGTTGCCCGTGCACAGAAACAGCACGCGCGCCCGCGCACAGCCGCGGCCCCGGCCTCCGTGTGAGCCCATGGTCGACGCCAGCCCCGGATGCAGCGAGGCGCCCGCGGTGCCGAGCAGCTCACCGCAGCGCACTAGCTCGAGGACGTAGTAGCTGTCCCGACCGTCGGCGAGGCTGCGACGCGCCGAGACGAGTCCGCCGTCGCGGAGCTGGCGTAGGTGATACGAGACGAGGCTCTGTCGCTGGTCGGCGAGCTCGCAGAGCTCACCGACCCGCCGATCGCTGCGCGCCAGCTCGGTCAACAGCCGCCAACGCAGTGGGTGGCCGGCCAGCCGCAGAAATCGCGGAGGTGGGGCCATGTGGGCACGAGCCGCCCTGCGCATCACGGCAAGAGTACATCAAACCAATTTGATGTATCGCTCCTAGACGCCTGATCGCGACGGCAGCCCTCGTCGTCTACGACACGCGCGAACGCACGGCGAACTTGTGTCGCTTCGGCGCCGGTGACACCACGTGGTTCGGCCGGACCTACGCCCGGCCGCGACGGCCGCCAGAGGGATGCCTACGACCATGAGGACGAGATAGGCATTCCGACCGCTCCAGGCATCGCGTAGGCGTGTGCCTATCGTGGGTCGTCGCCCGGCGCCCCGGGTGAACTGCCACCGAGCACGGCCCGGCGTTCGAGGAAGTCCTCGCGGGTTATTTCGCCGCGCGCGTAGCGCTCTTGCAATAGATGCACGGCCGGTCCACCAGAATCGCGGGCGGCCGGCCGCGTCCGCCGGACAAGGAGCACGATTAGCGCGATCAGCAGGATCCAGAAGGCGATCCCCATGAACCCCCAAACGATCGCCAGCGCACCAATGGGGGCGAGAAGGATGGCCGTCATGGCGCCACCTGCAGGTCGCCCCGGATCCGCTCGAGCTCCGCGGCGTCGATCTCACCGCGCGCGTAGCGCTCCTCGGCGACTCGGATCGCGGGGATGTGCGCCGTGCCCTTGGGCAGCGCGATCCAGAGGATCACGTAGGCCAGCACGCCGAAGCCGCCGAAAAGGATGAACACCACCCAAGCCAGCCGTACGAGCGTCGAGCTGAGGCCCAACCGCTGCGCGATCCCGCCGGCGACGCCGGCGATCACCCGGTCGGTTTCCGATCTCTTGAGCATCATGGCCGAAGGATTGCGCTGGACGAGCGCACGCGAGATGTGGCTAGCTGGCGTCTCGCCGTGCGGATCGCTGCCGGGCACAGTGCGGCTAGCCGCACGGCTGGGCTTTGGCCCACTCGTCGCGGGGCGTCCACAACCAAGGTCGCCGGCCCGCAAGACGAGGCTCACAACCCAAAGTCACGCCGAGGCACGCATCCGCAACGCCTTCAGCGCAGCAGCCATCGACGGATCGAAGCGCGTGCCCGCATCGGACGACAGGGAGGACCACGGTGAGCGCGTCAGCGCGGCCCGCCTACCTCAGTGGTTGCAGTAGTCGATGCCGGCCTCGGTGGCGCTCTCGGGCATCGTCCAAGCGGTAGTCGGGAGTCGTCGCCGGGCCCGGTGCTGGTTTTTCACGCGCAAGGAGCAGTCGGCGGGGGCTCGAGGACGCTCGCGTTTCCTCCGCGGTCAGCGCCAAGGCTGGTAGCGTCGCGCAATGCGCGGTGTGCGACTCGCGGTCGCCACCTCGGTAATCCTGTTGGGCGTGGCGACCCCGGCGGGTGCCGTCGATCCGCCGGTGCTCGAGAAGGCCTACACCGAGCACCTCGGCCAGCTAGTGACGGCGCCCGGGAAGGGCGGGGTCAACGAGTTGAACCATCGCGCCAATGGCACTCTCGGCATGCCCGGGACCGACCTCGGCGTGAGCTTCGAGAGCCGCGGGCGGCTGTACTTCCTCTTCGGCGACTCCTCGTTGGTGTTCAGCGGTCAGCCCTTGGTTGAGGGTGGCGGCACCCTGTTCGACGACTCGATCGCGGTGACGGACGCCCGCAGCGCCGACCGCTTTCAGATGCCGCGGCTTAGCTGGGCCGCCGCCGCCGACGGGTCGTTCGCCCCGCTGCGCGTGCCGGGCGCGAGCCACGGCAGCTTCGAGGTCCCAGTGGAGGGCATCCACGCCAACGGCAGGACCTACGTGTTCTTCGTGAGCGGCTGGCATTCGGGGAGCTACGACCATCAGGTTCTGGGCCATCTCGACGCCGACACGATGCAGACGGGGCGCTTCGTCCTCGACCAGGTGGTTGAGAGCTCGCGCTTCCTGAACGTCAGCGCAGTCGAGTACAAGGGCTACGTCTACCTGTTCGGCGCCGGTAACCCGTATCGCCGCAGCGCGGTTCGGCTGGCCCGCTTCCGCGCGCATGCAATCGCCCGTCGCGATCAGTGGCGCTACCTCGGCCAGCCACTCGGGGACGGCCGCTTGGCCTGGGTGCAGGGCGAGAGCAACGCGCGCCCGATCGTCGAGGACACCCCGCCTTGCGTCGGCGAGCTGTCCGTGCGCCGCGATCCCAGGAGCGGCCTCTTCCTGATGGCCTACAACTGCAACAGCAACAACGGCGCCCGCCCGCGCGGTCACTACCTGCGCACGGCGCGCCGGCCGTGGGGACCGTGGAGCGAACCGATCGTGATGTTCGACGCCACTGCGGCCGACAGCGGCTATGACGTGACCCAGCACCGCTCGACCGGCGGCGGGACGAACCCCGACGACGGCCTCGCCGAGCCCGACCACCTTCGCGGCCGCGACGTGTTCGGCGGCGAGTACGGGCCCTACCTGATCCCGCGCTTCTTTCGCTGGGAGCGCGGACGCCTCTCCGTCGTCTACGCCCACTCCAGCTGGAACCCATACAAGGTCCATCTCATGCGGACCGTCCTCGTCCCGCGAGGAGGCACGGTCGGCCCGCCGGATCGCGGCGCCGGTCTGCCGCGCCCGACGATCCGCAACGGCGACTTCGACGACGGAATCAACGGCTGGGAGCGCCTGGGCACTCCGTTCCGCGTCGTGACGCTCGAGAATCGCCACTACGTCAGCAGCTACGTGCCCCCTGGTCCCGGCGAGCAGAACGGCGAAGACGTGCAGGGCGCGCTCTACCAGGACTTCACGCTCGACAACCACGCCACCACGCTCTGCTTCCGGATCCACGGCGGCGGGGTCTTCACCCCGGGCGACTTCCAGACGCGCAACGTCGCGTCGGTCCGCCTCTACCACGACCGCGAGATCGTCCGCGAGTCCTTCGGCTGGAACAGCGACGCCTACCAGGACGTCCGCTGGAACATCAGAGAGTTCGCCGGAGAGCCGCTGCGGCTGATGATCGCCGACAACGCGACCGGTCCCTGGGGCTTCATCGACGCCACCAACTTCCACCTAGCGGGCGACAACTGCGCGCCCGCCTGGCTGCTGCTTCCATAGCGCCCGAGTTGACGGGACGGCGCGCCGCGCTATCGCAATGGGCGAGGAGCGGAAGTGCTCCTCTGCATGGAATGCGGCACTCTGGCATGGTCCAGCCATGCCCGCCGAGCCCGAATCAGAGACACCGTCTGAGCTGATCGACGCGAAGATCAAGAAACTGGACGATTGGCGCGGACAGATGCTCTCCCGAATCCGCGGGCTCACCAAGCAGGCCGTTCCCGACGTCGTCGAAGAGATCAAATGGCGGAAGGCGTCGAACCCGTTCGGCGTCCCGGTTTGGTCCCACGAGGGCATCATTCTCACGGGCGAGACCTACGAGGACAAGGTGAAGCTCACCTTCGCCACGGGAGCTTCCCTGGAGGATCCAGCCGGCCTCTTCAACTCCAGCCTCGAAGGCAAGGTGAGGCGCGCCATCGACCTCCACGAGGGAGACGGCATTGACGAGGAGGCCTTCAAAGCCCTCGTCCGTTCTGCGGCTGAGCTGAACGCTTCGTAGCCGCGACTGGAGTGCCGCTTCGGACGAAAAGACACTCAGAGCCGCAGGCCCAGCGGTTTCCGGCGAGGGGTGCGAGGGGGACCGTCCCCACATCGAGTCGTCGCCCGGCCACGCGCTTTGCATGGAAAGCGGCAGCGACGGTGCGCGCTCCAACTCCCCTGTCGTCGCTCTCGTCTTCTAGCGCAAGAGGACGCCCTGCCGCCGGGCGGGCGGCAGGGCGTCTAACCCTCTACGGACCGCTGACGGATGCGGTCGTCGAGAACACGTCGGTGCGGTTCAGCAGGTTGCCGCTGTTGGCCCGGACGTGGAATGGCTTGAAGCCGGGCTCCACTCCGCCGCCGGCGAAATCGAGGCCGGCGTAGTCTCCGACGAAGTAGCCGAGCGCATCCGGCGCCGTCGTCATGTCGAACGAGCCCGTGCCGTCGCCGGGGGTCACCGCTCCGGGCGTGCCACTGCCGATCCGTTCCTCGGTCCAGTTGGCGCCGCCGTCGGCGGAGCGCAGGAGCCAGACGTCGGTGGTCAGCGGCGGGGTGGTCGCCGGATCGTCGAAGCGGAAGTCGTAGTGCTGCACGGCCACCGTTCCGTCGTCCGCGACCCTCACGGTCGGAATGAACGCTTGATTGACGCCGCCGACCTTGCTGATCCGCTGTGTGTCCGACCAGGTCAGTCCTCCGTCTGTGGAGCTCGAGAAGGCGATTTGTTCCTCACCGGTGAAGCGATCGTCCTGCCAGACGACGTACAACGCGCCGCTGTCGTCGTCGACGGCGATCTGCGGGATCAGGTCGCCGGTGCGCACGCCGTGGCCGTCGGCCGGATCGGTCACGCCGTCCGTGATCATGCGATCGATCTCGATCGGGGCCGACCAGGTCTCGCCCTTGTCGGTCGACCGCATCACGGCTGCGGTGAAGCCGCGGTTGGTGTTCGCGCCGACGTTACGGATCAGGTTGAACAGCATCACCAGGTCGCCGTTCGGCAGGACCACGATCTGATTGCCGATGGTCTGGGCCCCAGGAGCGCGCTCCGTGCTGGTTCAGGCGCCGGCCAAGTGCCGGGCCTGTCTTCGAAGCCGGTAGTGTTGCGCTGCGTCCCGAAGCAGGATGGTGTGATGGCGTCACGCGGTCCCCGGTCGAGCCTCTCCGTCGCTGCAGTCGCGGTCTGTGTGGTTCTGTGCGGCTGTACGCAGTACGACGTGGGCAGGCTGGCGGGGGACGCGACCGGCGGCCGCAACAACGGGACTTCCGGCTCGGCGCTGGCTCGCGAGTTCCTGATAGATGAGCTGAAGCCGATCTCGACGGGGCTCAATATGGGGGCTTCCGGCGATGCGGCTTACATACAGACCCTGCCCGGCGGAACGAACGTGGTCTCCGTGATCCGCGGCACCGACCTGGCCAACAAGTACGTCGTGGTGGGCGCCCACTACGACCACCTCGGGAGCTCCTGTCAGTACAAGTCGGCGGGAGACACGATCTGCAACGGGGCTACTGACAACGCGGCCGGGGTGGCCGTCGTGCTGGCCATTGCCCGGTCCATCGCGGCGCAGCGGGTGAAGCCTCGCCGGTCGGTGGTGGTGGCGCTCTGGGACGCGGAGGAGGACGGGCTCGTCGGCTCGCGGTACTACGTCGATCACCCGCTTGTCCCGCTGGCGGACACGGTCGGCTACGTCAATCTCGACAATCAGGGCTCGAACCTGCTCCCCAGCCTGCGCAACACCAGCTTCGCGATCGCCGCCGAAACCGGCGGCCCCCGCTTCGAGAGGATCGTGCGCTCCGCGATCGGCGCCCAGACGTTGGACACGGAGACGGTCAGCTCGATCTTCGGGCAGAACCGCAGCGACTACGCGTCGTTCCTCGCCAAGCAGGTGCCCAGCGTCTTCTTCACCGATGCGACCGGGCCGTGCTACCACACCAACGACGACGAGATCGGCGTGGTCGACTTCGGGAAGCTCGATCAGCAGATCGCCATCGCCCGCCGTGTGACTCGCCGCCTGGCGAACACGGACACGCCACCCGCGTTCGTGCCGAACACTCCGCTCGCCACCTACGCTGACGCGGTCGTCGTGTCGAGGGTCATGGAGCGGGCTTGGAGGAGCAGAGACCGTTTCTCGGCGGAGGACCAGGAGACCCTTGCCAGGGTAAGGGAGGATCTCAGTCGCATCGTGCTGGACGGCCGGGCCGCCTTTGGAAGCGACGATGTGAGCACGCTCCTCGGGGACACCGCCACCGTTGTCAACTCGCTGTTCCCCAAGGGAGCATGCGATGGGTTCCTCAGCCCGGCCGCGCAGCAACAGGCACGGGCGTTGGAGGACTTCGTCGTCCAACCCGACTCACCGTAGTCGGCTTGCCGTCATCTCGCGCCGTGACCCTCAAACCGCCTCGCTAGCGGTTCGGACGAAAGGCAGGAGCAGCGCGGCTCGCTGACTCGCTATCGCTTTCGCGTGAAACCCGCACCGAGCCGAGGACCACTACCGACTACCGCTTTGGACGAAAAGCAGTAGCCCCCGACACGGCCGGGAGCTCACTCCCGCTTTGCATGGGAAGCAGCAGTCGCGACGGTCGATGGCGTCGCTTGCGCGTCCAGGCGGAAGCGGCTCTACCGCTCTCGCGGCTCCCAATAGCGACCACGCGAGCTGCGAAGCGATCTTGACTTCACCGGATGCGCACATCCAGATCCGGGGCGGGGTGGCGCGGGAGTTCGCCGCTGAGGACTTCCCGCCAGGTGAGATTTACAGCGTCGCGGCGCGGGCACCGGGGACCACAGTAGAAGAGTGCGAAGCGCCCTTCGGCCCCTGAGGCGACAAGCCGCCGCCGCGAACGGCGGGAGCCCTCGTACGCGGATCGGGCCGACGCCTCCGTCTTGTTTCACGAGGCCGGGTCGACCGAGCCGACGCCAGCGCCCTCAACCGTGGCGCCGAGCTGCGCGCGGCACGGCATGTGCTGTGGTGGCCGCGGCGAGCAGGCTGCCGACGGCGGCTCCAATTCCCGGCTGGTTCACGGCGTAGCCGAGGCTGAAGGTCGCCGATACCACGGCAGTCGCCTGAGCGGCCGCGGTCACAGCCGTATCCCGCCACGGACCCAGGAGCGCGGGTTCTTCGGCATGTCCCTCGGCGGAGGCGGAGCGCCGGATGGCGAGAAGCAGCCAGACCAAGACGGCGGGCCTGAGGACGTGGCTACGTTCTGAACTGTGTTGTTCGCCGCGAGGTTGCCCGTCTCGACGATGTCGATGGCGTGCGTGATCGTCGCTCCGCCGGCGAAGACGGTCACGGCGAGCACGGTGGCGTCTCGGAAACCGTCGCCGCGTACCCTAGGCCCGTCGACGCTCGCGGACTTCCCGAGCCTGGCACCGGGGACCTGGGGGCGGTGGCTATGGCTCGCTAGTTCCGCATCCGCAGCCGGCTCACCACTCCGCCGTGATCCGACGGCCAGAGGCCGGAGGGAGTCCGCTCGGCCGCGTCGTCGCCGGTCACGTAGGCCCTGACCTTCTTCAGCCCCGGCTTCGTCAGCACGTGGTCGACGGTGTGGTCGAGGACCGCGTTGAGATCGAAGAGGCTGTCGAAGCAACAGCTCTGAATCGCGCCGTTGTCCTTCATGCCGAACCCGGCGAGGGCGCGGAAGGCCAGGTCGTCGCCTGGCCGCTCGGGCTCGTTGTGGCGCGCGATGCCGGAGTTGAGGTCGCCCACGAGGATCACCTGCTTGTGCGTGTCGAGCGGCCCCGCGATCAGCTCCTTCGCCTGCGCCTCGCGAATCGTCGGATCGCCAAACGCCTCGAGGTGCGTGTCGATGAAGCGGAAGCGGCTGTAGCGCGGCTTCTTGCCCTTTCTGGCGCTCTTGCCGCGGATCTTCGCCTCGACGGAAACCCAGCCGCGGTCGACCGGGATCACGATCCCGCCCACGCTCGGCTCGTAGCGCGTGTCGAAGTGGCCCTTCCTCGTCTTGCCGAGCTTCACCTTCGTGCCCTTCCGGACGAGGATCACGTCGCGCATCGTCAGGCTCGCGTCAAGGTCCGCGCCGAACCCGGCCAGCGGACCGTTGCCGGTCGCGTCCGAATGGTCGACGTCGGCCGGCAGCTCGCCGCCGAACTCCTCCTGCACGACGACGACGCGGTACTTCGCGCCGATCCTCTTCAGCTCCATCTGCAGCAGGGCGAGGAAGTCGAACTCCACGACGCTCGCCGGCTGGGCGCCCGGGATCGGGGTGATGGGCGGCGCGCCACCGTCGGAGGGGACCTGCTTGCGCCAGAGCGCCACCTCCTGAAGTCCGACGAGATCTGCCTTCGAGCGCTTGATCTCTCGCGCGAGCGGCGCCGCCCGCTCCGGGAACTTGGTGCTCTGGAGCTCGTTCCACACCGTGCCCGCGCCGTCAATCGCCTCCGGGATGCTCGGCGCCTCGATCGCCGGGGAGAGATCCGCGCCCAGGAACAAGTTCCGAGTCATGACGGTGACCTCCGGCCCACCCTTCCCCTTCTTGGCCGCCTCCGCGGCGGCAGGAATGGCGAGCGCAACCAGCGCCACGAGGGCGATCATGAGCTTCAGATGAATCCTGACCTGTTTCAGTGGAACCTCTCCCGTTTCAGTCGTTCGGCATGCGGCGCGCAAGCGCCCCGCCCACGACGTAAACCAGATCGCGGCCGCAAGCGAGGCGTCCGCTGCAAAACTCCGCGCGCCCCCAAAAGTTGCGCCTCTCGATGACGCGAGGCGCTTTCGTCACCCGCTCGAGAACCGTCGATAGGACCCTGCGATACCGATCTGCTGTTGGAACGGACCGTGAGGATGGGCGGTGCCTGGCTCGAACAGGCGACCTCCTGCTTGTAAGGCAGGCGCTCTACCAGCTGAGCTAACCGCCCGCGGGGGCGAGTCTAGTATCCGCCTCCGTGGATCCTCGGCTGTTCTGGAAGTCCCTCGTCGTGCAGGCGCTGCTGGTGGGCGTGCTCTTCGCGATCCTGATCGCGCTGCCGCTCGACGAGGATTTCTTCGAGGACTACGGCTTCATCGTCGGCCCGCTGGCCTGGCTCGCCTGCTCGGCGGCCGCGGCACGGATCCTGGCGGTGCCGTTGGCCTACGTGCTGTTCTCGGCGGTTGCGGCCGGGGTGTGCGGGCTGATCGTGCTGCTGGCGGCGAGCCACATAGCCGGGATCGTCGTCGCCCTCCTCGTGTTCGCCGCGTCCAACGCCACCTACGACCCGGACGCCATGGAGGACCCCGCCTAGACTCCATAGCGCTCGGCCCCGTGGTGTACCGGTTCAGCACGGCGCCCTTTCAAGGCGTAAGAGCGAGTTCGATTCTCGTCGGGGCTACTGCCGGCAGGTGCTTGCTCACCGCCTGAATGGCGCCTTGCGTTCCGCCGGATCGACTGCGAACGTATGTTCGATGCCGGCGGCGCAGGCCACGATCCTCCACGCGGACATCGACTCGTTCTTCGCGTCGGTCGAGCAGCGCGACGACCCGAGCCTTCGCGGCCGGCCGGTGATCGTCGGCGGCGGAGTGGTGCTGGCCGCCAGCTACGAGGCCAAGGCGCATGGAGTGCACTCGGCGATGGGCGGGCGGCGGGCGCGGCGGCTGTGCCCGGATGCCGTGGTGGTGGAGCCGCACTGGGACGCCTACGTGGAGGCGAGCAAGGCGGTGCTCGCGTTGTTTCGCGAGACCGCGCCGCTGGTGGAGGCCCTCTCGATCGACGAGGCCTTCCTCGACGTGCGCGGGCTCGAGCGGATCTCCGGCACGCCCCGCGAGATCGCTGTCCGGCTGCGTCGCGAGGTACGCGAGCAGGTGGGGCTGCCCGTCACGGTCGGCGTGGCTCGCACCAAGCACCTGGCGAAGGTGGCGAGCGCCGCGGCCAAGCCGGACGGGCTGCTGGTGGTGGAGCCCGAGGGCGAGGTCGCCTTCCTGCATCCGCTGCCCGTGCAGCGGCTCTGGGGAGTGGGCGACGCCACCGCCCGCAAGCTGAACGCCCACGGCCTCGAGACGGTGGGCCAGGTGGCAGAGCTGAGCGAGGTCGAGCTAGTGGAGATGCTCGGGCGGGCCTCCGGCCGGCAGGTGCACGCGCTGGCCAACAATCGCGATCCGCGCCGGGTGCGCTCCGGCGGCCGGCGGCGCTCGATCGGATCGCAGCGGGCCTTCGGCCGCATCCCCACCACGCCCGAGAGCCTCGACACGATGGTGGTCGCGATCGTGGACCGCCTGGGTCGCCGCCTGCGCGGGAAGGACTTTCTGTGCCGGACGGTGGTCCTGCGCCTGCGCTTCCGGGACTACACGCGCGCGACGCGCTCGCAGACCATGTCCGAGGCCACCAACCGGACCGAGGCGATCCTCGCCACCGCGCGCGGCCTCTTGCGAGCCGCGCTCCCCACGATCGAGCGCGACGGCGTCACGCTGGTGGGTCTGTCGCTCACCAATCTCGAGGACGACGACGGCGTCCAGCTCGTCCTGCCCACCGGCGACCACCGCGCCCGCGCCCTGGACACCACGATCGACGACCTTCGCGACCGGTTCGGCACGGAAGCGATCACCCGGGCCGTGCTCGTCGACCGCAAGGAGACTCTGCAGACCTGGTTGCAGCCCGACGACGCCGAGTCCGGCGACGCGGACTCGGACTAGACTGCGCCGCGGGCCGCTAGCTCAATTGGCAGAGCGAGGGACTTCAACAGAAAAGGAGCGCTAGCAGGGAAACCTCTAGTTGGTCGGCAGCTGTGTGCTGGGACACCCTTAGAGCCTGAGGTACCGAAGCGTGACAATCCTCAGGATTGGGCTATCAGCAGGCAACCCCTCACGGGAGAGCCCTCAGAGGCCATACGCTGCCCGCCCTAACGTCGAGCCGAGGGCGAAGAGATGGTCCAGACCGCAACACGGCTTCGGCCGTGGCCGGTGAGAGCCGGTGCGGCAGGTTAATCCCGAGGTTGTCGGTTCGAGTCCGACGCGGCCCACCTGAAGAGATCTAGGCGGCGGGAGAGCTAGGCGGCGGACGTCGCCCGCGGCGTGGCGGGCGGCGCGGCCCGCCACGTCTCGCTCGCCGACACGATCGCATCGAGCACGCCGGGGAAGCGCTCGTTCAGGTCGTCCTGGCGCAGCGACAGCATCCGCTTGCGGCCGTCGGGCCGGGTGCGGACCACGCCGGCCTCGCGAAGCACCCTGAAGTGATGCGACAGAGTGGCCTTGGAGAGCCCGAGCTCGAAGGTCCCGCACGTGCACTCGTCGCCGACTGCCAGCTTGCGCACTATCTCGAGCCGCGCCGGATCGCTCAGCGCGTGCAGCACGCCGGCAAGTTCGAGCTCGTCACTGGATGGGTGATGGGGCTCTCTCATGAGGAAGCCTTCGGCGCCAACTCTAGCGACCGTTCGACAGATGTCGAAGTGCCGCGCGGAGAACGAGCGGCGCCGCCGGTCATTCAGTGGCGAAAGTGACGGCGCGCGCAGAACGCCATTGCGACGCCCGCGGCGTCGCAGGCCGCCACGACCTCGGGATCGCGCTGGGACCCGCCGGGCTGGATGATGGAGGTCACGCCCGCCTCGATCGCGAGCTGCGGCCCGTCGGCGAACGGGAAGAACGCGTCCGAGGCCATCGCGGCGCCGTCGAGCGACAGCCCGGCCGTCCGCGCCTTGTCGATGGCGATCTTCACCGAGTCGACCCTGCTCATCTGGCCGGCGCCGACGCCCACCGTGGCGAGCCCGCGGGTGAGCACGATCGCGTTCGAGCGCACGTGCTTGCAGACCCGCAGCGCAAACAGCAGCTCGCCCCACTCCTCCTCGGTCGGCTTGCGCTCGGTGGCGACGCTCATCTCCTCGCGCACCTCCAGCCCGGTGTCGCGGTCCTGCACGAGGATCCCGCCCCGTACCCGCTTCAGGTCGTGCTCGTTGATCGAGGGCCGGCGTCGCTCCTGGTTGTGGAGGATGCGCACGTTGGGCTTCTTCTCGAGTATGCGCAGCGCATTGGCCTCGTAGGCCGGCGCGAAGATGACCTCCACGAACATGTCCGACAGCTTCTCGGCGAGCGGGCTGTCCACCAGCCGGTTGAAGCAGAACACGCCGCCGTACGCGCTCTGGGGATCGGTGGCCACGGCCTTGTCGAAGGCCTCGTTCAAGTGCGCGCCCACGGCGGCGCCGCAGGGGTTGTTGTGCTTGACGATCGCGGCGGCCGGGAGCTCGAAGTCCTCGACCAGCCGCCGCCCCGAGTCGAGGTCGAGCAGGTTGTTGAAGGACAGCTCGCGCCCGTGGAGCTTCGACACCATCGAGAGGAGGTCCGAGCGGACGCCCACCTCGGCGTAGTAGGCCGCGCGCTGGTGCGGGTTCTCGCCGTACGGGAGATCGAGCACCTTCTCGTAGGCGCGCGTGTACTGCCCCGGGAAGTCCTCCTCGCTCTCGGCGAACCAGCGCGATATGGACGAGTCGTAGCGCGCCGTGTAGGCGAAGCCCTCGAGGGCGAGGCTCTGGCGCGTGCGCGGAGAGAGCCGGCCGCCCGTCTCGCGCATCTCCTCGAGCACGGCGTCGTAGCTCTCCGGGGAGACGACCACCGCGGCGTAGGCGTGGTTCTTGGCGGCGGCACGGATCAGCGTGGGCCCGCCGATGTCGATGTTCTCGATCACCTCGGCGTCCTCCGCGCCGCGCCGGGCCGCCACGCGCTCGAACGGATAGAGGTTCACGCACACGAGGTCGATCGCCTCGATATCGAGGTCGTTGAGCGTGTCCACGTGCTCGCGCTCGCCACGCACGGCCAGAAGGCCGGCGTAGATGCGCGGGTTGAGGGTCTTGACGCGGCCGTCGAGGATCTCGGGGAAGCCCGTGTAGTCGTCCACGGCGCGCACCTCGAGCCCCTCCTCCACGAGCTCGCCGGCGGTGCCGCCGGTGGAGACGATCTCCACGCCGAGCTCGGTGAGGCCGCGTGCGAACTCCACCAGGCCACGCTTGTCGGACACGCTGAGGAGAGCGCGGCGGATGCGCACCTCCCCGGGGGCGGTCACGTCCATGCCGTGCGGCTCAGTCTGGGACATCGACCCGTACCAGCCGGGGGTTGTCCCGGTCCACCCGCACGTGACCGGCTGCGATCAGACGCACCGCCTCCGGCAGCAACCGGTGTTCGATCTCGTGAATGCCCTGCTCGATCGCGGCAATGTCGTGTCGATGGTACGGAACCTCGAAGGCTTCCTGCAACAGCACCGGACCGGTGTCGGCGCCCTCGTCCACGAAGTGGACGGTCACTCCGGTGATCCTCACCCCGTAGTCGAGCGCCTGCCGGATGGCCTCGAGGCCGGGGAAAGCGGGCAGGAGCGCGGGATGCACGTTGATCATGCGCCCGGCGAAGCGAGCGATGAACTCCGGCGTGAGCAGCTCCATGAAGCCGGCCAGGACGACGAGGCCCACCTCGCGGGCGTCGAGCCAGTCCGCCAGCTCGCGGTCACGCGCCCCGCGATCGGGGTGTTCGGCGATCGCGAAGACCCGGCTCTCGACCCCCGCGCGCTCGGCTCGCGCCAATCCGCCGGCGTCCGCCCTGCTGGCGGCCACGGCGACGATCTCCACCCCGTCGCGGCCGTGGACCTGGTCGAGCAGAGCCTGGAGGTTGGTGCCCTCACCGGAGATCAGAACCGCGACGCGCAAGCTCACGCCGCGACGCGCAACACCGGATACGGCCCTCCGGTGGTCTTGAGCCGCCCCTCGCCGATCAGCTCGTCGACGCGAGCCAGGATGTCGGCCCGGCGCATGTGTGACGAGATGCCGTAGGCGGGAAGGCCGTCGTAGGAGTTGCGCTGGATCTTCTTCGAGCGGGAACCGTGCAGGATCTCCGCGCAGGTGGTCCGGCCGACGGACGGCTGTGCGCTCGCGGCCACCGAGATGATCGCCTCGTCGAGGTTGCCGACCTCGACCGGATCCGGCGGAGGGGCCACCGGGCGCAGGCTGGGCTCGCAGACGTCGCAGCACGGCGTGGACCTCGGTCCCGCGTCGCCCGATCGCGCCTCCGCGACCGCTGGATCGCCGAAGTGCTTGAGGATCGCCTCGCGGCGGCAGCTGTCCTGCTCGACGTAGGCCCAGATCTCCCGGTACTGGCGCCAGCGCGCGCGGGCCGCCTCCTCGATCGAGGACCGGCACAGCGCCGCCGCACGGCCGTCGAAGCGGCCGAGCACCCGCCCGGCGATCCGGTCCGGCGCCGAGGGCGACGGCGCGATCGTGCCCGCCCGCGTGAGGTGGCCGATCAGCGCTCGCAGCCGCTCGCCGTCGCCGCGCAGCTCGCGCGCGAGCGCGTATGCATCTAGCGCGTAGCGGCCGTTCCCGTCCGCGGTCGACACGATCCGGTCCGCCAGCCAGCCCGGCAGCTCCGGGTCGATCTCCTCGCGCTTGATGAAGTGGACGTGGAGCGCGCGGTCGCGGTTCTCGGCCAAGAGCAGCGCCCGCGCCGGCAGGCCGTCGCGCCCCGCGCGGCCCGCCTCCTGGTAGTAGGCCTCGAGCGAGGAGGGGACGCTCGAGTGCAGCACGGTGCGTACGTTGGGCTTGTCCACGCCCATGCCGAAGGCGTTGGTGGCGCAGATCACCCGCACGTCGTCGGCGAGGAAGCGGCGCTGCACGTCGGCGCGGCGGCCGCGCTCCAACCCCGCGTGGTAGGCCGCGGCCTCCTCCCCCAGCGCCTCAGAGAGCTGATCGGCCAGCTCCTGGGACCCCGCTCGCGTGCCGGCGTAGACGATCGCCGGCAGCGCATCGTCGGCTCGCAGCGCCTCCACCACGAGGCGGGTCTTCTCGTGGCCGCCGGGCCTCGCCACGGCGAAGCTGATGTTGGGCCGGTCGAAGCCGGTGGCCACCCGCAGCGGGTCACGCAGGCCGAGGCGGCGCACCACGTCGGCCGCCACCCTGGGTGTGGCCGTGGCGGTGGAGGCCACCAGCGCGGCGGAGTCCAGCGCCCGCGCGGCGTCGGCGAGCCGGAAGTAGTCGGGCCGGAAGTCATGCCCCCATTGCGACACGCAGTGGGCCTCGTCGACCACGAACAGCCCCACACGCACCTGGCTTCGCATCCGGTCGAGGAAGCCCGGCGCGGCGAAGCGCTCGGGCGCCACGTAGAGCAGACTCAGCTCCCCGCCCGCCGCCCGGCCGAGCACCTCCGCGTTGGCGGAGGCGTCCTGCTGAGCGTTGACGAGGGCCACCCGCTCGCCCAGCCCGCGGGCGCGCAGGGCCTCGACCTGGTCCTGCATCAGCGCGACCAGCGGCGACACGACCACGGTGAGGTCGTCCCGCAACAGCGCCGGCAGCTGGTAGCAGAGCGACTTGCCGGAGCCGGTGGGCATGACCACCATCACGTCCCGGCCCGCCAGGGCCGCCTCACACGCCTCGCGCTGTCCGGGCCGAAAGCCGGCGAAGCCGAAGTGCTCGTGGAGGGCGGCGGTCAGGTCCATCGGGGAACGGCCACAGTAGCGCCGCTCACGGCTGCAACGGCGCTCCTGTGACGGAGCCGTAACGCTCGTGGCGAAGTTGTCACAGACGCGGCCGGCTGGGCTCTAGTGGCGGACCACAGCCAGCTCCTCGAGCGCGAACTTGCCGTTGGCGACATCGGTTCGCTCGAGCGGGTACTCGCCGGAGAAGCAGGCGTCGCAGTGCGTCTCGCGGGTGGAGCGGATCGCCTCGTAGATCCCGTCGAGCGAGAGATACTGCAGCGAGTCGCAGCGGAGCTCCTCGGCCACCTCGTCGGCGGTGCGCCCGTGGGCGACCATCTCCTGCGTGGTCGACATGTCGATCCCGTAGTGGCACGGGTAGCGGATCGGCGGCGCCGAGATGCGCATGTGGATCTCGAGCGCGCCCGCGTCGCGCAGCATCTGCACGATCTGGCGCGTGGTGTTGCCGCGGACGATCGAGTCGTCCACCACCACGAGCCGCTTGCCCTCCACCACCTCGCGCAGCGGGTTGAACTTCATCCGCAGGCCGTGGCGGCGCAGCTCCTGGCCGGGCTGGATGAAGGTCCGGGCCACGTAGCGGTTCTTGATCAGGCCCTCGTCGCGCGGAATGCCCGACGCCTTCGAGTAGCCGGCCGCCGCCGGGTGCCGGAGTCGGGAACGGCGATCACCACGTCGGCGTCGACCGGCGCCTCGCGCCACAGGATCTCGCCCATCTTGCGGCGCGAGACCTGCGTGCGGTTGCCCTCGAGGATCGAGTCGGGCCGGGCGAAGTAGATGTGCTCGAAGACGCAGAAGGCCCGCCGCTCGGACTCCACGAGGAGACGGGTCTCGATGCCACGCTCGCTCAGCGAGATCATCTCGCCCGGCTGCACCTCGCGCAGCAGCTCGGCGCCGATGATGTCGAAGGCACAGCTCTCGGAGGCCACTACATAGCGCCCACCGATCATCCCCAGCGACAGCGGCCGCAGGCCGGCCGGGTCGCGGAACGCGATCACCGACTCCTTGGTCATCACGACGGTGGAGAAGGCGCCCTCGAGGCGCGGCATCACGTCGGCCAGCGCGTCCTCGACGCGATCGGCCTCGTGGGTGGACAGGAGCGCCGCGATGATCTCCGAGTCCGAGGTGCCGCGGAACCGGACCCCCTGCTCCGACAGCTCGGCGTGCAGCTCGACCGCGTTGATGAGGTTCCCGTTGTGGGCGAGAGCGACGCGATGACGGTCTGACCGGTACACCGGCTGGGCGTTCTCCCAAGCCGACGAGCCGGTGGTGGAGTAGCGCACGTGGCCCACGGCCGACTCCCCCTGAAGCGCGCGCAGCTTCTCCTCGTCGAAGACCTGCGAGACGAGACCCACATCACGCACGGTCATGATCCTCTGGTCCTCGCACACGGCGATGCCCGCAGACTCCTGGCCGCGGTGCTGAAGCGCGTAGAGGGCGAAGTAGGCCAGCCGGGCGACGTCGTTCTCCGGTGCGTAGACACCGAAAACGCCGCATTCGTCGCGAGGCCCGTCGCGATCGTCGAGCAGTGGATTCATAGGCACGCGGCGGGGCCTCCGACACCACCGGCGGGCGGGGTCCCTGCCACAGGCTGAGGGTACCAGCGCCCCCCGTCGTCGCCGGGGGCGAGGCCGGCGCGGAGAGGGGGTCCCTGACGTTGCGTCCAAATGGCGGACGCTTCGTCAGGAACCCCCTCCCCAGATCACGGTTTCTAGGCGGCCGAAGACGCGAAGTAAGCAGGAATCGCGCCCTCGTATACGTCGCGCAGCCGCGCCACCGGGACGCTCGGGCCGCCGGCGAACGACAGTGCATCCCCGCCCACCTCGCCGATCACGGTCGCGCCCTCGATCGCCTCCAGACAGCCGCGCGCGGACCGGAGACCACCGCCCCGCCCGGCGCCTCGCCGAACAACTCCTCCTCGGACCGCGGCGGGTCCAAGCGCGCGCCCAACCCGCCCTCGATACAGCACTCTGCCAGCGCGCAGGCCAGACCCCCCTCGCTGATGTCGTGGACGCTGGCGAGATCACCCGCGCGGATGGCAGCCCGAAGCGCCGCCAGTCCCCGCGCCTGCTCCGCGATGTCGACCGCGGGCAACCGGCGCCCGCCCCGCCCGCGCAGCTTCTCGAGCTCGCTCCCCTCGAGCGCCGGCGCGAACGGACCCACGAGCGCGATCGCATCCCCCTCGTGCGCGAAGCCCACCCCGGGCGCCGCGCCGGGATCGGCGAGCTTGCCGACCATGCCCACGATCGGCGTGGGGTAGATCGGTCCGCCGCCGCCCTCGTTGTAGAGCGAGACGTTCCCGCCGACCACCGGCACGCCGAGCGCAAGACAGGCGTCGCGAAGGCCCTCGACCGCGCGCGTGAGCTGCCACGCCACGTGCGGCTTCTCGGGGTTGCCGAAGTTGAGGCAATTGGTGAGACCGAGCGGCTCGGCCCCCACGCAGGCGAGGTTGCGGGCGCACTCGAGCACCGCCTCGACGGCGCCGGCGTAGGGGTCGATCGCCACCCGCCGGCCGTTCCCGTCGATGGAGACCGCCAGCGCCCCGGTGCCGCCGTCGGGCGCGAGCGTGAGCACGGCGGCGTCGGCGGCCTGGGGCCGGCGCACCGTGCGCGAGCCCACGATCGAGTCGTACTGCTCGAACACGAAGCGCTTGGAGGCCACGTTGGGCGACGCGAGCAGGGCAAGCAACGACGCCTCGGCATCCGACGTGGGCGCCAGGCGTGCAGGCGGATCCGGGTACACGGCCGCCTGCGGCTCCTCGGGCTCGAGCTCGTAGAGCGGAACGTCGTCCACCAGCGCCTCGACCGGCATGTCGCCCACCAGGTCGGCGTCGTCGAAGACCCGCAAGCGCCGCGTGTCCGTGACGGTGCCGATCGGCGTGGCCCGCACGTCCCAGCGCGCGCAGCGCTCGAGCACCTCAGCGAGCTGCTCGGGCGCCACCACGCACAGCATCCGCTCCTGGGACTCGGAGACCATGATCTCGAAGGGCTCCATGTCCGCCTCGCGCAGCGGCACGCGCGACACGTCGATGTCGAGACCCACCTCGCCCTTGGACGCCATCTCCGACGAGCTCGAGGAGAGGCCGGCGGCGCCGAGGTCCTGGAGGGAACGCAGGAGGCCGGCGGACAGCAGCTCGAGGCAGCATTCCACGAGCTTCGACTCCTCGAAGGGGTCGCCAATCTGCACGCTGGGCCGCTTTGACTCGTCCTCCTCGGACAGCTCGGCGCTGGCCAGCACCGAGGCGCCACCGATCCCGTCGCGGCCCGTGCGCGCTCCCAGCAGCACCAAGTGGTTGCCCACGCCGGCGGCGGCGCTGCGGATCAGCGAGTCGTGGCGCGCGAGTCCCAGGCACATCGCGTTGACCAGGCAGTTGTGCTCGTAGGCGGGCTCGAACAGCACCTCGCCGCCCACCGTCGGCACCCCGATCGAGTTGCCGTAGTGGCCGATGCCCTTGACCGCGTAGTCGAACAGGTAGCGCGAGCGGGGCGAGTCGAGCTCGCCGAAGCGCAGCGAGTCGAGCACCGCGATAGGCCGGGCGCCGACGGCGAAGATGTCGCGCAGGATGCCGCCCACGCCGGTGGCGGCCCCCTGGAACGGCTCGACGGCGCTGGGATGGTTGTGCGACTCGACCTTGAAGGCCACCGCCAGACCGTCGCCCACGTCCACCACGCCGGCGTTCTCCCCGGGCCCCATGAGCAGATGCGGCCCGTCGGTGGGCAGCAGCCGCAACAGCTTCTTCGAGTGCTTGTAGGCGCAGTGCTCGGACCACATGAGCGAGAACACCGCCAGCTCGAGCGCATTGGGCGCGCGCTCCAGGCGCTCGCAGATCCCCTCGTACTCCGAGTCGGTCAGGCCGAGCGCGCGATGTGAAACAGAGGCCGGCGCGCTCACGCAGGGACCATCGCGAGGGACTCGAACAGCCTCCCGCCGTCGGCCGACCCCGTGAGCGGGTCGACCGCGTGCTCCGGATGGGGCATCAGGCCCATCACGTTGCGTCCTGCGTTGCACACGCCCGCGATGTCGTCGATCGCCCCGTTGGGATTCTGCCCGGGGGCATAGCGCAGCACGACCTGGTCCTCGGGCAGGGTCCCGGCAGGAGCGAAATAGCGGCCCGTTTCGTGCTTGACCGGCACCGACAGGCGCTCGCCCTTCTCGCACGTGCGCGTGAAGGGTGTGTCGGTGGTCTCCACGACCACCTCCACCTGCCGGCAGACGAAGCGCAGCGAGTCGTTCGGCAGCAGCGCGCCGGGAAGCAGGCCGGCCTCGCAGAGCACCTGGAAGCCGTTGCAGATCCCGAGCACTGGCTCGCCGTCGCCGGCGAACTCGATCACCGCCTCCATCATCGGTGAGAAGCGGGCGATCGCTCCGGCGCGCAGGTAGTCGCCGTAGGAGAACCCGCCGGGGACCACCACGGCGTCGATGCCGGAGAGATCGCGGTCACCGTGCCAGAGGAGCTCGGCGTCGCCGAAGAGGCGACAGGCCTGGAGAGCGTCGACCTCGTCGCAGGAGCCCGGGAAACGGACCACTCCGAACCTCATGGACTCGTGACCTCTATCACCTCGTAATCCTCGATCAGCGGATTGGCCAAGAGTCGCTCGCACATTGCGGGAACTTGTGACCCGTCCTCCACGTCCAACTCGACCAAACGTCCGACATGCACTCCCGAGACCCCCTCGAACCCAAGTGCGGGGAGCGCTCGCTCCACCGCTTGACCCTGCGGATCGAGAATGCCCTTCTTCGGCCGAATCAACACCCGCGCCCTCATCTGGAGGACGCCTCGAGCCATTCACTGAAGGGCTGGCCCGTGATGCGTTCGTAGGCCTCGACGTAGCGCTCGCGGGTGCCCTCCACCACGTCGCCCGGCAGCTCGGGGGCGGGCGGCGACCTGTCCCAGCCCGAGGCCGAGGCCCAATCGCGCACGAACTGCTTGTCGAAGCTCGGCTGGCCGCGACCGGGCTCATAGCCGTCGGCGGGCCAGAAGCGCGACGAGTCCGGCGTGAGCACCTCGTCCCCGAGCACCACGGTGCCGTCGCCCCGGCGCCCGAACTCGAACTTGGTGTCGGCGAGGATGATCCCGCGCTCGCGGGCGTGAGCGGCGCCTGCCTCGTAGAGAGCGATCGAGAGGCGTCGCAGCTCCTCGAGCAGCGGCCGGTCACCCACGATCTCGACGGCGCGTTCGAAGTCGACGTTCTCGTCGTGGTCGCCCACCTCAGCCTTGGTCGCCGGGGTGAAGATCGGCTCCGGGAGCTGCTCGGACTCCTGGAGGCCCTCCGGCAGGCCGATTCCGCAGACGGCTCCGGTGGCCTGGTAGTCCTTCCAGCCCGAGCCCGTGATGTAGCCGCGCACCACGCACTCCACCGGGGCCATCTCCAGGCGCTCGACCAGCATGCCGCGGCCGCGCAGCTCCTCGGGCACATCCGTGTAGGAGACGAGGTGATTGGGGCAGATCTCCGCCGTGCGCTCGAGCCAGAAGGCGGTGAGGCCGGTGAGGACCTTGCCCTTGTCCGGAATAGGCGTGGGATGCACCACGTCATACGTGGAGATGCGATCCGACGCGACGAGCAGCAGGCGATCCTCGCCGACGGCGTATATGTCCCGCACCTTCCCGCTGGAGAGGTGCTTCAGACCGGCAGCATCGCTCACCGGCCCGAGGCTATCAACGGGTCCCGACCGCTCCACGCCCGGGTCGAGCGTGATGAGCGTCACGTTCGGCGCCTGCACCTCGGGCATGCTCTGACCCGTGTCCTGGGTCGAGGTCTTCGCCGTCTTTCTGGTCTGCCACCTCGTGGGCGACTACGGCCTGCAGACCGAATGGCAGGCGCGCCACAAGTTCGGCGGACTGGGCCGGGATCCCGAGGCACGGCGAGCTCTGTTCACCCACGTGGCCACCTACACCCTCGCCTTCGTACCCGCCTTCATCTGGCTCTGGCAGGAGTCGGGCGCGCTCGTGCCGGCGCTCGCCGCGCTCCTGTTCGCCACGCACGTGATCGAGGACGACGGCCGCCTTCTGCATGGCTACATGCGACGGGTCAAGCACACGGACCCGGCCGCGCACCCCATAGTCACGGTGGCGGTCGACCAGACCTTCCACGTGGTGGTGTTGTTCGGGCTGGCGCTGCTGGCCGTGGCCTGAGCGCCGGCCGCCTAGGTGATCCGGTCCAGGCGCTTCACGACCGCGCGCGAATGGCGCACGAACGCCGCGGGGTCGAAGACCGCATCGAGATCGAGGTCCGGGGCGATCTCCGCCAGCAGCTCGCGGAACTCCACGCCCTCGTCCCAGGCGCGCTGCGCCGCCTCCTGCACGATCCGGTAGGCGTCGTCGCGCGAGCGCCCCGCCTCGACGAGAGCGAGCAGGGCGCGCTGGGAGTACAGCGCCCCGTGGGTGGCGCCGAGGTTCTCGCGCATGCGCTCGGGATGGATGGTCATGCCCTCCACCACCCGGATCGCCAGGTGCTGGGCGTAGTCGAGCAGGATCGTTGCGTCCGGCAGGCTCACCCGCTCGACCGAGGAATGCGAGATGTCGCGCTCGTGCCAGAGGGCAACGTTTTCCAGGCCGGTGAGCGCGTAGCCGCGCAGCAGGCGGGCGATGCCGGTGATCCGCTCGCTAACGATCGGGTTGCGCTTGTGCGGCATCGCGGACGAGCCCTTCTGGGCGCCCGCCCGAAACGGCTCCTCGACCTCGCGCACCTCGGTGCGCTGAAGCTGGCGGATCTCGGTGGCGAAGCGCTCCAGCCCGGCGCCGGCCAGGGCGATCGCCCCGAGCAGCTCCGCGTGGCGGTCGCGCGGCACCACCTGGGTCGACACGTCCTCGCGGCCGAGCCCGAGGCGGCGCAGCACCATCTCCTCGACCTCCGGGCCGTTGGCCGAGTACGTGCCCACCGCGCCCGACAGCGCACCCACCGACACGCCCTCTGCGGCCCGCTCGAGGCGGCGCATGTTGCGGTGCGCCTCGAAGGCGAAGCCGGCGAGCTTGACCCCGAACGTCGTCGGCTCGGCGTGCACGCCGTGGGTGCGGCCCACGCAGATCGTGTCCACGTGCTCCCGCGCCCGGCGGATCAGCGCATCGCGGTAGTCGTGCGCACCCCCCGCCAGCATGAGACCGGCCTGGGAGAGCTGGAGGGCGAGCGCGGTGTCGAGCACGTCCGAGGAGGTGAGCCCGTGGTGGACCCAGCGTCCCGGCTCCCCCACCGAGCCTGCCACCACGTCGACGAAGGCGGCCACGTCGTGGTCGGTCACCTTCTCGCGCTCCGCCACCTCCTCGACGGTGAACGCCGCGCGATCGCGGATGGCCGCGGCATCCTCCTCGGGCACCACGCCCTGCTCGGCCAGCGCCTCCACCACGGCCAGCTCGACCTCCAGCCAGGACTCGAGCTTGCGCCGCTGAGACCACACGGCGCCCATCTCGGGGCGGGTGTAGCGCTCGATCACCGGCGGCTCATACGCCGAGAATGCGCGCGGCCAGCGCCGCGGCGTTCTTGGCGTTGTCCACGCCCACCGTGGCCACCGGTACGCCCGGAGGCATCTGCGCTATGGCGAGCAGGGCGTCGAGCCCGCCGGCCACCGACGTGCTCGAGGTGAGCGGCACGCCGATCACGGGGAGATCCGTGTGCGCGGCCACCACGCCCGGCAGCGCCGCGGCCAGCCCGGCGCCGGCGATGATCACCTTCAGCCCGCGCATGCGGGCGTTCTTCGCGTACTCGGCCACGGTGTCCGGATCGCGGTGGGCGCTCATCACCCGCATCTCGTGGCGGATGTCGAGCTCCTCGAGCCGCGCCGCGGCCTTCTCCATCACCGCCATGTCGCTCTTCGAGCCCATCACGATCCCCACCTGCGGGGGAGCGTCCACATCGAGATCGTCGAATTGGTGCTCCACCTCGGTCTGCGTTACCGGTGGCGCCGCCGCTGTCTCCTCGGTTCCCATTACGCCTCGACCCTATCCACTGCGCGCGCCGCGATATCTCCTCGCAGCTGGCGCCCGTCGAAGTCGATCTGCTCCGCGGCCGCGTAGGCGCGCTCGCGGGCCTCGCCGGGCCCGTCGCCGAGCGCGGTCACGGCGAGCACGCGGCCGCCGTTGGTGACCACCCGGCCGTCGCGTTCGGCCGTGCCGGCGTGGAACACGTCGGCGCCCGTGGCGGCGGCCTCGTCCAGCCCGGAGATCGGATCGCCGCTGGAGGACGACTCCGGATAGCCGCGCGAGGCGAGCACCACCGTCACCGCCCAGTCCGCCGACCACTCGGGCTCCACGCCCGCCAGCCCGCCCGGGCGAATCGACGCCTCGAGCAGCTCGAGCAGGTCGCTGCGCAGCCGCGGCAGCACGGCCTGGGTCTCGGGGTCGCCGAAGCGCGCGTTGTACTCGAGCACCTTCGGCCCCGAGGAGCCGATCATCAGCCCGGCGTAGAGCACCCCGTGGAAGGGCGTGCCCCGCCGGCGCAGCTCGTCCACGATCGGCTGATGCACCAGCGCGGCCAGCTCGCGTGCCCGCTCGGGATCGATTCCCGGCACCGGCGAGTAGCTGCCCATGCCGCCGGTGTTCGGTCCCTCGTCCCCGTCGAAGATCCGCTTGTAGTCCTGCGCCGGCGCGAGCGGCACGGCCCGCTCGCCGTCGCACAGCGCGAGCAGCGAGAGCTCCTCGCCCTCGAGGAACTCCTCGAGCACCACCTCGGTGTCGCCGAAGCGCTTCTCGGCGAAGAAGACGTCGAGCGCCGCGCGAGCCTCGGCCTCGGTCTTCGCGATGATCACGCCCTTGCCCGCGGCCAGGACGTCGGCCTTGAGCACGGCCGGATAGGAGGCACAGGCCAGGTGATCCGCCCCCTCGTCGCGCGTGCGGAACATGACGTGCGATGCCGTGGGCACCCCCACGTCCTTCATCAGCTGCTTGGCGTAGGACTTGGAGCCCTCGATGTGGGCGGCCGCGCGGGTGGGGCCGAAGGCGGCGATGCCGGACGCGCCAAGTTCGTCCACCAGTCCCTCCACCAGCGGCGCCTCCGGGCCCACCACCACGAGGTCCACGTCGTGCTCGCGCGCGAGCGCCACGATGTCGTCCCCCAGCAGGCACTCGACTCCGTCGCGGGCGATCCCGGCGTTGCCGGGCGAGCACAGCAGCTCCGGCTGCTGGGGACTGCGCTGCAGGGCGCGCACCAGCGCGTGCTCACGCCCGCCGCCGCCCACCACGAGAACCCGCTTGCGGCCTGCGGTCAAAGTGCCGCTATGAAGTCGTCCACGGGGATGGCGATGAGCGTCTCGTAGTGGGCGGTGCCCCGCGAGCCGAGCTCCATCGACACCCGCGCGACCGTCTTCTCGTCGGGCGCCTCGACGATGTTCACGAAGTCGTACTGGCCGAGCACCGCCCACTGGGCGGTGACGCTCACGCCGAGCTGCTCGATCTCCTTGTTTACCTCACGAATCCGCTGGGGATTGCTCTTTAGCGTCTGAACGCCTTCCGGAGTAAGCGTGGACAGCATCACGAAGGTCGGCACTGTGTTCCTTTCCTCGGTACGAACATCGCGCGTGAATCTAGCCTGCCGGCCGGGCGCGCGCCCCATCCCCTAATCAGGAGAAGTTGATGAAGCTCTGCCTCACCGCCGCGTGCGCCGCCGTGCTGGCCCTGGCGGTCCCCGCCGCGGCCTCGGCCGCGACGTTCACCCCCCAACCGCCGAAGCCCTGTTACCGCTCCGGGGAGAAGGTCAACCTGGTCGGCACCGAGTTCACGCCGAACGTGACGGGCGGGGTGAACCGTGACCAGCGACAACCCGGACTTCACCGGTGGATCGCTCACGAGCAATCCAACCGGCATGGTCGTCGGAGAGCTCACGCTCGGCCAGGCCAAAGGCCGCCGCACCAGCACCTACACCGCCACCGACACCACCAACCCGGCGCTCACCGCCTCGACGCAGCTCACGGTGAGCGCGGTGGAGGTGGGAGTGCGCCCGAAGGGCGGCCGGCCCGGGCGGCGCGTGCGGATCGGCGCCACCGGGTTCACCACCGGCACGCGCCTGTGGGTGCACGTGCGCAAGCGCGGCTTCAAGCGCGATTTCAAGATCGGGCGGCTCAAGGGTGCGTGCAAGCGCCTCGTGGGCAAGACGCGCATCCTGCCGCGCGGCGCGGCGACGGGGGTATACCGGGTCCAGTTCGACACGTTCCGGCGCTACAAGAAGAGCCGAGAGGTGCGTGCGCTGTTCACGATCACCGTGACCCGCACGTTCCGTGGCGCCGCCGCGGCGTCGGCCTCGTCCCTCTCGACGAGCTGGGATCGCCTCCTCTAGCCCGGCTTCAACAGGCGCTGGCCGGCAGCGAAAACCCGATATAGGGTGGCTGCCGGCCTCGTCTGCCACCGTACGCCGCCGCCTTGCCCACCCGTGATGACCCAAACCGCTCCCTGAATGCGCGCACGCCCGCGTTCGACCGGCGCGGCTTCCTCTCGGTCGCGGGCGGCGCCGCGCTGCTGTGCACCGTCGGGGGGAAGACGATCGAGGTGCGCATCGCCGAAGGACGTCGAGAAGATCGACGCCGCGGTGGCCCGCCTGCAGGCACCGCAGGGCGGTGAGCGCCGCGAGGCCGTCGACCGCGAGAGCTTCAGCACGCCCGAGCCCCAACCGGGCGGTCAACGCCGCGAGTACTGGCTCGCGGCGCGCAGCATCGACTGGGACATCGCGCCCAGCGGGCGTGACGAGTGGATGAACAAGCGCCTGCCCCGTCGCCGCAGGCTGCGCGCCTTCGTCTACCAGCCCTTCAGCGCAGGCTTCGCGCGCGCCATCGGGCGCCCGCGCATTCCCGGCCCCACCCTGTACGCCGAGGTGGGCGACACGATCGTCGTGCACCTCCGCAACATCGCGCGCGGCCTGGACCAGGCGGTCACCGTGCACCCGCACGGCGTCCGCTACAACCCCGAGTACGACGGCAGCTACCTGGGCGACTTCACGCGCGCCGGCGGCTTCGTCGCCCCGGACGACGAGTTCACCTACGTGTGGGAGGCCACGCCGGACAGCGTCGGCGTCTGGCCCTACCACGACCACGGCCCCAATCACACGCTCAACACGTTGCGCGGGCTGTTCGGCGCGGTGATCGTGCGAGAGCGGGGCGCGCCGGCCCCGGACGTCGAGCAGGTGCTGTTCTTGCATAGCCTGCCGCCTCAGGTGACCGGGATCCCACGCCTCTTTCACTGCATCAACGGCCGCACCGCCGCGGGCAACACCCCCACCATCCGCGCGCGCGTCGGCCAGAGAGTGGCCATGCACGTGATCGGCATGGACGGGAACTTCCATACGTTCCACATCCACGGGCACCGGTGGAAGGACGCCGCGGGCGCCTTCACCGATTGCCCGACGCTCGGCCCGAACGAGACGATCACCGCCGAGTTCGTGGAGGACAACCCGGGGCGGTGGCTCTACCACTGCCACGTTTTCAGCCACCAGGACGCCGGGATGGCCGGCTGGTACCTGGTCGACCAATGACCCAATCAGGAGGGGGAGAATGCAAAGGACCCGTGTTCTAAGCGCCGTCACGCTGGCCGCGCTGCTCATCCCGGTGAGCGCAGCCGCCGGGCAGAACTACCCACCGCCGGGGGATCCCGGCAAGACGCCCAACAAGCCCGGCAAGGGCGGGACGATCACGGTCTGCAAGAAGGGCTGTGACTACCGCAAGATCCAGAAGGCCATCAACGCCGCCAGCGGCAAGAACACGATCAAGGTCAAGAAGGGCACCTACCGCGAGGGCGTGAAGATCACGGGCCGCCGCTACAACGGCCTCAAGCTGATCGGCGACGCCAAGCGCCCCGGACGCGTGAAGTTCGAGGGCAAGGGTCTGAAGGGCGGCGCGGCCCAGAACGCGGTGCTGGTGAACAACGCCGACGACGTGGTGGTCCGCGGCTTCCACGCGCGCCACTACAAGGCCAACTGCTTCTTCGCCACGAACCTGAGCGACTACGTGCTCGACCGCCTCGTGGCGGAGCGCTGCGGCGTCTACGGCATCTACGCGTTCAACTCCAAGGGCGGACGCATGACGCGCTCATCCGCCTTCTACAACAACGACTCGGGCTTCTACGTCGGGCAGACACCGCCGCAGAAGGGCCGGATCAAGCGCACGCTGGTCAAGAACGTGAAGGCCTACGGCAACGTGCTCGGCTTCTCCGGCACCAACATGCGCTACACGACGATCACGAAGAGCCAGTGGTTCAACAACGGCGCGGGGATCATCCCCAACACGCTCGACAGCGAGAAGTACCCGCCGCCGCAGGACAACGTGATCGCCGGCAACGACATCTACTGGAACAACTTCAACTTCTACTTCGGAGCACCATTCGAGATCCCCGACCAGTCGGCGGCCGACCTGCCCTATCCGATCGGACTCGGCGTGCTCTTGTTCGGAAGCCAGGACACCACCGTCGAGCGCAACCGCTTCTTCGGCAACTACCTGGGCGCCTTCGGCGCGATTCCGGCGGTACAGCTGCAGGGAAGCGAGGACCCGAAGCTGCGCGAGGCGGCGGTCCTGCGCGGCAACGAGGTCCGCGACAACGAGTTCGGTCTCGGGGGCAGCGACCTCAACGGCCGCGACATGGTCTACGACGGCAGCGGCACGGGCAACTGCTTCGAGGGCAACGTCACCCGGAGCCCGAACGTGCCGGCGAACAACAGCACGTTCGCGCCCTGCCCCGGCCCGGCGGCCAACAGCCCCGACCCGCTGGTGCTGGGCGAAGCGCTCAGCTGGGTGGCGGGCACCGCCGACAATCCGGCCAGCTTCGAGACCAACTGGATCAGGCATCCGCACCAGGCCCGCAAGGGCGTCAAGCCCCTGGAGCGCTGGACCGGCCGCAAGTAGAACGGGATCGGCCGCCCGGCGCCTGCCGGGCGGCCACCCACTCCGCAAGGAAGGATCGATTTGAAGAGCAGGATCGTCGTTTCAGGAGCAGTCTTGGCCGCACTGGCGCTCACGCCCGTGGCGGCAACCCAGGCGGACTCGCCGAAGCCGGTCAAGAAGACCGTCCGTATCGGTGACAACTTCTTCGCGCCCGACTCCCTGCGGGTCCCGCGAAACAGCGTGATCACCTGGAAGTGGCCCTCCACGCCCGGTGACGTCCACGACGTGGCGCTGCGCTCGCGCCCGAAGGGCGTGAAGAAGTTCCACTCCGAGCTCTCGGCCAGCGACTACCGCTTCCGGCGCAAGCTCGTGAAGCCCGGGAAGTACTCCTTCGTCTGCACCATCCACGCGGAGATGCGGATGACGATCCGCGTGCGCCGCTAGGCCCGCGCGGATCCGCCCGGCTGGACGAGCGTGGTCCGATTGGCTGGGAAGGGGACATCCAGCGTGGAAAAGCTCCCGTTCTCCGCCTCTCCCGGCCCGATCGGGAGGTTTGCCCTCTCCAGGTGCCAAAACCTCACGATCAACATTACGGCCCGGCCGAACGGGAGGTTTCGCACCGACCCCTCTTTGCCCATCGGACCAGACGACGTCTACCGCGCACGCTCGAGCGGAGCGCAAAGGCGGGAGCTGCACGCTCGAGCGGCAGAGCCGCTAGGCCGAGACGGTCGCCGGCGCGACGAGCGCCGACTTCTCGAACACGAGCTCGCCGCCCTGCGCGTCCACGGTGACCATGTCGCCGGGCGCGAACTCGCCCTCGAGCAGCCTGAGCGCGAGCTTGTCCACGAGCTGCTTCTGGATCACGCGCTTGAGCGGCCGCGCCCCGTAGGTGGGGTCGTAGCCGAGATTGCCGAGCAGCGTGCGAGCGTCTTCGGTCAGCTCGACCTCCACCCCGCGCTCGCGGACCCGCTCCACCAGCTTGGCCACCTGGAGCTCCACGATCTCCCCGATCTCCTCGCGCGTGAGCGCATGGAACTCCACGATCTCGTCCAACCGGTTCACGAACTCCGGCTTGAAGGTCGCCTGGACGCCCTCCAGGCCGCCGGGCACGTTCGAGGTCATGATGACCACGGTGTTCTTGAAGTCCACCGTACGGCCCTGGCCGTCGGTGAGCCGGCCGTCATCCATCAGCTGGAGCAGCACGTTGAAGACGTCGACGTGGGCCTTCTCGAGCTCGTCCAGCAGGACCACCGAGTAGGGCCTCCGGCGCACGGCCTCGGTGAGCTGGCCGCCCTCGTCGTAGCCGACGTATCCGGGCGGCGCGCCCACCAGGCGCGACACGGAGTGCTTCTCCATGTACTCCGACATGTCGATCCGGATCATCGCCTGCTCGGAGTCGAACATGAACTCGGCGAGCGCCCGGGCCAGCTCGGTCTTGCCGACGCCGGTGGGTCCGATGAACAGGAACGTGCCGATGGGCCGGTTGGGATCCTGAAGGCCGGCACGCGAGCGGCGTAGCGCGTTGGACACGGCCTCGACCGCCTCGTCCTGGCCGATCACCCGGTCGTGGAGGCGCTCCTCCATGTGGATGAGCTTGGCCACCTCGCCCTCCATCAGCCTCGACACGGGGATGCCGGTCCACTTGGCCACCACCTCGGCCACGTCCTCGTCGTCGACCTCCTCCTTCAGGAAGGTCACTTCGGACTGGATGCCGGCGAGCCGGGCCTCCTGGTCGGCCACCTCTTCCTGGATCTTGGGGATCTCGCCGTAGCGCAGCTCGGCCGCGCGCTGGAGATCGGCGTCGCGCTCCGCGCGCTCCGCGTCGCGGTGGGCCTGCTCCAGGCGCTCCTTGGCCGACCGGATGGCCTCGATGGCCTCCTTCTCGCCGCGCCAGTGAGCCTTCATCTCGTTGGACCGCTCGCGCAGGTCGGCGAGGTCGCGCTCGATCGCCTCCCGGCGCGCCGTGCTGGCCTCGTCCTTCTCCTTCTTCAGCGCCTGCAGCTCGATCTCGAGCTGCTGGATGCGGCGCTCCACCTCGTCGATCTCGGTGGGCATCGAGTCGATCTCGATGCGCAGCCGGGAGGCCGCCTCGTCGATGAGGTCGATGGCCTTGTCCGGAAGGAAGCGGTCGGCGATGTAGCGCTGGGAGAGAGTGGCCGCGGCGATGATCGCGGAGTCCTGGATGCGCACGCCGTGGTGCACCTCGTAGCGCTCCTTGAGGCCGCGCAGGATCGCGATCGAGTCCTCGACCGTCGGCTCGACAACCATCACCGGCTGGAAGCGGCGCTCGAGCGCGGCGTCCTTCTCGATGTGCTTGCGGTACTCGTCGAGCGTGGTGGCGCCCACCGCTCGCAGCTCACCGCGGGCGAGCATCGGCTTGAGCAGGTTGGCGGCGTCGACCGCGCCCTCGGCGGCGCCGGCGCCGACGATCGTGTGCAGCTCGTCGAGGAACAGGATGATCCGCCCCTCGCCGTCGGCGACCTCCTTGAGCACGGCCTTGAGGCGGTCCTCGAACTCGCCGCGGTACTTGGCGCCGGCGATCAGCGCGCCGATGTCGAGCGCCACCACGCGCCGGTCGCGCAGCGACTCGGGGATGTCGCCCGACACGATGCGCTGGGCGAGGCCCTCGACGATCGCGGTCTTGCCCACGCCGGGCTCGCCGATCAGCACTGGGTTGTTCTTGGTGCGGCGAGACAGCACCTGGATCACGCGGCGGACCTCGTCGTCGCGGCCGATCACCGGGTCGAGCTTGCCCTGCTCGGCGGCCTCGGTGAGGTCGCGGCCGAACTTCTCGAGCGCCTGGTACTTGTCCTCGGGGTTCTGGTCGGTCACGCGGTGCGGCCCGCGGACCTGATGGACGGCCTCCGAGATCTGGTCGTGCGACGCGCCAACGTCCAGCTGAGACTCGCCGGCGAGCGCCAGCAGGAGATGCTCGGTCGAGACGTACTCGTCGCCCATCCCGCGGGCCTCTTCCTCGGCGCGGCTCAGGACCTCGATGAGTCCACGGCCGAGCGAGGGGGCCGAGGCGGCATCGCCGCTGATCGTGGGCAGGGAGTCGAGCGCCTCGTTGGCGCGGCGGCGGACCCGCTCGGGGTCGGCGCCGGCGCGGCGCAGGACCGGTACGACGATGCCGCCCTCCTGCTCGAGCAGCACGACCAGGAGGTGGGGCGGGCCCACCTCCGGGTTGCGCCGTGCACGCGCAAGCGATTGCGCCGCGGCGAGGGCCTCCTGGGCCTTGACTGTGAATCGATCAGCCTGCATAGAAAATCTAAGTGAGTGTAACTAAGAAACGGAGGAGCGTCCACCCTCAGTTTCAAGCCGGCCCGTCCTCGAGCCGGCGGCGCAGGAGCTTCTTGTCGAACTTGCCCACGCTCGTCTTCGGCACGGCGTCGACGATGGCCATCTGCTCCGGGATCCACCACTTCGCCACGCGCGAGGCGAGGTGCTCCTGCAGGTCCTCGAGGGTCGGCTCCTGCCCCTCCTCGGCCACCACGCAGGCGAGCGGGCGCTCGCCCCAGCGCTCGTCGGGGCGCGCGATCACGGCGGCCTCCTTCACCGCGGGATGGCCCATCAGCTCGTTCTCGAGCTCGACCGATGAGATCCATTCGCCTCCCGACTTGATCACGTCCTTGGCGCGGTCGGAGATCGTGATGTAGCCGCGCTCGTCGATCGCGGCCATGTCCCCGGTGCGCAGCCAGCCCTCGTCGAACTTGTCGTCGGTCGAGTCGTCGCGGTAGTAGGCGCGAGCGACCCACGGCCCGCGGACCTCGAGCTCGCCGGTGGACTCACCGTCCCACGGCACCTCCTCGCCGTCGCGCACGATGCGGATCTCGACCAGAGGGCCCGGCCGCCCCGCGGTGTCGCGGAACTCCCAGGCCGACTCTGCGTCCACGCCGGCCGGCGGGAGCGCCGTCGAGCCGAGCGGGCTGGTCTCGGTCATGCCCCAGGCCTGCACGATGCGCACCCCGTGACGCTCCTCGAAGTCCTGCATGAGCTTGAGCGGGACCGCTGAGCCCCCGCAGATCACCAGCCGCAGGCTGGACAGGTCGGCGCCTCCCTCGTCGGCGTGGCGCAGGAGGTCCATCCAGATCGTCGGCACGGCCGCCGAGACGGTCACCTCCTCGTCCCGGATCAGCGTCGCGAGCGCCTCGGCACTCAGGTCGGAGCCGGGCATCACGAGAGTCGCCCCGGTGAGGGCGGAGCCGTAGGGAATGCCCCACGCGTTGGCGTGGAACATCGGGACCACCGGCATCACGCGGTCGCTCGAGCGAAGGCCCATCGAGTCGGTCATGCACTGGCCCATGGCGTGCAGCACGTTCGAGCGGTGGGAGTAGAGCACCCCCTTCGGGTCGCCCGTGGTGCCGCTCGTGTAGCAGAGGCCGGCGGCCTGGCGCTCGTCCAGCCGGGGGTAGTCGAAGCCCGGATCCTCGCCCGCCAGGAGCTCCTCGTAGGCCACCGCGTTCGGCAGCGAGCCGCCGTCGCCGGAGCCGGTGACGATGTAGTGGCGGACGGTCTCGAAGCGCGGGGCCAGCTCCTCGAGCACGGGGACCAGCGACTCGTCCACGACGATCGCGCGGTCCTCGGCGTGGTTGACGATGTAGGCCACCTGGTCCTCGAAGAGGCGTACGTTCACGGTGTGGAGGACCGCCCCGGTGCAGGGCACCGCGAGGTAGGCCTCGAGGTGCTCCTGGCAGTTCCACGCGAACGTGGCCACGCGGTCGCCCGGACCTATTCCCAGCCGGCCCAGGGCCGAGGCCAGGCGATCCACCCGCTCGGCCAGCTCGGCGTACGTGACGCTCGTGCGCTCGCCGCCGCGCACGCCCACCACCTCGCGCTCCGGATAGATGCGGCGCACGCGCTCCAGGACGAGCTGGAGCGTGAGCGGATGGTCGTGTTGCATCAGGCCTTCGAGCATGCGTTCTCCTTACCCCATATCTTCGGTGACCACGTGAGCGACGACCTCGGACCTCCCAGCTCGAGCGACCTGCGGCGACGCGCCGTCGACCTGCTGGAGCACAACCTGCGGCGGGTGGAGACCACACCGCGACGCCCCTCGATCCCAACCTGATCAGGACCGAGGCCGACCAGGCGGTGGTCAACGTCTCGGCCGCGTTCGAGACCCTCAACGCCCTCGGACTGGTGACCGAGGCCGACCGGGAGCGGTTCTTTCGCCGCCTGCGGGAGATCACGAGCACCGCGTACTCGCCCTTCAAGGGGGTGGAGCTCCAGCGCGTGATCCGCTCCGAGCCCGCGCGCGAGACTCCCGGCCTTCACCTGCTCGCGGCCGAGCTGTACCGCGACGGCGTGCTGCTGCGCTGGCTGTTCGTGTCACCGCCGGCCAATCCGGAACGGGGCGGCGCCGGCGAGCACAAGCCTCCGGCGGCCTTCTCCCTCTGGGACGACGCCGGCACCGCCTACACGCCGCAGGGCGGCGGCTGGATTCCCGGGCATCATCTGCGCGGGGACACGGCCTTCGTACCGGCGGTGCCGGATGGCGCGACGAGGCTCGAGATCGCGGCGGGGCGACACCGCTTCGAGCTCGATCTGCGGGCGCCTCGCTGAGTCTGCTCAGGCCGGCGGAGCCGCTGGGTCGGCGGCGGGGGCCGCAGGGTCGGCCGGCGGCGCGGGGGCGACGGGTGAAGCGGGGTCGGCGGATGGAGCCGGAGGCGCCGGCTGAGCCGCAGGCGCGGGTGTGACCGGGGGCGCAGGGGCGACCGGTGGTGCGGGCCTGACCCGCGGTGCCGGAGTCTCGGGCGCGGCCGTGCCGTCGTCCTCCGGCTGCACCGCAGGCGTGTTCTCGAGGCGATCCGAGCGGCGCTCCCAGCCGTTGCCACCGCGCCATTCGTCACCGCCGCGGTCGTGCTCGTCGCCGCGGTCGTTCCCGCCGTCGCCATCGTCGCCGTCGCCGCTCTCGCCGAGGTCGCTCCGGTCGTCGGAGTTCGGCGCGTCGTCGGGCTCGATTGGTGCGTTCTCGCCGGAGCCCTCCTCGTCACCGTGCTCAGCCGGATGTTCCGTGCGCCTCGGCGGGACGGAGACCTCCACGACCATGGCCGGCGGCGGCATCTGAATGCGGACGACGGGTTGCGGCGCAGGCGCGGGTGCCGGCGCCGCCGGAACCTCGGCCACGGGCGCCGGTTCAGCGGCAGGCACGGGCGCGGCGGCCGCGATCACGCTCTCGCCCGCGGACTTCGCGGACACGGCGGAGCGGTCGTTTCCGGTGGCCAGCCGGTCGGCGCTGCCGGAGGGCGCCTCGCCGGCGGCGTGCTGGGCGGCGACCGCTCCGGCCTGCGCCTGTGTGGCGGCGTCCGACAGGCCGCCGAGGACGCTCTCCGAGCCGAGGGTGGGACCCGCGGCGGCCGCCGTCGCGGCCGATCCCGAGGCGGCACGGTCGCGCGAGCCGTCCGCTCGATCGGCCTTGTCGGTGCCGGTGGCCGCGTCCTCGCTGCCCGTGGGCTGCAGCGGCGCGATCGGCAGGACCTCGGTCTCGTTCAGGATCGCCAGACCGACGAAGCCGGCGGCAATTGCGGCACCCACCGGCAGCGGTGAGGTGAAGGGCACGCGCAGCAGCGGGCGCCGGGACGAGCTCGGCTCCTCCACCGCCTCGCCCAGCACGAGCTCCTCGCCGACGGGCGGCGCGATCCGCTCGGAGATGAACGGCTCGAGCGCCACGCGAGGGACCGTCTGGTCCACCAGGTCGCGCAGCGGAACGCGCCCGCCGCTGCGGCGCTGCGTCCACGCGATGATCAGAAGAGCGCGGTCGAAGCTGCCCTGAAGATCGTGGCGCCGCGGATCCGCCTTGAGCGCCACCGCCCATGCCGCCTCGCAGTAGCCGAGCAGAGTCTCACGGGGAACCGCGGGATAGCTCTCACGCGCACGCGCGAGGGCCAGCGCGCGCTGGACCTCCACGTCCCCGAGGGGATCGATCCCGAATCCTGTCCTCTCCGCGTGGTCCATGTACCCGATACGCACCAATTGGGCTAAGAGGGGTATATACCAGGACGATGGCCGAGGGACCCCCACCACGGTTTCGACTTACCGGTACTACCGCAGGAAGCCGCCGTTCCCCCGAACCGCGGGCCGCTGACTCCAGCCCGGCCGAGGAGGGCAGCCCGCCCAGCCGGAAGGACGACGTGAGGGAGACCCCGCCGGCCGACAACGGCCGCCGCCCTTCGCGGTTTCCGGACTCGGCCCGCTTCAGGCGCGGCGACGTGTACACCCGGCCGGTGGTCCAGGGACGCGAGGTTCGCGAGGGCACCTGGTCGCGGCTGCGCGAGCGCTTCCGCACGTTCGCCACCAGCGATGGCGAGCGGCGCGAGCAGGAGCTCGACGCCGCTCTTCGTGATGCGCCGCGTGCCACGCGCTCCAACACCATCGCCGTCGTCTCCCCCAAGGGGGGCGTGGGCAAGACCACCTGCACATTCCTGGTCGGCAACCTGCTGGCCGAGGCCCTCAACCTGCGCGTGGTGGCCGTGGACGCCAATCGCGACTTCGGCACGCTCGCCTCGCTGGCGCCCGACTCGCTGCGGGTCGAGCGCTCGCTCGCGGACCTGCTGCCCCACCTCGACCACATCGACTCGGTGTCGGACGTGCTGGCCTACGTCTCTCAGCTCCCGAGCGGACTGCACGTGCTGGCCGCGCCCGAGCAGGCGGAGGTCATGGCGGTGATGACCCCGGAGAGCTACGGCGACCTGCTCGACCTGCTCTCCCGCTTCTACGAGGTGGTGCTGCTCGATCTCGGCACCGGGATCGTCGATCCTCTTGCCCAGTTCGGGATCCGCCGCGCCGACCAGGCCCTGCTCGTGACCACGCCGGAGTACGTGACCGCGGACAAGGTGCTGGGCGCGCTGCGCTACCTGAACGCCGAGGCGGGATGGGACAGCGGCGGAGACGAGGAGAGCCTCAACCGAAAGCGTCTGACCGTGGTGCTCAATCGCGCGCCGTCCGAACGCTCCGGCGACCGCCAGGTGATCGAGACGGCGTTCCGGCGCTTCGGAATCGGACGCCACGTGACCATTCCCTACGACGACCGGCTGCGCGTGATGCTCGACTCGGCCACCTATTCCCTCGACGAGCTCGATCGCTCGACGCGGCTGCCGGTCAAGCGCCTCGGCGCCGACGTCGTCGACAAGCTCATCTGACCCCGTGTCCCGGACCATCCGAGAGCGGCCCCGCCTCGCAGTCCTGGTGGGGCTGGGGCTCGCCTGCCTGGTGGCCGTGGGCGCGCTGGCGGGCGTGCTGCTGGCCGGGGGCGACGATTCCTCCCCGGGCGACGAGGGCCGCTCTCAGGCCCAGACCCGTCAGGCTCAGCAGCTGCGCGCGGCCCGCGCCAACCTGGAGCAGGCGGGCACCGAGCTCAGCGAGGCGCGGGACGAGGCCGGCCGCGCGAAACGGCGCGGCGCCGGACAGCGCGCGAGAGCGGAGAGCTGGAGGCGGCGGGCGCAGCGGCTCGAGCGACGCAACCGCGCGCTGCGGCGGGCGCTCGCCCAGGCCCAGAGGGAGTAGCCCTCAGCAGGTTGAGTCGCCGGGGGAGAGGACGTGGACGGTGATGTTCCGGTCGGTCGACAGGGGATTGAGGTTGACCGGGCCGCCCTCCTCCCCGTTCTGCACGAGCGTCCACGTGCCGCCACAGCCGTCGTCGAAGTAGGCCTCGGCCGACGGAAACGGGTCTGTGAACCAGTTGACCGTGAACGTCTCGTCCTCGTTCGGCGTGATGGTGATGTGGCCGTCGATCGACGGTCCCTGGAAGGGGATCAGCCAACCCGGAAGACGGGCGTTCGAGAGCTCGTACTCGATGTAGATGCTCCCGTCGTCGCGGTTGTCGAGCTCCACCTCGCTCGAGTAGTCGCCGAGGGCGCCGTCGCCGATGTGCTTGGCGTCGTTGCATTGGTCGCCGTCCGAGTGGCAGGTCGGGTTTGCGACCACGAAGGCACGGTCGTTCTCGAAGTCCACTTCGAGATACGCGCGGGCGTGGTAGGGGCTGGCCTGGGGATCGAAGCCCCGGTCGTCTCCTCGCGAGCCGACCCAGAGCACCTCGGCCTCCTCCGCGGCGATGAAGAGATCGAAGCGCAGGCGGCCCTGCTCGCGCTCCTGGAAGTCGTCGGTCTCCCATTCCCGCGCCGTGGGCAGCGCGTCGCCGTAGCGCTCCCGTCGTTCACGCTCGCGGCGGTCCGCGTCCAGCCAGCTCTCGTAGTCGGTGCTGGCGACGGGACCCTGCTCGAAGGCCGGCGGCTGCGGCGGGGGCGCCTCGCCGGGTGAGCAGGGACGCGTGCCGATGTAGGGCCCCTGGGCCGGGTAGCACCAGATGACACCGTCGTCGGGGTCGTCGAACTCGCTCGCGGTGAGGGTGCGACAGGAATCCTCGGCCGGTCCCTCGCCCGGCATGCACCTGACCGGTCCGCTGGGCTGGGTGTCGGCAGGCTGCTCGATGCAGACCCGCTCGTGATAGGGCTCGAGCGGCGAGCAGAGCGTGTACTCGGGCGGACTCGGCGGAGGCCCTGACGGCGTGCCGAGGTCGCGGCGTCCGAGCCAGTGCTCGGCCGCATCGGGAGTGATCGGAAGGCCGGCCGCCGGCTCGGGCATGGGTGCCGGGTCGGGTTCGGGCGCGGGGCGCCGGCGCGGCCTCGGCCTGCGCCTGTTCATCGGCCAGCCAGCGCTCCGCCGCGTCCGGCGTGCTCGGCAACGAGCTCTGGCGCAGGCGGCGTGGGCTCCGGTCGGGCGCAGGCGCCGCCTCGGGCTCCTGCGGCTCAGGCGCCGGCGCGGCCTCGGCCTGCGCCTGTTCATCGGCCAGCCAGCGCTCCGCCGCGTCCGGCGTGCTCGGCAACGAGCTCTGGGCAGGCGGCGTGGGCTCCGGTTCGGGCGCCGGCCTCGGCCTGCGCCTGTTCATCGGCCAGCCAGCGCTCCGCCGCGTCCGGCGTGCTCGGCAACGAGCGCGGCGGCGGCGCGGGAGCCTGGGCAGGCGGGAGCACGACGTCCGGCGGCACGTTCTCCACGGTCGTCGGCGTGACGGGCGCGGGTGGCGGCACAACGCCGCCTCCTCCGCCACACGCGCACGCTGCGGGCGCGGCAACCGCGCTCGCGGTGAGCGGGACGGACGCCACCGCTCCGCCGGCGATCACAAGGACGGGCCGGCGCCAGCGATTCCGCGGCGCCTCGGGGCCGTCAAGGAGCCCTTCCCGGCGGGACATCTGCCGCGGATATCCCCGGCCCTTGGGAGGACGAAACCAGAAGACAGGGCCGCCGGTCGAGCGGCGGCCGGCTCAGCGTGCGCGGCGCTCGATCGGGATGCGCACTCCGCGCTTCCCGTCGCGCGGGATCAGCGCGTGCGACGGCGGCTCGTAGACCACCAGCTCGCGCTTGAAGGAGCGCCGCACCCGCTCGATCTCCTCGCCGAGCTCACGCTGCATGCGATCGGCGTGGCGCTCGAGGTTGCGCATGCGCCGGCGCATCCGCTCCATCTCCTCCTCGAGCTCGAATACCCGCTCGACGCCCGCCAGGTTCATGCCGAGCTCTCCGGTGAGCTCCTGGATGCGACGCAGCCTCTCCACGTCCGCCTGCGAGTACAGCCGCGTGTTCTTGGGGGAGCGCTCCGGGGTGATCAGCCCGCGCGCCTCGTAGATCCGCAGCGTCTGGGGATGCATCCCGGCCAGCTCGGCGGCCACGGAGATCATGTAGACCCCGCGCGCCCTGTCCGGTGAGCTGGCCACGGGTCAGCCCTTCTGCGAGAGCAGCCGCTCCCGGGGGTTGCCGTCGATCACGGTCGCCAGCTCGTCTACGACCTCCTGCTGCTCCTTCGAGAGCGAGCTCGGGACATCGATGGCCAGCCGGTAGTGGATGTCGCCGCGGCCGCGTGAGCCGAGCTTCGGCGGGCCCTCGCCGCGCAGGCGCTGGACGGTGCCGTGCTTGGTGCCCGGGGGCACGCGGATGCGCTTGCTTCCTGCGAGCGTGGGCACCTCGATCGTGGCCCCGCGGATCGCCTCGGGGATCGTGATCGGCACCTCCACCTCGAGGTTGTCGCCCTTGCGCGAGAAGACGGGAGAGTCGGCCACGTGCGTGATCACGTAGAGGTCGCCGGTATCGCCGCCGCGCGGCCCCGCCTCGCCCTTGCCGGCCAGCCGCACGCGGCTGCCCTCCTTGACGCCCGCCGGGATGTTCACCCGGTAGCGCTTGACCTGACGGGTACGTCCCGAGCCGTGGCAGGTCGGGCACGGGTCCTTGATCTCGGTGCCCGTGCCGCCGCACTGCTGGCAGGGCTGGGAGATCGAGAACAGGCCCTGCGACTCGGCCTCCACCCCTCGGCCGTGGCAGCGCGTGCAGATCGTGGGCTGGGTGCCCGGCTTGGCCCCCGTGCCGCGACAGGTGGCACAGGGCGCCGACAACGGCACCGAGACCGGGATCTGAGCGCCCTCCATCGCCTGCTCGAACGAGATGTGGATCTCGGTCTCGAGATCGCGTCCGCGCTCGGGGCCGGGCGCCCGGGCGCCTCCGCGACCGCCGGCGCCGCCGAACAGGTCGGACAGGATGTCGCCGACGCCGCCGAAGCCGCCGCTGGGCGCGCCCGTACGGAACGAGCCCGGGTCGAACCCGCCGCCGAAGATCCCGCCGCCCGAGTCGTAGGCCTTGCGCTTCTCTTCATCGGACAGGATCGAGTAGGCCTCCTGGACCTCCTTGAAGCGCTCCTCGGCGTTCGCGTCGCCCTTGTTGCGGTCCGGGTGGTACTCCCGAGCCAGCTTGCGGTACGCCTTCTTGATCTCCTCGTCGGAGGCCTTCTTGTCGACGCCGAGCGTCTTGTAGGGATCCTTGACGGCGGCCATGACTCGCTACCCGGAGACGACCACGCGAGCCGGACGGAGCACGGTGCCGTTCGAGCGATAGCCCTTCTCGACCACGTCGAGGACGACGCCGGGCTCGGCGCCGTCCTGGGAACGCATGGAGAGCGCCTCGTGCTCGCCGGGGTCGAAGCGGTCGCCGCGCGGGTCGAACTGCTGCACGCCGTTGCGCTCGAGCACCGCGATCAGCTCGGAGTGGACCAGCCGCACGCCTTCAGCGAGATGCTGTTCTGATTCCTCCGCCGACGCGAGTGCCCGCTCGAGGTTGTCCACCACGGGCAGCAGCTCGCGCACGAGCCCGCTCCTGGCACGCTCGCCCGCCGCCGCCGCCTCGCGGGCCGCCCGCTTGCGGTAGTTCTCGAAGTCGGCCTGGGCCCGCTGCGCGAGGCCGAGGTACTCATCGCGCTCGCGCTGGGCGAGAGCGAGCGGATCCTCCGGCTCGGCCGCAGGCGCCGGCGTCTCGACCACGCGCTCTTCCTCGTTCGCGGCGTCCTCCTCGCCGGAGGGCTCACCCGACTCGTCACGCGACGTGACGGGTTCCTCCTCCGGCGAGGGAACGGGAGGGGTCTCGAACATCACTAGCTCTTGTCCTCCGAGTCCACGACCTCGGCGTCCACGACCTCTTCCTCATCGGAGGAGGCGTCGTCGGCCGCGCCGTCGCCGGCGGCGCCGTTGCCCCCGGCCGCCGCCTGCTGCTGCGCCGCGGCGTACATCTGCTCGGACACCTTGTGGAAGGCGACCTGCAGGGCCTCGGTCTTCTGCTGCAGCAACGCGACGTCGTCGGACTCGAGGTTGTCGCGAACGTCCTTGATCGCGGCCTCGATCTCCTCCTTGGAGGACGAGTCGAGCGAGTCGCCCATCTCCTTGACCTGGCGCTCGGCCTGGTACACGGCGTTCTCGGCCGCGTTTCGGGCCTCCACGACCTCACGCTGGCGACGGTCGTCCTCGGCGTGCGCCTCGGCGTCCTTGACCATGCGCTCGACCTCGGCGTCGGCCAGGCCGGAGCCGGCCCTGATCTCGATCTTCTGCTCCTTGCCGGTGCCGAGATCCTTGGCCCCTACCGACAGGATGCCGTTGGCGTCGATGTCGAACGAGACCTCGATCTGCGGCACGCCGCGCGGGGCCGGCGGAATGCCGGTGAGCTGGAACTTGCCCAGCGACTTGTTGTACACCGCCATCTCGCGCTCGCCCTGGAGCACGTGGACCTCCACGCTCGGCTGGTTGTCCTCGGCCGTCGAGAAGATCTCCGACTTGCGGGTCGGGATCGTGGTGTTGCGCTCGATCAGCTTGGTCATCACGCCGCCCTTGGTCTCGATGCCGAGCGTCAGCGGGGTCACGTCGAGCAGGAGCACATCCTTGACGTCGCCGGCCAGCACGCCTGCCTGGATGGCGGCGCCCACGGCCACGACCTCATCCGGGTTGACGCCGCGGTGCGGGTCCTTGCCGGTGAGCTCCTTGACCTTCTCCTGCACGGCCGGCATACGGGTCATGCCGCCCACGAGCACTACGTGGTTGATGCCCTCCTTGCCGACACCCGAGTCCTCGATCGCCTGCTTGGTCGGTCCGACCACGCGGTCGATCAGGTCGGCCGTGAGCTCGTTGAGCTTCGAGCGCGTGAGGCGCTGGTTGAGGTGCTTGGGCACAGAGTCGACCGCCGTGATGAAGGGCAGGTTGATCTGCGTCTCCTGGGTGGTGGAGAGCTCGGTCTTGGCCTTCTCGGCCTCCTGGTAGAGCCGCTGCAGGGCCATCTTGTCCTGGGACAGATCGACGCCCTCGGCCTTCTTGAACTCGCTGACCAGCCAGTCGACGACCTCCTTGTCGAAGTTGTCGCCGCCCAGGTGGTTGTCACCCGCAGTGGCCTTGACCTCGAACACACCGTCGCCGATCTCGAGCACCGACACGTCGAACGTGCCGCCGCCGAGGTCGAAGACGAGGATCGTCTGGTCGGTGTCCTCCTTGTCGAGCCCGTAGGCCAGCGCGGCCGCGGTGGGCTCGTTGATGATGCGCTGGACGTCCAGGCCGGCGACCTTGCCGGCGTCCTTGGTGGCCTGGCGCTGGTCGTCGTTGAAGTACGCGGGGACCGTGACGACCACGCTGTCGACCGAGTCGCCCAGGTACGCCTCGGCGTCGGCCTTCAGCTTCTGCAGGATCATCGCGCTGATCTCCGGCGGGGCGTACTCCTTGCCGCCCGCCTTCACGCGCGCGTCACCGTTGGGGCCGGCAACGACCTCGAACGGGACGATCTTCTCCTCCTCCTTGACCTCGGCCTCCTTGCGGCCCATGAAGCGCTTGATGGAGAAGATTGTGTTTTCGGGGTTGGTTACAGCCTGTCGCTTGGCCGGAGCACCCACCAGGCGCTCGCCGCCATCCGTGAAGGCGACGACCGACGGGGTCGTGCGCGCACCCTCGGCGTTCTCGACCACTGTCGGCTCGCCACCTTCGAGGATGGCCATGCACGAGTTGGTCGTGCCAAGATCGATTCCGATGGTCTTGCCCATCCGTAATTCCTCTCTCTGCCGCTTGCTAAGTCAAACCGAAAAAATCTAAGCGCAAGTATGGCAGATGTGACGAGCGTTGACCGACGAGATCGAAGCTCCACCCCACGCCTGACGAGCGTAGACCTGGCGGTGGCGGTGGGGGCCGTGCTCGTGGCCGCCCTGCACGTGCTCTGGCTGGTCCGCTTTCGCTTCGGCTACATCACCGACTGGGACGAGGCCGGCTACATCTCGATCGCCCTTGCCGACCTCCAGGGGCTCAGCGACGGGCCGCGGGCGTTCGCCGAGGCGGTCGGGCACTCGTTCGGCACACAGCCGCCGGTGGTCCCGCTCTCGGCCGTTCCGTTCCTCGGCGTGTTCGGGCGCAGCGTGGATGTGGCCCAGCTGGTGATGCCGGTCTGGTCGGTGGCGCTCGTGCTGGCGACCTATGGCCTGGCACGGCAGCTGATGCCCGCCCGCTGGGCGGCGCTGGCCGCGCTGTGCCTGGGCACGGCGCCCATCGTGGCCGACTACTCGCGTCTCTTCCACTTCGCGGTGCCGGCGGCCGCCCTGCTCACCGCGGCGCTCTGGGCCGTGCTGAGATCGGACGGGCTGCGGCGCACCCGCTGGGTGGTTGCGGCCGGCGTACTCCTCGCGCTGATGCTCACGGCCCGGACGATGACGGTCTCCTATCTGCCCGGCGTCGCGCTCGGTGCCGGCCTGCCTCTGCTCGCCGGCGGGAGCGACCGGCGCGTGCGGCTGAAGAACTTCCTCGTGCTGTGGGCCGTTGCCCTGGGCATCGCGGCCGTGTGGTGGCTTCCCGCGTGGAACACGGTCACGAACTACCTCCGCAACGCGGGCTACGGGTCCGGCGCCACCACGTACGGCAGCGGCGGGTCGGTGCTGTCGCTCGACTGGTGGACCACCGAGGTGCAGGTGCTCGGCAACTATCTCCAGCTGCCACTGGCGGCGGCGCTGCTGGCTGCGCTGGTTGCGGGCGGGGTGTTCGCCGTGCGGCGGCGACCGCGGCCGCGGTCCTGGCTCGAGAGCCCAGCCCTGCTGCCCGCGGTGGTGGTCGTGGAGGGTTACCTGGCGCTGTCGTCGACGGTCAACCAGGGCACTGCCTTCTCTCTTCCCTGGATCCCGGCGCTGGTGGTGCTGGCAGTCGCGGCGCTGGCGACGGTGCCGGCGCGGGCGCTGCGACTGGGCCTGGCCGGGCTCCTGCTGGCCGTCTGCGTCCTGAACCTCGCAGTGAAGAACGGCGTGAGCGAGCGCCTGTCGAAGCCGAGGCTCGCCGACGTGCCGCTGATCGGCGACGTGACGGTCAGCGACGGACGCGACTTCATCTACGCCTCGCTCGACGCGCGCGGATACCCGGTCGAGCCCCCGCCGGCGCGGTTACCGGAGCTGCACAAGCAATGGTCGGCGCTCAATGAGCGCCTGGTCCGCCTCGCGGCCCGGCACGGCGAGAAGCCCTCCGTAACGGTGGGCACCGGGGACTACTTCATCAACGACACCCGGCTCGAGCTGGCCAGTCAGCTCGAGCGGCGGCGCGGGCTCGAGCTGGGGCTGATCCGCCCGCCGGCCACGCTCGGCTCCTATCGGCGGCAGCTGGCCGAGCAGGACCCCGCAGTCCTGATCCTGGCCGAGCCCCCGCCGGCGCCCGAGTGGCCGGTCAACCCGCTTCTGCTCGCCGGCGCCGCGCAGCGGAGCGGCGCCAGGGAGACAAACAGGCTGCGGGCACCTGACGGCCGGCAGGTGTTCGTCTGGACCCGCTGACTCATTAGGCTCCGCCGCCGATGAAGCCGGCCGGCCGCCTTCCCGCCCTCCTCGCCCTGCTGGCGCTCGTGGCCGCGCTGGGGCTCGCGGCCTGCGGCGGGGACGACGACGAGGCCTCCACGGGAGGCGGCGACAGCCAGTCCACCGCCGGCGAGGACACCTCCTCGGACACCGCCGACAGCACCGAGACGACCTCAGATCTCACCGACACGAGCGTCAAGCCGGTGATCGAGAGGCCGAGCGGCGCGCCGCCGAGGCGGCTGGTCAAGGAGGACCTCGTCAAGGGCAAGGGCAAGCCCGCGAAGCGGGGCGACACCGTGGTCGTCAACTACGTGGGCGTGAGCTTCTCCACGGGCGATGAGTTCGACGCCTCCTGGGACTCCGGCCAGACCTTCCCCGTCGCACTCGGCGCGAGCCAGGTGATCCAGGGCTGGGAGAAGGGCCTCGTGGGTATCCGCAAGGGCGGCCGTCGCAAGCTCGTGGTCCCACCGGAGCTCGCCTACGGAGCCGACGGCTTCCCGCCGGCGATCGCTCCGAACGAGACGCTGGTGTTCGTGATCGACGCCGTGGACATCCGCTAGCCAGCGAAGCTGAAGGCGTAGGCCACGAAGGCCACGCACATGAGCGCGACGCCCGCGTAGTCCCAGCGCCGCTCGAGGTCCGGCGGCCGTGCCAGGAGGGCCAGCCCGAGCAGCACGAAGGGATCGAAGTACTTCTGATAGCCGAGCCGCACCGGCAGCGCCGCCAGCAGGAAGCAGGCGAGGTAGACCGCGGGCAACGACCAGAGCCCGGCGCGGCGGACGAGCAGAGCGAGGGCCACGCAGCCGAGCGGCACGAGCAGCCAGAACGCCAGTGAAGAGCCGAGCAGCTCCGGAACCCGGTCGGAGAGCTTCCACAGGTAGCCCGCATCGCCCGCGGCCGCCGCCGTGATCGGCCGGTAGGCCAACGGCGAGACCAGCAGCAGCACCACACCCACGGCGATCGCGGCGCCCACCAGGCGGCGGGCCTCGCGGACCTGACCGGTCAGGCCCACCCAGGTCCGCGCCAGAGCCGAGGAGCGCAGCCGGCGCAGACGTCGCCACAGGCTCGGCCCGAAGACGAACGCGCCGTAGCCGCCGGCCAGCGCCAACGTGAAGCCCACGGTGCGCAGGCTGAGAGCGTCGCGGGCCAGACCCTGGCGGTCCTCGCACAGGCCGCAGGAGGCCGGGTCGGCGCTGGGGGGCACGAGACCGTTCCAGTCGAGGACCAGCGCTCCGAGCGGCACCAGCGCCAGCGCCAGCAGCCCGGCGCCGGCGTATCGGCGCGACGCCGGTGCGGAGCTCATGACGAGGAAGAACGCGGCCAGCGGCACCAGCCAGATGAAGGCCTGCCGCGTGAGCAGAGCCGCGGCGATCGCCGCGCAGGCGAGCCCGAAGTCTCCGAGCGACTCCGAACGCGACCAGGCGTGGATGCGCTCCAGGGCCAGCAGCGCGAACAGGATCGCCAGGTTGTCGGTGAGCAGCGTGAACGAGGTGCCGAGCACGTAGGGCGACAGGACGAACAAGAGCGTGAGCGCGAAGGCCGGCCAGGCCGCGAGCGGCGTGGCCCGGCGCAGCAGCCGCAGCAGGGCGAGCGCCATCGCGTAGGAGAAGGCCACGTTGAGCAGCCGCAGCTTCCAGAGATCGAAGCCCACGAGCTTGCCCCAGCCGGCGGTGAGCAGGTGATAGAGGGGAGTCTGGGCCGACGGATAGTCAGACAGGTCGAGCCGCTCCGAGAACTGCAGGATCGTCGGCAGCTGATAGACGCGGGCGTCCGAGGCGTGGAAGGTGTCGATCTCCACGGTTAGCCCGCGCAGGACGGCGATCCCCACCACGAAGGGCAGCGCCAGCAGCAGCGGCTGGAGCCAGCGCGGCGGCTCGGTGGCCCTCACGCTCCGGCCAGCCGCCGCCGGCCCTCCGGGCACATTCGCCGCAACGGGCAGTCCGGACAGCGGGGCGAGCGGGCGGCGCAGGTTCGCCGCCCGTGCCGGATCAGCAGCATGTGCGCCTCGTAGGCGTCCTGACCGTCGTCGCCCACCAGTCGCGCGAGCTCGTCGTGCGCGTCGTCGAGCGGCGCCCGCTCCGGCCACAGTCCGAGGCGACCGCCCACCCGGTAGACGTGTGTGTCCACGGGCGGATCGGGCCGGCCGTACGCGAACAGGAGCACGCAGGCGGCGGTCTTGCGGCCCACGCCGGGGAGGTCGCAGAGGTAGTCGCGTGCCTCGCTCAGGGGGGCGCTCTCGAGCCACGACAGGTCATCGTCGCCGAGCGCGTGGAGGATCTGCCTGATCCGCACCGCCTTGGTGGGCGCCAGTCCGCCCGGACGGATCGCCTCCTCGATCTCGGCCACCGGCGCTTCGCGCACGGCGTCCCAGGTCGGGAACGCCGCGGTCAGGCGTGCCCAGGCCACGTCACGGTTGCGATCGTTCGTGTTCTGCGAGAGCACGGTGAGGATCAGCTCGTCGAGCGGCCGCCGGTGCGGACGCAGCAGCGGGCGTCCGTACTCGCGGCGGAGACGATCCCGGATCGTTCGGAGCCTGCGACGGTCGGCCATTGAGGACGGGATGCTATGAACACCCGCCCGTGGAGATCGCCGAACACCAGACCGAGGTGGCGGGACTCGGTGTGCATTGGCGCCGGGCCGGCGATGCAGCGGTGCTCTACCTGCACGGCGTGCCGACGTCGTCGTCCGACTGGAATCCCTTCCTCGAGCGCGTGGGTGGGGTGGCGCCGGACCTGCCGGGCTTCGGCCGCTCCGCCAAGCCTGCCGACTTCGACTACTCGATCGGCGGCTACGACCGCTTTCTCGAGACCTTCGCCGAGCACGCCGGTCTCGAGCGCTTCTCGCTCGTGGTGCACGGCTGGGGCGGCGTGGGGCTCGCCCTCGCCCAGCGCTTCCCCGAGCGCATCGAGCGACTCGTCCTGTTCTCCTGCGTACCGTTCCTGCCGGACTACCGCTGGCACCGCGTTGCGCGGGCGTGGCGCACGCCGCTCCTGGGCGAGCTGCTGATGGGCTTCACGACGCGCTACGGGCTGCGGCGCGCGATGCCACGCGAGCTGGCCGACCATGCCTGGGAGTGCTTCGACCAGGGCACGCAGCGGGCCATCCTGCGCCTCTACCGCAGCGCGCCCCCGGCCGTGCTTGCGCAGGCCGGCGCGCGGCTCGGTGAGCTGCGGGCGCCCGCGCTCGTGCTGTGGCCCGGCGCGGATCCATACATCTCCGCGAGCTTCGGCCGGCGCTACGCCGACGCTCTCGGCGGCGACACCGAGCTCGATCTGGTGGAGGGCGCGGGGCATTGGACCTGGCACGAGCGCCCCGAGCTCGTTGACCGCGCAGTGGCTTTCTTGTGCGCCGGATGAGGAGCCGGAAGATCTACTAGCCTCAGGCTCCCGTGCTGCGCGCCGTCGTCTCCGCCGTCACGGCGCCGCCGAAATCACGCGGACCGGGGTCCGCGACGGTGGCGCCCGCGCCTCGCTTCCGAGGCGGGGAGCGTCCCGATGCCCCCTGGTACCGCCGCATCGACCCCTGGCACGTGGCCCCGATCGCGGTGGCCGTACTGTTCGCGATCGCCTACCTGATCGTGCAGCCGCGCACGGTCGATCTCGCCGCCCACACGTTCCGCGCCGACCTGTTCGGCGAAGAGGGCTTCACGATCTGGAACGGGCAGTGGTACGGCGGCCACCACACCCCGGCCTACTCGATCATCTCCCCGCCGCTGGCGTGGCTGCTGGGCCCGCCGCTGGCGCTCGCGATCGCGTCCGTGGCCTCCGCCGCGCTCTTCCCGCCGCTCGTGCGCGCCTACTTCGGCGACGAGCGCGCGCGCTGGGGCGCCATCTGGTTCGGCGCGGCCACGGCCACGCTGCTGTTCACCTCGAGGCTCCCCTTCGCCATCGGCGTGGCCTTTGGGCTGGCCGCGCTGCTCGCGCTGCAGCGCCACCGCTACGGGCTGGCGATCTTCCTGGCGGTGCTCTGCCCGCTGGGCAGTCCGGTGGCCGGGCTCTTCCTGGCGATGGCCGGCGTGGCCTACGCGATCGCCGAGCGCGGCAACCGGGTGAACCGGCTCGAGGGCCTGGCCATCGCCGCCGCGGCCTTCATCCCGCCGGTGTTCCTGTCCTGGGCCTTCCCGGAAGGCGGATGGGCACCGTTCCCCACGTCGGCCTACGTCCCGATTCCGCTGTTCGCGATCGCCTGCCTGATCGTGCTGCCGCGCGAGGAATCGGCGCTGCGCTGGGGCGCGCTGCTCTACGGGCTGGGCGCCACGCTCGCCCTCGCGATGGAGACCCCGATGGGCGGCAACGCCGTACGCCTGGGCGCGCTGTTCGGCGGCCCCGTGCTGCTCTGCGCGGTCTGGGGGCGGCACTGGAAGCGGCCGCTCGTGGTGATCCCGCTGCTGGCCACGGGCTTCGCCGCGCTGGCGTTCTGGCAATGGTCGCCCGCCGTGCGTGACGTGATCAAGTACATCGAGGACCCGGCCGCGAAGTCGGACTACTTCGAGCCGCTGCGCCAGTTCCTGTACACCCTCCCCGACCAGCGCCGGATCGAGATCCCGTTCACTCGCAGCCACTGGGAGGGCGCCGAGGTGGCCATGGGGATGCCGCTGGCGCGCGGCTGGCTGCGCCAGCTCGACACCGGTCTCAACCCGATCTTCTACAAGGGGGAGATCAACCGGCTCACCTACGCGAGCTGGCTGGCCGACAACGCGGTGCGCTACGTGGCGCTGCCGAGCGCCAAGCCCGACAAGAGCTCGTACGGGGAGCGGGCGCTGATCGAGAAGGGCCTGCCCTACCTGCGCCTGCGCTGGAAGTCCGACGACTGGCGCGTGTACGACGTGCTGCTGCCGGCTCCACTCGTGATCTCGCAGGGCAAGGCCAACATCGTGCTCGAGCAGTTGCAGTCCGACGAGCTGCTGCTGGACGTCAAGCGGCCCGGCGAGGCGATCGTCAAGGTGCGCTGGACGCCCTACTGGTTCGCTTCGAACGCCTGCGTGGAGCCCGACGGCGACTGGACCAAGGTGATCGCCAAGAAGGTCGGCTTCGTGCGGCTCTCCACCCGCTTCGCCCCGGAGCGCCTGTTTCAGCGCGGCCGCCGTTGTGACGACGATGTGACCGGCTAGGCTCTGCTGTCGTGCCCCGAACGCATCCGCTGTACAAGCAGCTCGTCCGGGTCTGGCGCCAGACCGGTCGCTGGCTCCCCAACGGTTGGCTCGACGCCATCCGCCAGCTCGCTCTCTTCGCCGGGGCGTACTACGCGTACCGCCTGGTGCGAGGCTTCGTGGACGGACAGGCGACCCTCGCGTTCGAGAACGCCCGCGCGCTCGTGGACGCCGAGCGTTCGCTCGGCCTCTTCTTCGAGCCCGGCCTGCAGGCCTGGGCCAAGGGCGAGGCGTGGCTGCTGGTGCTCGCCAACTGGATGTACGTGAACTCCCACTTCGTGGTGACCACGACGTTCCTGATCTGGCTGTACCTCGCGCGCAACCACGCCTTCTACTTCGTGCGCAACATGTTCATGGTCGCCATGGGCCTCGCGCTCGTCGGCTACATGGCCTTCCCCACCGCGCCGCCGCGCTTCCTGCCCGAATGGGGCTTCAGCGACACGGTGGCGAACTTCGTGGGCGAGACGGCCGAGAACAGCGCCAACGTGCTCTACAACCCGTTCGCCGCGGTGCCGAGCATGCATGTGGCCTTCGCTCTCATGATCGCCGTGCCCGCCGTCTTCCTCGTGCGCCGGCGGGTGTTCAAGGTGCTCTGGTCGCTCTACCCGTTCGTGGTGAGCTTCGTGGTGATGGTCACCGCCAACCACTTCTGGCTGGACGCGGCGCTGGGAGCCCTGGTGGCCGCGGTCTCGGCCTACGCGGCCAACGCCGCCTTCGCACGTGCGCGGCCGGAAGCCTGGTCCTTCAGGACGGCAGCCGCCTAGTGGACGCATGAGCGACGAGGTCCGCGAGCGGCCGCGCAGGACTGGGAACGGCCGCGGGAACGGGCCCCTCACGGCCACCGAGATCAGGACGCTCGCGCGCGACCGCCTGATCGAGTCGCGGCTCACGCCGAACGCGATCTCGATCACCGGGTTCGTGGGCAACATCATCGCCGCGGTCCTGATCTTCGAGAACCACTTCGTGCTCGGCGGGATCGCCTTCATCCTGGGCTCGGTCTGCGACATGATGGACGGCCGCTACTCGCGCATGTCGGGCAAGGGCACTTCGTTCGGGGCGTTCCTCGATTCCACGCTCGACCGCGTGTCGGAGGGCATCGTGCTCACCGCGGTGGCCGCCTACTTCGCCCAGCAGGAGGACGACGTGGCCACCGCCGCCACCGTGCTCACGGTGGTCGGCTCCTTCGCGGTCAGCTACACCCGCGCCCGGGCCGAAGCGCTCGGCGTCGAGTGCAAGGTGGGGATCGCGTCGCGGGCCGTGCGGGTGGTCATCCTGTCGATCGGCCTCGTGTTCGCGGCCGGGGAGCTTGTGCCAGACTTGGACCTGCTCGCGCCGGCCATCTACGTGATGGCTGCGCTCACGATCTTCACCACCCTCCAGCGCGTTCTGCACGTGCGGCGGCAGCTGGCGAGCGGCGCCGGAGCGGTGTAACCCCGCCGGGGCTCCGGGTTCTGTTTGGCTGGAGTCTCCTCGCGGGGAGATCCATTTTCTCTGTGACTCAGGAGGCTTCTGACTGTGGCTGACAACTCTTCCAACGGCGCATCGCGCTACCACTCGGACAAGGTCCGCGTGGCCATCATCGGCGTGGGCAACTGCGCCTCGTCCTTCGTGCAGGGCGTGGAGTACTACAAGGACGCAGATCCCAACGAGCGCGTGCCCGGGCTGATGCACGTGGACCTCGGCGGCTATCACGTCGGCGACATCGAGTTCACCGCCGCCTTCGACATCGACGCGGACAAGGTCGGCAAGGATCTCTCCGAGGCGATCTGGGCGGGGCAGAACAACACCATCAAGTTCGCCGACGTGCCCGACCTCGGCGTGAAGGTCCACCGCGGCATGACGCACGACGGCCTCGGCAAGTACCTCAAGGAGAAGATCACCAAGGCTCCGGGCGAGACCGCCGACATCGTCGGCATCCTCAAGGAGACCAAGACCGACGTGGTGGTCTCATACCTCCCGGTGGGCTCCGAGCAGGCCACCAAGTGGTACGTCGAGCAGGTGCTCGAGGCCGGCTGCGGCTTCGTCAACTGCATCCCGGTGTTCATCGCCCAGGAGCACTACTGGGCCAGCCGGTTCGAGAAGGCCGGGCTGCCGGTGGTGGGCGACGACATCAAGTCACAGGTGGGGGCCACCATCACCCACCGTGCGCTGGCGCGTCTGTTCCACGACCGCGGGGTGGAGCTCAAGCGCACCTCGCAGCTCAACGTGGGCGGCAACATGGACTTCTACAACATGCTCGAGCGCGACCGGCTCGAGTCGAAGAAGATCTCCAAGACGCGCGCCGTCACGTCGATCATGGGCCACGAGCTGCCCGCCGACGACGTCCACGTGGGCCCGTCGGACTACGTGCCGTGGCTCACCGACCGCAAGTGGGCCCACATCCGGCTCGAGGGCGAGGCCTTCGGTGACGTTCCGCTGATCGCCGAGCTGAAGCTCGAGGTGTGGGACTCGCCGAACTCGGCCGGCATCGTCACGGACGCAGTTCGCTGCTGCAAGCTGGCCCTCAACCACGGCCTCGGCGGTCCGATCGAAGGGGCCTCCGCGTACCTGATGAAGTCGCCGCCGGAGCAGTACCCCGACGACATCGCGCGCGAGATGGTCGAGGACTTCATCAAGGAGTACGGCGGGGCGCCCAAGCTGCCGGGCAAGGCCAAGGCCAAGTCGAAGGCCAAGCAGAAGGCCAAGAGCTAACCGGCTCGACCAGAACACGCTTCGCCAGCGGGCGGCTCCGGGCCGCCCGTTGTCGTTCCCGTAATTCGCGCTCGCCGGGACGGTTGGACGGTCGATGAGACCAAGCCGAGACCCGGTTGATACTGACCGGCGCCCGTTGCGGGCGTACGGTGCTCGGCACCCCCAGCCGAAGGAGCCCTTCCACATGGCCGTCACCAAGACTCTTCGCACCGCTGCAGTCGCCGCCGTCGTCCTGCTCGCCGCCGCGGGCTCCGCCGAGGCCGGCCCGCCCGGCAAGTGGACCCAGGTCACCGGAGTCGGGGCCGATGACGCCAACCCGATGCGACCGGGCCTCGCCCGCACGCCCGACGGCGTCCTGCACGTGAGCTGGACTCGCGACGTGGGGGGCGGCGGCAGCGTGCTGCACAGCGCCATCTCCGCTGACGCGAAGACGATCTCCGGGCCGGTGTCGATCTACGACAACGTGGCCGGCGGCGTCAACTTCGGCTCCGATCTCGTGGTGGCGCCCGACGGAACGCTGCGGGCCTTCTTCACGGCCACAAACGTGTTCGACAACGTGCTGGCCACAGCCACCTCGGCCAACGGCGGCGCCAGCTGGGCGGTCGGCGGCCCCGCTTCCAAGTCCGGGCCTGCAGGCAAGGACGTCTACACGGCCGACGGCATCAGCGCGACCATCGGCAAGGACGGCACGTTCTACTCGGTCTGGGGGGACTCGAGCCCCGACGGCGGCGGCTACCACGTCGGCCTAGACCCGAACCAGCCCGACGGCGAGTTTCCCCGACGGCCTTCAGGTCGAGACGAAGGTCGGGGTGGACTCGGTCAGCGGACAGGTGGTCTCGGCCTGGGACTCGCTCACCACCGGCGGCGTCGAGCTGCTGCCGCTCGCTCCCGCGGGCGGGCCGTCGCCGCTCCCCAACTCTGCGGCCTTCGGCGAGATCACCGGCCGCATCGGCGCACCGGGTGTGTTCGTGGGCTACGGCCGGGGCAGCAACCCCTTCCTGGCCGATCCTTCGGTGTACCGCGTGGACACCGGCAAGGCCACCCGCCTCACCAAGAAGGACGGCGAGCTGACCGCCCTGGCGGCGGCGCCCGGCGGCCGGCTCTGGGCCTTCTGGAAGGTCGACGGCAATTCGATTCGCGCGACCCGCTCCAACGCGGCGGCGACGAAGTGGGGACAGATCGTCTCCGTCAAGCCCCCAAAGGGGACCAACGCGATCTACAGCCTCGTGGGCGAGGCTTCGAGCGGTCCGCTCGACCTGCTCGCGCACGTGGACAGGTCGGGCGGCACCCTCGCTTCCTGGCACCGGCGCATCCTGCCCGGACTCGGCTTCACCGCGAAGAAGAACAAGAAGGGCAAGCTCGTGGTCAAGGTCAGCGACGCCGGGAAGACCGTCGGCGGGGTGAAGGTCAAGTTCAAGGGGAAGGGCAAGGGCAACAAGGGCTCGAAGACCACGAGCTCCTCCGGCAAGGTGTCCTTCGCCCTCGAGCCCGGCAAGTACAAGGTGAGCGTCTCGAAGAAGGGCTACGCCTCCTACTCCAAGCAGGTGCGGGTCAAGAAGTAGACGGAGTGCACGGGGCGCAGGGCCGTATCCTGCGCCCCGTGCCATTCACCATCGCTCAGGTCACTCCGTGGCCCTGGGAGCTGCACCACGAGGTCAACCGCTTCGTCGAGCGCCTGTCAGACGAGCTGTGTGCCCGCGGGCACCGGGTGGTTGTGGTGGCGCCCTCCGAATCGCGCGAGCTGGTACGCGAGGGGCGCGGCAAGATCGCCGCGGCGCAGTCCGACCCCGACGCGGTGTTCGCCGACGAAGGCTGTGCCTCGGTGCTCGCCGTGGGGCAGTCGCTGCCCTTCCGGCGCGGCGGGTCGGTCTCGCTGCCGCTCGACGTGTCGCGCTCGCTCGAGGACGTGCTCGACCGGGTCGACTTCGACTTCGTCCACGTGCACGAGCCGTTTGCGCCGAGCGCCAGCTCGGCGGCGCTGCGCCACTCGCGCGCCCTCAACGTGGGCACCTTTCACTCGACCACCGAGCGCTTCGTCTCCACCCAGGTGGCACGCAAGGTGGTGGAGCTCCTGTTCGGCCGGCTCGACGGCCGCACCACCAGCTTCGCCGCCACGCGTGATCTGATCGAGCGCTACTTCCCCGGTGACTACGAGGTCATCATGCCCGGCGCCGACCTGCTTCCTCGCCCCGAGCCGAGCAACGGGACGCCGGAGATCGTGTTCTCGGCGGAGGAGGAGCGGGGCGCGCTGCGTCTGTTCGTGCGCGCCCTGAGGCGCATGCCGGTCGACACGGACTGGACGGCGACGATCTGGATGCGCGACCCGGCGTCTGCGCCCGCTGTGTCCCTGCCCCGGCGCCTGCGCGACCGGGTGCGTATGGCCGGGCCGGCCGACGGCTCGGAGGCGCAGCATCTGGCCCGCGCCACCATCGCCGTGGCCGCCTCCACCGGAGCTGCGCCCGCGCCCCAGCTCGTCCTGCGCGCGCTGGCCGGCGGTGCGGTGCCGGTGGTGTCTCGGCTTCCCCAGTACGAGGAGATCGTGCGCGAGGGAGATCTCGGGCCGCTGTTCGAGCCGCGCGACGCGCTCACGCTGGCGGCGCAGCTCGAGCGGCTCGTCTCCGACCCCGCGCTAGTGGGCCGCTACGACGAACGTATCGCCCGCGTCCATGACGAGCTCACGTGGTCCCGGGTCGCGGCCGACTATGACGCGCTGTACGAGCGCATCGCGGCCCGCCGCCACCAGCAGAACGGGCGGCCCGCCGTGCGTGAGCGGCTCGCGGAGCGCGACTTCATCCACGTGGACCTGCACATGCACACCGACCATTCGCCGGACTGCGCCACGCCCGTCCACACGCTGCTCGACACAGCCAAGAAGGTCGGGCTCGGAGCCATCGCGATAACCGATCACAACGAGGTCTCGGGCGCGCTGGCCGCACGCGAGCACGCCAACGGCATCAAGGTGATCGTGGCCGAGGAGGTCAAGACCGCGGACCAGGGCGAGGTGATCGGCCTCTTCATCGAGGAGAAGATCCCGCGCGGCATGACTCTGCAGGAGACGATCGCCGAGATCCGCCGTCAGGGCGGCCTCGTCTACATCCCGCATCCGTTCGACCGCATGCACTCCGTGCCCGACTACGAGCACCTGCTCGACGTGGTGGAGGACATCGATGCCATCGAGGTCTTCAACCCGCGCGTGGCCTTCTCGGCCTTCAACGAGGAGGCCGCCCGCTTTGCGGCCAAGTACCGGATCGTGGCGGGGGCGGGATCGGACTCCCACGTGGCCCAGGGGCTCGGCTCGGTGAAGATCCGCATGCGCGACTTCGACGGCCCCGAGGAGTTCCTCGAGTCGCTGCGCGATGCCGACATCGTGCGCAAGAAGCAGTCGCTGCTCTACGTGCAGGCGCTCAAGTTCATCCAGACGCGCGGCAAGAAGTGATGCGCCGGAGAGGAGCGCCCGCCGATCCGTCTAATCCCTCGGATCAGATGCCCGCTACCGACGACGAGATCCGCGAGAAGTACCTCGAGCGGGCGATCAGGGAGCTCAACGGCCTGACCCGCGAGATCCAGGGCTGCCGGCACTGCCCGCGCGGCAACCTGATGCCGGTGCTCGGCTCGGGTCATCCCCAGGCCGACATCTTCATGCTCAAGTTCGCGCCCGTGCCCTCCGAGATCGAAGAGGGCGTGGCCTTCTACGGTCGCGCCGGCTCGGCGCTGATGAAGAGCTTCAAGCGCCTGGGGGTCGATCCGCTCTCGGTCTACGGCACCGTGTTCGTCAAGTGCCCGGTGCACGACACCGACGACTCGGCGCCCGAGTGCCGCGCCCGCGTGCTCGACGAACTGGCGATCGTCCAGCCGCGCATCGTCGTGGTGATGGGCCACGAGGCGCTGGAGGAGCTCAACGCCCTGGGCGTGCCGCTGGGCCGCGAGCTGGACGCCGAGCCGGGCCGGATCCAGCGCCTGACGCCCGCGTGCGAAGCACTGTTCGTGCCCGACATCGACCGCTCCCTCGACGAGGAGCAAGCCAAGCGCGAGTTCTGGGCGGCGTTCCGGGCGCTGGGCGAGTGGTACGCGGACTTCCCTCCGTACTAGCGTCCGACTAATCTCCCAACCATGCCTGACAGGGCGAAGGTCCTGGTCGTGGCCAACCGCACGGCCGAGTCGCCTGAGCTGCTCGACGCGCTCCGCAGCCGCAGCGATCGCGGACCCTGCGAGTTCACTCTGCTCGTGCCCTCGACCCCTCACGGCCTGGCCTGGGCGGCGGACATGCACGCGGGCGGCGACGAGGCCGAGGAGCACCGCCTGGCGTTCGTGGAGGAACTGCGCGAGGAGGGCCTCGACGTGGGCGCGGCGAAGGTGGGCGACCCCGACGCGCTGGCCGCGATCCAGGACGAATGCAACTTCAACGCGTACGACGAGGTGATCGTCTCAACACTGCCGCTGAAGATCTCCAAGTGGCTGCGGATCGATCTGCCGAGCAAGGCCGAGGCGGCCACCGGGCTCCCGGTCACGCACGTCGTGGGGAGCGAGAGCTAAGCGCCATGGACCTCGAGGAACGAGAAGGGGTCGAGCCTGTGATCGAGCGCCGCTGCGCCGAGTGCGGCACGGTGCTCACCAAGGAGGAGATCACGGCCTCACTGGAGACCGAGGGCCCATTCCTCTGCTCGGTGCACGCGAGCGAGGAAGTCGCGCTGGACGACGAGCGCGGCGGCGCCTGAGAGCGGTCAGCGCTCGAGCAGCGCCACGCACTCGATGTGCGGCGTCTGCGGGAACATGTCCACCGGACGCACCGTCTTCAACTCGTAGCCCGCGTCGGCCATCTGGCGCGCGTTGGGGGCGAGCGTGGTGGGGTTGCAGGACACGTAGACGATCTTCTTCGCGTCCGCCTCGAGCACCCGGCGCACCACCTTCTGGGACAGGCCCGCGCGCGGCGGATCGACGACCACCACGTCCGCGCGGCCGGACTCCTCGAGCAGCGGCCGCATGGCGAGCCGTACATCGCCCGCGAAGAAGTGCGCGTTGTCGATCGAGTTGAGACGGGCGTTCTCGATCGCGTCGGCCACAGCCTCCTCCACGATCTCCACGCCGAACACCTCTCCCGCATCCAGCGCGAGGACGAGGGCGATCGTCCCAATCCCGCAGAAGAGATCGAGCACCGTCTCGCGCCCTGACAACCCGGCCAGCTCCACAGCCGAGGCGTAGAGCCGCTCGGCCATCTCGGTGTTGGTCTGAAAGAACGCGTCGGGTGAGATGCGCAGACGCAGGCCGGCGAGCTCCTCCAGGAGTGCGGCCTCGCCCTTCACGATCTGGGTGTCGCCATCGCGGGTGGTCTCCGCCACGCCCGCGGCCCGCGTCCACAGGAACGAGTCGGCGGGCGTCAGGGCGGCCAGTGCGTCCACGTCGAAGCTCGTTCCGGGACTCGTGACGATGCGGGCCTGGAGCTGGCCGGTGCGCCGGCCCTCCCTCACCACCAGGTTGCGCAGCAGGCCGGTCTGGGCGCGCCGGTCCCAGGTCGAGAGGCCCTCGTCGCGGCACCAGGCCTTGACCGTCTCGCGCAGCTCGTCCACGCGCTCGGAGGCGAGGATGTCCTGTGTCACGTCGTCGATGGCGTCCCAGCGCCCGGGACGGTGGAAGCCGAGAACGAGCTCCTCGTCCTCGCCGCTGGTGCCGAACGAGTACTCGAGCTTGTTGCGGTAGCGCCACTGCTCCACGGCGGGGACGATCGCCTCTACCGGCGGCTCCTCGAAGCGGCCAATCCGCTCGAGGGCGTCGCGCACCTGCGCCTCCTTCTCGGCGAGCTGGCGCTCGTAGGGCAGCACCTGCCAGGGCGCCCCCGGGTGCGCCGCCGCGGGCTCGATGCGATCGGGGCTCGGCTCGAGCAGCTCCACCGTCTCGGCCTCGCCGAAAGAGCGCTTGGACTTGACGATCCGCGCACGCACCCGGTCCCCGGGCACGGCGCCGCGCACGAACACGACGTAGCCGTCGGTGCGGGCCACGCCAGCTCCGCCATGGGCAAGGGCGTGGATGCGCAGCTCCAGCTCATCGCCGGAGCGCGGGCGAGTGCGTGTCGTCTGGACGCCTTCCACGGCGTCCTATGGTCGCAGCTACTTGAGCTTGGACTCGATCGCGTTCAGCACGCCCTTGCGCTTGCCGTGACGGCGCTCGTAGGCGCGCACCTACGACTATCTCACCTGGGCAACCGGAACGCTGCGGCCACGGGAGCGTGATCGGAGAGGCGCAGGCGCAGGCCGCCGGGCTCGATCAACTCGCGTCGCTCAGCCGCCAGCCGGCGCGGCTGCTCCACCACCTCGAGGCCGCGAGCCAGCAGGTGATCGATGGCGTCCGGGGCGGTGAACTCGGCCAGGCCGAAGCGCTCTTGCAACGTCGCAAACGGCTCCGGGTTGCGGGCCGGGCGGACGTTGAAGTCGCCGCCGAACACGAGCGGCTGGTCGCCCGACCAGGCCACCGCCCGCTCGGCCGCCCGCACCACCTCCGCGGAGGCCCGCTCGGGGCGGCCCGCCGACGCGTGCAGGTTGGCGACGCAGACCCTTCCCTCCGGCAGCTCGAGCCAAGCCCAGTGCATGCGGCGCTGCTCGGGGCGCCGGGCAAGCGTCAGACGCCGGTGATCGATCACCCGCCCCGGGTGCCGCACCAGGATCTGATTCGAGCCGCCCTCCGAGGAGGCGATCAGGTCGGGGTTGACGTTCGCCAGCAGCCGCTGCACGGCTTCGAGCGGTCCGGGCAGGTTGCGCGAGGTCCGCACCAGGACACCGCTCGAGCGCGTGCGCCGGGCCAGCTCGGCGAACCAGCGCGGCGGGGCCTCCTGCAGCAGCGCCACGTCCCACTCCAGGCCGTCGAGCAGCTCCGCGAACTCGTGGAGCAGCGGACGGTTGACCTGCACGTGGGTCGCGTTGCGCTCTGTGCGTCCGAACAGTCGCGAGCGCAGCGTGAACAGGGCCGGGTCAGGCGGATGGTCGCGGCCGTGGTAGAGGTTCCAGCTGAGGAATCGCATTGCCGAGGCACTTCCTAACAGGTGACGAGCTCACAACCGCGGAGCAGCGTGCGCTGCTCGAGCGCGCGATCGAGCTGAAGGCCGACCGCCTGGGGTCCCGCGCGCTTCAGGGAAAGAGCGTGGCGCTCGTCTTCGACAAGCCGTCCACCCGCACTCGGGTGTCGTTCGAGACGGGGGTGAACGAGCTGGGCGGCCACCCGGTCGTGCTGCGCCAGGGAGAGCTTCAGCTCGCGCGCGGCGAGTCGCCGCGCGACACCGCGCTCGTGCTCTCGCGCATGGTGCACGCCATGGCCGTCCGCACAGGACCGCACGCGACGGTCGAGGCGCTGGCGCGCTGGTCGGGAGTGCCGGTGATCAACATGCTCACCGAGGAGCATCACCCGTGCCAGGCGCTGGCCGACCTGATGACGCTCCTCGAGCGCTTCGGCACGCTCGAGGGCCTGCGGATCGCCTACGTCGGCGACGGCAACAACATGGCGCGGTCGCTGTTGGTCGCGGGTCGCATCGCCGGCGTGGAGGTGGCCATGGCCACCCCGCCCGAGCTGTCGCTCCCGGAGGTCCCGCGAGTCGAGCCGGCCGAGGCGGTGCGCAACGCGCATGCCGTCTACACCGACGTGTGGGTGAGCATGGGCGACGAGGAAGACGCGGAGCGCCGCCGCTCGCTCCTCGCCCCCTACCGGATCGACGACGAGCTCATGGCCCACGCACGCGACGACGCGATCGTGCTGCACTGCCTGCCCGCCCATCCGGGCGAGGAGATCACCGAGGAGCTCCTGTACGGCGACCGCTCGGCGGTCTGGGACCAGGCCGAAAATCGCCTGCACAGCCAGAAGGCGCTGCTGGAGTTGTTGACGACGGAATAGATGGGGGCCGCCGGAGGTCTCCCAGCTACAGTTCGCTCCGGCCCCGCCGCAAACTTGGAGGACTCGATGAAGAAGTGGCTCGCCTTGATTCTCGCCTGTGTTGCGCTCGGCGTCGTGATTGCCGGTTGCGGAGGCGACGACGACGATTCGGGCGGCGACGACGGCGGCGCGAGCACTCAGGAGCCGGCGGGCGGCGGCGAGAGCGGAGGAGCGACCGCCGATGAGGGCGGCGGTGGCGGTGCCAAGACAGTGACGATGAAGAACATCCAGTTCCAGCCGAGCCAGATCACTGTCAAGGCCGGCGACACCATCACCTTCCGCAACGACGAAGCGGTGCCGCACGACGTCAAGAAGGACAAGGGGCCCGGCCCCGACTTCGAGTCCGGTCCCCAGGGCGGGATGAACGAAGGCGACACCTACAAGCTGACGCTGAAGAAGCCGGGCACCTACGACTACATCTGCCGCGTGCACGCACCCGGCATGGCGGGGACCATCACCGTCAAATAGGCCTCGGCGGCGCACGCCGAAGCCTCGAATCAGCAGCATCGCGGCCTCGCCCATCCCACCCCGGGTGGGGAGCAGGCCGAGCTGGGTCGCGGCGTCGTAGAGATCGAAGAACCCGCGGGCGCGGCGGACCGCTCCGTCGTCGAGCTCGATGTAGTGGATCCCGTGCAGCGTCACGAAGCGGTCGCTCGCCGGCAGCAGCTGGCCGAGATCGCCGCGGTGCGTGCCCAGCGCCTTCCACGGAAAGCATGCATGGTTTCCCCCCAGGATCGGCGGCGCGGTGCTCTCGATTCTCAGATCGGGGAAGGCGAGCCGCAGGGAGGCGGCGTGGCGGTCCAGGGCGTCCACTCCGCGCAGCAGGTCCTTGGCCACGGGATCCTCGTAGGAGACGTCGGGCGTGCAGCAGCTTTCGAAGCCGCCGCCCTGCCAGCCGGCCCGCCAGCGGTCGGCGAGCTCGTTGACCGCGTGGCGCTCGAGCTCTTCGCTCACCGCTGCAGCTCGGCCACGCCCTCTTCGGGCGAGGAGGCCTGCGCGTAGTGGCGCCGGGGAATGCGGCCGGCCTCGCGCGCCTCGATGCCCGCCTCCACCGCCTTGCGCATCGCCGTGGCCATGGCCACGGGGTCGGCGGCCCGTGAGATGGCGCTGGCGAGCAGCACGGCGTCGCAGCCCATCTCCATCGCGAGCGCGGCATCCGATGCGGTGCCGATGCCGGCGTCCAGGACCACGGGCGCCCGTGCGCTCTCGATGATCAGGCGCAGGTTGTAGACGTTGTTGATCCCCATGCCGCTGCCGATCGGCGAGCCCAGCGGCATCACCGCAGCGCAGCCGGCATCCTCGAGGCGGCGGGCGAGGACGGGGTCGTCGTTGGTGTAGGGAAGCACCGTGAAGCCCTCGGAAACGAGCTGCTCCGCGGCCACGAGCAGCTCGGCCGGATCGGGCAGCAAGGTGCGGTCGTCGCCGATCACCTCGAGCTTCACCCAGTCGGTCTCGAGCGCCTCGCGAGCCAGCCGGGCCGTGGTCACGGCCTCACGCGCGGTGAAGCAGCCGGCGGTGTTGGGGAGCACCTCGAGTCCGGCATCGTCCAGCACCTCCACGATCGAGCCGCGGGCGCTCGGATCCACCCGGCGCATCGCCACCGTGGCCAGCTCGGCGCCCGAAGCTCGGGCCGCCTCCGCCATCACCTCGAGATTGCGAAAGCCGCCGGTGCCGAGAATCAGCCTGGAGCGGAACTCACGGTCGGCGATGGTCAGCATCAGCAGCCGCCCTGCACAGCGTGTAGGACCTCCACGTGCTGACCCTCGCTCAGATCCGTGCTGGCCCAGGCGCCCTGCGGCACGACCTCGCCGTCCACGGCCACCGCCACGCCGCGACCGTTGCCGGGCGCGCCGGCCGCGACGACGGCGGACTCCACGGTCGCACCCTCGGGAAGATCGCGCGTCTCGCCGTTGAGCAGCACCGCGGTCACGCCCGCGCCTCCGCGGCCGCGAAGCGCCCGGGCGCCAGCCCGGCCAGCTCGGGGGCCGGCTCGTCGCCGCTCAGGAGCCCGGCCACGCAGTCGCCGGTCAACGGCGCGAGCAGCACCCCGTTGCGCCAGTGGCCGGTCGCCCAGATGAGGCCCTCGAGGTTCTCGTCGCGCCCCACCACCGGCGCGTTGTCGGGCGTGCCCGGCCGCAGTCCGGCCCGGGCCTCCACCAGCTCGAGCTCGCCCACCTCGGGCAGCACCTCCCAGGCGGCCTCGAGCAGACGGAACACGCCGTCGGCGGTCACGGCGGTGTCGAAGCCCTGCTCCTCCACCGTGGCGCCCAGCACCACCCGGCCGTCGCCGCGAGCGAGCAGGTAGCAGCGCGGCGTCCGCACCACGTGGCGCAGCGGAGCGGGCGCATCGCCGCGCACCCGCAGGTCGAGGATCTGTCCCTTGACCGGCCGAACGGGAGGGCCGGCACCGTTCGGGGCGAGCGCTGCGCTCCAGGGACCCGCCGCCACCACGACCTGGTCGCAGCCGACGGTGCCCCCGGCGGTGCGCACCCCGGTGACCCGGCTCCCGTCGTGCTCGACCTCGAGGACGTCCGTCCTGAGCGCCAGCTCGCCCGCCGCGGCAGCAAGGGCGCGGCTCACCGCGCGCGGATCGGCCTGGCCGTCCTGGGGCGCGAGAATGCCGCCGCTCACTCGCGGCGACAGGCCGGGCTCGAGCTCCCTGCAGCGCGAGGGTGTGAGCCACTCGGCGTCGAGGCCGAGCGAGCGCTGGAAGTCGTGCAGGCGCCGCAGCTCCTCGACGTCGTCACGGTCGGCGGCCACCACGAGGGCGCCGTTCTCGCGATAGCCCGTGGGCAGGCCGGTGACCTCCTCGAGCTCCGCCGCGAACGCGCGCCAGCGCTCGCGGCCGGCGAGGTTGACCCCGAGCGAGTCCTCCTCGCCGAAGTTGGCCTCTGTCACCGGAGCCAGCATGCCGGCGGCGACGCTCGAGGTCTCGGCACCCGGCTCGTCCGCGCGATCGATCACGAGCACCGACAGCCCGCGGCGCTTCGCCCGCCACGCACAGGAAAGCCCGATCAGGCCCGCGCCGATGACTACGGCGTCGTAGCGTGAGTGCGAGCGCGCGGTGCGCACGAGCACTGGATCTCTCTTAGGCGGCTTCTGCATCTCCCCTTCCTCCACCGGCATTACCCGGGTCAGGTTCGACGGTCGGCGGCGCCGCAGCCGCCCTCTCAGCCCGGTGTCCCCGAGCTCCCGTGTCGTGGGGTGAATGGTACCCGGCGCGCCGGTACTAGTAGCGACGCGTCGGGTCGTCCGCGGGCGGCCGAGGCTTGTTGTTGTCCTGCAGGAAGATCACCGCCAGCGAGATCACCAGGCCGATGATGCCGACGACCATGAGGATCAACCCGACGGTCTGCAGCTCGACGCCGGAGACCTCGGCGGTGACCGCATAGCGCAGGATGGCGCCCGCGGCGATCAGGAAGATGGAAGCCCCAATGCTCAAATCTGGCTCACTCTCAGCAAGGTTGGTCGGCACGGTACCAGGGGCCGAGGACCGCATGTGAAGCGCGCAAAGTCCGACCCGCCCGTGAGCTATCTGCTAACCATTCATCCCTCGCGGCACCGCAACTCCGGAAGCGGGTGCCGTGTTCCTTTGGGAACCCTAGAGCGCACGTCACCCGATCCGCCGCTCACCTCTTCGCCATGAAACGACTGCTTCCCGTCATCGTCATGCTGCTCGCTGCGGCCGTCACCGCCTCCGCGGCCGAGGCCTCGTCGCGGCAGGTCCTGATCATGCAGGACGACGCGCAGCTGTTCAACGACACCACGCGGACCCTGGACGAGTTCGACTCCCTGGGCACCGACGTCGTGAAGGTCAACCTCACCTGGGACCTGGTGGCTCCCCGAGGCAGGCGCAAGCCGCGCGGCTTCGACGGCGCCGACCCCGCCGACTACTCCTGGGGCGCCTACGACACCATCGTCCAGGCGATCATCAACCGGGGCATGCGTCCCTACGTCAGCATCACCGGCCGCGCGCCCCGATGGGCCGCCAAGCGCCGCGGCCGGCCCGGCACCTACCGTCCGAGCGCGAAGGAGTTCCGTCGCTTTGCCACGGCGGCCGGGCTTCACTACGCCGACGTCGACCTGTGGTCGCTTTGGAACGAGCCCAATCTCTACTCCTGGCTGGCTCCCCAGCGCAGCGCCAAGCGCATCCCGCTGTCGCCGTCGATCTACCGCGGGCTCTACCTGGCCGGCTACGGCGGACTCAAGGCGAGCGGGCACCGGGGCGACACCATCCTCTTCGGCGAGCTGATGCCGCGAGGCGGCACGGACCGGCGCAAGGTGCGCCCACTCGAGTTCCTACGCGAGATGTTCTGCCTCAACAGCCACTACCGCCAGTACCGCGGAGCAGCCGCGCGCAAGCGCAAGTGCCGCAAGGTCGGGCGCCTTCCCACTTCGGGGTTCGCCTATCACCCGTACACGCTGGCCAAGGGACCCGAGCGTGAACGAGGTCCGTGACGATGCGGCCATCGGCCAGCTGTCGCGGGTTCGGCGCACTCTCGACGCGCTGGCACGAAGGGGCAAGCTGCGCCGGCGCACGAAGATTTGGATCACGGAGTTCGGCTATCAGACCCGGCCGCCCGATCCCAACGCCACGCCGCTGCGGCGCGCGCCCGGCCTCATGGACCTGAGCGAGTGGATCGCCTTCCGCAACAGCAGGGTGGCCAGCTACTCGCAGTACACGCTGCGCGACAATTCCGCATGGCAGTCCGGCCTGCGCTTTGCGAACGGCCGCGCCAAGCGGGGCGTCTATTCCGCCTTCCGCATGCCCGTGTTCGTGCGCTCGCTCGGCCGCAATGCCGTCGAGGTGTTCGGTGGCCGGCGCTCCGCCTCCAGCGGTGCAGCGAAGATCGAGTCCAAGGCGCCCGGCGGCCGCTACCGTTCGCTCGGCTCCGCGTCACTGAACAGCGCCGGCTACTTCCGGCGGATCTTCCGTGCGAGGGGCGCCTACCGCCGCACCTACCGGGTTACGGTGGGCGACCGGACTCGCGTCAAGAAGCCCGTCGCCCCCTGACCTCGAAGTCCACCGGATTCGTCCCCAAGGAGAGATCACCACTGTGACCGCTGTCTCGTTTCGACCTGTCCGAGCCGTGCTCGTCGCTCTCGCGATCGCCGCCACGGTGCTGAGCGCCGGCCTGGTCGTCGCGACCACCGAGGCGAAGGCTGCCCGCGGCATGGAGCTCGCTATCCAGGACGACAGCATCTTCGTGCGGGGCAACTCGCGCTGGAAGGGCGACAAGCCCTTCAAGTACGCCAGGGCACTCGGCGTGACCCGCATCCGAGTGAACCTGCTCTGGGCCTACACGATGTACTCGAAGCAGTACCGGGCACGCCGCAAGCCGAAGGTCGTGAACTACCAGTTCAGCCAGATCGATTCACTGATCGACCGAGCGGCCAAGAACGGGATCCGCGTGCACCTCTCGCTCTCCGGTCCGGCGCCGCGCTGGGCGAACTCGCGCAAGAAGAATCCCGAGAAGGGCGCGTGGTACAAGCCGAGCACCCGCGAGTACGGCAAGTGGACGGGTGTGGTGGCCGAGCACTTCGCAGGACGCGTCGACCGCTACAGCATCTGGAACGAGCCGAACTGGAAGACCTGGCTCGGCCCGCTGAAGGCCGCTCCGGCGATCTACCGCAGCCTGTACGTCCGCGGGTATGGCGCTATCAAGAAGGCCGACCCCAAGGCCAAGGTGCTGATCGGCGAGACGAGCCCCTACGAGCGCCGCGGCCTGTCCACTGCGCCGCTGGCCTTCCTGCGCAAGGTGGCGTGCGTGGACAAGCGGTACAAGCGCAAGCGCTCCTGTCCCAAGCTGAAGGCCGATGGCTACGCGCACCATCCCTATGACTTCCTCCATTCGCCGAAGTTCAAGTACCCGGGCTCCGACAACGTCACGATCGGGACGCTGTCGCGCCTCACGAAGACGCTCGACAGACTGCGCCGCTCCGGCGCTCTCCGCACGCCTCGGGGCGGACGCATGCCGGTCTATCTGACCGAGTACGGCTACTTCGCCTCGGGCAAGCGAGCCCTGAAGAGCAAGCAGCGCGCTCGCTATCTCCAGCAGGCCTACTCCATAGCGCTGAAGAACGGGCGCGTGCGGAGCCAGCTGCAGTATCTGCTGGCGGTGCTTCCGCGCGGATCCAGCTCGACGTTCAACACCGGGCTCGTGACTCAGAGGGGCAAGCGGCTGTCGCAGTACAAGGCGTTGCAGCGCTGGTACCGCAAGAACCGAGGCAAGGTCAAGCGGCCGGGACGCGCGATCACCGTGCCCCCGGCGAAGCCGAATCCGAGCGTCGGCTGACGGCTGCCGGTGCCGGTGCCGCTCGCCGATGCCCGTGAGCGGCTGCGCGGGGCACGTCTCTACCTAGTCGTCGAGGCCGCGGCGGAGCATGTGCTCCCCGCGGCCCTGCGCGGCGGGGTCGACATGGTCCAGCTGCGCGACAAGGACGCCGGCGACGACTCGATACTCAGCGCGGCGGCCCGCTTCCGGGCCGTCTGCCACGAGCACGGCGCGCTGTTCTGGCTGAACGACCGGCCCGACCTGGCAGTCGAATGCGAGGCGGACGGCGTGCACGTTGGCCAGCACGACCAGGCGGTCTCCGAGGTGCGCGACCTGGTGGGCCCGCAGATGCTGATCGGCCTCTCCACTCATTCCCCCGGCCAATTCGACGCCGCGCTGCTGTCGGATGCCGATCAGCTCAGCGTCGGCCCGGTATGGGCCACGCCGACGAAGGAGGGACGGCCGGCGGCTGGGCTCGACTACGTGCGCCATGCCGCGCAGCGCGGCGGCGAGACCCCGTGGTTCGCGATCGGCGGGATCGACCGGGACAACGTGCGTCAGGTGGTGGCCGCCGGCGCGCGTCGCATCGTCGTGGTGCGTGCCATCCGCGATGCCGGCGACCCGGGCGCGGCGGCCTCTGACCTGTCGGGCGCGCTGCCCGAGGGCGGCTAGTTGCCGCGGGCGATGCGGGCGTAGGCGGCGAGTGCGGGGCGCTCAGTCACGCCGGCGGCCGTGTACTTGACGAGACCCGAGTAGTCGAAGAGATCGCCGTCGCCGTAGGCCGAGGCCCAGGTGTACCAGTACACGCGCTGGAGCCGGAGGGCCCGCCGGCGTCTCGCGGCCAGCGTGTAGAAGCTGCGCAGCCGCCGGGCCATGCCGGTGTCGGTGGTGTACCAGCCGCGCTGCCAGGACGTCTTCGGCACGGCCACCCGGCCCCGGGCGGCCGGCCAGGTGGTCTCGGTGAGCCATACGGGGCGCCGGGACTCGCCCCCGCGCACCATGGCCCGGCGGAACAGGCGAATTCCCTTCAGGACGCGGCGCGGCGTGGAGGTGAACAGGTTGATCGCGGCGACATCGAAGCTCCCGCGGATGCCACGGCGATTCAGACGCGTCAGGTGCCTCCAGGCGAAGTCCGCCAGCCCGGCCAGCACAACGGTGGCGCCCGGGTCGGCCGCCTTGATCGCGGGTGTCGCGGCCTTCAGAAGGCGGGGGTACTCGCGCACCCAGGCGTTTCGCCCGCGGTCCAGCACGTTCCAGTAGAAGTCGAGATGCGGCTCGTTCCAGATCTGCCAGGTGCGTAGCGGGCGGCGGGGCAGCTGCGGGTTCTCCGCCCAGAAGGTCCCCGCCGGGCCGTAGCGCATCACCAGCTCGCGCATGAAGGCCGCATAGTCACCCACACGCTCGGGGGTCGCTCCGTACGCCGGCGGCCCGACCGCCGCCCAGCCCGGCGCTCCGAGCACCACGGGGAGAAGCTCGATCTTGTTCGCGGCCGCGTAGCCCACGAGCGGGTCCGTGGACGACCAGTCGAGCGGGCCGCCGGCCACGGGCTCCACCGCGGCCCAGCGAAACACCGTGCGCACGGTCCTTACTCCCGACTGCTGCATGAGCGCCCACTGCTGCTCCTGGTCCGACGCCGGGGCCCTCGTGACCCCGCGATCCCAGACCATTCCGAAGAAGCTGCCGGGCACGCGCGCCGAGGCCGGGCCGGCCGAGGCGAGAAGGGTCAACACGGCAAGCGCGGCCGAGATCGCGAAACGGTTCACAGCCGGCATAGAACCCGGCAGCCTAGGGATCGATGCGCAGCTAACGTGCTGGAAGTGGACGAGAGTCGGACGAGCCGCAAGCGGGGAACGCCACGTTCGGAGACCGCCCGGTCTTCCCCGCCGGCCGGCGCCGAGGAGCCGCAGCCGGCGCGCGGCTACGCTCGCGGCCGCGCCAAGGACGAGGCGGTGCGGCGCTCGCTCAAGCCACTGCGGCCGGGGGAAAGGCCGACGCCGGTGACCGTCGGGGCGATCGCGGCGGCGCTGCTGGCGCTCGCGAACGTGATCGCCACGATCGCCGGATGGGACGGCGCCACTGGCTCGGACGACAGTCAGGCCCTGCTCGGCAGCCTGCTCGTGGCGGCCGTGCTCGCGCTCGTGGCGTACGGAATGTGGAAGGCGCGCTACTGGGCGGTGCTCGGCATGCAGACCCTTCTGGCCATCACGATCATCTTCGCCTGCCTGGGCCTGATAACCGCGACCTCGATCGGCGCCGCGCTCCTGCTCGTTCTGATCGTCGTGGCCGCCGGCGTGCTCTTCTGGTTCCTGGTCAAGTCCATGGCCCGCATCCAGATGCCCGAGCGCCCGGGCTCCTCCGGCCAGTAGGTACCCTCGTCGCCCTATGGCGGAGAGCAAGTACGACTGCATGGTGATCGGGTCGGGCCCGGGCGGGTACGTCGCCGCAATTCGGGCTGCCCAGCTCGGGCTGAAGACCGCCGTGGTGGAGAAGGGCAACGTCGGCGGGCGCTGCCTGAACGAGGCGTGCATCCCGGCGAAGGCGATTCTGCGCGTGGCCGAGGTCTACCAGGAGGTCCAGCACGCGGACGCGTTCGGGATCAAGGTCGACGGCTCGTCAGTCGATTTTGCGGGGGCGACCAAGCACCGCGACAAGGTGGTCAAGACGCTCACCGGCGGGGTGAGCATGCTGTTCGACAAGAACAAGATCGACTACATCGACGGCTTCGGCTCGGTCACCGACGACGCCAACGTGAAGATCGGCGGCCAGTTCGACGGCACCGAGATCGAGACCGACCGGGTGATCCTCGCTTGCGGCTCGGTGGCCAAGCCGCTGCTCGACCTGCAGTTCGGCAAGCGGATTCTCGACACCGCCGGGATGTGGCTCCTGGACGAGCAGCCATCGCGGCTGTGCGTGATCGGCGCGGGGGCGTCGGGCACCGAGATAGCGTCGGCGTTCGGGCGGCTCGGCACCGAGGTGCTGCTGCTCGAGGCGCTGCCGCAGATCCTGCCCTTGGAGGACGAGGACATCGCGAAGGCCTGCGCGCGCGAGATCAAGAAGCAGAACGTGCGCATCGAGACCGGCGCCTCGGTGGAGGGCGCGTCGGCTTCGGACTCCGGCGTGTCGGTGACGTTCAACGGGACTTCTGAGGATTTCGATTATCTGGTCATCGCCGCCGGCCGCGCACCCGACGTGGAGGGTCTCGGGCTGGAGGAGGCCGGCGTGGAGGTCGACGACCGCGGCCTGATCAAGGTCGACGGCCTGCTGCGCACGTCCTTGGACGGCGTGTGGGCGATCGGCGACATGGTGCCCGGACCGGCGCTGGCCCACAAGGCGTCTGACGAGGGCATCATCGCCGTGGAGGATGCCGCGGGTGGGGATCCTCATCCGATCGACTACTCATACATTCCAGCGGTCACGTTCTGCCATCCGCAGGTCGCTTCCTTCGGTCTCACTGAGAAGGAGGCGCGCGACCAGGGCTACGACGTGACCGTCGGCAAGGTCCCCATGGGCGCCGTGGGAGCGCCCACCGTCTACGGCGATCGCGGCGGCCTGGTCAAGATCGTGGGCGACAAGAAGTACGGCGAGATCCTGGGCGGCCACATCTGCTCGGTCAAGGCGGCCGACCTGATCCAGGAGCTGGTGAACGCCCGCGAGCTCGAGGGGGGCTACCCCGAGGTGGCGCGCACGATCCACCCGCATCCGGCGTTCGCGGAGACCGTCATGGAGGCGGCGCGGGCGACGGATGGCTGGCTGATTCACGGCTGAGCGCCGCGCCGGCGCCTCGCCCGGGGTTGATGCTCCCGACCCGATAACCCCGCAACGTGCGGGAATCTTCGACGCGGTCGTCTGCCTGCCCCATTCGAGCGCTGTTTGCGCCGGAATATGCTCCTGCCCCCTTTTAGGGCCAGGGGGCGAACTTTTCTCCCCCTGCCCTTCATACGGCCATGACCATCAGCCCTGCTGCTCGCTTGATCTGTGCGGTCCTCCCGGGTGCGTCGGCGCTGCTCGCCTTGCTCTGCCTGCCGGTCGTCGCACACGCAAGTGAGTACCCGATCAACAGCTGTCTGGCGGACTCCGGCAACTTCTCCACTCAGGCGTTCGACAACTTCGCGACTCGCGGGATGATGTGGAAGCGGGCGTGCGATCCACAGGGGTCCGGCCTGCGTGGACTCGTCAGCTCCAACGTGCCCCGCCCAGGTCGCGTGGCGAGAGGGGCACGCTCCGGCTTCGTCATGTACGCGCCGCCGGGCACGCGCTTCTCGCGCCTCGTCTGGTCGGGGCAGGCGCGACGGCGTGACTGCCGCTACGCCCTGCAACTGTGGGCGAGCCGGCCCGACGGCCCGCCAACTCCGATCAAGAACGTCAGAGCCAACCGGCGCTGCCCACGCATCGGCTACGCACAGGCAGCGGGCTGGCCCCGGCCACGCACGTACAACATCGGCGGAGCCACCAAGATCGTCCAGCGCGTCGTCTGCGTGGGCAAGCGCAAGGTCCCGCACTGCTCGAGCCGAGGCCTGAACTACATCCGGACGTTCAAGGCCCAGGCAACGGTGGTGGACGTGAGCCGCCCCGCCGTGCGGATCATCCAGAACAACGCCTTCACGCAGGGACGGTGGGTGAAGGGGATGCAGTCGGTCAACTATGCGGCGCTGGACAACGTGGGGGTGAAAGCTGCGCGGGCTCTTGTCGGCGGGCCTCCGCTATGGCGAACACACTCGGGCTTGCGACTACGCCGCGAGGGTGCCCTGCACCAGTGGCACGGGCGCAATCGCCGTCGACACCGACCCAGCTAGCGGACGGATCACAGCCGCTCGCCGTCGACGCGGTCGACGCGGCGAACAACGTTGGCGCCTCCAGCCCGACCACGATTCGCGTCGACAACACCGCGCCGGGTGCGGTTCCAGTGAACCTCGCGGGAGGTGAAGCCTGGCGAAACCAGAACGCGTTCGACCTGACTTGGGCCAATCCGGCTGAAGGCGACCGCGCTCCAATCGTCGCTGCGCACTACCGCATATGTCGCGTGAACGGCAGCGGATGCGTGCAGGCCAGGCGTCCGGGAGCCGGCATCGCCAGCTTGCCGGCACTGACCGTGCCGGGGCCCGGCGAATGGCAGGTCAAGGTCTGGCGTGAGGACGCCGCGACCAACCAGGAGCCGGCGAACGCATCGGTGCCGGTCACCCTCCGCTTCGATCCCGAACCACCGAAGCTCGCCTTCGAGGAATCGGCGCCGTCGGATCCCACCCGCATCTCCGTGGCGGTGACCGACGGGATCTCAGGCCTCGCCAGCGGCCAGATCGAACTGAGCCGCCAGGGATCCGGCACGTGGCAAACGCTCGCTACCCAGATCCAGGGCAGCAGGCTCGTTGCCCGCCTGGACGATGCTCTCCTGCCCGCCGGTGTCTACTCCCTGCGCGCCACTGCGCGTGATCGGGCGTCCAACCAGAACAGCACCTTGGCGCGAGCGAACGGACAGCCGATGACGCTCACTCTTCCCGTCCGGATTCCCACTGCCCTTGAAGCCGGCGTCGTTGTCAAACGGACGGTCCGTCACAAGGTCAAACGACACGGAAAGCGCCGAACCGTGAGACGACGCGTCGTCGAGCTCCAACGGCAGGCGCGGGTCCGCTACGGCGAACCCGTCATCTTGGGCGGCCGGCTGGCCAACCGGGACGGACAACCGGTGCCCGGGGCCCAGGTCTACGTCCTCTCGGGGAGTCCGGGCGCGCCGGCACAGCTCGTGGGCACCGTGACGACGGATCAGGAGGGCCGCTTCACCTATCGCGCCAGCGCGGATGCAACCCGGACGCTCCGCTTCGCTTACCGCGGGACGCCGGTGATGCTCCCCGCGCAGAGCGACGTCTCGCTGTTGACCTCAGCGGCGTCCACGATCCGCGCCACCCCGCGACGCCTGCGGAACGGCCAAACCGTTCGGTTCGCGGGAAAGGTTCGCTCGTTGCCCACACCGCCCGCGGGCAAGCTCGTGGAGTTGCAGGTAGTGCTCTCGGGCCGCTGGCAGACATTTCGCACCACGCGCACCGGCAGCGACGGGAGCTGGAGCATCCGCTACGCCTTCCGCCGCACCTGTGGGCTGCTTCGGTACCGCTTCCGCGCCCGGCTGCCGGCAGAAGCGGGCTATGCATTCCAAACCGGGAAGACCAAGCGCGTTAGCGTGCGAGTCCGTGGCGGTCGCTGTCGGTGACGCGCCGACGTAGATACGCCGGTGTGTTGGCCAAGTGCGAGACTCGCGCCCGCGAGTTGGGTTACCTCCCTGCAAGAGCCGGAAGAGGAGTCCGGTGCGCAAAGCGATACGTCAACGATTGACATACGCCAACGTAGTGGCCACCCTGGCGCTCTTCGTCGCGCTGGGCGGCTCGTCCTATGCGGCGCTGACCATTACCGGCGCCGACGTCCGCAATGGATCGCTCACCCAACGCGATCTCAAGAAGAACACGCTTGGCAGCAGCCGCATCAAGGAGTCGCGGCTGAGCCGGGTGCCACGAGCCAAGAACGCCGACCGCCTCAACGGTGTTACTGCCGGCCGTCTGCTTGTCCGCTGTCCCAAGAACACCGTCCCGGTCTCGGACGTCTGCGTCGAGACCACTATCCGGGGACCGGCGCCCTACGGCTCGGCCGCAGTCGTCTGCGAGGGCGTCGAACGAACGGCGACCCCAGGCCGCCGCCTACCGAATCACGACGAGCTAATGACCGCCCTGGGTGAGCCGGGGATCAGCCTTGCCGCAGGGGGAGAGTTGACGCGCGAGGTCTACCCCTCATCGATTCCGGGTCGAGTCGAACGTGCTCTACGTCACGGATGCCGTAGGCAGCGTCGCGTTGACCTCGAACAACGTCGCCGGGGCCAAGCGCTTCCGCTGCGTCACGGACCCCCTCAACTAGCCCAGGCAGCGTGACCGGCCCCCCACCCGACCCCGACCCCCGCAAGTCCAGCGCCCCCGGCCGCAACCGCACCGTGAAGCCGCTCGGCAGCGCGCTGGCCGCCCTCATCGCCGTCATGCCCGGGGCCGCCATCGCGTCCGAGCCTGATTCCGCCGAGGAGGGAGCAGGCGCGCCCGGGCAGCAGCCGGATGTCGATTCGCCGAGCTTCGATCCGGGCGGCGACACCGCGCTCCCCTTCGACACCGGCCCGCCGCCATCCGGGGCGCCGGGTGCGGAGTCGCCCGACGCTGGTCCGCTCGAGAGCGAGCCGCTCGACGACCCCGATGTGCGGGCGGCGCCGGCGGAACCCGACGCGGCCCCGGGCCCCGAGGACGCTGTCCCGCCCATCGAGGGATCGCCCCCCGCAGCGCCGGCCGACCCCGGCTTCAACATCGAGCGTCCGCCCGAATCCAGCGAGTCCCCTGCCGACCGGCCGGCTCCGCCACCCGGAGCCCAAAGCCTGGGGCGCGAACCGCACGCCGACCCAGCCTCGGAGATCCAGAGGCTCGAGGCGCACGCTGTCGTCGCGGTCAGTCGCCGCGACGATCCGGCCTCGACCGTACCGGATTCCTCCGGCAGTCCCACATCGGGCGGCTTCAAGGGCGGCACCGATGGCAGCGAGGTCATGGCCAAGCCGGTCGCCGACGTCGGCGTCGCTCAACCCTCTCGCCCGGCCCGCTTCCACACCGTCCGTCCCGGCGAGTCCCTCTGGTCGATCGCCCAGCAACTTGCCGGTCCCGATGCGTCGACCGCGAGCATCGCGCTCTCGGTCGCTCGCCTGTGGCACCTCAACCGCGACCGCATCGCCAGCGGCGACCCCGACGTGATCCTGACCGGCACCAAGCTGAGGCTGCGCTAGGCCGCTCTACGCTCCAGGGGTGCCCTCGCGCCCCGTCTTCTACTACGACCTGGGCTCGCCGTACGCGTACCTGACCGCCGAGCGGATCAACCAGACGCTGGCCGAGATACCCGTGTGGCAACCGATTCTGCTCGGAGGCATCTGGCAGCAGACGGGCGGCGGATCGTGGGCCAACACCGACAGGCGCGATGAGGGCATGGGCGAGATCGAACGCCGGGCCGCCGAGTACGGCCTGATGCCCGTTCGCTGGCCCGACCCATGGCCGGGCAACACCCTCAAGGCGATGCGCGTGGCCACCTTCGCCGCCCACACCGGCAGGGCTGTGGCGTTCTCCCTGGCCGCCTTCCGTCAGGCCTTCGCGGGTGGCAAGGACCTGTCCCAGATCGAGTTCGTGCTCATGGCTGCCGCCGCCTGCGAGCTGCATCCCAACGCCGTGCTCAAGGCGCTCGAAACCCAGTCGGTGAAGGACCAGCTGAAGCGGGCCACCGCGGAGGCCTACGACCGCGGGGTGAGAGGGGTTCCCACCGTGGCAGTCGGAGATCAGCTCTTCTACGGCGACGACAATCTGGGACAGGCCGCCGAGGCGCTCTCGAGCCAAGAGCTCTGATCGGACGAGCTCGATTTGAGCCGCCGAAACTGCGGCCACCCCCCAAGCGGGGGTCGTTCGTCTTGAATGCGATGCGCACCGGGTACAGTCCGACCAATGGCGACCAAGGACGCTACGACGGCCGGCAAAGACGCCAAGGGCCAGGAGGAAAAGGACAACGGGGCCGACGCCCCGGCTGAGGTAGCCGATGCCAAGGAGATCGGCTTCGGCGAGGTCAAGCACGACCTGCCGGACGCCGACACCATCCGCACCGTCCTGGAGAAGATGATGCTCATCCGCCGCTTCGAGGAGCGGGCGGGCGAGATGTACGCCAAGGCGAAGATCGGCGGCTTCCTGCACCTCTGCATCGGCGAGGAGGCCACAGTCGTCGGCGCCACCCAGGCCCTGCGCGAGACCGACTATCTGATGTCGACCTACCGCGAGCACGGCCAGGCGCTGGCCCGGGGCACTCATCCCAACGCCGTGATGGCCGAGCTGTTCGGCCGCGTCGACGGCTGTTCGAAGGGCCGCGGCGGCTCGATGCACCTCTTCGACTGGGAGAAGCGCTTCCTCGGCGGCTACGGCATCGTCGGCGGCAGCCTGCCGCTGTCGGCCGGCGTCGCGCTCGCCTGCGACTACGGCGAGACCGAGGACGTGATCCTCTCGATGATGGGTGACGGCGCCACCAACCAGGGCACCTTCGGCGAGACCATGAACCTCGCCGCGCTCTGGAAGCTGCCAGTCGTCTTCCTGATCATCAACAACCAGTTCGGCATGGGCACCGCGCTTCACCGTCACTCGGCGGTCACCGACCTGTCGCTCAAGTCCGAGGGCTTCGGCGTACCCGGCACCCGCTGCGACGGAATGGATGTTCTCGACGTGCACTCGGTCGTGACCGACTCGCTCGCCAAGGCCCGCGACGAGCGCCAGCCGCAGCTCGTGGAGGCCGTGACCTACCGCTACCGCGGCCACTCGATGGCCGACCCCGAGGAGTACCGCTCCAAGGAGGAAGTGGAGGAGTGGCGCGAGCGCGATCCGATCAAGGCGTTCGCCAAGCGGCTGGTCGACGAGGACGTGATGAGCGAGGAGGACGTGGAGAAGCTGGATCAGGAGGCCATCGAGAGGGTCGACGAGGCGGTGCAGTTCGCCGACTCCTCACCCTTCCCCGACCTCGACTCGCTCTACGACGACATCTACGACTTCTCCGACGACGTGCCGGCCTGGTGGACCGTGGACGAGCGCAGCCCCGAAGTGCACCGCGGCGAGCGCGAGCGCGAGGCGGGCGAGATCCCGCACGAGCTGGCCGAGAAGGGAGCCGCCTACGCCAACGTCGGCGACCGTCACTCACGCAAGGCCGGCTCGCCCAAGGACCAGGACGAGGAGGGCAGCCAGCAGGGGCCCGGCGAGGACGAGGAAGAGCAGGAGCAGGAGGCCGGCGCCGAGGCCTCCGGCGACGGCGAGCCCGACGCCGACGATCGCGACAACGAGGGTGGCGCAGGCTGATGCCCGCGATGCGCTACCGCGAGGCGCTCAACCAAGCGCTTCGCGAGGAGATGGAGGCCGACGAGAACGTCTTCATCATGGGTGAGGACATCGGCGTCTTCCAAGGGGCCTTCAAGGTGACCGCGGGGCTGCTCGAGGAGTTCGGCGAGAAGCGCGTGCGCGACACGCCGATCTCCGAGAACACGATCGTGGGCATGGGCGTGGGCTCGGCGATGATCGGGCTTCGCCCGGTGGTCGAGTTGATGACGATCAACTTCTCACTGCTCGCGATGGACCAGATCGTGAATCACGCGGCGGCCATCCGCTACATGTTCGGTGGCCAGGTGAGCGTGCCGATGGTGATCCGGATGCCCCAGGGCGCGGGCCACCAGCTCGGCCCCACCCACTCGCACTCCTTCGAGGCCTTCTATCTGCACGTGCCGGGCCTGCTCGTGGCGGCGCCGTCGACTCCGGCCGACGCCAAGGGTCTGCTCAAGGCCGCGATCAAGGACGACAACCCCGTGATCTTCATCGAGCACGAGACCCTCTACGGCCAGCGTGGCGAGGTGCCCGAGAACGGCGGGCCGATGCGCTTCGGCGAGGCCGCGATACGCCGCGAGGGCGACGACGTGACCGTGATCGGCATCTCGCGCATGGCGATCACCGCCCTCAAGGCGGCGGACGCCCTGGCCGAGGAGCACGAGATCGAGGCCGAGGTGATCGACCCGCGCACGCTGCGCCCGCTGGACCTCGACACGATCCTCGAATCGGTGAAGAAGACCAACCGCGCGGTGATCGTCGAGGAGGGTTGGCCGCACGGTGGCGTGGGCGCCAACCTGGCCGCGCTGATCCAGGAGCAGGCCTTCGACTGGCTCGACGCACCCGTGCAGCGCGTGACCGGCGCCGACGTTCCGATGCCCTACTCCAAGCCGCTCGAGCAGGCCGCCTTCCCACACGAGGAGCACGTGGTCCACGCCGCCCTCGCCACCTTCCGCGACCTCTAGGAGGAGACTTCAGCGCATGGCCAGCGACGTGACTATGCCCCGGCTGTCCGACTCGATGGAGGAGGGCACGGTCCTCAAGTGGCTGGTGGACGTGGGCGACGAGGTCAAGCGCGGCGAGCCGTTGGTCGAGATCGAGACCGACAAGGCCAACATGACCTACGACGCCGACACCGACGGCGTGTTGACCGAGGTCGTGGCACAGGAGGGCGACACCTTGGCCATCGGCGAGGTGATCGCGCGCATCGGTGATGCCGGTGAGGTGAAGGACAACGGCGGAGCGCCCGCGGGTGACGCCGAGTCGGGCGGCGAGGACGAGGCTGGAGAGGAAGGCGCCGAGGCAGAGGCGGATGGCGCCGAGGCGGACGCGGAAGCCGAAGGCGACGAGGCCAAGGGCGATGAAGCCGAGGGCGACGAGGCCGAGGAGTCGTCCGCCGCTGAAGGCGGCGACGACGAGGAGGCCGCCGACGCCGGCGAGACCCGGGGCGGCGCAGGCGCGGAGGATGGTGGCGGCGAGACGGAAGCCGGCGCGAAGCCCGAGCGCGCCGAAGACGGCGACGGTGGCGGCACTGCGACGCGCGAGCGGGACGCGGACACGGCCGGGAACGGCGACGGCGGGCGCGTGAAGGCGTCGCCGGTGGCGCGGCGCATGGCGCGCGAGCTCGGTGTGGAGCTGGCCCGGCTCGAGGGAACCGGCCCGGGCGGGCGGATCGTCAAGGCCGACGTGACGGCCGCGGCGGAGAACGGCGACGCTCAGGCAGAGACCACCGCGGAGCCGGCCGAAGCGGCCGACGAGGAGTCGAAGGCGGAGAAGGACGACGGCAAGGAGGCCGCGCCCGAGCCACAGCGCAGCGAGGCGGGGCCCAAGGGCGACGCCGAGATCCACGAGCTCACGCGCCTGCAGCAGACGGTGAGCCGCCGCATGGCCGAGTCGAAGGCCACAGCGCCCGACTTCTCGATCGCGCTGACCGTCGACATGACCGAGGCGGTGGCGCTCCGGGCCCGGCTCAAGGAGGTGGCCGATCCGGCGCCGTCCTTCAACGACATGGTGGTCAAGGCGGCGGCCACGGCGCTGACCGAATTCCCGCGCGTGAACGGGGCCTACCGCGACGGCAAGTTCGAGCTCTACGAGAACGTGAACATCGGCGTGGCGGTGGCGGCGCTGGACGCGCTGGTGGTGCCCACGGTGTTCAACGCCGACCAGAAGTCGCTCGGGCAGATCGCAAAGGACGCCCGCGCCGTGATCGAACGGGTGCGCGAAAAGAAGGTCACCCCGCCGGAACTGTCGGGCGGGACATTCACGGTCTCGAACCTGGGCATGTTCGGGATCGAGCACTTCAGCGCGATCATCAACCCGCCCCAGGCGGCGATCCTGACCGTGGGGGCGCTGGCGAAGAAGCCCGCCGTGGACGACAACGACCGCATCGTGGCCCGCGACCAGATGACCCTGTCGCTGGTCTGCGACCACCGCATCCTCTACGGCGCTGACGGCGCCCAGTTCCTCGCCCGCGTCAAGGAACTACTCGAGAAACCGCTCTCACTCGCGTTGTAAGACGACCCTAAGGGCCGTTATCCGGCGTTGACATCGCCCTTCTTAGGGTCCTGCGCATGGATGAACGACCCACATACAACCCAGACCACGAGTCGGGCGGAGGCCCGCGGCGCGGACGCCGAGTCGCGGTGGCCCTCCTGGCGGCCGGCGTGCTGGCGGCGGTGCCTGCGGGCGTCGCGCTGGCGGGGTCGGGCTCGGACGGCTCCGCGACCGGCAACGGCAACTCGCCGAGCTCGCTCCCGGTCCAGTCGACCACGCCCGAGGACGGGCAGCAGAACCGCGGCGAGGGAGATCGCGGCGACTGCCCCGAGAAGAACGGCCAGGGCGGACAGGAGGAGTCGACCCAGCTCTAGCCGACCGCTCCCGGGCAGGCGCGCGCGTCGACCGGGCTCAGGGGCGCGGCCGCTTCCGTGGCCCACGTCCCGCCGGCGGCGGCGGGCGCGGCGGCGCGGGCCTGCGCGGCGGGGCCGTTCCCGAGAGGCGGGCCTCCACGTCGGGCAGCGCGCGCGCCAGCGCGTCCGCCTCCGGGCGCGGGAGATCGGCGAGCAACTCGCCCAGGCGCTCCCGCAGAAGCGCACTCGCCGAGTCCAGGACGCGCGTGCCTGAGGCCGTGAGGGCGAGGTCCTGACGCCGGCGGTCGCCCGTGGACGCTCGCCGCTTGATCAGGCCGGCGTCGGCCAGGCCGCCCACGATCTGCGAGACAGCAGGCCCCGACACCCCGGTCCGGCGGGCCAGCTCGCTCGCGGCCGGCGGCTCGGAGCCGCCGACTGCGCGGAGGGCGAGGTACTGCGTCTGGGTGAGCGGAGGATCGTGACCCGCGAGCAGGCGCTCGATCCAGCGGGAGGCCAACGGCGCGACGGCGACGAGGGCGTCCGCGGCCGTCGGCTGAGATGGGTGTCGAGGGGTCATACCCGAAGGAGATAGATAAGTATGCTTAACTAATAAGTGTGCTTATGTTCTCACTCATTCTTGCACTCCTCGGCGCGGGCGCGATCGCCCTGCGTCCGGCCGATCCTGCCTCGGCGGCCGTAGTCGCGCTCCTCGCCGCTATCGACGTGATGCTCGGTGCACCCCTGATGCCGGCACTGTCGGCGGTGTTGCCCCTGCTGGTCTTCCTGGCGGCGGCACTCACGCTCGCGGCTCTGGCCGAGCGCTCCGGGTTGGCCGAGCGCGGGGCGGACCGCCTGGCCGCCATCGGCGGGGGTCGCAGCGCGGTGCTCTTCCTACTGGTCTGCGGAGCAACCGCGATCGCCACTTCGGTGGTATCGCTCGACGGCGCCGTGGTGCTGATGCTGCCCCTCGTGCTCGCGCTCAGCCACCGGCACGGCGCCCCGTTCGCTCCGCTCTTCCTGGGCACCGTGGCGGTGGCCAATGCGGCCTCGATCGCGGTCCCTCAGGGCAACCCGACCAACCTGGTGGTGATCGAGCAGCTGGGTCTGTCGCCCGGGGCCTTCCTGGAGCAGATGGTGCTCCCCGGTCTCGCCGCCGCGATCACCTGTGCCGCTGCAACCGCGCTGGTCGAGCGGCGGGCGCTCAGCGGGCGCTACCCGGTAACACAGCTCTCTCCACGAGGCCGGTTGACGGGCGAGGAGCGCCACGCGGCGGTGGCCCTCGGCGCCGCCGCGCTGCTCGCCTTCGCCGCGCCTCTGGCCGGTGTTCCCGTGTGTTGGCCGTTCGCGGGCGTGGCGGCCGTGGCTCTCGCAGTCCGTCCCGGGCCCCGAACGCCACCGACGATCCCGGTGCGCCTGGGAGTCCAGGTCACCGGGCTCCTGGTGCTGGTGGGCGCGCTCAATCTGACCGCGCCGAGACCGGGGCAGGGCGCGCTGGCCGGCCTGCTGGCAGTGGCTCTTCTCGTGGGCTGCGCGGCGGCGCTGGCCAACAACCTGCCCGTGAGCGTCTCGGCGGCCAGCCTCCTGGGAGCCGGGCCATCGGCCTACGCTGCCTCGATCGGACTCGCGGTGGGCTCGCTCGCCACGCCCCAGGGATCCGTGGCCACCATGCTCGCCGCCGAGCTGGCCGGGCCCGAGGCTCCACGCCTCGAGGTCCGTCGCCTGCTTCCCATGGGAGTGGCCGGCCTGCTGGCGGCAACCCTCGTGCTCGCGCTCCAGCAGGCATAGCCCGCGTGCGCCCTGGGTAGTGCCTCCCACAGTTCTCCTTGGAAAGGACCCTTATGCGTCTTGCCGCTCTCGCCGCCATCGCGGTGGTTCTCGTGGTGGCCAGTCCCGCTGCCGCCCAGACCGCCTGCGACCCCACGCAGACCCCGCCCGAGTTCCGCGGCCAGGTGCCGCAGCTCAGCGACGTGGTGCCCAACCCCGGCGGCGAGAACGGTGAAGTGACCACCGACCAGGCGTACGCCTACATGGACGCCGTGGACGGGGCCAGCGAGCGCGTGATCACCGGGGCGCTCTCGGAGCGCTCCCAGCAGGGCCGCGAACTGCGCTACGCGATCATCGGGAACGTGGACAGCCTGCGGCACGGCGCGCTCCGCGACATCAAGCGCGCGGCCCAGGACCTGCGCGACCCGAGCACCCCACCCGCCAAGGCGCGGCAGATCGCGCGCCGCTATCCGGCGATCCTGTGGGTGGCCTCCAACGTCCACGGCGGCGAGGAGTCCGGCACCGACGGCTCCCTGCGGGTGATGTATGAGCTGGCCGACCGCGACGACTGCGCGGCGCGCCAGATCCTCGACAACTCGCTCGTGGTGCTGCTGCCCACCCAGAACCCCGACGGTCGCGAGCTCGATACCCGCCGCAACGCCTACGGGTTCGACATGAACCGCGACTGGTTCGCCCGCACCCAGCCCGAGACCGACGGCAAGATCGAGCTTCTGCGTGAGCTGCCCGGGCCGCTCTTCATCGACGACCACGAGTTCGGCGGCGATCCGGACTCGCCTGAAGGCAACTTCTTCTTCCCGCCCAACGCGGATCCCATCTACCACGAGATCACCGACGAGTCGATCGACTGGATCAACAACCTGTACGGGGCGGCACTGGCCGCCGAGTTCACCCGTCAGGGTCGCTACTTCTTCACCCGCGACGTCTACGACCTCTTCTACATGGGCTACGGGGACACCGTGCCGGCCACCGGATTCGGCGCCGCCGGCATGACCTACGAGAAGGCGAGCGAAGACCCGATCGAGGAGCGGGCGTACGAGCAGTACCTCACCCAATGGGTGTCGCTGTCGGCAGCGGCGACCCGCAAGCAGGAGATCCTCGAGGCCTGGGCCGGCGCCTGGCGCGAGGCCTACCTGCAGGGACGCGACGGCTTCCTCGAGCCCAACGAGCTCGTGAACGAGACCGACTCCGACGGCAACCCGCAGGAGATCGCCACCGAGGTGCCCGACATCACGGTGCGCCACTACTGGATCACCGACCGCCGGGCCTCCAAGCAGGACGAGGTCCAGGAGATGGTCCGCCGCCTGCAGCGCATGGACGTGGAGGTCTACAAGCTGCGAAAGGGCAGGTGGGTCCCCGACTTCACGCCCTACGGCCGCCGGACGCGGCGCCAGTACATGCCCGCCGGCACCTGGTACGTGCCCATGGCCCAGCAGCAGAAGCACTGGATCCAGGCGATGCTGCACGAGGACACCTACACGCCGTTCCCGTACTTCTACGACGTGACCGCGTGGAGCCAGCCGCTCTTGTTCAACGTACGCGGCGGCTACTCGGGCGAGCGGCTGCGGGTGAACGCCCGCAGCGCGCCGGAGCAGGATGATCCGGGCGCGGATCCGTGGCCGCAGGACGCGCCGCGGGTGGCGCTGTGGCAGCTCTCCGAGGACTCCACCTCCGCCATCGAGTCCGGCGGCTGGTTGCGCTGGCTGCTCGAGAAGCGCTGGGGAGCCCAGTACACGAAGGTGAGCACCGCCGACGTCAAGGCCGGCGCCCTGTCGGACTACGACGTGGTGCTCGTGCCCAACGCGGCCGGTCCAGACGGTGACGATCCCGGCGACGGCGACCTCGCCGTGCAGGAGCTGGGTCCCGACGGCGTTCAGGCCGTGAAGGACTGGGCCAACGACGGCGGCCACTGGGTGAGCTGGCGCGAAGGCACGCGACTGGCCACGCTGCTCGGATTGAGCACGGTCACGCTGGCCGACCCGACCTCTGAGGTGCCCGGCACGCTGTTCCGGGTGCGGGTGAACTCCGACAGCCCGCTGCGGCGCGGGGTCGGCCGCCAGGCCTACGCGTTCTACGAGTACGACTCGGTGATGCGGGCCTCGGATCCCGGTCAGGTGGCCGTGGAGTTCCCGCCCGTCGACAGTGGCGACTGGTTCATCTCCGGCTTCGCTCAGGACGCCGAGGAGCTCGGCGGCACGGCCGCCGTGGTCGACGAGCCGGTCGGCGCGGGCCGGGCCACCGTGTTCTCGGTGGAGCCCAACTACCGCGCGTTCACCACCGGGTTCCAGCAGATCCTGCGCAACGCGATTCTGGGCGGCGATGTGACGGGGGCGCGCGCAGCCGCGGCCGGCAGCAGGGTGAGGGCCTCACGCGAGACCCGCGCCCGGCGTGGCGCACGCCGGATCAGTGGCGGCAGTCAGACCATCCGCCTGTCGGTACGGTCGGCGAGCGCCGGACGTGCAGCGACGGTGCTGCGGCGAGTGGGCGCGAGCTACGAGGTCCAGCGCAGCCGCGGGCGCGTGGCCTTCCTGATCGCCAACCGGAAGGGCCTCACGGCCGACGAGCACCCGTTCGCGGCCCGCCTCCCGAGCGCACTCGAGCGCGCGGGGGTGGCCACCATCGCGTACCGCTCGCCCTAAGAAACTCTCCTGGGGGAGGAGACTAGGCTCGGGGCCATGGACGAGATCCGTGGCCCCGAGCCGCGCATGCCGCAAACGCTCGACGAGGAGCTGATCGAGGCCCAGGAGCCCGCGGTCGTCTCGACGCTCAGCGACCACGACCGGCTCGAGCGCATCGCCGGCGAGCTGCGCACCGGCTTCGAGGCGCTGGCGCCGGTGGGAGCGGCGGCCTCGTTCTTCGGGTCCGCCCGGACGCCCGAGGACGATCCCGAATACGAGCTGGCACGGCACACCGCCAGGCTCGTGGGCGAGTCCGGCATGGCGGTGATCACCGGCGGCGGGCCGGGCGCGATGGAGGCCGCCAACCGCGGGGCGCGCGACGCCGGCGCACTCTCAATCGGGCTCAACATCGAGCTGCCGTTCGAGCAGGGAGCCAACCCCTACTGCGACATCGAACTCGAGTTCCACTACTTCTTCACCCGCAAGATCATGTTCGTGCGCTACGCGAGCGGGTTCGTCGTGTTTCCCGGCGGCTTCGGCACGATGGACGAGCTGTTCGAGGCGCTCACGCTCGTGCAGACCGACAAGATCATGGCCTTCCCGGTCGTGCTCGTCGGGACCGCCTACTGGCAGGGGCTGGTGGACTGGATCCGTGAGCGGCTGCTGGGCGACGGCAAGATCTCGCCGGGCGACCTGGACCTGCTTCGAGTGACCGACGATCCGGTGGAGGTCCGCGAGACGCTCATCTCGGCGGTCCACCGTCGGGCACGGGCATAGCTTCGTAGCGCCCGCGCACCTCGTCGATGAAGGTCGCGAGGCGCTCGGCGAGCTCGGGGTCATGCAGCTCGAGCACGTTCTCCGCGTTCTGCTCGCCCGAGCGCGAGAGGTTGAACGAACCGGCGAAGAGCGTGTCGTCGCACACCGTGACCTTGGCGTGCATGAAGTCGTGGATCGACTCCGGAGTCCAGGCGACGGAGGGCTTGCCCTTGAAGTCGGCGTGGCTGAGCACCGAGGCGAGGATCGGGATCTTCCAGGCCGAGCGGCCGTTGGTGCGCCACTGGTACACCACGCCCTCCATCTGCGTGCGGTCCACCACGCCGCGCACGTCCACGCGGGCCTCGGCCGCCACCTCGGCGAGCGTGCCCAGCACCGGTCCCGCGGTGATCACCGGGGAGGCGATGCGCACGCGCCGGCGCGCCGTGCCGATCGCCTCGGCGATCCGCTGCGACAGCTCCTCCCCGTGGCCGGGCGTGAACCAGGCGCGCGCGGCGTGACCGTCCAGCTCGAGCCGGCGCGGATCGCGGTGGCCCGAGTCGGACACGTCGTTCGTACGCCAGAGCTCGTCGAAGTTCTGGGTGAACTCGGCGGCCAGCTGCGGCGACGCGGCGGTGAGGATCACGTTCTCCTGGATCGTCCACGAGTCCGTGGTCCAGTTGGCAGAGCCGGTCCAGACCGAGTCGCCGTCGCGGACCACGTACTTGTGGTGCATCAGGTCGGGAATGCCCGGGACCCCGCGGGTGTCGAAGGGCTGGGCCTCGAGCAGCTCCGGCGCGGTGCTCGGCGGGGGCGGGAAGAGCCGCTCGTCGTGATCGGCGTTGTAGGCGATCCGCACGCGCACGCCGCGCGCGGTGGCGTCGCGCAGGGCTCCGGCTACGAGATCACCCGGCTCGCCGGGCAGGCGGACGTCGTACAGGGCGAGGTCGAGCGACTCGCGCGCCTCGCCGAGAAAGGCGGTCACACGCCGGGCCACGTCCATGGCGGTCTGGCCGTCCGGATGCAGGGTGTGGACTTCGATCACGAAGCGCCGGACGCCTAGCGAAAGCGAAACCCCGACGGCGCGATGCGCGGCTCGATCGGGCTGGTGGGCAGGCCGGCGGGCAGCTCCGGCTGGTTGAAGCCTCCCGGCGCGGTGTCGTTGGGAGTGTCGGGATGAAACAGGGAGGCGAGGTACTGGATCTGGTCTCGCCCCACGCCCAGCTCGGTCTGCCCGCCGCCGTAGGCCCGCACCCCCTCGCGCTCACACCAGTCGTACATCTCGAACAGGTTCTTGAGCGGGCCGAAGCGCGACGGCTTGATGTTGACCATGCGCGGCGGCCAGGGGCGGCTGAGCACGTCGGCCACCGAATGGATGGGAGCGTCCCAGGTAACCCGCTCGCTCACCGGATCGAGCACCGGCCTCGTCTCATCGTTCACGTCCGGGTCCTCGAGCCAGGCGTCGGGGAAGGCTTCGATCAACCTCTGGTAGAGCTCCGGATCGGTCTCCACGTCCACCGGAGTGCCCTTGTACTGGCCTTTCAGGTCGAGCGAGTCCACCGCGCCGGTGTCCACGAGCTCCTGTATGAGCTCGGGCGTCCAGGTGTTGGTGGGGTCGAGCTTGAAGCGCGTGCCCGGATACATCTCGAGCACGTGGAGCAGGCGCTCGGTGGTCTCGGGCTCTCCCTCCCCGGGCGCGGTCAAGCGCATGGAGACGACGTAGTTGAGCGGCTGGGGCTCGCGCTCGAGTACCTCGGCCAGCGACCGGCCGGCCTGGCGCAGCGCCAGGTCGAGGCCCGCCGACTCGAAGGCCCAGCGGCGGTAGTCGGGCGAGCTGTCCGGGCGCTGCGGCTCCTCGGGCCAGAGCGAGATGTCCCCCAGGTGGCGAGAGAACGAGTCGAGCGTGAAGCGGCCTGCGACCTCGATGGAGCCGCCGTTGGCCTCGAGCACATCGTGATCCTGGACGTCGTAGACCACGTCCTCGCCGACACCGGCCTTGCCCGCTCCGGCGAGGTGGATCAGCGTCGTCTTGCGCGTGAACTCGCCTATCTGGAGCTGCCGGCTCTCGAGACCCAGCGTGTCGATCTCCAGCGGAAGGTCGGCGATTCTGTCGTAGCTCGTCACGGAGAGCGGCAGCCTATCCGGCCGCAGGGGCCGGCTCCGGCCCGACCTCCGTGGTGCAGAACGCGCAGCGCTTGGCCAGGACGGGAATCTCGCTCCGGCACTCGGGGCACGTGCGGGTCTTCTCGCCCACCGGCGTCTCGGTCTTCTGGCGCTCCATCAGGTGGTTCACGGGCTTGACCACGAAGAAGAAGACCACCGCGGCGATGATCAGAAAGGCGATCAGCGCGTTGATGAAAACGCCGTAGCGAAACGTGCTGCCGTTGAGGGTGAAGTCCAACTCGCTGAAGTCGGGCTGACCGCCGACAGCCGCGATCAGGGGCGTGATCAGGCTCGACACCAGCGCATTCACCAGCGCCGCGAACGCCGTGCCGATCACCACGGCCACCGCCAGCTCCACGAGGTTGCCGCGCAGGATGAAATCGCGGAATTCCTTGAGCATCGGTCCTTCCCTTTCGGAGATCGCCTTCAGAACAGCTCAGCCACGGCCTGGCCGAAGGCCTCCGTGTGGAGGTCCACGTCCGCCTCGGTCGTGGCGGGGCACATCAGCGCCATGTTGTGGAAGGGAGTGATCAGCACGCCGCGGTTTAAGAGGTAGAGGTGCAGATACTCCTCGAGCTCCGGGTCGCCGGCAGCCTCCGACTCCGCCCCGCTGCGAGGCGGGACGGGCGCGAAGCGGTATTCCGCCCGCGCGCCCAGGCTCACGATCGACCAGGGCGCCTCGTGCTCGGCCAGCACCTGCTCGACCCCGGCGACGAAGCGCTCGCGCAGCGCGATCATCCCGGCGAAGGCGTCGTCGGTGAGCACCTCGCCGAGCGTGGCGCGCGTGGCGGCCAGCGACAGAGCGTTGCCGGCCAGCGTGCCACCCACGCCCCCGGTGTCCTCGTAGTCGCCGTCCGGCTCGGCCGCTATCCGCTCGGCCAGCTCCGCCGTGACCCCGTAGGCGCCGATCGGCACGCCGCCGCCGATCGACTTGCCGAGCGTGACCACGTCGGGCTCCAGATCCCACGCCTGGGTGCAGCCGCCGGGGCCGGCGCTCAGCGTGTGGGTCTCGTCGATGATGAGCAGCGTGCCGGCCTCCGTGCAGGCGGCGCGCACGCCCTCCATGAAGCCGGGCTCGGGCAGGACGATGCCGATGTTGGTGAGCGCGGGCTCCATCAGCACACAGGCCACGTCACCGTGGGCGAGCGCCCGCTCCACCGTTTCGAGGTCGTTGAACTCCGCCACCCGGGTGGTCTGGGCGGGATCGACCATGGGACCGACGTTGCCGGCCCGGGAGCGCTCGGCGCCGTTCTCGTCCAGGGTCACGAAGGTCTCGTCCACCGAGCCGTGGTAGCACCAGTTGAAGACCAGCACCCGCGGGCGGCCCGTGACCTGGCGGAGGGTCCGCAGCATCCAGCGGTTGGCGTCGGTGGCGGTGAGCGTGAACTGCCAGAGGGGCAGCCCGAAACGGCGCGCCAGCTCGCGACCCACCCAGGGCCCGTCCTCGGTGGGAAGCATCACGGTGATGCCGGCCTGCTCGCCCAGGACCCTCATGGTGGGCTCGGGAGAGTGACCCGCCATGGCGCCGGTGTCGCCGAGGCATAGGTCGGCGTACTCGCGGCCGTCCACGTCGACCACCCGCGCGCCATGCGCCTCGGCGAGGTAGACCGGATGGCCGCCTCGCCACATCGCCATCCAGGGCATGGGCAGGCCGGCTAGAAGACTGTGCCGAGCCTCCTCGTGCAGCTCTCGCGAGCGAGGATGGTCGTCCGCGAAGCGCCGGCGCTCGCGCTCGATCGACGACGCCAGGCGGTCGCGGTTCACACGCGCACTACGACGACCGGCGTCTCGGAGGTGTGCAGCAGCTTGTACGGCACGGCCCCGAGCAGGGCGCCCCTGATCGGCCGCTCGCCGTAGCTGCCCACCACGATGAAGCGGGCGTCGTATTCGTCCGCGGCCTGCGTGATCGCCTCGTAGGGCCGCTCGGGCAGCATGGCCACCTCGGCCTCCACTCCCTGTTCGCGGGCGCGATCGGCCGCCTGCTCGGTGGCCCGTTCGCCCACCTCGTCGATCGCCGCGGCGTGCGCGCGGGCCTCGTCGCCCACCTGCCCCGGCGGCGCACCGCCGAACACGATCACCAACCGGTCCCCGAACTGCCGGGCGAGTGAGACGGCGGTGTCCACCGCCGAGCGCGAACAGTCCGAGCCGTCCACCCCGACCACCACCGAGCGCTGGTCGTCGTCCGGCATCACACCGCCTCCTCGGGCACGGCCGCGATACCCGCCTTACGGCCGGCCGCCACGTCCGGGTCGACGATCTCCCGCTTGCGCCCGAAGAAGTCCTCGTGGCCGCTGATCCGCCATATGACAAGCAGGATCGCCCCGATGATCAGCAGTCCGATTCCGAGAACCACCGGAATGCCGATTCCGAACAGGGCCGTGCCGCTGTACGAGTCCTCGACCTTGCTGTACTGGATGATCGCCTTGACGAAGAGGAAGCCAAGCACGACCGCACCCACGAGCGGGCCCACGCCGATGAAGAAGAAGTTCTTCACCGACTTGGTCAGCTCGCGCCGGTAGTAGACGGCACAGGCGACCCCGGTGAGGGCGTAGTAGAAGGCGATCATCAGCGACAGCGCGGTGAGCGAGTCGAAGAGGAAGTTCTGCGACACCAGGTTGAGCACGCCGTACCAGAGCGCGGCGATCACGCCGATGGTGATCGTCGAGACGTGGGGCGTGAGATAGCGCGGATGCACCTTGCCCAGCACGGCCGGAAATGCTCCCTGGCGCGCCATCGACAGCGCCGTGCGCGACGCGGGGATGATCGTGGTCTGGGTCGAGGAGATCCCTGAGGTGATGATGGCCAGCAGCACGATCCAGCTGAGGCCGCTGCCGAGCACGCTGTCGGCCACGTTGCTGAACAGCGCGGTGTCGTCCTCGAACTCCTCGACGCGCGCAACGCCGGCGAAGGAGATCACCGCGACGGTGACCAGGACGTAGGTCACGAGCAGCACGACCGTCGACACGAGCCCGGCCAGCCCGGGAGCGCTGTCGGAGTCCGAGCTCTCCTCGTTCAGGTTCACGGCGCTCTCCCAGCCCCAGTAGATGAAGACTCCGGTGAGCACCCCGAGGATCAGCGCGTTGCTGCTGTCGACCGCGAAGGGCGAGAACCACGACAGCGACGGGTCGATCGACCCCGCCCCGGCGTCGCCGGCCCCCACCTTTATCAGCGCGACCACGCCGAAGATGAGCAGGGCCGCCACCTGGGCGAAGATCAGGAAGCGCTGGAAATGCGCCGACAGCTCCGTGCCGAGCACGCAGATCGTGGTCATCACGATGATGATCAGGATCGCGAAGATCGTGACGGCGACCTTGTCGTCGCGCAGGCTGTCGAGGCCGAACAGGTCGAAGATGTAGAAGGCCGCGACATCGGCCAGCGAGCCCACGACCAAGATGCCGGTGGTGCAGATCGCCCAGCCGCCGAGCCAGCCTGCGCTGGGGCCGATCGCCCGGGTGACCCACGAGAACGACGTCCCGCAGTCGGGATCGGCGCGGTTCATGTAGTAGAACGACGACGCGATCAGGAACATCGGGATGAACGACACCAGCAGGACGGCGGGCGCCTGGACCCCCACCTGCACCACCACGATCGCCAGCACCGCGGCGAGCGAGTAGGCCGGGGCTGTGGAGGAGATCCCGATCACGAGCCCGTCCAGGAATCCGATCGCGTCCTTCTTGAGACCGTGCTCGCTGGTCTGTGGGGCGCCGGCTGCCGGGGCCGCGGCCGCGGAGCTCTCCATTGCCTACTCCTCTTCGTCGGGCCGCACCGCGGCCATTCTCTCGGCGCGACGCTGTTGCCAGATGGTGAGCAGCATCATCGCGAGGGTGAACAGGAAGATCATCGAGGCGATCACGTAGATCTGGGGTGGGATCGCCACGCGCGCGGCGCCCCAGATGAACAGCGGGAACGTGATCGTCGACCCGTTGTTGAAGTAGGTGATCACGAAGTCGTCGATCGAGAGGGCGAAGGCCAGCAGACCGGCCGAGACCACGCCCGGCATGATCAGGGGCAGGGTCACCAGGCGGAAGGTCTCCCACGCCGTGGCGCCCAGGTCCTGCGCCGCCTCCTCGAGCGCGCGATCGAAGCCGATCAGCCGCGAGCGCACGGTGATCACCACGAACGAGAGGTTGAACATCACGTGGGCGATCAGGATCGTGCCGAAGCCGAGTGCGGCGCCCGCGTTGAGGAACAGCGAGAGGAGCGCCGCCCCGAGCACGACCTCGGGCGTCGCCAGCGGAATGAAGATGAAGAAGTTCGTGGCGGCGCGCGCGCGGAACTCGTAGCGCACGAGCGCGATCGCGGTCATCGTCCCGAGGATCGTGGCGATCAACGTCGAGAGGACGGCGATCTCGAGCGAGGCGAGCAGGGCGTCGCCGATTCCCGGCACGCCGAACGGGTCCTTCCAGGCGTCGAGCGAGAACTCCTGCCAGATGAAGTTGAAGCGCCCGCGCGGGTTGTTGAAGGAGTAGACGATGATGATGAAGATCGGCAGGAGCAGGTACAGCAACGCCAGGCCGGCGTAGGCGTTGAGCAGCCAGTCCAGGGCGCGCCTGCCGAGGCCCAGGGGCCCGGGGCGGCGCCCTCGTGCCGTGGTCTCGCGCGGGGCGGAGGCGGTGGCGGCTTCCACCTAGCGCGCCTCGCCCTCGGTGCCGAGCAGCGCCTCGGTGCCCGCGATGCGCGCCCAGATCAGGACGATGATCAACATGAACGCCATCAGGAGGAACGACAGCGCGGCGGCCGTCGGATAGTCGGCCACCTCCAGGTAGCGCGACTGGATCACGTTGCCGATCATCGACCTGACGTGGGGTGCCGAGCAGCTCGGCGTTGATGAAGTCGCCGGCCGCGGGGATGAAGGTGAGCAGCCCGCCGGCCACCACCCCCGGCATGGACAGCGGAAGGGTCACCCGCAGGAACACGTCGCGGCGTTTGCCGTAGAGGTCGTAGCCGGCCTCCAGCATCGCGGGATCGATCCGCTCGAGCGAGGCGTAGAGCGGCAGGATCATGAAGGGCAGGAAGTTGTAGGTGATGCCCGCCACCACCGACACGGTGGTGTCCGAGCAGCCGCCCGTTCTCGGACAGGATCCCCAGCGTCTGCAGGGTCGATACCACCACGCCGGAGTCCGACAGGATCGTCTCCCACGAGATCGTGCGGATCAGGTAGGTGACGAAGAAGGGCACGATCACCGCGAGCAGCAGGGCGTTGCGGTACCTGCCGCCGCGGAAGGCGATCACGTAGGCCAGCGGATAGCCGATCAGCAAAGCGAACAGCGTGGCCAGCCCGGCGTACTCGAACGAACGCAGGAACTGCTCGCTGTAGTCCGACAGCGCGTTCGTGTAGTTCGAGAACTCCCAGGTGAGCTGGAAGCCGGTGTCGATGGTGCCGGTCTTGAGCGACTCCAGCGCCATGATGAACAGCGGCGCCGCGAAGAACACCACCAGCCAGCCCAGACCGGGCAGAAGCAGCAGATAAGGCAGGCCCGCCTTGCGCAGCCGGGCCGTCACGGGCGGGCCCTGCCCGGCACGGAGACCACCTAGGCGCCGATCACCTTCTGGAACGCATCGTCGAGCTCACGCTCCTCCTCGGGCTTCAGCTGCCGGAAGATGAACGCATCGGCGAGGGTCGCCTCGTCGGGGAAGATCAGCTGGTTCTTGCCGAGCTCGGGATCGCGGTCGGTGAGGATCTTCTGCACGCCGTTCACGGGACAGATGTAGTTCACGTACTCCGCGATGTCGGCCTGCACCTCGGGCCGGTAGACGTAGTCGATGAACTTCTCCGCCGTGTAGGCGTGCGGGGCGCCCACCGGGATCTGCATGTTGTCCGTCCACAGGTGCACGCCGGTCTCGGGGGCGACGAAGCGGATGTTGGGGTTGTCCGCGGTGAGCTGCACCGCGTCGCCCGACCAGCCGATGATCGCCCAGGAGTCGCCGGTGGTGATGTCCTTCGTGTACTCGTTGCCGGTGAAGCCTGCGGATCTGGCCGGAGTCCGATCCCTCGCCGATCTTGTCGACCGCCTTCAGGAACTCGTCGACGCTGGCCTTCTCCGGGTCGTACCCCATCGAGGCCGCCACGAGGCCGACGCTGTCGCGCATCTCGGTGAGCATCGTGACCTTGCCCTTGTAGTCCGGGTCGAAGAGGTCGTCGATGGACTTGGGCTCGCGCTTGACCTTGTCCTTGCGGTAGATGATCCCGGTCGAGGCCCGACTGCCACGGTGCCGAGAAGTCGCGCTTGGGATCGAAGGGCGGAGACTTGAGCCGGTCGATCAGGTTCTTGTCGAACGTCGCCAGCTCGGCCTTGTTGAACTTCTCCACGTAGCCCAGCCGGATCATGCGCGCGGCCATCCAGTCGGTGACCACGTGGATGTCACGGCCACCCGAGTCGCCCTGGGCGTACTGCTGGCGGACCTTGCCGAAGAACTCCGTGTTGTCGTTGATCTCCTCGACGTACTTGATCTTGGTGCCGTACTCCTTCTCGAAGTCCTTCAGGGTGCCGCGGTCCTCCTCGATGTAGAGCGGCCAGTTGGCCATGTACATCGAGTCGGCGATCTCGCCCTTCTTGATCGTCTCCTTGTCGGCGCTCGAAGATCCGCCGTTGCCGCCGCCGGGCTCGTCGGTGCCGCACGCGGCCAGGTAGGCCAGAGCCGAGACGCTGAGCGCCCCGGCCGCGCCGCGCTTCATCAGGCGTCTGCGGGTGAGCGGGTCCCTCAGCAGCCGCTCGAAGTGGCGATCCAGCTCATCGTCCATGGGGCTCACGTCTTGCTGTCCTCTCTCTGAAGTGCGTCGGCGTCCGCGGCAGGAGGCTCGTCGCCTCCCACCGCGTCTCTGACGATGTGGATGTTGTCGCTGGACCAGGAAAGCCGGGCCGAGTCCCCGGCGGCCGGCAGGTCGTGGCGAGCCTGGGCGTCGGCGTTGGGCACCAGCACGGTCATGCGGGTGTCGTCGCCGAGCCGCACGACCATCTGGGTGGCGGTGCCCAGGTACAGGGAGCTCTCCACCTGACCCTCCACGCTCGCGCCGTCGCCGCCCCCGTCCTCGATGCTGCCGAGCGAGAGCTTCTCGGGGCGGACCACCGCGTGCACCCGCTCGGTGGCCGTTGCCCCGGCCGTGTGATCGGTGTGCACCGTGGGCCCGGCGTCGAGCTTCAGGTCGGCGCCCTGGCCGTTGGCGGACACGACCTCGCCCGGCATCAGGTTGGACACTCCGATGAAGCCGGCGACGAAGGTGGTGGCCGGGCGCTCGTACACCGTCTCGGGATCCGACACCTGCTCGACCACGCCGCGGTTCATCACCGCGATGCGATCGGACATGGTGAGCGCCTCCTCCTGATCGTGCGTCACGTAGATGAACGTGATGCCGACGTCGCGCTGGATGCGCTTGAGCTCCACCTGGAGCTGCTTGCGGAGCTTCAGGTCGAGAGCGCCCAGCGGCTCGTCGAGGAGCAGCACAGCGGGACGATTCACGAGCGCGCGCGCGAGGGCCACACGCTGCTGCTGGCCACCCGAGAGCTGGGCGGGCCGCCTATTGGCCTCCCCGGCGAGGCCCACGCGCTCGAGCTCTTCGGCCACCCGCCGCTTGACCTCGGCGCGGTCGACCCGCTTGCGCTGGAGGCCGAAGGCCACGTTCTTCTCCACCGACCGGTGCGGGAAGAGCGCATAGCTCTGGAAGACGGTGTTGGTGGGACGCCTGAACGCCGGGCGGTCGGTCATGTCCTCGCCGTCGAGCAGCACCCGGCCCTCGGTGGGGTCCTCGAAGCCCGCCACCATGCGCAGCGTGGTGGTCTTGCCACAACCCGACGGGCCGAGCATCGTGAAGAACTGGCCCGTGGGGATATCGAGGTCCATGCCGCGCACAGCCGCGAACTCGCCGAAGCGTTTCGTCACGTGATCTAGCCGAACGCTGGGTGCGCCGGCCTCCCCTTGGCCCCCCTGGCTCACTCTGGTCGGCAACCTATGGCCGAACCGGCGCTACCGCAAGTGGCGGGTTGACGAAAAAACCCGTGCTTAATTGTCCAGAACGGACAACGCCGTACGCCGTCCTTTTGACCATTCGCGCTCTTGCCGCACGCCTCCGGCGCCGATACGGTTGTCCAAAGCGTCTAGTCACATTCGAAGGTGAGGAGAGAAAGCCAGTGGCAACACCGACGCCCCAGACCGTGTTCGAGACCAGCGAGGGTGCTCCGAGCGAGCTTCAGGCCAAGGCCCGCCGGCATCTATGGATGCACTTCACCCGCATGGGTGCCTACGACGACGGTCATGAGATCCCGATCATCACCCGGGGCGAGGGCTGCTACGTCTACGACGAGCACGACAAGCGCTATCTCGACGGCCTCTCGGCTCTGTTCTGCGTGAACGCCGGCCACGGCCGCACGGAGATCGGCGAGGCGGCTGCCGAACAGGTCAAGGAGCTCGGCTTCTTCACCAACTGGAGCTACGCCCATCCGGTGGCCATCGAGCTGGCCTCCCGCATCGCCGCGCTGGCACCGGGAGATCTCAACCGGGTGTTCTTCACCTCGGGAGGCTCCGAGGCCGTGGAGTCGGCGTGGAAGCTGGCGCGCCAGTACCACAAGCTGACCGGCAATCCGCTGAAGACGAAGATCATCTCGCGCGACACCGCCTACCACGGCACGACCTTCGGCGCGCTGTCGATCACAGGTATCACGCCTTTGCGCACCACCTTCGAGCCGCTGGTACCGGGCGCCCACCACGTGCCCAACACCAACAGCTACCGCTGGCCCGAGGAGCGCGATCCGCTGTGGGCGGCCAACGCGATCGAGGAGATGATCGAGTTCCAGGGTCCCGAGACCGTGGCGGCCGTGATCCTCGAGCCGGTGCAGAACTCGGGCGGCTGCTTCGTACCCCAGGACGGCTACTGGCAGCGCGTGCGCGAGATCTGCGACGAGCACAACGTGCTGCTGATCTCGGACGAGGTGATCTGCTCCTGGGGCCGCCTCGGCCACTACTTCGGCTGCGAGCGCTTCGACGTGGTGCCGGACATGATCACCACGGCCAAGGGCCTGACCTCGGCCTACGCGGCCATGGGCGGTGTGATCGTCTCCGACCGCGTCTCGGAACCGTTCATGCACGACACGAAGTCCTTCAACCACGGGATCACCTTCGGCGGCCATCCGGTTTCGGCGGCCATGGCGATGGCCAACCTCGACATCTTCGAGCGCGAGGACCTCTGCGGTCACGTGCGCTCCAAGGAGGGCGAGTTCGGCCAGATGCTCGAAGGACTGAAGGAGGATCTGCCGATCGTCGGCGACGTCCGCGGGGCGGGCTTCTTCCACGCCCTCGAGCTGGTCAAGGACAAGGAGACCAAGGAGAGCTTCGGCGACGAGGAGTCCGAGGAACTGCTGCGCGGCTTCATGTCGGGCGAGCTGTTCAAGCAGGGTCTGATCTGCCGGGCCGACGACCGCGGCGACCCGGTGGTGCAGCTCTCGCCCCCGCTGATCGCGGACACCGAGCAGTTCGAGGAGATCGACCGCGTGTTGCGCTCCGTGCTCACCCAGGCCTGGGACCGGATCCAGCACTGAGAGCGGGCGGCGGCGCCGAGCGGGACTGACGATGCTCACCGTTCGGGGCCTGGTTACCGAGATGGCCCTGGAACTGGCCACGGGGGCGGACAACGCCGACGCCCCCGTCCGCTGGGTGCACATATCCGAGCTCCCCGATCCAACCCCCTGGCTGTCGGGCGGTGAGCTGCTGCTCACCACCGGGATCCAGCTCGACGGCGAGCAGCGCCAGCGCGAGTTCGTGCGCCTGCTGTCCGACCGCCACCTGGCCGGGCTCGGGTTCGGCACCGGGTTCGACCACGCGGAGCTGCCTCCGGCGGTGGTCGACGAGGCCCAGGCGCTCGGCTTCCCGGTGTTCGAGGTTCCCTACGAGCTGCCCTTCATCGCTCTCACCGAGAAGGCGTTCACGCGTCTGGTGAACGAGCAGTACGAGGTGCTCCAGCGCGGCATCGCCATCCACAAGCGGCTGGAGCGGCTGGTGCTGGAGGAGAGCGGCCTCGACGAGGTGGTGCGCGCGCTCACCGCGGCCATCGGCGGCGCCGTGAGCGTGCTGTCGGCGCGCGGGGAGACGATCGCCGCGAAGACGTTCCGCCGCCAGGTGCCGGAGGCGGCGGCCGAGCAGATCAGGGCGGAGGTGCGCCGCCGCTCGGGCGAGCTGAGCGCCGGCGGTGGAGGCGGCCGCCCGGGCGACGATGCCGAGTTCGCCCCCGACCATCCCGACCTCTCCGGGCGGGCGCTGGTGCTGCCGGTCTCGATCCGGGGCCGCGGCGCGCCGCAGGCGTGGCTCGTGGCCACCCGCGACGCCGGAGGGCTCGGGGACTTCGAGCGGCTCATCCTGCAGCAGGCGGTGACCGTGGTGGCCCTCGAGCTGATGCGCCAGCGGGCGATGCGCGACACCGAGCGCCGGCTGGCCGGCGACGTGCTGGCCGAGGCTCTCACCGGACGCCTGTCGGAGGCCGAGCTGGCGGTGCGGCTGCGTCCCTTCGGCGTTGGGCCGCACGCCGCGGTGCTCGTGTTCGCGGGACGTGACGGCGCCCCGGCGGCGGCAGCGGAGGGCGATCTCGACCGCTTCCTCGCCGACTCCGGCACCGGAGCGCTGGTGGCCGCGCGTGAGCGCCTGCTGTGCGCGGTGGTGGACACTCGCGAGGGTGCCGACCCGGTGGAGCTCGCCACGCGCGCGCGGGACGCACTGGTGCCCGAGCACGGCGAGATGCGTGCCGCGGCCTCGCGCCCGGCGCCCGTCGGCTCGCTGCGGCGGACCTTCCACGAGGCGCGCTGCGCGCTGGAGGCGGCGGAGCTCAGCAACGGCTCGGCTCCCGCGGTGGCCTCATACCGCGACCTGGGCGCGTTTCAGCTTCTGCTCTCGCTGCAGGACGACGACGCCCTGCGGCTCTACTGCGACAGCGTGCTGGGGCCGCTCGAGGACGCGAGCGGCGAGTACGGCGACGAGCTGATTCGCTCGCTTGAGGCCTTCATCGAGCAGAACGGACAGTGGGAGAAGGCGGCACGCGAGCTCTACTGCCACAGGCATACGCTGCGTTACCGGATAAGGAGAGTCGAGCAGCTCACGGGCCGAGACCTGTCGAGCGCGCGCGACCGCATCGAGTTCTGGCTGGCCCTACGAGCCCGCGAACTGGTTGATTAGTGCTTACGGGAGGAGTGAAGGGATGAAGGTCGGAGTACCGACTGAGATCAAGACCGACGAGTACCGGGTCTCGCTCACGCCGGCGGGCGTGCGCGAGCTCACCGATCGCGGGCACGAGGTCTACATACAGGCGGGCGCCGGGGTGGGCTCGACGATTCCCGACTCGGAGTACGAGGCGCAGGGCGCGAGCATCCTGCCCGACGCTCCGGCGGTGTTCGACGAGGCGGAGCTGGTCCTCGGCGTCAAGGAGCCGCAGCCGGTGGAGGTGGCGCTGCTGCGCTCCGACCAGGTGCTGTTCACCTATCTGCACCTGGCGCCGGATCCGGAGCTCACCCGCGGCCTGATGGAGTCGGGTGCCACCTGCGTGGCCTACGAGACGGTGGAGGACGCGCGGGGCCGGCTGCCGCTGCTGGCGCCGATGTCGGAGGTGGCGGGCAAGATCGCCACCCAGGCGGGAGCGTTCTTCCTCGAGCGCCCGCTGGGCGGGCGCGGGGTGCTGCTGGGGGGAGTGCCCGGCGTGGCGGCGGCCACGGTGATGGTGATCGGCGGGGGAGTGGTGGGCCAGAACGCGGCCTTCATCGCGATCGGCATGGAGGCCGACGTGTTCGTCTACGACCGTTCGATCGACCGCCTGCGCGAGCTCGACGTGGCCTTCGGCGGACGGGCGTCGACCGTCTACTCGTCGACGCTCTCGATCGAGGAGATGCTCCCGCACGCCGACCTCGTGATCGGCGCGGTGCTGGTCCACGGGGCCAAGGCTCCCTTCGTGATCACGCGCGACCAGCTTTCGCTGATGAAGGAGCGCGCGGTGCTGGTGGACGTCTCGATCGACCAGGGGGGCTGCTTCGAGACCTCCAAGCCCACCACGCACTCCGACCCGGTGTACGAGGTCGACGGTGTGACCCACTACTGCGTCGCCAACATGCCCGGCGCCGTGCCCGTGACCTCCACCTTCGCGCTCACCAACGCCACGCTCCCCTACGTGATCGCGCTCGCCGACCAGGGCCTTGAGGGCGCAATCGAGACGCTACCGGGGCTCAAGCCGGGTGTGAACGTGGCCGGCGGTAAGGTCACGCACGCCGCCGTGGCCGAAGGCACCGGCCTCGAGTACACGCCCGTCGAAGACGTGCTGAGCGTCACCGCCTGAGATCAAGCACGTGATGATCAACCTCGAGACCGGCTGACTAGTGGCGCACGGCTGACGCTTCCAGCTCGGCGAGCTCGGCACGCAACCGGGTGACCAGCGGGTGCCCAGGGATCAGCTCCTCGAGCATGACGAGGCTCTCCCGGTAGTGGTCGAGCCTCAGCTGGGCCTCCTTGTCCAGCCGCTCGCGCTGGGCCAGCTGCCTCAGCTCGCGTGCCTTCGAGATCTTGTCGGCGGCGAATACCACCGCCGCGCTCTCGCCCGCCTGAGCCACCTGTAGGCGCAGCGCCGCCTTGCGCTCGGCCGGGTCGGCGATCTCCGGGTCGTCGGTCACGGCCGCCACCAGACGGGCCACCTCGGGGCCGAAGCTCTCCTCCAGGTCGGCGCGCTCGGCGGTGGTGTCCTCCACCACGTCGTGGAGCACGCCGGCCGCCACCACGTCGTCGCCGTAGCCGGCCTCGTGCAGAAGGCAGGCCACCTCGAGGGGATGGGTCACGAAGGGCGCACCGTCGATCTCGCGCTGCTGGCCCGCATGGCGCTCGTCGGCAAAGGCCAGCGCGGCGCGCGTCCGCGGTAGCTCCTGTACGAAGCCGGCTTCGCCGCGACGGGCGCTCTCGAGCATCGCCGAATCCATGGCGTCCTCATTCTCCATGATCGCCCTATTGTTATCCCTTCGCGGCTACGTCGTTACCCGCCGGTGAAACGTCGGGGCGCCGCGCTAAATGGAGTTCATGCGCTCGCTCACCACTCGCCTCCTGCTGCCCGCCGCCCTGGTGGCTGCCCTCGTGCTCGGGCTCGTCGCGCTCACCGGTCATGACTCCAAGTCTGCTCCGGCCCGCCCGAGCGCGCAGAGCGCACACCGCCCGAACGTCGTGCTACTGGTGCTCGACGAGTTCCCGGGAGACTCCCTGCTCGACCAGAACGGCAAGATCGACCCCGGCCGCTACCCGAACTTCGCGGCGCTCGCGGGCGACTCCACCTGGTTTCGCAACGCCGCGGCCTCCTACGACTCCACCACCAAGGCCGTTCCGCTGATCCTCGACGGCATGCGGCCGGTGGCCGGCACCAGTCCCGAGCTGCGCGACCACCCGCGCTCGATCTTCACCGCGCTGGCCGGCGACGGCTACCGCGTGGTCGCCTCCGAGGAGGCCACCGCCCTGTGCCCGCCCCGGGTGTGCCGCGGAGCCTCCAGGCGCCGGCCCGCGATCATCCCCCTCCTGAACGGCGGGCGTCCGGAGCGCTTCAGGAGCTTCCTCCGCACCATTCGGCCGAGCTCGCGGCCCACGCTCTGGATGAAGCACATGCTGCTCCCCCACGGCCCCTACCTGTATCTGCCCTCCGGCGCGCAGGCCCGCAGCGGCGCACGCGACCTCGTGCCGGGCATGAACAGCCTGCGCGGCTTCGGGGATGCCTACCTCACCCGCCACAACGAGCAGCGCTATCTGCTCCAGCTCGGCTTCGTCGACCGTCTGCTGGGCAGCTTGGTACGGCGTCTCAAGCAAACCGGGCTCTACGACAAGACGCTCGTGGTGGTCACCGCCGATCACGGCTTCGCCTGGCAGGTGGGCGTGTCCACGCGCCGCAGCGTCAACCCGAGCAACGTCGAGGAGATGATCCCGGTGCCGCTGCTCGTGAAGGCGCCCGGCCAGAAGCGGGCCCGAGTGGACGACGCCTATGTGCAGACACTCGACGTTACGCCCACGATCGCGGACGTGCTCGGTGTTCCGCTGGGCTACCGCCCCGACGGTCACTCGGCCTTCTCGCGGGCGGTTCAGCGCCGTCGCGGCGTGGCCGTGACCACCCGCGACTTCAGCTCGATCGTCCGCATTTCGGCGCGCGACTGGGAGGCGCGCCGCCGCGCCGTGGTCAAGCGGCGCATCGGCGAGCTGGGGTCAGGGAGCTGGGCGAGCCTCTACACCGGCATCGGCCCGCACCGCGCGCTGCTGGGCCGCGAGATCCGTGCCCTGCCCGTGGCGGCTGCCGGCGCGCTGACCGCGAGCATCGCAGCCGACGGCGCGTTCACGAGCGTGCGCCGCTCGAGCGGCCTGGTGCCCGCACAGGTGGCCGGGGACGTGCGCGGCGGCCGCCCCGGCGCCGAGCGCGACGTGGCCGTGGCAGTCAACGGCCGCATCGAGGCCGTGGGCCGAACCTTTCACCTCACCGGCGACCCCGTCGAGCACTTCGGGCTCAACGTGCCCGAGGCCGCTCTGCGCGAAGGTCGCAACCGGGTGGAGGTGTTCGAGGTCAGCGCCTCCGGGACGCTGCGCAGCCTGGCTCGCTCGTAACCACTCCGTCCCTCCTCTTTTACATTCCCTGGAGTGATTCGTGGCTCCATTGCCGTGAGCCTTGTCGTTGCGCTGGCCCTGATCTCCGCCTGCGGCGGCGACGACGAGGCACCGCGGCCCAACGTCGCCACCGGGCGGCCTCCGGTGGTGATGGTGATCTTCGACGAGTTCCCGGTCGACGACCTGCTCGGCCCCGACGGCCAGATCGACGCCGAGCGCTTCCCCAACTTCGCCGAGCTCGCCTCGATCTCCACCTGGTTCCCGAACGCCCACACGGTCTACGACTCGACCTTCAAGGCCGTGCCCGACATCCTTGACGCTCGCCTGCCCAAACGCGGCACCGCCCCGGACGTGCGCAGCCACCAGCCGAGCGTCTTCCACCTGATGGACCGGCTCGGCTACGAGATCCACAAGGTCGAGTCCGCCAGCGCGGTCTGTCCGCCGCGCATCTGCACCGGGGCACGCGCCCGGCGGCCCGGGGTGCTGGACCGGCTCAAGGGGCCCGGACGGCCGGCGCGCCTGCACAAGTGGATCGGGGAGATACAGCGGCGCGACCGGCCCGCCTTCTACCTGCACCACGCCCTGTTGCCGCACGAGCCCTGGATCTACCTCCCCTCGGGCCGGCCGGACCGGCCGACCGGCGAGGACCCGATCGAGGGGATCAACTCCAAGGCGAGCTTCAGCGACACCTGGCTGTCCGAGCACAACCACATGCGGCATCTCCTCCAGGTGGGCTTCACCGATCACGAGCTCGGCCGCTTGCTCGACCGCCTGCGGAGCACCGGGCTGCTGCGCCGGGCCGCGCTGGCGGTGGTTGCCGACCACGGCTATGCCTTCGACATCGGGGTATCGAGCCGCAGGCTCGTGAGCGACGAGACCATCGACGAGGTGGGTCCGGTGCCGCTGTTCTTCAAGGCGCCGGGGCAGATGGAGGGCGAGGTGGACGAAAGCCTGGTGCGCAACATCGACATCCTTCCCACCCTCGCGGAGGTACTGGGCACCCGCCTCTGGTGGCGCCACGACGGGCGCTCGCTCTTCTCTGCGGAGTCACGCGCGCGCGAGGACGTCGCGATCCGGACCCGTGATCTGCGCCAGGTGATCCGCATCGGCCGCGACGAGCTGGCCGACCGCCGCCAGGCCAACCGGCTGCGCTGGGCGCGCCTGTTCGGGACGGGAGCGCAGAGCAGGCTGCTGTACGGCGACCCGTGGGCGAGCGTGTACAGGATCGGCCCGCATCCGGAGCTGCTCGACCGCAGGGTCGCGGCGGTGGGCCGGCCGGCGAGGAGGGGCGTCCGGGCCGAGGTGGCCAACGCCCGGCTGCTGCGCGACGTGCGTGCGGGCTCTCCGATAGTGCCCACGCGGATCACCGGAAGGCTCGCGGGCCGCGCGCGCGTGGGCCTGAGCGACCTCGCCGTGGCGGTCAACGGCCGCATACGTGCGGTGGGCCGCAGCTTCCGGCTGGGAAGGCGGCGGGTGCAGTACTTCTCGTTCGTCGTGCCCGAGAGCGCGCTGCGCCCGGGACGAAACCGCGCCGAGGTATTCGAGGTGGAGGACGGCGGGCGGCGGCTGGTCTCGCTGGGCGGGGTGAGCTAGCCCGCTAGGGCACGCGGAAGGTCGAGTTGGGCTCTGCGCTGCGGTCGAGCGTAACGTCGGCCTGTCGGCCGCTCGTGTCGACGAAGGCACAGAAGTAGTGGTCGCGGTCGTCGCGGGCGATGCAGGTACGGAAGTAGTCCTCGCTCAGCCGGATCGTGTTCGCGGTTTCGAGGTTCCGGATCAGCTCCGGGTCCTGCGTGTGCAGCACGAGCTGGCGAAAGGCCTGTGCGTTGCGCTCGGTGTCCTCGGTCTCCGACACCACAGTGGGCCGGGCGGCCAGTCCCGCCGCCACCACGCCGACCACGGTGGCCAGCAGAATGCCGGTGCCGATGCGGTCCGTGAGCACCTCCAGCTGCGCCTTCGCCGGAGTGCCGGACTCGGCGGCCGGACGCCTGGCCCAGATGCGCCGCGCCAGCCACGGGGCCACGGCGCCGATCAGCGCCAGGTTGCCGAAGGTGGCCAGCAGGATTGCGGGCACGAGGTCGACGCCTGTGCCCACCGGCGGAAGCCGGTGCAGGATCAAGCCGTCGAGCAGGGTCACGACGATGAAGGCGGGCCACATCGTGGCCCCGCGCAACCGCCAGCGAATGCGGGCCGGCCAGAAGCGCTCCTCGCTCTTCACCGGGTCAAGGCTAGACGGATCGGTCAGTAGCCTTTGGGACGTGTCCGACCTCTGGGTGGCCCAGCTTCCCTCGCTTCCCTACCGGGACGGGCTGGCCCTGCAGCAGCGCCTGCGCGAGCGTCGCCAGGCCGAGGAGATCCCGGATCTGTTGCTGGTTCTCGAGCACCCGCCCGTGTACACGAAGGGGAGGCGCACGGAGGCAGCCGACCTGCCGATGGCCGACGACTGGTACCGCGAGCGGGGTATCGAAGTGTGTGAGACCGACCGCGGCGGCCGGGTGACCTATCACGGGCCCGGCCAGCTCGTGGCCTATCCGGTAATGGCGGTGGAGCGGGTGGCCGACTTCGTGCACACGATGGAGGACGCGATCACGGCGGCGCTGGCCGACGAGGGGATCGTCTCCGAGGTGCGCGAGACGCCCTACACCGGCGTCTGGGCCGGCGAGGCGAAGATCGCCTCGATCGGCGTGCGCGTGTCGGGGGGCGTGTCCACGCACGGGCTGGCGGTGAACGTGGACAACGACCTCACTCCGTTCGAGTGGATCGTGCCCTGCGGCATCGACCACGTTCAGATGACCTCGGTGGCCCGGGAGACCGGCCGCTCTCCGACACTGCCGTGCTTTCGCAAGCGGATGGCCTGGCGCTTCGCCGAGGCGTTCGGAATGCGCCAGCGGCTGGTGTCGAGGCAGCGCCTGCTTCTCGATCGTGAGCCGGTTGCGGCATGAGCACGCGTTCGCGCGCCAATCCGGGCGGCGCTCAGGTACTCGAGATGGGCGAGGTGCTTGCCTTCGGCGAGCGCAAGCCGGCCTGGTTCAAGCGCCCTGCGCCCGGCGGCCCTCACTACCGCGAGCTGCGCGGGATGATCGAGGGGCAGGGCCTGCACACCGTCTGCCAGGAGGCGGCCTGCCCCAACATCGGTGAGTGCTGGGAGCGCGGCACCGCCACCTTCATGATCCTCGGGGACACGTGCACCAGGCGCTGCGGCTTCTGCAACGTCAAGACCGGCAAGCCCACCCACAACGATCCGCTCGAGCCGCTGCGTGTGGCCCAGTCGGTGCGGACGATGGGCCTGCGCCACGCGGTGATCACGAGCGTCGATCGCGACGACCTGCCCGACCTCGGCGCGTCGGCCTTCGTGGGCGTGATCCGCTCGATCCGTCGGATGGCGGCGGGCTGCAAGGTCGAGGTGCTCACCCCCGACTTCCGCGGCGAGGAGATGCCGCTGGCCCGCGTGATCGCCGAGCGCCCGGACGTGTTCAACCACAACGTGGAGACCGTGCCGCGCCTCTACCCGCTGGCCCGGCGCGGCTCGCGCTTCCTGCGCTCGTGCCGGGTGCTGAGAAATGCGAAGGAGATGGGCGGCCATGAGGTGGTCACCAAGTCCGGGCTGATGACCGGCCTGGGCGAATCGCGCGAGGAGCTGCTCGACGCCTTCGGCACGCTGCGCGACCACGGCGTCCAGGTGCTCACCGTGGGCCAGTACCTGCGCCCGACCCGCAACCACCTCCCGGTGGTGCGCTACTGGCACCCGGACGAGTTCGCCGACCTCGAGCGCGAGGCCTACAACCTGGGCTTCGAGTCCGTTGCCGCGGGCCCGCTGGTGCGCTCGAGCTATCACGCCGAACAGACACTCGCGCAGGCCTCAGCCTCCTCCTGATGCGATCGTCACGGCTGCTGCTCGGCGCCGTAGTGGCAATGCTGGGTGCCGCGGCGGTGGTGCTGGCCGCCGGCTGGTCGGCCGGGCCCAGGGAGTCGCGGGCGGATCGCTGGACGCCGCTGCGCTCCTCGCCGCTCGAGCGCACCGAGGTCACGGCCGCGCGGATCGGGCGCTCGATATACGTGATGGGCGGGTTCGAGCCCGGCGGCCAGACCGTACGCACGGTGGAGCGCTACGACATACGCCGCAACCGCTGGTCCCGGGTGCCGCCCATGCCGCTGGCGCTCAACCACTCCACCGCCGCCGCGTACAGGGGACGGCTGTACGTGCACGGCGGCTACCGCGCTGGACTGGCCCTGCCCACCGCAGCGCTGCTGCGCTACGACCCGCGTCGCAGGCGCTGGAAGCGCCTGCGCGACGCGCCCACCCCGCGGGCGGCCCACGCCCTGGCGGTGATCGGGGACCGCCTCTACGCCGCGGGCGGCGCCAACGACTCCGGCTCGCTGCGCTCGCTCGAGATCTACAACTTCGACAGCGGGCGCTGGTCGACCGGGCCGAGCTTCCCCTTCGGTCCGGCGCGCAACCACACGGCCGGCGTGGCCTCGGGTGGGCGCTTCTACGTGATCGCGGGACGCGACTCGCGCAACTTCACCTCGGTCGAGCGCTACGACCCCCGCCGGCGATCGTGGGAGGACGTGCCCGACCTGCGCACGCCGCGCGGCGGGATCGCCGCGGTGCGCCTGGCCGACGGCCGCATCGTCGTGTTCGGAGGCGAAGAGCTCGACCCCGGCGGCACCACCATCGCCGAGGTGGAGATCTACGACCCGCGCCGCCGCCGCTGGCGCAGCCTGCCCTCGCTGCGCACACCGCGTCACGGGCTCGGCGGTGCGGCCCGCGGGCGGCGCGTCTACGCGATCGAAGGTGGAGTCAGTCCCGGCCTCTCGTTCTCGAGCGCGATCGAGGCGCTCGACGTTCGCTGAGCGGGCCACCGTCCCGTGTTCCCACTGAGAGACAACATCCCCTCGCGCCGCTTCCCGGTGGTCACGCTGTCGATCATCGTGATCTGCACGATCGTGTGGTTCATCTTCGAGGCCAGCTTCTGGAACATCAGCCCGACCGGCGACGAACGAGTGCTCGAGTACGGAGCGATTCCCTACGAGATCACGCACCCGGGCGACGAGTGTGCGCCCGACCAAACCGGAACACAGCTCGTCTGCGAGGGCCAGCCGGGCGTGTCGGGCACAGCGCCCGAGCAAGCACCCTGGTGGGTCACGATCTTCACCTCGATGTTCATGCACGGGAGCTTTCTGCATCTCGCGGGGAACATGCTCTTCCTGTGGATCTTCGGCAACAACATCGAGGATTCGATGGGCGGTGGGCGCTTCGTGGCCTTCTACCTGCTCGGCGGTGTGGCGGCGCTACTCGGGCAGGTGGCCATCGACCCCGGCGCGACGGTGCCGACCGTGGGCGCAAGCGGGGCGATAGCGGCGGTGCTGGGCGGCTACGCGCTTCTCTATCCGCGCGCGCGGGTGATCACGCTGATCTTCATCGTCATCATCTTCACGGTCGTCGAGCTGCCCGCCCTGCTCGTACTGGGTCTGTGGTTCCTGCTTCAGCTGGCCTACGGCGTCAACGACATCGCCCAGCCCGTGGGCGGTGGCGGGGTGGCCTACTTCGCGCACATCGGAGGGTTCCTGTTCGGGCTCCTGCTGATCCGGGTGTTTGCGAACAATGTCCACGAGGACTACGACTCGGAGCGCCGTATTCCGGTGTACTGATGGCGAGAACGATCGTGCTGGCCGCCAGCCTGGCCATGATCTGTCTGCTGGCGTTCCTGACCATCTCGGTGGCCGTGCGAGAGGGAATCGATGTGCTGGTGGTTCTGTCCCTGATCATCCTGGCGCTGCTGGGCTTCGGAGTGCTCGGAGCGCTCGGCTCGCGGCCGCCGGACGAGTAGGACCATGGGTCGCTTCGTATCCGCCCTGCTGACCGTGCTGGCGCCGCTGGCGGTGGCGGCCGCGGCCTGGGTGGCGTTCGTGCGCGACGACAGCGGGAGCGGTTCCCCTCCGGTCGCGCTGGCGGTGAGCGCCGCGCCCGGGGTGGGCGAGCAGCCTGGCGCAGCATCTCCCGAACCGAGCCCGGAGAGTCCGCCGGCGGACGGGCCGGCGGCCGCCACCGGGCTCGACGTGTCCCTGGCCGGTGTCGACGCGTTCGCCAGCCCGCTGCGCAAGCCCCCGCGCGCCGGCCTCGTGTTCGAGCTGGGCAGCGGCAAGGTGCTGTGGAAGCTCAACCCGCGCCGCGAGCTGCCGATCGCGAGCCTCACGAAGATCATGACCGCGCTGGTGGTGGTGGATCGCGGGCGGCCCGCCGAGCCGGTGCGGATCACCCAGGAGGCGCTCGACTACGAGGGCTCGGCCATCGGCCTGCTTCCCAAGGGCAAGCGGGTACGCCTGGAGACCCTGCTGAACGGCCTCCTGATCGTGTCGGGCAACGACGCCGCGATAGCGCTCGCCGTTCATCTCGCCGGCAGCCAGCCCGCCTTCGTACGCATCATGAATCGCCGCGCCCGGGCCTGGGGCCTGCGCTGCACGAGCTTTGCAACACCCGACGGTCTCAGCAACGGCGACCGCTCGTGCGCCCGCGACCTCGTGGTCCTGACCCGGATGGCCATGCGACGGCCGCGCATCAGCCGCATCGCCCGGCGCGAGTTTGCGGAGTTCCGCTTCCCCACAAAGGGGGGCCGCCTCTACCTCACCGGCCACAACCCGCTGCTCCGGTTGAACTACCCGGGCGCCATCGGCCTCAAGACCGGGTACACCGACGAGGCCGGCCGCTGCTTCGTGGGGGTGGCCCGCCGCGGCGGCCGGGCGCTGGGTGTGGTGCTGCTGAACTCACCCGATCCGTCGAAGCAGGCGCCGAAGCTGCTGGATGCGGGGTTCGCGGCAGTGGGCTGAGCGGAGGGCGACGAGGTGGAGCCAGCCGGACTCGAACCGGCGACCCCCTGCTTGCAAAGCAGGTGCTCTTCCAACTGAGCTATGGCCCCAGGCGCGTTCAGTTTAGGCGAGCTACATCTCCTGAGTACGGACAGGTGTCGAGCGCCGGGGCGCGATCTTTCAGCCCCGCGCGCCCGATGCCGAAACAGCGCCTACGACGGCATGGAGGGTTCCGTCGACCACAGCGGCCCTTACACGCCGCTGAGTTGGATCACAGCGGGGGTCGCCGGGGCGGGCGGCCCCCGCCTCAACTCCCTGCCTCTCGCTCGGCCGGATCAGTCGAAGTCGAAGTCGCGCGGCGGCTTCTGCTCGAACCAGAGCCGGTCGTGCTCGGGCGTCTCCTGGAGGAAGTCCGGCGTGTCCTCGAGCACGTCGCCCTCCTCGCCCTCTTCCTCGCCCTCGGCGGCAGCGTCGGCCGGCGGCTCGGGCTCGGCCTCAGGCTCCTCCTCGTCGGCAAACGGGTCGTACTCCTGCGTCTCACCCGAGTCGCGCTCCTCCCGCTCCGCCGGCTCCTCGACCGAGGCGAAGCCACTCTCGGGAGTATCGCCGGAGGGAGTGTCGGCGGGGGCCGAGTCCGCGAAGACCTCGTCCTCGGCGTCGAACAGGACGGTGTCATCGTCGGTGCGTTCGGGCGGAGAGTCGTCCACGGGCGCCGGAGGCTCGGCCACCGGGGGCGCGGCATCTGCCGCCTCCGCCTCGAGCTCGGCCTCCGGGTCCGCCGCGGCCTCCGGGTCCGCCGCGGCTTCCGGCACCTCGGCGTCGGCGCTCTCGGCGGCGTCGGCCTCGGGTGAGAGCTCGCCGTCCTCGACCTCGGCTTCAACGGCCGCGGCGTCGGCCTCGGCCGGCTCGTCCTGGTCGCGCGACACCTCCCGGCGGGTCGGCCCGAGCGCCTCCACCTCCTGGCGCTGGACCTCCTCCTCGGAGACCCCATGCTTGCGCTTCAGGTCGAGATGCTCCCTGATGGCATCGTCGAGTACGCCCATCGCGCGGAACCATATCGAGGCACGCAGGACGGCTTCGTTTGCGACGTCCGCGCCCTCCGGCCGCCGCTACCATGGGACCACCTCGGGGCTATAGCTCAGTTGGGAGAGCGCCTGGATCGCACCCAGGAGGTCGGGGGTTCGAGTCCCCCTAGCTCCATGCAGTCGCCTGATTTTGCTCAGTCGGGCTCGAGCGACTCCGGGTACAAGTGCTGCGCGATGAGCCCCATGATCTCGAGCGTGGGCGTGGAGAAGTTCGAGGACAGGTTCGCGGCGGCCACGATCTGTGCGCCGCTCGTCCGCTCGTACATCGTCACGGTGCTGAAGCCGAAGATCGCGCCGTCATGCCCGATCCAGTCCCCGAAGCGCAGGATGCCGAGCCCGTAGCCGGCGAACGGCCCCGGGTTGGGGAAGCGCCCGAAGCGCAGCCGCGCTCGCTGCAGGCGCGGGCTCAGCAGCGTGCCTCGCGCCAGCACCCGGCCCCACTTCTCGATGTCGCCGAGCGTGGAGACCATGCCGCCGGCGGTCCAGGCGACCTTCGGGTTGACCAGCGTGAAGTTTTGAATCGGCCCGGTGCCGTCGTCGCCGGCAAAGTAGCCGCGCGAGAACGGGGCTGGCATGCGCGCCCGGGTCGGGAAGCTGGTCTCGCTCAGCCCGGCTCGGTCGATCACGTCACGCGTGATCACGGACTCCGCCGAGCGCCCGGTGACCTTCTGGAGGATGATGCCGAGGAGGACGTAGTTGGAGTCCGCGTACTGCGTCTTCGCACCAGGCCGGAACACCGGCTTGTTGGCGCGGATGATCCGCACGACGTCGGCGGGCTTCCAGCGCAGCAGCGGATTCGCCTCGAAGCGGCGACCAAACCTGGCGTTGCTGGTGAAGTCGTAGATCCCGGAGCGCATGCCGAGCATCTGGCGGACCGTGATCCGCTTGCCGTAGCGGATGCCCTTCACCCAGCGGTCGAGCTTGTCGGACAGCTTCAGCCGGCCGCGCTGGACCTGCCGGAGCACCGCGGTCGCGGTGAACGACTTCGTGATGCTGGCGATGCGGACGTGGTCGTTCAGCGCCATGGGCTTGTTCGTGGCGCGGTTGCTGACTCCGTAGGTCTCGACGTAGTCGCCCTTGGGGCCTGTGATTTTCAGGGACACGCCGGGCAGCCGCCCGCTCTGCATGGCCTGCATCACCGTCGCGTCGACGAACTGCCGGTCGGCGGCCGGGAGCTCGTCGGCCTGTGCCGACCCGCCGCCGAGGAGTGCCAGCCCGGCGAGTGCTCCGGCGACCACCGCCCCTGCCCGCATCCGCTTCGTCTCCCGGTCGGTAACAGAGTCTCGTGCGAGGGCCATCCGGGCAGCATGGAGATCCGAGACAGACCTGTCAATCTCATGGCTTGCCGGCTTAGGGCCAGCCGGCGCCGGGCGCGGGAGCCGGCGCGGTCAGCAGCCGGCCGGTGGGTGATCCCTCGGTGAGCCGGGCGATGTTGTCGGTGAAGCTGTCCGACATGCGCCAGTCCGCTGCCAGCATGAACAGCGTCTCGCGGTCCTCTCCTCCGAGCATGCAAGCGAAGCAGGGCCGGTCGAGCCGTACCCGTTCGAGCACCTCGCCGCCTTCGCGGACCCGGCCGACCAGGTTCTCGCCGAACTCGCCCACGTTCGTCCAGATCGCACCTGCGGCGTCCATGCAGATCCCATCGGGGCCAACGTCGGTCGGCCCAGACGCGCCGGTTGGAGAGGCTGCCGTCGTCGGCGATGTCGAACGCCGTGAGCCTCCTCGCAAAGGACTCCGAGATGATCAGCGTCGAGTTGTCCGGCGTCACCACCATGCCGTTCGGGAACGCGATGTCGGACGCCACCCGGCGAGCCGAGCCGTCCGGGGTCACCAGCGCGATGATTCCGGGGGCGTTGCCCTCACCGGGCTCGAAGTCACAACCGCCGTTGACGTAGATGTTGCCGCGGCCGTCCACGACGATCTCATTGAAATCGTCGACTCCCATGCCGGACAGGTCGGCATGCGGCACCATCGAACCGTCGGGCTCCCTGCGCGTGAGCCCTTGGCCCGTCACGAGCAGGCGACCGTCGGGCAGCCAGTCGATCGACCACCCGAGGCCTGGCGGGCCCTTTCCAACGACCTCCGCGTTGCCCTCGAGATCGACAGCCACGATCTCCTCCGTGCCCCAGTTGGCGAACCACAGACGGTCCTCGTGCCAGCGAGGCGATTCGCCGATCACGAGCCCCGTGAGCAAGGGCGTCGCTTCAAGCACCGATGAGTCCTGAGACGACATTGCCGGCCTCCTCCGAGTCGACCCTCCATTTAGAACTAGACCGTACAGTACTACAAACGGAACCGTCTAGTACTCTGACGCTCGATGAGCAGCCCTCGGCCACCGACTTCGCCAGAGGCCGCCGCGAGCGTCGACGAAGAGCCTCGGTCCGTCCGCAAGCGCAGGGCAATCCTTGAAGCGGCCACGACGCTGTTCCTCCGCAACGGCTACCTGGGCACGAGCATGGACGAGATCGCGGCGCTCGCCAGGGTGTCGAAGCAGACCGTCTACAAGCACTTCGCCGACAAGCAGAGCCTGTTCGCGGCGATCGTCACCGCCGCCGTCGACGCTGCCGGCGACCCGGTGCTCGAGGACGCGACCGCGCTCGCGGGAAGTGATGAGCTCGCAGCCGACCTGCGCGCCCTCGCGCGCCGGCAGCTCAAGGAGGTCATGCAGCCACGGCTGATGCAGTTGCGCCGGCTGGTGATCGGCGAGGCCAACCGCTTCCCGGAGTTGGGCCACACGTTCTACGACCGGGGCGCTGGACGGAGCACCGCGGCCCTTGCTGCCGCCTTCGAGCGCCTGACCGCGCGCGAGCTGCTCCATGCGCACGATCCTGAGCTCGCCGCCGCCCACTTCAACTGGCTGGTAATGGCGGCGCCGGTGAACCGCGCGATGCTCCTCGGAGACGAAGCGATCCCCTCCGCCGCCGAGCTCGACCGCTACGCCGAGGGCGGCGTACGCGCCTTCCTCGCCGCCTACGGGCGGCCGCCCCGCGCCGACTAGCGGGACGGCTTCACTGTCCTCGACAGCGCCGTAGACGCAGCGACACCCAGGTGCGCGCCAGCAGCAATGCCGTGCCGGCGCCGGCCGCCGTCGGGACCAGCTCCTCCACGGGAACGCCTCCGACGTGGGCGATCACGATCACGTCGCGTCCCCGGCCGACTGGCGCGCGTGCTCGCGGGTCGCGGCCACCTTCTCGTCGAGGCGTCCTTCCCACGGGTCGGGCCCCGACTCGTACTCGTCGTGACGTCGCCACCACTCATACGCGCGGGTCTGCGGGTAGCCCTCCGGCGAGTCCTCCCACTCCTCCTGGCGGCCGAGCGCCGTGAGGTCCATGTAGCTCCAGGTGCTGCCCAGCGCCTCGTCACCGCGATGGTTGACGAAGTAGGTCCGGAAGATCCTGTCGCCCTCGCGGTAGAAGGCGTTCGTGCCGTGCCACTCGTCCACGCCGAAGTCGGCGTCGAAATCGTCGGTGAGCGTGTACCAGGGGATGCCCTCCCAGCCCATCCGCGCCTTCAAGCGCGCGATGTCTTCCTGCGGGGCCCGCGAGACGCGCGCGTACGTGGTATCGCGGGCGTTCAGGTGAGCGGGGTGGGCGACCTGGTCCGCCATCATCGAGCAGCCGACGCACCCTTTGTCGGGCCAGCCGTTGACGCCAGGCTCGTAGAAGAAGCGATAGACGACCAGCTGCGACCGCCCCTCGAACAGGTCGAGCAGACTCGCCGGCCCGTCCGGGCCCTCGAAGGCGTAGTCCTTCTCCACGGCCATCCGAGGCATCCGTCGGCGCTCGGCCGCCAGCGCGTCGTGCGCGCGTGTGAGCTCCTTCTCCTTGACCAACAGGTCCTGGCGGGCGGTCTCCCATTCCTGTGGCGAAACGATCGGTGGTGTGTTCATGTCGTGCATATACGTTGAGACACCGGCGGCGGCGAGAACGGAACGGCCGATCCATTCCGGGACTGGGTGGTGTCATTACCGGTGATGACCGCGACGGGACAAGCCGATGCGAGGACCTCGTGCCGGGCGACGCGCTAGACCAGGCCACGCTCGCGCGGGCGCGCGCGGGAGACGACGAGGCGTTTCGCGAGCTCACCGAGCCCTATCGGCGCGAGCTGCAGCTGCACTGCTATCGCATCCTCGGCTCGATGCAGGACGCCGAGGACCTGGTCCAGGAGACGCTGTTGGCGGCATGGCGGGGCCTGGAGGCGTTCGAGGGCCGGGCCTCGGTGCGCAACTGGCTCTACCGGATCGCGACGAACCGCTGCCTGAACGCGCTGCGCGACAGGGCGCGACGCCCACGCGAGCTCCAGACCATGGATGACCCTCCCGCGCCCACCCGGCGTACCGAGCCCGTCTGGCTCGAGCCCTACCCCGACGTCCTGCTCGAGGAGATTCCGGACGCTGCCCAGGGGCCTGCGGCGCGCTACGAGGCCCGGGAGTCGGTCGAGCTCGCGTTCATCCTCGCCCTCCAGCGCCTGCCGCCCCGCCAACGTGCGGCGCTCGTGCTGCGCGACGTGCTCGGCTTCCGCACCGCGGAGGTCGCCGAGATGCTCGAAACGGGCGAAGCCTCGGTCAAGGGCGCCCTCCAGCGCGCTCGGGCGACTGTCCGGGATCAGCTGCCGGCCGCCGACCGCGAGCGCGCGCCGCGGCCGAACTCCGCCGGCGAACGCCAACTGGTCGGGCGCTTTGCCGACGCCGTCCAGAGCGGTGACCTGGACGAAATCGTCGCGCTGCTCACCGACGACGCTCTGCTCACGATGCCTCCACAGCCGCTCGAGTACCAGGGACACGACGCGATCGCGGCCTTCCTGCATCACCGCGCTGAGCTGCGCGGCACGCCACTGCGGGTCGTGCCCACCCGAGCCAACACCCAGCCCGCGTTCGGCTGCTACCTCCCGGACGCGCAGGCGGCGATCGCTCGCCCCTACGGACTGATCGTGCTCACGCTCGAGGGGGACGCGATCGCGGCGATCACATGGTTCGCCGACACCGGGGTCTTCCGGCACTTCGGGCTGCCTCGCACTCTGCCGAACCTCTGAGGGCATACCCACGAACTAGGCGGCTCGAATGTGTGAGTGACCCCATCGGTCACATGTGGGTGAAACCATCAGCTGATTCGCGACCCTCAGACGGCACACCCGGGCGACGCGACCGGCGTCGGCACGCCCCCAGGACCGCTCCACTACGCCGCCTTTCGCCGGGCGCTCGTTGGCCGCACGGTCTCCGCAGCGGGGTCGTGGATGCAGACCGTGGCTGCGGGCTGGCTGATCTACGACCTCACGGGGAACGCAGCGGCGGTCGGCGTGTTGACATTCCTCTCGCGCGGTCCCGGCATGGTGCTCTCCGCCTACGGCGGCGAACTGGCGGATCGCTTCGAGCGGCGCAAGCTCGTGATCCTCCTCTACATCTGTCAGGCCGTGCCGGCCGCGCTGCTTGCGGTGGCCGCGTGGGAGGACATCTCGAGGGTGACGGAGGTGTACGCGGCCACCTTTCTGATCGGCGTCGCCGGTGCCCTTGCGAGCCCGGCGGTCCAACAGATCGTGGTGGCGACCGTTCCGGCACCGCTCGCCAAGCGGGCGACCGGGCTCGGCTCGGTGTCCTACAACACCGCACGGCTGGTCGGACCCGCCATCGGAGGCGGGCTGGTGGCGGCGATCGGACCGGGACCGTGCTTTGCGATCAACGGTCTCTCCTACTTCGCCGTCATCGTCATGGTGGCGTCCCTGCCAGCGTCCGCGGGCGTGGCGCCGCGCGCGCACACGCGCATCCGGGCCGCCCTGTCCGAGGCGAGGCTCGACCCGATCGTGCGCGGCCTGATAGTGGGCGCAGTGCTGTTCTCGATCCTGGTTGCGCCGGTGCAGGAGCTGGCCCCGGCGATCGCCCGCCGGCATGGAGACGGTGCCCATCTGCTCGGCTTCCTGCTCACCGCGCTCGCGGCCGGCGGCCTAGCCGGCAACGTGGTCCGGGCGCGCCTCGATCGCCGTGGGGTCGCCGTAGAGAAGGCGATTGCCGGCTCGATGTTGCTGTGCGCAGTGATGCTGCTGGTTGTGGCGGCGACCTCGAACTACGCCCTCGTCCTGGCCGCCATGGTGGCCTGCGGGGCCGCCTGGGACGTTCTCTACGTCGACAGCCTCGTGGGCGTGCAGTTCGCCGACCCGAAGATGTCAGGCCTAATGACCGGCCTGTTCTTCAGCGGCACGCTGGGGGGCGTGACGGTGGGTGCGCTGGCCGTGGGCGGGCTGTTCGACGCGATCGGAGTTGGCTGGGGGCTCACCTTTTGCGCGGTGGCCACCGCGCTCGGCGGCGTGTGGGCATTGCGCCAGCCCTCGCAGGCTTGATCGGGCGCGACGCCCGATGTCGGTCTGATGCTGCTTGCCCGCAGTCAGGTGACCACGGCCAGCGCCCGGACCTTGCGCTCCACGTCAGGCGGCAGGCTCCGCAGCAGGCGCAGCGTGGCCTTCCTGCACTCCCTCCGCGTGGCGTTCTCGCTCATGCACGCGCGGTCGAGCGAGTCGATCTGGGCGTCGGACAGGTAGCGGTCGATCCGCACCGCGTCCTTGCCCTTGCCGACGGTCAACTCCTGGTTGCCCACGTCCGCCCTTGCCTTCGAGGCGACGGCGGCGTTGAGACAGTCGCCCTCCCACGTGTTCCGGACGTGGGTGCCGTCCCAGTTGATCCGCGTGCCGTTGCACGAGATCAAGCGGCTATGGAACTCCACGCCGTACGTGAACGACACATCGATCGAGGACTCGCGCCGGAACAGACAGGTGTCCGGCCCAGCACGGTCGCAGACCTCCGTGCGCCAGGCCCCGTACTCGACCGTGCAGGTCCCGACCGGCGCCAGGCACCGACCCTGCCCGCTCTTGTCGATCCAGCGGATGTTGCGGGTGTCGAGGTTGTAGCCCCAACTCAGCCAGGACCGGTGGTCCGCCACGTCGAACTCCGCGAACGTGCCGTTGGCCCACACCCAGAGCATGCGGTTCTCCAGGTTGCGCTTCGCCCTGATTCTGTTCGACGAGGCACAGCCGTCGGTGCCCGTCGGCGTGCAGGGCTCGATCTCGGCGGCAGGGTTGTTCGACTCCGGGTCGGGACACGACACGACGCCCCACGCTCCGCAGATCACGGTTATCGCCATGCCTGCGACGACGGCCGTGATCCTCCGCAGCCACCTACTCCTCGGCAGCCTGAGAGCTTCCATTGCGTTTCCTTCCCCTGACGTAGCGGTCGCGGCGTCGGCGACGGAGGCCGACACGCCCGAACCGGCCGGGTGTCGGAGCCGGAAGAACTCGCTCGCCGAGGGTTGAGGCGAAGCGCAGAAGCACGATACACCCAGGGCGCGCTACGTGCGCGCCGAGCCCAAGAGCTCGGTGGCGACGTCGATGAACGCGCGACGCCGCCGGCCGGAGTCGCCCCGGCGCCACACGAGCGCGCTCGTCCACACGGGCATATCGGTGATCGGCACGCAGAGGATGCCCGGATGGGCGAACTGGTCCGCGAAGGTCGGGTGGACGATCTTCCCGCGGGCGATCATCGTGACCAGCTCACTCCAGTCGTGGTACTTCAGGCGTCGTCGCTTCATCGGCCGTCCGGAGCCGGCCTTCTCGGGGATCAGCACACCGGCCAGCTCCGGCGGAACCATCCCTGTCACTCGAACGGCGCCGGCGGCTTGTACTACGTCAGCCGCTAGGCACCGGAGCCGCCGCAGCCCCGGCGCGGGACCCCAGCGCGGCCGTGAGCGTGTCGATCCCGTCCGCATCGGCGAGGTTGACGCGGCCGCCGCGCTCGAGCCCGAACATCTCGCCCGCGACGATGTCGATGCCCTGGCCGTCGAGGAAGTCACGCGGGTCCTCGACCGCCCCGCCCGCCCAGAGGTAGGCGGCGAAGCAGCGGCTTTCGTCGACGAGCTGGAAGTCGCCGGCGTCCACGGCGGCCGTGAGCTTGGCGAGGTTGCGCTGGACAGTGCGCTGGGTCTCCTGGTGGTAGGCGGTGTCGCGGAACGCCTCGCGCGCGGCGACGATGCTCACGCTGGCGAGCTCGGCGGGATTGATGGTCTGCTCGAAGTGGTCCGCGTGGGCGGCGGGAGTCACCAGGTAGCCGATGCGCAGCCCCGAGAGCCCGTAGAACTTCGAGAAGCTCATCAGGAACAGGCCGTTGTCATGCTCGTCGACCAGGTGCGCTCCGGACAGGTCGGGGTAGATCGCGTCCGCCTCGTCGATCACGAACAGAGTCTCCGGACAGGCGGCCAGGAGCTCGCTCACCTCGTCCGGCTCCCACAGGTAGCCCGTCACGGCGCTCGGGTTGGAGAGGATCAAGAACTCGATCTCCTCGCGCCGGACGAAGTCGATCAGGTCGCTCGCGCGGAAGTGGAACGGGAAGGCGAGCTGGTCGACGTAGCTGATCCGCGTGCGGTTGTGCTCCGCGTAGAAGCGGAACCCGGGCCACTCGGGGCGCATGAGCCCCACGTGGGTGCCGGAGCGCGTGAAGACCTCGAACGAGTAGCGGATCCCGCCGATCGCGCCGAGGTCAGGAACACCTGCCCGGGGGCGACTCCGTGGAAGTCACCGAGGGTACGGCGGAGCGTGTCGTCCTGTGCGAGCCAGTGATCGCGCAGCCACTCCGGGTCCGGATTGCTGATCGCCTCCAGGGCAAGCGGCGACACGCGGCAGTTCTCGCAGCCGGCGAGATTGCAGCGGTCGTTGTGCTCGGCATCGAGTACCTGGAACTGCGTGGGAACCCAGATCTTGGGAACCGAGAACGCCGTGAACATGAAGGATCCGTCCTCTCTACGTGGGGGTGTGTCAGTACGCGGGGCGACCAGCTTCGTCCTGCAAGGTCTGGCGGAGGTACGCGTAGAAGTCAACGAGCGCCGGCTCCTTGTGGCTGAGCATTCCGGGCTCTGCGTGTGCTGAGCCGACGCCTCGCTGGACCAGCTCGACGATTCGCTCGTCCTGATCGTTGACTTCGTTCATGAACTGCGCCATCTCGTCCTCGTCGACGAGCCCGGCATCCGCGAGGGCAGGCGGGGCGAGGAACCCGTTGAGGAAGCGGCAGCGGTCGACGCCCTCCGGAAGGAAGCTGAACCAGAGGACCAGCGGTCCGGCGTTGAGGACCAGCGTGCACGGGAAGATGGTGAACACGGCCATCTCCTCGAGGTCCTCGGCCAGCAACCCGGTGTCGATGTCGTTCGCAGGGATGCCCCAATCGCTTCCTTGCGCCACCGGCGTGCGGTGCACGGCGTATCCCGGTCCACCGGCCGCCGCATAGGTCCCGCGGGAGGGCACCACGGCTTCGAGCAGCTCCTCGTGCGTGCCCAGGTGGTGATAGCACTCGGAGGCGTTCTCGACTGCGACCTTCCAGTTGCAGTTCCACACCTTGTCGTAGAACGCGACCTGCCGGGCGCCGGCCACTCGATAACGGGCCAGCGCGTCGCGCACCGGCTGCAACCGTGGCGCCAACGGGGGCGGCTCGGGGTCCAGGCTCACGAACACGAGCCCCTCCCATATCTCGACGGGAAAGCTGGGCAGCCGATGGGACTCGCGCTCGAATCCGTCCACGTCGCCCATGAAGGGCGCCGACGTGAGCCGCCCGTCGAGGTCGTAGCGCCAGCGGTGGTAGGGGCAGGTCAGGCAGTCGGTTCGACCGCGGGTGCCCGGCTCGGCCACCAGCATGTAGCGGTGCCGGCAGACCGACGAGAGCGCTCGCACCTCTCCATCGGCGTCGCGCACGACCACGATCGGCTCGCCCACGAGATCCAGCGCGACATAGTCGCCCGGCTCGCGAAGCTGCTCTGCGCTCGCGACCAGCAGCCACTCCTTGCGGAAGATCCGATCGCATTCCGCGCGATAGTGCGAGACGTGGCTGTACGCCGCCGCCGGCAGCGTGCGATCCGTCGCAACCTCACCCCTGTGATGCCCTAGAACGGTCATCCGATCCCAGTTCCGGCCCGTGAGGATACGCCGTTCACGCCGCGCCCTGGAGCGCGAGGCAAGGGCTCGGAATAACCAGGCCTCCAGCTGATCTGGTGTGGACAGAAATCCAGAGGAGCTAACCCATGCCTGTCCACATCGACTTTCGAGCGCGGTTCGCGCTCGCCATCGCCGTATTGGCCACCGTGCTCGCACTGTCAGCCGAGCGCGCGGACGCCGCCTATACCCCCACGATCGAGAACCGGACACTGGTGGTGACCGGTGACGCTGCCAGCGACAAGCTCACCCTGCGCGTGCCGCCGAATGCCCCGGCGACGCTCGAGCTCGACGTGGGAGACGACGGCTCGACCGACTTCAGGATCGCCCGGTCGCAGTTCGATCGCGTCCGCGTACTCGCCGGCGACGGCGATGACCGGGTACGCATCGACGACGGGGGGAGCCGCGGCTCCGCCCCCGTGCCGGCGACCATCGACGGTCAGGGCGGCGCCGACACGCTGATCGGCGGGCGTGGCATGGACGAGTTGAGCGGCGGCGAGGGTAACGACCTCCTCGACGGCAACCGCGGCAGCGATGTCGTCGACGGCGGCGGCGGCTTCGACCGGCTCACCGTCAACGGCAGTGACGCCGACGAGCGGGTGCGCCTGGAAGCCAACGGCCCTCGCGCTCGCCTCAGCCGTGACTCCGACGGGATCACGATCAACCTGGGCACGGTCGAACGGGTCGATGTGACGGCTCGCGGCGGTAACGACACGCTTACCGTCGACGACCTGACGGGGACCGGGATCCAGGAGGTCCACGACGACCTCGCGGCCGTGCCTGGCGGGGCCACGCCCGACACGGGATCCGACCAGTTGATCCTCAACGGCAGCAGCGGCGACGACTTCGTCGACGTCTTGTCCACTAGCTCCGACCGGGTTTCGGTGCTCGGCCTGCCGACCTTCGTCACGACCCTGCACGGCGACCCGACCCGCGACCGGTTGACCATCCAGGGGCGGGCCGGGGACGACAGAATCAACGCAAGCTCAGCGGCGCTCCCGTTCAAGCTCGTCCAGGATGGTGGCGACGGCGACGACTCGCTCTTCGGCACCAGCGGCGCCGACGTGCAGATCGCCGGTGAGGGCGACGACTTCGTCGACAGCCAGCGAGGCGACGACGTTATCCAGCTCGGCGCCGGCGACGACATCTTCAGCGGGGAAGCCGGTGACGGCAACGACACGGTCGAAGCCGGGGACGGCAGCGACGCGCTCACGTTAAGCGGCAGCTCCGCCAACGAGGGCGTTTCGGCGGCCCCCGACGGGGAGCGGTTGCGCTTCACTCGGACTGCCGGCAGCGCCACCGATGCGATCAACGCCGGGGACGTGGAGGCGCTCAGCTTCTTCTCGTTCGGCGGCGCCGACAACGTGACTCTCAATGACCTGTCCGGCACCGGCGTGACGCGCGTGGACGTCAGCATCTTCGACTTCGGAGTCCCCGGCGGCGACAACGACGCCGTTCGAGTGAACGCGACGGACGGCGACGACACCGTCACCGCCTTCGACACCAACGGCGTGGTCCGTGTGACGGGCCTCTCCGCGGCGGTCAGAATCACCGGCACGACGGCGGTCGGCGACCGCCTGGAGATCAACGGCCTCGCCGGAAACGACAGCGTGAACGGGTTTGGCCTGTCCCCTGCCGAGATGCGACTTCAGGCGGACGGGGGCCCGGGCGACGACGTCCTGACCGGCGGCGCCGGCGACGACATCCTGTTCGGTGGCGACGGCGCCGACCTCATCTTCGCCGCGGGCGGCGACAACGTCGCGTTCGGCGGCGCCGGCGACGACGTCCTGCGCGGCGAGGAGGGCGACGATGTCCTGGACGGCGGCCTGGGCGAGGACACGCTGATCGGCGGCCCCGGAGACGACGTGCTCCTGGGCGGCGAGGTGGTTATCGACGACTGAGGGCGGTGATCCCGCCCACCAGGGCGCTCTGGTGCTAGAGCCCGGGTGTGCCCGGGGGCGGCACCGGGGCGATCCGCCCGCGGGGCAGCGTGGCGTTGAGGGTCTCGAGGATCTTCTCGATCGGCGTGTAACACAGCTCGCCGCGCGCGAGCGGCGGCACGTTGAGCCGCGGGCCCTTGACGATCCCCACGGCGCGGGTGCGCCCACCCACCGGACGCAGGTACACGGGGCCGCCGCTGTCCCCCTTGCGCGTGCGAGTGCGTGCGCAGATCAGGCGCTGACCGGACACGTCCTGAAAGCGGAAGATCTCCCCGCAGTTGCCGTCCGCGCCGGAGGTCCGGCCCGCGAAGCAGACGGTCAGACCCTTCTGCTGGCGCTCGGTGCGCACCCAGCCGGCCACCGTTATCGGGGTCCGGCCGCCGCGCTCGATCTGCTGGATCGCCGGGACCTGGCGGAGGTCGAATACGAGCGCATCCGGTCCGTCGCGCCGATACGGGTTGTCGATGTTGAGACCGAGCGGCGGATCCGCCGGCGCATCCACCCGGAACGGCCCCTCGTTCTCCACCCCTCCGAAGATCGGGAAGTTGCTGCAGTGCCCCGCGGTGAGGCCGGCGCGCAGGCCTCGCAGCAGCAGCACGTACGCCGCGGTGCACGACTCGTCCGAGAGCAGGAAGTCCACGTGCTGGCCTGCGCGGTAGAGCGTCGAGTCCACCCGCAGTCGTTCGCCGAAGCGCACGTAGCGCACCAGTGCGCCCCGGCCCCGCGCCGTGACGCGGTACGTCGGCCCGAGCCTGCTCAGCCGGGTGAAATCCGTGCTCGAGAGGAGGCGAAAGCCCGCGCCGGTGAGCGCGGCGCTCTCGTCGGATTTCACGAGGACCTCGCGCAGCAGCGCCCATACCACCCGGCAGCGCCCACCACGCACCTGGGGAAAGAAGGCGGTGGACGCCTTGGGAAACCCACCTCGCTCCGGCAGCCCGTCGATCACCGCGATGCTCGGTATGAGCTCGACCCGCCCACCGTCCACGATCATGGCGTCGCAGGTACGCCACGCCGGACGGGCCTCGGCCGCGGGGACGCCCGCGAGCAGCGCGGTCACGATCGCGGCAACCACGGCCAGGGAACGCAGGTTCATCATCTCCTGGTACCGACTCGGCGAGACCGCGAAACTCATCGCGAGCGCCGCGCTCAGTTTGGCGGGAACGGCCGGTCTCGTCTGGCGAAGCCCAAATTCAGAGGAGGAACACCGTGACCCCCACCGACCGCCTTCAGGTCGTTCGTGACTGCTACACGGCCTACGAGTCCGGCGAGCGCGCCCTGGTCGAGCAGCACCTCAGCGAGGACTTCGTCTTCTCGGCCCCACCCGACGTGGGCATCGACCGAGCCACTTACTTCGAGCGCTGCTGGCCGGGCGCGGAGAACACACGCGCCTTCGAGTACGAGCGCCTCTTCGAGAAGGACGACGAGGTCTTCGTGACCTACGAGTGCACGAGGACGGACGGCACCCGCTTTCGCAACACCGAGATATTCGGGTTCGACGGCGAGAAGGTCAGCAGCGTGGAGGTCTACTTCGGCTGGGACCTCGACTGATCATTGGTCCTCCGCGCCGATCTGGGGACCGACCTTCACGACCTCGGGCCACGGTTCGAGGGCCTCGGGCGGCGGCTCCACGCCGGCCTCCCGTGCCGCCATCTGCTGGAAGTAGCGCTCGAAGCCGGCCGGTGTGCAGATGATCAGCATGCGCGCCTCGCCTCCGCTCAGGTTGGCGAACGTGTGGTGCGCACCGCGGGCGGCGAACGCGAGCTCGCCGGCCCTGCGGGTGAGCAGCTCGTCTCCGAGCCGGAACGTGAGCTCGCCCTCGAGGACGAAGAACCCCTCGTCGAAGTCGTGATGGTGAAGCGGGGGCCCCTTCACGCCCACCGAGACGCCGTTGTCCATCAGCGCGACCCGGCCTTGGCTGTCGCCGCCTCGAAGCAGCACCCTGATCCGCCCCGGCACGGCCGGGAGCGGCGTGGCCGGGGGAAGGTCCGGCTGCTCGCCGATCGCTGGCCCCACGACCGTGGTCTCCGGGTACGGCTCGAGTGCGCTCGCCGGCGGGTCGACCCCGGCGGCCTCGGCAGCGATGCGGTCGAAGTAGCGCTCGAAGCCGGCCGGGGTGCAGACCAGCAGGTAGCGCGCCTCAGCGTCACTTCGGTTGGCCAGTGTGTGATGCACGCCGCCGGGAGCGAAGGCCAGCTGGCCCGCGGACGCGGTGGCCAAGTCTTCACCGAGCTGAAAGGTGAGCTCACCCTCGAGCACGTAGAAGGCCTCGTCGAACGCGTGGTGATGCAGAGGCGGGCCCTCCCAGCCCGCGGGCACTCGGTTCTCGATCAGGGAGACCGCGCCGCCGGACTGCTCGCTTCGCAGGAGCACGGTCGTCTCGAATGGTGTGCGCGGGGTCATCGGTTCGCCGCCTTCGGGTCGTGGTCGGACTTCGTCTGCAAGGGGGTCTCGGGCAGCCACAGCAGCACCACCAGAGCCAGCGCGGAGAGCGGCGCGGCGACCAGGAAGACCGCCTGCACGGCGTTGACGATGTCGGGGGCCTGGGAGGCGAATACCGCGCCCAGCACCGCCGCTCCGATGGCTCCACCGAGCGCGCGGAAGAAGCCCGTGGTGGCGGTGGCCACGCCGAGCTGGCGCCGCTCGACGCTGTTCTGAACGGCCACGACCAGCACCTGGGTGACCATGCCGAAGCCGAGACCGAACACGGCCAGGCCGATGCCGGTGGCCACTTGTGAGGGATGGCCGGCGAACACCGCCAGGAGCACCAGCGCGGCGGTCATCATCGCGAGGCCGGCGACCGGGAAGCGCTTGTAGCGGCCGGTGCGCACGATGCTTCGCCCCGACAACGTGGTCGAGATCGTGATGCCGAGCATCGCGGGGACGAGCAGCAGGCCCGCCTCCGTGGGGCTCGCGCCGGTGGTGGTCTGCAGGAACAGGGGCACGAACACGGTGATCGCGAACAGCGAGGCGGTGGCCAGGAACAGGGCCGAGCTCGCCACGGCGACCACAGGGGTACGCAGCAGGCGCAGCGGAACGATCGGGTCGGCCGCGCGCCGTTCTCTGCTCACCAGCGCCGCGGCGAACACGATCGTGGCCGCGATCAGGCCAAGGATGGTGGCGGAGTCCCACGCATAGCGGTTCCCGCCCCAGATGCAGGTGAGCATCAGGGCGCTCGTGGCCGCCGCCAGCAGCACGGCGCCGGGGACGTCGAGCGGGCGCTCGGAGGGCTCGGTCTCGGACGCCGGCAGGCGGAGACTCAGCCCCACCAGAGCGGCGATGCCGAGCGGCAGGTTCACGAAGAACACCCAGCGCCAGCTCGCGTTGTCGACCAGAACACCGCCCAGCAGGGGACCAACGATCGTCGCGACCGCGAAGGTGGCGGCGATGTAGCCCTGGTAGCGGCCACGCTCGCGCGGAGCCACCAGGTCGCCGACGCCCGCCATCGCGAGCGTCATCAGGCCGCCCGCCGCCACGCCCTGGACCATCCGCAGGAGGATCAGCTGGGTGATGTCCTGCGCCGCTCCGCAGAACGCGGAGGCGGTGATGAACACGGCCAGGGCGATCTCCAGCAGCAGCTTGCGTCCATGGCGGTCGCCGAGCTTGCCCCAGAGCGGCGTCGAGGCGGCGGCCGCGACCACGTAGGCCGACACCACCCACGAGACGTCGCTGAGACTGCCCAGGTCGCCGGCCACCACGGGAAGCGCGGTGGCGAGGATCGTCTGGTCGAGAACGGCGGGCAGCATGGCCAGCACGATCGCCGCGAAGGGAAGGGCTACCGAGCTGCGTTCCTGTTGAGTAGTTACGGTCACTATAAATTTAGTGTAGCACGAACTCTGCTGCGGCATAATGTAGCCATGAACCGCCTGGAAGAGGGACCGCCGGCCGGCCTGCGGGAACGCAAGAAGCAGCAGACCCGCCAGCTGATCGCCGACACCGCGCGGCGCCTGTTCGCCGAACGCGGCTTCGAGGACGTGACCGTGGCCGAGATCGCGCGCGAGGTCGACGTCTCCGAGAAGACCGTCTTCAACTACTTCCCGACCAAGGAGGACCTCTTCTACAGCCGTCTCGAGGCCTTCGAGGACGAGCTCGTCTCGGCGATCCGAGATCGCGAGCCGGGACAGTCGATCGCCGCCGCCTTCGGGGACTTCCTCCTACAGCAGCGCGGAGTGCTGGCGCTCAGGGGCTCGGGCGCCGGTGACGCGGCCACCAGGCAGCTCAACGAGATCACCCGGGTGATCACCGAGAGCCCGGCGCTGCTGGCCCGCGAGCGCCAGGTCTTCGCTCTCTACACCGACACGCTGGCGGCTCTGATCGCCGACGAGACCGGCGCATCCGCCAACGACATCCGCCCGCGCGCGGCCGCCGGCGCCCTGCTGGCTCTCCACCAGGCGCTGATCGACTACGTCCGCCGCCGCGCGCTCGCCGGAGACGACGCACCCGCGATCGGGCGGGGCGTTCGCACCGAGGTCAAGCGTGCGCTCGAGTTGATCGAGCAGGGGCTCGGCAGCTACGGCGTGAAACGGGGCTGAGCGGACGTGGAGGTGAGTGGGAGCGTCGCTCTGGTCACGGGCGCCGCAGCGGGAACGGGACGCGCGATCGCGGAGGCGTTGGCGTCGCAGGGCGCGGCAGTGGTGGTGGCCGACACCGACGCATGCGACGGCCGCAGGACCGTGGAGCACATCGCGAGCCGGGGCGGACGCGCGCACTTCATCGAGGTCGACGTGACCCGCAGCGACGACGTCCACGCGATGGCCGCGTTCGCCGAGCGCGAGCTCGGTGGGCTTCAGGTGCTCGTGAATAACGCCGGCGGTGGAGGCCACATCGAGCCGCACTTCCCCGACGCCGGCCCGCCGGAGTGGCGGACCACGCTCGACCTCAACCTGGGCGGCGCGATGCTCGCCACGCAGCGTGCGCTCGACCCGATGCGACGGTCAGGAGGCGGCCTGGTGGTCAACATCGCGTCCACTGCCGGGCTCGGCTTCGGCCCGCACCCCTCCCCCGAGTACGCCGCCGCCAAGGCGGGGCTCATCCGCTTCACCTCCGCGTCGGCCGGCCTGCGTGAGCGCATGAACGTGAGGGTCAACTGCATCGTGCCCGACTGGATCGCCACCGAGCGCGCACTGGGGGAGCTCGCGGGCATGACACCGGCGCAGCGGGAGGCGATGCCGGAGCCCCGGCCGCCCTCCGAGATCGCCCAGGAGGTACTCGGCTTCGCCCGGAACGACAGCCTTGCCGGGCGAGTGATGGTCATGTGGCCGGGCGAGCCGGGCCGGCTGATCGATCCCCAGTTGGTCCTGTAGCCCGGCGGCGGCGTTACCTGGCTGATACCGGACTGCAAGCGGCGCGCAACCGCGGCCGCCAAAGATGGCCTCCGATGTCGCTCACCACCAACCCACAGGAGGCAGTCATGGGCCAGGCAATCCCCGCAAAGCCCCCCACAGTCGTCCGCCAGAACCCGATGCGAGCGCTGGTCGCGTTCGTGGCACTTGCCGTCGCCGGCATCGCCGTCACGGCAGTGATCCTCGCCAACAACAACCAGAGCACCACCGACGCCAACGTGGCCAGCCGAGGCCCGGCCCCGGCGCAGACCACGGTCGGCCAGCGTTACGACGGCGGCCCCGAGGAAGGCACTCGCGGCGTCGTCCAGACGCAGCGGCCGGCTGCCCGCTACGACGGTGGCCCCGAGGAGGGCACCGCCGCGATCGCCGGCAGCACCGCCCCGCAGACCATCGTGGGCCAGCGCTACGACGGTGGCCCCGAGGAGGGCACCGCTTCGATCGCCCGCAGCTCCGCCCCGCAGAACATCGTGGGCCAGCGCTACGACGGTGGCCCCGAGGAAGGCACCGCTTCGATCGCCCGCAGCTCCGCTCCGGACGCTCCCACCGGGATCCCCTCTCCGGCGGCTACCAGGAATCTCGAGCAGTCGGGACAGATCGTGCTGCGGCGCGACCCGCACAGCGCGGCGGTTCAGCTGCATCAGCTCCAGGGCCGCTAGCCCGCCCCCAGCGGCTCAGCGCGCGAGAACGGGTGCCACGCCTCCCCCGGCGTGGCACCCGTCTTGCGTTCTCGTTGCGGCGCTAGTTGTCCGCTCCGCGATTGCCGGTGTCGGCACGCCGCCCACCGGTGACCACGAACGACCGCTTGTTGTCCGACTGGCTGGACGTGTTGCCCGCGTAGAGATCGATGCGTCCGTTCTCCACCACGAGACGGCCCCGGTTGTCGTAATAGCCGAAGTCGTCACGGTCGAGCGTCCAGCTCACCGTCTTCGTCTGTCCGGGCTGCAGCGCCACACGCTGGAAGCCGCGCAGGCGCCTCACCGGCTGCGAGATGCTCGCCACCGGGTCGTTCAGGTACAGCTGGGCGACCTCGTCGCCGGCGCGCGATCCGGTGTTCGTGACGTCGGCGCTGGCGGTGACCGTCCCGCGACGGGCGTTGACCCTGGTCGCACTCAGCCGCAGGTTCGACACCCTGAACGTGGTGTAGCTGAGGCCGTAGCCGAACTCGTACAACGGATCGCAGCTGGTGATGTCCCGGTGGCGCGAGTTGTACTTGGACGCCGGGTCGCACGGGCGTCCCGTCGGCTTGTGGTTGTAGTAGATCGGCACCTGGCCGACGTTGCGCGGGAAGCTCACCGGCAGCTTGCCGCCCGGGTTGACCTTGCCGTAGACCACGTCGGCCACGGCGTTGCCGGCCTCCACGCCGGGGAACCAGGCCTCGAGGATCGCGGGCGAGTCGGCCTCGACCTCCTCGAGCGTCAGTGGACGCCCGTTGAACAGGACGACGGCGAACGGCTTGCCGGTCGCCTTGATCGCCTCGATCAGTGCCTCCTGCTCGCCGGGAAGGTCGAGCATGGAGCGCGACTCGGCCTCGCCGCTCATCTCGCGGGTCTCGCCGAGCGCGAGCACCACTTGGTCGGCGGCCTGCGCGGCGGCCACCGCCGCCGGGAAGCCGGACGTGTCGGCGCACTCGTTCTCCGGGTCGTAGAGATCATTCCTGCTGATCGTGCAGCCCGGCGTGAACGTCGTGTTCGGGTTCTGGGCCTGCATGCCCTGGAACACCGACACCGCGTCGGCGTCGTCACCGCGGCCCCACCAGGGGCCCAGCATGGCGTGCTGGTCGTTGCCCAGCGGGCCGATGACCGCCGTCTTCTTCGACGGATCGAGCGGCAGCACGCCGCCGGCGTTCTTCAACAGCACCATCGAGCGGCCGGCCGCCCTGCGTGCCGCGGCGCGGTTCTGCGGCAGCAGCTGCTTGCCCTGGGCCGCGTCCACGTCGACATAGGGATTCTCGAACAGCCCGGCGCGGAACTTCACCCGCAGGATGCGCCGGACGGCGTCGTTGATACGGCGCATCGACACGTCGCCGCTGGCCACGAGCTGCCGGCCGAAGTCGCGGTAGTTCGTGGACACCATCTCGGAGTCGGTGCCGGCGTTGAGCGCCTGGCGCGCGGCGTCCCTGCCGTCCTCGGCCACACCGTGTCCGCACGGCCCGCCCGCGGGGTTGACCCCCGGGCAGGAACGCAGCTCGGCCACGGCGGTGTAGTCGCTCTCGATGAAGCCGTCGAAGCCCCAGCGCCGCTTGAGCGTCTTGGTCTCGAGGTAGCGGTTGGCGCAGCCGGGAACGCCGTTGATGGCGTTGAACGAGCACATCAACGTGTCGGAGCCGGCGTCCACGGCCGCCTTGAACGGCGGCAGGTAGAAGTTCCACAGCCGCTGGCGCGACATATCGGTGGTGTTGTAGTCCCGGCCGGCGTCCGGCTCACCGTAGGCGGCGTAGTGCTTGACGCTCGTCACGACCTTGTTGGGCGCGCTGTAGTCGCGCCCCTGGGCGCCCTTTACGCGCGCCGCGGCCATCACCGAGTTGAGATAGGGGTCCTCGCCCGCGGCCTCGGAGATGCGGCCCCAGCGAGGCTCGTGCGAGACGTCCACCATCGGGCTGTAGATCTGCTTGAGCCCCACGGCGGCGGACTCGAACGCGCCGATCCGGTGGTCGGCCTGGGCGAGGCTCGGGTCGAAGCTGCTGGCGGTGCCCAGCGGGATCGGGAAGATCGTCCGGAAGCCGTGAATCGTGTCGAAGGCGAACAGGATCGGTATGTGCAGCCGTGAGTTCTCGACCGCATCGTGCTGGTACTTGTTGATCAGCGCGGGATCGGTCTCGCGAGAAGACCGAGCCGACGGGCTTGCGGGCCTCGGCCGGGTTCTCCTTCATCTGTCCGTCGGAGAGCAGCGTGAGCTGGTTGAGCTTGTCCGTGAGGGTCATCCGGCGCAGCAGCGAGTTGATGCGCCGCTCCGTGGCCCTGTCCTTGCCCTGCGCGACCGCCTGAAGCGCGGCGCGGTCTCGCGTGAGTTTCTTCTTGCCGGCCACCGCCTGGCCGACGGTCATGACGCCCACCAGCAACGCCACGAGGCTCAACGCGTACAGAACACCCCTTCGACGACTCACTACCGACCTCCCCTAGAAGGCGCAGCCAGGACCGGCCAAGCGCGCGCGAAATGTACCCCGGAACCGGGCAGACGAATCGTTTGGAGACGCGCGGACCCGGGGATCTCCCGAAGTGCCGATGCGAGCTATCGCCGTCCTCGGACTCGCCCTCACCCTGCTGGTCGCCCCGGCGGCCTACGCCGGCAACGATCGCGGTGAGCTGCGCGACTACGCCAAGCACACCTGGTCGTCGTTCGTCGCGATGACCGACGAGGACTCCGGGCTGCCCGCGGACATCCTCGGCAGCGACGGAAGCAGAAGCGTCCAGACGTCCACCACCAACATCGGCGCCTACATGTGGAGCGCTGTGGCCGCCCGGCGGCTCGGCTTCATCTCGCGGCGCGAGCTTGTGGCGCGCCTGTCGAAGACCATCGCGACGCTCGAGGACATGGAGCGCTTCGGCGACACCGGCCAGTACTACAACTGGTACGACCACCGCACCGGGGAGAAGCTCACCGCCTGGCCGCCGGAGCCGCAGCCGAACTTCCATCCCATCCTGTCGTCCGTGGACAACGGCTGGCTCGCCGTGGGCCTCAAGATCGTCTCGCGCCGGGTCCCGCAGCTGCGGCGCCGCGCCCGCGCCCTGTACGACGCGATGGACTTCGGCTTCTACTACGTGCCGGAGAAGAACCGGGTGCTGTTCCACTACCGCCCCGATGATCCCGCCGCCTCGCCATGCTGCTACGACACCGTGGTCTCCGAGAGCCGCATCGTCGACTACCTGGGAATCGGCAGTGGGCAGCTACCCGACAAGGAGTACTACGGGCGCTGGCGCACCTTCCCGGACACCTGCGACTACTCCTTCCAGGAGACGAAGCCGGTGGGCCGGTGGCGGCGCTACTTCGGCGTCGATGTCTTCGAGGGCGCATACCGCTACGCCGGCACCAAGCTCGTGCCCTCCTGGGGCGGCTCGATGTTCGAGGCGCTCATGCCCGCCCTGTTCGTGCCCGAGGAGCGCTGGGCTCCGCGGAGCTGGGCGCCGAATCACCCTGCCACCGTGCGGGCACAGATCTTCCACGGACTCACGGAGGCCGGCTACGGCTACTGGGGCTTCTCGCCGGCGAACGACCCGGACGAGGGCTACGGCGCCTGGGGCGTGGACGGCGCCGGCATGGATCCAAACGGCATGCCCTCCAATCAGGACAAGACGCTCGTCGACCACGGCTTCCCGGGCTGCCCGGACCGGCCCGCTCAACCGGATCCGCCGCAGTCCGCGTACACGAACGGCGTGGTGACTCCGCACGCCGCCTTCCTCGCGCTGCGCTACGCGCCGCGGGCCACCACGGCGAACCTCCGGCGGCTGGCGCGCGACTTCCCGGGCCTGTACGGCCGCTGGGGCTTCCGCGACAGCGTGAACGTGCAGACCGGAAAGGTCTCCGACGCCTACCTCTCGCTCGACCAGGGCATGATCATGGCCTCGCTGGGCAACGCGCTGGGCCAGGACGTGCTGCGCCGGGCCTTCGCCGATCGCGGGCTCGAGAGAGCGCTGCGGCCGGTGATCGGCGTCGAGCGCTTCGAAGCGTCGCGCTAGGCCCGCGCGAGCAGGTAGTGGTAGTCGTTCATCAGCCGGTAGCCGCCGTTTGCGGTCCGGCATGACGCGAGCGCCGCGACCACCTCGCGCTTGACGGTCTCCTCCTGCGCCGGGCCCACCAGCTCGCCGGCGCCGCCCGGGGCCATCATCGCGCGGGCGAGCGTCTCGCCGTCGGGGAACTCGTGGGCCCAGGTGGTGTCGAAGGCGTCCTGCGGGGTCAGGCCCGCCTCGGTGGCCAGCGCCTCGAGCACTCCGGGCTTCCACAGCTGTGCCGGGGGCGGGGTGCCGGGCGGTGGCGCGGGCATGAACCGTCGGAGCACGACCTTCATCGCCTCCAGGTCGCAGCGCTCGGGATTTCCCCAGACCTGGATGACCACGGGCGCGCCCGGCTTGGCCACCCGGCCGGCCTCACGCAGCGCGCCGACCATGTCGGCGGCGAAGAAGAACGAGTTGAAGCCGGTGACGAGGTCGAAGCTGTCGTCCTCGTAGGGGAGCGCCTGCATCTCTCCCACCCGCAGGTCGGCGCCGGGCGCCCGCGTGCGCGCGACCTCGATCAGGGCCTCGGAGGCGTCGAGGCCGGAGGCCCTGGCGCCGCGGTCCATGACCATCCCCAGGAACACTCCGGTGCCGCAGCCGACGTCGAGCACGGCCTGGCCCGGCTCGATCGCCACGTGGCGCAGCGCCTCCTCGTAGGTGGGGACCTGCTGCTCCTCGTCCCGCGCCCAGTCCTCGGCCCGGGCGCCCCATAGGGGTCCCCATCGCTGCGCACTGCCGGATTGTCCTTGGCTATAGCTACGATTCATAGCAATGTCGAACACGGAGCTTAGCCTCTTCTCGTACGAGATCCTCGGGCTGGTGGGCCGCACCGGGGCGGGGGCACACGACCTTCTTCAGCTGGCGCGCCGCGGCCGGATCCTCGACTGGGCCGGTGAGAGCCAGTACTACACCGAGCCCAAGCGCCTCGCCAAGCTCGGGTATCTGGAGGCCCACAAGGAGCCCGGCAAGACCCGCGAGCGCACCGTCTACAGCCTCACCGACAAGGGCCTCGAGGCGCTGTGCGAGTACGCGCGCACGCCCGTCCCCTTCACGCCCCTGAAGAGCGAGCCCCTGCTGCGCCTGCTGATCGCCGACCTGGTGGGTGAGGAGGCGACCCGGAGCAGCATGGCCACGCTTCGCGAGGACATTGCGGATCTGTACACGCGGCTCGACGACTCCGAGCTCGCCGCTGAGGCGCTGCCGCACCGCCAGAAGTACCTGGTGCTCGTGAACAACTTCCTGCGCGGCCTGCTGGACCTGCACATCGAGCTCGTGGACGAGGTGGAACGCGAGCTCGCGCCGGCCGACCGGGCGTGACCGCGGCCTAGCGCGCCCTCGCCGCCCGTACCGCCTCCGCGACCTCGTGCACACCCGCGCGGATCGAGGCTTCGGGCACCTGCCCGTAGCCGAGCAGCAGGATCGGCGCAGCGAAGGCGGGGCCGGCCTGGTGCTGGCTCATGGTGTCGAGCTCGAGCCGGCGCGCCGCCGCCTCCTCGAGGATCGCGGCCTCGTCGTCGTCCTCGCGCAGCTCCACCGTCGCGTGGAGCCCCGCGGCGATCCCGCGCACCGCGGCATCGGGCAGCTCGTCGGCCAGGGCCTCCACGAGCGCGTCCCTGCGGCGCCGGTAGCTCGCCCGCATGCGCCGTAGATGGCGGTCGAGCTCGCCGCGAGTCAGGAAGTCGGCAAACGCTGACTGCTGGATCCGATCGCTGCCTCGGTCGGTGAGCAGCTTGCCCTCGCGCACGGACTCGAGCAGGGTGGCGGGCACAACGAGCCAGCCCATGCGCAGCGCGGGCGCGAGCGTCTTGCTCGCCGAGCCGGCATACACCACGCGGCCGGGCTCGAGGCCCTGGAGGGCGCCCACAGCGGCCCGGTCGTAGCGGTACTCGGCGTCGTAGTCGTCCTCGATCGCGATCGCGTCGCGCGTGCGCAGCCACTCGAGCAGCGCCGTGCGCCGCTCCCCGGTCAGCACCACCCCGGTTGGATGCTGGTGGGCGGGCGTGAGGATCACCGCGCGGGCTTCCGAGCGCTCCAGCTCGTCGATCCTGATCCCGCCTTCGTCGACCGCGATCGGCACCGGCTCGAGGCCGGCCCGCGCCACGATCAGCGACTGCTCGTCGTGGCACGGGTCCTCCACCGCGATCCGCGTGGCGCCGCCGGCCGCGAGAGCGCGACAGACGATGTCGAGGCCCTGCGAGTAGCCGCAGGTCACGACCACGCGCTCGGGGTCGGCCACCAGGCCGCGGACACGGCCGAGGTAGTCGGCCAGCGCCACCCGCAGCGAGTCCACGCCGCACGGATCGCCGTAGCCGAGATCCGCGTCGGTGATGCTCCCCATGGCCTCGCGCAGCGACCGCAGCCAGGCCGTGCGCGGGAAGGTCGAGACGTCGGGCATGCTCGGGCGGAAGTCGAAGCGCGCGGGCTGCTCCGGCGCCGGCGTCTCGTGTGTCGCGGACTCGCTCACCGCGGCGGTGTCGGAGACCCGAGGGCGGGCGCCCTGGCGCAGCACCAGATAGCCCTCGGCGGCGAGCTGCGCATAGGCGTCGACCGTGATCCGCCGGGACACCCCGAGCTGGCGCGCGAGGTCGCGCGTGGACGGCACACGCGCGCCGGCCTTCAGCGCGCCGTCGCGGATCGCGCTTCGCAGCTGCTCCTCGATCTGTGCGCCGAGCGTGCCGGTGCGCTCCCGGCTGACCTCGAGCAGCACATCGATCGGCTGACTGGTCTCACTCATCACCCGAAAAGTGGATCTTGTCTTTGCACCAGTGGAACGTAGCATCGTGGCCATGACGACGCTCACCTCCACACCCGGCACGTTGCGGGTCCTCGCCAGCTCGATCATCGCCCGCCTGCCGCTCCCGATGCTCGGCATCGGCGTGCTCGTGCACGCGCGGCAGCTCACCGGCTCGTTCGCGGCCGCCGGGCTGGTGGCGGGCTCCTATGCGATCGCCACCGGCGTCGGCGGACCTCTGCTCGGGCGGCTCGTGGACCGGCGCGGGCAGACCTCGGTGTTGCTCGTGAGCGCCGCGGCGTCCGCGGCCCTGCTGGCTGTGCTCGCCGTGTTGCCGGAGGGCACCGCGCTCTGGCTCCTCCTCGTCCTCGCCGCCGGCACGGGGCTGGCCACGCCGCCGGCCGGCGCGTGCGTTCGCGCCCTGCTGCCGGCGCTGTGGAGCGATCCCGGCCAGCTGCGCAAGGGCTATGCCCTGGACGCCACCGCAGTCGAGCTCACCTGGGTGTTCGGCCCTCCGCTGGCGCTCGGAGTCGGCGCCCTCTGGTCGACGGGCGCGGCGGTGGCGGCCGCGGGGGGCCTCATGGTGCTCGGCACCACCGCCTTCGCCGCCGAGCCCGTGTCGCGCGGCTGGCGGCCCGCGGGGAGCGAGCACCGGCGCCGCGGCGGCTCGCTCAGCGCGCCCGGCATGCGGACCCTGGTGATGGCGCTGGTCGCCGTGGGGGTCCTGTTCGGCGCCGTCGAGGTGGCCGTGGCCGCGAGCGCCGAGACGTTGGCCAGTCCCGCCGTGGGCGGACCGCTGCTCGGCGTGTGGGGACTCGGCTCGCTCGTGGGCGGCGTGATCGCCACGCGCCGCGGCGGCGGCGCCCACAGCCCGGCCGGCCTCACGGTCGTGCTCGCCGCTCTGGCCGCCGGGCATCTGTTGCTGATTGCCGCCGCGGGAAGCGTGCCGGCGCTGGCGGCCGTCCTGCTCGTGGCCGGCGCGGCGATTGCCCCCACCTACGCGAGCGTCTACGGAATGGTCGAGCGGGTGGCCCCGCAGGGCACCGTGACCGAGGCCTTCGCCTGGCTGGCCACCGCGGCGGCGGTGGGAACGGCGGCCGGCGCCGCACTCGCCGGGCCGCTCGCGGAACACTCCGGGCCCAGCGCGGCGTTCGTGCTCGCCGGCGGCGCCGGCCTCCTCGCGGTGCTGATCGCCGCGCTCCGGAGCTGCAGCCTCGCCGTTCCGGCGACCACGATCCCGCGTGCGCAGGCCGCCGCGGCCTGATCGCCGGGCTACGGGGCCGGCGTGATGTTCTGGTTCGAGCGGAACAGGTTGCCGGGGTCGTAGCGCCGCTTGAGTGCCTGCAGGCGGGCGTAGCCCTCGGCTCCGAAGGACGCCACCACCCGCTCGCGGCCCTCGTCGCCGATGAAGTTGACGTACACCCGGCCGGTCGTGAAGGGCCGGACGGCCGCGCTGAGCTCGCGGGTCCAGGCGATGTTGGCGTCGTCCTCCGCCGGCTCGGACCAGAGCGAGGTGATGTGGAGGTTGAACGGCGCTCCGCGCTCGCCGATGGCCATCGTGCCGTCCGGCACCCGCGCAGCGGCACCGCCTCCCGGGAGGACGAGGATCTGGGTCAGCGGCGACGGGACCGTGAGGTGGTGGCGGCACAGGACCTCGATCGCCTCGTCGGGCAGACCGGCCAGGAAATCGCCGGTCCAGTAGTTGCGCAGACCGCTCGGGTAACCGGAATCGATCAGCTGCTGCAGGGCCGTGTAGGGCATCGGCTCGACCATGTCGAGTGCCGGAGGGCCGAACTCGCGCAGCGGCGCGAGCGCCCGCTCGCCCTCCTCGACCGGACCCGCGTAACACACGATCACTCCCACCACCGGCTGCCCGCGGACCGGCTCGGGGACGAACTCCTCGTGCGGCGCCGTGAGCAGGCTGACTCCCGAGCCGACCTCGTCGGGGGCCTGCGCCATCACGTCGCGGAAGTTCGCCAGCACCGCGCCCGCCATGGGCGCCGGGTAGATCAGCATCCCGCCCAGAACGGTCGGGCCGATCGGATGCAGCCGGAGCTCGAAGCTCGTGGCCGCGCCGAAGTTGCCGCCGCCCCCACGCGTGCCCCAGAAGAGCTCCGGGTTCTCGGTCTCGGAGGCGCGCACGATCCGGCCGTCCGCCGTAACGGTCTCCACCGAGATCAGGTTGTCGACCCCGTACCCGCACTTGCGCTCGATCCAGCCGGATCCGCCGCCGAGCAGGAGTCCGCTGATACCCGTGGTCGACATGCGCCCGCCGGTCACGGCGAGACCGTGCTCCTGGGTGGCGAGGTCGAGCTCGGCCCAGGTGACGCCGGCCTCGGCGCGGCAGGTGCGCGTCTCGGGATCGACTTCGATCGCCTTCATCGGCCGCAGATCGATCGTCACGCCGTCGTCGCAGACCGCGTTGCCGGTCACGTTGTGGCCGCCGCCGTACACGGACACCGGCAGCTCGTGCTCGCGCGCGAAGCCGATCGCCGCCGCCACGTCCCGGGCATCGGCGCAGCGGGCGATCAGGGCCGGCCGGCGGTCGACCATCCCGTTGAAGACGCGGCGCAGCTCGTGGTAGCCGGTCTGGTCGCGGCCCACGATCTCGCCGCCGAAGCCGGCGGCCGCGAGCGCGTCGGCATCGGCGAGCTCGCTCCGTAGGGCACGCAGGAACGCCTCCGGCTGCTCGAGCGGCGGATCGTCGGCACAGTCCTCGACCACGTGCAGCGGCCAGCCGTGACGGGCACTCGCGGCCTCGGCCACGGCCAGCGGCGTAGCCAGGTCGTGGCGACCCCAGATCAGGCTCGTGGGCACGGCGATGCGCTCCAGCTCCGCGTCCGGGATCTCCGGCAGGCCGAAGTCGCCCATGAGGCCGCCCAGGGCGGCTTGGACGCTCGGCGTCCGGGCACGATCGACGTTGTAGGCCTCGAAGGCCTCCCAGCGCTCACCGATCCCGGAACGCACGGCGTCGAGGTCGAGCGCGCACCGGCGCCACAGGAGCTCGTGCGTGTCCTCGCTCGGCTCGGCCATGAATCCGGCCAGCGCCTGGCCGAACTCGGGCGCCGGTGCGAACTCGGCGAGACCGAGCGCGTCCACGAGCACGAGGCGGCCCAGAAGGTCACCGTGGTGCACCGCGAGGCGGGCGGCGATCGCGCCGCCCAGCGCATACCCGACCACAGCCGGGGGCGAGAGGCAGGTGCTCTCGATGAGCTCGCTCAGCCAGGCAATCACGCGCTCGGCGCCGGGCTCCTCGTCGTCGCTGAGCGTGGACGCGCCCTGGCCCGGCAGGTCGGGTGCGATCACCCGATGCGTCCGTGCGAGGCCGGGAAAGACCCGAAGCCATTGGCCGGCGTTGCCGCCGGGCCCGTGGAGCAGTACCACGGGAGGGCCCTCGCCGCCCTCGAGGAACGGGGTGGAGACACCCGCCAGCTCGAGCCGGTGCTCGGTTGCGGGAATGCCGTCGAGCAGCCGGTCGCGGGCCGCCACGCCTGTGAGTTGCCGTATAGCCATGCCGTCGACGCTACGGCCGCGAGCGCGGTGGGGCATCGCCTGAAATCGCCAACCTGCCGGCGCGCCGGCGATGGTTGATTCTGACCACGGGGCGGCGGGGTCGGCGCGGTCCAATTGGCAGTGAGGGGGAGGGGCTTGGTGCTTTGTGCATCCATTTCGTGCCTAAAGAACCAAGCCCCCTCGTGGCCGCCTCCTTCCCCAGCCAACGGCCCACGTACGACCCGCCGCTCCCGCCCGAGCGGAGCGCACACGCGATGAGCGGCCGGTTTCCCCGCTGCTCAGACGAGATCGTGAGCGAAGGCGAACGCGCTCGCCGCGGTGCGCGACGACACGCCCAGCTTGGCGAAGATGTTCTGGAGGTGGCGGGCCACCGTGTGCTCGCTGATCACGAGCTCCTCCGAGATCGCTCGATTGCTCTTCCCGGCCGCGACCAGGCGGAGCACCTCGAGCTCGCGCGCGGTGAGGCCGCCGGTGTCACCCGCCGGGGTGCCCACGGCCAGGGAATCCAGCCGGACGAGGTCCGGGTTGGCCTCCAGTCGCTCGAAGGCAGCCCGGGCGGCCTCCAGCTCGCGGATGGCCGTGTCCTCGTCCCCGAGCGCACGACAGGCCAGGCCCACGAGCACACCCACCCGCGCGGCCTCGTAGGGGGCCTCGAGCTCACGCCAGGCGCGCTCGGCTCGGCGCAGCGAGGCAAGGGCAGAGCGCGCGTCCCCGTCGGCCAGGTCGACTGCGCCGCGGGCGTGCGCGGCCATCGCTGCGGTCATGCCGCCCCAGCGCTGGGCGATGGCCTCGAGCTCGGCGCAGGCCTCGCGCGCGGCCGGGATGTCGCCCTCGGCCAGCGTGATCTCGACGTACGCCGGGAGCAGGCCGGCCCGCTCCGCCGGCTCCGAGGTCTCGGCGAGCAGACGCCGGATGGCCGCGGCGGCCGCGTCCCGCCGGCCCTCCGCCAGGCGCAGCAGCGCGAGGCCCGGCTGCGGCTCGAGTCCGCTGCCGCCGGCGTCCCGATAGGCGTCCTCGGCGGCCCCGAACTCACCCCGCAGCCGATGAACCTCTCCCTGCCGGTAGAGCGCCTGAGCCACACCCGCGCGGTTCGACGCCTGCTGGCAGCGCTCGCCCGCGCGGCGGGCCTCGTCGAGCGCGCTCGCCCAGGCACCGTGGAGCTGCATGATCTCCGCGCGGTGGACCAGGCAGGTGCCGGAGAAGCTGACCATGTCGGGCTGTCCGTCGCACCATCGGGTGAGGGCCACGGTCCATTCCTGCGCGCGGCGCGGATCGTAGGCGGCCTGGCAGCCGGTGATCACGCCGCAGTAGACGAAGCCGTTGACCATCGGCGACAGCTCGCCCGCCGTGACCGCCACCATCGCCTCGTCGAGCAGCCCGAGGCCCTCGTCCACCCGGCCACGCTCGATCAACAGGATGCCCTGGTCGTGGGTGGCGAGCGCGAACAGATCGGCGTCGCCGAAGCGCTCCCCGGTGGCCGCGGCCTCGGCGGCGGCCGCGATGGCGGCATCGTGGTCGCCGGCGGCCTCCCGCTCGAAGATGAGAGGCAGCAGGAGATAGCCCGACTCGACGCAGTCGCGGCCCTCCCGTTCCACCAGCCGGCGTGAGCGGCCCAGCCAGCCGCTGGCCGGCCCCAGCTTGCCGCGCAGCACCAGGTTCATCCCGATCCAGAACGCCGAGCGCGCCGCCCGGAGCGCCTCGCCTCGCTCCAGGTTGAGGTGATGCGCGCGCTCGAGGCAGGCCACGTACTCGTCGTCGCGACCGAGCATGTACGCCGAGGTGGCGAGCAGCTCGAGGTCCTCGACGTCCAGCGGCGCCGCCCGATCCACGCTCGAGAGCAGCCGGTGCGCCTCCAGCCACGTCCGCGTCGCGTAGGACTCACGGCCGCGCTCGAGCTCGTCGACCATCGGCCCTTCTGCCATGACGCACATGATCGCGGACTTAGCTACCTCTGTGTTTTAGAATGTCTGCTCTAATATGCTCTGCGGTGAGTTGAGTCCGATAGGAGACGGCATGGTCAGCAACGCCGAAGTGGTGCTGGACGTATTTCGTGCGGTCGAGCAGCGCGACCGGGGCGCGCTCTTCGCCCACTATCACGACGAGGTCGAGTTCCATGAGCCGATTGCGCTCCCCTATGGCGGCAGCGTGATCGGCAAGGACGCTCTCTGGGAACAGCTCGAGGAGGCGCCGGAGACGACCTGGCTGGGCACCTGGGGACCGCTACAGCCGAGCGAGGCGGAACGCAGGATGGACCCGCGAGTGGTCTCGACCAGTGGCGACGAGGTGGTGGTCCTCTATCGCCAGCGCGCGGTGAGCCCGGACGGCGAGCGCTTCGACTCACCCGTGCTCGGCCTCTACGAGGTGCGCGAGGGCAAGTTTGCGCGGGCGCAGATGTTCCACTACGACACCGCCGCCACGGTCGCCTTCCTGCGGCGGGCGGCGGACCGTACGCCGACGGCCGCGGCCTAGGTCCGCCGGGTGGCGAGGCCGCAGCTGCATGCGACTGACGCGATGCTGGACGCCGCGCGTGAGCTCGTGCTCGATCGCGGCGCCCGCGCGGCGACGATCGCCGAGATCGCACGGGTGAGCGGCGCACCGAGCGGCTCCATCTACAACCGCTTCGCCTCTCTCGACGACCTCCTGGCCCGGATGTGGATCCGGGCGGTGCGCCGCTCTCAGGCCGATTTCGTGGCGGCAGCCGCGGCTCCCGATGCCCGCGAGGCGGCCGTGGCCGCGGCGCTGTCGGTGTACGACTTCTGCGTCGAGCACCCGGCGGACGCGCGCCTCTTGCTGGCCTTCAGGAGATCGGATCTGCTCGCCGGCCCGCTCACCGAGGCGGCCCGGGAGGAGCTCGAACGGCTCAACGAGCCGGTCCAGAGAACGATCACCGAGCTCGCCCGCCGTCTTTACGGCAGTGCGAGCCGTTCGAGAGTCGACCTGGTCCTGCTGGCGCTGTTCGACCTCCCACACGGAGCGGTGCGCCGGCCGCTGCTCGCGGGCCAGAAACTGTCGCGCGGCCGCCGAGCGGCCGTGGCCGCGGCGGTGCGGGCCGCCCTCCCGTAGCGGCTTAGCGGTGCAGCTTCAGCCGAAGCACCTCGCCGTCACCCGCGGACGCGCCGTGGTTGGAGATGTAGGCCACGCCCTTGCGGTCGATCGCCAGTCCGGTGGGCGCCACCAGGCCGTCGCTCACCACCGTCTGGATCGAGCCGTTTCGCCTGACCCGCTTGAGCGCGCCGGTCGGATCGTCCGACAGCAGGCTGTTGGTGGCGATCTCCAGGACGTACAGGCTCCCGTCGGGACCGAACGCGACGTCCGTGATGTTCGTGAAGCCGGCGGCGTAGATCTCGGGCGGCGACCCGGGCACGACGCGGTAGACGCGCGCGCCGCCCACGGGGAACGGGAAGCCCGTGAGCTGCCCGACGTAGTAGGCGTGGTCGGGACCCACGACCACGGACGTCGGGACGGCGTCCATCGGGATGCTGGGCGGTGCGGGCGGGCCGGGCGGCGACACCAGCCGGTCGGGGAACACGGCGAGGGTTGAGATCCTGCCACCGGGCCCCACGCGCAGCAGGTCGTTGCCGCCGGCGTCGGCCACGACCGAGTGCAGGAACTGGGAGACCACGGAGTTGGGATTGCTGTCCGCACCGTCGCCGTCGGGATCAGCGGTTCCCTCGTAGGCCGCGATATCGGCCACAGCACGCGGGCGCCCGAACAGGGAGACCCGGTAGAGCTGGCCGAAGAGCGGGCCGAGCGGACCGAGGTCGGCCCGCGTAGCGGGATCTCCGCCGAAGCCCACGACCATGCGGGCGTTGCCGAACCGCCCGATGGAGATGTCCTGCGGGCCGCTCGCGGCCTCGCCGGTACCGACTGCCGCCAGCGAGGGCAGGTTGCGCAGAACGCGGCGCTGCTGCCCATGCCAGATCCGGGTCACGGCTCCGCTGGCGCCCACGCATTCCTCGCCGCCCTCGGGCCCGATCCGGCACGGACCGCTCCCGCCACGCCCCGCCTCGGTCACGTAGACCGCACCGAAGCGGCCGACGTCGAGGCCCCGGGGATTGTCGAGCCCGCTGGCCACCACCTTGAGGCGCGGCTCGTGGGCCAGGGCCGGCACGCACATCGCAACCAGCACGGCTGACGCGAGGACCAGGACGGCGAGACTCCGGCGAAGCGACACGAAGAGCACCTTTCGCTACGGGGGCGGGCCAGCTGGCCCGATCATTGCAAGCCCACGCCGAGGGCGCCCACAACGGCCGCCGCCAGGCCGCCGCGCGGATGCCGTGCCGAGAACACGAGTGGCGCCAGCAGCAGCCGCTGCACGCCCACGCTCATGAGCGGCGCGTGAGCCTCCTGGTCGTACCGGCGCGCCAGCCGGGCGAGCTCGAGCGGGTTGCGCGGCAGGCCGCGGCGGTTCATCTTGCCGGCCTTCGCCATCGCGACGACCTCGGCGAACATGTCCTCCATGGCCAGGGCGGGGCGAACCTCCACGTTCACCCGGGCCTCTTCCTCACCCGCGTTGGCGAACGAGTGCATCACGCCCGGCGCCACCTCCACGACCTCGCCCGGACCCGCCACGTGCGTGCGCAGTCCGATCCGGAAGCGCATCCGGCCCGCGACGACCTCGAAGCGCTCGGTCTGGATCGGATGGACGTGCGGGAGCGGCACGGCGCCGCCGGGGCGCAGGGCGAGCTCGAAGGCGAGCAGCTCGCCGTCCGTGGTGGCCGCCGTGTGGGTGAAGGTGAAGCGCTCGCCCGTGACCGGGTTCTCGAGCGTCTGGCCGGGGCTGATCTTCATCTGCTGAGCGGTGTCGGTGGTCATGGAGAACACTGAATCGCTTCCGAGCGAGACTTTCCATAGCTCAAACGCCCTATTTCATGTGCGAGCGTCTAAGCTGGGTCCATGGACGCCGTAGCCGGACTTCTGGACGGACCCCGGGCCCGCGAGGCCTTCCTGCTGTGCGCGAGCATGGACCCACCCTGGTCGCTGCGCATCGAGGACGAGGCGCCGCTCGAGATCAGCGTGGTGGTGCGCGGGCACGCGTGGGCGATTCCCGACGACGGCGACCCGGTGTGCCTCACACGCGGTGACGTGGTGATTGCGCGCGGGCCCGACCACTACACAGTCGCCGACGATCCCGCCACGGCTCCGCGAGCCGTGATCCTCCCCGGTCAGCGCTGCGTGACCCTGACCGGCGAGGACCTCCAGGAGAAGTGGAGGCTCGGAGTGCGCACCTGGGGAAACGCCGTCGACGGCGAGACCCTGATGATCACCGGCGCCTATCAGCTCGACGGCGAGGTGAGCGACCGCCTGCTGCGTGTGCTGCCCAGCGTGCTGGTCCTGCGCGACGACGAGTGGGATTCACCGGTGATCCCGCTGCTCACGGCAGAGATCGTGAAGGACGAGCCCGGGCAGGAGGCCGTGCTCGACCGGCTGCTCGACCTGTTGCTGATCGCCGTGCTGCGCGCCTGGTTCGCGCGTCCTGAGGCGGAGACTCCGGCCTGGTATCGCGCGTCGAGCGACCCGGTGATCGGGCACGCTCTGCGCCTGCTCCACCACAACCCCGCCCACCCCTGGACCGTGGCCGAGCTCGCCCGTGAGACCGGTTTGTCCCGCGCCGCCCTGGCTCGCCGCTTCACCGAGCTGGTGGGCGAGCCACCGATGTCGTTCCTCACCAGCTGGCGCATCGCCCTGGCGGCCGACCTGCTCCTGGAGCCGGGCGTCACCGTCGGCTCCGTAGCTCACCAGGTGGGCTACAGCAGCCCGTTCGCGCTGAGCACGGCGTTCAAGCGCATCCGTGGCGTGAGCCCCCAGCAGCACCGCACGCGCGCCGCCTGAACAGTCAGCGGGTGAGTGTCACCCGGCGGCGCACCACCCGCACGTTGCCCGCGGGATCCTCGCCACGCGCCCGAAGCATCACCTTCGCGCTGCCCAGGCGAGACAGACGGACGCGGGCACGACGGGTCACGCGCAGCCTCACCTTCCGCCTGGCGGTGTCCCCCAGAGCCAGCGTTCCTATCGACACCATCCGGGCCCGGCGGGCGAGATGAGCCCTGCGGGCCTGGCGCGGGCCGATCAACAGGCGAAGCCGCACGGAACAGGGCGCGCTGCAGGAGACGGTGAGGGGCAGACCACGTCTGAGCACCCGCCGCAGGGACAGCTTGCGGCGGACGCGCAGCGACAGCCGAGGAGCCCGCCGGTCGGCGGGTGGCGGCGCGGCCGCGGCCGGGGCCGGCGCGGGCGCCCGGGCGGGCGCGGGTGCCGGAGGCGGGGCCGGTGCCACGGCACCCGCACTCGGGGCCGCCAGCTCGAGCGAACGCCTGACGTCGAGCCGGCCCCCGCTGGCGACCCGACCGGACAGCGACGGGAGCGGATCCACCCCGCCGAGCAGAGCGGCGCGGAGACCGCCGGCGCTCAGATCCGGGCGCTCCGCGAGCAGCAGCGCCGCCGCTCCGGCCACGTGCGGAGTGGCCATCGAGGTCCCGCTCAGATTCACGTAGCGCCCGCCGAGCCACGTGCTCAGGATCCCCTCTCCCGGCGCCGCGAGGTCCACGGACGCGGCGCCGTAGTTGGAGAACGACGAGAGCTGGTCGCGGCGACCGGTGGACGCCACGCAGACGATGTTGGCGAGCGGATAGGCGCACGGATATTCGGGCAAGCGCGCGGCGTCGTCACCCACGCCGTCGGCGCCGCCGTTGCCCGCGGCGACCACGAACAGGACGCCGGGAGCCGCGCCGATGGCGTCCCGCTCGGCGAGCGAGGAGGACGACGCGCCCAGGCTGACATTGACGATCCGTGCGCCGTGGGTCGCGGCGTAGCGGTAGCCGCGGATCACGTTCGCCACGGTGCCGGTTCCGTTCGAGCCCAGCACCCGCAGTGGCATCAGCCGCGTGCGCCAGTTCATCCCGGCAATCCCCCGGCCGTTCTCGCCCCGGGCGCCCACGGTCCCAGCCACGTGCGTGCCGTGCCCGTTCAGGTCAGTCGGGTCCGGGTCCGCCCCGACCCAGTCCCAGCCACGTGAGTCGTCCACGAGCCCGTCGCCGTCGTCGTCCACGCGGTTGGTCTCCCGCCCCGCGCCCGTCTCGCCCGGGTTGGTCCAGCCCGAGCCGGCCAGGTCGGGGTGGCCGAGGAACACTCCGGAATCGACCACAGCCACCACACTCGCGGCGCTGCCGGTGGTGATGTCCCAGGCCGAGACGGCGTTCACGTCGGCGCCGGGCAAGCCGCCCGAGCTGCCCCGTGTTCTCGAAGTCCCACTGCAACGGGAAGCTCGGATCCGTCGGACGCAGGAACGCGCGGCGATAGAAGTTCGGCTCCGCGTACACCACCCCGTCGGTCCGCTCGAGCGCCCGCTCGGCCGCGGCGGCGCTCTGACCGGGCTCGGCGTCCACGAGCTGCAGATCGAGCCCCCGCACGGGCAGCCTGCTGTCCAGGTCCACGCCGGCGCGATCCCGGATCTGAGCCCGCTCGCGGGCGTCCGCTCCCGGCGCGAACCGGACGATCAGCTCACCGGGCGCGGCCGTGGTCTGGGCCTGCGCCGGCGCAGCCGCCACCAGCCCCGCCAGGAGGCCGAGCGTCAGGGCAGAAAATCTGGCCGAGCTGAAGGGCACACCCACTCGGGCCCTAGGCTAGCTCGCGCAGCGCAGCGAGGGTGGCAGCAAGGGCCGGGCGACGGGCTGAGCCCCGGCGCAGCAGAGCCGACAGGTGGCGACGCGGTGGGGGCTCGATGCGCGCAAAGCGCACGCGGCCGGAGTCACCGCAGGCCATGGCGGGAAGCATGCCCACACCCAGGCCGGCGGCGGCCAGGGCCTCGTGGAGAACCGAGTCGTCGGCCCGGTGGACGATGCGGGGGCTGAAGCCGGCCGAGCGACAGACCTGCTCGAGCATCGCTCCGAACTGCGTGCCCACCAGGCCTCCGATCCACGCCTCGTCGCTGAGGCTGTCGAGCGACACCGGGTCGCGCGCCGGGTGGTCTGGACCGAGCACGAGCATGAGCGGCTCGCTCATCAGGGGGTGGCTCTCGAGCCCGCCCACCGGGGCCCGGGGGACGTCGTCGTAGCTCTCCGAGATCAGCAGGTCGAGCTCGCCCGAGCGCAGCAGCGGGATGCCGTCCTCCGGCTCGTGCTCACGGATCGTGCAGCGAAGCTCCGCGTGCCGCGCGCCCAGCTTGGCCACCGCAGGCACCACCAGTCCGGCGGCGGCGCTGGGAAACGCGCCTATCACCACGCTGCCGCGCACGCTGCCCTCCTCCGCGGCGAGCTCGGCCTCGGCGGCGTCGAGCTCGGAGAGCACCCGATCGGTGCGGGCCACCAGGGAGCGTGCCGCGGGCGTGAGGCGGACGCGCCGGCCGTCGCGCTCGAGCAGCGGGACACCCACCTCGCGCTCGAGTTGGGCCAGCGACTGGGAGACCGCCGAGGGCGTGTAGCCCACGAGCCGAGCCACACCGGCGATCGTGCCCCGCCGGGAGAGCTCGCTCAACAGCCTGAGCCGGCGCACGTCGAGCATTGTTCAGCTGAGCTTACGCTCACCCAAACGTATGGGTGCTTGTGCTTGCCCTGGACCATCCCGATACTCCGGTGGCTCGTGAGCGCCGGGAAGACCAAGAAGCCCGATCGTTACGAGCCGATGCCCGGGCTCGCCGGGCTTCCCCGCTGGGTCTGGACGAGGACGAGCCCTCGGCTGCGCTTGGCGCTCGCGGCCGCCGCGCTCGTGCTGCTGGCGGCGAGCGTTGCGCTGGCGGCGCAGCTACGCGAAGACTCACGACAACAGGACGAATCGGACCAGCGCACACGAGCCGAGCTGCGCGAGCGCCGCGACGCGCAGGTGCGCTCCGAGCAGCGGCCGCGCGTCGCGCGTTCGGACTCCGTGGCGCCGCCCGGCGCCGCGCCGGCGGCGCGGCTGGCAGCCCGCGCCGGCCTGCTCGACGAGCTCTCCACCGCGGTCCTCGCCGACGCCCGGCGCCGGGTGCGTGCCGGACAGCTCGACGGGCCGATCCGGGGCGTCAGGTGCGAGCCGTTTCCCCGCTCGGTGGCTGCACGCGGAGCCGAGCGGGACCTGTCGCGGCGCCGGGGGCGCTACTACTGCGTGGCCGTGACCTCCGAGCTGGCCCGCAGCGAGAACAGCACGGGCGTGATCCTCGGGCACCCGTACCGCGTGCTGGCCGACTTCGAGACCGGGCGCTACGCCTACTGCAAGGTCGCCGGCCGGCCCGACACGCCCGCCGATCCGCGTGTCACGACGCCGCGCCAGTGCGGCGGTTAGCCTGGGCCGATCGGCGAGGAGCTCAACATCGGGCCGGGCACGACCCTCCGGGTCCTGGAGCACAGCGACGAGGCGCTCGAGGTCGAGGCCACGTACGCCGCCGGAGGCTCACCGCCGCCGGCACACCTCCACCCCGAGCAGGACGAGCGCTTCGAGGTGCGCTCCGGAGCGATGCGCACCGTCGTCGAGGGCGAGGACGAGCTGCGGTCGCCGGGAGCCGTCTTCGAGATCCCGCGCGGGACGCCGCATCAGATGTGGAACGACGGCGAGGAGTCCGCCGTTCTCAACTGGCGCACCACCCCGTCCCGGCGCACCCTGGAGTGGTTCCGGGAGCTCGACGCCCTGCAGCGTGGCGAAGGCAGGCCCAACCCGGCCGAGCTGCTCAGCGACTTCAGCGACACGTTCCGGCTGGTCGAGCAGTAGCCGCGACGGTCAGCCGGCGTCTATCGCGGCCTCGACCTCGCGCCGGGTCGGCTGCATGCCGAAGCCTGTGAGGCACCACGTGGCTCCCGCCTCGGCCCAGGGGCCGGGGTCGGTGCCGGGAGGGTTGGTGACCACGAAGTCGAACTGGTCGCCGCCCTCCTCGTCTCGCAGCTCCAGGGTCTCCTCCACCAGCTGCGTCAGCGCGCCCGGATCCGGCAGGTCGATCGGAAACAGCCCGTCCCAGCGCGCGGCGCGCTTGAGCGGTCGCCGGTTCGGCCAGCGCGAAGCCACCCAGACCGGGATTCGCGGCGCCTGCACGGGGCGCGGCTCGAACTCGCCGCTCCAGTACGCGGCCAGCCGCTCCAGGCCGTCGTCGAGCAGCCGAGCGCGGGCCCGGGCGTCACCCTCCTCGCCGAACACGTCCGGATCGAACTCGCCGGTGCGAAGGCTCCCCAGCCCCACGCCGAGCACGAGCCGGCCCTCGCTCAGCCGGTCGAGGCTCACCGTCTCGCGCGCCAGCTGGTGAGGGCGACGGCGAGCCAGCGGCGTGACCATCGGCCCGATCACCAGCCGCTCGCTGGCCAGCGCCACCGCCGTCAGCGTGATCCACGGATCCGCCACCTTCTCGACCGGCGCCCTGTAGCGCACGTGGTCCCAGACGAAGAACCCGTGCCAGCCGGCGGCCTCGGCTCGCGCAGCGAGCTCGGCCACCACTCGGGGCTCCGACAGCTCCTCGAAGGGAGCCACGTAGATACCACGGCGCGCGTCCACCGCGCGCGACCCTAGCGAGCGCGCCTCACGAGGCGTCCAGCCGCTCGAGCAGGCGGTCGACGAACGCCGCCTGAGCCGCCACCAGCTTCCGGCGGGCCGCCGGAGGATCGAACCACCCGGCCCGGTCCACCTCGGGGAACTCGGCCGTGCGGCCCGAGCGTGGCGGCCATTCCATCGCGAACGTGTTGCTGTGGATCGCGTCCGCGTCGAGATCGCCCCGGGTCGCCCAGGCCACCACCACCTTGCCGCTCTTCTGCTTCACGGAGCCGAGCTCCACCAGCTCGCCGGGCTCGAGCGGCGTCCCGGTCTCCTCCTCGAACTCGCGCAGCGCGGAGGCGAGAGGGTCGTCGTCCTCCCCGTACTCACCCTTCGGGATCGACCACGCGCCGTCGTCGCGCTTGGCCCAGAACGGCCCGCCCGGGTGCACGAGCAGGACCTCGGGCCCCTCCCCGGTCAGCCGATAGAGCAGGATGCCCGCGCTGCGCCTCGCCACCGGGCATAGCCAACCATCACTTGACCTTGAGCGTCATCCGCATCGAGGGGGCATGGACGGTGCAGAGGATCTTGTAGGTACCGCGGCGGGTGAGCTTCTTGCGGTAGCTCCCTGACGACTTGGTCTTCGACGCGAACTTCACCGGACCGCGGGTGACGGTCACGTTGTGGGGGTTCATGCCCTGCCACTTCCACACGACCGTGGCGTTCTTCTTGACGGTCACGGTTCGCGGCGAGCCGCTCTTGACGAAGTAGTTGTCCTTGACCGCCACCGATCTGCGTTTCGACACCGCCGGACCGGCCACGAGCAGCATCGTCACGAACACAGCCAGCAGGATGAGGGCGATCGGCTTGCGCATGAGGGGACATACGCAAGGATCCCCTGCGGAGGTTCAACCGTGACCGAGAAGATGGTTCATTCCGGCGACGCGTCCATCTGCACCGAGAGCTTCGGACGCCGAGACGACCCCGCGGTGCTCCTGGTGATGGGCCAGATGGCCTCGATGCTGTGGTGGCCCGACGAGTTCTGCGAGCGGCTGGCCGGCGGCGGGCGCTTCGTGATCCGCTACGACAACCGGGACACCGGCCGCTCCACCAGCTACGAGCCGGGGCACCCCGGCTACACGTCCGGCGACCTCATCGCCGATGCGGTGGCGGTGCTCGACGGTCACGGTGTGGAGCGAGCCCATGTGGTGGGAGTGTCGATGGGAGGCGCCTTCGCCCAGGTCCTCGCTCTGGACCACCCGGAGCGGGTGGCGGCGGTCACCGCCATCAGCACCACGAACGTGGGCGAGTCCGATTCCGGCCTGCCGGGCCCCGACCCGGCCTACCTCGAGCACGCCACGGCCGCCGAGGATCTCGACTGGTCGGACACCGAGGCGGTGGCCGCCTTCATCGTCGCCGATATGCGCGCGCTCGCCGGCACCAAGCATCCGTTCGACGAGGCGGCCGCGCGCGAGTTCGTGCAGCGCGACCTCGAGCGGACAGTCAATCCAGCCAGCCTGGTCAACCACGCGCTGCTGGGCGGGGAGGACGACCGGCCCCGTTCGGCGAGCGAGATCCGCGTGCCGTTCGCGGTGGTGCACGGCAGCGCGGACCCGCTCTTCCCGCTCGCCCACGGCAGGGCGCTGGCCGACGCGGTGCCGGGAGCTTCGCTCGTGATCCTCGAGGGCGGCGGGCACGGGCTGGAGGAGGGCCACTGGGACGAGGTCCTTGCTGTGATCCTGGGTTGAGGCGACCTGACCGTCGGGTAGCTTGGCCCGATGGCCGACGGCGAGGACGAGTTCGCTATCCGGCTGCGCAGCGTGGACGACCTCTTCTTCCCGTTCGACGCGAAGCCGGTTGCCGAGCGTGAGCTGGTCGACGAGGTGCATGCTCACCTGCTCGACGAATGGGAGCGCGTACGCGACCGGCCCCCCTCCACCCTGGTGGTCTACGCGCCTGAGGAGGAGCGCGGCAGAACCGACGAGGCCGCGGTTCGGGCGGCGATACGGGGGGACATTCGCGCTTCACGGGAGCCCTTGCGCCGTGCCGGGCCGCTCTCGCGCCGCGAGCGCAACGCGCTGTGGATCGGGGTGGTGATCATGTTCGCGAGCATCGTGGTGTCCACCCTGCTCGAGCGGGCAACCGACGACGTGCTGGTCGCGGGCGTGTCCCAGGGCATAGTCGTGTTCGGCTGGGTGGCGCTGTGGGCGCCCGCCGCGCACTTCGTCCTCGAGGTCGTGCCCCACTACTTCAACCGGCGCCGTTACCGGGAGTTCGCGGACGTCGATGTGCGCATGGAGTGGGTCTAGGCGCCGCTAGTGCAGGTCGGCCGCCGCCAGGTGGTCGAGCAGGCCGATCGGCCGCGGCGCGCCGCCGTCCTCCAGCATCACCGCCCCGCCCGGCCAGTAGGGGTGCGGCGGGCCGGCGCGATGGATCAGCAGCGGCTCGTACACCCAGCAGCCGGTATTGACGATGCGCGGCCGGCCGGCCGGGCTCTGCCAGTCGCTCGGGCTGTCGCCCTCGAGCGGTCCGCAGCGGTGCACGTGACCGAACAGCACCCAGTCGGCCTCGACCCCCAGGCGGTGGACCACGCGTGCCAGCGCGGGGATGCTCGCCCGGCGCATCTGCACGCCGAGCACGCGGGCAGTCAGTGGAGCTGCGCGACGGCTCAGGAGGCGCTCGGGCCCCGGCATCGTGGCCGCGCGAAGGACCTCGGCGAGATCGTCGGCCAGCGCTGCCAGCGGCCGCGGCAGCCAGCGCGTCAGGAACGCCTCCACCCGGGTCAGCGACGGACCGCCGGCCTGCTCGTAGTCCGCGGGCAGGGCGCCGTCACGCGGCAGGCGGCCGAGCAGCCCGCGGGCGATCCCGAACGCGGATTCCGGCAGCAGGTGGCGGTCGAGGTAGTGGCCGTGCGTGGCCCACACCGAATCTGACAGCCAGATCCCCGGGTAGTGCACTCGCACCCGCGCGGGAGCGAGCGAGTCGGTGAGCCGGCGCATCTGCGGAGTCGCGTCCGCCGGGATGCGCGCGTCCAGGTGGGGCGCCATCCCGTGAGTGCGCAGCCAGGGCCGCAGCAGCGCGATGTCGTGGTTCCCCGGGACGACGATCACCTCGCGCTGCGAGCCCATCCGGGCGCCGATGGCGCGGAGCACGGGCTCGGCCACCTCCATGGCCTGCGCCGGCCGCGCCTCGAGCAGCTCCACCACGTCGCCGAGGAGCACCAGCCGGTCCACGTCCCGAAGGGCCTCGAGCAGGGCCTCGAGCACCTGAGGGCGGCGCAGCACGTCGCGGCCGAGCCGGATGCCCAGGTGCAGGTCGGAGATTACGAGCGTGCGCATCGACGCCGGCTCAGCTGCCGATCTGCACAGCGTGAGCCTTGGCCGATGGCTCCAGGAAGCGAGCGGCTTCCTGCGCCTCTTCTTCGAGCGTCCGGCGATCCGCCGCCCGCAGCCTCAGCAGGGGCTCGACGGCGACCGTGGCCGTGCCGCGCTTCTTCTCGAGCCTCCAGAACCCCGCCACCCGGCCGTCCACCAGGACCGTCGCGCGGACGCGCAGGTTCTTGGTGGTGAGTGCCTTGCGGTGCTCGTCGTCGATCACGCGGGAGCGATCGTCGTGCGCGAGCATGAGATTGTCGAACTCCGGCAGGAGCCGCACGGGCGCCGGGGCATCGGCGGGCGGGTGCGGCGCGCCGGGAAGGTCGAAGAGCTCGCGACCGCCCTCGTCGCGGTAGAGCTCGAGCTCCGGCCGCAGCCGCTCGAACACCGGCGCCAGCTCTCCACCGCCGAGCCAGCCCTGGGCGTCGGCCACGCTCGCGGGGCCGAAGGCACTGAGGTAGCCGCGCACGAGGCCGGTGAAGTCGGGGCGCTTGCGCAGGGAGCGGCCGAGCCAGCGCTCGGCGTCGGTGAACGGTGCCTTGGGGGTATAGGCCCAGCGGCCGCCGTCGGGGACCCGCACCAGGGGCAGCCCGGTGCGGACCACCGCGGCGAGCGCGCGGACGTCGGCGTCGGGTCGCCGCTCGGCCAGGGCGTCGCGCAGCTCGGCGGCGGAGAGCGACTCCCTCTCGGTGAAGACCGCCGTGGCCTCGGCGATCAGGTCGTCGAGATCCACGCCCTCGATGCGCGGCCCGAGGTAGCGGACCATCCACTCCGAGAAGACAGGTGCGATGGCCGAGTACAGGCGCAGGAAGTCGGCGCTCGGCGCGAGATGGAGGGTGCCGCGCATCATGCGAGCCCGCACCACCTCGCGTTCGTCGATGGCGCGATGGAGCTCATCGGCCTGGAAGCCGGCGAGACGTGACCAGAGTCCGAGGAAGGGCGGCCCCGGCTCCTGGGCCTGCATGCCGGCGAGCCGGCCGGTGCATTCCGTGGCGGAGAGCGATTCCCGCTCGAGCAGCAGCTGACGGGCCAGCGTCGCCCGCCCCAGCTCCCGCACGCTCAGCACCCTCTCTACCATCGGCGCGCCAGCCTATTCGCGTGGCCCACCTCACCCTCCCCGGAAGGACCTCCAATGCACCTGATCGGCGCCGGCCTGCCGCGCACCGCCACCACGACTCAGAAGATCGCCCTCGAGACCGTGGGCCTCGCACCCTGCTACCACATGCGCGACATGATGGCCGACCTCGACAAGGGGGTCCGGCTCTGGCGACGCGCCTACGACGGGGACGAGCCCTGGGGCGAGGTGTTCGGCGACGCCCGCTCCACCGTCGACTGGCCCTCGGCCTTCCACTGGCGCGAGCTCATGGACGCGTATCCCGACGCCAAGGTCCTGCTGAGCGTGCGCGACCACGAGAGCTGGGCGCGCAGCATGCAGGACACGATCTGCCAGATCTACTTCGGCGACTCCCTGCTCCACCACCTGGCTCAGGCGCGCTACCACGTCGATCCGGCGTGGAAGGGCTGGGTCGACCTGATGATCGACACGTTCTGGTCGGGCCGCGGCCCGTTCGCCGACACTCAGGGCGACAGCACCCGCATGATCGAGAAGGCCGAGCGCTGGAACCAGGAGGTGGAGGCCACCGTGCCCGCCGAGCGGCTGCTCGTGTGGGAGCCCAGGGACGGCTGGGAGCCGCTGTGCGAGTTCCTCGGGGTCGACGTGCCCGCGGAGGAGCTGCCGAAGGTCAACGACACCGACGCCTTCCGCGACGGGATCATGGGCGCCGCCGTGGGCTCGCTCGACGGCTGGTGGGCCCAGCGCCAGGCCGCCTAGCCCGCCTCGACAGCGTGTCGAAGCGGGCTCGACAGCTGTCCAGGATTCGTTGACCCGCTCCCAGGACGGGCCTACCCTCTGCCGGTGCAGAGGGATCCGCGCCAGATAGTCGCCTTCGGAGGCGGCGGCTTCTCCATGGAGCCGGGCAACACGCTGCTCGACGACTATGTGCTCGGCATCAGCGGCGCCGCCCGGCCCAAGATCTGCTTCCTGCCGACCGCCAGCGGCGACGCCGACCACTATGTGGTGCGCTTCTACCGCGCCTTCCCGCCCGATCGCTGCGAGCCCTCGCACCTGTCCCTGTTCCGGCGCGAGCGTACGGCCGGGGACATGCGCGAGCACCTGCTCACGCGCGACGTGATCTACGTGGGGGGCGGAAGCGTGATCAGCCTCCTCGGCGCCTGGCGCGCCCACGGGATCGACGTGATCCTGCGCGAGGCCTGGGAGCGCGGCGTGGTGCTGTGCGGTCTGAGCGCGGGCTCGCTGTGCTGGTTCGCCGAGTCGATCACCGCGTTTCACGGACCGCCCGCGCGCGTGCCCGGGCTGGGGCTGCTCCCCTGGAGCAACTGCGTGCACTTCGACGCGGAGCCCGAGCGCTGCGCGGCCTACCGGCGCATGCTGGCCGAGGGAATGCCCGCGGGCTACGCGGCGGAGGACGGCTCCGCCCTGCATTTCGTGGGCGAGCGGCTGGCGCGCGTGGTGGCGTCGCGCCCCGGCGCCCGCGCCCATTCGATGCGCTACACGGGAAAGCGCGTGAGCCGGCGCCCGCTGCGGGCCACCTACCTGGGTGCCGAGGAGGGCCCCACCCTGACCGCGCCGGCCGGACGGCTGTCGGTCGTCGCGGCCTGAGCCCTTGGTCGCGAGCGACCCCTCCGACCCCCGCCGGATCGTGGCCATGGGCGGAGGCGGCTTCGCCTCCCCGCCGGGCGATCCCTCGCTCGACCGCTTCGTGCTCACGGCGGCCCGCACGCCGCATCCGCGCATCTGCCTGCTGCCCACCGCCGGCGGTGACGCCGAGGAGCAGATCCGGCGCTTCTACTCGGCGTTTCGCCACCTACCGTGCGAGCCGACGCACGTCTCGCTGTTCCGGCTCGGCAGCGACCGCATCGACCTGCGGCAGGCTCTTCTGAGCCAGGATGTGCTCTATGTGGGCGGCGGCAGCCTGCTCAACCTGCTGGCGGTGTGGCGGGCCCACGGCGCCGACGTGATCCTGCGCCGGGCGTGGGAGGAGGGCGTGGTGCTGTGCGGCATCAGCGCCGGCTCGATGTGCTGGTTCGAGGCCGGGCTCACCACGTCGTTCGGAGCCCCGCGGCCGGTGCGCGCCCTGGGTCTCCTGCCGGGCAGCAACTCGGTCCACCACAACAGCGAACGCGAGCGGCGCCCGTGCTACCACGAGGCGATTCGCACCGAGTCGGTGCCCCCCGGATACGCGGTGGACGACGGCGCCGGCCTGCTGTTCGCGGGTCGCGACCTCGTGCAGGCGGTGAGCGCGCGCCCAGGCGCCGGCGCCTACTGGGTCGAGGAGGTCGAGGGGCGGGCCGTGGAGCGGCCGCTCGAGATGGTGTCGCTGCCCGGGCGCGAGGAGCTCGAGCCGCCCACCCCGCTTTCGATCGCCGAGCTGCGCGAGGCGCGGGCCCAGCGAGTCGCGCGCGAGGGCGGGCGCAGCCGCCGCGGCCGCCGCTGACGAAGCGCCCCAACGCAAAGCGGCGCCGTGAAGGCGCCGCTTGGCGAGGGGGAGGGTTGGAGCCCCTGGGAAAGCCTCAGGCCCTCGCCTGGTGAAGACGCCCGCGCACGAGCGAGCGAATCCGCCGGGAGAACTGCGGCGCGGACGCGATCTGCGACCGGCGCAGCTCGAGCAGGGCCACCAGCTCCGCTGTCGGCTCGAACGGATCCGCGATCGGGCGGCCCGAGCCGAGCGGAAGCGCCGCCAGCATCCGCGAGTCGGCCTCCGCGATCAGTGCCGGTCCACGCGGCGGGCTCGCGCTGTCCAATTCCGCGAGCCGAGCGAGGTCGGCGTGGTCGGCTGAAGTTGACCGTCGGACGGTTACGTTGCTCATCGCTCTGCCTCCTGCAGGTTGTGTGTATGACTGTGTAGTGCTAGCGTACGTAATACAAACGAGGAGACAATGTCATACAAGATCAACTTGTCTAACTTGAATCGGGACGGCGACGTATCGCTCACGCAACAGCTCGCCGACCGCTTCGCCGAGGCCATCGACTCGGGTGAGCTCGAGCCGGGCGAGAAGCTCCCGCCCACGCGCGAGCTCGCCGCCGAGGTCGGGGTCAACCACCTGACGGCCGCGCGCGTGTATCGCCGGCTGGCCGAGCTGGGCTACGTGACGGCCAGGGTCGGTCGCGGCACCTTCGTCCGCTCCCTCACTCCCGCGGGTAGCGAGGAGTACGGCGACGACTGGCAGGTCTACGCGCTCCCCGAGCACGACATTCGCTATCCCGAGCGGGTCATGGCGGAGTCGTTCGCCAACGCCGGGGATCCCGACCTCATCTCCCTGGCCGTGGGATGGCCGTCCCCGAGCCTGTATCCGACCACCCAGCTCGCCCAGATCACCGCTGACGTGTTCGCCGAGGAGGGCGGGAAAGCGCTCTCCTACCTCTCGGCCGAGGGCCTCTACGAGCTGCGCGAGCAGCTGGCCCTGCGCGGCCGGGCGGCCGGCTTCGCCGACAGCCCTGACGAGATCGTGGTCACCTCGGGCGCGAAGCAGGCTCTGAGCCTCGCGGCCCGCGCCACGCTCGAAGAGGGCGACGTCGCCGTGATCGAGTCTCCGACCTTCGTCGGCATGCTCGACTCCCTGCACCAGACCGGCGCCCGCGTGATCGGCGTGCCGGTGGACGAGGACGGCCTCGACGTGGACGGGCTCGAGCGGCTGCTGGCACGGCACGAGGTCAAGCTCGTGGCCCTGCAGACCGCCTGCCAGAACCCCACCGGGCGCAACATCTCCGAGGAGCGCAGGCAGCGCCTGGCCGCTCTGGCCATCGAGCGCAACTTCTTCCTGCTCGAGGACCGGGTGTACGCCGACACGAGCTTCGAGGACGAGCCCCCACGGCCGCTGCGCGAGCTCGCGCCGGCCCACGTGATCTATGTGAACTCGCTCTCCAAGGTGGTGGGCGGCGGTCTGCGTGCCGGCTGGATCGCGGCCCGTGGCCCTGTGCGCGAGCGGCTCGCCATGCTCAAGCTGGAGGACGACTTCCATTCACCCACGCTGATCCAGCACATGGCGGCACGCTGGCTCGCGGCCGGCGCCCATGACCGCCACCTGCAGAAGACGCTGCCCTATTACCGCGAGCGGCGCGACGTCCTGCTGGCGGCGCTCGAGCGTCACATGTCCGGCGAGTACCGGGTCGACGTGCCCACCGGCGGCCACCACCTGTGGGTGACGCTCAAGCGCCCGCTCGACGAGCGCGTCCTCTACTCCGAGGCCGCCCGCCACGGCGTGACCTTCACGCCGGGTGGCGCCGTGACCGCCGAGCGCCGGTCGCAGACCGCGATGCGGCTGTCGTTCTCGCTGCTCGAGCCACCCGAGCTCGACGAGGGGGTGCGCCGGCTGGCCAGGGCGATCCGCGAGGTGCGGCGCCGCAGCCGGAGCGCCGTGGCAGCGCCGATGTCCTAGTGACCTAGAGGCGTTCCCAGAGACCGCCGAGCACGCGCAGCTCGTCGCGCGAGTAGCGGCCGAGGAAGAGGTTGCGCACACCGTCGAGGTGCGTGCGCCGCGCCGTGGCGAACAGGCGCCGCCCGGCGGGTGTGATCTCGGCGAAGTAGCCGCGCGCGTCGTCCTCACACTGGATGCGCTCGAGCAGGCCCGTTCGTTCGAGGCGGTCGACCAGGCGCGTGAGTCCGCTGCGGCTGAGCAGCACCGAGTCGGCGAGCTCGGACATGCGCATGCGTCCCTCCGGGGCGTCGGCCAGAAACAGGAGCACCTCGTACGACGACAGCGTCAGGTTGTGGGCGCGGATGAGCTCCGCGTCGAGCGCCTTGGTCAGCTCCGCGTGCACGCGCAGCATCCCGCGCCAGGCGGCGAGTTCCTCGGCGTCGAGGAGCTCCGCTGCGAGGCTCGGCCCCGCGGATCTGTCGCTGGTCGTGCTCATCTGGATAGAGTAGTTGCAGGTACAACGAGTGTAGTGCCTACGAGATTGGAACTCTCCCTATGACACTGGCCCATCTCCTGCGCCCCGCCGGCGCCGACCCGGAGGGCGCGCTGGTCCTCTTTCACGGTCGCGCCGCGGACGAGCACGACCTGTTTCCCCTGCTCGACCTGCTCGATCCCGAGCGGCGCCTGTTGGGTGCGACGCCGCGGGGGCCGCTGTCGCTGCCGCCCGGCGGAGCCCACTGGTACGTGGTGGAGCGGGTGGGCTTCCCGGATCCCGAGACCTTCCACGCCACCTACCGCGAAGCCGCCGGCTGGCTTGACTCGCTCCTCGACGAGCACGGCATCGATCCCGGGCGCACCGTGCTGGGCGGCTTCTCCCAGGGAACGGTGATGTCCTACGCGCTCGGGCTCGGTCTCGGCCGGCCGCGGCCCGGCGGGATCATCGCGCTCAGCGGCTTCATCCCGACCGTGGAGGGCTGGGAGCTCGACCCCGCCAACGCCGCCGGCCTGCCCGTGGCGATCGGCCACGGCAGCCACGATCCGGTGATCGTCGCGGACTTCGGCCGGGACGCGCGCCGGCGTCTGGAGGAGGCGGGCGCGGACGTGACCTGGCGCGAGTCCCCGATGGCGCACACGATCGATCCCGGCTTCCTGCGCGAGCTGCCGGACTGGCTACGCGCGACGCTCGCTCCGGCCGACTCAGCCGCCGCGGCCGAGTAGCCCGAGCTTCATCCCACGGGACCGCCGGCCCGAAGCGCGTCGAGCTCGGCGGGCGTATCCACGTCCTCGCCGCCGCCGAGGTCGTCGCAGGGCACTTCCTTGACCCGGGCGCTCAGCAGCAGATTGCGGGCACCGTGGTCGCCGGTCACGTCACGCAGCCGCTCGAACAGCGCGTGCTCGAGCAGCACGGGATGGCCGGGGTCGCCGCCATAGGTGGCTCGCACGGCCTGCGCCGCGCCGCCGCGGGCGGCGATCACGCGGCGGATGGCGTCGGGGGAGAGGCGCGGCTGGTCGCCGAGGGTGACCACCACCGCCTCACAGTCCGCCAGCGCCTCGAGCCCGGACGCGAGCGAGGCCGACTGGCCCTCCTCCCAGCGCGAGCAGATTCGTGACTCCGCGCCGTGCAGGTCGACGGTCGCCTCCACCTCCTCGGCAGCCGCGCCCAGCACCACCACGACCCGGCCCACCGGCGACGTGGTCATCGCTCGAACCGAATGCTCGAGCAGCGGCCGGCCGTCGAGCTCGGCGAGCTGCTTCGAGCCGCCGAAGCGGGTACCGGCACCAGCGGCGAGTACGAGACCGCCGATCACGCGCCCACCTCGTGGATGCGTCCCGCGGCCTGCGAGAGCCGACCGCCGTCGTGCCCGTTTCGCACCGCCACGACCTCGGCCATGATCGACAGCGCGGTCTCCTCCGGCGAGATCGCCCCGAGATCGAGCCCGATCGGAGCGGCGATCCGCTCGATCAGCTCCTCCGGGAGCCCGGCGGCGAGCAGGCGCTCGCGGCGCTGAGCCTGGGCCCGGCGGCTGCCCATCGCACCCACGTAGGGCGCCTCCGAGCGCAGAGCGAGCTCGAGCGCGGTGTCGTCCAGCTTGGGGTCATGAGTGAGCACCGCGATGTACGTGGCACGGTCGATGCCGCCGATCTCGGCGAAGGCGTCGGCCGGCCAGGCGGCGATCACGCGCTCCGCCTCGGGAAAGCGCTCGGCGGTGGCGAACTGCGAGCGCGGGTCGCATACGAAGGGCCGCCATCCGGCGGCCCTGGCGAGGCGGCACAGCGCCGCCGCGTAGTCCACCGCCCCGAATACCACCAGCCGCGGTGCGGGCGCGGTCACGTCCACGAACAGCACGACGTCCCCCACCTCGCGCTGCTCGGAGCGCTCGGCCCACATCAGCCCTTCGGCGGCCTCGACCGCGGCAGCGTCGAGCTCCGGTCCGCCCAGGCCGCCCTCGGACGCGCCGTCCGGGCGCACCAGCAGCTTCCGGCCCAGCTCGCCGCCGGCGATCACCGTGATCAGCGCGGCGCGTCCATCCTCACCCGCGATGCGGGCGAACTCCGACTGGGCGCTCACTCCGTGTACTGCTCCACGAACACGTCTATCTCGCCGCCGCAGGGCAGGCCCACGTCCCAGGCCTCGCTGTCCTCGATGCCGAAGTGAAGAAGCTTCGGGCCGGCCCCGCCGAGCACCTCGGCCGCCGCGGCCGCCACCGCGCCCTCCACACAGCCTCCGGAGACAGCACCGGAGACCTCGCCGTGCTCGTTGACCGCCATCTTCGCGCCGGGCGGACGCGGAGCGGATCGCTTTACCTCCACCACGGTCGCAATCGCCACGCGGTCGCCGCGCTCGGTCCAAGCCGTCACGTCCTCCAAGACGTCCTTCATCAGGTTCCCTCCGTCGCGTCCTTTACCCCAGACGACTCATTCCAAGCCATCGTCCATCAGCCGAGCGAGCTCCTGCAGTGAAGCAAGGGAGTTGCCGGCCAGGAAGTGGTCCACATGTGGAAGGGCGGCCTGCATGCCGATGCTGAGCGGGTCGAGCCATACGAGCGCACGGTCGCTGCGCGCGAGCCGGGCCATTCGACTGACAGCTGCTCCGGATCGTCCCGATCCCAATCGTCCGAAAGCAGCACCACGATCGCGCCGCGGCCGACCCTCCCGCCGTGCTCGCGGTTGAGCACGCCCAGCGCCTCGCCCATGCGCGTGGCGCCCGATGAATTCGACGCGGCACCGGCCGCGCGCTCGAGGGCGCGGTCAGGATCGCCGCCGCGGAGCTCGGCGGTGACCCGAGTGAGACGAGTGCCGAACACGAAGGCCTCCGCGGGCCGCCGTGCGGCCAGGCAGGCCTGCGTGTACTGGAGCAGCATCCGCGCGTACGGCTCCATCGAGCCCGAGAGGTCGCAGACGAGCACCAGCGGGCGGGGGCGATCGCCGGCTTCGCGCCAGTGGCGCTCGAACGGGTCGCCGCCGGTGCGCAACGAGGCGCGGATCGTGCGGCGCAGGTCCGGACGGGCGGCGAGGGGCCGGGGCCCGCGGCGACGGGTACGACGAGTACGCCGGCTCGGCCGTGCCGGTCCCGCGACGGCGAGGCGCCGTATCACCGCCCGTGCGGCGCGGCGCTCGGCCTCGCTGTACTCGGCGAAGTCCTTGTCGTCCTGGAGGAGCGTGGGCGTCGCGAACCACTCGGCGAAGGCGGCGTCGAAGGGCGCTATGTCGTCGTCGCGCGAACACAGCGACGCCCGTAGGGCGAGATACGCGGTCTCATCGTTGGTCGGGTCGAGGCCCCTGAGAGCACGATGCGCGGCGAGCAACTCGCCGATGCCCACCCTCGCGCCACCAGCGCGCATCGAGGCGACCAACATGGCCAGGCGGGCGCGTGGCAGCTCAGACACCGGTCGCGGATGCTATGCCCCTACGCAAGCGGCGGGGCCCGGAGCGAGGCCGACTAACCTCCGGCGGCCATGAGCGCCGTGACCAAGAGCTTCGACTACGAGGGCCACCGTCTGGTCTACGACGAATTCGGCGCCGGGTCGCGCGTGGTTGTGCTGCTGCCCGGGCTGCTGTTCTCGCGGCGCATGCAGGCGCCTCTGGCCGAGGCGCTCGCCGAACGGGGACGGCGCGTGATCTGCCTCGACCTGCTCGGTCACGGCGACTCCGATCGTCCTCCCGAGATGTGGAACTACTCCATGACGATCTTCGGCCGGCAGACGATCGCGTTGCTCGACCACCTCGAGGTCCGCCAGGCCGTGCTGGGCGGCACCTCGCTGGGCGCCAACGCGTCACTGGAGGCGGCGGTCGCGGCACCGGACCGCGTAAAGGGGCTGTTGGTCGAGATGCCCGTGCTCGACAACGCGCTGCTCGGCTGCGCGATCGGCTTCACTCCGCTGCTCGCGGGGCTGACCTTCGGCGCACCGGTGGCGCGGCTGGTGGGCGCGGGCGCACGCCGGATACCGCGCGGATCGTCGTTGCTCGGGGACATGATGCTCGACTGGGTCAGCCAGGATCCCAAGCCGTCGGCCTCGGTGCTCCAGGGTCTCTTCTTCGGTCGCGTGGCGCCGCCCACGGAAGAGCGCGTGCGGCTCACCCAGCCCACGCTCGTGATCGGCCATCCGCGCGACCCCATTCACCCGTTCTCAGACTCCGACATGCTCATGCGCGAGCTGCCCGGCGCGCGCCTGGTGGAGGCCTCGTCGATCCTCGAGCTCCGCCTGACCCCCGAGCGGCTCACGAGCGAGATCGTGGCCTTCACCGACGAGTGCTTCAAGCCCGCGCGCCGTGGCGGCGGGCGGCGGCGCACCTCGTCGTCGCGGCGCGGGTCATCGGCCCGCCGCTCGTCGCAATAGGGCCGCCCTCCTTCACTACATTTCCGCTTCGGATGTCGCACCGCAGGCAACAGAAGGAAGCCCTTCGCAAGGAACGCGAGGAGCGCGAGCGCAAGCATCGCGAGGCTCAGCAGCGCAAGCGCATGGTCGGGTACGGCGCGGCCGGGCTGCTGGTGGCCGTGGTGGCGATCGTGCTCGTGGTGCTGGCGACGGGTAGCAGCGGCGGGGACGGTGGCGGCGGGGACTCGCAGTCGGCCGACGTGTTCCCCACCGGCGGAAGCGTGCCCGAGCAGAAGGACTTCGAGGTGGCTCCCGCCGCGGCAGCGGCCAACTGCCAGCTCAAGTCCACGCCGGCCAAGTCGCGCAAGCACACCACGAGCCTCGACAAGCACGTCAAGTACGCGACCAACCCACCGGACTCGGGCAGCCACTACGTGCAGCCCGCCACGGACGGTGTCTACGGCGACGCGCCGCGCGACGAGGAGCTGGTGCACGGGCTGGAGCACGGCCGCGTGATCATCTGGGCCAAGCCCGGCCTGCCCAAGGACGAACGCGCCAACCTCAGAGCGCTCTTCGACGAGGACACCTACCAGATGTTCCTCGTATCCCGCGCGAACATGCCCTACGCGGTGGCGGCGAGCGCCTGGAACGCCGAGCCGGTACCCAACGGAACCGGCCGCCTGATGGTCTGCAAGAAGTTCACGCCCGAGGTCTACGACGCCCTGCGCGCCTTCCGCGACGAGCACCGCTCGCGCGGTCCCGAGCCGGTTCCCTAGGCACCAGCGGCACGATTCCGTGCACCCGTGCCGTCTGCACGGGATCTTGCGGGCCCGCAACCGTGCCCCTGACAACGTGTTCCGGGAACGGTGAAGCTGCTCTCACTCGCAGCCGTGCTCGTCTGCGGCCTGGCTCTATCCGCGCCCTCCGCCTGGGCGGCGCAGCCCAAGCCGGTCGACTTCGAGCTGTCGCCGCCGGCTGCGGCGGTGGCCACGGTCGCCGGCCACGGCGCGGTGGTCTCACGCGCGCTTCGCACCCCGCGCCGCTTCAACCTCGTGGGCCTGCGCTGGCGCGGCGCCGCCGAGCCGGGCGTGAAGCTGCGCGTGCGCCGGCGCGGGCGCTGGAGCCGCTGGGCGCGCCTCGATGCGCACTCAGACCACAATCCCGACGTCGGACGGGACGAGCCGCTGGCGGCGGGCTCGGACCCGATCTGGGTGGGGCGGGCCGGGGCCGTCCAGTACCGGCTCAGCCGGCAGGTGAGCGGGCTGCGGCTGCACTTCGTCGACCTCGGGGTAAACCCGGCGCGGCAGACTCGGGCGCGCGCCGCCCAGGCGCCGCCGCCCACCTACGTGTCGCGCAGGGAGTGGGGTGCCTCGAAGTGCCCGCCCCGAGGCGCCCCCGAGTACGGCACGCGTGCGCGCGGTGAACGTGCACCACACGGTCTCCCTCAACGACTACTCACCTGAGGAGTCGCCCTCGATCGTGCTGGCCATCTGCCGCTACCACCGAAACTCGAACGGCTGGGACGACATCGGCTACAACGCGCTCGTCGACAAGTACGGCACCCTCTTCGAGGGTCGCGCCGGAGGGCTCGACCAGCCGATCGTGGGCGCCCAGGCCCAGGGCTTCAACTCCCAGACCGCAGGCATCTCCAACATCGGCGACTACACGAGCGTGGAGCAGACGCCCGAGGCGCTCGCCACGCTGGCCAACTACATCCGCTGGAAGCTCACGGTCCACGGCCAGCCGCTCTCCGGAAGGGTCACGCTGGTGAGCGCGGGCGGCCCACTCACCAAGTACGCGGCGGGGAGCCGGGCCACGATCCCGCGGGTCGCCGGACACCGCGACACGGGGCGCACCGCCTGTCCCGGCAACGCTCTCTACGCGCAGCTACCGCAGCTGAGGGCGCTGGTGGAGACCGGCACCACGGTCAACTCCTCGGCCACGCGCCTGAGCGCCGCCCTGTCCGACTATCGCGCCGACTTCGGCACCAACGTCTCGGTGAGCGGCGCCCTGCTGGCCCCCGACGGCCTGCCGCTGGCCGGGGAGCGCATCAACGTGCAGGTGTCGAGCGAGGGACATTGGAAGCGGGCGCGGCGGGTGCTCACCGGCCCGGACGGCGCCTTCTTCACCGACCTCAAGCCGAGGCGGCGCATGTACGTGCGAGTGCGCTACCTCGGCCGGACCGGTCTGCGCCGCGCCACCTCTCAGCGGCTGCTCCTGCAGTTGCGCCCGCTGATCACCATGGACGAGCCGCCTTCGGTGGGCGTGCGGCGTGAGCCGGTCGAGGTCACCGGGAGCGTGGGGCCCCGCAAGCGGCGGCTGACTCTCGTGGTGCAGAGGCTCGTACGCGGGCGCTACCGCAAGGACCAGGCGCGCGCGGTCCGGTCCCGGCGCGGGCGCTTTGCCACGTCCTTCACCCCGCGCCGGGCCGGCGTGTACCGCTACTACGTGGTCTCGCTGCCCGATCTGGACACCGACCGCGGCGCCTCCGAGCGCCAGGTCCTTCGCGTCAGTCGTTAGCCAGGCCGTCAGTCCCAGCCCTGGCGCGGGTCCTCGCTGTACAGGCCGTGGCCCGTGGCCAGCATCCGCGCCGTCCGGGCGAGGATCCCGAGGTCGAGGCGCAGCGAGCGGTGCTCCACGTACCAGACGTCGAGCTCGATTCGCTCCGGCCAGGGCAGCGAGGTGCGGCCGTTGACCTGCGCCCATCCGGTGATCCCGGGCTTGACCTCCAGCCGGCGCCGCTGGCGCTCGGTGTAGCGGTCCACCTGCTCCTGGACCGTCGGCCGCGGACCCACCACGGCCAGGTCGCCCCTCAGCACGTTGATCAGGTTGGGCAGCTCGTCGAGTGAGAAGCGGCGCAGCAACCGTCCCACGCGCGTTATGCGTGTATCGCCCTCCAGCACGTAGATCCCGGCGCCCATCCTCTCCGCCCCGCGCACCATCGTCCGCAGCTTCCAGAGCTCGAAGGGCCGGCCGTCGCGGCCCACCCGGAGCTGGCGGTAGAACACCGGCCCGTGGCTCTCCAGCTTGATGGCCAGGGCGGCGAGGGCCAGCAGTGGGGCGCTGACCACCAGAAGCAGCCCGGCGATCACCAGGTCCAGTACGCGGTTCACGGCGCATTACCGTTCGACCGCAGCGGATGAGGATCCTCTACCTGCATCAGTTCTTCATCACCCGCGAGGGCGTGGGTGGCACGCGCTCCTACGAGTTCGCGCGCCGGTTCGCGGCGCGCGGACACGGCGTGCGGATGGTAACCGCCGGCGGCGGCGCCCGGACGGTCGACGGAATCGAGGTCGTGGGCGTGCGCGGCGGCTACTCGGACTACGTGAGCGCCACCGCCGTCTCCTATCCCCTGCGGATGCTGGCCTTTGCCCGCTTCGCCGTCGCCGCCACCGCGGCGGTCCTGCGCGGCCCGCGGCCCGACGTGATCTACGCCACCTCGCCGCCGCTCACGATGGCGCTGCCCGCAGTGGCGGCATCGCTGCGCTGGCGGGCGCCGCTCGTGTTCGAGGTGCGCGACCTGTGGCCCGAGGCCCCGATCCAGATGGGGGCGCTGTCGCAATCCGCTCGCCCGGCGGGCCGCACGTGCGCTCGAGAGCTTCGTGTACAGACACAGCGAGCGCGTGATCGCGCTCTCGCCCGGCATACGCGACGCCGTGATGGCGGCCGGTGTGCCGGAGCGCAAGCTCGCCCTGGTGCCCAACGCGGCGGACCTGGACCTGTTCGGGGCCGCCCAGGGCGATCGCGAGCGCTTCACCGTCAGCTACTTCGGAACGATGGGCGAGGCCAACGACCTGAGCGCCGTCCTCGAGGCGGCGCGCCTGGTGCCCGACGCGCGGTTCGTGCTCATGGGCGACGGCAAGCGGCGCGCAGAGCTGGAGCGCAACGCACCGCCGAACGTGGAGTTCCCCGGCCCGGCGCGGGCCAAGGAGGAGGTGGCGGCGCTGGCGGCGGCCTCCCACGCCTGCCTGACCCTGTTCAAGGACGTGCCGGTACTGGCCACGAACTCCCCCAACAAGCTGTTCGACACCTTCGCCGCCGGCCGCCCCGCGATCGTGAACATGGACGGCTGGATGCGCGAGCTCGTGGAGCACAACGAGGCCGGGCTGTACGTGCGCGCCGGCGACGCCCGCGACCTCGCCGAGAAGGTCACGTGGCTGCGCGACCATCCGGACGAGGCCGAGCGCATGGGCCGCAACGCACGGGCGCTGGCCGAGCGCGAGTTCGGACGCGACGAGCTGGCCGAGCGCGCCCTGGCCGTGCTGGAAGAGGCGGCCCGGCGGTGAGCGCGGAGGCCGAGCGGGTCGAGCTGTCCTACTGCGTGGTGAACACCGACGGCCGCGAGCACCTGCTCGCCTGTCTGGACGCGATCGCCCGCACCCATCCGCCGGAGCTGGCGCATGAGGTCCTCGTGCTCGACAACGCCTCCGGCGACGGGTCGGCCGAGGCGGTGCGCGAGCGCCATCCCAGCGCCCGGCTGATCGCGCTCGAGCGACGCACGGGCAAGGCGGAGAACGACTCGCGGCTCCTGAAGGAGGCCCGCGGGCGCTTCTGCCTGCTCCTCAACGAGGACTCGGAGCTCGAGGCCGGTGCGGCGCGAGCGCTGCTGGATGCGCTCCAGGCTCAACCGGGAGCCGCGGTTGGCCGGAGCCCGGCTGCTCGACGGCGGCGGGCGGCCGGTGGCGTGCGCCTGGCGGCTGCCGGACATTCCCTGGGGCCTGGCGGCTGCGGTCTTCCTCCACCGCCGCGTGGCGGTGGAGAGCACGGGTACGCGCGTCCGCGAGGTGGGCTGGGTGCAGTCGAGCGCCATGCTCGTGCGGCGTGACGCGGCGGAGGAGGTGGGTTGGCTCGACCCGGACTTCTTCGTCTACTCCGACGAGACCGACTTCTGCCGGCGCCTGCACGATGCGGGCTGGCGCATCCTCTTCGTGCCCTCGGCGCGTGCCGTCCACCACGACCAGCTGAGCACCGACGCCGCCGCGATGGAGCGCCGCATCGTGGAGTTCCATCGCAACCGCGATCTCTACTTCGTGAAGCACCGGATGCCGCTGACCCGCCTCGTGTGGAGGGTCTGCTGGACGTGGGCCTACCTGGTGCGAGCGGCCGCCGCGGCGGTCCTGCCCGGCCACGACCCGCGCCGCTATCTGCTGCACGCGCGCCAGCAGCTGCGGCCCGGCCGGGGCGAGGGGATCCGCGAGGCGGCGCGCGACCACAACGCGCGGCTGGCCTGAGCCGCCTTTACCCTGTCCCCTCCTCATGGAGCACCCCGACCTCGCCCAGCTGGCCGCCATCGGCGGCGCCGTGGGTGCGCCCCTCGTGCTGCTCGCCCGCGGCCGGGCCGCCCTGCTGGCCGGCCTGGTCGTGCTGGGCGTGGCCGAGGTGCTGCTCGCCTATTCGCTGGGCACCGGCTCACTCGACCGCGTGACCGGAGCCACCGGGCTGGCCGCGGCCGTGGTGGGCCTGGTCGTGCTGGGCGCAGCCGCCGCCGTGCTGGTCCGGCGGCCGGCACTCGTTCCCGTCGCCGTTCTCCTCGCCGCGCCGTTTCGGCCGCCGCTCTCCTTCGACTCCAGCGGCTCGTTCCTGGTCTCGATCGCCGACGACGGCCGGCTCGGCCGGCTGCTGCCGCTCTACTTCGTGCTCGCCGCTGCGGGGACGGCGCTGGGGTGGCGGGCTCTGCGTGGCCGCGAGATGCGGGTGCTACCCACGGGCGTGGCCGTACCGGCCGCCGCGTTCTTCGCGTTCGCCTGCCTGTCGCTGACCTGGGCCGACGACCTCGAGGCCGGCGCGAACCTGCTCGTGTTCTTCACGCTGCCGTTCGCGCTGCTCCTGGCCACCGTCGCGCGCGCTGACTTCCCGGACTGGTTGCCGAAGGCGCTGGCCGTCACGGCGCTGGCGCTGGCCTCGCTGTTCGCCGTGGTGGGGCTCTGGCAGGCGGCCACGCACGAGCTCTTCTTCTACGCGCCCAACCTGGCGGTGTCGAACGCCAACACCGACTACTTCCGCGTGACCTCCCTGTTCGGCGATCCCAGCCTGTACGGGCGGCACGTGGTGCTGGGGCTCGGCGTGGCGCTCTCGCTGCTCGCCACCCGGCGCTGGAAGCCGTGGCCGCTCGTGGCGCTGGTGGCCCTGCTGTGGGCCGGGCTGTACTTCTCCTACTCGCAGTCGAGCATGGCCGCGCTGCTCGTGGTCATCCTGGCGATCGCGCTGGTCACCGGGGACCGGCGCATGCGCCTCGCGGTGGGAGCCCTCGCGCTGGTGGCCGTGCTGGCCGGCGCCGCCTACGGAGCCGTGCAGCTGGCCGACGGCAAGTCGATCAACCGGATCACCAGCGATCGCACCGAGCGGGTGGAGGACACCACCCGGGTGATCGAGGACCGCCCACTCAGCGGAGTCGGGATCGGCGGCCAGCCGCGGGCCAGCCGCGAGCTGGCCCACAGCGACCGGCCCACGCCCAACTTCGTCTCGCACACCACGCCGCTCACCGTGTTCGCCGAGCTCGGGGTGGTGGGGCTGCTGCTCTACGCCTGGCTGCTGGTCGGGGGGGCGCGCATGCTGCTCGACGTCTACCGGCGTGACGACGCCCTCGGCCTCGCCCTCAGCGCCTCCTTCCTCGCGCTGTTCGTGCACGCGCTCTTCTACAGCGGCTTCCTCGAGGATCCGCTCACCTGGTTCGTGCTGGCGCTCGGCGCCGGGTACCTGAGCTGGCACCAGGCGGCCGATCCGCAGCCCACGGCCGCCGACCGGGCGCGCCAGAGAATGAAGTCCGCCTCGGTGACTTCTTCGTGAGCGTCCGCGGCGCCTGGATCCTCGTCGGGGTCCTGTTCGCCCTCATCGCGGTCACCCTTCCCGAGCTCGGCTCCGACCCCTGGCGCTTCCGCCCTCCTGCCGTGGATCCCCAGGGTCTGCTCGCTCCGCTCGTGCGCGCCGCGGGCGAGGAATGGGACGTGGGAATCGCGCGTGCCGCGGCGTTCGTCGCGGCACTCCTGTGCGGAGCAGCCGCGGTCCTACTGCTCGCCCGGCCGCGGCCCTGGCCGCGCTGGGCGGGTGTGCTTCTCGTCCTGGCGGTGGGCGTGCTGCTCGCCGCGCCCTCGACCCTGCTTCAGCTGGGCCTGCGCGAGTCGACCGAGCCCTGGTTCTTCACCAACGACTCCACCTACCAGATCGAGCTGGGCGGCGACCTCGTGCTCGACCTCGACAACCCCTATGGGCACGACTACCGGGAGTCGGGCCTGGAGCGCTTCTACACCCGCGACGGGAGCGTGTCGGAGCGTGTGCGCGAGCGCGAGGTCGCCCTCGAGCACTTCGCCTACTTCCCCGGGGCGGCGCTGTCGTCGGCGGCCTGGCGCCTGCTGCCGGAACCCCTCGACGACTACCGGCTACTCGTGCTGCTGGCAACGCTGGCGATGCTGCCCGCGGCACTCATGTTCCGGGGCCCGCCGGCGGCGCGGCTCGCGCTCGGCGCCCTGCTGGTGTGCAATCCGATCGCGGTCCGCTCGGCCTGGTTCGGCCAGAACGACGCCCCCAGCCTCCTGCTGATGGTGGTGGCCTTCGCCCTGGTCACGCGGCGCCGCTTCGGCTGGGCCGCCGCGGCTCTGGCCGGAGCGATCCTGCTCAAGCAGTTCGCCCTCGTCGCGCTTCCCTTCCTGGTGCTGCTGATGCTCAAGGAGGGGGCCGGCCGCGACGAGCTGCGCCGTGCGGCGCTCGTGTTCGGCGGCCTGCTGCTGGCGGCGTTCCTGCCCTTCCTGATCGCCGATCCGGTGGCGTTGTGGGAGGACACCGTGCAGTACGGGGCCGGGACCTACAAGATCGTCGGCTACGGACTGTCGGCGATCCTCGTGCGCCTCGGGATCCTCGACGACCGCGACGGCAGCTACCCGTTCGCGGTCATCGCTCTGCTCACGTGGGTGCCGCTCACCGTCTGGCTGCTGCTGGCCCAGCGTCGCGCGCAGGAGCTGTGGATCGGCGCGGCGGCCTTCGCCGTGTCGATCCTGTGGCTGATGTTCATCGGCCGGACGTTCAACAACTACTACCTGGTCTGGCCGATGACAGGCGGGGTGATCGCCGCGCTGATGGCGCTGGGACAGCTAGGTTCAGTGGGTGCGCCCGATCGATCTCGACCCGGGTGAGGCGATACTCCACGACGGCGACGAGGAGCGCTGCGTGGTGCTGCTGCCCGGGATCCGCTACTTCAGCCAGGCTCCGCTGCTCTGGTTCGCCCGCGAGGCCGCGCAGGCGGAGGGCTGGTCGGTGCTCGAGCTGAGCGAGCGGGCGCCGGCGGACGTAGATCCCTTCGCCTGGATGACCGAGCGGACCGAGCGCGCGCTCGCCGCGACGTCGGCCGCCCAGGTGGCCCTGATCGGCAAGTCGCTGGCCAGCGTGGCCGCGCCGCTCGCCACCCTGAGGGCGCTTCCGGCCGTCTGGCTGACCCCGCTCCTGGACCGAGCCGAGGTGACCGCCGCGCTGGCCGGCGCGACCCGCCCAACACTCATCGTGGGCAGCCCGGCGGACCCCAGCTGGTCCGGCGGCAGCGTTCCCGAGTCCGAGGCGCTCGAGGTGCTCGAGCTCGACGGGCTCGACCACTCGCTGCAGGTGGCCGGCGACCCCACGGCGTCGCTCGACGTTCTGCGCACGGTCACCGAGCGCGTTCGTGAGTTTCTCGCGAGCCTGGGCTGACGTGCGCCCATCCCGCCTGATCCTCGCGCTGCTCACGGCGCTGGTGCTGGCGGCCGCAGCGGCGGCTCCCGCCGGCGCCACCGTCCCCCGCAACGGCTACGGGCTCGGCATCTCCGATCCGGACCCGATTCCCTCGAACTCCCTGCGGGAGCGCTTCGCCGCGCTGCGTCCACGGATCTTCCGGGTGATCGTGGACTGGAACGTGGTCGACAACCCGCCGCTCAAGGCACAGGTGGCCTCACGCATCGCACGCGCTCGCGCCGCGGGGGTTGAGGAGGTGACCGTGTCCTTCAGCGCGCCGGCCGCCTATGTGGATCCGCAGACCTGGATCGCCAAGGTCGGTGCCTTCGTCGACGAGCTCTCACCGCTGGTGAGCGCCTGGAGCCCGGCCAACGAGCCCAATTTCGCCCGGGGCGGCGGGCTCGGCCGGAGGTGGATGGCCACCACGCCGCACAACTCGGGGCCGACCGCGCCCTACGGCTACGGCGTCGCGGTGGCGGCCCGCTACTCGGCCGCGCTGAAGGGCTTCCTGGCCCTGCGCCACCCCGACGACGTCCTGCTCTCACCCGACCTGCTCGACGACTACGACGACGACCTCGCCGACGGCACCCCGCTGCGCACCGTGGCCGTGGGGGGCCGCCGGCTCTCCACAGTGGCGGACTACCTGCGCCAGTTCCGGGCCGCGGGCGGGCAGCTGGGCACGGCGCTGGCCTGGCATCCCTACAACGGAGCCAACCGGCGCGACATCACCAGCACCGACGACATCGCCGCCGAGGTCCCCGGCCTGCCGATCTGGGTCACCGAGGTCGGGGCCGCCGGACAGATGCCGGGGAGGCGCTTCCAGCACGCCGGCGAGACCTATCAGCGCGACACGGTGGACTGGATACTCGGCCCCGGCCTCGCCTCGCACCCCCGGGTGGAGCGCATCTACTACTGGCACATGCGTGACCACAACCCGGTGTGGGACACCGCCCTGGTGCGCGCCGACGGCAGTCCCCGGCCGGCCTGGTACGCGTGGTGCGCGGCCGCTCACGGTGATGACGCATCGAATCCCGACTGCGCCGACGTCGGGCCCGTGGCGCCGCGGCGCCTCCACGCGTTCGCTCCGGACCCGGTCTGGCACCCGCCCGGCGGGCTGATCGCGTCCGGCGTGACGGCCGTGGAGACATGGCCGGGGCGCACCGTGTTGCTGGCCCGGGGTCCCGATTCGGCGTTGTGGGAGCGCCACCTCGACGACCGCGAGTGGTCGGCCTGGCGCTCGCTCGGGGGGGTCATCGCCTCCGACCCCGTCGCCGTGTCCCGGGGCGACGGCCGGCTCGCGGTCACGGCGCGGGCAAGCGACGGGCAGACGTGGGCGATCGACTTCGACGGCGTGGAGTGGTCGGCCTGGCGGCTGGCGCCCTAGCTCGAGCGCAGGTTCAGCTCGGCTGCTTCTTGTTCTTCTTCTTCTTGTCCTGCTTGGTCTGACCGCGGTCGGCGCGGGCGTCCTCGCGAGCGGTCTCCGATCCCCGGCGTGCGAACGCGTACTGCGACGACTGGCCCGTGAGGTAGATCCGGTCCTCGTCGGCCACCACCGGATTGGCGTACTTGCCCGCCGGGAAGCGCCAGATGCGCTTGCCGTCCCGGGCCCGCACGGCGTAGGTGGCGTCGGGACCGCGGGCGACGCTGCGCTGGGCCGCCGACCCGCAGGTGGAGCAGACCGCGTAGTAGACGAGGCCGTCGATCACGGTCGGGGCGCCATGCACCGCCCCGCGGGCCTCGATCTGCCAGCGCGTGTCCCCGGTGGCCGCGTCGAGCGCGTAGAACTTGCCGTCGTAGGTGCCGACGAAGACCTTGCGCTGGTACACCGCCGCGGCGCCGTAGATGTAGGAGCCCAGCGGCCGGGCCCACAGGAGCTTGCCGCTCTTGGCCCCGAACACGTACATGGTGCCGTCGGTGTTCCCGATGTACACGCGCCCGTAGGCGATGGTCGGCGTGGCGTACCAGAACTCGCGTGAGCCGAACTGGGACTGCGACTGTGCGCTCCAGAGCTGGCGCCCGTTCTTGGCGCTCAGCGCGTACATGGTCCCGCCGTCGGAGGCGATGTAGATGCGCCCGCGCCAGTAGGCGGCCGAGGTGTTGACCTGGTCGTCGGCGGTGAACGACCACTTCTTCCTGCCGGTCTTGGCGTCGATCGCGTAGACGTTGTGGTCCCACGAGCCCACGTAGAGCGTGCCGTTGCGCAGCAGCGGCGAGGACTCGATGGGCGCGGACTTGAATTTCCACAGCTCGCGCCCGGTGTCCGCGTCCCAGGCGACGACGAAGCCGTTGGCACCGGCCTGGCCCTCGAGGCACTCCACCGGGTGCATGTACGACTGGTAGACCACGCCCTTGCCGATCGTGGGCGACGATGCTGCACAGCGGCCGAGGCTCTTGCGCCAATCCACGCTGCCGTCCTTGCGATCGAGCGCGAAGAACAGCCCCTTCTGCTGCGCGAGGTAGACGCGCCCGTAGCCCACGGTGGGCGGGAACTCGAGCGTGTCGTGGGCGTCGATCGACCACAGCCGGCGGTAGGGCGGACGGTGGTTGTAGGGGGAGATGTGCTGGCGGCCGACGTCGAAGCCGTAGGTGGGCCAGGGCCGCGGGTTCTCCTTCTTGGGCGGCGGCGGTGGGGGCTCCGGCTCCTCGGTGGCCACGAACTCCTCGTCCGCCGAGCCGCGCTTCTCGATCGGCTGGTTCTCGTTGTAGGCGTACACGCCGATCGCCACTCCGAGAACGAGCACGACGAGCGCGCCGCCGATCAGGAGTCGGCGTCGTAGGGACATCGCGGCTCAGGATGGCAGACGCTCAACCCGACACCAGCAGGCGCCAGATGCGCTTTGTCACTTGAGGGATCTCCACGCTCAGGGCCGACTCCTCGAGCTGGCCGGCCCACTCCGGCGTGCCCGTGCGCAGCACCAGGCCGTCGTTCAGGCGATAGGCGATGAAGGCCGGTTCGTCCCGGTCGCGGCCGGCTGTGGTGAGAGGCCGAGCGGCGTCGGCGAGCCCGCGCGAGACCTCGAAGCGGTTGAACTCGCCCACGAACTCCGAGAGCCCCTCGAACAGGCCGAGGTCGTCCTGGAAGACATCCAGCGGCGACGGGCTGGTGGTTACCTCCGCGGTCCGCTCCCCGAAAGCATTTGCGGGTCTGGGCGGCGAGGGATCGCGGGCTACGGCGGCCGCGAGCCGGACCGTACGGCGAAAGGAGCCGACGCCGAACGAGCTCACGCGCCCGCCGCCGCTGACGTAGTCGCGCAGGCGGGCGAGCAGCGGCCGGGGCAACCACAGCTCGCTGCCGAGGAAGGCCACGCCGGGGGCGTTGCCGAGCGCCGGGCCCTCACCTCGCGCCAGGGCGAGATCGGTGGTCAGGTCGTAGGCCAGCTGCTCGCGGTCGAGCCAGCGCAGCAGCGGAGCCACCTCGCTGTCGAAGCGCGCCGGCAGGCCGCCGTCGGCGAACGGACGGTCGAGGCGCACCGAATCCGCATCCAGGAGGGTGTCGGCGAAGCCGTCGGCGTCGTCGTCCACCGGGTTGAGTCCCTGCCAGGTGAGGGCCGGCAGCACGGCCAACACCCGGCTGCGCCCCTCGGCGGCCTCCTTCTGGGGCAGACCGGCGACCGTGAGCGGCCAGACCGCCCGCTGCTCACCGGCTCGCACGCGCACCAGGTAGACGCCGGTCTTGGTCTTGCGGGGAATGCCCACCCGGAACGAGCCGCCCACGCGGCCGCCGCGGCGGATCGCCTCGGGGTCGCCGATGCGCGAGAGCACGAAGTCGAAGGACCGGTCGAACGGGCCGACCTCGAGCCGGGCCACCGAGCCCGCCGCCACCGCGTCGAGGGGGCCGCGCAGCGTGAAGTCGCGCACCGTCACGCCGGTGCCCGGACGGGCCGTCCGGGGGCTCGGCACCGGGGCGGGCGCCTCCGTGCGGTTGCCGGCACGGTCGCGCACCGTCACGGTGAAGGCGTAGTCGCCCTCCGGAGCCGGGGCTGTGGTTTCCGGCCCGGTGGCCACCCGGCCGTCCCACACTCCCTCGCGCTTGTCGTTGCCGCGGAAGCGGCGCACCACCTTGGGCTCGCCGTCGCCGGTGCGGAACACCCGGAACTCGGGCGCGGCGTTGGCCGGGCCGCGGTAGCGAAGCTGCACGCGCGGGTCCTGGCCGGGCGCGCCGGGGGCGATCACGGAGGGCTTGGCCTCGACCAGCTCGACGGGCGGCGCACTGCGGTCGACCTTGATCTCCTTGAACGAGTTGATCACGCGGCTCTCGTCGCGGCGCACCACCCGCATGCGGTAGGTGCCGTCGGGCACCGGCCGGCCCTCGTCGTCGGTGCCGTCCCAGGTGTAGCGGTACTTCCGGTCGCCCGCGAGGCGCCGTCCGTCCACCAGCCGGCGCACCTCGTTGCCCTCGCTGTCGACCACCGAGAAAGTGACCTGGGCGGGCTCGGAGAGATCGAAGCCCACCCTCGCCTCGTCGCGGTAGTCGTCCGCGTTGGGCGAGAAGTTCACCGGCTTGGTGGCAAAGCGGATCACGAGCGGAAACTCGCCCTTGAGCTGCTGAGTTGCGAAGAAGGCGGCGATGGTCGCCACCACGAGCAGGGCGAACACCGCCCGGACCAGGGGCCGGGTCATGGAGGCGGGAGCCTAGTGCTCGCGGCCGACCTGCAAATCTCGTGCCGGATGCGCGTGCACCTGCTCGACCCCTCGGCCGACGTGCTGCCCTACGACCACGCTCTGGCGGGGGCGCTGGCCCGTCGCGGAGCCGAGGTCGAGCTGCTCACCTCGCGCTTCGTACACGGCCCGGCGCCGGCGCCCGACGGCTTCGTGGTGGACGAGGCCTTCTACCGCGTGGCCATGCGCTTCGGCGCACGCCGGGCCCGGCTGCGCCGGGCGCTCAAGGGAGTCGAGCACGTGCCCGGGCTCATGGCCTACCGCCGCCGGGCGCAGGCGGCCGACCTGAGCCACTGGCAGTGGTTGTGGCTCGAGGCCGCCGGCACCCGGCTGCTCCCGCGCGATCGCCCACAGGTGCTCACGATGCACAACGTGATCCGGCGCGAGCGGCCGGCAGGCAGGCTGCTCGATGCCTTCGACGCGGTGATCGTGACCACGCGCCGCGGCGCCGAGCTCCTGGGCGGCGGCGAGCGCGTCCACGTGATCCCCCACGGAGCCTTCGAGCACCTCACCCGCCGGCCCGACGAGCGCCCGCTGCCGCCCGAGCTCGCCGAGGTCGAAGGTCCCGTGATCCTGTACTTCGGCGTCGTGCGCGACTACAAGGGCGTGGACGTGCTCGTCGAGGCGATGAACCACGTGCCCGAGGGGGAGCTGTGGGTCGTGGGCCGGCCGCTGGGCGTATCGATGGAACGCCTGCGGCGTCTGGCTCCAGCGGGCCGCGTGCGCTTCGTGGACCGCTACGTCCCGGACGCCGAGCTCGCCGCGTTCTTCCGCCGCGCCGACCTGCTCGCCCTCCCGCACCGCAGCGTGGACGTATCGGGCGTGCTGTTCGCCGGTCTGGCCTTCGGCAAGGCGATGGTGCTGAGCGACGTGGGCGGCTTTCGCGAGCTGGTGGAGGACCACGGCGCCGGGCGCCTCGTCGTGCCGGGCGATCCGGAGGCGCTCGGCGCCGCGCTCGCCGACCTGCTCGCCGACGCTCCCGCCCGCCGCGCGCTCGAGGAACGAGCGAGGGCGGCGGCCGCCGGGCCGTACTCGTGGGACCGGGTCGCGCAGGACACTCTCGAGGTCTACAGCGAGGTGCTCGGATGAGAGCGATCTATCTGGCCAAGAGCAAGCGCTCCGCTGCGCGCGGCCTGGAGTGGCTCGTGGAGCGGGGCTGCGACGTGGCCGCGGTGGTGGCCTCCGAGCCCGACCGCTGGACGCGGGACGCGCAGCGCGTGGATCTGGTGGCCCGCCGGCACGACATTCCGCTGATGGGCGAGTCCGAGCTCTACGCGGATCCGCCCGCGGACGTCGACGTGGTGATCTCGTTCCTCTACTGGAGGCTGATCCGCGAGCCGCTGATCTCGCTGGGACGCGTGGGCTGCCTGAACTTCCATCCCGCCCCGCTGCCCGACTTCCGCGGCCTGGGCGGCTACAACGTGGCCATCCTGGAGGGCCTGCGCGAGTGGGGCGTGTCCGCACACTTCGTGGACGCTCGCTTCGATACCGGCGACCTCGTGGAGGTGGAGCGTTTTGCCTTCGACAGCGACACCGCCACGGCGTTCTCCCTCGACCTCGTGAGCCAGGAGCACCTGCTCGCCCTCTTCGAGCGGACCATGGGTCGGGTTCTCGCCGGCGAGGAGCTCCCACGCAGCCCGCAGGGCGAGGGCCGCTACGTGACCCGGGCGGAGTTCGAGGAGCTGCGGCGCGTGCGTCCCGGCGACGATCTCGAGCGCAAGCTGCGGGCGTTCTGGTACCCGCCCCATCCGGGCGCGGTGGTCGAGGTCGGCGGACGCGAGCTGACCCTGGTGGACGAGCGGCTGCTGGCCGAGGCCGCCGACGCCTACCGGGACGCGGGCCTGTTGCCGTGAACGGGAGAGGCCGGCGTCTACTTGTAGTGAAACCCGTAGGAGGCCCAGATCGCCAGCACCAGGACCACCACCACCAGCGCGCCCACGAGCCACCTGTTCATTGCGTCAGCTTCGGCTCATCCCGCTTGTCGTGAGCCATGAAGACGAGCCTACCGCTACCCGGGACGCCGGCCTGTGCCCTGAACAGGGCGTGCAATGTGACGGTCGTCACATACCGCGATCGAGCCGCCGCTCTAGTCTGAAACCGTGAGCTGCGCGGCCTGCGGTACGGAGAACCCGCCCGACGCACGCTTCTGCATGAACTGCGGCGCCCGCCTCGACCGGCGCTGCCCGTCCTGCGGTACCAAGGCCCCGCCCGACGCGCGTTTCTGCATGAGCTGCGGAACGGCGCTCGACGCCGGCGCCGCCGTGCCCGCGGCCCCCGCTCCCGGCGCCCCCGAGGGCCTGCCGGAGGAGCGCCGCCAGGTGACGGTGCTGTTCGCCGACCTGTCCGGCTACACGGCGTTCGCCGAGGGCATGGATCCCGAGTCGGTCAAGTCGCTCGTGGACCGCGCCCTGATGCGCCTCGGCCGCGAGGTGGAGCAGTTCGGCGGCACGGTCGACAAGTACATCGGCGACAACGTGATGGCGATCTTCGGCGCGCCGATCGCCCACGAGGACGACGCCGAACGCGCAGTGCGCGCGGGGCTCGGCATGCAGGACGCGATGAGCGAGGTCAACGAGGGACTGCCCGCCGGGGTGAACTTCGCCCTACGGGTGGGCATCAACACCGGCGAGGTGCTGGCCGGCGCGGTGGGCTCGGCCTACACCGTGGTGGGTGACACCGTGAACGTGGCCTCGCGCCTGCAGAGCGCGGCGCGCCTCGGGACCGTGACGGTCGGCGAGCGCACCATGCGCGCCACCGGGGCCGCCGTTAGCTACGAGCAGCTCGAGCCGCTCGCCCTCAAGGGCAAGGCGGCGCCGGTCTCCGCGTGGGAGGCCGTGGGGCTGACCGACGAGCACGCCGTGGGCCGCGTGGCCGCCGCGCGGGAGTCTCCCCTCGTGGGGCGCGCCCAAGAGCTGGCCGCGCTCGAGACGCTCTACGAGCGCGTGCTCGGCGACCGCACGCCGCACCTGGTCACCCTCGTGGGCGAGGCCGGCGTGGGCAAGTCGAGGATCTTGCGGGAGCTCGAGGAGCGTCTGCTCGCCCACTCGTCCGCGCCCTCCTTCCGTACCGGGCGCTGCCTGCGCTACGGCAGCGGCACCGTCTTCTGGGCGCTCGGCGAGGTGCTGCGGGCGGAGTGCGGGATCGTGGACTCCGACTCGGCCGAGGCGGCCTGGGAGAAGCTCTCGCGCTACGTCCGCGAGGCGGCAGACGTCTCCGACGTGCGGGCCGGTGACCGCCAGGCCGCGCTGATCGGCCGCCTGCTCGGCGTGGAGGCCCCGCCCGAGCTGATGCCCGACGAGCAGGACCCCGAGCGGCTGCGCGAAGCCTTCTTCTCCGCGCTGCGCTCCGGCGTCGAGGCGATCGCAGAGCGCCGGCCGATGGTGATCGCCTTCGAGGACATCCACTGGGCCGACGACGGGATGCTCGACGCGATCGAGCATCTCGCGCAGTGGGTCCGCGCGCCCCTGATGCTCGTGTGTCTGGCCCGCGACGAGCTGCTCGAGCGCCGTCCGGGCTGGGGCGGCGGGCGGCGCTCGGCCACTCAGCTGCTGCTCGAGCCACTCAACGCAAGCCACACCCATGAGTTGGTGGCCGCGCTGATCCCGCCGGGCCACGAGGTCCTGCCGGCGGTGGTGGAGCGGTCGGGCGGCAACCCGCTGTTCGCCGAGGAGATGGCCCGCCGCATCGCCGAGGACGGCGGACAGGGAACCCAGCTGCCCGACACCGTTCAGGGAGTTCTGGCCGCAAGGCTCGATTCGCTGGAGCCCTTCGAGCGGCGTCTCGTGCAGCAGGCCGCGGTGGTGGGACGAACCTTCTGGGAGGCGGCGCTGGTCCCGCTCGCCGAGGCCGAGGGCCGCGACCTCGGCGCCGCGCTGTCCACGCTGCAGGCCAAGGACATCCTGGCGCCGGTCTCCGAGCGCCGCCTGGCCGGAGAGCGCGAGCTCGCGTTCAAGCACGTGCTCATCCGCGACGTGGCCTACGGGATGCTGCCGAAGGCGGTGCGCTCGCGAAAGCACTTCGAGGTGGGCGCGTTCATCGAGGAGCGCGCGGGCGACCGCACCGACGAGGTCGTGCCGCTCTTGGCCGAGCACTACGGTCGTGCGGCCGCGCTGGGCAAGGAGGGCGACGTGCCCGCACAGGAGCTCACGGCGATGCGCGACCGCGCGGTGCACTTCCTGGACGAGGCCGGCGACACCGCCGCGCGGCTCTACTCCAACCGCGAGGCGGCCGAGCACTACCGCCACGCCCGCCAGGTCGCTCGGGTGAACGACGACCCGGCCGCCGGGCAGTCGTCGGCCGACACCCAGGCGGTGCTGGTGCGCATCGGGGAGAAGCTGGGTGACGTGTCGCTGCGCCTGGGCCGGGTCGACGAGGCCATCGCCGTGTGGGGCGAGTGTCTCGAGTGGCACCGCGGGCAGGAGGACCTCGAGCGCGTGGCCGACCTGCACCGCAAGATCGGCGCCGGGCTCTCCCACAAGGGCGAGCGCAAGACCGCGATCGAGCACTACCAGAAGGGCATCAACCTGCTGAAGGACGGTCCGCCGCGCATCGAGCTGGTGCGGCTCTACGAGGAGGCCGCCTGGCTGTACCTGCACACCGGCGACAACATGCTCGCCATCTACGCGTCGGAGAAGGCGCTGCGCCTGGCCGAGCGTCTCGGCGAGACCGCCGCGGCCAGCCGGGCCCACGGGATCTTCGGACGGGTGTTCGGCCGCATCGGCGACACCGACAAGGCGTGCCAGAACCTCGAGCGCGCCGTGGAGCTGGCGCGCGGCTCCGATCACGGCGAGACGATCCTGGCGCTGTCCGCACTCGGACGCCAGCTCGAGATCTCCGAGGCCAACGTGGACGGGGCACGCGAGGCCTACGAGGAGGCGCTCGCGCTGGCCGAAGAGGTGGGCATGCTCCCCGCCCAGGTGGAGCTGCACGCGTGGCTGGCCCAGCTCGCGGTCTACGGAGCGGACTGGGAGCGCGTGGAGAGCTCGACCGAGGCGAGCGCCGAGCTGGCCGAGCGCGAGGGCCTGGTGGGCAAGCTCTGCCTGCCCTACGCGCTGCGCGGCCTGCTGCGCTGGCGCGAGGGCCACATCGACGAGGCGGTGGTCCTCTTCCACCGCGCGCACGAGCTGGCCGAGCAGGTGGGCTGGTCCGAGCTCGCCTTCCAGGCGCTCTTCGGGCTGGCCACCGCCCTGCGCGACCAGGGCGACCTCGACGGCGCCACGGCGGCGCTCGACCAGGCGATCGAGGTCTGCGAGCGCGCCGGGCTGATCGCCCAGTCGATCCAGGCCATGGGCGCGCGGGCGGTGATCCTCGCGCTCGCCTCCCGTCCCCAGGCCGCACGCGAGGCAGCCGAGCTCACCGCGCAGATGGCCGGTCGCCTGCACTACCCGCTGGGGAGTGCCGCGGCGCTGGAGGCCCAGGGAGCGGCGGCCGAGGATCCGGTGGAGGGCGCCGGCCTGCTCGCGGAGGCCGAGGCGGCGTGGGTGGCGCTCGACCGCCCGCTGGAGGCCACGCGCTCGCGCCTGCTGGCGGGTCAGATGCTCCTGACGCGCGAGCCCGCGCGCGGCCGCGAGCTGCTCGAGGAGGCGGCGGCCGACAGCGAGCGCCTGGGCGTGCCGCACTTGGCCGAGAAGGCTCGCGCCGCCGCGGCGGTGGGCTGAAAGCGCGCCGGGCCTACTGGTCGCGGTCGGCGCCCGCGATCACCACGACGGTGGCGTCGCCGGCGAGACCCTGCGTGGTGGGATCGATCGGCTCGCGCTGCGTGATGCCCAGCTTGCGGCCGACCGCGAGCGCCTCGCGCTCGTTGCCGTTCGCGTAGAGGATCACCGACTCGGCACGCTGCTGGCCCTCGTCGTCCTCGCTGTTGGCAACGGTGCCCACGTCGAAGCCGAACTTCGTGACGTCGTTGCTCACCGCCTGGGCGAGGCCGGGCACCGTGGTCCCGTTGAGCACGGCCACGGTGACCGAGGCGGGGTCGATCGCGCGCGCCTGCTTGCGATTCCCGCCGTTGTCACGCTCCTCGTTGTCAGGCTGGCCGGCGCCCGCGGCGGGCTGCTGGCCAGGGCTCGAGTTAGAGCTTGGGCTGGGGTCATCGGAGGAGAACTGGGTGAGGGCGATGGCCACGCCGAACCCGAGTACGAGCACGCCGACGATCGCCAGCACGAGGTTGCGGGTGCTGCCGAAGAGTCGCTGATGCAGCGGCTCGCGCGGCGGCGAGATCACCTGGGTGTGCTGGGGAGCGCTGCGCGGAGCGGCGCTACGGCCCGCGGGGCTGGCGGCGGCAGGGCCGGCCTTGCCCGGAACCAGCGGTGCGCCGGATGGGCGGCCGCCGGCGGGCGTGGCCGGACGGCCGGGCCGCGACGGAGCGGTGCCGGGGACCGCGGGGGATCCGCCCGGCACCTTGGGCGCGGCGGCCGGCGCAGCGGGGCCCGAGGCCGAGTTGGCGGTGGCGGCCGGGGCCTCGGCGCCGGGAGTCGCGTTGCCGGGAGTCGCGGCGCCGGGCGCCGCGGTCTGCGCAGCCTCGCCGGCAGGAGTGGCGGCGTCGGCGTCGGTGGCGTCGTCGTCCGTCTTCGCCGGCTCGGCGGCGGGCGCGGCGTCGTCGCCCGGCTTCGCCGTGGCCGGCGCGGCAGGGCCCGCCGCGGCGGTGGGCGCGTCGGAACCGTCGCTGCTGGATTCATCCGCGGAGCTCGCTTCACCCTGGGTGGCGACCGCGGGGCCTGCTCCGGCCTTGGCCGCAGCCGCAGCCGCAGCCGGGGCGGCGGCGGGGACCGGTGACTTGGCGGCCGGGGTGGTGGCCCCCACGGGCTGCGGCGCGGCCACCGGCTTGGGGGCTCCTTCGGGGGGTGTCGCGCGTGCGGGCTGACCGGCCGCGGGCACCGCCGGCGGAGCCGTGCTCGGCTGAGACTGGGGCTGGGGCAGCACCCGCCCGGGCACGGGTTGCGCGGCCTCGGCGGGATCGGCGGCACGCTCGGGCGCCCGTCCGGCCCACTCGCGCAGGCGCCTGACGTCTCGCGCCTGCGAGAAATAGAGGACGGAGAGCACGGCGAGCCCGACGACGGAGGCCAACCCGGCGTAGGCGCCGATGTCTTGAACTATCTCCGGCAAGGTTCGAACTCTAGACCGGGAATCGGAAGCTAGTACTCACCGCGAGGCTAGCCCGTCGAAGCGGCGAGCGCACGTTCCGCGGAGAGCTCGGCCACCGCCTGCGCGAGCGCGGCGGCGTCGCCTGCGTACACCAGCCCCTCGATGCGGCTGAAGGCGCCCTCGACCCACTCGGGCTCGAGCGGCGGCTGGACCGCGGAGACGATCTTCTCGGCCGGGGTGGGCTGCGGGCGCTCACCCGGGTTGAAGAGCTCCTCGTGGATCTTCTCGCCCGGACGCGGTCCCACGATCTCCACCCCGATGTCCACCTCGGGCTCGAGCCCGGCCAGCCGGATCATGTTGCGCGCCAGGTCGGCGATCTTCACGGGGTCGCCCATCTCGAGCACGAACACCTCACCGCCCGTGGACAGCTCGCCGGAGCGGATGATCAGCTGCACGGCCTCGGGGATCGTCATGAAGTAGCGGGTCATCCGCGGGTCGGTGACCGTGACCGGCCCGCCCTGCGCGATCTGACGCCGGAAGATCGGCACCACCGAGCCCGAGGAGCCGAGCACGTTGCCGAAGCGCACCGACGAGTAGCGCGTGCCCTTCCAGCGGTTCTGCGCGGCCTCGATCGCCCATTCGGCGAGCGCCTTGGACGCGCCCATCACCGTGGACGGGCTCACCGCCTTGTCGGTCGACACGAGCACGAAGCGCTCGGCGCCCGCCTCGCCCGCGGCGGCGGCCACGATGCGGGTGGCCACGGCGTTGTTGCGCACCGCCTCCACGGGGTTCTCCTCCATCAGCGGCACGTGCTTGTAGGCCGCGGCGTGGAAGATCACCGACGGCGTGTACTCGCCGAAGATCTCGGCCATCCGCGTGGCGTCCTTGCAGTCCGCCAGCACGGCCGCCGCGCGCCGGAAGTGGCGCTCCTCCTCGAGCTCGCGGCGGATCTCGAACAGCGCGTTCTCGGAGTGCTCCACGAGCACGAGCAGCTTGGGTCCCACGCGCGCGATCTGGCGGCTCAGCTCCGCGCCGATCGAGCCCCCAGCGCCCGTGACGAGCACGGTGCGGCCGCGCAGATAGGCGCCCACCCGGTCGATCTCCACCCGCACGGGCTCGCGGCCGAGCACGTCCTCCACCTGCACCTCGCGCACCTGGCGCATGAGGTTGACCCCACCGGACAGCAGCTCGAAGGTGGTGGGCAGCGTGCGCACCGGGATCCCGCGGGCGCGGCAGGCCGTGACGACCTTCTGGCGCAGCGTGCCCGGCGCCGAGGGGATCGCGATGATCACCTCGGACGGCCGCACGCCGTCGAGGATGCGCGGCAGCTCGCCGGTCGGGCCCAGCACCTTGTGGCCGGCCACGCGCATCCCCTGCTTGCGCGGGTCGTCGTCCACGAAGCCCACGGGCGCGCTGCGCAAGCCCGGATTGCGGCGCAGCTCGAAGGCCACCTGCTGGCCTCCGTTGCCCGCGCCCACGATCAGCACCTCGCGGTGGGCGCGCTCGAGGATCGGCCCGCGCGCCGGGCGCTCCACCAGTGCCCGGACGGCGAAGCGCGCACCGGCGGTGAACACGAGCGCGAGCAGGAAGTCGAGCACGATCACCGAGCGGGGCGGGCTCACGCGGCCCACCGAGAAGAGGAAGAGCACGGCGATCAGGCCGACCGTGGCCACCCCCATCGCCTTGAGGATGGTCTGGAAGTCGCGCTGGTCGACGAAGCGCCACAGCTTGGAGTAGAGGCCGAACAGGGCGAAGATCAGCACCTGCAGCGCCACGATCAGGAAGATCGTGTCCCACAGCAGGCGGTCGTACCTGAGCGGGATGCCCTCGTCGAAACGAAGCACATACGCCAGGTAGTACGCGAGCGCGAACAGGCAGGCGTCGACGACGACCTGCCCGAGGCGGCGCGCGTTGACGGATGACGCGATGGATCTCATGTATCGGTGGCCTGAAGCAGCAGTTTGACGAGTTCCCTGGGGTCGCGCCGGACGCGCAACCCGGTATGCGCGGGCCGCCGCTCGAGCTTCACGTTCCCCGGATCGGACAGCCTAGTGAGGCGCCCCTCCCGCATGAGCGCCTCGTCGACCGCTCCGAGCCGCCCCTCGAACGTCGTATAGACGGGCGTCCCGAGTGCCACGGCCTCGCGGTTCATGGTACCGCCGGCGGATATCACCAGGTCGGAGAAGGCGATCAGGCTCTGGGCGTCAACGGCACGCTCGGGGATGGTGAACGAGCCGAGCCGGGCGATCTCGTCGCGCTGTGTCTCGGTGCGCGGGAGCACCACGGTCTGGGCCTCGGAAGCTGCCAGCCGCTCGAGCACGGCCCGGAACAGCGGGTTCTCGAAGCGGTGATAGAGCGAGACCTCGGGCGGCGTGCGCACCACCACGAGCAACCGATCACGCGAGAGCGACAGCTCGTCGAGCACGGCCGGATCGGCCTCGAAGTCCGACAGGTAGTACTCCTCCTTGAGGCCCGGATAGCGGCGCAGCTTGCGCGGGCCGGCGCCGTAGGGGGCCAGACGCTCGGGCGGGATCGCCTCCGGCACCATCACGATCCGGGCCAGCCGGCAGTTGACCTGGTGCTGCATCCAGGCGAACTCGTAGTCGAAGGCCGTGGCGCTCGGTATCCGCAGCAGGCGCGCGGCCACGCTGATGTCGTTGGAGCTGTGGCCGATCGCCACGTCGAAGTCGCGCCCGCGGGCCCAGCGCAGCAGCGCGGCGCTGCGCGACGCCAGGCCGAGGCCCTTCGAGGTCAGCCGGCCGCCGCGGTGGCGCCCCACGGCGGTGTGGGCGATGCCGAAGCGCTCGCACAGCTCGAGGGTCTGTGCGAAGTCCCGCGCCGTGACCTCGACCTGGTGGCCATCCGCCCGCATGATCTCGATCAGCGGCCGCATTACGAGCACGTGCGGGCTGTTGGTCAGATCGATCCAGATGCGCACGAACGGCTCGCTACCCTACCTCGCTGCTCATGCCCATCATCGCCTCGATCACGGATCCGATCGTCGAGGTGGCCGTGGACGTGGTGGATGCGATGGGCCTCCCCGGGGTGTTCATCCTGATGCTCCTGGAGAGCGCCTGCATTCCCGTGCCCAGCGAGGCCACCATGCTGTTCGCCGGCTTCAACGTCTCGCGCGGCGAGTACAGCCTGGCCGCGGCCACGGCGGTCGGCTCGGTGGCCAACCTGGTGGGATCCTGGATCGCCTACGGGATCGGCTACGCCGGCCGCGTGGACATCCTCGAGAAGCACGGGCGCAAGCTGCACATCAAGAAGTCGCACCTCGAGTGGGCCGACCGCTGGTTCGAGCGTCACGGCGACGCCACGGTCTTCTTCACCCGCATGCTGCCGATCATCCGCACCTTCATCTCGCTCCCGGCAGGGGTGGCCCGGATGCCGTTCTGGCGCTTCAGCGTGCTCAGCCTCGCCGGCTGCATTCCCTGGGTGCTGATGCTGACCTTCATCGGCAAGCAGGCGGGCGACAACTGGGAGAGCTGGAAGGACTACCTCCACTACGTCGACTACGCCGTGGCCGCCGCGATCGTGCTCGGGATCGTCTACCTGCTGCTGCGGCGCCGGCGCGGCCGCGGCGGCGAAGAGCCGGAGGCCGGAGAGCCCGGTTCGGCGCCGGAGCCGGAGCGGGCCTGACCCGGCCGGGCGCCGCCGGGCCGGCTCCGGGTCTGCCGCTGATCCACGCGCTGGCGCTGGGCGCCCTGCAGGGGCCGGCCGAGCTGCTGCCGGTGTCGAGCTCGGGCCACCTCGCGCTCGTGCCGCGCCTGCTCGGCTGGCCCTACGCGCAGCTGCCCGGCGGGGTGCGCAAGTCGTTCGAGGTGGCGGTGCACGCGGGCTCGGCGCCAGTGCTCGCGCTCGCCGCGGCGCGCGGCCCGCGTCTCGACCTGCGCGGCGTGGCCCTCACGCTCGCGCCGGCGGCGGCGGGCGGCCTGCTGTTCGAGAGCCAGATCGAGGAGCGCCTCGGCTCCGCGCGCTCCGTGGCCATCGCGCAGATCGCCGCCGGGGCCGTGCTCATCGCCACCGATCTGCGCCGGCCGCGCCGCACGCGGATCCGGCGCCGGGATCAGCTCGCGGTGGGCCTGGCGCAGGCGGCCGCGCTCGTTCCCGGGGTCTCGCGCTCGGGGGCCGCGATCAGCGCCGCGCGGCTGAGCGGCCTGGACCGCCGCGGAGCCTCTGCGCTGGCGCTGAGCAGCGCCCTGCCGGTGACCCTGGGCGCCTCGCTGTTGAAGGGCTCGCGCCTGGCAGCCGGGGGCGTTCCTCCGCATCTCTACGGGTCGATGGCCGCGGGCGCCGGTGCCGCCTTCGCCTCGGCGCTGGTGAGCCTCCCGCTCGCCCGGCGCTCGCCGCCTCTGCGCGCGGTGGGCCTCTACCGGATCGCGCTGGGGCTCGCCTGCGTCAGGCGCGCCTGAGCGCTGGCGCAATCACGGTCGCGAACGTACATTGATCAGACGCATCTGATCTCGTCTGCTTCCACGGCCGCGGCCTCCTGGCACGAGCGCACCCTTACGCGGCTCGTCGATGATGTGCGCGCACTCGTACCCGTGGACGCCGTCACGTTCGTCACGATCGACGAGGAGCGCGGCGTGATGGAGCACGCCGCCGGATGGTTCGCGTCGGAGGAGCTGCGCGACGCACTCGAGGCTCCCGCCGGGCGCCCGGTCGATCCGCGCCAGCGCCGGCTGGTGGCCGCCGCGCTGGAGCACGGCCGGGGGCTGCTGGTCCCGCGCGTGGACGCGTGGGAGGGGGCGGTGGACCTGCGTGCGGCCGCTGTGGACTCGCTCGGTCCGGAGCGCGCCGAGCGGGTCTGGCGGAGCTACGGCGGAGCGTCGCTGATCGCCTGCCCGGTTCGCAGCGAGATCGGACGGGCGCTCGGGGTGCTGCTGGTGGCCTCACTCGACGGCGCCGAGCCGCTCGCCGCCCAGCAGGTCCACGCCGTGGAGGTGGTGGCCGACCTCGCCGCGCTCGCCCTGGACCGCGACACGCTGCTCGAGGCCGAGGGGCGCCGGGCCCGCGAGGAGGCGAGCCTCAGCCGCGCCGCGGAGGCGGTGTCCGCCTCGCTCGACCTCGATCGGGTCTACGAGCGCATCACCCTTCACGCCGCGGAGGTGACCGGTGCCACGCGTGCCCTGCTCACCCGGATCAACTCCCGCACCGGTGAGCTGCGCACCGAGGCCCGGGTGGACTTCTCCGAGCAGCTGGCCAGCCGCGTGCTCGCGCTGGACTCGGGCAGCTTCGGCGATGTGGCCCGGACCCGGGAGCCCGTCCTGCGCGAGCACCCGGGCGAAGCCGGAATCGGGTCGCTGATGCACGCCCCGATCGAGCTCGGACCGCGGCTGTACGGCGTCCTGAGCGCCGCCCACGACGAGCCCGGCCGCTTCGCCGCCGCGGACCTCGAGCGGCTGGTCAAGCTGGCCCGCTCCTCGGCCGCCGCGATCGCCAACGCCATCGACTACCAGCGCGAGCGCCGGATCGCCCGGGCGCTGACCCTGGGCTTCGTCCCCGAGTCGCTCCCGGAGCTCCACGGCTACGAGAGCGGACTGCTTTACGCACCGGCCGAGCACGAGCCGACGGGCGGGGATGTGTACGGCGCCTGGCCCATGGGCGGCGACCGGATGGCCCTGCTGGTGGGCGACGTGGCGGGCAAGGGCGTAGAAACGGCGGCACTGAGCGCCATGGCACGCTTCTTCATCGAGGCGCGCAGCTGGGACACCTCCGATCCGGGCGAGGTCCTGGCACAGGCCAACCACATGCTGCTCGGCCGGCTGCCGCGCGACACGTTCGTGACCGCCTTCCTGGCCATCCTCTCGCCCGGCTCGCTGCGGTACTCCAACGCCGGGCATCTCGCCCCGCTGCGGATCCGGGGCCACGCGGTCGAGCCCCTCGAGTCGCACGGGCTGCCCCTGGGCGTTGATCCCGTGGACCGTTACGGCGAGAGCGAGCTGGCGCTCGAGCCCGGCGACCTCGTGTTCGCGTACACCGACGGGCTGATCGAGGCGCGCCGCTCGGGCGAGACCTACGGCAACGGCCGGCTGATGGGGTTCCTGGCCCGCCGCGCCGCGGCGCTCGGCCCGGCCGAGCTGGTTAGAACCGTCCACGAGGAGGTCACCGAGTGGGCGGACGGGATGGCCGACGACACCGTGGCGCTCGCGCTGCGCAGGCACGGCTGACCTCCGTACGGTGCGCTTAAATGGCCCTGTGGCCGCAGGGGCATACGCACGCGCAGGCGTGGACCAGGCGCTCTCCGGCGAGGGGGTGTCCGCCCTCGTGGAGGTGCTCGCCCGGATCAACACCGGGCGGCCGTCGCGAGCGGCGCTCTCGTCGGGCCACTACGCCAACGTGCTGCGCATCGACGAGCGGCAGGGGTTGGCGCTGTCGTGCGACAGCGTGGGCACGAAGGTGGTCGTGTGCGAGCAGCTCGGGCGCTACGACACGATCGGCATCGACCTCTTCGGCATGAACGCCAACGACGTCATCTGCGTCGGCGCCGATCCGATCGCCCTGCTCGACTACCTCGCCGTCGAGGAGGCCAATCCCGAGATCCTCGAGCAGATCGGCATCGGCCTCCGCGAAGGCGCTGAACGGGCCGGAGTCGAGATCCCCGGCGGTGAGCTGGCCGTTCTGCCGGACGTGCTGCGGGGCCATCCGTCGCCCAACGGCTTCGACCTCGTGGGCTTCTGCGTGGGCCTCGTGGACCTCGACGCCGTGGTCACCGGTGACCGGATCGAGCCCGGCGACGCGCTGATCGGCATTCCCTCGAGCGGCATCCACTCCAACGGCCTGAGCCTCGCCCGGCGGGTGCTCACCGACCTCGGGGAGCAGGTGGGCGACACCACCGTGGGAGACCTCTTGCTCGAGCCGACGGTGATCTACGTCGAGGCGGTTCGGGAGCTGCTCGCGTCCGAGGTCGACGTGCGCGGCCTGGCCCACATCACCGGCGAGGGCTTCCTCAACCTGCTGCGCCTCGAGGCGAGCGTGGGCTACCGGATCGACTCTCCGTTGCCGGTGCCCCTCGTGTTCGACCTGATCGCGCAGCGCGGCGCGGTCGAGGACGCCGAGCTCTACGAGGTCTTCAACATGGGCTGTGGATTCTGCGTGGTGGTGCCGGCTGCCGACGCCCCCGCCGCGGTGGAGCTGCTGGACGGCCACCACCCGGGCACGGCGGTGATCGGAAGCGCCACCGACTCGGCGGGCACCGTCGAGCTGAGCCGTCAGCGTCTCACCGGGCGGCGGCCGGGCGGGTTCACGCCCGCTCCCACAGCTCCCCGGTAAGCACCCGCACCGGTTTCACGCGCCATTCGGCGGCGAGCCGCCACAGCTCGGCGTTCGCGCGCGGGCCGGGCAGATCGCACACGGCCTCGATCTCGGCGGCGGCCATCGTGCCGAAGCGGTCCAGCGCCTCGAGGATGCCCGGCCGCTCGGCCGCCGCCGGCACGGCTCCGGCCGCCAGCGCGGCGGCCCGCAGCTCGGCGTAGGGCTCCGCGCCGCTTCGCCACTCATCGCCGTCGCGGTCGCCGTCGAAGCGAAGTGCGGGCAGGCCCGGCGCCCCGCGGGCCTCCTCGAGATCGGCGCCGAAGGCCTCCACGATCGCCGCCGACTCGAGATCGATGCGAAAGCGCTCGGCATCCAGACCCGCCCGGCGTGCCTCCTCCACGAGCGGCTCGGTGCGGTCGAGCCGGCGCCGGTGGCACATGATCCCCTCGCGGAGTATGCGCAGGTAGCGCGCCTCGGCCTGCGCTCCCTGCTCGGCGGCCGCCTTGACCGCCATACAGGCCGGGAAGCTGGAGCGCAGGGGTCCGCTACCGGACCACAACCTCGGATCGATCGGCATGCGCGACCGGTCTGCCGCGTCCAGCCACTCGATAATGAGAAATGAAAGATCGCCCTCGTACTCTCGGGCGAGACCACCCATGACGTAGGTGATCGCGACCTCGTCGCCGAACTCAGTCAAGAGCCGGCGCAAGGCCGGCTCGCCTGCCCATGATGCTGAGCAGGCAGGATCCGTGTAATACCTGACACGTGCCGGCAAGAGACTGCGGAAAATAGATGACGGTGATCGGCACCCTCATAGGCGGCCGCTATCGGCTCGAGGAGAAGATCGGCTCGGGCGGGATGTCGACCGTCTATCGGGCCTTCGACCCGACCCTCGAGCGCTGGGTGGCGATCAAGCTGATGCACAGCGACATCTCGAGGGATCCCGACCAGCTCGAGCGCTTCCGCCGCGAGGCGCGCGCGGTGGCCCAGCTCAACCACCCGCACGTGGTTACGGTGATCGACGCCGGCGAGGACGAGGGCGCGCCCTACATCGTCTTCGAGTACGTGGAGGGCGAGACGCTCAAGGAGCGCATCAAGCGCCAGGGCCGGCTGCCCGTATCGGAGGCCGTGGCCTACGCGATCGAGATCGGGCGCGCGCTCGAGGGCGCGCACGCCGCCCGGCTGGTGCACCGTGACGTGAAGCCGCAGAACGTGCTGATCGACGCGGACGGGCGCGCCAAGGTCACGGACTTCGGCATTGCCCGCTCGCTGGAGGCTCATGGGCTCACCGCCACCGGGCGGGTGCTCGGCACCACCGACTACGTGTCTCCCGAGCAGGCCCTGGGCCAGGAGGTCACCGAGCAGTCGGACATCTACTCGCTGGGCATCGTGCTGTACGAGATGCTCACGGGCGAGCCGCCGTTTCGGGCCGAGACCCAGGTGGCGGTGGCGATGAAGCACGTGAAGGACCCGCTGCCCGACGTGCAACGCATGCGGCCCGAGATCTCCGCCTCGCTCGCGGCCGCCGTGGAGCGGGCCACCGCCAAGGAGACCGAGCACCGCTACCAGTCCACCGCGGAGCTGGTGCACGACCTGGAGGAGGTGCTCGCGATCGAGGCCGCCCGGGCCGGCGAGGCGAGCGGCGAGGCCACCACGGTGCTCGGGTCGCTGTCCGGCGACACCGCCGACTTCGCGCCGGTGCGGGTCCGGCATCCCAAGCGCGTCCTGGTGGTCACGCTGCTGCTGCTGGCCGTGGCGGCGGTGGCCGTGGTCTACTTCGCCAACCGCACCGAGAAGGGGCCCGGGCCCGACCCGATCGTGGCCGAGCCGCCCGGCCTCAAGCCGGTGGAGCTGGGCCGGCAGGCCGCCTCGAACTACGACCCCGAGGGCGACGACCTGCAGGAGTCGCCCGAGGCCGAGAACCTGGTGCTGGACGGGATCCGCGGCACGGGTTGGGACACCGAGACCTACGAAGCCGGCTTCGAGGGCGCCAACAAGTCCGGGGTGGGTATCTACGTGGACGCCGGCGAGCAGATCCCCGGCCGGCGCCTGGCGCTGATCACCTCCACGCCGGACCCGAAGTTCAAGGCGGCGATCTACGCCGCGAACCGGATACCCGCCTCCATCCGGGGCTGGACGAAGGTGAGCCAGGTGAAGAGCATCACCCGCGAACGGGCGGTGTTCCGGCTCGAGCTGCCGCGCGGGCAGCGCTTCCAGTACTACCTCGTGTGGATCAGCGGCCTGCCGGACTCGGGCAAGGCGGCCATACAGGAGATCAGGCTGTCGCGCGCGGGGTAGGGGTCGCGGCCCTCCGCCGAGCCCTAGAACCGGTAGCGGCGCTCCTCCTCGTAACGCTCGCGGGCCAGCCCCAGCAGGCGGTCGAGCAGCTCCACGTAGGGGATGCCGCTGGCCTCGAAGAGCTTGGCGTAGACGCTCGTTGAGGTGAAGCCGGGGATCGTGTTGAGCTCGTTCACCAGCACGGCGTCGTCCTCCACGAAGAAGTCGACCCGGGCCATGCCGGAGCAGCTCACGAGGCGGAACACCTCCACGGCGAGGCGCCTGACCTCCTCCAGCTGGGGCGCCGGGATGCGGGCGGGCACCACGAGGTCCATCCCGCCCGGCTCGTACTTGGCCTCGTAGTCGTACCAGTCGCCCTTGCGGATCACGATCTCGCCGGGCTGGGAGGCGATCGGGTCGGAGTGGCCGAGCACCGAGCACTCCACCTCCAGGCCGCCGCAGAAGCGTTCCACCAGGACCACGGGGTCGTGCTCGAAGGCCAGCGCGAGGGCGGAGTCGAGGTCGGCCTCCGACCACGCCTTCGAGATCCCCACCGACGAGCCGAGGCGCGCGGGCTTGACGAACGCCGGAGGGGCCAGCGCCACCGGGGCGCCCTCGCGCACCGACACGTACTCCACCTGCGGAATGCCGTGGGCGGCCATCAGGTCCTTGAACAGCGCCTTGTCCATGGCCACCGCCGAGCCCAGCACGCCGGCTCCCACGTAGGGCACGTCGAGCAGCTCGAGCAGCCCCTGCACCGAGCCGTCCTCGCCGAACGGCCCGTGCAGCACCGGAAACGCCACGTCAGCGCCCGCCAGGCCGCGGCCGGGGTGGAGCGGCAGCGCCTCTCCGTCGAGCGTCCATCCACCGTCGCGCTCCAGGCGGACATCGATCACCTCGTGCCCGCCCTCGGCCAGCCCGGCGCGCACCGCCTCGCCCGAGGACAAAGACACGTCGTGCTCGCTCGAGCGGCCGCCGGACAGGACGGCGACCTTCACCGGGTGTTCCTCACGGCGTGTCGGTCTCCGTGTTCTCGAGCGTGTCCGTCTCCTCGAACACGCCGATGATGATCAGCACCTGGGTGCCCTCGTCGACCTCGGAGCCGGCGCCCGGGCGCTGGTCGATCACCACGCCGTCCTCGTCCGGGTCGTTGGTGGGCTGCTCGCGCGTGGCCGGCGTCAGGCCGGCGTTGCCCAGCTGGGCGCCGGCGTCGCGGGCGCTCAGCCCCACCACGTTGGGCACACTGGCCTGGGGCCGGCCGGTGGACACCGCGATCGTCACGGTCACGCCGCGGTTCACCCGGACACCGCCCGCCGGATCCTGGGAGATCACATTGCCCTCGGGCTCGTCCGACTCCTCCTCCTGCACCGCCGTCCGCAGGCCGGCGTTCTGGATCTCGGACTCCGCCGAGCCCTGGGACAAACCGGTCACGTCCGGCACGCTCACCTGCTCCGGACCGTTGCTCACGAGCAGCCGCACACGCTGGCCGCTGCGGGCGTCGGCGCCCTCCCGCGGCACGGTCCGGATGGCGAAGCCGTCCCTGACCTCGTCGGAGAACTCGCGGTCGACGGTGACCTTCAGCCCGGCGCGCTCCAGCTGGGAGATCGCCTGCGGCTCGCGCAGGTTGGCCACCGGGGGCACCGGCACGATCGGCGGGCCCTCGGAGACCTCGAGCGTGACCGTCGAGCCCACCTCGGCCTCCTCGCCCGCGTTGGGATCCTGGTCGAGCACCTGGTCCACGGGCTGCTGACTCTGGAAGCGCGTCTCGCGGACCTCGAAGCCCGCCCGCTCGAGCTTGGCGCGGGCCTGCACGAGCTGCTGGCCGGTGACCCGCGGCACGTCCTTCTTCTCGGTCGTGAGAGCGCCGCTGGCGATCAGCCACGCGAGCGCGCCCACCAGCGCCAGGACGAGGATTCCGATCGTGAACCAGGGCCAGCGCCTGCGCTTCTCCCCGGGCTCCGTGACCGGCGCGAGCACCGGCGGCGAGCCGTCGCCATCACCCGCGGGCAACGGGATCGGGGCGAACGCGGCGGTGCCCTCACCGCCGTTGTCGCCCGCATCGATCTGGGCGCGCGCGGCCTCGAGGCCCTGCGCGAAGTCGTCCGCCGACTGCCAGCGCTGCGCCGGATCCTTGGCCAGCGCGGCCATCACCACGGCCTCGAGGGCGGGGTGCACGTCGGGACGCAGCTGCGACAGCGGCGTGGGCTGCTCGGAGAGATGCTTGAGCGCTATCGCCACCGCGCTGTCGCCCTCGAAGGGCAGCCGCCCCGCGAGCATCTCGTACAGCATCACCCCGATCGAGTAGAGGTCGGAGGCGGCGGTGACGGAATGGCCCTGCGCCTGCTCGGGCGAGAGGTAGTGCGCCGTGCCCATGATCGAGCCGGTCTCGGTCATCTCCGAGGCGCCCGCGCGCGCGATCCCGAAGTCGGTGACCTTCGCGTGACCCCCGCCGTCCACGATCACGTTGTGGGGCTTGAAGTCGCGGTGGATCACGCCGCCCGCGTGCGCAAACCCGGCCGCCTGCAGCACCTGCGTACCGATGTCGATCACCTGGCGCTGGGGAAGCGGCGCCTCGTCGGCCACGATGTCCTTGAGGGTGCGGCCGGCGAGCAGCTCCATCGCGATGTAGTAGGTGCCCTCGTGCTGGCCGCGGTCGAAGACGCCGACCACGTTCGGGTGCGAGAGACCCGCCGCGGCCTTGGCCTCGCGCCGGAAGCGCTCCACGAACTCCTGGTCCTGCGCGAAGCGCCGGTGCAGCACCTTGAGCGCGACCTCGCGACCCAGATGTATGTCCTCGGCCGCGTAGACGTCGGCCATGCCCCCGGAGCCGATGCGGCGCACGATGCGATAGCGACCGTCGACCAGCGTGCCGGTGGCGACCTCGGTCATGCGCGGACCTCCATCACAACCCGTTCCCCAACATGGCCTCGAGCACCTGCTTGGCGATCGGCGCGGCCACCGTCCCGCCCTGGCCGGTGGTCCGCTCCACGGTCACGGCGATCGCCATCTTGGGGTCCTCCACGGGCGCGAAGGCGATGAACCAGGGTTGGGTGAACTCGCGGTTGGCGCCCACCTCGGCGGTGCCCGTCTTGCCGGCCACCGTGATGCCGGCCAGGGCGCCCGCCGTACCCGTGCCCTCCTCCACCACCCGGCTCATCATCTCGGTGAGCTGCTGGGCGGTCTCGGGCTTCATGACCCTCGACTGGAGATCGGGCTGGATGCGCTCGGCCACGCGCCCGTCCTTCGAGACGATGCGGTCGGTGAGCTGCGGCTTCATCAGCCGCCCGTCGTTGGCCACCGCCGCGGCCACCTCGGCCATCTGAATCGGCGCGGCCCGCACCTCGCCCTCGAGACCGCCCTGGCCGATCGCGGCCCGGCCCACGTCGAAGCCGTCCTCCACGTACCTGCCGTCGCCGTTTATCACCCCGCTGGGCACCATCTGGCTGTCCGGGTAGTCGAGCTGGGGGTCCTCGAAGAAGCCGTAGCGCTTCATGTACTCCACGAGCGTCCCGCGGCCGACCCTCTCGCCCACCTGCGCGAACACCGTGTTCACGGAGTTGGTGAGGGCGTCGGTGAAGGAGAGCGGGCCGAAGCTCTCGCCGCCGGCGTTGGCCAGCGGCACCCCGCTGATCGTCCGCGGCGACGACCCGTCGATCACCGTCTCCGGGGTGACCTTGCCGGTGTCGAGCGCGGCGGTGGCGGTCACCACCTTGAACGTCGAGCCCGGCGGGTAGAGCTCCTGCGTGGTGCGGTTGAGCGTCGGCTTGTTGGGATCCCGGTTGAGCCGCCCGAAGTCGCTGGGGATCAGGTTGGGGTCGTACTCGGGGATGGAGACCATCACCCGCACCTTGCCGGTCTGCGGCTCGATGGCCACCACCGCGCCCTTGCGCCCCGCCAGGCCCGCCACGGCGGCCTCGGTGCCCGCCACGTCGAGGTTGGTGACCACGTCCTTGCCCTCGCGGTCGCGCCCCTCGAGCCCGGCGAAGAGCGACTCGAACTCGTCCTCCTTGCCGGCCAGATCGTCGTTGCGCTCGCGCTCGAGGCCGATGCGTCCGTTGGTGATGAACGAGTAGCCCACCGGCTGGGCGAACAGGCCGCCGGTGGGATAGGTGCGCGTGAAGATGCGGTTCTTGCCGCGGCCGCGCGAGCGGTTGTCGGCCAGCCGGGTCTGGCCGTCGTTCGCGTAGATCAGCCCGCGCGGGATCTTCTGCTCCTCGATCAGCTCGCGCCGGTTGCCGGGGTTGTCGGCGAGGCTCTCGGCGTCCAGGACGCTCCAGTAGGACGTGTAGCCCACCAGCACGGCGAACAGCACCACGAACAGCACGAACACCTGGACGATCTTCCGGTTCAGACCAGACCACCCCGCCGGATTCGTTCTCGGCGCGCGCTGTCCGAGATGATCAACAGCAGCGCCAGCAGCACCATGTTGGCCAGCAGCGAGCTGCCGCCGTAGGACACGAGCGGCAGCGTGACGCCGGTGAGGGGGATCACGTTCGTGACACCGCCGACGATCACGAACACCTGCAGCCCCAGCACGCTCGTGAGCCCCACCGCGAGCAGCTTCGAGAAGCCGTCCGAGGCCAGCATCCCGGTCTTGAAGCCACGGAAGACCAGCAGCAGGTACGCGCCCACCAGGCCGGCGGCACCGAACAGGCCGGCCTCGTTGACCAGCACCGAGTAGATGAGGTCCGTGTGGGCGGCGGGCAGGATGGTCCCGCCCCCGGGTAACTCGAGCAGGGCGTTGCCGAAGCCCTGGCCGAACAGACCGCCGTCCCCCTGGGCGAACAGGGACTGAGCGATCTGGTAGCCCTCATCGTCGATTCGGTCGCCGTTGAACGGGTCGAGCCAGATCTGCACGCGCTCGTGCACGTGGTTGACGTGCTCGGCGAGGAAGAAGGCGCCGCCGAAGAACATCGTGGCGCCCACGCCGACGATCGAGAGGCGCCCGGTGGCCACGTAGAGCAGGGCGAGGAAGCCGCCGAAGAACATCAGCGAGCTGCCCAGGTCGCGGATGAAGATGAGCATCAGCATCGCCAGGCCCCAGACCAGGAGCAGAGGCCCGAAGTGCTTGGGGGAGGGCCGGTCGCGCAGCACGGCCACGAACGACGCCACGAACACCACCAGCAGGATCGAGCCGGCGGGCCCGAGCCCCAGCACGAGGATCGCCAGCAGCGTGCCGAGGGCGGGCAGCCCGTAGAGCAGGAGCTGGCGCTGGTAGGGCAACGGCCGCAGCCGCGGCCGCACCAGGATGTCACCCGTCTCGCGCAGGTAGCTCGCGAGGAAGATGATGATCCCGAGCTTGGCGAACTCGGCGGGCTGGAACTGGATCGGGCCTATCTTGATGGCCAGGAACGCCCCGTTGACCTGGGCGCCGATCCCCGGCACGCGCGGCATCAGGAGCAGGGCGATGCTGGCCGCCGCGATCAGGTAGCGATAGCGCTCGAGCACGTGGTGATCGCGGATCAGCAGGATCGTCGCGCAGAAGAAGACCAGCCCCACCACGAACCATTGGGCCTGCTCGCGGGCGAGCTCGGTGTCGATGCGGTAGATCAGCACGAGGCCCATGGCCGCCAGCAGCGCGGCCAGCGGGAACAGGTACGGATCGGCGTCCGGCAGGCGGGCGCGGATGAACAGATGGGCCATCACGCAGAGGCCGAGGAAGACCGCGCCGTAGGTGAGCGTCGCGTCCTGGATGTCATCGGTCCGGGTGGCGAGCACCGCGGCAAAGCCGGCCACCACCAGCAGGGATACGGGCAGGAGCCCGAACAGCTCGCGTGTCCGCGCGGACATCAGCTCGAGCCGCCCTCGAGCTGCCCGCGCTCCAGCGAGCGCACCAGGTCCTCGGCGTCCTCGCGGCTGCGCCACTCGTGGTCGAGCACGCGGTCGCGCCGGGCCGTCGGTATGGCTCGCGCCGGCATGCCGCTCGCGTAGTCCTCGGTGTAGAGATTGAGCCCCAGCGGGAGGTCGTAGGGCACGCCCTTGTAGACCGTGACCAGGCCGGCGTCGTTGGTGCCCACGAAGTAGACCTGCCGGCTGAGCGCGTACAGACCGGTGATCGCCGCCGCCACGAGTGCGAGGCCCACCATGACCTTGAGGGCGACACGCGCCCGCCCGCGGCGGCGCGACCTCCCAGCCGGCCGTCGCACCGGCGCCTCGGCAGCGCGCGCCTGCGGTGCGGGCGCCGGCGCTGCGCTCGGCTCGGCGGGCCGGGCTGCCGTGGTCACGTCGTCGGCCGTGAGCTGGCCGGCGATCGTCTCCTCGTCGCCGGGCAGGGCGCCGTCGGCGCCGGACTCGTCCTCGGCGAGCCTGAACATGACCACGGTGATGTTGTCCTTGCCGCCGCTCTGGTTGGCGGCTCGGATGAGCGCCTCGGCGGCCGAATCGAGATCGGCGGCGCTGCGAAGGATCGCGCTCACCTCGTCGTCCGAGATCATCGAGGTCAGGCCGTCCGAGCAGAGCAGGAAGAGGTCGCCGTCGCGGCCGGCCAGGGTGTAGGTGTCGACCTCCACGTCCGGCTCGGGGCCCAGGGCGCGCGTGATGATCGAGCGCTGGGGATGGTGCTCGGCTGCCTCCGGGGTGATCTGGCCGCTGCGCTCGAGCTCGGCGACCAGCGAGTGATCGCGGGTGAGCTGGCTCAGCTCACCGTCACGCATCAGGTAGGCGCGGCTGTCGCCCACATGCCCGAGGCTGATCTCGTCGCCCTGCACCTTCGCGGCCGTGAGCGTTGTGCCCATCCCGCGATGGGCTTCGTCGGTGAGCGCCAGGTCGTAGATGCGGCGGTTGGCCTCACGCAGGAGCTGCGTGAGTTGGGCCTCCGCCTGCTGGGAGGCCGCGGGCGCGTCCTCGACGGCTCGCGCCGCGATCGCCGAGGCCACCTCGCCGGCCTTGGCTCCCCCCATCCCGTCCGCGACCGCGAAGAATGGCGGGCGCAGCACGAGCGAGTCCTCGTTGGCGCTGCGCTGCCGGCCGACATCGGAGCGGCCCACCTGTTCTGCGATGCGCAGGGCCACCACTACTCCTGGTAGCGGTACTCGGTGTCGCCGATTCGGATCAGGTCGGCCATCCTCAGCCGCTCCGTGCTCTTCACCTGCCGGCCGTTCAGGTACGTGCCGTTGGTGGAGCCCATGTCCTCGAGGTACATGTATTCGCCTCGCGGGAAGATTCGCGCATGAGCCGATGAGGCGAACGGGTCGTCGACCTGTATCTCCGCCCCGTCCGAGCGGCCCATCGTCGCGCCCTCTCCCAGGTCGAAGCTGGTTCCCGGCTCGTGGCCGAGCGCGGCCACCACCTCGAGCCTCGGTTGCACCCCCGCGCGCAGATCGGGCAGTCCGGATTCGTGTCGTGCCGGACCCGGCGGGTCTACCGGCTCGGCCCCGGCCGACACCGTCTCGTAACGCGACAGGTCACGCATCGCGCTGCGGACCACCCAGAGCAGGAACAGGTACAGCACCAGCAAGAAGCCGAACTTGAGCGCGACGGCGAGCGGCTCGTCCACCCTGGGCCGCCTATTCGAGCTCGAAGGTCAGGTCGCTGACGCCCACGGTGATGCGGTCGCCGTCGCGCAGCACCACCTGGTCCACCCGGCGCCCGTTCACCTTCACGCCGTTGGTCGAGCCGAGGTCCACGGCGTGCCAGCCGTTCTCGTCCCGGCGCAGCTCCGCGTGGCGGCGTGAGACGTTGGGATCGGAGAGCACCACGTCGCACTCACGGCTGCGGCCGATCACCACGCGGTCGCCGTTGAGCACGTTGCGCCGCCCTTCCGACAAGAGCAGCGCCTGGCGCCGGTCGGCCGGCATCTCGAGCTTGCGCGCCGCGCGATCGGGCGAGTAAACCATCGTGTGTCCGAAGTCGCCGGCCGAGGGGGCAGGCTCCGCGGCGGGCTCTTCCTCCGGCTCTCCCTCCGGCGGTCCCAGCAGCTGGGCCTGGATGCCGAACTCGCCGAGCTCGAGCCGGTCATCGGTGTGAAACTCGATCTGCGGCCGGCTGGTGAGCGCGAGCGACTCCTGCCGGGCGTGCTCGAGCAGGTAGTCCGACAGCTCCTTGCGCAGTGCCGGCTCGTAGCTCGTGAACTGCTCGCGGTCCTGAGCCGAGAGGAACACGCGGTAGTGGTTGGGCACGTAGACGCGCGAGACGGAGACCATCTGGTTGTCCTCCATCTCCTTGGCCAGCTTGTGGGCCAGCTCCACCGGCTGGACGCTCGTCTTGAACGCCCTTCCGAAGGCGCCCTCGACGAGACCTCCGAGCTTTGCTTCCAGGTTTCGCAGCATGCTCATGCCGTTCCGGAGAGTAGTCCTAGGGGCGGCCTAGGCCGTGGTCACCCGGGCCGCCCGCCAGCCCTCTGCGGGAGCCACGATCTGGGACACGGACAGGGCGATGAGCGCGGCGGCCAGCGGGCCCGCCACGGCGCCCCGGGCCTGGTCGAGCGCCACCTCAGGGGCCAGGGCGTCGCCGAGCGCCACCTGTGCGGCTATCAGGGCCACGGCCCACACGCCCGCCCCCGCCAGATCCACCGCCAGCCAGCGGCCGCGAACCACGAAGGGCAGGGCCACGGCGAACGCGGCCCACACCAGCAGCGGGGCGAAGGCGGGTGACCCGGCCAGCGGCACGAGCACGTCGGACACCGCAGCCGAGATCGAGCCCTCCCAGTCGCCGCGCGGCAGCGTGCCGTCGGCCACGCCGAAGAGCAGCGACTTGCCGGTGAGCGCCTCGCCGAGCAGCAGCCACCACAGGCCCGCCGCGGCCAGGCCGGCGCGACGCCACGAGGTGGAGGCAAGAGCCGCGACGCCCACGAACGCGGGTGCGAGCGCGATCGTGCCCAGCAGCGGACAGAGCACGGGCACCGACCAGAGGAGGCCCGCGCGCGGGAGCAGGAAGGGCACGGGCAGAGCCGCGGCGGCCAGCACCACGGCGGTGCCCTGGCGGTCGGTCTCGGGCGCCACAAGCCAGATGCACAGGCCGAGCACGGACAGCATCCAACCGATGCGAGGCAGGAGGGCGGTGGCCCCGGCGGCCAGCGCCGCCGCAGTGAGCTTCGAGAAGGAGGGCTCCGGACCCAGCGACGAGAGCATGGCGAACACGAGCGCTCCGGCCAGGAGGCCGGCGCCGGCGCGCTCGGCCAGGCGCACGGTCTTGGACACGGGCTGACCGACGCTGCGCCGGCCGAGCAACCCGCTCGGCTCGGCCACCGGGCGGGGGTCCTCGGGCGCGCCCAAGGCCGGCAACGGCTCAGGCGGGGCCGGCGGACGCGCTCCGCGGGCCCACAGACGGCGCCGGCGGCCTGTGCTCGGCAGGCCCACGCGGCGGAGCGTCTCGGGCTCCACCAAGCCGCCCTCGTCGGTGAGCTCGTGCTCGGCGGCGCGCAGCTCCGCGCGCAGGTCGGCCGGCGCCGGGCGCGCCGCCGGGTTGGGATCGAGTGCGTCGTCGATGGCGTCACAGAGCTCCAGCGGGAGGTCGCGCCGCTGCCGCGACAGCGACGGAAGCGGACGGCCCAGCCGCCGCGCCGTGGCCGCCGGCCCGCCGGCGCGCACCGGGTTCGTGCCGGTCCAGGTCTCGTACAGCGTGAGGGCGAGCGAGTAGACGTCGCAGGCCGGCGTCACGGGGACGCCCTCAGCCTGTTCGGGCGCCATGTAGGCGAGCGTCCCCACCACGTCGCCGGTGCGGGTGAGCGCATCGCCCTGGACGAGGTGGGCCACGCCGAAGTCGGTGAGCTTCGCGAAGCCCACGCCGGCGGCGGGCTCGGCCACCACGATCACGTTCTGCGGCTTCACGTCGCGGTGGATCACCCCGCGCGCGTGAGCGTGGGCCAGCGCCTCGCAGAGGTCTGCGCCGATGCGGGCCACGTCGCGGTCGGACACCGCCCCGGCCCGGTGCAGCTCGGCCAGGGTTCGGCCCCGAACGAGCTCGGACACCAGGTAGACGTCGTGCTCATCGGACGCCAGCTCGTAGATGCCCACGATCGCCGGGTGGTTCAGGCGTGCGGCGGCCACCGCCTCGCGCTCCACCCGCTCTCCGCCGCCGCGCTCGCGCGGGATCGTCTTGACCGCCACCTCGCGCTCGAGCTTTTCGTCCCAGGCCTGCCAGACCACCCCGAAGCCACCGGCGCCCAGGCGCTGCTCCATGCGGTAGCGGCCCAGGACCAGCCGCGGGCCCGGGTTTCCGGCAAGCCTTTGTGTAGGGTCGGAGGAACCCAGCGGCAGGGTGCCGGGCTCGTCCGTAAGGCCTGTCTCGGAACGGTTCATCCCAGGTTCTGTTTCGGTCCGCGGAGAGCGCGTCCTGCCCCCCGTTCATACTCCCACCGAGGCGCACGGGACGCCTACAAGCGCTAGGAGCGAGACTGCTGTCCTTCCTCGACGAACCGGACGAGCCAGCACGAAGTCGTACACGGCGTCGGCCGCCGAGCGGTCGGTCGACCGACCGCCAGACGCTGATGGTCCGCAGGACCATAGCTATCGGGGCCGGCGTGATCGTGCTGATCCTGCTGGTGATCGCCTTCCGCGGCTGCCTGAGCGCACGCCAGGAGAGCGCGATCAAGGACTACGCGTCGGACTCCAGCGAGCTGATCGACCAGTCCAACCAGGAGGGCCGCCAGCTCTTCGACCTGCTGGGCTCGGAGGGCGGCCAGGACCAGTCCGTGGACGCCGCGAACGCGGTCAACGCGCTGCGCAGCGAGTCGGCCACGCTGGTGGACCGCGCCCAGGACCTCGACGCACCCGATGAGGTGTCGTCGGCGCAGGACTACCTGACGGAGGCGCTGGAGCTGCGCCGCGACGCCCTCGACGTGGTGGCGCGTGAGCTTCCGGGCGCGCTCGCCGACCAGGAGCGGCGCCAGTCGAGCGACCGGATCGCCGACGTGATGCAGGTCTTCCTGGCCAGCGACGTGCTGCTCGTGGCGCGCTTTGAGCCCAGCCTCGAGAGCGCGATCAAGGACGAGGATCTCCAGGGACAGGTGTCCTTGCCCAAGACCGGCCAGCTCAGGTTCATGGACGACGTCCAGTGGGTCCAGCCCTCCTTCGTGGCCGACCAGATCTCAGCGCTGCGCAGCGGCGAGGGCGGCAGCTCGGGCGACGAGGCAGCCGCACCCGGCCTGCACGGCAACGGTCTCGGCACGGTCACGCTGGGCGGCGTGGCGCTCACGGCCGGCGCCACCACCACCGTCCCGCTGTCCGGCGACCTCTCCTTCGACGTCCAGGTGGTCAACCAGGGCGAGAACAACGAGACCGACGTGAACGTGAAGGTCACGCTGGGCGAGGGCGGCGACGCCATCGTGGCCGAGGACACGATCCCCGAGATCGCGGTTGGGGAGGCTCAGAACGTGACCATCCCGGTGACCGAGGATCCCCCGACCGGCCAGAACGTTCCGGTGACCGTCGAGGTCGACCCCGTGCCGGGCGAGGACGTGACCGACAACAACACGGCCGACTTCATCGCCATCTTCACCAGCTGAGCACGGCGATACCCTGAGCCCACGTGGACGAGCTCAACTCCACGCAGGGAATCGTGGCCGTGGCGGCTGCCGGCGCCGCGGTCGTCGCGCTGCTCTTCTGCATCGTGCTCGCCTTCAAGGTGCGCCGCCTGCGCTCGGCTCAGCGGATGGTGCTCGGCAACGGGGAGACCGACATCGTCGGTCACGCGTCGTCGCTGCAGGACGCCTTCGTGCAGTTGCGCGACTGGGTGGAGGAGACGGCCGCGGGCCTCGAGGAACGCGTGGGCTCGGCCGAGCAGCGCATGGACGGCTGCGTGGCCCACACCTCGCTGGTGCGTTACGACGCCATGAACGAGCTCTCCGGCCAGCAGTCGAGCACGCTCGCCCTCCTGGACTCGCGCAGCACCGGCGTGGTCATCTCCTCGATCCTCCATCGCGACCAGGCTCGCTTCTACGTCAAGCAGGTGCGCGAGGGCACGCCGGAATACGAGCTCTCTCCCGAGGAGCAGCAGGCCGTCGAGGCCGCGATCGCAGGGACCGCCACGCGGGCCTGATGCGAGTCGCCTACCTGGGCCCCGCGGGGACCTACAGCGAGGAAGCCCTGCGCGCTTCCGCGAGCGGCGAGATCGAGGAGGTGCCCTACACCACCATTCACGACGCCGTGATGGCCGTTCACGACGGCGCCGTCGAGCGCGCGGTGGTGCCGATCGAGAACTCGCTCGAGGGGAGCGTGAGCGTCACGCTCGACACGCTGGCCCTCGAGACCCGCGACGTGCGCATCGCCGCCGAGGTGGTCCACCCGATCCATCACTGCCTGATCGCCGCGCGGGAGCTCGCGCCGTCGAGCGTCACCCGCGTGATCTCCCATCCCCAGGCCACCGCCCAGTGCGCGCGCTTCCTGCGCGAGAGCCTGCCGCAGGCCGAGCATGTGGTCGCGCCGTCCACCGCGGACGCGGTGCTGTCGCTTAGGGAGGCCGGAGACACCAGCGCCGCGCTGGGCTCACGGCTGGCCGCCGAGCTGTACGGCTGCGTGGTCCTGGCCGCGGACGTGGAGGACCATCCGGACAACGTCACGCGCTTCGTGTGGCTGGCTCCGGCGGGCGAGGTGCCGCCCGCGCCGGGCGGGCGCAGCAAGACGTCGATCGTGTTCTGGGGCGGCGGTGACGAGTCGCCGGGCTGGCTCGTGGACGTGCTGGCCGAGCTGGCCAGCCGTCAGGTCAACCTCACCCGCATCGAGTCCCGCCCGCGCCGAATTCGGCTGGGCCACTACATGTTCTTCGCCGACCTCGAGGGGGCGGCCGCCCGGCCTCCTGTGAGCGAAGCGCTCGAGGCCCTGGCCCACCAGGTGGAGGAGGTTCGCGTGCTGGGCAGCTACGACTCGTTCACCGGATGAACGGCCTCTGCAGACTGGACCGCTTTGTACACTCACCGCACCGTGGCGGTCCGGACGGAGCTGACCCTTCACACCGAGGTGGGTGACTCGGAACCAGGTCCTGCCCCCGCGCTGCTCCGGGCCGGCCGGCCTGTGCAGCGCTCATCCTCGTCCGGCCGAGTGCTCGTGCTCAACGCCTCGTATGAGCCGATCAACGTCTGCACCGTGCGGCGCGCGGCGGTGCTGATCCTGAAGAACCGTGCCGAGGTGCTCGAGAAGGGCGACTGGGCGCTTCACGCGGAATCGCTCACACTCGACCGCCCGGTGGTCATACGGCTGCTCACCTACGTGCGCATCCCGCGCGACGCCCACCGTCGCAAGATCACCCGGCGCGCGGTGTTCGCCCGCGACCGCTGGACCTGCCAGTACTGCGGCCATGAGCGCGGCAACCTCACCGTCGATCATGTGATCCCCCGCTCCAAGGGCGGTCCCTCCACGTGGGACAACATCGTCACCTGCTGCGCCCCCTGCAACCGGCGCAAGGGCGACCGGCTGCCCCGTCAGGCCAACATGACGCCGGTCAAGCGCCCGAAGGCTCCCAACTCCACGATCTTCATCCACGTGGCCGCGCCCACGATTCCCGCCGCCTGGGAGCAGTACCTCATCACCCGCCGATGAGCGGGGAGCAGGGAGCGGATCGGCCGGATGTCCCGGCGAGCCGCGCCCAGCGACTAAACGACGAGAACCAGCGGCCCGCCACCGTCGGATCCGTCAGGAGCCTCCGCCGCTGGCTGATCGTCGCCGGCGTGTGGGCGGTGGCCGCCACCGCGATCGCGGTGTTCGCCCTGGTCAAGGCCGACGAAGCCGACGACGCCGGCCGCGAGCAGGCGGCCGGGGATCTGGGCCGGGTGCAGCGCCAGCTCGACGCCCGCCTCGATGATGTCGAGCGCCAGATCGAAGCCGCTCCCACCTCCGACGACCTCTCAAAGCTCGACGACCGCCTGGCCGAGATCGAGGACGGCGCGAGCCAGACGGGCGAGGACATCGACCGTCTGAGCGGCCGGCTCGACGACCTGGAGCAGCAGCTGCAGGAGCTCGACACCGGCGGTACGGGGACCGGTACCGAGACCACCGAGACGGCGCCCTGAAGGGTCCGCCGCCAGCCGACCTCGTCGTCTGCTTCAATGGGACCTACCAGGGAAAGGAGGTGGTCCGAGCTTGACTGACAGATTTCTTGGGACCCTGGAGGTGTCCGGCCGCTAGACCGGAGCTGGGCCCCGTGTAGTACGTAAGCCACCGGCTCCAGCCGGTGGGGCACGAGTCGGTTAGCGGAGTCCAACCCGAGACACCGCCGGCAGGTCGAGGATCAGGATTGGTCCCTCTGGTCGTAGCACTCGAAGCCGGCTGAAGAGTCCAGCACCAACATGCGAGGGGCGCCCCAGCGGCGCCCCTCGTGCTTTCTGGAGCCGCCGCGTTCCGCTCAGGCTCCCACCCCTCTCACTGCCAGACGTGGGCGCGACGACCCGGCGCGCACGCCCGAGCGGAGCGCCCCTACTCCTCGTCGCCAGGCTCGTCGTCCGCGACCGGCTCGACCTCGTCCTCCGGCGGCGCGACGTCCTCGACCTCCGGCACCGTCGGATCTTCCACCGCCAGCACCGGGGCTCCCGTGTCGGGCTCCGAGGTCTCCATCACCAGGGCCACGGCGCTCACCACGTCGTCCTCGCGCAGGTTCATCACCCGCACTCCCTGAGCGGGCCGGCCCTGCCTCGAGATCCCCTTGACACTGGTGCGCTGCACCATCCCGGTCTGGGAGATGAAGACGAGGTCGTAGTGCTCGCGCACGATCAGGGCCCCGGCCACGCCGCCCTTCTTCTCGGTGAGGCTGATCGTCTTGACCCCCATCGCCCCACGGCCCTTGACCGGGTACTCCTCGATCGCCGTGCGCTTGCCGTAGCCGTTCTCGGTGACCACCAGCAGCTCAGTGTCCGGACGCACCACGTCCATCGCGAGCACGCGGTTGTCGCCGCGGGACACGTTCATGCCGCGCACGCCGGCTGTGTCGCGGCCCATCGCGCGCACCTGGTCCTCGTTGAAGCGGGCAGCCTGGCCCGAGCGCGACACCATGATGATGTCGTCGTCCCCGCTGGTGCGCCGGACCGCCACCAGCTCGTCGTCGTCACGGATGCTGATGGCGATGATCCCGTCGGCCTTGATCGGCGTGTTGTAGGCGCCGAACTCGGTCTTCTTGATCTGGCCCTTGCGCGTGGCGAACACGAGGTACTTGCCCTCGTTGAAGTCGCGAGTGGACAGAACCGCCTGGACCCGCTCGCCCTCGCGCAGCGGCAGCAGGTTGATGAGCGCACGACCCTTGGCCGTCCGCGACGCCTCCGGCAGCTCGTAGACCTTCTGGCGGTACACCTTCCCGCGGTTGGTGAAGAACAGGAGATAGTCATGCGTCGAGCTCACGAAGAGATGCTCGATGTAGTCCTCGTCCTTCATCTCCATGCCCATCACGCCGAGCCCGCCGCGGCGCTGCTGGCGGTAGGTGGCGAGCGGCAGGGTCTTGATGTATCCCGAGTGGGTGATCGAGATGACCATCTGCTGGTCGGCGATCAGGTCCTCGATGTCGATCTCGTCCTCGGAGTGGGTGATCTCCGTGCGCCGCTCGTCGCCGTAGCGGTCGCGGATCTCGATCAGCTCCTCGCGGATCAGCCCCATCACCCGGGCCTCGTCGCCGAGGATCTCCCTGAGCTCGCGGATGCGCTCGACCACGTCGGCGTGCTCGGTCTTGATCTCGTCGGTCTGCAGGGCGGTGAGGCGCTGCAGACGCAGGTCGAGGATCGCCTGGGCCTGGATGCGTGACAGCTCGAAGCGCTCGATCAAGCCCTCGCGCGCGGTGTCCGGATCGCGCGAGCCGCGGATCAGCTCGATGACCTCGTCGATGTTGTCGATCGCGATGAGCAGGCCCTCGAGGATGTGCAGCCGGGCCTCGCGCTCGCGCAGCTCGTGCTTGGTGCGGCGCACGATCACTTCGCGCTGGTGGTCGACGTAGTTGCGGACCACCGGCAGCAGGCCGAGCGTGCGCGGCACGCCGTCCACGAGGGCCACCATGTTCACGCCGAAGGTGGTCTGCAGCTGCGTGTGCTTGTAGAGCTTGTTGAGCACCACCTTCGGGATGGCGTCGCGCTTGAGCTCGATGACCAGGCGGATGCCTGACTTGTCCGACTCGTCGCGCAGGTCCGAGATCTCCTTGAGCCGGCCGTTCTGGACCTGCTCGACGATCTTCTGCATGAGACCGCTGCCGTCGCCGCGCCCGTCGCCCTTGTAGACCTGGTAGGGCATCTCGGTGACGACGATCGCCTCCTTGCCCTGGCGCAGCGGCTCGATGTGCGCGCGCCCGCGCACCACCACGCGGCCGCGACCGGTCTCGTACGCGTCGCGGATGCCGCCGTGCCCCACGATGATGCCGCCCGTGGGGAAGTCCGGGCCCTTGATGTGCTTCATGAGGCCCTTGACGTCGATCGAGGGATCGTCGATGTGGGCCACCACGGCGTCGATCGCCTCACGCAGGTTGTGTGGCGGGATGTTGGTGGCCATGCCCACGGCGATCCCGGAGGAGCCGTTGACGAGCAGGTTGGGAAAGCGCGCCGGCAGGACGTGCGGCTCCTGGCGCGACTCGTCGTAGTTGGGGCCGAAGTCGACGGTGTCGGCGTCGATGTCACGCAGCATCTCCGTGGCCAGGCGCGAGAGCCGGGCCTCGGTGTAGCGCATGGCCGCCGCAGAGTCGTTGTCGATCGACCCGAAGTTGCCCTGCGGGTCGATGAGCGGGTAGCGCATCGCGAAGTCCTGGCCGAGGCGCACCAGCGTGTCGTAGATCGCGGAGTCGCCGTGCGGGTGGTAGTTGCCCATCACGCCGCCGATGACGTTGGCCGCCTTGCGGTGCGGCCGGTTGGGCTGCAGGCCGGACTCGAACATCGAGTAGAGCACCCGCCGGTGCACGGGCTTCAGGCCGTCGCGCACGTCCGGCAGAGCGCGGCCCACGATCACGCTCATCGCGTAATCGAGATAGGAGGAGCGCATCTCCTCCTCGAGCCCGCGCGGCTCGATGTTCCCGCCTGTCAACTGGTCAATGCTCAACCCAACTCACCTTTCCTGGAACGGCCCGTCGCTGCGCCCCAACCTCGATGTCTGTGCGAAAACCAAGGAGTCCAAGGACGCAGGGAGCGGACAAGGCTCTGCCTGTCCGCGACCGAGGACGCCGGAATCCGCCGGTTTGCAGCCTCAGACATCGAGGTTGGTGACTTCGCGGGCGTGAGTCTCAATGAAGTCGCGTCGCGGCTCGACGTTGTCGCCCATCAGCATCGAGAAGATCAGGTCGGCGGCGCTGGCGTCGTCGACCGTCACGAGCTGCAGGGTGCGGCGCTCCGGGTCCATGGTGGTGTCGAACAGCTGGTCGGCGTTCATCTCGCCCAGACCCTTGAAGCGCTGTAGCGGCACGCCGTCGCGACAGATCTCGACGACCCTCGTCCGCAGCTCCTCGAACGACAGCGCGTCGGCTTCCTTCTTGCCCAGCACGATGTGGAAGGGCGGCGTGCCGGCGAGGCTTTCGAGCTCCTTGTGGATCTTCACGAAGCCGGTGTACTCGGGAGTGGCGAACAGCGCTCGCGCGAGGCGATAGGTGGCTGCGGTACCGGTCTTGCGCTCGATCACGCGGACCACGAGCTCACTGTCGGTCTCGTCGATCAACTCGGACTCGTGGGGCTCACCCTCGTGGTCCTCGGCGTTGAGAAGGCCGATCACGGCGTCCACGTCAGCGGCGCCCTCATCGAGGATTGTCGACTCCTCGAGGAAGGTGATCGGGTCGTGGCCCCACTCCGCGCGCAGCGCCGCGGCCCAGCCCTCGTACTGCTTGAGCAGGCGACCGTACTTCTGCCAGCGAGGGTGGGTGAGGGCGAACGACCTGCCCTCGCGGTCGGTGACCTCGAGCTTCTCGAGCTTGTCGCGCAGCAGGACCTCCTCGAGCTCCGACTCCTTCTCGATGTAGATGTCCTGCTTGCCGGACTTGACCTTGTAGAGCGGCGGCTTGGCGATGTACACGTAGCCGGCGTCGATCAGCTCGGGCATCTCGCGGTAGAGGAAGGTGAGCACGAGGGTCCGGATGTGGGCCCCGTCGACATCGGCGTCGGTCATCACGACGACCTTGTGGTAGCGCGCCTTCTCGACGTCGAACTCCTCGCGGATCCCGGTGCCGATCGCGGTGATCAGCGCCTGGATCTCCTTGTTGGAGAGCACCTTGTCGATGCGGTTCTTCTCGACGTTGATGATCTTGCCGCGCAGCGGCAGGATGGCCTGGGTGTTGCGGTCGCGGCCCTGCTTGGCGGAGCCGCCGGCCGAGTCGCCCTCCACGATGAACAGCTCGGTGAGTGCGGGATCGCGGACCGAGCAGTCGGCCAGCTTGCCGGGAAGGTTGGTGTTCTCGAGCGCCGACTTGCGCCGCGTGAGGTCACGCGCTTTGCGCGCGGCCTCTCGGGCTCGCTGGGAGGCGACGGCCTTGCGGATGATCTTGTCGGCCTCGCGGGGGTTCTCCTCGAGGAACTCGGCCAGCCCCTTGTTGAGCGCCGCCTGCACGAAGCCCTCGACTGGCGGGTTGCCCAGCTTGGTCTTCGTCTGGCCCTCGAACTGCGGGTCCTGGATCTTCACCGAGATGATCGCGGTGAGTCCCTCGCGGATGTCCTCGCCCTGGAGGTTGGCGTCCTTCTCCTTCAGCTCACCCTTTTGGCGCGCGTAGGCGTTGATCGTCCGCGTGAGTGCGGAGCGGAACCCGGACAGGTGCGTGCCGCCCTCGTGGGTGTTGATGTTGTTGGCGAACGAGAGGAGCGCCTCCTGGTAGGAGTCGTTCCACTGAAGCGCCACCTCGACCTCGCCGATGTCGCTCGAGTCCTCGACGTACGCGACCTTGCTGTGGAGTGCCACGCGCGTGCCCTGGCTGTGCAGGTAGTTCACGAAGTCGACGATGCCGCCGTCGTACTGGAAGGACGTCTCGAAGCGCTCGCCGCGCTCGTCGCGGAACTCGATCCGCAGGCCCTTGGTCAGGAAGGCCATCTCGCGGAAGCGCTGCTCCAGCACGGTGCGCTCGTAGTCGATCGTCTCGAAGATCTCGAGGTCGGGCAGGAAGCTGATGCGCGTGCCGTGCCGGTCGGTCTTCTCGCCCTTCTCGAGCGCGGTGGTGGGATTGCCGCGCTCGTAGGACTGCGTCCACTCGTGGCCGTCGCGCCAGATCGTGAGGTGGAGCCATTCGGCCAGCGCGTTGACCACGGAGACGCCCACCCCGTGGAGGCCGCCGGAGACCTTGTACCCGCCGCCCTCGCCGAACTTCCCTCCGGCGTGGAGCACGGTCAGGACGACCTCGGCCGCCGGCCGCTTCTCCTTCGCCATGGTGTCCACGGGAATGCCGCGGCCGTTGTCCGAGACCGTGACGCTGTTGTCCGGATGGATGACGATCTCGGCGCAGTCCGCCTCGCCGGCCAGCGCCTCGTCCACCGAGTTGTCGACCACCTCGTAGATGAGGTGGTGCAGGCCCCGGAGTCCCGTGGAGCCGATGTACATGCCCGGGCGCTTGCGCACCGCCTCGAGTCCTTCGAGGACGGTGATGTCCTGAGCGTCGTAGCCCGAGTTGCCCGGCTCGCGCCCATTCCCCTTGCCGCGATCGTCCGCCAAACCATTCCTTCCATTGCGCGGCCGCAGGGGCCGCTGACACCATGAAAAGCCCCGACGCCGTGCTCCTGCGATCACGGGTCGGGGCGGTACATAAGACCGCCTCAGATATTAGCAGGCTACCCCCCGTTCCGGACGGTCTCGAGCGTTACAAAATACCCGCAAATCACGCAAAAATGAGCCGACGCTGACAGCGCGCGGCGGGCCCGCTCGGCGACGGCTGCGGCCCAGCCCGCTCAGTTCGGGGCCGAACGGACCACGAACCGCAGCCGCGCGAACCCGCCCGCGCCCTGCGCGCGAGCCCCAACGGCCTCGTTGAGGCGGTGGAGTAGATCGGGGCCGAGCAGGTCGAGCTCCTGGGCCCAGACCGCGGACTCGCACGCCACCGTGAGCACCCCGTCGCGCTCGGCCACAGGCGCCGTGGAGCTCGCCACCGCCGGCCCGGCCACCTCGTCCCAGTTCGCCTGCGCGCGCGCCAGCGCCGTGGCGGGCTCGACCTCGCCGATCACGCCCTCGAGCGCATGCGACAGGAGCCGGGGGGCCAGGCGTCTCACCCCGAGGGTCGCCTCGGACTCATGCCGCCAGCACTCGCGCCGGCCCGTCGATCGTGCCGGCCACGACCCTCACGAGGTCCTCGAACCCGAGCCGCAGCCGGGCACGTGCTCGGGCTCGGTGGCGGTGATCACGGACTGGCCGCCCGCGCGGAGCAGCTCCACCAACAGCTCGCGACGCTCGGAGTCCAGCTCCGACATCACGTCGTCCAGCAGCATCAGCGGCGGCCGAGCCCGGCGCTGGGCCAGCGCCTCCCGCTCCGCGAACAGAAGCGCGAGCAGCGCCGAGCGCTGCTGTCCCTGAGAGCCGTAGGCCCGTAGGGCGACACCGTCGAGCAGCAGCTGGAGCTCGTCGCGGTGCGGTCCGTGCGCAGTGAAGCCGCGCTCGAGGTCCGCCTGTCGCCGTTCCGCGAGCTCGGCGGCCAGCTCGGCGGGATCGCCAGCCGCGGACCGTGGCCGGTAACGCAACTCGGCCGCACCTGGCAGGCCGAGCCGTGCGGCGAGCCGCGCGAACGGATCGCGCAGGCCCTCGACCGCCTCGCGCCGATTCTCCATCAGGGCAAGGCCGTGCCGGGCCAGCTCGGCGTCCCAGGCGTCGAGCGCCGATGGACCCGCCGCGCCCGAGCGGATCCGGGCGAGCAGGGCGTTGCGCTGGGCCAGCGCCCGCGAGTACGCCGCGCGCGTCTCCACCCGCGCCGGCCAGAGGGCGGCCACCACCTGGTCCAGGTGAGCGCGGCGCGCAGACGGAGCACCCTTGACCAGCTCGAGGCGCTCGGGCAGGAAGACGCTGACCAGCGGCCGCGGAGCCGCCGAGCCGAGGTTGTCGACAGGGCTGCCGTCGACCTGGATCCGCTTGGACTCGCCCGGCTCGAAGCCGACCTCGATGCGGTGCGATCCCTCGTCGTCGCGCGTGTCCGCGACAACACGGGCCACGGAAGCGCCCCGGCGCACCAGCTCACGCTCGTTCGACGTGCGTGGCGACCGTGCCGTGCAGCCGAAGTAGAGCGCCTCGAGGAGGTTCGTCTTGCCGGCCCCGTTCGGACCGGCCACCACCGTCAGGCCGTCGGAGAGCTCGAGTGCGCCGTGCTCGTAGTTGCGAAAGTCACGCAGCTCGACACGGGTGAGGATCATGGCCGGCCGGCCTACACGTTCAGGCGTATCGGCATCACGAGGTAGCGGAAGCCGGCGTCGTCGCCACTCGATTCGATCAACCCGGGCCGCAGCGGGCTGATCAGCTTGAGCACGAGCTCCTCCGACTCGGCGCTGTCGAGACCGTCGCGAAAGAACTCGGGGTTGAAGCCGATCTCGAGCTCCTCGCCCTGGAACGGCACCGGCAGGGACTCGCTCGCCTCGCCCACATCCGGCGTCTGCGCGGACACGTCGAGCGCGCCCTCGGTGAAGCGCAGCCGCAGCGGCGCGTTCTTCTGAGCCAACAGGCCCACCCGGCGCACGACGTCCAGAAGCTCCTCGCGACTAACGCGCAGCTCGTGCTCGTACGTCTCGGGCAGCAGCTGCTGGTAGTTGGGGAACCGGCCCTCCACGAGGCGCGACGACAGGACCACGTCCTCAACCGTGAAGATCACCTGGTTCTCGAGCGCGGCGACCCCGATCGTCTCAGCATCGCCCGCGGCCGCTATCCGGCTCAGCTCCTGAAGCGTGCGAGCGGGCACGTTGGCCTCGAGGTCGCCGGCCAGCTCGGAATCAAGGGTCGTCTCCTTGACGCTCAGGCGATAGGAGTCCGTGGCCACCATGCGCAGCTCCGTGCCGCTGGCGGTCACCAGGACGCCCGTCAAATGAGGACGGGTCTCGTCCCGCGACGCCGCTCGGGCCACCCGCGCGATGGTCTCGACGAAGGCTGGGGCAGGGACGGTGAGGCCCCCTTCGGTGGGAGCCTCGGGCAGCTTGGGGAAATCCTCGGTGGGCAGCGTGCGCAGGTGGAACTTCGCCGGTCCGCACACCACCTCCACATCCTGATGCGAGGTGCGGTACTCGAGCGTCAGCTCGTCCTTGGGAAGGGAACGAACCACGTCCAGCAACAGCCGGCCAGGCACCACGACCTGACCGTCGGAGGCCTCCCGGGCCTCGAGAGCCACACGCACGCCCATCTCCATGTCGGTGGCCTGGAGCTCCGCTCGGCCCTCCTCCACACGAAGCAGGACCCCGGCCAGCGTCTGGATCGCGCTACGTGTCGAGGCGGCACGCACGGCCACGCCAAGACGAGCGAGAAACGTTTCACGAGAAACGGAGAGCTTCAAATGACTGCCTTATCTCGATTGAGGTGATTGGGGCTTGTAGATCGGTTCACATCTCGCGGAAACCCCGTTGCCGAGCGGGATCGATCCTGTGGGCAAGCTGTTGATTCTTCCATCCTCACCGGTCATCACGCTGGACGGCCGAGCCGCAGCTGCAGGTTGTGGACGGCGTTGCGGACATCGGGATCGGTTTGGATGGCGGCCGCCACGCGGTTGACCGCGTGCAGCACCGTCGTGTGGCTGCGCCCGCCGATGCCGCGGCCGATCTCGGGGAGGCTGTGTTGGGTGAGGTCGCGCGCGAGGTACATGGCCACCTGACGTGCCGTGGCCACCGCGGGCCGCCGGTCGCGCGCCAAGAGCGACTGCCGTTCGACCCCGAACTCGCCGGCCGTGGCGTCGAGGATCTCGCCTATCCCGCAGGTCTCGGTGCCGGTGTCGGCCCCCAGCCGGCGCAGAACATGACGCACGAGACCTGGAGTGAGCTGCTCGTCCTTGAGTGAGGCGTACGCCACCACACGTATCAGCGCACCCTCGAGTGCCCGGACGCTGGTGGTCACCCGGTCGGCGATCTCGGCAGTGACCGCGTCGGGTAGCTCGATTCCGTCGAGGTGAGCGCGCTTGGCGAGGATGGCCCGGCGCGTGTCGCAGCCGGGGGCGTCGAGCTCCACCACGAGGCCGGCCCGGAAGCGCTCGGTCAGGCGCTCCTCCATGCCGGGGATCTCCTCCGGCCGGCAATCGGCGGTCATCGCCAGCTGGCGCCCGGAGTCGAGCAGCGAATTGAAGGTGTGGAAGAACTCCTCCCGGGTCTTGTCGCGGCCGGCGAGGAACTGGACGTCGTCGATCAGGACGACATCCGACCCGCGGTAGCTCTCCTTGAAGCGCCCCGTGCGGCGGGCTCGGATCGCCTCCACGAACTCGCCGGTGAACTCCTCGATCGTGGCGTAGCGCACCGTGAGGCCCGAGCCGTAGCGGAGCACGTAGTTGCCCATGGCGTGCAGCAGGTGGGTCTTTCCGATGCCGGGCGATCCGTGCAGGAAGAGCGGGTTGTAGGAGTGAGCCGGCAGCTCGGCCACGGCCAGCGACGCGGCGTGCGCGAAGCGGTTCTCCTCGCCGATCACGAATTGGCCGAAGGTGTACTTGGGATTGAGCGAGCCGCTGTCGCCGGCGCCGCTCGACGGCTCGGCGGAGGCGCCGCCCGCCGGCTCTCGCCAGTCGGCACCGACGACCTCGACGGTCGCGCTCGCGTCCAGGCACTTCGAGGCCACCCGGCGCAGCAGCGGCAGATAGCGCTCGGTGACGGAGGTGCGAATGTGCTCCGGAGCTCGTACGAAGAGGGTGCGGCCGCGCAGCCCCGCCAACTCGAGGGGCTCGAGCCAGATCTGGAACTTGAAGTCCGTGGTTTCCTGGCGGAGCGTCTCGCGGATGTCGTCCCAGATCAGGTCTGGCTGTGCGGGCAAGGCTTCGCGCGACCCTCCTCGGGGCCTAAATGGACAGGCTCAAATAACGGGGGAGGGACGGGCGATTCGAGGCGATTCGAGGCGCCGCTGCCCTCGGCGAGCCGAGTGTACACCCGGCTCTCGGGGCCCCGCGCCGGTCTCGGGGCACGGCTTCGCAAAACGCGAGAAAAGCGGCGAGAGGCTGCGCGGCGGGCCTTGCCGACAGGAAATCGACAGGCTTCTGGCCGGCGATCTTGTACCCTGGCTCCTCCCGATGAAGCGCACCTATCAGCCGAAGAAGCGCAAGCGCGCCCGCACCCACGGGTTCCGCGCGCGCATGTCCACGCGCGCGGGTCGCAAGCTGCTGAAGCGCCGCCGGGACAAGGGCCGCAAGCGGCTCACTCCGTAGCTGGCCATGGCCGACCGTGCGCGCCGAAAGCGCCGCAGGCTGTCACGCAGCGGTGAGTTCGAGCGCGTCTACCGCGAGGGGAGCTCGCACGCCAGCCGGCACCTCGTGGTCTATGCCTTTCCGCGTGCCGAGGACGACGGCGACCTGAGACTGGGCGTGTCGGTGGGGCGCAAGCTCGGCGGTGCCGTGGAGCGAAACCGCATGAAGCGTCTGCTTCGCGAGGCCTTCTGGGCCAACGCCGCAGAGCTCCGGACGGGACACGACTTCGTGATTGTCGCCCGCCCGGCCGCGGGCGAGCTCGCGCGCGACGGGGGCGAGGCGGCCATCGAAGAGGAGCTGCACTCGGTGCTCGCCGACGCCGGGCTGGCCGGCGGGACGGGCTCGTCGTGAGCGACACGTCCGCTTCGAGCCCGGATCGCGCGGGCGGCCGGATCGTCGGCGGACTGCGGTCGCTCGCCACCGCGCCCGTCCGCTTCTACCAGCGCGCGATCTCACCCGGGATCCCCTCGCGCTGCAAGTACTATCCGTCGTGCTCGGAGTACGCGGTGCAGGCTGTTCGTAGCTACGGTGTGTTCCGAGGTTTCGTGCTCGCCGCCTGGCGGTTGCTTCGCTGCAATCCCTGGAGTCACGGCGGGGTCGACTTCGTGGAGGACCAGAAGCTGTTCCGTCCCCGTCCTCAGCCCTAGCCATGTACATCGCCAACGTTCTCCAGCCCCTCGTCGACGCCTGTCAATGGGTGCTCGAGTGGTGGCACGACGTGATCGGCGACGGGCCGAACTCCTGGGGCTGGTCGATCATCCTGCTGACCTTCACGGTCCGCATCTTCATCCTGCCGCTCACCTTCAAGGGCGTGAAGTCGATGCAGCGCCTACAGGTGCTGCAGCCCGAGATCAAGAAGATCCAGGAGCGCTTCAAGGACGACAAGCAGCGCCAGCAGCAAGAGGTCATGGCCTTCTACCAGAAGGAGAAGGTCAACCCGCTGGGCTCGTGCCTCCCGCTCCTGCTCCAGATCCCCTTCTTCATCGCGCTGTTCTCCCTGCTGCGCTCGAACGCCTTCCAGGAGGACATCGCCAGCAACCCCGGCTTCTTTGCGATCCACGACCTCGCCGAGAAGGTCACCGATCCGTGGCTGCTCGGGGTGTTGATCGTCCTCTACGTCGGGACGCAGCTCGCGGCGAGCGCGGTCACGGCGATCAGCGCCGACCCGATGCAGCGCCGCATCATGCTCGCTCTGCCGTTCGTGTTCGTCGTCTTCATCATCAACTTCCCGGCCGGCCTCATCGTCTACTGGATCACCACCAACGTGTGGACGATCGGGCAGCAGCTGATGGTGCGCAAGCTCTATCCCAAGCCGGTCATCGAGGCCGAGCGAGAGGCGGAGAAGGACACCGGGACAGCCGCGAGGGGCAAACCGGCTCCCACTCAGGCCGTGGCCGCGGTGGCGGCTGACGGCGACACCAAGGACGCCAAGACGCCGAAGAGGGAGTCGAAGAAGGAGAAGAAGGCGAAGGAGCCGGAGAAGGAGAAGGAGACGGTCGCGGCGCGTGCGAGCGGCGGCAACGGCGGCTCGGCCAAGGCACCGCCGCCCTCGCCGCGCAAGAAGAAGAAGCGCTCCGGGCGCCGTCGCTGAGTGCGATGTCCGTAGGAGAGGAACCGCGCCCCGAGGAGCTCGTGGCCGAGGCCGAGGGAGAGAGCCTCGGCGAGGCCAAGTGGGCCGCCGTGAAGGCGCTCGAGCCGCGCTTCCCGGGGATCAGCGCAGAGTCGATCCGCTTCGACGTGACCGAGGAGCCGGCGCCCGATCGCCCCGCCCGCGTCCGCGCCGAGGTCGACCTCGAGAGCTGGCGCGACGCCGCCGGCCGGATCCCCGACGAGCCGGCGGAGCGGGTGCGTGCGATGGTGGCCCGCGTGGTGCAAGCGCTGGGGCTGCGGGCCACGGTCGACATCACCGAGTCCGAGGACGAGATCCGCGCGACCGTCAACGGCGACGAGCTCGGCCTTCTGATCGGCAAGCACGGCGCGACGATCGACGCCCTTCAGCACCTCGCCTTCCGGGCCGGCTGGTCGGGGGCGGGCGATCGCAAGCAGGTGACCGTCGACGCTGCCGGCTACCGCGAGCGGCGGGCTGCGGCGCTTCACCGGATGGCTGACCGGGCCGCGGCCGAGGCCGTGCGCTACGACCGCCCGGTGGAGCTCGAGCCGATGCGGGCCACCGAGCGCAGGATCGTGCACACGTACCTCAGCGAGCGCGACGACGTGGAGACCCACAGCGAGGGCGACGAGCCCGATCGCCGGCTCGTCGTGTCGCCGAGCCAGGGTTTCTAGGGCGCTTCTGGACGGAGGGCTGGGCGTTTCACGGGAAACGCTCGCCGGGCTGGCGGCCCGCTACGGGTTGCCCGAGGGCGCCCAGGGGCAGCTCGAGCGGCTGCTGGAGGCCCTCGCCGCCGAGCCGGACCCGCACACCACGGTGAGCGAGCCCGACGCGGCCGCCGAGATCCACGTGGCCGACTCGCTCAGCGGCCTGGAGGTTTCGCAGCTGCGCCAGGCGCGGCGGATCGCCGACCTCGGCGCCGGCGCCGGTTTTCCCGGCCTGGTGCTGGCCGTGGCCATCCCATCGGCCGAGGTCGACCTGATCGAGTCGGCCGGTCGCAGGGCGGCGGTGGGGGACCGGCTGTTGCAGGCCGCACAGGTCACGAACGCCCGCACGGTCAAGGCGCGGGCCGAGGAGTGGGCGCTGGTCCCGCCGGGACTCGGCGGAGGATCGGGCGCCTACGACGTGGTCACCGCGCGCGCCGTGGCGCAGTTGCCCGTGGTGGTGGAGTACGCGGCGCCTCTATTGAGGGAGGGGGGCGTGCTGGTGGCCTGGCGCGGGGCTCGGGATGTCGAGGCCGAGGCCGCCGCCGCCGTTGCCGGCGAGCGTCTACGGATGGCAGTAAGGGGGGTGGAGCGGGTGGTGCCTTTCGCGGGCGCCGAGAATCGGCATCTGCACGTGTTCGAGAAGGTGGGGCCCACTCCCGAGGGGTTTCCGCGGCGGCCGGGGATGGCGCGCAAGCGGCCCTTGGGGTGAGGCGGGCGCTGAGCTCCGCTCGTGGATCGCGGTTCGCAGGTGGTCCGAGGGCTGGCGGTAGGGGGTTCGTGCCTCGGGGCGCCTAAGCGGCCCTCCAAGCACCAAGCCCCCTTCCTAGCGAACGCAGGGTTCGACCCCGAACCGTCGAATCTTCCAGCGAAGCAGCCGGCTCGGCCGGCTGCGCACGACCAAATTTCCGACCGGGCCGCCACGTAGCTTCAACCCCGAATGGGCAGCGTCCTCGCCATCGCCAATCAGAAGGGCGGCGTCGGGAAGACCACCACCGCGGTCAACCTGGGCGCCAGCATCGCCGATGCCGGCTATCCCACCCTGCTCGTGGACCTCGATCCGCAGTGCAACGCCACCGTGGCACTCGGCCTGCCCAAGGACGGCTCTCCCAACGTCTACGACTGCATCTCCGGCGATCTCACGCTGGGCGAGGCCGCCATCCCCAGTGGCGTGGATCGGCTCGACGTGGTGCCGTCAACCCCCGAACTGGCGGGGGCCAACGTCGAGTTGCCGCGGGTCGCAGGGTCGGAGACGATGCTGCGGGACCGCGTCGGCAGCGTGCGCGACCACTACCTGCTTACGCTGTTCGACTGCCCACCGTCGCTCGGGCCGCTCACGGTCAACGCCCTGGTGGCGGCCGACCGCGTGATCGTCCCGGTTCAGACCGAGTACTTCGCCCTCGAGGGCTTGGCTCAGCTGCTCGACACGCTGTCGCTGATCCGCCGCGAGCTCAACCCGCGGCTGACGGTCGCCGGCATGATCCTCACGATGCACGACGGCCGCACCCGGCTCGCGCGCGACGTTGAGCGGGAGGTGCGCGAGCACTTTCCCGAGCTCGTATTCGACACGGTCGTCCCGCGCAACGTGCGCCTCTCGGAGGCCCCGAGCTTCGGCCTTCCTGTCCTGCGGCACGCTCCCCAGAGCGCAGGATCGGCGGCGTACCTCAAGCTTGCGAAGGAGGTGGCCGCCCGTGCCTGAGCCGCGCCGCGGAATGGGGCGCGGCCTGTCCGCGATCCTGCCGCGTTCCGGAGACGGTGAAGAGGGCCTGCGGGAGCTGCCGCTGGAGCTCGTCAAGCCCAACCCGCAGCAGCCCCGGCGCAACTTCGACGAGGCCGCCTTGGCCGAGCTGGCCGAATCCATTCGCGCGCGCGGGCTGCTGCAGCCGATCGTGGCTCGCGCGCTGCCCGGAGGGGAGTACGAGCTGCTGGCCGGCGAACGCCGGCTGCGCGCGGCCAAGCTCGCCGAGCTCGAGATGATCCCGGCCATGGTCCGGCCGGCCGGCGACTCGGAGCGCCTGGACCTCGCTCTCGCCGAGAACATGGCGAGGGTCGATCTCAACGCGGTCGAGGAGGCGCGGGCCTGCGCGTTGCTGGTCGACGACCTCGGTCTCACCAAGGAGGAGGTCGGCCGGCGCGTCGGCCGCAGCCGCGTGGCCATCTCAAACCTGATCCGCCTGCTCGACCTGCCCGAGGAGGCCCTCGAGCTGATCGAGGAGGGTGCGCTCAGCGAGGGCCACGGACGGGCGATCCTCACCTGCAAGGACCACGGCCTGCGCAAGCGCCTCGCGTTCGAAGCCCGCGACGAGGCCTGGTCGGTGCGCGAGACCGAGCGGCGTGCCCGCGAGGCCCAGTCCTCCGGTGGCCGGCCGGCCCGCGAGCCCCGCACCGTCATCCACCCCGATCTCGAAGAGGCGCTCGCGGCCGCGGAGGACGCGCTCACGGCCGCGCTCGGCCACGAGGTGAGGGTGCGAGCGCGTGCCGATCGCTGCCGCGTGGAGCTCGATTTCGACACCCCCGCGCACGCCGTCGAGCTGGCCGAGCGCCTGATGGCGCGGCGGCTCCCGCGCGCGGCTTAGCGGTCTGGTGAGAGAACGCTGGGCGCCGCTACAATCGGCCGTCGCCGGGCGATTAGCTCAGCCGGTTAGAGCGCGTCTCTGATAAGGACGAGGTCCCTGGTTCGAGTCCAGGATCGCCCATGCCGGGAGCCCCTCAGACGGGAGCTCGAAGGTCGCGGGAGACGGGGGGCCGCCGCTTCACGGCGGGACTAGACTGTCCACAGCCATGCAGGAAATGGTCATATACGGCGTGAGCTTCGACATGGTCGGCAAGCAGCCGATCGTGTTGCTGAAGACTCGGGACGGCAACAAGTTCCTCCCGATATGGATCGGGCATCCCGAGGCCGCAGCGATCCTGATGAAGCTCCAGGGGGCGAACACTCCGCGTCCGATGACCCACGATCTGATCTCGGAGATGCTGTCCGAGCTCGAGGTGTCCTGCACCCGCGTGGCCGTGACCGAGCTGCGCGAGAACACCTTCTACGCGGAGGTGACCCTCCAGCTGAATGGCCGCGAGATCCCGATCGACTCGCGGCCCTCCGACGCTCTCGCCCTGGCCGTCCGCACCGGCGCGCCGATCTTCGCCGCCGAGGACGTGATCTCGGAGTCCGCCATCGAGTTCGAGCACGAGGTGGAGGACACCGAGGAGGTTGTCGAGAAGTTCAAGGACTTCCTCGACAACGTCACGCCCGAGGACTTCGCGGGCGGCGACGAGCCCGAGGCGGGCGAGGGCGAGGGCGAAGAGCGGGCCTAGGCCGGCTGGCGCTCGAGCGCCAGGTCCAGGATGCGCCCCACCAGCGAGTCGAACGAGATGCCCGCGGCCTCGGCGGCCTGGGGGAGGAGGCTGGTGTCGGTCAGCCCGGGAATGGGGTTGGCCTCCAGCACCGTGAGCTCGCCGGCCGCGTCGAGCATCAGGTCCACTCGCGCGAAGGCCGAGCAGCCCAGCAGCCGGTAGGTCCTGAGAGCGAGGTCGTGCGCGGCTTCGGTCAGGCCGTCCGGGAGCTCGGCGGGGCACACGAAATCGGTGCGCCCGATCTCGTAGCGGGCCTCGAAGTCGTAGAACTCGTCGTCGCGCGGCACCGCTTCCACCACCGGCAGGGCCTCGCCGTCGAGGATCGACACGGCCAGGTCGCGGCCGTCCACGTGGCGCTCCAGCAGCACGCGCGAGTCGTAGGAGAAGGCGGCCACCAGCGCGGACGGCACGTCGCCGGCGCTGCGCGCGAAGCGGACTCCGAGGGCGGAGCCCTGGGAGGAGGGCTTGACCACGATCGGGAAGTCGAGGCGATCCTCGATGGCGCCGAGCGCGTCCGCGGCGCCCAGCTCGCTGAAGGCGGTCTCCGAGAAGGCGAAGAACTCGGGGGTCGGCAGGCCGGCTTCGAGCATCAGGTGCTTGGCCAGCACCTTGTCGGCGGAGCGCACGCAGCCCAGCACGCCCGAGCCGGTGTAGGGGATGTCGAGGATCTCGAGCAGCTCCTGGACGGTGCCGTCCTCTCCGTCGCGGCCGTGCATGGCGATGAACGCCACATCGGGGCCGGCCTCCCGCAGACGCTCGATCAGGTCCCCCGCGACGTCGATCGAGATCAGCTCGTGGCCGAGGCGCGTGAGGGCGTCCTCGACCCGCGCCCCCGACCGCAGCGACACCTGGCGCTCCAGCGAGCGCCCGCCCTTGAGGACCGCGACGCGGCTCACGAGCCCCTCGCCCTGCGGTCGCGCTCCGCAGGCGTGGGCATGCGCACCACCTCGGCTCCGGGCGTGTCGGGCGCAGCCCGGTGCTCGCCGGTGAGCGTGCCGTAGAGCTGGACCTGCTCGTTCACGACCTCGCCGATCCGGCGGATGCCCTCGCGGATCGACTCCTCGTTCGAGCCCGAGAAGTTGAGCCGCATTGCGGAACGGCCGCGGCCGTCGAGGAAGGCCGCCTCGCCCGGCACGAAGGCGACGTTGTCGCGCAGGGCGCGGGCGAGCAGGTCGGTGGTGTCGATGAAGTCCGGGAGCATCGCCCAGATGAAGAGGCCGCCTCCCGGCCGGGTCCACTCGGCCTGGGGCGGGAAGTAGTCGGCGAGCGCGTCCAGCATGGTGTCGCGGCGCTTGCGGTAGACCTCGGTCAGCGACTCCACGTAGTCCTGCCAGCGGCCGCGCTCGAAGTAGGCCTGGACCATTAGCTGCGACAGGGTCGAGGTGCACAGGTCCGTGCCCTGCTTGCCCAGGTTGATCTTCTCGAGCACCGGGGGCGGCGCCACGACCCAGCCGAGCCGGATCCCCGGCGAGAGGATCTTCGAGAAGGTCCCCAGATACATGACGTAGACCCCGCCGTCCAGCCGGTAGAGCGGCGGCAGCGGCTCGCCCTCGTAGCGGAGCAGGCCGTAGGGATTGTCCTCCAGAACGAGCAGCTCGCGCTCGTGCGCCAGCTCCACGAGACGGCGTCGGCGCGCCAGCGACATCGTCTCGCCGGCCGGGTTCTGAAAGGTGGGCACGGTGTAGATGAACTTCGGCCGGCGGCCCTCGCGCTCGAGCTTGTCGAGGGTCTGCTCGAGCAGGTCGATCCTCATACCCGCGGCGTCCATCTCGATCTGCACGACCTCGGCCTGGTACGCGCAGAACACCGGCACGGCTCCCGGGTAGGTGGGGCCCTCGGCGATCACCACGTCGCCGGGGTCGATCAGCGTCTTCGTGACGAGGTCGATCACCTGCTGGCCGCCGGTGGTGACGATCACGTCCTCGGGGTCGGCGTGCATGCCCTCGGCGCCCATCACGGCGGCGATGCACTCCTTGGTCTCGGGCAGCCCCTCGGTGGGTCCGTACTGCAGGGCCTTGGCGCACGACTCGGCGGCGATCCGCTGTGCCACGGCGGCGAAGGTCTCGGGCGGGAAGGTCCCGGTGTCAGGCAGCCCACCGGCAAGCGAGATGACCTCCGGGCGGGCCGTGACCGCCATGAGGTCGCGCATCGCGGACGACTTCATGACCTTGGTTCGCGATGCGAAGAGCCCGGCGTAGCGCTCGAGATCGCGGGAGATGCTCATCGGCGCCGCGGGCTCGCGGCCGCAGACCGTTCGTGGGCTATCGTCACCGGCCGCAGGGTACCGACCCTCTCAGCGGCACATGAGCGTCTTCATGGACATCGGCACGGGCGCGGGACTCGCCAGCGCCACGGGCGTGCGGCCCTATTTGCCGCCGCTCCTCACCGGTGCGCTCGCACGGTCCGACACGGGGATCGACTTCAGCGGCACCGACTGGAGCTTCCTGGAGTCCCCGGTCTTCCTCGGCGCTGTTCTGCTGGTGGGCCTCGCCGCCTACGGCTTGGAGCGATCGGAGGCCGGTGCGTCCGGGAGCCAGGGCCGCCGCCCGGTCGTGATCTTCAGCGGCATCGTGGGTGTGGTCCTGGGCGCGCTCCTGTTCGCGGGAGCGCTGGCCGACGGCGGTGAGGCCAGCTGGATCGGCCTGGTGGCCGGTCCGCTGTGCGCCGCGCTGGGCTGGCTCGCCATCGGTGGCCTGGTCGAACGCGCTCGCACCCGCCTCGACAGCGGGGCCGCCGCGCTGATCACGGTCTACGCGGACATCGCGGCGCTCGCGCTCGCGGCGCTGGCCATCTTCGTCCCGCCGCTGTCGTTCCTGGCCTTGATCGGCTTCGTGGTGCTGCTGGCCGGCGGGCGGCGGCGCGAGGGCGAGAAGTACGCCGGCCTGCGGATTCTGCGCTAACGCACGTGGCCGCCAAGCCCAAGAAGCTCGTCCTGGCGGTGATCGACTCGCTCAAGCCGGAGATGCTCGATCTGGCCATCGACGAGGGTCGCGCACCGGCGCTGGCGGCGCTGGTGAATCGCGGCACCTATATCCGCGACTGCGTGTCGACCTTTCCCTCGGTCACGCCCGTCGCGTCCGCCGCGATCGCCACCGGATGCGGGCCGGCCCAGCACCACATCCCGTCGATGAACTGGTACCACCGCGGCGAAGAGCGCTACGTGGAGTACGGCTCGTCGTTCCCGGCCACGCGCGCGTTCGGCGTAGTCCGCTCGCTCTACGACACGGTCTACAACATGAACCTGGCGCATCTCACCCGCGCGCACAGGACGGTGTTCGAGCACCTCGACGACGCGGGCCTGCGCACGGCCTGCACCACCTACCTGATCTACCGCGGGCGCACGCGGCACGAGCCCTCGGGCGTGAGCGTCTACCGCCGCATAGCCGAGGCGGCGCAGTTTCGCCACCCGGTCTGGGGACCCGGCGAGCTCTTCTACGCCGACCTGTTCGACTCGCGCAACACCGGCTGCACGTCCGCGCTCGGAATGCCGGGGCAGCGCGACCGGCACACGGGCTGCGTGGGCGCCTACCTGGTGGAGAACGACCTGTTCGACTTCCTCCTGTTCTCGCTGCCCGACAACGACACTCACTCGCACAAGGTCGGTCCCGACGGCCAGGTCGACTCGATCGCCGACGCCGACCAGGCGCTCGAGCGCATCATGCACGTGGCGGGCGGCACCGAGGCGTTCCTGGAGCAGCACGCGGTGATCGTGATGTCCGACCACTCACAGGTGCCGATCGAGGAGAGCGTCAACCTCGCCGAGGCGTTCGGGGACCAGCGGGTCCTTCTGCCCGCCGATCCGGCGCCGGTGGAGGCCGAGCTGGCGGTGTGTCCGTCGGCGCGCTCGGGCGCCGTCTACGTGCTCGAGGAGGCGCGCCGCGAGGAGCTCGTCCCGCGGGTGGTCGACACGCTCTCGGAGCTTCCGGGCGTGGACCTGACGATCTGGCGCGAGGACGGCTGGGCGGCGGTGCGCTCGGACGCGGGCGCGCTGCGCTTCCGGCCCGGGTCGGAGCTGAGCGACGCACGGGGAGCAGGCTGGGAGCTGGAGGGCCGCGAGGCCGCGCTGGCGCTCGAGACGGTGGCGGGTGAGGTGAGCAGCGAGGACTACCCGGACGCGCTCGGGCGCATCTGGTCCGCGCTGCGATGCCCGCACGCGGGCGACGTGCTGGTCTCGGCCGCGCCCGGCGCCGAGTTCGCCGACTGGGGCGGCGCCCATCACGTGGGCGGGGGCAGCCACGGAGCGCTTCACCGCGACGATTCCGAGGGTGTGCTGCTCCTCTGCGGGCTCGATGCGCCCGAACGCGAGAGCTGGTCGCTCACGGACGTGACACCACTGGTGCTGGGACACTTCGGTGTACCCTCGGCCGGGTGACTGACGAGGCCAACGCCCCGGTCGCCGAGCGCTCGCACCCGGTACACCTGCGCGTGCGCGCGGGGATGCGCAAGCCACACAACTGGTGGCAGCTGGCCAAGTTCTGCATGGTCGGGGCCTCGGGCTACGTGGTCAACCTGTGCGTGTTCGCGCTGTGCGTGGAGGTCCTCGACCTCCACCACCTGGTGGCCGCCACCGTCGCCTTCGTCGCGGCGGTGACCAACAACTTCTGGTGGAACCGCCACTGGACCTTCAGGGCGCGCGGGGGGCACGCCGGCTTCCAGGCCGCCCGCTTCTTCACGATCAGCGTGATCGCGTTCCTGGTCGCGGCGGCCATTCTGGAGGTCCTCGTCAGCGTGGCCGGCGTGGCCGAGCTGCCCGCCCAGGCGATCTCGATCGTCGCGGCCACTCCGCTCAACTTCCTCGGGAACAAGATGTGGAGCTTCCAGATCGAGCTCTCGCGCGACTGAGGCTCGCCCTGGTGGCCGCCGTGGCGGCGGCGGTCCTGGGGCTGCCCGCCACGGCCTACGCCGTCGACCCCGAGCTGCCCAGTTCGCAGACCGAGCCGCCGCGCTTCTTCGAGCGCAGCGCCCGGCAGGCGGAGAGGATTGCCAAGCGGGCCGAGAAGGTTCGCGAGGCGCGGGCCGATGGCCCACTCGACCCCACGGCCTACACCAGGGGCGTGGGGCGCTGGCAGGTGAGCTTCTTCCGGGACGGCGACGAGGTCGTGCAGGTCCAGGTGGACGACCGCAGCGGGGCGATCGTCGAGCAGTGGTCGGGCGACCAGGTGGCGTGGCGGATGGCGCGCGGCTACGAGGGGGCCTTCGGCCGCAAGCTGAACGCGCCCTACGTGTGGATTCCGCTCTGTCTTCTGTTCATAGCGCCCTTCTTCGACGTGCGCCGCCCCTTCCGGCTGCTTCACCTCGACCTGTTGGTGATGCTCGCGTTCGGGATCTCGCACGTCTTCTTCAACCGCGGCGAGATCGGGCTCTCGGCGCCGCTCGTCTACCCGGTGCTGCTGTACCTGCTGGTCCGCATGCTCATGGCCGGCTTCCGTGGCCGCGTGAGCTCCGGTCCGCTCCTGCCGCACGTGTCGCTGGTGGCGCTGGCCGTGCTGCTCGTGTTCGTGGGCGCGTTTCGCATCGGTCTCAACGTGACCAACTCGAACGTGATCGACGTGGGCTATGCGGGCGTGATCGGCGCCGACCGCATCGTGGACGGCGACGAGCTCTACGGCGAGGGCTTCTCGAAGGACGTGGAGCACGGCGACACCTACGGGCCGGTCAACTACCTGCTCTACGTGCCCTTCGAGCAGGTCCTGCGCTGGAGCGGGCGCTGGGACGACCTGCCCGCTGCCCACGGGGCCGCGATCAGCTTCGACCTGCTGGTGATGGGCGGGCTGTTCCTCCTCGGCCGGCGGCTGCGTCCCGGCCGCGACGGCTTCGCGCTCGGCCTCGCGCTGGCCTACGCATGGGCGGCCTACCCCTACACGTCGTTCGTGCTCGAGACGAACGCCAACGACTCGCTGGTCGCACTCGCCTGCGTGGGGGCGATGCTCGCCCTGACCATTCCCGGCCGGAGAGCCTCGGGCGCCCTCACCGCGCTGGCGGTGGGCCTCGGCGCAGCGGCGAAGTTCGCCACGCTAGCGCTGGCGCCGCTGTTCACGCGCCGGGCGCCACTGGTGTTCGTGGCCGTTCTCTGCCTCACCCTCGCGGTCGCCGTGCTGCCGTTCGTTCCCGACGGCGGGCTGCGCGAGCTCTACGACCGCACGGTCGGCTACCAGGCCGGCCGCCCGTCGCCGTTCAGCGTCTGGGGCCAGGTGGATTCACTCGGCTGGCTGCAGACGATCGTCAAGGCTGCGGCGGTGGGCCTGGCGCTGCTCGTGGCCTTCGTTCCGCGCCGTCCCGGACCACGGGAGCTGGCGGCGCTCGGCGCTGCCGTGCTGATCGCCGTGCAGCTCACCGCGTCCTACTGGTTCTACCTCTACATAGTCTGGTTCGTGCCGTTCGTGCTCGTCGCGCTGATGGCGGCACACCACGTCCAGCCGCGGCGGGAGCCGCCCGCGCCTGCACCCGAGCGAGAGCTGGTGGCCGTCTAGCGAGCCGGGCGGTCCGTCTCCAGCGGCACGAGCAGCTGGAGGATGCCCGTCGCACGCCCGGAGTCGTCGGCCTCCACCAGCACCGCGTTCAGCCACGGGTCCTCGGCGGACGTCTCGAAGCGCACCTGGGTGAGCGTCTGGAAGCGCTCCAGCGCCTGTTCGCGCTTGACCCCGATCACGCCGCCGCGCGGTCCCGTCATGCCCACGTCGGTCACGTAGGCGGTGCCCCCGGGGAGCACGCGGGCGTCGGCGGTGGGTACGTGTGTGTGAGTGCCGAGGCAGGCCGTGGCGCGGCCGTCCACGTGCCAGCCCATCGCCACCTTCTCGCTCGTGGCCTCGGCGTGCATGTCGATCAGCAGGGAGTCGGCCCGGCTGCGCAGCTCGGCCAACAGGGCGTCGGCTTCGGCGAAGGGTGAGCGCACGGCGTCGAGGAACACCTGCCCGGACAGATTGATCACGCCGAGGCGCCGCCCGTTCGACTCCACAACGGTGTGGCCGCGGCCGGGACTGCCCTTCGGATAGTTGGCGGGCCGCACGATCCGCTCCTCGCGGTCGAGGAAGCCGTAGACCTCACGGTGGCGGTAGGCGTGGTTGCCCAGGGTGATCGCGTCGGCCCCGGTCTCGAGCAGCTCGCGGGCGGTCTTCTCGGTGATGCCCACCCCGCCGGCGGCGTTCTCGCCGTTGACGACCACGAAGTCGGGCCGGTGCTCTTCGCGCAGGCCGGGCAGCAGAGCAGCGAGCGTGCGGCGGCCGAGGCCGCCCACCACGTCGCCGACGAAAAGAAGCTTCACGCTTCGCGATTCTGCCAATCTGCGCGCGGTGGAAACCGGCACGCAGGCGGCGACGACCATCGCCGCCCACGATCTCGTCAAGCGTTACGGCGAGCGCGTGGCCCTGAAGGGCGTCTCGCTGAGCGCCGGTCGCGGGGAGCTGATGGCCGTGATCGGCCCCAACGGCGCGGGCAAGACCACGCTGCTCTCGATCCTCGCCGGCATCCAGCAGCCCGACGAGGGCCGCGTGGAGGCCGCAGCCGATCTCGGTTGGGTTCCGCAGCAGGCGGCGATCTACTCGAAGCTGACCGTTGAGGAGAACCTCACCCTGTTCGGGCGCCTCGAGCGCTGTGAGGACCTGCGCGAGACCGTCGCGCGGATGCTCGACCTGACCGGCCTGGGTGATCGCGCCGGCGATCTGGTGGGCACGCTGTCCGGCGGCAACCGTCAGCGCGTGAACATCGCCATCGGCCTGCTCGCCGAGCCGGAGGTGCTGCTCCTCGACGAGCCGAGCTCGGCTCTCGATCCGCGCCAGCGCGAGCGTCTCTGGGAGTTCATCCTCCGCCTCGCCGGGGAGGGGACCACCGTCCTCTACGCCACCCACCACATCCAGGAGGCCGACCGCTACGCCGACCGGCTGATCGTGCTGGCTGATGGCGAGAACGTGTTCGCCGGACCACCGCGCGAGCTCGAGCGGGCCACGGGCACCACCGGCCTCGACTTCGAGCAGGCCTTCGTCCAGTTCCTGCACCAGCGGGGCCACTGAGGCGCTCCTGTGCTCTGGCTGCTGCAAAAGGACCTGCGCATCCTGCGCCGCTCGCCGCTGCTGGTGGCGTTGCTCGTGCTCTACCCGATCGTGATCGCCGTGTTGATCGGCTTCGCCATCTCCAAGGGTCCGGACAAGCCGGAGGTGGCCATCTACAACGGGCTGGCCGGGCGGCCCGCGCAGATCGAGCTGGGCGGGCGTGACATCGACCTGGCCAGGGAGGGACAGCGCCTCTTCGACGCGATCGAGCCGGTCCAGACGGACAGCCGGGAGGACGCGATCCAGAAGGTCAAGGACGGCGAGGTGCTCGGGGCGCTGATCATCCCGGACGACCTGGCCACGAACCTCCAGTCCGGGCTCAAGCCGGGCACCGTGGAGGTGGTCTACAACGCCGAGGATCCCGCCAAGCGCCAGTTCGTGGAGAACACCATCACGGCGCAGGTGCAGAAGGCCAACGCCGCGCTCACCAAGCGAGTGGCCGAGGAGGCTCTGCAGCTGCTCGACCTGATCTCCGACGGAGGCGAGTACACCTTCCTGGGGCAGGACTTCTCGGTGCTGGGGCTGCAGAAGTCGGAGACCATCCTCAAGTCCGCGCGCGCCGATCTGCCCGCCGGCTCGCCCGAGCGGGACGAGATCGACCGCGTGATCGCCTTCGCCGAGCTGGCCCGCGAGAACCTGTCCTTCTCGGACGAGGTGCTGGGAGTGGTCGGAGAGCCGCTGCAGGTCAAGGCGAGAGCCCTGAACGGCGGCTCGACCTCGCTCGACTCTTTCGGCATCGCCCTGGCCGTGGCCGTCTCCCTGATGTTCATCACCCTGCTCCTCGCCGCCGGCACGCTCGCGCTTGAGCGCGAGGAGAATGCCTTCTCGCGCCTGGTGCGCGGCCTCGTCTCGCGGACGGGTCTGCTGGTCGAGAAGGCCGGACTGTCCGCGGTGTGCTCGGTGGCGGTGTCGCTGTTGATGCTCGCCGGCCTCGGCCTGTTCGTGAACCTCGACTGGAGCCGCTTTCCGCTGTGGCTGGTGGCTCTGGCCGCCGGCGCGCTGGCCTTCGCGGCGCTCGGGCTCGCGATAGGCGCGCTCACGCGCGAGGTGCGGGCGGCCTCGCTGCTGGCGTTCATGCTGTGCCTGCCACTGGCCTTCCTCGCGCTCGTGCCCTCCGGTGCGGTGGCGCCCGCGCTGTACGACGTGATCCGGGTGGTTTCGGCCGCCTTCCCCTTCAAGCCCACGCTCGACGCGCTCGACGCGGCGCTCAACGACGCCGGCGGCCTGGCGGGACCGCTGCTGCACCTGGCGCTGCTGTTCGTGGTGTTCGGCGGGCTCGCGCGGCTGGCGCTCGTGCGGTTCGCGTAGTGGGCGCGGCCCCACCCCACGCCGGGGCCTAGACTCATCACGCAGATGGCCTTCCCCGCCACACGCCTGCGCCGCCTTCGCAAGACCGGCGTACTGCGCGAGCTCGTGCGCGAAACCCGGCTCACCCCCGCGGACCTGGTCCTGCCGATGTTCGTCCAGCTGGGCGAGGGCCGCACGCCGGTGGAGGCGATGCCGGGCGTGGACCGCATGGCGATCTCGCACGCGGTCGAGGAGGCCGGCGAGGCCCAGGCGCTGGGCATCCCCGCCGTGCTCCTCTTCGGCGTGCCCGCCGAGAAGGACGAGCAGGGCTCGGGTGCCTACGACGACGAGGGCGTGGTGCAGCTCGCGGTGCGCGCGATCAAGGACGCCCATCCCGAGCTCGTGGTGATGACCGACGTATGTCTGTGCTCCTACACGTCACACGGACATTGCGGCGTGGTGCTCGAGGACGGCGAGATCGACAACGACCTGACGCTGGAGCTGCTCGCGCGCGTAGCCATCTCCCACGCTCGCGCGGGCGCGGATGCCGTGGCGCCGAGCGACATGATGGACGGCCGAGTGGGCGCCCTGCGCTCACAGCTCGACGCCGAGGGCCACAAGGATCTGCCGATCGTGGCCTACTCGGCCAAGTTCGCGAGCTCGTTCTACGGACCCTTCCGCGAGGCGGCGGACGCCACGCCGGCCTTCGGCGACCGGCGTAGCTACCAGATGGATCCGGCCAACGCCGACGAGGCGGTGCGCGAGGCGCTGCTCGACGTGGAGGAGGGCGCCGACGTGGTGATGGTCAAGCCCGCGCTTCCCTACCTCGACGTGATCCGCCGCGTGAAGGACGCCACCCGGGTGCCGGTGGCGGCCTACAACGTGAGCGGCGAGTACGCGCTGGTCAAGGCGGCCGCCGCGGCGGGGTACGTGGACGAGCAGGCGCTCGTGCTCGAGAGCCTGACCGCCATCCGGCGCGCCGGCGCCGACTTCGTGATCACCTATCACGCCAAGGACGCGGCCCGATGGCTCAGCCGGTAGCCAAGGTCCGCAGCCGCAAGGGCGGCTCCGCCGTCCCGCTCGACGACCTCGACAAGCGGCTGCTGAACCTCCTGCAGGGGAGCTTCCCGCTGGCCGAGCGCCCGTTCGCGCACGTGGCCGGCCTGGCGGAGGTGAGCGAGGACGAGGTGCTCACCCGCACCGCCCGCCTCCTCGACGAGCGCATCATCCGCGAGATCACGCCGATCTTCGACACGCGAGTGCTCGGCTACAAGTCGATGCTGGTGGCGGCGCGTGTGGACGCCGAGAATCCCTGGCGCGCCGCGAAGATCATCAACTCGCACCCCGGCGTGTCGCACAACTACCTGCGCGACCACGACTTCAACCTCTGGTTCACGATCGCCACCGAGCCGGGCTCGGAGCTCGGCCTCCAGGGCACGCTCGCGCTACTCGAGCGGCTCACCGGCGCGGAGTCGGTGCGCCAGCTGCCCACCCTGCGTCTGTTCAAGATCCGTATGGATCTGGAGATGGAGCAGGGCACCGACGCCCTGGCGGCGGTCGCAGAGCAGAGCGAGTACCGCGAGCCCGAGCCGATCGAGCTGTCCGACGAGGACGTGGCCCTGATCCGCGCCACCCAGGGGCCGATGGAGGTCACGCCGGAGCCCTATGCGGCGGGGGCGAGCGAGCTCGGAATCGGCCAGGAAGAGCTGTTCGCGCGGCTCGAGTCCCTGCGAGAGAGGCGCGCGCTTCGGCGGGTGGCGGCGATCCTGTTCCACCGGCGGGCCGGCTTCTCGGCCAACGGCATGGGCGTCTGGCGGGTGCCCGAGGAGCGTGTCCTCGAGCTGGGCCCGCGCATGGCCTCCTTCCGCGGCATCTCGCACTGCTATCAGCGGCCGACCTACGCGGACTGGCCCTACTCGGTGTTCACCATGGCCCACGGGCGCTCCAAGGAGGAGTGCGACGCGATCCTCGACTCGATCGCCGAGGACACGGGGGTGGAGGACCGGCGCACGCTCTACTCCTCCACCGAGTTCAAGAAGGTCCGCCTGCGCTACTTCACCGACGCTCACCGCCAGTGGGAAGCGGAGCACGCGGGATAGCCGCCTCCACGCGCTCGGCTGACCTCTACGAGCGCGCGCTGGGGCTGATGCCCGGCGGGGTCAACTCCCCCGTCCGGGCGATGCGCTCGATCGGCCGCGATCCGCTGTTCGTGGCCCGTGGCGAGGGCGCCGAGCTCACGGACGTGGACGGCAACCGCTACGTCGACTGGGTGATGTCGTGGGGGCCGCTGATCGCGGGCCACGCCCGGCCCGAGGTGGTGGCCGCGGTGGAGACGGCCGCGGCGGCGGGCACGAGCTTCGGAGCGCCCACCGAGGCCGAGGTGGAGCTGGCGGCAGAGGTGGTGGCGCGTATCCCCTCGGCCGAGATGATGCGCATGACCTCGTCCGGCACCGAGGCGGCCATGAGCGTCGTGCGGCTGGCCCGGGCGGCCACCGGACGCGACCGCGTCGTGAAGTTCGCCGGCGCCTACCACGGCCACGTGGACGGCCTTCTGGCCGACGCCGGCTCGGGTCTGGCCACCGCCGGCATCCCCGCCAGCCCTGGCGTGACCGCGGCACAGGCGGCGGACACGCTGGTGGTGCCCTGGAACGACCGCGCCGGCGTGGAGCGTGCCCTGGCCGGCGGTGACGTTGCGGCGCTCTTGTGCGAGCCCTACCCGGCCAACATGGGCCTGGTCGCGCCCGAGCCCGGCTTCCTCAGCTTCCTGCGCGAGGCCAGCGCCGCCGCCGGCACGCTGCTCGTGTTCGACGAGGTGATCACCGGCTTCCGGGTGGCGCCGGGCGGCGCCCAGCAGCGCGAGGGCGTGACCCCCGACCTCACCGTGCTGGGGAAGGTGATCGGCGGAGGGCTGCCCGCCGCCGCATACGCCGGGCCGCGCGAGCTGATGGAGCGTGTGGCGCCGGCCGGCGACGTCTACCAGGCCGGCACGCTCTCGGGCAATCCCCTGGCCACGGCCGCCGGGCTGGCCACGCTGCGGCTGCTGGACGAGCCCGCGTATACGCGCCTCGATCTCACCACGCGGGCGCTGGCGGACGGGTTGAAGGAAGCCGGCGCGGGCCTGCCGGTGAGCGTGAGCGCCGCCACCGGACTTGTGACCCTGTTCTTCTCGGAGTCTCCGGTGCACGACTACGAGGGCGCCCGGGCCTGCGACCTCGAGGCCTACGGCGCGTTCTGCCGGGCGATGCTCGACCGCGGCGTCTACCTCCCACCGTCCCAGTTCGAGGCGTGGTTCCCGTCGCTCGCCCACGGCGAGTCCGATCTGCGGCACACCCTCGAGGCGGCCGGCGAGGCGTTGCGCGAGGTGCTCGGGTGAGCCTGCTGGCCGAGGTGGTGGCCGCCTCCGATCCCGCCGTAGCCCGGCATGCCGCCGCCGATCCGGGTCCGGGCCGCTTCGACGAGCTGGCTGCCCCGGGCGAGCGGCCGTTCGTGCTGGAGGCCGTGTACGAGGGCTACCTGCTGCATTACGGCAGCTCGCGGGCCTTCACGGACATGGACGAGGATCTGCGCCTGCTGGCCGGCGACGCCCTGTACGCGCTCGGGCTGTCGCGGCTGGCGCAGGCGGGCGACCTGGAGGCGGTGGCCGAGCTGGCGGACCTGATCTCGGCCAGCGCCCAGGCTCACGCGGAGGGACGCCCGGAGGACGCCGAAACCCTGTGGGCGGCCAGCGCAGCGGCCCTGGCGAACGGCGCCACGATAGGCTCCCGCCGCCCCCATAGTTGATAGCGCCAATCGTGCGCTACGTAACCAAGTTGGCACTACCCTTCATCGGGCGGGACAATCCGCTCTGACCGCTGTGGCCGACGAACCTGTAAAGCCAGCCAAGAAGTCTCGATACACCAGCGAGCGTGGTGTGGCGGGCGCTTTCGAGGGCGAGACCGTGACCCGCCGCGGCCTCATGACCGGCACGGCGCTGGCCGCGGGCGGTATCGCGACGATGGCGTTCGCCCTGCCCGGGCTCGGCTTTGCCCTCGGCCCGGTGTTCGAGGACAGCCTGCCCACACGCTGGCAGGACGTGGGTCCGGCGGAGGACTTCAATGAGGACACCTACCGGCCGCGGGTGATCAACATCGACGCCGCCATCGGCGAGGCCGGCAAGACCACCATCTACGTGCGCAAGTTCAACCCCGAGCGCGACAAGGTGATCAAGGGACAGGACTCGCAGCCCTTCGTCGCGATCTCCACGCGCTGTGCTCATCTCGGCTGCCCGGTCCGCTACATCCAGGCCTCCGGCAAGTTCGTGTGTCCCTGCCACGGCGGGGTCTACGGCTTCGAGGGCCAGGTCGAGGGCGGCCCGCCGGTGCGGCCGCTGGACCGCTTCTACACCAGGGTCACCGCCAGTCGCGTGGAGATCGGTGACCGCTTCTCGCTGAACTCAGAGCTCGAGCGCTTCGCTCCGCGTGACCCGTCGAACCATCTCGACGGGCTCTGGCAGTACCTCTACCCGTCGAGGCCGACCACATGACCCCACCGCTTCCCAGAGCACTGCGTCCCAAGCCCGCCCGCCCCGGAGAGAACGGAGGCGGCAACGGGAACGGCAAGCGCCGCAACGGCGCGAATGGCGGGAACGGCGCCGTGGTGGCGCCGCCCAAGCCCACGGTCAAGGACGTCGCCACCGAGGGCACCGCCAGCGCGATCGGCTGGGTCGAGGAGCGCACCGGCGTCTCGCCCTTCCTGCGCTTCCTGCTGTTCCGCAAGGTCCCGAAGGGCACCAACTGGTTCTACACGCTGGGCTCGGCCACGTTGTTCGCCTTCCTGTCGCAGGCCGTGACCGGCGTGTTCCTGGCCATGTACTACGAGCCGGACCCGACGCGGGCCTACGAGTCGGCGTCGCGCATCACCAACGAGGTGTTCCTCGGCGAGTTCGTGCGCGGAATGCACAAGTGGGGCTCGTCGGTGATGATCATCCTGATCTTCCTGCACATGGCCCGGACCTTCTTCTTCGGCGCGTACAAGTATCCGCGCGAGCTGAACTGGGTGATCGGCGTGGTGCTGCTCGTGCTCACGCTGGCCATGGGCCTCACCGGCTATCTCCTGCCCTTCGACCAGCGCTCCTTCTGGGCCACGGTAGTAGCGGTGAACATCAACGCCTCGGGGCCGATCGTGGGTCCCTACCTGGCCGACTTCCTCCGGGCGGGGGCGGAATTCGGGCCCACCACGATCTCGCGTTTCTATGCGTTACACATGCTCGCCATACCCGGGTTGATAGCCGCGCTGATCGGCGCGCACCTCTACCTCGTGGCCAAGCTCGGCACCACCGCCCCGCCGTGGCTCAAGGCTGAGAAGAAGGATCTCCTTCGCGAGGAGATCTGAGGCCGTGATCTCGTGAACGCACGCGAACGTGACCAGTACCTCCGCGAGTACTCGATCCTGAAGAACCAGGGGAAGCCGTTCTTCCCCTACGCGGTGGCCAAGGACTCGCTCATGGCGTGCGTGGTCCTGTTCGTGATCATCGCCCTGTCGATCCTCTTCGGCGCCGAGCTCGGCCCCAAGGCGGACCCGACCACGACCACCTACACACCGCGGCCGGAGTGGTACTTCTTCTTCCTCTTCGAGCTGCTGCGCGTGGTCAAGCCGCCGGCGCTGGTGTTCCTCGCCACCGTCGGGATCCCCACCCTGTGCCTCGTCCTTCTGCTCCTGCTGCCGTTCTACGACCGCAGCCCGCAGCGCAATCCGCTGCGCCGGCCGATCGCCGTTGCGGCCGGCATCGCGACCATCGCGGCGATGGCCTACCTCACGATCCTCGGCGCGGTCGCGGGCTCACCAACACAGATCGATCTCGCGACGGCGCCCCAGTACGAGGAGGGCAAGGAGATCACCGCGTCCTCGGGCTGCCTCGCCTGCCACAAGATCGGCGAGAACGGTGGCGCCCTCGGGCCGAATCTCACCGAGATCGGCGCCCGCCTGGGTCCGCAGGCGATCGCCCGTACGCTCGTCAACCCCACCTCGCCCATGCCCTCCTTCCAGTCGCTCAAGGACAAGAACCCGGAGCAGTTCGACAAGCTGGTGGAGTACGTGGCGTCCCTCAAGGGCGAGGAGTAGCCATGAGCGGGGCCGGCCCCGCCTCCGGCACGCTGCCCGCCACGCAGGTGCGGGTGATGTTCGACCGGGTCGCCCGCGGCTACGACCGCATGAACTCGGTGATGACGGCCGGGATGCATCACCGCTGGCGCGAGCGCGCGGTGGACCTGGCCCGCGTCGGTCCCGGTTCCCGTGCCCTCGACGTGGCCACCGGCACAGGTGACCTGGCGATCGAGCTGGCCGCCCGGGGCGCGACCGTGACCGGTATGGACTTCTCGCACGCGATGCTCGATGTTGCGCGGGCCAAGCGGCCGGAGATCACATTCGAGGAGGGGGACGCGCTCGCCCTGCGCTACGAGGACGGCGGCTTCGACGCCGTGACCGTGGGCTTCGGCGCTCGCAACTTCGGGGACCTCGATCAGGGACTGCGGGAGATGGCGCGGGTGACCCGGCCCGGCGGCCGCGTGGTGGTGCTCGAGATCACCACTCCCGAGCGCCCGCCGCTGTCCTGGTTCTTCCGGGCCTGGTTCGACCGCATCGTGCCCTGGCTGGGACGGCTGTCCAGCGAACCCGACGCCTACGTCTACCTGCCCTCGAGCGTACGGCGGTTTCCCGGGCCTGAGGAGCTGGCGGCCCGGATGACCTCAGCGGGCCTCACCGACGTGCGCTGGATCCTGACCGCGGGCGGGATCATCGCCCTCCACTCGGGCACACGGCCCACGTGAACACCACACAGGCCCAGCTGGGAGCGGTGCTGGCCGCCGGCGGTCCCGAGCTAACGCGACTGCTCGACGAGACCGAGCAGCGGCTCGCCGCGGTGGCCGGGACTTACGGCGAGGTTCTCGCCGGCCACGCCGAGGGCACGCTGGCAGCCGGAGGCAAGCGCCTGCGGCCGATTCTCGTCTTCCTGTGCGGCGCGGGTGACCCGGAGCAGCTCGTGGCGGCCGCGGCGTCCGTCGAGCTGCTGCACATGGCGACCCTGGTGCACGACGACGTCCTGGACCGGGCGGAGCTGCGCCGCGGGCACCCCACGGTGTTCGCGGCAGCGGGCCGGCGGGCCGCCACCGCAACCGGCGACCTGCTCTTCTCGCGCGCGTTCGCCGAGCTGGCGCGGCCCGGCGGTGAGCAGGCGGTGAGCGCCCTGTCCGCGGCCTCCTCGGCGCTGGCTCGCGGAGAGCTCGTGCAGCGTGCGGACGCCTGGAGCCCCGAGGTGACCCCGGAGCGCTACCTCGAGCGCTGCCGCCTGAAGACCTCCAGCCTGTTCGAGGCCTCCTGCCGCCTGGGTGCTCTCGTGGGCGGGCGGGCCGACCTCGCGCCGCCGCTGGGGGAGTTCGGCGGGCGAATCGGGCTTGCGTTCCAGATGCTCGACGACGTGCTCGACGTGTCCGGCCCGATCGAGCGCACGGGCAAGCCGCGCGGCACGGACCTGCTCGACGGCACCGTGACCCTGCCGCTCATCCTGGCCCGCGGCCGCGACCCCGGGCTCGCCGCGCTCGATCTCCGCGCCGAGGTCACCGGACCGCAGCAGGCGGCGTCGGTGTGCGCCCGGATTGCGGCCACCGGGGCGCTCGAGGAGGCGCGCAGCCGGGCGCTCGCCGAGGTGGCCGCGGCCAAGGAGGACCTGGCGGGCCTCGACCTGTCGGGTGAGCGCCGGCGGGCACTCGAGCTGGTGGCCGACGGCGTCGTGGAGCGCTACGCCTGAGCCGCGTGCCGTGGGCGATACCTACGTACACGGCTACGACCCGCGCGAGAACGAGCGCCTGCGCGATCAGGCGGGCACGCTGGTCGAGCTCCTGCACCACGACACCGCGTATCCCCGCGGCAGCGGGGTCCTCGAGGCCGGCTGTGGCGTGGGCGCTCAGACGATCCCGCTCGCGAGCCGCAGTCCCGGCGCAGCCTTCACGTCGGTGGACATCTCGGCGGACTCGATCGCCGAGGCGCGGCGCAGGACCGAGCGCGCCGGACTGACCAACGTCGAGTTCCGGGAGGCGGACATCCTTCGCCTGCCCTTCGACGCCGAATCGTTCGACCACGTCTTCGTCTGCTTCGTGCTCGAGCACCTTCCACGGCCGGTCGAGGCGCTGCGGGCACTGGCCGGCCTGCTCAGGCCGGGCGGGACGGTGACCGTTATCGAGGGCGATCACGGATCCGCCTACTTCCACCCCGACAGCGCCGCGGCGCACGCGGCGATCCGCTGCCAGATCGAGCTGCAGAGCAGGGGCGGGGGAAACTCGCTCATCGGCCGGGAGCTCTATCCGCTGATGGTGGACGCCGGTCTGGCCGAGGTTCGGGTCTCGCCGCGGATGGTGTACGTGGACGCCAGCCGTCCCGAGCTCGTGGACGGCTTTACGAGGAAGACCTTCACGGCGATGATCGAGGGAGTCCGGGAGCCGGCGCTGGCCGCGGGCCTGATCGAGCCCGCGACCTTCGACGCGGGTGTACAGGCCCTCCACCGCACGACCGAGGCCGACGGGACGTTCAGCTACACGTTCTTCAAGGGACTGGGCCTCAAACGGCTCGCCTGAGCGGGCCGTTCGGGCTCAGAAGTCCTCGGGCAGGATCGCGTCCGCCGTGAGCGCCCCGATGAAGCGCTCGATCTCCTCGCCCATGTTGGCGCGGAGCACCTTCTGGTAGTCGCGGGCGAGCGCGTCGCCGGCACGGTCGAGCTCTTCGTCGAGCTCCTCCACGTTGGCCTGGGTGAACACGCCCTCGCGGTAGATGTCGCAGTTGGGGCAGTGCAGCAGGACGGTCCAGTTGTCCGGGCCGGCCTCGTCCCAGGTCACGGGATGGACGAGCTCCGAGGAGCACTCGAGGCACACGTGCAGCTCCTGGTGCGGCTCGGCGGGGGGATGCTCGGGAGCCTGCGGCTCGATGCGGGCGGGAATCTGAGCGTCGTCGTCCTTGAAGTAGACGACCTCGATGGTCTTCCCGCTGGGGAGAACCACGCGCTTCACATAATGGGTTTGTTCTTCGTGGCTGTCCATTTCTCGCATCCTCTTGCTCCCGGTATCGGCACCCCACGGCCGAACTTGAAAGAAAATTTCTTGCCGCTTTCGGGAGTCCAACCGGTCCAGCCGTAATTACTTACGACCTGAGGGCCGAATTGGATGCGATCGGTCACAGAAGACTCTGTGTGGTGGCGCACACGCCACTACACTGCTGCGGCCCGTGGTACTCAGCGATCGCACCATCCTGGCCGAGATCGAGGCCGAGCGCATCGTGATCGAGCCGTTCGACGAGAGCCTCGTTCAGCCCTCCAGCGTGGACGTGCGCGTGGACAGCCGCTTTCGCGTGTTCCACAACGCCCGCTACCCCTACATCGACGTGCGCCAGCCGATGGAGGACCTCACCGAGCTGGTGGAGGTGCACGGGGGCGAGCCCTTCATCCTCCACCCGGGCGAGTTCGTGCTCGGCCAGACCCTGGAGCGCGTGACCCTGCCGGACGACCTCGTGGCGCGCCTGGAGGGCAAGTCCAGTCTGGGCCGGCTCGGGCTGCTGATCCACTCGACGGCGGGCTTCGTGGACTCCGGCTTCTCGGGCAACCTCACCCTCGAGCTCTCGAACGTCGCCAATCTCCCGATCACGATCTACGAGGGCATGCCGATCGGCCAGATCTCCTTCATGCGGATGGACGGACCGGTGCTGCGTCCCTACGGCTCACGCGACACCGGCTCCAAGTACCAGGGGCAGGCGGAGCCGACCCCCAGCCGCTTCTATCTCAACTTCGGCAAGCGGGATTAGCCGGCGCCGCTACCATGAGGTAGACCATGTGGACCCCTGGGCCTCTCGAGATCATCGTCGTCCTCGTAATCGTGCTCATCGTCTTCGGTCCCAAGCGGCTGCCGGATCTGGGCAAGTCACTCGGGCGCGGGATGCGCGAGTTCAAGGATTCCGTCACCGGCAAGGACAAGGAACACGAGCAGATCGAGCCGGTGAAGACGGTGGGAGACAACCCCGAGCCGTCGACGACCACGGCGACCACGCCGCGCGAGCAGCAGTCCTAGCCCCCACGGCCGCGTAGTACGTGCGGCGCTTCCGCCCGATAGAACACGAGGACCGGCTCTCTGTAGTCGAGCATCTCGACGAGTTGCGCTCGCGGCTCATCTTCTGCGCCCTGGCCTTTGGCGTGGCGTGGGCGTTCACCGGATGGCAGAACCACAAGATCCTGGAGATCGTCAACGCTCCTCTGCCCAACGGGATCGAGCCGATCACGCTGGCGCCGGCCGAGGCCTTCTACACCACGCTCACCAACTCCGCCTACGCGGCGCTGCTGATCGCGATGCCGGTGATCCTGTACCAGCTCTACGCCTTCATCCTCCCCGCCTTCAGCCCATCGGAGAAGCGCGTGGCCAAGCCGCTCCTGTGGATGATCCCGGTCCTGTTCATCGCGGGCGTGGTGTTCTGCTACTTCGTGGTGCTCACCCCGGCGCTGCAGTTCCTCCTCAACTTCAACTCGGACGAGTTCAACACCCAGGTCCGGGCCCGCGACTACTACTCGTTCGTGACTCTGCTCATGCTGGCAATGGGACTCGGCTTCCAGATCCCGATCGGAATCGTGGCCGCTTGCCGGCTGGGCCTGACGAGCCCTGAGAAGCTGCGCAAGAACCGCCGCTACGCGATCGTCGTGATCGCGGTGCTGGCCGCGCTGCTTCCGACGCTCGACCCGCTCACGCTGATCCTCGAGATGATTCCCCTGCTGGTGCTGTACGAGCTGAGCATCTGGCTGGCCTCGGCACTCGGCCGGCCCGCGCCCGAGGCGACCCAGCAGACAGCGTCGGCCGAGGGTTCCTGAACCACTAGCCTAAGCCCCCCGTGCTGTTCGACCTAAGAGGCAAGCGCCGCCGCATGGTGCAGGTCACGTACCTCCTGCTCGCCCTGCTGATGGGCGGGGGGCTGGTGCTGTTCGGAATCGGCGGAGACGTGTCGGGCGGCCTGCTGAACGCCTTCGACAGCGGTGGGGGAAGCGCCGGCAACGATGCCATCGAAGAGCGCATCGACAAGCAGGAGGAGCGGCTGAAGAGCACTCCGCAGAACACGGCCGTGCTCCAGGAGCTCGTGCGCGAGTACTACCAGCTGGCCACCGCTCAGCAGGCGCAGGGCGCGGTGCAGTTCTCGGCGGACTCCAGGGACGAGCTGCGCAAGGCCGCGAGCTACTGGCAGCGCTACGTGAACGTCGAGAAGGAGAACCCGAGCCCCGACACCGCGCTGTTCGCGCTCCGCATCTACGACGTGGGAGCGCTCAACCAGCCCGAGGAGGCCCAGAAGGCCGCATCACTGGTGGCGGAGTCCCAGAACGACCCGACCTCCTACCTGCAGCTCGCGGCCTATGCTCAGCTGGCCAAGGATCAGCGCACCGCCGACCTTGCGGCCCAGAAGGCGGTGGATCTGGCTCCGAAAGACCAGAAGAAGGACGTTCGCCAGCAGGCCGAGCAGCAGGCCAAGTCGATCAAGCAACAGCTGAAGGCGCAACAGCCGAGCGGCTGACGTTACGCTTACGCACCAATCCCGGCGGCCCCAGGCAGAGGAAGCGATAGGCAAACTCGTGAATTTCCACATCGAAGACGAGGCGATCGACGACTCCACCCATGTGATCGAGCTGGGCGGAGAGGTCGACCTCTACACAGCGCCCGAGTTCAAGGAGCGCATGGTCGAGCTGATCGAGTCGGGCAAGAAGCAGATCGTCGTGGATCTGTCGAAGGCCACGTTCATCGACTCCACCACGCTCGGCGTGCTGGTGGGCGGGGTCAAGCGCCTGCGGCCGGCGGGCGGCTCGCTCGCGCTCGTCTGCACCGACGACAACATCACGAAGATCTTCGAGATCACCGGCCTCGACCGCGTGTTCCCGATCCACTCCTCGCGCGAGGAGGCCCTCAATGCGGTGGCCTCCGGAGCGACGGAGTAGGCGCGTCTTCTCTTCTAGAATCGCGAGCTCTGGGGCCGTTAGCTCAATTGGCAGAGCAGGAGACTCTTAATCTCAAGGTTGTAGGTTCGATTCCTACACGGCCCATGTAGATGACTGACTCCGTGGCCGAGGCTTCCACCATCACCGCCGAGCTGGCGTCGCTGGACGGCCGGATCATGCCGGCCGGGCAGGCGACTATTCCCGCGACCGACGAGGGCCTCTTGCGCGGTGACGGCGCCTTCGAGGTGATCCGGGTCTACGACGGCCGGCCGTTCGCGCTCGTCGACCACCTCGACCGGCTGGAGCGCTCCGGCCAGAATCTGCGCCTGTCCGACGTCTTTCGGGCCGAGCTCGAGACGGAGATCCCCGAGCTGCTGGCCCAGCGGGGCGGCGGCGAGTTCGACGGCTGCCTGCGCATCGTGATCACACGAGGCGGTCACCGGCTGCTGCTCACTGAGCCTCTGCCCGCCACTCCCGAGCGCGTGCGGCTCGGCGTGGTCGAGTACGCCCCCACCCGGGTGCTCGACGGGGTCAAGTCGCTCTCCTACGGCGCCAACATGCTGTGTGGGCGGCTGGCGCGTGAGCGCGGCTTCGACGAGGCGCTGCTCGTGACCCCGCACGGCCGGGTTCTCGAGGCCCCCACCTCGTCGCTGTTCTGGACTGAGCCGGACGGGACGCTGTGCACTCCCCCGTTGAGCGAGCACGTGCTCGCCTCGATCACGAGGGCTCGGGTGCTGGACGAGGTGGCGGTCACCGAGCGGCCCTGCACGATGGACGACCTGCGTGCGGCCACCGAGGCGTTCCTGGCCTCCACCACGCGGGAGGTCCAGTCGATAGCGGCTGTCGAGGAGATCGAGCTCGGCGAGGGCGGCCGCACCCGCGAGGCGCAGGCAGCCCTACGGGCCCGCATCGAGAGGGAGCTGGCCGCCTCGGGATAGCCGTGGGGTCGCTAGCGGCGCTCGCGCGGGCGCGGGTCGATCCGGTGCGACACGTACCACGCCACGTGCTTGATCACGTCCGTGGCGAGGCCGAGCATGCTGCCGGCGCCTCCGAGGAGCTTCCTGCCCATCCGCAACCATCGTAGGACCGGTCCCAGATCGATTCCACAATGCGCATCGTCACGATCATCGGAAACCGCCCGCAGTTCGTGAAGGCCGCCGCGGTCTCCCGCAAGCTGCGCGAGAGCGGGGAGGAGCTGATCATCCACACCGGTCAGCACTACGACGACGAGCTGTCGAAGATCTTCTTCGAGGAGCTTCAAGTTCCCCGCCCGCACCGCGAGCTCGACGCCGGCGGCGGCACGAACACCGCGCAGACCGCCCGCATCCTCGCGGACCTCGAGCCCGTTCTCGCCGAGCTCGAGCCGACGCTCGCGCTGGTCTACGGCGACACCAACTCGACGCTCGCCGGCGCGCTCGCTGCCGCACAGGCCGGGATACCGGTGGGACACGTGGAGGCGGGCATGCGCTCCTTCGACCGTGCGATGCCCGAGGAGCTCAACCGAGTGCTCACCGACCACGCGAGCAATCTGCTGCTGTGCTCCACGGAGACTGCCGTGGCCAACCTCGAGCGCGAGGGCGTGGCCGGGGAGGTGCGGCTGGTGGGCGACGTGATGGCCGACGTATCGCTCGCGTTCCGCGAGATCGCCGAGGAGCGCTCGCACGTCCTCGAGGACCTCTCGCTCGAACCGGGCTCGTACCTGGTGGTGACCGCGCATCGTGCGGGCAACGTGGACCGGCCGGATCGCCTCGAGGCTCTCGTACGGCTCCTGGAGGCGCTGCCCCATGCCGACGGTGTTCCCGGTGCACCCACGGACGCGCCTGCGCCTGGAGGAGGCCGGACTGGTGGAGCGCCTGTCCGGCCTGATCCTCGCGCCGGCGCTCGGTTATCTCGACTTCCTCAAGCTCGCCCGGCACTCCCGTGCCGTGCTCACCGACTCCGGTGGCGTGCAGAAGGAGGCCTACCTGCTGGCCGTTCCATGCGTGACGTTGCGAGATACGACGGAATGGGTGGAAACGGTGGAAACGGGTTGGAACACGCTGGTGGACCTGGACTCGGGCGCGGCGCTTGCGGCGCTGTCGCGCCCACGGCCCGATCAGCGGCCGGAGCTCTACGGCGGCGGCCACGCCGCCGATCGCGTTGCCGAGATGGTGTCGGCCTACACTGAGCGCCTATGAAGATCGGGGTCGTTGGGCTGGGTTACGTAGGCCTCCCGCTCGTGGTGGCCTTCTGCGAGGAGGGTCACGAGGTCACGGGCGTGGACGCCGACCCGCGGGTGGTCGAGGGCCTGAGGGCCGGCCGCTCGCACATCGAGGACGTGTCGGATGCCACTCTGGCCGGCCTGGCGGGCCGCTTTTACGCCACCACCCGCTACGCCGATCTGGCCAAGGTGGACGCCGTGCTCGTGGCCGTCCCCACCCCGCTCACGCCCAACCGTGAGCCGGACCTTCAGCCGCTCATAGCCACGGGCACCGCCCTCGCCGACGTGCTCCAGGCGGGCCAGTTGGTGGTCCTCGAGTCCACCACGTATCCCGGAACCCTGCGCGAGCGCTTCGTGCCGCTGCTCGAGGAGTCGGGGCTGGCCGCGGGCCGCGATTTCTTCGCCGCCTTCTCGCCCGAGCGGATCGATCCCGGACGCACGGACTACACGCTGCGCACCACCCCCAAGGTCGTCGGCGGGCTCACCGAGGAGTGCCTGCGGCGCGCCACGGAGGTCTACGAGGCGGTCTGTGACGAGGTGGTGGCGGTGTCAACCCCCGAGGCGGCCGAGCTCACGAAGCTCCTCGAGAACATCTTCCGCTCGGTGAACATCGCGCTCGTCAACGAGCTGGCGATCCTGTGTGACCGCATGGACATCGACGTATGGGAGGTGGTCGAGGCCGCGGCCACCAAGCCGTACGGATTCATGTCCTTCAAGCCCGGCCCGGGAATGGGCGGCCACTGCCTGCCGGTCGATCCGTTCTACCTCGCCTGGCGTGCGCGCGAGTTCGACATGCAGACCGAGTTCGTGGAGCTGGCCGGTGAGGTCAACCAGCGCATGCCCTACTTCTGCGTGGATCGCGTGGCTCGCGCTCTCAACGACCACGCCAAGGCGGTTCGCGGCTCGAAGGTGGCGATCTTCGGGGTGTCGTACAAGCCCGGTGTGGGCGACCTGCGCGAGTCACCGGCCCTGCGGATCATCCGCCTTCTGCGCGACGCGGGTGCCGAGCTCGTCTACCACGACGACTACGTGCCCGAGCTGCCCGAGTACGGCCTGCGCTCCGAGTGGCCCGAGAACGCCGACTGCACTGTGATCGTGACCGCGCATCCCGATCTCGACCTCGAGCGCGTGGTGCGCGAGTCGAGCATCGTGGTGGACTTCCGCGGAGTCACGCGGGGAATCGAAGCGGCGAATCTGATCCGCCTGTGAGCGCCGGCACGACCGCGGTGCTGCACGAGTCCGAGCGCGCCCCGGGCCTGCTGCTGGGCGAAGGTGTGGACCTGCCGGCGAACGTGGAGCTCGGAGGGCACGTGATCGTCCACGCCGGCAGCGTGGTCGGCGAGGGGGCGCGGCTCCAGGACGGCTGCGTGGTGGGCAAGCCGCTCGCCCTCGGTGTCCACTCGAGCTCGGACGCCGCCGCCGGCGCGACCGCCGTGGTGGGGGCCGGCACGACCGTGGGCGCCGGCGCTGTCCTGGTGGCGGGTGCCCGCGTGGGGGAGCGCTGCGTGGTGGCCGACCAGGCCCACGTGCGCGAACGGACCTCGCTCGGCGACGAGACGGTGGTCGGCCGAGGTGCCTCGGTCGAGAACGACGTGACGGTCGGCGCCCGCGTGCGAATGCAGACCGGCGCCTACGTGACCGCATGGTCGGTGGTGGAGGACGACGTGTTCATCGCGCCCGGCGTGACCCTCACCAACGATCCCACCGCCGGCCGGCGCCCGTCCGGCGTGGAGCTTCGCGGCGCCACGCTGCGGCGCGGCTGCCGCATCGGCGCGGGGGCGATCCTGCTGCCGGGCATCGAGGTGGGTGAGGAGGCGTTCGTAGCCGCGGGCGCCGTGGTCACACGTGACGTCCCGGCCCGCTCCCTGGTGATGGGAGTGCCGGCGCGGGCGGCGGGCGACTCGGCCGCCGGGGAGCGCTGATGCGACTTCGCCGCCGGCGCCGCCCGCTCGCACCGGGCCGGGGCACGCTCGTGCTCGGCGTGCTGGCCAGTGGCGGCGTGGCGACGGTGGTGGTGGGCGAGGTCGGACGCGTCTGGAAGCGCGGCCGCGCCCCGCTTCCGCCCGACGCCGACGATCTGTTTCTCGCCGCCGAGGAGGCGGTGGTGGAGACCGCGGAGGTGGCGCGCGTGGGCTACCGCGAGGTCTCTACGCGGGAGAACTCGATGTTCAACCTGCTCACCTCGTTCGCCGCGACCTTCCTCACGGTCCGCAGCATCACCTACATGCTGCGGGAGCGGCGCACGGTCGGTCCGTTTCGCAACGTGCGGCTCGGCCGGCGCCACATCCACCACTTCGTGCCCGGGATCGTGATCGCGTTCGCGGCGGGAGCCGCGGCGATACTCACCCGCGACGAGGACCTCGAGCCCTGGCTGGCCCTCCCCTTCGGCGTGGGCATGGGGCTCACCCTCGACGAGTCGGCCCTCCTGCTGGAGCTCGAGGACGTCTACTGGAGCCGTGAGGGCCTGCTCAGCGTCCAGATCACGCTCGCGGTGATGTCGCTGCTCGGCGCGCTGGCGCTCGGACTGCGCGTGCTGCGCCGCGGGGAGGAAGTGGTGCTCGAGGCCCCGGCGCAGGCTTCCGCGGCCGGCTGAGCAGCGCATCGCGCCGCCGGCGCTGCTTTCATTCGCGCATGGAAAGCGGACCCCCCTCGCCTGACGAGCCTCGGACCGCCCGGCCCGAGCGATCCCCCGGCGGCACCGCCTCCCGGGCCTCAGGCGCCGCCGCCCGAGACTGCCCCCCAGGCCCCGGCTCCGGCCGCACCGCAGGCGCCGCCGCCCGGGCCGGAGGGTCCACCCGGATACCAGGGCCCGGTGCCACCCGGTGGCTGGCAACAGCCGGTGGCGCAGAGCGTTCGCCTGGGCCGGCGCGCCGCTCTCCGGATGGTGGCGCCGTGTGGGCGCCCAGGTGATCGACGGTCTGATCCTTACGATTCCGGCACTAGTCCTCGGGGGCCTGGTCGCCGGCGCCTTTGCGATCAGCAACGGTCTGGGCATCGCCGCGATCGTGGTTGCGGTGATCCTCTACATCGCGATCTTCATCGCCTACGCACCGCTGCTGATGAAGCGGGAAGGTGAGCACAACGGCCAGAGCTGGGGCAAGCAGGCGCTCGATATTCGCGTCGCGCGCGACACGGGAGAGCAGGTCGAGTTCGGCTGGGCGGTGCTGCGCCAATTCGTGGTGATCTACCTGCTGTTCAACGTTGTCGGGGGCCTGTTCGCATCGATCCCGACCCTCTTGAACTACCTATGGCCGCTGTGGGACGACTCGAACCGCGCGCTCCACGACATGATCGTGAAGTCGCACGTCCTGAAGACCTAGGACCCGCTCAGGGAAGTCGCCGTCGCGCTCGCTCACGCCGTGGCGGCCGGGCGCAGCGACTCGGCGGCCTCGGTCCAGATCATCTCGTCGCGCCCGGGGCCCACTCCGATCATCACCACCGGGATGCCCAGGAACTCGGCTATGAAGTCGAGATAGGCGCGGGCGTTCGGCGGCAGGTCGTCCACCGAGCGGCAGCCGGTGATGTCCTCGTGCCAGCCGGGCAGCTCCACGAGGTCGCCGCTGGCCCTGTGGAGGATCGACTGGTGGTAGGGAAACTCGTCGAAGGTGGCGCCTTCGGGGGCCAGGTAGCGAACGGCGACGTTCAGAGGGTCGATGCCGGTCAGTACGTCGAGCTTGGTGACCACCAAGCCCGTTAGGCCGTTGATTCGGGTGGCGTAGCGGAGTGCCACGAGGTCGAGCCAGCCCGTGCGCCGGGCGCGGCCCGTGGTGGTGCCGTACTCGCCACCCGCGTCGCGGATGCTCTCGCCGAGAGCGTCGGTGAGCTCCGTGGGAAACGGTCCCGCGCCCACACGCGTGGTGTAGGCCTTGGCGATCCCCCAGACCTCGTCGATCGAGCGCGGCCCGACTCCCGCCCCGGCGCAGGCCGAACCGGCCACGACGTTCGAGGAGGTAACGAACGGATAGGTGCCGTGGTCGATATCGAGCAAAGTGCCCTGCGCGCCCTCGAACACCACCAGTCGTTCCTCGTCGAGGACCCGCCACGCGATCGGCGCCGTGTCGGCGATGTGGGGCTCGAGCCGGTGGCCGAGGATGCGGTACTCCTCGGTCATCGTGTGCAGGTCGAGCTCGGGATCCTTGGAGTAGGGCCTCAGCATCAGCCGCTTGGGCTCCATCGCCGCGTAGATCTTCTTGCGCAGGATCTTCTCGTCGAGCAGGTCCTGGACCCGGATCCCGAGTCGCGAGGCCTTGTCCGCGTAGCAGGGGCCGATCCCGCGCCGGGTGGTGCCGATCTGGAGCTTGCCGAGCTTGGCCTCGCCCTCCTGATCGAGCAGCTTGTGGTACGGCATGATCAGGTGGGCGTTCGCGGAGATGCGCAGCCCGCTGATGTCGATGCGCTGGCGGCGCAGGCCGTCGATCTCGGCGGTGAGCACCTTCGGATCCACGACCACGCCGTTGCCGATCGCGCACAGCTTGCCGGGATAGAGGATTCCGGAGGGGATGAGGTGGAACTTGAACGTCTCGCCGTCGCGAACGATCGTGTGGCCGGCGTTGTTGCCGCCCTGAAAGCGGATCACGAGATCGGCCTGCTCGGCAAGCAGGTCCACGACCTTTCCCTTCCCCTCGTCGCCCCACTGGGCGCCGACTATCACCAGTCCCGGCATCGGAGCGATCGAGTCTAGATGGCTCGGGTCAGGCCCCCTGAGCCGCCATACGGAGATCGGGTCCCATGATCGGGATCGGGTCGTCGCAGATCTCCACCAGCCTGGAGACCGTCCGCGAGCCGATCTGCCTGCGCAGCCGAGCGATGGGATCGAACTGGCCCTCGACCTCGCGCGTGGCCACCTCTTGGGTCACGCGCTCCAGCCGCTCGACGAGACGCCGGAGCTCGTCGAGATCGCGGGCGTCCAGGCGCCCGCCCTTGACCGCGTCGCGCAGCTCGCGGGCGCTCGCGGTGAGCATGCGGCCGGGGGCCTCAGGGTCGGCATCGGGGATGTTGGTGGTCACGACGATCGAGCGCCGGTCCTGCCAACGCTCGTTGACTATCGAGTAGAGCTGCTCGAGCACCCATTCGGTCTGCTTCTCCGCCCCGAGGTCGTCGAGCACGAGCACGTCCACTGAGCAGAGGCGGCGGAAGAAGGCGAGGTAGTTGTCGCCGGAGTCGCGGTCGAAGGTGCGCTTGATCTCGGCGAGGAGTCGGGGCACGGGGTAGACCGCGTAGGAGCGGCCGGCGTCCTTTGCCGCCTTGGCCACGAGGATGGCGAGCGACGTCTTGCCGGTGCCCACCGGACCATCGAACCAGAGCCCGCGCCCGTTCTCGAGGTTCGCGTCGATCGAGCGCACGAACGCCCGCACCGGCCGCAGCACGATCGGGTCAAGCGAGACGATCGGCTCACGCTCGAACGACACCTCCAGGAAGCGCCGGCCGATCCCCGTGCCGATGCCGCCGCTCGCCGCCCTGCGCCGGCGCTGCTCGCGGCAGCGGCAGGGCCGAGCCTCGTTCAGCTCCTCGTCGAGGATCCAGGTCGATCCGTCGCATTCGCCGAAGGGGCAGACGCGCTCAGCGGTGTCGATCGGCCGGAGCATCAGCCGCTGCCGTTCTGGTCGGGCGCCGGCTCGCCGCCGCGCTCGCGGTACATGCTGTTGAAGCGCGGATAGCGCGGCTGGAAGGTGAGCGTGACCTCGCCGACCGGGCCGTTCCTGTGTTTGGCGAAGATGATGTCCGCCTCCCCGAGACGCTCCGACTCGCGGTCGTAGTACTCCTCGCGGTACACGAACATCACGACGTCGGCGTCCTGCTCGACCTGGCCACTCTCACGCAGGTCCGACAACATCGGTATCGGCGGGTTGCGCGACTCCACCGCCCGCGAGAGCTGCGACACCGCGATCACCGGGATCTCGAGCTCACGCGCGAGGATCTTCAGGCCACGGCTGATCTGGCCGACCTGCTCGACCCGGCTGTCGGCCCGACCGTCCGGGCGAATCAGCTGGAGATAGTCGACGATCAGAAGACCGAGGCCGTTCTCCGCGCGGGCGTGCAGCCGCCGGGCCTTGGCTCGCATCTCCAGCACGCCGATATCGCTCGAGTCGTCGATGTAGATCGGCGCCCGGGCCAGCTTCTCCACCGCGCGCAGAACCTTGGGCCAGCGATCGGCCTTCACGCGGCCCTTGCGCAGCTCGTCGCTCGAGACCTTGGCCTGGGAGGCGATGAAGCGGTGGGCGAGCTCGGTCTCCGACATCTCGAGCGAGAACAGGGCCACCGGGCTTCCGTGTTCGATGGCGGCGTTCTCGGCGATGTTGGTGGCCAGTGTCGACTTGCCCATCGACGGCCGCGCCGCCACCACGATGAGGTTCCCGGGCTGGAAGCCGCCCGTGAGGTCGTCGATGTCGTGGAAGCCGCTGGCGGTGCCGGTCAGGCCGACGTCACTGCGCGACAGCTCCTCGAGCTTGTCGATCTCCTCGTGGAGGACGGTCTCGATCGTCCTCATCTCGGCCATGCCGCCGTCGTGGCCGATCTTGAAGAGGACCGACTCCGCCCGCTCGATCAGCTCACGGGCCTCGCCACGACGGCCGAGGACGTCGTCCTGGATCTCCCGCGTGGCGGACAGCACGCTGCGCAGCAGCGCGTTCTCCTTGACGATCCGCGCGTAGTCGAGGACCGCCCCCAGCGCGGGCACGACGGTGGGCAGCGAGTGCACGTACGACTCGCCGCCGGCGCTCTCGAGCTCACCAGCCCGCCTCAGCTCCTCGGAGACGGTGAGCGCGTCCACCGCCTCGGGCTCCGCCTTCTCCTTCAGGCGGATCATCGCCCCGAAGATCAGCTGATGCCGAGGCCGGTAGAAGTTCCCCGGCCGCAACCCGACCTCGAGCAGCACGCCGTCGAGCGCCTGCTCGGTGAGCAGGATGGCGCCGAGAACCGAGCCCTCAGCCTCCTCGTTGTGAGGAGGGAGATTCCCAGCGGCGTCAGGCGCTGTCGAGATAGCCATCGGCGTATCCAGGTCTAACCAGGGCGCGAGGGCCCCGTCTGCCAAGGAAGCAGGGGTGAAGGCGTGCTGGGCACGCCGAACCCCGATGACGCGGGCAGGCGATGGCCCGCAGCGTCACTGGTTAGACCTGGGGGGTGACGATGGTCTTGACCTCCGTCGTCACGCCGTCCGCGACCTCGACGGTGACCATGTGGGTGCCCGTGGTCCTGATGGGCTCCTCGAGCGCCACGCGGCGCTTGTCCAGACGAACGCCCCGCGCTTGGCGGATGGCGTCCACGATCTCCTGAGATGTGACCGAGCCGAACAGGCGACCGTCGTCGCCGGCCTGGTGCGCGATGGTCAGCACGGTCTTCTTCAGGAGCGCTGCGGTCTCGTCGGCCTTCGCGGCCGCCTCGGCGGCCGCCCGTTCGGCGGCCTCCCGGCGTCGCTCGGTTTCCGCGATCGCCGCCGGCGTGGCCGGCTGAGCGAGCTTGCGGGGCACGAGGAAGTTGCGCAGGTATCCCGGCGAGACGTCGATGACGTCACCGCGCTCGCCGAGCGATTCGTGGTCCTTCAAGAGGATTGCCTGGGCCATGGTGCCGTCCCTACTGGGAGACGTACGGCAGAAGGCCCAACTCACGTGCGCGCTTGACCGCCCTGGCGAGTTGGGACTGGTGGCGGCGGCATGCACCGGTGACGCGAGAAGAGCGGATCTTGCCCTTGTCGCTGATCGCCCGGCGCAGTGCGGCCAGGTCCCGGTAGTCGACCTTGTCGACCTTCTCCTTGCAGAACGGGCAGGACTTGCGCCGCCCGCCTCCGGGCACGCCCTTGCCGCGGCCACGACGCCGGTCCCGGGTCGCGCTGCTGCTTTGTCCTCCACGCTGCTTTGCCACCTGTTTGCTCCTGCGTACTCGCTACTTCGGGGTCAGAACGGAATGTCGTCGTCCGATCCTCCGGAGCCGGATGGCGCCTGAGCGAAGTCGGCGGTGTCCGCCGGGACGTCACTCTGAGGCGTGAAGCGGCCGCCGTTCTCGCCGCCCTCACGGGAGCCGAGGAACTGGACAGAGTCGGCAATGATATCTACCGACTGGCGCTTGTTGCCCTGCTGGTCCTGCCACTCCCGCCACTCGAGCCTGCCGTCGACCGCCACGGGGCGTCCCTTCGAGAGGTACTGAGCGCAGTTCTCGCCCTGCATTCCCCAGACGGTGATGTCGAAATAGTTGGGCTTGTCGGTCCACTCACCGGTGGACTGGTCCTTGCGGCGCGTGTTGCACGCGAGGCGCAGGCTGCAGACGGACGTGCCGCCCGACGTGGTGCGCAGCTCGGGGTCGCGGGTCAGGTTCCCCGTCATTACGACCCGGTTGATGTTGGTTGCGGCCATGTGGCTTCGCTTCCCTTCTGTCCCTGCTTCTGAGGACGGCTGATTGGGATGTCGGTCGAGAGTACAAATGGGGTCGGCGCCCTTGGGCCGGTTCTGACCGAAGTTGCTGAAAAGTGCGGCTTGTTTCGCTGAGCCGTTACAGATGTGGCCCGGAGGTGCGCGAACGATGGGGTGGGCGCCGGGCCGTCGAGGCGCCCGGTAGGACCTACTCCTCGGTCGGCGGGGCGTCCGCGGCGGCGCGCGCGGCGACCTTGGTGTCCTGCGCCTCGCGGTCCTCGCGACGGCGGGCGGCCTGCTGGTCGGGAGCCGGCGGCACCGGCTCACCCGGCGTGGCCTTGATGATCCGGAAGCGCAGCACGGCGTCGAGGATGCGCAGCCGCTGGTTGAGCCGGTCGAGCACCGCGTTGTCGCCCTCGAACTGGTAGAGCCGGTACTCGGCCTCGGGCCGGTGGTCGATCTCGTAGGCCATCCGGCGCTGGCCCCAGTCGTAGTTGCCCACCAGCGGCGCCTTGGCGCTCATGAGCGACTCCGCCTCGGAGACCGCGGCGGTGCGCCGCTCCTCGGGGGCGTTGGGATCGATCAGCAACATGAGGTCGTACAGGCCGGCCATAGACCGCCGCAGGTTAGCAGCGGGTCTGGGACGCCCGCCGGGGGCGAGGGCCGCCCGGGCACGCCCTTAGGAGGACATGGACCGGCGGCGGGCGGGCGGCGCCGCGGCGCTGCTGCGCCGCGTGCGATGGGGAAACGTGGGGTGGCTGATCGCCCTGCTCGCCGCCGGTTTCCTGCTGCTCAGCGGCGGTGGTGGCGGCGACTCGGCGGAGAAGGCGCCGGCGGGGTCGTCGCGGGAAGCCGAGCCGCCCGCGGGCCGGCCGCGCGGACGGGGGCGGGGACAGAGCCAGCGGCGGGGACAGAGACGTAAGCGCGGGAAGCGGGACCGGTCGGGCGCGGTGCGGCGGCGGCCGGCGGCACGAACACGCCGCGGCGAGGGACGGCGGCAGCGGGCGGCGAGGCGGCAGCGAGCAGTCGGGCGACAGCGGGCGCCCCGGCGCCAGCGCGCGACCGGGCGAGCTCACGACACGACGACAATGAGGGTGAACGGGCAGAGCATCGCTCCGGCTCCGCCCGCTCCGTCACTGCCCGCCGTTCCCATCGTGGCCCCGGCGCCTCAGCCGAGCCCAGCGCCGCCCCCCGCCGCCCAGTACGGGGAGTTCAGCCCCGACCCACGCTCGCCCTAGGAGGCGCCGAGGTACTAGCCCGGCCACCGGCGCGCGGCCGTGGCGCTTGGCCTCGATGTCGGCCAGCTGATCGTCCACCCAGTCGCCGGGGTTGCGCGCGGTGACGATGCGCTTCAGCCCTTGCGCTCGCCATGAGCGCTCCTCCGCGGACATCGTGAGCGCGCGGTGGATGGCGTCGGCCTGCTCCTGGACGTCGAAGGGATTGACCGACAGGGCGAACTCCGCCAGCTCCTCGTGGGCGCCGGTGTTCTCGCTCAGCAGCGAGACCCCGTTGCGCTCGTTCACGAGCGGTCCCTCCTTGGCGATCAGGTTCATCCCGTCGAACATGGCGTTGACCATCAGGAGGTCGTAGTGCTTGTAGGCCGAGATGGCCTCCTCGAGGTTCTCGCGCAGGCGCAGCTCGATCGGCATCCAGTCGGTGGTGCCGTGACGGTGGTTGACCACGGCCACGAGGGCCTCGATGCGCTCGAGGTACTCCGCGTACTCCGGCACGTCCTGCCGCGACGGGATCAGGTGGGCGATGAACGTCACGTGCTCGTGGAACTCCGGATGCTGCTCGAGGAACAGGTCGAACGCGGTGAACCCGCGCAGGACGTTCTTCGAGAGGTCCGCCCGGTCCACGCGCAGGATCAGGTGCTCGCGGCGGCGGCGCAGGATCTCGCGCTCGTACTCGTGCACGGCGGGCCGCTGGGCGGTCTTGTGAAACGTCTCGGCCGAGATCGGCAACGGGTAGGAGCGGACCCAGACGTCGCGGTCCTCGAAGCGCACGATGCCGGTCTCGTCGTCCACCTCGAGGTCGAACAGGTCGCGGCAGCAGTGCAGGAAGTTGCGGCGGTAGGAGCGGGTGTGGAAGGCGATGATGTCGTTGGCCAGGATGCCCTCGTAGATGTCCTCGCGTATGTCGGCCGGCAGCACCCGCCAGGCGTCCGGCTGGGTCCACGGGATGTGGACGAAGTGGTGCAGGAACAGGTCGGGCCGCTCGCGCCGGATGTACTTGGGCGCCAGGTAGAGGTGGTAGTCGTGCAGCATCACCACGGCCTCACCGTCGCCCACCTCCTCGAGCACCGCTCGGGCGAGGTCTTCGTTGACGGTGCAGTAGCCGTTCTCGTAGGCCTCCACCTCGGCGCGGCGGATGTCCGGCGCGTTGGAGAGGTCCCAGAGGTAGTGCTGGATGAACCACAGCAGTGGGTTGGCCACGACGTTGTAGAAGCGCTCGTAGGCCTCCGGATCGCTGGTCACGAGCTTGATCCGGTACGTGTCGCCGTCGAGCTCGACGTCGAACGAGCCTCCGTCGTGCTCGGCAGAGACCCGGGCGTCGTCCTCGGTCATCGCCGAGGCCACCCAGACCGCGTCGCGATGGTGGACCAGTCCCTGGAGGGCGGTGACCAGCCCGCCACCGCCGCGCGTGGGGTGGCCGTCCCGGAAGGTGGCCGGCCCGCGATTCGAAACGAGTACTAGGGGGACTTCGGTGCTCACTTGTGCTCGCTGAAGAGCCTAAGCCAGTCGCGCAGAAGACGTGGCGTGAGGAAGTGGGCGCGCACGTGCTCCTTGCCGGTGCGGCCCAGCTGCTTGCCCAGATCGGGCTCGCGCAGGATGCGCAGCGAGCGGTCGGCGCACTCCTCGGGCGAGGAGACCAGGAAGCCGGTCTGCCCATCCTGGACCTGCAGGGGGATGCCTCCCACGTTGCCGCCGATGAAGGGGCGGGCTTTCCAGAGCGCCTCGGACACCGTCAGCCCGAAGCCCTCGCGCGTGGACTTCTGGATCACCACGTCGGCCTGTGACTGAAACGCGTTGACCTCGATCGCACCCACGTTGTTGAAGTTGTTGAGGATGTGGACGTCGGCGTCGCCGTCGGCATGGGCCATGGTCGTGTTGAAGAACTCCCATCCCTCCGGGTCGTCCGTGGCCATCGAGCCGATCAGGGCCAGCTGCACCTCGGGCAGCTCCTCCTTGACGAGCCGGTAGGCGTCGATCACGCCGATCGGGTCCTTCCAGGGATCGAAGCGCGACACCTGGCACATGAGGGGCCGGTCGACATCGATGCCGAACTGGTCGCACACGAAGGCTGCGTCCTCGGGCGAGAGGGCCATGTTCTTGGGCGAGAGCGGATCGATGGCGGGCGGGCAGGATGTACACGCCGCCCAGACCCGCCGTCCATGCCGGCCGGAACGTACTCGGGCACGTGCCAGACGGTGGCGTCGTACTCCCGCACCAGTGGCACGATCCGGTCGATGGCGTCGGGATTGGGCTCGGAGAGGTCGATGTGGCAGCGCCAGACCCAGGTGGCCGCCTTGTCAGGCACGAGGCGCTTGATCCCGGCCGGCTGGGGATCGTGGATGATGATTACGTCCCAGTCGCCGGTGATCTCGGTGGCGTTGCGCTCGTTGTAGCGGAAGTAGACCTCCCACTCCTCCTCGGTCAGGGACTCGGGATTGCCCTGAAGCGCGTTGTGGAGCCGCTTGGTGGCGTTGTAGAACTCCTCGCGGCCGAGCATCACCTGCCACTCGGCCTCGATCCCCGCGTCGTTCATGAGCGGGATCAGCGTGTAGAGGATCTCCGACACGCCGCCGCCGAAGGCGGTGGCCGACACGTGCAGCACGCGCAGGCCCTGCAGGTCCTCGGCGAGGTCCCTGATCTCCTTCACGAGCGGCCTGCCGACCAGGTGGGTGTAGTCGGCAAGGCTCTTGTTGCCTACGGAAATCGGCTGGAGCACGCGGCCAGACTACTCGGCGGGAGTTCTCAGATACTTGGTCAGCCTGGTCTGACCCGACGCGAAGGAAGCTTCGTCCACGGTGGCGTCGATGATCGCCCGACTCAGCTCCTGCTCGCTCGCCGCCACCGGGCCGGATGGACCGTCGAGATCCATCAGCAGCGTGTCGTCGGTCAAGCGGAAGGAGAAGCTCAGCCGGGACTCGTCGTCGAGCGGGCGGGACTCGTCGACGAAGTCGTTGGCAGCCTCGGTGATGGCGAGCTTGAGATCGGCCACTTCCTCGGGAGAGAGCGGCGTGAGGCGACACACCGCGGATAGCGCCAGGCGCGCGAGTACGAGGTAGTCGGGACGTGCCGGAATGGTGAGTGAGACGTCCCGGCTGTCGGTTGCTTGTGAGGCCTCCAACTCGTTTTGCACCCTACCCGGAAACAGAATTTCGTCGCCCGCCGGGAACGCGGGGCTACGGGGCGCTTCCGGCCGGCCGCGGCTGGAGCTCGATCTCGACCTTGCGCCGCTCTCCGTCGCGCAGCACGGTGAGTGCCACCTTGTCTCCTGCTCCGAGCCGGCTGATCACGTCCGAGAGGTCGTCCTCGCGAGTCAACGGCTCGCCGTTCACCGCGACGATCACGTCTCCCCCCGCCGCGATTTCCGACTGGCCCTGGAAGGTGATCGAGTCGTCACCGGCCTCCAGACCTGCGTCGCGGGCCGGACTGTTGGGCTCGACCTCCTGGACCAGCGCGCCGGACTTGGCGCCGATGTCGAGGCGCTGGGCCAGCTGCGGCCACAGGATCAGCGTGGAGACACCGAGGTAGCCGTAGTCCACCTCCCCGGCTCTGCGCAGCTCGCGCAGCGAGCGGCTCACGGTGTCGACCGGGACGGCGAACCCCACGCCCTCGCCGCCTCCCGACTGGGACTTGATCTGGGCGTTGACCCCGATCACCTGGCCCTTCGCGTCGAGAAGGGGCCCGCCGGAGTTGCCGGGGTTGATCGCGGCGTCCGTCTGGATCGCGTTGCCGATGCCGAACCGGGTGAGCGACTGGATGTTGCGGTCCACTGCGGAGACGACGCCGATCGACAGTGACTGCCGCTCCCCGAACGGGCTGCCGATGGCCGCCACCGGCTCGCCGACCTTGATCGGCGCCGAGTGACCGAGCGTCAGCGGCGTGAGCGACAGGCCCTTCGGATCGACCTTCAGCAGCGCCACGTCGGCATTGGGGTCCGTGCCGACGATCTTCGCCGGCACGCGGTTGCCGTCCGAGAACTCGATGAACACCTGATCGGCGCGCTCCGAGTCGTTCGACTCGGCCGTGACCACGTGGGCGTTGGTGGCGATGTAGCCCTCACCGTCGAGGACGAAGCCCGAGCCCTGCCCGCCCTCGCCGCCGTCCTCGAGGAGGCTGGTGGAATTCCCGAACAGGGACAGGATCGTGACGACCCCGGGCGAGAGCTGCTCGTAGATGCGGCCGGGCTCGAAGCCGCCTTCGCGGCCGATGCCCTTGACCACCTGCACGCGAGTGGTGGTGACCTCGCGCGCCTGCGCGGCGCCGCTGTCGTCGTTGTCCCCGGAGCTCGCGCAGCCCACGAAGACCGCGAGCGCGCAGGCCGCGCCCGCGAGCGCCGCGAGCCTCCTCACGCGAGGGTCCCGTCCGACGGTAGGCGCAGCACGAACGACGTTCTCCGCTCGCCGTTGTCGAGCACGAGCCGTCCGTCCATTCGCTCGGCGAGCTCGCGGGCGATGGCCAGTCCCAGGCCGGCGCCCCGGGCGGCGTCTCCGGTGTAGAAGCGCTCGAAGGCCTTCTCGTGCGACCCGGCAGGAAGGCCGGGGCCGAAATCGGCCACCGTGAGCTCGGCGGCCCCGTTGTCGCGGTGCGCGCTCACGGTGACGTCAGTGCCCTCCGGGGTGTGCCGGAGCGCGTTGTCGAGGAGGATACGCATGATCTGGGCCACCCGCTCACGGTCGCAGTGCGCCAGCGGCCCGGCCTCCGGGACCTGCATGAGCACGTTCGTGCCGTGGTCGGTGAGCGCGGGCCGGAACTCGCCCACCACGGATCGCGTGAGCTCGGCGAGGTCGACGTTCTCGTGCTGCAGCTCCATCGCGCCGGAGTCGAGCCGGGATAGATCGAGCAGGTCCACCGAGAGCTTTCGCAGGCGCGCCACCTGCTCGGCCATCGTGTCGATGAACTCGCGACGCGTCTCGTCGTCGAGGTCCTCGTCCTGGAGCAGCTCCACGAAGCCGGCCAGGGAGAAGATCGGCGTGCGCAGCTCGTGCGACGCGGTGGCGATGAACTCCTTGCGGGCGATGTCGACCTCGCGCAGCTGGCGCTGCATGTCGTTGAAGGTGCGCGTGAGCTGGCCGAGCTCGTCCTCGGAGTCCACGGGCAGGGGCTCGTGGAAGCGCCCGCGGGCCACGTCCGCGGCCGCACGCTCCACGCGGCGCACCCGGCGGGCCAGGCGGCCGGCCACGATCCCGCCGCCGATCAGCGCAATCAGAAGCGCGGCGCCGGTGGCCCACAGCACGCGGTCCCGGATGAAGGAGACGGTCTCGGCCACCTCCGCGAAGTCGCGCGAGAACACCGCCACCCACTGGGCGTCCTTCTTCGGGATCGGCTGGGCAACGATTCCGATGTCCTCGTCCTCGAAGGTGCCGAAGCCGCTCTGCTGCTTCCCGGTGCGGGCCGCGCGGCGCGCCAGCGCATAGGCGTTGGGGTCGCCCAGCCGTTCCCCGGACTCCGCCTGGGGATAGAAGCGCAGCCCCTTTCGGTCAAGCTGCCGGCCCACCGGATTCTCGCTGACGCGGAGGAGCGTCACCCGGGAATCCGTCGCCTCGGCCACGCCGCGTACCTGCTTCTCCAGCTGAGGCGTCCCCGAGTCGCCCACCCGGAGCTGTGAAAAAGACAGCGACGAGGCATCCGCCACCAGCTCGAGGTCGCCCAGGCGGCGCTCCTCGAGGCTCGACTCGGGCTGGGTGACGACCCAGAAGTAGATGACACCGAAGGCCGCCGCCGTGATCAGGAAGAACAGCAGCGCGACCTTGTTGCCCAGCGATCGGATCCGGCTCACCCGTCCTGGAAGCGGTAGCCCACGCCGCGAACCGTGAGAATCAGCTCCGGAGTCTTGGGCTCCGACTCGAGCTTCTCGCGCAGATGGCGGATGTGCACGTCGATCGTGCGCGGATCGCGATAGGCCGCGTCCCCCCACACGCGCTCGAGCAGCATCGTGCGGCTGAACACGCGACCCGGCGTGCGCGCCAGGGCGGCGAGGATCTCGAACTCCACGTAGGTGAGCCGCACCGGGTCATCGCGCACCTGCACGAGCCGCTTCTCGAAGTCGATGCTGAGGTCGCCGGCCTCGATGGGCTCCTCGAAGCGCTCCTCGGGCGCCGCCAGCGCGGCGCGGCGCAGGACGGCCCGAACGCGGCTGCGGAACTCCCGGACCGAGAACGGCTTGGTGATGTAGTCATCGGCGCCAAGTTCCAGACCGAGCACCATGTCGGTCTCCTCCGCCTTGGCGGTGAGCATGATGATCGGCACGGTGCTGCGCGAGCGGATCTCGCGGCATACGTCGAACCCGTCGCGCTTGGGCATCATCACGTCGAGTACGACCAGATCGAAGTTGTCCTCGGACAGCCTGTCGAGCGCCTCCTGGCCGTCGAGCGCGGGCACCACGTCGTAGCCCTCCTTGCGGAGCGGGTAGGTCAGCAGCTTCTGAACCGCGTCCTCGTCGTCAACGAGCAGAATGCGGGGTGCGGAGGCACTCACCTTCGGAATTGTAGGTTGGGCGGAGTGATAGAGGCGCGGGTGTACAGGGCGGCCTTCATTCCGGCGCTCCTGGCGGTGGTGCTGGCCATGTTCTCCTTCCAGTCGCGCCCGGGACCGCTGGAGCAGGGACTGGCCGCCGACGTGCTGTTCGACGGGCGTGAAGCGGCCCGTCTGGCGGCCCGGATCGCCACCGACCAGCCCGACCGCCGGGCCGGAGAGCCGGGCGACGCCGCGACGGCGGATTTCGTGGCCGACTCTCGCGACTCGCTGGAGGCGCGCGGCTTTCAGGTGGAGCGTCAGCGCTTCAGCTACGCCGGCCGCGAGCTCGAGAACGTGATCGGTCGTCGCGCCGGTGGGTCCCGCCGTCAGATCGTGATCGTGGCGGCCCGCGATGCGCCGGGGGTTCCCGACGGACCCGGCAGCGCCTCGGATACCGCCGCGCTGCTCGAGCTGGCGCGGGTATTCGAAGGCCGGCCATCGCGCAAGACACTGGTGCTGGCCTCGGTGGACGGCTCGTACCTGGGCGAGGTGGGCACCGACCGGCTGTTGTCCGAGCTCGGCTCGCCGTCCTTCGTGGACGCGGTGATCGTGATGTCGAGCATCGGCTCGAACGCCGAGAAGCCCTCCGTGCAGGCGTGGTCCAACGATTCGCGCCGCGTGGGGATCGGGCTCGAGCGCACGGTGGAGGAGTCGATTCGGGAGGAGCTTCAGAGCGCCGCCGGCGGCAACGGGCTCGTCGGCCAGCTGTCCCGCTTGGCGTTCCCGCTCGGCATCGGGCCGCAGGGCGTGTTGCTGGCGGACGGCTACGACTCGGTGCGGATCTCGGGCAGCGGCGAGCTGCCCGAGCCGGGCGACGGCCCCGTGGAGGCCATCGACGAGGATCGACTCGGCGCCCTCGGACGAGCCACCCTGCGCACGGTCACCGCTCTCGATCAGGGGCGCCGCCCCGGCCACGGCCCGGACTCCTATCTGCTGGCGGTGAGCCAGGTCCTGCCCGGCTGGGTGATCTCGCTGCTGGCCGGCACGCTGTTGCTCCCCGTGCTCGTGGCGTCCGTGGACGCCTTAGCGCGGGCGCGGCGGCGCCAGATCGACGTGCTGCGCTGGCTGCGCTTCGTGGGAGCGTGGGTGGCGCCCTTCCTGGCCGCACTCGCGCTGGCGGAGCTGCTCGCGCTGGTGGGAGCCACGCCCACCCCGCCGGCCGCCCCCGTCCCACCGGACGTGCTGCCGCTCGACGGCCCGGCGCTGGGTGTGCTGGGCGGCCTGGCCGCGGCGATGCTGCTGGCGTTCGTGCTGGCGCGCTGGCTGGCGGCGCGTCCCGATCCCGAGCTCAAGCAACCCGGGGAGCCGGGCGCGGCGGTGGCGGTGGCGCTCGGCCTGAGCCTCGGCTGCATGCTGCTGTGGGCGCTCAACCCCTGGGCCGGACTGCTCGCGGTGCCCGCTGCGCACCTGTGGATGCTCGCGGTGCTCACGCGGCCGCTGCCGCCCCGGCGCGGGCGGATGGTCATGGTGGCCCTGGGGCTGGTGCTGCCCCTGCTGGTGGCCCTGTATTACCTGTTCGCACTCTCGATCGACCCGCTCTCCGCGGCCTGGTATCTCGTCATGCTCGTGACCGGGCACAGCGTCGGCTTCGCCATGGCTCTCGTGGGCTGCCTGCTGCTCGGGGTGGCCTGCGCTGTCTCGGAGCTGGCCTGGCGCACTCCCGAGGAGGAGCAACCGACGCCCGAGGAGAGGCCCTCGGTCTTCGGGCCGGGCGCCTACGCCGGGCCGGGCTCGCTGGGCGGCACGAGCAGTGCGCTGGATCGCTGAGGCCTTCGGCTCAGGTGTGCTCGAAGCCCGACAGGCCCTCGACCAGCCGGCCGTCCTGCGCCACCAGGGCCAGCCCTTCGCCGGACGACACCTCGCCGATCCAGGTGAGCTCCGCGGCCTGTTCGGCGGCGGCTCGCAGTGCGGCCGGCACGGTGACCAGCAGCTCGTAGTCGTCGCCACCGGTGGCCGCCTGTTCGGCCGTGACGCTCTCGTCGAGCGGCAACCTGGCGAGCTCGACCGTCAGGTGCACTCCGCTGCTGGCGGCGATGTGGCCGGCGTCGGTGGCCAGCCCGTCGCTCAGGTCGATCATCGCCGTGGCGCCGGCAGCGGCGAGCGCGCGGCCCTCACCGAGCCGCGGGCGGGGGCGCAGGTGTCGCTCCACCAGGCGCTCGGGCCGGCGTTCGCCCCGCTCGAGCAGCAGGCGGCCGGCCTCGGAACCGCCCAGCTCGCCGGTCACGCCGACGAGATCCCCGGGTGACGCCCCGGCGCGGGTCACCAGCTCCTCCTCGGCATCGGCCCAGCCCGTGACGGCCACGGTCACCACCAGGATCGGACCGCCGGCCACGTCGCCGCCGGCGATCGTGACACCACACTCGGCGGCGAGCTCCTCCATCGCCTGCACGACCTCGAGCGCGCCGCCGAAGCCCTCCGGGAGCACCAGCGACACGTACGCCTCGCCTGCCTCGGCGCCCATGGCGGCGAGATCGGAGAGGCCGGTGGCCAGTGCCTTCCAGCCCACATCGGCGGGCGAATGGGTCTCTGACCGGAAGTGCGTGCCCTCGACCACGGTGTCGATCGAGGTCACGGCGAGCGGCCGGGCCCTCACCACGGCGGCGTCGTCGCCGCTCCAGTGGACGAGCCTGCCGCTGCGGTCCACGAGCGCGGCCTGTATGGCGGCGATCAGCTCGAGCTCGGCCAGGACTAGTGGTCGCCTAGCCGTTGGGGTCCGTGCCCCCGGTGCCGCCCGTGCCGCCGGTACCCGGGGCGGGTGCGGGCGCAGCCTCGGGCGGCGCCTGGACGTTCGGGTCCCCCTGCGGGGGCGACTCGTAGAGGTTCGGGTCGTATTGGCCGCCGCCGGTGGAGGTGTCGCCGCTGCCGCCGGTGTCAGTGCCCGCGTTGGGGTCCTCGGTGTAGCCGCCGTCGGAGTTGTAGTCGTAGTAGCTGCCGGTGTTGGCGCCGCCTGTGCTGGCGTACTTGCCGAAGAAGGGCGAGGCCACGAACGGCTCCGTCGGCTCGGGGAACGATCCGCAGAAGTCGCCGTGCGCCGCCGACATGAACGCGTGCCAGACCGGCGCCGCGTAGGTGCCGCCCTGCGCGCCGGGCATCGCCACGCCCGCGTCGGGGTAGCCCACCCACACCGCGGCGGACAACTCGGGGGTGAAGCCCACGAACCAGGCGTCCTTGGCCTCGTCGGTGGTGCCGGTCTTGCCGGCGGCGGGGCATCCGTAATTGGCCGCCGTGCCCGTTCCGGACTGCACGTTCTGCTCGAGGACGTCGACGACCTTGTAGGCCTGGCCGTCGGTCATCACCCGCGTGCCCTTGGTGTTGGCCAGCTTCTCGCTCTTTCCGTCGGGGAACACCACCTTCTCGATCCCCGTCGGCCGGTGGCGCACGCCACCGTTGGCGAGAGTGGCGTATGCCCCGGCCATCTCGAGCGTGGTCACGCCGCGGGTGAGGCCGCCGAGGCCCTCGGCGGGATAGCAGTCCAGCTTGGTGGTGATGCCGAGCAGCTTGGCCGTCTTGCAGACCGCGTCGGGGCCGATGTCGAGGATCAGCTGTGCGTACACCGTGTTGTCGGAGGCGAGCGTCGCGCGGGTCAGCGTCTCCGAGCCCGAGTAGCTGTCGCCGAACGTCTTGACCTGCCAGATCCCGTACTTGGGATCGTTGATGTTCAGCGGCTTGGAGGTGTAGGTCGTGGTGTCCGGGTCCACTCCCTTCATGACCGCGGCCGTGAGCACGAAGGTCTTGAACGACGAGCCGGGCTGGCGGTGTCCCTGGGCGGCGATGTTGAACAGCCGATCGTCGTAGGTGCCGCTCGAGGCCATGGCGCGGATCCTGCCGTCCCGCGGATCCACCGCCACGATGGCCGAGCTCGGTCCGGCCGGATCACCCCAGTAGGAGTTGATCGCGTTACGGGCGTCCTCCTGCATCTTGGGGTCGATCGTGGTGTAGATGCGCAGGCCGCCGCGGCGGACCACGCCCACGCCGTAGCGCTCGATCAGCTTCTCCTGCACGTAGTCGAAGAAGTAGGGCTCGCGCCGGGTCGTGTAACGCGTGCCGCGCTTGAGCCTGAGCGGGGCCTTGGAGGCCTCGCGCGCCTCGGCCGCCGTGATGTACCCGTTGTCGGCCATCGCCTGCAGCACCTCGTTGCGGCGCTGGACCGCGGTGGCCGGGTTGCGGAACGGGTTGTACTGCGAGGGCGCCTGGGGCAGGCCCGCGAGCAGCGCCGCCTCCGGGAGCGTGAGGTCCTTGGCGGCCTTGTCGAAGAAGGTCACGGCGGCCGCGTGCACGCCGATCGCCGTGCGACCGCCCACCGTCCCGTAGGGGATCGAGTTGAGGTACTGATGGAGGATCCAGCGCTTGGAGTGCTTCTCCTCGAGCTCGGAGGCCAACTTGGCCTCCCGGATCTTGCGCTTGAAGTCGCGCTTGGGATCGCGGATGTAGAGCGCACGGACCAGCTGCTGGGTGATCGTGGATCCGCCCTGCACGGTCTTGCCCGATTCGAGGTTCTTGACCCCCGCGCGGATGATCGCGTTGAAGTCGACGCCCTGATGCTTGTAGAAGCGCTCGTCCTCGATCGCCACCGTGGCCTGGCGCATCGCGGGCGGCATGTCGCTGAAGGGCACGACACGGCGGATGATGTCGGACTGCACGAAGCCGAGGCGGGTGCCATCCGCGGCGAAGACCACGGAGACCTCGCCCTTGTCGTCCGCGCGCAGCTCGTTCAGGTCCGGTGCCGTGGCGGCCACGGCCAGCACGTAGCCGGCAGCCGAGAGGACGCCGATGACGATGACGGTGGCCAGGAGGCCAAGGGCCAGTGCGACCTTGCCCTTGGCACCACTCGAGTGCCTCCGCCTCCTCAACTTTCTGTGCCGATGATTCATGGAACGGACTTCGTGCTTTCCCTGCTCAGGAGGCCTCGACGGAGGATAGACCGTGCTCGCGCAATTCCCGCAGCCAGCGGAGGCGCAGCTCCGCGGCCACCTCTCCGCGCTTGTTTGCGTTGGTCGTCCAGGTGGTGGCGCTGAGGCGCACGCCCTCCTTGTCGACCTCCGCCACCACCGCGGTGACACCGTCCTCCTCGGACTCGACCAACTCGATGGCACGATCGAGGTCGGCGTCGGGCGAGAGCCACACCGACACCTCCACCTGGACGCGCGGGTCGTGGATGGTGAAGTTCTCGACCGAGCTCTGGGCCAGGCGCTCGTTGGGCACGATCAGGCGATGGCCGTTGTCCAGGCGAATGTAGGTGTAGCTGAGCCGCACGTCCTCCACCTCACCCGTCTGCTCCTCGAAGGTCACTACGTCGCCGATGCGGATCGGCTGGGTGATGGCCAGCAGCACGCCGGCGATGCCGTTGGCCAGCGTGGCGCGAGCCGCGAACCCCACCACCAGGCCGAGCACCGCGGAGGAGGCCAGAATGGCCGAGCCGACGGTCCTCACGGACTCGAACTGCCACAGCGCCAGCGCCAGCCCGATCAGGATGATCAGCGCGAAGATCAGGCGGCGCACGAGACGCAGTCGTGTGGTGGCGACGGGAGAGAGCTCCCCGCCCGCCACTCGTTCGCTCGCCAGCTTGCCGCGGCGGGAGAGCTGCCGGTCCACCAGCTCCGCGACCACCAGCGCACCGAGGACGTAGCCCAAGGCGACGATCCAGGTGTCGTTCTCCTCGATGAACGATGCGGCCGTGTAGAAATGAGGTCCCGGCATGGCGTATGAGGCTACCCCCGCCGCGGCTCGCCAGATCGCGGCCGCGCGCGACTCCGAAGCGCTGCGGGCCGCTTGGCGCGTGGCCTGGACGACCCGCGTCGCGGTGCTCCTCGTTGCGGTCTTCGCCGCCCTCTCCTTCGGTCCTGCGAGCGGCGGCCTGGCCCGCGAGAACGAGGTCAAGTTCGACGAGCCGGCACTCACGCATTCGCTCGCCGAGCCGCTCCTCTCCCCGCTCGCCCGCTGGGACGCGGTCTGGTACCTGCGGATCGCGGACTCGGGCTACGCCGGGAGCGAGCCGCGGGCCGCGTTCTTTCCCCTCTACCCGCTCCTGATCAGGGCTCTCGGCACGCTGGGCGGCGGCTCGGAAGCCGCGCTGCTCCTGGCTTCGTACGCGATCGCCTTCGCGGCCTTCGTCGCGGCGCTGGCCCTGCTGCACCGGCTGGTCGAGCTCGAGCTGGGCCGCCGCCTCGCCCGGCCCACGCTGCTGCTCCTGGCCGTCTTCCCCGCCGCCGTGTTCTTCGGTGCCCCGTATTCCGAGAGCCTCTTCCTGCTGTTCGCGGTGGGTGCCTTCTACGCCGCGCGCACCGAGCGCTTCGCCTGGGCCGGCGTCGCGGCCATGGGCGCCGCCACCACGCGAAGCGCCGGCCTGCTGCTGCTCGTGCCGCTGGCCATGCTGTGGTGGAGCTCGCGCGCGCGCCGGCCGCGGGACCTGGCCTGGCTCGCCCTCGCGCCGCTCGGCGTGGCCGCGTACGCGGCCTGGCTCGGGCTGGCGGAGGGCGATGCGCTGCGCTTCCTCGACGTGCAGGACGCCTGGTCACGGGAGCTCGTGGTGCCGCTCACCGGTGCCTGGGACGGCTTCACGGCCGCGCTGGACGGGGTGCGGCAGCTGGCCTCGGGGTCGCGGACACCGGTGTACTTCGAGATCGCCGTGGGCGACCCGTTCCGGATCGCCGCGATCAACATCCTCCTGTTCGCGACGCTGGTGTTCGCCCTCGCCGCCTGCGTGGGCGTGCTGCGCCGGTTGCCGCGCCCGTACGGGGTCTGGGTGGCTCTGTCGCTCGTGCTGCCCCTCTCCTTCCCCGTTACGCCGCAGCCGCTCATGTCGCTGCCCCGTTTCGTGGCGGTCCTGTTCCCGATCTTCATGTGGCTCGCGCTCGTGTGCGACGAGCGGCGCAGCACCGATCGCGTCGTGGCCCTGTCGGCGATCGGCCTGGGCCTGTTCACCGCTCAGTTCGCGAGCTGGCACTGGATCTCCTGATGGCCGTGTTCCTCGACGCGCTCGGAACGCTGGTGGAGCTGCGCCCGCCGGCTCCCCGCCTGGTGGCGCTCTTGGGTGAGGCGGGCTTCGAGGTGAGTGACGAGCGCGCTGCCGGGGCGTTCGCGGCGGAGATCGCCTACTACCTCGAGCACCACCTTGAGGGTCGCGACCCCGAGTCGCTCGACGAGCTGCGCGACCGCTGCGCCGAGGTCCTGCGAGACACACTCGCGGTGCCGGGGCTCGGGCACGCCGACGCCCGCCGGGCCATGCTCGGCGCGCTGCGCTTCGAGCCGGTTCCCGAGGCACTGGATGTGCTGGCCGGGCTGCGCACCGAGGGCCACGCCATGCTCATAGTGAGCAACTGGGACTGCTCCCTGCCCCAGTGGCTGGCCCACACCGGACTGCTCGAGCTGGTGGAAGGCGTGGTCACGTCGGCGAGCGCCGGCAGCGCGAAGCCGGATCCCGGCATCTTCGAGCATGCCCTTCAGCTGGTGGGCGCGCGCGCCGATCAGACTCTGCACGTGGGCGACTCGATCGAGAACGACATCGCCGGGGCGCGCGCGGCGGGCATCCGGCCGGTGCTGGTGCGTCATGACGGCCCGCCGCCGCCCGGTGTGGAGACGATCGCCACGCTTCGCGATCTGCCCGCCCTACTCTGAGTTGCCCGTGGAGCAGAGCGTCCTTCACTCACCCCCGCCGCCCGAGCGCCCCGAGCTGCCCGACGGCGCGGCGCCGCGCTGGCCGGCGTGGTACTCCGGCGTGGCCTTCCTCGTCGGCCTGATCGGGACCCTGATCGCCGTGGGTGTGGTGGCTGCGATCACGGGCGCCGACACCGGCGAGAGCGACGTGACGTTCACGATCGTCGCCACGCTGATGCAGAGCGTCATCTTCATCAGCACCGCGGTGCTGTTCGCCTCCTTCACGCGCCGGCCCCGCGCCTGGCACTTCGGGCTGCGCCGGGCGCCCTTCTGGCGCACGGTCGGCTGGGCGGCGCTGGGAATGGTGAGCTTCTACGTGGCCGCCGCGATCTACTCCGCGCTCGTGTCCCCCGACGCCGAGCAGACGGTGGCTCAGGATCTCGGCGCCAACGAGGGAACCTTCGGACTCATCGTGGCCGGCTTCATGGTCATCTGCGTGGCTCCGTTCGCCGAGGAGTTCTTCTTTCGCGGCTTCTTCTTTCGAGCGCTGCGCAGCCGCTTCTCGATCCTCGTGGCGGCTCTGATCGACGGCCTCCTGTTCGGCGTCATCCACTACGACTTCTCGGGAGCGGACGCCCTGTTGATCCTGCCTCCGCTGGCCGTGCTCGGGTTCATGTTCTGCCTCGTCTACGAGAAGACCGGCTCGCTGTGGCCGGTGATCGCCCTGCATTCGTTGAACAACTCGATCGCCTACGGGGTGGCCGTGGAGGACGCCGGGGTGTCGCTCGTGCTCGGGCCCCTGATGCTGATCGCCTGCATGACCCTGCCGCTTCTCAGCAGGCCGGCACCGTCACCCGTCTAGCTGCATTTGCGCGCCCCAAACCGGCCCGCACGACCCGTTCTCATGCCATAGTGGCCGCCATGAACGGACGCCTCCTGCTCTCGATCCCGCTGGCTCTGCTCGCCCTGGCCCCCGTGGCGGCCCAGGCCCAGACGCCGCCCGCGCCGGTGCCCCCGGCTCCCCCGCCGGCTCCGGCCCCGGCCCCCGCACCGGCGGCAGGCAAGGCCTCGATCTCCGTGTTCAAGGGACTCGCCACCAAGAAGATGCGCTATGCGGCGCCGTTTCAGCAGCTGGTGGTGAAGGGTCGCGTCAAGCCCTACGTGGTGGGCCAGTTCGTGGTCCTGAACGTGATCCACAAGAACAAGCTCTCGAAGCGAATCCGGGTCCCCGTTCGCCGCAAGGGTAGGTACCGGATACCGGTCAAGCTCGCCAAGAACGGCCTGTTTCGCCTGAACGTGGTGCACGCGGCAAGCCCCACGCAGGCGGCTTTTCGCACTCGCAGCAAGCGGGTCAAGGTCGTGGACTGGCAGGCCGGCCAGGGCGCGCGGGGCACCAAGGTCCTTCTGCTTCAGCGCGGCCTCGAGCGTGTGGGCTTCGCCGTGCCGGTCACCGGCAACTACGACTCGCTCACCTCCAACGCGGTCACCGCGTTTCGCAAGACCAACGGCATGGGCAGCGACGGCTACGCGTCGAAGCCCGTGTACGCGAAGGTCCTCCGTGGCCAGGGCGCCTTCCGCCTGCGCCATCCCAAGGCCGGCAAGCACGTTGAATTCGACTGGTCACGCCAGGTGGTCGTCCTGGCCAACAAGGGCCGGCCCTATCGCACCTATCACGCGTCGTCGGGCAAGCCGTCCACGCCGACGGTCTTCGGGACCTACCGCTTCTATCTCCAGACGCCGGGGACGAACGCCAAGGGCATGGTGGACTCGAACTACTTCATTCGCGGCTACGCGATCCACGGCTACCCGTCGGTGCCCAACTATCCGGCGAGCCACGGCTGCGTGAGGGTGCCGATCCCGAACGCGGCGTCGATCTTCGGCTGGATCGACATCGGCGACACGATCTACCTGTACAGGTAGGAAGACCGACGGCCCCGCCCGGCTTTCGCGGACGGGGCCGTCGTGGGCCCCCCTTGCCGCCGGCCCACCGGACCGGCGGCCGGCCGATCTAGCTTGTGGGAGCGGTGGTCGTAGCCGGGGCGACAGCGCCGCCGTCGGTAGCCGGAGCGGCTTCGGCAGGCGCGGGCGCGGCCGGAGCGGCCTCGGCGGGCGCCGCGGCCTGGGCCGGAGCCGCCTGCGCGGGAGCCGGTGTCGCCGGAGCGGCCGTGGCCGCCGGGGCCGGAGCCGGAGCGGGCGCCGCCTCGACCGGAGCCGGGGCGGTCTCGGCCGGAGCCGGAGCCGCCGGAGTGACCGGGGCCGCGGGCACCGGAGCCGCCTCGACCGGAGCCGGGACAGCCGGAGCCGCCTCGACCGGAGCCGGAGCCACCGGAGCGACCGGAGCCGCCTCGACCGGAGTCGCCGGGGCCGGCGCGACGGGCGCCGCGGGCGTGACCGGAGCCGCGGGCGTGACCGGAGCCGCCGGAGCGACCGGAGTCGCCGGGGCCGGCGCGACCGGAGCCGCCGGAGCCACAGGCGCCGCCGGGGCCACGGGCGCCGCCGGAGCGGGCGCAACCGGTGCCGGCGCTACGGGAGCCGGAGCCACGGGCGTCGCCGGGGCCACCGCAGTGGCCGGAGCCACCGGCGTGGGTGCGGGGGCCGCCTGGGCCACCGTCGTGGGTGCCTGTGCCGCGGGAGTCGCGGCCACCTGCGCGGCCGCCACGGTGGCGGTCGCCACCTGCTGCAGCGAGCCGTCGCGGCTCGGGGCCGAGGCGCCGCCGCCGTACTGGACGGTCATGGCCGCGCGGGCCTTCTTGCCCGCCTTGACGGCTCTCACGATCGACGCCGGGAGGTCGGGTCCGCCGACCCCGCTGGCCGTCGCGTTCGAGCTCTTGCCCGGGATCGAGCTGCCCGACAGGTAGCGGGACGGATCCTGCGCCTGTCCGTTGATGCGGGTCTCGAAGTGCAGGTGCGGCCCGGTGCAGTTGCCGGTGCAGCCCACGTAGCCGATCACCTGTCCCTGCTGGACCCGGGCGCCCTGCGAGGTCGCGAAGCGCGACATGTGGGCGTAGCACGTGGAGAACTGGCTCGTGTGCGTGATGCAGACGATGTTCCCGTAGCCGCTCTGCTGACCGGCGAAGCTCACCGAGCCGCAGGCGGCAGCGCGGATCGGCGTTCCGCTCGGGGCGGCGAGGTCCACGCCTTCGTGCATCCGACCCCAGCGCATCCCGAAGGGCGAGCTCTGGGTGCCCTTGACCGGACGAGCGAGGGTCGACGAGCTGCAGCTCCCGGTGCCCGGGATCGACTTGCTCTGAGGGGCGGTCTGCTGGTCCGAGCCGCCGCCGGACTGATCGGAGCCGCTGTCGCCGGTCGTTCCCTGCTCCTGCTCGGGAGGCTGTGCGGCCGCGCCCTGATCGGAGCCGCTCTGGCTCGAACCGGTCTGGCCGGAGCCGCTCTCGCCGGAATTGCCCTCGGCGGCCCCCGAATCGCCGTTCGGTGTGGCCTCGGGCGCCTGCTCGGCCGGGTTGTCGTCGAACGAGTAGCCGCCCGGGTCACCCTGGGCTTCGAGCGCCGCGCCCGCCTGCACGAGGCGATTCTCGATGCGCTTCTTGACCTTGGTCGGGACGTTGTAGCCACCTGCGGCGCTCGCGCTGGCGGCGCCGGCACTGGCTCCGCTCTCGAACAGCGAGCCCCATGTAGCAAGCCCCACGACGCCGTCCACCTGCAGGCCGGCTCGCGCCTGGTAGGCACGCACGGCGGCGTCGGTCTGCGGGCCGAACACGCCGTCGGCCGTCACGCCGAGCGCACGCTGGACGTGAGCCACGAGCTCACCCTGGCTGCCGAGCTGGAGCGGCAGGCCGCCCTCCCGGATCTCGATCGCCCGCCCGCCAGGGCCCTCGCCGGCCACGGCCGCGTTCACGCCGGTCGACATCTGGGCGGCGGCTACGGCTGCACCCGGTCCCGCCAGCATGGCGCTGGCCAGGGCGGCGGACATGTTCCTGCGGCGCGCATACTCGCGGCGCGCCCTGGGAATCAATTCTCTACGGCGCTGGGAGCGCGCGCTCGATCGCAGCCAGTACTCAGGCTGGGCCAGATCCCTGTGGGTGTTGCTCATCCGTCATGTCCCCTTCCGATCGGGCCTACGGGGTTAGCTGACGGGCTCGCGCTGGAAGATGCGCTACACGGCTCTAGGGTCCGTGACTCGCCCCCGGTGGCATGTGGCCACCTCTGGTTCCCCCGTTCGCACTCGCCCGGCGGCGGGCGGCGCGACTCGGCGCTTGACTCTCCTTAGCAACCTCCCTTTGCAGGGAAAGTTGCGGTCGGGGAGACTAGCGCACCCTTTCGGTGGGCGCGGACAAACTCCTTCTAGGCAGTTCGCCAGTCGGCCCCGTGGTGGCGTCCGCGGGGCAGCAGATTGGCCACGAGACCCAGCAGCAGCCCGTAGAACAGCAGCCCCAGAACGGTCGGCACTCCGTTGGCCACCCAGACGTTGTCCGAGTCGACGAGGCCGCTGAACGGGGCCAGCAGGATGTCGTTGGCGTCGTCCACGGCCTCCCGGAAGCTGCCGTTGCGCTGCTCGCGCAGGAGCTCCTCCTTCGCGCTGGGCGCGATGGTGGCCGGCGGGTTGTCGGAAGCGCCCTCGAGCTCGGCCGCGAGGGCGTTCTGCTGGTTCTGGGAACCCCGGCCCATCTCGTCGACGGCGAACAGGCCGAAGCCCAGGAGCACGATCCCCGAGCAGAGGATCGCCACAAGACGGATCACCGATCCCATTGCCAGTAGCATCGGCGCCCGCTCCGTGCCCATGACCCTCGCACCCGCAACCTCCACGCATGGCTGACGCGCGTGAGCAACTGGTGGAGGAGCTCCGCACGCACGCACTGGTTATCGGGGAGGTCACGCTCACCAGCGGAGCCACCGCCCAGTACTACGTGGATGCCAAGCGGGCGATTCTGCTGGCCAAGGCGTTCCGGGCGCTGGGAGAGCTCGTGGCGCGCGAGGTGGAGCGCGTGGGCGCGACCGCGGTGGGAGGAATGACCATGGGAGCGGATCCCGTGGCCTGCGCGGCGCTGGCCGCAGGGGCTCCCGTCCGGGCGTTCTTCGTGCGCAAGGACAAGAAGGAGCACGGCCTCCAGCGCTGGATCGAGGGGCCGCTGCTCGACGACGGTGAGCGCTGCCTGATCGTGGAGGACGTGGTGACCACCGGCGGCTCGACCGTCAAGGCGATCGAGCGGGTGCGCGAGGAGGGCCTGGAGATCGCGGGAGTCGTGAGCGTGCTGGACCGGCTCGCGGGAGGCGCGGAGGCGATCGAGTCGGCCGCGGGCGCTCCCTACACCCCACTCACCACGATCGACGACATCTACCCGGACCGCCCGGACCGCTCCTAGCCGCCGGGCGGTGCGGCCAGCCAACCGTTGATCAGCCTTCGCGAGATCGAGTAGGGCGGCGACAGCCGGATGGCTCCGCCGCCGCGGGCCGCCTCCTCCACCTCGGCGCGCGTGAACCAGCGCACGTCCTCGAGCTCGTCGCCGTCGGCGCGCGGCTCGCCGCCCTCGGCCAGAGCGTGGAAGCCCAGCATCAGCGAGCTCGGGAAGGGCCAGGGCTGGGACGCCACGTACGAAACGGTGCCCAGGCGGACGCCGGACTCCTCCTCCACCTCGCGCCGGACAGCCTCCTCGAGCGTCTCCCCGGGCTCGACGAAGCCGGCCAGCACCGAGTAGCGGCCCGCGGGCCAGCGCGGCGAGCGCCCGAGCAGCAGGCGATCCGCGCCAGGGTCGATCACGCGCATGATGACCACGGGGTCGGTGCGTGGGAAGTGGTGTGCGCCGCACTGCGGGCAGCGGCGCTCGTGGCCGGCGTCGACGATGTCGGTGGGGTTGCCGCAGTTGGCGCAGAAGCGGTGGCGGCGGTGCCAGGACAGGAGCGCCGCGGCGTATGCGGCCAGCGCGGCCTCGTCGGCCGGCAGATCCACGGCGGCCTCGCGTAGGCCCGCAGCATGGCCGGACCGGGGCTCGGCGTCCGTCACGTCGGCCGCGAAGAGGGGCGTCCCGTCGCCCAGGCCGAGGAACACGTCTGCACCGTTCACCCCCGCCAGCAGCAGGTGTCCGTCGTCCATCCACACGCCGCGCTCCGAGAGCTGCACGGCGCGCGCGCTCGGATCGGCCCGGCGGGCCGCGAGCCAGTCAGGATCGGCGCGCTCGGCCGGAGCGCGGTCGAGCCCTGCCCCCGAGAAGACGATCACACCCCAGTTCTACCGCTGCGGCGCCCCCGGGGTGGCGCCAATGCGCCCAAGTGGCGCGCCGATCGCATGACCGCGGATCGCAGGGGTACCAAGCGGCCCATGGCACAGGAGTTCAAGAAGGGCGACAAGGTGGAATGGAACAGCCACGGTGGCAAGGGCGTCGGCACGGTGGAGCGCAAGATCACCTCCGACACCGAAGCCGGCGGGCGCAAGGTGCGAGCGTCAAAGGACGATCCGCAGTACCTGGTGAAGTCCGAGAAGTCCGGCGGCACGGCCGTGCACAAGCCGAGCGCGCTCAGGAAACGGTCCTGAACCGAGCGTGTCAGCGCGGCAGCGGAGCGCCGGCCAGGGCCAGTAGCACGCCCGCTGCACCTGCGGCCAGCAGCACGACCACCACGCCGGCACGCAGGACGAGCAGCAACGCGGCCGCGCAGGCCAGCACCACGAACTGCCAGGTTTCCTCGAGAGCCGCCGCGAGCGGCACGGCCGCCCCCAGGATCGCTCCCACCGCCGCGGGTCCGGCGCCGGCCAGAAAGGCGCGGGTCACGCGGCTGGCACGCAGCCGGTCGAAGCGGTCCGCTCCCAGCAGGACGAAGGAGAAGGAGGGCGCGAAGGCCACGGCCGCCGCCAACAGCCCGCCGCCCACGCCCGCGGCGGCGTAGCCCACCGCGGCCACGGTGTGGACCACCGGACCGGGGGTGACCTGGCCGAGGGCCACCGCGTTCAGGAACTCGGCGTCGGTCATCCAGCCGTACGCATCCACCGCGTCCCCCTGCATCAGCGGGATGATCACGAAGCCGCCGCCGTAGGAGAGCGCTCCGACCTTGAGCGCCGTCCAGGCGAGCGCCCCCAGGCCGCCCGAGGATGCGGCAGCCAGGACGAGCACCGGGAATCCGTGCAGCCCGGCGGCGCGCCCCGGCAGTCCCAGCCGGATGGTCGTCTCCACCGCCCCACAGCCCAGCAGCACGAGCACCAGCCAGGGGCCCAGCAACGCGGCGGACAGCCCGCCTGCCAGCAGGTACAGGCCCCAGCGCCAGCGGGCCGCCGCGCGACTGCGTCGCAGGCTCGCGGGGAGCAGGCCGACGCCCGCCTGAACGGCCACCGCGGCCACCGCGGCACCGGCGCCCGCACCGGCGCCGCGCACCCAGCGGGGCGGCGATCCGGCCAGGAACAGGGCGGCCAGGACGAGGATGAGGATCAGCCCAGGCACGATGAAGGCGAGACCGCCCACGACAGCTCCGGGCAGGCCGCCCACCCGCCAGGCGCAGAAGATCGCGAGCTGGGTGGACGCGGGGCCGGGCAGGAGGTTGACCGCTGCGAGGGCGTCCTCGAAATCGTGTTCGTCGAGCCAGCGCCGCCGCTCCACGCACAGCTCGCGCAGCAGCGTGATGTGAGCCGGCGGTCCACCGAAGCCGAGGCAGCCGATGCGGCCCCATTCGCGCAGGACCTCGATCAGAGGTATGCGGGCCAAAGTATCGGTTTACGATATCGAAACTCGATACCATGCTCGGCATGCGGGAGTTCATGCGTGGAGCGGTGCGCCTGCACATCCTTCATCACGCGTCCGAGCAGGAGATCCACGGCAGCTGGATGGCCGCTGAGCTGGCCGAGCACGGCCACCGGATCAGCCCCGGCACCCTCTACCCGACGCTGCACGCGATGGAGCAGGAGGGCCTTCTGAGCTCCCGGCGCCGGGTGGTGGATGGACGATCGCGCCGGGAGTACCGGGCCACCGCCCAGGGCCGGCGCGTGCTGGCGAAGACGCGGCGGGCGCTGCGGGAGCTCGCCGACGAAGTCCTCGACTAGGTGCCGACCTGCCCATAGACTGCGCTGACGGTGACGAGGGTCTCACTGATGCCGCAGACTTCGACGGGACCTTTCTCTCGGCGGTCACCATGGTCAGTGGCTTCGCCGATTCCCCGGCCCGCGTGATGATCGCTCGTTCGTGAGCGCGGGGTCACGTCCCGGCTCCGGCCAGGGGTCGAAGCCAGGCCCCGACGATGTGGCGTTGACGCAGTCGCCGGGGTTCTGGCGGCTGATGGGGTATGCGGCGTTGTTCGGGGTGGTTCTCGCGTTCGCCAGCTTGGCGTTTTTGGGGTTGGTCAAGGGCGGCACCGACCTCTGGTTCACGCTTCCGAAGGACCCCGGCTGGTTCGACGGGAGCCTCTGGTGGGTGGCGGTGACCGCGGCGGCGGGAGTGCTCGTCGGCGTGCTTCGACGGCTGTTTCGGCTGCCGGCCAAGTTGCCCGGCACCGTCGAGGAGCTGAAGGACCAGCGTGTCGACCCCTCGACGGTCCCGAAGGTGGTTGCCGTCTCGCTGGCGTCGCTGGCCGGTGGTGCGAGCCTCGGGCCCGAGGACGCACTGGGGAAGCTCGGGGGCGGGCTGGGAACCTGGGTCTCGGAGCGGAAGAAACTCAGCGAAGAAATGCGGGCGACGAACACGCTCACCGGAATGTCGGCAGCGTACGGCGGCCTGTTGTCGGCTCCGATCTTGGCCACGATTCTGGTGCTCGAGATTGCGCGTCCGAAGGCCGCTCGCTTCTCGGAGACGCTGGTCGGGGGTCTGTTGGCCTCGTCGGTGGCGTTCGCGGTGTACTTTCCGATCGCGGGGTCGACCTTCGTCGGGATCTACTCGCTGCCGTCGTTCAAGTACGAGGACTGGCAGCTGCTGGCCGCCGTTCCCCTGGGTCTGGCCGCCGCGGCGCTCGCGCTCGTCACGATGCTCGCGATCGCGGTCATCACGCGGCTCGCCGCTCGTCTCGGCAATCGGACGATCCTTCGCTCGACGATCGGGGGAGTCGCGTTCGGGCTGGTCGGCGTGGCGCTGCCGCTGACGCTGTTCACCGGAACCGATCAGCTCACGACCGTGATCGACGACGGGGCGGCACTCGGCGCCGGTCTGTTGATCGCGGTCGTGTTCGCAAAGATCCTCGTGTTCGCGCTCTGTGAGGCCACCGGCTTCATCGGTGGGCCGTTCCTCGTGATGCTGTTCATCGGCGGCACGGCCGGCATCACCGCCCACGTGCTGATCCCCGGGCTGCCGGAGGGCCTCGCGTTCACAGCGATGTTCGCCGCCCTCCCGGGGTCGCTCGTCGCCGCCCCCTTCTCGCTGATCCTGCTCGGCGTCATCACGACCCAAATCGGCGCCCTCCAGGTAGTACCCGTCACGATCGCCGTCATCAGTGCCTACCTCGCCCTCTCAGGCTCGGGTCTGCTCATCGCGCTGGCGCAACGGCAACGCGAGCCCGCCGCCTCCGACGCGTGAGCAAGGACAAGTCGACGGCGGATAGTCTCGCGACAGGAGCCAATCCGAGCTACGCGAACACGTTCACGGCCCGGGCGATCACCAAGCCGAGGATCGCGAGCGAGCTGACCGCCTGCACCATCATCGCGAGCTTGGCCCAGCGGGCAATCGGCATCGCGTCCGTGGGGCTTAGCGCTGTCGCGTTGGTGAAGGCCAGGTAGAGGTAGTCGACGAACCGCGGGCTCCAGTCCGCCGGAGCCAGCTCCGGATTCATCTGCTGGGGGAAGGCGAAGTCGACGTCGGCACGCGTGTGGTGGGCACGAGCTGCCGCGCCACCGCTGTCGAGCTCCCAGTAGAGCAGTGCGAAGGCGAGAATGTTGCCGACCCAGATGATCGACCCGGCCTCGAGCAGATCGCTGGCGGAGTTCGTCTGCGGGCCGCCCGTGATGAGTACGTCGATGAGCTTCGCCGCGGCCGTCAGGGCACTCAGAACGAGAATCGACACGAGCGCGATTGAGAGCACGCGGAGCAGCCTCGAGCGGCGGTCGATCGCCCCGGGGTCGCCCGCGATCAGGGCCGCGAGCAGGATGCCCTCGACGAGCGGGAGCACCCACGCTGGTAGCAAGCGTTGGTCCTTCGGCAGCAGAATTGTGAGGACGATCGCAGCCACAACCGCGGCCGCCATCGGCCAGCGCGACTCGCCGGCGATTCGCGCTTCCTCGCCCTCACGCGCCGTGGACCTGCGAGCCACCGCTCTCAGAAGATCGCGGTGGGATTCAGGGGGGACCCCGTCCCGTGCACGATTCGCAGTGGGGCGGCAACGAACATGAACTCCCAGCGCCCGACCGCCTCACAATGCCGCACCACATCCTCGAACTGGAGGTAGTCGAGCAGGTGGACGCCCATGGCATTCAGGGCGAGGACATGAATGGGAAACGCGACCCCTTCCGTAGTGCTCGGAGCAGTGTCGCTGTTGCCGTCTGAGCCGAGCGCGGCCACCTGCCGATCCGCCAGGAACGACGCCGTCGTGGGGTGGAGGCCCGCCTTCGCGTTCCGGGTGTCCCACGGTGCGAGATCGGCCTGGCGCCGAGCGTGGCCCGTGCGTACCAGGAGGATGTCGCCGGCTTCCACGCGAACCCCTTGAGCCCGCTCCGCCGCCTCGAGGTCTTCGCAAAACACGTGCTCGCCCGGCTCGATCCACGGAACGCCGCGTATCCGCGGGACGTCGAGCAGAACGCCGCGGCCGACTAATCCGTCCCTGAGCACCCCGATCGCACCCGCCGCGGCGCCCTCCGTGGTCACTGACCGGTCCGGCTTTCCGTCGAACAGCTTGCCCTCGAAGGCCACGTGGCAGAAGGCGTCGATGTGGGTGTGCCCGTCGTTGTGGTAGTCGAGGCCGACGTAGTCCTTGGCGAAGCGCACCGACCCGGACCCGATGTCGACGTCGTTCAGCATCGTCATGTGATGGTCGGCGGGCTCCGGCACATCGATGCCCGCCTTGGTTTTCAGGGGTTGGCTGAGCGTGATCGTGGTTCCGGTGCGAACCAGCCGGGCGGCAGCGGCGGTCCGAGCGGGCGTGAGGTGGTTCAGAGCCCCGCGCTCGCCGTCGTCATCCCAGCGACCCCAGTTGGAGACCGCATCGAAGAGCTCGCGGAACTCGCGCGCAGTCATGTCCAGCTTGGACATTTCGACCACCCTATGGCGGCGAACCACGGAGCGCATCATCTGATCGGGGTGATGGCGTGCTGCGGCCGGGGAGCAACTATCGAGGCACGACGTCGACGGACGACATCCTCCTGGGTCTTGGCCTCGTACTCGTCCTAGCCGTCAGCTGCCAGCTGCTGGCGCGACGCCTGAGGGTGCCGGCAATCGTCCTGCTGCTGCCGGTCGGGTTCATCGCCGGCATCGCAACTGAGGACGTGCAACCCGACAACCTGCTCGGCGCGCTCTACCAGCCGTTCGTCTCGGTGGCCGTCGGCATCATCCTGTTCGACGCAGGACTGGGGCTGTCCTTTGGCGAGGTCGCTCCCGGCGTGCGCAAGGTCGTCGCACGCCTTGTGGCCGGAGGCGTCGTCGTGACCTGGGCCGGCGTAGCCGCAACTGTGGCGCTGCTGTTCGGCGACATGGACAGGGGCGCGGCGATTCTCATCGGGGCGATCCTCGTCGTTTCCGGTCCGACGGTCGTACTGCCTTTGCTCGCGTTTATCCGCCCGACGCGGGATGTGCGCTCCCTCCTCAAGTGGGAGGGCACGCTCGTCGACCCGATCGGTGCGCTGCTCGGCGTGCACGTCTTCCAGAGCGTGAGCTCGGGCCGCGGCTGGCAGCCGGGGGAGATGCTGCTCAGCCTCGGCGTCGGTGGGCTGATCGCAGCCGTCGCGGCGCCGCTGCTGTTACTCCTGCTCCGCGAGGTCCAGCGCAGCGCGCCCCGCATGGTCGTACCGACCACACTCATGGTCGTCGTGGCGGCGGTGGTGGGGGCCGACCTCATCCACGACGACTCCGGCCTGACGACAGCGACGCTGATAGGGATCGCCGTCGCCAACCAACGCCGCCTGCTGATCAGCTTGGCGCTGTTCGAGTTCCAGGAGACGCTGGTTCAGCTGCTCATCGGCGTGCTGTTCGTGCTCGTCGCCGCCTCCGTCTCCCCAGGCGAGGTGCAGGACGTGATGCCAGAGGTCCTCATCCTCGTCGCGATCATGGTGCTGCTGATCAGGCCGGCCGCAGTGTTGCTCACAACGCTGCGTTCCGCCTTCACATGGCGCGAGCGAGCGTTCGTCGCGTGGATGGCGCCGCGCGGCATCGTGGCCGGGGCGACCGCCGCGGCCTTCGGGCCGCAGCTCGCCACCCAGGGAGTGGATGGCGCCAACCTCGTGCTGCCGATCGTCTTCATGGCGATCTTCGGGACCGTCGTCCTCTACGGGCTCACAGCTCCGCTGATCGCGAGAATGCTCGGGCTGGCCGGCAAGCAGCGCGGCCGGGTGCTCGTGGTCGGCGGCCACCCCTGGGCGCGCGAGATCGCCGAGGCGCTCAAGCGATCCGGAGTCGCTGTTCGCATGTGGGCGGGACCGGCCCACCACCGTGACGCCGCTCGGGCCGCCGGCCTCGAAGCCGACCGCGGGCGGATGATGGTGGACGCGGTCAGCCGAGAGGCGGAGCTCGAGGAGATTACGGACGCCCTGCTGCTCACAGGCAGCGACGACTTCAACGCTCTCGCCGCCGCCGAGCTGCGCGGCCACCTCGGCCACGAGCACGTCTATCGAGTTGCCCCCGACCCCGAGCAGCCGGACCTGCTGCCACCGCCGAGGGAGGCCGGCATCCTGGGCAGCGACACGCTCACTTTCGCCGAGCTCCGCCGGCGGTTCGCCGCCGGAGCGCAGATCACAAACCACGACGGCACCGACGATGCGGACTCAGCCGCCACCGGGACCGAACTCACGCTCTTCGCCGTCAGTCCCGACGCTCGTCTGCGCGTCGCGGCGGACGGACGCGCGCCCGACGTCCGGCCGGGCGACACCGTGATCGTCCTCGCCTCACGGCGCGGCGACAGCGTAGTCTCCCGGTAGGCCAGGCCCGACGATGATTCATCCGAATGGGGTGACGCGCCAGTGCGGCCGCCGCCGAAGAATCACAGCTGCCGGGCCACCGGACACCCGAAGTGAAAGGTTTGCATGAGCACCGCGGTACGACCTCGCCAACGGACCGGCGCGAGCGCGAGCGACGCGGACGGCGCGCCGCCCGCGGACGTGTTCGTCATCTTCGGCATCACCGGAGACCTCGCCAAGGTGATGACCTTTCACTCGCTATACCGCTTGGAGCGCCGTGGCCTGCTCGACTGCCCGATCGTGGGGGTCGCCGGCGACGACTGGACGGTCGCGCAGCTGCGCGACCACGCGCGCCAGTGCATCGCGGATTGCGGTGAGACGATCGACGACGAGGTATTCGACCGCTTTGCCGCGCGGTTGTCATATGTGCCGGGCGACTTCGGCGACGACGACACCTACAAGCGCGTCGCCGCGGCGATCGGAGACGCGCGCAGCCCGGTGTTCTACCTCGAGATCCCGCCCTCGCTGTTCGGCATGGTGATCAAGGGCCTGGCCGGAGCGGGTCTGACCGGCTCGGCACGAGTGGTGGTCGAGAAGCCCTTCGGCCACGACGTGGCGTCAGCGGCTGCGTTGAACGAGGAGCTCCACCAGTACCTGGACGAGTCCCAGCTCTACCGGCTCGATCATTTCCTGGGGAAGATGGGCCTGGTCGAGGTCCTGTTCCTGCGGTTCGCGAACACCATGTTCGAGCCGATCTGGAACCGCAACTATGTGTCGTCGGTTCAGATCACGATGGCCGAGAGCTTCGGGATCGAGGATCGCGGGCATTTCTATGACCCGGTTGGAGCCCTTCGCGACGTGGTCGTCAACCACCTGATGCAGCTGGTCGCCGCCGCGGCGATGGAACCACCCGCGCAGCGGGGCGGTGAAACGTTGAAGAACTCCATCGTGTCGGTCTTCCAGGCCATGCCCCCGGCCGACCCGGCCCATTATGTGCGCGGTCAGTACGAGGGCTACCGGGACACCGACGGGGTCGCTGAGGACTCCACCACCGAGACCTATGCGGCGCTGCGCCTTGACATCGACAACTGGCGCTGGTCGGGCGTGCCGTTCTTCATTCGGACGGGTAAGCACCTGCCGATCACGCAGACCGAGATGCGGCTCGTGTTCAAGAAGCCGCCCCGGCTCGGCTTCCAGGCGGACCAGTCGCGGCGCCCGGAGTCCGACCAGATCGTCGTGAAGCTCGACCCCTCGACCGGCATCAGGCTGATCGTCGACGCTCAGCGCGCCGACTCGGTCGCGCCCGAGGGGATCAACCTGGACATGGAGTTCGCCGAGGAGGGGGGCGAGGGCGCCACGCCGTATGAAGTGCTCCTTCACGCGGCCCTGATCGGAGACAGCGGGCGCTTCAAGCGCCAGGACAGCGTGGCGGAGTGCTGGCGTGTCGTGCAGCCATTGCTCGACTCGCCACCACCGGTACAGCCCTACGAGAAGGGATCGTGGGGTCCGGCCGCCGCAAACGACCTCGTTGCCGACGTGGGCGGCTGGCGCGGTCCGTGGGTGGCTTCATGACGACGGCCAAGACCGAGGAGGCCGGCGCGCCCCAGAGCGCCGCGGCGCCCTCACCGTTCCCGCCGATCGCCGAGTACGCCTTCCTGTCCAACTGCCACACCGGCGCGCTGGTCGCGCCCGACGGATCGATCGACTGGCTCTGCGTGCCCCGCTTCGACTCGCCGAGCGTCTTCGGCACGCTGCTCGACCGCCAGGCAGGGAGCTTCCGCCTGGGCCCGTTCGGAGTAAACGTCCCGGCGACGCGCATCTACGAGCCCGGGACGAACACCCTGCTCACGACCTGGAACACCCCCACGGGCTGGATAATGGTTCGCGACACGCTGACCATGGGTCCGCGGGACCACGAGGACGAGGTCACTCCGCACACTCGGCCGCCCGCCGACGAGGACGGGGACCACATGCTGGTGCGCACGGTCATGTGCCTCGAGGGCAGCGTCGAGGTCGATCTCGTCTGCGAGCCCGTCTTCGACTACGGACGCACGCCGGCCGAGTGGTCGCTGGTCGACGACAGCCGTCACGTCGCCGACGCGAGCGGTGCCGGCCAGACGATCCGGCTCCAGACGGACCTGGCGCTCGGCATTGAGGGCGAGCGGGTGAAGGCACGTCACCACCTCGGGCAGGGCGAGCAGGTGTTCTGCGCGCTCTCGTGGGCCGAGGGCCTGGTGGCACCGCAGGACATCGACGAGGCCAACGCCCGGCTCGCCTCAACCACGCGCTTCTGGCGCGGTTGGCTGCACCGGGCGCGTCCGATCGACCACCGCTGGCGCGCGCCGATCGAGCGCTCGGCGCTGACGATCAAGGGGCTTACCTACATGCCCACCGGCGCCACCGTCGCCGCGCTCACCACCTCGCTGCCGGAGACGCCGGGCGGTGAGCGCAACTGGGACTACCGCTTCACCTGGATCCGCGATTCGACCTTCACGCTCCAAGCGCTGCACTTCCTGAACCTGGACTGGGAGGCCGACGAGTTCATGCAGTTCGTCGCCGATCTCGAGCCGAACGACGATGGCGCCCTTCAGATCATGTACGGGATCGACGGGCGCCGCGATCTGACCGAGAGCACACGCGATGAGCTATCAGGCTACGCCGGTGCCCATCCGGTCCGGATCGGCAATGGGGCCTTCGACCAGCGTCAGAACGATGTGTTCGGTGCAGCGCTCGACTCGATCCTCCTCCATTCGCGTCGCAGCCAGCGCATGCCGCGGCGGCTCTGGCCGATCGTGCAGACCCAGGCGGAGTGCGCCACACAGGTCTGGAAGGAGCCCGACCAGGGCATCTGGGAGGCACGCGGTGACCCCCAGCACTACGTGTCGTCGAAGCTGATGTGCTGGGTCGCGCTCGACCGTGCCGCCAAGCTGGCTCACATCGGCGGTGACTCGGCCCTTCAAAAGACCTGGGGCGCCACGGCCGACGAGATCAAGGCGGACATCCTCGAACACGGCGTGCGCGATGGCGTGCTGCGCCAGCACTACGACACGGACGCACTCGACGCGTCCACCCTGCTTGCGGCGCTGTTCGGTTTCCTGCCCGGTGACGACGAGACGCTGCGCAAGTCGGTCGAGGCGATTGCCGACGACCTCACCGAGGACGGCTTCGTCCTGCGCTACCGGACCGACGAGACCGACGACGGCCTCTCCGGTAAGGAGGGGAGCTTCCTGATCTGCTCGTTCTGGCTCGTCTCGGCGCTGGCGGTAGTCGGCGACCGCCAGCGCGCTCGCGATCTGATGGAGCGGCTGCTGAGCGTCGCCTCGCCGCTCGGCCTTTACGCCGAGGAGTTCGACACCAGCACGGGCAGGCACCTCGGCAACTTCCCGCAGGCGTTCTCCCACCTCGCGCTGATCGAGGCGGGCGCGCGAATCATCCTCACGGAGCGACTCGAGGAGTACACGACATGAGCTCCTACGATGTCATCGTGATCGGCAGCGGGGCCGGCGGCGGCACGCTCGTGCACCGCCTCGCCCCCTCCGGCAAGCGCATCCTGCTGCTGGAGCGCGGCGACTGGCTGACGCGCGAGCCGGCCAACTGGTCCGCCGCGGACGTCTTCATCGACAACCGCTACATCTCGGAGGACAGCTGGTACGACGGAACGGGGAAGCCCTTCCAGCCGCAGGTCCACTACTTCGTCGGGGGCGCCACAAAGCTCTACGGAGCGGCGCTCTACCGGCTGCGCGCGCAGGACTTCGGCGAGCTTCAGCATCACGACGGGATCTCGCCCGCCTGGCCCATCGGCTACGACGAGATGGAGCCGTACTACACGCAGGCCGAGCAGCTCTACCAGGTGCACGGGGCGCGTGGGGAGGACCCCACCGAGCCGCCCGCGAGCGCGCCCTATCCGTTCCCGGCGGTGTCGCACGAGCCGCGCATCCAGCAGCTCGCGGACGACCTCGCCGCCGCCGGACACCAGCCCTTTCACGCGCCCTGCGGGGTGATGCTTAACGAGGCCGACATGGCCTACAGCAACTGTGTGCGCTGCTCCACCTGCGACGGCTTCCCCTGCCTCGTGCACGCGAAGTCCGACGCGGAGGTGCTGGCCGTGCGACCGGCGCTCGAGCACTCGAACGTCACGTTGCTGAGAAACGCTGAGGCGGTCGGGCTCCACACCAACCCGGGGGGCACCACGGTGACGGAGGTCGCCGTCGACCGCGAAGGCGTCCGTGAGACCTACAGCGCGGACATCGTCGTCGTCTCCTGCGGAGCGGCCAACTCGGCCAAGCTGCTCCTGGCCTCGGCCACCGAGAAGCATCCGAACGGCCTCTCCAACCGGTCCGATCAGCTCGGTCGCAACTACGTCTTCCACAACAGCCAGGCCGTGCTGGCGCTGTCGAAGGAGGAGAACCCGACCGTCTTCCAGAAGACGCTCGGCCTCAACGACTTCTATCTCGGCAGCGACGACTTCGACTACCCGCTGGGCAACATCCAGATGGTCGGCAAGTCGTCGGCGCCGATGTACCGCGGCGAGAAGCCGCTGGAGACGAAGCTCGCCCCCACGCGGACCTTGGACAACATGGCGCGCCACGCCGTCGATTTCTGGCTCTCGACCGAGGACCTGCCGCGACCGGAGAACCGCGTCACCCTCGACGCCGAGAACGGCCGCGTCACGCTCAGCTACAGCCCCTCGAACGAGGAGCCCAAGAAGCGCCTTTACCACAAGCTGAAGGGACTCCTGAAGCACACCGGGATGCATGAGGACCACCTCATCCCGCGCCACGCCTACCTCAAGAACGAGATCCCGGTCGCGGGCTGCGCCCACCAGGCCGGTACCTGCCGCTTCGGCACCGACCCCGAGGCGTCGGTGCTCAATACCGACTGCCGGGCACACGAGCTCGACAACCTCTACGTCGTCGACACGAGCTTCTTCCCGAGCATCGGGGCGGTCAACCCGGCCCTCACCGCGATGGCCAACGCTCTGCGTGTCGGTGACCACCTCCTCGAGCGGCTCGGCGCGGAGAGCCCAGGGAGTGAGCCCGCCCATGCCGCCTGACGCCGAAGCCACCGGGCGGCGCCGTGTCGTGATCATCGGCGGCGGGTTCGGCGGACTGGCCGCTGCGCTCAAGCTGCGCCACGCCGACGTGGACGTGACGATCGTCGACCGCATGAACCACCACCTCTTCCAGCCGCTCCTCTACCAGGTGGCGGCGGGCGCGCTGGCCCCGAGCGACTGCGCCGCGCCGCTCCGTCCGGCTCTGAAGAAGGGCTCAAACACCACCTTTCTGATGACCGAGGTGACCGACGTCGACGTCGAGCGGCGACAGGTCGTCCTCGACCGTGGCGACCGAATCGACTACGACAGCCTGATCGTCGCGTGCGGCGCGCAGACGTCCTACTTCGGCCACGACGAGTGGAAGGACGTCTCGTGCGGTCTCAAGACGCGTCGCGGACGCCGTCGACCTGCGCAAGCGCTTCTACGGCGCCTTCGAGGAAGCCGAGCGCACCGACGATCCGTCAGCGCGCGCCGAATGGCTGACGTTCGTCGTCATCGGCGGCGGCCCCACGGGTGTGGAGGTCGCGGGCGAGCTGGCGATCACCACCGATGCGCTGAAGCGCCAGTTCCGCGCAATCGATCCGCGCGACGCGCGCGTGATCCTGCTCGACGCGGGCGAGCGCGTGGTCTCCGCGTTCAGCGAGAGGCTCTCGGGGAAGGTCGCTCAGCAGCTCGCCGAGCTCGGCGTGACCGTTCGCGAGGGCGCACGTGCCACCGCCATCGACGCGCGCGGGGTGACGATCGAGATCGGCGGAGCCACCGAGCGGATCGACACACAGAACGGTCATCTGGGCCGCCGGTGTCCACGCCGTCCCGCTCACCGGCGCCATCGCTCGCGCGACAGGTGCGAGCACCGACCGCGGCGGGCGCGTCGAGGTCAACCCTGACCTGACGGTCCCCGGCCACCCAGAGATCTCGGTGGTCGGCGACGCCGCCTCCCTCCAGGGACCCGGCGGCAAGCCCCTCCCTGGGCTCGCGACGGTTGCCATCCAGCAGGCCCACCATGTGGCCAAGGGGATCGCAGAGGGCCGGCCCGGGGCCTCCACGCCGTTCAAGTACTTCGACAAGGGCGCCCTCGCCGTCGTCGGCAAGGGGAAGGCAGTGTGCGAGATCCGCGGACGTGAGCTGTGGGGCCGGCCCGCCTTCTTCACCTACCTCGGCGTTCACCTCTATTACCTCGGCGGCCAGACGGGCCGCCGGGTCGAGGTGCTCCTCAGGTGGATCGGGACCCGCTTCGGCGAGCGCCGGAGCGCTCTGATCGAGGACGAGCTCGCGAGCGTCGAGCGGGAGTCGCCGGCGCCCGCCGAGCCCGTCCGATGACCCCGTTGGCCAGGGCGTGACGATGGCGACGTTCAGTTGCTAGCCGACAGCCTCACCTTCGCGGCGTCGAACCTGGGGTGGGCGCGGAGTCAGATGGCGTTCACGCTCGGCTTCCACATCATCCTGGCCTCCATAGGCGTGGCGTTCCCGGCGATCATGTTGATCGCCAACTACCGCGGCCTGCGCCGCGGCGACGAGGACGCGCTGGAGCTGGCGCGGCGCTGGTCGAAGGTCGTGGCCGTGACGTTCGCGGTGGGCGCCGTGACGGGCACCGTGCTCTCGTTCGAGTTCGGGCTGCTGTGGCCGGCCTTCACCGGGCGTTTCGGTGAGGTCTTCGGCGTGCTGTTCGCGATCGAGGGGATCTTCTTCTTCCTCGAGGCGATCTTCGTCGCGATCTACATCTTCGGGTGGAAGCGTCTGAAGCCGTGGACGCACTTCTGGGCGGGCGTGCCGATCCCGATCTGCGGACTCGGCGGCGCGTTCTCCGTCGTGGCCGTGAACTCCTGGATGAACCAGCCCCAGGGCTACTCGCCGGGCAGCGGCGACGTCACCTCGGTCGAGCCGCTGAAGGTCATCTTCAACCCGGCGGTGCCCTACGAGGTCCCGCACATGATCCTGGCCGCCTACCTCGTCACGGGCTTCCTCGTCGCGTCCGTGTACGCGGTCGGGATGCTGCGCGGCCGGCGCGACCGTCTGCACCGGCTCGGGTTGCTGATCCCGCTGACGGTTGCGTGCATCGCCACGCCGATCCAGTTCGCGGTCGGCGACACCGCCGCGCGCTCGATCGCGAAGGACCAGCCGATCAAGTTCGCGGCGATGGAATGCGTGCAGACGACCTCGACCCACGTGACGGAGTACATCTTCGGCCGCTGTACCGCGGAGGGCGTCAAGGGCGGGGTCGGGATACCGGGCTTCGACTCGTTCCTCGTCGGCTGGAGCACCGACACGCAGGTGATCGGGCTGGACACCGTGCCGCCCGAGGACCGGCCGCCGGCAAACACGATGCTGCACTGGGCCTTCGACACGATGGTCGGTATCTGCACGATGCTGATCCTCCTCGGCCTGTGGCTCGGGTGGGCCTGGTGGCGCAAGCGCGACTTCCCGCAGTCGCAGTGGTTTCTGCGAGGCGTGGCGGTGTCCGGCGTCGCCTCCGTGGTGGCGCTCGAATGCGGGTGGATCGTGACCGAGGTCGGCCGGCAACCGTGGATCGTCTACAACGTCATGCGCACCGAGCATGCGGTCACCAAGGCCGACGGCGTGTGGATCACCTTCTCCGCCGTCGTCGCGCTCTACGTCGCGCTCGGCGCGGCGCTGATCGTCACACTGCGGGCGATGTCGCGGCGCTGGCGCACCAACGAGGACGCCGATGTGCCCTACGGCCCGAGCGAGCCGATGGCGGATTCCGGGTGAGCAAGGCCGACGCCGTCGTCGTTGTGCTCTGGGTCGGCGCGACGATGTACGCGATCTTCGGCGGCGCGGACTTCGGCGCCGGCCTATGGAGCCAGCTGGCCGGCGGGTCGCGCGGCCGCCGCCCACGTGAACTGATCGACTGGGCGATCGGGCCCGTTTGGGAGGCCAACCACGTCTGGCTGATCTTCGTGCTCGTGGTGCTCTGGACCGGGTTCTCGCCCGCCTTCGAGGCGATCTTCTCGACGCTGTTCATCCCGCTGAGCCTCGCCGCCCTCGGCATCGTCTTCCGGGGCGCCGGGTTCGCGTTCCACAAGACCGCAGGTCGCTTGCGCGGGCGTGCATTGGCTGAATCGTCGTTCGGCCTCGCGTCGCTGCTCACCCCGTTCTTCATGGGGACCGTCGTGGGCGCGATCGCCGGTGGCCGGGTGCCCGTCGGTAACGCCGCCGGCGACGCAGTGACGAGCTGGCTGAATCCGCTCTCGTTGCTGATCGGGACCCTGTTCGTCGCCACGAGCGCATACCTCGCAGCGGTGTTCCTCGTCAGCGACGCACGGCGAGCGGATGCGCCCGACCTCGAGCGCTACTTCCGCGTGCGGGCACAAGCCGCCGCCATGGTCGCGGGCGCGCTCGCCGTCGCCGGCCTCCTCGTGCTACGCGACGACGCGCGGTACGTGTACGACGGCCTCACAGGGGACGGCCTGCCGCTCGTGATCCTGTCGCTGGTCTGCGGGGGCGCGGTGCTCATCCTGCTTCGGCGCGGCGCTGTGCGCGCCCCGCGCCCGCTCGCGATCGCCGCCGTCGCCGCCGTGATCTGGGGCTGGGGCGTGGCCCAGCATCCCTACCTGCTCCCCAAGACCCTCACCATCGCCGACGCGGCGGCGCCGAGCGCGACGCTCACCAGCGTGCTGATCGTCTTCGGCGTCGCCGTCGTGCTCGTGCTGCCGTCGATCGGGCTCCTGTTCACCCTGGCGCAACGCGACCTCGTGCAAGAGACCGAGAGTCCGCAACGGAGAACGAGCTGACTGATGCCGCCGTGATCGCTCCATCCGGCGAACAGGTCGAGCTCGCCCACGGCAACCAGCGAGCTGTGATCGTCGAGGTGGGCGGCGGGCTGCGGGAGTATTCCCAGGACGGCCGTCACCTGCTCGATGGGTATCCCCCCGACGGGATGAGCGCCTCCGGCCGGGGCCAGGTGTTGATCCCGTGGCCGAACCGGATCGAGGACGGCAACTACGAGTTCGAGGGCCGGCGCCACCAGCTCGCGATCGATGACCCCGCCGAGCAGGACGCGATTCACGGACTGGTTCGCTGGGTGGCCTGGCAGGTGGCGGAGCGCGAGCCGAGCCGAGTGGTGATGGAGCATCTCCTTCACCCTCAGCCCGGCTATCCGTTCCGGCTGGCGCTGCGAATCGAGTATCTGCTCCAGCGCGAGGGCCTGCGAGTCCGCACGACGGCCACGAATGCGGGGCCGGAAGCCTGTCCCTACGGCGCCGGAGCCCATCCGTACCTCACGCTCGGGACGCCGGCCGTCGACTCCCTGCTGCTGTCGGCACCCGGGCGAACGGTCCTGCGATCGGACGAGCGCGGCATCCCCGTGAGCGCCGAGCCG
>CAVTGV010000009.1:0-7689 GCA_963734365.1 uncultured Thermoleophilaceae bacterium | reverse complement strand
GGGGATTAGGGAACCGACCCGGATCGGCGTTGCGCAGTACACGTGCACAGCTCGAGCTCGACGATCAGGCTGCCGTCGCTGACGCTGGCGTAGATGCCCTCTAGCGCCCGGCTCAGGCTCGCTGTCGCCCGTGCCCTCTAACTCTGCAGCCACGGCCTCAGCGTCCTCGATCTCGGCGGTCAGCGCTCGCGCTCGCTGTCGAGCGGGGCGCTGTCGGGAGTAGGAAAGGACGAGGGTCGGGCGGCCGTGTCATTGGCATCGCGAGATCAATTCGCACCCCAAGGGCCGTAGTCGGCGACCAGCGCCGCCGCGCGCCGCGTCGGAGGGTCCTCGGGTCCGCGTCCTATACCCGTCAACCATGCGCCATCAACCGCACGCCAACCGATCTTCCCCAACGTCAACACGGCCGGCCGCGGGGACCGCCTTGCATGGGTGGCGCGCCCCTGCCCGATGGTGTTTGATAGGCGCCTATGCAGCGGCGCGCCCGAAGCATCAGCGCGGCAGCGGCTCTCGTGGCCCTTGTCCTCTGCACCCCTCCCGCCCGGGCGCAGCAGCCGCCCGGGCCCGACAGCGAAGGCACCGACTACTTCGTCACGATCGCCGCCCGGCAGTGCCCGAACTACCAGTCCATCACCGCCAACCGGGCGCGCAACAACATCCAGGAGAGCCTGCGCGACCTCGGCCCTGACACCCCGTACAAGGCCGGCGAGGAGGTCGACGTCGAACCGAGCAGGCCGTCCAGCCCGCCTGCACGCCGATCACCGGCTGGAGGTTCACGATCGGCAACGCGATCGCCCCGGGCAAGGTGACCGGGCCGTGGGGGTCGCTGTCGGTCGTCGGCGGCGCCGATGCCACCGACATCACGACGCTCGCATCGATTCCGCGGCGCAACACGCTCGGTCAGATCGACCAGACCCAGACCGTCCAGGGCGCGACCACGATCGAGCTCACGCAGGCCCAGTTGGACCGTGCGCCGAAGGGGTCGCTGTGGATCCAGGGCGGCACCACCAAGGACCCGGTGCTCAACGTGCCGTTCCCCAACGAGTACGGGTTCGGGGCGTTGCGCTGCGCCACCGACAACGTCAACGGCGACAACGTCGAGTTCATCAAGTTCCCGAGCGGCAGCCGGCACGTGTACTGCTTCGCGTACTACGTCGTGCCGCCGCCGACCAGCGGCAAAATCGTCATCCGCAAGCAGGTCACCGATCCGCCGAACGCCGACCAGAAGTTCACGTTCGAAGGGAACATCTCCTACACGAGCGACCAGCGGTTCGACCTGGAGGTCAAAGACGGCAGCACCCCGTCAGCGACCTTCTACCGCGCCGCCACCGGACCGACCGACCCGCCGTGGACGGTCACCGAGCTCGTCCCCGCCGGCTGGACGCTGGACGATCTCAACTGCACGGCCGGCGGCAGCGTCGTGACCCCCGCGGGCGCGACCGCCACCATCCGGCTGCTCGCCGGCGACACCGTGACCTGCACGTACACCGACGCGCTGAGCCCGCCGCCCGGCAACCTGCTGCTATCCAAGATCAGCTACGGCGCGCTGGGCACGTTCGACTTCACGGTCCGCCACGAGGGCGGCGGCGCGCCGGTCGCCACCACGTCGGCGACCACGACCAGTGAGGGCGACGCGGCCGACGCCGAGTCCGGTCCGATCCCCCTCGACGCCGGGACCTACGAGGTGTCCGAACAGCTGCCGACCAGGACGCGGCGGCCGCTGGCGGCAGATCGCCGTCAACTGCAACGCCCGCCGGCGCGAGGTCAGCCGGCGCGCCGGAAGACGGCGCACCCCGCCCCCGAAGCAGGTGACGATCACGGCCGGCAAGGGCCAGGCGTGCGTGTTCGAGAACCGCTTTGTGCCTTACGGCGGGATCGCGATCGCCAAGGTCACGCGCGGACGCACCGGCTCCACCGGCTTCCAGATCACACCCGTGGCGAACCCCGCCCGCCAGTACGTCCAGACCGCCACGACCACGGCCGAGAACGATCCGGCGCTGGCGCGCGGCGACTCCACCGGGCGCCTGCGCCTGGGCCGCTACGTGATCCAGGAGACCGGCACCACGCCGGAGGGCGAGGGACGCTGGACGCTGGTGGAGGTCAACTGCGCAGGCCGGCTGCGCGGCTTCAGCCAGGGCCAGACGACCGTTACGCTGACCCGCGAGCACCCGCGCATGCGGTGCCGGTTCGTCGACTCGTTCACCCCGGACGCGCCGCCGCTCCCGGTCACCCCCGACCCGCAGCCCGAGCCGTCGCCGTCCGGGCCGGCGCCGGATCTCGTAGTGACCAAGCGGGCGCTCCAGCGGCGCGTGAACTTCGGGAAGATCGCCACCTTTGAGATCACCGTGCGCAACGCCGGCCCGGCGGCCGCCCAGCAGGTGATCGTCGATGACGCCCCGGGCGTCAACGCCCAGCTCGTATCGGCGCGCACCAGCAAGGGCGCCTGCAACGAGCGGACGCCGCTGATCTGCCGCATCGGGCTGCTGGACCCGGGCGAGCGGGCCACGATCCGCGTGCGTGTGCGCGCAGTCGACACCCCGCGGATCAGCAACCTTGCCGTGGCCGGCACCGCCACGCCCGAGCAGACGCTCGCCAACAACGACGACCGCGCGCGAGTGCGCGTGCGCTCGCAGGGCGGCGTGCGCGGCGTCTGCGCTGCCGCGGTCGCGCGCCCCGCCTGCTGACCAACGGCGGCGCGCCGCCGGGCAGCACTTGTCGATGCCCGTCTCCGGCCCCAGCCCCTCCACGATTCCGGTCGCGAGGGCGCCGGTGGGCGCCCCCACGGCGATCGCCGCCCCGAGGAGATCCCCCGCGGGACGGCCGCTGCGATTGCGCTCAGATTCGCGAGACGCCCACCGGGCAGGACACGCCGGTGCCACCCAGCCCGCAGTAGCCGCCGGGGTTCTTGGCCAGATACTGCTGGTGGTAGTCCTCGGCGTAGAAGAACTCCGGGGCGTCCTCGATCTCCGTCGTGATCTCGCCGTAGCCGGCCTCGGCCAGCTTGGGGCCGAACAGCTCGCGGGAGGCCAGCGCGGCCTCGCGCTGGGCGTCCGAGGTCACGTAGATACCGGAGCGGTACTGGGTGCCCATGTCGTTGCCCTGGCGCATGCCCTGAGTGGGATCGTGCCCCTCCCAGAAGAGGCGCAGCAGCTCGTCGTAGGAGATCTCCTCCGGGCGGTAGGCCACGAGCACGACCTCGTTGTGCCCGGTGCGCCCGCTGCAGACCTCCTCGTAGGTGGGGTTGGGCGTGTGGCCGCCGGCGTAGCCCACCGCGGTGGTGTAGACGCCGGGGGCCTCCCAGAACGTGCGCTCGGCGCCCCAGAAGCAGCCGAGCCCGAAGATCGCCGTCTCCACGCCGTCGGGGAACGGCGGCTCGAGCGGCGTGCCGAGCACGAAGTGCGTGTCGGGCACGGAGAACGGGCGGGTGTCGCGCCCGGGCAGCGCGTCGGCGGGCTCGGGCATCTCGGTCTTGTGGCGGAAGAGGAAGCTCATGTCTCCATCAAGGGTAACGTCCGTCGGCCATGGCCCTCGTTACAGAGCTGGAGCTGCCGGAGCTCGACTATCTCGCTCCCGATCTGAAGGGCGAGCGCTTCCACGAGGTGATCACCGAGCTGCGCGCGGAGAGCTGGCTCGCCCGCGCTCCGATCGGATTCTTCGTGCTCGAGCGCGAGGCCGCGGCGTTCTTCCTGCGCACCAAGAGCGCGACCTTCCCGGGGATGCGGATCGCGGAGATGTTCGAGGTCGAGGAGGGTCCGCTGCTCGAGCAGATGCGGCGCAACATCCTGCACGTGAACGGCGAGCAGCACGGCCGCCTGCGCAACCTGGTCAACCCCGCCTTCACGCCGCGCGCCGCCGATCGCTGGCGGCCGGCCATGCGCGACTTCCTCGAGCGGCTCTGGGAGCCGCTCGCCGGGGAGCGCTCCTGCGAGTTCGTTGCCACGTTCGCCAAGCCCTACCCGTCGCTCACGATCGCGACCGTGATGGGCGCGCCGCTCGAGGACGCGCCCCGCCTGCACGAGTGGTCGAACCTGATCCAGCGCCAGTTCGACCCGCCCAGCCTGATGAACGAGCGCGACGCGATCGAGCGCGCATGTGGGGAGTTCTACGAGTGGTCGGCCGAGCTGATCGAGCGCCGCCGCGGCGACCCGGGCGACGATCTCATCTCCACCCTGATCGCTGCCGAGCAGGAAGGCGACCGCCTCTCCGATGTGGAGTGCCAGAACCTCGTGCTCAACGTGCTCGTGGGCGGCGTGGACACCACGCAGTCGCAGCTGGCGCACGGCCTGCACGTGTTCGCCTCCCATCCCGAGCAGTGGGCCCTGCTGGCCGAGCGCCCCGAGCTCGCGCCGGCCGCGGTGGAGGAGCTGCTGCGCTACGAGCCGATCACGCCCTTCACCGCCCGGCTGCTGCACGAGGAGGTCGAGTTCCGCGACGTGACCTTCCCCGCCGACACCGTGGTGATGGTGTGCGCGTTCACGGGTAACCGCGACGGCGTGGAGGCGGATCCGCAGGCGTTCGACATCACAGCCGAGCGCGGCTCGGCCAAGCCGCTGACCTTCGGCGCCGGCATTCACTACTGCCTGGGCGCGAACCTGGCCCGGGCCGAGCTCCAGGAGGCGTTGGCGTTCCTTCCCGGGCGCATGCCCGGCCTCGCGCTCGCCGGCGAGCCCGAGCTCGGCTCGATCCACGGGATCTACGGACTGGAAAGGCTGCCCCTCACATGGACGTAGGGCTCGCCCTCTTCGCCGTCGACTACACCATCGCTCCCGCGCGGGTGGCCAAGCTCGCGGAGGAGCGCGGCTTCGAGTCGATCTTCTTTCCCGAGCACACGCACATCCCCATCAGCCGCGAGACGCCCTACCCGGGCGGCGGTGAGCTGCCGCCGGAGTACAGCCACACCCACGATCCCTTCGTGGCGCTGGCGATGGCCGCCGCGGTCACCGAGCGCATCAAGCTGGCCACGGGCATCTGCCTGATCATCCAGCGCGACCCGATCACCACCGCAAAGGAGGTGGCGTCGCTCGACTTCCTGTCCGGCGGGCGGGTGCTGTTCGGAGTGGGCGCGGGCTGGAACCGCGAGGAGATGCGCGACCACGGCGCCGATCCGCGGCGGCGGTTCACGATCATGCGCGAGCGGGTGGAGGCGATGAAGGCGATCTGGACGCAGGAGGAGGCCGAGTATCACGGCGAGTTCGTGGACTTCGGCCCGATGTGGTCCTGGCCCAAGCCCGTGCAGGAGCCGCACCCGCCGGTGCTGATGGGCGGCCTCGGCGAGAAGGTCCTGGACCGCGTGCTGGACTTCGGCGACGAGTGGATGCCCAACCGGGTCCGCTCTCCGGAGGATCTCGGCGCGCGCATCACCGAGCTGCGCGAGCGGGCCGGCCGCCACGTGCCGGTCTCGGTCTTCGGCGCCAAGCCCACGGCCCATGCGATCGAGCGCCTGGCCGGGGTGGGGGTCGACCGCTCGATCCTGTACCTCACGCCGAGCGAGCCCGACGCCGTGGAGCGCCAGCTCGACGAGTACGTGGAGTTGCTCGCATGAGCAGGCTCGGCGAGCTCGACCTCAGCCTCTCGCTGTCGAAGAAGGAGTCCCGGGCGCGGCTCGAGGAGAGCGGCAAGCGGCTCGCCACCCTGCGGCTGGCGCTGGGCGGCAAGCTGCCCGGCTACGAGGAGCTGCTCGGCCCGCCGGTGCTCGCGCTGTTCGAGGGCTGGGACGCGGCCGGCAAGGGCGGGGCGATCAAGCGCCTCGTGGCGCCGCTCGATCCCCGGCACGTTCGCGTGGCGGCGTTCAGCGCGCCCACGCCCGACGAGAAGAGACATCACTTCCTGTGGCGGTTCTGGCCGGCGCTGCCGGGCCAGGGCGGCATGGCCATCCTCGACCGCACCTGGTACGGCCGCGTGCTGGTGGAGCGCGTGGAGGGCTTCGCCACGCCCGACGAATGGGAGCGGGCCTACGGCGAGATCGTCGACAACGAGCGGATGCTCGCCGCGGAGCGGATGCTGATCGTCAAGTTCTGGCTGCACATCTCGGACGAGGAGCAGCTGCGCCGCTTCAAGTCGCGCGAGAAGGACCCGCTGAAGAGCTGGAAGCTCACCGACGAGGACTTCCGCAACCGCGAGAAGCGGGCCGACTACGAATCCGCGATCGAGGACATGCTGGCCCGCACCGACCACGGCGCGGCGCGCTGGCAGCTGGTGGAGGCCGAGTCCAAGCACTACGCGCGCGTGAAGGTGATGGAGACGATGATCGGCGAGATCGAGCGGGCGATGCGGGGGGCGGACTTCCCGGTGCCGGACTGAGCGGCGGGGGCGCTCAGCCCGCGAACAACGTCAGGTCCGGCTCGCGCTCGCCCCTCAGCACGCCGAGGTCCACGTCCACGCACGCGATGCCGCGTGACTCGGCCAGCGTGCGAGCCTGCGGCTTGACCACCTGCGCCGCGAGCACACCGCGGCAGCGGCCGAAGCCCGGCGCCTCGCAGATCCGCTCCAGGTAGCGGGTGAGCTGCTCCACCGCCTCGATCGTCGCCACCCGCTTGATCTCGACGGCCACGTACTCGTCCTCACCGTCGAGGCACATCAGGTCGACCGGCCCGATGTCGGTGGGCCACTCGCGCCGGATCAGGCGCAGCCCCTCGCCGCACCAATCGGGTGCGTCGGCCAGCAGCTCCTGGAGCTCGCGCTCCACGCCCTCCTTCTCGAGTGCGGCGGCCTCGCCCATGTCGTGGGTCACGTCGGAGAGCACCTCGGCGATGCGGATCTCGAGCCGGTCCTCGCCGCCCCGCTTTCGCACGACCATGGAACCGGGCTCCTCCTCGATCACTGTCGGCGCGGTCATCCAGTTGGACGGCTTGTAGCCGCCGCTGTCGGCGTGCACCATCACCGAGCCATCCGCCTTGATCATGAGCAGCCGCAGCGCCTCGGGCAGCACCGCGGTGAGGCGGCCGGAGTAGTGGACCTCGCAGCGGGCGACGATCAGGCGCACCCGACTCAACCTAAACGCGCTCCCGGACGCCGCTAGCGCCGGCGGCGGCGCAGCAGCAGCCCGCCGCCCACGCCGAGGGCCGCCAACCCCGCCGCTATCAGCGTCGGCCGTGCCCGCAGGCGCCGGTACTCGCCCTCCACCTGGGGCCAGAGCGACTCCTCCACGAGCTCCCCGGCCACCTCGGGCGTGGAGGTGAGATGGTGTACGGGGATGGGCTCGGAGAAGGCGACCTGCACCCGGCGCGGCTTGGGCAGCGGCCCGAAGAAGATCTTCTCGGTCCCGGTGATGGCGCAGGGCACCAGCGGCGCGCCGGCTTCGAGGGCGATCCGTCCCGCTCCCCGGCGCGGCGAGCCGAGCCCCTCAGGGTCGCGCACGCGGGTGCCCTCCGGGAACAGAGCGAGGAGACCGCCCTGGCGCAACACCGTGAGCGCCGTCTCGAGGGCGTCGGCGTCCGATTCGCCGCGGCGCACCGGGAACGCCCCAAGACGTACCAGCAGCCGCCCGTAGGGCGCGTTGATCAGCTCGGTCTTGGCCATGAAGCGCAGCTGCCGGCGCGTGCAGGCCGCAATGAAGAACGAGTCGAGAAAGCTCTTGTGGTTGGGCGCGACGATCGCCGGCCCCTCGCCCGGGATGTGCTCCGCGCCGGCGATGTGCATCCGGAAGTAGATGCGCATCAACGGGGCCAGCAGCGCGCGCACGAAGGCGTA
>CAVTGV010000008.1:0-818136 GCA_963734365.1 uncultured Thermoleophilaceae bacterium | reverse complement strand
ATGTCGCCTGGACGTCTCAGGGCGAGTCTCGGGTGCATGGAGACGGGCAACCTCATGATCGACGCACAGACCGGCCTTGGCGCCGAACCCGGCGACGCCGGCGCAGGGCACGGGTGCTGGGCTGGCTGTTGAGGCAGCCCGAGCACGACCGCCGCCTGCCGCTGCTCACCGACGAGCTCGACGGGCTCCCGCCACGCGCCCGCCGTCGCGCCGGACTTGCGGCGATCCCCCTCTGCTCGGTGGTGGGAACGACCGAGCACGCGAAGGCGCGCTCCTTCGACCGCTGCTTTCTCCCTTCGGGCCTCAGCCGCCACCGCTGGGAGCGGCTCTGGATGGCTGGCCGCCGTGGCGCGCCGATTCCGCCCATCTCCGTCTACCGCGTGGGCGATCGCCACTTCGTCGACGACGGCCACCACCGCGTGTCGGTGGCGCGCTCGCTCGGGATGGCCGCCATCGACGCCGAGGTGACCGAGATCCGTCGCTAGGCGGCCACGCGCTCCCGCCGCGGCCCGGCCGGAGCGGGATTCGAGAACACCATCGCGCCGTCGTCGAGCGAGCCGAACCTCAGCGCGACGATGTCGCGGGCGTAGTTCTGGTAGAGCCGCCACGGCGCCTTCGAGCCCTGCTTGGGGAACTGGTCGATCGCGCGCAGCACGTAGCCCGAGCTGAAGTCGATGAAGGGCTCCGCGGCCACCGACGGATCGCGGTTGTGCGGCGTGCACTGGCGCAGCCGTGCTCGTCCATGTGGTTGAGCAGGCGGCAGACGTACTCGCAGGTCAGGTCGCACTTGAGCGTCCACGAGGCGTTGGTGTAGCCGAGCGCGAGCGCCAGGTTCGGCACGCCGCTGAGCATCATGCCCTTGTAGCCCATCGTCTTCGGCAGCTCGACCTCGGCTGCCGTCGACCGCGATCTGCATGCCGCCGAGCGGCAGCAGGTTGAGGCCGGTGGCGGTGACGATCAGGTCGGCCTCGAGCTCGGCGCCGGACTCGAGCTTGATGCCCGTCTCGGTGAAGGTCTCGATCCGGTCGGTGACCACCGAGGCGCGGCCGTCGCCGATCGCCTCGAACAGGTCGCCGTCGGGCACCAGGCACAGGCGCTGGTCCCAGGGGTTGTAGCGGGGCTTGAAGTGGGTGTCGACGTCGTAGCCGGGCGGCAGCCGGCGCTCGCAGGCCCTTGCGGATCAGCGCCTTCACGACCCGCGGCCGGCGCCGGCTGAGCTGGAAGCTCAGCATCGTGAGCAGCACGTTCTTCCAGCGCACGATCGCATAGGCCGCCCTGGCCGGCAGCACGCGGCGCAGGAGCTTGGCCAGCGGGTCCTCCGCCGGCAGCGAGACCACGTAGCTCGGCGAGCGCTGCAGCATCGTCACGTGCGCCGCGCTCTCGGCCATCGCGGGGACGAGCGTCACCGCGGTCGCGCCGCTGCCGATCACCACCACGCGCTTGCCCGCGTAGTCGAGGTCGTCGGTCCAGTTCTGCGGGTGCACGATGCGGCCGCCGAAGCGCTCGCTGCCGGGAAACTCGGGCGTGTAGCCCTCGTCGTAGCGGTAGTAGCCGCTGCACATGAACAGGAAGCCGCAGGTGAGCCGGACCGTCTCGCCCGTGTCGCCGCGCTCGGCCTCCACCGTCCAGCGGGCGTCCTCGGTCGACCACTCGGCGCGCACGACCCGGTGGCCGAAGCGGATCTGCCGGTCGATGCCGTACTCGCGCGCCGTCTCGCGCACGTAGCTGAGGATCGACGGCCCGTCGGCGATCGCCTTGGCCTCCGACCAGGGCCGGAAGGAGTAGCCGAGCGTGTACATGTCGGAGTCCGAGCGGATGCCGGGATAGCGGAACAGGTCCCAGGTCCCGCCGATCGCGTCGCGGGCTTCGAGGATCGCGTAGGTCTTGTCCGGGCACTGCGCTGCAGGTGGCAGCCGGCGCCGATGCCGGACAGGCCGGCGCCCACGATCAGCACGTCCACGTGTTCCAAGGTCATCTCGCGAACGAGTCTGACGCACACGACGACTAAGGAGGCAGCCAGACCATGACGGCACGTATCTGGAGAGGGGTGGTCCGCCGCGAGGACGCGGACGAGTACGCCGGCTACATCGGCGAGACGGGCTTCGACGCCTACAGCGCGACGCCCGGCAATCGCGGTGCGCTGATGCTGCGTCGCGACGACGGTGACCGCACCGAGTTCCTCACGTTCTCCCTGTGGGAGTCGCTCGATGCGATCCGGGCCTTCGCCGGCGACGACATCGAGACCGCGGTGTACTACCCCGAGGACGACCGCTATCTGATCGAGCGCGACTCGACCGTCAAGCACTACGAGGTCGTCGACAGCGCGGGGATGGGCTGAGCGCGGCCGCCGAGCCGGCGTTGTGCCGATCCTCACAGAATGATCCCGGGGTCCGCGAGACGCTGGTCCTATGTGGCGCCTGGTGTTGGGTGTCCTCGCGGTCACCCTGTTGCTCTCTCTCACCGTCCCGGCCTTCGCACCGGACAGCTCGGCGCAGGTCGCCACGCCGGTCGAGTCGAGCCAGGTGTTCGAGCCCGAAGCCGCGGTCGATCCCACGCCGCCGGCGGAGGCCGGCACCGTCCCGGAGGGCGAGGTCGCCGAGGAGGGTACACCCACGGATCAGGTGCCTGAGACCGATCTGGACGACCACACGTCGGACACGGAGATCCAGACCCCGGGCTACGGCAACGCAGCCGAGCAGTCATCGGAGGCCAAGCGGGCCGAGATCCGCTCGGTGGAGAGCGCCTGTCAATCCAACCCGCCGCCCACGAGCACGATGCTCGGCCTCCCCGGGTCCGCCGGCGGCGACGACCACGGCACGTGGGGCTGGCTGCTGATCGCCTTCGCCGCCGGCCTGCTGCTGCTGGCGGCGCTCGGCTTCATCCTCAAGCGACAGCGCTCGAACAACAGTCCCATCGGCGTGCTCTCGAGCGCCGCTGCCGTGGTCGGCATCGTGAGCGCGTTGGCCGGTCTCGCCGTCCAGTTCGTCCCCGGCGTGGGGGTCAACGAGCGCCCGCCGCCCGAGGCCACGATGGAGGTCCGCCAGGTGCACACCCGGATCACGCGGGCGGAGTACGCCCAGAAGACAGGCAGCCACCTGCACCTGACCCGCGAGGACCGGCGCGAGGTCGGCAACGTCGTCTGGATCGAGATCCAGGTGCGCGGCTACCAGGACCACCGGCCGTCGCTCCAGTACGCCCTGTACGACTCACAGGCTGCCGGGGCACTGCTGCCCGGAACCGCCAATCGGGTACCGCTTCGGCCCGAGGGCAAGGATGTGGAGACCCTGTTCGTGCCGATCTGGGTCGGCTATCCGCGGAGCCAGTCCTTCGAGGCCCAGTTCCGCTTGCTGGACGGCGAGCAGGTCCAGCAGATGGCGAGCACCGGCAAGATGGCCGGCTCCAGCTATCGCTACAGCTGCCGAGAGCCCGCCTGACACACGGCGGCGTACCCTGCCCTCCGTGGCCGGGTACTACCTCGTCGAGCGCGCCAAGGGTCCCGCCTGGGACCACTCGCGAGGCCGCCGTGAGCAGGACGGATGGGACGAACACGCCGACTTCATGGACGCCCTAGCCGAAGAAGGCTTCGTGGTCCTCGGCGGCCCCATGGGTGAGGGTGACGGCGAGAACGTCCTGCTCGTGGTGGAAGCCGACGGCGAGGACACGATCCACGCCCGCCTGGCCGAGGACCCGTGGCCCGACGAGCTGCTCACGACGGTGAGCGTACGGCCCTGGTCGGTCCTGCTGCGCGGCTCCCGCAGCGGCTGAAGCGACGCCGCTCGCTGCGGGACTCGCCGCCCTCCTCGCGGCGTATCAACGGAGATGCGCCTCACCCTTGCGGCCCTGGTCATCGTCCTCGCCGCCGCGCTCATCGCGGTGGTGGCGGGAAACGCCGGCGATGGCGAGCGCGGCCGCGGGCGGTCGTCCACGCAGCGCGCGCTGGACGCGGGACTGCTCGTGCGCGCCGGCCCGAGCGTTCGCGCCGCGTGCCGGACGGTCACAGCCCAGAGCGAAATGCCCCCTCGCTGCCCTTCGGCGCTCGCCGCGCCCGACGGCACGTGGGGACGGGCCCGAGCACTCGACCGCGCGCGGTGCGAGTACCTGATCGACATCGAGCCCGGCCCGGCCGGCGGGTTGCCGGGCCAGGGCGCGGTCTTTCACCTGCTCTTCGGCGGGCGCTGCGGTTCCTTCGACCTGAGGGTCCGGGCAGGCCGGTGGCCCGCGCGGCGTTCGTTCCCGGCCCGCGATCTCAGGCTCGTGGGGTCGCGTCCGCCGGCCCCGGGCGGTACCCCTGTCGGCCGCTACTTTGACCCCGCCCGGCCGCGGGTGGTGAGGCGGATACGGGTGGGACCGTGGCCGGCGCTCGTGGTCCGCTATCCCCCGCTGCCGCTCACCACCGTTCACTCCGGTCACCTGGCCATCGTCTGGAACGAGGTGGCGGCCGGCTACGTGGTGTCCGGACACCCTCTCGAGGATCCCGTCGAGTCAGACGAGCGGGATGTCGTGAGAGCGCTGCACGCCATGGCGGTGGGCATGACCGCGGCGGCACCCGGCTGAGATCACGGCGCCCGCTCTTGCGATCATGCCCCCATGGCCACGCTCGGCGCGAAGGAGCGCGCGCAACTTCCGGACAGCGCCTTCGCGTACATCGACTCGCAGGGAAAACGCCGGCTGCCGATCCACGATGCGGCACACGTGCGCAATGCGCTGGCGCGGTTCGGCCAGGTGGCCTTCGAGGACGAGGCTGCGCGCGACCGGGCGCGCGGCCGCCTGCTCAGGGCGGCCAAGAAGCACGGGATCATGCCCATCGGCTTCATCAGCTCCCAGCTCGAGCCACAGCGCAAGCTGCCGAAGGGCCGCGTGACGTTCCTGCTCACCGACATCGAGGGCTCGACCGAGCTTCTCGGCCGCCTCGGTGACGACTACGCCCCGCTGCTCACCGAGGTCCGGCGCCGGGTGCGCGCCGCGGTGCGCGAGGCCGGCGGCAAGGAGGTGTCCGCCCGCGGGGACGACGTCTTCGCCGTGTTCGAGCGCGCCCCGGGGGCACTGGACGGCGCGCTCGCCATCCAGCGGGCGATGGCGGCCGGCGGCTGGCCGGGCGGCAACGACGTGCGGCTGCGCATCGGCCTGCATCGGGGGCGCCCCTCACTCACCGACACGGGCTACGTCGGCCTCTCGGTGCACGCCGCCGCGCGGATCTGCTTCGCGGCGCACGGAGGCCAGATCGTGATGTCCTCGGCGGTCCGGATGGCGCTGGGCGATTCGCTTCCGGAGGGAGTCGCGCTGTCGGACCTCGGCCCGTGGCGGTTCCGCGGCCTGCCCGAGCCGGTGGAGATCTTCGAGGTCGAGGCGGCGGACCTGATCAGTGGCTTCCCGCCCCTGCGGTCGGCCGTTCCGGCCGAGTAGGACCGTACGCGGGGACGCTACGTTCTCTGACTAAGATCAGATAAATGGATCGGGCGGAGGTGGAGGAGGTCCGAAGGTTCAACCGGACCGTGACCCAGCGGGCCGGTGCCCTCGACGATCGCTTCCTCGCCCGAAGCCGTCCGATGGGAGAGGCGCGGGTGCTGTGGGAGATCGGCACCGAGGGTTGCGAGGTGCGGTCGCTGCGCGCGCGGCTGGGGCTGGACTCCGGCCACGCCAGCCGGCTGCTGCGCGCGCTCGAGGCCGACGCCCTGGTGCGCGTGGAGGCGAGCCGGTCGGACCGCCGTGTCCGAGTGGCCCGGCTGACCCCGGCGGGCGTCTCCGAGCGGTCGCTGCTCGACGAGCGCAGCAACGACCTGGCCGCCTCGATCCTCGCCCCTCTCGATCGCGGCCAGCGAGACGAGCTCGTGGACGCGATGCGAACCGTTCGGCGTCTCGTGATGGCCGCCGCCATCGAGATACGGCCCGCCGATCCCGCGGGACCGGACGCCAGGCGCTGCCTGCGCGCCTACTTCGCCGAGCTCGACCGGCGCTCGGAGTCGGGCTTCGATCCTGACGCCGGCATCTCAGCCGATCCCGAGGAGCTCGTGCCGCCGCGCGGTTGTTTCCTGGTCGCCTACCTGCGTGACGAGCCGGTGGGTTGCGGAGCGGTCAAGCATCACGCGAACGAGCCGTCGGAGCTCAAGCGCATGTGGGTGGCCGAGTCAGCGCGCGGCCTGGGCACGGGGCGCCGCCTGCTCACCGAGCTCGAGGCGATCGCGCTGGACAGCAACGCACCCGCGACCCGGTTGGAGACCAACCGCTCGCTGGTCGAGGCGATCGCGATGTACCGCTCGGCCGGCTACGTCGAGGTGCCCGCGTTCAACGACGAGCCGTTTGCCCACCACTGGTTCGAGAAACGGCTCAGCCGCAGCGCACGCCTCTGACACGGACCCCAAGCTCCGGACGCCAGCGATTGCCCATCAGCCCAACCCGGGTTACGGTGGGTTTGGACTTGCATTCGCCCTTGGCAGGGGCCTGACAGAGGGATGGGCTGTGAGCGAGGTCAAACCGGCAGCACGCCGTCGGAGCGTTCAACTGATGCTGCTGGTCGTGGCGGGGCTCGCGACCGTGGCTGCAGCAGCGCCGGCGGCTCGAGCCGACCTCATCCTCGGTCAACACGGCCGGACCGGCTACAGCGCGGCGCAGGAGCCGGCCGGCTGCCGGTACCGGGTATTCCCCGGCCGGGGTGTGTTGACGGCCAGCACGGCGCCGCCGGTGGTCAAAGGCGTGAACCTGCGTCGCGGCCGGCGCGACAGGAGCCTGGTGCGCTACCGGGTCTTCTTCACCGCTCAGCACAACGACCAGACCGTCGACGTCTCGGGCTGGAGCGGCACGCTACGCGTGAGCGACCGCAGGGCGGTCACGTGGGCGGGCGCGCCCACCGCGTTCGACGGCGATTGGAGACTCGGCTACTACCTCGACATCCGAGTCGAGTGGTGGCGCCGCGGCCGGCTGCTGGGCTGGCGCGCCCACCGGATCGACAGCTACCACTACTTCAACCAGTACAACGCCGGGCCGATCGGGCCCCTCACGTGGTGCGCGAAGGTGTCCTAGCCGGCAACGCGGAACCAGAGGCTCGTCGATCCCGCCTGCCGAGAGATCGGCTCGAGACGGATGTTCGTTCCTCCGGCGTGCTCGAACAGCCGGGTTCCGTCACCCAGGAGCACCGGTGCGATCAGCACCAGGATCTCGTCGAGCAGCCCGGCCTCGAGGCACTGCTTGGCAACGTTGGCACCCAGGACGTTGACGTACTTCCCGCCCGCGGCGTCCTTGGCCGCCTGAACGGCGGAGGCCAGGTCACCGACGAAGCTGACATCAGGGTCCGTGGATTCGGCCGGCGGATCGTGGGTCAGGACGACTGACGGTCCCGCCCAGCGACCGCCGAACGCGCCCTCCTCGTCCGTGCCCTTGTTCGGATCGTCGCCGCTGAACGTCCGCTTGCCCACCAGCAGCGCACCGATGCCGGCCAGGAGCTCGTCGATCTCGGGGCTCGTAGAGGGAACGAGGTGCTCGGTCAACCACGCCATGTCGCCACCGGCCCCGGCGATGAAGCCGTCCAGCGACATCGTCGCCGAGTACAGCAGCCTGCTCTTCGACATCTCCGCTGTCATGCCCCATAGACCCCAGCCCCGCCGACGACTAATCGGCAAGCTGAGCGACCAGCGTGTAACCGCCCATCACAACCGAGCACTGGGCCCGCTCTGGAATGGGGAATTACGGGCGCTGCCCAGCAAAGCGAGCATCGAAGTGCCCGCTTAAGTCGAGCAATCCTGAGCGCCGCGCACCGGCGCCTCGGGCCGACCAAGCGTGTCCCGCCCGGGTGAACACTGATCTCCACCGACCCGGATCCCGCTTTGCATGGAAAGCGAAAGCGGAGCCCAGTACCGACACGGCTGTCGCTCCTCGCGCATAGCGACACTCGTCGCCTCGCCGCTCGAGGCCGTCACTAACAGGCGATTGCGGAAAGCGAAGGCTTGAGAGGGAGCGGGGCGCGGCCGGTCAGAGCACCCATGCTCTGCCTATGCAACCGCCGGCACCAGGAGGGCATGGCCACGCAAATGCTTCTCGCCCGTTGCGATAGCGGCCGCCGCGGCTATCGGCATCTCACATTCACGCACTGGCGCGGATCTCCGTTCCCGCTGGCGCGGTTGCCGCCGCGGTCGATGACGCCGAACACGGCCTCGATCCCGAGGTCGTCGTTGCCTACGGCCCGGTTCCTGGCGAGTTTCGTCGAACTGCTCTCGACGTCGAAGCCGTCCTCTCCCGACCGCCTTGCGAGATTACCTGCCAGGAGGCTGTGGTGGTCCGTGCTCCTGACAACGAACCCATCCCCGCCGTTCCTGCTGACCACATTTCGGCGAACGACGTTGTCGCCGCCGCCGATCGGAGGCTCGTTGAGCCCGAGGTAGATGCCGCTATTTCGAGCGTCGAGAATGACGTTGAGCGCAACCAGATTGCCGCGTCCGTTCTCGATCGCGATGCCGTCTCGGTCTCGCGAGAGCCGGTTGCGGGCGACCACGTTTCGGTTGCCGCTGGCGAGGAGGACGCCGGCTGTGTTTCGAACAAAGCGGTTGCGTCGTACCTGGTTGCGGTCCGCCCTGTCCGCCCTCCTTTCCCCCCCGAGCAGGATCCCGGGCGAGGAGCGCGAGATCAGGTTCCCCTTCATCAAGTTGTCGGCGGATGCTTGGACGTGGATGCCGGGCCCAGGGTTCCGCCTGAATGAGTTGTTGATGATTCGAACGTCATGCGACTCGAACAACCCCATCCCGTCGCCGTCCGGAGCGATGTTGCGGCTTCCCGAGCTGTCGCGGACCAGAATTTGCGCCGACCTGAAGACCACGAAGCCGAAGAAGGTGTTTTGAGACGAGGAGATGTCCAGCACGCGGTTCTCGCGCGCCCTGCCGACGAGTACGCCGCTCGCGAATTGCCCCACCGAGCCGTTTCGCACCGTGACGCCATCGTGCCCGTCGTTCGCGATCCCGGCGTCACAAATCTGCCGGCGCGGGCAGCGCCTGACCAGCTTGCCGTCACCGGAGATCGTGTGGCCGCCCAGGTCAAGCGTGATGTTGTCCGCGCCGATCACCATGCCGTTGCTGCGGCATCCGACGAGATCGCGGTCGAGCGTCGTGTCGACCGTGACCGTGTCGCCGCAGCTAAGGGGAGCAGTCTGCGCCAAGGCACCGCCACCCGCGGCGGACGCCAGCGGAAAGGCGAGGAGACAGATGGCCAGCGCGATTCTTCGCATCTCGGGATCCTTCTCAGGGCCAGTTGAGGACGTCTCTCCGACAGCGGAGAGCCCCGATCACGTGCCACCCTAACCGGGGACAAGGAATCTCGCCATCACCCAGCCCTCCCGCACTTGCGGGATTTGCGGCGCTGAAACGCCCGCCGCGGCGAGCACATCGCTTGACCTGCTTGCAACGCTCTCGAGTGGCAGCCGGCTGACACTCCCAGCGGAGCACCAGCGGGAGCGACGCGGCTCGCCTCCGTGGACGCAGTGGAAGGCACCGCGTCGGCGACCGTCAAGTCCGGAGAGGACGGAGCTTCCAACATCGTCGCTTGCGCAATGCGCGAGGAGGAGTAGCCCGGGCGGCGAGTGAGCCCCCGGTGACGGCGCTACGCTTTGAGGCAGAAGCAGCAGGGGGGCCGTTGGACTCCGAAGCGCCTCCGATGAATGAGCTGCAGGCGTGAGCCGGCGGTGCCGAGGGCCGCGTTAGGATCGGCTGGTGGCCAAGCCTCCTCCCCCGGCGTCGTCGCCGTTCTGGACGCTGTTCAACGCTTTCGGCCGCTTGCAGGTGCGGCTGATGCACCTGACCCGCGGGCGCTTCGGCGGCAAGTTGATGGGAGTCCCGGTGCTTGTCCTGCACCATCGCGGGCGCAGGAGTGGGCAGGCGCGTGACACGCCGCTCATGTATCTCGAGGACGGCGCCGATGTCGTCGTGGTCGGCTCGAAGGGCGGGACCGACACGCACCCCGCCTGGTTTCACAACCTGATGGCCATGTCCGAGACCGAGGTCGAGGTGGGAGGTCAGCGTCGGCGGGTCAGGCCGAGACTGGCGAACGCCGAAGAGCGCGCCCGTCTGTGGCCGCGGCTCGTCGAGCTCTACCCCCCGTACGAGGAGTACCAGAGCTTCACGAGCCGGGAGATCCCGGTCGTCTCGCTCAAGCCCGCCGGCTAAGTCGCGCCGCTAACGGATCGGGCTCCTGCTTTCGCGTGACAGCGACACCGAGCCCGTCGACGGGCGGGCTGCTGCTTAGGACGACAAGCAGTAGTTCCGAAGCGGCGCGACGCTCACTCTCGCTTCGCATGGAAAGCAGCAGTGCCGTTCGTTGAGGTTTGCGCTGGGCGACGTGACGCGAGAGTCTTTGCTTGAGGAACTCGACAGGCCTTATGCCGCGACTGAGCGTTAACGGGACCGAGCTTTACCACGAGGTTCGGGGTACAGGACCCCCTGTCCTGCTGATTATGGGAGCGAGCGGCGACGGTGGGCATTTCGACGTGCTAGCTGACCTGCTCGCGGACGAGTTCACGGTCGTGACTTACGATCGACGTGGCAACGGGCGCAGCGAAGTCCCGGCTGGGTGGGAAACGACGTCCCCGGAGGAACAGGCGGATGACGCCGCGGCGCTCGTGACTGCGCTGGGGACCGGTCCGGCGGCGGTCTTCGGCACGAGCAGCGGCGGGAGCTTCGCGTTGTGTCTACTCGCCCGTCATCCCGCCGCGGTACGGGGCGCGATCATGCACGAGGCGCCTTTGTTCGCCTTGGTTGACGACCTGGACGCCGTGCGAGCGCCGCTCCTGGCGCGCGTCCGGCCGGCCATGGAGACCGGCGGGGCGCCCGCGGCGACAGAGCCCTGGTGGCGCTACGTGGCCGGAGACGACAGCTGGACGAAACTCGAGCCTGCTCTGCGCGAGCGGATGCTAGCGAGTGCGCATACGCTGTTCGAGATTGAGCTCGGAACGTACGAGCGGTATCTGCCGGACGATGAAACGCTCGCAGCAATCGCGCCGCGCGCGCGGTTGCTCATCAGCACTGAGGGCCTTCCGGCTTACGCGGAGGTCGCCCGCCAGCTCGGCGAGCGGTTAGGCGTGAACGTCCACTACACACCCGGTACGCACGCGGCCTATCACGATCATCCACATGAGCTCGCTGAAAGAATTCGGCCGCTCCTGCGGGAGCTCAGCGCTATCAGCCCGTAGCAGCGCTCATGAGGCCGCGCTGTCGCAATGGACGAAAACCGCTAGTCCCGAGCCGCGGCACGGCCGTGCATGGGAGGCGGCAGCCGGCCGACGCCGAATGGCGCTCTGCTCCCAGGCGCAAGCGATAGCGCGGGCTAGCGGACCGGCCCCGCTTCGTGTCACCCGAAGCGGGGCAGGTCCGGTTACATCAATGCCGCCTGCGGTTCATCTCAAAAGCGCCGCCCGACACCGTGCGCACCGATGCGCCCTGCGGCTCCGCAAGCGGCTCGTAGCCGGTGGGTTCCCCGCTGATGTTCGCGCACTTGCCGCACTCCACCGGGCCGGGGCCGTGGCGCAACCACACGACTCGCCACCGCTTGCCCGTCTTGGGGTCCGTCCAATCCTTGATCGGCTGGCCGCATAGCGGCGTGCCATCGCCACGGTCCTCGTGCATCGCAAGCGAGTTCTCGCCCTCCCATCCATCCGCCCCGCCTTGCACGCGGCGCTGGGCGTAGTAGATCTTGCTTTCGGTCCTCGTAGGGGCGGTGCGCCGCTCCGGCTCCAGTGTCTCGCCGCGCGCCTCCAGTTCGGCCTTCATCTCCTGCACGCGCCGCCGCACGTCCTGGGCGCGCCAATCGCGCGGATTGCCGGCCAGCCACTCAAGCTGCGCCCGCACGTTGGCCTTCAGTTCGGCAGTGGAGTTGTCTTTCACGTCGGTCTCCCGTCCGGTCCAGGCGGCGCGCCGCCCAACCCCAGGCCACCTCGTCGGAAACGCGCGTCGGGCGGACCCCGCCCGACGCCAGACTGCTTTGGCCGTGAATCTACCGGCGGCCGCATCGGCGCGCTAGCGGCGTCCCCTGTCCGTTCCGGCTGCGGCCTCTGGTTTGCGTGGAAGCTCAGCAGCGCCTCGTCAAGTGGAAGCGGGCCGGCTGACAAGCGCCTACGAGCGAGCATGGCCTGGGCGGCGCGCGCCAGAATGCCGCGCGTCCAGCCGTAACGCTCGTCGAGAGCGGCCCGTCCTACTTGATCTGGTCGTACACCTTGAACATCGGCAGGTACATCGCGATCACGATGAAGCCGACGATCGAGCCCACCACCACGATCATGATCGGCTCGAGGATCGACGTCAGGGCCTTGACGGCGGCCTCCACCTGCTCCTCGTAGAAGTCGGCCACCTTGGTCATCATCGTCTCGAGGGCGCCCGTCTCCTCGCCCACGCCGATCATCTGGGTGACCATCACCGGGAAGGCTTCGGGCACCTCGGCCATCGGCGCTGTGAGCGTCCCCCCTTTCTTCACGGATTCGCGAACGTCCTCCATCGCCTTCTCGATCACGCGGTTGCCCGAGGTCTTGCCCGTGATGTCGATCGCCTCGAGCATCGGTACGCCGGCCGAGACCAGGCCGGAGAACGTCCGTGAGAAGCGGGCCAGGGCGACCTTCTGGACGATCCCCCCGATCTTCATCGGGAACTTGAGCTTCAGCCGGTCCCACTGCATGCGCCCGCGCTCGGTGCGCTTCCAATAGCGAAACAGCCAGACCACGGCGAAGGTCACCGCGAACATCACGTACCAGCGCTGGGTGACCATGTGCGAGAGCCAGACGGTGAACTTGGTGATCGCCGGCAGCTCGCCGCCGAAGTCCTTGAAGATCTTCTCGAACACCGGCACGAGGAACGCCACCAGCGCGAACAGCACCACCAGCGCGAAGCCCCCGATCAGCGACGGGTAGACCATCGCGGCCTTGATCTGGCGCCGCAGCGCGGCGTCCTTCTCCAGCTGGGTGGCCACCCGGACCAGGGTCTGGTCGAGGATGCCGCCCGTCTCGCCGGCACGGACCATCGCCACGTAGAGCTCGTTGAACACGTCGGGATGGCGCTCGAGGGCCTCCGACAGCGCCACGCCCGCCTCCACGTCCTTGCGCACCTCGACGAAGACCTCGCGCAGCTTGTCGCTCTCGGTCTGCTCCTCGATCACGTACAGCGCGCGCAGGAGCGACATCCCGGATTGCACCATCGTCGACAGCTGTCGCGTGGCGATCACCAGGTCGTCCGCCTTCACGCGGCGGAAGCGGGCGAGGATGTCGCCGGCGTTGGCCGGCTTCTGTTCCTCGATATCGATCACGATCAGGCCCTTGGAGCGCAACTGCGCCGCCACGGCCTGCTTGTCGCCCGCCTCGATCTCCCCCTTGCTCGAGGAGCCCGCGAGGTCGAGGGCCTTGAACGCGTACGTGCCCATGACTCGCTACGCCACCCTCACGGTCCCCATCAGGCGGCGCAGCTCCTCGGGCGCGCTCGAGCGCGACTCGGCCAGCTCGCGCGTGATCTTGTGCTCGCGCACGAGCTGGACGAGCGAGGCGTCCATCGTCTGCATGCCGAACTGCCCGCCGGTCTGAAGCGCCGAGTAGATCTGATGCGTCTTGCCCTCGCGGATCAGGTTGCGGACGGCGGGCGTGGGCACCAGCACCTCGGTGGCGCAGCAGCGCCCGCGGCCGTCCGCCGTGGGCAGCAGCTGCTGGGTCACGATCCCCTGGAGCGCCACCGACAGCTGCACCCGCACCTGCTGCTGCTGCTCGGGCGGGAACACGTCGACGATGCGGTCCACCGTCTGCGCGGTGTCCTGGGTGTGCAGGGTCGCGAACACGAGGTGGCCGGTCTCCGCCGCGGTGAGCGCGGTGGAGATCGTCTCCAGGTCGCGCATCTCGCCCACGAGGATCACGTCCGGGTCCTGGCGCAGCGCGGCCTTGAGGCCGAGCGAGAAGGTCTGGGCGTCGGCACCCAGCTCGCGCTGGTTGACGATGCACTTCTTGTGCCGGTGCAGGAACTCGATCGGGTCCTCGATGGTGAGGATGTGCTCGTGCCGGGTGTCGTTGATCAGGTCGAGCATGGCGGCGAGCGAGGTGGACTTGCCGGAGCCGGTGGGGCCGGTGACGAGCACGAAGCCGCGCGGCTTGCGGGTGAAGTCCTCCAGCACCGGCGGCAGCCCGAGCGAGCCGAGCTTGGGCATGTCCCGCGGGATCAGCCGGAAGGCCGCCGACATCGAGGCGCGCTGGAAGTAGGCGTTCACGCGGAAGCGCGCCTTGCCGGGGATCGAGTAGGCCAGGTCGATCTGCCACTCGGTCTCGAGCTTCTGGCGCTGGTCGTTGGTGAGGATCGAGTAGACGATCTCGCGCGTGGTCTGCGGCGTCAGGCGCGGGTAGTCGAGCGCGTGCAGCCGGCCGTGGTGGCGGATCATGGGCGGTGAGCCTGCGGTGAGGTGAAGGTCGGACGCGTTGCGCTCCATCACCTGCAGCAGGACCTCTGCGAAGTCGAGCTCCATCGTCTCCCCTATCGGCTCCGGGATCCGTTCACGTGACTCTGGCCACCTCGGCTATGGACGTGATTCCGTTCTTGACCTTCTCGAAGCCGTCCACGCGCAGCGTGCGCATGCCCTGCGAGGAGGCGACCTTGCGAATGTCGTCGGCCGAGGAGCGCTCGATGGTCAGATCGCGGATGTCGTCGGACAGCGCCATCACCTCGTAGAGACCGGTGCGGCCCTTGTAGCCCGAGCCGCCGCAGCGGCCGCAGCCGCCGGGCTCGTAGGCCTCGAGGTCGAAGGCCACGTTGAAGCCCGCCTTCTCGAGCGAGGAGACGCTCAGCATGGTGCGGCGCTTGCAGTACGTGCAGAGCTGGCGCACCAGGCGCTGCGCCACCACGGCGACGATCGCCGAAGCGGAGAGGAACGGCTCGATCCCCATCTCGGTGAGGCGGGTGATGGCCGAGGGCGCGTCGTTGGTGTGCAGCGTCGACAGCACCAGGTGGCCGGTGAGGGCCGACTCGATGGCGATCTTGGCCGTCTCCGCGTCGCGGATCTCGCCGACCATGATCACGTCGGGATCGGCGCGCAGCATCGCGCGCAGCCCACCGGCGAAGGTGAGTCCCGCCTTGAGGTTCACCTGAAGCTGGTTGATACCGGCGAGCTGGTACTCCACCGGGTCCTCGATCGTGATGATGTTGCGCCCGGGCTCGTTGATCTCGTTGAGCGCCGCGTAGAGCGTGGTGGACTTGCCCGACCCGGTCGGGCCCGTGACCAGCACGGCGCCGTAGGCGCGCCGGAACGCGTCCTCGAAAAGGTCCTCGCTCGACCGCGACATCCCCAGCGAGTCGAGCCCGATCAGCGCCTGCGTCTTGTCGAGGATGCGCATCACGATGCCCTCGCCGTCCACGCGCGGCATCGTCACGATGCGGGTGTCGATGGCGTGGCCCTCCACGGTGAGCGACACGCGGCCGTCCTGGGGCACGCGTTTCTCGGCGATGTCGAGCGAGGCCATGATCTTCACGCGCGAGACCACGCCGGCGGTCATGCGCTTGGGGATCGTGGTGGTCTCGCGCAGCACGCCGTCCACCCGGAAGCGAACGCGCATCTCGCGGCCCTCGGGCTCGAAGTGGATGTCCGACGCACCCTCTTCCACCGCCTGGGCGATGATCGAGTTGACCAGCTTTATCACCGGCCCGTCCTCGGCCGATTCGCGTATCTCGGTGACGTCGGCGAGCTCCTCCTCGCCCTCCTGCACCGCTTCGGCCACGGCCTCGTCCAGGCGGCTCATGCGGCCGATCAGTCCGTTGATGTCGTCCGGCGAGGCAACCACGGGCTGCACCTCGCGGCCGGTGCGCAGCTTGAGGTCGTCTAGCGCCAGCACGTTCGACGGGTCCGACATCGCCACGAGCAGCTGGTCGCGGTCGTCATAGCCGATCGGCGCGGCACCCAGACGGCGGGCCATCTGGGCGGGGATCACGTTGAGCGCCCCCACGTCGGTCTTGAACAGCGTGACGTCCACGTGGCAGAGCCCGAAGCGCTGCGCCGTAGCTCGTGCCAGCTGGTCGCCGGTGATCGCACCGGTCTCGAGCAGCACCTGCTCCGGGGGCCGCCCCTCGACCTTCGCCCGCTCCACCACCGGATCCACGCGCTCACGCGCGAGGAAGCCCATTTCCACGATCACGTCGGTGATGAAGCGCGAGCCGCCGCGTGGCTGCGGAGGGGTGAGCCCGTCGGCCGGTGCCGCCGCAGCCGCGGCGGAGCTCGCGCTGCCGGCCGGGACAGCATGCAGCTGCGCCGAGCCGGCCTGCAGCTCGCTCATCGCGCGTCCGCGACTACCTGGACCAGCGACTCGGCGTCGACGTAGCCCTCCACCAGGCGCGCCTTGCCGTTGCGATCGATCAGCACGATCGACGGGGTCTGGCTCACGCCGAGGTTCTCGACGAGGGAGCCGTAGCGGTCGACGCTCGTCACGGCGTCGGTGAGCGTGAGCGCCCTGGTGTCGCGGCTCACGGCGCGCAGTGAGCGCTCGACGATCCTGTCGTCGAGTCCGCGCGCGTTCGTGAACAGCAGCACCACCTTGCGGTGCTCGCGCAGCGCCCGCTGGAGCCTCTGCGGGTTGTTGCCGGCCCGCAGGCCCGCGCTCACCGCTCCGGGGTCACCGCCGGTGGCGGCCGACGAGCGCTGGAGCAGGGTGCGCATGATGGCGCCGAACTGGCCGCCGGGAAGCTGCTTGGACACCTCGGCCGGACGCTCGATCCGCTGGGGGCGGCCCACGTCGCTCAGCTCCACTTCAAGCGCCAGCGCGGCCCCGCCAGAGCCCGGGAGCGAGAACGCCAGGTCGGCGGTCAGGCGGCGCAGCACGTGGTCCTTGGTACCGACCCAGACATCGAAGTCGGCGCGCTTCACGCCCTTCTGGACCCGTGCGGCAGCGCCGGCGGGAAGCACGCGGCTGAGGTCACGCAGGACGGCGCGTGTGTCGAGCGAGGCGGACACGTGCTGCGTCTCGACCCCGTCGATCGACTGGGTGCCCTCGCCCTTCACGTCCTCGACCCACTTGGCCGGATTGAAGGGGAGCGCGGGCGCCGGCCCGGAGCCGGGTTCCTGCAGGCCGTCCCAGATCTCTTGCGGAACGAGGTAGCCGGTGTCGCCGCGCGTGAACCACGCCTCGCCGCCGGTCGTGACGAAGCCGCCCTGGACGTTGGTGCCCAGCGCATCGACCTTCACGTCGAGCGCCAAGCGAGGATCCTTGGCCGAGTCGTCGGTGGCGCCGCTCAGCTCGAGCGTTCCCCTCTGGCCCTGTGCCCGCAGCGAGGCCTCGACCCGGAAGCGGGCGCTGCCGGGAGCGGTGCTGAAGGCGGACGCGAGCGCGTCTTCGGGAGCGAGCTGCGCGACGGGCTTGGCCGGCTGCGTGGGCCCGGCCGGGGGCGGCGCCGTGCCGGCGCTCGTGCTCTGCGGCGCGTTGCGGACGGTCAAGACGGTGGCGCCCAGCAGGACGATTCCGATGAGGGCGAGCAGGAAGGGGCGGGAGACGGCCATTGACCCGCATATCGGCAGGCCCGCGAACGCGGTTTAGGAGCCGGCGGGTGTACTAGACAGGGGGCCGCCGCGCCCCGTGCCGCATGGCCTCCAGGGGGGCGTCGCGCCCCGTCCAGATCTCGAGGCTCCGCGCTCCCTGGCGGACCAGGACCTCCAGCCCGTCGATCACGCGCGCACCCCGCTCGCTGCCCCAGCGCTCGAACGGGGTCGGCTCTCCGCCGTACACGAGGTCCACCACCGTCTCGGCCTCCACGAGCGGCAGCCCCTCGAGTGTGTCGCCGGGCTCCAGGCCGACCGAGGTGGCGTTCACCATGAGCTCGGCCGGGCCGGGATCGCCGGCGTAGCAGACGCCGAACTCGAGCGCCAGCGCCCGCCCGCGGGCGGGCGTGCGGGTCCAGACCGTGACCTCCGCGCCGGCTTCGCGGAGCGCCCAGACGGCCGCCCGGGCGGCGCCGCCGGCGCCGAGCACCAGCGCGCGTCCGGGAGGCTCGCCGTCCAGGGCGTCGAGCAGCCCACCGGCGTCGGTGTTGTCTCCGAGGACCCGGCCGCCGGGCTCGAAGCTGAGCGTGTTCACCGCGCCGATCGCGGCCGCCGCGTCGCTCACCTCACCGGCCAGCTCGTGTGCAGCCAGCTTGTGCGGGATGGTCACGTTGGCTCCGCGGTAGCCAGAGGCGGGCAGGGCGGCAACCGTGGCCGCGAAGCGCTCGGGCGCCACGGGCAGGTGGAAGTAGCGCCAGCCGAGCCCCAGCTCGGCGAAGGCCGCGCTCATCATCGCCGGTGAGCGGCTGTGAGCGACGGGAAAGCCGACAACCCCAGTCAGCACTGGGTGGGCGACTTGCCTCCGCGCTCCTCGCGCGCACGGTTGTACTCGTCCACGTAGCGCTGGAACTCGGCGTCGGTCTTGGCGAACTTGTGCCTGCCGTTGCCGCACACGGCGGCCACGTAGAAGAGGTAGCGGGTGCGCGCCGGGCGGGCGGCCGCCTTGATCGACGCCAGTCCCGGGTTGCCGATCGGCCCCGGCGGCAGGCCGGCGTTCACGCGGGTGTTGTAGGGGCTCGGGTTGGCCAGCTCGGACTGCCGCAGGGGACGCGACCAGTTCCCGTAGATGAAGCGCACGGTCGCGTCGATGCCGAGGTTGATGTCGTTCTTCAGGCGGTTGTAGATGACCGACGAGATCAGGGCGCGCTCCTTGCCCACGGCGGCCTCGCGGTCGATCAGCGAGGCGATGATCAGCACGTCGTAGGGCGTGAGGTTCTTGCGGCGGGCGTAGGAGAGGTCGACCTTCGCGAAGTTGCGCTTGAAGGCCTTCAGCTGCTCAGTCACGAGAGCACGGGCCGGACGGCCCTTCCTGAGCTCGTAGCTCGCGGGGAAGAGAAAGCCCTCGAGGCTCCCGGCGCCCTGCGCTCCGTAGCGACGCGGGTTGAGCTCCCGGTTGCGCCGGCTGGCGCGCAGGTAGTTGCCGGGAACCTTCGCCCGCCTGACCACCGGCGCCAGCTCCCTGCGCGACAGTCCCTCCGGCAGCGAGACCACGAGCACGTTCGGCGGCACGCCCTTCTCCAGCGCGTCGAGAGCGGCGCTGAAGCTCATGTCCTCGCGCAACTGGAAGGCACCCGGCTTGAGCTCGCCGCTACGACCCGCCAGGCGCGCGCGCAGCTCGAAGAAGCCGGCGTTGGAGATCACGCCCCTGTCCTCGAGGATCGACGCGATGTCGCCGAGGCTCGAGCCGGCGGGGATCGCCACGCGCACCGCGCGGCCGTCGCTTTCGCCCTTGAAGGGCTGGAAGAGCGAGTTGGCGAACCAGGCCACCGCCACCAGCAGGGCCAGGAGCACCGCGACGGCGATCATGCGGCCCCAGCGGGGACGTGGGCCGCGAGCGACCGTGGGCGGCGGCGTGCCCCGGTCGCCGTCATCGGAGCGATCCATGACCGGTACGGCGGCGGGCTCGGCGTGCCGCTGCGCCTCACGGTCGCGCCGGGCGGCCTCCCGATCCTCGGGTGTTCGTCCGCCCGGCACGGGCGGCGGTCCGGAGCTCACTCGGGGATTCCCGCTCGCGCTCGGGCCAGGTAGCTCTCCAGCAGGTGCGCGGCGGCCCGGGAATCCGCGTCACCCTCCCCCCCGATTCGCTCCGCGAGACGCGTGGTCATGCGCTCGTCGTGCAACTCCACCGGTACCGGTACTTTCCGCGCGAGCCGTTCGGCAAACGTTCGCGCCTCACCGGCCTGCGCGCCCTCGTCTCCGCCGAGGGTCAGCGGAAGGCCCACGACTATGAGCTCCGCGCCACGGTCCTGCACCAGCGCGGCGATGCGGGCCAACCCCTTCTTGGTGTCCGGGCGCTCCACCACGGGAAGAGGGGTGGCGAGCGTTCCGGACGGATCGGAGATCGCGCAGCCGCAGCGCGCCGCGCCGTGGTCGAGAGCCAGCACCCGCATCAGGGAGCGGCGCCGAGCGCCTTCTCCACCTCTTGGCGGGCCGTGGCCAGGGCATCGGGCAGCCGGTCCGGATCGCGGCCTCCGGCCTGCGCCATCGTGTCGCGGCCTCCGCCGCCCCCGCCCGCGACCTGGGCGGCCGCACGCACCACCTCGCCGGCCTTCACGCCGCGCTCCACCACCTCGGGAGCCACGTTGGCCACCAGGTGCACGCGTCCCTCGTGGGCCGTGCCGAGCACCACCACGGCCGCACCGAGCTTCTGACGGACCGAGTCGGAGAGATCGAGCAGCTGGCGCGCCTCCATCCCGGCCGCCGCGTGGACCACCACCGGCACGCCGGCGATCTCCTCGGCCGAGCCGGCCAGCGATTCGGCCCCGTCGGTTCCGTCTGCACCGCCGTCACGCGGCCTGCGCTGCAGTTCCTTCACGCGCTCGGTCAGTCGCTCCACGGCGGGCACCACATCGTGCTCGGGCACCCTCAACAGCCGCGCGAGCTCGTTCAGCCGCCGGGTGCGCTCCTCGAACAGCTCCGCCGCTGCCGGCCCCGTGACCGCCTCGATGCGACGCACGTTCGAGGCGCTCGACGTCTCGCCGGTCACGTGGAACAGCCCGATCTCCGAGGTCGCCGCCACGTGGGTACCGCCGCACAGCTCGCGCGAGACACCGTCCACCTCGACCATGCGCACCCAGTCGCCGTACTTCTCGCCGAACAGAGCCATGGCGCCGAGCCGCTCGGCCTCCTGCCTGGAGGTCTCGATCGCCCGCACGGGACGGTTGGCGGCCACGAAGCCGGCCACGGTCCGCTCCACGTCGGCCAGCTCCTCCGGGCTCATCCGCTCGCCGTGGCTGAAGTCGAAGCGCAGCTTGTCGGGCCCGACGTAGGAGCCCGCCTGGCGCACGTGGTCCCCGAGGCGCTCGCGCAAAGCCGCGTGCAGGAGGTGGGTGGCCGTGTGGTTGCGCATGGTGGCGAGCCGCGTGTCGCGCTCCACCAGCGCGCGGACGCTCTCGCCCGCACCGATCTCGCCCTCGAGCGGCTCCAGCGCGATCGCCTGGTCGTCGCCCAGCCGGTACACGTCCACAACCCGTGCTCGGCCCGAGGGTGTCTCCACGATCCCGCCGTCGGACACCTGCCCGCCGCCCTCGGGGTAGAAGGGGCTCTCGTCGAGCTTGGCCAGCAGCCAGCCGTTGGCCCGCTCCGCCACGCGCAGCACGGTGTCGGCCTCGGTGGTCTCGTAGCCCACGAAGCGTGTCTGAAAGCCCGCGTCGCGCGCGAAGCGCAACACGTCCTCGTGATCCACGTGCACATGCCCGCCGCCCGCGTCGGCAGCCGCCTTGAGGCGCCCGCTCCCGCCCGCGCGCGAGACCTCGCGGGCGCGCTCCATCAGCTCCTCGAAGCCCTGATCGTCCACCGAGAGCCCTTCCTCGGCCAACAGCTCCTTGGTCATCTCGTACGGAAACCCATAGGTGTCGTGCAGCTTGAAGGCGTCCTCGGCGGACACCCATGAGGTCTGCTCTGAGCGGGCCGCCTCCACGAGCTCGGCCAGCAGCCGCTCGCCCTGCTTGAGCGTGCGCCCGAAGCTCTCCTCCTCGGCGCGCGCCCAGCGCTCGATCGTGGGCCAGTCGCGCTCGAGCTCGGGATAGGCGTCGCTCGTGCCATCCACCACCCGCCGGTACAGCTGCCCCAAGAAGGATCCCTCGATGCCCAGCACGTGCCCCTGCTGGATCGTCCGGCGCATGATCCGGCGCAGGATGTAGCCCCGGTCCTCGTTGGACGGCACCACACCGTCGCCGAGCAGGAACGTCGCAGCCCTGCCGTGGTCGGAGAGGATGCGCAGCGCCCTGGTGGTGGGGTCGTCCTCGCCGTAGCGGCGGCCCGACAGCTCCTCCCCCAGCTCGATCAGCGGCCGGAACTCGGCGGTCTCGAAGACCGAGTCGACTTCCTGCAGGATGGCCGACATCCGCTCGAGCCCCATGCCCGTATCGATGTTCTTCGTGGGGAGCTCGGGGAGGGAGCCGTCGGCCTGGAGGTCGTACTGCATGAACACGAGGTTCCAGTACTCGAGGTGGCGCTCGGTGTCGTCGCCCGGCCTGTCGCTGTCGGGGCCGAACTCGGGGCCGCGGTCGTAGTACAGCTCCGAGCACGGCCCGCAGGGACCGGTCGGGCCGGACTGCCAGAAGTTGTCCTCCGTGCCCAGCAGCACGATCCGCTCGTCGGGCACGCCCACCGCCCGCCAACACTCGATCGCCTCGTTGTCCGGGCCGAGGCCGAGCTCCTCGTCGCCGCCGAAGACGGTGATCCAGATGCGGTCGAAGTCGAAGGCGAACCCGTCGGGCGCAGTGGACAGCTCGAGCGCCCACTCCACGGCCTCGCGCTTGAAGTAGTCCCCGATCGAGAAGTTGCCGAGCATCTCGAAGAAGGTGAGGTGGCGCTTGGTCAGGCCCACGTTCTCGATGTCGGTGGTGCGGAAGGACTTCTGGCAGGAGGTCAGGCGCCGCGCCGGCGGCTCCTCCTCGCCGCGGAAGAAGGGCTTGAAGGGCTGCATGCCCGCCGTGGTGAGCAGCACGGTGGGGTCATAGGAGCTCGGGACGAGCGATGCCGACGGCATGCGCCTGTGCCCACGCGCCTCGAAGAACGACAGGAACCGCTCCCGTATCTCGGCAGCCTTCATGGCTTGGGGAGTCTAAGGACAGCGGCAAGATCCCTTGCAGCCGCAGCGCTGCAACTGTCCCTGCCCGCGAACCCTGCAACTTACGTCTAGTTGGCGTCTAAGCCTGTGATTTCTGTTGGAGCTTTGCAGGCCAAAGGTGTGCAATAGGCTCATGGGGTTACGTTCGGCCCGGTTTATGCCGACGATGCGTTAGATGCTTCTGGCGGAGCGACTTGTGGGTGAGGCGCGCTCGCGCCGCGCCCGGAAGATGGCACCACGCGAGCGCGTGGTGCTCAGGGTGTCCGCTGCCCTGTTCGTCATATCCGCCTTGGTCATCGCCCTGACGGTGCCCAACGAGCGCACGGTGGAGCCGCTCGTGGTCATCGGACTCGTGGTCGGTTACGTGCTGGCCGAGCGCGTGCGGTTCGAGTTCGGCGGCACCTACGGGACCGCGGAGCAGCTGGTGCTGGTACCGCTGTTCCTCCTGGCTCCCCTCCCTCTGGTCCCGCTCATCGTCGCGCTGGCAAACGTGGCGGCGATGCTGCCGGACATGTTCGGAGGCACGTGGCACCGAGAGCGGCTCACGGGACGGCTTGCCGACTGCTGGTTCTGCATCTTCCCCGTGGTCGTACTCGCGGCGCTGGCCCCGGGCGAGGCTTCGCTTCAGCACACCTGGGTGTACCTGCTCGCCTTCCTCGCTCAGCTGGCCGGCGACTTCGCCTGGGCGTGGGCGCGCGACCTGCTCCTCGACCGGGTGCCGTTCAAGGAGCGTGTCTCCCTCTGGCTCGGCATCGCCCGAGTCGACGCTACTTTCGCCCCGATTGCGCTGCTGGTGACCGTCGCCGCCGTCGAGTACCCGGTCGCGCTGCTGGCCATCGCGCCGATCACCTGGCTCTTCCACAGCTTCGCCCAGGATCGCGAACAGCGCTACGCGAAGACACTCGAGCTTCATCGCGCCTACCGCGGCACGGTGATGCTGCTCTCGGACGTGGTCGAGTCGGAGGACACCTACACGGCGGAGCACTCACGCTCTGTCGTCGAGCTCGTCAATGCCGTGGCGGATGAGCTCGCCATCGCACCGGAGAGCCGGCAGGAGCTGGAGTTCGCGGCGATGCTGCACGACGTCGGCAAGATCGTGATTCCCAAGGAGATCCTGAACAAGCCCAGCTCGCTCACCGACAGCGAGTTCGAGGTGATGAAGACCCACACCATCGAAGGCCAGTTCATGCTCGACCGCGTGGGCGGCCTCCTCGGCCGGGTCGGAGAGATCGTCCGTTCCTGCCACGAGCGCTGGGACGGCAAGGGCTATCCCGACGGGCTCGCCGGCAAGGACATCCCGTTCGCCTCGCGCATCGTGTTCTGCTGCGACGCCTACAACGCGATGACCAGTGACCGCGTCTACCGCCGCGCGATGGGCAGCCAGGAGGCGCTGGCCGAGCTGGCAAAGAACGCGGGGACGCAGTTCGATCCTCAGGTGGCGGACGCCGTCCGCCGTGTGGTGGAGGCGGGGCGCCCTGTGTTCACCAGCGTCGACGAGGTCCGGGCGGTTCTGGCCAATGCCCCGCTCGCGCCCGACGCCGCGCCGCGGGCCTCGCTCTAGCCCGTACGGGACACCGGGCTGCCGGCGGGCTCGAACGGAGCCGAGTCTCCCGCGATGTAGTCGTCCTCGGTCTCGTGCTCCTCGCCGAGCGCGTCTGGCTTACGGAGACCCACCGCGATGGCAGTCCCGATCAAGATCACGCCGGCGCCCGCGGCGACCAGCACGGCTTTCGGGCCGACGGCTGTAACAGCGGCTCCGGCAACCACGAACGAGATGGCGAACGCCCAGGCGGTGAGCGCGTCCTTGCTGCCGAACACCCTCCCCGCCATGGCGTCCGGGACCGTGGCCTGGATGATCAGCCGCTCGTACACCAGCATCATGCCGTTGCCGAAGCCGGCGACGGTGAAGGTGGCGAATACGACCCAGTAGCTGGGCGCGAATCCGGTCAGCACGTAGCCGCCGCCCATCACCAGTACGCCGAACAGGTACCGGCCCTTGAGACGGCCGAGCCGGCCACCGGCCCCTCCCTGGAGAGATCCGGCGACGATGCCCAAGCCGGCGAGGCCCACTGCCACCGAATAGACGGCATCCCCGGCGTTCAGGTCGTCGACGAGGAACGGCAGCTCGGCGACATTCACGAGACCCGCGAAGAACAGCGCCAGGGCGGAACCGAACAGGATCGAGCGCAACCCGGCCGTGCCGCGCACGACCCGCAGGCCCTCGCGTGCCTCGTGCAGAAGAGCCAGCACGGCGTGGCTCGGGGTCTCCTCATCGGTGCTCCGGGCCGGGGCGTGTCCGAAGCGGATGGCCAAGAGGATCCCGGCGGAGATCGCGAAGGTCACGCCGTTGATCAGCAGGATCCACTGTGGGCCTCCGAACAGCAGGATGAGAGCCGCCATCGCGGGACCGGCGGCGAGACCGAAGTCGGTGATGGCGCCGTAGAGGGAGGTGGCCGCGGGCAGGCGACGAGGCACCACGAGACTCGGCAGCGCCGCCAGAGAGGCCGGCGTGAACAGGGCAGTGCCCACGCCGGCGAGGAAAGCCAGCGCCACCGTCGCGCTGAAGCTGTCGACGAAGGCGATCGCCGTGAAGCTCACCGCGCGCACCGCGTCCGCCAGCACCATGCAGGTGCGGCGTGACCAGCGGTCGGCGGCGGCCCCGAAGACGGGGCCGAGGAACATAGGGGCAACCAGATCGGCGATGAGTACTGCGCTGATCGCCCACGGGGTGGAGACCCGGTCGTAGGCCACGAGCAGAAGCGCTACGTAGGCCGCGCCGGTCCCGAGAGCAGATTGGGTGAGGGCCGCGAAGAACACGCGGGCCCTCGGCTCAGTGCGAAGAAGTTCTAGCCCGCTCCTCATCTGGGAGGCGGGATCTTATGACCCGCGTGGGGTCTTAGGGAAAACGATGGCTTAGCGCTTGCTCGGCATGGGATTCCTTCGTGTCGGCCTCGGTTGTTGTGGACCGACCTGGTCGGACTTGGGACGGACTGGGACTCGGGGACTAGCGCTTGGACGGCATTGAGGGTTCCTTCCTGTCGGCTCGCCATGGGTGGCCGACGGAGTGGGAATCGGGACGGGTTCGGACTCAGCGCTTCGAGGGCATTGAGGGCTCCTCCTAGTGTTCCCGGATCACGAGGGACCAAGGATTGGGCGATTGCACGGATTTGAGACAGGAAACCCGTGCTGGGCGGGTACGGACTATCGCACGGTTCCGCACTTTGAAGCTATTTGCTGCACTAGATCGTGCAAAAGGTATGCGGACCCGTCCTTTAGCTCGGCGGGAGCTTGTCCAACAGCCCCGCGTGCGTAAACGCAAATTCCACAAAACCCCCCATATGGGGGGTTAAGTTTGCTGCACCCTATCGAACGGAGGCGCTGAACAGCGCTCAGGCGGATGCGAGGAAGTCAGGCCGTCGCGGCGGCCGAGTCGCCGTTGCCGCTGGCCGAGGGAAGCTCCTCGCCCGCGCTCAGAGGACTGGCCTCGTGTCTCGCCGCCGCGCCGATCTCCTCGTCCGACACGTTCATCGGGTGGTGGCAAGCCGCCAAGTGGCCGTTGCCGTAGACCACGAGCGGTGGCTCCACCTCGCGGCAGATGTTCGTCGCCCGCGGGCAGCGCGGGTGAAAGACGCAGCCGCTCGGCGGGTCGATCGGGTTGGGCGGCTCGCCGCTCACCACGATGCGCTCGCGGCGGCGGTTCTCCTCGGGATCCGGTATGGGGATGGCCGCCAGCAGCGCCGAGGTGTAGGGATGGATCGGCTTGGTGTACAGCTCCTCGGCGGGAGAGAGCTCCATCAGCTTGCCGAGGTACATCACCGCGATCCGGTCCGACACGTGGCGCACCACGGAAAGATCGTGAGCCACGAACAGGTAGGTGAGCCGGAACTCGTCCTGCAGGTCGTCGAGGAGGTTGATGATCTGCGCCTGCACCGACACGTCGAGGGCCGAGACCGGCTCGTCGAGCACGATCAGCCGCGGCTCGAGTGCCAGGGCACGCGCCACCCCGATGCGCTGCCGCTGTCCCCCCGAGAACTCGTGCGGGTAGCGGTTCATGTGCTCGGCCTGGAGGCCCACCAGGCCGAGGAGGTCGGTGACCCGCTTCTCGACTCCGTCGCGCGCGGTGCCGTGCAGCCGCAGCGGCTGGCCGATGATCTGCGACACGCGCTTGCGCGGGTTGAGCGAGGCGAAGGGATCCTGGAAGACCATCTGCATCTCGCGCCGCAGCGGCGCCAGCTCGCGCCGGCCAGCCTTGGTGATGTCCTTCCCGCGAAAGCGCACCGTGCCTTCGGTGGAGTCGATCAGGCGCATGATCGTGCGGGAGATCGTCGTCTTGCCGCAGCCCGACTCCCCCACCAGGCCCACGGTCTCGCCCTCTCCCACCGACAGCGTCACGTCGTTGACCGCGTGAACGCGGGCCACCTCGCGATCTATGATCAGGCCTTCCTTGATCGGGAAGTAGACCTTGAGATGGTCGACCTCGATGAGGGCGTTCGGTCCCGTCCTCGGACTTCTGGTCCGGCTGGGCCTCCTCCGCGCTCACCCGGGCACCGCCTTGTCCGGGAGACCGATCTCACCCGGACGGATCTCGCGCAGCTCGCGCTTCTGCTCCGGGCGTCAACCAGCAGCGGTCGAGCTGGATGCCGCCGGCGCGTGCCTCGAGCGGGGGCACCTCGGCGCACTTGGCGAACTCGTGCGGGCAGCGCGGGCGGAAGTGGCAGCCCGTGGGGCGGTTGGCGAGCGAGGGCGGGAGTCCGGCGATCGCCGGCAGGCGCTCGGGGCGATCCTGATCGACGCGCGTGATCGAGCCCAGAAGGCCCCAGGTGTAGGGGTGCTGCGGGTTGTAGAAGATCTCGTCGAGCGAGCCCTGCTCGACGATCCGGCCCGAGTACATCACGGCGATCCGGTCGGCGATGTCGGCCACCACCCCGAGGTCGTGGGTCACGAGGATCACGGCCGCCCCGGTCTCGTCGCGCAGCTCGCGGATGCGCTGCAGGATCTGCGCCTGGATCGTCACGTCCAGCGCCGTGGTGGGCTCGTCGGCGATCAGCACCGAGGGGTCACACGACAGCGCCAGCGCGATCATCACCCGCTGGCGCATGCCCCCGGAGAACTCGTGCGGATAGGAGTCGAGCCGGTCGCGGGCGCGCGGGATGCCCACCTTCTCCATCAGCTCCACCGTCCGCTCGCGCGCCTGCTGGTCGGGCAGCGCCTCGTGCTCCTGGATCTGCTCGACGATCTGGGGGCCGATGCGCAAGCACCGGGTTGAGCGACGTCATCGGGTCCTGGAAGATCATCGCGATCTCGGCACCGCGCACTCGCCGCAGCTGATCCTCCGACGCGGCGATCAGCTCCGTTCCCTTGTACTCGGCCGTCCCCTCGAACTTCGCATTGGGAGAGCGCGTGAGGCCCATCAGCGTCATGGCGGTGACCGACTTGCCCGAGCCCGACTCCCCCACCACGGCCAGCACCTCGCCCGGGGCGAGGTCGAAGGACACGCCGTCCACCGCCTGCACCACCCCCTCCTCGGTTGCGAAGGAGACGCGCAGGTCGTGCACCGAGAGGAGTGGCCCGTCGCCCGGTGGCCGCGCCGGCTCCGACACCGTCTCGGGTGTGCTCACTGCAGCCGGATCCGCGGGTCGAGGTAGGCGTAGAGGATGTCGACGATCGCGTTGAGCAGCACGATGAAGAAGGCGGCGAACAGCGTCACGGCGAGCACCGGAGGCACGTCCAGCTGACCGATCGCCTCGGCCGCGTACTGGCCCACGCCCTGCAGGTCGAACACCGTTTCCGTGAGGATCGCCCCGCCTCCCAGCACCGCGCCGAAGTCGAGGCCCCACAGCGTGATGATCGGGATCATGGAGTTGCGCAGCACGTGGCGGATCATGATCTGGCGCTCGCCGAGGCCCTTGGCCCGGGCGGTGCGCACGTAGTCCTCGTTGATGGTGTCGAGCACGTTGGAGCGCAGCACCCGCGAGTAGAAGCCGATGAACAGGATGGCCAGCGCCGTCCAGGGCAGTATCAGGTGGTAGAACCAGTCCACCGGGTCCTGCGTGAACTCCACGTAGCCCCCGTTCGGGAACCAGCCGAGCTTGAAGCCCAGGTAGTGGTTCATCAGCGCCCCGATCCAGAACACCGGCATCGAGATGCCGACCAGGGCGATGATCGTGAGAAAGCGATCGCTGAACTTGCCCGCCCTCATGGCGCTGTAGAGCCCGAAGCGATGGCCACGAACATCCACAGCAGCGCCGCTCCCACAGCCAGCGACAGCGTGCGCGGGAGGCCCTTGCGGATCTCCTCGTTCACCGGAGCTGCGTGAAGTAGGACTCAGGTCGCCGGTGAAGACCTTCTTCATCGTGGTGATGTACTGCTGCGGCAGGCTGTCGTTGAAGCCCCACTCGCGCGCGGATCTCCTTGATGGTGGCCGAGCTGGCCTGGCGGCCGGCCATCCGGACCGCCGGGTCGCCGTTCGGGATCACGTTGAAGATCAGGAAGGTGAGCACCGAGACCGCGAACATCACCAGCACCATCTGGAACAGCCGGCGAATGATGAAGCGGCCCATGCCCTAGTGCTCCAGGCGCACCTTGGCGCGGGGGTCGAGCGCGTCCCGGACGCCGTCGCCGAAGACGTTCAGCGAAAGGACCGTGAGCACCAGCATCACGCCCGGCACGATCGCCAGGTGGGGAGCGGTGGCGATCCGGTCCACACCCTCGTCGATCATCGTGCCCCAGGACGGGTTGGGCGGCCGTACGCCCGCGCCGAGGAACGACAACGCGGCCTCCAGCAGCACCGCGTTGGCGATCAGCAGCGTGAAGAACACGAGGATGGTCGACGCGAGGTTGGGCAGCACCTCGGTGAACATGATGCGCAGCGGCCCCGCTCCCTGGGCGCGGCCGGCCTCCACGAACTCCTTCTCCTTCAGCGATAGCACCTGACCGCGCACCGGCCGGGCCATGTAGGGGATGTAGACCAGCCCGATGATGAAGATCGGGACAGCGACGAGTCGCCGGCGATGCTTATCGGCCCGATCTTGAGGCCGCCGAGCGCCAGCGCCACACCCAGCGCCACGCCCACAGGATCACCGGGAACGACCACAGGATGTCGAGCAGGGGAGATCCCGGCGTCGGACCAGCCGCCGAAGTAGCCAGCCACGATCCCGAGCAGCATCGACAGCATCACCGTCATCAGCGCGGCGGTGACGCCGATCATGAGTGAGTTGCGCCCGCCGTAGAGCAGCCTCACCATGATGTCGCGGCCGTTGCGGTCCGCGCCGAGGAAGAATTCGCCGTGCCAGGTGGGGCCGATCGGCACGCCATCGAGGCTAACCACGTTCTTGGTCTCCCCGCCCACCTCGATCTGGTCGGAGAGGTGGTTTTCATTGGGACCGGTGTGGGCCACGTGTTGGCCCACAGCGGCGCGGCCAGACAGATCGCGACGAGGACGACGAACAGCAGGCCGAAGGCGAGCGCCACCTTGTTGCGCCGCAGCCGCCGCAGCCCGAGCCGCCAGGGCCCGACCCCGTGCACCTGCTCGCGCGCTCAGCTTCCTCCTCGAACGCGCTGTCGGCCTCGAACGCCTGATCGGTGGCTGGCTCGGTCGCCATTTCTTCAATTCGTGGCCGCCGGGAGGGCGCCGCGGCGCCCTCCCGCTCCGCTGTTCAGTGCTACTTCAGGCAGAACAGCGAGCCAGTCGTTCTTATAGACCGGATGGATGCCCGAGCAGTTGTCGACGTCCATGCGCTCCGAGAAGAACGAGCTCGACTCCTCGTAGCCGTAGGGCGCCACGTGGGCCTTCTCGTTCACTGCGTCCTTGTCCAGGTCACCCCACTGGGACGCCGTCGTCCTCTGGCGTCTTCGGACGCAGCTCGTCGATCCTCTTGTCCAGCGGCGGGTCACTCGACGCGGCCCTGGTTGTTGGTCACCGTCGGCTTCAGCGAGTCCGTGCTCAGCAGGACGCGAAGAAGTCGCCTGGGTGCGGGAAGTCCTGGTACCAGTCGGTGAAGCCGGTCTGGGCCTTGGTCCGCGCGAGGCCGACCTGCTCGAAGTAGACCTGCCGGTCGAGCATCTTGATGTCGGCCTTGAAGCCGATCTTGTTGAGCATGTCGCGGAGGTAGTCGGCGATCGCCGGCCGCGGGTCCTTGTTGTTGGTCCAGACCGTGACCTTCTCGCCCTCGTAGCCGGAGTCCTTCACCAGCTGCTTGGCCTTCGCGATATCGCCCGGCCCGTTCGGGTCGCCGTACGGGCAGTCGTAGTCCTTGTAGCCGATCAGATCGGGCGGCAGGAACGTGCAGCCCGGCTTGAGCCGGCCGCCGAAGATCCGCACCAGCGCCGGCTGTCGATGCGCGTAGTTCACGGCCTCGCGCGCCTCCGGCTTGTCGAACGGCGGGATCCGTGGTTCATGAAGAAGTAGTACGTGTTCGGCGGGTTGGGCGTCTCCTCGTACCGGTCCGAGTACTTCGGCCGACCTCGGGTAGCTGTCGCCCGTCGGGTCCTCGGTCATGAAGTCGAGCGTCGCCGTTGATCACGTCCTGCGTCATCTTCGTGACGCTGTCCGATGACGTTGACCGTGATCTTGTCGAAGTTGCCCTTCGGAATCCCCGGGATGTTGAAGTTCGGGTTCTTCTTCAGCTTGTACAGCGGCTGAAGTCCACCACGTCGAGCGTGTACGGCCCGACGCCCGGAGGCGGCTGCTTGAGGCTCTTGGGCGGCGACTTGGCCGCCGGGGTCGGCGACGTGTAGGGCTCGGCCAGCGCGAACAGGACCTTCGTGTCCGGCTCGACGAGCTTGATCGTGATCTTGCCGGTCTTGTCGTCGGTCACGATGCCCGAGATGTCGCTTCTTGAAGTCCCCGGCCTCCTGGAACTCGGTCAGCGCCCTCGATCCCGCGGTAGAACGCCGGACCAGACGCTGCCGAGCTTGATCAGGCGCTTCATCGTGTTCTCGAAGTCGCTGGCCTTGACGGGCGTGCCGTCGCTGTACTTGAGGCCCTTGCGCAGTGTGAACTCGTAGGTCTTGCCGCCGTTCGTCGGCTCAGGACCTCCTGGGCCAGGCCCGGGATGATCTCGGTGCCCGCCTCGCCCTCCTCGTTCTTGTATGTGATCAGCGGCGTGTAGACCAGATGCATGATCTGGTTGGCCTGCACCGTCTGATAAAGCGTCGGGTCGGCGTTGTCGAGCCCGGTGCTCGCGACCACGAGCTCCCCGCCGCCCTTGCCGCCGCCACCGCTGTCGGCGCTGTCGTCGTCATCGCCGCCGCAGGCGGACATGCCCACCGCGGCCGTTGCGAGCAGCATCGCCGCCCGTCCACAAGTGCCTTCGCATTCAGTCCCTCCGAGTTCTCTCGTCGAGCGACCATCGCTCAACGTCCGGCAATGTATCTCTTCCCCAAACGACGCAGGATTAAGTTTCTGAGAGCTTGCAGCGCCGTACAGCCCCTCGACCGTCACCTCAGGCACAGCTTCGCTAGATCCATCCCAAAAACCGGGTGGAAAACTGCACAATTCTTATCATCGAGGCGGCCCGACAGGAAGGTCGGCCGGCGCTCCCAACCCAGCGGAGCGGCGAAGGTTTCGGTCACGAGACGCTCGTCGACGGCAGCCCACGCGGACTCGGCGTCCTCACCCTCAGCGGACTCCGCGCTCAGAGAGAGCTTCGATCATGTCCGGATCGAAGAGGTGACCCGCGATCGGGTCGAGAAACGACGACGGGTCGGCGGTGAGCGGCGCGATGCGCTCTACGCGGAGGAGAGCACCGATTTTTCCCCGGAGGTGGGGATCGAGGCCGATCTTCCTGAGTTGCCGCACCAGGTAGCGCGACGCGCGGGGGGCACGCCGGGCTCCGGCAAGAGGCTGACCCGCGCGCCGGGAGAGTTCTCGGCCACCGCCTCGCGCGTGGCGGCCAGGTCCGGAGGCCTGTCGCGCGCGCCCAGCGGACAGGGGTCGAGCTTCCGGTACCCCGCTACCGACGACGGGAGAAGATTGCAGGCGGGCTCCAGCAACCCCGGTAGAGCCGTGCCACGGTCTCGCCGTCGAACGCGGCACCCACGGCGCGTCGGACTTCCGGGTCGGCGAACGGCTTCACGTTCGGGTCGGGTACCAGCGCGACGGTGGCGGCGGTCACATCCTCCCGGTAGCGGCCCCGGTAATTGGATCGCAACTCGGGCAGCAGAGAGGCGGGGGGCTGCTCCTGCATGACGTCGAGTGTCCCGTTGTTCACTTGCGTCGCGCCTGGTCGGCGGGCGACCCGACGCGAACCATGACGATCCTGTCCACCAAGCCGGGCGCAACGGCCGGCAGCCGGAAGTCCGGCGTCTCTAACAAGGACGAACGAGCCACGGCGAACATCGGCGATCCGATACGGCCCGACGCCGGGCGGCGGACGCTCCTGAATCTTCCCGGCCGGCGTGCCGCGCGGGCAGCGGGGCGCTCGAGGGAAGGGCGAGGAGGTGCTCGAAGGCCGGGTTCGGCCTGCGTCAGGATGATGGTGATCTCCGCCGGAGCGCGCGTCGGCGTCGATCGAGCGAATGTCGTCGTACAGCGCCGCGGTCGAGCGACCCAGCGCCCGCACGCGGTTCACGGTTCGCTCGAGATCGCCCGCTCTCACCGGTACGCCGTTCGAGTAGCGCAGGCCCCGCCGGAGTCTGAGCTTGTAGACGAGTCCGTCCTCCGAGACGTCGGGCAGAGCCCGGGCCAGTCCCGGCACGATCTCCGTACCGTCACTTCCCTCGGCGCGCCGGTAGGTGAGCAGCGGGGTGTAGACCAGCCAGAGCGCGGAGAGAGCCTCCCGGTCCACGACCACGGCGGGATCGAGCTCGGCCGGAAGCTCGGACATCCCCACCTCGATGGAGCCACCCAGCCGGGCGCTCTCATCCTCACCACCGCCGGTGGCGCACCCGCCGAGGGCGGTTGCGACCGGCAGGCAGATCGCCGCGAGCGCGATCAGCACGCTCCGCGCGCCGGTCACCCCAAGGCGCCGGGAGGCGTCCGCAAAAGCTCGTCGCGCATGACTTGCAGGGACTTCCGGATGAGTCGGGAGACGTGCATCTGGGACAGTCCCACGCGCTGCGCTATCTGCGTTTGGGGCAGTCCCTCCTCGAAGCGCATGCGCAGGATCTCGCGCTCGCGCGGCGGCAGGCGGTCGAAGGCGGGCTCGAGCGCGGCGCGCTGCTCGGAGCGCTCGAACTCCTCGTCCTCGCCGCCGATCGTCTCGAGCGGATCCAGGTCCTCGTCGCCCCCAGGCCCCGTGGACAGGGACACCGTCGAATAGGCGGACCCGACCTCCATCGCCTCCAGCACCTCTTCCGGCGTGGTCTTCAGCTCCTCGGCGATCTCGCCGATGCTCGGGGAGCGTCCCATCCGCCCCGTGAGCCGCTCGATCGCGCCCGACATGGAGGCGTTCAGCTCCTGCAGTGCGCGCGGCACGCGGATGGCCCAGCCCTTGTCGCGGAAGTGGCGCTTGATCTCGCCCACCACGTTGGGCGTGGCGTAGGTGGCGAGCGAGACCTCACGGTCGAGCTCGAAGCGGTCGATCGCCTTGATGAGGCCGATCGCGCCCACCTGCTCGATGTCCTCCAGCGCCTCGCCCCGGCCGGCGTAGCGGCGGGCCAGCGAGCGCACGAGCGGCAGGTGGCGCTCGATCAGCTCGTCGCGGGCGTCGGTCTCACCGCCGACGTGGTAGCGGCGCAGCAGCTGGCGATCCTCCGCGCGGGCCTTTTCACCGGAAGCCTGGGCGCGGCGCTCGGGCAGGTTCACACGAATCCCTTGACCTTCTCGAGGCGTACGACCACGCCGCCGGCGTCGGACTCCTCCACGCCGAAGGAGTCGACCACGGTCTGCAGGATGCGCTTGAGCGTGAGCCGGCCAGAAGGAGCGTCGCCGTCGGCCAGGGCCTCGGCGATCGCGCGCTCACGCAGGGGTCCCACCCGGGTGCGGATCCCGTCGCCCACCACCTCGAACGACATCTCGACGCTGCCCTCCGGCCCGGCCTCGGCCAGCAGGCGCTCGACGGCGAGCTGCAGGTCGTCGATCTCCTCGAACGCGAAGTCCACGCGCTCGGCGATGCCGCCGATGATGAGCCTCACCACCGCCTGGAAATCTCCGGCCAGCGGCGCCTCGAGCTCGATCCGGGCCCCGTGCTCGGTCATCTGGAGCCTCCTATGGTTCCCTCGCCCACCACACGGTCTCCGGCGAGCAGGCAGGCGAGCTGTCCCGGCGCCGCGCCCAGCGCGGGCCGCTCGAGCACGAGCTCGAAGCGGTCGCCCGCCTCGGACACCTGACAGGCGATCGGCTCGGCGTGATAGCGCAGCCGGACGCTCTCCACGGTCGATACGTCGCGGTACAGCCGCGCGTCGGCGAGAGTCACGTGCGTGGCGGCGAGGGCGTGGCGCGGGCCCACCACCACGCGGTTGCGCTCGGCGTCCTTGGCCAGCACGTAGACGGGCTCGGGGCTCGCCAATCCCAGGCCGCGGCGTTGGCCGACGGTGAAGTTGTGCTGGCCCTCGTGGCGACCGAGCACCCTGCCGTCGCCGTCCACGATCTCCCCCGGGCGGCGCAGGCGGGGCCCGCCGTGACGCTGCAGGAACGCGCGGCCGCCGAGGCCGGCGACGAAGCACAGGTCCTGGCTCTCGCGCTTGTCGGCCACGGGCAGGCCCGCGTCGCGGGCGAGCGAGCGCACCGCGTCCTTCGTGAGTCCGCCCAGCGGGAACGACAGGCGGTCGAGCAGGTCCGGATCGAGCTTGGCGAGCATGTAGCTCTGGTCCTTACGGGGATCCGCTGCCACGCGGAGCAACGGCCCCGCGGCGTCGCGCGCGATGCGGGCGTAGTGACCGGTGGCGAGGCGGGCGGCGCCGAGCGTGTCCGCGAGCGCCAGCAGGGCGTCGAAGCGCACGAATCCGTTGCAGCCCACGCACGGATTGGGGGTGTCGCCCGCGGCGTACCCGTCGACGAAGGGGTCCACCACCTCGGCCCGGAAGCGCTCGCGCAGGTCCAGCGTCACGTGGGGCAGGCCCATGTCGTGGGCCAGCCGGCGGGCGCCGGTCACCGCCTGGGGCGAGCAGCAGCTGGCCTCACCGTCGGTGGCCGGGTCGGCCCAGAGCTCGAGCGTGGCGGCCACCACCTCGTCACCCGCGTCGAGAGCGAGCTGCGCCGCGGCGGCGCTGTCCACGCCGCCGCTCATCGCGACGAGCGTGCGCCGTGCGCCCGGCTCGAGCGCCGGGGCTCCATCCCGGGCGGCCGCGCCGAGGGCGCGGTGAAGAGCGTCGGCTGCGAGCTCGGCAGCGTGGCGCTTGCCGGGCAGGAGCCCGCCCAGCGCGTCGGCCACCGTGTCGGCGTTCACGCGAGCCGCGTCCAGGAAGGTCGCGCCCTCCACGAGCTCCACCAGAGCGCTGCCCGCCGCTGTGACCGCACCGCAGCCATGCGCGTCGAAGCCGGCGGCCGCGATGCGCCCGCCCTGCACAGAAACGGCGACCCGGACCAGGTCGCCGCAGGCCGAGCCCCCGGCGGCGCCCGAATGCAGGGCGCCGGAGAGTGCACCTTGGCCGGTGGGGTGCCTCAGGTGGTCCGCAAAGGAGCGCATCGGTGGGCCAAAGCTAGCGCGCACGAGCCTACGCGTGCGGGAGAAATTGGGCCCCAGCCTGCCGCTGCCGAATTCCGAGAGTTGGGCCTGCTGTTCGGAGCAAGCTTGGGTGTCCTCCGCGACGGGCCACGGCCCTACCGCGAGTGGGACTCCCGTCCCGGTGGTGTTCGGCTCAACATGTACGGCCGGCTGGCGTACAGGCTCGGGCCTGATGCGAATCTAGCACTGTGGGCACGGTCGGGCTAGCGGTTCCCGGCGCCGCCCTCGTCCCCCGGCGGCCGGTCCACCCGGACCCCCAGCTCGCGCAGCTGGCGCTCGTCCGCCGGGGCCGGCGCGCCGGTGAGCGGATCGATGCCGCTGGCGGCCTTCGGGAAGGCGATCACGTCGCGGATCGAGCTCACGCCGGAGAGCAGGGCGGCCCAGCGGTCTATGCCGAAGGCGATGCCCCCGTGCGGGGGCGCGCCGTAGGTGAAGGCCTCGAGCAGGAAGCCGAAACGCTCACGTGCCTCCTCGGGCCCGATGCCGAGCGCGGCGAAGACCTTCTGCTGGAGCTCGGGTGTGTTGATCCGGATCGAGCCGCCGCCCAGCTCCCAGCCGTCCAGCACCACGTCGTAGGCCCGCGAGCGCCAGCTGCCCGGGTCGCCGTCGAGATCGCCGGTCGGGGCGGTGAAGGGGTGGTGCATCGCATCGAAGCGGCCCTCGTCCGCGTTCCACTCGAACATCGGGAAGTCGGTGACCCAGAACACGTCGTGGCCCTCCGGCGCGTGCTCGGCCACCTCGGGCCGGAGCGCGCCGAGCACCCGCGCCGCAACGGCGGCGCTGTCGGCCACGATCAGCACGGCTTCGCCCTCGCGCGCGCCGAGGGCCTCGGTGGCCGCGCCGATCTCGTCGTCGGAGAGGAACTTGGCGATCGGCGAGCGCCAGCCTCCGTCCTCCACCACCGCCCAGGCGAGTCCCTTCGCGCCCAGCGACTGAGCCTTCTCGGTGAGGCTGTCGAAGCGGCTGCGGGGCCACTCGCCGCCGGCCTTGATCGCCCGGACCACGCCCCCGGCCTCCACCGCCCCGCGGAACACCTTGAACTCGCTGGCGGCGAACACCGTCGAGAGGTCCGAGATCTCCACGCCAAGCCGGCGGTCGGGCCGGTCGGAGCCGTAGCGGAGCATCACCTCGTCGTAGGTCACTCGCTCGAGCGGGAGCTCCACGTCGATGTTCCCGAGGCGCAGGGTCTCCTGCAGCAGCGGGTCGATGGTGGCGTAGACGTCCTCCTCCTCCACGAACGACATCTCGAGGTCGAGCTGCGTGAACTCGGGCTGGCGATCCGCGCGGAAGTCCTCGTCGCGAAAGCAGCGCGCGATCTGGAAGTAGCGCTCCATGCCGCTGATCATCAGAAGCTGCTTGAAGAGCTGCGGCGACTGGGGCAGCGCGTACCAGGAGCCGCGCACCAGGCGGCTCGGCACGAGGAAGTCGCGTGCTCCCTCGGGGGTGGAGCGGGTCATGATCGGCGTCTCGATCTCGAGAAAGCCGTCGGCCGCGAGATGATCGCGGATCGTCTTGACGAGCTCGTGGCGCAGGATCATCTGGTCGCGCATGCGGTCCTTGCGCAGGTCGAGGTAGCGGTAGCGCAGCCGCAGCTCCTCGCCCACCGGGTCGTCCTCGTCGATCTGGAACGGCGGCGTCTGCGCGTCGGCGAGCTGCTCGAGCTCTGACACCACGAGCTCCACCTCTCCCGTGGGCAGCTCGGGATTCACCGCGCTCGGGTCGCGGGCCACGAGGCGGCCCTCGGCGGTGATCACGTCCTCGGCTCGCAGGCCGCCGGCCGCGGCGTGGGCCTCGGGCGCCTCCTCGGGCCGGAACACCAGCTGCAGCAGTCCGGTGCGGTCGCGCAGGTCGATGAAGATCAGGCCGCCGTGGTCACGGCGGCGGTGAACCCAGCCCGCCACGCGGACGGTGGAGCCCACGTCCTCGGCGCGCGGCCGGCCCGCCCAGTGGGAGCGGTAGCGGTTGGACCGCGGGGGCTTCAGCGCAGCGCCTCGTGGATCATCTGGATCGCCTCGTCCGGGCCGGCGGCCTCACGTTGCTCTCCGCTGTCCATGTCCTTCACGTCGATCCCGTCTCCCAGGATCACCGTGGTCCGGGCGCCGATGCGGTCGGCCTGCTTGAGCTGGCCCTTGAGCGAGCGCCCGGCCTGCTCGAGCTCCACCCGGATGCCGTCGCCGCGCAGCCTGCGTGCCAGCTCGAAGGCGGTCGAGGCGCTGCCGGGCTTGGCCACCGCGATGAACACGCGCTCCTCGGGCTCTGCCTCGTCCGCCGAGGCCAGCAGGATGCGCTCGATCCCCGCGGCCCAGCCCACCCCGGGGGTGGGCGGCCCGCCCAGCTCCTCCACCAGCCGGTCGTAGCGGCCGCCGCCGCCCAGCGCGGCTTGGGCCCCCAGCCGGGGCGACTCGAGCTCGAACACCGTGCGCGTGTAGTAGTCGAGGCCCCTCACCAGGGTCGAATCGAGCTCGTACTCGAGGCCGGCGCCGTCCAGCAGCGCGCGTACCGCGGCGAAGTGCTCGGCGTCCTCGGTCGTGAGGCGGTCGAGCAGCCGCGGCGCCTCGGTCATCACCGCGCGGGTGCCCGCGTGATCGGCATCGAAGGCCCGCAGCGGGTTCTGGTCGAGCCTCTCGCGCACCTCTCCCGAGAGCTCCTCCTCGCGCCCGCGCAGGTAGCCCGTGAGCTCCTCCAGGTACTCGGCGCGCGTCTCGGGTGTGCCGAGGCTCCCGAGCCGCACCCGCGCCGGGCCGGCGCCGGCGCGTTCCACGATCTCGGCCAGCAACAGGATCAGCTCGGCGTCCAGGCTGGGATCGTCGGAGCCGAGCGCCTCAGCGTCGAGCTGGGTGAACTGCCGAAAGCGGCCGGCCTGGGGCGCCTCGTGGCGAAAGAACGGGCCCCACGTCCAGAGCTTGACCGGCTGAGCGAGCTTGTGCATGCCGTGCTCCATGTAGCTCCGGCAGATCCCGGCGGTGTTCTCGGGGCGGAGCGTGAGCGAGCGGCCGGCCTTGTCCTCGAAGGTGAACATCTCCTTCTGGACGATGTCCGTGGACTCCCCCACCCCGCGAGCGAACACCTCGGTGTCCTCGAACACCGGGGTCTCGTAGGGCTCGTAGCCCGCGCGGCCCAGCACCTCGGCCGCGAGACGCAGGAGCTCGAGCCGCCGGCGCGCGGTGGCGGGCGGGACGTCCTGAGTCCCGCGCGGAGCCTGCAGCCTGTCGCTCACCGGGTGAGCTCGACGAGGAAGGGGTTCGAGGCCCGCTCCGCGCCGAGACTCGTGGTGCCCATGTGTCCCGGGTAGACGGCGGTTTCGCCCGGCAGTGTCTCCACCAGCATGCGGATCGAGTCGAGCAGAGTGTCGTGATCGCCGCCGGGAAGGTCGGTTCGGCCGATCGACTGCTGGAACAGAACGTCGCCGGAGAAGATCGCGTCCTCGTCGGGAATCGAGAAGGTCACGTGGCCGGGGCTGTGCCCGGGCGTTGAGAGCACGTCGATCTCGAACCCCGCCAGCTCGAGCCGCTCGCCCCCGTTGAGGGTGTGCTCGGCTTCGTAGGACTCGAAGGGACCGAAGCCCGGCCAGGGCACGAACGAGTTGATGTCGGCGAGCACGAAGGCCTCGAGGTCCGGCACCCAGACCTCGGCGCCCGTGGCACGGGCCACCGGGGCCACGGCACCCACGTGGTCGAAGTGGGTGTGCGTGAGCAGGATGCCGTCGAGCGTCACCCCGAGCCCGTCGATGGCGCCGAGCAGCTTGTCCGGCTCGTCGCCGGGGTCCACGATCAGCGCGCGGTCGGACCCGTCGCGGCGGAAGAGGTAGCTGTTCTCGGCCACCGGGCCGACCGTGAACATCCGGACGTCCATTGCTACTTGCCGTCCGCCTTGCGGCGCTGGCGGAAGCGGTAGATCCCGAGGTCCGTGGCGTACCCGAGCGGGATGTAGAGCAGGAACATCACGCCGGCGAGGGCCACCCCGCCGGCGATCGGACGCTTGAAGAGCACCACCACGAGCACTCCGAACACGGCAGCGGCGATGGCCGCCCGGGTGACCGAGCCCCGCCAGCTGGGCGGCTTGGACAGCCGTTCCTCGCGCCGCTGACGCGAAATCGACTTGGCGTCCTGGCGGTTCTGCCCGCGGCCGGTGCGACCCGACCGCTCGATCGTTCCCGCGGGAGTGCCGCGGTGCTTGCGGGTGCGCTTGCGCTTGGTTTGGGCCACGGTGTTAGGCGAGCAGGCGGTGCCTGCGAGCACTCGCCCTCTCCTTCTACGTTATTCGATGACCGCCAGCACCTCTTCGAGGATGTGGCGCTCCGGGTCGAACCCCCGCAGCCGCACGTCCTCCGGAAAGCCCTCGAACGCGGCGCGCGGCGCCAAGCCGATCAGCTCCGCCTCGGCCACCTCGGCGTGGCGGCGCACGTGGTTCACGATCTCGCGAAGCGGCGCGGCCCTGTGGTCATGGACGTTGGTGGAGACCTGGGCGCGCCCCCGGTCCTCCAGGTAGAGGCCTATCGCGCGCACGCCCGCCAGGCCGCCGCCGGACTCACGCAGGCCGGCGGCGATCGCCCGGGCCAGCTCCACGTCGTCGCTCACCAGGTCGACGTTGAAGGCCACGAGCGGCGGCCGCGCCGCCGCGAGCACAGCACCGGCGGTGGGATGCGCCCGGCGAGGGCCGTAGTCGGGCACGAGCTCTCCCGCCTCCATCCTGCGCGCGAGCTCGCCCGGTCCGCCACGGCGGATCCAGGCTCGCTCTGCGTGCTCGGGCCGGGTGGCCAGCTCGCCGTAGAGGAACACCGGCACGTCGAGGTCCTCCCCGATGAGCGCCGCCGCGGTCAGCGCCTCGGCGCAGGCGGCGCCGCGGCTCTCCTCGTCGAGATAGACCACAGGCAGCACGTCGAGGGCTCCCACATGGGGGTGGATCCCCGGGTGAGCGCTGATGTCGATGCGCTCGACGGCCACCCGGGCGCCGCCGGCCAGCGCCGTCGCGAGCTCTCCCTGCGCGCCGGCGAGGGTGAACACCGCCCGGTCGTGGTCGGGATCTGTGTGGAGATCGAGGAAGAGGGCGGGCGCGAAGCCCTTCTCGATGGCCTCGAGCGTCTGGAGGTCGCGGCCCTCGCTCACGTTCGGCACGGCCATCAGGAGAGGCGCCTCGGGCACGGCCCGAAGGCTAGCCCGCCCCGGCGGGCCAGACGCTCAGCGCTTCTGCTCGAGCGGAGTCAGGTCGGGCTCGCCGCCGGACCAGACCTCGTCCGGCGCGGGGGGCGGATAGGTGTGGACCTTGTCGCGGTCGTCTGCGCCCGGGCGGCGCATGTGGCGGTACCAGCGCCAGTAGAGCGGGGCGGCCAGCACCGCGGCCCCGGTCAGCACGATCAGACCGGCGAGCGTCCACAGGTGGCGGTAGAGCAGCTCCGGGTCTCCGTCGATCAGGGAGGCCGCGCCCACCAGGATCAGCGAGAAGCCCACGCCGTTGTAGTAGTCGATCGGGAAGCGCCAGATCCAGGGCACCTCGAACCACCACACGTTCCCCCGCTTGAAGCGGTGCACGGTGTACGCGGGGTTGAGCACGAACCACAGGTAGTCCCAGAACACCGAGAGCAGGAAGTAGACACCCAGCGCGGCGAGCTCGTCTTCGATCGTCCACTCCAGGCCGAACACGAAGGGCAGGTGCACGAGCAGGAGCGGGGTCAGGAAGGCGAACACGTGATAGCCGTCAATCGGCCGCGGCCCCATGAAGAGCCCGTACACGCGTCCGAACTTCCCGCGCTTGTAGTACCAGGTGGGCAGGCGCTCGGCCCAGCCGTACCCGCCCTCGAGCTCGATCTCGATGCCGGCCAGGCCGAAGCACCAGAGCCAGAGCACGACGATGCGCCAGATATCGAGGTCGTCCATTGCTGTGGAGTTCGCTGCGTGGCGCCGCTCCACCTTCCCGGCGGATCGCGGCTGGGTAGCCTCGTCGGCCGTGCCGTCAGCGCGCCGCGCCATCGATCGCTTCCGTGACTGGCGCCTCGAGCGCGAGCAGGCGCGGGGCGTGCTGGGCCCGGCCCACCGGTCGTGGAGGGGCAACTCGCCGGACGACAACCAGGATCGCTGGACCCGCTGGGACTGGGCGGGGGGCGGCGAGGAGTGGTCGGCGTCACCGGAGTGGAAACAGGGCCTCATCGACGACGTGCTGCTGCGTGTGATCCCGTCGGGGGGCACGGTGCTCGAGATCGGGCCCGGAGCCGGCCGCTGGAGCGTGGTGCTGGCGCCCCGCGCCGAGCGGCTCGTGCTGGTGGACGTGACCCCGCGGGTGCTGGAGCTCTGCCGCGAGCGGCTCGGCGACCGGGAAGAGGTTCGCTACGTGCTCTCGTCGGGCAGCGACCTGCCGGGGGTCGAGGAGGGGAGCGTGGACGCGATCTGGTCCTTCGACGTCTTCGTCCACGTCGCGCCGCTCGACCAGGCCGGCTACCTCGACGAGATCGCGCGTGTGCTTCGGCCCGGCGGGGTGGCCGCGATCCACCACGCGGACGGGCGCAACCGCGGCGCGGTGCCGAGCCGCGCGGGCTGGCGAGCGCCCATGAGCGCCGGACTGTTCGCGGCGCTGGCCAGGGAGCGCGGGCTCGAGCTCGAGCGCCAGATCCGGTCCGTGGTCGGACGGGCGCCACGACCTCGGTGCGTTCGCGGACGTGATCACGGTGCTGCGGGCGCGCGGCGGGCGCATCCAGCACCCCGCCGTATAGTGCCGCCGATCATGACGGGAGGTGGCATCTCGCGTCGTCGCTTCGTCCGCGACGGCGCCACGCTTGCGGTCGGCACGGCGCTCGGCGTGCCGGCGGCGACTCGCGCGCAGCAGCCCGGTGCCGCCGACGTGGTGCTGCGCGGCGGCAGGGTGCTCACGATGCGGGGCAAGGGCGAAGCCGAGGCGGTTGCGGTGAGTGCAGGACGGATCGCCTACGTGGGCTCGAACAGCGGAGCCGCGGCCTACGCCGGACCGGGCACAGAGGTGATCGACCTCCGCGGCCGCACGCTCATGCCCGGGATTCACGACGGTCACAGCCACCCGCTGTCCGGCGGGCTCGTGCTCACCAAGCCCACACTCAACTACCGCAAGCTCGACCTCAAGCCGTTCCTGGCCGCCCTGCGCAAGCTGCTCGCCCGCAGCTCAGAGCAGGAGCCGGACGGCTGGCTGTCGGTCGACCTCTGGGAGCCCTCGGGCATGGACCGCCAGCCGACGAAGAAGGATCTCGACCGGCTGAACACACGGCGGCCCATCCTCGTGATCGACTACAACGGGCATACCGCGGTCGCCAACTCGCGCGCGCTCGAGATCGCCGGAATCAGCGCCTCCACGCCCAATCCGCCGGGGGGCAAGATCGAGCGCGGGCCGCGCCGCGAGCCCACGGGGGTCCTCCAGGACAACGCGATCGGGCTCGTCTTCGAGAAGGTTCCGCCGCTCACCACCGCGCAGAACGCCGACGCGCTGCAGGTGGCGCACGAGGAGATGGCCAAGCAGGGGATCACCTCCTATCTCGACGCCTCGGTGAGCCAGACGGAGCTGGCCGCCCTTGCCGCGCTGAGCGACCGTGGGCCGCTGACGATCCGGCCTTCGGTGGCGATCAACGTGGGCCCCGAGCTGGCGGCCGAGCCCGCGGCGATGCTCGCCCGTCTCGAGCGGCTGCGCGCGAAGTACGCGCGTCCCGGGGTCACGATCCGGACGGTGAAGATGTTCTTCGACGGCGTGATCGAGTACCCGACCCAGACGGCGGCACTGCTCACGCCCTACCGGGTCAACAAGGGCACGAAGCGCCATCCGCACTGGGTGGCCGGAAAGAGCCGTGGTCCGACCTACTTCCGGCAAGCCGTGGCCAACCGCGGGATCGGCGCTCTGGACGCGGCGGGCTGGCAGGTGCACATCCACGCCATCGGCGACCGCGCGGTGCGCTCAGCGCTCGACGCATTCGGTCGCGCGCGCGGCAACGGGAGCGACAACCGCCATACGATCACCCACCTCGAGCTGGTGAACCCGCACGACTTCCGCCGCTTCGAGGCGCTCGGGGTCCTCGCGAGCATGCAGCTGCACTGGGCCGAGCGCGACTCCTACACGGTCGACGCGCTCAAGCCGTACGTCGGCCCCCGGCGCTGGCGCTACACGTACCCGGCCGGCAGCCTCGCGCGGGCAGGCGCACGGCTGTGTGGCGGAAGTGACTGGCCGGTGGACCCGCTGCTTCCGTTTCGCCAGATCGAGATCGCGGTGAACCGGACCGCCGACGAGGTCTACGAGGGCTACCGCAAGCCGCTGTTCGCCCAGGAGGGCCTCAGCCTGCGCGCGTCGCTCGCGATGCACACGCGCAACAGCGCCTACCAGCTCCATCAGGAGAACCTCACCGGTCAGATCCGCCAGGGGTATGCCGCCGACCTGATCGTGCTCGACCGCGATCTGCTGCGGGTGCCGCTCAAGCGGGTATCGAAGACGAAGGTCGATCTGACCATGGTGGGCGGCCGCATCGTCCATCGCGCCTGAGCCCTCTCTACACTCTGGCGACGACGCCGAGGCCGTAGGGGGACAAGGCGTCCGGGAGCCCATGACCGATCGACGCATCGTTCGCATGCCGCAGTTGGGCCCGGCCCGTATCTCGCTGCTCGCGGGGACGCTGGGCGGCCTGCTGCTGCTCTTGGCCACGCTCCTCGTCGCACAGGCGTCGGCCAAGCCGCGCCCCCTGGCCATCACGAGCCCGGCGAAGTCGGTCACCGTGAAGGGCAGGATGAAGGTCACCGTCCGCGCGCCGCGGCGCTTCAAGCTGGTGCGCTTCGGCGTGGACGGGCGCCGCCTGTGGGTCGACAAGAGGTATCCGTTCAAGTTCCGCAAGACCGGCTATCTCAGAACCCGCCGGCTCACTCCCGGCAAGCACCGCCTGTGGGTCGCGGGCAGGCGCCGCAACGGTGATCTCAAACGGGTGTCGCGCGTGTTCTATGTCCGGCGCGGCCGAAGGAACCGGCCCCCCGCGCCGTCGCCGCCCCCTGCCGCGCCGCGTTCGGGTCCGCTCGGCGGAGCGGTGCTCTTCCGTGGGGACTTCGACACCGGAGACGCCTCCCAGTTCCGCAACGTGCAGTCCGCACCTGGTCGCGTGACGGTCGGCACGGGCAACCCCGCACCGTTCGAGGGATCGCACCGGGGGCGGTTCGAGGTGCATCCCGGCGACGAGGCGGCCGGCGGCAACCGGGCCGAGGTCACCGGGCCCAGCTTCGACGAGGGCAGCGAGCGCTGGATCCGCCAAGCGATCTACGTGCCCACCGGCACGGCGACCGAGTCGGGCTGGCGTCTTGTGATGCAGTTCCACTCGTACGGGGGCGGCTCCCCGCCGCTGGCGCTGTTCCTCGATGCGGGGGCCAGGCCGAGCTTCGAGCTGGGGCACGGCGACTCGTCGACGTTCGACTGGAACGGCCCCGCCATCCAACGCAACCGCTGGTACGACGTGGCGCTGCACGTGCGGTTCTCGTCCAATCCGTCGGTGGGCTTCGTCGAGGTCTATCTGGACGGGCGGCGCCAGACGCTCACGAACGGCCGGACGCGACGCTACCGCGCGACGTCCGAGGCAGGAGGGGCGTACTACAAGACCGGCATCTACCGCTCCGACTCGATCGCTCAGACCGACGTCGTCTACCACGACAACGTGCTGATCTCCGCACCGTGATCCGTACGGCCTGAGCCGCACTAAACTCGGGCGCGCGGCTCCGTAGCTCAGCGGTTAGAGCGCACGACTCATAATCGTGAGGTCCCTGGTTCGAATCCAGGCGGAGCTATCACCCGCTTGCGGCCCTGCTCGGCCACGGTGCCGCCGAAGTAGGCAAGCGGGATTCACCTTTGCTCGCTAAAGCTGCGCACTGTCTCCTCTGTGGTGACGGCGTTGCCAATCGGAGAGTTGGACTGAGCGCGCCCGGGTAGGGCACGGCTCAGATCCGCCAGCGCCAGCGGGCACACGGAGGGCGGGTTTCACTTCCAAGGAGGGAACCATGAGCGTTACCAGCCGTCCGGCCCCAGCGATCTTCGGAGCGCTGTCGGGGACGGCTCGCCATCGGAGTCTGTCGGCCGGCGCGTGGCGCTGACCGCAGCGCTGGCCGCGCTCGCGCTGGCCATGACGGCTGGAATGGCGGGCGCTCAGGTACCGGACCGTCCGTGGATGGATACGAGCCTGTCGCCGGATCAGCGCGCCGCGCTCGTGCTCGGCGCGATGACGCTCGAGGAGAAGGTCGAGCTGATGACCGGCGATCAGGGCGAGGCGCCGTCCGCGTTCTACAACGGGCCGATCGAGCGGTTGGGCATCCCCGAGCTGCGGATGGCGGACGCGGGCGCGGGCATCGCGCCGCGCGGTTGGGAGAGCGTGGCCGGGACCCCGAACAAGGCGGCGACCGCGCTGCCGGCCGGGATCGCGCTCGGCGCGACCTGGGATCCGGACGTTGCGCGCACCTACGGCGAGACCGTCGCCCAGGAGGCGCGAGCAACCGGGCATCAGATGCTGCTCGGCCCCGGTGCCGACCCGATTCGTCAGCCGTACTGGGGTCGGGCAGGGGAGAACGCGAGTGAGGACCCGTTCCTGATCTCCGAGCTGACGACGCCGTACGTGCAGGAGGTACAGGGCGAGAACGTCATCGCGAACCTGAAGCACTACCTCGGCTACTCGCAGGAAGTGAACCGCGGCACCGGCCAGAACTCGGTCGTCAGCGACCGGGCGCTCATGGAGATCTGGTCCTATCCGTACAAGAAGGCGATCGAGGACGCCGACCTCGGCTCGGTGATGTGCTCGTTCAACAAGATCAACGGCATCTACGCGTGCGAAAGCGACTACACCCTCGCGACGATCCTGCGTGAGCGGCTCGGATTCGACGGTTTCGTGATCACCGACTTCGGCGCGATCCACTCGACCGAGCCGTCGATCCGTGCGGGCACCGACATGGAGACCGGCACGGCGGCCTTCTACGACGGTCCACTGCTGGCGGCCGTCCAGGCCGGGGAGATTCCCGTGTCGCTGGTGGACCGCTCGGTGCTGCGAATCCTCCGGACCATGTTCGCGGTGGGCGTCTTCGACACCGATTATCCGATGACGTCCATCCCGGTCGAGGAGCACGGAGCGGTCGCGCGCGAGGTCGAAGAGGACGCGATCACCCTCCTGCGCAACCGCGGTGTCCTGCCGCTGGGCGAGAACACGCACTCGATCGCGCTGATCGGGGCGGACGCGAATATCCCGGCCTCGATCGGCGGCTCCGCGCGCGTGGAGCCGACCTATGACGTGTCGCTGCTCGACGCGCTCGGCGATCGGGCCGACGAGATCGGCGCGAACCTCCGCTGGGTGCCAGGCAACGACCCGGTGAACGGCGCGAACATGATCGAGACGGCGGATATGACCGCGCTCCCGTCCTCGGCGCTCACTCCCGAGACGGGCTCCGGCCGCGGGCTCACGGCCCGCTACTGGGACAACCCGACCTTCCAGGGATCAGAGGACCTCACCCGCACGGAGCGGCAGATGGCCTACGACGTCGGCTTCGTGGGTGGCTCGCGCGCCTTCGCGAACCTCTACGCGTCACAGGTGCCGGCCACGCCGTCGATCACCAGCCCGACGGGCGCCGATCAGTCCGCGGTCTACACCGGTTTCTTCACGGCACCGCGCACGGGCACCTACCGCCTAGGGCTGACCGGCTGGGGTGACGCGTCGCTCTTCTTCGACGGCGAGCTGCTGGTCGAGAACGCCGGCAGTCAGCGCTGGGAGGAGAGCGCTGAGGTCGATCTAGAGGCGGGCGAGCGCTACCCGATAAGGATCGTGTACTCCGCTCGTGCGCTGGTGCCGCTGCAGCCCGGCACGATGCTTCTGCAGTGGGACCCGCCGGCCGGCACGAGGGAGCCATCGGTGCAGCAAGCACGCCAGGCTGCGCAAAACGCCGACGTGGCGATCGTCTACCTGCGCACCTACGAGACCGAGGAGCGCGACCGCGTCTCGCTCAAGCTGCCTCAGAACGGCGACCGGCTGGTCGCAGGCGGTCAGCGCGGTGAACCCGAACACCGTTGTCGTCGTGGGCTCGGGCGGACCGGTCACGATGCCGTGGCGAAACCGCGTGGCCGGCGTGATGGAAAGCTGGTTCGGCGGCCAGGAGGAGGGCAATGCGCTCACGCGCATCCTGTTTGGAGACGAGTCTCCCTCCGGCCATCTGCCGGTCACCTTCCCGGCCAACGAGCGGCGCACCGGTCCGGGCCAGGAGAATCCGTGGGCCACGTACAACGACCTCGACGTCGAGTTCGGCGAGGACGTGAACATCGGCTACCGCGGCTACCTCGCCGAGAACATCGAGCCGGCGTTCCCGTTCGGTCACGGCCTGTCGTACACCGAGTTCCAGTACGACCGGCTGGTGACGCGAGAGCTGCAGAGAGGAGCCGATTCGGCCCGAGTACGTGTGCGGCTCACGAACAGTGGAGCTGCTGCGGGCACCGAGGTGGTGCAGGTCTACGCCGGGCCGCTGCCGTTCCTGGAGGCGCCGGAGCGCAAGCTGGTCGGCTTCGCCAAGGTCGAGCTCGAACCGGGCGAGCGCACGAACGTCCGGATCGACGTCCAGCGCGAGGAGCTGTCGTACTGGGACGAGAGCCGCGAGCGCTGGATCACCCCGACAGGAGAGGTGCCCATCTACGTCGGCAGCTCCGCGACCGATGTGAGGCTCGCCGGCCGGCTAGTCGTTCGCTGAGCCGGCGGCAGCCCCGGCGTCCGCATGTCCGGCGGGCCTCCAGCTTCGGGCGGGGTGGCCGAGTACAGCTCCGGCCCGGCCCGGCGTGCCGCCGTCGTAGGGCACGCCGAGGAACGCCACTTGCGCTTCGAGCATGTCGATGTCGCGCAGGCTCGGAACTCCGAAGAAGGTCCTCGGCGCGGGATCGGTCAAAGGTGCGGGGATATCCACGCGCGAAGTGTCGCGGAGGAAGAACGGACGCGCCGGCCGACCTCTGAGGGACGGGCCGTGCTGGAATCTCCTCGTCCACGCCGGAGGCCAAGGAGGAAGCGGTGAGCTATGACGCGCCTGAGCGAGTGGAGCTGGGAGCCGAGGATCGCGGCCGGATCCGGCGCTTGACCGAAGAGGTCCGGGGCCGGCTCGAGGAGATCAGCCTGATCGCGGCCCGAGCGCACGGTCTGCGGCTCGAGGACGGCGCGGTCCGCAAGTTCGTGCCGCACGAGTCGCAGACCCGAGACGAGCCCGTGATCGTCGAGGTGGAGATCATCGACTTCCCCGACGGCGGCAGCGCATGCCTGGTGGTGCTCTCTGACGACAGCTCATGGGTGGAGATCCCCTGCGCCTCCTAAGCGGACATTGCCGCCTCGGGCCACCAACGGGGCCTCCCGGCACTCACCCGCTTTTCGTGCGGCGCGATACTGGGGGGGCGATCTCAGAGCGCAACGTTGACCTCATCCGGTGCGGCATCGACGCCTTCAACCGCCGAGACTTCGACGCGGCATTGGCCGCGCTGCACGATGACGTTACGTGGGAGCGGTTCCTCTCCCGAGCTGAGGCCGACTCCGCTGTCGTTCGCGGTAAAGACGAGCTGCGAGCAGTCTGGGAGAGTCAGGTGGAAGCCGTCGACCTTCGCCTTGAGCCAGAGGAGTTCATCGCGGCCGGTGACGACAAGGTGGTTGTGCCGTCGCGGATGGAGGCGCGCGGTAGCGGCAGCGAGATCGCCCTGTCAGCTCCGGTCACGTGGGTGTGGACGCTCGACGAGGAGGGACTTGCCATCAAGGTCGAGGCCTTCGACAGTCTCGCCGCCGCCCTCGAAGCGGTCGGGCTCCAGCCCTAGTGCGTGGACGACCAGCGAAAGCGGTGCTCGTCGCCGCCGCTTGTCGCACAAAGCATGGTCGGTCCTGTGCGCGACACGGAGCACGGCGGCAGTAGCGTCTGCACATGCGGATCGCTCTGTTCACACACGGCATCCGCGGCGACGTCTGGCCGTTCATCGCGCTGTGCCACCACCTGCGGGAGCGCGACTACGACGTCACGCTCGCTGCCCCGCCCAACTACGCGGCGCTGGTCCGGGCCGCCGGCGTGCGCTACGAGGCGCTTCCCCTCGACGCCGAGGCGTTCCTTGCCAGCGATGAAGGTCGCCACCTGACGGCCGTCGGCGGCGTGCGGATGGTGCGCGCGCTGCAGGCCGTGTACGCCGCGCACGCCAGCGCCTTCGACGACGCCTTTCTCGAGGCCTCCGAAGGCGCCGAGGCGCTCGTGGCGATGCACGTCACGATGGAGCGTGCACAGGTGATCGCCGAGTACCGCCGCCTCCCGCTGGCGATGGTGTGGCCGATCCCCCTCACACCCACCGGCGAGTTCACCTCGCCCGTTCTCGAAGGACGCGAGCTACCGACACGGACTCTGCGCCGCGCTAGCCACCACCTCTTCCACCGCGTCTGGGCGGCGGGCGCGGCCCGGCAGACCGCGGCGCTGCGCCGCCGCCTCGGCCTGCCGGGCACCCGGACCCCCGCCTTCTACCGTCACCGCGATCCGAACGCGCTCTGTCTGAACACCGTCAGCCCCAGCATCGTCCCGCGCCCCTCCGACTGGGGCCCCCACGAGCGCATCAGCGGCTCCTGGCGAATGCCCGACCGCGTCCGCGGCAACCTGGGCGCGCGGATCCCCGCGGCACTGGAGTCGTGGCTGGAGCAGGGCGACGCCCCCCTCTACCTCGGTCTGGGGAGCATGCCCGTCTTCGAGCCGGCTCCGCTGCTTGACGACATCCGGGCGGCAAGCTCCGCCGTCGGCGCGCGCACGATCATCCACGCCGGCTGGGCGGCCCACGGCGCCACGACACCCGACCCGGACGGTCGCGTGTACATCGTCGACGGCCCACTGGACCACGACCGGCTGCTCCCGCGCTGCCGGGCGGCCGTCCACCACGGAGGCGCGGGGACCACGAATGCGGCCGCGCGCGCGGGTCTCCCTGCGCTAATCGTCTCGGTCGGATTCGACCAACCGTGGTGGGGCCGCCGCCTCGAGCGCCTCGGTGTCGGACACCACCTGCGCTTCGCCGACCTCGACCGCACGACGCTCGAGGCCGGACTGCGCGGGGTGCTCGATCCCGACACCGCCGCCCGCGCCGCGGCGCTCGGTCAACGCATGGGCGCCGAACCAGATGGCGCACACGAATCGGGTCGGATGCTCGATGACTGGCTGGTCACCGCCCAGCCCCAGACGCCCCCCGCGCCCCGTCGCCCACATATCGCCCGCCATCTATCGCGACGCCGGCGAAAACCTCGCACGCGAATCACCGACTCGACCCGCTAGGGCAAGTCATCCCGCCAACCCAGTAACAGCTGTATTCCAGGCAAAGCAGGCATCTCCGCCACCCGAACCGAGGCGCCTGCTCTGGACGACAAGCGAGAGCGCGCGACCCTGATCCGGCCTGGCTGTTGTGGACTGCGGTGTCCGCTCGGGTATTACTCGTGACGGGGTGCCAAGTTCCCGTCGGCAGAACGACCCCTCACCACGACCCTGCGAAGGGAGAATCACGATGAAGGTAAGAGCAGCCATAACAGCCACTGCCGCGTTGCTCGCGTGCGTGGGTCTCGCCGCCTGCGGTGGCGATGACGACGACGGGGATGCTGGGAATGGCGGTGGTGGCGGCAAGAAAATCGCCCTGCTGTTGCCAGAGACGAAGACGACGCGCTATGAGCAGCACGATCGCCCGGGCTTCACGGACAAGGTGAAGGAGCTCTGCCCGGACTGCGAAGTCATTTACGCCAACGCGGCGCAGGACGCGACGAAGCAGCAGGCGCAGGCGGAGGCGGCGATCACAAAGGGCGCGGCGGTGCTCGTGTTGGATGCGGTCGACGCGGATGCGGCGGCGGCGATGGTGGAGCGCGCCAAGCAGGCGGACGTGCCGGTGATCGCCTACGACCGGCTGATCTCCGATGCCGACCTCGACTACTACGTCTCGTTTGACAACGTTCGTCAGGGCCGGATCGAGGCCCACACGCTGCTCTCCAAGCTCGGCGGTAATGGGGACGGCAAGTCGATCGTGATGATCAACGGCTCGGCCACCGACCCCAGCGCGGGCGACTACAAGAAGGGCGCCCATCAGGTCTTCGACGCCAGCGGGGTCGACATCGCCAAGGAGTACGACACCCCCGACTGGAGCCCCGACAAGGCCCAGCTCGAGATGGAACAAGCGACCACCGCGCTCGGTAAGGAGAACATCGACGCCGTCTACTCGGCCAACGACGGCATGGCCGGCGGGGCAATCGCCGCCATGAAGAGTGCCGGACTCGACCCCCAACGGGTCCCGGTCACGGGCGGTGACGCTGAGGTGGCCGCCATCCAGCGGATCCTCGCCGGCGAGCAGTACATGACCATCTACCTCACGATCAAGAAGCAGGCCGAGGTCTCGGCCCAGCTGGCAGTGGCCGCAGCCAACGGCGACAAGCCGCCCGACGGCCTCATCAACGCCAAGGTCGACAACGGCCAAGAGGAAGTGCCCTCTGTGCTCCTGACCCCCGTCGCCGTAACGAAGGACAACATCAACGACACCATCATCAAGGACGGCTTCCTCGACCCCTCGGAGATCTGCGCCGGCAAATACGCCGACGCATGCAAGGAAGCCGGCATCGGCTGAGGCCGCGTCAGCGCACCGCGCCCCGAGGCCCGCGGGCGGGACTGTGGAGGGCTACAGAGGCGTCCTGTCGGAGACGCTCAGACTGACTTCTCGCCAGGCCTCGTCGCTGGCGGCGAGATCCTGTGCCGCCTGCTGCGCCATCGGCACAGCGTCGGTGCCGAGCAGCAGACGCACGGGTGCGTCGTCCCGGCCGGCGAGGTCTCGCACCACTTGGGCGACGCGTTGCGTGTTCCCCGGCTCGTGACCAGAGAAGGCACGCAGCGCCTCGGCGAACGCTCCGATCGTCGGCTTGTACGGCGCGCTGGGCTGCGGGACCGTCATCGACGAGCCACCCCAGTCGGTGCGCATGGCGCCCGGCTCAAGAATGGTGACCTTCACCCCGAACGGAGCGATCTCCTGGGCAAGGCCGAGGGAGAACCCGGCGACGGCACACTTCGCCGCCTGGTAGGCGGTCAGGCCCGCGCCGGACAAGCGGACAATGAGCGAGGAGACCTGGAAAATGTGACCGCTGCCCTGCTCGCGCAGGACCGGCACAGCCGCCATGGAGACGTTCACGACACCGTAGAAGTTGGTCTCGATCTGCGTCCGGAACGAGTCGATCGTCGTGTCCTCGAACGAGCCCAGGTCACTGTACCCGGCGTTGTTGGCGACGACATCGATGCGACCGAACGTCTCCTCGGCCTGGGCAACCACGCGCGCAGCCGCGTCGTAGTCGGTCACGTCGAGCCGCAGGAGAAGCACCGCGTCGCCGTACTCTGTCGTGGAGGTCCTGCAACCGCTCAGGGTTTCGCGCCGTCGCCGCCACGCGATCACCCGCTTCGAGCGCGACCTCGACAAGCGCACGACCCAGACCGCGCGAACTTCCCGTCACGAACCACACCTTGGACATCGGCACTCCTGCCTAGCCGCGTCGGTCTTCGGCTCGCGCCGCAGCCGTTTGTGGCGCTGCCGGGAGGTAGGTGAGGAGGACTACCCCGGAGTCGAACCGCTTCACGTCGTGGAGCGCCATCCGTACGGTCCCTCTGTCGCCGAGCACGTGGAGGTTTCCCTGGCCCCAGACGAGCGGGTTTAGGTAGACCTCGTACTCGTCGATCAGGCTCTTCTCGGCGAGGGCGTACGCAAACTCGCCGCTCCCGTGCATGAACAGGTCACCGTCGACCTCGTCCTTGAGCTTGGGGATCGAGTCCTCGAGGGCCCCGTTGAGCAGGGTCGCGTTCCACTCGAGATCTCCGGACAGCGTGTTGGACCCGACGTACTTGCGCATCGCGTTGACCATGTCTGCCCACTTGCCGGTTTGGCTGGGCCAGTACCCGGCCAGCCCGTCGTAGGTCTTGCGGCCCAGCACGAGGCCGGCTGACCTGGCCTGCCGCTCGAACGAGTAGTCGCCGTGGTCTCCGTCAGGCTGCACCCACTCGCCGACCGGGTCTATGACACCGTCGACGGTGGCCTGCGTGGTCGCGATCAGCTTTCCCATCTCGATTCTCCTTCGGTACCGGGAGCTCCCTCCAGCGCGCCCATCGAGACCGACATCAGCAGGATCAGCCTACGGCGGCTCACGACGCCACCCGGTAGCGCAGGTGCGTGACGCCGGGCGCTTCGAGCACGCGCGTCTGCTCGAGCTCGACGCGGTCTGCGCCGAACAGCCGTCGCCCGTCGCCGAGCACGACAGGGATCAGGTGGATCTCCAGCTCGTCGAGCAGGCCCTCGCGCAGCAGCGACTGCGCAAGGCCGGCGCCGTGCACCATCACGTCCTGGTCGCCGGCGGCCGCTTTGGCCTCGCGCATCGCGGTCGCGGCGTCGGGCACGTAGTGGACCCAGCCGCTCTGCGGCTCGGGCGGGGTGCCGCGCGTGGGCACGAAGATCGGCACGCCGTGGTGGTCGCCGCCCCAGTGACCGGCGTAGTCGAACGTCTTGCGGCCGACGACGACCGCGCCCGTCGCGATCACCTCGGCGAACACCTGCCCGCTCAGCCCCGGCGGGTCGAAGTGCGGCCGCTCGGAGACGGGCTCGCCGAGCCACTCGTGCAGCCGGTGGCCGCCGTTCCCGAGCCCGTTGCCGGGGCCGTCGTGCGGGCCGGTGATGAACCCGTCGAGCGACATCGACATGTACAGGACGGACTTCGCCATGCGGTCTCCTTCCTCGGACCTACAGTGCTCGTTCCAGCCGGTCGAACGCGTGCGGCACACCGCGGCCGTGCTCGTCGCGCAGCTCGTCGGACGGGAAGCCCGACTGGACCATCGTCATCAGGGTCGGCCCGTCTCGGGGCGCGAACGTGAACTCGGTGCTGAAGGCGAGCCTCGACCCGTCGGGGCGGGTCTCGGTCGTGGCCAGCAGCAGGCGGCGGGGGCGCTCGATCGCCTCGAACACGTGCAGGTGCCGGTAGAGCTCGCCCGGCGAAGGGCCGAATGCGATCTCCCAGGCGCCGCCGACGCGCAGCTCACAGCGCGAGTCGACGACCCAGCCCGGCGCGTCGTTGCCGTAGAAATCGCGCTGGCCCGCCGGGCTCGTGAACAGGTCGAACACGCGCGCGGGCGACGCCTGGATCAGGCGCTCGTAGTGGAGCTCGCGGCTCACCCCGCGCACTCCGCGAACCGCTCGAAGCGGTCCAACCGGCCCTCCCAGGCGTGGCGGTGCCTCGATCCACTCGCCCGCCTCGCCGAGCGTCGTGGCCGGGCCTAGCAGGCACGCGCGCGCCCGGCCCAGGCGCTCGAGAACGCCCCGCCGCTTAGGGTCCGAACGCGCGAAGAACGTCGCGTCGAGCGTTGGCGATGGCGCACCGATCGGTGCACTATACAGCTGCGCAGCCTCTTGGTTGAACGGGGCTGCCCGCCCGACTCGCGCATTGCGCTGGTGAGCCGACGCGGGGGAGCCACGCTCCCTGGTCGTCCCGGTGAAGTGCGGGGCCTCCCGCCATCAAACCCAGAGGCCCGATCGCCAGGAAGCCAGCGGTCTTCAGTTCACGACAGACTTCGGACTCCGGGCCCGCACCCCTTGCCGGTTGCCGTCACATCAACCACGGAACGGCGCGAGCCGAATGCCTAGGTCGCTCATGGCGAAGCGGTGCAGGAACCAGGCGCGGCCACGAGGGACTTGCTTGGCCTCGGCTCGGAGAAGCCCGGCGAACTCCCGCTTGAAGCCCAACCGCGGGTACTCCTGGATGACGCTCTGGCGGACTGCATCGGGTATCTCGTTGCTGCGTAGGCCGAACACATCGACGGATGCGCCGGCAGATAGGAGGTAGGCCTCGGCACCGGATTCGAGGCCAACGCCGGGGGATTGGTGCATGGCGATCGCGTTAGCGACGAGCTCGCGGATATCGGCAGGCACGCGGTGGCTGTCGGTGAACTCGCGTGCCAACGCGGCGCTGCGAACCGTGAAGTCGACGTCGGGCACCGGGCTCGGGATCCCGGTGTCGTGGAACATTGCAGCCAGGTACAGGAGCTCACGGTCGAACGTGATCCCGTGAAGTGCGGCGATGGCCGCGCCCCACGTGTAGGCACGACTGGAATGGTTGAGGAGTGCCGGTGTCAAGAGATCCTGCGCCGCGACCTCGGCATCTCTTGCGAGAGGGGAGTCGGGAGGCACCAGGCTCGCCGGATCGATGGAACTCCGGCGTCCCGAGTGCATTCGGAGCACCATCGCGAGACGACCGGCAAGAATGCTGAGCTCCCCCCGCAGCAGGGGCCGGGCAAGTGTTAGGCATTCCCGAGCAGTCAGCACTCCCCCGGTGCTTTCGGTCCACCCAATGGATCCGATCGGATCGGTGGATCGTGGCTGGCTCATGTGGGCCTCTCGTGGTTCGAATGCAGACGGCGCTGGCAGCGGATTGCTAGCTCCGAGCGTCCATAAAGCGCTTCAGCTCCTCGCTGGTGGGCAGGCCCTCCATGGCGCCGAGCTGCGTGCAGGCCAGCGCGCCGGCGGCCGTCCCCCGGCGCACCGCCTCCCGCACGCGCGGCTCGTCCTCGGCCCACCCGGGACTTTCCGAGAGATGGGACAGCGTGCCCGCGAGGAACGCGTCCCCCGCGCCCGTGGCATCGACCACGTCGTCGACCGGGAACGGAGGGGCCTCCCCGCGGAACGACTGTGTGGCGTAGAAGGCTCCCTCGTTACCCATGCTCACGAGCGCGAGCGAGACGCCGCGGGCCAAGAGCGCGTCGGCCGCCTCGCCCGGGTCGCCGGTCCCGAGCACCGGGGAGAGCTCGTCGCCGCTCAGCTTCACCACGGAAGAGAGGTCGAGCATCGGATCGACGGCCTCGCGAAACGCGTCCAGGCCGTCCCAGAGATGCGCGCGGAGGTTGACGTCGAACGCCACCGCCACGTCCATCTCGTTGGCGAGCTCGGCAAACGTGCGGGTGGCCGACCGCACCGGCTCCGCCACCAGCGGGATGCTGCCGAAGTTCGCAAACGACGCTCCGGAGAGCACGTCACGCGAGATGTCGCCGGGAGCCAGCAGCTCGTCGGCCGCCGGCACCGAGCGATAGAAGGTGAACTCGCGATCGCCGTCCGCCGATTGCTCGACGAAGGCCAGCGTCGTTCGCGTGGGCGGGGACTGGCGCCGGACCGCGGTCACGTCCACGCCGGAGGCCTCGAGCGCCCGCAGGATGAAGTCTCCGAAGAGGTCGTCGCCCAGCCTTCCGACGAACGCCGACTCCACGCCGAGCCGAGCGGCGGCCACGGCGACATTGGCCGGTGCGCCGCCGGGCCGGGCGGTGAACGGCAGCTCCACGGCGGACGGCGACCGCTCCCGGTAGACGTCCGCCACCACCTCCCCCAACGTCACGATCTTGCCCACTGCCTGACCCCCTCCTTCGAGCGAGAACATACGGGTTTCTTCGTTTCGTCACCGGGTAAGTGCGTTTCGATACTTGTCGGTCACGGTTGCCGCATGGACCGGTCGCCGGAAGCGGCCAGAGGAGAGAGCATGGAGGCAGCAGCATCGGCGGCGCAGCCAGAGCGGCGAGCGGGTAAGGCCCGGCTGGTCTACCCCAATCTGGCGATCCCCTTCGTCCTTCTGATCCTCTGCTTCGCTGCATGGGGGGCCGCGGCCAACCTCACGGACGTGCTGGTCGGCGTGTTCCGGACCATCTTCGACATGTCGAACTTCCAGTCGGCGCTGGTCCAGTTCGCCTACTACGGCTCCTACTTCGCCCTCGCGATCCCGGCGGCCATGATCAACCGCCGCTTCGGCTACAAGGTCGGCGTGCTCAGCGGGCTCGGCCTGGCTGCGATCGGCGGGCTGCTGTTCATCCCGGCGGCCGAGATCCTCGAGTACGGGTTCTTCCTCTTCGCCCTGTTCGTGCTCGCGGCCGGGCTGTCGATCCTGGAAACCTCGGCCAACCCGTTCGTGATCGCGATGGGACCGGAGGAGAGCGCCACGCAGCGCCTCAACCTGGCTCAGGCCTTCAATCCCGTCGGCGCGAACATCGGCGTGCTGATGGGGGCCGTGCTCATCCTGCCCGCGATCACCTCCGAGGCCTCGAAGGTGATCATGACGCCCGAGGAGCTGCGCGCGAGCCAGGAGGACGACCTGGCCCTGGTGCTGGGTCCATACCTCGGCATCGCGCTCGTGCTGCTGATCATCTGGCTGCTGATCCTGTTCCGCAAGATGTCCACTCCGGCGGAGCAGAGCCAGGAGCAGGAGGGCGAGGCCAGGAGCGGGGCGCTCGGTCGCCTGTGGGCCAACCGGCACTACCGCTACGGCGTGGCGGCCCAGTTCTTCAACGTGGCCGCACAGGTCTGTACCTGGACGTTCACGATCCAGTACGCGCAGGACATCGTCGGCATCCCGACCGAGAACTCGGGCTGGTTTCTCCAGGCCAGCCTGATCCTGTTCCTGATCTCCCGCTTCGTGATGACCTGGCTGCTCGGGATCTTCCGCCCCGCCCGGCTGCTGTTCATCATGGCCTCGCTGGGAGTCGGCTTCGCGCTCGTGGCCATGTTCTCGCTGAACATCGTCGGCCTGATCGCGGTGGTCGCGATCTCCGCGTGCCTGTCGCTGATGTTCCCGACCATCTACGGGGTGGCCCTGCAGGGGCTCGGCGAGGACACGAAGTTCGGCGCCGCCGGCCTGGTGATGGCCATCCTGGGCGGGGCCATCATGCCTCTCATCCAGGGCAAGCTGATGGACGAGGTGGGCGCTGCGCTGGCCTACGTGGTGCCGGGCGTCTGCCTGGCGCTCGTGGGGTGCTACGCGCTCTTCGACCTCACCCACAACCGTGGCGGCGGGGAACTCGTGGCGGAGGGCGCCCACTGATGCGCGTGGCAGCGCGCCTGATCGCGCTGTGCAGCGCCGTCGCCCTGATACTGGCCGCCGGCTGCGGCGGGGGCGAGGACGAGATCACCGTCGGTCTCATCACCAAACAGGAGGACAACCCCTTCTTCGTGAAGATCAGGGAGACCGCCGAGGACACCGCCGGCGACACCGACGTGAAGCTGCTCACTGCCACCGGCAAGAGCGACGTGGACAACGCGAGCCAGGTGAAGGCTCTCGCGGACATGACCAAGCGCGGGGCCAAGGGCATCCTCATCGTCCCGGCCAACTCCAGGGCCATCGTGCCCGCGATCGAGAAGGCGCGCCGGGCGGGCGTGATCGTCGTGGCGCTGGACAGCCCGACCCAGCCGCGATCCGCCGTGGAGGCGCTGTTCGCCACCGACAACCGCAGGGCGGGGAGGCTGATCGGCCGCTACGCGAAGGCCAAGGCGGATGAGGACGGCATCGATCCGAAGATCGCCATGCTCGACCTGGCGCCGGGCATCGCGTTGGGCAAGTTGCGCCACGACGGCTTCCTCGAGGGCTTCGGCATCGAGGACGGCGATCCGCAGATCGTGGGCTCGGTGAACACGCAGGGCAACGAGGACCGCGCCCGGGCGGGCATGGAGCGGCTGCTCGAGGAGAACCCGGACATCAACGTCGTCTACACGATCAACGAGCCGGCGGCGCTGGGCGCGGCCGACGCCCTGGAGGACGCCGGCAAGAGCGAGGACGACGTGATCCTGGTCTCGGTCGACGGCAGCTGCGACGCGATCAAGGACGGGGTGCGCACCGGCAAGATCGACGCCACCTCACAGCAGTACCCCGAGAACATGGCCACCGAGGGCATGGAGGCGGTCACCGACGCGGTGCGAGGCGGCCCCAACCCAACCGGCTACGGCGACACGGGGCTCGAGCTGATCACCGCCGACGCCGTCGACGGGGTGGACTCCAGGGACGAGGCCTTCGGCGTGAGGAACTGCTGGGGCTGACTAGCCGTCGGCCTCGCCGCGGCCGCTCACGTAGGCGAGCAGGCTGTCGTGATCCTCGCGGCAGGCCGGGCAGCCCTCGAGATGGGCGCGCAGGCCGGGAACGGCGGCGTCGGGGTCGGCGCCGGCCGACTCGGCCTCCACGTAGCGGTCGAGCTCTTCGAAGCACTGCTCGCAGGTCAGCTCGGGCCCGGCGGGGCCCAGCAGGCGTCCGAGCAGGCGCTCGTGCTCGGGGTTGGTGCTCATGCGGCCCCGCTCTCGCTTCCGGGACCGATCTGCAGTCCCTGTTCCGACAGGCTGGCGCGGAGCCGTCGCCGGGCGTCGTGGAGGGTCTTGTAGAGCGCACCGCGCGTGGTGCTCAGGCGCTCCGCCAGCACGTCGATCGGCACGTCGTTCAGCGTGATCGCCACGAGTATCTCGCGCTGGTGCGGGGTGAGCTTCTCCTCGATCGCCTTGCCGACCGCGCCCAACAGCTCGCTGGTCTCGGCATCCTGGTCGGGTGTCGCGCGGCGATCGGCGATCAGCCGCCAGCCCTCGGCCTCGAGCGGGATCTCACGGCCCTGCCAGGCGCGCCGGCGAACCTTGACCGCCGCTTCCAGGAGGGCGAACTTGTAGGCCCACGTGGTGAAGCGGCTATCGCCGCGGAAGTCGTCGAGCTTGGTGATGATGGCGAGCAGGGCGTCGTCGGCGCTCTGCTGCGCGAGGTCGTCGAAGTCTCCTCCACGCAGGTGAGGGAAGGCGGCACGGCGGCGACCCACCTCGAACCGGGCAGCACGGAGCAGCAGCTCGCGCAGCTCACGCATCGCCTCGTCACGCTGCCGGCCCTCGGCGCGCAGGCGGCGCAGCCAGGCGCGCGACTCGAGGTCGGCCTCGGCCGGCGGAGCCATCGGACTCAGCTGGGAACGGGACATGTCCAAGGCGCCCTCGACCGGGACGCTAACACCCGCGTCACGGCCGCCGATCGGGGCCGAGCTCAGCACGGTCCGGCCGGCCCCTCGAGCGGGGCAAGGATGCGCACGGCCAGCTCCGCGGGACAGCCGCGATCGACCAGCTCGAGCAGCGCATGGATGTCGTAGGCCCCGTCCAGCGCGATCCGTTCGGCCACGGGCGGCGCCAAGCCGGCCTCGCGCAGGCGCCGCGCGCGCCAGACGACCACCCGATCGAGGCTCGGGTCCTCGGTGGTCAAACGCCTGTGAGGAAGCATCACGGCTGTTTGGCGACCGCCCGGGCGTGCTTCTTACGCGCCGCCAGGTAAGAGATCGCCCGTCCGCGCCGCTAAGGCGCATATGACCTCACCACTGCAGCACCCGGTCGCCGGTCTCGACCTGGCCTCCCCACCGGCGAGTCCCGGTCCCCACCGCCAGATCGACCACGCCGGCGTGGAGCGCGCGGCTCGCGAGCTGCTTCGGGCACTTGGGGCCGACCTGGATGCCCAGGCCCTGCAGGACACCCCGCGGCGTGTCGCCGACGCGTACGCCGAGCTGCTCACGCCCCATCCCTTCCGGGCCACCAGCTTTCCCAACGACGACGCCTACGACGGCTTGATCGTCGCCCGGTCGATCCCCTTCCACTCCCTCTGCATGCATCATCTGCTCCCGTTCCACGGGACGGCGCACATCGGATACCTCCCCCAGGATCGGATCATCGGCCTGAGCAAGCTCGGCCGCGTCGTCGAGCTGTTCGCCCGCGACCTGCAGATCCAGGAACGCCTGACGATGCAGATCGCCGAGTGGCTCGAGGACGAGCTGGAGCCCAAGGGCCTCGGCGTGGTCCTGGAGGCCGAGCACCTGTGCATGTCGCTGCGCGGCGTTCAGAAGCTCGGAGCGAAGACCGTGACCTCGGCGCTGCACGGCCTCGTGCGCCATGACGCCGGCACCCGCCAGGAGTTCCTGGCCCTCACCGGGAGGACATTCCATGAACAGTGACACGACGTTCGTTATCGCCGGCGGCGGACTGGCCGGCGGCAAGGCCGCGGAGACGCTGCGAGCCGAGGGCTTCGCCGGACGGCTCGTTCTGGTGGGCGCGGAGGACGAGCGCCCCTACGAGCGGCCGCCGCTGTCGAAGGAGTACCTGCGCGGGGAGGCCGGGCGCGAGAAGGTGTACGTGCACGACGAGGCCTTCTACGCCGACCACGACATCGAGCTGCGCCTCGGCCGCGCGGCGGTGAGCCTGAACGCGCCCGCCGGCGAGCTGACGCTCGACGACGGCGAGCGGCTGCATTACGAGCGGCTGCTCATCTGCACCGGCGCCGAGCCGCGCCGGCTCGACGTGCCGGGCGCCGGCCTCGACGGCGTGTTGTACCTGCGCAGCGTCGGCGACTCCGACGTCCTGCGTGAGCGCCTGGAGCTCGGCGGCGCGGTGGCCGTGATCGGCGCCGGCTGGATCGGCGCCGAGGTGGCCGCCTCCGCCCGCCAGCGAGGGCTCGAGGTCACCCTGATCGACCCCCTCACGGTCCCGCTGGAGCGCGTGCTGGGCGCCGAGGTGGGCGGGATCTACCGCGACATCCACGCCGATCACGGGGTGCGGATGCTGATGGGAACCGGAGTCGAGGCCTTCGAGGGTGAGCGGGCGGTCGAAGCCGTCCGCACCAGCGACGGGCGCAGCGTCGGTTGCGACTTCGTGGTCGTCGGAGTCGGTGTGGCCCCACGCACGCAGCTCGCCGTCCAGGCCGGCCTCACGGTCGGCGACGGGATCACCGTCGACGAGCAGCTGCAGACGAGCGCCCCCGGCGTGTTTGCGGCCGGCGACGTGGCGGGCGCCCAGCACCCCTTCTACGGCGAGCGCATCCGCGTGGAGCACTGGGCCAACGCGCTGCACCAGGGACCCGCGGCCGCCCGCAACATGCTGGGCCAGTCCCTCCCCTACGAGCGCCTGCCCTACTTCTTCTCCGACCAGTACGACGTCGGCATGGAGTACTCCGGGCTCGCCCGTGCCTCGGACCGAGTCGTTTTCCGCGGCAATCCCGCCGGCAGGGAGTTCATCGCCTTCTGGCTCGTGGAGGACCGCGTCGTCGCCGGCATGAACGTGAACGTCTGGGACGTGACCGAACCCATCCAGGCGCTGATCCGCGGGCGTGTTGCCGTGGACGAACGGCGCCTCGCCGATCCCGATATCCCGCTCGCCGATCTCGTTCCCGCCGAGGCGGGGAGGCAGCAGTGACGCGGCTACAGAAGCTGCACGACGCGGGCGTCTCCATCTGGCTCGACACCCTTTCGCGCGAGCTCCTGGACAGCGGAGACTTCGCAACGCTGATCGCCGACTCGGCGGTCACGGGCGCCACCTCGAACCCCACCATCTTCGCCAAGGCCATAACCGGGTCCGAGCGTTACGACGAGCAGCTTCGGGACGCCGTCGCTTCGGGCATCCGCTCGCCCCGGGAGCTGTTCTTCGAGCTCGCGCTCGACGACGTCCGCAGGGCCGCGGACGAGCTGCGGCCAGTTCACGAGTCGAGCTCAGGCCGCGACGGCTTCGTGTCCTTCGAGTGCACGCCCGACCTGGCCGACGACACGCCCGCCACCGTCGAGCAGGCAGTCGAGCTGTGGGAGCGGCTGGCCCGGCCCAACGTGATGATCAAGGTGCCGGCCACGGAGGCGGGAATCCCCGCGATCGAGGAGCTCACCGCCCGCGGCCTCAACGTGAACATCACCCTCCTGTTCGCCCTTGCGCGGTACGAGCAGGTGATCGAGGCCTACCTGGCGGGCCTGGAGCGCCGGCTGGCCTCGGGCGAGCCGATCGACACGGTCGCCTCAGTGGCCTCGTTCTTCGTCTCGCGCGTGGACGCCAAGGTCGATCCGCTGCTGCCGGAGGACTCGGCGCTGCGCGGGCGCGTGGCCATCGCCAACGCGCAGCTCGCCTACGCGCGGCAGCTCGCCCACTTCGACGAGGACCAACCCCGCTGGCATGCGCTGAGCGAGGCGGGCGCCCGCCCGCAACGGCCCCTATGGGCCAGCACCGCGACCAAGGACCCTGCCTATTCCGACGTCCTCTACATCGAGGAGCTGATCGCGCCGGACGTGGTGAGCACCGTGCCCGAGGCCACGCTGCGCGCCTTTGCCGACCACGGCGACGTCCGCCCGGCCGCGTTCGCTCCCGCGGCGGCCGGGGAGACGCTTCGCCGCGCGGCACGCGCGGGCATCGACCTGGACGCGATCACCGCCGAGCTCGAACGCGAGGGAGTGCGCTCCTTCTGCGACTCCTACCACGAGCTTCTCCACTGCATCGAGACCAAGCTGACCGAAAAGGAGATGTGATGGCCACAACCACACCGCACCCAGGAGCCACGTACGACCACGCCGGAGCGGGCGCAGCAGTAGCCCGCGCGGACTGGCGCGACGCGCGCTATCAGGCGTTCGCGCTCATGCGACTCGCGTTCACCGTCGCGCCGATCGCGTTCGGCCTGGACAAGTTCTTCAACGTCATGGTCGACTGGCCCACGTATCTCGCGCCGTGGATCAACGACCTCGCACCCGGCAGCGGCCAGCAGTTCATGTACTTCGTCGGCGCCACCGAGATCCTCGCGGGCCTGATCGTCGCGCTCAAGCCCCGCTACGGGGCCTACATCGTCGCCGCGTGGCTGGGTGGCATCGTGATCGACCTCCTCACCTACTCGGGCTACTACGACATCGCTCTGCGCGACTTCGGACTGATGCTCGGCGCACTGTCCCTCGCCCGCCTGGCCTCCATCTACGACCCCCCGCTACGTCTCCGCCGCTGAGCCTCTCAGCGCGGCCATGCGCTCGCGCCGGGCGGAGGTGAGCTCCCGGAACACGACCTTGAGCGACGCGGTGACGGGCACGGCCAGGATCGCGCCCACCACCCCCAGCACCGCACCCCCCGCCATCACCGAAGCGATCGTGGCAAAGCCCGAGAGCTCCACCGCCTCGCCGTAGACGAGCGGCTGGATCAGGTAGTTCTCGATCTGCTGGTAGATCAGGATCACGATCAGCAGTACGGCGGCCGGGACCGCGCCCGCGCCGGCCAGCGTGATCAGAACCACGATCACCGCCGCGATGAGCGAGCCGATCTGCGGGATGAGGTCGAAGAGACCGACGATGATCGCGAGCACGATCGGAGAGGGGGCGCCGATTATCACCGCGGTGAGCCACACCACCGACCCGGCGATCACCGAGATCACGAGGTTGCCCAGCAGCGTGTAGGAGATGGTCTTCTCGACGTCCTTGAGCACCCGATCCACCCGGGCCGCGTCCGCCGGCTCGAGCATCGCGAGCCCTCCGCGCTTCAGATCGGGAGCGCCGATCAGCAGGAACAGCGTCAGGAACACGAGCGTGACCACGCTGAACACCGAGCCCACCAGCGCGCCCGTGATGCCGAGCAGGGAGCTGGCCGCCTCCGGGATCTTCTTAGCGGCATCGCGCGCGAGCTGCTCCGCCTTGTCGGCCACATCGGTGTTCTCGTGGAGCTGCTTGATGCCCGGCTCGTCCTGCAGGTCTTCGATGAAGCCCGGAAACTGGTCGACCAGCCCGCGTACCTCGTTCCAGACTGGCCTGGCCGCCCAGATCACGAGCACCGCCACCGCCAGGAAGATCAGGAAGAAGACGAGCAGCGCCGCGCGGCCGCGGCCCATCCCGCGCTGCGTGAGCCGGGTCACCAGCGGGTCCAGCCCCAACGCGAAGACGAACGAGAGCCCGATGGTGAGGATCACCTCGTGGGCGACGATCACCAGGTAGACGGCGAGGGCGATCAGCGCCGCCTTCAGCACGGTCGGGCCCGACACGACCAACTCCACGCGCCGAGGCTGCCGCCCGAGATCCTCTGAGCGCTCGCCCCCGGTCGCCATTGCGGGGATCCTCGCGCGCGTCCCGGACGCGACGGCCTAGGATCCTGCCCGTGCTAGCCGCCTATGCCGAGAAGACCAGCAGCGACGACCCGCTCAGCGGCCTCCGTGTGGACGAGTGCCCCGAGCCCGACCCGCCCGAGGGCTGGGCCACGGTGGAGGTCCGCGCCGCGGCGCTCAACCACCATGACCTGTGGTCGCTGCAGGGTGTCGGCCTGCCCGAGGAGCGGCTGCCGATGATCCTCGGCTGCGACGCCGCCGGCGTGGACGAGGACGGCAACGAGGTGATCGTGCACGCGGTGGTGGCCAGCGACGACTGGCGCGGCGACGAGACTCTCGACCCCAAGCGCACGCTGCTGTCCGAGCTCCACCCCGGCACGCTCGCGGAGCGCGTGGCCGTGCCGCGCCGCAACCTGGTGCCCAAGCCCGAGGCGCTCTCGTTCGCTGAGGCGGCCTGCCTGCCCACAGCCTGGCTCACGGCCTATCGCATGCTGTTCGTCAAGGCCGAGCTGAGGCCCGGGCAGACCGTGCTCGTGCAGGGCGCAACCGGCGGGGTGGCCAGCGCCGCGATCGTGCTCGGTGCCCAGGCGGGGGCTCGTGTCTGGGTCACCAGCCGCGACGAGCACAAGCGCGAGCGCGCGCTCGAGCTCGGTGCGCATGCCGCCTTCGAGAGCGGCGCGCGGCTGCCCGAGCGCGTCGACGCCGTGCTGGAGACCGTGGGTGAGGCCACCTGGCCCCACTCCCTTCGCTCGCTGCGCTCGGGCGGCATCATCGTGGTGTCGGGGAGCACCAGTGGCGCGGCGCCCTCCGCCGAGCTTCAGCGGGTGTTCTTCCTCCAGCTCCGCATCGAGGGCTCGACCATGGGCACGCGCGACGAGCTGGTGCAGCTGACCCGACTGTGCGAGACGGCCGGAGTGCGCCCCGTGATCGACCGCGAGCTGCCGCTGTCGGAGGCGCGCGAGGGCCTGGCCGCGATGGAGCGTGGCGAGCTGGTGGGGAAGGTCGTGCTGGCGGTCAGGCCGCCGCCATCAACTTAGGCGCCACCTGCTTCTTGCGGCTCATTACGCCGGGAAGATCGAGCATGCCGCCGTCGGCCGACTGCCCGAAGGCGCGCTCGACCGGAGCGGTGTCGCCCGACATGAGCAGCTCCGTTCCCTTGGCGAGGATGTCGGTGATCATCAGTGCCGAGAGCGCGTGGCCCTCCCTCTCGCGCAGCGCTCCCAGCGCCTCGAGCAGCTCATCCTTGCGCTCGAGCACCGAGTCGCCGACCGTCTCGATCTGCGCGATCGAGATCGTGCCGGCACCAACCTCGTAGTGCTTGGCGTCCAGGGTCACGATCTCCTCCGCGGACACGCTCGACACGTCGGAGGTGCTCTCGAACATCTCGCGGCCGAACTCGGTGGCGTCGAGGCGCAGCACGCGCTCCAGGTACTCGACCACTGCGTGATCGCGGTCCGTGGTGGTGGGTGAGTTGAGGATCACCGTGTCGGAGAGCGCCGCGCCCAGCAGCATCAGCGCGGTGGCCGGGGCCGGCTCCATCCCGGCCTGGCGGTAGCGCTCGACCACGAGCGTGGCGGTGGAGCCCACCGGATCGAACGTCGCCGCCACCGGAACCGTGGTCTCGATCGAGCCGACGTGGTGGTGATCCAGGATCTCCACGATCTCCGCCCCCTCAACCCCATCCACGCTCTGCGCCCGCTCGGCGTGGTCCACGAGCAGCACCCGCCGCCGCTGCGGGCTCACGAGGTCGGAGCGAGTCACGAGCCCGGCGGGGTGGCCGGACGAGTCGACCACCACGGCCGCCTGGTAGTGCACGTCCTTGATCTCCTCGGCAATGTCGGAGATCAGGTCGCCGGGCCTCACCGTCAGCGGCTCGTCGTCCATCAGGGCGTGGCAGGGCGCGGCCAGCGTGATCATCCGCCCGGTCACGTAGGAGTCGAGTGACGAGCTGGCCACCGCGGCCCCGCGCTCGCGCGCCAGCTCGAGTACCTCAGCGGTGGGTGTCGTGGAGTTGCTCGTCACGAGCAACGCCGCGCCCCGCTCGAGCGAGCGACGCTGGACGTCCGGGCGGTCGCCGGCCACCACCACGTCGCCGGCCTCGACGCCCGTGGGCGCGGACACGTCCATGGCCTGCACCCAGACCCGGCCCGACAGCTCCACGTCGGGATCGCCGGTCACGAGCTCGGCCTCGAGCACCTCGACGATCGCGCTCACGGCGGTGGGGGCGTCCAGCCGCGACGCATCGCGCGACTCGCGCACGTAGCGGCGTGCCAGCACCCGCTCGGTCATCACTCCCACGAGCTCGCCGTCGTTGACGATCGGCACCAGGTCGAGCCCCTCGCGGGCCATGGTCAGCCCCACCTGACGGATGGGCTCGTCGTGACGCGCGGTCGGGAAGCTCTCGCGCATCACGTCGGACACGCGAAGGAACACGTGCGAGAGCAGGTCCGGCACCGGTGCCTCGCTGCGCTCGAGCAGCCACTTCGTCTGTGCGTTGGGCTCCCCTAGCCGGACCGGCACGTACTCGTTCCCGGAATCGAGCCGCGAGCGCAGCTCGGCGTAGCCGATCGCCGCGCCGATCGAGTCGGCATCGGGGTTCTTGTGGCCCGTGACGTAGATCGGTGGCACGTCGAAGCGCGTCTACGCGAAGGGCGGTTGGGCTCAGCGGCCCAGGTCGACCGCCCTTCCGTCGAGAGCGTGGTGATCGTACGGGATCTGCATCGAGTCGAGGATGGTGGGAAGCACGTCGACCAGCCGGATCTCCCGGTTCGAATCCCTCGAGCTCACTCCGGGTCCGGAGAAGATCATCGGGATGTTCTGCACCAGGCGGTTGTGGCCGCCGTGGTCGCCCTTCACCCCGTAGGTCACGTCGGTGCGCAGCAGCGCCACCACGTCGGGGCCGTAGGGGGCGGCCATGGTGTCCACCAGCTGGGGACCGTGGCTCCAGAACCAGGCCCTCTCGGAGCGCGGGATGGGGTTGGTCCCGTACAGCCGGTAGTGGTCCTGCGCGCCGTTCAGGCGGAAGCTGGCGATCACGCCCGGCAGCCTCAGGGCCGCCGCGGCGGCCTGGCGCTTGGCGGCGCGCGAGTTGTCGTTCAGCCAGGCGGCCACGTGCCCGTCCTGGTAGGAGAAGCGCAGGTTGGTGGCCCCGCCCAGCGGGGTCAGTGCGTCACGGAACTCCGCGATGGCCGGGCTCGGATCGAGGTAGACCTCGTCGGCGTCCTGTCCGTAGTACCAGTTGCAGTCCGAGCGCAGGCCGGTCGAGCCCGTGGCGGGGTCGCACCCGTTGCCGTCGGGCGCCGGGAACCCGTCAAGGCGTCCGAGGAAGGGCCGCCCGGTCATGGCCGCGTGGTCCGCCGTGACGACGATCAGCGTGTCGTCGAGCAGCCCCTTGGCCTTGAGGGCGTCCAACGAGCCTGCCCACCTGCGCGTCCGCGTTCTTGGCCACGAAGGGCAGGTGCCGGATCTCCTGGTCGGAGCCTGGTGGGCCGGTCTCCTCGTCCTCCGGGCCCCACATGTGGCCCATCTTGTCGATGGCGCCGAGGCTCACCAGCATGCCGCGCCAGCGGGGATCGTTCTGGATCACGGTGATCGCGGCGTCGGCCGACCAGGTGTCGCCGCCCAGGTGCGCGGGATCGCGACCGGGCACGAAGCGGTTGCCGTCCAGCGGATAGATCCGCGCGGGCAGCAGCGCGTCCGTGCCGTAGGCCCCGGAGGCCTGCCAGGTCCACCAACGGTTGCACGGAGTGCCGAGCCCGAAGTACAGAGGGGCCGGCGGGTTGGCGTCCTCGGGCTGGCGCCAGCCCGACTCCCCGTCGCAGGAGGAGGGCGCAGAGCTGCCACGGATCTGGAAGATGATGTCCTCGGGGTCGGTGGCATCGCCGTCCGCGGCCGAGCTCGTGGGACCGGCGGGACAGACGGCGGTGCGCTTCTCGGCGATCGAGACGAAGCTCGAGCCCGAGCCGAAGCGATCGTCGAGGTAGTCGGGCAGCTTCTTGTAGCCGCCGTGATCGATCAGCGTCTTGAACTGGCTGCAGGACATGCTCGACGTGACGTAGTAGTCACCGGCCGCACCGAGCACGCCATCCACGTCGCGGTAAACCTCGTTCGACCAGCCCATGTGCTTCGGGAGCTGACCGCTCGTGATCACGTTGTGGCTGACCACTGTCTCGGCGGCCATGTGGCCCACGAGCGCCTGGGGAAAGCTCCTGCCCTGCTTCATCAGCGCCTGGACGTTCTTCATCCCGTAGCGCTGGATGGTGTCGGGACGAGCCTGGTCGAGCATGATGATCAGCACGCGGGACGGCTTGCCGTGCCGGCCGTGCCCACCAAGCTCGCCGGCGGTCGCGCCCGCCGCGAAGGTCAGAGTCGCCAGCAGAAAAGCGCCGGCCAGGCCGGCAATGAGTCCTCGCCCATGTCTCACAGTCATCCCTCCCCAGGGTGTGTCGCGGTTCTAACGCACCCGTGGGTGCCGAGTCAACGCTCGATGTCGCGCCGCAGCACGAGGATCACGTCCGGCTTGGCGTGGGCCGCGGCGTCGAGCGCCGCACCCAGCTCGTCCGGGCGCAGCTCCTCGGCGCCGTCCACCACGATCAGAAGCGGGGCGGCGCCCGCTCCGGCGGCCTGCACCGAGCGAAGCAGCTCGTCGCGTTCGCGCACGAGGCCCTCGGGCGAGGGAGTGGTGAACACGGTCCGGCCCGCCTGCGGCGGGTCGATGAGCCCCGGACTCACCGGACGCACGGGCGCGAGGGCGACCTCGTCGGACTGGCCGACCGCGGGCTCCGCGCGCAGTCGGCGCTCGAGCGCGCCGCCCTCCGGCATCTGCACGATCAACGCCATGGCAGCCGAATCTACCGGCCGGCGCCGGCGGCCGGCGCTCAGAGCCAAGGGCGTCGATCCCCGGGCCTTACCCCTCAGGTAATGGATCGGCCGCGCGGGCGCATCTACCGTGCTCGGCCATGAACGCCTACGCAGTCGCCCATCTCCGGTCCGTCGACGTCGGACCCGACATCGTTCGCTATCTCGAGAGGATCGACGACACGCTCGAGCCCTTCGGAGGCCGCTTCATCATCCACGGCGGCGAGAACGACGTCCTGGAGGGAGACTGGCCCGGCGACCTCATCGTCATCGAGTTCCCCGACCGCGCCGGCGCGACCGGGTGGTACGAGTCGCCCGCCTACCAGGAGATCCTTCCCCTCCGCACCGACAACTCGGAAGGCGCGGCGATCATCGTCGACGGAGTGCCGAGCGACCACCGGGCCACGGACGTGCTGAGCGCGACTCAGCGGTGATTCGCACCGCGGCGCCCTGCGCGCTCGAGAAGCAGGCTGCGCACGGGCAAGTTGCCGGTCAGGGCCGCCGCTCGCTCGAACTCGGCGCTCGCCTCGTCGAGCCGGCCGAGCCTCTCCAGTAGATCGCCGCGGACGCTGGGCAGCAGGTGATAGCCGCGCAGAGAGGGCTCGGCCCTCAGCTCGTCGACGGCCTCGAGCCCCGCCGCCGGGCCGAAGGCCATCCCCACGGCCACGGCCCGGTTGAGCTCCACCACCGGCGACGGCGCCAGCTGGGCCAGCGCGTCGTACAGGGCCACGATGCGCTCCCAGTCGGTCTCCTCGGGGGTTCGCGCGCGGGCGTGGCAGGCCGCGATCGTGGCCTGCAACACGTAGGGCCCGAGCGCACCACCCGTCTCGAACGCCCGCTCCAGGGCCACGAGCCCGCGACCCACCAGCACGTAATCCCAGCGGGCCCGGTCCTGGTCGAGCAACAGGATCGGCTCTCCCGCAGGCCCGACGCGCGCGCGCAGCCGCGACGCCTGGATCTCCATCAGGGCCACCAGGCCGTGGACCTCCGGCTCGCCCGGGGTCAGCCCGGCCAGGATGCGACCCAGGCGCAGCGCGTCCTGGCACAGCTCCGGGCGCACCCAGTCGTCTCCGGCCGTGGCCGCGTAGCCCTCGTTGAAGATCAGGTAGACGGCCTCGAGGACCGAGGACAGCCGTGCCTCGCGCTCCTCGCCCGTGGGCACCTCGAAGGGAACGTGCGTCTCCGCCAGAGTCCGCTTGGCCCGGGTGATTCGCTGAGCCACCGTGGGCTCGGGCACCAGGAAGGCGCGGGCGATCTCCTCCGTGGTGAGGCCGCCGAGCAGCCGCAGCGTCAGCGCGATGCGGCCATCCGTGGAGAGCACGGGATGACAGGTGGTGAACACGAGGCTCAGGAGGTCGTCGCCGATCTCGTCGTCGAGCGCCGCATCGAGGTCGGGGCCGGAACGGTCGAGCCCCGCCTCGAGCTCCCGGGCCAGCTCCTCCTGCTTTCGCTCGAGCGTCGCCCTGCGGCGCAGCTGGTCGATGGCGAGATGCTTGGCGGTGGCCATGAGCCAGGCGCCCGGGTTGTCCGGCACGCCCGACTCCGGCCAGCGCCGCAGCGCCACCACGAGCGCGTCCTGCGCGAGATCCTCGGCCATGCCGACGTCCCGCACGATGCGCGCGAGACCGGCGATCAGCCTCGCGGACTCGATCCGCCAGACCGCCTCGATCGTGCGGTGAACGTCGGCGGGCATGGCCTCGGTGGCCGGACCGAGCCGGCCTAGCGGTCCTCGATCTCGGTGCGCAGGCGGTCGTCGCGCTCGCGGGCCTCCGGCGTGTACTCCTCGCCGAAATCGTCGGCCTCGAGCACTTGGCGGATCTCTATCTCAGACTCGCCGTCCATTGGGTTGGGCACGCGCTTGACCCACTCGATGGCCTCCTCCATCGACTTGACCTCGATCAGCCAGTAGCCGGCCACCAGCTCCTTCGCCTCGGTGAAGGGCCCGTCGATCACGCTCCGCTCGCTCCCCGAGAACCTCACCCGGGCGCCCTTCGAGCTCGGGTGAAGCCCCTCGCCCGCGAGCAGGACACCCGCCTTCACCAGTTCCTCGTTGAACTTGCCCATCTCGGTCAGGAGCTCCTCGCTGGGCATGATCCCCGCCTCGGAGTTCTTGTCGGCCTTGACCAGCACCATGAAGCGCATCGTCGGTTCTCCTCTGGTTGTGGGTGGAACGTCGTCTCTACCCAGGCGACGAACGAGCGCGGGCAGATTCGACACGCCGGACGCGCGCTTCCAGACTCAGACCCTGCTGCGGTACAGATGCGAGGTGAGTGGCGCGAACACCGCGGCCAGCGCGGCGGCGATGGCGATCACCAGCAGGATGTCGCCGGTGGTGGCCGTGCCGTCCATCAGGCCACGCGCGCCGGTCACGAGCTGGGACACCGGGTTGACGTCGACGAAGGCCTTGAGGCCCGCCGGCAGGGTCTCGGGCGGCACGAACGCGTTGCTGAGGAAGAGCAGCGGGAACAGGCCCATGAAGCCGGCGTTCATCACGGCGTTGGGCGCGCGCATCAGCAGTCCGACCGTGGTGAACACCCAGGCCAGCCCGAGCGCGAACACGATCACCAGCAGCATCGCCGCCAGCACTCCGCCCACCCCGCCCTCGGGCGAGTAGCCGAGGATCACGCCGACCACGATCACCAGAGTTCCGGCCACCAGGTAACGCACGCCGTCGCCGAGCACCGCGCCGGCCAGCGGCGAGGGTCGCCAGATCGGCAGCGACCGGAAGCGGTCCACCACGCCCTTGGTCATGTCCGTGTTGAGCGCCACGCCCGAGTAGACGGTGGTGAACAGCACCGACATCACGAGCGTGCCCGGAAGGATGAACTGCAGGTACTCGCCGGTGGAGCCGGAGATCGCGCCGCCGTACAGGTAGGTGAACATCACGGTGAACAGCACCGGGGTGATCGTCACGTCGATGAGCTGCTCGGGAACGTGCTTGATCTTCAGCATGCCTCGCCAGCCGAACGCGAGCACCGCGGACGGCGCGCTGGTGCGCGGCGGACGGGGGACCGACGAGAGCGCCTGGCGCAGCGCCCGGTCGCCGCTCATGGCGGACCGGCTCTCGACGGTTGGGTCGACGCTCATGCTGCCTGCTCCTTTCCGTTGCCGGCGCCGTTCTCGGCGCCTTTCTCCTCGGCCGGATGTCCGGTGAGAGCGAGGAAGACCTCGTCGAGGCTGGGCTGACCGAGCGAGAAGTCGGCGATGCGGATCCCGGACCGCGACAGCGTTGCCACGGCCTCGGCGGCCCGGTCGGCATCGGCGCAGCCGGCCGACAGTGCCGACGGGTCCGGCTCGGTGTGCACGGAATCGAGCTCGCGTGCCAGCAGTCGCTCGGCCTCGGGGCGCTGATCGGGATCGAGTAGGCGCACGTGGAGGGCGCCCGACCCCACCGAAGCCTTGAGCTGACCGGGAGTGCCCTCCGCGATCACGCGCCCGTGGTCGATCACCGCGATCCCGTCGGCCAGCTGATCGGCCTCGTCGAGGTACTGCGTGCAGAGCAGGATCGTGGTGCCCTCCGCCACCAGTGCGCGGATGATGTCCCACACCTGGTTGCGAGAGCGCGGGTCGAGGCCCGTGGTGGGCTCGTCGAGGAACATGAGCTCCGGCGTGACCACAAGGCTCGCGGCGATGTCGAGCCGGCGCCGCATACCGCCCGAGTAGTTCTTGACCTGACGTCCCGCCGCGTCGGCGAGATCGAAGGCCTCGAGCAGCTCGTTCGCCCGCGGCCTGGCGTCGGAGCGTTTGAAGCCGAGCAGCAGCGCGAGCAGGATCAGGTTCTCGCGCCCGGTCAGGTCCTCGTCCACCGACGCTATCTGGCCGGTGAGGCTCACCGAGCCGCGTACCGCGTCGGCCTCGGTCAGGATGTCGTGCCCGAGCACGCGCGCTGAGCCGGCGTCCGGTCGCAGCAGCGTGGCGAGCATCCGGATCGTGGTGGTCTTGCCCGCGCCGTTGGGCCCCAGCACCCCATAGACGGACCCGGTGCGCACCGCGAGGTCGACGCCGTCCACCGCCTGGGTCTCGCCGAAGGCCTTCTTGAGGCCGGATGCCTCGATCGCAAGGGGGGTCTGGGTGCTCACCTCGGTTGTTCCTTTCCTGGCCGGCGGAGCCGGTGCCTGCTCGGAGCTCATGGCGCTCGAAGAGGTCGCGCTGGACCTCGTGTCAATTCGGCGCGTCGGCTCCGGTGTCGCTGTGAAGGGATAGCAGTTCGTAGAGATAGACCGCCGGCCGGGTGCAGACTCATCGGCCGTCCCCGGGCCGCGACCACGGCTAGGCTCGTGAGACATGGGCGAGACCGACGAGCAGATCGACATCGCGGAGGTGGAGCGCGTGCTGCGCCGCCGGCTCGACGAGGTCCAAGGGCGTATCGCCGAGCTCTTGAAGACGCCGGAGCCCGGCACGGCGATCGGCTTCGGCAAGCGCATCGGCGACGGCACCAACGAGGCGATCAGCCGGCGCAACGAGATCGGCGTGGGCAACAGCCTGCTGAGCTCGGAGGAGCGGCTTCGACGCGCCCTGGCCAAGGTCGAGGAAGGCAGCTACGCGGTGTGCGACGCCTGCGGCGGCCCGATCGCAGCGGGCCGGCTGCGGGCGGCCCCGGAGAGCGTGCTCTGCATCGACTGCGCGCGCTAGGCGCGCGCCCGATCGCCGTCTAGCTCAGATCTGGCGGCGCGGCTTGTGGTTCACGCGCAGCCAGCCGGGTCTGTCCTCCGCCCCGGCTATCGGCGCCACCACGAAGGTGAGAAAGAAGAAAACCGCAAAGAAGATGAACAGGAAGCTCATCTGCGTCTCCTGGCGCCGGGGTCGGTAGTTACAGATGTTACACGGTCGTCAGACGGCGGCCTGAGCGGTTGGGCGCTCGGCCGCGTCCTCATCGGGCGCGGCGGCCGGGCCCTGCTCGGCGGGGTCCGCCGTCGCGCTCTCTTCGCCGTGTCGCCTGCCGGCCTCGATCACCGCAGCCGAGCCGGCGAGTCCGGCGAGCAGCGCGAACAGCGCCCACTTGCCGCCCTTGAGCTCGAGTCCCAGGCTCTCGTCCACCGACGGTGAGCCGGGTCCGGAGTCGACTATCGCCAGGGCGCCCGCCACCAGCGCGAGGTTGAACTCAAAGCCGCCGTCGGTGTTCCAGAAGCCCTTGTCCAGGTGGACCTTGCGGACCGCCGTCGCCATCGCGCCGGTGGCCATCGCGCCCGCCAGCGGGGTCAGCGCCCCGAGCGCCAGCAGAGCGCCACCGGCCGTCTCCGTCACCGAGGCCGCCACGGCGTTTCGGCGGGCCGGCCGCAGCTCGAGCCCCTCCATCATCTTGCCGGTGGCGTCGAGCCCCGGCCCGCCGAACCAGCCGAACAGCTTCTGCGTTCCGTGCCCCATGAAGATGCCGCCGATCGCGGCGCGTGCGATGAGTCGTCCTGTGCTCATGCGTCTTGGGTGCCCGGATCAGCGCCATCCAATCGAGCGTTTCTGCGCCGATCGGCCTGCATGCGTCCCATCTCACGCGTGCTGAGGGCCACGGCGCCGTGAGCCAGCGCCAGGGCACGCACCTCCTCCGGGAGGTCGTAGTGGTCGTGCCACGGCCGCCCCGGCTTCGACTGGAACCAGCGCCTGCGTAGCCCCAGCCCGGCGGCGAAGCGGTGCAGCTCGTCGCTGTCGTCGGCGGTGAGGTGACACCAGCGCCGGCCACGCCATTGCCAAATCGGTTCGTCGACGTAGACCGCCACGGCGGGCATGATGCTGCACGTGAGCTCTCCCGCGCGCCCGCCGGAAGTGGCACTGCCCGCTCAGGGGAACACCCCGCTGCGGCTGCTCGCGGTGCGAGTGGCCATCGCCATCGGGCTGATCCTCGGCGTGGCCGTGATGACCTGGCTCGACCGCGGCGGCTATCGCGACACCTCCGACGACAGCGTCGACTTCCTCGACTCGCTCTACTACTCGACGGTCAGCGTGACCACCACCGGCTACGGCGACATCACGCCGGTGTCGGACTCGGCTCGGCTGCTCACCACGTTCATCACCACCCCCGCCCGCGTTATCTTCCTCGTGCTGCTCGTGGGCACCACGCTCGAGCTGCTGGCCGCTCGCTCGGTGGCGGCCTACCGCGAGCGGCGCTGGAGACGACACTTGCGCGACCACACGATCCTCTGCGGCTACGGAAAACGTGGACGGGCCGCGGCCGAGCAGCTCATCGGCCACGGCACCCCCGTGGACTCCCTGGTCGCCGTGGATGTCGACCCGGCCGCGGTCCGCACGGCGGGCGCCCACGACATCGCGGCCGTCGAGGGCGACGCCACACAGCAGCTGGTGCTCCAGCACGCCGGCATCGAGGAGGCACGCACCGTCGTGGTCGCGGTGACGGGCGACGACACCGCCGTGCTGGTGTCCCTCACCGCTCGCGAGCTCAACTCGAGATGCCGGATCGTCGCCGCCGTGGCCGAGGACGAGAACGCCCACCTGATGGAGCAGACGGGCGCCGACGCAGTGGTCCGCGGCTCCACGGCCACCGGCAGGCTGCTGGCTGCCGGCGTGAGCTCGCCTCACCTGCTGACCCTGCTCGACGACCTGTTGATACCCGCGGACGGACTGAAGCTCTACGAGCGCGAGGTCTCGCCCGAGGAAGCGGGGCCCGGGGGCCTGGGCAAGGTGGGCGTCCAGGTGCTGGGAGTCGTACGGGACGGAGAGCTGATCCAGTACGACGACCCCCGCCTGGAGGAGCTGCGTCCCCAGGACCGGCTCCTCTGCGTGGGGCCGGCTGCCTAGGCCGGAGGTCTCGGCGGGGGCTCCCGGCCGACCACCGCGCCGGGAGCTCGGCCGCTGTCGCGAGCCTGGAGCAGCTCGTCGTACAGCTGTCCCGCGGGCAGGCGCCCGTCGATGAACGAGGCCAGGGCTCGCCGTCCCTGCGGGCTCAACCGCTCGGACAGAGCTGCGCAGCGGGGGCTCACGGGATCTGTCTTCAAGGCTCCGGCCGTGGCTCCTTCAAGCCGTCGCGCCGGGTGGCGCGTATGAGTCATCGTGGAGCACGTGCTCGAGCGCAGCCAGGTCCTGCCCGGCGACCCCGACGAGGTCTTCGCCTTCTTCGCCGACGCCTTCAATCTGGAGGAGATCACCCCACCCTGGCTGGGCTTCCGGATCGTCACGCCCCGGCCGATCGCCATGCGGGTGGGCGCGCTGATCGAGTACCGGCTCAAGCTCCACCGCGTTCCGGTGCGCTGGCTCACCCGTATCGAGGTCTGGGAGCCAGGCGTGCGCTTCGTGGACGCGCAGATCCGCGGGCCCTACAAGCTCTGGCACCACACGCACACGTTCCAGCCGGACCCGGGAGGCACGCTCGTGCGCGACCGGGTGCGCTATCGGCTGCCGCTGGGCCCGGCCGGCGAGCTGGCCCACCGGCTGTTCGTGCGGCGCGACCTGGAGCGGATCTTCGACCACCGGCAGGCCGCCGTGCCTTACTTCATAAAGTAAAGTAAGGGGTCGATGAGTACGTTCTGGCGGCTGCTGGGTTTCCTGCGCCCCTATCGCCGAGGGGTCATCGCCTCCTTCGTGCTCGCTGGCTTTGCCATGGGTGCGGGAGTGCTCATTCCGGCACTGGTGGGCCGCACCGTCGACGAGATCGACAACGGCGGCGCGAACCTGTGGCCGCTGGCCGCGGCGGTGGCCGCCGCCGGCCTGTTCCGGCTGGTCTTCAGCGTTTTCCGCCGGCTCGTGGCGGGTCGGATCTCCCTGGCCGTGGAGTACGACCTCCGCAACGGGATGTACCGGCACCTCCACGACCTCGAGCTCGAGTTCTTCGACGGCCAGCAGACCGGACAGCTCATGTCGCGCTCGACCGTGGACCTGCAGTCGGTGCGCTTCTTCCTGGGCTACGGCCTGATCTTCATCGTCCAGTCCGCAATCACGATCCTGATCGCGGCGGCCGTGATGCTGTACCTGGATCCGGTGCTGGCCGCGGTGGCTCTGGCCCCGATGCCGTTCGTGATCTGGATCGCCTTCCGCTATGGCCGCCTCAACCGGCCGGCCACGCAGGAGGTGCAGCAACGCATAGCCGAGCTCACCGCCGACGCCGAGGAGAACGTCTCGGGGGTGCGCGTGGTCAAGGCCTTCGCACAGGAGGAACGCCAGCTCGCCCGCTTCCGGCGTTCGGTGGCACGCGTCTTCGACCAGTCGATGGTGTCCACCCGGCTGCGGGCCTTCTACAACCCGTTCATCGGCTTCCTCCCCCAGCTCGGGCTCGCCGCGCTCCTGTTCGTGGGCGGACGCCAGGCGATCAACGGCACGCTCGAGGTGGGCGAGTTCGTGGCCTTCTACGGCTACGTGGTGATGCTCATCTCGCCGATGCGGATGCTCGGCATCGCTCTGGGCATGGCTCAGCGCGCGGTGGCGAGCGGCGCTCGCGTGTTCGAGATCCTCGACCGCGAGCCCAGGCTGGTGTCGGCGCCCGGTGCGCCGGCGCTGCCGCCCGGTGGCGGCCGGGTCGAGCTGCGCGGCGTGAGCTTCGGCTACGGCGAGGGTGAGCCGGTCCTGCGCGACGTCGACCTCACGGTGGAGCCTGGCCGCACCGTTGCGCTGGTCGGTCCCACCGGATCGGGCAAGACGTCGCTGGTGATGCTCATCCCGCGCCTCTACGACGTCGACGAGGGGGCTCTCCTCGTGGACGGCGCCGACGTGCGCGACGTGGACGCAGCGTCGCTGCGCCGCGAGGTGGCGGTGGTCTCCGACGACGCGTTCCTGTTCTCGGCCAGCCTGCGCGACAACATCGCCTACGCGGACCTCGAGGCCGACGAGGAGCAGGTGGTGGCCGCGGCCGAGCGCGCCGGGCTGCTCGAGCTGCTCGACGACCTGCCCGACGGGCTCGACACGCTCGTCGGCGAGCGCGGCCTGACCCTCAGCGGCGGCCAGCGCCAGCGGGTGGCGATCGCCCGGGCGCTGCTGGCCGAGCCGCGCATCCTGATCCTCGACGACGCCACGTCGAGCGTCGACGCCACCACCGAAAGCCGCATCAAGGCTGCTCTGCGCGAGGTGATGAAGGGCCGCACCACGTTCGTGATCGCGCACCGCCTGTCCACCATCGCGCTGGCCGACGACGTCGTGGTCCTCGAGAACGGCGAGGTGGCCGCACGGGGCACGCACGGGCAGCTCTTGGAGGACTCGACCCTGTACCGCGAGATCGCGGAGAAGGGGCTGCCGGACCAGGTGTTTCTCAACCGCGACGACCCGGAGCGCGAGGTGGCGGGGCTGTGACCGCGCGCGAACGGACCACCCGCGCGCTGCGCGCCGTGCGCGGCGAGGAGCGCCGCCTCGGCAAGCTGCGCCACCTGGCCACGTTGCTGCGCCCCTACCGCGGCCGCGTGCTGCTGATGCTGGTGGCCTTGCTGCTGGCCACCGCTGCCGCGCTCATGCCTCCCTACCTGGCCGGTCTCGCGATCGACAAGGGGATCGGCGACAAGGACCTCAACGCGCTCACGCTGATCCTGATCGCCTTCGTGGCCGCCGCCGTGATCAACTGGGTGGCCACCTACGCCCAGACCTACCTCATCAACTGGGTGGGCCAGCGCGCCCTGCAGGACCTGCGGGTACAGCTCTTCGAGCATCTGCAGCGCCTCTCGATCGGCTTCTACTCGCGCAACAAGGCCGGCGTGCTGATCTCGCGCCTGACCAACGACGTCCAGGCGCTCGACCAGCTCGTGACCGAGGGCATCCAGACGCTCTTCTCCTCCACGCTCACGCTGGCCGGCACGGCAGTGATCCTCGTGGTGCTCGACCCGAACCTCGCGCTGGTCACGTTCCTCACCTTCCCGGTGCTGCTGGTGGGCAGCGTCATCTTCAGGATCGTCTCCACCGGCGCCTACCGCCTCACGCGAGAGAGGATCGCGGTGGTCACCGCCTACCTCCAGGAGACCCTGTCCGGCGTGCGCGTGGTCCGCGCCTTCGGGCAGGAGCCGCGCCACCGGCGCCGCTTCGCGCAGCTCAACGACGAGCACCGCGAGGCGAACATGAGGACCGTCAATCTCAACGCCGCCTACTTCCCGGCGGTGGAGCTGCTCTCCGCCGTGGCCACGGCCGCCATCCTCATCTACGGCGGAAACCAGGTGCTCGACGACAAGGCCACGATCGGCGTGCTGGCCTCCTTCGTGTTCTACCTGCAGACCTTCTTCGACCCGATCCAATCCCTCTCGCAGCTCTACACCACCTACCAGGCGGGCATGGCGGCGCTCGACAAGATCTTCGAGCTGCTCGACGAGGAGCCCGACATCGCCGACCGTCCCGGGGCGATCGACCTGCCGCTGGTACGCGGAGAGATCGACTTCGACCACGTGACCTTCGGCTACGGAGCAGGTGACGACGCGCTCGCGCTCTCGGACGTCTCGCTGCACGTGCCGCCCGGACAGACGGTGGCGCTCGTGGGCGCCACCGGCGCCGGCAAGTCCACGCTCGCCAAGCTGGTGGCCCGCTTCTACGACCCGGACTCGGGCCAGGTGCGCATCGACGGCCACGACCTCCGCGACGTGACCGAGCACTCCCTGCGCTCCCAGCTCGGCGTGGTGCCTCAGGAGGGCTTCCTGTTCTCCGGCACGATCCGCGACAACATCGCCTTCGGCAATACCGACGCGGGCGAGGCGGAGGTGCGCGCGGCCGCCCTTGCGGTCGGCGCCCACGAGTTCATCGAACGGCTTCCGGAGGCCTACGACACCGAGGTGGGCGAGCGCGGCGGGCATCTCTCGGCCGGCCAGCGCCAGCTCGTGGCCTTCGCCCGCGCCGCCGCCGCGGACCCACGCATCCTGATCCTCGACGAGGCCACCTCGAACGTCGACGTGCGGACGGAGTCGCAGATCGAGCGGGGGTTGCGGCGTCTACTGGCGGGGCGGACCGCGCTCGTGATCGCGCACCGGCTGTCGACCATTCGCGGGGCCGGCCGGATCGTGGTGCTCGATCACGGCGACATCGCCGAGCAGGGGACCCACGACGAGCTGCTCGAGGCCGACGGCGCCTACGCGCGCCTGTATCGCGACTGGGCGGAGCAGGCCGCGGCCTGACGCGGGCTCGCGGGAACCGGCGCACGCGCGCGCGCCAACCCGTATTTTCGGTCGGATGAGGAGGCCACTGGTCGTGATCGCGGGGCTGGCGCTGGCGCTGCCGGCCGCGCCCGCCGCCGCGGATGTGACGATGTCCGACTTCAAGGTGGCGCCGCAGTCGCGCGCGGCGGGCGGCCACCCGAACGTCACGATCACCCAGACGCTGTCCTACGACTCGGCTTCCGACGACGTCAGGAACTCATTCGTGCGGCTCGCGCCCGGGCTGCTCGGCAACCCGCAGTCGGCCGTGGCCTGCGGCGCGCAGCAGTTCGCCGCCGACGCCTGCCCGCGCGAGGCGGTGGTGGGCAGCGTGGTGGTGAACGCCAAGGTGGCCCTGCTGCCCGGGCTGCTGCCCACGGTGCCGGCGCCGCCGGTGAACGGGGTGGTCTACAACCTCCGCCCCGCCGGCTCCGAGCCCGCCCGCCTCGGCTTCGTGCTCGAGGCGGTGGGTGGCCTGTCGAAGATCTTCCTCCAGGCCCCCGTGACCCTCAGGAAGGGGCCCGACGGCTACGGGCTCGAGTCCACCTTCGCCGACCAGCCGCGCGAGTCCGGCGGGCTCAACGTGCAGATCGAGAAGATCGCCCTGACCCTCAACGGGCGCGCAAGTCGCGGGACGTTCGTTCGCATGCCCACGGCGTGTAGCCCGGCCACGTCGGTGACTCGCGCCAACTCCTATGAGGCGCCGTCGGCCTTCTCCGAGAGACGCTCCGCCTTCACCCCCACGAACTGCGCGGCGCTGCCGTTCGCGGCGTCGGCCTCGGGCTCGGTGGGAGCTCCGGGCCTCACCGGCTACGGCGACCATCCACCGGTCTCCACCGTCCTGCGCTTCAACCCGGAGCACGCCGCGCTCAAGCGAGCCGAGGTGACCCTGCCGAAGGCGGTGGCTCCCGCCCAGCGCGCGCTGGCCCGGGCCTGCCTGCGGCCCCAGGCCGACGCCGCCAACTGCCCGGAGAGCTCGCGTGTGGCCACGGCGATCATCGACTCGCCGCTCCAGGCACGTCCCGTTCGCGGACCGGTCTACCTCGCCCTCAACACCCCCTCCGCGCTCCCCGGCCTGCTGGTGCTCCTGCCTCCGCCGGTGGGCGTGCGCCTCGACGGCGTGACCGAGGTGGGCACGTTCGGTACGAGGAACGTGTTCCCGTCGAACCCCGACCTGCCGGTTCGGAGCTTTGCGCTGCAGTTCGACTCCGGTCCCGATTCCCTGCTGCAGCTGACCCGCGACCTGTGCAACCCGAAGACCGACACCACGATGGATGTCGGGCTCGTATCCCATTCCGGCAAGCGGATCGAGCTGAGGCAGCCGCTGGCCACTCCCGGATGCGATCCACGCGCGCGCGTGTCGATCCGCCGGCGCGGCCGCAAGGCGCGTCTGGTGGCGCGCCTGAGCGCGGCACGCGAGGGAGCGGCCATCACCTCGGCGGCCATCGTGCTGCCGAAGACCCTGCGCCGCGGCAAGGCGCGCCCGCGGGTCAGGGCGGGCAGCCCGGGGTTGCGCGCGCGTGTGTCGCGCCGCCGCCTGAAGGTGTCCTTCCCCGGCGAAGGCGTTCGTGCGGCCAGGGTGGTGTGGCCCGGACTGAAGGCGGGCCGCCGCCTGAAGCGCGCCGCGCGCGTGAGGTTGGTGCTGAGAGACGGACGCGAGAAGACGACCACCCTCCGGCCCCGGGTGCGGGTGCGGGGCAAGGCGCCTCGGGCGCGGCACGGTCGGTAGTGAGATGGCTATCCTGATTTCCGCCGTTGGGGAGTCGTCTAATGGCAAGACGCCAGCCTCTGGAGCTGGTTATCGGGGTTCGAGTCCCTGCTCCCCAGTCTTGTCCCGGCCCGCGAACGCCGGCTGTAGCGCTAGGGCCGACAGCGATACACGCCCACACCGGCCACCGCGTCCAGCCTGAACGCCCAGCGGCCGTCGCCGCAGGCCGCCCTCAGCCTCGGGCGGGCCACCAGGCGCCCCCGTTGGCGGCACCGGCCCTCGGCGCAGCGGACCGCCGAGAAGCGATCGGGGGGCGGCTGGTCGTTGGCCTGGTCGGCGAACTCCGGAGTGTTCGTGGGCGCCCCCAGCTCGCGCCAGCCGCGGTCCAGCAGGCTGCCGCACACCTGGCGGGCGCGCTCCAGTGGCGCGATACCGCCCGCGGCATAGAGCCCGGCGGCCGTGTGCCCTTCCGAGACCACGCAGACTCGCCTGAACCGCGCCTTACCGTCCACGGCCCGCTTGGGCGACCAGACCCTCTTGCCGTCGGCGCGCCTGCTGGTCCAGCTCTCGCAGTTCTTCGCCGAGCGGTCGCCGGCGAAGCGCACGAACACCGGCGAGCCCGTGAGGTGCACCTCGCAGGGCTCGGGTCGTGGCTTGAACACCATCGGCGCCGGGGCGTCGTCGGACATGCACCCGGCCAGCGGCACCGCGGCGAGCAGCAGCGCGATCGGGAAGCGCATGCGCCCCACCCTAAGCATGATCCGCGGATTGGCCAGCCGGCCCCGCCAACCCGGGTCGACGTCCGAGGCTAGGCCGCCGCCCGCGACGCCGGAACCAACCGCAGCCGATCCGGCAGAAACGGCACCACGGCCCGCTTGACGTACTCGCCGCCCGCCTTGACAAGCGCCTTTCGCACCATCGCCGGAGGCAGCGGAGCGAAGCCGTACTGGCTGCGGATGCGGTCGGGCAGCAGGGCGATCGTTATGAAGTTCACGGTTTCGAGCAGCGGTTGGGCCATCCACGGCACCGGGGGGTCGAGCACGATCGCCCGGGCCCGCTCACGGGCCCAGTCGGTGACGTGGAGCACGTCGCCGTCGAGCATCGAGCGGCGGTAGTCGTCGAGGTCGGCCAGCGTGCGCGGCATGTCCCGGACTCGGAGGCCGAAGAGCCGGCCGATGATCCTGTAGTCGTCCCACAGGGCGGCCTCTTCCTCACCGGACAGCGAGCCGACGTAGGTCTTGTAGACCACGAGGCTCGAGTCCACGAGCGTGAACAGCACCCACAACAGCAGCTCGGGATCGTCCGCGCGGTAGGGCGTCCCCGCGGGATAGGAGCCCACCGATTCGCGGAGCTTGCCGCTCACGCGGCGATGCATCGCGCGCACGTGGCGCGTCACGCGGTCGGCGTCTTCACGCTCGCCGAACCCGATCGTGCTCATCACCTCAGCGGTCCGCGCCAGCCGGTCATAGGGCTCGTCCATCGCGGTCGAGTGCGCCAGGAGCCCCGATACCGCCAGGGGATGGGCCGCCTGCATCAGCAGAGCCCGCGGCCCCGACAGCGCCAGGGCACGCTCGCGATTGACCCGCCGAAGCATCGAGGAATCGTCGAAGTAGCCCGGCATCTCGTCAGCGTCCGTCCCTCACGTCAGGGTAGGGATCGCGCCAGGCGGCGGGTGGGCGTGACCGCCCGTGAGCACTGGCACGTATGGCCCCTGAGAGGACTGACGGCCACGAACCCCGAGGGAGCCGACCATGAGTTGGAAGCGATGACACGCTCAGGCGGCGGAAACGAGATTCTCGCGCGCCTTCTGGAGCCCGAGGCGGAGCCGGCTCTTCGCGGTCCCCAGTGGGACCCCGGACGTCTCGGCCAGTTCCGCGGCGGAGAGGTCGCGGCCGTAGGCCAGCAGAACGGCGTCGCGCTGTGCCACGGGCAGGTCGCCCAGGGCCTTGAGCGCGCGCGTACCCTCGTCCCGGCGCAGCACGGCATCGGCAGGCGACTCGGAGACCGCGTCACGCTCGTCGCGGCGACCCAGTCGCTCCACGGCAGTGTCGCGAGCCTGGCGCGAGCGCATGCGGTCGACCGCTCGACTGCGAGCCATCATGGCCAGGTACCCCGACAGGCTGCCCCGGTCGGGATTGAACTTGCCGGGATCGCGCCACATGGTGATGAACACGTCCTGCACGACGTCCTCGGCAGCGGCCGCGTCGCCCAGCACCCTGAACGCCGCGGAGAACGCCCGGGGCGCGTGGGCCTGGAAGGCGCTTGTGAAGTCGTTGGGACTGGCGAGTGCATTCATGTGACGGGGCCCTCGTTCGAGTACGCTGATCTACACGTGATGTTTAGCAGAAATCCAACAGGTTGTTGAGGTTTTGATCGAAGCGCTGACAATCGGCCAGCTCGCGGAGCGCACCGGCCTGCAGCCCGCCACGTTGCGGATGTGGGAGCAGCGCCACGACTTCCCGCGCGCCGAGCGGCTTCCGAGCGGCCACCGCCGCTACCCGGAGTCCGAGGTCGAGCGCGTGGTCGATGTGGTGCGTGCCCGTGACGGCGGCCTCTCGCTCGCGGTGGCCATCGAGCGGGTCACGAACGGAGTGGCCAAGGCGCGCCCCCTCGATCTACGCCGGGCTGCGCCGTCTGCGCCCCGACCTACACCCCTATCCGGTGCCCAAGCGCCTGCTGGTGCCGATATCGCACGCCATCGAGGACGAGTGCTCCGCGCGGGGCGAGCGTGCCGTGTTCGTGGGCTCTTTCCAGCGCGAGAAGTTCTACCGGCAGGCCGAGGAGCGCTGGCGCGGGTTTGCCCGAACCGCCGAGGTGGCCGTGGCGCTGGCGGACTTCGACGAGCTGAGCGAGCCCGCCGACGGTCCGCTCGAGATCCCGATCGAGCGCGGGCACCCGCTGGCCAACGAGTGGGCGATCATCTGCGACGGCCCCGACTTCAGCGCGTGTCTCGCCGGCTGGGAGCGTCCCAGCCCGGGCGAGCGGGTGTTCGAGATGCTCTGGTCGGTGGAGCCCGAGGTGGTCCGTGAGGCCGCCCGTCTCGGCCTCGATCTGGCCGCGCGCCAGGTGCCCGCACTCGCGGGGCTGGTGCCCGAGCGGTTCTCAGATCCGCCGGTGCTCGACAACGCCGCCGTGGAGCGCGCCACGGCCATCACCAACCGGATGCTGGCCTACGTGGCCGCAGCGGCGTAACCGGCGCTCGCTCCGCGGCGTCCCCGTGTGGGACGATCGTGCCGCTTGGAGCTTGGGGTCCACCTGCCGCTCATCGAGTTCGGGGACGAGGGACAGTCCCTGGGCCGGCTCGCGCGCTCGGTCGACGCCGCCCGCGACTTCGGCTTCAGCGCGGTGTCGGTGAACGACCACTTCCTGTTCGCGAGGCCGTGGCTCGACGGCCCGACCGCGCTCGCGGCGGTGTGCGGGCGATCCGGCTCGATGGAGCTGGCCACGACCCTCTTGCTGGTCACACTGAGGGGCCCGGTGCCGGTGGCCAAGACCTTCGCCGGGCTCGACCTGCTCTCGGACGGCCGGCTCGCCCCCGGCATCGGACCGGGCTCGTCGGCTCGGGACTACCACGCCCTGGGCCTCGACGTGGAGACGCGCTGGAAGCGCTTTGACGAGGCCGCGGCCATCCTGAGGGCGATTCTGCACGGCGAGCCGCCCCCGCCCGCCCCGCACTGGTACTCGATGCCCGGCCCCGACGAGGCCGCGGAGCTGCGCCCGGCCCGGCGCCTCCCGTTGTGGATCGGCAGCTGGGGTTCGGCCGCCGGCCTGCGCCGTGTGGCGCGCCTGGGCGACGGCTGGCTCGCCTCGGCCTACAACACCACTCCGGATCGCTTCGAGCAGACCGCCCGGGCGCTGGCGGAGCAGCTGCGCGAGCACGGCCGACGGCCCGAAGGGTTCCCAAACGCGCTCGCGACGATGTGGACCTTCATCACCGAAGACCGAAGCGAGGCCGAGCGCGTGATCGTCGACGTGCTGGCGCCGCTCCTCGGCAGGGACCCCGATGTGCTGCGGGGGCAGGTGTGCGTCGGGCCGGCCGAAGACTGCGCCGAGCTCCTGTCTCGCTACGCGCGGGCCGGCTGCCGGCGGGTGTACCTCTGGCCGATCGGCGACGAGCCTCGCCAGATCGAGCGCGCCGCCACTCAGGTGGCGCCCAGGATCGGCGCCTAGAGCGAGCCGAGGTCGGTGCCGTCGTCGCGGAGGGCGTCGACGTTCACCGGCGTGCCGCCCTTCATGAGGCGCTGCGCGTGATCGAGGTCGTCAGAGCGGCCGACGGTGAGCGCGGCCGTGACCCGCCCGTCGTCGACGTAGAAGGCGGTGAAGCTGCCCTCCTCCAGTGAGCCGCGCACCACGGGCTCGCCGCTGCCGGGCCCTACGTACTCCATGGAGCTCCAGTCGGCGAGGTCGGAGAAGAAATAGGGAATTGCCTCGTGCTCGACGCCCCTGCCGAGCATGTTCAGCGCGGCCGTCTTCCCGTGGTTGAAGGCCACGTCCCAGTGCTCCACGCGCAGCGGCCGGCCGTGAACGGGGCTCTGGTACTCGCTGATGTCGCCCGCCGCGTAGATCCCGGGCACCGAGCTCTCGAGGCCGGCCGTGCAGCGCACGCCGCCGGCATCGCCCAGCTCCAGGCCGGCCGCCCGCGCGAGCATCACGTCGGGCATCACCCCCGCGCCGATCACCACGAGGTCGCAGTCGAGCTCGAGCCCGCCCTTGGTCACCACCCGGCCCACCCGGCCGTCGCTCCCCTCGAAGCGCTCGAGCTCGTCGCCTCCGTGCACGTCCACTCCGTGGTCCTCGAGCACGCCCTGGAAGAAGCCGCCGATCTCGGGGCCGAACTGACGCTCGAGCGTCACGTCCTCGAGCATCACGATCTCGCACTTGTTGGCGTGCGCGGACGTAAGCGAGGCGGCCACCTCGGTACCGATGTAGCTCCCGCCGATGATCACCACGCGCTCGGCCTGCTCGGCCTCGGCCTTGAGCGCCTCCGAGTTGCCGAGGGCGCGGATGTAGTGGATGCCCTCGAGCTCGCAGCCGTCGGCGCGCAGCCTCCGCACGTTGGACCCGGTGGCCAGCAGGGCGTTGCCGAACTCGATCTCCTCCTTCGTGGAGAGAGTGACCACTCGCTCGCCGGGGTCGAGCTTCATCACGCTGGTGCGCGTGAGCAGCTCGATGTCCTGCTCCTTCCACCACTCGTCCGGGCGAAACAGCGTGTCCTCGCGCGACTCCTTGCCCTGCAGGAAGCCCTTGGTGAGCGGTGGCCGGTTGTAGGGCGGATCGAACTCCCGGCCCACGAGCAGAATCGAGCCCTCCCCGCCCTCCTCGCGCAGCCAGCGCGCACAGTTCGCGGCGGCCAGGCCACCGCCGACGAGCAGGTGGTCTACCTTGCGCCGCGCCATTGCCTGCTAGGCCGCCGAGCGGTTGGTGAAGCGCTCGGTGACGCGCGACTCGATTCCGACGTCGAGCACGAGCAGGACCTCGTCACCGGCCTCGACCGTCGAGTCGCCGGCCGGCACGAATCCGCCGCCGTCGCGCAGGATCGAGATCACGAGCGAGCCGTCGGGCAGACCGAGGTCCTTGACCGACTTGCCGGCCGCCTCCGAGCCCTCGGCCACCTCGAGCTCGATGATCTCGAGGCGCTCCTCGGGCAGGTCGAGTAGGTGAACGAGCCCGTACTTGGGCACCTCGTGCTCGATCAGGCGCAGGATCAGGTCGGTGGCCGAGATCACCGGCTTCACGCCCAGAAGCTCGAAGTGCTGGAGGTTGCGAGGATTGTTGCAGCGGGCCACGATCCGGCCCACGCCGTACTTCTCGCGCGCCACCTGGGAGATCAGGATGTTGTCCTCGTCATCGCCGGTGACCGCGACCACCAGGTCGGCGCGCTCGATGCCGCCGCGCTCGAGCACCCAGAGCTCCGAGCCGTCGCCGTACAGCGCGCTGTGCTCCAGCTCCTGCTCGACCACGGCGTAACGGCGCGGATCGGCCTCGATCACCGTGACCTCGTGGCGCTTGTTGATGAGCTCGCGCGCGAGGTTCCACCCGACCTTGCCCGCGCCGACGATCAGGACATACACGGGTCCACCCTAGCCCGAGACTCCCTCGAACCGGATCTGCCCGCGCACCGCCGCCTCGAGGAGCTCGATCGCGGTCTGGGTGGGACACACGGTCTGCAGGCCCTGCTCGGCGTACCAGCGCGCCCTGGCGGGGTCGAGCACCCGGACCACCACGCGGTCGACTTCGAAGCGGCGCTGGGCGATCTGGGCGATCACCAGGTTGGTGTTGTCGCCGTCGGTGGAGGCCACGAAGGCATCGGCGTTCTCGATCCCGGCGGCCAGCAGAGCGTCGATCTCCAGCGCGGTGCCCTCGGTGAAGCGCCCGCCACGCTCCTCCCAGCTCTCGGCCTGCCCGCGGTCGAGCAGGGCGATGGCCTCCGCGTCCTCGTCGAGCACCGAAACCTCGTGGCCCTCCTCGAGCATCGCGTGGGCAATGGCGGACCCCACCCGTCCACAGCCGACAATCAGGACGAACATTAGGCGTCAACTCTAGAGCCATCTAGGGCAGGACGCCCTCGCGCGTGCCCTCCTCGCCGGCCGGCGGCGCAGTGAGGATCACGGTGCAGGGGGCCTTCTCGATCACGTAGCGCGTGGTGTCACCCACGAAGCGGTCGCGTACCCGCCCGCGCCCCCCGAGGATCACCCCGCCGCGCACGCGGGTCGGCTCCTCGGCTCCGAGGACGATGGCCTCCACCCCACGCCGGCGTGCCTCGGAGACGATCGCCTGCCCCGCCGTCCGGCCGCGCACCATGGCCGTGGCCACCTCGACCCCCTCGTACTCCTCCCCCACCTCCTTGGCCCGGGCCAGCACGCGCTTGGCGTCCTTCACGCGCTCCTCGGGCACGCGGGCGTCGATCGGCAGGGACATGGGGATCTCGAACACGTAGAGGGCCTCGAGCACAGCCCCGCCATCGCCCTCGTCGGCGTGCTCGGCCGCGAGCCGCCCTGCGGTGCCGACGATGTCGTCGTCGAGCGCCTCGCCGAACACCGGCACCAGGATGCTCCCGTACTCGGCGTCCTCGCGCTCGCGCAGCGCCTCGGCGGGGATGGTGAAGCGCTGAGTGAGCGACTTGCCCTGGGAGCGCCGGTAGCTCACGTAGAGGGCCACCCCCACCGCCATCCAGACCCCGCCTATCACGCGTGCCCCCTCGTGCAGCGCCACGACGCTCACCCAGACCCCCACGGAGAGCAGCAGCCCGAACAGCGCGGGGAGCGGTACGAGACGGCCGCGCCAGCGTACGTTCAGGGGCACGCGGAAGACGCTGCGCCGCTCCCCCTCCTTGAAGCGCAGCACGATCACCGAGAGGTGGGCGATCGCGAAGGTGATCATCGCCCCGAACGCGAAGATGCCGGCCAGGAACTCGATGTCGTGCGGGATGGAGAGCGCGAACGCGATCACCGCGGCGAGCGCGATCGCGACGTAGGGCGTGCCGTGGCGCTGGCTGAGCCGTCCCGCGCCACTCGGGATCTGACGGTTGGTGGCGAGCGAGTAGGTGAGACGAGCCAGCCCCAGCATCTGGCCGTTCATCGCCACGAAGAGCATCGCGGCGGCGGTGGCGCCCACCAGATAGCGCCCGGCGTCGACCATCCAGGCCGTGTCGAGGCCGTTGACTATGCCGAGCACGGGGGCCTCGATGAAGCGGCCGCCCAGGGCCGTGGCGTCGCCCTCCACCGGTTGGGCCATCAGCGCGGCCGCCGACACGCCCACGGACAGGACCAGCGTCGCGGCGGCGCTGGCCATCACCACTCGCCTCAGGCCGCGCCGCCCGACTCGCACCTCTCCCGCCAGGCCGGACGCCGCCTCCACGCCGATGAGCCCCACGCAGGCCACGCCGAGGGCGAAGGCCACGTCCTCCCAGGCCGGCGTCTCGCCCAGCTCCACGGAGTCCGTGATCGCGGCCAGGTCGAAGAGCTGGATGAAGGCCACCAGCGTGACCACCACCAGCACGAGGATCATCACCAGCGAGACCCTCAGCACCACCCGAAGCCGGGCCGCGCCCAGCCCGCGCACGTTCTGGAAGGCCACCGCGAGCAGCGCGCCACCGGCCACCACGAGCTCGAGCACGCCGTCGTCGAGCTCGTCCCAGAAGACCGCCAGGTAATCCGAGATCACCACGGCGCCGGCAGCCATCACGATCACGTAGTCGAGGAGGATGGCCCAGCCCGCGATGAAGCTCCACAGCTCGTCGAACGCGTAGCGGGCGAAGCTCGAGGCGCCGCCACGCTCCTGGTGCAGCGAGCTGCCCTCGACGTAGGTGGCCATCGTGACCACGAAGAAGAGACCGGCCACGAGGTAGACGAGCGGGGCGAGGCCCAGAGCGTCCCCGGACACCACCCCGAGGGTGAGCAGCAGCCCCGAGACGACGGCGCTGAGCGTGATGGCGAACAGGGCGGGCTCCCCCAGTCCGCGGGTGATCCGCACGCCGGCTCGCTCGGATCCGCGGCGAATCTGCTGGCGGGCGCGCACGGCGGCGGCCGCGGCCGCCGCCCGGCGTTCGGCGCTCTGCTCGCTCACCGACGGGCGCCGCGGGGCGTTCCCGCGGCCTCGTCAGCGCCTGGCTGGTCCTCCTCTACGGGCTGCGGGCGCGTGAGGTAGAGCCGCCCGGCGCCAAGGAGCGCGAGCAGGACACCGAGCACCACGCCCAATGCCGCGGGGCCACCGCCGCTCGCGAGCGCCGCGACCACCATGGCCACCCCCACCACGAGCAGCAGCGCGCTCAGCAGCCGCGTCGAGGCCAGATATGCGCGTTGCACGGCCTGAATGGTAGTCCCGCCGGTGGGCGTCAGGAACCGTCGCGATGCCCGTCCACGTTGCGCGACGAGTCGATGATCACGCGGCAGGGTCGCTCGGCCAGCACCGTTTCGAGCGACTTGCCGAACAGCGACATTCCGGCCCGGCGCGGCGGGAGCGACATGACGATCGCCCGGGCGTGGATCTCCTTGGCCTCCTCGACGATCCGGCGGCCCGCCTGGCCCGGGCGCACCTTCTCCCAGTGGCCGGTCACGCGCCGGCCGCCGCGCACCCGGGCCGAATCGATCAGCGAGGCCGCCTTGGCCTCCTGCTCGGGCATCGAGGCGTCAATCGGCGAGTTGGGTGGCACCGTGATCGTGACCAGCACGTGGATGCCCCTTCGGCGCCGTGCCGCCAGCCGGGCCGCGGTGGCCACCGCCTCGGCCGAGTAGTTGCCGTTCTCGAACGCCACCAGCACGGATTCGTACTCCACCTCGTGCTCCACGACGGGCTTGGGCACGACGATCTTGACCGTCTCGGTGAGGGACAGGCCCTGGCGGCGACGGTAGACCACGTAGGTCGCGATCCCGAGGCTCAGCCACAGCATCCCGGCGATCAGCACGCGGAGGTCGAGCACCGTCGCCACGATCAGCGCGATGCCGGTGCCGAGGCCGCCCAGGATCGACGTGACCGGCAGCTCCGTGCCGCGGACGCGGATGCCGAACGGAACCCTGTAGGGGCGTTCCACGTCCGGCCGTTTGATGCGCAGCGTGGTGACCGCCAAGTGGGCGATGGTGAACGACAGCATCGCGCCGAAGGCGTAGATCACCCCCAGGAAGTCGGCCTGTCCCGGCAGGATGGCCACGCAGGCGATCAGCCCGAACAGCGTGATGGCCACGTACGGGGTGCGAAAGCGCGGGTGCAGGGCGCGCAGCAGCTCCGGCAGCTGGCGGTGCTGCCCCATCGAGTACGACAATCGCGACACCCCGAGGATGCCCGCATTGGTGGCGATGAACAGGATCGAGGCGGCCAGGATCCCCACGTAGATCTCGCGCCGGATGCTGGAGGGCGCCCAAGTGCATGTTCTCGACCACGCCGAGGATCGGGTCGTCCGCGTAGCCGCCGGCTTCCTTGGACTGGGCCAGCTGGGTCTCTCCGTTGACCACCGGCATGGCCGAGAGCGCCACGGCGGGCAGGAACACGTAGATCACGGCCACCGCGCCCACCACGAGCGCGATCCCGCGCGGGATCGTCTTCTGGTAGTCGCGCGCCTCCTCGGCCATGTTGGAGACCGTCTCGATCCCGGTGTAGGCCACCATCGCCACGGGGATGGCGATGAGGAAGTCGCCGACCGTGGGCACGGTCCCGAAGTCCACCTGGCGCACCAGCTGATCGGGATCGAACACGAGCACGATGCCCACGATCACGAGCAGCACCTGGGTGCAGAAGTCCGCCACCGCGAAGCCCACGTTGACCCCCGCCGACTCCTTGACGCCCACCACGTTCAGGACCCCGAGCAGGACCACCACCACGATGCCGCCCACGATGTCGGCGGGCGATTCGCCGAGCGGCGACCAGAAGACCCCCAGGTAGTGGGGCACGAAGAAGGCCGAGATCGAGATCGTGATGATGTAGGTGAGCATCTGGCCCCACGCGGCGAAGAAGGACCAGAACTCGTTGAAGGCCCGGCGGGCGAACGACGAGGAGCCGCCGGCCTCCGGGAACATGGTCGTGGCCTCGGCGTAGGTGGCGGCGGTGGCGGCGAAGATCAGTCCCGCGATCAGGAACACCACCGGCGTCATGCCGAGGGCGTAGATCGCCACCAGGCCGAGCGCGTAGTAGATCGAGCTGCCGACGTTCCCGTAGGCCGTGGCGAACAGCGCGCCGGTGCCCAGCACCCTCTCCAGGCCGCGGTTCTTGGGTCGGTACTCGGCCATGGGCCTGCGGAGAAGTTAGCTGCCGGAGACGGTCAGCTGTCGAAGCCGGCGCCCACCCGGTCGAGCAGCTTGAGCCAGGGGCCGCGGCGGCCGCCGCGCTCGTCCGAGTTGACGAGGGCGCGCCGCGTGGCCTGGACCACGGCGTAGCGCAGCGGCTCGGGCGGGAACGGGAGCGGCCGGCTGCGCACCATCTCGAGCCGGGTGAGCTCGCTGTGGCGGCCGTGCACCAGGTCGAGAGCCACGCGGGCGCCGAAGCGGCTGGCGCCGACGCCGAGGCCGGTATAGCCGACGGCGTAGGCCACGCGGCCGCCCAGCGCGGTACCGAAGGTCACGCAGAAGCGCGAGCAGGTGTCGATGGCTCCCGCCCAGCGGTGACTGAAACGCAGGCCCTCGAGCTGCGGGAACGTCTCGGCGAAGTTGTGGGCCAGCAGGTTGAACACCTCGGCGGAGTCCTCGAGCTCCGGCCGCATGCCGTTGCCGTAGTGGTACACCGCCTCGTAGCCGCCCCAGAGGATGCGGTCGTCCTCGGTGAGGCGGTAGTAGTGGAAGCGGTTGCCGGAATCGGACAGCCCCTCGCGGCCCTCCCATCCGATCGCCTCGCGCCGGGCGGCGTCGAGCGGCTCGGTGACCAGCACGTAGTCATAGACCGGAAGCACGAACAGGCCCATGGAACGAAGCAGCGGCGGAAAGGCGCTCGTGGCCAGGACCACCCGCCGGGCGCGCACGAGGCCGCGGCCGGTGACGAGCTCGACGCCGTCGCCGTCGCGGCGAAGGTCCGTCACGCGCGTGTTCTCGAATACGTCCACGCCGTCCTCGAGCAGCGCGCGCCGGAGGCCCCAAGCCAGCCGGGCGGGATCCACGAGCGCGCCGCCCGCGGGCGAGAGCAGGCCGGCGAGGTAGGTGGGCGAGTCGACGCGCGAGCGCACCGCCTCGCGATCGAGGTAGTGCACCTCCTCGCCGAGCCGGCGGGCGGTGTCGGCGTACTCCCGCAGCGCCTCCACCTCGTGCTCGCGCGTGGCCACGTCGATGTAGCCCGGCTCCCGCCAGCCGGCGTCGATCCCCCGCGCCGCGAGCGTGTCGCGGATCGCGGCGAAGTTCTCGTGTCCCATCCGGCCGAGCTTCTCCATCTCGCCCGGCCAGCGCGACAGCCCGTTGTCCAGCCCGTGGGTGAGCGACGGATCGAGAAAGCCGCCGTTGCGGCCGCTCGCGCCGGAGCCGCAGCGATCTCCCTCGAGCAGCACCACGTCCTCGTCGGGCGCGGCCAGCAGGGCGGCCCACAGTCCGGTGAAGCCGCCGCCGACCACGGCCAGGTCACAGCGGCGCTCGCCCTCCAGGGCGGGAAGCGGTTCGGGAGCGTCCGGGGAGTCGAGCCAGAAGACGCTCTGCTCGGCGTCGGCGAGGGAGGGAAGCAGGCTCAACGCGCGTTCGCGCGCAGCCACGCCAGCACCTCCGCCGCGTGGCCGTCGGGCGGGAAAACGGGATAGAAGACGTGCTCGATCTCGCCGTCGCGGATCACCAGGGTGATCCTGCGCAGCAGCGTCCAGCCGGAGGTCTCGAAAGTGGGCAGCCCGAGCGCGTGCACGAGCTCGAGACGCTCGTCGCTCAGCACCGGGAACGGAAGCTCGAGCCGCTCGGCCATCTCGCGCTGGTAGGCCGTGTCCTGCGCCGAGAGCGCCAGCACCCGCGCTCCGAGGTCGGCGAACTGCTGGTTGCGGTCGCGGAAGCCGCAGGTCTCGGGGGTGCAGCCGCGGGCGCCGGGGATCTCGTTCCAGCCGGGCGGCAGCTCCTCGTCCGGGCGGCCCGTGCGCGGGTAGCAGAACAGGACGGTGAGCCCGGGAAGGAGATCGAGGCGCACGAGATCGCCTGCAGTGGAGCGCAGCGCCACGGGCGGAACGGTCGTGCCGGGAAGGTGATCGGCCGCGCCGTCGTCCTCCGGAGCCGGGAGGTCGTCGGGCACCGCATGGATGTCATCGGTTCGAGGCAGGCCCGCAATGATGCCAACCTGTCGCGGCCGTGACCGCTTCGCGCGACAGCTTCACGCTGGAGGCCCGGGGTCCGTTCGACCTGGCCGCTGCCGCTCGCTTCGGTGCCGGCTTCTCACCCAGCCCGACGACACGCAGCGACACGGGTATGCGCTTTGGCCTGGCCCTCGAGCGTGACGGCTGGCGCAGCGTCGGGGTGAACCTCATGCCGGCGCCCGGCGGCGTGCGGGGCCGCGTGGTTCTGGCGGACGCTTCGCCGGCTCGGAAGGGCACCACGGAGGCCGCGCGCGAGCAGGTGGCGCGCATGCTCTCCCTGGACGTGGACGGCGAGGGCTTCCCGGTGGTCGGCGAGCGCGACCCCGTGGCCGGGCGCCTCCAGTCGCGCTACGCGGGCCTGCGTCCCGTGCTGTTCCCCTCGCCCTACGACGCGGCCGCCTGGGCCATCATCGGGCGGCGGGTGCGCGTGCGTCAGGCAGCCAACGTGCGCGCGCGCCTCGCGGAAGAGCTCGGCACGCCCGTGCCGATCGGCCCGGACACGCTCCCCGTGTTCCCGGAGCCGGGCCGCCTGGCCCGCCTCGAGGCGCCCTGGCCCGGCCTCACCGACGGCAAAATCGGCGAGCTACGTGCTCTCGGCCAGGCCACCCTCGCGGGCGACCTGGACGCCGCCGCGCTGCGCGAGCAGCCCGAGGACGAGGCGCTGGCCGCGCTCCAGCGCCTCCCGGGAATCGGCCCGTTCAGCGCCGAGCTGGTGCTCGTCCGAGGTGCCGGGGCACCCGATGTCTTCCCCAGGCACGAGCGTCGGCTGCGCCAGGCGATGGCCGTCGCCTACGAGCTGTCCGGCGAGCCGGACGAGGCCGAGCTGGCGGAGATCGCCGAGGCCTGGCGCCCCTACCGCTCCTGGGTCTCCCTGCTACTGAGGGTGTGGCTGGAGGAGCGCTAGGCGGTCTCGCCCGCGACACAGGTTGTAGGTCTATAGCCCCTACAAGTTGCGACGCGGCCGGAGCTCGCCTTCATTACTGCCGTCGTTCGCCGGGACCCGCCGTCGTCGTTCGCCGGAGCTAGACCAGGAACGGCACGATGAGCAGGGCCACGATGTTCGCCACCTTGATCATCGGGTTGATCGCCGGGCCGGCGGTGTCCTTGTAGGGATCGCCGACCGTGTCGCCGGTCACCGAGGCGGCATGCGCCTCCGAGCCCTTCCCGCCGTACTCGCCGTCCTCGATCAGCTTCTTGGCGTTGTCCCAGGCGCCTCCGCCGGAGGTCATCGAGATCGCGGCGAAGAAGCCGACGACGATCACGCCGATGAGCAGGCCACCCAGCGCCTGGTAGGACAGAATGCCCACCACCACCGGCACCAAGATCGGGATCAGCGCCGGCACGATCATCTCGCGCTGAGCCGAGGCGGTCACGATGTCCACCGCGCGCCGGTAGTCCGGTTTCTCGGTGTAGTCCATGATGCCCGGCTTCTCCTTGAACTGGCGCCGTACCTCCTCGACCACGCCACCTCCGGCTCGTCCCACGGCTTCGATCGCCAGCGCGGCGAACAGGTAGACCATCATTCCGCCGATCAGGAGGCCGATCAGCACCTCGGGTGACGAGATCTCGAAGTTGGCCAAGGTCTTGCCGTCGGCGGCCGCCTCCTCGCGCAGCTCCTCGATGAACGCCGCGAACAGCACCAGCGCCGCGAGCACCGCCGAGCCGATCGCGTAACCCTTGGTCACGGCCTTGGTGGTGTTGCCCACCGCGTCGAGCGGATCGGTGACGTTGCGCACCTCCTCCGGCAGGTCGGCCATCTCGGCGATGCCGCCGGCGTTGTCGGTGATCGGCCCGAATGCGTCCAGGGCCACGATCAGCCCCGTGAGCGACAGCTGCGCCATCACCGCCACGCCAATCCCGTAGATGCCGGCGAGCTCGTTGGCGATCAGGATGCCGAGCGCGAGCAGGATGGCCGGGGCGGCGGTGGACTGAAAGCCCTGGGCGAGGCCCTGAATGATGTTCGTGGCGTGGCCGGTCTGCGACGCCCGCGCGGTGGTCCGAACCGGCCGGAAGCGCGTGGACGTGTAGTAGTCGGTGATCACGAACAGGCCGGCGGTGATGCCCACTCCCACCAGCGTGCAGAAGTAGAGCTGGACCGCCGACGGCGCCGTGTCCGCGCCTGCGCGCAGCAGCGACGAGACCTCGCCCTTGAAGCTGAGGTCGTCCATCATCAGGAAGGTGATCGGGATGAAGGCCAGCGCGGCCAGGAGGCCCGACACGAGCAGGCCCTGGTACAGCGCCCGCTCGACGTTGCCGGCGCGGCTGCGCACCGCGTAGGTGCCGATGATCGAAGCGATCAGGGACACCCCGCCGATCACCAGCGGATAGGTGGCCACCGTCCCGACTTGGCCGAAGGTGAGGACGCCGAGCAGCATCACCGCGACGGCGGTGACGGCGTAGGTCTCGAACAGGTCGGCCGCCATGCCGGCACAGTCGCCGACGTTGTCGCCCACGTTGTCGGCGATCACCGCCGGATTGCGCGGATCGTCCTCGGGGATGCCGGCCTCGATCTTGCCCACGAGGTCGGCGCCCACGTCCGCAGCCTTGGTGAAGATGCCGCCGCCCAGACGGGCGAACACGGAGATCAGCGATCCGCCGAAGCCGAGGCCCACGAGTGCGTCGATGGCGTCGCGCTCCTCGACGCCGGCGAGCAGGAGGATGCCGTAGTAGCCGGCCACCCCGAGCAGCGCCAGGCCGGCCACCAGCAGGCCGGTGATCGCTCCGCCCTTGAAGGCCACGCTGAGCGCCTTGGACACGCCGCCGCGGGCGGACTCGGCCACGCGGGCGTTGGCCCGCACCGAGACGTTCATGCCGATGAAGCCCGCCGCGCCGGAGAAGGTGCCGCCGATCAGGAAGCCGATCGCGATCAGAATGCCCTCGGCGTCGGTGGCCTCGAGCGCGATCGCCAGCACGATCGCGAGTACCACGGCCACGCCGCCGATGATCGTGTACTGGCGCCTGAGGTAGGCGCTGGCGCCCTCCTGCACGGCGCGCGAGATGTCCTGCATCTCCTGGTTGCCGGGCGGCAGCGACAGCAGCCAGCGCGAGGTGACCACGCCGTATACCACCGCGGCGCCGGAGCACACGAGCGCGATTACCACGCCCCAGTCAGTCAGGAATTCCAAGGGGTTTGTCCTCCGTCCAGTTCAGTCAGAGAGCGGCTCGAGCGCTAGGGCGCACGGTTTGGGGGCACCGCCCGAAAAGAGAGGGCGGGCAGTCTAGCGACTTCCACGGACCTGATGGACCATCGCGCTTCCGAGCGCGGTGGCGCAGGCATCCTGCGGCTGGGGGCCGATCCGCGGCAGGGCGCGGTGCAGCAGCGCGCGCAGACGCTCCAGGTTCTCCTGGAACACGCCGAAGGCGCTCGCGGTGGATACCGGCTCGACGTTGGGCATGGCCTCGAGCCCGACGTCGTAGTCGGTGACCAGCGAGACGTTGGCGTAGCAGAGCTCGAGCTCGCGGGCCAGCCAGCACTCCGGGTACTGGGTCATGTTGACCACGTCGAAGCCGGCGGCCGTGTACCAGCGCGACTCCGCGCGGGTCGAGAAGCGCGGGCCTTCGACCACCACGACCGTGCCGCCCTCCACGACCGGAATCCCCTCCTCGCGGGCCGCCGCGGCCAGGATTGTGCTGAGGTCGGTGCAGTACGGATCCGCCGCCGAGACGTGGGTGGTCTGGGGCCCGTCGTAGAAGGTGGCCTCGCGAATGCTGGTCCGGTCCACGAACTGGTCGCAGATCACGAACGTTCCCGGCTCGAGCTCCGGCTTGAGCGAGCCCGCGGCGCAGGGGCCGATGATGCGCCTCACGCCCACCTCTCTCATCGCCCAGACGTTGGCCCGGTAGTTGATCCTGTGCGGCGGCAGGGTGTGCTCGTCGCCGTGCCGGGGCATGAAGGCCAGCTCCACGCCGTCGAGCCGGCCCACGCGAACGGGCGCCGAGGGCGGGCCGTAGGGCGTGGCCAGCGGCATCTCCTCGATGTCGTCGAGGAAGCGGTAGAAGCCGGAGCCTCCGAAGACCCCGATCACGAGCCGGGGGTCCAGATCTTGGAGCGCGCCTTGGCGCGTTCCTCGGCCTCGCGGTCCTGGGGCGCGGGCTCGGCGGGCGCACCCGGCGCCTCCCCGGCCTCCCCGCCCTCCCCGGTCTCCTTCACGTACAGCATCTGCACCTGCGCGAGCGCGTCGCGTACTGCCGCGGCGGCATCGTCGGAGAGGAGCGGTGTCATCGCGCGGGCCGCGTCGATCGCCTTCTTCGCCTCCACCGGGTCCTTCGCCTCGGGCACGCTCAGCTTCTGCCCGGCCAGGTTCACGAGGGTGGCCACGGTCTGGACCAGGACATCGTCGACCTTCACACGGCGCAGCGCCTCGATCAGCTGCTCCTCGGTGGGCTCCTGGGGTTGACTCACGTCTTCACCTCCTCCGCGGCGTAGGTGCGCTGGGTGAGCTCGACCTCCGCCGCATAGATCTCTTGAATCGAAGCACCTGCGGCCAATGCCCGCTTCTGGCGCTGTGCGCCGTTCTCCTCCGGGACGCCCGGCTCGATGCCGAGCGCCGCCCGGGCCGGGGCGGTCCATTCGAGCAACCGCTCGGCCACCGCCGCCGCCGGATACTCCTCCGCGGTTCGCAGGTCGATCAGCTCGCCGTCCAGGCCGTAGCGGATCGCCCGCCAGAAGTTCTCCTCGATCAGCCTCATGGGCGGATCGGGCGAGGGCACGCCCTCGTCGAAGTCGAAGGCCGCCTGGGCCACGCAGGCCGTGATCAGGGCGGCCATCGCCGTGGAGTCGTCGCCGCTGGTCTGCGCGTCGCAGATGCGCATCTCGATCGTTCCGTAGGAGTGGTGCGGGCGCACACTCCACCACACCTGGGTGAACTCCTGGATCGAGTTCGATTTGCGCAGGAAGTCGATGTAGTCCGCGTAGGCCTGCCAGCCGCCGAATGCGTCCGGGATGCCGCAGCGGGGAAAGCTCTTCGTGAAGATCTGCGTGCGCGCGGAGTGGAGGCCGGAGTGGCGCCCGTCGAGAAACGGGGAGTTGGCGGAGAGCGCGAGCAGCAGCGGCATCACCGGGCGCAGGCGGTCGCACACCGAGATCGCCCGCTCGGCGCCGTTGACCCCCACGTGCACGTGCACGCTGAAGGTGTTGTTGCGCCAGGCCACGTACTGGAGCAGCTCCTCCACCAGGTGATAGTGCTCGGTGTCGATGATCTCCTGCTCCTGCCACGGGCTCCAGGGATGGGTCCCGGTGGTGGACAGCAGCGCGTCGTGGCCTGCGGCGAGGGCGAACAAGCGGGTGCGCGCGTCGCGCTGCCGGATCACGGCGTCGGCGAAGGTCTCGCCCCGGCCCGAGCGAATCTCGATCTCCGAGCGGATCAGCTCGCCGGCCACCGCATCGGCCAGAACCGGGTCCTCCATGGCCGCGTCGCGCAGCACGTCGAACCGCTGGGCGAGCGAGAGCGTCTGTGGGTCGAGGATGCCGAACTCCTCCTCGATCCCGACCGTGAAGTCGGTCGAGCTCTCGAAGACCTCCCTGACCCTCGGCATGTCGAGCATGGCGGGTTTCTACGTCAAATAGAAGTAGAGCGCGTACAGCAGGTCCACCGCCGGGCTCGAGGTGTGCACCGTCACCTCGGGCGGCACCTGCAGGAGGGCCTCGGAGTAGTTGAAGATGATCTTGACGCCCGCCTCCACGAGGTCGTCGGCCACCTCTTGGGCAGCCCCCGTGGGCACGGCCAGCACGCCCACGACCACGTCCTCCTCGCCGATCACGCGCGCCAGCTCCTCGTAGGGCCGAACGGTCAGGTTTTCGTTGACGCTCAGGCCAACCTTCGCCGCGTCCTTGTCGAACAGGGCGACCACGCGGAAGCCGTGGTCGGCGAAGATGTCCGAGCCGGCGATCGCCTGACCCAGATTTCCCGCGCCGAACAGGGCGATGTTGTGCTTGCCGGTGGTGCGCAGGATCTTGCGGATCTGCGACACCAGCGAGTCGACGTTGTAGCCCACTCCCCGTTTGCCGAACTTGCCGAAGCCGGACAGGTCACGGCGGATCTGGGTGGAGTTGACGTGCGTGTAGTCGGCCAGCTCCTGGGACGAGATCGTCTCCCGGCCCATCTTCTTGGCCTGTGTGAGCACCTGGAGGTAGCGCGACAGCCGGGCCGCGACCCCGAGGGAGAGCCGCTCCGACGTCCCCGACTCGTTCTCCGACCGCGCGGGCTGGACCCCGACGCCGCCCGGTGTGGGGTCGTCGTACCTCACGAGGGGCCCACTCTAGCGAGCCGCCCGCGCAGCGACGCCTCATCGACGAAGAACTCGCTCAGCTCCTCACCGTCCACGGCGAGTACCGGAATGCGCTCTCCGTAGCGCCTGTGCAGCACCGGGTCGAGCGACACGTCGATCTCCTCCAGCTCGAAGCCGCTCTCGGCGCGCACGCGCTCGACCACCCGCCGAGCGTCGTCACACAGATGACAGCCCGGCTTGCCGTAGAGGGTGATCACGGACATCGGTTGTCACCCTAGTGACGTGGAGCACACCGAGCTCGTGATCTTCGGCCTGCTGCTGGGCATCGTCGCCTTCGCGGTGCTGGCCCAGGTGGTGCGGGTCCCGTACCCCATCACGCTCGTCCTCGGCGGCGCCGTGATCGGGTTCGTTCCCGGGATCCCCGACATCGAGCTCGACCCCGAGCTGGTGCTGTTGATCTTCCTGCCGCCGCTGCTCTACGGCGCCGCGTTCTTCACCTCGCTGCGGGATCTACGACGCAGCGCCCGGCCGATCGCACTGCTCTCGATCGGAACGGTGATGGCCACGATGGGCGCCGTAGGGGTGGTGGCTCACCACGTGATCGGCCTCGACTGGGGGCCCGCCTTCGTGCTGGGCGCGATCGTCTCGCCCACCGACGCCGTCGCGCCGGCGGAGATCATGCGGCGGGTGGGGGCGCCGCGGCGCCTGCTGACGGTTGTGGAGGGCGAGAACCTCACCAACGACTGGACTGCTCTGGTGCTCTACCGCGTGGCGGTGGCAGCGGTGGTCACCGGCTCGTTCTCGCTCGTCGAGGCGAGCCTGGAGTTCGTGCTGTCCGGGATCGGTGGGCTGGCGGTGGGACTGATCGCGGGGCGGATCATCAGGGAGCTGCGCCGGCGCCTGGACGACCCCCCGACCGAGATCACCATCTCGATCCTCAGCGGCTACGCGGCCTATCTGCCGGCCGAAGAGCTCGGGTTCTCGGGCGTGATCGCCGCCGTGACGGTGGGCATCTACATGGGCTGGCACACCCCGGAGCTCACCACCGCGGTGATGCGCATGCAGGGCGTGTCGGTGTGGGAGATCCTCACCTTCCTGCTGAACGCGGTGCTGTTCCTGCTCGTGGGGCTGCAGCTGCCGGGCATCATCGACGATCTCCAGGGCGAGGCCGCGGGCAGCCTGATCGGCTGGGGCCTCCTCATCAGCGCGATCGTGATCGGCGTGCGGCTGCTGTGGACGTTGACCACACCCTTCCTCATACGCGCGCTCGACCGGCGCGAATCGATGATCGCCCGGCGCTCCAGCTGGCGGCAACGCATGATCACCGGGTGGGCGGGGATGCGCGGATCGGTGTCGCTGGCGGCCGCCCTGGCAATCCCGCTGAGCACCGACGCCGGCGCCCCCTTTCCCGAACGCGACCTGATCATCTTCCTGGCCTTTGCCGTGATCCTCGCGACCCTGGTGGGCCAGGGCCTCACTCTCGCGCCGCTGATCAGATGGTCCGGGATCCACGACGACGGAGAGGACGAGCGCGAGGAGGTGGCGGCCCGCAGCCGCCTGGCCGCCGCGGCCCTCGAGCGCCTGGACGAGCTGGACGGTGAGGACTGGGTCCTCCACGACACCCTCGAGCGGGTGCGCGGCATGTACGGCTACCGCCAGCGGCGCTTCGCGGCTCTCGAGGACGGCGACAACATGGAGTACGAGGAGCGCAGCAGCGCGTACATGCGGCTGATGTTCGATCTGCTCGACGCGCAGCGCGAGGCGCTGATCGGCATGCGCAACGGCATGGAGATCAGCGACGAGGTGCGCCGCAAGGTCGAGCGCGACCTCGACCTGGAGGAGTCGAGGCTGCAGCCCTAGCGACCTGTGGCCGTCGCGCTCCGCCCAGGTCTGCGCGGTTTCCGTCGAGTGGTCCGATTGGCTGGTGAAGGGGATCCGCGGACGAAAACCTCACGATCATGGCCGGCCGGGCACAGGTCGGGAGGTTCGGGCCCTGGATAGAGGCAAAGCTCCCGATCTCGCGTGGGTGGGGGCGCCGGTGTGGGTTCTCGTCGCTCCCGTCCCCCTTTACCGCCAGCCCGACCACGCGCCGAGGCACCGCGCGGGCCCGAGCGGGACGCCACCTACAGCCGCGCCGCCGCGTCCAGAGCCAGGTACTCCGGGTACGGCAGCGGCTCCAGGAAGCGCGCGGCGCCGCCGATCATCGCGGCGTTGTCGGTGCACAGCTCGAGTGCCGGGACGTGCACCTCGACCCCGAGAGCGCGCACCGCGGCCCGCAGCTCCGAGTTGGCCGCCACACCGCCGCCGATGGCCAGGCGGCCGAGACCCTCACGCTCGAGCGCGTCGCGCGCCCGCGACGTGAGCGCCTCGACGATCGCGCGCTGGTAGGAGGCCGCCAGGTCGGCCGTGCGCGACTCGGCCTCGGGGCCGAGATCACGGATGCGATACAGCAGCGAGGTCTTGAGCCCGCTGAAGCTGAAGTCGAGCTCACCGGGCGCGCTGCGCGGGAACCGGAACGCCTCGGGATCCCCCTCGCGCGCGAGCCGGTCGATGGCCGGGCCGCCGGGATAGCCGAGCCCGAGCAGGCGGGCGCCCTTGTCGAAGGCCTCGCCGGCCGCGTCGTCGAGGGTCTGACCGAGCACGGTGTACGCCTCGGGCTCGTCCACCCGGGCGAGGAAGGTGTGGCCGCCGCTGGCCACCAGGCATACGTAGGGCGGCCCGACCGGCTCCGGGCCCAGCGTGCCGGCCAGCACGTGGCCGTGCAGGTGGTCGACGGGAACGAGCGGGAGCTGCCGCTCGGCCGCCAGCGCCTTCGCCGACGAGAGCCCCACCAGCAGCGCGCCGATCAGCCCGGGACCGTGGGTCACGGCCACCGTCTCGATCTCGTCGAGGCTCGCCCCGGCCCGCTCGAGCGCGTCGGCGGTCACGGCGTCGATCAGCTCGAGGTGATGGCGGGCGGCGATCTCCGGCACCACGCCGCCGTAGCGGGCGTGCAGCAGACCCTGCGAGGCGATCACGTTGGAGCGGATCTCCCCCTCCCGAGTGACAACGGCCGCGCAGGTGTCGTCGCAGCTGGTCTCGAGCGCGAGGATCAAGCGGTGGCGCGCTCGGGAGCGGTGCGCCACATGATCAGCGCGTCCTCGCGGTTGTCGTGGTAGTACGCCCGGCGGCGGCCGGCGGCGCGGAAGCCGAACTGCTCGTAGAGGCGGATCGCGCCGTCATTCGAGGTCCGGACCTCGAGCGTGTACTGCTCGTTCGGCCTGTCGGCCAGGTCGAACAGCCGCTCGAGCATGGCGCTGGCGAGCCCCTGGCGGGTCAGGGCGGGCTCGACGGCAATGTTCATCAGGTGCCAGACCGTGTCGTAGCGTGAGCACACCAGGTAGCCGACCATCGTGCCCTCGCGAAACGCCGCGAGGCAGATGCCGGCGGGCTTCGACAGCTCCAGCACGAACATCGCCAGCGACCACGGCGTGGGAAAGGCGCGCCGTTCGATCGCGATCACTTGGGGAAGGTCGGCGTAGGTGAGTCGGCGGATGTCGAGGTCGTTCACTGCGGCTTGGCGTCGGGGGCTCTGAGGTAGTCGGGGAGAACTGACTCCGGCGGCTCGTCCGGCACCTTCAGCGCAAGCCGGCAGACGTGCAGGGCGCGAACCACATGGACGCCCGCTCGGTCCGGCGCCACCCGGATGCCGTCCGCTTCGAGCGCCAGGCGAAATCGTACCGAGCCGTCCCCTGCGGCCAGCGGGTCGAGCCCGGCCTCCCTCACGCGCGCGGCCAGCTCCTCGGGCCGGACGGCGTACGGCTCCCACTCGACGCCCTCGGGTCCGTAGAGCGCCGCGAACAGCTCGCCCCGCCTGGCGTCGATCACGGGCAGGCGCCACTCTGCCTCGATGCCCTCGGCGAGGGCGGCCGGCGAGGACACCGGTCGCACCCCCAGGCCGGCCCCGGACGCCAGCGCCCGCGCGGTGGCCACGCCGATCCTGAGCCCGGTGAACGCGCCGGGCCCCACGCCGACGGCGATGGCGTCGAGGTCGGCCCAGCCCACGTCGGCGCGCTCCATCACCTCGGCCACGGCGGGCATCAGCTCGGCGGCGTGCGCGGGCCGCCCCGCGAGACGCTCGGCGTCCGGGATCACCTCGACTGCCGCTCCGTCGTCGAGCAGCACGCACGCGCTCGACGCGGCGGTGGAGGTGTCGAAGCCGAGGAGCGTCACTCGACCCTCAGCCGGCGGTGGTCACCGCCGGCGTGCTCGAGCCACACTCGCGCCGCGGGCCGCTCCACGAGCGGCCGAGCTGGGTCGGGCCACTCCACGAACGCGATCCGATCGGGGGTCAGGTAGTCGTCGAGCAGGGCGGGATCCTCGCCCGCGAGCGAGCCCAGCCGGTAGAGGTCGAGATGGGCCACGTCGGTGTGCCCCGGGAGCACGTGGCCGATCGTGAACGTGGGGCTGGTCACCGGTACCTGCACGCCGAGCGCCCGCGCCGCGCCGCGGACGAAGGTGGTCTTGCCGCTGCCCAGCTCGCCGCTCACCAGCACCACGTCCCCGGGGCGGAGGCGGCTCGCGAGCTCGGCCCCGGCGGCCTCGGTCTCCTCCGGCGTGGTGGTCTCGAGCTCCATCTCCCGACGGCGGGCGCGCGGCCGGGCGCTACTCGAACAGGTCCATCTGCGGTGGCTCGGGCGCGCTGGCGGCCACCCCGGCTAGCGGCGCCACGGCCCCGATCGGCACGGGCAGCGGCTCCGCGAGCAGCGCCTGGATGCCGGCGAAGTCCTCGCGCAGCTGGCCGAGCGTGCCGGTGGAGCGCAGCGCCGCGGCCGGATGGAACAGCGGCAGCACCCTGACCGTCCGCGCACCGAGCTCGTGCACCTGCGGACGGCCGTGGACCGAGGTGATGCCGCGGTTCGAGCGCGTGATGAGCTTGGTGGCGAAGTTGCCGAGCGTGCAGATCAGGCGCGGCTCGATCAGCTCCACCTGCCGGTGCAGGTAGGGCCGGCAGCTGTCGATCTCCTCGGGCTGGGGATCGCGGTTGCCGGGAGGCCTGCACTTGAGCACATTGGCGACGAAGACATCCGCGCGCACCAGCCCGATCTCCTCGATCAGCTGGTCGAGCAGCTTGCCCGCCCGGCCCACGAAGGGCAGACCCTGCAGATCCTCCTGCTGGCCGGGCGCCTCTCCCACGAACATCAGATCGGCGTCGGCGTTGCCCGATCCGAACACCACGCGGGTACGGCCTTCATGAAGGGGACAGCGGAGGCAACCCGACGCCTCGCGGTAGAGCGCGACGAGCTCCTCGCGCCGCTCCCCGGCGGGTCGCGGCTGCATTCCGAAGAGCCTACGCACCGGGGTCGACGGAGCCAAGCACGGGTATCCTTGAGGCGTTGGCCGCTACCGCACCCGGAGTGGACCGGCAGGGACCAGTGAGCCCCACACACGAACATCAGGACCGCCGCGCGAGGCGCGAGCGCGTGGCCGTCGTCGGAGCGGGCCGGCTCGGCACGGCGCTCGCCGCCGCGCTGCGCGAATCCGGCCTCGACGTGGCCGGGCCGCTCGGACGCGGGCAGCGCCCGGAGCCCTGCGGCGCGGTGATCCTCTGCGTCCCCGACGCAGAGATCGGCGCCGCGGCCCGGACCGTGGCCGGTGCGGCTCCGCTGGTCGGTCACACGAGCGGGGCCACCTTGCTGAGCGCCATGGAGCCGGCGGCCCGTGCCGGCGCGGCGCTGTTCGGCCTGCACCCGCTCCAGACCTTCACCGGGAGCCCTCCGGCCGGCGCCGCCCTCCCCGCGTTCGCCGGAGCCGGCTGCGCGATCGCGGGGTCGAATCCCGAGGCGCTCGGCTTCGCCGGGGACCTGGCGCGCCGCCTGGGGATGACGGCCTTCGAGATCGACGACGAGGGACGGGCCGCCTACCACGCCGCGGCTTCGGTGGCCTCCAACTTCCTGGTCACGCTCCAGGCGGCCGCGGAGAGCATTGCCGCCGGAGCCGGTCTCGCTCCCCACGAAGCCCGGGCGCTGCTCGTGCCCCTGCTGCGGCGCACGGTGGAGAACCTGGCCGAGCTCGGCCCCGACGAGGCGCTCACGGGACCCGTGGCGCGCGGCGACCACGCAACCGTGGAGGCGCAGCGAGCGGCGGTGGCCGACGCCGCTCCGCACCTGCTCGATCTGTTCGACCAGCTCGTCCATCACACGCGCTCCCTCGCCGGACGGCGGGTGACCGCGTGACGACGGTGCGCACGGTCCGCGAGCTGCGCGAGTGGCTCCTGCCCGAGCGCCGCGCCGGCCGCACGATCGGCCTGGTGCCGACGATGGGTGCCTTCCACGGCGGCCATCTGTCGCTGATCCGTCGCGCGCGCGAGGACTGTGACGTGGTGGTGGTGTCCCTGTTCGTGAACCCCACCCAGTTCGGTCACGGCGAGGACCTGGAGAGCTACCCGCGCGACGAGAGCCGCGACGCCGAGCTGGCCGCGGACGAGGGAGTCGACCTGCTGTTCGTGCCGTCCGTGGACGAGGTCTATCCGGACGGATTCGACGTGACGGTGCGGGTCGGCGGCCTCACCTCGATGCTCGACGGGGACGCTCGCCGGCGCGGGCCGGAGCACTTCGCGGGGGTCGCCACGGTCGTGACGAAGCTCTTCAACATGGTGGCGCCCGACGTGGCCTATTTCGGCCAGAAGGACGCACAGCAGGCGCTCGTGGTGCGCAAGCTGGTGCGCGACCTCGACATTCCCGTGCGCATCGAGGTCTGCCCCATCGTGCGCGACGCCGACGGCCTGGCCCTCAGCTCGCGCAACAGCTACCTGTCGGGCGACGAGCGCCAGCGCGCCCTGGCGCTCAGCCGGGCGCTGCGGGCGGCGGAGCGCAGCGTGGCAGGAGGCCGGCGCGACGCCGCCAGCGTCCTGGGCGCCGCGCGCGCCGAGCTCGACCGGGCCGGAGTGGAGCCCGAGTACCTCGAGCTGCGCTCGCTCACCGACCTCGCACCCGCCGATCGGGTGAATGGATCCACCCTTCTGGCCGTAGCCGCCCGTGTGGGCAGGGCGCGGCTCATCGACAACGCGATACTCGGAGGCACACCATGAGCACTCGACCGCGCGCCACCGCTCCGCCCGCCAAGCGACCCGCAGTGACTCTGTCGAAGCTGAACGAGAAGAAGGCTCTCGGCGAGCCGATCGTGATGATCACGGCCTACGACTATCCGAGCGCCCAGGTGGCCGAGGAGGCCGGGGTCGACGTGGTGCTGGTGGGCGACTCCGGAGCCATGACGGTGCTGGGCTATCCGTCGACCGTCCCGGTCACGCTCGACGAGCTCCTCATGCTGGCGGCCGCCGTGCGCCGCGGGCTGTCGACCCCTCTGCTGGTGGGCGACATGCCGTTCGGCTCCTACGAGGCCTCCAACGAGGAGGCCGTCCACAACGCGCAGCGCTTCATCAAGGAGGCGGGCTGCGACGCCGTCAAGCTGGAGCGCGGCGGCACCACGGTGGAGCGTGCGCGGGCGATCGTGGCGGCAGGCATCCCCGTGATGGGGCACGTGGGGCTCACCCCCCAGACGGCCACGGCACTGGGTGGCTATCGCTCCCAGGGGCGTACCGCCGAGCGGGCCCTCGAGGTCATGCACGACGCCGTGGCGCTTCAGGAGGCGGGCTGCTTCACGATCGTCTTCGAGGCGATTCCGAGCAAGCTCACCGAGCTGGTGATGCCGCGCATGCAGGTGCCGGTGATCGGCATCGGCGCGGGCCCGGCCGCGGACGGCCAGGTGCTCGTGTTCCACGACCTGCTGGGAATCTACGACGGCCACGCGGCCCGCTTCGTCAAGCGCTACGCCGACGTGCGTGACCAGATGATCAGGGGCGTGGGGACGTTCGCCAAGGAGGTCCGCGAGCGCCGCTACCCGGCTCCGGAGCACGGCTACACGATGGCCCCGGACGAGATCGAGCGTTTGCGAGAGCTGCTGGAAGAGCCGGCCGGTGAGCCGTTCACCGGCGGGTTCAGCCTCTGAGCCTGGCTTAGCCCGCCCCCCAGCCGACTCGTTTGAGCAACTTTGGGGAATGGTGCGGGTTGACGCGTACGCCCAGTCCTCAAGGAAAGGATCTGCACATGTCTCGTTGGGCACGGCGGCTCGTGCCGTCGCCGGCCATGATCGTGGCCCTGGTGGCGCTGTTCATGGCGATGGGGGGCTCCGCTTACGCCCTGGTGATCACGGGCAAGAGCATCAGGAACGGGAGCATCACCGGCAAGGACATCAAGAATCGCTCCCTCACCGGAAGCAAGGGCAAGGCCGACTCGTGGGGCGGCGGCGCCATCAAGGAGTCGACGCTGAGCACGGTGCCGAGCGCGCTCTTCGCGGGTGGCGCCAGCCGCTTCGCCGTGGTCAACGCCGGCGGCCAGCTCAGACGGGGCAGGAGCGTGACCTCGGCGGCCCGCACCGGCGCCGGCCGCTACCAGGTGATCTTCGCCGGTGACGTCCGCAACTGCGCCTACTTCGCCACGCCCGGCGACCCCAGCGCGGCGGGACCGCCCCAGAACCGCCAGATCAGCGTGTCCTCGCTGGCCTCCAACGTCAATGGGGTTGCGGTACGCACCGAGGGCGGCGCCGGCGTCCAGGTGAACACGCCGTTCCACCTGGTCGTCCTCTGCTGAGAGCGAACGTGTGCCCGGAGCCGTTCAGGTGGACGGCTCCGGGTACTCGACGTCCCTGAGCACCCGGGCGGGCGCGCCTGCCGCGATCGAGAAGGGTGGAATGTCGAAGGTCACCACGCTGTTGGCTCCGATCACAGACCGCTCGCCGATCGTGACGCCACTCGTGACCACCACGTTGGCGCCACACCACACGTTGTCCTCCACCCGGGTGGGGCCCTTGCTCGAGAATCCCTGCCACGGCACCGGCGTCTCGGGGTCGGCGAAGCGATGATTGCCGTCCGTGACGAAGCAGCCGTTGGCGAACATGCAGTGGTCACCGATCTCCACCAGCTCCACGGCTGCCACCATCACCCCGATGTTGAGAAAGGTCTGCGAGCCGATCCGGATGCGCGCGGGATCCGAGGCGGTGAGCCAGACGTTGGGCTCGAAGAGCGTGTGCTCACCCACCTCGAGCCTGCCCTCGGCGAACATCTCGAGCACGTTCCCGTGGATGGGCCAGCGCGCGAAGGCGCGTCGCTTGGCGAGCTCGCGGTGGATTCGGGCTCGGTTCCAGGGCAGCGAGTTACGTTCGTACCAGCGCCACTTCTGCCACCAGAGGCGGGCGTTGCCCATCGGCGAAGCCTTTCAGAGCAAGCGGCCGGTGGGCAGCGGGGCACGCTGCGTCCGCCGATGAGCACGGTGAGCGTCCTCTACGACCCCGACTGCGGGTTCTGCCGGGTCTGCGTGGCGGTGCTGCTTCGTTGGGACCACCGTGGCCGGCTGCGCCCCGTACCGCTGTTCGGCCCGGAGGCCGATGCCCTGCTCGAGGGCATGCCCAGGGCGCAGCAGGCGGCCTCCTGGCACGCGGTCGACGGACACGGGACGGTCCATTCCGCCGGGGCGGCCTTCCCGCCGGTGCTGGCCGCGCTTCCGCGCGGCGGACGCCTGGCCGCGCTGGCACGGCGCTTCCCCCGCCCCGTCGAGCTGGCCTATCGCTGGGTGGCCGAGCACCGCACTCTGGTGGGCCGCGTGGTACCTGATTCGGTGAGGACCTGGGCAAATGATGTACTCCGGGTGTCAGGTCCCGCGCCCAGCGGCCGATGAATACCCGTATGCCCACGGAACTGGACCCCCTGATCGACCTTCTCGACGCCGAGGAGTTCGAATCGCTGCTGGCACGTGAGGAGCTACGCCGCTCCCGCACCGGGGAGAGCCTCGCGGTCGCCGTCCTCGACGTCGACGGCATGCGGGTGCTCACCACGCGGCACGGCGCTGCGGCGCGCGACGACGCGCTGCGGCTGTGCGCCTCGGTCCTCTCGAGCTCGATTCGAACGGTCGACGAGCCCGCCCACACCGGGCACGACGAGTTCTGCGTCCTGCTCCACGCCACCGACGCCGCAAACGTGTCCGTGTGGGTCGAGCGCTTCGAGGAGGAGCTGGAGGCGCAGACCGCGGCGCATCCCGGGGGTCCGCTGACCTGCGCGGTCGGGCTGGCCGACACCACCGAGGAGGCCTCACTGATGGAGGTGGCCGCACGCGCGCGCCGCCGCATGGAGGTCATCCAGACCGTGCGCAAGCTGCGGAGGGCACGCGAGAGCGGAAGCTGAGCGACGATCCGCTCTTCAGAGCGAGATCGAAGCCTTGGCCAGTACCCCGCAGGCGGCGTTCGACAAACAGCCGCAGCGCCGCCTGAGCCGGCTCCTCCGGGTCGTTCAGTCTGCGCCTGAAGGTCGGGGACCCGCCAGCAGGTGTCCGGCGTTAGGAGCCGCCCGGCTCAGGCCGCCGCAGCCACCCGCTTCTGCGTGGGCCGCCGCTTCCGGGGCGCGGCCGGCTCGACGATCCTCGCGAGGAACGACCCGGTGTACGAGCCGGCCACCGCTGCGACCTGCTCGGGGGTGCCCTGCGCCACCAGCGCTCCCCCCTCCTCGCCGCCCTCCGGACCGAGGTCGATGATCCGGTCCGCCGTCTTGATCACATCGAGGTTGTGCTCGATCACCACGACGGTGTTGCCCTGGTCCACCAGCCGCTGCAGCATCTCGAGGAGTCGCTGGACGTCCGCGAAGTGCAGGCCGGTGGTGGGCTCGTCGAGGATGTACAGCGTCCGGCCCGTGGCCACCTTGGACAGCTCGCTGGCCAGCTTCACGCGCTGCGCCTCCCCGCCCGAGAGCGTGGTGGCCGGCTGGCCGAGCCGGATGTAGTCGAGCCCGACGTCGTGCAGCGCCTGGAGCCGGCGCTTGATCTTGGGGATGTGCTCGAAGAAGCCCACGGCCTCCTCGACCGTCATGTCCAGCACGTCGGCGATGGTCCTGCTCTTGAAGCGGACCTCCAGCGTCTCGCGGTTGTAGCGCTTGCCGCCGCACTGCTCGCAGGGCACGTACACATCCGGGAGGAAGTGCATCTCGATCTTGATCTGCCCGTCGCCCCGGCACACCTCGCAGCGGCCGCCCTTGACGTTGAACGAGAAGCGGCCCGGCTTGTAGCCCCTCGCCCTGGCCTCCTGGGTGCGCGAGTAGAGCTCGCGGATGTGGTCGAACAGCCCGATGTAGGTGGCGGGGTTCGAGCGCGGCGTGCGCCCGATCGGCGACTGGTCGATGTTGATGATCTTGTCGACCTGGTCGAGCCCGCGAATGCGGCGATGGGTTCCCGGCCGCTGCTTGGCCCGGTGCAGCCGGTTGGCGACCGCCTTGAAGAGCACCTCGTTGACCAGAGTGGACTTGCCCGAGCCCGAGACGCCCGTGACGGCGCACAGCACCCCGAGCGGGACCTTGACGTTGATGCCGCGCAGGTTGTGCTGCGCCGCTCCCTCGACCTGGATGTGGCCGCTCGGCCGCCGGCGCTTGGGCGGAGTGGGGATCTCGCGCTCGCCGGAGAGGAACTGGCCTGTGAGCGACTCCTCGACCGCCATCACGTGCTCCGGGGTGCCCTCGGCCACCAGGTAGCCGCCGTGCTCGCCGGCGCCCGGCCCGAGGTCCACGAGATGGTCGGCGGCGCGCATCGTGCCCTCGTCGTGCTCGACGACGATCACCGTGTTACCCAGGTCGCGCAGCCGCTCGAGTGTGGCGATCAGCCGGGCGTTGTCGCGCTGGTGCAGCCCGATCGAGGGTTCGTCGAGGATGTAGAGGACACCCACCAGCGACGACCCGATCTGGGTGGCAAGCCGGATCCGCTGGGCCTCGCCACCCGAGAGCGTGGCCGCCGCCCGGTCGAGCGAGAGGTAGCCCACGCCCACGTTGTCCAAGAAGCGCAGGCGCTCGTCGATCTCGCGCAGGATCAGCCTGGCGATCTGGCGCTCGGTGTCGGAGAGCTCGAGCTCCTCGAGCCACTCGATCGAGCGCCTGGCCGACATCCGCGTGAACTCGTGTATCCCGACTCCGCCTACCTGTACCGCCAGCGACTCCGGCCGCAGCCGGGCGCCGTGACACTCCGGGCAGGGCCTCAGCGTCATGTACTCCTCGATCTTCTCCCGCGACCAGTCCGAGTCGGTCTCGCGGTAGCGCCGCGCGAGGCTCGGCACGATCCCCTCGAAGGTGGTGGTGTAGGAGCGCTTGCGCCCGTAGCGGTTGCGGTAGGAGATGTAGAGCTTCTCGCCGTCCGTGCCAAAGAGGAAGCAGCCGCGCACGTCTTCCGAGAGGTCCTCCCAGGAGGCGTCCATGTCCACCTCCCACTTGTCGGCGATCGCCTGCGTCATCTGCTCGTAGTAGCTCGACGCGCTCGTGGACCAGGGCAGGATCGCGCCCTCGTTGAGCGACAGCGACGGGTCCGGCACGATCAGCTCCGGGTCGATCTCCATCTGTGAGCCGAGGCCGGTGCAGCGCGGGCATGCCCCGTGAGGCGAGTTGAAGGAGAACATCCGCGGCTCGAGCTCGGGCATGGAGGTGCCGCAGTGCAGGCACATGAAGCGCTCCGAGTACGTGGTTACCTCGTTAGTGGCCACGTCCTCGATGTCGACGATGCCTTCGGCCCTGGCCACCGCCGTCTCGATCGAGTCGGCCAGGCGCTTACGCAGGTCGGGCCGCATGACCAGGCGATCGATCACGACCGATATGTCCTGCTTGAACTTCTTGTCGAGGACGATGTCCTCCTCGAGCCGCCGCAACTCGCCGTTGACCTTCACGCGCGTGAAACCCTCGGCCCGCAAGTCCTCGAAGAGCTTTCCGTACTCCCCCTTGCGCCCGCGGACCACTGGAGCCATGACCATGAACTTGGTGCCGTCGGGCCTGGCCATCACCTGGTCGATGATCTGCTCCGCCGACTGGGCGGCGATCGGGCGGCCGCAGTTGTAGCAGTGCGGGTGACCCACTCGCGCCCACAGCAGGCGCAGGTAGTCGTAGATCTCGGTGACCGTGCCGACGGTCGAGCGCGGGTTGCGCGAAGTGGTCTTCTGGTCGATCGAGATGGCCGGCGACAGTCCCTCGATCGAGTCCACGTCGGGCTTGTCCATCTGACCGAGGAACTGCCGCGCGTAGGCGGACAGCGACTCCACGTAGCGCCGCTGCCCCTCGGCGTAGATGGTGTCGAACGCGAGGCTCGACTTACCCGAGCCGGACAGGCCGGTGATCACGATCAGGGCATTGCGCGGCAGCCTCAGGTGGAGGTCCCTGAGGTTGTGCTCACGAGCGCCCGAGACGACGATTTCACCACTGGGAGACACAGCGAACTACGAGTCTAGAGCCGGATCCGGATCGAACCTGTGTTCGCTTCTCGCAAGTTGCGGGGTTGGCGCAGAGGGTTCTGCGCCCGTTCGAGGACGGCTGGCACAATTCGCCCCCAGGTGCGCTTCGGCTACACAATCCTGTACGTCGAGGACGTCTCCGCCAGCCTGGACTTCTACGAGCGCGCGTTCGGTCAGTCCCGCAGCTTCGTCCACGACAGCGGGCAGTACGGCGAGCTCGGCACCGGGTCCACGGCGCTCGCCTTCGCGTCGCACGACCTGGCGGCGCTCAACCTGCCCGGCGCCTACAGGCGCGCCGAGCCCGGCGCGGCGGCCACGACCTTCGAGATCTGCTTCGTCACCGAGGACGTGCAGGCCGGCTACGACCGCGCTCTCGAGGGCGGAGCGCAACCGGTGACGCCGCCACAGACCAAGCCCTGGGGCCAGGACGTGGCCTACGTGCGCGATCCCGACGGCAACCTGGTGGAGATCGCCTCGCCGGTGAGCTGAGCCCGTTCGGCCGGGCTAGTGCGAGCCGCCCACACGCGCGTACACCTCGTCCAGGAGCGCGTCTGGGTCGTCCAGCTCGAAGTTCTCGGCGAGATAGGAGGCGGTCTCGTCGCGCGATGACCCGCCGAGGGCCATGTTGAGGGCGATCACGCGTGCGCCCTCGGCACCGGGCGGTGTGACCGCGGGTTGCGCAGCGCGCGCCGCCGGCGTGGCCGCGGCCGGCTCGGGCGCCGCGACCGGCTCGGGCGCCGCCGGTGCGGCGGGAGCGGGCACCTCGGCGGGCGACACCGCCCGCAGCTCGTGCAGGTCCTCGCGCAGGGCGTGGATCGCGCTGCGCACTCCCTGGGTCAGGCGCTCGAGCTGCTGCTCGATGTCATCGGCGCGGGCCGCCAGACCGTCTGCGGCGCGCTGGAGCTGGGCCAGCTGGGCCTCGGTCTCGCGCTCGGCGGCCTCGACGATCGCTCGCACGTGCTCTGCGGCGGCCGCGGCCGCGGATTGCCTCTCACGGTCCTCGCTCACGGAGAGCGAAGGGTAACGACGCTACGCAGCCGCGCCGCGCTACTTCTCGACGCGGAAGGCACCGCGCATGAACGGATGGATCCGGCAGAAGTAGGTGTACGTGCCGTTGTCCAGCCCGGGTGGCGTCTTCCACTCGAGCGCGCCCGTGGCCGGTGGCACCGCGCTGCCGAGAGTGCCCGACTCGAACTGCACCGTACCGTCGGCGATCGGATACGCGACGCCCGTGGAGCGGTTACAGGGGGCCTTGCACGAGGTGATCGAGTGGTAGATCTCCTTCGCGTCGTCCAGCTGCCCGCGGAAGTTGAGCGACTGGCCGGGGTGGATCACCGGCGGCAGCCCGGCCGGAGCCGGAAGGGCCAGGTCGCCGAACCGGTACTTGAAGTCGACGATGTCGATGTTCCCGGGGTTGTCGGCGCCGTCCGGGAGCTTGCGCGCGTCCGGAAGCTGAGTGCGCTTGCCGCCGTGGTTGTCGTTCTCGGCCAAATGTCCGTGCGTGGGCCTGCCGGGGTAGTCGACACGCCGCTTGAAGGGGTCGACACCCCGCCCGCTGTCGGCGACGTAGGACACCATGATTCCCATCGACTCCCACCACGAGGCGCGCTTGCTGTCGTAGGTGGCGGTGGTGCCGAGCACGTCGCCCTTGCGCAGCTTCACGCGATAGTCGCCGCGCGTAGCGGTCATCGCCACGTCCCAGGAGACCGCGCCGGCGGGCTCGTAGTACTTGGCCCGCGAGCGGAACAGGTGCGCCCGGCTGCCGCGCCCGCGCGGCGCGTTGCGCCGGCAGCTCCGCTTGGCCGCCGCGGTGGCCCTGGTAGCGCACTGCGCGGAGCGGATGCGCGCCCCCGGCCTGCGCAGGTAGAGGTCCGTGTACAGGCCACCGGGATGGAGGTGGCCGGCGGTGGCCACGAGGACGCTGGGCCGGTCGACCACCCACTCGTTGCGATTCGCTCCGCCGTTGTACGGGTCGCGGGCGTCGGTCGGGAAGGTGTACTTACCCCTCTGGCCCGAGCCCTTGCGGACGTTGAACACCGGGTAGGCGCTGCCGTTCACCACATCCATCCAGATCGGCCGGACCGGCTTGATCTTCCTGCCCGCCTTCGAGTCGGCCGGTACGAAGTCCGCCTGGTAGACCATGTACACCTTGGTCGGCACGGGCGTGAGGTTGTGGATCATGTGGTTGAGGACGAGGGTGTCGTCACCGCCGACGGGGTATCCGTAGCCGCGCGGGAACGACATGATCGTCTTCTCCTCCCCGGCGGCGAAGAAGCGCTCGGGGAATCCCGTGGTCGCATCGCGGCGGGCCAGGTTGAGCCACACGCCGTGATGCAGATGGATCACGTCCACCCCGGGCACCTTGCCGTTCAGGTAGGTCAGGTCCGGCCGGATCCGCGTGAAGTAGCCGTCCTCCTGGGGCTTCTCGAGGATGACCTTGTTGGCGATCCGGTTCTGGCCGGGCGTGATGTTGAACGGGCCGATCCGGTACGTGATCCGCTTGGCCCCGTTGGCCAGATCCTTGACCGCAGCCGCCTTGCCCAAGGCGAGCCCCTCGCCCGCCATGGCGGACGGCGCGGCCGCGAACATGATCGCGGCGGCGGAGATGAGCACGCACACAAGGCGCCTGGCGGGCGGCAGCACGCGCTCCATCCTATCTATTTGCGCAACATCTGCGAATAACCCTTGACGCTGCGGTGCTCGCCCGACCAGCGCTCGGGCTGCGCTCCTCGCGTAAACCCCTGACGCTGCGGTGCTCGCCCGACCAACGCTCGGGCTGCGCTCCTCGCGTCTACGCGCTGGCCTCGGCCTCTGCGAGCTCGCGTCGCAGGGACTTGATCTCGTCGCGCAGCTTGGCCGCGTACTCGAAGCGGAGGTCGTCCGCTGCGGCCAGCATCTCCTCCTCGAGCTCGACGATCGTGCGCCGGATCTCCTCGGCCGACATGCCCTCGGTGTCGCGCGATCTGCGCCCGCGGCCCGCCGGGACCTTCGACTCCATCATCAGGAAGTCGGTGATGTCGGAGATGCCCTTCTGAATCGTGGCCGGCGTGATCCCGTGCTCCTCGTTGTAGGCCACCTGGATCGCGCGCCGCCGGTCGGTCTCCTGGATCGCTGAGCGCATGGCGGCCGTTTCCTTGTCGGCGTACATGATCACCTTGCCGCGGATGTTCCGGGCGGCCCGGCCGATCGTTTGTATCAGCGAGGTCTCGCCGCGCAGGAAGCCCTCCTTGTCCGCGTCGAGAATCGCCACGAGCGAGACCTCCGGCAGGTCGAGCCCCTCGCGCAGCAGGTTGACGCCCACGAGGATGTCGAACTCGCCCAGCCGCAGCTCGCGGATGATCTGGATCCGCTCGAGCGTGTCGATCTCGGAGTGCAGGTAGCGCACCTTGAAGCCGTACTCGAGCAGGTAGTCCGTCAGGTCCTCGGCCATCTTCTTGGTCAGCGTCGTGACCAGCGTGCGCTCCTCGACCTCCACCCGCTTGCGGATCTCCTCCATCAGGTCGTCGATCTGGTTCTTCGTCTCGCGCACGTCGACCTCGGGGTCCACCACCCCGGTGGGGCGCACGATCTGCTCCACGATGCCGCTCGAGTGGTTGCGCTCGAAGTCCCCCGGCGTGGCCGAGACGAACACCATCTGCGGCGTGCGCTGGAGGAACTCGTCGAAGGTCTGCGGGCGGTTGTCGAGCGCACTGGGCAGGCGAAAGCCGTAGTCCACGAGGGTCTGCTTGCGCGAACGGTCGCCCTCGTACATGCCGCCGATCTGGGGCACGGTCTGGTGCGACTCGTCGATGAAGCAGACGAAGTCCTCGGGGAAGAAGTCGAGCAGGCAGAAGGGACGCTCCCCCGCGCGGCGCCCGTCCAGGATGCGCGAGTAGTTCTCGATCCCGTTGCAGAAGCCGAGCTCGCGCAGCATCTCCATGTCGAACTGGGTGCGCTGGCGCAGCCGGTGCGACTCGAGCAGCTTGCCCTGCTCCTCGAGCTCCTTTGTCCGCATCTCGAGCTCGTCGCGGATCTCGCCGATGGTGCGTTCGACCGTGGGCCTGTCGGTGGCGTAGTGCGTAGCCGGCCAGATGCCCGCGTGCTCGAGCTCCTGGAGGATCTCCCCCGTGAGCGGATCGAAGTGCTGGACCAGCTCGATCTCGTCGCCGAAGAACACCGCGCGGTAGGCCGACTCGGCGTACGCCGGGAAGACCTCGAGCGTCTCCCCGCGGACGCGGAAGGTGCCGCGGCCGAGGGTGGCGTCGTTGCGCGTGTACATGTTGTCGACCAGCTTGCGCAGGATGTCGTCGCGGTCGACCATGTCGCCCTTCTTCAGCAGCGTGACCTGGGCGTTGTAGTTGTCCGGCGAGCCGAGGCCGAAGATGCAGGACACCGAAGCCACCACCACCACATCGCGCCGTGCGAACAGCGCGCTGGTGGCGGCATGGCGCAGGCGGTCGATCTCCTCGTTGATCGACGAGTCCTTCTCGATGTAGAGGTCCTGCGCCGGCACGTAGGCCTCGGGCTGGTAGTAGTCGTAGTAGGAGACGAAGTACTCGACGGCGCTGCCCGGGAAGAACTCGCGGAACTCGTTGCAGAGCTGGGCGGCAAGCGTCTTGTTGTGGGCGATCACCAGCGCCGGCCGCTGGACCTGCTCGATGGCGAAGGCCATGGTGGCCGTCTTACCCGAGCCCGTGACGCCGAGCAGGGTCTGGAAGCGGTCTCCCGCCTCGATCCCCTTGGCCAGTCCGGCGACGGCCGTGGGCTGATCGGCGACCGCCTTGTAGGCGGGATTTACCTTGAACTCGGGCACGTCTTCAGACGTTAGCGACGGGCCCGGGCGGCGCGGGCGGGCCCGCCGTCACTCGTAGACGATCAGGTCCGGAGAGGGCCTCAGCCCCAGCACTCCGGCCGGGCGCATGAGGTTGGTGTCCTCCTTGTAGAAGAGCTTGAAGCCGTTGTGGGGACCCTCGCGGCGGCGGCTCGTGAACTCGTTGTACTTGGACACCTTCGCGGGACGGTCGCCGAAGCCATCGACGTTCACGGTGAGCGCCACCCCGGGAGGGCGCTTGAGCGTGCGCTCTCCGGCGATCATGTCGTTGGTGAAGCGGTGGACCACCAGCAGCTTCTCGGGCAGCCGGTTCTCGCGCACGATCCGCGACAGGTAGGCCGACACCTTGTTGACGGTGGCGGCGTCGGTGGAGCCGATCGCCTGGCCCGGCAGCGCAGGCGGGTCGAGGCTCCACTCCGGGTCGAGGGCCAGGGAGACGTCGGGCTCCTTCAGGTAGCGGCGGTAGGCGCGCACCTCCTTCATGAACGGCGCGTAGCCCGGCTGGATGTCGAGGATGAGCAGCATCTTCTCGCGACGCGCGGCGCGGAGATAACGGCGGATCACCCGGTCGTCCTGGCGTACGGAGTGGTCGCCGTCGTCGCCCGGGTCGGCCTGCACGATCGTCGTGATCAGCTCGAAGGCGGGCAACACCGGCCGCCCGGCCTGGGCGTAGGGCCGTGCCTGGCGTTGGAGCCGGCGGGCGGCCCGCGCCGGGCTCGTGGCGCCGAGCGCTCCGAGCTCGCGGTCCTGAGGCGCTCCGTAGAAGGCGACCACGCGGCGCTCGGGGAAGATGCTCCGGCCGCCACGCGGAAGAACCGGCGCTTCGCCCTCCGCAGCGGCACCCGCCTCGGAGTCGGAGCCGCCGTCGTCGCCCAGGAGGAACGTGGCCGCGAGCGCCCCGACGAGAACGACGCCCACCAGCGCGCCGACGAGCACTTGGCGCTGCCGGCGGGTCCGGCGGCGCGCCTCCTCGCGCCTGCGTATTCGGGTCTGCTTTTCCACCGAACGAGTCCTTACCCGCGAGGCTCAGAGGGCAACCGCGTGCGGCGCGCTGCGGGCAGCCAGGATCGACCGCAACTCCGCTGCCAGTGCGGAGCCGTCGCCGCTGATGTCGGGCCAGGTCACGCGCACCACATGGAAGCCGGCGGCGGCCAGCGCGCGGTCGCGCCGGCGGTCGGCGTGAAAGGCGCGGCGCGTGTTGTGGGTGGCGGCACCGTCGTACTCCACCACCAGGCCGGCGCAGGGCCACAGTAGATCGACCTCGCGGCCCAGTACCACGACGTTGCTGTCGGGCTCCGGCAGGCCATGACGGCGACAGATCGAGAGGAGGCGCCGCTCGTGATCGTTTCGCAGCAGGCGTGGCTCGGGGCGATAGGAGGCGAGGACCCTGCGCAGGCGGTGGCGACCGCGCCGGCCGGGAATCCGGGCGATCGCCGCCTCGAGCGCGGTCAGGTCGAAGAGCTGCAGGATCTCCGCTTCGTTGATCGCATCGGAGAGACGCGCGTCGTCGAGGACCTCCGCGAGATCGACCAGCGTCCGCGCCAGGCTGGTGACGGGGATGCCGTCGATGAGCGCGCGGTCGGCGTCGTGGTCGAGCACGCGCGACACCCTGACGGTGATGCCCTCCTTGGGCTTGACCCCACGCGCAGCGGTGACCTCGATCCTCCGCGACGACGATTTCAGCACGCCCCAGAGCCGCCCGGCGGAGCGGTGGCTCAAGAGCGCGCTCGGCCCGCACGCGAACACCGCAGCGAGCTCGCGCGAGCGAGGGGTCAACGCGAGGTGACCCACGGCATAGACCCCGCGCCACAGCCGGTGCAGGAATCCTGATTCGACCCGTCGCCGGATGCCGTCCTTGGTGAGGCCCAGGCGCAGGAGCTGAGCGACGGAGATCACCCCGTGCTGACGCCCAGCCAGCGCGCTGACGGCGCGATCCACCGAGTGTGGCCCCCAGGGCTCGTCATATTCGCGAGTTTCAGGGACCACACCCCGATCATGCCGCGGCGACTGTGACAGCAGTGCGTCGTGTGTGACGATTGAGCGACATGGCCGTTGTGATCGCCAGCGCTCTCGACAAGGACATCGCGGGGTCTCCCCTGTTCCGGGGCGTGTCGTTCAAGCTCGAGCGCGGCGACCGGATGACGCTCGCGGGACGAAACGGCGCCGGGAAGACCACGCTGCTGCGGATGGTGGCCGGCGAGACCGGCGTCGACGGCGGTGACCTCGTCCTCGAGAAGGGCACCCGGGTGGCTCTCCACGACCAGCGCCCGCCGCGCGAGCGGGGTCTGAGCCTGCGCGACTACGTGCTCTCGGGCTGCCGCGACCTCGTGGCGCTCGAGGAGGAGCTGCGAGGCGTCGAGACGGCCATGGCCGAGCGGCCCGAGGATCACCGGCTGCTCGAGCGCTACTCGCGCGCTCAGGGACGGCTCGAGCACGCCGGGGGCTGGGACTGGCGCACGCGGGCGCTGGCGCCCGTGCACGGCCTGGGCTTCGCCGACGATCAGCTCGACCGCGGCCTCGCGAGCTTCTCCGGCGGCGAGCTAACGCGGGCGTCGCTCGCCCGCGCCCTCGCCGGCGACCCGGGCCTGCTGCTGCTCGATGAGCCCACCAACCATCTCGACATCGCCTCGCTCGAGTGGCTCGAGGGCTACCTGGTGGAGCTCGACGCCGCGGTGATCCTGGTGGCTCACGACCGCTGGTTCCTGGAGGCGGTGGGCACGTCCGTGCTCGAGCTGGAGGCCGGCCTGGCGCGCTTCTTCCCGGGCTCGTGGCACAACTGGCGCAGGGAGGCGGCCGCGCGCGAGCTTCAACTCGGCCGCCAGATCGAGAAGCAGCAGGCCGAGATCGAACGCATGGAGCGCTTCATCGAGCGCTTCCGCTACAAGGCGAGCAAGGCGCGCCAGGCCCAGTCGCGCGTGAAGATGATCGACAAGATGGAGCGCATAGAGCGCGACCCGAGCGACAACCGCTCGCTCGGGTTCCAGTTCGCTCCCGCCGAGCGGGCCGGCCGGGTCGTGCTCGATCTCGAGGACGGCCGCCTGGAGGTGCCGGGACGAACGCTGCTGGAGGACGGCGACCTCTGGCTCGAGCGCGGCGAGCACGTTTCCCTCGTGGGACCGAACGGAGCCGGCAAGACCACGCTGATCGAGGCCCTGATCGGACGGCGTGCGCTGGACGGCGGGCGGGTGCGCTCCGGGCACAACGTCAAGCTCGGCTACCTGTCACAGCACGCGGAGGAGCTCGGCCCGAGCGGCACCGTGCTCGAGGCGGCGCAGAGGGCCACGGGCCTCACCCCCAACAAGGCGCGGGCGCTGCTCGGGCGCTTCCTGTTCAGCGGCGAGGAGGTGGAGAAGCCGCTCGAGGGCCTCTCCGGAGGCGAACGGCGGCGGCTGTCGCTCGCGCTCCTCGTTCAGTCGGGAGCCAACGTGCTGGTGATCGACGAGCCCACCAACCACCTGGATCTCGACGCCCGCGAGGCGCTCGAGGACGCGCTGCTCGCCTTCGACGGCGCCGTGCTGCTGGTTTCCCACGACCGCGCGCTGCTCGACGCCGTGGGCTCGCGTACGGTCGCGCTCGAGGACGGGCGCCTGCGCAGCTACGACGGCGGCTGGGCGGAGTACTCACGCGTGCGCGAGGAGCGGCGCCAGGCCGAGTCCGCCGCCCGCGGCCGGGAACGCTCGGAGCGGTCGGAGACAAGGCGCAGCGCCGAGGCCCGGGGCAATGGGAGCGACGCGGGCGTAGACCGGCCCGCGCCGTCGAAGAACGCGCTGCGGCGCCTATCCGAGCTGGAGCGCGAGGTCGAGCGCGCCGAGGCGGCCCTGGCCACCCTCGAGGACGAGCTCGCCGATCCGACGCAGTGGAGCAGCCCGACCCGCACCGAGCGGGCCACCCGGCGCCACCGCGAGGCCAAGCGCGCGGTGGAGCAGGCCTATACGGCCTGGGACGAGGCCACTCGCCGCTAGTCGAGCAGGCTCGGCTGCCCGCGGCCGATCTTGTAGGTGTAGCGCTGGTCGGGAAGCTCGGTGCGCGAACGGCGCTTGACGGTGTCCACCCGCTTGAGGGTGCACTTGAAGCCCTTCTGGGTCGCCTTGACCAGCCCGTAGCCGTGATGGTCGAACTCGGCGTCGCGCGCCCAGGGGTTGGTGCTGCGGAGGATGTCGATGATCGAGTCGGGGGTCTTGGGATCGAGGGGGTTGGCCCCCGGCAGCACACCGCCCCCGCCCTCGCCCAGGCCCGGCGAGCTGATCGAACCGCCGACGAACTCGGTGGCCACCGGCGTCTGATCCTCGTTGTTCACGCGCACGTCGCCGGCCACGAAGGTGTGGATGTCACCCGTGACGAAGACCACGTCCTCGATCTTCCGGCGGCGGATGAACTCGAGCAGGTCGCGGCGCTCCTGCGGGTAGCCCTGCCACGAGTCGAAGCCGATGAAGTCGCCGCCGGGATAGAGCGTCGGCATGACCATCACCTGGTTGGCCATGACCTTCCAGGCCGCACGCGAGGAGCGCAGGCGCCGCTTGACGAAGCCGCGCTGCGCGCCGCCGAGGAAGGTGCGCGGCGACTCGAGGTCGGCGCAGGGCGGACCGAGCTGGGGATCGCCGCAGGGCTGATCGGCGCGGTACTGGCGCTGATCGAGCAGGATCAGGTCGACCGTGCGCCCGAAGCGCATCGCCCTGTAGATCCGGTCGCTGCCGCGCTTGACGCGGAACGTCGGCATGCTCTCGAAGTAGGCCCGGTAGGCCGCGGCCTTGCGGGCCTCGGTGTAGCGCAGCTCGGGGCTCAGGCCTCCGGTGGGGCCTGCGCCGCCCGCGTAGTTGTCCTGCACCTCGTGGTCGTCCCAGATCGAGATCATCGGGAACTTGGCGTGCATCTTGCGCAGCGGCGCCTCGGTCCGGTACAGGGCGTACTTGGCCCGGTACTGGTCGAGTGTCTCCGAGAAGCCGATCGGATCTTCGCGAACGCCGGCGAAGGCGTCGCCGGGCCGGTAGTAGGCCTCGGCGTAGATGTAGTCGCCGAGGTTGACCACGAAGTCCACGTCCTCCTTGACCAGGAGGTTGTGAGCGTTGAAGTAGCCGAAGGTGTAGTCCTGGCAGGAGAAGAAGGCGAAGCGGACCGGCTGGCGCGAATCGGGCGGCAGCGCGGTCCGGAAGCGGCCGACCGAGCTCTCCTCGCCGCGAGTGGAGAAGCGGTACCAGTACTCCTCGTGGGGATCCAGGCCCGCGATCCGCGCCTTCACGGAGTACCTGACGTCGTGCGAGGTCTTGACCAGGTCGCGCGCCACGACCTTGCGAAAGCCGCGGTCGCGCGCCACCTCGACCTCCACGGTGCCCTTGCCCTCCACGTCGTGCACCCGCGTCCACAGCGTGATGGCGTCGGGCGTGGGATCGCCGGAGATCACGCCCTCGGGGAAGCTCCCTGCGCGCAGGCTGGGCTTGCGCTTGGGACGCGCGGCCAGGGCGGTGGGCCCTCCGGCCGCTGTGGCGAGGGCGAGTCCGCTGGCCCCGGCGATGAAGCCGCGGCGGGAGAGAGCAAGTCCGGCGGGCAAGGCGCGGTCCACCCTATATCGCGTCGGCCACGGGCGCCAGCGTCCTCGAGCTCATAGCCCTAATTCGTCGCCGTAGTGGTCGCGGTACTGCTCGCGGCGTTCCTGGACGTTGTTCACGTACGCCCGGGTCTCGGGGAACGGCACGTGCTGCCCCACCTCGAAGCCCTCCACCCCGCCCGCCTCGTCGACCCAGCCGTCGACGTTCGTGATGCCGGCGTTGTAGGCGGCGAGAGCGGCGTCCTCGTTGCCCTCGTAGTGATCGATCAGGTAACGCAGGAAATAGGCGCCGTAGGCGATGTTGATCTGGGGCGTGGCCAGGTCGGCCTGCGTGAAGCGGCTGCCGCCCGACTGCCGGGCGATGAACGCGGCCGTCTCGGGCGTGATCTGCATCAGGCCCCGTGCCCCGGCGTGAGAGGTCTGATCCCGGAAGCGCGACTCCTCGTAGATCACCCCGGCGATCAGCGCCGGGTCGAGGTCCTTGTCCGAGGCCTGCTGACGGATGATGTCGTCGTGGCGCAGCGGCAGCGTGAACTCGCGGACCGCCTCGCCGAGGGGTCCCACGCCGGCGAGCGCGGCCACCAGGGCGCCGGCCAGCGCGGCGGCGACGACGAGGACGCCGAGGCGGCGGCGCCTCGTCCGGGCCGGCGTGCGGCGGCGGGCGATGCGAGCGGCTTGTGAGCTCATGAGGGCGTCGAGTCGAGTTTCGCAAGTACTCGGGACAGTGCCTGCCTCAACTCGTCAAGCGTCCCGTCGTTGCGGACCAGGAAGTCCGCTCTTTGCGCCTTCTCGTCCTGGGAAAGCTGGCGTCCGGCGCGCTCGTCCGCGGCGGCGTGGCCTCGTGCCGACGCGCGCTCGCGGCGCAGCGACTCGTCGGCGACCACGGCGATCGTCGCATCGAACGCCTTCTCCATGCCGGATTCGAACAGCAGCGGCACCTCCACCACCGCGGCTCGTGGTGCGGGCTCGGCCGTGTCGACCGCCGCGCGCCACAGGCTGACACGCTCACCCACGCGCGGCCACAGGACGCCTTCGAGCCAGCTCCGGGCGTCGTCATCACCGAAGACGCGTTCTGCGATCCGGGTCCGGTCGAGGCTGCCTGCGGGCGCCACCCCCGGACCGAGGCGCTCGATCACCGCGTCGCGCATCTCGTCGGACAGGAGCAGCTCGTGCACCACGGCGTCGGTGGAGAGCGTGGCCGCTCCCAGCTCGCCGAGGGCCTGCAGCGCCTCGGACTTGCCCGCCCCCAGCCCGCCGGTCAACCCGACGAACGGGACAGGCTCCCGACCCGCGGGCACCGTCTATTCGGAGGGCTGCTCGTCGACCTGGTCGGGCGAATCCGTGCCCTCGGGAGCCGGCTCGCCGGCATCGGCGGCGGCTTCCGGCTCCGCGGCGGCTTCCGGCTCCGCGGCGGCTTCCGGCTCCGGGCGGCTTCCGGCTCCGGTGCGTCGGGCGCCTCGGCGTCCGGGGTCTCCGTCTCCGGACTGTCGGCCTCGGGAGCCTCGGCCTCCGGGGTCACCTCGGCCACGTCGGCCTCGGTGGTCTCCTCCTGCGCCTCGGCCTCCGGGGTCTCCTCGGCGGCCTCGGGCTCGGTGGCCGGAGCCTCCGTGGCGCCGGCCGGCTCTTCCGAAGTCTGGACTCCGGACAGCGCGGCGCGCAGATCGTCGGCGCCGCTGACCTGCGGCCCGGCGAACACGTCCTCGGAGAGGCCCAGGTCGGGCACGTCGCCGATCTCCTCGGGCACGCCCGCGGCGGCGGCGCCTGCGGCGGCGGCCGACTTGATGTGGGCCAGCTGCTCCTCCACCCGCTTGACCGACAGCGACAGCCGCCGGCGCTCGGAGTCGATCTCGAGGATCTTCACGCGCACGTCCTGGCCGGGCTCGACGATCTCGCGGGGGTTCTCCACGTGATGGTGGGCGAGCTCGGAGATGTGCACGAGCCCCTCGACGCCGTCCATGATCTCCACGAAGGCGCCGAAGGTCACGACCTTGGTGACCTTGCCCTCGAGCTCGTCCCCGATGCGGTAGGTGTCGATCACCCGTTGCCACGGGTCCTCCTGGGTCTGCTTGAGACCCAGTGAGATGCGCTGGCGGTCGCGGTCGATGTCGAGGACCTTGACCGGAACGACGTCGCCGATCGACAGGATCTCGGAGGGGTGGTTCACGTGCGACCAGGACAGCTCGGAGATGTGAATGAGGCCGTCGATGCCATCCAGGTCCACGAAGGCGCCGAAGTCGACGATGTTGGAGATCGCACCCTCCACGACCATGCCCGGCTGCAGCCGGTCCAGGATCTGCTGGCGGACCTCCTTGCGCTCCTCCTCGAGCACCGCGCGGCGCGAGAGCACCACGTTGTTGCGCGAGCGGTTGAGCTCGATCACCTTGCACTCGATCTTCGTGCCGAGGAACTCGTCGAGGTTCTGCACGCGGCGGATGTCGACGAGCGAGGCGGGCAGGAAGCCGCGCACCCCGAGATCGATGATCAGGCCGCCCTTGACGACCTCGATCACGGTGCCCTCCACCGGCTCGCCGGACTCGGCGGCGGCCTCGATCTTGCGCCAGGCCTTCTCGAAGCGGGCGCGCTTCTTGGAGAGGACGAGGCGCCCGTCCTGATCCTCCTTGGTGAGGACGAGGGCGTCGACCTCCTCCCCCAGCTCGACCTCGTCGTGCGGATCCACCGACTTGCGGATCGAGAGCTCATTCATCGGAATGACGCCCTCGCTCTTGTAGCCGATGTCGACCAGGACCTCGTCCTGGTCTATGCGCACGACCTTCCCAGACACCACGTCGCCCTCGTCGAAGGGGACGATGGTGGCGTCGTAATTGGGGACGATCTGGCCGTCGATCTCGAGGAGCAGCCCCCCCGAGCCCTCGACGGCGCGAGGTTCAGTAGCAGTCTGTAGTTCCGGCACTCAGCGGACTAGCCTAGCGATCGCAAGCCGGTCAGTACCCTGCGGTTGTCATGCCCGTTCGACGCACTCTGCGCGGCGCTGACCGCACCCCCCTGTCCGGCGACCACGACGTGATCGTCTGCGGAGCCAGCTTCGCCGGGCTGGCGGTGGCCCGCGAGCTCGCCGGCAGCGGGGCCCGGGTCCTGGTGCTGGACCGCTACGAGATCGGCGAGCGCCAGACCTCCGCCTGCGGCATACCCACCGAATGGCTGCGCGCGATGGGGCTGATGGGCTCGCACCGCCAGACCTTCGGCAGGCTCGTGCTGCACACACCCTTCGGCACCTCGCACTTCGAGCTGCCCTGGACCTTCTCCACCTTCGACTACCCCGAGCTCTGCCGTCTGCTGTGGGAGCAGTGCGATGCGGACTTCGAGACAGCCAAGGTCGACGGCCGCAGCGGCAACGTGGTGCACACCGACCGGGGCGATCTCAGCGCTCCTCTCATCGTCGATGCGCTGGGCTGGCGCCGTGTGCTCGGCAACGGCTACCAGCCGCCCGACGCCCCGCTCTCGCGCGGCCTCGAGGTGCACCCTCACGGCAGCAGTGAGGATCTGGAGCTTTGGATCGACCGGCGCTATGTGCCCGCCGGGTACGGCTGGAGCTTCCCGGCCGGTGAGGAGCTGCGCATCGGCGTGGGCTCCTTCGATCCGCGCTTCCACGTGAAGGACACGACCGTGCTGCTCGCCGAGGACCTCGAGCGCGACCCGGTGCGCTACCAGGGCAACTGGATCCCGCATCGGCTGCGGGCGGCCAGCGACGACGGGATCTTCTTCTGCGGCGACTCCGCGGGTCACTGCCTGCCGCTCACGGCCGAGGGCATCCGCACGGCGCTCTACTTCGGCATCGCCTGCGGGCGGGAGCTGCGCGAGGTGATCGAGGGCCGCCAGACCACGGCCCAGGCGCTGGTGCGCTACGGCGACTTCTCGGCCTCTCACCGCTGGAAGTTCGACTGCATGCTCGCGGCCCAGCGCGCGGTACCCCGGGTCCCGCCACGGCTGCTCGACCGGGCGGTCAGAGGAATGGCCTGGAAGCGCTTCGTGGACTGGTCCTTCGGGCACTACCTGGACATTGCGCCGCCGGAGTTCGCCGGAACAGCGCCACGCCCATCGCTGGTAGGCCAGAGGCCGAGAGCTCGCGCGGCCGCCTGAAGCTGACGGACGGTCGGTCCCCGGCGCGGGCGATATTCGTGTTAGTTTGATTTATATGAATTCTTCGGTCGCGGCACGCCGCCCCTACCGGATGACCGCTCGCGCCGAGACGGCCGCCGCCACCGGCGAGCGGATCCTCGACGCCGCCGAGGAGCTGTTCTGGTCACGCCCGCTCGACAAGCTCCACCTGCAGGACGTGGCTGCCGAAGCCGGGGTCACGGTGCAGACCGTCATTCGCCGTTTCGGCTCCAAGGACGGCTTGGTCTCCGCCGCCGCCGAGCGCGCCACCGAGCGCGTGCGATCGGAGCGCGACCGGGCGCCAGTGGGGGACGTCGACGGGGCCGTGCGCAACCTCGTCGCGCACTATGAGAAGGACGGCGACCGGGCGCTTCGCCTGCTCGCGGAAGAGGACGCGAGCCCCCTGATCGCGGAGATCGTCGGGCGCGGCAGGATGTTGCACAGGCAATGGGTTCAGCGCACCTTCGCACCCCAGCTCGAGCGGCGCGGCGGTAGCGAGCGGGGCCTGCTGAGCGCTCAGCTCGTTGCCGTCACGGACGTGTACGTGTGGAAGCTGCTGCGGCGCGACACGCGCCTGTCTCGCAAGCAGGTTGAGCGCGCCATTACAGAACTGATCGAAGGACTCGAGGAGGACGCCTGATGGCGAAGGTACTGGTCTACACCACCCCCGCACGCGGACATCTGTACCCGATCGTGCCCACCCTGCTGGAGCTCGCCGACCGTGGGCACGATCTGTCGGTCCGCACGCTGGCCTCGCAGGTCGAGACGGTCAGCGCGCTGGGGTTCCGGGCGAGGCCCATCGACCCGGCGATCGAGGCGCTGGAGCACGACGACTACAAGGCGCGCACGCCGCAGGGCGCGATCAAGCGTGCCATCGCCGTCTTCAGCCGCCGCGCCGGGCCCGAGGTGGCCGACCTGAGATCGGCGATCGCCGCCGAGGACCCTGACGTGCTGCTCGTCGACGGTCAGGCGTGGGGCGCCCTCGCCGCCGCCGAGGCGGGCGATCTCCCCTGGGCCTCCTGGTTTCCCTATCCCCTCCCGCTGCCCTCGCCGGGAGTGCCCCCCTTCGGCCCCGGCTGGGCGCCCGCGGCCGGCCCGGCCGGCAGGATGCGCGACCGAGTGCTCGGCCCGCTCCTCCGACGATCCTTCGAGCGCGTCCTCCTTCCCCCCATGAACGGCGTCCGCGCCGATCTCGGACTGGCGCCGATCGAGAGTGTGGCCGGCGTGTTCGCGAGCGCTCCCCTGGTCCTCTACCTCACGGCCGAGCCGTTCGAGTACCCCCGCTCCGACTGGCCGCCGAACATCCGACTCGTCGGCCCCGGAGTGTGGGAGCCACCCTCCGAGCCTCCGGCCTGGCTCGGCGAGGTCGACCGCCCGCTCGTGCTCGTGACCACCTCGTCCGAGTTCCAGGACGACGGGCGCCTCGTGAGCACCGCTCTCGAGGCACTTGCGGGCGAGCCGGTGCACCTCGTGGCCACCCTGCCCGCCGGGACGAACGCGGGCATCTCGTCCGGCCCGCATTCGCACGTGCTGCCGTTTCTCCCCCACGGACCCGTGCTGGGGCGCGCCGTCTGCGCCGTGACCCACGGGGGTATGGGAGCCACGCAAAAGGCTCTGGCGGCAGGGGTACCGGTGTGCGCCGTTCCGTTCGGCCGCGACCAGCTCGAGGTGGCGCGGCGGGTCGTGATGGCGGGCGCGGGCAGCTCGTTGCGCGCCGGGCGCCTGAACTCTGAACGTCTCCGGAAGAAGGTGCGAGAGGCGATGTCCAAGACCGCGGGGGCACGGAGGGTCGCCGACGGGTTCGCGCGCGCGGGCGGCGCACGAGCGGGCGCGGACGCCATCGAGCAGCTCACGGGCCGGCCGGCGACGTCCCCCCTGGCTTCCCCCTGATCAGCCCGTGCACGCCCTCGACAGGGGCACCGTCACGAACTCCTCCTGGTCGGGGTGGAGCGGGCGCGGGTTCTCCTTGCACCACGCCGTCGCGCCAGTGGCCTCCACCACGCGGGCCCGGAAGCGGTACCCGGTCACGAGCTTGCGGTCGCCGTAGACGCCGCTCGAGTCGCCCTGACGGGCCAGGCAGGTGAGGACGATGGCCCCCGGCTCCTGCCGGCCCACCACGGGGCGGCAGCTCGTGGCGCCGGCCGGGCCGTCGAGCTGGCCGGCCCGCACGCGGCGTGAGTAGTCGGCGCCCACGGCACGCTCCACGTCGCCCACGCGCACCGGCACCGCCAGCGTGGCCCGGCGGGGGCGCTGATCCTCGACCAGCGCCAGCCGCATGCGCTCGAGGTTGGCCGCCGCCGCTCGGCGCTGGTTGTTGCGGTTCTCGTCGCCGTTCTCGAGGGCGGGCGGAACGAGCATCGCGAGCACGATGGCGAGGGCCACGCCGAGAGCTCCGACGGCGATCTTGCCTCCGCGAGGCAGGATCCGCCAGAGGCTCACGGGCAGCTTCAGGAAACCGGGTAGGGCATGACGCCGCTGCTCCTCGCCGGGCGGCGTGGCCGAGTTGCCGGCCCGCTCGGCGTGCTGCGCGAAGATGTCGCGCACCTCGGAGCGGGTGCGCTCGCCGCCGCTCGGCCAGGGATCGCCCGTTCGTCCCATGGCTCATGTTGTACCCACTCGGGGCGGGGGCGTCCCCCGTCAGTCGCCGCGCGCGGCCAGTCCCAGCAGCGAGCGCGCCTCGCCGGCGTCGGCCGGGCGCCGGTCGAGCTGGGGCGCGAGTGCCACCGCCTTCTCCACCAGCTCGGCGTTCGAGCCGGCGCGCCTGTCGGCGGTTACGCGCAGGTTGTCCTCCAGACCCACCCTCATGTGACCGCCCAGCATCAGCGCGGTGGCCGCGAGATGGAACTGGCCCGGGTAGCCAACACCGGCCGCCGACCAGGTGAAGCGCTCCTCGCCGAACAGGGAGATCGCCGTCCGGCGCATGTGGAGCAGCTGGTCGATGGACGCGGCGTTGGCCCCGAGCACGCCGAGCACGAACTGCACGTGGAAGGGAAAGTCGACCAGATCCTGCTCGGCCAGGTGATGGAGGTTGTAGAGGTGGCCGACGTCGTACACCTCGTACTCCGGCTTGGTCCCGGCCTCCCGGAACAGCTCGGAGAGCCTGTACAGGTCACGGAAGGTGTTGCGGAACACGTAGTCCCGGGTCGACTCCAGGTACTCGACCTCCCAGTCGGCCATCTCGGGCCGGTGATGCACCTGGAAGATCCCGAAGTTGAAGCTGCCGCAGTTGAACGTCGCCATCTCGGGCCGGCACTCGGTGACCACACGGGCGCGCTCCTCGATAGTCATCCCCACCCCGCCGCCGCTCGTGGGCTGGACGATCACGTCACAGCGCTGGCCGATTCCGGCCAGCACCTCGCGGAACAGCGCGAGGTCGGCCACGGGCTTGCCCGTCTCGGGCTCCCGAACGTGCACGTGCACGATCGCCGCTCCGGCGTTCGAGGCCCCCACCGCCGACTCCACGATCTCCTCCGGGGTCACCGGTATCGCGGCGCTCTGGCCGGGCACGCTCATGCCGCCGGTGACCGCGCAGGACAGGAACACCGGGTCGAGGCTCACCGGACCATCGCCTCCGCCTGCACTCGCTCGCGGTCCGCTGGGCGCAGTCGCGACGGCGAGAGCGGCAACACCGACGCGACGAATCCCGCGGCCACGGCCACCAGCACCCAGAGGCTGGCGGAGAACGAGCCGGTGGCGTCGCGCACGGCGCCGAGCAGGATCGGCCCCACCGCGGTGATGGTGTACCCGGCTCCCAGCATCAGGCCCACCACGGCGCCGGTGTCCGCGGGGTCACGGGCTACGTCGAGCGGGAGCGTCATCGTGAGCGGGAAGGTCGCGCCTATGCCGAGCCCCGCGAGTATGGCCCAGGCAAAGCCGCCGCCCGGTAGCGCGGCTATGCCGATGGTGGCCACCAGCAGGGCGCCGGCACAGAGCGTCAGCCACTGGCGCCGCGAGCCGCCGCGGTCGGCCAGGAAGGGCACCAGCAGTCCGCTGGGCAGGGCGGCCACTGCCATCACGCCGAGCAGAGCGCCGGCGGACGCGTCGCTCCAACCGCGCTCCTGGAACGAGTCCGGCATCCACGAGACCAAGCCGTAGTAGACGACCGACTGCAGGGCGAACACCGCAGCCAGCCCCCAGACCACGCGCCGGCGCCAGGGCAGCCGCGGCGGCGGCTCGGCCTGCACCGGCTCGCGCTCGGACGGCGTGAACACCAGCCAGGCGACGAAGAACAGGATCGTGCAGACCGAGAACGCCGCGAACGCGGCGCGCCAGCCACCCCAGGCGGCGGCCACCGGTACCGCCAGGGCGGACGAGAGAGCCGCTCCCATGTTGATGCCGGTGGTGTAGATGCCGCTGGCGAACGCGGGCCGGTCCGCGAAGCGTTCCTTGACCGCCACCGGCAGGATCGCCCCGGCGAGCCCCATGCCGACGCCGATGGGAAAGGTGAGGGCGAGCACCAGCGGCGCGCCCGGGGCCGCAGCGCGAGCGATGCCGAACACGGCTATCCCCGCCAGGCAGGCAGCCACGGCACCGCGCGTGCCCAGTCGCGCCGACACGTAGGCCGCCGGCGGAGCGAAGAGCCCCATGCACAACACCGGGATCGTCCCGAGCAGGCCGGCAACGGCATGCGAGACGCCGAGGTCGTCGTCGATCTCCGGCAGCAGCGGACCCACGCCCACCAGCTGAGGGCGCAGAGCCAGGGCGCCCAGGAACATTGCCAGCAGGACGAGAGCGGAATGCTCGCGGGCACCGCCCGCTCGCAGGCCAAGCAGCGGGCCTCGGCGACCCCTCACGGCCGGACGATCACCTTGAGAGCGCCGTCCTCCCGCTCGGTGAACACGCGGTATGCGTCCGCGAAGTCCTCGAGCGCGAAGCGATGCGTCACGAGCTCGGCCAGCCGCAGCCGCCCGGCCGCCACCATCGCGATCGCCTCGGGCATCTCACCGGCCGCCGCTCGCACGCCGGTGAGCTCGATCTCGTCCAGCACGAGCCGGCGCAGCGGGATCGGGGCCGGTTCGAGCGGGATGCCGATCACGGCCACGCGGCCGCCCTTGCGGACGGTGTCGATGCAGCGTCCCACCGCCTCCGGGTCGCCCGAGCATTCGATGGCCACGTCCGCACCGCGGCCGCCGGTGCGTTCGCGCACCCCCTCCACCGGGTCCTCGGCCGTGAAGTCGACCGTCTCGTGCCCGAGCTCGCCCGCCTTGGCCAGGCGGGCGCCGCGGCCCACCACGATCACGCGCGCGGCGCCGAGGGCGCGCGCGCATTCGGCCACCAGCAGGCCCATTACGCCGGGGCCCACCACGGCCACGGTGTCGCCCGGCGCCTGGCCGCCGCGCTTGACCGTGTGCAGCGCGATCGAGGTGGGGTCGAGCATGGCCGCCTCCTCGTCGGAGAGCGAGTCCGGCACACGGAACACGCTCTTGACCGAGTGGACCACGTAGTCGGCGTAGGAGCCCTGGGTGTAGTGCCCGTACTGGCGGTGCAGGCGCTCGTCGCCGAAGTTCTCGCAGAGGTTGTAGCGGCCCTCCACGCACAGCCGGCAGTAGCCGCAGCCCGCGTGCGAGGTGCCGGCCACGCGGATGCCGGTCTCCCAGCCCAGGTCGGCCGCGCGCGGGCCGAGCTCCACCACCTCGCCCACCCACTCGTGGCCGGGGATGAAGGGGAACTCCTTGGGCCAGAAGCCGGGATAGTCGCCGGCGATGATGTGCGGGTCGGTGCCGCAGATGGCCACGGCCTTCACCCGGCAGAGCACCTCGAAGGGCCCGGGCTCGGGGCGCGGCACGTCCTCCACCGAGAAGCGCTCCGGCTCCTGCACCACGAGCGCGCGCATCTAGACGACCGCCACGGGATCGATCATCGAGCCGGTGGCGCCGCGGATCCGCAGCGGCAGCGCCACGAACAGGAACTCGTGCGCGCCGGCCGCGGCCAGCTCCTCGAGGTCCAGGCTTTCCATGATGTAGATCCCCCGTTCGATCAGAAGCAGCGTGTGGACCGGCTGCGGGTTGGATGGCTCCCCGGGCTCGGGCGCGGGCTGCACCTCGTAGGTCTCGGTGTCCGAGCCGGTGGCCACCACCCCCCGCTCCGCCAGCAGCCGGGCGGCGGAGGCGTCCGGGCCCGGGCCGCGATGCTCGGCCATCCGCTCTTCGTCGGGCCAATGGCGCATGTAGCCGGTGCGCACGAGCGCCACGTCGCCCGCCCCCGCCGCGACCCCGGTCGACTCCTCGATGGCCTCCAGCTCGGCGGCGGGCACGGGCTCCCCCCGGCCGAGGAAGGGCACGCCGCGGTGGGACGGCACGTCGTAGAGCACACCGCGCCGCCACAGCGGCGGTATCTCGGTGGCGTCGCCGCGGAGGGGCCCGAAGTCCCCGAGGTGCTCCGCCGCAGCGCCGCCGTTCCAGCGATCGCCCGCGCCGATGGTCATATGGGCGTGGGCGTCGATGTGGGCGCCGCTGTGAGTGGTGCCCATCACCAGCTCGGACATGTAGCCGAGGCCGGCCTCGTTGCGCGGTCCCCAGGGCTCGTCGCCCGCCGCGCGGATGCCCTGCGGAGTGCGGTAGGAGAGGACCTCGAAGGTGGGATGCCCGGGAAACAGCGGCATGCGCGGGAAGCGGTCGCGCGCCAGCGAGAACACCTGGCCGCGCCGCACCAGGCCCAGCGCGGCGAGCACCTCATCGGGAGCGGGAACGGCGGCCAGCCGCTGCAGCGCGGCGGCCACCATCGGGGCCGCCTCCTCGCGCGCTCGCGGCAACGAGCTGGAGATTCGCTCGAGCGAGTGACGGGCCTTGCCCTCGGCGTTGGCCCGCGGCGCCCGCCCCGACTGCACCCAGGCCGCGATCACGTCGACCATCGTCTCCAGAAAGGAGAGCGAGTCGGCCGCCTGCACCACGTCCGCCTCGGGCCAGCCGCCGTCCTCGTGCACGCGCACGAGCGATTCGACCTCATCCACGAGCGCGGGCTCGGCCTGCTGCTCGCGCAGCCAGCGGGCCACGATCTCGGCACAGCGATCCTGGTGCCAGCGGTTGTAGTCGGGGTCGTCCCAGGACACGGCCGAGTCCCAGCCGGCCTCGCGGTCCGGGTAGGCCCGCTCGGCGTCGTGGGTCACCGCGGCGATGCGCACCGCCTCGCTCGCGTCGGGGTCGATCCAGTCCGCCCAGTCGAGCGTCCGCACCATGTGGCGGTAATGGGGGTGCACCTCGGCCATCCAGGCCCGCGCGCGCTCGACCAGCTGGCTCACGTGGTCACCGGCCGCGCCTGGAGCACGTACAGCTCGCCGTCCTCGAGCGCCCACTCGATGTCCTGCGGCGCGCCCAGCTGCTCCTCCAGGCCGGCGCCGAGCTCGGCCAGCGCGCGCAGGGTCTCGCCGTCGAGGGTGGCCGCGCCGCCCTCCTCCTGGGAGAGCTCGCGCTCGGTGGTACCGCCGTCGGGAGCGCTGACGATGGCGAAGGGCTGCACCGTGATCTGCTCCTTCTTGACCTTCCCCTCGCGCGAGAGCACGAAGTGATCGGGCGTCACCTGGCCGGACACCGCCGCCTCGCCGAGCCCGAACACCGCCTCCACCACCATGCGGTCACGGCGCCGGCGCACCGGGTCGATCGTGAACAGGACGCCGGCCACGTCCGCGGCCACCATGCGCTGCACCACCACCGCCATGGCAATGTCGTCGAGCGAGCCCTTGCGCTCGCGGTAGAACAGCGCGCGCTCGGAGAAGAACGAGGCCCAGCAGTCGCGCACCCGGCTCATCACGTCGTCCACGCCGCGCACGTGCAGATAGGTCTCCTGCTGGCCGGCGTAGCTGGCGGTCTCGGAGTCCTCGGCGCAGGCGCTCGAGCGCACCGCCACGTGTACGTCGCCGCCCAGCTCGGCGTGCGCGCCTTTTACCGCCTCGTGCAGCTCAGACGGTGGCTCGGCGGCCTGGATGAGCGCCTGAGCGCTCTCGGCCGCCTCGGCGCCCGCGCCGTCCGCCAGCAGCCCGCGCAGCTCCTCGCCGCCGTCGGGCAGGCTGTCGGCCAGCGAGCCCGCCGCGACCACGAAGCCGGGCGGCACCGGCAGTCCCAGCTCGGCCATGCGCGCCAGGGAGGCACCCTTGCCGCCCGCCGTGTCGACCTCCCGGCAGCCCGGCTCGGAGAAGCGCAGGACGCTCATTCGTCCACGATCGCGATCGCCCGTACCGGCGCGGCGGTGGTGCCGACCCACTTGACCGGCAACACCACGAGCTGGAAGCCGTGGGGCCGGCCGATCTGCTCGAGGTTCATGAGGTTCTCCAGGTGCCAGTACTCCTCGTCCCACATCACCCGGTGCGCCTCCCAGAACTGCTTGCGCTCGAACATCGCCCACACGGGCGGATCGAACGTGATGGCGTCGATGCCCATCATCCGCACGCCCCGCTCGATCAGCCAGCGCGTGGCCTCCGCGGTCATTCCGGGGTGGTCGGTCTTGTAGCGCTCCTCGCTGTTGTAGGCCCCGGCACCGGTGTGGATCACCACGATGTCGCGCTCTTTGAGCGTGTACTCGATGCGCTCGAGCTCGGCCTCCACCTCGGCGGGCGTGATGCCGTGCCCGCTCTCGGCGGCGGTGAAGTCGAGCAGCACGCCGTCGCTGACGCACCAGTCGAGCGGGATCGTCTCCGGGCCGCCCGCGTCGGGCACGATGTGGCGACGGGCGTCGCAGTGCGTGCCCACGTGGTCGTCCTGCACCACCAGGCAGTGGGCGGTGAGCGAGGTCACGCCGAACTCGGCGGCCCCGATCCGCTCCGCGAACTGCTCGTGCGTCTCGAGCACGGCCAGCGCCGGGGGCGGGACCCGGGGGAAGGTGAGCATGTCGGCGTGGACCGGCATGGAGAGGTCGACGATGCGCCTCACGAGCTGTCGTCCTCGCTCGAACGCAGGAGCTCGGCCGCACCCATCAGATGGTCGTGCATCGCCTGGGCCGCACCCTCGGGGTCGCGCCGGCGAAGCGCATCGAGGATCGGCAGGTGGCGCTCGGACAGGTCGATCAGGTCGATGCCCGGCCGCGACACCGTCAGATACGTGCGCGAGTACGGCTCGAGCATGCTCCACTGGCGCACCAGCGTCTCGTTGCCCGAGGCGCGCACGATCGTCGCGTGGAACGACGCGTTGGCCTGCGACTGCTCGTGCGCGTCGTCCGCACGGGCGGCCGCGCGCATGCGCTCGATCAGCGCCGCGAGCTCGTCGAGGGCGGCCACGCTGATGCGCTCCGCGGCCAGCCGGGCGGCCAGAGCCTCGAGGGCGGCGCGCACCGGGAACGCGTCCATCAGCTCCGCGGCCGAGAAGGCTCGCACCGAGCAGCCGCGGTAGGGCTCGTGCACCACGCAGCCGAGCTGCTCGAGGTCGCGCAGGGCCTCGCGCACCGGCGCCTGGCTCACGCCGAGCTCCTGGGCGATGCGGGTCTCCACGAGCCGGCTGCCCGGCTCGTAGCTGCCCTCCACGATGCGCTGCAGGATCACGTCCTTGATCTGCTCGCGGAGGTTGGGGCGCGCGAACGGGAGAGCCTCGCTGGACGCCGGCTCGGTCATCGCCGGCTCCTCGCCCTCAGCACGATCGCCAGGCCCACGCCGAGCGCCAGCGCTCCCAGCACCGGCAGTGCGCGCTTGATCACCGCGCCGCCGCTCAACTCGCCGAGGTCGAGCACCTCCTCGGTCGGGCGCTCGGGCGCAGCGGCGGGCTCCGGTTCGGCGGGCCGGGCGCCGATTGGGGCCTCGCCGCCTCCGGGGAGCCGCACACGGGTCTCGCTCGGCGGCGGCTCGGGCACGTCGCCGGGGAGAGCGGCCGCGGTCGGAACCTCGCTCGCCACTGCCTCCGCGGCGGCCGGCTCGGCGTCCGTCGTGGCGTCCGCCGCGGCCGCAGCGGCGGCCGGCTCCTCCACTCCCATCTGGCCGGCGAGGCAGTCGGCGAAGCGGTCCATCATCTTCGCGCTCACCTCCTGCATCACGCCGCGGCCGAACTGGGCGGCCGGTCCGGTCACGCTCAGGTCGGTCTCGACGTTCACGCGCGTGCCGCCGGACACCTCCGCCATGGTCGAGGTGATCGTGGCCTCCGCGCCGCCGCGTCCGCGGGCGTCGCGTGCCCGGGCGCGCAGCACGGCACGGCGCGCGGCCTCGTCGGCCTCGGCTATCTCGATGGTGCCGTCGTAGGTGGCGGCGATCGGCCCGATCTTGACCTTCATCGTGCCCTTGAAGCTGTCGCCGTCGGAGCTCTCGATGCTCGCCCCCGGCAGGCACGGCGCCACCCGCTCGACGTCGAGGAGCACCCGCCACGCCTCCTCGACGGATGCCGGCACGGTGAGCTCGTTCTCGAGCTTCACCCCAGCCCCCCGGCCTCGTCGATCATGGTCTCGTAGAAGCTCCGCTCGCGGGACTCGAGGTTCGGGATCGCCTCGCCCACCACGAGCCGCTGGAAGTGCTCCGAGCTCTGGTGCGCCTCGTAGCCCGCCTCGTCCACGTACTGCTCGTACAGGTAGAAGAGGCGCGGGTCCTCGATGCTGCGCTGGGCCTGGTAGAAGACGTTGCCGGGCTCGGCCCGCGACGGAGCGGTCATCTCCTCGATCACCCGTGCGATCCGGTCCTCCTCACCCTCGTTGGCGCGCCACAGCGCGGATACCACGTAGGCCATTCAGGCTTCTCCCTTCGCTCCGATTCGGTTTCGCAGAACGCCGATGCCGTCGATCTCGAGCTCCACCACGTCGCCCGGCTCGAGCCGGCGGTCGAGCTCGAGCCCCGATCCGCCCGCGGCGGTGCCCGAGCCGAGCACCTCGCCGGGATACAGGGTCTGGCTGCGCGACGAGTACGCGATCAGGTCGGCAAAGCGGTGGTGCATGCTCGCACTCGTGTCCTCGCCCCACTGCTCGCCGTTCACCCGGACCCGCATACCCAGGTTGCCGCCGTCCACCTCGTCGGCGGTCACCAGGCAGGGGCCGAGCACGTTCGAGCCGTCCCAGTCCTTGGCCTTGCCCGGCCCCATGCCCACGGGCAGCTCCCGGGTCTGCACGTCCCGCGCCGACACGTCGTTCCAGATCGTGTAGCCGAAGATGCAGGCGTCGGCTTCGGCGGCGGGCACGTCGCGGCAACGGCGCCCGATCACGGCTGCCAGCTCGAGCTCGTGGTCGAGCCGGTCGGTCCAGGCCGGCCAGGGGATCGTCTCCTCCGGTCCGATCACGGTGTCGGGCATGCCCTTGTAGTAGGCGGGCACCTCGTACCACTCGTCGGGGATCTCACGCCCGAGACGGCCCAGGGCACCCTTCAGGTGGCCCTCGAAGGCGAGGAAGTCGCGCAGCGAGCGTGGCCTCAGCGGAGCCAGCAGCCGCGCGGCATCCACCGGCCGCGGCGTGCCCGCGGGCGCGCCCGCCTCGATGAAGGCCACCATGTCGCCCTCGAAGCCGAGGTCGGCCACGGCATCGCCCTCGAGCGCTCCCACCCTCGGCCCCGCCCCGGCGTCATAGGTCACGAGCCTCACGCGGCGGCCCGCCTCACGGCGTCGGCGATCTTCACGTAGCAGCCGCAGCGGCAGAGGTTGCCGCCCAGCGCCTCGGCGATCTCGTCGTCGCTCGGCTGCGGACGCTCGCGCAGCAGGCTGGAGGCGGTGAGCACCATGCCGGGCGTGCAATAGCCGCACTGGAAGGCGCGCTCCTCGGTGAACGCCGCGGGCACCGGATCGTCCGGGGCCAGCCCCTCCACCGTGGTGACCTCGCGGCCGCCGGCCTGGGCGGTGAGCAGCAGGCAGCCCGACACCGGCTCGCCGTCCAGCAGGACCGTGCAGGCGCCACAGACCCCGATGCCGCAGGTGGCGCGGACGCTCAGAAGGCCCTCGCGCCGCAGCGTCACGAGGAGGGTCTCCGCGCTGCCCGCCTCGAGCTCGGCGCGGCGGCCGTTCAGGAGCAGCTCGACGATCACGCCGGGTCCCTGCCGTTGAGCGAGTCGGCGGCTTCGAGAACGCGCTCCGCCGTCATCGGCAGCTCGGTGAGGTTGAGCCCGAGCGAGCCGAGCGCGTTGCCGATCGCCGCGGGCACGGGCGGCAACGCGGTCTCCCCCAGGCCGTGAGCCTCGGCGCCCTCGCTCTCGATCAGCTGGTGGGTGAGCCGTCCGGGCATGTCGCCGATCGCGGGCACGTTGTAGTCCGAGAGGTTGGTGCCGCTGAGCTGGCCGTCGGCCTGCTCCACCTGTTCGAGGAGCGCGGTGCCAAGGCCCATGATCATCGAGCCCTCGTTCTGGAGCTCGGCGCCCTTGCGGTCCACAACCCGCCCGGCGTACACGGCTGCGTGCAGCCGCTCCACGGACACCTCACCCGTTTCCTCGTCCACCAGCACGTGCGCCGCGGCGGCGCCCTGATGCCAGTGGGTCGAGGCGATCCCCTGCCCGGTGTCCGGGTCGAGCCCGCCGTCGTTGACCACCTCGCCGTAGCCGCGCTCGCCGCCGTTCGAGTTCAGGTCGGCCACCGCCTCGACCAGCGCGCGGCCCATCATGTGGGTCGAGCGGCTCGACGTGGTCCGGGTGTCGTAGGGGGAGCTGTCGGTGTCGGGGTCCGGCACCTCGATCTGACCGGGCTCGCAGCCCAGCAGCTCGGCCCCCATGACGCGCAGCGACTGGCGCACGCCCTGGCCCATCTCGCAGGACGCGCTGCGGACCACGTAGCCCACGGGCGTCCGCTCGACGGCGATGGCGGCCCGGCTCGGGGTCTGCATCCCTTTGAGCAGCACGCACAGGCCCTTGCCGTGCGGGTCGCGCTCGTAGCCGACCGCGTCGGCAGCGGCCTGAAGGCACTCCTCGAAGTGGACGTCGTGCATCACCTCGCCGGTGGCGAAGCGATCGCCGTCGTGCAGCAGGTTCTTGCGCCGCAGCTCGAGCGGGCTCATGCCCAGCCGCTCGGCCAGCAGGTCCATCGCCCGCTCCGAGGCCCACACCGACTGCGTGGCGCCGTAGCCGCGGAAGGCGCCGTTGGGCGGAAGGTTCGTGTACACCGCCAGCGCGTCCACGCGCACGTGCGGGATCCGGTAGGGCCCCACCCCGGCGTAGCCGAGCTTGGTGGCCACGCCTGGACCGCAGTCGGCATAGGCGCCCGTGTCGACCCAGCAGTCGAGCTGCTTGGCCACCAGCGTGCCGTCCAGCCGGGCGCCGAGCCGCACGCGCACCAGGGCGGGATGCCGGTTCAGGGTCACCCACTCCTCGGCGCGGTCGAGCACCGCCTTGACCGGCCGGCCGGCCTTGCGCGAAAGGCAGGCCACCACGGCCTCGAGGCGCGTGAAGGTCTTGGCCCCGAACGAGCCGCCCATGGGCGGCGCCACCACGCGGATGCGCTCCTCGTCCATCGCGAACACGCCGGCCAGGTCGGCGCGCAGGTTGAACGGGGTCTGCGTGCCGGTGTGCAGCTCGAGGCGCCCGTCCGGCAGCCAGCGCGCCGCGGTGGCGTGCGGCTCCATCGGGGCGTGCTGGGCCCCGGCCACGCGAAAGGTCTCGTCGACCACCACCGAAGAGCAGGAGAGACCCTCGTCCACCTCGCCCTGCACCAGCCGGAAGCGATGGCAGACGTTGGTGTTCTCGAGCGGCCGCACTCCGATGGAGACCGCGTCCTCCGCCGACGAGCCGCCCTCGGGATGAAGGAGCGGGGCGCCCTCCGCCACGGCGGACAGCGGGTCGAGCACGGCGGGGAGCTCCTCGTAGTCGACCTCCAGCGTGTGCGCGGCCTCGCGGGCAAGTGCCGGCGTGGGAGCGGCTACCGCCGCGACGATGTCGCCCGCGAAGCGCGCGGTGGCCGGCAGCACGGTCTGATCCTTCAGCTGGCAGCCGTAGCGGCCGAGGCCGTCGACGTCCTCCGGCAGGAGAGCGACGGCATCCTCCGGCAGCCCCGAGGCGTCGACCCCGCGCACGTGGGCGTGCGGATGGGGGGAGCGGACGAAGGCGGCGTGCCACGCGCCGGGCAGCTCCACGTCCTGGGAGTAGCGGATCGCTCCGTTTACCCGTGGGTCGCTCACCCGACAGCCTCCACGGCGCGCCTGACCTCCACCTCGATGATCCGGCGCCGGTAGGCCGACGAGCCGCGGGAGTCCGCCAGCGGCTCGATCTCCCGCGCGTAGCGGCGGGCGATCTCGGCCGCCTCGCCCGAGCCGGGCGCCCCGTTGCCGGCGAGGGCGAGCACCTCTGGCAGCTCACGGGGGCGGTCGGACACCGCACCCACCACCACGCGCAGGCCGTCGTCGCCGCGCGCGGCCGCCACGGCCACGCACGGCCGGTCCTCGCTCGAGCGCGAGCGGAACTTGCGGTACACGGCCCGTGTGGGACACGGCGGCACGCGCACCTCCACCAGCAGCTCGTCGGGCTCGATGCAGGTCTCGTAGAAGCCGAGGATCAGCTCGCCGATCGGCACGGTGCGGGTGCCGCGGCTCGAGCGCAGCACCGCCCGTGCGTCCAGCGCGGCCAGCACCGCCGGGGGATCGGACGCGTAGTCGGCGTCGGCGAGCACGCCCCCCACGGTCGCCTGGTTGCGCACGCGCGGGCTGGCCACGAGCGAGAAGGCGCGGGCCAGCACCGGCCAGCCGTCGCGCACGACCGCCGAGCGCTCGACGTCACGATGCCGGGCCATGGCTCCGAGGCGCAGCTCGCCCTCCACCTCCTCGATGTAGTCGATGCCCCGCACTCCGCCCAGGGACAGCAGCGCCGCCGGGGCGAGCAGGTCCTGGTTCATCAGGATGGCCAGGAACGTGCCGCCCGCCAGCACCGTGGCCTCGTCGCCCCGCTCGCCGCGCACGGAGAGGGCCTCCTCGAGGGTGACCGGCGCAATCCACTCGGGGTCGCTGCTCGTCACCTCAGGACAGGATCTCGACCACGCCCGTGCCGCCGTTCACGCGGATGCGGTCGCCGGTGGCGATGCGGTCGCCGGCGTTGGTGGTGCCCACCACCGCGGGGATCCCGAACTCGCGCGCAACCACGGCGGGATGGGACACCGCCCCGCCCGCCTCGGTCACCAGGCCGGAGATCTTCGTGAACAGCACCACCCAGGCCGGGTTGGTCATCCGGCAGACGAGGATCTCGCCGTCCTTGACCTGGTCGAACTCGTCGAGCGAGTGCACGAAGCGCGCTGGGCCCTCCACCACGCCCGGCGACGCGGCCAGGCCCTTGACCTCCCCCGTCGTCGAGGGCTCACCCGCGTGGAACTTCTCGGGAAAGCCCCAGAGCGCGTTGTAGGGGAAGTCGAGCGCGGGCTGGGTGGCGGTTCCGACCCACGACGGCGGGCGCTTGGCCGACGCCTCCTCGAGCTCGTCGCGGCGATCGCCCACCAGATCCCGGGCGTCGAGCGACGACTGGTCGGCCATCAGCAGCCGCAGCTCGTTGTAGCGCAGGTACATCACGTCCTCGGGGTCGTCGAGCGCGCCGGCCTCGACGAGCTTGCGGGCGATCGCCATCAGCACCAGGCGCAGCCGCGCGTTGGTGCCCTGGTCGATGTAGAAGTGGTGGTCCGGCGTGAGCGGGTTCATGCTCAGCGAGCGCTCGAGCGCCGAACGCAGCTCGTCGCCCTCCACGCCCTCGAGCGCCTCCACCTTCGCCGCCTCGAGGTCGTCCCGGACCGAGGCGATGTTGGACGGGTAGTCGTAGTCGGTCGCCAGGTAGCCCTTCACCGCCTCGACCATCGGCGCCGGGTCCTCCACCCAGGTGCGGAAGGCGAACTCGTGAGACCAGATCGCCTTGTAGCCGTAGGCCTGCTGATGCGGCTCGATTCGCTCCTCGATGAAGCGCTGCCCGCCCTCCGAGGCCTGAAGTGCCTCCATCACCGCCGCGGCGGTGTCGCCCTCGAAGGCGCGCGACAGCTCATCGTCGTCCTTGATCTCCTCCTTCATCTTCCAGAGGTCCTCGATCGAGTCCCAGTTGCGGTCGGCCACCGAGCTCTGCAGACGGCCCATGAGCGCAGCGGCCGCCTCGCCCTTCTCCTCCTCCAGCAGGCCGTTGAGCGCCTGGGTCGAGGCGAACTGGGCGAAGTTGAGCATCCAGTGGATCTTCCAGTGGCGATCGTGGATGTCGATCGCATCCTCGAGCAGGACCGCCATGTCTAGGAAGGAGGCGCTGTCGGTGTCGAAGCCGTCGAGGTACTCGAAGTTGCGCTCGATCTCGGGGCGCAGGCGCTGGCTCCACCAGTCGAGGAAGTTCTCCGCGTAGTGCGGAAGCACCCAGCCGAGGTAGGCGCCGATCTTCTCGGCGTGGGCCGGGTCGCGCGGCACGCGGGGCACGTAGCGCGACTGGTACTCGGTGGCCTCCGAGTGGATCGCCGCGTCCGACGGGATCGCCGCGGTGTAGACGTAGCCGTTGATCTCCTTGGCCACCCAGTCACAGGCGAAGGGCGTGCCGAAGCGGCGGAACATGTGGTCGCAGGTGAGCCACCAGCCACCGATGTCGAAGAACATCGGCGACACGGGGTTGGGACAGTGCAGGTCGTCGTAGATCCAGAAGAGCTCCTTCTCGCCCTCGTCCCACTCGATCGGGAACTCGTCGCTCCCGTGGAAGGTGCCGAGCACCTCCTCGCCCGCGCCGGTGACCGCCATCTGCTCCTCCTCCGCTGGAACGCCTGTCCTCGGGCGATCCTAGATAATCGATGATCTGCTCGCAAGCACAAGCCGCGCAAGCGGCCGGCGCTCCCGTCGCCGGGCCGCCTGCGTGCTCTTGCACCCTACTTCTCGAGCTTGAGATCGTTCAAACCGGCGGCGACCGCTCTCCAGGCCGGCGCCTGTCGGGGCGCCGGCCTTTTCCCCCGGGAGAGCCCTCCGGGCTGGCTCGAAAGTCCGGCACGAGCGCAGGACGAAGGTCGAGTCCCGAGCGTAGTCGATGATCGATGATCGTTCAAATCGAACAGCGCGGCGCCTAGTCGCGCACGACCAGGACGGTGCCCGCGGCGAGCAGCGCGATCCCGAGCAGCTTCTCCCAGGTGATCGCACGCTCGTCCAGGCCGAGCACGCCGGCGCGGTCGAGCACCACGGAGAGGGCGAGCTGGCCCGCGATCACCGCCGCGGTGGCCCCTCCCGCTCCCAGCTGCCGCACGGTGATCAGCGTGATCAGGACGATCGCCGCGCCGCCTACTCCGCCGAGGATCCAGTAGTACCAGTCGGGCGATTGCGCGCCCTCGTCGCCCTCCAGCCCGCCGCCGACGGTGAAGGTCAGCACCAGGATGATCGCGGTGCCGACGAGGAAGCTGATCAGCGCGGCGCCGAGGCTCCCGACGTTGTTCGAGATGACGTTGTTGGCCGGCGCCTGCGCGGCCACCAGGCCGCCCGCGGCGACGGTGAGCAGTACAGCGACCTCCTTGCTCACTTGGCCTCGAGCCAGTTCTCGCCAACCCCCAGGTCCACCTCTAGCGGCGGGTCCATCTCGAACGCGTCCGCCATCTCTCGCGTGACGATCTCGGACGCCTGCTCGACCTCGGCCTTGGGACCCTCAAAGAGCAGCTCGTCGTGGATCTGGAGCACCAGCCGGGTCTCCAGCCCGGCCTCGCGGAGACTGTTGCGGGCCCGCACCATGGCCAGCTTGATGATGTCCGCCGCCGTGCCCTGAATCACCATGTTCACCGCCAGGCGCTCCCCCAGCGAGCGCGTCTGGAACTGGCGCGAGCGCAGCTCGGGCACCCGCCGGATGCGCCCGAACAGCGTGGTCACGTGGCCCTCGTCGCGGGCCTGCTCGATCGTCGACTCGATGAACTCCTTGACCTTCGGGAAGCGCTCGAAGTAGCGGTCGATGAACTCCTGCGCCTCCTCCTGGGGGATCTGGAGCCGGTCGGCCAGACCGTATGCCGACAGCCCGTACACGATCCCGTAGTTGACCATCTTGGCCTTGGAGCGAGTGCCCGGGTCTGTCTTTCCGCCGAGGATCGCCTCGGCCGTGGCGGTGTGCACGTCCTCGCCGCGGCGGAAGATTTCCTTGAGCACCGGCTCCTCCGCGATGTGCGCGAGCAGGCGCAGCTCGACCTGCGAGTAGTCGGCCGAGATCAGCCGCTGGCCGTCGTCGGCCACGAAGCAGGCGCGGATCTCGCGTCCCTGCTCGGTGCGGATCGGGATGTTCTGCAGGTTGGGATTGGTGCTCGACAGGCGCCCGGTGGCCGTGGCGGTCTGGTTGAAGGTGGTGTGCAGGCGGCCGTCGCTCGCGATCAGCTCGGGGAAGGCGTCGAGGTAGGTGGACTTGAGCTTGGTGACCTCGCGCCATTCCTCTATCGCCGGCACGATCTCGTGCTCGTCGCGGATCGCCTGGAGCACCCGGGCGTCGGTGGAGAAGCCCGTCTTGCCGCGGCGCTTGCGCGACAGCCCGAGCTTCTCGAACAGGATCGGCGCGAGCTGCTGGGGCGAGCCGATGGTGAACTCCTCGCCGGCGAGGTCCCAGACGCGGCGCTCCAGCTCCACGGCGCGCGTGGCGAAGCGCCGGCTGATCTCCGATAGGCGCGACACGTCGAGCCGCACACCGGCCCGCTCCATCTCCACCAGCACGTCGACCAGCGGGAGCTCCACGCCGGTGAGCAGATCCGTGAGCCCGTCCTCCTCGAGGCGGGCGCGCTGGCGCTCCGCCAGCACCCGGGTGAGCACGGCGCGCTCGGCCACGCCGTCGGCGCCATCGACCTCTGCTCCGAGGCCGCTCTCGGTGGCCAGCTCGTCGAGCGGGTAGCCGCGCCGGGCCGGGTCGATCAGGTAGGCCGCCACCATCGTGTCGTGCTCGAGCGGCGGGGAGTCGCAGGGCTCGTCGGCGGCGGCGATCGTCTTCCAGTCGTGGGCCACCAGCGGCCGCTCGCCGCGGGCCAGCGCGAAGGCGGCCAGCGTCTCGGCCTCCGCCACGAGCAGCTCCTCCCCCGCCCACGCGGCCACGGTGAGCGGGCCGCGGGTGGCGGCGTCGAGGTCGAACGTGCCCTGAGGAGAGCCGCCGGTGGACGGAGTGGCCACCGCGGTCGGCGCCTGGATGGACGCCGCAGCAGCCTCGGGGTCCAGCTCGGCGTCCGCCTCCGGATCGAGCGGCGGGGCGTCCGGATCGGTCAGATCGAGATCGCTGCCCGCCGCGACCGCCGGCGCCGCCTCGTCGGGCTCCTCCCCCGGTCGCAGCGCGGCCACCGCCACGAACTCGCCCTCGAGATCAGCGAGCTCGGCCAGGGGAACCGTGCGGGCTCGTACCCGGATGAGCTCTTCGACGCGCTCGGCCGGCGCCGCGTCATCCTCGCCGAGCGCCTCCTCCAGACGCTCGAGAGGGGCGCGCAGCTCGAACTCACGGAAGGTCTCGCGCAGGCGCGAGCGGTCGGGCTCGCGCGCCACCACGCCATCCAGGTCCACCTCCACGTCCACGTCGCGCACCGCTGTGGCGAGCTGCTTCGAGATGCGCGCGTTCTCCGCGTGCTCGGTGAGGTTCTGCTTGCGCTTGGCCCCGGAGATCGAGTCGATGTTCGACAGCACACCCTCGAGATCGCCCCACTCCTGCAAGAGCTGCGAGGCGGTCTTCTCCCCGATCCCCGGTACGCCGGGGATGTTGTCGGAGGTGTCGCCCTTGAGGCCCACGAAGTCGGGCACCAGCTCGGGCGGGATGCCGTAGCGGTCGATCACCGCCTCGCGGTCGTAGACCTTCGTGTCGGTCACGCCGCGCCCGGTGGCGATCACCTGTACGCCCGGCTCGATCAGCTGGAACAGGTCGCGATCGCCCGTGAGCACGGAGACCTCGATCCCGTGCTCGCGGGCCTGCCGGGCCAGTGTGGCGATCACGTCGTCGGCCTCGTAGCCCGCGACCTTCACGTTCTCGTAGCCGAAGGCGTCGACGAGCGGGTGCATGTGCGGCCACTGCTCCTGCAGCAGATCGGGTCGCGAGTCGCGGTGGCCCTTGTACTCCGCGTAGACCTCCTCGCGGCCCGACATGCCGGCGTCCCAGACCACCAGGGTCGGCTTGACGCCGAGGTCGGTGATCATCTTCACGAGCATCGACGCGAAGCCGAGGATCGCGTTCGTGGGCTGCCCCTTGGACGTGGCGATCGACTCCGGCAGGGCAAAGAAAGCGCGGTAGACGAGGCTGTTCCCGTCGATCAGGAGCAGTTCTCTGGGGCTCTCGTCGGGCACCACTCAACCCTATCGGCGCGGCCCGCCGCCACGGGTGGGCCGCGCCGTGCTGCTCAACGCCTGAAGGTCTTCAGCGCTCCGCGCTCCGCCTCGAGCGCTCCACTGCTCGACTTGGCCTGCGCGGCCGGCGCTGCGACCGGATCCACGGTCCAGTCCGGATGGCCGGGCATCGGCGGCGTCGTGGTGCCGTACAGCCACCTGCGCAGGAAGCCGCGCAGGTCGCGGTGGGAGACCTTGGAGGCGAAGGCGATGAAGTCCTCGGTGTCCGCCGACTCGCCTGCGAAGTCCTGCGCCCAGCGACGCTCCAGCCTCTGGAAGGTCTCGTCGCCGATCACCTGGCGCAGCGCGTACAGAACCAGCGCTCCGCCGTCGTAGACGTTGGGGCTGAACAGGTCGAACAGCTCGTTGCTCGTGGGCAGGGCCACAGGGCCGTACTGGGCACGCAGGGTGTCGCCCTGGGCATACGCCGCCCGCATCCGCTCCGTGAAATCGACGCCGTAGAACTCGTCGGCGTAGTTCCACTCGTACCAGGTGGCGTGGCCCTCGCTCAGCCAGATGTCGCTCCAGTACCTGACCGCCACGCTGTCGCCGAACCACTGATGGGCGAGCTCGTGGACCATGATCGGCTCGTACCCGTCCGGGGTGAAGATCCCCGGGTCGAACAGGAACGCCGGGTGCAGCGACAGCGTCTGGGTCTCGAGCGCGTAGCTGAAGACCTGGTCGGCGGCGAGGATGCCGTACTCGTCGAACGGGTAGCGCCCGACTTGGTCGGTCATCCAGTCCAGGTGGCTCGGCGTCCGCGCCAGAGCGCTCGTCGAGCCACGGCTCGCGCTGCGACGGCACCACGTCGCGCACGTGCACCCCGCGCCGGCGGCCCCGCTCGATCACGTCGAGGTCGCCCACGGCCAGCTGGACGAGCTGGCTGGCCATCGGCTGGCGCAGCTCGTAGCGCCAGCGTCGTGCGCCCGCCCCGCGTCCGGCTCCCCGTGAAGGTCCCATTGGCCACCGCGGTCACGCCCTCGGGCACCTCGAGGCGGAACGAGTACGTGGCCTTGTCGGAGGGATGGTCGTTGGACGGGAAGATCTCGTGGGAACGGTCGGGCTGGCCGGCCGTGACCGACCCGTCGACGGTGGTGAACCAGCCGAAGGGGAGTTGTCGTCCGGCGCCGGGATCACGGGATGGCCCGTGAAGTCGACGGTCACGTGAAAGCGCTCGCGGTTGCGCAGTGGCCGCCGGGGAGTGATCACGAGCTCCTCCCCGTCGAGCGTCCATTCGGCGCGACGGCCGTTGACCCAGACGCCCTCGACCGAGTCGCCGTCGAAGTCGAGGTTGAAGGAGGAGAGCGACTGCTCGGCGCGGGCGCGGATGTCCACCTCGCCGCTCACGCTGGTGTCGGGCGCGTCCGTGGCGTAGGACATGGACAGGTCGTAGTGGCGCGTGTCGTAGCCGCCGTTGCCGAGCTCGGGGAAGAGCCGGTCGCCGAGGCCGGGATCGCCCGGAGAGGGCGGGCCGGGCGCCGCCTGGGCGGGCACGGCCGCGATCAGGCCGGCGGCGACGGCCAGCGCCGTCAGCACGGCGCGCTTGCAGGTTTGAGCGTGATCCCGAGTTCCCATGTGCGATTTGTTACCCGATTTCGCGGCAGTTCTCACATCAGAGGCGGCTCCGGCACGGCCCTATGATGGCCTGACCGTCGTGGCCTCTCCATCCGCCCAGTTCTCCCTCACGCTGCGAGTGGCCCTGCCCGGCCGCAGCGGCGGCGCACTCGGGCGCGTGACCGCCGCGATCACCCGCGCGGGTGGCGCGATCGTGGCTGTGGACACGGTCGACGCCAGGGGCGAGCGCACGCTGCGTGAGATCACCGTCGAATGCTGGTCGGTCGAGCACCGCGGACAGGTGATCTCGGCCGTCCAGGCCGTCAGGGACGCGGACCTCGTGGAGATCACCGACCGCACCTTCGAGGTCCATCGCCGCGGCAAGATCCACACCGGGCTCAACATGCCGGTCAAGACCCGCGACGACCTCTCCATGGCCTACACGCCGGGCGTCGCGCGCGTGTGCACCGCGATCGCCGAGAACCGCCAGAAGGCCTTCAAGTACACGATCAAGGCCAACACGGTGGCCGTGGTGTCCGACGGCACGGCGGTGCTCGGCCTCGGCGACATCGGTCCCGAGGCCGCGATGCCCGTGATGGAGGGCAAGGCGATGCTCTTCAAGGAGTTCGCCGACGTGGACGCCTTCCCGATCTGCCTGAACACCAAGGACGTCGACGAGATCGTGGAGACGGTGATCCGGATGTCGCCCACCTTCGGCGGCATCAACCTCGAGGACATCTCCTCGCCGCGCTGCTTCGAGATCGAGCAGCGGCTCAAGGACGCCCTCGACATCCCCGTGTTCCACGACGACCAGCACGGCACCGCGATCGTCACGCTGGCCGCCCTGATCAACGCGTGCCGGCTCACCGGCCGCCGGATGGAGGGGCTCGAGGTCGTGATGGTGGGCGCGGGAGCCGCCGGCGTGGCCGTGGCCAAGATCCTGCTGGACGCGGGCGTGACCTCGATCGTGGCCTGTGACCGCTTCGGCGCGATCCACGCGGGCCGTGACGACTACGCGGCGGGCTCGATGAACGCGCCCAAGCGCTGGCTGGCGGAGAACACCAACCCGGGCCGCCGCGAGGGCCAGCCGCGCGAGGTGATCGAGGCCACGGATCTGTTCATCGGCCTGTCGGGGCCCGGCATCATCGACGCCCACGACCTCCAGCGCATGAACCCGGACCCGTTCGTGTTCGCCATGGCGAACCCCAACCCGGAGGTGCGGCCCGAGGACGCCGCCCCTCACGTGCGGGTGATGGCCACCGGCCGCTCCGACTATCCCAACCAGATCAACAACGTGCTCGCCTTCCCCGGCGTCTTCCGGGGCGCGCTCGATGCGCGCTCCACCGCGATCACCGAGGAAATGAAGCTCGCTGCGGCCCAGGGAATCGCCCGGGTGGTCTCAGACGACGAGTTGGACGAGGACTACATCATCCCGAGCGTGTTCAACCGCGATGTGAGCCAGGCGGTGGCCAGCGCCGTAGCAGAGGTGGCCGCGCGCGCGGCCGGGAACGAGGCCGAACCGGATCAGCCGACGGTCGAGCGCGCCGCCATCGGTTGATGCGAGTCACAATCACAGGAGCCACCGGCACGATCGGTCGGGCAGTCAAGGACGAGCTCCGCGAGCGCGGCGACGAGGTGACCGCGCTGTCTCGCGACGCAGGCCGAGCGTCGGCCGCCCTCGGCGTCGAGGCCCAGGAGTGGAAGGACCCGAAGGCAGAGCGGCCGCCGCTCGATTCCCTCCGCGGCCGCGACGGCGTCGTCCATCTGCTCGGCGAGACGGTGGCGCAGCGCTGGACCGACGATGTGAAGCGCGAGATCCGCGACTCACGGGTGCTGTCGACGCGCAACCTGGTGGAGGCGCTGGGCGAGCTCCCCGAAGGCGAGCGGCCGAAGGTGCTCGTCTCCCAGTCCGCCACCGGCTGGTACGGCGCGCACGGGGACGAGCGGCTCGACGAGTCCGAGCCCGCGGCGGACGACTTCCTCGCTCGCGTGACCGCCGATTGGGAGGCGGAGGCCGGGAAGGCCCGTGAGCTCGGAATGCGCGTGGCGCTCGCGCGCACGGGCGTGGTGATGTCGCAGAGCGGCGGAGCCCTCGAGAAGATGCTGCCGTTCTTCAAGCTGGGCATCGGCGGGCCGGTGGCCGGCGGTAGCCAGTACGTGCCCTGGGTCCACCTCGACGACGTGGTGGGCGCGATCGTGTTCGCGCTCGACACGGAGGCCGCGGACGGTCCGCTGAACGTGACCGCACCGGAACCGGTGACCAACGGCGAGCTGTCCAAGGCCCTCGGCCGCGTACTTCACCGCCCAGCCTTCGCGCCGATCCCCGGCTTCGCGGTCAAGACCCTCTACGGCGAGATGGCGGAGATCGTCACAACCGGCCAGCGGGCCGTTCCGAAGCGCCTCACCGAGCTCGGCTACACGTTTCGGCGCCCGGACCTGGAGAACGCGCTGCGCGACGCGACGGGCTAGTCGGAGCTGTCGTGCAGGGCCTGTTGCTCGGCCCGCAGCTCGGCCACGGTCTTCCCGCCGCTTCCGAACGGCCCCTGCAGCTTCCAGCGCGAGTCGGACTTGGCCGGCCAGACGAGCCAGATGACAGCGCCTAGGAGGGACAGCAGCAGGCCGAAGGCCAGCCCCAGCTTCTCGCCGTAGCCCTTCCTGTGCGACAGGTAGGAGGCGACGATCGCCGACGCCAGCCACAGATAGGTGAGCCAGAGCGCCTTTGCTCCGATGACTGCGAGTTCGAATCTCATGCGCCCAGGTATGCCCTCTGCACTTCGGGATTGGTCCGCAGCTCACTCGACTTGTCCTCGAGCGCCACCGCGCCGGTCTCGAGCACGTAGCCGCGCTTGGACACGTCGAGGGCGTAGTTGGCGTTCTGCTCCACGAGCAGGATCGTAGTGCCCTGGCGATTGATCTCGGCGATCGTCTCGTAGATGCGCTCCACGAGGATCGGCGCGATTCCCATCGACGGCTCATCGAGCAGCAGCAGCTTGGGGTTGGCCATCAGCGCGCGGCCGATCGCCAGCATCTGCTGTTCGCCGCCCGACATCGTGCCGCCCTTCTGCTTCTCTCGCTCCTTGAGGCGGGGAAAGAGGGCGAAGACCCGGTCGAGGTCGTTGCCGATGCCGTCCTTGTCGCGGCGCAGGTACGCGCCGAGCTCCAGGTTCTCGCGCACGGACATGCGGGGGAATATGTGACGCCCCTCCGGCGACAGCGAGATGCCCATCTCCACGATCTCCTGAGGCGGCACCTCACCGATCTCCTGATCGTTGAAGCGGATCGTCCCCTGGCGCGGCGGGGTGAGACCGGAGATCGAACGCAGGGTGGTGGACTTGCCGGCGCCGTTGGAGCCGATGAGCGTGACCACCTCGCCCTCTTCCACGGTGATCGAGATCCCCTTGAGGGCCTCGATGTTGCCGTAGAAGGTGTGGAGGTCGGTGACCTCGAGCAGAGGCATCAGCCCTCATCCCCCTGTTGCCGGGAGCTCTCGCGCCTGGCCGCGCCGGCCTCGGCCTCCGCCGCTCCCTGCTTGCCGAGGTAGGCCTCCACAACCCGCGGGTTGGCGCGCACGTCGGCCGGCGAGCCCTCGGCGATCTTCTGGCCGTGGTCGAGCACCGTGATCCGCTCGGACACCTCCATGATCACCTGCATGTCGTGCTCGATCAGCAGGATCGTGAGGCCCTTCTCGTCACGCAGGCGGTTCATGAACTGGGTCAGCTCGGCCGACTCCTGGGGGTTCATGCCCGCGGTGGGCTCGTCGAGGAGCAGCAGCTTGGGCTCGGAGGACAGCGCACGGGCGATCTCGAGGCGGCGCTGGTCGCCGTAGGAGAGGCCCACCGAGATCGTGTCGTGCTCCGACTCGGCGATGCCCACGTAATTGAGCATCTCGCGCGCCTGCTCGCGGACCTCCCGCTCCTCGCGCCGCACGCGGGGCACACGCAGGATGGAGCCGAACAGGCCGGCCCGCATGCGCGCGTGCTGGCCCACCATCACGTTCTCGAGCGCGGTCATGGTGCCGAACAGCCGGATGTTCTGGAAGGTCCGGGCCACCCCGTCCTTCATGATCAGATCGGGCCGGCGCCCGGTGATGTTGCGGCCGGCGAACGAGATCCGCCCGAAGCTCGGCTTGTAGAGACCGGTGAGCATGTTGAAGAACGTCGTCTTGCCGGCCCCGTTCGGACCGATGATGGACACGATCCCGCGCTCGGGGATGGTGAAGCTCACGTCCTCGACCGCCACCAGCCCGCCGAAGACCTTGGACACGTTCTGAGCCTCGAGCAGCGTCCCGCCGTTGCCTTCGGCCGGCTGGGTGCTCGCCTCCGACGCGGTCACCCGCGGGCCTCGTACATGGTCTCGTCGCCACCGAGCTCGGTGTCGCCGGCGCCCACGCCCTCGCGCAGCTCGAGCTGCCGTCTTCGTTCGGGTATCAGGCCCTCGGGCCGCAGCACCATCATGATCACGAGGAGGAAGCCGAAGATCCCGAAGGACAGCTCGGTGAGGTCGAAGTCGAGGCCCAGCTTCGACGGGTAGTCGTTGAAGACGTCGGGGATCAGGTTGTTGTTGATGAACGAGAGCACGATCGCGCCCAGCACCACGCCCTCGATCGAGCCCAGCCCTCCGAGGATCACCATCGACAGGACGAAGATCGAGAAGGAGAACAGGAACTGGTCCGCGTTGACCGTGTTGAGGTAGGAGGCGAGGAACACACCGGTCACGCCGCCGAAAGCCGCACCGGTGCCGTAGGCAAACAGCTTCGTCTTAACCAGCGGCACCCCCATCGACGCCGCCGCCACCTCGTCCTCGCGCAGCGCGATCCAGGCCCGGCCCAGGCGCGAGTCGCGCAGGCGGTAGTTCACGAACAGCGCAACGAAGACGAGCGCCAGCGCGACGAAGTACCAGGGTCTGAGGTCCAGCGATTTGAACGGTTCCAGGAACGGCAGGTCGATCTTGTCGATCGGGGTGATGCCCTGGCGCCCGTTGGTGAGCTTCTCCCCGCCGAGCGTGATCTCGTCGCCGTTGATGACGATTCGGCCGACGATCTCGCCGAAGGCGAGCGTGACGATCGCGATGTAGTCGCCGCGCAGGCGTAGCGTGGGTAAGCCGATCAGCATCCCGGCGATCGTGGTGATGACCATCGCGATGATGATCACCAGCAGGAAGTTGAAGTGGATGCCGGGCAGGATGGAGGCCGGCTCGCCGACGAAGAGAGACAAGCCCTCGCCCCCGTTCGCGTCCGCGAAGAAGCCGGACATGAACCAGCCGGCGGTGAGCGCGCCCAGGGCGAAGAACGCCACGTAGCCCAGGTCGAGCAGTCCGGCGAAGCCGACGATGATGTTGAGGCCGAGAGCCATGCAGGCGTAGGCCAGCGCCAGCGTGGCGTCCTCGAGGAAGCCTCCGCCCGAGTCCTGGAAGAACGGTAGTGCGATCGCCCAGACGGCCAGCGCCGCGATCGACAGGCGGCTCACGAGCACGTTCTCGTGGAACACCGTACGGACGGCGATCAGCGCCCACAGCACGAAGGCCATGAACAGGTTCATCTCGATCTGGTCGCCCATCCACAGCGCCACCACGAGTCCAGCGCCCAGGGCAAGCAGGGTGCGCCTGTCGGTCTTCAGGCCGCTGCCGCGCTGCGGTGTTGTCAGGGCGCTCATCCGGCCTCCCTCGTCTCCTCACCCAGGAGGCCCTGCGGGCGGAAGACCATGATCAGCACCAGGTAGGCGAACACGATCGCCGGGGTCCATTCCCCACCGATCCGGTTGTCGGAGATCTGCTGGATGATCCCGATGATGAAGCCGCCCAGCACGGCACCCCAGAGGTTGCCGATGCCGCCCATCACGGCCGCCGTGAAGGCGATCAGCCCGGCCTGGAAGCCCTGGAGGTACCAGATCGTGGTCTGGTAGAGCGCATAGATCAGGCCCGCGGCGCCGGCCATGAGCCCGCCCAGCAGGAAGGTCGCGGAGATCGTGGTGTCCACGTTGATGCCCATCAGGCGCGCCGCCTCAGGGTCCTGAGCCGTCGCGCGCATGGCCTTGCCCAGCCGGCTCTGGCTGATGAAGGTGGTGAGCATGAAGACCAGCGGGATCGTGGCCGCCACGGCGAGCACGTCGCCCTGCGAGATCGACACCCCGCTGATGTTGACCAGTTCCTTCTGGGCGTTGATGAGGTCCGGGATACCCTCCGGCGAGCCGCCGATCCACAGGATGCCGACGTTCTGGAGGATGAAGCTGAAGCCCACCGCCGTGATCAGCGGGGCTAACTTCGGTGCGCTGCGTAAGGGCCGGTAGGCCACCCGTTCGATCATCACGTTGAGCGAGCCGCTCGCGAGCATCGCGAGCACGAGGACGAGCAGGAGGCCGACAACGAGGCCGCCGACGCCGGTGGCGGCGGTGAGCCCGATCGTGCCGAACAGGCCAGCCGACACGAGCGAGCCGAGCATGAAGACCTCGCCGTGGGCGAAGTTGATCAGCTCGATGATTCCGTAGACGAGGGTGTATCCCAGCGCTACGAGAGCCCAGATGGCGCCGTTGGAGAGGCCGTCGACGACGTTGTTGCCCAGGCGGGCCAGGCTGCCGTCGTTCGAGATGTCCTGGAATCCGTAGACGACGGGCATCACGAGCAGCAGCGCGATCAGCCCGTAGTCGCCGATGTACTTGCGAATCCTGTCGCCGGTGTTCGCCCGAACCGGCAGGCGTGCTGCGTCGCTGCTCGCTTCCAAGGACCCTCCCTTACTGCGGATCCAATCAGAAACGGGGGGCGGACGACAAGGTCATCCGCCCCCCGGTTGCGTCACACGGCCTTGGCGATCAGCCGCCTGCTGCCTGGATCGTCTTCTCGAAGGTGAGCTCGCCGCCCTCGATCTTGTAGATCCCGTAGTCAGTCAGCGTGGTGTCGCCGTTCTCGTCGATGTCGTAGGTGCCGAGCACCGACTTGCGTCCCTTGGTCTGGAACAGCGCGTCGATCATCGCCTGCTTGTCGGAGCAGTCGGCACCGAGCTCCTTGCAGGTGTCGATCACGAGCTTCATGGCCTCGTAACCGTAGATCGCGTACGGATCCGGATTGGCCTCGCCGTACTTCTTCTTGAAGTCGGAGAAGAACTTGCGTCCCTCCGGCGGGTACTCGTCCGGCGACAGCGTCGCCACCGAGACCTGCACGTTCTTGGCCACGTCGGCGGGGATGCCGCCCTCCTTCGGATCGGAGAACCCGGACTCGGCCACGCCGTCGGGCCCGTACAGCTTCGTGATACCGGCAGCGTCGACGTCCTTGTACAGCTGGACGGCCCCGTTGGCGGTGATGCCGGAGAAGACGAAGCAGTCGGCGCCGGAGCTCTTGACCGTGGAGGCCTGGGAGCGGAAGTTGGGGGCCTTGGGGTCGATGCCCTCGTTGCCCGCGATCTTCAGCCCGATCTCGCCCGCCGCGCCCTCGATGTTGCGCGCCAGACCAGCCCCGTAGACCTCCTTGTCATTGAGGATGTACGCCGACTGGCAACCATCCTCCTTCATAAGCGAAGCCAAAGCCGCGCCCTGAATCGTGTCCTTAGGCACAATCCGCAAATAATTGCGGCTGCCGGTCGGGTAGTACTTATCCGGCTCGCCCTTATCGGCCCCCGGCTCATCCGACGTCAAACCCACCGCCGTATTGGCCGGACTGACCTGCGCCACCGGCACCTCGTTGAGAATCGGGATCGAAATCGCCGACGCCCCCGAGTTGAACTCACCGATATACGCCACCGCACTGTCGTCCTGCGCCACCTTGCGCGCATTCGCCGACGCCGCCTCCGGCGTCCACGTACCCGCCTGCGCCGTCGAATCATCCAACGACGTGTACTTCACCGTCGTATCCCCAGCCTTACCACCCACCTGCTCAACCGCGAGCTTGATGCCCTCGACCATCGCGGTCGTCTGCGGCCTCGAGGCGCCCTGAAGCGGGAGCGAGGAATAGACATTTACGGCGTTGCCACCGCCGCCACCGCCGCCGCCGTCATCATCGTCGTCATCGCCACCGCAGGCGGTCATGCCCAGGGCGAAGGCGCCGAAGAGGCAGGCGCACATTGCCAGCCAACGTACCTTCAAGATGTTCCCTCCTAAGGGAGATAGCTCCAACCTGCCGCGGCATCCTAAGCACCACCCGCGGCGGTCACAATCGGGTAGATCCCGGCTTAACCGGGAGACAACCTGCTTCCGGAGGGGGTACTCGGGCCCCGCCGGGCGTCCGGGCTAGCCGATCTCGCGCACGAACCGGAAGCGCCCGTCGTGCAGGGAATACAGGTACTGGCGCTCGTCGCCGGTGTCGCCGGTGCCGCGCAGGCTGTAGGTCCCGAGCGCCGAGCGGCGCTCCCGCATCGCCAAGGCCGCCCTGGTCACCCGCTCGCGGTCGCGTCCGCCGGCCCGAACCGCGTCCAGGATCACTCGCATCGCCTCGTAGCCGTACACCGCCTCGGGCCGGTCCGCCCCCGGCCCCCCTGTGCGGCGCGCGCGGCGCATCACCCGGCGTCCCGCCGCGTTCAGCTCGGCGCGCGCCCGGACCGAGGTGAGTGCCTCCACGCTCAGCGGCGCCACCGGGAACGGCCGCTTCGGATCGCGCGCCAGCACGCCCGCCGTGGCGTACACCGCCACCCCGGGCATCCGCATGTCGATGGCGGCGAGCAAAGGGCCCGTGCCCGGGCCCGCCACGCCCGCGTAGACGATCGCATCGGGCCGCGCCTCGGCCATGCCGTCCACCAGGTCGCCGATCTCGTCGACCTTGCCCCGGTACTCCTCGGAGTCCACCGGCTCGTGGCCGGCCCGGCGCAGGCGCGCGATGATCTGAGCGGCCAGCTCGCGGCCGTAGATCTCCTGGTCGAACACCACGGCTGGCCGCTCGACGCCCCGCTCGCCGAGCAGGTCGACCAGCGTCTCGGCCTGCAGGAGGTCGCGCGGCACGAGCCGCACGAAGTTGCGCTCGCCGCTCGGCCACAGCCGCTCCGGAGCCGCTCTGGGGCGGCCGGGCGGGGTGCTGGTGAGGCTGGTGAGCCCGTCCTCGGGAGATACCTGAAGCAGGTGCGCCTCGTTCAGGATGGGCATCGAGATCGCGGAGGCACCCAGGTCGAGCTCGCCGAGGTAGGCGATCGCCCGGGGGTCGTCCTTGGCCCTGTCGGCGTTGGCGTTCACGAGCCCCGGATCCCAGGCCAGCTCGCCTTTCTCGGTGGTGCTCACGGTGCGCAGCCGGATCCGCATCTTTCCCGCCCGGCTGCCCGCGTCCTCGAGCGCGAGCCGGGCGCCGGCCTCGACCGCGCGGCCCGCGGGCGCCGAGACCCCGTCGCGCGGGAGGCTCAGATACACGGTCGCGGACCTGCCCGGCACGCGGGCGGGCTCGTCGTCACCGTTGCTCCCCAGGCAACCGCCGAGCCCGGACGTGACAAGGGCGGCAGCGGCCAATGTCGAGAGCGTCGCTGTGAGCCTCCGGGGGGGCAAGCAGAGCATTGTGACGAGGCCCTGCTTGACTACCCGGGCAGTGCGGGTCGGAGTGCTCACCGGCGGGGGGGATTGCCCCGGTCTGAATGCGGTCATCCGCGCGATCGTGCGGCGCGGCATCGATACCCGCGGCCACGCGATCGTCGGCTTTCGCGACGGCTGGCGCGGACCGATCGAGAACGCCTACGAGGAGCTGACCATCGAGTCCACGCGCGGGATCCTCCCGCGTGGGGGCACGATCCTCCGCTCGTCACGCACGAACCCCTTCAAGCGCGACGACGGGCCCGAGCTGATCCGAGAGAACATGGCCACCCTCAACCTGAACGGCCTGATCGCGATCGGGGGCGAGGACACGCTCGGGGCGGCGGCGCGGCTTCACGGCGAGCACGGCCTGCCCGTGATCGGAGTGCCGAAGACGATCGACAACGACCTCGGCGGCACCGACATGACCTTCGGCTTCGACACCGCCGTGCAGATCGCCACCGACGCCATCGATCGCCTGCACACCACCGCGGAATCCCACAACCGGGTGATGATCGTCGAGGTGATGGGCCGCCACGCGGGCTGGATCGCCCTGCATTCCGGCCTCGCAGGCGGGGCCGACGTGATCCTCATTCCCGAGCGCCCCTTCGACATCGAGGAGGTCTGCCGGCTGATCCGGCGCCGGCACTCGCGTGGGCGCTTCTTCTCGATCGTCGTGGTGGCCGAGGGCGCGCTGCCCAAGGAGGGGACGATGGAGACCGTCCAGGGCGCCGAGGACGAGTTCGGCCACGTCCGCCTCGGTGGCATCGGGCAGCGCCTCGAGCACGAGATCGAGGCGCGCACCGGCTACGAGTCGCGGGCCACCGTCCTGGGCCACATCCAGCGCGGCGGCACCCCCACCGCCTTCGACCGCGTGCTGGCCACCCGTCTCGGCCTCGCAGCGGTGGACGCCGCCGACGAGGGCCAATGGGGCGTGATGCCGGCACTGCGCGGCACCCGCATCCAGCTGGTGCCGCTGTCCGAGGCGGTGGCTGACCTGCGGACCGTGCCCGAAGAGGACTACGAGGCGGCCGGGACCTTCTTCGGCTAGCCGCCGGCGCTAGACGGCCGCGCCCGGGTCGTCCCCGGTGTCTGGGCCGCGGCCCAGGAGCTGGTCGACGAACGGCTTGGTCATCACGAAGGCGGCGGCGCCGACCGTGATCGCCACGGTGCCCAGGAAGGCGTCGAACGACTTGATGCCGAACGACCAGGCGGTCACCCACCAGATCAGGCCGATCGTGAAGGTCACGAGCACGGCCATCAGGTGCCCGTCCTGTCGGCGATCGTGCGCCGGGCCTTGGTCAGGGCGTTGAAGGCGCCCTTCAGAGCGCGCTCCGGACCCGAGTCCTGCTCCGGCATCATCCCGATCTGGCGTGCGAAGGCCATGCCGTCGTAGTAGGCCGTGTTGCTCACGATCTCGTCGTCCTCGATCTCGAGGAGGTCGAGGCCGCGGAGCTCCAGGCGCTTGCCGGTCGGGTCGATGCCCTGGAAGGGCTCGCCGTCGAACGTGCCCTCCATCCGCCACTCCACGGCGGCGCTCTGCTCGGCGGCGACGACGCGATGAACCGTCGTCTCCATGTCGGGAGCCGCCGCGAAGGTCTCGCTGAAGAAGTCCATGACCTCGGCGCGCCCGCGGAACAGCCCCAGGGGCACGATCTCCGCCACGCCGTCCTCTCGCCAGTGACCGCCGATGGCGCGAATGTCGCGGGCGCCGAGCGCCTCGAAGTAGGAGCGGGCATGAGCCTCGACCCGCTTGCGCCTGCTGATTCGCTTGGGCCTCGGCTTGTCCTCTGTGGCGGCGACGGCGGCGTCCGTGCCGTCGGCAGTCTTCGTCTGCGCCATCGCGGCTCAGCCTACCAGCGATTCTGCCCTCCCGGCAGCCTTCAGGCGGCGGCGTTGGCGGGTTCCAGCAACCCGCGCGCCGGCGCCGCCGGGCGCAGCGCGAGCAGGCCGAGACCGGCGAGCACGAGGGCCGCCCCGGCGGCCGCCGCGGCACCGGGCCGCTCGCCCAGGACGACCACGCCGAGGAGCGCGGCGGTCACCGGTTCGGCCAGCGTGAGCGTCGCGGTCTCGCTCGCGCCGATGCGCTCGAGCCCGCGGGCGAAGAGGATGTAGGCCACGGCGGTGGGCACCGCGGCGAGGTACAGGACGAGGGCCGCGCCGGCGGGCGTGGCCAGCCCGCCGGAGGGGCCGAACACGAGGACCGGCAGGAGCAGGACGCCGCCCACCGCGAAGACGGCCGCCATCACGCCCTCCGGCGTGCCGCCGTTGTCGAGCATGTGCTTGCCGGCCACCGCGTACCCGGCGTAGCCCGCGCCCGAGACGAGCGCCAGCGCCACTCCGGGCGCCGACACCTCACCACCGGCACCGCCGCCCAGTACGAGCAGGCACACGCCCAGGCAGGCGAGGCCGGTGGCGGCGCCCCAGCGCCAGTCGAGCCGCTCCCCCGTGAACGCCCGCGCGAGCAGACCGGCGAACGCGGGCGCCGAGCCGATCGCCACGACCGTGCCCACCGCCACGCCGGTGTCGGCGATGGCCACGAAGAAGGTGGCCTGGTAGACGGCGACGGAAGCGCCCGAGAGCAACACCAGGCCGGGCGAGGCGCCCACCTTGAGACGGCGCGCCAGCAGGGCGAAGACAAGCAGCAGTGCCGCCCCGAACACGATGCGCGAGGCCCCCACCACCACCGGCGGCATCGAGGGCCCGAGCGCTTGCGCCGTGCCGGTCGTGCCGAAGAGGAGCGCGGCGGAGAGTACGTGGAGGCGAGCCATGGGCGACTAGATTGTTCCACAATCTAGTCCCGGAGCGAAGCCGCCCGGACGGTTTGTCCTGGATTGACCCCCTATAGGGGGGTGAATGCAGGACAAACCCCCTCCAGGTGCCCCCTTCCCCAGCCAGTCGTCGCTCGTGCACCCCCGACGGGCGCGCTCAGCCTCCCAGCGCCTCGTTCAGCTCGCCCACGAGGGCCCCAACCGCAACAGCCCCACCCTCCGCCCCGGCCCGGACCACCCGGCTGCCCACGATCACGCCGTCCGCGATCTCGGCCACCGTGCGCGCGTGCTCCGGGGTGGAGATCCCAAAGCCCACGGCCACAGGAACCCGGCTCGCGGCCCGCACCCGAGCGACCGTGTCGGCCAAGCCGGGCGGGAGCTCGCCCCGCTCGCCGGTGGTGCCCGTGAGCGAGACGGTGTAGACGAAGCCGCGCGCGTCAGCGCCGATGTCGGCGATCCGCTCGGGCGTGCTGGTGGGCGCGACCAGCGGCACGAGGGCCAGCCCCTCCGAGTCGCAGGCGGAGCGAAGCTCGCCGGCCTCGTCGTGAGGGAGGTCCGGCACGATCAAGCCGGCGGCGCCGGCCGTGGCAGCGCGCAGCGCGAAGCGATCGACACCGGCGGAGAGCACCACGTTCGCGTAGACCATCAGCACCACCGGCACCCTTGCGGCGAGCGTCTCGCAGACCCCCAGCACGCCGTGGGGGGTCACCCCGGCGGCCAGTGCCTCGACGGCCGCCTCATGGATCACCGGCCCGTCGGCCAGCGGATCGGAGAACGGGATCCCCAGCTCGATCAGGTCGGCTCCGGCGTCCACGGCAGCGAGGCCGGCCTCGGCGGAGGCCTCGAGGCCCGGGTGCCCGCCCATCAGGTAGGGCATGAGCGCCGCGCGCTTGCCGTGACCCGCGAACGCGCTCGCGATGCGGTCGACACCGGTGGCCGCGACGCTCACGAGCCGCCCTCGAGCGCGAGCACCTCCGCGAGGTCCTTGTCTCCTCTGCCCGACAGGGTCACGAGCGCCAGGCCCGGTTGCGGATTGGCGAACAGCCAGGCGAGCGCGTGCGCCGGCTCCAGCGCGGGCAGGATTCCCTCCAGCTCCGCCACGCGGCGGAAGGCGGCCAGCGCAGCGCCGTCGTCCACCGCCACGTAGCGCACCCGCCCCGAGTCGCGCAGCCAGGCGTGCTCGGGTCCCACTCCGGGATAGTCGAGCCCGGCGGAGATCGAGTGCGCCTCGAGGATCTGCCCCTCCTCATCCTGCAGCACGGCCGACATGGCTCCGTGGAGCACCCCGCGCGCGCCCGTGGTGAGCGGGGCCGAGTGCCGAAGCGTGTCGAGGCCCTCGCCGCCGGCCTCGACCCCGATCAGCTCCACGTCGTCGTCGACGAAGGGTATGAAGCTGCCGATCGCGTTCGAGCCGCCTCCCACGCAGGCGATCACCCGGTCGGGCAGGCGCCCCGCCTGGTCGGCCAGCTGCGCTCGCGCCTCGTCCCCGATCCGCCGCTGCAGGTCGCGGACCAGGGCCGGATACGGGGCCGGCCCCACGCAGGAGCCGATGATGTAGTGGGTGTCGGCCACGTTGGTGACCCAGTCGCGGATCGCCGCCGACACCGCCTCCTTGAGCGTGCGGGCGCCCGCGTCCACGCCCACCACCTCGGCGCCCAGCAGCTGCATCCGCCTCACGTTGGGCTCCTGCCGGCGCATGTCCTCCGTGCCCATATAGACCACGCAGTCGAGCCCGAGCAATGCACACGCGGTCGCGGACGCCACGCCGTGCTGTCCGGCGCCGGTCTCGGCGATCACCCGCGGCTTGCCCATGCGCCGGGCGAGCAGCGCCTGACCCAGCGCGTTGTTGATCTTGTGCGACCCGGTGTGGGTCAGGTCCTCGCGCTTGAGCCAGACCTCGCCGCCCACGACTTCCGAGAGCCGGCCGGCGTGGTAGAGCGGGGTCGGACGCCCGACGTAGTCGCGCAGCAGGCCGTCGAGCTCGTCCAGGTAGGCCGGGTCGGAGCGGGCCCCAAGCCACGCGCGCTCCAGCTCGTCCAGGGCCGGGACGAGCGTCTCGGGCACGTAGCGGCCGCCGTAGGGGCCGAAGCGCCGCTCGACGGCCGGACTGCTCATGCGGCGGCCCGCTGGTCGGCGGCCGCCACCGCACGGAAGAAGGCCTCGAGCTTGGCGGGATCCTTGCGCCCGGGCGCCGCCTCGGTTCCACTGGCGGTGTCCACGCCGAACGGGTGCACCGCGTCCACGGCCTGACCGACGTTCTCAGGGGTCAGCCCGCCCGACAGCACCAGCGGCGGGTGCGCCGGGTGGAGGCGGGCCAGGTCCCAGTCGAAGCTGTCGCCGGTGCCCCCGGGCGCGTGCTCCGCGTAGGCGTCGAGGAGGTGGAAATCCGTGTGGAACGCGCGCAATGCCTGGACGTGTGCCGCGTCGCGCACGCGCGCGGCCTTCATCACCCGGCAGCCCGTGCGCCGCGCGGCCTCGCGGCAGTAGGCGGGCCCCTCGTCCCCGTGGAGCTGGAGCAGACCGAGCCGACAGCGGTCGGCTGTCGCGGCCACCTCGTCCAGCGAGGCGTTGACGAAAACGCCGGTCAGCAGGGCCGAGCGGTGAAACTCGGCCCCGATCCCCTCGGCCTCGTCGGGCGCGCAGACACGGGGGCTGCCGGGCCAGAAGATCATCCCGAGCGCCCATGCACCCAGGTCAACGGCCCGGCGAGCGTCCGCCGGGCCGGTGATCCCACAGATCTTCACGCGGGTCATAGCCCGCCAAGTATGGCGAGCGGCCTAGGGAAGCCCGAACAACCCGCCGCCGTCGCCCTGCTGATCGGGAGCGGCCTGCTGGGAGTCCGCGCTGTCCGGGCGCTCGCCCAGCTCGACCTCAGTGGTCTTCAGGTCGCCGCCGCGGTAGTACTCGATCTCGATCTTGTCGCCGGGGCTGTCATCGGCGATCGCCGCGGCCACGTCGTCGGCCTTCGTGATCTTCTGGCCGTCGACCTTGACGAGCACATCGCCGTCCTTCGTGCCGCCGCGCAGACCCGCCTGGTCGGCTGGGCCGCCGTTCACGGCGTCGACGATCAGCGCGCCCTCGTCGACCGGCAGGTCGAGCTGCTGGGCCACGTCCGAGTTCACGTCGGCCATGTTGATGCCGAGGTAGGCGTGCTGGATCTCGCCGCCCTGCTTGAGCTTCGGCAGGAGCTGCTTGGCGGTGTCGATCGGGATGGCGAAGCCGATGCCCACCGAGCCCTGGCCGCCGCCGGTGGCGATCTGGGAGTTGATGCCGATCACGCGCCCGCTGGCGTCCATCAAGGGGCCGCCCGAGTTGCCGGGGTTGATCGAGGCGTCGGTCTGGATGACGTTGGAGATCTGGAAGCCGTCGGGCGCGGTGATCTCGCGCTGCAGCCCGGAGACGATGCCTGTGGTGACGGTCCGGCTGTAGCCGAAGGGGTTGCCGATCGCCACCACGGCGTCGCCGACCTCGGCCTTCGAGGAGTCGCCGAGTGGGAGGACCGTGAGGCCGTCGACCTTGGACGGGTCGATCTTGAGCACGGCGAGGTCGCTCGAGGGGTCCACGCCCTTGACCTCGGCGTCGATCTCCTCGCCACCTTCCGAGAAGCTCACGGTCACCTTGTCGGCGCCCTCGACCACGTGTGCGTTGGTGAGAATCGTGCCGTCCTTGTCGACCACGAAGCCCGAACCGGTGGCGTCGCCCTGCTGAGGCTGGTCGAAGCCGGAGCTCGAGTCGCTCACGCCAGAGGCGGAGATGAAGGCCACCCCGCGACCCTCCGAGGCGTAGATGTCGCGGACGCTGCGGCCTTCACCACCGTTGTCGGAGGTGGGCTGGGTCATGGGGGCCTGGCGCTGCACCACGGTCTTCGAGTCGCCGGTGTCGATCACGTTGGTGGAGATCAGGACCGCGCCCAACACCAGCACAATGAGACCGCCCAGCAGACCGGACAGGAAGTTCGCGCCTCGAGAGTTCATGCAGGTGAGTGTGGTGAGGCAACCTTAGAACTCCCTAAAAGCGCGTCCGACTACGGTCGCGGGCCGCCCGGAGGCATGACCACGAACGCCAGCAGCCGGTCGCGCAGGTTCCCCCGGCTGAGCTCGCGGCGCACATCACGGCGCCTGCGCAGCTCGGGCCCGTCCGGCTCGCGCGGGTCGAATCGGGTCGCTCGCAGCGCGCCGGCATAGGCCTCCGAGGCAGGCCCGGCGAAGCGCCCGAGCCGCCGCTCCAGCGCCAGCAGCGTGGTGGTGGTGGGAAGGTCCCAGCCCAGCCGCACCAGCGTCCGCCGCAGCTCCGAGAGCTGGGCGTCGGCCAGCTCGCCGGGGCGCAGCGTGCGAACGCGCCGTGCATGCAGTCCCACGGCGAGGCCCCCGCCGCCGAGCAGCACGAGGCACAGGATGAGGAACGCCGGCAGCAGCCAGCCTCCGCCCTCGTCGCCGGTCGCGGCCGCGCCCGACTCGGTGCGCTCGGCGGCCACGCCCTCGCGCCGGCGGACATCGGTGGCGCCCGAGGCCGCCGCGCTGGCCGCGGTGGCCGCCGACTGCGACTCGGCGGGCGAGATGGGCGGCGTGGGATCGAACGGCACCCAGCCGATCCCGGTGAACCAGACCTCCACCCAGGAGTGCGCGTCGAGATCGCGCACGCGGTACTCACGGGTGTCCTTGTTGTACGAGCCCGGCGAGAACCCGGCGGCCACGCGTGACGGGATTCCCGCCATGCGCAGCATCAGAGCCATCGTGCCCGAGAACTGCTGGCAGTACCCGCGCTCGTCTTCGTACAGGAAGCCGTTCAGCGGCAGCGGGCGCGTGGGCACTCGCTCGCAGTACGAGTAGTTGTCCTGCAGCCACTTCTCCACCGCCTTCACGGCGTCGTAGGCCGTGGGCTCGCCCGCTATGAGGCGGCGGCTCTCTCGATACATCCGGGCGTAGCGGGAATGCTCCAGGACCCTCGCCGCCGCCGAGTTCGGTCCGCTTCCCGGTTCGCCGCGCAGCGGGACGAACAGCGGCTGACGGAGGGCGGTGGACGCGGAGCGCCCGGCGTCGCCCTGAAGTCCCACGCCCTCGGTGGCGTCGTCGCTTCTGCTGGGGAGCGTGATCGCCGTGTAGCGCCCGACATCGTCGGCATAGCCCTTGGGCGCTCCCTGCATCTGGGCCTTGGTGGGATCGGGCGCATAGGCCTCGACGGTGTAGGTGTCGCCCTTTCGCAGATCCTCGCCATCGGCCAGGAACGTGGTCCCGTCGGCCGTCGTGCGGGCGTCGATGCCATTCACCTTGTAGGTGATCCCGGCGCCCACCACCAGATCGCTCGACAGCGAGCGGACCGTGAAGCCGATCTCCTCGTTCCAGGCGGGGTTGTACTCCGAGTAGTCCCAGGTCGCGCCGTCGGTGGCGGCGCGCTTAAAGGCCAGCTCGGCGCCGGTACTGTCCTGCGCGCCTGCTCCTGTGCGCGTCCAGCGCAGGCCGTCGAAGGTGTCGAGCGCCTCCGCCTTCCAGTAGTGGGGCCGGTCCGAGCGCACGTTGAGGAGGGTGGTGCCGTCGCGCGGCCAGTCGAGCGGGCCGTACTCGTGCGACCAGTCGAAGCTCACGACCTTGCCGCCCCCGAACCAGCCCCAGGCCCGGTAGTCCCACCAGGGACGGTCGCCGTCCAGGGCCGCGGCCAGCGGCAGCGACAGCACGCCGATGCCGGCCACCACGGCAGCGCCCAGAGCGGCCTCGCGAGGCGCCACGCGCGGCAGCCACAGCCACGCCGCTACCAGAAGCAGCAGCACCAGGCCGCGCAGGGCCGGCGCGCCGGGGTCGTACTCGGTGACCGCGGTGCCGTAGAGCACGAGTAGCGCCACGAGGCCGGCCCCTCGCGTAAGAGGGGCAGCGCGGCCGGCGGGCCAGAACGTGACCGTCGCCGCGATCGCCAGCAGGAACGGAGCCCCGAGCAGGATCGTCAGACGGATCCACGCGTCCGGGCCGTCGTAGGGCCACTCCACGCCCTGCACCCCGGCCAGGCCGCGGTCGAGCCCGTCGGTGAGCTCGGCCCAGTGGGCGGGAAGCAGCAGCCGGCCCGGCAGTCCCGCGGCCATCAGACCGACAGCGAGCGCGACGAGCCCGATCAGGGCGGCCAGCGCCCACATGGCCGGGCGCGGCAGCGAGAGTCGCCCGACCAGCGCCACGGCCGCGCCGGCGGCCACGGCTATCACCACCACCAGCAGGGTCCGGCCCGCGGGCGCGTCCGCCACCAGCGTGTTCCAGTGTGCGGTCCCGAACGCGGCCAGCGCGCCGAACGCGGCCAGGCGCACGACCAGGGAATCTCGCGGCGCGGCGGCGGCTCGGGCCGCCGCGGTGGATCCCGGTGGCGCCGTCCCCGGCGCTGCAGCACCGGCGGCCGCGGGTCTAGGTGAGAGAAGCCCGCTCACGCCGCCACCCCCCGGCGCGCTCGCTCCACCTGCACGCCGGTGCAACCCGCCACTTCGAACAGCGGGCGCACGCCGGGCAACGGTTCCGGGCACACGACGTACCGGGCGCCCGCGGGCACACGTTCCAGCGTTCGCGGCGCCGCCTTCAGGTCGGCGCCGGTGACCCACACCACCGCGCCACCGCGCGGCCCCAGGACGGAGCCGGCCGGCGCCTGCCCCTCCTCCACGAGCGCCAGGCGCACGTGGACCGCCGGCCAGGCACCGAGGTCGTGGCCGATCTCGATCGGCCTGCGCTCCCCGGGCAACAGGATCGCGCAACCCCCGGCGTGCGCCTGCCAGACACACAGGGAGCCCGCGGCACGCACCGCCCGGTCGAGCGCCTCCTCGCTCGCGGGCGAGGAGGGGTCGAGCACGATCAGCGGCGCCGAATCGAGCTCGGACACGAGGCGGCGCTCGAGCATCTCGCCCCGCCGGGCCACCGACAGCCAGTGGATGCGCGACGCGGGAGCCCCCTCGCGGTAGGCGCGCAGGCCGTCGATCTCGAGCTCGGCTAGCGACGTGTCGAGACGCCGGCCCGAGAGGCCCGGCGCGGCGCCCAGGCCGCCCTGGCTGCCCGCCCCCGCGCCGCCGCCGCCCGGCGCCGTGACGGGCTCGATGCGGGGAAGCACGAGCACCTCCTCGCCGCCCTCGCCGATCACCTCGCGCGAGAACAGGCGCAGCGGATCGCGGATCACCATCAGCGCGGGCTCGAGGATCCGGCGGCCGCGGCGCCCGAAGCGGACGTTGATCCGCAGGCGCCGTGACCAGCGGCCGGCGATCGGCACCGGCCAGCCCAGCAGCGGCTCGAGCAGCTCACCGCCCGGCGGAGGCGCCAGGCCGCTGCGCATCTCCACCCGCAGCGGGTAGGGCTCCTCCTCCAGCACCGTGTGCGGACCGGGGCGGCGGGCGATGGCCGCGCCATGAGCCGCCATCAGCACCCAGGCGGTGGACACCACCGCCAGCGCGGTCAGCGCCACTCCGGGCACGTACAGCGAGGCGGAGTCGAAGGTTGCGGCGGCCAGGCACAGCGCGACCCCGAGGAGCGCCGTGACCAGTGGCCTCAGCATGCCGATCAGAGTGCCGGCACGCGCTCCAGCGCGTCCCGCACCACCGCCGTCCGCTCGTCGGTGCTCGTGCCCGGTGACAGCAGCAGCCGGTGGGAGAGCACCGCGCCGGCCAGCTTCTGGACGTCGTCGGGCAGCGCGTGGTCGCGCCCGTCGAGGGCGGCGTAGGCCTTGGCGGCGCGGAACAGCATCAGGCCGGCGCGCGGGCTGCCGCCGAGCTCCACGCGCGGATCCGCCCGGGTGACGTCGAGGATGTTCACGATGTAGCGGCGCAGCGTCTCGCTGCCGTGGACCCCGCCCGCGGCCGCCTGGCCGGCCAGGATCTCACCCACGTCGGCCACCGGCTCCAGATCGAGCACACGGTCGCTCTCCGCGTGGTCGAGCAGCATGTCCGACTCCTGCTGGGCCGTGGGGTAGCCCAGCGACACGCGCACCATGAAGCGGTCGAGCTGCGCCTCGGGCAGCGGGTAGGTGCCCTCGTACTCCACCGGGTTCTGGGTTGCGACCACGAGGAACGGCCGAGCCAGCTCGTGCGTGTGCTTGTCGACCGTCACGTGGCGCTCCTGCATGCACTCGAGGAGGCCGGACTGCGTCTTGGGCGAGGCGCGGTTGACCTCGTCCACGAGCACGACGTTGGCGAACACCGGGCCGGGACGGAACTCGAAGCGGTTCTCGCGCTGGTTGTAGACGTTGGCGCCCACCACGTCCGCGGGCAGAAGGTCGGCGGTGCACTGCACGCGGGCGTACTCGGCCTCGATCGAGCGCGCCAGCGCCCGCGCCAGGGCGGTCTTGCCCACGCCCGGGTAGTCCTCGATCAGCACGTGGCCCTCCGCGAAGAGGGCCACGAGCACGTCGCGCAGCACCTGCTCGGGAGCCTTGACCGCGCGTGCGATGTTGTCGCGCAGCCGGCCGCCGAGCTCGGCCACCTGTGAGGGATCGAGCTCAGGGACGATCGCCATTCAGCACCATGGTAGGGATACGCAGCATTCGGGCCATCGGTTCCGGCAAGCCCGGCGCGCGGCCGCTCAGGCCTGCGTCGCTTCCTCCGAGTCGGCCAGCTCGCGCACCGCCGCCTCGGGGTCGGGGGCGCGCATGAGCGCCTCGCCCACCAGCACGGCGTCGACACCCACCTGCTCCAGCTCGTCGATCTGGTCTCGGTGGTGGATTCCCGACTCCGACACCACGACCTTGCCGGCCGGCACGTCGGCCAGGAGGTCGAAGGTGCGCTGGATGTCCACCTCGAAGCTCTCGAGATCGCGGTTGTTGATGCCGATCACGTCGCAGTCGAGCTCGAGGGCGTCCTCGAGCTCCTCGTCGTCGTGGATCTCCACCACCGCATCGAGGTCGAGCTCGTTGGACATCGACCAGAGCGACTGGAGCTCGCCGTTGGACACCGAGCCCACCACGAGCAGCACGGCGTCGGCTCCGGCCAGCTTGGCCTCATAGAGCTGGTAGGGGTCGATCGTGAAGTCCTTGCGCAGGATCGGCAGATCGCAGGCGGCGCGAGCCTCGCGCAGATCGGCCAGCGAGCCGCCGAAATGGGTCTCCTCGGTGAGAATCGAGAGCGCGGCGGCGCCGCCGCGCTCGTAGGCGTGCACCAGCTCCGTGACGCTCGCGCCCGCGCGGATCTCGCCGGCAGAGGGCGAGCGGCGCTTGTACTCGGCGATCAGCGACGTTCGGGGACGCCACAGCGCCTCGGCGAAGGGACGGCCCTCGTGGCCCACGTCGACCTGCCCTTCGAGCTCGGCCAGCGGATGCTCGCGCTTGCGCGCGGCGACCGACTGACGGGTGGCGCCGACGATGTCGTCCAGTCGCGGCGTCATCGGCGTGTGGCCTCGACCCAGCGAGCGAGCACCTCGGCGGCCGCCCCGGAGTCGATGGCCTGCTCGGCCTGCTGGACGCCGTCGGCGATCGAGTCCGCGCGGCCGGCCACGTGGATCGCGGCGCCGGCATTCAGAACGGCGAGGGCGCGCTCGGTTCCGCGCTCGCCGTCCAGCACGGCGCGCAATACCTGCGCGTTCTCGGCCGGGGTCCCGGCGCGCACGGCGCCGTCTCCGACCTCCTTCAGGCCTACCTCTGCGGGGGTCACCTCGTAGCTCGCGAGCCGGCCGTCTCTCAGCTCGACCACCCGGGTAGCACCCGAGACGGAGAACTCGTCGAGGCCATCCGTGCTCGACACTACCAGGGCGGTTCGGGTGCCCAGTTCCCCCAGCGCAGCAGCCATGGTCTCGAGCTTGCTCGGATCGGAGACGCCGATCACCTGGTGGCGCGCACCGGCGGGATTGGTGAGCGGGCCGAGGAAGTTGAAGATCGTCCGCACACCGAGCTCGCGGCGAATGGGGACCACATGCTTCATCGCCGCGTGGTGCTTGGGGGCGAACATGAAGCCGAAGCCGATCTCGTCGATGCAGGCGGCCACTCCCTCGGGCTCGAGGTCGATGCGCGCGCCCAGCGCTTCGAGCACGTCGGCCGAGCCAGACTGGCTGGTGGCCGAGCGGTTGCCGTGCTTGGCCACGCGGCAATTCGCACCCGCGGCGATGAAGGCGGCCGTGGTGGACACGTTGAAGGTCGGCCGCCCGCCGCCGGTGCCCGCCGTGTCCAGCAGGTCGCCGCCCGCCTCGACCGGCACGGCGAGCTCGCGCATCGTCCGGGCCAACCCGGCGATCTCCTGCACCGTCTCGCCCTTCGTGCGCAGGGCGATGAGGAAGCCCGCGGCCTGTGCCTCCGAGGCGTCGCCGCGCATGATCTCGGCCAGGACCCGCGCCGCCTCGTCGCTCGAGAGGTCCTCCCCCTGCGCGAGCCGGTCGATCGCCTCTGTAAGGACGGGGTTAGGCACCGATGAAGTTGCGCAGGATCTGCTTTCCGTGCGGGGTGAGCACGGACTCGGGGTGAAACTGCACGCCCTCGAGCGGCAGCTCGCGGTGGCGCAGGCCCATGATCACGTCGGCCGAGCGGGCCGACACCTCGAGCGCGTCGGGCAAGCCCTCCGGAGCGACGACGAGCGAGTGGTAGCGACCGACCACGAGCGGTGATTCGAGCCCGGCGAAGATCGTCCTGCCGTCGTGCTCGGCCTCCGCGGTCTTGCCGTGCACGGGCTCGCCTCGCACCACCCGCCCACCGAACTCCGCGGCCAGCGCCTGGTGGCCCAGGCACACGCCGAGCACGGGCGTACCGTGCTCGGCGTGGCGGCGTATCGCCTGCTTCGACAGGCCGGCCTCGTCGGGCGTGCAGGGTCCCGGCGAGACGATCACCCGGTCGGCGGCGCGGTCGAGCAGCTCCGGCACGTCGTTTCGCACCACGTCGACGTCGGCTCCGAGCTCGCCCAGGTACTGGACGAGGTTGTAGGTGAAGGAGTCGTAGTTGTCGACCACGAGAACGGAGGTCATCGGCTAAGACCCTAGCCCCGATTGCGAGTAGGCCCGCCCGGAGCGGGTACCGCTCCACTCATGGAGCACACCGATATGCCCAAGGGCCGCAACCTCGCAGTGCTCTCACTGCTCCTGGTGGCGGCCGCGGCGGCCAGCGTCCTGATCGTCCTCGTCCGCGACGGGCGGCTCGACAACCCGCTCCTCACGATCGTGCTCAGCGTGGCCGCCGTCGCGGGCGTGGCCGCCTGGGCCAACGAACACGCCTCCATGAGGCGCCGTGCCGCGCTCGACGAGAAGCGCCGCGGCGCCATGGCTGCCCGGGCCAAGGAGCACGAGCTGGCAGCGGGTAAGAACGACGGCGAGCTGAGCGCCCTTCGCCGTGAGCTCGACGACGAGCGCAACAGGCTGACCCGCGAGCGGGAGATGCGCCTCCGCACCGAACGCGCGCGCCGTGCGGAGCGCGAATGGGCGCGGGAGCTGCGCGGGCAGGTGCTGCACATGTATCGCAGCAACGGTTCGAACGGCGATGTCCGCGAGCTCGTGCTCGAGGTGGCGATCCAGCTGTCGGGCGCCGAGAGGGGCCTGCTCCTCTCCCAGAAGGACAAGGACGGCGACGGCAAGCTCGACTTCGTCTGCCACCGCGGTTTCGAGCGCGACCCCAGCGAGAGCTCGCTCGCGCAGCGCTTCGCGGACCGGGTGATGGAGCGGGACGAGATCATCCGCGAGGACGCCCCGGGCGATGGCCACACGCCCGCCGACGAGGAGATCGAGAACCTGGTCGCGATCCCCGTGTACATGAGTGACGACTTCGAGGGCGTGATCGTCTGCGCCAACCGCTCCGGCGGCTTCGAGGAGCTCGACGATGAGGTGCTGCTCGCGCTCGGCGACCACGCCGGAGCCGTGCTCGAGACCCACCGGCTCCACGGCCGGCTGCGCTCCTCCTATCTCGCGATCGTGCGGATGCTCGCCGACGCCATCGAGGCCAAGGACCCGTTCGTCCGGGTGCGCTCGGACGAGGTCTCGGCCTGCATCGAGGCCGTGGCCCGGCGGCTGGACCTCGACGGCGCCACGCAGGAGCGACTCGTCTGCGCGGGCCTGCTGCGCGACGTGGGCAAGCTCGGGATCAGCGACACGGTGCTGCTCAAGTCGGGTCCGCTCAACGGCGAGGAGCGCGAGCTCGTGGAGCTTCATCCGGTGATCGGCTCCCGCATCGTCGAACGGGTGCCCGGGCTCTCCGAGATCGCTCCCGCGATTCGCCACCATCACGAGCGCTGGGACGGCGGCGGCTATCCCGGCGGCCTGCGCGGCGACGCGATTCCGATCGAGGCGCGCGTGATCGCCGTGGCCGACACCTACTCCGCCCTCACCTCGACGCGCCCCTACCGCCGGCCGGTGAGTCCCGAGCTCGCGTGCGAGGAGATCGAGCGCTGCGCAGGCACCCAGTTCGACCCGGACATCGCGCTGCTGTTCACCCGCGAGATGCGCAGGCTCGGCCCCGAGGAGGCCGACAACGGAACGCTGGCCGAGTCGGTCAAGGCTCCCGCTGTCCAGGCCAGGCGCAAGGGCCGCGAGCCGCTGCTAGGCCACGCCTCGATCTCCTCCACCGACCCGGTGACCTTCCTGTTCTCCCATCGCTACCTGCAGGAGGCGGCCGGCACCGAGGCAGGCCGCGCCGAGCGCCGGCAGCGTCCCTTCGCTGTGGTCATGGCCGAGCTGACGACGCTGTCGCAGATCAACCGTTCCGAGGGCTACGCCGCCGGCGACGACGCGCTGAGAGAGCTCGGACAGGCGGTCGAGCATGCCCTGGACGGGATGACCGCCACGGCGGGCCGGTTCAGCGGGCGCCGGGTGGCCGTGGTGCTCCCCGGCACCGGGCATCAGGCAGCCTCCGCCTTCGCCGGCCGTCTGGCCGAGCGGTTCGACGGGCCGGGTCCGGCTCTGCGCACCGGCGTGGCCGTCTGGCAGCACGGCGATCATGGTGACGACGTGATGGCTCGAGCGCGGCTCGAGCTGGACACGGCGCCCGCCCCGGCCGGGCACTGAGGCGGCGGCTCAGCTCCAGTCGGACTGCCGGCAGGCGAGCCGGATCGCGTCCGTCACCGCACCGGCCTTGGCCTCGATCTCGCGCACCTCGTAGTCCGGCTCGGAGTCGGCCACGATCCCGCCGCCGGCCTGCAGGTGCACCTCGCCGTCCTTGACGAGGGCGGAGCGGATGTAGATGCACGTGTCGAGGTCGCCGGTGTAGGACAGGTAGCCCACCGCGCCGCCGTAGGGCCCGCGCTTGACGGGCTCCAATTCGTCGATGATCTGCATCGCCCGGATCTTGGGGGCGCCCGAGAGCGTTCCCGCGGGCAGCGACACCCTCAGCGCGTCCATGGCCGACACGCCGTCGCGCAGCGTGCCCGACACCGACGAGACGATGTGCATCACGTGCGAGTAGGTCTCGACCGCCATCAGCTCGTCCACGGTCACGCTGCCGTACTCGGACACACGGCCGAGGTCGTTGCGGCCGAGATCCACCAGCATCACGTGCTCGGCCCGCTCCTTCTGGTCGGCCAGGAGCTCGCGGCCGCGCCGCAGGTCCTCCTCGGTGGTCGCGGCGCGGGGCCGGGTGCCCGCGATCGGCCGCTGCTCCACGTGGCGGCCGCTGACCTTGACCAGCGACTCCGGTGAAGCCCCCGCGATCTCGAAGTCCTCGAAGTCGAGGAAGTACATGTAGGGGCTGGGGTTGATCGCCCGCAGACCGCGGTAGATCGAGAACGCATCCACCGGGCAGGGCGCGCTCCAGCGCTGGCTCGGCACCACCTGGTAGATGTCCCCGGCCCGGATGTACTCCTTCGCGCGCCCCACCGCCTCGCCATAGCCGTCGGGTCCGAGGGTCGACCGGTACACGGGCACCTCGGCCTGGCCACCGGCGCCGCCGGGTACCGGCCCGCGCAGCCGCTCGCGCACCTCGGCGATCGCCGCCGCCGCCTCCGCGTAGGCGCGCTCCACGTCACCCTCGGCGAGCACGTTGGCCAGCACGGTGACCTCGTGGCGCAGGTGGTCGAAGGCCAGGAGCAGGTCGGTGACCATCACCGCCAGCTCGGGCACCCCGACGTCGTCGGGATTGGCGGGGCCGACGCTCGGCTCCACCGCACGCACAAGGTCGTAGCCGAACATCCCCACCGCGCCGCCGGCGAACGGGGGCAGGCCCTCGAGCGGGGCGATCCGGTAGCGGGCCAGCTCCTCGGTCACGAGGGCGTAGGGATCGGCGTGCTCGGCCCGCTCCACCCGCAGCACGGCGCGCGGGCGAAAGCCGAGGAACGACCAGCGCCCGACCCGCTGGCCCTGCTCGGCGGACTCGAGGAGGAACGACGGCCCCTCCCCACGCAGCTTCAGGTAGGCCGAGACCGGCGTCTCGCAGTCCGCGATGAAGGTGTGGCGCAGGGGCACGAGCGTGTAGTCGCGCGCCAGCCGCCGCACCTCGTCGAGCGAGGGCGTGAGCTCGAGGTCAACGGCGACGGCCATCGAGCACCTCGTATGCGTCGCTCAGGCTGAGCCCGCGGGCGGCCAGCAGCACGGACAGGTGGTAGAGCACGTCCGCGGCCTCCTCGGCCACGCGCTCGTCCGTCTCCTCGCGCGCGGCGCGAGCCACCTCCTCGGCCTCCTCCTCCACCTTCTCCCCGATCCGCGAGGGCGCGGCGAGCAGCGCCGCGGTGTAGCTCTCGCCCGGGTCCGCCACGCGTCGCTCGGCGATCACGCGCTCGAGCGCCGGGAGCACCTCGGCGGGCTGGAGCTCCATGTCGCCGCGGTAGAAGCAGGTCCGCTCGCCGGTGTGGCAGGCCGGGCCGGCGGGCTCCACGAGGGCGAGCCAGGCGTCTTCGTCGCAGTCGTAGCGCAGAGCCTTCACGCGCTGGACGTTCCCCGAGGTGGCCCCCTTGTGCCACAGCTCGTTCCGCGAGCGGCTCCAGAACCACATCTCACCGGTCTCGCGCGTGCGCGCGAGCGACTCGTGGTTGACGTAGGCCAGCGTGAGCACCTCGCCGGTGCGGGAGTCCTGGACGATGCAGGGAACGGGCTGGTCTTCGGATCGAGACATCGGACCGTTGATTATGGCCGCGGCGCGCCTAGCGGCAGCTTTAGGAACTCGTACACGCGGCCGATCTCGTCGAACCCGAGCCGGCGGTAGAGGCGCTGAGGCCAGTCGCTTGCGTCGGTGAGCAGGAAGACCGGGTCGCGGCCGTCGGCCAGCGCGGCATCGAGGGCGGCGAGCACCGCGGCCGTCGCGTGGCCGCGGCCGCGCCGGGACTCGACCGTTCCGACCTCGTCGATCTGCGCCAGCGAGCCGTCCGAGTAGAGCCGGCACGAGCAGGCCGGGTCGTCGGGAGGCGAGGCGAAATCGCGCGCGGCGCAGGCCCGCCCGTAGCGCTCGTCCATCTCGGCAAGCTGGCGAAGCGCCTCCTGCTGCCATCCGAAGGGCTGTTCGCGGCGGAACCCCGCCAGCGCCGCCGCGCCCTCGTCGCGGCCGACCTCGCCCGCGGGAACGTCCGTGGGCCGCTTGTCGGGCTCGCGGCGGCGAACCATCACGAGCAGCCGAAACACGTTCCAGCCGGCGGCCGACAGCTCGGGGGCGAGCCGCGCGCCGAGGGCGTCGTCGTGGACCACGAGCTTGCGGTGCGAAAGATGGCTCTGGAAGCGCTCGGCCTCCTCGGCGAGCGCGGACGCATCGGCGTCGGTATCGGACACGAAGATCGCGTTCAGCTGCCACACCAGCGGCAGGCTCGGCGTGACCATCGCCGTGCCGTGGGCGGTCGAGACGAGCTCGTCGCAGAGCGCCGCGTCCGTGCGACGCAGGAACCGGTGGATGTCGTCGATCACCCGATGCCCAGACGGTCCAGCAGGCCATCGTCGCGGCGCCAGCCCTTGCGCACGCGCACGCTGAGGTCCAGATGGACGCGACGGCCGAGCAGGCTCTCGATCTCCTTGCGCGCCGCGGTGCCCACGGCCCGCACCATGCGTCCGCCCGCGCCCACGAGGATTCCCTTCTGGGACTCGGTCTCCGCCCACACGCGCGCGTGGATCATCAGCAGGCCGTCCTCGCGCTCGAGGATCTCGTACACCTCGACCTCCACGGCGTGGGGAACCTCCTCGCGGGTGCGCAGCAGCACCTGCTCGCGCACCAGCTCGGCCACGCGGACCTCCAGCGAGAGGTCGGCCTGGTCCTCGGGCGGGTACATGAACGGTCCCTCGGGAACCAGCGAGACCACGTGAGCGGTGAGGTCGGCGATCCCGCCGCCGTGCAGGGCGCTCACCGGGAACAGCTCACCCTGGACGTCCAGCTCGGCGGCGGTGCTCAGCGCCTCCACCGTGCGCCGCCTGTCGAGGCGGTCGACCTTGTTCAGCACGGTCACGCAGGGCAGGCCGACGTTGCGTATGGCAGCGGCGATGAAGCGGTCGCCCGCCCCGATCTCCTGCTCGCCGTTCAGGACGAACACCGCAGCGTCGGCGTCGGCCAGCGAACGCTCCACCTGCTGCTGCATGCGCTCGGTGAGCGCGTCGCGGGGGCGCTGGACCCCGGGCAGGTCAACGAGCACGAGTTGCCAGCCGTCACCGCTGGCGATGCCGCGAATCTCTCGCCGCGTGGTCTGCGGCTTGTCGGACACGATCGCCACCTTGTCGCCCACGATGCGGTTCACGAGCGTCGACTTGCCCGCGTTCGGCCGGCCCGCGAGGGCCACGAAGCCCGCGCGCGTCACAGCTCCGCCACGACCCGGTCCTGGAGCGCGAGCATCTCGCCCGAGTCGGTTTCGTGATCGAAACCGCAGAGGTGGAGCACGCCGTGCACCACCGCCTCGCTCAGATCCTCCGTGTGCTCAGCACAGATCACCACGTCACCCAGCTCCCGGGGCCCAGCGGCCCGCGCCGCTCCGTCGACCGGAAAGGACAGCACATCGGTGGGCCGGTCGAGCCCGCGGTGCCCGCGGTTGAGCTCGCGCATCCGATCGCTGTCGACCAGCGCGACCGCCAGGTGCCCGTCCTCTACGCCGGCCGCCGCCAGCGCGGCCAGCGCAGGACGGCGCAGCGTTTCGGGGGCGTCGATGAGCTCGAGCTCGATCAGGTGGTCGATCCCGAATCGACGTGCCGGCGGGGGTCAGCCAGACCGAGCTGGGCGGCGCACGCGGCCGAAGCAGGTAGCAGCGCTACCTGCGAGGACGCGGGGGGCGCTCCAGCGACGGGATGGCGGGCCATCCGGCGGTGCGTCGATGAGGGATCGACCACCCTCTTAGCCCTGCTGCCGCCTGGCCTGGCGCAGCGCCGGCGCCTGTTGCTCGGCGTACTCGTTGTACGCGGCCACGATGCGCTGCACGAGCTTGTGGCGGACCACGTCCTCGCCGCCGAAGCGCACGAACTCGATGCCCTCCACCTCCTCGAGGATGTCGCCGATCACCACGAGGCCGGAGCGCTGGTCGCGCGGCAGGTCGACCTGCGTGATGTCGCCGGTCACGACCATCTTGGAGTTGAAGCCGAGCCGGGTCAGGAACATCTTGATCTGCTCCGGGCTCGTGTTCTGCGCCTCGTCGAGGATGATGAAAGAGTCGTTGAGGGTCCGTCCCCGCATGAACGCCAGAGGGGCCACCTCGATCACGCCGCGCTCGAGATGCTGGTTGACCTTCTCGGGCTCGAGCATGTCGTAGAGCGCATCGAACAGAGGGCGTAGATAGGGATCGACCTTCGCGGCGATGTCGCCGGGCAGGAAGCCGAGCCGCTCTCCCGCCTCCACGGCCGGACGGGTGAGCACGATGCGGTTGACCTCGCGGCGCGACAGGGCGGCCACCGCCATCGCCACCGCCAGGAAGGACTTGCCTGTTCCCGCGGGGCCGATGCCGACGGTGATCGTCTGGCGCCTGATGGCGTCCACGTAGCGCTTCTGGTTCACGGTCTTGGGCGCGACCTTGGTGGAGCGATGGCGCCAGACCACGTCCTCGAGGATGCGGCTGGGCGACTCGTGCTGGTCGAGCGCACCGGCGATCGCCTCGATCGTCCCCGGGGCGATGTCGTGACCCTGGCGCACCAGGTCGGTGAGCTCGCGCACCACCGTCCGGCCCATCGCCACGGCGTCGTCATCGCCGTCGAGAGTGAGCACGTTCCCGCGCAGGAACACCTCGCAGTCGAGATGGCCCTCCAGGGTCTTCATCACCAGGTCTCCGGGGCCGGCCAGCTCGGCGGCCACGTCGTTGGGAAGTTCGAGCTGAATGCGGGCCATGTCAGGCGAGCGCGCGGCGCGCGCGAGCATCCGATCTCCAGGCGAGCGCGCGGCGCGCGCGAGCATCCGATCTCCAGGCGAGCGCGCGGCGCGCGCGAGCATCCGATCTCACGGTTGGAGCTTCTCCTTCACCGCCGCGCTCACGCGCTTGCCGTCGGCCCTGCCCTTGACCTTGGGCATCACGAGGCCCATGACCTTGCCCATCTCCTGGGGCGACGACGCGCCCGACTCGGCCACGGCGTCGCCCACGATCGCGCTCAGGTCCTCGTCCGAGAGTTGCTCGGGCATGTACGAGGCGATGATCTCGGCCTCCTGCTCCTCGGCCTCGGCACGGTCGCTGCGGCCGCCGTCGCGGTAGGCCTCGGCTGCCTCGAGCCGGCGCTTGCGCTCGCGCTGGAGCACCTGCAGATCGTCCCCACCGTCGTCCTTGGCCGCCTTCTGAAGCTCGTTGGCGATCAGCCGCAGCGCGTGCACGCGCTGGGTCTCTCCCGCCTTCAGGGCGGTCTTCACGTCATCCTGAACCTGTTCGAGCAACGAGATGCGTCAAGTTTAGATGGAGGGGTGGGCGATGATTCGGGTGGCCACGTTCGACTGTTACGGGACGCTCATCGACTGGGAGGGCGGCGCGGCCGGCTTCCTCTACGACCTTGCGCGCCGCCACGAGCGCGAGCCTCCGTCCGGGCGCGAGCTGCGCGAGCGCTGGGAGGAGCTGCAATTCGCGAGGCTCTCGGGGGACTGGCGCAGCTACCGCGAGATTCTCGCCGACTCACTCTCCGAGTGGGCGGGTGAGCGCGGCTACCGCTGGAACGAGCACGACGGCGAGGCGCTGGTGCGCGCGATGGAGAGCTGGCAGCCCTTCCCCGACACGATCCCCGCGCTGCGGGCCGCCCAGGAGGCCGGCCTCAAGCTGTGGATCATCTCCAACACCGACCGCGCCATCATCGACCACACGCTGCGCCACCTCGAGGTCGACTTCGACGGGGTGACCGTGGCCGAGGACTGCCGCGCCTACAAGCCCTCGCCCGAGCCGTTCAAGAAGGCGCTCGGCCAGATCGACGCGCGGCCGGAGGAGATCCTGCACGTGGCCTTCGGCTTCAAGTACGACATCGCCACCGCGCAGGAGTTCGGCATGCAGACGGCCTGGGTCAATCGCCACCAGGAGCCGGCGCCCGGCCCCGCGCGACCGGACTACGAGTGGGCCGACCTGCGCCCGCTCGCGGAAGTGGCGGGCCAGAGCGAGCCCTAGGGCAGGATCGCCACCACGCGCGCCGGCGCCCCGCTCGCCCGCTCGATCCGCAGCGGGAAGCAGGCCACCTGGAAGCCGGTGGGAGGCAGTTCGCCGAGGTTCACGAGACGCTCGATCTGGGAGTAGGGCAGGTCGGCCTGATGCGCCGCCCAGAACACACCTGCTTCGTCGCGCTCGAGCGCCTCCTGGGCCTGCAGGTGCAGCGGGGCGTCCCAGCCCCACGCGTCGATCCCCATCACCCGCACGCCGCGCTCGTAGAGCCAGCGCGTGGCCTCGGGCGTCACCCCGGGCCCGAGCGCGATGTAGCCCGGCTCGTCGATGAAGGCGTCGCGGCCGCTGCGCACGAGGACGATGTCGCGTTCGGCCAACCGGTGGCCGATGCGCTCGAGCTCGGCCTCGACGTCGGCGACGGTGACCGCGTCCCCGTCCTCCTTGGCGGTCATGTCGAGCACCACGCCGGCGCCGAAGAACCAGTCGAGGGGCAGCTCGTCGATCGTCTGCGCCGGCTCGCCGCCGATGCGGGAGTTGTAGTGCCAGGGCGCGTCGAGGTGGGTCGAGTTGTGGGTGCCGAAGCGGGTGAAGGTCTCCACCGCCCAGCCCTCCCCGTCGCGCAACAGCCGCGCCGGCACGCCCAGCAGCGACTCGATCGTCGCGGCGCCCTCGGCGTGGCCGGAGTACTCGATGTCGGTGCGCAGCACCTCGGGCGTCTCCGGCGGGCTCGGGCGTATGGGTGCTGACAGATCCACGAAGCGCATCGGCGCAGCGTAACCCGGCTGCGCCGGCCCGCGGCGTCAGCGCGACAGCAGCAGAGCGCTCCAGCCCGCCTCGGTGAGGCGGCGGCGTTCCCGAAGCGGAGCGAACGCCGCGGCCACCTCGTCTTCCTCCCCCTCGAGCAGCCCGGACGCGATCAGCAGGTCGGGCCGGCCGGGGTCGTGCCGAGCGAGCTGAAGCAGCAGCGGCCGGACCAGGTTGGCGACGGTGGTCGGGGCCCACGGTGCGGGCTCCTCGCGCAGGTCGAGGCGCTCGACCCGGTCGAGCTCGACCGCGTTGACTGCCGCGTTCTCACGCGTGGCCTCGAGCGCCGCGTGATCGTTGTCGAACGCCGCCACCGGCCCGAAGCCGAGCTTGACCGCGGCGATGGCCAGCACTCCCGAGCCGCAGCCGAGGTCGGTGAGCGGACCGCCGGGATCGAGCCCGAGCAGCAGCTCGAGGCTGAGCCGCGTGGTGGGATGGGCCCCGGTGCCGAAGGCCTGGGCCGGGTCGATCACGAGGTCCACCACACCGGGACGCGGCTCGGCCCAGGGCGGGCGTACCCACAGCCGCTCCCCCACCAGGAGCGGCCGGTGGAACTCGCGCCAGCGCTCGGCCCAGTCGTCGGCCACCTCCACCCCGCTCACCTGCACGCGGACGCCGCCGAGCTCCGCCTCTGCCGCCGGGAAGGCCGGGAGCTCGCCGGGCGCGCCGTAGAGCGCGAACTCGACGAAGTCGTCGCCGTCCACCTGCTCGAAGCCCCCGGGGGCGAGCTCGATCAGAGCGGCCAGCACCCGCTCGGCGTGCTCGGCGGGCGCCCGGACGGCGAGGCGGATCACCTCAGCGGAAGGCCCGGCGCACCTTCGCGAGGATCGACTCGGGCTGCTCCTCGCGCAGGTTCTCCTCGGTGAGCGTCCCGCGCAGCTCGTCGAGCAGCTCGCGCTGGTGCTCGCTCAGGTTGCGGGGAATCACCACGTTGAGCACCACGCGCTGATCTCCGCGGCGTCCGCGGCCGATGCTGGGCATCCCGCGCCCGCGCAGGGTCACCACGGTGCCCGGCTGGGTGCCGGCGGGCACGTCGATGTCCTCGTCACCCTCGAGCGTGGCCACGCTCACCGTCGAGCCGAGCGCCGCGGCAGGCGCGGGCACGTCGACCACGGTCACGAGGTCGTTGCCGTCGCGCAGGAAGCGCTCGTCCTCGCGCACGCTCACCAACACGTACAGGTCGCCCGGCGGCCCGCCTCGCTCGCCCGCGTGGCCCCGGCCGGTGAGACGGATCCGCTGGTCGTCGGCGATGCCGGCCGGTACGTCGACCTTGAGGGTCTTGCGAACGGCGCGCCGGCCCGAGCCGCCGCAGGTGCCGCAGGGCTGGGAAGGGACCTTGCCCTCGCCGCCGCAGACGTCACAGGCCTGCTCGCGCACGAGCTGACCGAACGCCGTACGGGTCACGGCCCGCAGCCGGCCGGCGCCGCCGCAGCGCTCGCAGGTCTCGATCGGCGTCCCGGGCTCGGCGCCGTTGCCGTGGCAGTGGTCGCAGGTGTCCACGAGCTCGTAGGCCACCTCGGCCTCCACGCCGGTGGCGGCGTCCTCGAGCGAGATCTCGATCTCCACCGCCTGGTCGCCGCCCTGCACCCGCCCCGTGCCCCGGCCGAACCCGCCGCCGAACGGATCGCCGCCGAAGAAGGCGTCGAAGATGTCCGCGAAGGAGCCGAAGCCGTGGGCCTGGGAGGCAAACCCGCGCGAGTCGAGGCCCTCGTAGCCGTAGCGGTCGTAGGTGGCGCGCCGTTCGGGGCTCGAGAGGATCTCGTAGGCCTCGGCCGCCTCCTTGAACTTCTCCTCCGCCTCGGGATCGTGGCTGTTCACGTCGGGATGGAGCTCGCGCGCGAGCCGCCGGAAAGTCGATTTGATCTCACGCGCCTCGGCGTCGCGGGCGACGCCGAGCACGTCGTAGGGATCGCGCCTCATTCGTCGTAAACCTCGGCCACGAAGCGCGACAGCTCACCGGCCGCCTGGCGCACGGCGATGATGGCCTGGGGGTAGTCCATGCGCATCGGCCCGATTACGGAGACGGCGCCGAGGTTGCGCCGGGCCAGGCCGTAGTTGGCGGCCACAAGACTCAGTGACTGCATCTCGGGTGCGAGGTTCTCGCTTCCGATGCGCAGGTAGACGCTCGGCTCGGTGAGCGACTGCCGCAGCACGCCCAGCAACGCGCGCCGGTGCTCCAGCACCTCCATGAGGGCGCCGAGCTGGGACAGCTCCTGGAAGCGGTGCTCTGAGAGCAGGCGCGCGGCTCCGTCCATGTAGAGCGTGTTCGCGGCGGTGCTCTCGAGCTCGGTGAAGGCCGGAGCCAGCGTGGCGAGGAAGTCGCGCTCGGCCGGACCGAGCTCGGGGTCGGTCAGGCGCGCGGCCAGGATGCGCGAGCCCACGTCGAGGCCGCCCACCGCCTCGTTCAAGTAGCTCACCGCCCAGTCGACGAGGCCCGGGTCCGCCGGCTCGTCGTAGGAGACAACCCGCTTGGTCACGCCGCCGGTGGAGGTGATCACCACCACCATCGCCACCTGAGGCTGGAGCAGCAGGACCTCGACACGGCGGATCGTGGCGGTCTCGATCGGCGGCGCGGTGACGAGCGCGAGCAGGTTGGTCACCTGCGAGAGCTGCTCGGAGGTGGCCCGCATCGCCTCGTCCACCTCGCGGCGCATCGTCGACAGCTCGAGCCGCTTGTTCGGCACCGGCAGGCGGCCCTCGACCAGGATGTCGTCCACGTAGATCCGGTAGCCGCGGTCGGTGGGAACGCGCCCGGCAGAGGTGTGCGGATGCTCCAGCAGCCCGGCCTCCTCGAGCCGGGCGAGCTCCCCGCGAACGGTGGACGGGCCCCACGGCACGTCGTCGAGCTCGGCGATCCACTTGGAGCCGACCGGATGGTCGAGGTCCACGTGCGCCTCGACGACCTTGCGCAGGATGAAGCTCTGGCGGGGCGAGATGTCCACGCCACAAGGGTATTCGGGGCTGTGGCTAGCCGAGCTAGAGGGACCCGTTAACCGCTGCCGACGCGGCGTTGTCGGCAGCGGTCTCGCGGGCACGTCGAGTGATCCAGCTGTCGCGGATGATCAACTGGAACCGTTGCTCGCGCTCCCGCCGGATCAGATTGCGAAACCAGGGCCGGTGCAGACCGTAGGCATGCATCACGGCCAGCGCGGCGGTGGTGCGCTCATCCGCCTGCCGGGAGTGGTGCGCGGCCGTTGTGCCGGAGGCGGGGCGACCGCACGTCTGATTCGCTGGACGCGCTCGCGGTTGTCGGCTGCCGGCACGGTCGGGCAACCACCAAGGTGAGCACCGCGACCACCACAGGCCACACACCGACCCATCCCGGAATGGTAGGGATGCGTGCTGTGAGCACGCTCGACCGTGTCCGGCTTCAGCTCGATCGGGTCCGCGCGGCCGTCGGCGGGATCGATCCGGTGTTCCTAGACACGCCGGCGCTGCCGTGTGCGCCGCTCGGCCGGGCGCTCGGATGCTCGATGACGCTGAAGGTCGAAACGCTCAACCCGGTCCGGAGCTTCAAGGGACGCGGCACCGAGACCGTGGCAGCCGTGGCCCTAGAGCAGGGCGCGTCCCGTGTGGTCTGCGCGAGTGCCGGGAACCTCGGCCAGGCGCTGGCCTACAGCGGCACCGGTCGAGGCCTGGAGGTCACCGTCGTGGCCTCGAGAACCGCCAACCCGCTCAAGCTGCGCCAGATCGCCGTCTTCGGCGCCGACATCCGGGTCGAAGGCGAGGACATCGAAGACGCCCGGCTGCTCGCGCGGGAGATCGCTGAGGCGGACGGCGCCTACCTGGTCGAGGACAGCTTGGACCTCGCCACCTGCGAGGGCGCAGCCACGATCGGCCTCGAGCTCGCCCGAGACGATCCGAGGCTCGACGTCGTGCTGGTAGCCCTCGGCGGCGGAGCGATGGCCAGCGGCGTCGGGTACGCCGTGGGGTCGCTCGCCGGGCACGCAGAGGTGATCGGAATCCAGCCGCTCGGGGCGCCCGCGATGGCGTTGTCGTGGCGCAAGGGAACGGTCGTCGAGACCGACCACATGGAGACGATCGCCGACGGCGTCGCCGGTCGCTGTCCCATCCCCGAGGTGCTGGACGACCTGCTCGTCCTGCTCCAGGACGTGGTGCTCGTGCGCGAGGACTCGATCAAGGCCGGCATGCGCGCGCTCCACGAGCATGCGGGGCTCGTCGTCGAGCCGTCCGCAGCGCTGGGCATTGCCGCCGTGCTCGAAGACCCTGCTCGCTTCGCCGGGCGGCGCGTGACCACGATCCTGTGCGGAAGCAACGTAGCCCCGGCCGACTTCGCGCGCTGGGTCCTCGAACCAGCAGCGGGTCAGGAGGAGTGAAATGGAGAATGACCAACACAGGCTTGGGGTCTTGAAGCAAGTCTTGGAGGCCTTCAACCGGCACGACCTCGAAGCGATCATGTCCCACTTCGTCGACGATTGCGTCTTCGAATCTCCTCGCGGGCCTGAACCGTGGGGGCGCCGCTACGTGGGCAAGGACGAAGTGCGGCGCGGGCTGGCGGCTCGCCTGGACGGGATCCCGGATGTCCACTATTCCAACGACGTCCATTTCGCCTGCGACAACCGCGGCGTCTCCGAGTGGACCATCAGAGGAACGACGGTTGACGGCGAGCGGATCGAAGTCCGTGGCTGCGACCTATGGACCTTCGGGGCCGACAACAAGGTCGCGCGCAAAGACTCGTTCTGGAAGATCCGCGACTCGTGACGGCCCACCCACTCACTCGCCCTGGAGTCGACGGGCCACGTCGTCGAGTGCGTCCTCCACGGTGCTGAAGGTGCCTGCGCGGCGCAGGGCTGTGAGGAACTGCTCGTTCAGCCCACCGGCGGTCGCGTATTCGTCCGCCAGAGTGCTGAAGTCGCTCGGTTGGGTCCTGAGCAGGGTTCCGGACAGGGCGCCGAAGACTGCTGCGACGTACCGCGTGGCGTCGCTCTCCGGGATGCCCCGGCCGGCGAGCCAGCGAGTGATCGTGTCGAGATAGGCCAGATGAGCGGCGATCGTGGCCGTCGACGCGGCCAGCGCGTCGAACGCGCGCTCGTCGTCGACCGCGACAACGCCGCCGAGTGGGTCGAAGATCGCGCGGGCGAACTCCTCCTGCGGATGGATCGCCGTGACGCCCGTGCGCGTGGCGACGGCGGGCAGCGGTATCGCGCGCACCAGGTCCTCCGCCGGCGCCACCAGGGCACGGAGAGCGCCTATCGAGACCCCGGCCATGACGCTGATGACCGCCTGCTGTGCGCGAAAGGGCAGGTCCGACAGTGCGGCAGGCGCGTCCTGCGGTCGCACGCACAGAAGCACGACGTCCGCCCGCTCGACGACGGTCTGGTTGCTGTCGGCGACGTGGACGGATGGATAGCGAGCCGCGAGCCGGCCGGCCCGCACGGCGCTGCGCGGCGACAGGTGGATCGAGGCCGGGGCGTCCTCTCCCTCGCAGAGGCCGGTGACGATCGCCTCGGCGATCGCGCCTACCCCGATGATGCCGAGGTCAGGCGAAGGCTGTTCGTCGGCGGGCAGGCTCAGTCCTGCGTCGGCTTGCCCCAGCGATTGTCGCCGTAGTCGCGGGTGCGCTCATCGGCGCTGGCGGGCGATCCGTCGGGCGCCAGGCCCGCCTGGGCGAGCATGCGGCGCATATCGCGAACCGATTGCTGAGCCACGTCCTTCTCGCCGAAGTCGTGGAACACCTCGGTCTCCGGCCCGATCGTGACCTTCAGGTGACCGTTGTGCTCCACGGTGACCGTGCCCACGGCCTCGAGCAGCGAGCGGGCCTGGCGCCACTCGAGGTTGGTGCTGGTCCCGTGCTCGAAGATCTTCGCCAACGTCCTGCGGTGATGGTTGTTGAGATGCGTAGCCATTTGAACGTGTCGGCGAAGGCGGGCGTGCGCGGCACACCCGGCCGCAGAGCATGTCAGAGCGAGCCGCTTGCGGCGAGCGAACGAGCGCGAAGCGCGAGAGCTCTGCGGACGGGAGTGACGCGCACGACCGCCCGACAGCAACAAACCGAAGCTACGGCGTAACGAGCTCCGCCTCACCCCTGCGGATGATGCGGTTATCGCCCTGCGCCGCCTCGGCGGCCACCGTCATGCGGCCGTCGGCCTCCTCGGTGACCTCGCCGGTGACCACGATCTCCTGCTCGGGGAAGCCCATCCCGCGGAACTGGACCGAGAGGCGTCTCAGCGAGCGTGGATCGCCGCCCGCGGCGTCGGTACACGCGCGCGCCACCTGGGCCATCGAGTAGAGGCCGTGCAGGATGTTCTGCGGCAGGCCCACGGACTTGGCGAAGTCGACGTCGATGTGGATCGGGTTGAAGTCCCCGGACGCGCCGGCGTAGCGGTGCGGCAGGTACTTGTCGGGCGTGACCTTGAGATCGAGGTTCACGACACCCCCCTAACGATGTTGGTCCAGGTGCCCCGCACGACCTCCTGGCCGTCCTGGTTGTGCGACACCGACTCGAAGACGTAGAAGCCCATCCCACCCTTTTCGGAGATGTCCTTGACCGATGTCTCGGTGGTGATCACGTCGCCGGCGCATACCGGCTCTCCCCAGACGAACTCCTGGCTCCCGTGCACCATCATCGCGAAGTTGATGCCCACGTCGGGGTCGAAGATCCCCGGCGCCACCGACCCCGAGGAGTAGACCACGGCGAACATGGGCGGGGCCGGAACGTCGCGGAAGCCCTCCGCCTTGGCGTGCTCGCGGTCGAAGTAGACGGGGTTGTCCTCGCCCACCGCCTGTGCGTACTCGCGGATCTTCTCCTTGCCCACCTCGTACTGGAAGGGCGGGAAGGTCTTGCCTATGGCGGATTGGTTGACCGGCACGGGCGGGCAGTCTATGTGAGCGATGGGGCTCACTCGCTACCTCGATCTCGTTCGCGCGCCAGGCGCGGCCAGGGTGATGGCGGCCGCAGCGGTCGGCCGGCTTCCCTACGGGATGCTCGTGCTCGCGCTGATCCTGCTGCTGCGCGCGGAGGGATTCTCGTACGCGGAGACCGGGCTGGTCACCGGCGCCTCCGGCCTGGCGGTGGGCGCCACCGCGCCAGTCCTGGGCAGGGTCGTCGACAGCATCGGGCAGACGCGCGTGATGCTGGTGACCGCAGCCCTGTGCATCGCGGCCGACGTGGCGCTCGTCGCGGCTGCGCTGAGCGGCGCCGGCGTGGTCGCGCTGATCGCGCTCGCGCTGGTGGCGGGCGCGTCCACACCGCCACTGTCGCCCTGCATGCGGGCGCTGTGGCCGCGGCTCGTGGGGCCGGAGCGCCTCGATACGGCCTTTGCCTTCGACGCGCTACAGCTGGAGGTGTCCTTCATCGCCGGCCCTCTGCTGGCCGCAGCTCTCGCCGCCTCGCTGTCGCCGCAGGCGGCGTTCCTGACCGCCGGACTGCTGCAGGCCGGTGGAGCGCTCGCCTTTGCGTCCGCACCCGCTTCGCGCGCCTGGAGACCGGAGAGCGCGGCCGGCCGACGGCGGCGCGGGGCGCTCGGGGCCCCCGGCATGGTCTGGCTGCTCGTCGCGCTGGCCAGCGCCGCGCTGGGGCTGGGCATTCTCGAGATCGGCATCCCGGCCTTCGCCGAGCAGGAGGGCACCCGTGCCGACTCCGGCTGGCTTTTCGCCCTATGGGGCGTGGGCTCGCTCGTGGGCGGCCTCTGGTACGGCGCGCGCCGATGGTCGGGGACTGCATGGCGGCGCTTTCTGATCGTCTTCGCCGGGCTGGCGCTCGCCCAGGTGCCGCTGCCGCTGGCGGGATCCCTTCCGGTGTTCGCGGGACTGGTCCTGGTAGCGGGTCTCGGCCTCGCCCCCTCCACGGCCGCCGGCTATTCGCTGATCGGCGAGCTTGCTCCGCGCGAGGCCGTGACGGAGGCCTACGCGTGGCAGATCGTGGCCTACGTGGTTGGAGGGGCAGTTGGCGCCTGGCTGGCGGGCGGGCTCGTGGACGAGCTGAGCGTTCGGGCCGCCCTGGCCTGCGCCCCGCTCACGGTGGGACTCGGCTTCCTGGTCGCCCTGGCCGGCCGGCGCCGGGCGAGCGCCGGCGGGCCGGCCGAGGCGTAGGGGAGACGACGCGCCCACCCCCCGTGGACGCGCCGCCAACTGGTCGCGAGCTGTCTTGCTAAGCCGCTTCGCGGAGACCCTGGGCCTCCGCGAGCGTGGACAGCTTGCGCAGCGCCGCCTCCTCGATCTGGCGGGTGCGCTCGCGCGTGAGCTGGAAGAGCTTGGCCACCTTGTCGAGCGTCTGCGGCGGCTCGCCGTTCAGGCCGAAGCGCAGCTCGAGGATGCGCTTCTCCCGGTAGGGAAGGTGCTCGAGCACGCTGTAGAGCCGCTCGTCGCGCATTCGCTCGACGGCCTCGTCGAAGGGCGAGGCCGTGGACTGGTCCTCGATCAGGTCACCGAACAGCGCCGCGTCGCCGTCGTCGCCCACCGGCTTGTCCAGGGAGACGAGCTGCTGGGCGGCGCGCATGATCACGTCCGCCTCTTCGGGGTCGACGCCCGCGTAGGCGGCGATCTCCTCGACGGTCGCGTCGCGGTCGGCGTCGGCCTCGAGCTTGCGCTGGGCGTTGTCCAGCTTCTTCAGGATGTTGTCGATGTGGATCGGGATCCGGATCGTGCGCGCCTTGTCGGCGATGGCGCGCGAGATCGCCTGGCGGATCCACCAGGTGGCGTAGGTCGAGAACTTGAACCCCTTGCGGTAGTCGAACTTCTCGACGGCTCGCACCAGGCCGATGGTGCCCTCCTGGATCAGGTCCAGGAAGGGCAGCCCCTGGTTGCGGTAGCGCTTGGCGATCGAGACCACCAGACGCAGGTTGGCCCGCGTCATGTGATCCTTGGCCTCGAGGTCGCCGCGCTCGATCCGGCGGGCCAGATCGAGCTCCTCCTCGGCCGTCAGCAGCGGTGTGGTGGCGATCCCGTCGAGGAACTGCTGCAGCGAGTCGAGGGTGGGATCGGGGGCGGCCTGGCTGATCGTCTCGGTGGTCACGTCAGCCAAGCTACGACCGCCCCCTAAGCCTTCCCTAAATCCTTCCAGGGCGCGAAATCCCGCTTGCAGAGCCGCTCAGCTCTTGACGAACGGCTTGACGGCGTCCAGAACCTGCTGCATGTCGAGGGCCTTGTCGAACGCGCCCGCGGTCGGCTGCCGGCCGTTGAGCAGGCGAATCGCCGCGGCGTGCCGCGCCTCGATCTGCACGATGCTGCCCGCAGCGGCCAACACCTCGTCGGACTCGATAGCCGGAGCCGCGCCGTTGTAGGCACTCACGCCGGTGTCCTCGAAGGTCTGGGCCAGCTTCAGGAAGCTCTTCTGGTTCTTGAAGGCGTTCCCGAAGTCCACACCAGGGGCCGCGACCGGCTTGCCACCGAGCTTCTTGATCGTCCCGGTGAGGGCGGTCACGTGCTCGTTCTCGTTGTCGCGGATCGTGGTGGCGAGCGACTTGACGTCCCCGCTCAGATTGACCTTCATCAGCGCCTGGTCATAGAACGCCGCCTCGAGGTACTCGAGCGTGAGGGCGAAGTTGAGGATGTCGACGTCTCCGCCGCCATCCTGCGCGATCGCCTGACTCACGAACGGCGTCACGGCGCCGAGTCCGTAGACCGCACCCGCGGTCACCGCTCCGCGCACCATGAACGACTGGCGCGTCATTCCCTTCACATCGATGGCGGCCAACTCGGGCGCCATCAGCTTTTCGCTGGACATCTCGGTACTTCTCCTTTTCTGTGACCGCGCCCGCTTAGGCGAGGAACGGCTTGATCTTCGGCAGAACCTGAGCCATGGAGGCCGGCTTGGCGAAGGCGCCATCGGGGACGATCGTCCTGCCCACCACGGTGTTGAGAGCCGCGGCATGGCGGGCCTCCACGCTGTGAATGGACAGAGCGGCGGCCAGGATGTCCTTCGACTTGATCCGAGGGGCCTGGCCCAGGTATGCGGCCGCGCCCAGGTTCTCGACCACCGCGGCGGTCTCGAGCACCTTCTTCTCCCCGCCCTCGAGGACGGCGTCGAAGTTGGTCTTGGGGCGCTTCGGCTTGCCGCCCAGGTCCTTGACGACACCCGTGAGGGTGTCCACATGGGCCTGCTCGTTGTCACGGATCAGCATCGCCGTCCGGCCCAGCGCCTTGTTCTTGACGACCCCGGAGTCGAGTACCGCGTTGTAGAAGTCCGTCTCGATGTGCTCGAGCGTCAGCGCGTACTGGACGATGGCCAGGTCGCCGCGGGCGTTCTTGCCCGCCTTCGATCCTGCCGTGGAGCCTGCGGTTGCGGTGTCGTCGTCGTCCCCGCCGCACGCGGCGAGGAAGACGGCAAACGCCCCGGCGGCGCCTGCGCCGCCCATCATTCTCAGGAAGCGCTTGCGCGATGAGGCGTCCTGTGCCAGCTCGCGCAGGGCGCTGTCCTGCCCCTGCTCTCTTGTTTCTTCCATAGGTCCTTCTGCGCCATCGAGGCGCCAGAGGATCAGTGGTGTTGCGCCACAGCGGCCGTTGCTCTGAGCACGAGCCTCCCTGCTCCCGGCGCGAACTCCGTTCTCCGAGCGGGATCCCCGAGCAGCTCGTCCACCCGGAAGCCGGCCGCCTCCAGCAGGCGCACGATCTCGCCCACCGTGTGCACGTGGTGCACGCTCGTGGCGACCTCGGTGGTCCCTGCCCGCGAGGAGAAGCGCAGCTCGGTGATGATGCGGCTGCGGCGAGCGTCGTAGCTCGAGCGGCCCTGCATCCTCACCTCGCCGGTGTCGTAGTCGAGCCCGTCCGCGAGCGGGAAGGCCGACTCCGCGACCGTGGCCGTCTCGAGCACCAGCCGGCCACCGTCGCGCAGCGCGCGGCGGGCGGACTCGAGCTGCTCGACCGTCCCCTGATGCGGTAGGTAGCCGAAGCTGTTGCCCCAGCAGACCACTGCGTCGAAGCCCTCGGCGGGCGCGTCACGCACGTCGCGGACCTCGAAGCGGACCTCCGCCCCGCGCTCTGCCGCCACCCGCCGGGCCTCGGCGATCTCCGGCTCGGAGATGTCGATGCCCGTGATCGCCAGGCCCTGCTCGGCCAGCCGGACCGCGATGCGCCCGCTGCCGCAGGGCGCGTCGAGCACCCTGGCGCCCGCGGGAAGGTCGAGCAGGGCGCCTATTGCCGCCGCGTCGTCATCGGCCCACGGCTCGGACACACCGCGCCAGAACTCGGCCTTCAATCCATCCATGAAATCGACGAACCAGTCGTCGGAAACCTGCTTCAGCACTTCGGTACTTCCTTTCGGCTCTCTGAGACTTGCGCTGTTGGTCAGCGCGCCGAGCCGGCGGCGAAGTGCTGCGTGAGGCGGATGTGAGCGTGCGTGAGCAGAGGCGTCGGCCGGGAAGCCTAGCGCTCCAGGAACTCCCGGACAAGCCGCGCGGTCTCCTCCGGGCTCTCCAGCGAAGGGAGGTGACCCGCCCCGGCAATGGTCACGCGCTCGGCGTCCGGGATCTCCCGCACGAGGCGGTCGGCGATCTCGTGGAAGTCGCGCTTGTCGTGCTCTCCCACCGCCACCAGGGTCGGCGCCTGCACCGCAGCCAGGTCGATCGGCCCGCTCGGCTCCTCCTCGGCTCGGGACGGCAGCTGGAGCTCGAAGGAGCGCCGCTGCATCGGACCGATCAGGTCGGCGTGGTCCGGCGCCCAGAAGCGCACGTTGAGGTCGGTTGCGGCGTCGAGGTCGCCCTCCTCGAGCAGCCGGTCCTCTTCTTCATGGAAGGCCACCACCTCCTCGGACCAGTCGTGATCGGGCAACGGGCTGTCCAGCAGCACCAGCCGCGTGACGAGCTCCGGCCGCCGTGCCGCGACCTCTAGACACACCTTGCCGCCGAAGGAGGCGCCCACCAGCGCCGCGGGGCGCCCGCCGAGCGCCGCCTCGAGGTCGCCGGCGTCGGAGTACGTGCCCTCGGCGGGCATGGGCGTGTCGCCGGCGCCGCGCAGCTCGTGCCGGGTCGCGCCGGGAATGTCGAAGCCCTCCCACATCCCCGCGTCGGCCACACCGGCATGAACGAGGACCACCGGCGGCGCGCTCAAGAGAAGCGCAGCCGCTTGATGGAGCAGCGGATCAACGAGGAGGACTGGCCGACGGAGGCGTCGCAGCGCCCCGCCACGCGCAGCCTGGCCACCCTCCGGCCGCTCTGGCGGATCTCCACGTCCACGCCGTAGGGCTTGGGCCGGCGGCGGCCGCCGGTGGCCTGTGGCGGATCGCTCACAGGGAGCGGCCCGATCTCCACGCGAAAGCCGCGCGGGACGAGCCGGCCGCTGTCGTCGAGCGGAGTGCCGAGGGGCACGATCTTCACCCCCGGGCGCCGGAGCGAGGAGCAGATCAGGTCGCCGAAGCGGCAACTGGGCCCGCGACCGAGCTGATCGAGGTTCTCGGCCTCGGCCTCGGTCTGAACGTAGGTCCCCTGGACCAGCCTGGAGCCCCTCCCCGGGAAGGCCTGCTTCGTGGTCACGCGGGCCCGGACGGTCAGCGGAGTGCGGTCAGGATCGGCGGCTGGGGGCCTGGCGGTGAAGGCGAAGGCCAGCGGTCTCCTCGAGCTGGTGCGCTGGCTGCGCGCCGGCTTCGTGAGCGGCCCGGCGCCCCAGAGCTTCGGCTGAGACTGGGCGGCGTGAGGCTCGCACGAGCCGCAGGGCGCCGGCCGGGCGGCGGCGGGGGTCGCCGCGAGCAGCGCAATGGCAACGAGCGGGCCGCCGAGGCGGACCAGAGCCGGACCGGCCATCGGCGGCAATCTATCCGCTGTCGCCGTCGCCCGACAGCTCGAGCACGGCCAGGAAGGCCTCCTGCGGCACCTCCACGCGGCCGACCTGCTTCATGCGCTTCTTGCCCTCCTTCTGCTTCTCGAGCAGCTTGCGCTTGCGGCTCACGTCGCCGCCGTAGCACTTGGCGATCACGTCCTTGCGCATCGGCTTCACCGATTCGCGCGCGATGATCTTGGAGCCGATCGCGGCCTGGATCGCCACCTCGAACTGTTGCCGGGGTATCTGCTTGCGCAGTCGCTCGGCGAGTACCCGGCCGGCGGGATAGGCCTTGTCGCGGTGCACGACCATCGAGAGCGCGTCGACCTTGTCGCCCGCCAGCAGGATGTCCAGCTTCACGAGATCGCCCTCGCGCATGCCGAGCACCTCGTAGTCGAGCGACGCGTACCCGCGCGTGCGCGACTTGAGCTGGTCGAAGAAGTCCAGCACGATCTCCGCCAGCGGAAGGTCGTACTGCAGCTGGACGCGTTGCGGGCTCAGGAAGGTCATGTCCGAGTGGCTGCCGCGGCGCTCCTGGCAGAGCTCCATCACCGCTCCCACGTAGTCCTTGGGGGTGAGGATCGTCGCCCGGATGTAGGGCTCCTCGATCGACGCGATGCTCGCACGGTCGGGCATGTCGGAGGGCGAGTGCACCACGAGCTCGGTGCCGTCCTCGAGCCGCACGTCGTACTCGACGTTGGGGGTGGTGGCCAGCAGCTCGAGGTCGTACTCGCGCTCGAGACGCTCGCGCACGATGTCCATGTGCAGCAGGCCTAGAAAGCCGCAGCGAAAGCCGAAGCCGAGCGCCTCGCTGGTCTCCGGCTCCCACGTGAGCGCGGCGTCGTTCAGCGACAGCTTCTCGAGCGCGTCGCGCAGCTCCGGGAACTGGTTGGTCTCCACCGGGAACAGCCCGCAGAAGACCATCGGCTTGATCTCCCGGTAGCCGGGCAGCGGCTCGGCGGCCGCGCCGGCCGTGGTGGTCAGCGTGTCGCCCACGCGCAGCAGCGAGACGTCCTTGATACCGGTGATCACGTAGCCCACCTCGCCCGCGCGCAGCTGATCGACCGCAACCATGTCCGGCCCGAAGAAGCCGATCTCGTCGATCTCCGCCTCGGTCCCGGCCTGCATGGCCAGGATGGCGGCGTTTCGCTTGAGGGTGCCGTCGACCACGCGCACGTAGGCCACCACGCCGCGGTACTGGTCGAAGGCGGAGTCGAAGATCAGGGCCCGTGCCGGGGCGTCCGGATCGCCCTCGGGCGGCGGGATCCGTTCGACGATGGCCTCGAGCAGCTCCTCCACGCCGGCGCCGGTCTTGGCCGAGATGCGGATCACCGAGTCGGCGTCCTCACCCAGCAGTTCGCTCACCTCGCCGGCCACGCGCTCCGGCTCGGCGCCGGGAAGGTCGATCTTGTTCATGGCGGGGATCAACTCGAGGCCCGAGTCGACGGCCAGGTAGGTGTTGGCCACGGTCTGGGCCTCCACACCCTGGGAGGCATCCACCAAGAGCAACGCCCCGTCGCAGGCGGCCAGCGAGCGCGACACCTCGTAGGTGAAGTCCACGTGGCCCGGGGTGTCGATCAGGTGCAGCCGGTAGAGCTGCCCGTTGCGCGCGGTGTACTCCACCCGCACCGCCTGGGCCTTGATCGTGATGCCGCGCTCGCGCTCGAGGTCCATCGAGTCGAGCAGCTGGGGTCGGTGGTCGCGCGGGTCGACCGCCCCGGTGATCTCGAGGATCCGGTCGGCCAGCGTCGACTTCCCGTGATCGATGTGGGCGATGATCGAGAAGTTGCGAATGTTCTGGGAGGGACTTCCCACGCTCCCGAGCTTACGTACTCGAACCGGCGCCGGAGTACGCTGGGCGGTGGACTCGTGGGTAGCAGTGACATGGATGTGGTCAAGGCCGCCTTCGCGGCCTTCGCGGCCCGTGACGTGGAGGGGGTCCTGGCCCTGCTCGACCCCGACGTCGAGTTCAGAGCGATGACGACTGAGGCCGCCGGGCGCACCGAGCCCTACCGCGGGCACGACGGCATACGCCTGTACTTCGCCGACGCCGCCCGCGTCTGGGAGGAGCTTCGCCTCACACCCCAGGAGTTCCGTGAGGTCGGGGAGCTCGTGCTCGTCACCGGGCGGGTGAGCGCCCGCTCCCCATCGCGGACGATCGTAGGATCCACGGGCTGGATCTTTCGCCTGCGCGGCGGCCGCATCGTGCAGGGCCGGGTGTTCGAGTCAGCGGCCGAGGCAATCCGCGCAGCCGCAGAGGAGGGCTAGGGCCGCCGCCGCGCTCGCAACAGGTAGTCCACCTGCTCCTGCTTTCGCATGATCATGTGCTCCAGCCGGTGCTCCACCGCCTCCGAGGCGGCCTCGCGGCCGGTGGGAGCGATCGCCGCCTGCAGCGCCTCGAGCGCCTCGTTCTCGGCTTCGATCAGCCGGTCGAGCGCCTCGGACGGATCGGCCACGAACTCGAGCGGCGCCACCTCGGTGGTCGGTTCACCGCCGAGAGCCGTGACCTTCTCCACCAGCCGAGTGGCGTCCTCGAGCTCGGACTGCGCAAGCGCGTGCATCTTGTCGGCGTGGGCCTGATACTCGAGCCCGATCACGCTCCCGGCCACGAGCGAGTAGTTGAGCACCGAGCGGTGCTGGAGCCGCAGCGCACGGTTCAGGCACTCGATTTGCTCCTCGACATCCATCGTCTCCTCTTCGGACATGAGCCTGTCTACCCGCCGGACCGGCCGCGGCTAACGAGCAGCCTGCGGATCTGGCGCGCCTCAGGCACCCGCAGCACCCACACGGCGGCGGTGTAGACCCCGATGCCGGCGGCGATGCCGGCGAGCACCGCAACCGCCTGAGCCAGGAAGGAGCGGCCCAGCAGCTCGTCGAGCCCGTACCAGACCCCGTACGCCACCGCGGCCAGCAGCGCGGCCGCGGCCAGCATGCGCAGCACGCTCGACACGAGCAGGCCGCCCTCCATCCCGCCCAGCTCCCGGCGCAGGATCCAGCCCTGCGCGGCGCACATCACGATCGTGCCCACCACGGTGCCGAGCACGATTCCGGTGATCTCGAGCGGCCCGTACAGAGCCGCGGCCAGCCCCACGTTCACCACCAGGTTGAGGCCCGCCAGCGCCGTGGTGGCCCAGGGCTGCTGGAGCGAGAAGAAGGTCCGCGAGAAGAGCAGGCTCACCCCCTGGAGCGGCAGCGAGATCGACCACCAGACCAGCGCCGTGGAGGTCAGGTCCGTGGCCTCGGGCCCGAACGCGCCACGCTGGTAGACCAGCCGGGTGATCGGCTCCGCCAGCACCGCCATCAGCACCGCGCTGGGGATCAGCAGCAGGCAGATCTGGCGCACGCCGGCACCCATCGTCCGGCGCAGGTCCTCGCGCGCACCACGAGCGGCGAAGCGCGAGAGCGTGGGGAACAGAATCGTCGCGATCGAGATCGAGAACAGCCCCTGGGGGAGCTGGTAGATCCGGAAGGCCTTGTCGATCGCCGCCGGCGCCTGGTCGGACACGAGCGTGCCGAACAGCGAGTTGATCAGCAGGCTGAGGTTGATCAGCCCGAGCGTGATCGTCACCGGCAGCATCAGCTTGAGCACCCTGCGCACGTGCTTGTTTCGCCAGTCGAGCCGCAGCGTGAAATGGCCCCCTCGCCCGCGCAGCCACGGCAGGGGCAGCAGGAACTGGACGACCGTGCCCGCCAGCACGCCGATCGCGTAGGCGTAGATCTCGTCGTCCTCCGGGAACGTGGGCACCAGGCCCACGAGCGCCAGGATGATCACGAGGTTCCAAGCCACCGGGGCCAGGGCGGGAACCGCGAAGTGCTCGAACGAGTTGAGCATGCCCACGGTCAGCCCCGACAGCGCGAGCAGGATCACGATCGGGAACATGATCTGGGCCAGGTGGACGGTCAGGTCCTTGAGCACCGGCTGGTCGTCGAAGCCCGGTGCGAACAGGCCCATCAGCGGCTCGGCCAAGAGGATGAAGAGGGCGGTCACCGCACCCAGCACGAGGCAGATCAGGAAGAACAGCGTGGACGCCACGCGGAAGGCCTCGCGGCGCTCGCCCTTCTGCAGGAGGTCGGTGAAGACCGGGACGAACGCGCCCTGCAGCGCCGAGTCGGCGAACAGGGCGCGGACCAGGTTCGGCACCTGGAACGCGATCGTGAAGGCCGACATCGCGGCGCTCACGCCGAAGTACTTCGCGGCCACCACTTCGCGCGCCAGGCCGAGCAGTCGCGACAGACCGGTGGCGAACGAGAAGAAGGCGGTGTTGCGGGCCAGGCGGCGGGCGTGACCCTCCCGCTCGGGGGCGTCGGTGCTCACAGCTCTGCCGCTACACTTGGCCTCCGCCGCGCCGGAACTGCCGGACGCGGCGTCGGTGCTCTATGGCCAACATTCCTTCACAAGAAAAGCGGATCCGCCGGGCGGAGCGCGAGCGGCTCGAGAACCGCCGCCGGACGTCGCAGGTCAAGACCTGGTTCCGGCGCCTCGAGGACGCGGTCCGCGAGGGCGACAGCGAGCGGGCCGATGCGGAGCACCGCTCGCTCGTTTCGCGGATCGACAGAGCCGTCAAGTCGGGTGCGCTCCACGGCAACAACGGCGCCCGCAAGAAGGCCCGGGCGGCACGCATCCGCTCGCAGGCCTCCTAGCTCTCGGTAACCCTCCCTGCCGCTGCCTCGGCCCCGTGTAGGGTCGTGCCGCATGGAGACTCGACTCTTGATCGGCGGCGAGCAGGTGGCCGGTGAGGGCGACTCGCTGGCCGTGGAGAACCCCGCCACCGAGGAGACGCTGACCTCTGTGGGAGCGGCCTCCCCGGAGCAGATCGACGCGGCGATCGCCGGCGCCAACGAGGCCTTCCGGACCTGGTCCGGCACCCCGGCGGTCGAGCGCGCCGAGCTGCTTCACGAGGTGGCCTCCCGGATGCGTGAGCGCACGGCGGAGCTGGCCCGGGCGATGACGCTCGAGGGCGGCAAGCCGCTCGTGGAGAACGCCGACGAGGTGGGCTGGACCGCCTCCGCGTTCGACTATTACGCCGAGATGGGCCGCAACTTCGCCGGCCGCGTGATCCCCTCGATCGAGGCCACGCAGCTCGCGCTGGTCGTGAAGGAGCCGATCGGCGTCTGGGGCTGCATCGTGCCCTGGAACTACCCCCTGCTCCTGCTCGCCTGGAAGCTGGCGCCGGCCCTGGCCGCCGGCAACACGGTGGTGGCCAAGCCGTCCGAGCTGACCCCCGTGTCGACGCTGATGCTGGCCGATTGCTTCGACCACCTCCCGCCGGGGACGTTCAACGTCCTGGCCGGCGCGGGCACCGTGGGCGAGGCGCTCGTGCGCGACGAGCGCGTGGCCGGCGTGGCCTTCACCGGCTCGGTGGAGACCGGCAAGCGGGTGGCCGGGCTGTGCGCCGAGCGGGTCGCGCGGATGAACCTCGAGATGGGCGGCAAGGATCCCTTCATCGTCTGCGCCGACGTGGCCGGTGACGTGGACGTGGCCGCCAAGGGCGGCGCCTGGGCGGCATACCTCAACGCCGGTCAGGTCTGCACCTCGGCCGAGCGCTTCTACGTCGCGCGGGAGGTGTACGACGACTTCGTCGCCGCGTTCGTGGACTACACCGGCTCGCTGCGCGTGGGCGACCCGCTGGCGGAGACCACCGACGTCGGCCCGATGGTCTCCGCCCGCCAGCGCGAGAAGGTCGAGACCCAGGTGGAGGCCGCCGTCGCGGCGGGCGCCGAGCTTCTGGTGGGCGGCGATCGCGCCGGCCTCGAGCGCGGCCACTACTACGCACCCGCGGTGGTCACTGGGGCCGCGAGCGAGACCGAGCTGCTGAGTGAGGAGACCTTCGGCCCGGTGGCGCCGATCGTCCCGGTGAGCTCACTGGACGAGGCCATCGAGCTGGCCAACTCCACTCGCTTCGGCCTCGGGGCGAACGTCTACACGCGCGACCTCGAGACCGCGGTCCGCTGCCTGCGCGAGATCCGGGCCGGCACGGTCTGGATCAACGATCCGCTTACCGACAACGACGCCGGACCCTTTGGAGGCATGAAGCAGTCGGGGTTCGGCCGCGAGCTGGGCCAGGAGGGCCTGGAGGCCTTCCAGGACACCAAGCACGTGCACATCGAGACGAAGATCGCCCCGAAGGAGTGGTGGTACCCCTACGCGCCGGGCGACGCCGCGCCGCCCTCGGGCGCGGGCGCCTGACGGATCCGCTCCCCGGCGGCTCAGCTCAGGGTGCGCTCGACCACCAGGACGTCACGCCAGCGGCCCTCGAGCTCGGCGTGGCGTAGGTGCAGGCCCACCTCGCGCCAGCCGCAGGTTCGCACCAGCGCGGCGCTCGCCTCGTTCTCGGGGAACAGCTTGCCGGTGAGCTTCCAGTAGCCGCGCCGCTCTGCTGCGCTCGCCAGGTTCTCCAGGAGAGCCCGTCCGATTCCTCTCCCACGCGCCCTCCCCGCCACGTACACCGACACCTCGCCCACCCCCGCGTAGGCCGGCCGCTCGCTGTAGGACGACACTCGCCCCCATCCCTCCACGCGCCCGTCCTCGTCGCCCACGAGCAGGGGCAGACGCGTCGCCGAATGGAGCCACGCGCGAATGTCCTTCGCCGTGCGCAGGCCCGTCTCGAAGGTGGATTCGCGCTCGAGGATGCCCTCGTTGTAGATCGCGGCAATCTCGGCTTCATCGCCCGCGCGGGCGGGCCGGATGGAGGGCATCACCTCACGATCTTGCTTGCACGCCGGGCCTGCGGCCATGGACGGTTGTCCAAAGTCGGCGTGGCGGAGATGTACAGAGGGCCGGGGTCCCGCCACGCCGCGCGGCCTCAGCCGGCGGCGCGAGCCAGCGCCAGCGAGAAGGCGGCGTCCTCGTCGAGCTGAAGGTCGCTGCCGCCGCGCATGCTCACCTCGAGCTCCGCGAACACGCAGATCGCGCGCTCGAGCGCGGCCGTGTCGGCCTTCTTCGCCCGCGCCACGGTCTTCTTCGCCAGCCAGGGTGGCGCCTTGAGCGCCTCCCCGACCTTCTGTTCGGGCATCCCCGACTCGAGCAGCGCCGCCGCCCGGTGCACCTCGCGCAGACGGCGCACCACCGGGAACATGAGCCGCCCCGGCCGCTCGCCGTGGGCCTCGAGCTCCTCGGCCAGCGCGAGCGTTTCGCGCAGATCGCCGGCCACGAGAGCGTCGGCCAAGTCGTAGACCTGCGGTGCGTTGTCGGCGGCCGCGAGGGCTTCCACATCGGCGGCGGTGACGTTCACCGCCGGATGCACTGCGATGGCGATCTTCTCGAGCTCCCGCGACAGCCGCTGCTGATTCGATCCGACCCGGCCCACCAGCTCCTTCGCCGCCTCGCGATCGAGCTGCAGGCCCAGCTCCCGCGCTCGCTCCACGCACCACTCGGGCAGCTTCCAGGGCTTGGGCGCGGCGTACTCGCGCACCTCTCCCCCGGCCTTCTCGATCGCCTTCGAGAGCTGCTTCAGCGCCTTGCCGCGCACGATCAGCACGAGCACGGTCTCGGGCGGCAGCTCGTCCAGCGCCTGCTCCAGGGGACCCAGCCGAGCGGCCTTCCAGGCGCCCGCGTCGTTCACCAGCAGGTAGCGGGTGCCGCCCTCGAAGCTCAGCACCGACAGGGAGCCGGCGATCTCGTCCGGGTCACTTTCGCGGGCATCGAAGGTCTCGAGCCCGCCCGGGCCGCGCTCGTCCTCGGCCCGCTTGCGCACCCGAGCACGCCACGAGTCGATCTTGGCGTCGTCGTCGCCGCAAACCAGATAGGCAGGCTTCAGGTCGGCCACTGTGGCCAGTCTACGTAGCCGAGGGGCGGCTCCTCACCGCTCTGTCTCCACGTGCAGTTCGCCGCCGGCCACCGCGAGCGAGACGGTCCCGTCGCGGTCGGTGCGATAGGTGGGGACGTGCGCGCGGGCCAGCGCGCGGAGCGTCGACCGCGTGGGGTGGCCGTAGGTGTTCGTGCCCACCTCGATGGCGGCGAGCTCCGGCCTGAGCCGCTCGAGCACGGCCGGAAGACCGGGATCCGCGCTGCCATGGTGCGGCACCTTCATCGCGTCGACGTCGGGGAGATCGAGCGGCAGCAACGCCTCGCTCTCGGCGTCGGCGGAGAGGAGCAGGTCGAATCCCTCGCAACTCACGATCGCCACCACCGCCCGCGGGTTTGGATCTTCGGGCGCCGGGCCGGGAGGCCGCGGGGCGGGCGACATGATGCGGACCCCGAGCGGTCCGGCGCGCACCGCCATCGGCGCTACGGCCGGCACGGTGTGCACATCGTGGCTCCGCGCTGCCGCCAGGACGGCCCTGAAGCCGGCGTCGGTGGTGCCGTCCCCGCCGTCGAGCAGCAGATCCACCGGGTAGCGCTCGAGCACCGCAGGCAGCCCGCCCTGGTGATCGCGCGACATGTGGGTCGCCACCACCAGCGCCAGGCGCCGCACGCCCGCCTTGCGCAGCAGGCGCTCCACGCCCGCCTCGGGCGGGCCACCGTCGAAGAGGATCGCGGTGCCGTCCGGGTGCTGGATGAGCGTGGCGTCACCCTGGCCCACGTCGAGGAAGCGCACGGTCAGGCGATGGGGCGGGGCGGGCGGGGCGAGTACGCGGACCGTGGCGAGCGCCAGAAGGGCGAGCACGAGCGCCGCCGCCGCCAACCGCGATCCGCGGCCGAGGCGGCGCCAGCGGCCGGCCAGCTCCTCGGCCTTCTCCGCGTGCCGGCGGACAAGCTGGCGCACGCCGAGCGCCGCAGCGCCGATGGCGGCGTAGGCCACTCCGGCGGCGCGCGGGGAGAAGGACGACAGGCCGACCAGTCCCCCGGGTACGTCCGCGAAGCGCTCGGCCAGCCAGCCGAGGTACGCGATCGGCACACGCGTGGGCGGACCGGCGGCCGCGGCGAGCCAGGCGGCTCCCGGGAGCACCGGTGCGAGCACCCCGAGCGCCGCCTTGACCATGCCGAGCCACATGGCCGGTGCGACGGCGGGCAGCGCCAGCAGATTGGCCGGCAGAGCAGCGAACGAGACCGTTCCGAAGTGATGCGCGAGCAGCGGCGCCGTGGCCACGCCCGCGGCGACGGTGATCGACACGCCCTCGGCCAGCCCGCGCGCGAGCGCCCGCGCCGGAGCGCGCCCGCTCGCTGGCCCACGCAGCACGCCGTCCCGGTCTGCGAACCGGGCCTCACTCGCCGGTGGCACGAGATTCTCCGCCAGCCGCGCCAGTGCACGCCCCAGCGGCAGGCCGATCAGGAGGATGCCCGCCACGGCCGCGAACGACAGCTGCCAGCCCGGATCGAGCCAGGAGCGGGGATTCAGAGCCAGCGTGACCGCGGCGGCGAGCAAGAGGGCGTACCAGCGCGATGACGGACGGGACATCGTCGTGGCGGCTATGCCGGCGGCTCCCATCACACCGGCTCGCTGGAGCGACGGGCCCGCGCCGGCCAGCGGGACGTAGAACGCGACCAGCGCGAGCAGCGCCATCCCGCGACCCCGCGGTCCGAGACCCGCCGCGGCCAGCAGCGGCAGCGCGAGCGCGACGAGCAACATCACGTTCTGGCCTGACACCGCGAGCAGATGAGCAAGACCCGACTCGCGGAAGTCCTCCCTGACGCCCTCGGCGATGGCCTCGTCCTGGCCGAGCACCATCCCACGCGCCAGCGCGGCGTCGGGCGGCGGGAGCCCGGCCGCCACCGCACGCTCCGCGCGGGCCTGCATGCGGTCGAGCGCACCGGCGAGACCACCGCGGCGCGCGCCGGTGGCACGGGCACGGTCGAGGAGCAGCTCTGCGGCGATGCCCCGGCGCCGCAGGAATGCGCCGAAGTCGAAGCGGCTGTCGCCGGCGCGGGCGCCCGGCGCCGAGCCGGTGCTCGGGGTCGAGCCGGCGCCGGCCGCTTGCCGGATCGTGCGCAACCGCCCCTCGAGGACGAGCTCCGCGCCGACCGGCAGCCGCGCGGGGAAGCTCGTCCAGCGCGGGACCCGCATCAGCAGCCGTGCTCCGGAGAGCTCGCCCGAGGCCACGCGAACCTCCGCGGACGAGCCGAAGGGCGACGCTCGAGGGCGCGTGAGCAGGTGAGCCCGGAGCTTCACCGTCTCCCCGCCAGGCACGCGCGCGGCCGGTGCGTCGATCGCCTCAAGACGTGCCGCCCCGACCGCGGCACCCACCAGCACGAACGCCGCCGCCAGCGCCCCGACAGCCGGCGCGCGGCAAGCGGCAGGCACGCACAGGAACACGAGCGCCACTCCCGCGCTCAGCCCTGGCCGCCCACTGGTGGAGAGCGCCAGTCCCGCCGCCAGCCCGGCGACGGCGACGTGCCAGGGCCTCGAGCGGACGAGCTCCACGACCCGTTGCACCCGGGCGCCGGCCGCCGACGGGAGCGGCGCCCGCGTGCCGCCTGGCCGCTGGTCCTCCTCATCGAGCGGCCTTGTCATCTAGGGATCCAGTGCCTCCCGCAACGAGGCGAGCCGCTTCTCACCGATCCCGTCCACCTCGCCGAGCTCCGCGACCGAGCGGAAGCCACCGTGAGAGTCGCGGTACTCCACTATGCGCTGCGCCAGGGTGGGCCCGATGCCGTCGAGCTGGTCGAGCTGGTCGAGCGTGGCCGCGGCGAGGCTCAGCTTGGCGCCTCCCGCGCCCGGCGTGGTCCCGGTCGCGCCGGCTGCCGCGCCCGCGCCCACCGGAGCCACGGCACCCACCTTCGGCACCACGATCTGCTGACCGTCCACCACGTGCGCGGCCAGGTTCACCGCGGCGAGCTCGGCGCGCGGCCGGGGCCCGCCGGCGCGCTCCAGCGCACGGGCAACGCGGGCGCCCGCGTCGACCCGGTACAGCCCCGGGCGCCTCACTTCGCCCGCGACGTGCACGTATACGGCCTTCTCGCCGGCGCCGCCACCACCTGAGGCTCCGGAGAGCCCACGGCCGGCGCCGGATCCCGCCGTTCGACCCTCGTCCACGGCGGTCGCGCCGTCGATGCTTATCCGCTCGGGGTCGCCGCCCCCACCACCGAACAGGCGCACGGCCGCGAGCGTGGCCAGCACCGCTGCCACCGCCCAAATGACCATCGTTGCGCGCGAGCCCTCGAGCACACAGCGACCGTACGAAGGACGGTGTTACACGTGGGCGCGGTGTGCAACAACGCAGTTACGATTCAGCGCGTGGAGAGCTTTCGCGCCATCCTCGGGGGCGACGAGGGCGAGCGGCCCACTCTGGAACTGCCCTTCGACGCCAAGGCTCGCTTCGGCAAGGGCCGCGCGCCCGTGAGGGGAACGGTGAACGGCACTCCCTTCAGGACCACGGTCGCCGTCTACGGCGGCGTGTACCTGATCGGCTTCAACAAGGAGCTGCGCGGCAAGGCCGGAATCGAGCTGGGAGACGAGGTCGCGGTGGAGCTCGAGCGCGACGACGAGCCGCGGGTGGTCGAGGTTCCGCCCCAGCTGTCGGCCGCCCTCGGAGAGGACGACCGGGCACAGGCGGTCTTCGACGCTCTCTCGTTCACTCACCGGCGCGAGTACGCCGAATGGATCAGCGGCGCCAAGCGCGAGGAGACCCGCGAGCGGCGCGTTCGCAAAGCGGTGGCGATGCTCCGCGAGGGGCAGAAGCACCCCTAGCAGCCGCCGGGCGAACCGCGGGCAGCGGCAGCGACGCTCAGCGCACCTCGAAGCCGGCCAGTCCCTCGGGCGGCTCCTCGGTCTCCTCCACGTCCGCCACGTCGGCGCCGCGCGGGCCTCGGCGAGTCCACTCAACGAGATCCTCCACGGCGGCCGGCTCGCCCTCGAACACGGCCTCCACGGCTCCGTCAGGTCTGTTGCGGACCCAGCCCTTCACCCCCGCGGAGTCGGCGCGCCGGCGGGTGGAGTCCCTGAAGAACACTCCCTGCACCGTCCCGTGCACGACGACCCGGCGGCGGACGGGTTCGGTCACCGCCGCGCCTCCGCTGTCGCTCGCTGGCAGACTCCCGGAGCGTTCGAGTGGTAGGCGAGGAGAGGTGGCACGGATGACGGAAGAGGCGACGCGAATCGAACCGGCGTGGGGCGTCGATTCGGAGTATGGCCGCCTGCTCGACGTCCTGCTCTGCCCTCCCGACAACTTCCACTGGCTGCCGGCCAGTGCCATCGCGCGGGCCACGCTGGACAGCGGATTGAGCTTCAGCCGTGAGGACGCCCTGCGCCAGCACGCCGAGATGGTGAGCGTCTACGAGGACGCCGGCGTACGCACCCACTTCATCGAGCCCGATCCCGCGCTTCCCTACCAGGTGTTCGCTCGCGACTCGAGCATCAACGTGCCCCAGGGCCCGATCGTCACCCAGTGCCATCAGTGGTGGAGGAGGGGCGAATATTCGCCGGTCATTCGCTTCTACCAGGAGAACGACATCCCGATTCACCGCATGATCACCGCGGCGGCCCTGGAGGGCGGCGACTTCATGATCGTCGAGCCCGGCGTGGCGGTGATCGGCAACGGAGAGGAGCGCACCCAGGAGCCCGCAGCACGACAACTTGCCGGATGGCTCGAGGCCGACGGCTGGGAGGTCCGGATCGAGCGCATACCGCCCCACTTCCTCCACATCGACGTGCTCGCCGCGATGCTGGGCGAGAAGCTCGCGGCGGTCTGCGTGGAGCAGGCCGGCGCCGGATTCACGAGCTGGCTGCGGTCTAAGGGAGTCGAGATCGTCGAGGTCCCCCTGGCCGACGCGCTCAAGCTGGGCGTCAACGGCGTCTGCCTGGGCGGTGACCGCGTGCTCACCAGCGCGGAGTCGAAGGATCTCAACGAGCGGCTGCGTGCACTGGGACTCACCGTGTACGACCCGGAGCTGGCCGCGTTCACCCTCGGAGGCGGCGGCGCCCACTGCCTCATGCAGGCGATTCGCCGCGAACGCGTGGCCTGAAGCCGGCGTCGGGTCTGGCCCCGCCGGCCAGCGGCCGCCTAGGGCTCGATCGCCACTCGCAGCGTGCGCAACGCGCGGTCGCTCGCGCCGCGGAGGCTGCCGCCGTGCGCCAGCGTCTGCCCGATGTAGTCGAGCGTCTCCCCGGTCAGGCGCTCGCCCGGGAGTACGTTGGGGATACCCGGCGGATACGCGGCCAACGACTCGGACGCCACGCGGCCCACGGCCTCGCCCACGGGCACGATCTCCTGCGGACCGAGGAAGGCTTCGCGCGGCGTCATCACGAGCTCGCCCCACGGCGGCGGAGGTGCGAACGGCTCGTGCTCCACAGCGCGCGGGCTGCTGGCAACGGTGTCGACGGCCCGCCGGAGGGCCGCCAGCAGCCGCCCGCTGCTCGCGTCGGCATCCTCGCCCATGCCGAATACCGCGACCATCACGTTCTCGCCCGCCAGCTCGACGAACACGTCGTCCTGCTCGCGCACGAGCCGGGCCAGCTCGAAGCCGCTGGCCTCGGTGCCGCGCACGTCGATGGCCAGGCGCAGCGGGTCGTAGCCGAACACGCCGGGGGCGCCGGCCAGGCGCTCGTCGAGCACGTCGAGCCCGGGGATCTCGCGGACGGCCTCCCGCGTGCGCCGCAGTGCTGAGAGCGTCTCGCCGAGCAGCTCGCGGCCGTGCACCGCAGCGCTGCGGCGGGCCGCGTCGAGTGAGCCGAACAGCAGCGAGTTCGGGCTGGTGGACTCGACCAGGGTGACGCAGCGGTCGACCACGCCCTCCTCGATGAGGTCGCCGTGGCCGAGGTGGATCATCGCGGACTGGGTCAGGCTGCCCACGATCTTGTGGATGCTCGAGATCACGAGGTCCGCGCCGAGGCTGAGCGCGTGCGCAGGCAGCTCCTCGTGGAAGGGCAGATGGGCGCCCCAGGCCTCGTCCACGATCAGGGGCACACCGTGCCCGTGGGCCACCTCGCGGAGGGCCGCGATGTCCGCCACCGCGCCGAAGTAGGTGGGCGAGACCACGGTCGCCCCGGCGGCGCCAGGTGTTTGGGCGAGGGCGCGGTCGAGCGACTCGGGCGTCATGCAATGCGCGATGTGGAGCTCGGGATCGAGCTCCGGGGCCACGAAGGTGGGCCGCAGGCCGGACATGACCAGCGCGTCGATCGTGCTCGAGTGGGCGTTGCGCTGGGTGACCACCTCCGAGCCGCTGTGGCCGAGCGTGAGCAGCGCCACGTGGTTTCCCTGCGACGCCCCGTTCACCAGCCACCAGGTGCGGCTCGCGCCCCACGCCTCGGCTGCCAGCTCCTGCGCCGTCGTGAACGGAGTGGGCTCCTCACCCTGATCGATCCCGTAGGTGAGCGCGGGAATGTCGAGCGCGATGGCCGCGGGGCCGAGGGCCTCGATGAGCCCGGGATCGGCGCCCGGACCTCCCTTGTGCCCAGGCACGTGGAAACGCCCGGGTCTACGCTCGCGGAAGGCCTGCAGCGCGTCCAGATAGGGGGTGTCGGACTGAGAAGCGGAGGGCCGGCGGCCCGCCGTACCCGCCGCCGGTTCGGAAACTGGCATGCGCGACGAGTCTAATTGGCCTCGAGCGCCAGTGTGACCGCCTCCTCGGCGGACCCGGCAGCCGTCATTCCCTCGATGTCCCATCCCCCCAGGCCCACCACGGGCTTGCCGGCCTTGAGGCCGAAAGCGATCTCAGAGAGCGTGCCGTAGCCACCCCCCACGGCGACGACGGCGTCGGCCGCCCGCACCACTAAGGCGTTTCGGGCCTCGCCCAGGCCGGTGGCCACGGCCACATCCACGAACGGGTTGGCCGCTGAGCGGTCACTGCCCGGCAGCAGCCCGACCGTCAGGCCGCCCGCCTCCTTGGCGCCGCGGCAGGCCGCCTCCATCGCGCCTCCGAGCCCGCCGCACACCACCACGGCGCCGCGCCGCGCCAGCTCGGAACCCACCGCCTCGGCCACCGCCAGCTCATCGCCACTCGCGCGGCCGGGGCCGACCACCGCCACGAGCGGCCGCCGGCTCAGGGCTGCTCGGGTCCCGGCCCGGTGCCGGACTCCGGCTCGCCGCCGCGGCTCCGGCGCGAGCGCACCGGCTGGGTGGCGGCCTCAGAGCCGGAGGGCTCGCGGTCCCTGCTGGACCGTTCGGAGGCGTGATCACGCGGCTCCACGGCCAGCGAGATGTGCGCGGTGGCCAGGACGGCTCCCAGCACCATCAGCGCCGCGCCGCCCGCGGCCAGCCAGATGCCCACCGCCTGGTCGCGGCCGTTTGCGCCCGCCACGGCGGGCGGGTCGTTGACGATCTGGGTGAATACCACGACGATCGCGAACAACGAGACCACCAGCGACAGTCCCGGTGAGAGCGGCGGTGTGAGCAGCCCCATCCCGCCGGCGAGCTGGACGATGATCAGCACCGCGCAGACGACGAGGACGATGTCCACGAACTCGAAGACCGTGAAGCCGGTGAGACCGTCGTACCAGTCGAGGAACAGACTGACCAGCAGGATCACGCCGCCGAGCGCTCCGATGAGCGGCCCCACGGGCACCTGTATGGGTCCGGGGCGCGAGCTCATTTGGCCACGAAGTTGACGAGCCGGCCCGGCACCACGATGGCCTTCACTATCTGCTTGCCGTTGAGCCGAGCGCTGAGCTTGTCCGATCCACGGGCGATGGTCTCGAGCTCCTCGTGTGAGGCCTCGGCCGGGGCGCTCAGGCGGTCGATCAGCTTGCCGTTCAGCTGCACCACGAGCTGGATCTCGTCGGTGGCCAGGAGCGCCGGATCGGCCTCGGGCCAGGGCTCCTCCCAGACACGCCGGCCCGTGAGCCGCTCGTAGACCTCCGCCCCCAGGTGCGGCGCGAAGGGGAAGATCAGCGACGCCGCGGTGGCGATCGCGAAGCGCACGTCCGCCGCCGGAACGGACTCGCGCTGCCGGTAGACCTCGTTCACCAGCTCCATCACCGCCGCGATCGCGGTGTTGAAGGAGAAGCTGTGGTCCATGTCCCGCGTGACCCGGTGAATCGCCCAGTGCGCCTTGCGCAAGAGCGCGGAGGGCTCGGATCCGGACGGAGGCGCATCGGCCGCGGCTGCATCCTCCTCCGGGGCCTCGACGGCCAGCGTCCACAGGCGCGAGAGAAAGCGGTGCACCCCTCCCACTCCGGCGTCGGACCAGTCCGCGTCGCGATCCGGGGGCCCGATGAAGAGGATGTAGCAGCGCAGCGTGTCCGCGCCGTAACGCTCCACCAACTCCTGCGGGGAGACCACGTTGCCCCGCGACTTGGACATCTTCGCGCCGTCGCGGGTGATCATGCCCTGGGTGAACAGGCGGGCGAAGGGCTCCTCGACGCCCAGCAGGCCCATGTCCGCGAAGGCCTTGATGAAGAAGCGCGCGTACAGCAGATGCAGGATTGCGTGCTCGACCCCGCCGATGTACTGGTCGACCGGCATCCAGCGGTCGGCGATGTCGCGATCCCACGCTTCCTGGTCGTTGTCGGGATCGCAGTAGCGGATGAAGTACCACGACGAGTCCACGAACGTGTCCATCGTGTCGGTCTCGCGGCGCGCCTCTCCCCCGCACTTCGGACAGGTCACCCGCACCCAGTCCTCGGCCGTAGCCAGCGGCGCGCGTCCCTTCGGGGTGTAGTCCTGGATGTCGGGAAGCTCGACCGGCAGCTGGTCGTCCGGCACGGGCACGAGCCCGTCCTGCGGACAGTGGATGATCGGTATCGGGCAGCCCCAGTAGCGCTGGCGCGAGAGCAGCCAGTCGCGCAGCCGGTAGTTCACGGTGGCCTGGCCGAGGTGGCGCTCGGCCAGCCAGTCCACGATCGCGCGCTTGCCCTCGGGCGCGCTCAGGCCGTTGAACTCGCCCGAGTTGACGAGCCGCTCGCCCTCGCTGTGGGCCACGAAGGCTTCGCCGTCCGGGGCCGGCTCGTCACCCTCCACCACCTGCCGGATCTCGAGCCCGAACCTCTCGGCGAACTCGTAGTCGCGCTGGTCGTGAGCGGGCACGGCCATCACTGCGCCGGTGCCGTACTCCATCAGCACGTAGTCGGCGACGTACATCGGGATCTGCTCGCCGGTGACCGGGTTCAGAACGGTTCGCCCGAGCGCCACGCCGGTCTTCTCGCGCTCCTCGTCGCCCCGCTCCTCGGGCGACTCCCGCAGCGAGCGGTTCACGTAGTCATGCACCTCGGGGGAGTCGTTGAGCTTGAACACGTCGGGATGCTCGGGAGCCATCACGAAGAAGGTGGCCCCGAAGAGCGTGTCCGGACGGGTGGTGAACACCGGATAGTCGATGCCGAGCTCCTCGCAGCGGAAGACCACTTCGGCGCCCTCGGAACGGCCGATCCAGTTCTCCTGCATCCTCACTACGTGCGGAGGCCAGGCCACCGTCTCGAGGTCCTCGAGCAGCCGTTCGGCGTACTCGGTGATCCGGAAGAACCACTGCTCCAGCTGGCGGACCTCCACCACGGTGCCGCAGCGCTCGCAGCGGCCGTCGATCACCTGCTCGTTGGCCAGGACGGTGGCGTCCTTGGGACACCAGTTGACGGCCGCCTCCTTGCGGTAGGCCAGCCCGCGCTCGAACAGGCGCAGGAACAGCCACTGCGTCCAGCGGTAGTAGCGCGGCTCGTGGGTGCCGAACTCGCGCGTCCAGTCGATCGAGATGCCCCAGCGCCGGAACTGCTTCTGGAACTGGCGGATCGACTCCCCAACGGACTCGCGCGGATGCTGTCCTGTCTGAATCGCGTGGTTCTCTGCCGGGAGCCCGAACGCGTCGTAGCCCATCGGGTGCAGCACCAGGTGTCCCTGGCGGCGCCAGAAGTGGGCCACGGCGTCGCCGAGGGAGTAGTTCTTCAGATGCCCGATGTGAGGCTCGCCCGACGGGTAGGGCAGCATCTCCAGCACGTAGGCCATGGAGCGGTCCTCGGTCTCGTCGTTCGAGACCTCCCAGGTGTGCTCGTCGGCCCACACCTCCTGCCACTTGGGCTCTATCGCACTGGGGTCGTAGCGCGCTGCCATCGGATTTCAGGAGGTTAACGGCGAGCCGGGCGTGTCCCGGCCTAGACTCGCGCGGTGCCCACCGCCCGGTTGAGCACCGGAGCCGAGATCGCCTACGACCGCGAGGGCGCCGGGGGCGCGCCGCTGCTCTTGATCCATGGCTGGCCGGAGACGCGCCGGATCTGGCACCGCAACGTCTCCGCACTGGCGGACGCGGGCTTCGAGGTGATCGCTCCCGACCTGCGCGGCTTCGGCGACTCCGGGCTCGCGCCCGACGACCGCTACGACGCCGCGGCACACAGCCACGACATGGCGGCGCTCATGCGCGAGGAGCTCGGACACGAGTCGGCGGTCGGGTGCGCCGGTGACCTGGGCGGAGTGGTGGCCCAGGACCTGTCGCTGCGCTACCCGGAGCTCGTGAGCCGGCTCGCCCTGTTCAACACCATCCCGCCCGTGCTGCCCGACGGACCGCGTGGCGTGCCGCGCGAGGTGCGGATGGCGGCCGACTACTTCGTTCGCCAGTCACGGGACGCCGACGGCCTCGCGGCCGAGCTCGACAGCAAGGACAAGCGACGGCGCTACATCGCCCAGTTCTACGGATCGCGCTTCTGGGCGGCGCCCGGCTCGTTCACGCGTGAGGAGGTGGACTGGATGACGGAGCCCTTCGCCGACCCGGAGCGCTTCCGGGCCTCGATCGCCAACTACGAGTACGTGGGCGGCCCGCGCAGCGCACCGGAGCCGCCGCGGATGCTCGAGCCGAACCCCACGCCCGCACTGATCCTGTACGGCCCCGAGGATCACGTGATCCCGCGCGACTTCCCCGAGCGCATGGAGGCCGCGTTCGCGAACCGAGCGGGCCCCTTCGTGGTGCCCGGAGCCGGGCATTTCCTCCAGTGGGAGCGCGCCGGCGTGCTCAACGGCGCCCTGCGTTGGCTCTGCCTCGAGCCCTAGCTCAGCCCGTAGCGAGCATCACGTCGGAAGCCTTTATCACCGCGGTGACCTCGCTCCCCTCGGCGAGGGCGAGCTCCTCCACCGCCTCGACCGTGATCGAGGCCACCAGGCGCTGGCCGGCCACCTCGAGCTCGACGTTGGCGATGGCCTCGCCACGCCGAATTCCCTTGACGGTGCCCTGCAACTGGTTGCGTGCGCTGATCTGCATCGGGTCCCTCCGGACTGTCGTGTTCAGGTGGCCACCAGCCGCGTGGCCGCCGCCTTCCAGGTCGCGGTGACGGTAGCGCCCGGCTCGAGGCCCAGCTGGTCGGCCGAGACGCGCGTGATCTCCGCCGCCAGCGGCTGCGGGCCCACCAGCCCGACGCGCACCCGGTTGCCCACCGTGGTGATCGACACGATCTCCGCGGTCAGGTGGTTGCGAGCCGAGCCGTGTCCCTCCTCGCCGGGCGGCTCGATGGCGATCTCCCACGGGTAGACCGACACGGCCACCTCCCCGCTGCCGGCGTCGGTGCTGGTGACCGAGCCCCCGCCGTCGAGCTCCACGTGGGTGAGCCCGTCCGCACCGCCGCGCGCCGTGCCGGTGAGCACCACCGCGCCGGTGAAGTCGGCCACGAACGCCGAATGCGGCGCCGCGGCCAGCTCGGTCGGTGTTCCTTCCTGCACCACCCGCCCGGAGTCGATCACCCCCACGCGGTCGCCGAGCTGCGCCGCCTCGGCGAAGTCGTGGGTCACGAGCAGGGTGGGCGCGGCGGTCTCACGCAGAACGAGGGCGAGCTCCCTCGCGGCGCCGGCCCGGGTGCGCGAGTCCAGCGCCGACAGGGGCTCGTCCAGCAGCAGCACGCCCGGCTCGCGCGCGAGCGCCCGGGCCACGGCCACGCGCTGACGCTCACCCCCGCTCAGAAGGTGCGGCCGGGTATCGGCCTTGCTCGCGAGCCCGAAGCGGTCGAGCAGGCCCACCGCCCGCTCTCTCCGCTCTCGGCGCGGCACCCGGTGCAGGGCGTAGGCCACGTTCTGCCAGGCCGTGAGGTGCGGGAAGAGTGCGTACTCCTGGAAGACGTAGCCGCAGCGGCGATCCTCCGCGGGGACGCAGATGCCGCGGTCGGTGTCGAGCCAGGTCTCGCCGCCGGCCTGCACGAGGCCCCGGCGCGGACGCAGGAGTCCGGCCGCCACGCGCAGCGCGCTCGTCTTCCCGGCGCCCGAGGGGCCGGCCAGAGCAAGACACTCGCCGGGCTCGACAGTTACGGCGATGTCCAGCTCGAGCGTGCCCAGGGTGGTGGTGGCCTCGACCCTCAGCACCGGCGCCGGTCACTCCACCTGCCAGCCGCCCAGCGCGTCGCTTCCCTGAACGAGCTTCACGGACAGAAGGATGGCGCCTGACACGGCCACGAGCACAGCCGACAGCGCGAGCGCCGAGTCGAAGTTGGTGGAGAAGCGGTCGTAGATCGCGAGCGGAACGGTCTGGGTGATGCCCTGGAACGAGCCCGCGAACATGAGCGTGGCGCCGAACTCGCCCAGAGCCCGTCCCAAGGCAAGCGCGGTGCCGGCCACCAGTCCCGGGAGCGCCACGGGGATCATCACGCGAACGAAGCCCCTCGACTCCGGGGCCCCCAAGGTCCGCGACGCGTCCATGAGCGTCCGGTCCACCGACGCGAACGCGGCCATGGCCTGGCGCACGTAGAAGGGCGAGGCGACGAAGGTGAGCGCCACCACCACGCCGGCGGTCTCGAGCGACAGCTCGATCCCGGCGGCCTCGACCACGCCACCGAGGATCCCGCTCGGCCCGACGGCGGCCAGCAGGGCGATGCCGGCCACGGCCGGCGGGAGCACGAGCGGCAGCTCCACCAGGGTCACCACGGCCGCCTTGCCGCGAAACGATCGCGTGGCCAGCATGTACGCGGCCGGCGTGCCGACCACGAGAATGATCGCGATCGAGGCGGCGGTGGTGCGAAGGCTGAGCCAGAGCGCGTCCAGCGCGCCCGGCTCACCCAGGCTGGACACCAGGTCCGCCGGGCTCGAGTCGACGAAGATCGCCACCACCGGCAGCGTCAGGAATGTGAGTGCGGCGGCGAGGCTCAGGAACAGAAGCGCGGCGAACCAGCGGCCGCGCATCAGGGGGCCTTCCCGAAGCCCGCCTCCTCGAGCGCCGTTGCGCAGTCGCCGTTCAACAGACCGTCGACGAACGTCTGGGCCAGCTTAGGCTCGCGCCCGGCCTTGACCACGCCTGCACCGTAGGTCACCTCGGGCTCGAGATCGGCGGGCAGCTTGATAGCGGTCAGGTCCCCGCCCGTGGCGTTCACGTCGGTGACGTAAACGAAGCCGGCGTCGGCCGCGCCCTGGGTCAGCTTGCCCACGATTCCCTTCACGTCGGGCTCGTTGGAACGGACGTTGGCGAGAATCGCCTTCTCCTCGCCGGGAGGCAGCTTGGCGAGCGTCTCACGGGTGTACTCGCCGATCGGAACAGACTCTGATCCGATGGCGATCTTCGTGCCCTCCTTGGTGAGGTCCTCGACCGACTTGATGTCCGAGTCCTTGGGCACGGCCAGCACGAACTCGTTGGTGGCGAACTCCACCGGCTTCGAGAGCAGGTCGTCGTCGTAGAGCTCGTCCGGAAGCCTCGTGTTGGCCGCCGCGTACACGTCGACCTTCACCCCCTGGCGAATCTGAGCGGCGAGCTCGTCCGAACCGGCGAAGGACAGCTTCACGTCGGCATCCTCCGCGGACCCGAACTCGGGCGCGCACTTCCCCACCGCTTCGGTCATCGACGCGGCGGCCGAGACCACGAGGCGAGTGGGGTCGCCCCCGCCGCTCCCGCCGCCGTCCGTGCTGTCGTCGTCGTCATCCCCTCCACAGGCGCCGAGGAACAGGGCCCCGGCGGCGAGCACGAGAGCCAGCCGCCTCATGCCTGGCCCCGCTCGACCATCACCGAGGTGGCCTTGACCGCCGCCGTGGCGGGAACGCCGGGCGCCAGCCCGAGCTCCTCCACGGCGTCGCGGGTCACGGCGGCGGTGACCAGGTGAGGCCCCGCCTCGATCTCCACCAGCGCCATCACGCCGTCGACCTCGACCGACCGCACCACGCCGGGAAAGCGGTTGCGAGCCGAGAGCGAGTCACCGGCACGGTGCCGCTCCGGGTGCCCGGCGAGACGTTCGATCTCGCGCCGGGGTACGCGCCTGCGGTTGGCCGGATCGCGGGATGTACGCAGCTTTCCGGAGCGCTCCCAGCGGCGCAGGGTGTCGGTGCTCACGCCGATGGCCCGGGCGGCGTCCCCGAGCAGAAGACCTTCACTGGTGGACATTGCCTAAGCATTACATAGGCATAGATGAACGGCTCTTGCGCCCTGCGATCATCGGGCGCTGCCGCATGAGCGTGTCCGAGGAACAGCAGGAGATCGACGAGGGCCAGCAGGACGGCACCGAGAAACGGGTAGCGCCCCTCGAGTTGTTCTTCGACCTGGTGTTCGTCTTCGCGCTCACACAGGTCACCCTGCTCATGGCCGAGCATCCCACCTGGGAGGGCCTAGGTCAGGGAATGCTGGTTCTGGCGGCGCTGTGGTGGGCGTGGGCGGCGTACGCGTGGCTGACGAACTACATCGACACCGAGCGCGACACCGAGCGGCTGCTCATGTTCGCCGCGATGGCCGCGATGCTGCTCTCAGCGCTCGCGGCCCCGCACGCGTTCGGCGACGACGCCGCGCTGTTCGGCATTTCCTACACGGCCGTCCGGCTCCTGCACATCTTCATCTTCGCCGAGGCCAACGACGACGTGGACACCGCCCAGGCGCTTCGTGTGCTGTCGCGCAGTGCGCTGCCCGCGCCCCTGTTGATCCTCGCCGCCGGCTTCAGCGAGGGGACCACCCAAGCCGTGCTCTGGATCCTCGCGCTGACGATCGACTTTGCCGGGCCCTTCGTGTTCGGGGTGCGCGGGTTCAAGGTCTCGGCCGCCCATTTCGCCGAGCGCTTCTCGCTCATCCTGATCATCGCCCTGGGCGAGTCGATCGTCGCGATCGGAGCGGGGATCGAGGGCGAGGAGATCGACGGCGGCCTGGTGCTCGCCGCCGTCATGACGATCGTTCTCGCCGCTGGGATGTGGTGGGCCTACTTCGACGTCGTCGCGGTGGTGAGTGAGCGGCGCTTCAGCCGCACGCGCGGTGACGAGCGGGCGCGGATGGCCCGGGACTCGTACAGCTACATCCACCTGTTCATGGTGGCCGGCATCGTGCTGGTGGCGCTCGGCGTGAAGAAGACCGTGGGGCACGTGGACGAGCCGCTCAAGCAGGTGCCGGCGGCCGCGCTGTTCGGCGGCATGGCCCTTTACTACGGCGGGCACGTGGCCTTCCGGCTGCGAAACGTGCACTCGCTCAACCGCCAGCGCGTGTTCGTCGCGATCCTGTGTCTGGCGCTGATCCCCGTGGCCACCGAGGTCGACGCGGTCGTCGCCCTCGGCACGGCGGCCCTGATCAGCGCGGCCCTGATCGCCTACGAGACGCTGCATTTTGCGGACGCTCGGCGGCGGGTGCGCGAATCCTCGGCTGCATCCGGCGGCTGACCCGTCGGGCGCGTTCACCACCTTTTTACCTGCATAGCGCGGACGTTGGCCTAGGTTCGGGACATGAGTGGGCCACACGCAGCCGCACGGGTGTCGTCGATCTTCGGACGGTCACCCGACTACGGCGAGCTCCTCGACCTGCTCGGGCGCGCCGGCCGCAACGTCGAGATCTCCACCGCGCTCCTGCGTGAGCTGATGCGCTCCTGGCCCGACGGGGGCACCCTGCGGCTCGAGCTCGTGGACGTCGAGCACGCCAACGACAGCGTGACCCACGACATCGTCCACCACCTCCACGCGCGCCCCACGGTGCCCTTCGACCGCGGCGACATCCTGGCGCTCGCGTCGGGGCTGGACGACGTGGTGGACTACGCCGAGGAAGCCGCCGACCTGCTCGGCCTCTACCGCGTGGAGGCGCCGATGGATCAGGCTATCGAGCTGGCGGACACGCTCGCCGCGGCGGGATCGGAGGTCGCGCAGGCCCTTGGAGCCCTCGACGGGGGCGACGACCTGCCCGAGGCCCAGAGGCACCTCGCCGAGATCGACCGCCTCGAGGACGAGGGCGACCGCATCCTCCGCGCCGGCCTGACCGCCCTCTTCGAGGGTGGAGTGGACCCGATGACCGTCATCCGCTGGAAGGACATCTTCGAGCGCGTGGAGAACGCCATCGACGCCTGCGAGAGCGTGGCGCACACGTTGCGCGGCGTGGCGGTCAAGCGGGCTTGACGAGCGCGAGCGTCGCTTCGGGCTCGGCCTCCGCCTCGGGCGGCCGAGCGGCGATCAACCGAGCGTACGGCTTTCCACGACGGCTGACTTCGATGTCGGTGCCCGCGGCCGCCTGCTCGAGGAAGTACCCGAAATGGTTGCGGAACTCGTGGCAACCGACTTGGACGACTGAGGGAGTGGAGCTAGGGGGACTCGAACCCCCGACCTTTCGGCTGCCAGCCGAACGCTCTCCCAGCTGAGCTATAGCCCCAGGAAACCGAAAATCGGCCTCTAGATTAATGCACGCGCGCTGGCTGTTGAGCGGAGGAGTCAGTCGCAGATAGACCGCCCGCCGACCCTCGACCAGCGACATCGGAAGAAGGTAGCAACGGTCGAGCTCGCCGGAGTAGACCGCGACCACATCGATCTCGTGGGCATGGTAGGAGCCGAAGACGTAGCCCTTCGGTGTGTGACGGCAGGTCTGAAGATTGACTCGCAGGACCGCGCCGTCCCGCTCCAGGGACGCCCACTTGCACTGCACCCGCAGCAACCGCCCGCCGATCTCGAACGCCAGGTCGTACCGGCCGTGCTCAACGATCGGGCGCAACACCGGCACGCCGAGCTTCGTGGCGGCAGCCGCGATCTGCGTCTCCGCTATCCCGCCCTTCTCATTGCTCGACAGCACGAACACATGTTCGTACCCACGTCGGACGGAATCAGCCCACCGAGCGCGCCGGGGCCTCGCCCCAGAGGTTCTCCAGGCGGTAGTACTCGCGCGCGTCGGGGGTGAAGATGTGGACCACCACGTCCCAGTAGTCGAGCAGGATCCAGCGGGCGTCGCGGCCGCCCTCGGTGCGGCGTGGGAGGAGGCGCTCGTCGTCGTGCTTCAGGTCTTCGTAGATGGCGTCGTGGATCGCCTTGGTCTGGCGCTCGCTGTTGCCCGAGCAGATCACGAAGAAGTCGGTGTAGGACACGATCCCGCGCAGGTCGATCACCCGGATGTCGCTCGCCTTCCGGTCCGATGCCACCTGCGCGATGCGCTCCGCCAGGCTCGTCGGGTCGCTCAGGTGCGCGTCGCCGGTCACGGACGGCCCGCCTTCGCCTTGGCCTTTGGCTTCGGCTCTGGCGCAGGCTGCTCGACCGCGGGCGCGTAGACCCCGCGATCCTCGATGTAGCTCCGTACCGGGGCGGGGACGAGGTAGCGGATCGGCGTGCCTTCCCGCACCCGCCGGCGGACGACGGTCGAGGAGATCTGGATCAGGGGCATGTCGAGGTAGCGCACGAGGTCGGCGCCGCGCAGCCGGCCGATCCGGATCCCGATGCCGTTGCGGGTCCACCCCGTGCGCTCGAACACAGCGACCGTGGCGTGCTCGAGCACCCGTTCGGGCTCGTGCCAGGAGGGCAGCGCCGCGGCCTGGTCGCCGCCGAGGATCAGGAAGAACTCGTCACCGGGCGACTCGACGCGCATCGCCTCGAGCGTGTCGGCGGTGTACGACGGCCCCTTGCGGTCGATCTCGGCGCGCGAGACGGTGAAGCGCTCGTCGTCCGCCACCGCCAGCTCCACCATCTCGAGACGCGCCTCGGCCCCGGGATCGTCCTCGAGCTCGCGGTGCGGCGCCTGCCCGACGGGCACGAAGCTCACGCGGTCGAGGCCCAGCTGCAACAGCGCCTCCTGGGCGCACACGAGGTGACCCAGGTGAGGCGGGTTGAAGGCTCCTCCGAAGATTCCTATGCGCAAAGCGCTAAGGCACCTACTCGCGGACCTGCCCGGAGCCCTCGACCACGAACTTGTAGGTGGTCAGCTCGCGCGTCCCGATCGGACCGCGAGCGTGAAGCTTCTGGGTCGAGTTGCCGATCTCGGCGCCCATGCCGAAGACGGCTCCGTCCGTGAAGCGCGTGGACGCGTTGACGTAGACGCAGGCGGCGTCGACTCCGCCGGTGAAGGCCTGCGCGGACCTCGTGGACTCGGTGACGATCGCCTCGGAATGCCCGGAGCTGTAGCGGTTCACGTGCTCGATCCCCTCTTCGAGGGAGTCCACCACCTTCACGGCGAGGATCAGCGCGTGGTATTCGGTCGCCCAGTCCGCTTCGGTGGCGTCGACGAGCGAATCGGCCAGCGGCCCGGCGAGCGAGCGCGTGCGGCCGTCCACCCGCAGCTCCACCCCGGACTCCCGCAGCTCCCCCAGGACGCGGGGCAGGAAGGCCGCCGCGATGTCGGCGTGCACCAGAAGGGTCTCCGCCGCGTTGCAGGTAGAGGGGCGCTGGACCTTGGCGTTCACTGTGATTGCCACCGCGTCGTCCAGGTCGGCGCTCGCGTCGACGAACACGTGCGCGTTTCCGCCCGCGGCGTAGATCACCGGCACGGTGGCGTGCTCCTTGAGCGCCTGCTTGAGCCCGTCCCCGCCGCGCGGGATCACGAGATCGACCACGCCGTCCTGCGTGGCGATCTGGCGCAGCTCGTCGCGATCGCCCCCGGTGACGATCGAGATCGCCCCCTCGGGAACGCCGGCTCCCAGCGCGGCCCGCGAGACCACCTGGGCCAGAACCGCGTTGGAGTGCGCCGCGATCGACGACCCGCGCAGCACGATCGCGTTGCCCGACTTCAGACACAGCGCCGAGCAGTCGACGGTCACGTTCGGCCGCGCCTCGTACACCACGGCCACCACCCCGAGCGGCACGCGCACGCGCCGCACGTCGAGGCCGTTCTCGAGCCGGTGGCCGTCGATGGTCTCGCCGACTGGATCGGGCAGCTTGGCGATCGAGCGCACGTCCCGGGCGATGTCCGAGAGACGGCGCTCGTCGAGCTTCAGGCGGTCCATGATTCCGGGATCCAGACCGGCCTCCTCGCCGGCCTCCATGTCGCGTGCGTTCGCCTCGAGGATCTCGTCGGCACGCTGCTCGAGCGCAGCCGCCATCGCCTCCAGCGCATCGTTCTTGGCCCCCGTGCTCAGCGTGGCCAGCTCACGCGAGGCGAGCTGCGCCTGAGCGCATACTTCGGCGACCGACTGGGCGATGGTGGCCATGCCGGCAAGGGTACTCATGCCGGCACCTGCCGGCTGGCTCCGGTCACGGCCCAGCGCCGCCCCGCGAAGCGCCAGCCACACGTAACCAGCCGGGCGACAATCAGGCCGATCAGACCCCACCAGACGCCGACGATGCCGAGGTCGAAGGCCAGCGACGCGAGCGCGATCGGAACGAACACGCCGAAGGACGCGAACAACATCCCCCACATCAGGAAGCGGGTGTCCCCGGCGCCGATGAGGATGCCGTCGAGCGCGAACACCGCGCCGTTCGCGGGTTGCATCAGCGCGAAGATGATCCAGATCTCCTGTGCCCGTTCGATCACCCTCGGATCGCTGCTGAAGGCGTGGGGCAAAACGTCGATCAGCGCGAGCATGATCGCGCCGAAGAGCGCGCCGGCCACCACCGCCCACTCGATCATGCGGCGGGCGGCACGGTAGGCCTCCTCTGCGTCCCCGGCACCGAGCGCGCGGCCGACGATGACCTGTCCGGCGATCGCGATCGCGTCGAGCACGAGCGCCAGGAACACGAACAGCTGGAAGGCGATCTGGTGCGCGGCGAGCGAGTCGTCGCCGACCCGCGCGAGCACCGCACCGGCCACGAGGAAGGAGCCGTACAGGGCCGCCGTGCGCACGAAGATCTCACTGCCGATCCGGGCTAGCGGGCGCATTCGCTCCAGCGAGGGGCGGCGCGTGTCGGCGGGGGCGGCCAGCAGCGCTCGGACGAACGCCGCCCCCATTCCGGCCTGCGCCACCACGGTCGCCGCGGCCGATCCGGCGAGGCCCCAGCCGAAGCCGTAGATGAAGAGCAGGTTCAGCACCACGTTCGCCGCGTTGGCCACGACGACGATCACGAGCGGCGTGCGCAGGTCGGACACTCCCCGCAGGTAGCCCTGGCCGGCCAGCGCGATCAGCGCGAAGGGGAGTCCGAACGAACCGATGCGCAGGTACTCGATCGCCAGCTCGCGGGTCCGGCCGTCGGCTCCCATCAGGTCCACGAGCGGCGCGGCGAGGCTGCTGAGCAGCGCGGTGAGCACGAGGCCGATGGCGGTGGAGAGCCAGAGCGCCTGGGCGGCGATCCGTCCCGCATCGACCTCGTGACCGGCGCCCTGCAGCCGGGCGACCTGGGCCGTGGTGCCGTAGGTGAGGAAGTTGAAGAGGGTGAAGGCTCCGGCCAGGAGCGCCGCGGCGATGGCCAGCGCCGCCAGCTCCTCCGTACCCAGATGCCCGACCATCGCGGTGTCGGCGAGGAGGTAGAGCGGCTCGGCGGCGAGCGCGCCGAGCGCCGGGAGGGCAAGCGCCAGGATCTCGCGGTCGTAGGGGGAGCGCAGGCGCAACCTATTCCAACACGAAGTAGTCCCGGTGCACCGCTTCCTCGGTCGCCCGCGGAAGTAGCTCGCGCACGTCGTCGGTCTTGAGGCCACGGATCCGGCGCAGCTCGTGAGACGAGAAGCCGACGATGCCCTTGCCGACGGGGCGTCCGCCCGAGCGGACCTCCACGGCGTCACCCGCCTCGAACTCCCCCTCGACCTCGGTCACGCCCACGGGCAGCAGGCTCGTGCCGCGCTCGCGCAGCGCGTGCTCCGCGCCCTCGTCGACGATCAGCCGGCCGCGGGTCGGCTTCGCGTACTTCAGCCACAGCTTGAAGCTCGACACACGCCCCTCCTGCGGGTGGAAGCGCGTGCCGCCGGGGCGACCCGCCAGAGCCGCGGCCACCGACTCGGCTTGCACGCCGCTGGTAATCGTGACCGGGATGCCGGCTGCGGTGGCCATCTCAGCCGCCACCACCTTCGAGCGCATCCCGCCGGACCCGAGCGGCGAGCTGGACAGCCCGATCTCGTAGCGCTCGACCTCCTCCAGGCTCGTCACGTCGGCGATCAGCTCGGCATCCGGGTCACGCCGAGGGTCGGAGGTGTGCAGCCCTCCGGTGTCGGTGAGCAGCACGAGCAGATCCGCGCCGAGCAGGATCGCCACCTGGGCGGCGAGGAAGTCGTTGTCGCCGAACGAGATCTCGTCCGTGGTGGTGGTGTCGTTCTCGTTGATCACCGGAACCACGCGCCAGCGCAGCAGCGTCCGCAGCGTGTGCCGCGCGTTCAGGTAGTGGGTGCGCGCGGACATGTCGAAGAAGGTCAGAAGCACCTGAGCGGAGGGCACGTCGTGCTCCTGCAGGAGCTCGTCGTAGTGGCGGTAGAGCTTGCCCTGGCCCACCGCCGAGGCGGCCTGGAGCTCCTGCATCGCGCTCGGGCGCATGGGCAGCTGCATGAGTCTCATTCCGCGCGCGATGGCACCCGAGGTCACCATCACCGTGTCGTCCCCGGCCCGGTAGCGCTCGGCCACCTGATTGCAGACCAGCCGGAGCACGTCGGCACGTACCTCGCCGGCCTCGTCCGCCACGATGCTCGATCCGAGCTTGACCACCACCGTTGCCATGTCGCGCAGAGGTTAGGCCCGGACGGGTCGGCTAGTCGCCGCCGCTCCTGCCCGACAGCTTCCAGTCCCCGTCCTGCTTCTCGAGCCGGAGCGCCTCGGGCGCCGTCACGCCCTGTGCCCTGATGACCGCCCTGACCGTGGCCTTGTCGCCGTCGATCTCGGTCTTGCCGATCCGCACCAGCTTCACCCGCAGGCCCTTGATCGCCTTCAGCTGGCGGCGGCACTCGTCCTGGGCGTCATCGCCCGTCGCTCCGGTGGTCTTCTCGAGGAACTCCTGGGTCACTATCTCGCCGCAGAAGGTGTCGGCGTCCCGGTCGTTGGCGGCGTTGACGAAGTCGCGCACCGTCTCGTCGATCTGCTCCTCGTCGTCCCCGCCGCCGCAGCCCCCGAACGCGAGGGCGGGCAGCAGGAGGAGGAGCAGGGCGGCAACGCGGGCGTGGGCCACGGGCGGCCTTTCTATCAACCGAAGGGGGCGCCGGGATCGAGCTCGAAGACGATCCCGGCGATCTCCACGTCGTCCCCGGGCTCGAAGCCCGCGGCCTCGAGCGCCTTGAGTACCCCCAGCGCCCGGAGCCGCTCCTCGACGTAGCGAAGAGCCTGCTCGTTGTCCACGTCGTGGCGAGCGATCAGACGCTCCACCCGCTCTCCCTCTATGCGGAAGGCGCCGCTCGGCGTGCGGTTGATCTCGAAGGCGTCGGCGCGGCCGGGACGGTAGACCCGGTGGGTGGCGGGGGTGGCCGGCGCCGCGGCCTCGTGGCGCTCCTCCTCGGGCACGTGCCGGAAGACCGCCGAGACCAGTTCGTCCAGCCCCTGTCCGGTTGCCGCCGAGGTGGCCAGCACCTCGAGCACCGGGGCGGGCGACGACCGCAGCCGGCCGGTCCAGTCCGCCACGGCCTCGCGCGCGGCCTCCGGAGAGACGAGGTCGGCCTTCGAGAGCGCGACCAGCCGAGGTAGACCGGCCAGACCCTGGCCGTGCTCTTCGAGCTCGGCCTCCACGGTCGCGTAGTTCTCGGCCGGGTCGGAGCCGTCGAGCGGAGCGAGGTCGAGCACGTGCACGAGCAGCCGGCAGCGCTCCACGTGGGCGAGGAACTCGTGCCCCAGGCCGGCCCCGGCACTCGCACCCTCCACCAGGCCGGGGATGTCCGCGATCACGAGTTGGCGCTCGTCGCGCTCGAGCGTGCCCAGCACCGGCTCGATCGTGGTGAACGGATAGCCGGCCACCTTGGGGCGGGCGCGGGTCAGGCGAGCCAGCAGCGACGACTTGCCGGCGTTCGGGAGCCCCACCAGGCCCGCGTCGGCGAGCAGCCGCAGCCGCAGCTCGAGCCGCCGCTCCTCGCCCGCGAGGCCGCGCTCGGCGAAGCGGGGGGTCTGGCGCGTGGCGGTCGCGAACTGCCGGTTGCCGCGCCCGCCCACCCCGCCGCGCGCCACCACGGTGGACTGGCCCGGCTCGAGGAGATCCCAGCGGTCGCCGGCGCCGGCGTCCTCCACCACGGTCCCGGGCGGCACGCGGATCGCGAGCGGCTCCGGGGTGGCGCCGTGCTTGTTCGCCCCCTGGCCGTGCCCGCCGCGCGGCGCCTTGAAGTGAGCTCCGCGCCGGAACGAGGAGAGATCGCGCAGCGAGCCGTCGCACACCAACACGACGTCGCCGCCGCGGCCGCCGTCGCCGCCGTCGGGACCGCCCTTGGGAACGTGGGCCTCGCGGCGGAAGGAGACCACGCCGTCCCCGCCCGCGCCGGCTCTGACCTGAATCACGGCCCGGTCGTGAAACACAGGCCTACTCCGGAAGCGATTCCGCGGGGACCCCGACGAGGCGCGCGATCAGCGGGGCGTCGTCGGGGAACAGGCCGGCCGCCGGTAGACGCTCGAGCAGCTCGGCCCAGCCCGGATGCGAGTCGAGGGCCTGGCGCAACAGCGGAATCGCCTGCTCCTCTCCGCCTTCGGCCGCCAGGGCCACACCGTGCCAGAACGCCAGCTCCGGATTGCCGGGCTCTGCCCGGTGGGCAGCGGCGTACTCCCGCAGGGCTCCGCCCACGTCGCCCGCCGCCGCCAGCTGGTCGCCGGCGTCCACCAGCGCGTAGGCGCGCCGGAGGCCCACGAGGCGCCTCAGTTCCTGGAGCGGCTCGGCGTGATCCTCTACGCGAAGGTCCACGAGCGTGTCCTCACCCGGCCGGCCGCTCGCCCGGGCGGCCACCACCATCAGGGCGGCCGACTGGCGTCCGCGAAGGTCACCGCCCTCACCCTCGGCCGCGTCGAGAGCGGCGAGCAGGCGCTCGGGCAGCTCGCCCTGCGCGGTCGTGTAGGCGTCGATCATCGCCCCCGGCACCGTTTCGCGGGCCATGATGTTGGCCTGAGCGCTCACCTGGTTGCCCAGCGCGTGGCCCGCGTGGGGTATGCAGCCGGGACCGGTGTGCACAGCCACCCGCCCGGCGTGGTCGATCACCGCCACCTGGCGAGCATCCTCTTGGGCGTCGGCCGACAGCAGCTGCTGGAGCGCCTGCGGTGCGCTCATCCCGTCGCGCATCAGGTCAAGTGCGCGCGGCCCGTAGGCCGGCTCCACCATCGACTGGGTGGCCACGGCGCCCACCCCGGCACCAGCCCAGGTCACCAGCGACCCTACGCCGAAGAAGTGCGACTGGACGGCGACGCCGAGCTCCCCGCTCGACGGGTCACGGGCGACGATCGAGTAGGTCAGGAGGCGGAGGCTACCTGGGTTCGCTACTCGGCCGGCTCGACCGAGATCACACGGCCGCGGCGGCCTTCTGCGAACTGGACGGTGCCCGCCCGCTTGGCGAAGATCGTGTCGTCGCGGCCGCGGCCGGTGCCCTCGCCCGGCTTGAAGCGGGTGCCACGCTGGCGCACGATGATCTCGCCGCCGCTCACCGCCTGGCCGGCGAACACCTTCACGCCGAGGCGCTTCGCGTTCGAGTCGCGGCCGTTGCGGCTGGAGCCAAGGCCCTTCTTATGAGCCATCGTCTTCCTCCTTCTTGGCCTGCCGCGACCTTCCGCCGCTCTTGATCGAGCTGATCTCGAGCCGGGTCAGATCGGCGCGAGCGCCGAAGCGGCGCTTGTAGCCGCGCTTGGGCTTGAACTTCAGTCCGTGGATCTTCTTTCCGCGCTCGTGCCTCGTCACGGTGGCCTGCACCTTCACCTTGGAGAGCGCGTCGCCCCCGAGCACCGACTTGTCGCCGTCGGCGAGCAGAAGCGGCTCGAGGTCGACCTTCTCGCCCTCGCTCGCGTGCAACCGGTCGACGACTATCGACTGGCCCTCCTCGACGCGGTATTGCTTACCGCCCACTCTGACGACTGCGTAGCTCATGGCAAGAAAACGGCGGCCACTGCGGGGTGGACGCCGGAAGGCGAGTCTAGCGACTCTCGAGCGCCTCTCCGGTCTCTCGCAGGGTCGGCTTCGCCGACGCGCCGCGGGGCGGGCGCCTCCGAAGCGGGAGCGCCTCGGCTCTGGGCGATCAGCAGGCCGATGGCCACGAGCAGGGCGCCGGCCAGCGCCCGCCAGGTCAGAGCCTCGTCATAGAGGGCGGCGCCGAACAGCAGGGCCCCGAAGGGCAGGAGCATGGCCAGGAAGGACATCGCCTGAGCGGTGAGCTGGCGCAGGAGGACGGTGAGTGCGACGAACGCAACGGACGAGCCGATCACCGCGAGATAGACGATCGAGCCAACGGACTCCGGCGTCAGGCGAAGGCCGCCCCAATCCTCGCCCAGCGCGGAGACGCCCACCAGCAGGGCGCCACCGGCGAGCATCGCCCAGCCGTTCAGGGTGACGGCGTCGAGCGTGCCGGCTCGCAGCTTCTGGGCGACGTTGCCCACCGCAGCGCCGATCGGAGCGAGCGCGAGCGCCGCGGCTCCCGCCAGCGCCAGGTCCTCATCGCCCAGGTTCAGGCTCTCGGCGAAGCTGAGCGCCAGACCTCCGATCGCGATCACCACTCCCACCACCAGGCGAGCCCGCAGCGGCTCGTCGGGCAGGAAGATGCCGGCGAGAACCCCCGTGTAGAGCGGAAGCACTCCGAACAGAACGGCGGCCAGACCCGAGGGGATGTACTGCTCACCCCAGTAGACCAGGCCGTAGGCGAGCGCGAACGGCATGGCGGCGAGAACGGCCACGAGCAGCCAGTCGGTGCGCAGCGGGCGTCGCTGCAGGGCAGCGAAGCCGAGCAGGACGGCTCCGGCGAGCGTGAAGCGCAGCCCCGCACCCAGCAGCGGCGGGCTGTCCTCGAGCCCGAACTTGATCGCCACCCAGGTGCTGGACCAGATCAGGACGAGCAGCGCGTAGAGGGATACGAGGGCGGCGCGGCTCACATCCGCCGACGTTAGCGGCGGCCTGGCCGCGGCCGATCAGGCGTCGCGGTGAACGGTGTCCGGCGAGAACGCCGGCAGGCACACCGACACGTACTCCGCACCCGCGGGGGTCGAGTAGAGCACCCATTCGCCGCGGCGCACGAGCACGGCCTGGCCGGCGAGCACCTCGAGGCTGCCCGCCTCGCTCTCCACCTGCAGGGCGCCCGTGAGAACGAGCGTGTACTCGTCGAACTCTGGACGCTGGCCCGGCTCGCTCCAGCCGGGCGGTGAGCTCATGCGGGCCACGCTGAGGCGCTCCTCGCCCGTGCTGGCGCGCCCGGCGTATTCGTCGATCAGCTTGGGCGGCTCGCCCGCCGCCTCCACGCGGACGGGCGACTCGATCAGCTCCGGCATCGGCCGCAGGCTATCCAGGGACGCGCGCTAGCGTGCCGGCGATGCGGGTCCTCGCGCTGGCCGACGCCCCCTTTCACGCGCCGATCGCCGATCTGGTGGCTGCCACGCAGCCCGAGCTGATCGTGCTCCTGGGCGACCTCGAGCCCGCCTGGGTAGAGGGACTGGAGGCGGTGGAGCTGCCCAAGCTGGGGGTGCGCGGCAACCACGACGCCGCCGACGCTCTCACCGTCCTCGGCGTCCACGACCTCCACCTTCGGCGCGAGACCGCCGGCGAGCTGAGCTTCGCCGGCTTCGGCGGATCGCCGCGGTACAGCCGCCATGGGGACAACGAGTGGACCGAGGAGGAGGCCGCGGCGATGATCGAGCAGCTGCCTCCGGCAGATGTCCTCCTCGCCCACAGCCCGCCCGCGGGCGTCAACGACGAGCCCGACGACCCGGCCCACGCCGGCTCACCCGCGCTGCGCGCGTGGGTGGAGCGCCACGAGCCCGCCGTGCTCCTGCACGGCCACACGCTGCCGCCGCCGGGACGGCGCACCACCCGCCTCGGGCCGACGCGGGTGGTGCACGTCCGTGGCGCTCTGCCGCTCGAGCTTCCCTAGCTCCGGAGCTAGCCCTCCTCGTCCGGCGAGCCGTAGCGGTCGAGCCAGAACAGCTCCCGTGCCGCGAAGGCCGTGCCGGCGAAGTCGGAGAACAGCCCGTCCACGCCGAGCTCGTAGAAATGCAGGTACTCGTTCAGCGGATTGCCGCCGTAGTCGGAGGCGAGGTAGCGCTGCTCGTTGCGGAACGTGTAGGGATGGACGAGCAGGCCGCGTGCATGTGCGCGGTCGACCAGGTCGGTCGGGGCGATCAGCCGGCGGTCGGCCTCGTTCACCAGTCCGTCGCCGTTCTCGTCGCCCACCTCGCCGTCGCCGTTGAGGTCAGCCGCCTCGGTGCTGTTGATGTACACCTTCCAAGGGCCGATGCCGTCGGCGTAGCGAGCCACCTCACGCAGCCCCGCGTTGGTGGTCAGGTAACCGAAGGTCCGGGCCAGCAGCTCGGGGTCGCCCGACGCGGTCCAGTCGTAGGGCCGGTCGTAGGGGGCGGTGTAGTCGAGGCTGCCGTCCGGATTGACGTCGTTGGCGTCGATCAGCTGCACCAGGCGCACATTGGTCATCCGGTTGAGCTGCTTGAGGTTCGACTGCTCGAAGCTCTGGATGAACACCGGCGAGCGCCGCTTGTGCCAGCCGGCGCGGTCGAGTATCCGGACCAGCGGCCGCTCGAGCGCCAGTCCCAGGCTCTTGTGGAACGTGGGGTGCTTGGTCTCCGGATAGATCCCGATACGGCGGTGGTAGCGGCGCGAGTAGCGCTTGACCAGCGCGATGACCTGCTCGAGGGTCGGGATCCGGTAGCGCCCGTTGAAGCGCTGCGGGCGGTCGGCCATGGGCTGTACGGCGCGGAGGGTGCGGATCTCGGCGAGCGTGAAGTCGGACGCGAACCAGTCGGTGACGGGGACGCCGTCGACCATCTTGGTCGTCTTGCGACCGGCGAACTCGGGGTGTCTGCTCACGTCGGTGGTGCCGCCGATGTTCGGTTCGTGCCGCGCGATCAGGTGGCCGTCCTTGGTGGAGACGAGGTCTGGCTCGACGTAGTCCGCGCCGAGCTTGATCGCCAGCGCATAGCCGGGGAGGGTGTGCTCGGGTAGATACCCGGCCGCACCGCGATGGCCGATCACCAGGGGTTTGTTCTCACCACCGCTGGACGGCTGGTGAGCCGCCGCGGCGGCGGGCGCCAGCGCGGCAAGGCCGGCGATCAGCGCGAGGGCGCGCGTGGTCCTCCGGAGGGACATGGAAGCTCCTTCTGTCGGGGTGCGAGCGACGCGCGGCATCATCGCGCATCGGGCAAGGAGCGGGGTGAACGAGCGGGGAAGGCCTAGCCCGGAATGAACACGCTGCGCCGGTAGCGCTTCTTGTGCCCGAAGCGCGTGCCGGCCGGGGGCTTGATCCAGTCGGTGGCGTAGCGGGCGTACGACAGGGCCCGCGGCAGGAACCACGCGATCGGGCGCCCCTGGCAGCTCTGCGCGAAGCCCGGCCGGTTGATCCACAGGTAGGCGTCCACCTTCGGATTTGCGGTGTCCGTGCTGGGCGGCGGCCCCAGCCCGCGCAGGCCGGGATTGCACCAGATGGTCACGCGCCTGCCGTTGGGCCGGTAGTAGTTGACCGGGCCGCGGCCGTTCTCGGCCGTGTTGATCACGAAGTGCTTGCCGCCCGTGCGGCGCGAGATCTGGAGACCGTGCTTGATGTTCTCGGCCGTCCAGTCGTAGTGCGTCGCGTTGAGCATGAAGCCGCGGACCTTGGCGATACCGATTGCGCGCAGCTGCTTGGCGGTGCGGGCCGCGGGCTCCCAATCGGACGCCCCGGCCTCGAGATAGACGGTCGCGTTGGGGAGCTTGGCCAGGGCCTCCACGCCGTAGCGAAGCAGCCGCAGGCGGTCGTCGCGGCGGCTGCGCGCGAGACAGTCGATGGTGCCGAGCGAGTCCGGCTCGAACGCGATCACCACGCGCTCGTCCCCGATCACCCGAGCGAGGTCGTCGTACCAGCCGCGCGTGCGGGCGTCCTCCGCGGTTCCGCCCCCGTCATAGCCCGGCGCGCATGACGTGGCCTGGGCGCGCAGCACCGTGAGCACCGGCACCGCGCCGTCGGCGCGGGCCCCGTCGAGGATGCGGTTGACCTTCACCGCGAAGTTGGGTCGCGTGAAGCGCCCCAGCCAGGTGGCCCGCGGCTCGCGGGCGATCTTCCAGATCAGGTCGGCCTTGGCGGTAGCCCCCTGGCGCCGGAAGGCCTCCCACTGCAGCCAGGCGGGCGCCTCCCGGTCCACCCACAGCTTCACGCCCTCGAGCGGGTTGGGGCCGCCGCCGGCCTGGGCGGCGGCCGGGGCGGCGCACAGGGCGCCGGCGACGATCAAGGCAACGACGAGTTTCGACATCCTCAGGCTTCGAGTCCGGGTGCGAGCCGGTTCGATCCTAGAACAGGTTGCCGCTCATCTGCGCCGGTTCGCCGCCGGCTCCTCCTTTCTTAGGCCGCCTGATCCATGGCCGGCCGATCGGTGGCCAGCGGCGCGCTGCGCTCCTGGCCCGCCGGCTCCACGGCGTCCTCGGCCGGCCGGGCCTGGCGGGGCAGCAGCGTGACTGCCAGCAGCAGCGCCACGCCCACCAATCCCGCCCCGATCCCGAAGGCGAGGTGGTATCCGCCGGTAAGCGCCTGCGCTCCGGGCTCGCCGGACTCCGACAGAGTGTCGGTCCGGGTCGTGGCCATCGTGGCCAGCACCGCGAGGCCGAGCGCACCGCCCACCTGCTGGGTCGTGTTCACCAGCCCAGAGGCGAGGCCCGAGTCGCTCGCCGTCGCCCCAGACATCGCGAGCGTCATCAGCGAGGGGAACGACAGTCCCGCGCCGATCCCGAGCAGCAGCATCGAGGGCAGGATGTCGCTGAGGTACTCGGCGTCCACCGGCGCCTGCCGGAACAGGATGAGTCCCGCCGCCACCAGCACGAGCCCGGGCACCAGCGTGGCCTGGCCGCCGAAGCGGACGATCAGCCGCGCGGAGACGCCCAGCGACAGGATTCCGATCGCCAGGGCCACCGGCAGGAACGCAAGGCCCACCTCGATCGCGTCGTAGCCGAGCACGCGCTGGAGGTAGAGAGCACCCAGGAAGAACATGCCGAACAGGCCCGCCACCATCAGCGCCTGGATCAGGTTGGCGGCGCTGACCACGCGTACACGGAAGATGCGCAGCGGCACGAGCGGATTGGCGGCCCGCGACTCTCGGACCACGAACGCGGCGAGCAGCGCCAGAGCCACGGCTCCCAGCCCGATCGTTCCGAGCGATCCCCAGCCGCGATCGGCGGCCTCGACGATCGTGTAGACGCCGAGCATCAGCGAGCTCACCACGAGCAGCGCGCCGGGCACATCGGCGCCCTTGTCGAGGCCGATGCCCTCATCGCGCCTGAGCAGGCGTGAGGCGAACACCGCTGTGGCGATCCCGATCGGCAGGTTCACGAAGAAGATCCAATGCCAGTTGATCGCCTCGGTGAGCGCCCCGCCCGCGAGCAGCCCGATCGACGCTCCGGCCGACGCAACGAAGCTGTACACGCCGATGGCCCGCGCCTGCTCGGCAGGCTTGGGGAACATCGTCACGATCATCCCGAGGATCACCGCCGAGGCCATGGCGCCGCCGAGTCCCTGTACGAAGCGAGCGGCCACCAGGACCTCCTGGCTCTGGGCCAGGCCGCACAGGAGCGATGCAGCGGTGAAGACGGCCAGGCCGGCCATGAACACCCGCCTGCGGCCGATCAGGTCGCCCAACCGCCCGGCGAGCAGCAGCAGGCCGCCGAAGGCGATCAGATAGGCGTTGACCACCCAGGCCAGGTTGGACTGGGAGAAGCCGAGGTCGGTCTGGATCGACGGCAGCGCGACGTTCACGATCGTCTGGTCGAGGATGATCATCAGGAAGCCTGTGCAGAGCACGAGCAGCGCGATCCAGCGCTCGCGCTCTCCCATGCTCTGGGTCTCCGGCGCCTGTGTGGTTGCAGTCATTGACTCTCTGCTCCGGTCGTGATCGGGGAAGACCCGACCGTAGCAGATCGTCTCGTACGGGATTAGTTTGTGCGGATCTAAATGATCCGGGCGCTTAGATCCGAGGACCCCTGCGGCGCACCGACTGTGAGCAATCCACGGCCTGCGACAGACGCCCGCCCACAAGCCGGCTGAGGGAGTCCATGAACACCTTGCGCTCTTCCGGCTCGAGCGCGCCCAGCACGTCGTCGCGGATCTGGTCGGCGATCCGCTCGGCATCGCGGACCTTGCGCTCGCCGGCCTTGGTCACCGAGATCACGCGGGCCCGCCGGTCGCGCTCGGAGGGCAGCCGCTTGGCCAGACCCGCCGACTCGAGCTCGTCGAGGGTCACGACCATGGTCGTCTTGTCGAGGCCGACCAGCGAGGCCAGCTCGGTCTGTGTGTGCTCACCGGTGAGGGCCGCCGAGAGCACCGCGTGCCCACGCGGCGACACGCCCACCTCCTCGAGGCCGCGGGCGATCTCCGTGGTCAGCGTGTAGCTCGCGCGGGACAACAGCCAGCAGAGGTTGTCCTCGAGCGCCTCACAGGGCGCCGGGCGGACCTCCACGCTTTCCCTGGTCGCAGACACGAAACCGAGTCTAGCGGGATAGTTCTTGGCCGGGACCTTCTCGAACGGAACGATTCGGGCGGATGCCGCCGGCTCAGTTCGGCGCGAGTCGCAAGATCCTGTCCGTGCCTCCACCGTTGTCGGTGGTCACGTACAGGTTCCCGTCGGGCCCTTGAGCCACCGAGCGCAGCCGTCCCTGGTTGCCCATGGCGAGGCCCTCGTCCACCACCTGCCCCGAGGCGTTCACGTTGGCCACCCACAGCGCCTGCTGCTTGAGCAGCGCGACGATGAGCTTGCCGTTCCAGACGCCCCACTGTGACCCGCTGACGAACGTGGCGCCCGACGGGGCGACGGTCGGCGACCCGGACGACTTGGCCGCCCTTATCGCGGTGGGGAACTTGGTCAGGTCGGTCATGGGCACGCCCTGGTTGTAGCCGGGTATCGGGTCCCAGCCGAAGTTGCCCGCCACGAGGCGGTTGAGCTCGTCGTCACGGTCGGGGCCGTGCTCGGCGCTCACTCCCAGGCCGTCGGAGGCCCGGAACGCCAGGCCCTGGACGTTGCGGTGGCCGTAGTTGTAGATGCGCGAGTCGAACGGCGCAGGGAGGTTGCCCGGAGCTGCCGCGCCCGTGCGCGTGACCCGCAGCACCTTGCCGCCGAGCGAGGTCCGCGACTGGGGAGCCGTGCCCGTGGCGGCGTCGCCGGTGCCCACCCACAGGTAGCCGTCGGGCCCGAACCGCACCCGGCACCCGGAATGGATGCCGCTGCTCGTGTTGAGCGGGATACCGGTCACGATGTCCTGACGTGCCGACATGGCGGTGAAATCGGCGTTGACCGTCCAGCGCACCACGCGGTTGTCGGGAGCCGAGCCGAGATTCGAGCTTTCGCAGGTGTAGACGTAGCGGTTGGACGAGAACTGCGGATCCACGGCCAGGCCGAGCATCCCCGACTCGCCGACCAGAACCACGTCACCCGGCGCGGCGAGCACGCGCTTCTGACCGCCCACCCAGGCGCTGATCCTGCCCGGGCGCTCGGTGAACACCATCGTCCCGCCCGCCCAGCCGACGTCCCACGGGTGGTCGAGGTTGGGCACGGCCGTGGTGACGCTGTAGGGCGGCGCAGCGATGCAGCCCGTGAGGGCCGCGGCGCAGCCGGCCATCAGCAACAGGACGGCTACCAGGCGGGTCGGCACGGGCGGCACGGTAGCGCGAGCGGCGCCGCGGCGCGGGCAGGCCCGGACCTGCCCTCTCAGATCAATGGAGGGTGGGTCGGTAGACGAGCTCTTGGATGTGATCGTCGAACGTCTGGCTCTCGATCAGCTCCAGGTCGAAGTCGGCCGCACCCTGGAAGATCGGGTCCGTCCCGGTCTGACCGGTGATCACAGGGAACAGCGTGACCTGGACGCGGTCGACCAGGCCGGCGGCCATCAGCGCCCGGTTCATCGACAGGCTGCCGTGCGAGCGCAACGGCACGTCGGACTCCTCCTTTAGCCGGGCGACGACGTCGACGGCGTCACCCCTCGCGACGGTCGCGTTCGGCCAGTCGAGGGGTTCTTCCAGCGTCGTCGACACCACGATTGTCGGCATGCTCGTCATCCGGGTGTTCACTGGGTCAAGCTCGGACTCCTCGATCGAGCCCAGCAGTTCCACGAACTGCCGATAGGTGTTGGCACCGAGGACCATCCGCTGCTCCGGGCTGTACAAGCCGAGGCGGTGCTCGAGCCACTCGGGGCCCTGCTTACCCCAGTAGCCGCCCCAGTCGCCGCCGCTGTAGGAGCCGTAGCCGTCGAATGTGGAAACGATGTCGAAGGTGTACGTAGCGGTCATCTCGTTCTCCTCAGCCTTCGGTCGCGGGCACCTACAACCATTCAGTTGTACGTTAGCGCGCAGCCCCGCGCCACCCGGCCGATGGCCGCCGGCCCTACTCCGAAGTCGCTTCCGCCTTGCGCCGCCGGCTGCGGCCGCCGCGCCGGCCCCGGCGGCGCCTGCGCCCGTTCGACGAGTCGGCGGCCTCATCCGAGCTGGCCACGACACCCTCGGGCGGATCCACCAGCGAGGCCTGCGCCGCGCTGCGGCCCACCTTCTCGATGCGCACCAGGGTCCGCTCCCCCACGAGCGGCGCCGCTCCGAAGACCGAAACCACGTAGCCGTCCAGCTTGGCCACGGCGTCGTCCTCGTTGTACATGTGCGGCTCCTCGATGTGCACCAGCACCTCCTCGCCTTCGCGGAAGGGGAGCGCGCGCTCCTCGACCTCGTCGCGGGTGCCCTCGAGCACCACGTCGAAGTAGTCGATCGGCAGCGCCTCGGTGCCCTCGAAGTGGAAGTGCTTTCCGGTCTCCTGCTCGATCTCGTGGATCGGGCCGTCGACGCCGTGGTCGCCCACCAGGATGGAGGCGACGCTGGGGTGCACCCGGATCAGGAAGGCCGGCGGGTCGGGGCGCTCGGCGGTCAGGTCGCGCAGCCAGCGGTCGACCTCGATCGCCACGGTCTCCTCGGACAGCACCACGCCCTCGCCCTCGCAGGTGGGGCAGGCCTTCGTGAGGATCTCGCGCACGCCGTCCGTCACGTTCTGGCGCGTCATCTCCACCAGTCCTAGCGGAGAGATCTCGACCACGTAGGTCTTGGTGCGGTCCTCGTCGAGCGCCTTGCGCAGCGTCTTCAGCACGGTGTCGCGGTTGCGCGCCCGCGACATGTCGATGAAGTCGATGACGATGATCCCGCCGATGTCGCGCAGCCGCAGCTGGCGCACGACCTCGTCCGCCGCCTCGAGGTTCGTCTTGGTGATCGTGTCCTCGAGCTTGGCGCCCTTGCCGCGGCCGGTGAACGAGCCGGAGTTCACGTCGATGACCGTCATCGCCTCGGCGTAGTCGATCATCAGGTAGCCGCCGCTCGGCAGGTCCACGCGGCGCTTGAGCACCGAGAGGATCGCTTCCTCCACGCCGTAACGCTCGAACAGCGGCTCGTCGCGGTCCTCGTAGAACTCGAGCCGCTCGAGCAGCTCGGGCGCGGTGCGGTTGAAGAAGGACTGCAGCCGGTGGTGCTGCTTCTCGTCGTCGACGATCGCCTTCTCGAACTCACCCGAGAAGATGTCGCGCGCCACCCGCACCGACAGGTCGGCCTCCTGGAAGACCATCGCCGGCGCCTGCGTGTCCTTGCCGCGCTGCTGCAACACCTCGTGCAGCTTGTGCAGGTACTTGATCTCACGCTCGAAGTCCTCGCGCGTGGCGCCCTGCGCGGCGGTGCGCACGATCACGCCGCCGTCGCCCAGGTCGGCCTTGGCGGCGGCCCGCCTCACGCGGTCGCGCTCCTTGTCCTCGAGCCGGCGTGACACTCCCACGCCCTCTCCCTGCGGCACGTACACCAGGTAGCGCCCGGCAATCGAGAGCTGCATGGACAGGCGTGGCCCCTTGGTCTTGAGCGGGTCCTTGACCGCCTGTACGAGGATCTCCTGCCCCGGCTTGAGCAGCTCGGTGATGCGCTTGCCCTTCTGCCCGCGGCCGCCACGGCCGCGGCGGGCCACATCCACGCCGGGGAACACGATGTCGTCCGCGTGGAGGAAGCCGTTCTTGTCCAGGCCGATGTCGACGAACGCCGCCTCCAGCCCGGGTAGGACGTTGTCGACCTTGCCCTTGTAGACGTTGCCGACAATGGAGCGGTTGCCCTTGCGCTCTACGTAGAGCTCGGCTACCCGCCAGTCGTCCTGGTTGTGGTTCTGCTTCTGCTTACTGCCGCGGCCCCGGCGCTGGCTGCCCTGCGGGCTGCCCTCCGATTCCAGGATCGCGACTCTGGTTTCGCCTCGGTCCACCGAGACGAGCAACTGCTTTCTCAAGGTTCTTTCCCTTCATATCTTTCATAGGGCTTTGGCTGCAGCGGTTTCGCGCGCTTGCGCGTGTATCGCCTGCAGCACCCCTATGGCCATCAGTGTCGTTATCACCGACGAGCCGCCATAACTCATGAGCGGCAAGGGGATGCCGGTGATGGGCATGATTCCGATCGTCATGCCCACGTTGACGAAGACCTGGAACATCAACATAGCGGTGATGCCCCCGGCGACCAGCGCGCCGTAGAAGTTCTTTGCCATCGTCAAGGTCTTTAGCGCCCGCCAGATCAACAGGGCGAACAAGGACAACACTAGAGCTGCCCCGACGAAACCGAACTCCTCGCCCACCACCGAGAAAACGAAATCGGTGTGATGCTCGGGCAGGAAGTCGAGTTTCGTCTGTGTAGCGGCGTCGCCGCGGCCGGTCTTTCCCCCGGAGCCGATCGCGGTGAGGGACTGGTTGATCTGGTAGCCCTCCTCGCGCGGATCCGAGGTTGGATTGAGGAAGGCCGTGAGGCGGTCCATCTGGTACGGCTTGATCACCTGGAAGCCGGCGGCCGGTGCGGCCACCGCCACCACCACGATCGCCACCGTGGCGATTCCGGCCAGGCCGGCGAAGTGGGTCCAGGGCGTGCCGGCCACGAACAGCACGGCCAGCAGGATCGCCAGATAGACGAGTCCCGAGCCGAGGTCCGGCTGGGCGATGACCAGCATCGCCGGCACCAGCGCCAGCAGCACGATGCGGCTGGTGGTCTCGCGCTCGTTCAGACGTCGCACGCGGTCGACCATGAAGGCCGCCAGCGCGATCACGAGCAGGAGCTTGCCGAGCTCCGACGCCTGGAAGTTGAAGAACGGGAACTCGATCGCGCGCCGCGACCCTCGAGCGGAGAAACCAAGGGCGTACACGAGCAGTATCGACGCGATCAGGAAGCCGTAGATGCCGAGCTTCCATTCGCGCAGACGCGAGTAGTCGAAGCGTGAGATCAGGAGCATGAACACGAGCCCGACCGCCGCGTAGGCGGCCTGGCGCACGACGAAGTAGTTGGGATCGCCGGGAAGGTCGTCCGAGGTGGCGGTGGCGACCGTGTAGAGGCTCGCCGCCACCAGGCCGAGCGTGGCCACCAGCATCAGCGGGTCGATGCGCAGGATGCGCACGCCCGCGTCGCGGAAGTCGCGAACCGGAGACGAGGAGGCCGAGGCGCTCATCAGTCGGGTGCCCCTCCCCCGGCCACCAGCTGCTTCTCGTTGACGTTGAAGAGCTGGGACAGGATCAGGCGGGCCATCGGGGCCGCGGTGTCGGCGCCGAAGCCGCCGGCCTCGTCGGTGACCGCCACCACGTACTTGGGGTTCGGGCACGGGGCGAGCGCCAGGTACCAGGACTGGTCGGCCCTGCCAAGGCCCTTCTCCGCCGTTCCGGTCTTGCCGCAGACGTCGATCGGGAAGCCCTCGAACACCGGGGTCGAGGTGCCGCCGGGCGAGTTGGCGGCCCCGAAGAGCCCGTCCAGGATGGCCTGGCGGTAGGAGTCGTCGATCTTCACCCGCCGCGCCGTGGGCGCCTCCAGCTGCTGCAGGGCCCGGCCGGTGGAGTCCTCGATGCGCAGCCCGAGCCGCGGCCGCAGCACCTTGCCGCCGTTGGCCACCGTCGCGTAGGCCACCGCCATCTGCAGCGGGTTCGCGGCGATGTCGCCCTGGCCCACGGACAGGTTGATGTTGTCGCCGATGGTCCAGGGCCGGTCGAAGAAGCCGCACTTGCCCTGCTGGATCTGGATGAGACTGGGCTTCTCCTTCTTCACGCAGCGCTGGTACTGGCGGTAGCCGCGGTTTCGCCAGGCCGGCGTGGGGATGCGCCCGGGCAGCTCCTCGGGCAGGTCGATGCCGGTCTTGCGCCCCACCCCGAGCTTGCGTGCCCAGCGCTGAAGTCCCAGACCGTCGCCCTTGGTATCGAGCTGCATGCCGAGCTGGTAGAAGAACACGTCGCTCGAGACGGTCAGCGCCTGGCGCAGGGCCAGCGCCCCGTTGACCGCGCCGCCGGCGTTCTTGAACACCTGGGTGCCCACCGTGATCGAGCCGGAGTCGTTGAGGACCGTGTCGGGCGTGATCACTCCGCTCTCCAGCGCCGCCACGGCGGTAATGAGCTTGAAGGTCGAGCCGGTGGGATAGCCGCCCTGCACGGCGCGGTTGGTGAGCGGGTCGGTCTCGTCCTTGGCCAGACGCTTGTAGCTCTTGGCGAAGCCGTTGGGATCGAAGGAGGGTTGCGAGCCGAGGGCGACGATCTCCCCGGAGTTGATGTCCATCACCGCGAACGCACCCTTGCCGGTGCCGCCCGCGAGCGCCTCCTGGCCGGCGCGCTGCACGTTTAGGTCCACCGACAGCCGCAGCTGGCGGCCCTGCTGAGGCTGCTTCTTGTTCAGCCGCTTGGAGATGTTGCCGAGCGCGTCGACCTCCACCCGGGCGGCGCCGTTTCGCCCGCGCAGGAAGCGGTCGTACTGGGACTCGATGCCGGTCTGGCCGATCCGGTCACCGAGCTCCACGCCGTTGTAGCGCTCGTCCTTCAGCTGATCCTCGTTGATCTCGCCGACGGTGCCGAACAGGTGGGCGCCGATCTCGCCGTGGGGGTACTTGCGCACGAACTGGCGCTCGACCTCCACTCCAGGGAACCGGTCCTGGCGCTCGAGCACGTACGCGGCCACCGGATCGGCGACGTCCGACTTGATCGTCGCCGACGAGAACGGCACGGCCTTCAGCTCACGCTCGGCGCGGCGCTCGATGCGGTCGGGCTTCATCCGCAGCAGCTTGCCGAGCCGCTCGTAGACCTCGCGCCTCTGATCCCGGTCGCTGGAGATCTTGTCGGGGCTGATCACGAGGGCAAGCCCGCTGCGGTTGACCACCAGCGGCGTGCCGTTGCGGTCGACGATCTCCCCGCGCGGCGCCTGCACCTTGATCTCACGGACACGGTTGTCCGAGGCCTCGGCCAGGTAGCGGTCGCCGGACAGCACCTGCAGGTACCAGAGGCGGAAGAAGATGACCGCGAACGCCATCAGGGCCACGCCGCCGATCACGGCCACGCGGAAGGCGAGCTTGGGCGTGAGGGTCGGGCGGCGCTCGTTGTCGAGGTACATCAGGTGAACACCATCAGCTCACTGCCCCGGGCTTCCCAGCCCGCGCAGCCCCAGTGGCCCGGCCTCTCGATACGGGCGCCGGCGGGCGCGTGCGGCGAACGGGTCCACCACCAGGACGGGCCGCAGCAGGCGGCGGCAGAGGGCGAACACCGGCAGCGCGATGAGGGTGTTGAGCAGGACGGTGACGACCATCTCGCGCAGCACCAGCGGGCTCACCCGGGCGCCCACGTCGAGCATGAACGACACCACCGCGAAGGCCACCACCCAGGCTCCCGTGGCCGCGGCGCCCACCGGCAGCGGCAACAGGCCGTGACTGCGGTCGCGCAGCTCGGCGAAGCGCCCCACCCCGTAGCCCACCGCCGTGAGCACCAGCGAGGAGGCTCCCATGGTCGCGCCGCTGAGCAGATCAAGCAGGAGCCCCGCGGCGAAGCCGGTGGCGCAGCCCGGCATGGCTCCGCCGTAGAAGGCCACGGCGGCCACCACGAGGACCACCACGTCGAAGCCCCCGCCGAGGATGGTCATCTGGCTGAGCGTGGAGAGCTGCAGCACCACGGCCACGACGAGCAGCAGACCCACGCGCACGAAGGCGCTCGGACCTAGCCTCACGGGACGATCACTCCGGCGGTCTGCTCGCCGCGCGGACGCCGCGTGAGCACCTGCACGATGTCGAGGCGGCGCAGATCCGCGAACGGCTTGAGGTGGACCCGCTGATAGATGTCGACCTCGTCGAGATCGACCTGACTCACGCGGCCGATGGGGATGCCGCGGGGGAACAGCGAGTCGGCCCGGTCGGTCCGGAATCCCGAAGTGACCACCACCGCGTTCTCGGTCACCCGTCCGCCGTGCACCAGGTCGAGGAGCAGGTCGCGCGGGTCACCCACCTCGGGACGCACCACGCCCGCCGCTCCGGCGGGCATCACCTGGGCGCCCACGCCGATCGAGGCGTCACTGATCAGCGTGACCGTGGCGGTGCCGCCGGTCACGCTCGTGACCCTGCCCGCCAAGCCGCCGGTGGCGGGGGCGGCGTCGTCGGCGGCCGCCGCGATCACCGGCTGGTCGATCCTCACCCCGTCGCTCGAGCCCTTGTCGATCTTGACCGCCGAGTACCAGACATTGGGCGAGCGGGCGATCACCCGTGCTGCCAACGGCTCGGTGCCCTGCGGAAAGCCCTCGGCCTTCTGCAGCCCCACGAGACCCTTGAGCTGGGCGGCGTCGCGCTGCGCCGTACGGGCCTCGGCAACCTCCTTGGTCAGGCGGTCGACCTCCTCCCGGAGCTGCTCGTTCTGGTCCTTGGCGTCGATCGTGTCGCCGACCCAGCTCACGAGATCGCGACCCGGCTTGAAGGCCCGGCTGGCTCCGGTCTCGATCGGGGCGAAGGTCTCCTGGGATCCGCGCTGCAGCGCATGGAAGAAGCCGCCGCTGGACTCGCCGAAGTAGGCGGTGAGGATCGCGATCGAGAGCGCGACGAAGACGGCGAGAGTCGCTCGCCTCCTGCGGATCGTCTTCCGGTCGTGCATCGAAGGGGGTGCCGGCGCTCGGCCGCCTCCCGGTTACCGTCGCCGGCTCGTTCGGGAATTCTTGTTGGCGCGGTGGATGGCCTCGAATTCCTCGAGGCTGCGGCCGGAGCCCACGGCCACGCACGTGAGCGGGGACTCGGCCAGGTGAGCGGGCATCTGGGTCTCGTCGCGCAGGCGCTCGTCGAGCCCCTGCAGCAGCGCACCCCCGCCGGCGAGCATGATGCCCCGGTCCATGATGTCGGAGGCCAGCTCCGGCGGAGTGCGGTCGAGGGTCTCCTTGACCGCGTCGATGATCTGCTGGAGCGGCTCCTCGAGGGCCATGCGGACCTCTTCGCTCGTCAGGACGATCGTCTTGGGCAGGCCCGACACCAGGTCGCGCCCGCGTATCTCGGCCTGAACCTCCTCGTCGAGGGGGAAGGCCGAGCCGATCTCGAGCTTGACCTCCTCCGAGGTCTGCTGCCCGATCATCAGCTTGTACTCACGCTTGACGTAGTTGATGATCGCCTCGTCGAGCTCGTCGCCGCCGATGCGAATCGACTGGGACACCACGATTCCGCCGAGCGAGATCACCGCGACCTCGCTCGTGCCGCCGCCGATGTCCACGACCATGTTGCCCGTGGGCTCGCCCACCGGGAGGCCGGCGCCGATCGCTGCCGCCATGGGCTCCTCGATCAGGTAGGCCTGGCGGGCGCCGGCCGACAGGCAGGCCTCCTCCACCGCGCGCTTCTCCACCCCGGTCACTCCCGAGGGCACGCACACCACCACGCGCGGGTGGGCCCAGCGGTTCTGGTGGACCTTCTGGATGAAGTGGCGCAGCATCTGCTCGGTCACGTCGAAGTCGGCGATCACGCCGTCCTTGAGCGGCCGGATGGCCTGGATCGTGCCCGGTGTGCGGCCCAGCATCCGCTTGGCCTCGATACCCACCGCGTGCACCTCACCGGTGCGGGAGTCGATCGCCACCACGGACGGCTCGGACAGGACGATGCCACGGCCGCGTACGTATACGAGGGTGTTCGCGGTGCCCAGATCGACGGCCATGTCACGGCCGCCCATGCCGGTGAGGTAGGAGAAGAAGCCCATTCGCGCTGTGGAAAAGAGGATAAGCGCCGGGGCGGAAGCAAACAGTCCAGCGCCGCGCGGGATCGCGGGCGCCGGCGCTCCGCCGTCCGGCGGGCCCCAGTCTAGCCGACTGACAGCGGCCCGATAACCCGCGCAAGTTGTTGTTCCGACCCGTGGCAGAAGCTACAAAAAGGCAGCAAACAGCGGGGTCTGACCCCTTGCGCGCCTCGCGGGGCCGGTCCGATCTACGTTAGGCCCCACATAGGGGCTCAACGTAGCGAGCGTGATCGCGATCAGCCGGACAGCAGCCCGGGACGCAGCCGGAGCAGCGTGGCCACCGGCAGGCCGACCACGTTGAGGTAGTCGCCCTCGATCGCCTCGACCAGAGCGGCGCCCTTGAGCTGGACCGCGTAGCCGCCCGCGCGCCCGCGCCACTCACCCGTCCCGAGGTACCAGGCGATCTCCCGGTCCGCGAGCCCCCGGAAGCGCACCCGGGTCACCGCCACGTCCGTGACCTCCCTCTCTGCCTCGTCCCGCAGCGCGATGCCGCTCACCACCTCGTGAACCCGACCCGAGAGGGCGCGCAGAAACGCATCGGCTTCCCCCTCGTTGCCCGGCTTTCCGAGCACGCGCCCGCCGAGCACCACCTCGGTGTCCACGCCCAGGACGACGCTGACCCTCCACCGCCCGCACCTTCCGCAGCGCGTTCTCGACCACCAGATCGCGCGGATCGCCCTCGGTCAGCTCCTCCACCTCGGGCACCTCGACCCGGAACGCGACCCCCAGCTGCTCGAGGATCGCGCGGCGCTGCGGCGAGCCCGAGGCGAGGATCAAAGCTCGGGGAAGAAGAGCGCGCTCTCGCGCGCGGCCGACTCGGGCGCGTCCGAGCCGTGCACGAGGTTGGTCTGAACCTCGAGCCCGAAGTCGCCGCGGATCGAGCCGGGCGCCGCCTCGAGCGGGTTGGTGGCGCCGATCACCTGCCGCGCGGCGACCACCGCCTCGTGGCCCTCGAGCACGAGCGCCACCAGCGGGCCGCCGGTGATGAAGTCGACCAGGTCGCCGAAGAACGGCTTGCCCTGGTGCTCGGCGTAGTGCTCCTCGGCCAGCTCGCGAGTGACGGTCATGTGCTTCATCGCGACGATGCGCAGGCCCTTGCGCTCGAAACGGGCGATGACCTCTCCGGTGAGGCCGCGGCCGAAGGCGTCCGGCTTCACCAGGATCAGGGTCCGGTCCATGAATTCTCCTCTCGGTGGGCTCAGCCGGCCGACTGGGGCCGGTCGCGGCGCGCCCGCGCGGGTCGCTCCGCCGGGGCTTCCTCGGCGGGACGCGGCTGGCGAGCGGCCTGGGCGGGGCGTGCGGCCCTGGGTACGGCGGCGGCGCCGCCGGCTGCTGCCGCGGCGGCGGTCCGCCGCGGTCGCGCCCGGCGGGCCTCCGGCGGGGCCTGCCCCACCTCCGACTCGCAGTAGGGGCAGATCTTCCAGCGCGGGTCGAGCGGCTTGCCGCACACGTTGCACGGCTCCTTCAGCCGGCGCAGGCAGCTCGGACAGCGCAGGAACGACTTCTCCACCTCGAAGCCGCAGTACTGGCAGTGCGGGTGCTCGAGGCTCTGCAGGCGGGCCTGCGCGGCAGCGATCTCGAGGTCGCGCTCGCGCACGTCCTCCAGGTACTCCGGGGGGCGCACGATCAGGTAGATGACCGTGCCGATGAACGGGAACAGCGACGCCGCGGTGGCGCAGCCCACGAGCATCGGGTCAGCGATGCGCCGCCGCGCGTCCGCGAAGGTCCAGTAGACCAGCGCGAGCCAGACCACGACGAGTACGAGAACGAGCAGGTTGACCGCGAGGTTGAGCCCGTCGTTCTCGATGTCGATGCCAAAGATGGCGAGCAACACCATTGAAGGGGCGAGTGTAGCCACAGGTCCGTACGGAACCGCTCAGAGAAATAGGCGGCCCAGCGCGTAGCCGATCCCGAAGAAGACCAGGATCACGGTGGCCACCACCACCGCGACCAGCGCGATCATTGCTCCGAAGCGGGGTCCGTCGCCGTCCACGGCCCTGAATCCTGGCAGCCGCCCGGGAGCGGCGCTACCTCGCCCAGCGGGGACGCAGGGACAACTCGCCCCGCGCGGCGGCCCGGATCGTGCGCCGAAGCGCCGCGGCCACGCCTTCGGGGGGCAGGTCGATCTCGACCTCGACCGCGCCGAACTCCTCGTCGGTGAAGCGCACCTCACCCAGGTCGTCGAGCAACTCCAGCATCGGCCGGTTGTCGGCCAGGATCACAGCGCTGAAGCGACGTACGCCCTCCTCGCGTGCGCGGTCGGTCAGGCGAGCCAGCAGCGCGCCGCCCACGCCGCGGCCCTGCCAGTCGTCGGCCACCGCCACCGCGAACTCTGCCTTGTCCGGCTCCTCCGGGAAGCGGATGAAACGGGCTACGCCGATCCCCAGCCCGCTGTCGGGCTCCTGAGCCACGAGCGCCTCGTGGTCGGTGTGGTCGACCCGGGTGAGGTAGTCGAGCTCCGGCTCGGACAGCTCGTTGGTGGGTGAAAGGAAGCGCCGGTAGCGCGACTCGGGGCTGAGCTGCCGCAGGCCGGCGGCGAGCTCCTCGCGGTCCTGGGGCTCGATGGGCCGGATCGCGATCTCGGCGCCGTCGCGCAGGGAGACCTGCGGGCTCGTCACAGGCTCGACGCGCGTGCACCGGGCTCATCGCGCACCAGGTCGGCGACGAGGTAGATGGAGCCCGTAGCCAGCACGCTGCCCTCGGGACCGGCCAGCTCGCGGGCGCGCTCGAGGGCCGCACGCGGCTCGGCCACGGTCTCCGAGGGGGGCCCGCCGATCTTCTCCTTGAGCGCCGCCAGCGTGGCCGGCGACAGCGAGCGAGGGTTCTGCGAGCGAGTGAACACCACGCGATCGAGGTGAGGCAGCAACACGTCCAGCATCCCCGCAGCATCCTTGTCGTCGAGCACGCCGATCACGGCCACCCGCGGGCGCCGCTCGCCGAGCACGTCATCGAGGGAGTCCGCCAGCGCGCGGAAGCCGGAGGGGTTGTGGGCGCCGTCGAGGAGGGTGAGCGGGCGCTCGGCCACCACCTCGAGCCGGCCGGCCACGATCGTCTCCGAGGCGGCCTGCTCCAGCGCGTGGCGATCGAGAGGCCGGCCGAGCAGGGCCTCCGACGCCCTCGCGGCGAGGGCGAAGTTGCGGCGCTGAAAGCGCCCGGCCGCCCGCAGGGGCAGATCGGCCTCGTGCCCGGCGTGCACCAGCCGGGCGTGACGCTCGGCCACCACGCGCTCGGCCACCGCGAGCGAATCGGGATCCAGATCGCCCAGCACCAGGGTGGAGTGGTCGGTCACGACATCGAGCTTCTCCTCGGCGATGTCCCTCAGCGTCGGGCCGAGCCAGCGCGTGTGCTCCAGGCTCACCGAGGTGAGCACCTGGACCCGCGAGGGGATCACGTTGGTGGCGTCGAAGCGCCCGCCGAGACCGGCCTCGATCACCGCGACCTCCACCCCGCGCCGTGCCAGCTCGTGATAGGCCGCGGCGGTGAGCGCCTCGAACTGGGTAACCCGGTCGTCGGGCTCGGCGGTGCGGTTCACGAGCTCCGCGGCGTGCGCCGCGCGCTCCACCGCGGCGGCGAAGTCGGCCTCGGAGATCGGCTCCTCCCCCACCTCGATGCGCTCCCGGAACGAACCCAGGTGCGGCGAGGTGTAGCTGCCCGAGCGCAACCCGTGGCGCTCGAGGATGGCCGCGGTGAAGCGGACGGTGGAGGACTTGCCGTTCGAGCCCACCACGTGGATCGAGGCGAAGCGGCGCTGCGGCAGGCCCAGGACAGTCATCAGCCGGTGCATGCGATCGAGCCCGAAGCGCATGCCGAACAGCTCGAGGCCCAGCAGGTACTCCTCCGCCTGCCGGAAGGTCACGCCTCCTCCAGCCTCCGCAGCGCCTCGCGGTACTCGTCCAGCTTCCGGCGTTCCTCGTCCACCACCTCGCGCGGCGCCTTGGCCACGAAGCCTTCGTTGGCCAGCTTGCGCTCGGCACGCTCGATCTCGCTTCGCAGCTGCTCGCGCTTCTTGTCGATCCGGCGCAGCGCCTCGTCGGCGTCGAAGGCGTCCGACGGGAGCACCTGAACCGCGCCGCCCGGGATCGGCACGGTGGCCAGCACGTCCCCGTTCTGGGCGGCGTCCACCCACTCGAAGCGGGCCAGTCTCGCCATCTGGTCGCGCAGCCCGTCGTAGCCCTCGGCGGCCAGGCGCCCGCGCACGGGCTGCCCCGGCTTGGCGCCCACCTCGTCGCGGTAGCGACGCAGGGCGGTCACGCCCTCGATCAGGCTGTCGAGCTCGGTCTCCGCGTTCTCGTCGAAGCGCGCCGGGGCCGGTTCGGGCCAGTCGGCCGCGGCCAGCAGACCGCGCTCACCCGGCATCAGCCCCCAGATCTCCTCGGTCACGAACGGCATCACCGGGTGCAGCAGTCGCAGGGTGCGCTCGAGGGCCCACAGCAGCACGGCGGAGACCTCGGCGTTGTCCTGCTCGTAGAGGCGGGGCTTGGCGAGCTCGAGATACCAGTCGCACAGCTCGGACCAGAAAGCCCCGTAGAGCTCGAGGGCGGCGGCGGAGAAGCGAAAGTCGTCGAGCATCCCGCCCGCGCGCTCGGTGTGGCGCTCGAGCCGGGACACGATCCAGCGATCCTCGACCCGGCGCCCGGCCCGCGGATCGGGCTCCACCTCCGACACCCGGAGGAGGATCAGGCGCGAGGCGTTCCACAGCTTGTTGGCGAGATCGCGCCCCTGCTTGACGCGCTCCTCGTTGAAGCGCACGTCCTGAGACGAGGACATCGCCAGCAGCCCGAAGCGCAGGGCGTCCGCGCCGTAGGCCGGAAACTCGCCGCCCTGCTCGAACACCGGTGGGCGTGGCCCGCCCTCGATCAGCTCCGAGGGATCGATGCCGGTGCCCAGGGACTTGGACATGCGACGCCCGTCCGGAGCCTGGATCACCGAGTGGATGTTCACGTCGGTGAAGGGGATCTCGCCGGTGAGCTCGACTCCGAACATCACCATGCGCGCCACCCAGAGGAAGATGATGTCGCGCGCCGTGGAGAGGACGTCGGTGGGATAAAAGGCGCGCAGCTGCGGCGTCTCGGCGGGCCAGCCGAGCGTGGCGAACGGCCACAGCCCCGACGAGAACCACGTGTCGAGCACGTCCGGGTCGCGCTCCCAGCCGTCCCCCTCGGGCGGCGCCTCGCCCACGTAGGTCTCTTCGCCGCGGTACCAGACGGGAAGCTGGTGGCCCCACCAGAGCTGCCGCGAGATGCACCACGGGCGGATGTTGTCCAGCCAGTTCAGGTAGACGTCGGTCCACGGCTTCTCCGGGTGGAAGGCGATGCGCCCGTCCTTCACGACCTCCATGGCCGGCGCGGCCAGCTGGTTCATGTCGCAGAACCACTGCAGCGAGATCAGCGGCTCGATCCGCCGGCCGGAGCGGTGCGAGTGCGGCACGTCGTGCTCGTAGGGCTGGGTCCCGGAGATGAAGCCCTCGGAGCGCAGCTCGGCCACGATCGCCACCAGCGCATCGTCGACCTCCATGCCGCGAAAGCGCTCGGGGGCCGAATCGGTGATGAGGCCGTCCTCGCCGATCACGGTGACCTCGTCGAGCCCGTGGGAGCGGCCGATCTCGAAGTCGCCCGGGTCATGGCCGGGCGTGATCTTGAGCGCGCCCGTGCCGAACTCCGGGTCCACGTAGTCGTCGGCGATGATCGGCAGCCGCCGGCCCACGAGCGGGAGGATCGCCGTCTCGCCGATCAGCCTGGAGTAGCGCTCGTCGGCCGGGTTGACCGCGATCGCCGTGTCGGCCAGCATCGTCTCGGGGCGCACCGTCGCGACGGTCACCGAGCCGGACCCCGACTCGAGCGGGTAATCGACCATGTACAGCGTGTCCTCCACGCTGCGCTGCTCCACCTCGAGATCCGAAATCGCAGTGCGCAGGCCCGGATCCCAGTTGACCAGGTAGTTGTCGCGGTAGACCAGGCCCTTCTCGTGGAGGCGCACGAAAACGTGCTGCACCGCGCGCACGTAGTCGTCGTCCATCGTGAAGCGCTCGTCGCTGTAGTCGAGCGACGCGCCGAGCGTCCTGAACTGGCGCAGGATCGTGTCGCCGTACTCTTCGCGCCAGCGCCAGACCTGTTCGTTGAACCGCTCGCGCCCGATCGCCTCGCGGCTCGTGCCCTCGGCCTCGAGCCGCCGCTCCACCTGGCGCTGGGTGGCGATGCCCGCGTGGTCGGTGCCGAAGATCCACTTGGCCCGCCGCCCCCGCATGCGCGCCACCCGGATGCAGGCGTCCTGGATCGATGCGTTGAGCGCGTGGCCCATGTGGAGGTTGCCGGTCACGTTCGGGGGCGGCACGGCGATCGAGTAGTTCTCGGCGGCGGTGCCCTCGGGCGCGGGACTGAAGATGCCCGACTCCTCCCAGCGCGCGAAGATCCGCCCCTCCACCTCGGCGGGCTCGTAGCGCGTGCGCTCCTCGAGCGTCTTCAGACGGTCGTCGGCCATGTGGGCCAAGTCTGCCAGCCTCGCGCCGAGGAGCTAGGGAGTCACTGGGGCAATCCGTCGATGAACTCCACGAACCGGCGCGTGTCGCGCAGCGGCGGGCCGTGCCCGAAGCAGACGAGCCGAGGCTCGAGCGCCGCGACCTTGCGTGCGGAGCGGCGGTTCTCCTCCGGATCGGGCGTGAAGTACGGCTTGGGCTCGTTGAGACCGCGCACGCCGGTCACGACGTTGATCGAGTTGAGGACGTCGCCGAGGATGAGCACCCCGTCGGCTTCGCGCCAGAAGGCCACATGACCCGGCGAGTGGCCGGGCACATCGATCACCCGGAAGCCGGCCACCTCGTCGCCTTCGTGCAGCGCCCGGTCGACGTTGCGGCCGGGACCGACCCAGAAGCGCATCGCCAGCCGGTTGAAGGGGTGCGAGGGCTGGCTGTCTCCAATGGCCTGGGGGCGCTCGGCCGGCTCCACGTCCCGCGCCCCCACCCAGTAGGGAATGCGCAGCTTGCCGCACACCTCGTCGGAGGCGCCCTGGTGATCCGGGTGGGCATGGGTGAGCGCGTGTGCGTTCACCGTCCGCCCCTCGAGCTGGCCGAGGATCCGCTTGCCCGCCCGACGGGTCGCGGCGTCGATCAGCACGTCCTCGACCAGGTAAACGTTGATCCCGTCGGGCGGAAACCCCCGGAGCTGCCAGACCCCATCGGCCAGTTGCTTCATCGCCGGCGACCCTACCGAGGGGTGGCGGGCTCCGAAGTCTGCGTGACCGCGAGGTCATCGTTTGGGTCTTTTGTAGCCGGCGGCGGCTTGGACGCTTGAGGGGCGCCATTTCTGTCCGCCTCTGAGGGTGGGTACGCCGGCGTCGTTGAGCCAGTCGGCGATCGCTTGGAGGGTCATGCCTTCGGCTCTCATTTCGGCGACGCGTTCTTTGAGCATGGGCACGTCTTGTACCGAGGGGCGGCTGATCGAGCTGCCTTTGGCGCGGGCCGCGGCGAGCCCTTCGCGGGTGCGTTCGCCGAGTCGTTCGCGTTCCCAGCCGCTGACCGAGACGATCACGTTGGCCGCCTTTCGTCCGGCCGGTTCGGCGGTGTCGATCTGGTCCTCTAGCGAGACAAACCGCCCGCCGCCGCGGCCGATCTGCTTGAGGATGCTGCCCAGCTCGGTCACCGTGGGGCTCAGCCTTGGCAGCGAGTAGATGATCAGGCAGCCGGCCTCACCGGCCTCCAGGCGTTTGAGGGCGTGGACCAGTCCGGGCCGTTCGGGGGCCCGGACGCCTTCGCGTTCCACATCGCGGACGATCTCCAGCAGATCCCAGCCGCGCTGCACACAGCTGGCGGCGATGGCGGCCATCTGGTCGCGCACCCCCGACTCCTCGACATCCCCCTGCGGGCCGCCGGTCACATACCCGATCGCCCGCAACGCCTCGCGCTGCTCCGGCCTGGCCGGCGCCTTGCTTGTTCGTGTACCGGTGTTACCGCTGTGGCCGGTGGTTTCCGGCGCCGGCCGGGGGGCGGCCGGGATCATTACTGAGTTGTTCATGGTTCCTCCGTTTGTCTTCGGTTCGCGTGCGGGTGTGACGCGTCCCCGCAGCGCACCCAGCAGCGCCGAGACCAGCAGCAGAGGCAGCGCCAACGCCAGCATCAGAGCCGGCTCGACCTCTTCCTCCTGGCCCGGCGCGGCGGCCTGCGAGACCGAAGCACCGAGCCCAGTGGGCCCGTTCTGTGCGGCCTGGTCGACCGTCCCGCCCCTCGGCAAACGCGCACTGGCGAACCGACCCGTGTCCCGAGCCGCGCCCGGGTTGCGCGCCAGCCGCGTGTCAGACAGGCGTGTCGCGGCAGCCAACAGCTGCCGGGCGGTCTGGCGCCCAACGACCCCGTCCGCGGCGATACCCACCGAGCGCTGAAAGCGCACCACACCAGCCTCGGTCAACGGGCCAAACAACCCGTCCACCGGCCCCGGACGCTTGCCCAACCGAGTCAGCACACGTTGAATCACCCTCACGCGCCGCTGCACTAGCCCCTCGGCACGCGTGTGGGCCCTCGGGGTCCAATACCCCGCCCACCTGGCCACCGGGGCCGTCCCGGCCTGCGCGATCGGTGCCAGTACGGGGCGCAACGTCGCCGTCCCCGAGGCGCCGGCGGCAGAGCCGGTGGCGGGCAGCGAGATCAGGACCAAGGCGGCGATTAGTGCCACCAGTCCGGCTCGCCGGATGCCCGAGCCATATGTCGAATACATGGTTTCTCCTCATCGAGCGATTGGCCCAGGCGCGCAAAGCACCCAGGCAGACCTGATCGACCCCGAAAGGGCTAACCAGGCCGCTCGATGACGGCCACGAAAGCCGCCGGCCGCCACAAAACCGGCGCCAAACGCAAACGCCGGCCATAGCGGAAAGCGGCAAACGCCGCCAGAGAAGCGAGAAGAGCGAAGAGAGTGCTGAAACCGAACCCAAACCCACCCGCCGAACCCGCAGCCGAGCTGGGCGCCGGCGTCGGCGGAGGCGCCGAACCGCCACCCACCGGGCGCTGCGAGGACCCAACGTCACCAGCAGGCATCACCCACGGTGGCGGCAGCAACAGCATGCGCGAAGGGTGCGCCCGGGGCGAGGGCCAGGTGTGAGGTCGGGCTCACGGCGGGGGCGGTGATGCCCCGAGCGCCGGTGAGAGGGTGCGGTCCGGCCGCGGGCGAGGAGGGCAAGCCAACGCCGGTCTCGGCCGAGACCGGCGCAGCGCCGAGAGTCGTGCTCGGTGTGACAGCGTCGCCCTGAGTCGTCGGACCCGTGGGCGGGACGGTGGTTCCCGGATGACTGGGAGCCACGCCTGCGCCCGGCAGCTCGATGTCGATCGCTGTGGGAAGCGGGGCCAGCGGCTCGGTCACCGGCGACACGAGCGTGCTCACCGGAGCCAACGGCTGACCCAAACCGGACGCAACCGGCGTGACGATGTCGAGCACGGGCGCCAGCGCTTCGTTGAGGGGAGCCGCGACCGGATCGAGGAGACCGCCGGTGGCGTCGATCACCGGAGTAAGAAGGCCGTCTGCCACATCAGACACCGGTGCGAGGAGGTCGCCTCCGATGTCCGTGACCGGGGTCAGCAGATCATCCGTCACGTCCGTGACCGGGGTCAGCAGATCATCCGTGACGATCGGCGACCGGGGTCAGCAGATCATCCGTGAGATCGGCCACCGGCGCCAGCAGATCATCCGTGAGATCGGCCACCGGCGCGAGCAGATCATCCGTGACGATCGGCGACCGGGGCCAGCAGATCATCCGTGAGATCGGCCACCGGGGCCAGCAGATCATCCGTGAGATCGGCCACCGGGGCCAGCAGATCATCCGTGAGATCGGCCACCGGGGCCAGCAGATCATCCGTGAGTCGGCCACCGGGGCCAGCAGATCATCCGTGAGATCGGCCACCGGGGCCAGCAGATCATCCGTGAGATCGGCCACCGGGGCCAGCAGATCATCCGTGACGTCGGCGACCGGCGCCAGCAGATCATCCGTGAGATCGGCGACCGGGCGCCAGCAGATCATTCGTGACGTCGGCGACCGGCGCCAGCAGATCGTCCGTGACGTCCGTGACCGGAGCGAGCAGATCGTCAGTGACGTCGGCGATCGGGGTGAGCAGATCGTCCGTGAGATCGGCGACCGGGGCCAGCAGATCATCCGTGACGTCCGCGACCGGCGCCAGCAGATCGTCCGTGACGTCGGCGACCGGGGCCAGCAGATCATCCGTGACGTCGGCGACCGGCGCCAGCAGATCGTCCGTGACGTCCGTGACCGGAGCGAGCAGGTCGTCAGTGACGTCGGCGATCGGGGTGAGCAGATCGTCCGTGAGATCGGCGACCGGCGCCAGCAGATCATCCGTGACGTCCGCGACGGGGCCAGCAGATCGTCCGTGACGTCGGCGACCGGGGTCAACAGATCATCCGTCACGTCGGCGACCGGCGCCAGCAGATCATCCGTGATGTCCGTGACCGGCGCCAGCAGATCATCCGTCACGTCGGCGACCGGGGCCAGCAGATCGTCCGTCACGTCCGCGACCGGGCGCCACCAGATCGTCCGTGACGTCCGTGACCGGCGCGAGCAGGTCGTCAGTGACGTCGGCGACCGGGGCCAGCAGATCGTCCGTGACGTCGGCGACCGGCGCCAGCAGATCATCCGTCACGTCGGCGACCGGCGCCAGCAGATCATCCGTGACGTCCGCGACCGGGGCCAGCAGATCGTCCGTCACGTCCGTGACCGGCGCGAGCAGATCGTCCGTGACGTCGGCGACCGGGGCGAGCAGATCGTCCGTCACGTCGGCGACCGGGGCCAGCAGATCATCCGTCACGTCGGCGACCGGCGCCAGCAGATCATCCGTCACGTCCGTGACCGGCGCGACCAGATCGTCCGTCACGTCCGTGACCGGGGCGACCAGATCGTCCGTCACGTCCGTGACCGGCGCGAGCAGATCGTCCGTGACGTCGGCGACCGGCGCCAGCAGATCGTCCGTCACGTCGGCGACCGGGGCGAGCAGATCGTCCGTGACGTCGGCGACCGGGGCCAGCAGATCGTCCGTGACGTCCGTGACCGGGGCGACCAGATCGTCCGTCACGTCGGCGACCGGCGCCAGCAGATCGTCCGTGACGTCCGTGACCGGGGCCAGCAGATCGTCCGTGACGTCGGTCACCGGGGCCGAGCAGATCGTCCGTGACGTCCGTGACCGGGGCCACCAGATCGTCCGTCACGTCGGCGACCGGGGCGACCAGATCGTCCGTGACGTCCGTGACCGGGGCGACCAGATCGTCCGTCACGTCCGTGACCGGGGCGACCAGATCGTCCGTCACGTCGGCGACCGGCGCCAGCAGATCGTCGCCCGCGTCGGTCACCGGCGCGACCAAATCGTCCGTGGCATCCGCGACCGGGGCCACCAGATCGTCCGCGGTGTCCGTCACCGGGGCCGCCACGTCGTCAGTGATGTCGGCCACCGGCGCCACCAGATCGTCAGTCGCGTCGGTCAGCGGAGCAACCACGTCGCCGGACGTCTCGGCCACCGGGGCCACCGGATCGGCCGGCTGGGTGAGAACGCCCGCAACGTCGTCGGCGGTGTCTGTCGGGGCCGCCAGGTCATTGGTCGTGTCGGTCACCGAAGCCGAGCAGCCCGTCGGCTGGTCTCGACTGCCGCCAGGGGCGGGTCGTCGGCAGCGGCCGGGGCGGGTGCCGGGACGGGCAGGGCCGGAGTCTCGGTCGTCCCCGGCGTCGAGGGGGCAGCGTCCGCTTCGGGCAGAGGCGGCACGGGCGCGTCGGTCGTGTCGATCGTTTCGCTGGTGTCGGTCGTCTCGAGCGGCAGCGCGGCGACCACGTCGTCCGCGGCATCGGTCACCGGCGCCACGACATCGGCGGCCGCCGGCAGCGAAGCCGGTGCGCTGTCGGTGCCGTCGCTCGGCGAGGCCACGCTCTCGGAGGGAGCAGGGGCCGGCGCGCTGTCCTCGGCCGGCGCGCTCACCGGATCGGCCTGCTGGGTCGATGGCTCGGCCACCGCCGTCCGAAGGCGCGGCCGGAGTGGACGACGGCGAGTCGACCGGAGCCGGGGCGGCCTCAGGCTGAGGCGCGGCCGGCGGGTCGGCCGCCGGCGTCGGCGCGGCAGCCACCTCGGTCGCGTCCGGGACCGCTTCGACGACCTCGGGGACCGCCTCGGCCACCGCGGGAACTGCTTCCGTGACATCGGAAACCGCCGCGGCGGGATCGGTCAACGACGGAGCAGCGGGAGCGGCGGGAAGCTGGGCACCGGCGCTGGGTGCCCAGGCCGCCAAGGCTGCGCAGGCGACAGCCGCTGCTGTCGCCAGACGCTTCATGCGGAGCCCCCGACCTCCGGCCGGGCCACTACTGGTGCTGTTCGTTCGACACTCACAAAGGGATCCCTCGAGACCGTTTCGACCTACCCAGCCCTTTGCACGGCTCGGATCGCCTAACGCAAAGGATTCGCTCGGTTTTCCCGCAAATTGCGAATTTTTAACCCCCGAAAACCCGTGCACGTATACGCAATGCGCCGGTTTCGAGCCCCCTGGATACTTCAAAGGCCATGCTCGAGCGAGGACAGATAACGGCTCCTCTCACCGAGGCGGAGCTGCTCAGGAGGGCGAAGGTCCGCCTCGACCGGCTCGACTTCTACCCCGAGCCGGTGAGGCTCGAGGGGGTGAGAATTCGGGTCACGCCGTGGCTCTTTCGAACCCCCGGTTTTCGTCGCTTCCGGGGGTACGCCACGCGCCACAACATCTGGCTCAAACACCCGGAGTTGAACGAGCGGCTGATCGCCCACGAGCTGTGCCACGTGTGGCAGCTCCAGCACCGCGCCCTGAGGGTGTGGATCTCCTACGCCAGGCCGTCGACGTTCAGCGCCAATCGGACCGCCTACCGGGCCAATCGCTACGAGGTGGAGGCGCGCCTCGCCGAAGGCGCCTGAGCGAACCGGTCAGGCCGATTCGGCCTGTGCCTCGGCGTCCTCGTCGTCGTCCGAGACCGCCTCGGTGACCAGCGTCGGCTTGAGCTGCTTCTCGATGGTCTCCTTGGTGACGACGCACTTCTTGACATCCCGTCGCGAGGGGAGCTCGAACTGGACGTCGAGGAGGGTCTCCTCGAGGATCGAGCGGAGCCCGCGGGCGCCCGTCTCACGATCAAGCGCCTTGTTGGCGATCGCCTCCAGCGAGTCGTCGGCGAAGACGAGGTCGATGCCGTCGAACTGGAAGAAGCGCTGGAACTGCTTGACGAGCGCGTTGCGCGGCTCGGTGAGGATCGTGACGAGGTCGTCCCGCGTGAGCTGGTGGATCACCGAGGCGACCGGCAGGCGGCCGATGAACTCGGGGATCAGGCCGTAGTCGACGAGATCCTCGGGCAGAACCTGCTCGAAGAGGTCGCCGGTGTCCTTGTTGTGCTTCGACGACACGGTGGCTCCGAAGCCCACGCCCTTGTGGCCGATCCGCCGCTCCACGACCTTGTCGAGGTCCGCGAACGCCCCGCCGCAGATGAACAGGATGTTCGTGGTGTCGATCGTGAGGAATTCCTGGTGCGGATGCTTGCGACCGCCCTGGGGCGGCACGCTCGCCACGGTGCCCTCGAGGATCTTCAGCAGCGCCTGCTGGACGCCCTCGCCGGACACGTCGCGCGTGATCGACGGGTTGTCGGCCTTGCGGGCGATCTTGTCGACCTCGTCGATGTAGATGATCCCCGTCTCGGCCTTCTTGACGTCGAAGTCGGCCGCCTGGATGAGCTTGAGGAGGATGTTCTCCACGTCCTCCCCCACGTAGCCCGCCTCGGTGAGCGCCGTGGCGTCGGCGATCGCGAAGGGGACGTTGAGGATCTTGGCGAGCGTCTGCGCAAGCAGAGTCTTGCCGCAGCCCGTGGGCCCGAGGAGCAGGATGTTGGACTTCTGGAGCTCGAGGTCCTGCTCGCCCTCGGCCTGCATCATCTGCACGCGCTTGTAGTGGTTGTAGACCGCTACCGACAGCGTGCGCTTGGCCGGCTCCTGGCCCACCACGTATTCCTGCAGGACAGAGTTGATCTCCTTCGGCTTCGGCAGGTTCTCGAGGTCGAAGGTGGGAGCGCCGGTGAGCTCCTCGTCGATGATCTCGTTACAGAGATCGATGCACTCGTCGCAGATGTAGACCCCGGGGCCGGCGATCAGCTTCTTCACCTGGCGCTGAGACTTGCCGCAGAAGCTGCAGAGGAGCTGTTCGTTCGAGTCGGTGGGTCGGGCCACAAGTCTCTCCCCGGGGCGAGGGTATCAGCGGAGCTTCGCCCAGGTAGATACTCGAAGTATGCCCGGCTCCCTGCAAGAGGGAGGTTTGTTTCGTGTCGGGGTTAGTCTGCCGCCATGTCGAAGCCGCGGCTCCTCGCTCTCGCGCTGCTCGCCCTGACGCTGGGCGGGTGCGCCGCCCAGCGCCCGGAGGATCCGGTGGTGCTCACCGGCGCCGACCTACCGAGGCTCGCGGGGGCGCAACCGGCGAAGGTGATCGCCTTCCGCTGGCTCGGTCAGCGCTGGGACCAGGTTCCGGTTCAGGTGGACGAGCGCGCGGTGATCGACCTCAACAAGCCCAAGAACGGCGCGCCGGTGGGCCAGAGCTTCCTCACCTACACCGATCCCAATACCTTCACCGGGCCCGACCCCGACGCCACGGTGGACGCCGACGACGAGGTGGCGTTCATGGGCATCGACGGCGGAATCCAGGCCCCTGCGGGCCAGGCGCCGCCGGGGGTGGCGGCCGGAACCGGCACCCAGGTGCGGATCTTCGACTCCACAGGCGACCCCAACCCCTCCTTCGTCTACCTCTTCCGCCAGACCGGCAGCCTCGATCAGGCAGCCGGGCGGCCCTACGTGGACTACCGGTTCAATCTGCTCTCGGGCGACTACAAGTCGACCTACAAGATCGGTGCCGGACCCAACCCCGAGAACTCCACGGTCACGACCGGTTTCTACGCGCACCACTTCTCGGACCGCTGGGTCGACGACGCGCTGCGGATCACCGCTCCCGGCGCCGGCGGAGCCGACATCCTCGATCGCCACAAGAACCTGTTCGCGCCCGGCACCTGCGCCCGTAGCGAGGACACCTTCTCGGCCGGGCCGGGGGCGATGATCGCCAACAAGAGCGGGCCGGTTCGGGCGATTCGCTCCTATCTGGGAGCGAACTCGGGCACCTTTACGCAACGCGTGCACCTGTTCTACGAACGGCGCCAGGACATCACCACCTACCTGCGCGTGCACGCCATCCCGGGCGTGATGGACTTCTTCGACTACTCCCCCGCGGCAAGCGGCATGACCTACCGGAACGACCGCAACCCGGCGGGAGTCCGGGTCGACGGCGTTCCCGAATCGCCCGCCCTCGGACAGATCGGCTGGGAGACGATGGACGGACCCCAGGGATCGCTCGCGATCGCCCACAGCGTGAGCTCGGACGTGCCCGGCCTCACCTCGACCTCCTACTACCTCGACAAGCAGACTCCCGGCGGGGGCGCGGAGACCCAGTGCACGGGCGACGCCTCGGCCTACGGATCAAGCGGCCCGCGCATCACCCAGGCGCTGCCCAACACCGATCCCACGATCGGGGCGGCCAACCGGCTGACCACGACGAGGCACCTGTTCTACGGAGCGCCCGGAAAGGCGATGGGAGCGAAGGAGCTGGAGCAGGCCCTGACGCCGCTCCAGAAGACGGAAACGCCCTGGCCGTAGGCCGGCCAGGCCGCCGGCTCAGTGCTTGTCGATGACGCGATCGATGAGGTTGTACCCCACGGCCTCTTCGGCGCTCATGAAGTAGTCGCGCTCGGTGTCGCGCGTGACCTTCTCGAAGTCCTGCCCGGTGTGGAGGGCGAGGATCTTGTCGAGGCGCTGGCGCACGTCGATGATCTCGCGCGCGTGGATCTCGATGTCCGTGGCCTGGCCCTGGAAGCCCGAGCTCACCTGGTGGATGAGGATCTTGGCGTTCGGCAGAGCCATGCGCTTGCCCGCGGCGCCGCCGGCCAGCAGCAGGGCGCCCATCGACATGGCGATCCCGACGCAGATCGTCTGCACGTCGGGCTTGATGAACTGCATCGTGTCGTAGATCGCGAGCCCCGCGTACACCGATCCGCCCGGCGAGTTGACGTACAGCGAGATGTCCTTGTCGGGGTCCTCCGACTCGAGGTGGAGGAGCTGGGCCACGATCAGGTTGGCGATGTCGTCGGTGACGGGCGTGCCGAGGAAGACGATCCGCTCATTGAGGAGGCGCGAGTAGATGTCGAAGGCGCGCTCTCCGCGAGAGGTCTGCTCGACGACCATGGGAACCAGAGGACTCATAGGCGGGCGAGTCTAGCGGTCGGCGAACTGCCGCTCAGGAGCCCGGAGTCCAGATTTCGCCCGAGCTGGAGGTCGCCGGCGCGTCCTCCTTCTCCGGCGTCCAGAGCTTCTCGCGGGCGGCGGCAGTCTCGGCCGCGATCGGCTTGGCGTGCTCCACCACGAGGTCCACGGCCTTTCGCATCGCGATGTCCTCGCGCAGCGCCTCGTCGGCCCCCTGGGATCGTGCGCGCTTGAGGGCGCGCTTGAGCTGCTTCTCGGACGCGTCGGGCGGAGCGGCGGCCCGCAGCGCCTCGTCGACCTCTTCGTCGGTCACCTCGATGCTCTCGGCCTCCACGATCGCCGCCAGCACCGCTTCGCGCTTGAGGGCCAGCTCGGCGTCGGACTCGGACTCGGTGACGACCTCCTCCTCGTTCTTGCCGGTCATCTCCAGGTAGCGCTCTGGGTCGACCCCCTGGGCGGACAGCCGGCGGGCCGTCCGGTGCCACATCTCGTGGGCCTTCGAATGGACGAGCTCCTGGGGAACCTCGACGTTCGCCTGGGCCACCACGGCGTCCACGGCCGCCTCGCGGAACTCGGTCTCGATGCTGCGCTCCTCCACCTCGGCGAGGCGCTGCTCGATCTCCGAACGCAGCTCGTCGAGCGAGTCGTAGCCGCCGGCCTGCTCGGCCAGCTCGTCGTCGAGCTCGGGCAGGCGCTTCTCCTTGACCTCTTTCACGTCCACGGAGAACACGGCGTCGCGGCCGGCGAGGTGCTCGGCCTGGTAGTCGTCCGGGAAGGTCACGGACACCTCGCGCGCGTCCCCCGCCTGGGCGCCCTGCAACTGCTCCTCGAAGCCGGGTATGAGCCGCCCCGTGCCCAGCTCGGCCACGTGGCCACGGGCCTCGCCGCCGGCGAACTCCTCGCCGTCCATGCGCCCGACGAAGTCCATGACCAGGAAGTCGCCCTCGCCGGCCTCGCGGTCGACGGTCTCGAGCGAGGCGAGTGACTCTCGCACCCGCTCGAGCTCGGCCTGCACCTCGTCGGCGTCGGCTGCGGGCTCACGGCGACCGACCTCCACGCCCTTGTAGTCGCCCAGGCGGGCGGGCGGCACGATTCCGACCTCGATCGAGAAGGCGAGTGACGAGCCCTTCTCGGGCAGATCGGAGAGGTCGATCTGGGGATCGCCGACGGTGTTGACCCCGGCGTCGTGGATCGCGTCCTCGTACCAGCCCGGAAGGCCGCGCCGCACCGCCTCGTCGAGCACGGCCTCGCGCCCCACCTGGCGGATCACCACCTGCGCGGGCACCTTGCCGCTACGGAAGCCGGGTACGCGCATCTCGCGGCCGAGTGCGGTGGCGGCCGTCTCGAGCTCGCGCTCGAGCGCGGCGCTCGGCACCTCGACCTCGACGCGGACCCGCGAGTCTCCGAGCTCGGTCGTCTTCGTTGTGACTGCTGCGGCCATGGAGCGATGACGATAGCTTGGCCGCGCGTGAACCCTCTGCCCCGCGGACGCGTCGAACGGCTGGAGGCCTGGCTTGTGACCGGCCCGCTCGGACACCTGTGGAGCGTGGTGGCCGACGTGACCGTCCTGCTCGCGCGCTACGCCGCGTCGCGCCTGCGTCAGCGCACGCTCGCCGGCGCGGGCAGGCGCCCCAGCAGCCGGCGGTAGCGGTCCATCACGGGCTTCGGGAAGTCGCCGTGGGTCTGGCTGCGCAGCCGCGCCACGCGCTCGCGGTGGTATGGGCTGTCCCGGTTCTCGTTGTGCCCGATCACGTTCTTCGTGCCGATCCCGTAGCGCCCCTGCAGCATCCGGGTAAGCCGTAGTGACGCGGCACGCTGGCGGCGATTTCCCATCACCTGGGCGTCGCTCTGGCCCACGTGCTCGATGCCGATCGCCGTCCAGTTGAGCCCGACGGTGTGGCGGCACATGATCGTGGTGGGGACGAGGCCATAGACCGTGCCGTCGCGGTCGATCACGAAATGCGAGCAGACCCCGGGCAGCTCGCCCAGCTCGGGGTCGGGAGCGTCGGTGGCGAAGTAGTTGTAGACCGGCGGGAAGGTGTCCGTGACCGTGTAGTGCTCGACGATCACTTTCGGCGACTCGAGGCGCCAGTCGTCGATGCCGTAGTGGCGGCGGGCGTAGCCGCGCATCTCGTCGCGGCGCTTGGCCGGGAACGGGATCGGCTTGTTCACCACGCGCTGCGGCGCCACGGCGCGCGCGAGCGACAGCACGGCGCCGGAGTTACGCCGCACCTCCGCCGGACTGGGCACGCCGCCCGACAGCTCGACGACGAATGCGGTGTCGCCGTCGAATTCGCTGTTCTGCCAGGAGGTGGCGGTTCCGTTGTAAGCGGGCAGGCGCTTGAGCGGCAGACCACTGCCCCGCGAGTAGAGGCGCTGGAGCTTCGGGTCGCCGGCGCTCTTCACCACCTGGGTGAGCGCTTGGTGGTACCAGAGCGTCACCCGCGGACGCTCGCGCTCGATGAAGCGCTGCATCACCTTCGTCTCGGGCTCCGAGGCGGGGCCCGGTCCGGACTCGTACACGCCGTCCTGCGGGCGCCAGCGGTACGGGAAGTTGCGGTTCAAGTCCACCCCGGCCGCGTTCTGGCGGCTGCCCGCCACGGTCCCGTCGGGATTCGCGTCTTCCACGAGCCAGAGCGCGGTGCCGCGCGGCGGCCGCGCGCGACCCAGCCGGGCGATCACCGCCCTGCCTGCCTGCTCGTTGCCGTGCACGGCGCCCACGACCATCACCTTTGTGCGGGCCCGCGGGCTGCCCACGCGCAGGGCGCGAATGGGCCGGCCCTGCCCCGAGCGGCCGATCACCTCCCAGCTCGCCCGCGAGGCGGTCGCCGGCGCCGTGGGCGCCGCCGCTGCGGCAAGACTCATGAACAGCGCTCCGAGCAGCACGATCACTGAGACTACGGCGGGGGACTAACGTCCGGTCGCAGTGATCGCGGATCTAGCGGAGCGCGCCCTGGCGGGAGGACGGCTCGCCATCGATACCGAGTTCGTCTCCGAGCGCCGCTATCAGGCCCTGCTCTGCCTCGCCCAGGTGGCCGTGCCCGACTCTGACTCCCCCGACGGCGTGCGTACCGAGGTGCTCGATCCGATCGAGAACGAGTTCGACCCCACGCCGCTGGCGCGCGTGCTCGCCGATCCCGAGATCGAGATCGTGGTCCACGCCGGACGGCAGGACGTGGCGATCCTGCGCCGCACCTGGGGAACTGACGTCACGAACGTGTTCGACACCCAGGTGGCGGCGGGCTTCCTGGGCTACGGGAACCAGGAGGGCTATGAGTCCCTGGTGCGCAAGGTTCTGCGGGTCAAGCTGCACGGCAGCGAGGGCTTCACCCGCTGGGACAAGCGGCCGCTCACCGCGCAGCAGCTCGAATACGCCGCCGACGACGCTCGGCTGCTGCTCGAGCTGGGCGCGGTGCTGGAGGAGCGCCTCTCGGAGCGCGGGCGGCTGGGCTGGGCGCGCGAGGAATGCCGCGTCGTGGCCCAATCGACCGACGAGCGCAGCCCCGAGCGTGCCTACGAGCGGCTGCCACGGCTGGGGCGGCTGAGCGATTCGGCTCGTGCGGTGGCCCGCGAGCTGTCCGACTGGCGCGAGGAAACGGCCCGCGCGGCCGATCGGGCGCCCGGCTCGGTGCTACCCGACCAGGCCCTGGTGGAGCTGGCGCGGCGCACGCCGCGCAACCAGCACGGGCTCGAGCAGATTCGCGGCCTGCCGCCCCAGACGCTCCATCGGCGCGGCGACGCCCTGCTCAAGGCGATCGAACGCGGCCGCGACCGCAGCGCTCCCCCGCCCCCGCCCGATCCCCCGCCGCGCGACTCGGCCGACGCCCCGCTGGTGTCCCTCGCCCAGGCGCTGGTGCGGCACCGGTCGATGGAGTCCCAGGTGGCGGTGGAGGTGATCGCCACGCAGGGGGAGCTGGCCGCGCTCATGTCCGCGCTGCGCCGCGGCGAGGAGGGCGACCACCTGCGCGTGAACCAGGGCTGGCGCCGGGAGCTGGTGGGCGCGGAGCTGCAGGAGCTGGCCGCGGGGCACCGGAGCCTCAGCGTGGGCGAGGACGGCCGCCTGCAGGTCACCGAGACCTGAGCGCGCTCCGCGGCGAGTCGCGTGGATCGAGCCAGCCTCCGAGGGCGGTCTCGAGCTCGCGCGCGAGCGCGAGCACCTGGGCGTCGCTGCCGTAGCGCCCGGTGAGCAGCACTCCGACCGGCAGGCCGCCGGCTTCGCGCATCACCGGAACGGAGACCGACGGCAGCCCCAGCGCGTTGGCGAAGGTGCACAGGGTGAGCTTGCCTCCCGGACGCGCCGGCTCGCCGTCGATCGTCGTGATCCCCTCGACCGCCGGTGGAGCGGGCACCGGCGTGACCGGGCTGAGGGCCACCGGGTGCGCCTGGAACCAGCGGTCGGCCTCCGCCTCGAGCGCCGCCAGCCGGCGCCCCGCGTCGAGGTAGGCGGTCAGGTCGCGGGGAAAACCGGACAGGTCGTCGACCATCGCGCGCAAGACCGCTGACAGCTCGGCCTCGCGACCGTCGACCATGGGACGGATGTAGAGCGAGAACTCGGTGGCCAGCATCGTGTCGTAGGCCGTGCGCACCTCTGCCGCGGAGGGCGGGCGCTCCTCGATCAGCTCGTGCCCCGCATCGGAGAGCGCGAGTGCGGCCCGGCGTACCGCCTCCCGGCAGCTCGCGGCCACCGCCTGCAGACCGTCGTCCTCGTAGACGGCGATCCGCCGCGGGCCGCCCCAAACGGTTCGAGCGGACGGCCGGACATCGCGGCGAGGCCGAGCTCGAGGTCCTCGACGGTCCGGGCCAGCGGCCCGATCGCGGAGAACAGCCGAATCGCGGGCGGCAGACCGAATCCGGCGTGGCCCGCCGGCGACACCCGGTCGCGAGTGGGCTTCAGGCCCGCGATGCCGCACCAGGCCGCGGGCTGGCGGATCGAGCTGCCGAGGTCCGACCCGACGCCCAGCGGCGACATGCACGCGGCAATCGCGGCGGCCTCGCCGCCCGAGGAGCCCCCGGGAGTGCGCTCGGGGTCGTGGGGGTTGCGCGTGCGGCCGTAGACCCGGTTGTCGCTGTCGTAGTGCGCGCACATCTCCGAGATGTTGGTCTTGGCCACGAGGATCCCGCCCGCGGCGCGGAGGTTGGCGATCGCGGGGGCGTCGCGGTCCGGGACGCGGGGCTCGACGACCAGCGACCCGTTTACGCAACGGTCGCCGCGCGATTCGATGGCCTCCTTGGCGGTAAAGGGAACGCCGGCCAGCGGCCGCAGCGCCGCAGGATCGAGCCGCTCGGCGCTGCGGGCTTCCTCACGCGCCTGCTCGAAGCGAGGCACCGCGACCGCGTTGAGGGCCGGGTCGAGCGCCTCGATGCGCTCGATCTGGGCGTCCACCAGCTCAGCGGGGCTGACCTCGCGGGCCCGCACGGCTGCGGCCATACGGGCGGCGGACAGCTCGGTGAGCTCGGTCACGGCAGCGTCAGCCCCGGCGGGAGCTCCCCCTCGTCGATGAGACGGCGGATCTCGTGGCTCTTCCTGGGATTCAGGCAGACGTGGCGCTGGCCCACGCTCGGCTTCTCGGCCAACAGGTCCGCATTCACCAGCGCCTCGCCGACCTCGTACGCGCGCGCCCGTTCGTTGCCGGCAAAGCCCCGGGCCAGGTGGTCGAACGCGGTGTGATAGCCGCCCCACTTCCCCATTCCGTCGAGACGCTGGAGGATGCGGCGCGTGATGCGCCGCGACGGGTCGGGATCCTCGTGCGCGCGCGTGACGGAGCCGGCCGGCTCGAGCAGCTGAAGCAGCTGGCCCTCGAGGACGTCGACCGCATCCTCGTCGAGGGGCGACGCGCCCAGCCGCGTTACGGCCTCGGCCACCCGAAGGGGGTGCGTGGTGCCGATCGGTGCGCGCAGGTCGTCGGCGCCCTCGAGCGCGTGTCCTGGCATGAGCAGGGCCCGCGCCCTCAGGCGATCGATGCGGCGGCTCTCGAACTCGGTGTTGAGACCCACCTCCGCGTACTCGGCGGCCTCGAGGGGAGAGCCGGCCGGGTAGGAGAGCACGAGCATGTCGCCGAGTGCGCCGAGCACGAGGCGCAGGTCCTCACGCGTGCGCGGCGGCCCGGGCGAGGCTCCCTCCACCACCTGCTCGACCACCGCGATGGCGAGAGCGGCGGCGCGCTCGCCCACCGCGCCGGTGTCGGCACGCAGCTCTTTGACCACGGGCAGGGCCGCCAGCAGCGCGCCGTCGCGAGGCGCCACGGCCACCACGATCGGCGTCTCGTAGCCCGTGCGGGCCTCGTCGAGCTCGCTCACGCCACGCTCGAGCTCCGCGTCGAGCAGCGTGCGCAGCCGTGCCGAGAACTCGCGGCCGGCCTCAACGCCTCCGGCATCCTCGAGGGCCAACTCGAGCTCGCTGCCGCCTTGCCCCATTCGGGCAGCGTACGGCGAGCCGGTGGCGGGTATCCGCTCGGGATGAACCGCAAACTGCTCGGCATCTACCTGAACGACCACCTCGGCGGCTCCACGGTCGGCGTGGAGCTCGCCCGGCGCGCGGCGCGCGGGAACCAGAACACGGAGTTCGGCGAGTTCCTGAGCACGCTGGCGGAGGAGATCGATGAGGACCGCGAGTCGCTGATGTCCCTCATGGACGACCTGGGCATACGCAAAGACCCCGTCCGGCGTGCGCTGGGGTGGGCCGCCGAGAAGGCGGGGCGCCTGAAGCCGAACGGGCAGCTGACGGGCTATTCCCCGCTCAGCAGGCTGGTGGAGCTCGAAGGGCTGGCCCTCGGGGTGACCGGCAAGCTCGCGCTCTGGAAGGCACTGCGCCTGCTGGGCGAGCAGGAGCCGAAACTCGCCGCATACCCCTTCGACCACCTGGTCGACCGGGCCGAGAGCCAGCAGAGACAACTCGAGGAGCGGCGCCTCGCGGCCGCTCGCCTGGCCTTCGCGTAGCCTGCGGCCCCGATGGGCTGGGAGCCGGAGCTCCGGGAGCTGCGCCGCCGCGAGGAGCTCGCCCGACGGATGGGCGGCGAGGAGCGCGTGGCGCGCCAGCACGCCGCGGGGCGGCTGACCGTCCGCGAGCGCATCGAGCGCCTGCTCGATGCCGGCAGCTTCCACGAGACCGGCGCGCTCGCCGGGCGCGCGAGCTACGGCGCCGACGGCGAGCTCGAGGACTTCCTGCCCGCCAACTCGGTGGTCGGCCAGGGTCGTGTGGACGGTCGCCGGGTGGCCGTGCAGGCCGACGACTTCACCGTGCGCGGCGGCGCCGCCGACGCCGCGATCTGGGAGAAGGCGGTGTTCGCCGAGCGTCTCGCCCATGACCTGCGGCTTCCGCTGGTGCGCCTCGTGGACGGCACCGGCGGCGGTGGCTCGGTCAAGACGCTCGAGCAGATGGGCTTCTCGTACGTGCCGCCGCTGCCCGGCTTCGAGCTCGTGGTGAGAAACCTCTCGATCGTGCCCGTGGCGGCTGCCGCGCTCGGCCCGGTGGCCGGGCTGGGCGCCGCGCGCGTGGTGTGCTCCCACTTCTCGGTGATCGTCAGCGGTAGCGCCCAGCTGTTCGTGGCCGGGCCGCCCGTGGTGGCGATGGCCGGGCTGGGCGAGGCGCCGGGCAAGGAGGAGCTGGGCGGGGCCCGCCTGCAGGCCCGCGCCGGCGCCGTGGACAACGTCGCCGCCGACGAGGACGACGCGCTCGACCAGCTCAAGCGCTTTCTCTCCTACCTGCCCGCGAACGTGTGGGAGCCGCCCCCGGCGGCCGACTCGACCGATCCGGCCGAGCGGCGGGAGGAGGAGCTGCTCTCGATCGTCCCGCGCGACGAGCGGCGTCCCTACAAGGTGCGCCGCATCCTCGAGCACGTGCTCGACCGCGGCTCGGTGTTCGAGGTCGGCTCGGCCTTCGGGCGTCCCACCGTGACCGCGCTGGCCAGGCTCGGCGGGCGGCCGGTGGGCGTTCTGGCCTCCGATCCCGAGCACTACGGCGGCGGCGTGAACGCGGACGCGGCCGAGAAGACGGCTCGCTTCATCGACCTCTGTGACCAGTTTCGGCTGCCGGTCGTGAACTTCGTCGATGTGCCCGGCTTCCTGATCGGCACGGAGGCCGAGCGGGCGGGCACGATCAGGCGAGGGGCGCGCGGCCTGTTCGCGGTGGTGCAAGCAACCGTGCCGTGGGTGTCGGTGCTTGTGCGTAAGGTCTACGGCGTGGCGGGTGCCGGACACGGCGACGGCTCGCGGCTGAACCTGCGTTTCGCGTGGCCGTCGGGCAACTGGGGATCGCTTCCACTGGCCGGCGGGCTGGAGGCGGCCTACCGGCGCGAGCTCGAGGCCGCGGGCGATCCGGAGGCGCTCCGCGCCCAGATCGCCGCCCGGCTCGAGGCGGTCACCTCGCCGTTTCGCACGGCCGAGCGGTTCAGCGTCGAGGAGATCATCGACCCGCGTGACACGCGCCCGATCCTCTGCGACTGGGCCGAGCGCGCGCACGAGCTGGTGGGGCACGAGCTCCATGCGGGGCCGAAGGCGAGAGGACCGCGGCCCTGAGCCCGGTCACGGACACCGGCGCGGCGGCCGAAGCCGCCGCGCGCAAGCGCAAGCGCCGGCACCGCCGCCACCGACGCCGGCACGCCGACGGCTGGACGCAGGCACACGTGCGCCGCCTCTTCTGGCGCGCAGGCTTCGGCGCCACGCCGCGCGAGGCCCGCCACTGGGCGCGCCGCGGCAAGCAGGCCACGATCCGCTGGCTGCTCAACGGCGGTCCGGCGCCCACCCCGCGCATCGCGGCGGCCACGGTGGACGGCCGGCCGCTCGACCCGATCAACGAGTGGGGCGAGGACGTGCTCTGGTGGCTCGACCGCATGATCCGCTCGCCGCGCCCGCTGAAGGAGAAGATGACCTTCTTCTGGCACGACCACTTCGCCACGTCGGATCAGGACACGCCGCTGATGCTCGCGCAGAACCGCACGCTGCGGCGGCATTCGCTGGCGCTCCTTCCCGGAGCTGCTCCAGGCGATCACCACCGATCCGGCGATGCTGCTCCACCTCTCCCTCGCCGACTCCGATCCCGAGGCGCCCAACGAGAACTTCGCCCGTGAGCTGATGGAGCTGTACACGCTCGCCAAGGGCTACAGCGAGCGTGACATCCGCGAGGCGGCCCGGGCGCTCACCGGCTTCCGCTCCGACTGGCAGGACGACGGCAGCGTGCGCACCTACTACGACCCCGAGTTCCACGACAAGGGCCGCAAGCGCATCTTCGGCCACAGCGGCCGGCACGACTGGAAGGACGTGCTGAGGCTGTGCGTGGGCCACCCCGCTCACGCCGGGTTCCTCGTCGACAAGCTCTGGGCCTACTTCGTCGGCGGCGCCCCGCCCCGGCCGGCTCGCAGGCGGCTCGCGGCGACGTACAGGCGCTCCGGCCACCGCATCAAGCCGGTGGTGGCCGCCATCCTCGCCCACCCCGCGCTCTACCGGGCCCTCGACCACCCCAACATGGTCAAGTCGCCGGTGGTGTTCGTCGCGGGCGCGCTGCGCAGCGTGGGTCAGGGCATCGAGCGAGACGCATGGAGCTGGCTTCTCGACGGCATGGGCCAGGCGCCCTTCAGGCCCCCCTCGGTGGCCGGCTGGGACTGGGGCACCGCCTGGCTGTCCTCGAACTCGATGCACCAGCGCTTCGACGCCGCCAACTATCTGCTCGACACGCCGCGTGTGCGGGTGGAGGACAAGTCCACTCCGCCGGGCCTCGGTCCGGCCAAGGCGCTGGAGCGCGCCCGCCGTGCAGTCGGCAACCCGTGGACGTCGCGCCAGACCGACCGCGAGCTGCTGCGCATAGCCCGGCGGCTGCTCGACGACCGCGAGAAGCGCCGCGATGGCGGCTGGCGCCAGCCCAAGCAGGTGCGCGCCGACATGTGTCAACGCGTGCTGCGCCAGCTGCTCGTAGGTGGACCCGACGGCCAGGTGCACTGATGAACCGTCACCGCGCATGTGACGACTTCCACCGCACCTCCGGGGGGCGGGACTTCCGGGGCGGGCCGGGTCTCACCCGGCGCCAGGCGCTCGGTGCCGGACTCGGCGCCGGCCTTGCCCTCTACACCGCCAAGGCCACCCCGCTCGCGCGGGTCTTCGAGGCAGCGGAGGCCGAGGCGGCCGCCGCGCCAAACGCGCCCGTGCTGGTGTCGGTGTTCCTTCCCGGCGGGGTGGACCTGCTCGACACGCTCGTGCCCCTGCACGACTACGGACGCTACGCCGACCTGCATCCGAAGCTGAAGGTCGCCGGGCTGCCGCTCCGAGGAGCTTCCTTCGGCGTCAACCCGCGGCTCGCGGAGGGGGTCGGCGGCGGCGTCAAGGGTCTGTTCGAGCGCGGCAAGATCGGCTTCCTGCCCGGGATCGACTACGCCAACCCGGATCTCTCCCACTTCCACTCTCGCCACTTCTGGGAGACCGGCCTGATCACCGACGACACCACTCCCGGCTGGCTGGGCCGCTGGCTCGACCGCTCGGGCGGCCGCGACAACCCCCTGCAGGGCGTGTCGATGAGCTGGGGACTGTCACCTGTGATGCGCTCCGGCCGCGCGCCGGTGGCCGCGGTGGCCTCGCCCGGCGACGCCGGCTTCTGGATCCGGGACACCTGGGGCGAGCCCTACGAAGAGGCGATGGCCGCGTACGGGCGGCTTGGCCACGATCGTGGCGGCAGGCGCGCCCTGCAGGCGTCGCGCACTGCGGCACGCATGGCCAAGCAGGTGGCCGATCGCCTGGAGCCCTACAAGGAGCGCGACGGTGTGGACCCGCTCGCGTCGACGATCGCCTACCCGGCCGAGAGCGACTTCGGGGAGCGGCTGCGCTATCTCGCGGCCATGATCCAGCAGCCGCTCGGCATCCGGGTGGCCAACGTGGAGGCCGACGGCGACTTCGACACCCACGACAACCAGGTGGAGCTGGGGCCGCTCCTGGCGGAGGTCAGCCAGTGCCTCGCCGCCTTCCAGGCCGACCTGGAGGCGCGCGGCGTCTCGGCCCGCGTGCTCACGTTCGTGTGGTCGGAGTTCGGACGCCGACCGGAGGAGAACGACACCGGCACCGACCACGGCGCCGGAGGCCTGGCCTGGGTCCAGGGCGACCGGGCGCTCGGCGGCGTGCACAGCGAGTACCCGAACCTGAGCCAGCTCGACGAGGACGACAACCTGCGGGTCACCATCGACTTCCGGCGCGTCTACTCGAGCCTCCTCGAGCAGTGGCTGGGCACCGACGCCGGCGCGGTGATCCCGAGGGCCAACGCCTTCGGGCGCGTTCCGCTCGTGCGGTGAGGCGCTTCGCTCTGCTCGTCCTGGCGGCCGCGCTGCTCGTGCCTGCGGCCGCCGCCGCCCGGCCGACGGCCGTGGGCGTCGGCGAGCGCGAGTGGCGCGTGGCGCTCTATCGCTCGACGGTGCCCGTGGGTCTCGTCAAGCTCAACGTGCGCAACTTCGGCGAGGACGGGCACGACCTGGCGGTGCGAAACAGCAAGGGTGGTGTGCGCGGGCACCTGCCGGAGATCGATCCCGGCGCGGGCGGCACCCTCACCGTGCGGCTGCGCCGGCCCGGCCGCTTCGTCGTGTACTGCTCGCTGGCCGGGCACGAGGAGCGCGGCATGCGCGCGGTGCTGCGGGCGAAGAAGCGGCATCGCGACTGATATAGTTGTGCATGCAACCATCTTCGGTCGAGGGAAGAAGGCAATCGATGAAGCTCAACGGAATCCACCACATCACCGCGATCACCGGTAACGCGCAGGCCAACGTGGACTTCTATACACGCGTGCTCGGCCTGCGGATGGTCAAGAAGTCCGTCAACCAGGACGATCCGACCGTCTACCACCTCTTCTACGGCGACGAGCACGCCAAGCCCGGGCTCGACCTGACCTTCTTCGAGTATCCGGGTGCCGCCCCCGGCCGCGCCGGTGAGGGCATGGTGCACCGAATTGTCTGGCGCGTCGGCTCGCCCGACGCACTCGACTTCTGGGCCGAGCGGCTCGCGCAGGCGGGCATCGAGCCGGAGCGAGACGGCGACCGCCTGCGTTTCCGCGACCCCGAGGGCCTCGAGCACGAGCTGGGTGTGCACGACGTGAGCGACGAGCCGCTGATCGCCGAGCATCCGGAGATCCCGTCTGAGCACGCGCTTCAGGGCTTCCACGGTGTGCGCGCCTACGCCTCGAGCCCCGAGCGCAGCCGCAACCTGCTGGAGGCGGGCATGGGCTTCGCGAGCCGCGACGACGGCTGGGAGGTCCGCGGCGAGAGCCGCGGCGGCAGCTACGCCTACGATGCCCCGCCCGAGCACCGGGGCATTCCCGGCGCCGGCACGGTGCACCACGTGGCCTGGGCCACCACCGACGACGAGCACCCCGCCTGGCGCGACCAGGTCCGCGGGCACGGCGCCCACCCCACGGACGTGATCGACCGCCACTACTTCCGCTCCATCTACTTCCGCGAGCCGAGCGGAGTGCTCTTCGAGCTGGCCACGCCCAGCCCGGGCTTCACGGTCGACGAGCCGCTCGAGACGCTGGGCGAGAAGCTCTCGATTCCGCCCTTCCTGGAGTCACGGCGCGCAGACATCGAGGCGACGGTCAAGCCGCTGGACTACCGGCGCGCCGTGTCGACGGACTCAGGGCACTAGCGCCCACGCCTAACCGCGAACATGCCGGGCGTGGACCTCGTGTTCGAAGGGGGCGGTATCCGGACGCTCGATCCGGCGCGGCCCTCGCCGCCGTCGCTCGCCGTCGCGGGCGAGCTGATCGCCGAGCGGCCGTCGCCCGGGGCGCGCAGGGTCGACCTCGACGGCCGCTGCGTCCTCCCCGGCTTCGCCGACTCGCACGTCCACTTCCCCACCTGGTCGCTCGGACTGCGCCAGGCCCGGCTCGAGGGCGCGCGCTCGCTCGACGAAGCCCTCACGCGCGTGGCCGAGGCCCGCTCGCAGGTGGGCGCCGGGAGCTGGTTGCGCGGCCTGGGCTGGCGCGACGGCGACTGGCCCGACCGGCCCGACCGCTGGGCACTCGATCGCGTGGCGGGCGACGTGCCCGTGGCGCTGATGTCGAAGGACTACCACTCGCTTTGGCTCAACAGCGCCGCTCTGGCGCAGGTCGACGAGCCGCTCGAGCGGGCGGGCGGGGTGGTCGAGCGCGATGAGAGCGGGGAACCCACCGGCGTGCTGCGGGAGAACTCGGCCTGGGCCTTTCGCGACCGCTACGTCCGGCCCACGCTGGACGAGATGGTCGAGGCGTCCCGGGAGGGCATGCGGATCGCGGCGGCCCGGGGCGTGACCGCGATCCACGACAAGGACGGCTGGCTCGGCTCGCTCGAGGTGCACCAGCGCCTGCTCGCCGACGACGACCTCCTGGTGCGGGTGTGGCAATCGCTCCCCTGGGACCGCCTCGACGAGCTGGAGGTGCTGGGGCTGCGCTCCGGGTACGGGGCGCCGCTGCTGCGGCTCGGCTACCTCAAGGGGTTCATGGACGGCACGCTGGGCTCGGCCACCGCCCTCCTGCTCGACGGCTCCGGGGTCGAGATCACCAGCAGCGAGGGCCTGGAGGCCGTGGTGCGCCGCGCCGCCGCCGCGGGCTGGCCGGTGGCGGTGCACGCCATCGGCGACGCGGCCAACCGGGCCGCACTCGACGCCTTCGAGCGTTCACGCGACGCCTGGCAGCCGGCCGGCCTGCGGCCACGCATCGAGCACGCACAGCTGCTCGCGCCCCCGGACTTCGCCCGCTTCGCCGCGCTCGGCGTGACCGCCTCCGTCCAGTTCAGCCACGCCCCGTCCGACCGTGACCTGGCGGACAGGGTCTGGGAGGGCAATTCCGGGGCGTACGCGTACCGCTCGCTGCTGGATGCCGGGGCACTGCTCGTGAACGGCTCGGACGCCCCGGTCGAGGAGCTCGACCCGCTCGCCGGAATTGCCGCCGGCGTCCGCCGCACCCTCGACGGGCGGCCCCCGTGGCGCCCCGAGCAGGCCGTGAGCGTGGACGACGCCCTGCGGGCCGCCTGCGTCGCGCCGGCCTGGCTCGAACACCAGGAGCACCGGCGTGGGATGCTCTCGCCCGGAATGCTGGCCGACCTCGTAGTGCTCGACCGAGACCCCTTCACCTGCCCGCCCGAGGAGCTGAGCGGTATCCGTGTGGAGGCGACGATGGTCGGGGGGCGCTTCACCCACCTCGCCGGCAACTGGACGGAGGGCCGCGGAATGACCGAGGTGAGCGAAGCCGGCGAGCCCCCGGTGGTCGACGAGGCGACGGAGCGCCAGGTCGAGCGCCTGGCCGGCGCGATCTACGGAACGATCCTGGTGGCGGGTGTGCTGGCCGCCACCTCGGGAGACAAATCCGACCTCGTGGACACCGCGCTCTACGTCTTCTCCACCGTCCTGGTCTTCTGGCTGGCCCACGCCTGGGCCGACTCCCTGGCGCGCCGGGTGACCGCCACGCGAAGTGGGCTGAAGGGCTTTCGCACGACCCTGGCCAATCAGTGGCCGCTCGTACAGTCGGCCTTCCCGCCGATCGTGGTGATGATCGTGGCCTCGGCGCTCGGCGCCGATGACGAACGGGCAATCACATGGGGGGCCTGGAGCTGCGTCGTCCTCCTGGCCGGATGGGGCATCGTGGTGGCACGCAAGGAGAAGGAGTCCGCCGGCGGGATCGTGGTGACCTCGGTGGCCTGCGCCGCGCTCGGCATTGTGATGATCGGCCTCAAGTCCATACTCAACTGACGGTTGTCGGGTGTGGCCGCCGGTCCACCAGGGAATATTGGCCTTGTCATGAAGCGGGAGTCATGGCTACCGGCCACACCGGAGAGCGTCGCCACCGCCCGAGCAACCGTGCTCGAGGCGGGCAGCGCCCTGGGCGGCCACGACGAGGGCGCCCTCTGGGAGCTCATGCTCGCCACCTCGGAGGCGGTGGCCAACGCCATTCAGCACGGTGAAGGGTGCCGCGAGCCCGCGGACAGTTGCGACCCGCGGGGGGCGATCCTCCTCGTGGTCGAGTCGGAGGCCGACGGCCTGTTCGTGGAGGTGTCGGACTGCGGTCGCTTCAGCGCGGGCATGCAGGCGCTGGATCTCGACTCCGTGGGCGGGCGCGGCATCCCGATCATCGCCGCGGTGGTTGACCATCTCGAGCTCCTGCCCACGCCAGACCGCACGCGGATCCGCTTCGGCAAGCGGCTCGCGGTGGCCTAGCGGCTAACCGGCGGGGGTCGCCAGCTCGAACCAGACGCAGGTGCGCTCTTCGTGCACCACGCCCCAGCGCTCGGCCAGCTGATCCACCAGCACCAGGCCCCAGCCGCCGGGCTCGTCGAGCGGCGCGTCGCGCTCGCTGGGCGCAAAGCCGGGACCAGGATCAGTCACCGACACGCTCACGCCGCTGTCGAGCGCCCGCAGCTCCAGCTCGATCAGATCGTTCTCACCCGCGCCGCCGTGGCGCACGGCGTTGGTGACCAGCTCCGACACGAGCAGCGTCACCGTCTGCTCGGCGTCCGGCGGCATCCAGTCCGACACGTTGCGCAGCCACGCTCGCGCGCGCTCCGGCGCCTGGGCGCTGCTGGCCACTGCAAGCTGGAAGCGCTTGGCGTGGCCATTTCCTGCCGACTGCATCACGGGCGCGGAAGCGGTGGAATTTGCCATCGGGAACTGGCCCCTCCGGGATCGGCCTGGGTTCGGGTCCTTGGCCAATTTCGGCATTTGCGGGCGTGCCCTTTAGCCCTCTGCACGAGAATTCGGCCAGTTGCGCTGCGCAGGCTACGCGCTTTGTGTGTCCTCCGCCAGGGGGATCCGTTCGGGGTGGGTGTAGACATTCACGCTGCCTCCGCGCGCGAATCCCGCCAACGTAAGCCCACGGTCCGCGGCCAGCTCCACGGCCAGCGATGTGGGCGCTCCCACTCCCACCAGCACCGGGCAACCGGCGCGGACCGCCTTCTGCACGAGCTCGAACCCGAGCCGGCCGCTCACGCACAGCACGTGCTCGGTGAGAGGCAGCCCGCCGTCGAGCAGGATGCGGCCGATCACCTTGTCCATCGCGTTGTGGCGGCCCACGTCCTCGCGCACGAGCTGCGGCTCCCCGCCGCTGCCCGCGAACAGGCCGGTGGCGTGGAGGCCGCCGGTGCGGGCGAACACCGGCTGGCGCAGCCGGTCGGGCAGCGCAGCCAGCTCGTCGCGCGGAATCGACGCGCCGCCCTCGACCTTCGGGGCGTGCACCGCCACCTCCTCCAGCGCGCCCTTCCCGCAGATGCCGCAGGAAGACGTGGTGTAGAAGCGGCGGCTGGCCGGCAGGGCGGCCCCCGGCGCGCGTACCTCGACGGTGTTGGCGGCGAGGTCGTCGGGCAGGGTCACCTCGGGCGCGGAGTCGACGATGCCCTCGCCGTAGAGAAAGCCCGCCGCCAGCTCCAGGTCGTGGCCGGGCGTGCGCATCGTGACCGCCACCGGCTCGCCGTTCAAGCGGATCTCGAGCGGCAGCTCGACGGCCACCTCGTCGGTGCCGCCGTCGCGCTCGACCCGGGCGAGCATCCCGGCCGCGACACCCTCGAGGGAGGCCATTGGGACTACTTGCTGAGCGCCGGCTCCGCCATCGCGCGCGGCGGCGGGGCGGTCGTGGCGCCCGCCGGCTCGACCGACACCGCCACCACCTTGTACTCCGGGCACGACGTGTTGACGTCGGCCGACGGGCCGATCAGCAGGTTGGTGCGCACCTCCGGGAAGTGGAAGGCGGTGAACACGTGCCCCTGCTCGATCCGCTCGGTGAGCTTGACCGCCAGCACGATCTCGCCGCGGCGGCTGCGCACGCGCACATCGATGCCGTCCTCGAGGCCGAGCGTTTCGGCGTCGTCGGGGTGCATCTCCAGCCAATCGGCCGGCATCAGCTCGAGATTGCCGGTGCGGCGCGTCATCGTGCCCGCGTTGTAATGCTCTAGCCGGCGGCCTGTGACGAGGATGAGCGGGAACTCGTCGTCCGCGGCGTCGCCGGGCGGCTTGTAGGGCAGCGGCGCGAACTGAGCCTTGCCCCCGGGCAGCTCGAAGTGGTCCTCATAGAGGATCGGCGAGTCCGTGCCGTCCGGCGCCACCGGCCACTGCAGGCCTCCGCGACCAACGCGCTCGTGGCTGATGCCGGCGTAGCGCGGTGTGAGCTCCGCGATCTCGTCCATCACGTCGGACGGGTCCGAGTAGCCCATGTCGTGGCCCAGCGCACGGGACACCGTGGTCAGGATGTCGAAGTCGGTGCGCGCCGCACCGGGCGGATCCTGCGCGGCCTCCACCAGCTGCACCCTGCGCTCCGCGTTGGTGAACGTGCCGGTCTTCTCGAGGAAGGCCGAGGCCGGGAACACCACGTCCGCGTGACGGGTTGTCTCGTTCTCGAAGATGTCCTGGCAGACCAGGAACTCGAGCGAGTCGAGCGCGTTGACCACATGCTCGGTGTTGGGATCGGTCTGAGCCACGTCCTCGCCGAAGATGTACATCGCCTTGAGGCGGCCCTCCACGGCGGCGTCGAACATCTCGGGGATCTTCATCCCCTTCTCGCGCTTCATCTCGACGCCCCAGCGCTCCTCGAAGCTCCTGGCGACCTCGTCGTCCTCCACGCTGCGGTAGTCGGTGAACGTGTCGGGCAGCGCGCCGTGGTCCGACGAGCCCTGCACGTTGTTCTGGCCTCGCAGCGGCAGCAGGGCGGCGCCCAGCCGGCCCACGTTGCCCGTCATCAGCGCGAGATTGCAGATCAGGCGCACGCACTCGGAGCCATAGCGGTGCTCGGTCACGCCAAGGCCCCACAGGATCGACGCCCGGTCGGCCTCGGCGTACATGTGTGCCGCCCGCACCAAGTCGTCGGCCGGGATCGAGCTGATCTCCTCCACCGCCTCCGGCGTGTAGGCGGCCACGAGCTCCTCCACGGCCTCGAAGCCCTCGGTGCGCTCGGCGATGAAGCGTTCGTCGGTGAGGCCGTCGCGGATGACCACGTGCGCGAGCCCGTTGAGCAGCGCGGCGTTGGTGCCCGGCCGCATGCCCAGGTGGACCTGGCCGTAGTCGGCCAGCTCCGTGCGGCGCGGATCGGCGGTGATCAGCTTGAGCCCCTTGATCGCCGCCTGCTTGATGCGCGCTCCCACCACCGGATGGCCGGCCGTGGGGTTGGCCCCGATGATCAGGCCCACCTCGGCGGCCTCGATGTCGTTGAACGAGCCGGTGGCGCCCGACATGCCGAACGACTTGCGCAGGGCGAAGGAGGTGGGCGAGTGGCAGACCCGTGAGCAGTTGTCGATGTTGTGAGTGCCGATTGCGGCGCGCATCATGCGCTGCATCACGTAGCAGTCCTCGTTGGTGGCGCGCGAGGAGGCGAGACCCGCGATCGCGTCCGGCCCGTGCTCGGCCTTGATCTTCCCGAGCCCCTCGGCCACGCGCGAGATGGCCTCCTCCCAAGAGGCGAGCCGGAAACCGTCGCCCTCGCGTACGAGCGGCGCGGTGAGGCGGTCACGTGAGCGAGCGAACTGGTGGGCGAAGCGGCCCTTGACGCAGGTGTGGCCCTTGTTGGCGGGACCGTCCATCGCGGGGCTGATCGAGCGGATGCGCCCGTCCGCGCGGTGCGCCTCGAGGCGGCATCCCACGCCGCAATAGCCGCAGGTGGTGGTCGTCGTCGCTTCGAATCGGTTGCTCACGTGACTTCTCCCTCGTCTACTACTGCACTAGAAGGTAGCGCCAGTTCCAGCAGTAGATGCTCGGTTATGGCGTCGGTGGGGCAGGTATCCGCGCACGCGCCGCACGAAACGCAGGTGGAGTCGGTGAAGCCGGAGTCGAGACCGGCGGTGATTCCCGACCCGAAGCCGCGTCCGGTGGCGGTGAGCGCGAAGGCGCCCTGGATCTCGTCGCAGGCGCGCACGCAGCGGCCGCAGGAGATGCACAGCTCGTGCTGGATGCACGAGATAGGGATGGCGCCCGTCGTGGTTCGGCCGGCGCTGCTCGCCCTGCCAGCGCGGCTCGCCGATCCCGAAGTGACGCGCCACGTCCGCGAGCTCGGTGTGCTCCTCGGGGGCGTCGGGCAGCTCGGACATCACCAGCTCGACGGTGGCCCCGGCGATGCGGCGGGACGTCTCATCCTCGGTGTTCACGACCATGCCGTCCTTGCAGGGAGTGGTGCAGGCCGCCAGCGGGTTGGGCGCATCCTCCACGCCGACCATGCAGACACGGCACGCCCCGAACGGGTCCATGCGGTCGTCGAAGCACAGCGTGGGCACGTAGCGATCCGCCATGGTGGCCGCCTCGAGGATGGTGGTTCCGGACTCGACCTCTACCTCTATGCCGTCGATCGTGACCTTCACCAGTCCGTCTCCTTGCCTTCCTCAGCGGGCTCGGCGGGGCGGCGCATGAAGGGATCGTCGTCTCCCTTGGGCTGTTCGTCGCCGGCGTCGCCTCCGCTCACCCCCAGCTCGTCCGGGAAGTGCGCGATCAGGCTCCGGATCGGCGCCGGCATGCCGCCGCCGTGCGCACACAGCGAGCCCAGCTCGAGCGTCTCGAGGAGCGCCTCGAGGCGGTCGCGGTCCACGGGTCCCGGGCTCTCGACCATCTCGAGCCCGCGGCGCAACCCGATGCGGCACGGGAAGCACTTGCCGCAGCTCTCGTCGGCGCCGAACTCGAGCAGGTGGCGGGCGAGCTCGCGCATGTCGGTGCGCTCGTCGAAGGCCAGGAGGCTGCCGTGGCCCACCATGCAGCCCTCGTCGGCGAGCTCGTCGAAGTCGAATGGGGTGTCGAGCTTCGAGCCCGGCAGGATGCCGCCCAGCGGCCCGCCGATCTGCACCGCCTTGATCTCGTGGCCGTCACGCATCCCGCCGCCGGCCTCCTCGCAGATCCGCCCGATCGGGGTGCCGAAGCGGACCTCGTGGACGCCCGGCGAGTTGAAGCGGTCGTTCAAGCAGACGAGCTTGGTGCCCGTCGTGGCGCCGGGGCTCAGGGCTGCGTAGGCCTCGGCGCCCTCGCGCGCGACGAATGGGATGTTGCAGAGCGTCTCGACGTTGTTGACCACCGTCGGCTTGGCGTGCCAGCCGCGCTCCGCCGGGAACGGCGGGCGGGCCGAGACGGTGCCGCGCAGCCCCTGGGCCGAGGCCAGCAGGGCGGTCTCCTCGCCCACCACGTAGGAGCCGCCGCCCTCGAGAACCTCGATGTCGAAGTCGAGGCCGCTTCCGTGGATGTCGCTGCCGAGGTGGCCCTCGGCCCGTGCCCGCTCCACCGCGGCCCTGAGCACGGGCAGCGAGCGCGGATACTCGGAGCGCACGAACACGATGCCGTTGCGAGCGCCCACCGCCCAGGCGGCGAGCGCCATGCCCTCCAGCAGCAGGTCGGGGCTCTGCTCCATCAGGTGCTTGTCGATGTAGGAGCCGGGGTCGCCTTCGTCGCCGTTGACCACGATCGCCTTGTCTGTTCCCGGAGCCTTGGCGGCGAACTCCCACTTGTCTCCCGCGGGGAAGCCGGCGCCCCCGCGCCCACGTACTTTGGCCTCCTTGACCACGGCGAGGAGCTCCTCGGGGCTCAGCTCACGCAGGGCGTGCTCGAGCCCCGACCAGTCCCCCGGGCGCAGCAGCACGGGCTCGTCGAGCATGCTCGTACCGCTCGGCTCCGGCGCCTCGCGCAGCTCACCCGCCACCGCGCGCGCCGGCGAGCCCTCCCCCGCGTCCACCACGCCGCCCTCGCGCACCGCGGCTCCCGTGTGGCAGAAGCCCAGACAGACGGTGTGGGCGAGCGAGACCGACTCATCGTCCGAGCGTTCGCCGAGGCCGAGACCCAGTCCCGCTTCGACCTCGCGCACGTGCTCGCCGAAGTCCCGGGCCCAGCACGCGGTTCCGGTGCACACGCAAACGTGGCGGCGGCCGCGCGGCTGGAGCAGGTCGTCATAGAAGGTCGAGATGCCGTACACCGTCGCCTCGGGCAGGCCCGACACCGCGGCCGCGAGGCGGCGGTCGTCGTCTGAGACCTCGCCGTGCTCGTCCATCGCCTCCTTGAGCACGGTCAGAGCCGTGGCCGGTGCTTCGCCCTCGCGGGCGCGAAGCATCTCGATCAGGTTGCGAGACATGCGCCGCCCGCATGATACGGGCTTTTGAGCAAATTCGTACAGCGCGCGATCGGGAATAAACGCGGCCGCCAAACGGTGTAGGCGGCATCGACCCGACCGCCGACAACTTCCTGGCTCTGCCCGAGCCGTTCGGCAATCGCGACGGTGCGGCCGTGCGGATCCTGCCGGCCCCGCTCGAGCTCACGGTCTCCTACGGGGGCGGCACCGCCGCCGGCCCGGCCGCGATCATCGAGGCCTCCCAGCAGGTCGAGCTGTACGACCGCGAGCACGACCGCGAACCGGCGCTCGACTACGGAATCCACACGCTGCCGGCGCTCGAGCTGCCCGGCGATCCCGGACGCGCCGTGGAGCGCATCGCCGCGGCGGTGGCCGATGAGGCGGGCGCCGGCCCGCTCGTGGTGGTGCTCGGCGGCGAGCACACGATCAGCGCCGGGGTCAACCGGGGCCTGCTCGACGCGCTCGGCGGCCCGCTGACCGTGGTGCAGATCGACGCTCACAGCGACCTGCGCGACCGCTATGAGGACTCGCCCTACAGCCACGCCTGCGCGGCGCGGCGCATGCTCGACGACGAGCGCGTCGAGCAGGTGCTCCAGCTGGGGGTGCGGTCGGTCGACATCGAGGAGGTCGACTACCTGCGGGCTCACCCGCGACCGGGTGCGCGCCTGGTTCGCCGAGGAGGTCCACTCCGGCGGCTGGCGCGACGAGCTCGCCGAGCGCGTTCGCGGCCGGCGCGTGCATCTGACGATCGACGTGGACGGCCTCGATCCGGCGATCGTGCCGGCCACGGGAACCCCGGAGCCCGACGGACTGAGCTTCACCGAGGCCCTCGACGTGATCAGGACCACCGCGAACGAGGGCGAGATCGTGGGCATCGACTGCGTCGAGCTGGCCCCGAAACCCGGCCTGCACGCCGCCGACTTCGCGGTCTCGAAGCTGCTCTACAAGACCATCACCTACGCCGTGGACAGGAGAGCCCCCCATGCTGCACGCTGAAGCCACCCGCGCCTTCGTCAAGCATCACTACCGCCACTTCAACGCCGCGGCGATGACCGACGCGGCGCGACGGCTACCGGGACCTGATCGACGAGGGCGGCAAGCATGTTCCTCGCGATGGCCGGCGCCATGAGCACGGCCGAGCTCGGGCTCTCGCTCGCCGAGATGATCCGCGCAGGACAAGGTGCACGCGATCTGCTGCACCGGCGCGAACCTCGAGGAAGACCTCTACAACCTGGTCGCGCACGACCACTACGTGCGGGTGCCGAACTACCGCGAGCTCACGCCGGCCCGAGGAGCAGGGCCTGCTCGAGCGCAACCTCAACCGGGTCACCGACACCTGCATCCCCGAGGAGGAGGCCATCCGCGTGATCGAGGACGCGATCCTCGACGAGTGGACCCGGGCCGACGACGCGGGCGAGCGCTACTTCCCGCACGAGTTCCTCTACCGGATCCTGCGCAGCGGGCGGCTGGCCGACAGCTATCAGATCGATCCCGCCGACTCGTGGCTGATGGCGGCGGCCGAGCGCGACCTGCCGATCTTCGTGCCCGGCTGGGAGGACTCCACCTGCGGCAACATCTTCACGTCGCACTGCCTGAGCGGCCGCATCGGTGACGTGCACACGGTGCGCACGGGCGTCGAGTACATGATGTCCCTGGCCGGCTGGTACGGCATGGAGGCGCTCGACACGCCGATCGGCTTCTTCCAGATCGGGGGCGGCATCGCGGGCGACTTCCCCATCTGCGTGGTCCCGATGCTGCGCCAGGACATGGAGCGCGACGACATGCCGCTGTGGAGCTACTTCTGCCAGATCAGCGACTCCACCACGAGCTACGGCTCGTACTCGGGCGCGGTGCCCAACGAGAAGATCACCTGGGAGAAGCTGGCGGTGGACACGCCGCGCTACGTGATCGAGTCCGACGCGACCATCGTGGCCCCGCTCATCTTCGCCTGCGTCCTGGCTGACTGACCGCGGCCCCAGGGATGACCCGCTCCCACGCCGCCCGCATAGCCGGCGTGCTGCACGCCGTGTTCGCCAACCCGCGACTGCGGCGGCTGGAGCTCGCCTTCGCCGGCTTCAACGCGGCCGAGTGGGGCGTGTGGATCGCCATGCTGGTGTACGCCTACGACCAGGGCGGCGCCACGGCGGCGGGCCTCGTGGCGCTGGTGCAGCTCGTGCCCTCCGGGCTGTACGCGCCGTTCGCGGCCACGCTCGCCGATCGCCACGACCCCGGCCGCGTGCTGGCCCTCGGCTACGTGGCCCAGGCGGCCGCGATGGCCGCCACCGCCGTGGCCCTGTTCGCCTCCGGGCCGCCGGCGCTGGCCTACGCCCTGGCCGCGGTGGCCGCCAGCGCCACCACCATCACGCGCCCGGCCCAGGCGGTGCTGGTGCCCGCTCTGGTGCGCAGCGCCGATGAGCTGACCGCGACCAACGTCGTGTCCGGGTGGACCGAGGCGGTGAGCCTCCTGATCGCGCCGGCCGCGGCGGGAGCGATGCTCGCGCTCGGCGGTCCCGAGCTCGTGTTCGCCGTGCTCGCCGCCGTGGCGCTCGGGTCGGCCGCGCTCTCGGCACCCCTCCACGGCGCACCGGGTGGCGCCGAGGGCACCGACGACGAGGGCGGGTCGCTGGCCCAGGCCGCCGCCGGCTTCCGCTCGGTGGCCCGCGACCCCGCCTCCCGGGTGCTCGTGGGCGTGCTCGGTGGCCAGTTCCTCGTGATCGGCGCGCTCGACGTGCTGTTCGTGGTGCTCGCCGCCGACGTGCTCGATCTGGGCGGATCCGGCGCGGGTTACCTCAACGCCGCGTTCGGCGCCGGCGGGGTGCTCGGCATCGCCGCCACCGTGTCGCTCGTGGGACGGGCCCGGCTGGCTCCGCCGCTCACCGCCGCGCTGTTTCTCTGGAGCCTCGCGCTGCTCGGATTGGGGTTGTGGTCGAGCGTGCCCGCGGCGTTCGTGCTGTTCGCCGTGGGCGGCGGCGCCCGCGCCGTGCTCGACGTGACCGCGCGGACGCTCCTCCAGCGCACCGCGCCCAGCGACGTGCTGGCGCGCGTGTTCGGGCTGCTGGAGACGCTCGACTCGATCGGCCTCGCGCTGGGCGCGCTGCTGGCGCCGGCGCTGGTGGCCCTGCTCGGCCCGCACGCGGCGATGGCCGGACTGGCCGTGGTGCTGCCGGCGCTGCTCCTGCTGGCCGGCCGCAGCCTGGCCACGGTGGACGAGAGCGCCGACGTGCCTGTGGTCGAGGTGGCGCTGCTGCGGGCGCTGCCGCTCTTCGAGCCGCTGGGCGCGCCCGAGCTCGAGGGCCTGGCCCGCCAGCTCCGGCCGGTGGAGCTCGAGCCCGGCCAGTCGGTACTGGAGGAGGGCCAGCCTGGCGAGCGCTACTACGTGGTGGCCGACGGGACGCTCGAGGTGAGCCGCTCTTCGGTCGCGGTGGCCACGGTGGGGCGCGGCGACGGCGTGGGTGAGGTCTCGCTGCTGCTCGGGATTCCCTGCACGGCCACGGTGACGGCCACCCGCACGGCCCTGCTCTACGCGCTGGAGGCCGAGCCCTTCATCGAGGTCGTGACGGGCCACCCGGCCAGCGCGCGGGCGGCCGACCGCCTCGTGAGCGAGCGAGCGCCTCAACCCGCGCTGGGCTGAGGCGCGCGGCGACCCTCAGACCGACGCCACCGGCTCCACCTTCACCCCGGTGAGCTGCTCGGACACGGTCCAGAGGCGCCGCGCCAGCGCCTCGTCGCGAGCCGTCCCGTTCGGTGACACGCGCGTGGGATACCCGCGCATCTCGCCAAACCCGTCGGGACCGATGTAGGCACCTCCCTCCAATCCCGGCACGGTGGCCGCGTACAGAGTGGGAAGCGCGCCCATCTCGTCGCTCTGGGCGTAGAAGCGGTTGACCGGTGCCATCAGCAGCGCGTCGAGAGTCGGCGGGCCGCTCGACTGCAGGTTGGTGGCCGAGTAGCCGGGATGGGCGGCAAGGCTCTTGACGGTCGAGCCCGCCGCGCGCAGGCGCCGGTCGAGCTCGAGCGCGAACAGCAGGTTGGCCAGCTTCGACTGGGCGTAGGCACGCCAGCGGAAGTAGCGCCGGTCGCCACCCAGGTTGTCGAAGGCGATGCGGCCCCCCTTGTGCGCGCCGCTCGACAGTGTGACCACGCGGGCGTCCTCGCGACCCTCGAGCTCAGGCAGCAGCAGCCCGGTGAGCGCGAAGTGGCCCAGGTGGTTGGTGCCGAACTGAAGCTCGAAGCCGTTGGCCGTCTCGCGTCGGGGCGTGGCCATCACGCCGGCGTTGTTGATCAGCAGGTCCACGCCGTCGTGGCGCTCCTTCACCCGCTCCGCGAAGGCGCGCACCGAGTCGAGCGCGGCGAGGTCGAGCTGCTCGAGCTCCACGTTCGCGCCGGGCACGCTCTGCCGGACCCGGCGCAGAGCCTCCTCGCCCTTGCTCTCGTTGCGGCAGGCCATCACCACGGCTGCGCCCGCGCGCGCGAGCTCGCGCGCCGTGACCAGGCCCAGGCCGCTGTTGGCTCCGGTGACCACCGCCAGCCGGCCGCCCTGGTCGGGGATCTGTGCCGTTGTCCACTGTTCACTCATTGCACGCTGTCCCTCATTCGATTTTCTGCCGTCCGCCGGCTCCTCGAGTCCTGCCGCAGCTGCTCGGCGAGCACGAGTGCGGCCAGGAGCGTAGTGAGCAGGGTCAAGACCACCAGCCCGTCGGTGGCCCCGGCGAGCGGCACGGCGGCGAGCAGCACCACCACAGCCACGGCGCGCGGCCGGCTCTGCGGCTGCCCCAGCCGCGCGGTGCAGGCCATGAGGCCGCCGAGGAAGAGGGCGGAGCCGCCGAGAACGACCAGCGCTCCGGAGTCGTGCAGAGGGTCGGTCGGATGGGCGATCACGAGCTCGTCGCCGACCGCGACGAGCACGATCCCGGCCACGATCGGGAGGTGTAGATAGGTGTAGATGTCGCGGCCGATCTGGCCCCGCTCCTCGTCCGAGGCCGCGCGAATCCGCTCGAGAACCGTGCCTGCGACCTCGCCGAAGTACAGCCACCAGAGCGCGGTGGACGAGAGAAGGGCCAGCAGCAGCGCAGCGAGGACCTCGACGCCCAACCCCTTGTCCGAGGCGGTGGCGCCCGCCAGCACGACGCTCTCGCCGAGCGCGATGATCACGAACAGCTGGAAGCGCTCCCCGAAATGGGCGCCCTCGATCTGCCATTGGCTCATGGGCGCAGCCCCGACGCCCGGCAGCCGGTACGCAACCAGCGGAGCGGCGAGGTCGAGCAGGAGAGCTCCGAGCCACAGCACCCAGCGCAAGCCCTCGGAGTCGACCACGCCGCCGGCGACCCACAGGGGTGCGGAGAGCACGCTCCAGACCAGGATCTGGCGGAAGTTCTGGTTGAACACACCACGCGGTGTGACCGCGACGACGAACGCGTTGCGCCCGATCTGGAGACCTGAGTAGGCGCACGCGAACAGCAGTGCACGTTCGCCGAACCCCTCCGGGATCGCGACCGCCATCAACAGGCTGGCCGCCATCACGAAGACCAGCACGAGTCGAACCGGAACCGTGTCCGGGTCGAACCAGTTGGTCATCCACGTCGTGTAGTTCCAGGCCCAGTAGACCGCCACGAGCATGAACGCCGTCTCCGCCGCGCCCGACCAGCTGATGTCGTCGAGCAACCGGTGCGACAGCTGGGTGACGGCGAAGACGTAGACGAGGTCGAAGAACAGCTCGAAGAAGGTCGCTCGCTGCTCGCCCGTCTCACGGGTGCGGATGATCGGGAGCTCCGGGATGCTCGCTCTGGTGCCCGCCGCCACGCCGCGAGCATAGGCGAGCACTCGGGCCGGCCTTCGGACGCTTTCGGCAAGCCGGGATTCATGCGGGTTCGCCCACCGCGGGCCGGGCATACACTCAGAGGGAGTCAGAGTGAGCGTCAGGGAAGCGGACGAGGCACTGATAGAGGAGGTCTGCTCGCGCGTGCGCGAGCTCCTCGCCGACGACGGAGCCGCCGACGCCGAGGCCTTCGTCCGCCAGTTCTACCGCTGGGTCTCGCCGGACGACATCGCCGAGCGCGACCCTCTCGACCTCTACGGCCTGGCGGTGGGCCAGCTCGCCTTCACCCGCCGGCGCGCTCCGGGCGAGACCAAGGTGCGCGTCTACAACCCGCAGTTCGAGACCCACGGGTGGCAGTCCACCCACACGGCCGTGGAGATCGTGACCGACGACAAGCCCTTCCTGATCGATTCGATCAGCATGGAGCTCAACCGGCGCGGCTACGGAGTGCACCTGATCGTCCACCCGGTGCTCGACGTCCGCCGGAACTCCGAGGGCGACCTGGAGGAGCTGCTGGCCCCGCCCACCGCCGACGCTCCCGAGGACGAGGGATCGCTGTCCGAGTCGGTGATCCACGCGGAGGTCGACCGCCAGACCGACCCGGCGCGGCTCGGCGAGCTGCGCGCTCACGTGCTCAGGGTCATCGGCGAGGTCACGGCGGCGGTGGACGACTGGCGAGCGATGCGCAAGCGCGCCCTCGAGGTGGCGGCCGAGCTCACCGAGTCGCCGCCGCCCGGCCTCGACGCGGAGGAGATCGCCGAGGCGCGCGCCTTCCTCGACTGGCTCGAGGATCACAACTTCACCTTCCTCGGCTACCGCGACTACGAGCTCGTACGCGACGACGGCGAGCTGTCGCTGCGCGCGGTCGCGGGATCGGGCCTCGGCATCCTGCGCCAGTCGGGCGCCGAGCCGCGCTCGCGCTCGTTCGACAAGCTCCCGCCCGAGGTGCGCGCCCTGGCACTCGAGCCACACCTGCTCAACCTGACCAAGGCCAACTCGCGGTCCACGGTGCACCGCCCGTCCTATCTCGACTACGTGGGGGTCAAGCGCTTCGACGCCGAGGGAAACGTGATCGGCGAGCGGCGCTTCCTCGGCCTCTACACCCACACCGCGTACGAGTCCCGCCTCACGGAGATCCCGATCCTGCGGCGCAAGTTCGCCGCCGTGCTCGAGCGCGCCGCCTTCCCACACGGGAGCCACAACGAGAAGGCGTTGATCGAGCTGCTCGAAGCCCACCCGCGCGACGAGCTCTTCCAGGTCTCGCCTGACGAGCTCTTCGAGACGGCCATCGGGATCCTCCACCTGGGCGAGCGCCAGCGGTTGCGGCTGTTCGTGCGCCGCGACCGCTTCGGGCGCTTCTACTCCTGCGTCGTCTTCGTCCCGCGCGACCGCTTCAACACCGAGAACCGGCGCCGCATCGAGGCGATCCTGCGCGACGTGACCGACGCCAAGACGATCGTTTACACCACGCGCGTCTCCGAGTCCGTGCTGGTGCGCCTCCACTACATGGCCTACACCGAGCCCGGCCGCCGGCCCGACGTCGATCCCAAGGAGGTCGAGCTGATGCTCGTGGCCGCGACCCGCTCGTGGGCCGACGACTTCGAACAGGCGCTGCTCGAGGACCAGGGTGAGGAGCGCGGGACCGAGTTGTTTCGCCGCTACGGCGACGCCTTCCCCACCGCCTACCGGGCCGACTGGGTCGCGCGCTCGGCGCTGGCCGACCTGCACCACCTGGAGCAGCTACCCGAGGGCCCGGGTCTCGAGATCACCCTCTACCGGCCCCTCGAGGCGGGCCCCGGGGTGCTGAGGGCGAAGCTCTACCGCTCGGGCAGGCCGCTGGCTCTCTCGGACGTGCTCCCCGTGTTCGAGAACATGGGCGTGCAGGTGGCCGACGAGCGGCCCTACGCGATCAAGCCGAGCGACCGGGAAGCCGCGTGGATCTACGACTTCGGCCTCGTGCACCGCGGCGCCGGCGATCCCGACGCCGGCGCCGTCCGGGAGGCCTTCCAGGACACCTTCGTGCGGGCCTGGCGCGGCGAGGTCGAGAACGACGGCTACAACCGGCTCGTGCTCGCAGCGGGCCTGACCTGGCGCGATGTGACCGTGCTGCGCGCAGTGGCCCGCTACCTGCGTCAGACCGGCTCGACCTACAGCGACCGCTACGTGGAGGACGTGCTCACCTCACACCCGGAGGTTGCGGGCCTCCTGCTGGAGCTGTTCCGCGCGCGCTTTGACCCGCGCCGAGCCGATCCCGAGGGGGCGGAGGAGACCGGGCGGCGCATCGAGAAGGTGATCGACGCGGTGGAGAGCCTCGACCGCGACCTCATCCTCCGCCGCTTCCTGAGCGTCATCCGCGCCACGCTGCGCACCAACTTCTTCCAGCCTGACAGCGACGGCACGATCAAGCCCTACCTGTCGTTCAAGCTCGAGCCCGCCGCGCTGTCGTGGCTGCCCGAGCCGCGGCCGGCGTTCGAGATCTTCGTCTACTCGCCGCGCACGGAGGGCGTGCACCTGCGCGGCGGGCGGGTGGCGCGCGGAGGCCTGCGCTGGTCGGACCGCCGCGAGGACTTCCGCACCGAGGTGCTGGGGCTGATGAAGGCCCAGATGGTCAAGAACGCGGTGATCGTGCCGGTGGGCGCCAAGGGAGGCTTCGTGGTCAAGCGCCCGCCCGAGAGCGGCGAGCGCGAGGACCTGCTGCGCGAGGTCGAGTCCTGCTACCGGACCTTCATCCGCGGCATGCTCGACGTGACCGACAACATCACCGGCGGCAAGACCGTTCCCCCGCCGGACGTGGTGCGCTACGACGACGACGACCCGTACCTGGTGGTGGCCGCGGACAAGGGAACGGCCACCTTCTCCGATCTCGCCAACTCAGTGGCCGCCGAGTACGGCTACTGGCTGGGCGACGCCTTCGCCTCCGGCGGGTCCTCGGGGTACGACCACAAGAAGATGGGGATCACGGCCGCGGGCGCGTGGGAGTCGGTCAAGCGCCACTTCCGGGAGCTCGGGGTGAAACTGAGCTCGCAGTCCTTCAGCGTGGTCGGCATCGGCGACATGTCCGGCGACGTGTTCGGCAACGGCATGCTCCTGTCGCGCCGGATCCGCCTCGTGGGCGCGTTCAACCACCGCGAGATCTTCCTCGACCCGAACCCCGATCCCGAGGCCAGCTGGCAGGAGCGCAAGCGCCTGTTCGAGCTGCCGCGCTCCGGTTGGTCGGACTACGACGAGGACTTGATCTCCGACGGCGGCGGCGTCTGGCCGCGCACCGCCAAGTCCATCCCGCTCTCGCCGCAGGCGCAAGAGGCGCTCAACGTCGACAGCTCGCAGCTGACGCCGAACGAGCTGATCCGCGCGCTGCTGCGCGGGCGGGTCGACCTGCTCTGGAACGGCGGCATCGGCACCTACGTCAAGGCCTCCACGGAGACCCACGCCGACGCCGGCGACAAGGCCAACGACATCGTGCGGGTCAACGCCGACGAGCTCCGCTGCCGCGTGGTGGGCGAGGGCGGCAACCTCGGCTTCACCCAGCCCGCCCGGGTCGAGTACGCCCTCGAGGGCGGCCGCATCAACACCGACGCCATCGACAACTCGGCCGGCGTCGACTGCTCGGACCGCGAGGTGAACATCAAGATCCTGCTCGACGCGGTGGTGGACGCCGGCGACATGACCGTCAAGCAGCGCAACCAGCTGTTGGCGGCGATGACCGAGGCCGTGGCCGACCTGGTGCTCAAGGACAACTACGAGCAGGCCGAGACGCTCAGCCTCGCCGAGGCGCAGTCGGAGTCGATGCTGGAAGTCCACCAGCGGTTCATCCGCGCCCTCGAAAGCGCGGCCAAGCTCGACCGTGAGCTCGAAGCGCTGCCGGACGAGGAGGAGCTGGCCGAGCGCGCGCGCGAGCACAAGGGACTGACACGGCCCGAGCTGTCCGTGCTGCTGGCCTTCTCCAAGGTCTTCCTGTACTCGGCGCTGCTCGACTCCGATGTGCCCGAGGACCCCCACCTGTCCGCCGAGCTCGCGCACTACTTCCCGCCGCAGCTGCCAGAGGAGTACGGCGAGGTGATGCGCTCGCACCGCCTGGCGCGCGAGATCGTGGCCACCCAGGTCGTGAACAACATGCTGCACGGCGGCGGCACCACCTTCGCGTTCCGGCTGCACGAGGAGACCGGAGCCCCGGCCTCGGCGATCGCGCGCGCCTACGCGGTCGCGCGCGAGGTGTTCGGGATGCGTCCCCAGTGGGCGGCGATCGAGGCGCTCGACAACGAGGTCGAGTCCGACGTCCAGCTCCAGATGCTGCTCGAGGGCCGGCGCCTGATCGAGCGCGGCTCGCGCTGGCTCCTGCGCAACCGGCGCGCACCCATGGACATCACGTCGACGGTGGAGCACTTCCTGCCCGGAGCGGAGATCCTGTATCGCTCCGTGAGCAAGCTGCTCGATCCCGACGACGTCGAGCCGCTGGCACGCGGGGTCGACAAGCTGCGCGCAGCCGGCGTGCCCGACGACCTGGCGGCGCGGGTGGCGTCGCTGTCGACCATGTACGCGACGTTCGACATCGTGGAGGTGGCCGAGGACAGCGGCCTCCAGGTGGAGGCGGTGGCCGCCGTCCACTTCCGTCTCGGCCGGCGGCTGCACCTGCACTGGCTGCGCGATCGCATCGTCGCGCTGTCACGCGAGGACCGCTGGAAGGCCATGGCCCGGGCCGCGCTCAGAGACGACCTCTACTCGATCCACCGGCAGCTCACGGCCGAGGTGCTGCAGAACGGCCCCCACCTGGAGAGCCCCGACGAGCGCGTGGACGGCTGGGTGATGGGCCAGCCCGCCGCGGAACGCTGCCTGCAGACGCTCGCCGACATCCGCGCCGGCCGCACGTTCGACCTCACCACGCTCTCCGTGGCGGTGCGCGCAGTGCGCAACCTCGTGGGAGCCCCGCGCGCCTGAGCCTCACGCCGGGGCGGCGGCCAGCGCCTGCGCGCGCCCGACCGGCTGCCCTCCCCAGCGGCTGTCAACGGCGAAGTCGAGCAGCCGCTCGAAGTAGTCGCTCAGTGCGGGCACGCGCACGCCCAGCGGCTCCAGCTCCGCCCGCGTGGCAGCCGACGCAAAGCGCACACGGCCCGCGAAGTAGGGAAAGAACACCTCGCCGCGCTCCAGCCCGCGCCGCCGCGCCGGGCCGGCCCGCCGCTTGAGCAGCGGATGGATCAGGCGGCGGTACAGCGGCGGCGCCATCACGCGTATGGGCGGGCCGTCGAGATGGCTGACCGTCCGGTCGATCAGCTCGCCCACGCTGGCCGCGTCCGGGCCCGCGACGAGATGGAAGGTGCGCCCGGCTCCCGCGCCGTCGAGCGCGAGTATCGCGCCGGCCACGTGACCCACCGGCACCACGTCCACCGGCGCCGAGCGTCGCGCCGGGACCGCACGGAGCGTGCCGCCGGCATAGGCCCGCAGTGGGTTGTAGATCACGTTGAAGGAGGCGGTCCAGCCGCTGCGGTCGTCGCCCACGACGATGCTGGGACGGAAGATCTGGACCGGAATCCGCTCGGCGTGCGCTCGAAGCAGGGACTCGGCCTCCCACTTGGTGCGCTCGTAGGTGTTGTTGAAGCCCTGGCCGAGATCGTGATCGGACTCGGCGAAAACGCCGCGGTGGTCGCCGGCCACATACGCGGTCGAGACGTGCGCCAACCGCCGCAGGCCACCCGCGGCCTGGCAGTCCCAGGCCAGCTCCAGCACGCGCCGGGTGCCCTCCACGTTGATGGACCGCGCCCTGTCGAGCGGCAGCGAGAAGGAGACCGAGGCGGCGCAATGGATGATCTCGTCGACCTCCTCGGCGAGCTCGGCACGGCGGCCCTCCGTAAGTCCGAGGCCGGGGCGCTCGAGGTCGGCCGCCAGCGCCACCACGCGGTCGGTGTAGGCGTCGGGATCGTCCACCAAGGTCGACAGCGTGGCCCGCAGCCGAGCCGCGGCGTCCGCGTCCGACTCCGCCCGAACCGGCGCCCACACCCGGCGATCGGTGTCCTCTAGAAGCCGCGCCAGCAGCTCCATACCGAGGAACCCGGTCGAACCGGTGAGGAGGAGGTCGCCCCGGGTGCGGGCGCCGGTATCGGAGGGGAGGAGCATCCGCCACCCAGGTTGGCGACGATCGGGCGGCCTGCCTTTGGACCCACGTCGGAAATGAGGGATGCTTGAACTCGACCACCGGTCGAGTTCAAGAGAACGGCCGGGCCGGCGCGCCGCGTCAGTCGATCAGGCGGGCGGTCATGCGCGCCACCGCCAGCCGCCAGAGGGCGACTGCGAAGCCGACGAGCACGCCGACCCGGATCAGGTCTGTGAGCTCGAAGCCGAAGCTGGCATGGCGCACCAGTTCGACCAGATGGTGGAGCGGGTTGAGCTCGGCGGCCATCTGGAAGCCCTGGGGCAGCTGGTCGATCGGGAAGAAGGTGCCGGCGACGAGGAACAGCGGCGTGATCACGAGGGTCGTGACGTAGTTGAACTGGTCGATCTTGGACACGCTGCCGGCCACGGCTATTCCGAAGGCGGCGAAGCCGAGTGCGGTGATGAAGCAGAAGAAGGGGACGAGCAGCATGCCGGGCGCCGGGTCGAGGCCGAACAGCATCGCCACGATCAGCGGGAAGCAGCCGTAGACCCCGGAGCGGAGGCCGATCCACAGCATCTCGGCGGTCACCAGCTCCTCCACGTCCACGGGGGCCGCGAGGATCGCGTCGTAGGTGCGCTGGAAGCGCTCCTTGATGAAGGTGCCGAACATCGCCGGCAGGGCGCTCGAGAAGATCACCGCGGTGGCCACCATGCCGGTGCCCACGAACTCCACGTACTCCAGCCCGTCGACGCGGTTCACGAGCGTGCTGCCCAGGCCGAGCCCGAAGGCGACCAGGTAGATCACCGGCTCGAGCACGCTCGAGAACGTGGTGGTCTTCCAGATCGTGCGGAAGTTCGCCACCTCCCGGCTCATCACGCCGGAGATGGCGGCGGGCTCCAGGCGTCTCACTCCGCCTCCTCCCCGGTGAGGAGCACGAACACGTCCTCGAGCGACGCCGCGCGCCGCACGGCGTCCTCGGGCACCTCGCCGTTGCGCGCCTTCTCCGACCCCACGATCGCGATCGCCGGCCCGGCGGGGCGCACCGCGAGCTGCTGCGCCTGCGCGGCGGCACGCACCTCGGCCAGGCGAGCGGGCGGCCCGTAGACCTCTGCGGTCTCGCGCCCGGCATGCTTGACGATCAGCTCGGCCGGCCGGCCGCGGTCCACGATCTTCCCGTGCGCCATCACCGCCACCTCGTCGGCCAGGCGCTCGGCCTCCTCGATGTAGTGGGTGGACATCAGGATCGTGGCGCCCTCGTTGCGCAGCCCGTCGATCAGCGACCACAGCTCGGTGCGGATCTGAGGGTCGAGCCCGACCGTGGGCTCGTCGAGCAAGAGCAGCCGCGGGCCGTGGATCAGCCCGCGGGCCAGCAGCAGCCGCCGGCGCATGCCGCCCGAGAGCTTGTCCACGGCGTCCTTGCGGCGTTCGCTCAGACGCGCGAGGGCCAACCCGCGGTCGACCGCGCTCCGCACGTCGGCCACGCGGTAGAGGCGCGCGAACACCGCGAGGTTGTCCTCGACCGTCACGTCGACGTCGAGGTTGTCGAGCTGGGGAACGACGCCCATCTGGGCGCGCGCCTCCTTCGACTCCTCCGGCAGCACGTGACCGAGCACGCGTATGGATCCCTCGTCCGGAATCGCCTGGCCGGTGAGCATGCGCATCGTGGTGCTCTTGCCGGCGCCGTTGGGACCCAGCAGACCGAGGCACGTACCCTCGGGCACATCGAGGTCGAGCCCGTCCACGGCCCGGATGGAACCGAACGTCTTGACGACGCCGTTGAGCTCGATTGCGGGCATCGACCCGAGACTACGCATGGGCGCGGTCCCGCCGGTCGCCAGCGGGGCGAAAGCGAGCCCCCGAAGTTTGGACATCTGGATAAACGCACTTGGCCGGTCGGTGGATAGCTTTGACTTCGCCCGGAACCAGCCAGGAGGACCGCTCACGACATGCCCAGGATTCGCCAGACCAACGTCACCGCCGCCCAGTGGAGCCCCAACGGGGAGGCCCTCGGCGCGGTCGACCTGACTCAGCCGGCGAACTACCCGTTCGGCGAGAACGTCTTCTCCGCGGCGGTGCAGCGGACACGGCTGCCCAAGGACACCTACCGGCGCCTGCAGCGGACCCTGGAACAGGGCGAGCCGCTCGATCCCTCGCTCGCCGACGCGGTCGCGCTGGGCATGAAGGAGTGGGGCCTCGAGCGGGGCGCCACCCACTACACCCACGTCTTCCAGCCGCTCACCGGCCTGACCGCCGAGAAGCACGACTCCTTCTTCGGCCCCGCGGGCGACGGCCTCGCGCTCGCCGAGTTCTCGGGCAAGGAGCTCATCCAGGGCGAGCCCGACGCCTCCTCCTTCCCCACCGGCGGCGTGCGCGCCACCTTCGAGGCGCGCGGGTACACGGCCTGGGATCCCACGAGCCCGGCCTTCATCCTCGAGAACCCCAACGGCGCGCTGCTGTGCATCCCCACGGCCTTCGCCTCCTGGACCGGTGAGGCGCTCGATCACAAGATCCCGCTGCTGCGCTCGATGGACGCGCTGTCGCGCTCGGCGGTCAGGGCGCTGCGCCTGCTCGGCGACGACGAGGCCTCACGGGTCTTCACCACCGTGGGCCCGGAGCAGGAGTACTTCCTGATCGACGAGCAGTACTTCTTCGAGCGTCCCGACCTGATCAACACCGGGCGCACGCTGTTCGGCGCCAAGCCGCCCAAGGGGCACGAGCTCGACGACCACTACTTCGGTTCGATCCCCGAGCGCGTGCTGGCCTGCATGATGGACACGGAGCTCGAGCTGGCCAAGCTGGGCGTGCCGGTCAAGACCCGTCACAACGAGGTGGCGCCGGGGCAGTACGAGATCGCGCCGGTGTTCGAGAACTCGAACGTCGGCTCGGACCATCAGCAGCTGACCATGCAGATGATGCAGCGCGTGGCCCGCAAGTACGGGCTGGTCTGCCTGCTTCACGAGAAGCCGTTCGCGGGCGTGAACGGCTCGGGCAAGCACAACAACTGGTCGATGGGCACCGACAGCGGCCACAACCTGATGGATCCCGGCGAAACGCCCTCGGAGAACGTGAACTTCCTGTTCTTCTGCGCGGCGGTGATCAAGGCCGTGGACAAGCACCAGGGCCTCCTGCGGGCGTCAGTGGCCAACCTGGGACAGGACCACCGCCTGGGTGCCAACGAGGCGCCGCCGGCGATCATCTCGATCTTCCTCGGAGCGGAGCTCGAGAAGGTCTTCGAGGCGATCGCCTCCGGCGAGGGAGATCCCCACACGCCGGCGTCGGTGCTCGGCCTCGGCACCCCGGTGCTGCCGCCGCTGCCGATGCACGGCGGTGACCGCAACCGCACGTCGCCGTTCGCCTTCACCGGCAACAAGTTCGAGTTCCGTGCGCTCGGGTCGAGCATGTCGCTCGCGTTCCCCAACACCGTGCTGAACACGATCGTGGCCGAAGCGATCGACGATCTCGCGGACGAGCTCGAGGCCAAGCTGGCGGCCGGCGACGGCGACCTCCCCAAGGCCGTGGCCGAGGTGGCGGGCGAGGCCTACCTGGCGAGCAAGCGGATCATCTTCGGCGGCGACAACTACGCCGAGGAGTGGCACGAGGAGGCCGAGAGGCGCGGGTTGAAGAACCTGCGCACGACGCCCGAGGCGCTGCCGGAGATCCTGTCCGACCCGACCGTGGCCGCGTTCGAGAAGTACGAGGTGCTGTCGCAGCGCGAGCTCGAATCACGCTTCGAGGTGTGGACCGAGCAGTACTGCACGGGAGCGAACATCGAGACGGAGACCGCCGCCTCGATGGCCCGCACGATGCTGCTGCCGGCCGCGCTGCGTCACGTGGCGCTCGTGGAGGCCGCGGGCATGGACGCGCTGGCCGCGGAGGCGCGCGAGCTCGTGGCGGAGTTCGCCGCGGCGATCACCGAGCTCGAGGAGGCCAACCACTACCCGGACGGCGTCGAGGGGCTCGAGCTCGCCGAGTACGCGCGCGACCACCAGATCACGGCGCTGGCCAAGGTCCGCGAGCTGGGCGACCGGCTGGAGAAGCTCGTGGCCGACGATCTCTGGCCGCTGCCCAAGTACGCCGAGATCCTGTTCATAAAGTGACGCCACGCGTCTGGCTCATCACGGGCAGCTCGTCCGGCTTCGGGCGCAGCCTCGCCGAGGCGGCGTTGGAGCGCGGTGACCGGGTGGCCGCCACCGCCCGGCGGCCGGAGAGCCTCGACGAGCTGGTGGCGCGCGACCCGGAGCGCGTGCTGGCCCTGCCTCTCGACGTGACGAGCTCCGATCAGGTCGGCGCCGCGGTGGACGCGGCGATCGAGCGCTTCGGTGCGGTGGACGTGCTCGTGAACAACGCCGGGTACGGCTCCGTCGGCGCCGTGGAGGAGATCGACATGGGCGATCTGCGCGCGCTCATGGACACGATGTTCTTCGGCGCCGTGGCCATGACGCAGGCCGTGCTCCCCCACATGCGGGAACGCGGCCGCGGTGCGGTCGTCCAGATCAGCTCCATGGGAGGGCAGGTCACCGCCCCGGGATTCGGCGCCTATTGCGCGGCCAAGTTCGCGCTCGAGGGCCTGTCGGAGTCGCTCGCCGCCGAGGTCGAGCCGCTGGGCATCCGCGTGCTGATCGTCGAGCCCGGCTCGTTTCGCACGGGATTCGGTGGCGGGCGGATGCACCGCTCGAGCGACAGCGACGTGTACGCCGGGACGGTGGGGCAGACCCGGGCCTTCGTCGACGGGATGGACGGCACCCAGCCCGGAGATCCACACAAGGCGGCGCTCGCCATTCTCGACGCGGTCGAGGCGGCCGAGGCTCCGCTGCATCTCGCACTCGGCGCCGACGCGGTCGAGGCCATCCGTGGGCAGCACGAGAGCCTCGAATCCGACCTGGCCGCCTGGGAGAACGTGAGCCGCTCGACCGCACTGGAAGGCGCTCAGAGCTAGTACTGGCCGCCGCGCCAGCGGCCGAGAGCCCAGCCGGCGCCCACCAGCGCGACGCCTGCGACGCCGAACCCGAGCGCCCACAGGTACAGGTCGTTGAGGAAGACGTCGTACACGGCGCCCCCGGCGCGGCGCAGCTCCGCCTCGGGCAGCCGTCCCTGACCCTCGAGCCGGTCGATGGCCACCCCCTTGCCCAGCGCCAGACCCAGGCCGAGCCCGGCGGCCGAGACGGCTACGGCCATGCCGATCACGATCAGCGCGCGCGACCTGGGCCTCCCCGTCGCGAGCGAGGCCGCGAAAGCGGCCATGGTGAGCAGCGGCAGCAGGACGCCGAGCCGGCGCACATCGGCGTTCGTGATGAGCGACCCTCCGGGAGTGTCGTCGCGGCGCAGCAGGTTCAGCTCCACGCGGAGCCGCCTCGGCAACCTGCGCGCGAGCCCGGGTGCCGTCGTGCGCAGCTCATCTCTGAGGATCGGGGCGGCCGCGGACAGGTCCACGGTGGCGTCGTTCTCCTCCCAGACCAGGAAACGCAGCCGGGCCTCCATCACCGCGGCGCGGTAGACCCGCCGGAACTCGTCGGAGGCGACTGCCGCTTCGATGCGCGGCCGAAGCACGTCCTGCACCGTGGCCACCGCCCCCGCCCCGAAGCGATCTTCGAGGGCGAACTCGATCTCGCGCCGGAGCGCTGTGCGCACGTCGGGCTCGTCAAGTGCCGTGAGCGCCCGATTGCGGAAGGTCTCGGGATCCACGACCTGCTCGCGCGCGTAGAAGCTGGCCACGGCGAAGGGGAGGAGCACCGCGCCGACCACGGCCAGGACGACGCTGAGCGAGGATCGCACCGCCCGGTCTCTCAGAGGGACAGCACGTGAGCGGTCTTCGGCTCGACGCGGCCCTCGAGCACGTCGCGGTACGCGCCCTCGAGCGCCTCGAAGCCCTCGCCCCGCACCACCTCGAGCCAGCCCCCGGTCCAGTCGCAGTACGGGTGCCAGGCCTCGGTGATGCTCTCGAGCAGCTTCGCCATCCCCCACTCCCCGGCCCGCTTGACCATCCGGTCGGGAGCGAAGAACAGCGTCGGGGGCGGCCCGGGGAGGTCGCCCTGCCCCGCTGCGAGCTCCTCCCAGTGCGTGAGGCCCACGGCCATGCTGAGACGGAGGTCGTGGCCGAAATGCGTGTGCACCGCCATGCGCACCTCGCCGTCCCCGGACAGGTCCACGTAGGTGGCGGGGCCGCGCTCCAGCGAGCCGATCTCGTCGTAGGAGACGCAGCGGTCGTAGATATCGAGCCCTTCCACGAACTCGATGTTCCCGGCGGAGGTCAGTCCCACCACCTCGGCGTCGTCGCGGGCGGCGAGCCGGAACGCGGCTGCGATGGCCGTCTTGCTCGAGGCGCTCGAGATCACGATCGGCCCGGCGGCGGTGTGGCCCTCGTCAGCCAGTTGGTCGTCGATCAGGAACGACGTGGTGAAGAGCGGGCGCATCAGCATCTGGATGTCCTCGGTCTCCGGGCGGTAGAGGCCGTCCCCGGCGGTGAGCGTGTAGAGCTGATACACGGCCGGGAGCTGCGCCCGGTGGGGCGAGGCGTCGATGAAGGATCGCGCGCCGGTCTGGTCCGGTTCCACCACCAGGTGAGTCGAGGGAGGCAGGTAGCCGTAGACGCGCGCGCCGGTCTCCAGTCCCTCGGCCTGCGATTGCTCGACCTCGGCGAACCCCCACAGAGGCATACGCCCCCACCCGGGCTCGGCGGGGAAGAAGCTCCAGTAGGACATCGCCTCGCCGAAGACGGCGTAGGTCACGTTGTTGGCCGTGAGGCCGAACGTGTCCACGCGCAGGAGGGCCTGGCCGCGCTCGAGCTCGGGGGTCTCGGAATCGGCGACGCGAGTGTTGCGCAGGTCGTCGCGTCGTATGAGGAAGTCGGTCATCGAGCTGCCGGGCCATCGGCCAGCGCCACCGTCCCGCCCAGGACGCCGCTGTAGAGCACCCCGCGCGGGCTCAGTGTGAGGCCGGCGTAGTGGACGTTGAACAGCCGCCCGGTTCCCAGGAGCCGGCGCCACACGGTCCTGCCGCTGAAGAAGTCGATCGCGGTGAGGTACCAGCGATCGGGCGTGCCGGGTGGCTTGGTGTAGAGGTAGATCAGCCCGTTGGCCAGTGACAGCTTGGGCACGGTGCTCGGCGAGATCTCACGCGACTCCCAGGCCGTGCGGCAGCCGCGGCCGTTGCGGCGTATGTCGACTCTGGTCACGCCCGGGGCGGTGGTCTTGCCGTCCTCGACGGCGACCGGCGGCGGGGCGTAGCCGTAGTTGTTCTCGACGATCATCGAGCGCCCGGTGGCGATGATCGAGTTCTCGGTGGCGCTCGCCCCCTTCTCGAACACGGGCTGTTCGCACACGAGCCGCCGCACTCCGCGCCGCAGCCGCCGCTCGCGGCGCATCACCACCACCTGCATCGGGTCGGCGTTGTCGGTGATCGACAGGTAGCGGCGGCCCATCAGCGTGGGCGTGGTGCCGGAGCCGGCGTCGAACTGCCCGGGCTTCTTGATCCCGACGTTGTCGTAGGGCAGTCGCCAGCTGACCTTCGGGCGGCCACGGCGACCCGCGTCGAAGCGGTACTGCGCGGCGTCGGTGACCACGAAGACGCCGCCCGTGTCGTCCACCGCGAACGAGTTCCCGATCGCCTCGCCCGTGCGGCGCGTGCCGAGCACGCGGCCGCTGCGCTGGTCGATCGCGCCCACGATCCCGTGGTTGCGGGACACGAACCAGAGCCGGCCCTCCCAGTCGGGGAGGGCCGAGTTGAGCTGCTCGTCGGCGGGGAGCACGTCACTCAGGTCGTAGCGCCTGACGCGCTTCCACTTGCCGTTGTCGAAGGCCACGACCAGGATCTGGCGACCGATCGAGACCACCGCGCGATCTCTGTGGTCGAGGTAGAAGTAGGCGCCGCCGGTGGCCTCGAAGGGCGTCAGGCCGGGCGGGATAACGCGATCGGGCAGCTGGATCTGATCGATCGTGTCGAGCGTCCTCGGGTTCATGAGACGGAGGTACACCTGGGCGGCCGTGACACAGGTGGTCACCAGGCGGCCGCGGCGGTCGAACGCGATCGTGATCCCGCAGGAGCCGAGGCCGATGGGCCCGCCGAAGAACTGGGAGAAGCTGCGCGTGCGCCGGCCGAGCGGCCCACCGGTTCGGTAGGTGTCGGTCTGATAGGCGTCGTTGTGGACGTTCGAGCGTCCGTTGGCCGCCATGAAGGGATGGCGCGGCACGCGCGGCGCCCGCACCCGCTTCGGCTTCGCCACCCGGCCGCTGAACACGTCGAGCCCGGCGATCTCGGACGGGTCCTGGGGAATCGGAGGCGCCGCCGAGGCGAGCGCCGGGGCCGCGAGCAGCGCGCACGAGAGAAGCAGAACGAGACGAAGAGGCGAGTGCGAAGTCACCGCGTCAACCTAACCGCTCCCTCGCGCGCGGGTAGTGTGCCGCGCCCATGAGAGCCATCCAGATAGCCGAGCTGAGCGGTCCGCGGGAGGCGCTGCGCGAAGTCGACCTGCCCGAGCCCGAGCCCTCGCACATGCTCACGCCCGGCAGCGGGGTGGTGGTGCAGGTCCACGCGGCGGGAGTGTCGTTCCCGGAGCTGCTGCAGACGCGCGGCGAATACCAGCTGAAGCCCGACCTGCCCTTCGTCCCGGGCGCGGAGGTGGCGGGTGTGGTGTCGAGCGCCCCAGCCGGCTCGGACCTGAGCGAGGGCGACCGGGTGGCGGCCTTCTGCATGCTGGGCGGCTTCGCCGAGGCCGCGGTGGCCCCTGAGTGGTTCACCTTTCCGCTGCCGGACGGACTCGACTTCGCCCAGGGCGCCGGGCTGATCCTCAACTACCACACCGCCTACTTCGCGCTCCGGATACGCGGGCGCTTTGCGGAGGGTGAGACCGTGCTCGTGCACGGCGCCGCCGGCGGAGTGGGCAGCGCGGCCCTTCAGGTGGCCAAGGGCCTGGGCGGCCGCACGATCGCGGTGGTCTCGAGCGAGGACAAGGAGCGCGTAGCCCGGGACGCGGGTGCGGACGAGGTGCTGCGCTCCGACGAGCCCTGGAAGGACCGAGCCAAGGAGCTGTCCGGCGGAGGCGTGGACGTGGTGATCGACCCGGTGGGCGGCGACCGCTTCACCGACAGCCTGCGCTCCCTCGCCGAAGGCGGGCGCTGCGTGGTCGTGGGCTTCACCGGGGGCTCGATCCCGGAGGTGCGCGTGAACCGCCTGCTGCTCAACAACATCGACGTGGTGGGTGCGGGCTGGGGCGCCTACGTGGTGGCAAAGCCGGACCTGAACCGCGAGATCGGGGCCGAGATCGACCGCCTGGCGGGCGAGGGCTTCGTCAAGCCGATCGTGGGCGCTCGCTTTCCGCTCGAGCGCACGGCCGAGGCGCTCGAGCTGATCGACTCGCGCGGGGCCACCGGAAAGGTCGTGCTCGAGGTCCGCCCGGACTGAGCGGCGGCCGGGCTTACTCCGGCCCGATCGCCTCGAGCTGCGGGCGCTTGGCGGGGCGCCCGTCCCCGGACGAGATGCCGCGCGCCCGCCGCATCAGCCAGGGAGCCAGGTGCACGCGCGCCCAGCGGGCGTCCTCCGCCAGCGCCCGGCGGCGCGGGACCGCTTCCGCCGGCGGAAGCGGCTGCGTCCAGGAGCGGCTGGCGCCGGGCAACCCGAGCGTCTCGGCGAAGGCTTCGGCGATGCGGGCGTGCCCCTCCGGGTTCGCGTGGAGCCGGTCCGGATGCCAGAGGCGAGGGTCCGCGGGGGCGCCGTCGCGCTCGAAGTCGACCACGAGCGCCCCGCGGCGGGCTGCGATCTCGCGTATCCGGCGGTTGTAGGCGAAGATCCGAGGCCGCGCGTGGCGCGCCAGCGCGTTCACGGGCGCGGGATCGGGAAAGGCCATCGTCACGACCGTGGCCCCCGTTCCCCGCAACGTGGCGATGATCGCGTCCATGTGGCCGGCGACGGTGTCGAGGTCGCAGTGGCGGCGCAGCGTGTCGTTGACTCCCGCCACGACCGTCGAGATGTCGGGCTCCAGCGCGAGCGCGATCTCCAGCTGCTCCTCGCGGACCTGGCGGGCGAGCTTGCCGCGCACCGCCAGATTGGCGTACCCGAGCTGGGGGTTCTCGCCGGCCAGGCGCTGGGCCAGCCGGTCCGCCCAGCCTCGGTAGCCGCTGCCGTCGGGGTAGGGATCTTCGAGGCCCTCGGTTGTGCTGTCACCGAGCGCCACGTAGCGCGAGTAGGCCATGACGTCTCATAAGTAGCACGCACCGTAGTCTCCGAGCCAGTGACCCGGCGCGAAATTCATTCCTGGCTGATGGACATGGATGGGGTGCTCGTGCGCGAGGAGCATCCCGTGCCGGGCGCCCCCGAGTTCCTTGCCCGGCTCACCGAGCTCGGAGTGCCGTTCCTGGTTCTGACCAACAACTCGATCTACACCCGCCGCGACCTCGCCGCCCGCCTGCGCCGCAGCGGCCTCGACCTGCCCGAGGAGTCGATCTGGACGTCGGCGCTCGCCACGGGCGGCTTCCTCGAGAACCAGCGGCCCGGCGGCTCCGCCTTCGTGATCGGCGAGGCCGGCCTCACCACCGCGCTGCACGAGCACGGCTACACGCTCACCGAGCGTGATCCCGACTACGTGGTGCTGGGCGAGACGCGCACCTACAGCTTCGAGCGCATCACTCAGGCGATACGCCTGATCAGCCGGGGCGCTCGCTTCATCGCCACCAATCCCGACAACGTCGGCCCCACGCCCGACGGCCCGCTGCCCGCCACCGGCTCGGTGGCCGCGCTGATCAGCCGGGCCACCGGGGTCGACCCCTACTACGTCGGCAAGCCCAACCCGCTGATGATGCGCTCCGCCCTCAACGCGATCGACGCGCACTCGGAGACCACGGCGATGATCGGCGACCGTATGGACACCGACATCGTCGCCGGTCTCGAGGCGGGTGTCGAGACGATCCTCGTGCTCACCGGGGTCACTCCGCGCAGCGACGCCGAGCGCCACGCCTTCCTGCCCTCGCGAATCGTCGAGTCCGTGGCCGAGCTCATCGAGGAGCTCGGCTGACCGCGCGCTTGACACGGATGGCGGCGTTGTCGGCCACGGCCCTCGCCGGCCTGGCCGCCGCGCCCGCCCAGGCCCAGCAGCCCCCGGCGCCCCTGCCGCCTCCCAAGCTGGAGCTCTTCGGGCCTCGCGTGGTGGCCACAGGCGTGGGCTTCACGCTGCGGGGGCGCGGCGCGACACCGGGAACGCTGGTGGTGATCGAGATCGCGCTCAATGGACGCTGGCGCACGCTGGCCCGGGCCAAGGCCGACGACATCGGGGCGTTCCGCAGGCGCGTCCGGCCGGCCCGCCCGCGGGGGCGCTACCTCCTGCGCGCGCGCTCGGCGGACGGGCTCGTGGCCAAGCGGACGGCGGTCCGCTCACGCAACGTGACGCTCGCCTCGGTGGGCGACGTGAACCTCGGCAACGGCCCCGGCGGCTACATCGCACGCTTCGGCGTGCGGTATCCGTGGACCAGCGTTGCGCCCGCCCTGCGGCGCGCCGACGTGGCCTTCGGCAACCTCGAGTGCGCGGTGTCCAACCGCGGCGCCCCGGTGCCCAAGGAGTTCAACTTTCGCGGGCGCCCCTCGGCGCTGAAGGCGATGTCGACCTTCGCGGGCTTCGACGTGCTCAACCTGGCCAACAACCACTCGGGCGACTACGGCACGACCGCGCTGCTCGACACGGTCAAGCTCGTCCGCAGCTTCGGGATGGCCGCGGTGGGCGCCGGCGGGAGCCTCGGCTCCGCGTCCGAGCCCCGGGTGGTCGAGCGGCTCGGCCTGAAGATCGCCTTCGTCGGCTTCTCGGACATCCTGCCGGCGTCGTTCTTCGCAGGCTCCGACAGCGCCGGCACCCAGCAGGCCACCCCGGCCAACATCGCGAGCAGCGTGGGCCGGGCGCGCAAGCGGGCCGACGTGGTGGTGGCGACCTTCCATTGGGGTGTGGAGCGGGCGACCACCGAGAACGGCCGCCAGCACGGCTTCGCGTCACAGGCCCTGGCCGCGGGCGCCGACGTGGTGATTGGCGCGCATCCACACGTGCTCCAGCCGATCCGGCGCAACGGCCGGAAGCTCGTGGCCTACAGCCTCGGCAACTTCGTGTTCGGCGCAGCCTCGCCGGGCACCACGAGCACGGGCATCCTGAAGCTGGGCCTGTCCAGCCGCGGCGTGGAGAGCACGCAGTTCCGGCGCGCGGTGATCTCCGCCACGCGGCCGGTCCTGCGCCGCTAGCCCGCCGGCGCGGAGACCTCCGGCTCCGTCCCTGACTTCGCCTTGGGCGTGTGCCGGTACCACTCGGTGTTCTGCGCGGGCAGCGGCGTGTTGCCCAGGATCAGGTCCGCGGCCTTCTCCGCCACCATCATCACCGGGGCGTAGATGTTCCCGTTGGTCACGTAGGGGAACACCGAGGCGTCCACCACCCGCAGGCCGTCGAGCCCGCGCACGCGCAGCGACTGCGGATCCGTGACCGCCATCTCGTCGTCACCCATGCGACAGGTGCACGAGGGGTGCAGCGCCGTCTCGGCGTCGCGTGCCACCCAGTCGAGGATCTGCTCCTCGCTCTCCACCTCCTTGCCCGGTGACAGCTCGCCGCCGTCGTAGGGGGCGAACGCCGGCTGGGAGAGGATCTTGCGGGTGACCCTGATCGCCTCGATCCACTCGCGCCGGTCGTTTCCGGTGGAGAGGTAGTTGAAGCGCAGCGCGGGGTGCTTGCGCGGATCGGAGGACACCGCCTTGCAGGTGCCGCGCACGTCCGAGTACATCGGCCCCACGTGCACCTGATAGCCGTGCCCGCCGCCGCCCTCGGGCACGGTGCCGTCGTAGCGGATCGCGATGGGCAGGAAGTGGTACATCAGGTTGGGCCAGCCGACCTCGTCGTTGCTGCGCGCGAAGCCGCCCGCCTCGAAGTGGTTGGTGGCGCCGGGCCCCGACTTGCGCAGCAGCCATTCCAGCCCGACCTTGGGCCGGTTCTGCATCTTGAAGTAGGGGGCCATGGACACCGGCTGCAGTGAGCTGTGCTGCACGTAGACCTCGAGGTGGTCCTGGAGGTTCTCCCCCACCCCCGGCAGGTCGTGGACCGGGGCGATGCCGATCGCCCGCGTGTCGGCCGCGGCGCCCACGCCGGAGAGCTGCAGCAACTGGGGTGAGTTGATCGCCCCGCCGCACAGGAGCACCTCGCCGCCGCGGACCTGGTGCGTGCGGCGGCCGCGCGCGTACTCCACGCCCACGGCCCGCTTGCCCTCGAAGAGGATCCGAGTGGCGAACGCGAACGTCTCCACGTCGAGGTTTGGCCGGTCCATCACCGGGTGCAGATAGGCCCGCGCCGCCGACAGCCGGCGGCCGTCGTGCACGTTGCGGTCGAACGCGGCGAAGCCCTCCTGGCGATAGCCGTTCACGTCGTCGGTGAGCTGGTAGCCGGCCTCCTGCACGGCGCCGAAGAAGGCGTCGTAGAGCGGCCCTCGCGCCGGCCCGCGCTCGAGCACGAGCGGCCCGGAGTGACCGCGGAACGGGTCGTCGGGCGCGGCCGCCAGGCAGTTCTCCATCCGCTTGAAGTACGGGAGGCAGTGTGCGTAGTCCCACGTATCCATGCCCTCGCCCGAAGCCCAGCGCTCGTAGTCCATCGGGTTCCCGCGCTGGAAGATCATCCCGTTGATGCTGCTCGAGCCGCCCAGCACCTTCCCGCGCGCGTGGAACACGCGCCGCCCGTTCATGTGCGGCTCGGGCTCCGACTCGTAGCGCCAGTCGTAGAAACGGCTGCCGATCGGGAACGCCAGCGCGGCCGGCATGTGGATGAAGACGTCGAAGGACCAGTCCGGGCGTCCCGCCTCCAGCACGAGGACGCGGTTGGACGGATCGGCCGAGAGCCGGTTGGCCAGAGCGCACCCCGCAGAGCCGCCGCCGACGATGACGAAGTCGTAGTGGGTGTTCATCTCGAATCCCTCCTCGAAAGCTCGTCCTCAGGCATCTTCCCTGGTCAGAGGCTCGCCGTCCACCATCGAGCGGAACCACTCGAGTGGAACCACCGGCGCCTCGCCGTCCACGTCGGGCGCTCCACGTCCCTGCTTCAGGTCGTCGAGGCCAACCGTGCGTAGCTCCACGCTGCAACGCGCGCGATCAGAGACGTTCGGGACGGTCGCGTGCACGTGGGCACCCGAGAAGCACAGCAGGTCGGCGGGCTCGATCACAACGCGGATCTCCGAGCTCATGTCCACCTCCTCCACCGGCTCGGGCACGATCGGCAGCACCTCCGCCTCGCCGGTCCGCCGGCGCTCTCGGATCGCGTTGAGGTCCCAGTCCGCGCTCGTGTTCCGAAGCGGCCGCTCCCAGTATTCCGGGAAGAACGCGATCGTCCTGTCGCGCGTGAGCGGGCGAATCGTCATCCACCAGTTCGTCTGCTGGAGCACGTTCGAGGACCAGGTGTCGCGGTGGACGCCGATCCGGCCGATCTGCCGCTCGGCGCCCGTGCCGTCCTGCACCGGCGCCACGAAGCGCAGGAAGAGCGAATCCCAGTACGTGCGCCTCGCATCGACGCCCACGTGCTCGAGCGCCTCTCGAAACAGGCGTATGACCTCCGGGTCGGCGCAGAACTCGGCCTGCAGCTCGTCCAGGCCGCGGAGATCCTCGGCGCCCGGAGGGCCCAACCGCTCACGGATCAGGCGCTCTCCGATGCCCACGGCCTCCCGCAGCGGCGGCACGTCCTTGAAGACGACCAGATCGCCGCCGAAGATCAGCTCCGCGCGGCGGTCGTCGGCGAGCGGACCCGAGAGGACGTGAAGCGACGGGCCCAGGGCTACGACTCGGCGCCCGCCGTGACCTCCTGCTTCGGAGTCTCCTTCCCCGGATCGACGAAGGGCTTCTCCACCACCACGGCACTCACGGTCTCGTCGGGCTTCTCGATCTCGAACTCCGTACCCAGGCCGGACTGCTCGGTGGGCACCATGGCGAAGCCGATGTTCTTCTCCATGCGCGGCGACCAGCACGCCGAGGTGATCTCGCCGATGCGACCGCCGTCCTTGTGGACGGGGAAGACGTCGATCATCGCGCCGTCGTTGAACGAGCCCAGGTTGGCTCCCTCGATCTCGACCCCCACCAGCTGGCGCTTGGGCCCGTCGGTCTTGATCTTGTGCAGGGCGTCCTTGCCGATGAAGTCCGCGCCCTGCTCGAGGTCGACCATCCAGTCGTAGCCCATCCCGACCTCGTAGGGGTTCGTGTCGAACCACATGTCGCAGCCGAGCGCCAGGATGCCGGCCTCGATGCGGCGGATGTGGCAGGGGCCGATCACCGCGAGGTCGTGGGGCTTGCCCGCCTCGAGCACCGCGTCCCACAGCTTCACGCCGTTCTTCGACGCCTCGTAGAGATATATCTCGTAGCCCAGCTCAGCCGTGTAGCCGGTGCGCGACACCAGCACCTTCATGCCGTCGACCTCGAACGGGCGGACGAAGTAGTAGGGGATCTCGAGGATGCCCTCGCCGAACAGGTCGACCATCACGTCCTTGGACTTCGGTCCCTGTACCTGCAGCGGCCCGACGTCGATCTCCTTGACGGTCACGTCGTAGTCCGTGCCGTACGCGACGCCGCGCGCCCACAGCTCGATGTCGCTGTCGGCGAGCGACAGCCAGAAGCGGTTCTCCTCGACCCGGAGCAGCACCGGGTCGTTGATGATGCCGCCGTCGGGAAGCGTGTTGAAGACGTACTTGCACTGCCCGACCTCGCACTTGTTCAGGTCGCGCGCCACGATCAGGTTCGTGAAGTCGAAGGCGTCCGGTCCGCTGATCTCGATCTGACGCTCGGCGCCGCCGACGTCCCACAGCGTCACGCCGTTGAGGAGCTGCCAGTACTCCTCGACCGGGTCGCCGTAGTGACGCGGGTGGTAGTGATGGTTGTAGGTGCTGTACAGCTGCACGCCGTGACGGCGCGACGCGTAGAAGTACGGCGACTTCTTGATCCGCGGGTAGAGCAGGACCCCCGGGTTCTCGTTCACCTGTGCCAACGTCTACCTCCAGATCGACTCACGGGCGGCCCGCGCGGGGCGGTCCTCGTGATATATCAGTTCCCGGCCGGGAGGGTCAACCCGGTGGCCGGGTCGCAGCGGCGCTCCGCTCGGTGCGCAGCGGCTTGCGGGGCGTGGTCCGGGTGGCTGGGGAGGGGGTTTCCAGGTACCGCTGCTCCGGGAATCTGCGCTCGCTGTCCTGCTTTGTGGCCCCAGGAGGTACCAAAGGCAGGACGGTGCCGGGCCCGATCACCCGCCGAGGCTGCCCTCACTGCTGCCGTTGCCCCGGTCAGCCCAGCCGCGCCAGGGCCTCCGCCAGGTCGAGCCGCCGGTAGGTCTCCACCGGCAGGCCGTCCTCCAACAGCTCAGCCCGCGCGGCGAGTATCCGCGCTGCGCAGCTCGGGCTCGACCTCGCCGATCCGGGACTCGATCGCGGGCACGAGCTCCGTGTCCCCCTCCGCCTTGAGCCGCTCCAGGCGCGTCTCCGGGTCGAGGATCGCCTCGACGTAGCCCTCGGTGACCGCGTTGCTGGTGATTCGGATATCGGCGTCGGCTACCCGCCCCGACGGGGAGTAGGCCAGGCAGGTCGCGATGCGCGCCTGCGCGCTGGCCAGCGACTCCGCCTCGAGCGACGGCGCTCCGGGCGGCCCGTCCTCCACCACCAGGCGGGTGATGGCGCGGTCCACGACGGCCTCGAGGATCGCCTCCGGCTCGTCGGCCACCACCACTTCCTTGTGCCGTGGCCACACATCCAACTGGGCGTGCTCGCCCCGCGGGCGCTCCACGTGGAAGAGGTAGTAGTCGGGATAGACGAAGAAGTCGCCGCCGCGTGCGCGCTGGATGTCGTAGAAGGCCGTGACCGTCGCCGCGATCAGCGCGCTTGCCCCCACTGCCCCGCACGGCGCAGCCACCACCACCCCCAGCCGGTCGTGCTCGGTGAAGCCCTCGAACAGGTCCGGCAGGCCGACACGGCGGCCGTCGACTTCCAGGCCGAACATCGAGCTGCGCAGCTCTCTCGCCGAATGCACCGGTGTGATATATCAGAGACCTCCGCCCGTATCCAACCTCGAGGTGACCACGGTGGACGACTCTCCGAAAGCGGCCGGCCTTCCCAACTCCGCGCGCGCGGTGCTGATCGGCGCCGGCATCGTCGGCAACAGCCTCGCCCACCACCTGGCGCACCTCGGCTGGACCGATCTCGTGCTGATCGACAAGGGGCCGCTGCCCAACCCCGGCGGGTCCACGGGCCACGCCTCGAACTTCATCTATCCCGTCGATCACTCGAAGGAGATGACTGCGCTCACGCGCGACAGCCTGCGCCAGTACGCGGAGCTCGACGTGCTGACCACCTGCGGGGGCGTGGAGGTCGCGCGCACCGAGGAGCGGATGGAGGAGCTGCGCCGGCGCATGTCGTCGGCCGCCGCCTGGGGCGTCGAGCAGGTGTCGCTCGTCACGCCGGCCGAGATCAAAGAGCTCGTGCCGTTCATCGACGAGAGCGTGATCATCGGCGGCTTCTACACGCCGAGCGTGGGCGTGGTGGACTCGCTGCGGGCCGGGACGCTCATGCGCGAGAGCGGCCAGGAGGCCGGTGCGCTCACCGTCTCGGCCAACACTGAGGTGCTGGGGATCGACGTCGAGGGCGGGCGCGTGAGCCGCGTCCGCACCACGCGGGGCGACATCGAGGCGGAGTACGTGGTGATCTGCTGCGGCGTGTGGAGCCCGCGTCTCGCGCGCATGGCCGGAGCCTCCATCCCGCTCACCCCCGCCGTTCACCAGATGATCGACATCGGCCCGGTGCCGCGCTTCGCCGGGGCGAAGAGCGCCATCGAATACCCGATCGTGCGCGACATGGACACGAACATGTACGAGCGCCAGGACGGCAGCGGGCTCGAGGTGGGCTCGTACGCCCACCGGCCGATCCTGCACGACCCGGACGAGATCCCCTCGGTCGAGGAGGCCGCCCTCTCCCCCACCGAGTACCCGTTCACCGAGGACGACTTCGTCGAGCAGATGCAGCACGCCCTCGAGCTGATGCCGGAGATCGTGGGCGACGAGTCGGTGGGCATCAAGTACGCCATCAACGGGCTGCTGTCGCTCACGCCCGACACGCTCCCGATCCTGGGTGAGACGCCCGAGGTGAAGGGGCTGTGGTCGGCGGCGGCGGTGTGGGTCAAGGAGGGCCCCGGCGTGGGCCGCGCTCTGGCCGAATGGATGGTCGAGGGCGAGCCCGAGATCGACCTCCAGGCCTCCGACATCGCCCGCTTCTACGAGCACCAGAAGAGCGTGGAGCACGTCCGTGCGCGCGCCTCCGAGGCCTTCAACAAGACCTACGGGATCGTCCATCCCGGCGAGCAGTGGGGGTCGGACCGCGACGTGCGCCTGTCGCCGTTCCACGAGCGCGAGCGGCAGCTCGATGCGGTCTTCTACGAGGCCGCGGGCTGGGAGCGGCCCCACTGGTATGCCTCCAACGCCGGCTTGGTCGAGGAGTACGGCGTCGAGGAGCGCGAGGCCGAGTGGGACTCGCGCTGGTGGTCGCCGATCATCAACGCCGAGCACCTGGCCATGCGCGACCGCGCCGGCATGTTCGACCTCACGGCCTTCTGCATCTTCGACATCGTGGGACCCGGGGCGCTCGCGTGCGTGCAGCGCGTCTCCATGCGGCAGATGGACGTGAAGGTCGGGAAGGTCGTCTACACGCCGGTCCTCACCCAGGGCGGCGGCTTCCGCTCCGACCTGACGGTGATGCGCCTGGGCGACGAGCACTTCCGCGTCGTCACGGGCGGCGCCCACGGCATGGCGGACCTCAAGGCCTACGCGGACGAGCTGCCGGCCGACGGCACCGCGCAGATCTTCGACCTCACCTCGAGCTGGTGCACGCTCGGCCTGTGGGGCCCGCGGGCGCGCGACATCCTCGGCGCCACCACCGGCGCCGACATCTCGCACGAGGGCTTTCCCTTCGCCAGCGCCCGCACGATCGAGATGGGCTCGCTGCGCGTGCTCGCCTCGCGCATCTCCTACGTGGGCGACCTCGGCTGGGAGCTGTACGTGCCGATCGAGCAGGGCGCGAAGCTGTGGGACATGGTGGCCGAGGCCGGGGAGCCGCACGGCGTCGTGCCCGTGGGCATCGGCGTGTACGGCACCACCGGGCGCCTGGAGAAGTGCTATCGCGCCTTCGGCTTCGAGCTCGACGGTGAGTACGACGTGGTGGAGGCCGGCATGGCCTGGGGCAAGGTCAAGGACCAGGACTTCATCGGCAAGGAGGCCCACGTGCGCCAGCGCGAGGCCGATCCCGCCTCGGTTATGTGCACGCTCACGGTGGACGATCACACCTCGGAGAGCGGCGCGAAGCGCTACATGCTCGGCGGCGAGCCGATCCAGACCCGCGCCGGCGCTCCGCTGACCGACGCCAAGGGCCGGCGCTCGTTCGTGACCAGCGCCGGCGCCGGGCCATCGGTGGGCAAGTACCTGCTGATGTCCTACCTGCCGCCCGAGTACGCCGAGGTGGGCGAGGAGCTGTCGGTGCTCTACATGGGCGAGCGCTATCCGGTGACCGTCGCCGTGGCGGGCTCGACGCCGCTGTTCGACCCCGACAACGAGCGCGTCAAGGCCGCGGGCGCGGTGGTCACGTGAGGATCCTCGTCTGCGTCAAGCGCGTGCCCCTCACCGGCGGGCGCATGGTGCTGAGCGCCGACGAGCGGGCGCTCGAGACCCGTCACCTCGGCTTCACGATCAGCCCCCACGAGGAGTGCGGCGTGGAGGAGGCGGTGCGCCTGGTGGAGCACCACGGTGGCGAGGTCAGCGTCCTGACGCTCGGGCCTTCCGAGGCCGAGGAGCAGATCCGCGAGACGCTGGCCACCGGCGCGGACCGAGGCGTGCTGCTGGACAGCGGCGGCGAGGAGTGGGATCCGCAGGCCACCGCGGCGGCGATCGTCGCCACGGTGCGCGAGGAGGAGCAGGCCGGCGGCGGCTTCGACCTGATCGTGTTCGGCAATGAGTCCGCCGACTCCGGCAACTTCCAGGTCGGGATCCGCGTGGCCTATGCCCTGGGACGGCCCGTCGCCACCGGGTTGAAGGGACTGTCAGCGGAGGATGGCCACGTGCGCTGTGAGCAGGAGGTCGCAGGCGGTCGCGACGTCTACGAGCTGCCCCTGCCCGCCGTGGTCACCGTGCTGGAAGGCATCAACCTGCCGCGCTACCCCTCGGTGCCGGCCAAGCTGCGCGCCCGCCAGAAGCCGATCGAGACCCGCACTCCCGAGCGGCCCGAGCCGCGGCTCGAGATGCTGCGCCTGGTGCTGCCCGAAGGTCAGGGAAAGCAGGCCGAGATCCTCGGGCAGGGGCCCGAGGCCGCCCCTGCCGTGGTAGGGGTCATGCGCGACCTGGGGGTGGCGTGATGGGCGTGCTGGTGCTCATCGAGCACGATGGGGGCGCGGTCGACGAGCTGTCGCTGCAGGCGCTGAGCCTCGCGCGCGAGCTGGCCGGCGGCGAGCCGCTGTCCGCGCTGCTCGTGGGCCCGGGAGCCCGCGAGGCGGCCGGCCAGCTCGGAGCGCACGGAGTGACCACGGCCCACCTCGCCGAGGACGAGCGCCTGGCCGCCTACGCCCCGGGCGCATGGGCGAGCGGCGTGGACGGGCTGGTGGACCAGCTCGGGCCGAGCGCCGTGGTGGCCGCGGGCAGCGTTCGCGGCAATGAGGTTCTGAGTCATGTGGCCGCGCGCCGCGACCTCCCGTTCGCCGCCAACTGCACCGCCGTGCGGACGGGCGACCCCCTGGAGGTCACCAGGGTGCGCTGGGGCGGCAGCCTGCTCGAGGAGGCGCGCGTGCACGGCGACCTGCCGCTTGATCTCCGTCGCCCCGCACATGGTGCCCGCGGCGACCGTGAACGGTGCTGACGCTCCCGCGCTCGAGCCGTTCGCGCCCGAGCTCGACGACGCCGACCTGGTGGTCCAGGTGCGCGAGCACGTGGAGGCAGAGACCACCGGAATCTCCCTGGCCGAGGCCAAGGTGGTGGTGAGCGGCGGCCGGGGAGTCGGCTCGGCCGACGGCTTCTCGATCCTCGAGGAGCTGGCGGGCGTGCTCGACGCGGCGGTGGGCTGCTCGCGGGTGGTCACGAGCGCGGGCTGGCGACCCCACACCGACCAGGTGGGCCAGACCGGCACCAAGGTGTCGCCCGACCTCTACATCGCCTGCGGCATCAGCGGCGCCACCCAGCACATCGCCGGCTGCAAGGGGGCGAAGAAGATCCTGGCCATCAACTCCGATCGCGAGGCGCCCATCCTGAACAGCGCCGACTACGCGGTGATCGGCGACCTCACGGAGATCGTCCCCGCCATCACCGAAGAGCTCAGAAGGGCGCGCTCGCCATAGAGGTGCTGGTGGGAGCGCTGGCGCTCGCCGCGGCGCTCGCCGTCAGCGGCGTGCTGTTCGGACGCCGGGCGAAGCTGCTCGTGGACCTCGTGCGCATGGGCAAGCCCACCGAGCGCTTCGACGACCTGCCCCGGCGCGTCCGCAACGAGGCGGAGATCGTGCTCGGCCAGCGCAAGCTGCTCCAGCGCCTCGTGCCGGGCCTGATCCACGCCGCGATCTTCTGGGGCTTCCTAGTCCTCTTCCCCACGATCCTGATCGCGATGATCGGAGTGGTGGACGGGGACGCCACGCTGCCGTGGCTCGGCCACCAGGGCTGGTTCGCCCTGCTCGTGGACGTGTTCGCCACGCTCGTGCTGGTGGGCGTGATCGGGGCCGTGTTGATTCGCAAGGTGCAGCGCCCCGCGCGCTTCGAGGGCAGCCATCTCGGCGAGGCGGACCTCATCCTCGCGCTGATCGCGGGCATCGTGACGACGCTGCTGCTCTGGCATGCGTCGCGGATCGCCCTGGGCCTGAACGAGTGGCCGGCCGGCTGGTCACCCGTCTCGGATGCGCTCTCGGGCCTGTTCGCCGACAACGGGACGACCGAGGTCCTGGAGCGCGTGTTCGTCTGGGCGCACGTGCTGATCATCCTCACCTTCCTCGCCTATCTCCCCCACTCCAAGCACCTGCACATCGCCACCGCTGCGATCAACGTCTTCTTCGCGCGCACGCGCGCGCGAGGGCGGCTCGAGCCGCTGCGCTTCGACGGCCCGGAGGACGAGATGCGCTTCGGGGCCGGCAGCGTGCCCGACCTCACCTGGAAGCAGACGCTCGACACGATGTCCTGCACCGAGTGCGGGCGCTGCCAGGACGTCTGCCCCGCGTGGACGACGGGCAAGGAGCTGTCGCCCAAGCTGCTGATCATGGCGCTGCGCGACCAGGTGTTCGAGGAGGGCCCGGCGCTGGTGCGCGCCGCCGAGGGCTTCGAGCCGGCGCCGCTCGTGCCGAACGCCGTGACCGACAACGTGGTCTGGGACTGCGTGACGTGCGGCGCCTGCGTGCGCGAGTGCCCGGTGTCGATCGAGCATGTGGACCACATCGTCGACCTGCGCCGGCACCTGGTGATGATGGAGTCGCGCTTCCCCACCGAGGCGGAGCAGATGCTGCGCGACGTGGAGCGGGCGTCCAACCCCTGGGGCAAGCCCCAGACCGAGCGCGCGGACTGGGCCGAGCGGCTCGGGGTGCGGGTGCTCGAGCCCGGCGAACCGGCGCCCGAGGTTCTCTATTGGGTGGGCTGCGCGGCGTCCTTCGACGAGCGCGCCCGCACCGCAGCCGAGTCCACGGCCAAGCTGCTGAAGGCGGCGGGCGTGGACTTCGCGATCCTCGGCCCGCGTGAGTCGTGCACCGGGGACCCGGCGCGGCGGATGGGCAACGAGTACCTCTTCCAGGCCCACGCCGAGCAGAACGTGAGCACGCTGAACGAGGCGGGTGTGACCAAGATCGTGGCCAGCTGCCCACACTGCTTCAACACGCTGGGCAAGGAATACGGCGACTTCGGGGGCGACTACGAGGTGATGCACCATTCCGAGCTGCTGGCCGAGCTGGTGCGTGAGGGCCGGCTGCAACCTGGAGGCGGCGCGGGCTCGATTACCTACCACGACTCCTGTTACCTCGCCCGCCACAACGATGTCCTGGCCGGCCCGCGCGAGCTGGTGGAGGCCGTGGGCGAGCCGGTGGAGATGGAGCGCTCCGGCAAGCGAACGTTCTGCTGCGGCGCCGGCGGCGCACACATGTGGATGGAGGAGCGCGCGGGCCTGATCAACGAGGAGCGCGCCCGCGAGGCGGCCGAGACCGGCGCCGACACGCTGGCCGTGGCCTGCCCCTTCTGCACGGTGATGCTCGACGACGGCGTGCGGGCGCGGGGCGACGATCTGCGCGTGGCCGACGTGTCGACCCTGCTGGCCGAGTCGCTCGACGCGAGCGACGAGCCCGACCGGTGAGCGCAGCCCGCGGCTAGCGCTTGACGACGGCCTCGATCTCCTCCGAGGCCCGCCCGGTCCCATCCTCTCTGCCCATCTGCCGCGACAGATCGAGTGCGCGGGCGTGCGTGCCGGAGTGGACATCGGCTGCGCGAAGCGCCGCCGCGAAGCGCTCCGGCGTCAGCTTCTTGGCCGGCAGTGGTTCCGGCCCGGCGCCGGCGCGGTGCACCGCCGCACCCCAGAAATGCTGGTCACCCTGGAACGGGCAGACGATGGTCGCGCGTGCCGCGAGCAGGCCGGCGGCGGTGGTGCCCGCACCTCCGTGGTGAACGACGGCTGCGACCCGAGGGAACAGCCACGCGTGTGAGGCGGCCTCGACGACCATGGTGTGAGAGTCGCTGCCCACGCCCTTCAATCCTCCCCACCCGGTGGCGATCACGGCACGGACGCCCGCACGCCGCAGCCCCTCGCTCACCGAGACGCCCAGCGCGACCGGATCAGGCCCCACGGCGCTCCCGAAACCGACGTACACAGGCGGAGCTCCCGAGGCGAGAAAGCTCTCGAGCTCGGGGTCACCCGGTTCCGCGGCACCATTGCCTTCACGCACCCAGAACCCGGTGGCCACCACGTCGGACGGCCAATCGCGGGGTGTCGGAACGAGGCTCGGGCTGTAGCAGTAGAGCGTCCTGGCGGGCGCCGGGGGGTTCCCGCGGGAAGCCAGGGAGAGGGTGTTGCCACGCCAGTCGCGAATCAGGCCCGAGTAGGGACGGGTCAACGTGGCGACGAGACGGTAGCTCGCCCGGTTGAGGAAGCCCCCGAGGTCATGGCGCACCATGGCGGGCAGAGGGAATTCGCGGGTGGGCGTGAGCATCGGGACGGTCAGAGCCTGCACGTGCGGAATTCCCAGCTTCTCCGCGAGGTGCGGAGCCGCAAGCGTCTTCTGGTGCGCCACGATCAGCTCGGGCCGGTCCGCCTGAGCCACCCGCCAGCTGTCCGCCAGCATTCCGCGAATCACCGGGAACACGGCGCCGCGCAGCGAGGGCCGCTTGCCCCCGGCCGTCGGCACCAGCGATTGGAAGTCCGCCCGGATCGGTGCGAAGCGGACCGCGCCGCCGGGGGCGAGGCGCTCGAACCCGGCGTCCGCGGCCAACACGACCTCGTGACCGCGCGTGCCGAGACGGGCGGCCAACGCCGCGAATGGCTCAACGTCGCCGGTGCTTCCGGCGCTGAGCACCATGATCCTCGCCACGCGGGTGATCGTATTCGGCGGCGTTCAGACGGTGCTGCGCCGAGTCACTGCACCTGGTCGGTGGGGCGAACCAGGATCTCGTTGATCGCGACGTGGCGTGGCCGGCTCACGATGTAGAGGATCGCGTCGGCGATGTCGCTTGCCGAGAGCCGGTCCATGTCGGCGAAGCGCTTCTTGATGGTGTCGAGGATCTCGGGCCGGTTGTGGCTCGACAGCTCGGTGTCCACCGCGCCCGGCTCGATGAGTGAGACCCGCACATGGCGGCCGGTGACCTCCTGACGAAGCGACTCGCTGAAGGCACCCACCGCGTGCTTGGTGGCGTTGTACACACCGCTTCCCATCCTCACCTGGCGGCCCGCCACCGACGATACGTTCACCAGGTCCGCCGTCTGCCGCGGTTCGCGCTCCGCCGCCTGGAGCAGATGGGGAAGCGCGGCCTTCGCGCAGTAGAGCAGGCCGAGCACGTTGACCTGCACCATGCGCTCCCACTCCTCGAGCGGAGCGTCCGCGATCGGCCCGAGCAGCATCACGCCGGCGTTGTTGACGAGCACGTCGAGGCCGCCGAGCTCCTCGACGGTGCGCTCGACAGCGGTCTCGGCCGCGCCGCGCTGGGTCACGTCGGCCTCGAGCGCCAGGGCGGTGCCGCCCGCCGCGCGGATCTCGTCGGCCAGCGCCTCCAGCCGGTCGGCCCGGCGGGCCACCAGCGAGACCGTGGCGCCCTGCTCGGCGAGCAGCCAGCTCGCCTGACGGTCCTCGGCCATCTGTGGGCGACCTGCGAGCGAGCTCAGAGCTCGGCCGGCTCGGCGGTCATGTCGCCGCCCGCGTCGCCGGTGTTGACCGTCCCCTTCGGCTCGATCAGAAGCACCTCGGCCTCCTCGGCGGCCTCCGGGCAGTGCTCCACCCCGCGCGGCACTACGAACAGCTCGCCCTCCTCCAGCTCCACGTCGCGGTCGCGGAGATGGATCGTCAGGCGGCCGCGCACGACCAGGAAGAAGTCGTCGGTCTCGTCGTGCTTGTGCCAGACGAACGGCCCCCTCGACCTTCACGATCTGCAGCTTGTAGTCGTTCAGGTAGCCGACGATGCCGGGCTGATAGGGCTCGCTCAGAAGCGCGAACTTCTCGGCGAGGTTCACCTTGCCGTCCATCGCCTCATACTCGCAGGCGTCCGCCGGCCGGCTTCAACAGGCCGCGTACACGTAGCCGGCCGAGCCCGGCCTGCTCACGGCGCGGTCACGCAGGACCACGGAAGTGGTCGCCCCTACCGCGCGGCAGGCCCGCCTGAAGTCCCTGCGGCGGTACTCGATCGCGAGCACCCGGCTCCCGAACAGCGCCCGGTAGCGCCGGCACTCCGCGAAGCGCCCGCACTCCTCCGCGATCGCGAAGTCGAAGCCGATCCGCCGGCGCGACTGGCGGCGGGTGAGCTGCGGCGTGTTCTTCTGGCCCACGGCCAGGCCGAGCGCGTGGGCGCGGCCGGCCAGGAGCGAGGCGTAGGCGATCGCCTGTCGCTTGCCGAAGGGCACGTCGCCGGCGCGCGGAGTGCCGTCAAAGCGGGTCCACGAGTCGAGGTTGTCGTATTCCACCGCCTCGAAGCCCTTGCGCGCGCACGTCTCGATCATCGGCTGCACGTGCCGCGCCGCCCGCCTGCGCCGGGCCGGAGTGGCAATGTCCACGAGGTACTCGCCGCCCCAGTTGGGGTCGTCGCCGAGGTCGCGAAGGACGAGGTCTCGCGGCCAGTTCGAGCGCTCGTCGGGCCGTTCCACGCCGGCCTCGTCGTCCTGGGTCTGGAAGGCGTTGACGTAACAGATCGAATAGGTGCGCTCGGGCGCGGCTCCCAGGAACCAGTCGCGGGAGATCACGCGCACCCCGGCCGCCGGGCGATAGTCCCCGCCGATCTGGTAGTCGAACTTCGCGCCGGCCGGCGGCGGACGCCAGTCGGCGCCCGCGGCGGCGCCGGCGGTGACCGCGAGCACGGCCGCGGCCACGAGGGCGACTGAACCAGCCAGGCGGGCGTTCAACGGCCGGTCAGCTCTTGGAGCATCCCGCGCCGCCAGCGTTCGGTGCGCTCCACCTCGTTGAAGGTGTAGAGGTGGAGGCCGGCCACGTTCCAGGCGGGCTCGACGACGAAGGGGGCGAGTTCTTCCACCAGCCGATCGGGCTTGAACTGACGCGAGAGCAGACGCGAGAGCCAGCCCTGGTGGTGGCGCAGGAAGCGCGTGGACTCTCCCAGCCCGATCTTCATCGACACGCGCAGGAGCTTCGTGTAGTCGACATGGCCCGGGAGCCCGATCCAGATCGGGAGACCCGTGCCGCGGCGCCGGACCTTCTCGACCCAGCCGGTGATCACCTCGGCGTCGAAGCAGATCTGGCTGACGATGTGGGTGGCCATCTCGGCCTTGACGAACATCGCCCTGATCGTCTCCTCGTCCGAGATGAGGTGGTGGCTCTCCGGGTAGCCGGTGATCCCAATGGCCTCGAACTCGGCGCGCCGAGGGCCCATCGCCTCGAGCAGGTCGGCAGCGCCGTGGAACTCGCCTGCGGGCTCCGGTGGGTCGCCGGCCAGGACGAACACGTCGGTGATTCCGCCGGCCAGGAGGCGGTCGAGGATCTCGTCGAGATGCGAGCGGTCGGTGACCAGCCGCGCCGAGAGGTGCGGCTCCACCCGGTAGCCGGCGCCCGCGAGCCGCTCGCTCAGGTCGAAGGTGGCGTCCAGCCCTCTGGTGGGGGACGCCGTGACCGTGACCTTCACGTCCGTCCCTAGGTGGGTCCGCACCGCCTCCTCCGCGCCGTCGAGCGGCAGGACCTCGAAGCGCGCGCGTCGAAGCAGGTCGGCGAGATTGGTCGCGCCCGCCGGTCGCTCGCCGATTGGAGAGCCAGTGCTCGCGGCCCGCCGGCCGCTCGCCGTCTGGATCGGGCTGAGAGCCGCTGGCGACGCCCGCGCGCATGCTGATATATCAAGGTAGCATCGTGGGGCCCGGTACCTCTGGAGCGATGGCTGCCGAACCCTCTCCCACACAGATCCCGGTCGCGGCCTCCCCCCGGCTCGTGGCTGAGCGCGCCTACGTCGAGCTGCGCGACCGCATCGTGACCCTCCACATAGCTCCCGGCACAGTGCTGCGCGAGGACGAGCTGATGAAGGAGCTGGAGATCGGTCGCACGCCGCTGCGGGAGGCGGTCAAGCGCCTGGCGCTCGAGGACCTGGTGACCGTCCGGCCGCGACGGGGCACGTTCGTGACCGAGGTCGAGGCCGCGGACATCGTGAACATCACCGAGGTGCGCGTGGAGCTCGAGGCGTACGCGGCCGAGCTGGCTGCCGAGCGCATGGACGACCAGGCCGCGAAGCTGGCGAGGGCCCTGCTGGCGGAGGTCGAGGAGCTCAGGCGGCCCGACGACCCGGACTGGCTGATGCACTTCGACGAGCGCATCCACCGCTTCATCTGGGAGGCGGCCGGCAACCGCTACCTGCTCGACACGCTCGAGCGCTACTTCACCCACTCGCTGCGAATCTGGTACCTGGTGCTCGACCGGGTGCCCGGCCTCGGCCACTCCGTGCACGACCAGGCCCACCTCCTGGAGGCCGTGCTCGCGCGAGATGGCAGCCGCTCGCGCACGATCATGCGCGAGCACGTGCTGGAGTTCCAGCGCGAGATCATGGAGGCCTTCAGCGCGACCTGAGCTCGGGCGTCGTCCGTATTCGGGACGCGCTCACGGCACGTTCCAGAGCTCCCAGGCGCGCACCTCCCAGCGGGCCCGCGCGAGGCGGCCGACGGTGACCTGCTGGTGAGCCTCGAGATGGGTGGCGAGCGCCAGGAAGGCCTGGGCGGTGGTGAGCGCATCGCCCTCCGCGTCGTGCGGCCGGTGCGAGGGCAGGCCGAGCCCGGTGGCCACGGCCTCGAGGGAGCGATAGCCCGGGTCGCCGTGGCCGCGTGCCATGCACAGCACCCTCCAGAGCAGGGCCGTGTCGATCACGCGCCGCGGCAGGACGAAGCCCAGCTCACGTAGGCGCGGACCGAGGAAGGCCCGCTCCACCCAGGCCACGTGCACCACCGGTATCCGGCTCTCGAGCGCGGGCACGAGCGGGGCCAGGGCGGCCGGGCCCGCGGGGGCGGCGGCCAGATCGGCAGCACGCAGCCCGTGGATCTCCACCGATGCCGCGGCGGGCGAGCTCGCCGGCCGGACGAGGCCCGCCACCACGCCGGCCGCCACCACCCTGCCTCCTTCCACCGGCACGGCGGCGAACGAGATGACCTCGTCGCGGCGCGGGTCGAGACCCGTGGTCTCCACGTCCACCACGGCGAACGGCGCCTCACGCCAGGGGGTGTGCCCGGAGACTTTCAGTAGCGCGCCAGTGTTCGCTCGGCGTCGAGCCGCCGCTGCACTCGCCGAACGCCACGGAACGCGTCCTTGAGCGCCGCGCGGGTGAGCGGGGCAAGCCGCTTTGGCTCGATCAAGTCGTCGGGATCCTCGCCGGCGCGCAGCTGGTCCACCTGGTGCTCCATGCGCAGCTCGCAGACGAGCTCGAACGCATCGCTCAGGATCGCCACGTCCTCGTCCGGGAGCGTGCCGGCGTCCCGTGCGGCGTCGAGCCGCGCCGGCGTGGACGCCGCCGCCACTCCCGCCGCCAGTCCCGCCCAGCGCGCAACCGACTCGATCGGAAGCAGCCCACCGCGCTTGATGTCGAGGACGCCCCTGCGTTCCCCGCTCGACTGGAGCACGAAGTCGCGCAGGAAGCCGGTGGGCGGCCGCGCGGCGAGCGCCGCGGCCAGCAGGCGGTTGAGCATCAGCTGGCGCCTCTCCGAGCGCGCGAACGCAGCGAAGAGCCGGTCCGCCACGAGCGTCTGGCCCCACACGGGATCGCTCTCCACCACCACCGAGAGCAGCATCAGGCCGCGATCGCGGTCGGGCTCCCCGACCCAGGCGCGGGCCGCCTCCTCCCAGCGCTTCACGGAGCGCGCGAACAGCGGGCGGGAGGCCACGGCGCCCTTGTCGTCGGGGGGAAAGCCGCTCTGCGCGAGGCCCTGCAGCACCAGCTCCGCCACCCGCCTGATCGGATCGCTCACACCTGAATCCTCGTCCGGTCCCTCCCACGCCACGGCGCAGTCGACGTCTGAGCTGGGGAACGCCTCGCGCCGGCCGAAGCTGCCCATCGCCAGCCAGGTGTAGGGCACGGGTGGGGCGCCCAGCTCGTGGTGCGCGAGAGCCACCAGCCGGCGGGTGGTGGCGTCATGGATGCCCGAGATCGTGCGGCAGATGGCGTGCGCGGGCAGGTCGGCCTCGTGGAGGGCCACCACCACGTCGGGAAGCTCGGCGGCGGCGGCGGCCACGGCGGGGGCGTCGGCGCCCCTGGCGATCAACGCGCGGAGCCGGAACGGGGTGCGGTGCTCGCTGGCCAGCAGGTCCACGTCGTCGAGCACGCCCACGAGCCGGCGGCCGGCGTCGAGCACCGGCAGGTGGCGGATCCCGTGGTCGAGCATCTCGAGCAGTGCCTCGGCGCCGGAGCAGTCGGCCGGCACGGTGAAGGCCGGCGCGGTCATCACGGCGGACAGCGGAAGCTCCGGCGGCGCTCCGGCGGCCACCACCCGCTCGCGAATGTCACGGTCGGTGACGATCCCGAGTGTGTCCCCCAGGTCCACCGCCACGCAGGTGACGCCGGCCTCGACCATCCGGCGAGCCGCGTCCCGGACACCGGTGTCCGGCGGGCACACGAGCGCTTCTGCGCGGACGAGCTCGCCCACGGTCCGGCCGAGACCGGCGACCGGCGGCTCCGGGTCCTGTCCGGCGAGCAGCCGTACCCCCTTGTTCATGGAGTGGGCGATGAAGCGTGCCGCCGCGGGCTGCTCGAGCACCGGGCGGATCGCCCGCTCGGGAATGCGGTAGACGAGCGTGTCCTCGGCGGCTCGGGCCACGAAGCCGAGTGGCCCGTGATCGAGCAGCGACGCGAACCCGAACATCTCGCCCTCCCCGAGCAGGTCGAGCAGCCGGCCGTCCATCACGAGCTCCACCGAGCCCCGGCGTACCACGTAGGCGAACTCGGAGGTGGCGCCTGCGCTCTCGAGCACGGGCGTGCGCGCCGCGTGGAACTCGATCTCCGCGCTGTCCGCCACGCTCGCGAGCGTCTCCTCGTCGAGCGTCTCGAAGGGCGGATGGCGGCGTAGGAACTCGGCGATGTCGTGCATGGCAGGCAGCCGATGCGACGATCGGCCGGGCCGGATCGTGCGCCAGATATATCACTCTTGACACCGACCACCGCCCGCGCGATAGTCGGGCCGGCTGTGGGCCCAGCGATTCGGGGAGGGTGACGTGGCGACCACCAGTGCCGGCGATTCCGACGACCTTGCGGAGTTCGGCTACAAGCAGGAGCTCGACCGTTCGATCGGCAAGTTCGCGAGCTTTGCGGCCGGGATCAGCTACATCTCGATCCTCACCGGCGTCTTCCAGCTCTTCTACTTCGGATTCGGGTTCGGAGGGCCGGCCTACTGGTGGACGTGGCCGATGGTCTTCGTCGGCCAGCTGATGGTCGCGCTCTGCTTCGCCGAGCTGGCGGCGAACTTCCCGGTGGCCGGCTCGATCTACAACTGGGGCAAGAAGATGGCCGGCGCCACGGTCGCGTGGCTCGGTGGCTGGATGATGCTCACGGCCTCGATCGTCACGATCGCCGCCGTCGCGCTCGCCTACCAGATCACGCTGCCCGAGATCTCAGACTTCTTCCAGTTCTACGGCGACGGCACGGGGAGCAACGACTTCGCCATCAACGCGGTCATCCTCGGCACCGTCCTGATCACGTTCACGACGGTGATCAACGCGCTCGGGGTGAAGCTGATGTCCCGCATCAACAGCACGGGTGTCTTCATCGAGCTGATCGCTGCCGTGGTCCTGATAGTCGCGCTGCTCGTCAGCGCCACGCGCGGTCCGGACGTCGTGTTCGAGACTCAGGGCACCGGCGAGGGCCACGACTGGGGCTACCTCGGCGCCTTCCTCGCTGCCTCACTCGCCTCCGCCTACGTCATGTACGGCTTCGATACCGCGAGCTCGCTCGGCGAGGAGACGCACGAGCCGCGCAAGACGGCGCCGCTCGCGATCATGCGCGCCGTGATCGCCTCGTTCATCCTCGGCGGGCTGATCATCCTGTTCGCGATGATGGCCGTGGGCAACATCAACGCGCCCGAGATCGGCCAGTTCGGCGGCCTCCAGTACATCATCCTCGACGTCTTCGGCAACACGGTCGGGAAGATATTCCTGATCTGCGTGGTGATCGCCGTGACCGTCTGCTGCCTCGCCGTCCACACCGCGACGATCCGGATGGCGTTCGCCATGGCGCGCGACAACAACCTGCCGGGGGGCGAGCGGATCGCGACGGTTCATCCGAAGACGAGAACGCCGATCGTGCCCGCCGTGATCAGTGGCGTCCTCGCCGTCCTCATCCTCGTCGTGAACATCGGCAACGATCAGATCTTCACGGTGATCACGAGCATCGGGATCATCATGATCTACATCGCCTACCTGCTCGTGACGGTGCCGATGCTGCGCCTGCGCCTGCGTGGTGAGTGGCCGCCGCAGCACGCGGAGGGCCAGAGGTTCTTCACGCTCGGCAAGCTGGGCCTGCCGGTAAACCTGCTGGCGGTCGGCTGGGGGTTCTTCATGGCCACCAACCTGATCTGGCCGCGCAAGGACGTCTACAACGCGAGCGCGCCGTTCCACTGGTACCTGCAGTACGGGGCCATCCTGTTCATCGGCATCGTCTTCTTCGGCGGGCTCGCCTACTTCTGGTTCGTGCAGCGCCACAAGACCGGAGTGCTCGACTCGCATCGCTTCGAGTCGGCGTCCCCTGCGGTCACCGAGCCCGCGGGGCTTCCCGAGTCCGCCCCTTGAGCACCCGCATGTTCATCGACGGCGAGTGGTGCGACGCCCAGAGCGGCGCCACCGTCGACGCCACCAGCCCGGCCACCGGCGAGTCGCTGGGCCGCGTGGCCGAGGGCGGCCGCGAGGACGCGCGCCGCGCCATCGCGGCGGCCAACGCCGCGTTCGGGTCCTGGGGCAGGCGCACCGGATTCGAGCGAGCGGTCTTCCTCCACCGTATTGCCGATGCCTGCGAGCGCCGCAGCGACGAGCTGGCCCGCATCCTGACGCTCGACCAGGGCAAGCCGCTCAAGGCGGAGGCCGAGGGCGAGGTGGGCGAGCTGGTCGAGTTCTTCCGCATGGCCGCCGAGGACGGCAAGCGCGTGGAGGGCACGATCCCCGAGAGCGCCGCGCCGGGCCGGCGGGTGCTGCTGCTGCGACGGCCGCTAGGCGTTCTGGGTCTGATCACACCGTGGAACTGGCCCTACACCATGCCGGCGGAGATCCTCGCGCCGGCGCTGGCCTGCGGCAACTGCGTGGTCTGGGTGCCCGCGCCGTCCACGTCGGTCTGCTCCGGAGTGCTGGCGGAGTGCATCGCGGAGGCCGACCTTCCGCCGGGCGTGGTGAACATGGTCCTCGGCCCCGGCCCCGAGGTGGGCGACGAACTGGCCGTGAACCCGGGCACGCGCGCCGTCGGCTTCATCGGATCGACGGCCACCGGGCTGACGGTGGCGCGTCAGGCCGCGGGCAAGGCTCAGCTGCTCGAGACGGGGGGCAACGGCCCGTTCGTGGTGATGGAGGACGCCGACCTCGAGGCGGCGGCCGAGGCCGCCCGCGTGGGCTCCTTCCTCGGCGCCGGGCAGAGCTGCTCCGCGGCCGAGCGGCTGCTGGTGCACGAGGCCGTGCGAGAGGAGTTCGTCGGTCTGCTGGCGGGCGAGGTCGAGCGTGAGGTCCGGCTCGGCGACCCGCTGGAGGCGGCGACCACGCTGGGCCCGGTGAACAACGAGCCCGGCGCGGCCAAGATGGACGAGCACGTGAGCGACGCCGTGGAGCGCGGCGCCACTGTCGTCACCGGCGGTAGCCGCGCCGACGGTTTCCCCACCAGCCTGTACTGGCAGCCGACGGTGCTCGACGACGTGCCGGCCGAGTCGATCGCGGCCACCCAGGAGACCTTCGGGCCGATCGCGCCCGTGATCGGCGTCCGCTCGCTCGAGGAGGCCATCGAGCAGACGAACGCCCAGACCTTCGGACTGATGGCCGCGATCTTCACGAACGACCTCGCCGCGGGCATGCGCTACGCCGACTCGGTGCACATGGGGCTCGTGAACATCAACGAGACCACCAACTACTGGGAGGCCCACCTCCCCTGGGGCGGACGCGCCAACTCTCAGAGCGGGATCGGCCGCGTGGGCGGCCGTTATCCCATGGATACGCTGACGGAGCTCCAGACCGTCCTCATTAACAGCTGATTACCCCTGTGCTGCGGCACGGGAGCCTGATATATCATGGCGCCCCAGATGACGAGCCAAGCCGCGTCAGGGGTAGGCCCGCAGCGGCGCTCATCGTGAGTTCGCAACAGCAACCGCCGCAAGCACAGAGCGAGGCCTCGGGCGACAGCGCCGCCACGCTCGCCTTTGACAACGTCACGAAGGTGTACCCGGGCCGCACGTCTGCGGCCGTCTCCGAGCTGACCCTGGAGATCCCGGCGGGGCAGATCTGTGTGCTCATCGGCCCCTCGGGCAGCGGCAAGACCACCGCGATGAAGCTGGTCAACCGGCTGATACCCCTCAGCTCGGGGGACGTGACGATCGACGGCCGCAGCATCGGGGACCTCGACGAGACCGAGTTGCGGCGCGGCATCGGCTACGTCTTCCAGCAGATCGGCCTGTTCCCGCACATGACCGTGGAGGGCAACGTCGGCACCGTGCCGCGCCTTGCCGGCTGGTCCAAGGAGCGCGTCCGGGCCCGCGCTCGCGAGCTGCTGGAGCTGGTGGGCCTCGACCCCGACGAGGACCTGGACCGTTACCCGGGTGACTTCTCAGGCGGCCAGCAGCAGCGCATCGGGGTGGCGCGCGCGATGGCGGCCGACCAGCCGCTGATGCTGATGGACGAGCCGTTCGGGGCGCTCGACCCGATCACCCGCGACCGCCTGCAGGACGACTTTCTGCGCCTGCACGCCGAGGTGCCCAAGACGGTCGTCTTCGTCACGCATGACATCGACGAGGCGATCAAGATGGGCCACCAGATCGCGATCCTGCGCGACGGCGAGCTCGTCCAGTACGACACACCCGACCGCATACTCGCCGCACCCGCGAACGACTTCGTCGCGGACTTCGTGGGCGCCGACCGCGGGCTCAAGCGCCTGGTGGTCTGGCGGCTGAGCGACATCCCGGTCGACACCGGGGCCGAGGAGACCCAGTCCGGGCCGTCGGCGCCGGAGTCGACCTCCCTGCGCGACGCGCTGTCCCTGCTCTTGGTCGAGGGCACCGAGCACCTGACGGTCACGGATGCCGACGGCAACGCGAAGGGCACCGTCACCCTCGCGACGATCACGCGGCTGATCGGCCCCGACCAGCCGGCGCTGCGGACATGATGCTGCAGGTCGCCCAGCAGGGGCCGGTGATCCCCGAGTTCGAGCGGGGCAGTGACTGCGTGCGCGAGAACGGCCAGTTCTGCGTCAGCTGGGTGGTGGACAACTTCGACCGCGTGTTCCTCCCCCGCCTGGTCGAGCACATCGAGCTGACCGCGATCGCCGTCGGGATCGGCTTCGTCATCGCCTTCGCCGCGGCGCTCACGGCCTACACCTTTGGGCGCCTCGAGACGCCGATCGCGATCGCGGCCGCGTTCCTCTACACGATCCCCAGCCTGGCCTTCTTCCAGCTCCTGGTCCCGATCACCGGACTGACCGTGACGAGCGCGGAGATCGCCCTGGTCTCGTACACGCTGCTGATCCTGTTCCGCAACATCATCACCGGCCTGCGCGAGGTGCCGGAGGACGCGCGCGAGGCGGCCCGGGCCATGGGCTTCACCAAGAGACAGCTCCTCTGGCGCGTGGACCTGCCGCTGGCGCTGCCGGCCATCATGGCCGGGATCCGGATCGCGACGGTCACGATCATCAGCCTGGCCACAGTTGCCGCCTACATCGGCGTCGGCGGGCTGGGCGAGCCGATCTTCAACGCGATCCAGAGCGGCTTCAAGACCCAGTTCGTGGCCGCGGGGATACTCGCGGTCCTCCTCGCGCTCGTGGTCGACGGGCTGCTGGTGCTGCTACAGCGCGGCCTGGCGCCCTGGGAGCGGGCGAGGCGAGCCTGAGATGAACACCTTCGTCGACGCAATCCAGTTCCTGGGCGACAACACGGGCCTGATCTGGGACAAGACAGTGGAGCATCTCCTGCTCTCGGGGGCCGCGATCGCCGTGGCGATGGTCCTCGCGATCCCGCTGGGAATGTGGCTGGGTCATCTCCATCGCGGCTCGTTCCTGGCCATCAACGCCTCGAACGTGGGGCGTGCGCTCCCCAGCCTTGCCGTGATCTCCATCGGCCTCGGGATTCTCGGCGTGGGCTTCGTCAACGTGATGGTGGCGCTCGTGATCCTGGCCGGCCCGGTGATGCTCACGAACGCCTACGTGGCCGTGAACCAGGTGGACAAGGACGCCGTGCAGGCCGCCGAGGCCATGGGCATGCGCCCGCGCCAGGTGCTGCTGCAGGTCGAGCTGCCCTTGGCGCTGCCGCTCACGTTCGCGGGTATCCGTACCGCGGCCGTCTACGTCGTCGCCACCGCGACCCTCGCCGCGCTGGCCGGGGGCGGCGGCCTGGGCGACATCATCGTCAACCAGCCGACCTACGGACCCGAGGGCGTCGTGGCCGGCTCGATCGCGATCGCGGTCCTGGCCTTCGCGACCGAAGGCATCTTCGCCCTGCTTCAGTATCTCGTCACGCCCCGCGGGCTGCGCAAGCGCAGCGAGCAGGGGCTGGTGGAACCGTCGATCACACCCGCAACCAACTAACCAGGGAGGACCCCATGAGCCGAGCCATGTTCCGATTGCTGCTGTTGATGGCGTTGCTGGCGAGCTTCGCGATCACAGCGTGTGGCGGCGATGATGACGACGACGATTCGGGCGGCGGTGGGGGCGGCGAGTCGAGCGAGTCGGCCGATCAGCCCGGGAAGGGCAAGCCGGCGGTCACGCTCGGGACCAAGGACTTCACCGAGGAGTTCGTGCTCGGCGAGCTCTACAAGCAGGCGCTCGAGGCAAAGGGCTACAAGGTCAACCTGAAGAAGAACATCGGCGCCACCGAGATCATCGACAAGGCGCTCACGAGCGGCCAGATCGACGGCTATCCCGAGTACCTCGGCGTGTCGGTGGCAGTGGTCGCCCGCAAGGACATCGTCCCCAAGAGCGACAAGCAGACCTACCAGCTCGCCAAGGACTTCTACGAAGGCCGCGGTCAGGTGATCAGCAAGCAGACGCCGTTCTTCGACGTTGACGCCATCGCGACGACCAAGGACTACGCGAGCAAGAACAACCTGAAGACCGTGGCCGACCTGAAGGGCGTGGGCGACTTCACGGTGGGGGCGCGGCCCGAGTTCCGCAACCGCTTCCAGGGTCTCAAGGGAATGCGCAGCGAGTACGGCCTCACCAACGCCCAGTTCAAGCAGCTGGCACTGGGAATCCAGTACCAGGCGCTCGACTCGGGCGACGTGGACAGCGCGAACGTGTTCTCCACCGACGCCCAGCTGGCCAGCGGCAAGTACGTGGTGCTAAAGGACCCGAAGGGGATCTTCGGCTACCAGCACGTGGCGATGGTCATGGACAAGGACAAGTACGAGGCGCTCGGCGGCCAGGCCTACTTCGACGTGATCAACGAGGTGAGCGCGCTGCTCACCAACGACGCGATGATCTCGATGAACAAGGCCGTCGCGATCGACAAGCAGGACGAGGCCGAGGTGGCCAAGAGCTTCCTCGAGGCCAACAACCTGCTGTAGCAACACGCAGTCGGGCGAGTCGCGCCGGCGGGGGAGGTCTCTCCCGCCGGCGCGCCGCCGGGCTCGGCCGGCCTCGTGACAGGTGTGGCGAGGGCCGGCAAGCCTGATATATCATCGCCTCGGATGACCGACGCGCACGCGACCGGCGCCGTCCAGACGCCCAATGCACCCGCAACAGGCTCCGCCAACGGCGAGTTCCTCGTCCGCGCGGAGGGGGTCTGGAAGATCTTCGGTCCTCGCGCCGACGACATCATCGGCACGCCGGACGCCGACCTCTCGCGGGCCGAGCTGCGCGAGAAGACCGGTTGCGTGATCGCCGTCCGCGACGTGACGATCGACATCAAGCCGGGCGAGATGTTCGTGGTGATGGGCCTCTCCGGCTCGGGCAAGTCGACCCTGATCAGGACGCTGATCCGCCTGATCGAGCCGAGCGCCGGCAGCATCGAGATCACCGGTCGCGACGTGTGCGCCGCCGACTCGAACGACCTGCGCGAGCTGCGGCGCCACACGGTCGCGATGGTCTTCCAGCACTTCGGCCTGCTCGCCCACCGCTCCGTGATCGACAACGCGGCCTTCGGACTCGAGATCCAGGGCGTCTCCAAGCCCGAGCGGCTGGCGCGGGCGAGCGAGATCCTGCAGCTGGTGGGCCTCGAGGACGCGGCGCACCAGTTCCCCGACCAGCTCTCGGGCGGAATGCAGCAGCGCGTGGGCCTGGCCCGCGCATTCGCGGTGGATCCCAAGCTGATGCTCTACGACGAGCCCTTCAGCGCACTCGACCCGCTGATCAGGCGGGACATGCAGGACGAGGTCTGCCGCCTCCAGGTGGAGACCGGCAAGACGATGCTCTTCATCACGCACGATCTGCAGGAGGCACTGCGTCTCGGCGACCGGATCGCGATCATGCGCGACGGCGCCATCGTCCAGCTGGGCACCCCCGAGGAGCTGGTGGCCACCCCCGCGGACGACTACGTGGCCAACTTCGTGCGCGACATCCCGCGCACCCACGTGCTGACCCTGCGCTCGGTGATGCGCGACGCGCGTCCAGGCGAGACCACCGAGGGCCCCGGCCTCGACGTGACGACCAAGGTCCGCGACGCGGTCCCGGTGGTCGCGGCCACCGAAGGTCCCGTGGCCGCCACCGAGAACGGACGCACGGTGGGCGTGATCGACCGTGTGGCGATCCTCGACTCGATGGCAGGAGAGCCCGAGGCAGCGGGTGGCAGTAGCTAGCAGGAGGGTCGCCGCCCCGGCGCTCGCGGCGCCGTCGGCCCGCTGGCGCAGCCGGCCGGTGCAGGCCGCCGCCATCGTGGGAGTGATGCTGATCGCCTTCGCCGTGATGCGGGGCGACTTCCCGTGGCCCAGCTCGCTGGTTTGGCAGGAGCTCCCCGAGAAGCTGGACAGCGCACAGACCTGGCTGCTCGAGGAGCGCACCGCGGACAACCCGAACATCGTCTTCGCGATCTTCGACGGCTTCCGCGCTCTCGCGGAGTGGCTGGTGACCGCGATCGACAACGTGATCCTGTGGCTCACCTGGGTGGGCACGATCGCGGCCGGGGTGCTCATCGTGCTGCGCTACGGCGGCTGGCGGCCGGCGCTGATCGTGGCCGGCGCCTTCGTCTCGTTCGCGCTGATGGGGCTGTGGGAGGAGAGCATGCAGACGCTGGCCCTGATGTCGGCGGCGGTGGTGCTCTCGCTCGCGATCGGCGTGCCGCTGGGGGTGATCGCCGGGCGCTCGGACCGCTTCTACCGGACGGTCACGCCCGCGCTGGACGCGATGCAGATCGTGCCCGCCTTCGCCTACCTGATGCCGGTGGTGATCCTGTTCTCGGTGGGACCCGCGGCGGCCGTGATCTGCACGATGATCTACGCCATCCCGCCCGCCGTGCGGATCACCGCGCTCGGCATCAGGGGAGTCACGGCGGACTCCGTCGAGGCGGCCAAGGCCTTCGGCTCCACTTCGGCGCAGACGCTCTTCAAGGTCCAGCTCCCGCTCGCGCGCCGCCAGCTGCTCCTGTCGGTCAACCAGACGATCATGTTCGCTCTCTCGCTGGTGGTGATCGCCGGCCTGATCGGAGGGCGCGGGCTCGGTGACGTGGTGACCAACGGGCTCTACTCCAATCCCGGCCTGGCGATCCTCGCGGGCATCGCCATCGTGATCATGGCGATCGCCCTCGACCGGGCCACGCAGGCCATCGCCGAGCGCACGGACCCCGCCCGCCGCCATCTCACCGACGAAGGGCGCCGGCGGGCTCGCATCCTGACGCTGGCGACGTTGGCCGCCATCGCGGTGATCGTCGTCGTGGCGCGCGCCCTGGGCACCGACGGCATCTATCCCGACGAGATCGAGACCAGCACCACCGTCTACACGGCGACCATCCAGGAGAACCTCCTGAGCTGGATCCAGTCGGTGCTCGACTACGTGCAGGATCCCGACTCGTTCGTGTTCGGCATAACCGAGCCGATCGGGAACTTCCTGCTCGAGTACCTCCTCGAGCCGCTGCGGGTGTTCCTGGTGGACGGTGCCTGGTTCGTGACGCTGGCCGGCCTGGGCGCGATCGCCTGGGTGCTGAGCGGCGCCCGGCCGGCGATCACCGCGGTGGTGATGCTCGCGGCCATCGGCGTGATGGGCGTGTGGGACCCCGGCATGGACACCGCTTCGCAGGTGCTGGTGGCCACGCTCCTGGCGGTGGCGATCGGGGTGGCGATCGGCATCTGGGCGGCCGAGAGCCCGCGGGTCGAGCGGATGTTGCGGCCCCTACTCGACACGCTGCAGACACTCCCCCAGCTCGTCTACATCATCCCGTTCATCTATCTGATGCCGGTGTCGCGGATACCGGGAGTGGTGGCCTCCGTCCTGTACGCGATCCCGGTGGTCATCCGCCTGGTCACGAACGGCCTGCGCGGCGTCTCGCCGGCGGCGGTCGAGGCCGCCTCGGCCTTCGGGGCGTCGAGGCTTCAGGTGCTGGCCAAGGTCAAGGTTCCCCTGGCCCGCGAATCGATCATGCTCGGGGTCAACCAGGGGATCATCATGGTCCTCGCCGTGGTGGTGATCGGAGGGCTCGTCGGGTCGGGCGCGCTCGGAGATCTGGTGGCCCGCGGACTGCAGCGAAATGAATTCGGCGAAGGCGTAGTGGCCTCGCTCGCGATCCTCGCGCTCGGGATCGCACTCGACCGCGTCACACAGGGCCGGCGCATCTCGCGGGAGCAGCTCCCCGCACGCCGGCCGATGCGCGGCCTGGGACTGCGAAGGGCGCAGGTTCAACCACGATGAGTAGGAGGGGGTATCGCATGAGAGGCAGGGGACTGATGTTGCTCGTCCTCGCACTCGCGCTGGCGCTGACAGTGGCGGCCTGCGGCGAGGACAAGGAGGACAGCGGTAGTAGCGGCAACGCCGACGCCGGCACCACCGATTGCGGCAAGGTCGTGCTCAACGAGCAGGCCTGGGCCGGCTCGACAGCCAACACCTACATCGCGAAGGCCGTGCTCGAGGACGAGCTCGGCTGCGAGGTGGAGATCACGAAGATCGCCGAGATCCCGGTGTTCCAGGCCATGGCCGACGGCAAGGTCGACGCCGTGCTCGAGGACTGGCAGCACACCGACGAGTACGACAAGTACATAAAGAAGGCCGGCACGGTCGTGCAGGGCGGCCCGCTTGGCGTGGAGGGCCACATCGGGTGGTTCATCCCCAAGTACCTGATGGACGAGCACCCCGAGTTCAAGACGTGGGAGGGCCTGAAGGGCGAGGAGGATCTCTTCAAGACCGCCGAGTCGGGTGACCAGGGCACCTTCCTGGGCGGCGACCCGTCCTACGTCCAGAAGGACAAGGAGCTGATCGAGGCGCTGGGGCTGAACTTCAAGCACGTGACCGCGGGGGCCGAGCCCGCGCAGGTGGCGCGCTGGAGCCAGCTGTACAAGCAGGAGAAGCCGGTGATCTTCTACTGGTACACGCCGCAGTACCTGAACCAGGAGTACGACCTGGCCGAGGTCAAGCTCCCGCCGAGAACCGCTGCGAACAAGGACTGCCAGGACGACGCCAAGGCCGGCGGCGATCCCGCGCAGTACAAGTGCGAGTACGACGTGACGATCATCAACAAGCTGTTCAGCAAGAAGTTCGCGGACAGCGGGTCGCCGGCGTACCAGGTGCTGAAGAACATGACGCTCACCAATGAGCAGCAGGAGCAGGTGGCCAAGGCGATTGCCGGCGACAAGGTCCCGCCCGAGAAGGCCGGGGAGGACTGGGTCAAGGACAACCAGAAGGAAGTGCAGTCCTGGCTCGAGAACGGGTGAACGGCGGCGCACCGCCGGGGACAGGTGGTCCCCGGCGGTGCAGATCGCCTCTCTTCGCCTAGCGCTGGGCCAGCCGCAGGCCGGATCCGCCGGCCAGCGAGAGCAGGCCGAGCAGCATCAGGCAGGCCAACCCGAGCCCGGTGAGCGGCAGCGCTCCGGCTGCCAGCACGCCGAGATCCCTCACGGCAGCGGCCGCGAGACGGGCGCTGTCCGGAGCCGGGCTGCCGGGCAGCGACCGGATCTCGCCCGGTGACCGTCCCCCCTGTCCCGGCGCGTCCGCGGCGACCTCGTCGTCTCCGGAGCCGAGGCTCCGGCCGGCGGCGTTCGAGTCACTGCTCTGGCTCTGGCGGGCCGTGCTCGACTGCGCGCCGGTGGCCACCGGCGGCGACTCATCGCCGTCGCTGAGCACGCGGATCGGGAGGTCGGCGTCGAACGGGCCGACCTGGACCACGCCCACCGAGTCCGTAGCGGACTGCGGTCCGGCGGGCGTGCCGCCTGCTGCGGACCCCTGATCGTCACCGTCGCTCAGCACACGCACCGGGGCATCTGCGTCGATGCCTGCCACCTGGGCGCTGCCCACGGAGCGATCGCTCGACTGGCGCGGCCCGGCGCCGCCCGGCGTGCCACCCGGCGAGGATCCGTTCTGACCGTCACTCGCGACCCTGACCGGAGCGTTCGCCCCGATCGGCCCGGCCTGCACGGCGCCCACGGAGTGGTCGACCGCCTGCGGACCCGCCGCGGGTCCCGAGCCGCCTGCCGGCGCGGAACCGTTGTCACCGTCGCTCAGAACGCGCACGGGTGCGTTTACGTTGACCGGACCGGCCTGCACGACACCGACCGAATGGCCGGCCGTCTGGGGCCCTCCGGCGGACGAGGCCACTGCGGGGGCTCCGTTCTGGCCGTCGCTCAGCACCCGCACGGGGGCGTTGACCGCCACCGGGCCGGCCTGTGCGGCGAGCACCGAATGGTCCACCGTCTGGGTGGCCACGGGCGCGGCCCACGCGGGACCGCTCGTCAGCGCCAGGGTGAGCACGCTCGCGCCCAGCGCGTAGAGATTGCGCTTCATGTCTGTCTCCTTCGTCTTGTTTCTCGAACTGCGCCGGGAGAGTCCCGGCGTCGGCTTGCAGCGGGGTCCGCTAGCCGGGTCGTTCGAGCAGGGAGACGAATGCCGGTGGCCGCCAGGCCACCATCGGAAGCTTGAGGCGCCGGCCCGCGCGGGGGGCGGCGAGGAGCAGGGCAACCACCAGCAGCGCCAGGCCGGCCGTGGAGCCGGCCGCCGCGGCCGAGGCAGTCCCGGAGCCCGCCCCGCCGGAGGGGACTGGGGGCGCGAGCGAGAGCTCGTGATGCACCGGGTGCTCGGCCGCGGCGCCGGCGTGGCGCTGGGGGAGCGCAGCGAAAGAGTTGACGTACGCCGTCGCCGCCCGAGTGTGGCTCGAAGGCGGATGGCCCTGGCCGGCGGGGAGCGGCTTCGTGCCGGAAGCCGCCTGCGACGTGTGGCGCCGGCGCGGCGTTGCGCTACCAGGAGCGCTGTTCCGCCCGCCGGTGGGGAGCTCGGCCCGTCGTGGCGCGGGTCGCGCGGCGGAAGCGCCCTCCTGGGCGGCCGGGCCGGCCACCCGGCCGGTCACGGCGGTGGCGGCGTCGACCGCCGGTTCGGCGCCACTCTGCACGGCGGCCAGCGACCGGTCGACGGTCCGCTGTGCGGTGGTTCCCGCACTGTTGACCGCCCCGGAGGCCGCGTGGGCGACCGGAGCGGCGGCCGGCACGGCGGGGGTGGCGGGCACGGCTGAGGCGGCCGCGCCGGCGACGTCGTCGACGACGTTTGCCGCGGGCACCGTTGGGCCGCTGCCCAACTCCGCGGCAGCGGCCGGCGCCGCGGCCGCCGCGGTAACACTGAGCACTCCGGCCAGCGCGACCGCTGCGGCCTTCGCGCGCAGCCCCGGGTTGCGGACCCCTGCCTCCACGGGTGGTACGTATAGAGCGCGCCCCGGCGCCGGGCGCCGGCGCACAGATATCACTCACCCTCGGGCGGCGACCCCGCGCAACGAGGGGCTCCGGTCTCGCCCGTTCTAGATCATCTGTCCAGACACCCGCCGGCTGTCACGCGGCGGGCACCCGTCTCGTCTCAGTGGAAAGACCACGAAAGGAGACGTCATGAAGATCTTCGTAGCGGGCGCCACAGGAGCACTCGGCAAGCGGCTCGTCCCGATGCTGGTGGAGGGCGGCCACGAGGTCACTGGCCTCACGCGCCGCGAGTCGAATGCCGCCGCGCTCTCGAGCATCGGGGCGCGGCCGGTGGTGGCGGACGCGCTCGATCCCGACGCGCTGGCGCGCGCGATCAGCCAGGCTGAGCCCGAGGTGATCGTGCACCAGCTGACCGCGCTGTCGGGCTCGCTCGACATGCGGCACTTCGAGCGCGAGTTCGCCCAGACCAACCGTTTACGCACGGAGGGCACCGACCACCTGCTGTCCGCCGGACGCGCGCTGGGCGTGCGGCGGTTCGTGGCCCAGAGCTTCGCGGGCTGGCCGTACGCACGCGTCGGTGGGCCGGTCAAGACCGAGGAGGACCCGCTCGATCCCTCGCCGCCGAGCGCGATCCGCACGACACTCGAGGCCATCCGGCATCTCGAGGACGCGGTCACCGGCGCCGACTGGACCGAGGGCGTGGTGCTCCGCTACGGCGGCTTCTACGGCCCCGGCACCTCGCTTGGCCTCGATCCGGAGGGCGAGCACATCCAGCTGCTCCGTCAGCGCAAGTTCCCCCTGCTGGGAGACGGCGGCGGGGTCTGGTCGTTCATCCACATCGACGACGCGGCCCGAGCCACGCTGGCCGCCGTGGAGAACGGCGAGCGCGGCATCTACAACGTGGTCGACGACGATCCGGCCCCGGTCTCCGAGTGGCTGCCGGCCGCCGCCGGCGCCGTTGGGGCAAAGCCGCCGCGCCACCTGCCGCGCTGGCTCGGGCGAATCGCCGCCGGCGAGCTGGTGACCGTCATGATGACCGACATCCGGGGAGCGTCCAATGAGAAGGCGAAGCACGAGCTCCACTGGCAGCCCCGCTTTGCCAGCTGGCGTGACGGCTTCGCGTCCGGGCTGACCTAGATGGCTGATTCCGACAACCCGCTCTACGAGGAGCTGCGCCCGGCGGCGTTCGCGATCGCCTACCGCATGCTCGGCAGTGTGAGCGAGGCCGAGGACGTCGTGCAGGACGCGCTGCTGCGCCTGCACGGCGTGCTCGAGTCGGGCGAGCAGATCGAGTCCCCGCGCGCCTATGTGGCCACCGTGGTCACGCGGCTGTCGATCGACGTGCTGCGCTCGGCGCGCGTCCGGCGCGAGACCTACGTGGGCGAGTGGCTGCCGGAGCCGCTCGTGACGAGCGAGGCCGACGACCCGGCCGGCCGCGCCGAGCTGGCCGACTCGCTGTCTGTGGCATTCCTCGTGCTGCTGGAGAGCCTGTCGCCGGAACAGCGCGCGGCCTTCCTGCTGCACGACGTGTTCGACTATCCCTTCGAAGACGTGGCCGCGATCGTGGGCAAGAGCGAGGCCAACGCCCGGCAGCTCGCCGCGCGCGCACGCCGCCACGTGGCCGAGCGCCGGCCCCGTTACGAGACGTCGCCCGAGCAGCGCGACGAGCTCGCCCGCCGCTTCTTCGCCGCGGCCGGCGAGGGCGATCTCGAGACGCTCGAGTCACTGCTGGCCGAGGACGTCGTCCTACACGGTGACGGCGGCGGCAAGGTGCCCGCGCTCGCGCGAGCCTTGGAGGGCCGCGGCAGGGTGGCCCGTACGCTCAGCGCGTGGGCCCGGCAGGGCCGGCGAATGGCGGGGATGACCGTCGATCTTGCCGAGATCAACGGCCAGCCGGGCGCGATCATGCGTGACGGCGACGGCCGCCTGTTCGCCGTGTGGGCGCTCGACATCGCCGAGGGCCGGGTTCGGGCGATCAACTCGGTGGTCAACCCGGACAAGCTCGAGCACCTGGGCGAGGTCGCGGACGTCCGGGCCCTGCTGCGCGGGCGTTAGGCGGAGCGGCCGGCGGCTGCGAGCGGCAGCGGAGGGCCGAACGAGACGCGCAGGAGGGCCCCGCCTCCTGGGGCGTTGGCGGCGTCGACCGAGCCTCCGTGGGCCTCGGCGGCCTGGCGCACGATCGCCAGGCCGAGGCCGGAACCGGGCATGCCGCGGGCGTCCTCGGCCCTGTAGAAGCGCTCGAACACGCGGTCCAGATCGTCGTCGGAGAAGCCCGGCCCGTGGTCGCGCACCGTGAGCTCCCCTCCGGCCAGGCCGAGCTCGATCTCGGCCCCGGCCGGGCTCCACTTCACGGCGTTGTCCACGAGGTTGGAGATCGCGCGGTGGATCCGCTGCGGCTCGCCGCGCACGAGCGTCGGCTCGGCGCTCACGCTGAACGTCACGGTCTCCCCCGCTCGAGCCTGGGCGCGCTCCACTGCGGCGTCCAGCAGCTGGTCGACCCGCACGTCGTCCTCGGGCCGTCCGGGCTTGGCTCCCCGGGCGAGCTCGACGATGTCGGCCACCAGCGCCGTGAGCTCGTCGAGCTCCTCCACGATGTCCGAGCGCAACGCCTCGCGATCGCCGGGCGGCAGCCGCTCCGCGTCCTCGAGGGTCTGGATGTTGGCGCGCAGGCTCGCCACCGGCGTGCGCAGCTCGTGGCTCGCGTCGGCCACCAGGTGGCGCTGGGCTTCCACCGAGCTCTCGAGAGCGTCGAGCGTCGTGTTGAAGCTGCGCGCGAGGCGCGTGAGCTCGTCCCGGCCCACGACCTCCATTCGCTCGGAGGGGTCCGGATCGGCGGCCAGCTCCTCGGTGCGCCTCGTGAAGCGCGCGATCGGCGCGAGCGCCGTGCGAGCCACAGCCGCGCCCAGGGCAGCGCCGAGGGCCACGCCCGCCGCCCCCACCACCAGGAGCACGAGCACGATCTTGCTCACCTGGCGGTCGACCTCGCCGAGCGGACGAGCCACCTGCAGCGCGCCAGCCCGGGACAGGCCCGTGGTGAGCACGCGCAGGTGGGTGCCGTCCACCGTGGTGTCGACGAGGTCCTCCCCGGAGCCCTCGCGCGCGATCTCACGGGCGCGCGCGGTCACGGGCACGCGCTCTCGCTCGTTCGAGAAGCGCAGCGCGCGGCCTCCGGGCAGCACCAGCTGCACGAAGCCCTCGGGGCCTCCGAAGGGCTCGGCCGGCGCCTGGAGAGGCCGGCGGAAGGGCTCGCCGGGCGGCCCGAAGCCCGGAGCGCCGGGGACGCCCGGACGGTCGGGCCCGCCCAGGCCGCGCTCGACCACCGTGTCCGCCCGCCGGCGCAGCGACTCGTCGACCTCGCCGCGCAGCTCGCCGCGCACGCCGAGGTAGACGGCCAGCGCGGCCGCGGCGACCGCGAGCGCCACCGCCAGCCCGGCCGCGCCCGCGATGCGGGTGCGCAGAGTCACGGCTCGCGCAGGACGTAGCCCACGCCCCGCACGGTGTGCAGGAGCGGGCGCGCGCCCACCTCGTCGAGCTTGCGGCGCAGGTAGCCGATGTAGACCCGCAGGGCGTTGGAGGCCGGGCCGAAGTCGTAGCCCCACACGCGGTCGTAGATGACGCTGTGAGGCAGCACCCGCCGCGGATTGCTCATCAGAAGCTCGAGCAGCTGATACTCGGTGCGTGTCAGATCCACGAAGCTCTCCCCCACGGCAAGTCCGTGACGCCCGGGGTCGAGGCGAAGCTCCTCGAAGTGGAGCTCGGCGGGTGCCTCCTCCCCGCCACTGCGTCGCAGCAGCGCACGCAGACGCGCCTTCAGCTCTCCGACGTCGAACGGCTTGACCAGGTAATCGTCGGCGCCGGCGTCCAGGCCGTCGATCCGGTCGGCGATCGCATCGCGTGCCGTGAGCATCAGCACCGGCAGACGGTTGCCCGAGCCGCGCAGCTGGCGACAGACCTCCAGCCCGTCGATGCCGGGCAGGCCCACGTCGAGCACCATGGCGTCGGGGGCCGCGGCGGCGGCCTGCGCCAGAGCCTCCTGACCGTCCTCGGCCAGCGCGATGTCGTACCCCGCGAGCCCAAGGGCACGCCGCAGCGCGTCGCGCAGGGCACGGTCGTCGTCGACGATGAGGACCTTCACAGACCTGATTCTGCCTTTCGCGCGAGTTCTCTTCGGCGGTACATACGTGGCTCTTACGGTGCTCCTACAGTCGGACACGAGCCTCACGGCATGCGATATCCGCGAAAGGCAACGACGGTCGTGCTGGTGGGAGCGGTGGGACTGGCGTCCGCCGCCTACGGAATCGGCAGCCAGGTGGGCGACGGATCGGCCTCCGCCCGCGATGGCGCCAACACCGCGTACGGCGTGGCGGACCGGGACTTCCACCGCGACGGTCCTCCGGGCTTCACCGCCCTCGCCGACTCGCTCGGCGTGGACTCCGACGCGCTGGAGAAGGCGCTGCGTGACTTCCACGAGCAGCAGTCCGGCGACCACCGAGACGACTTCGCCAAGGCGCTCGCCGGCGCCCTGGGCATCCCGGCGGACAAGGTGACCGAGGCGCTCAACGGGCTCGAGGACAAGCACATGCAGCGCTTCGCACAGCGGCTGGCCGACGAGCTCGGTGTGGACGCCGCCGACGTGACAGCGGCGCTCGACAAGCTCGCCGGCGACCGGCAGGACGGCCCCCACGGGCCGGGAGACTTCGCCCAGAAGCTCGCCGACGAGCTCGGCGTGGACGTCGACAAGGTGGAGGACGCGCTCTTCGCCCAGCGGCCGGATCGCGGCATGCACCGCGGCCACGACCGGCGCCAGCCGCTGCGCCAGCTGGCCGACGCCCTCGGAGTCACTCGGGCCGAGCTGCGCAAGGCCCTGCGCGAGGTCCGGGCGGACGCAGAGTCCGGCTGGCAGAAGCGCCAGGAGGCACTGGTGAGCTTCCTCGCCGACCGCTTCAACCTCTCCGAGGACAAGGTCAAGGACGCTCTCGGCGATCTGCCGGGGCCCGGCGGCCCGTTCGGGCCGGGCGGCCACCACCATCGCGGCGGCCCCGGTGGACCGCCCGGCCCGGGCGGCCCGGGCGGCCCGGGCAGTCCGTTCGGCCCCTGACACCAGGGCCGGGACCGTCGGGTCGGTAATTTCGACCGATTGTCCAATCAGGGGTTTGGATCTTTGGACGACGGGCCAAGTACAGGGAGCGTTACTCGGAACAACCTTGGCCCGTGACTCGCGGCTCGCTCGCCCCCACCACCACCTATGACCCGGCCGCGGGTGTGTTCGACGAGGCCTTTGCGGCGGACGGCACGCCCCGGCCCGCCTACGTGGACCTGCTCACCGCGCTCGACAGCATGGATCTGGCGGCGCTGGCGACCGACCTCGACGAGGACGTCGCCGCCCGCGACGTGAGCTTCCGGTCCGACGGCGCAGAGGCGGAGCCGTTCAGGCTCGACTCCGTGCCGCGGCTGTTCGGGGCCGACGAGTGGGAGCTGCTCGCGCGCGGGCTGCGCCAGCGCGTTCGCGCTCTGGACCACTTCGTGGCCGACGTCTACGGCGAGCGGGCGATCGTCGACGCGGGCGTAGTTCCGGCGCGGGCGCTCGACAGCTGCGATCACCTCGAGCCGAGGCTGGGCGAGCTGCCGGCCCCGGCCGTGCGCATCGCCATCGCGGGTCTCGACGTGGTGCGCGATGCCGAGGGTGAGTTCCGGGTGCTGGAGGACAACGTGCGCACGCCGTCCGGTCTCGCGTACATGCTCGCCGCGCGCGCCGCGCTCAAGCGACGCTTCCCGGACCAGCTCGTGGAGCAGGCGGTTCCGGTCGACGACACCGTGGCGATGCTCCGCCGCGCGCTGATCGCGGCGGCGCCGGAGGGAGTCGGACGAGCCCTCGATCGTCGTGTTGAGCGACGGACCGGCCAACAGCGCCTTCTGGGAGCACAGGCGCCTGGCCCGCGAGCTCGGCCTGCCCGGAGTGGTGCTGGACGACCTGAGCGTCCGCTCGGGCCGCCTCCACGCACGCTGCGACGGGTCGGAGCGTCCGGTGGACGTGGTCTACCGGCGCACCGACGAGGATCGGCTGACCGACGAGGACGGCCGGCTCACGGAGGTGGGCGCCGCCCTCTACGAGCCGCTTCACACGGGCCGTCTGGCCGTGGTCAACGGCTTCGGCACCGGCGTGGCAGACGACAAGCTGCTTCACGCCTACGCCGAGGACATGGTGCGCTTCTATCTCGACGAGGACCCGCTGCTGCGATCGGTGCGAACCTATGACCTCGCCGCACCCGAGATGCTGGAGATGGCCTTGGACCGAATCGACGAGCTCGTGATCAAGCCGCGCTCGGGGCACGGAGGACGCGGCGTCGTTGTGGCTCCTCACGCGCGCGCGCAAGACGTCCGCGACGCCGCCGACGAGATCCGCAGCGATCCCAGCAGCTTCGTGGCCCAGGAGCTGGTGATGCTCTCGCGGCATCCGACCGTGGTGGACGGGCGACTCGAGCCCCGCCACGTGGACCTGCGCCCCTTCGTGTTCCTCACGCCCGAGGAGACCGAGGTGGCCGCGGGCGGTCTCACCCGCGTGGCTCTCGAGCGGGACGCGCTCGTGGTCAACAGCTCCCAGCGCGGCGGCGCCAAGGACACCTGGGTGCTGCGGTGAACGCCGAGCCGATCATCGGCGTCTCGACCTCCGAGGTGCGCCAGCGCGACGATCACGCAATCCTGCCGCAGGGCGAGCCACCGCGCACCGAGCTCGCGCTGGGCGAGCGCTACCTGGAGGCCGTGCGCAAGGGCGGCGGGCTTCCGGTGATCCTCGCGCCGGTGCGAACCGGCGCGGTCGACCGCCTGCTCGACCGGCTCGACGGTCTCTGCCTCTCGGGCGGCCCGGACCTGCACCCCTGGGCCTACGGCGCCGACGAGCACCCCGAGCTCGGCCCCACGGAGCCCGAGCTCGACCGCTTCGAGCTCGCGCTCGCCCGGCGCGCCGTGGCCCGGCAGATGCCGGTGCTGGCGATCTGCCGCGGGGCCCAGGTGCTCAACGTCGCGCGCGGGGGCACGCTGCACCAACACCTGCCCGACCTCTCATCCGACATCAATCACCGCCAGGATCTGGGCGGCGCCAAGGCCTCCCACTCGGTGAGCCTCGACCGCGAGAGCAAGCTGTCGGCGTTGATGGGCGGCGCGCGCCTGAGGGTCAACTCCTTCCATCATCAGGGCGTGGACAAGCTCGGCAGCGGCCTGCGGGTGGTGGGCAAGGCACCCGACGGGACCGCGGAGGCGCTCGAGGGCACCACGAGCGCCTTCCTGTTCGCGGTGCAGTGGCACGCCGAGTGCCTGGTCAAGCGCCGCTCGCAGCTGGCGCTCTTCGAGGGCCTGGTGTCTGCCGCCGCCGAGCATTCGGCGCGGCTGGAGCGGGCCGCCTGATGCCGGCCGCCCTGCCGGACTGGGCCATCTGGCGCGCCGATCCGGCGCGACCCGCATGGACAGTGGGAATCGAGGAGGAGGTGATGCTGCTCGACCCGCGCGACTGGCGTCTCGCCCACGTGATGGACGAGCTCCTCCCCGAGCTCTCCCCCGCCCTGGCCGAGAAGGTGAGCGCCGAGACGCACGCCTGCACGCTCGAGCTCGAGACCGGAGTGCACGCCACCGTGGCCGGCGCCGTGTCCGAGCTGTCGGCGCTCCGGACGTCGCTGGCCGAGGAGCTGCGGCCGCTCGGCCTGGCCGCGGCCGCCGCCGGGACCCACCCGCTTGCTGTTGGCGAGGAAACCGAGGTCTCCGGCAGCGCGCGCTATCAGGTGCTCGAGGACGGCCTGCGGGCACTCGCTCGCCGCGAGCCCACGTTCGCGCTGCACGTGCACGTCGGCGTGCCGATCGCCGAGCTCGCCGTGGCCGCGGCCGACCGGCTTCGCGCCCAGCTGCCGCTGCTGTTGTCACTGTCGGCCAACTCCCCCTACTGGCGTGGCGGGGACACCGGCCTGGCCTCGATGCGCTCCGCTCTCTTCCAGGCCTTCCCCAGGGCGGGGCTGCCCCGCCATTTCAAGAGCTACCCGGCGTACGTGGAGACCATCGATGCGCTGCTACGCGCCGGCGCCTTCCCGGAGCCGACGTTCATCTGGTGGGACGTTCGGCTCCAGCCCCGCTTCGGCACGGTCGAGGTACGCATCATGGACGCGCAGTCGCGACTCCAGGACGTGGGCGCGCTCACTGCGCTGATCCAGAGCCTGGTGCGGCTGCTCTCCACCGAGCGGCTCGTACCCGACGAGCTGCTCGACGCCCAGGAGGCGCTCGAGGAGAACCGCTTCATCGCCAGCCGCGACGGCATGGCCGCCGAGTTCATCGACCCGCTGCGCGGCGTGCGCGTCCCCGCAGTCGAGCAGCTCGAGAGCATCCTCTCGAGCTGTCGCACCCACGCCCGCGACCTGCAGTGCCGGGACGAGCTCGAGGCGGTCTCCGCTCTGGCGCAACAGCCCGGCGCCACCCGCCAGCGGGCGCTGGCCGAGGACGGCTCGGTGCCGGAGGTGGCCGGCGCCCTGGCCGGGATGTTCCTATCCGAGCCGTCCGCCGAGGATCTCGCCGCGGTAACAGGCGGCTTACGCGATTCTCACCTCGATCCGTCACCCTGAGGGGCATGCCCCTCAATCTGTACCGCTGCACCAGCTGCCGCGAGCTCATGCTCTCCCCGCTGTCCACGCGGGTCGGGCGCTGCTCCTCCTGCCTGGGCCGCGTGGCTCCGGTCTGGATGCCGCGTGCCCCGCGGGCCAAGCCGGGCAGCTATCCCGAGCGTAAGACCACCTGGGCCTCGATGGAGGACTTCCTCGAGGCAGACGAACGGCGGCTGCACTCGCGTGAGGTCGACTTCGGGGTGCTCTGGCGGCGCCCGGGCTCAAGCGTGACCCACCGCGCCGCCTGGATCGAGGAGACGGGCGAGCTCTATCTCGTGCAAGCCGGTCCCACCGGTTCGGGCGGCGGACACGTGGAGCTCCTGGCGGTCACCGACCGCAACGGGATCGAGCGCGGGCTCGCGGGATGGGAGCCGGCATCCCGCCGGCCCGGCGGACTCGCCTGGCTGCTCGAGCGCGTGGCCGGCCTGCGCCGCCTGGGAGTGCCCGCGGCCGGTCTCGGCGGTTTCTGACGCCGGGCCGCGGACATGGCCGACACGCTCGTGTTCATACCGGCCTGGAACGAGGAGGGCTCGCTGCCCGGCGTTCTGGCCGAGGCTCGCCGCGACCTGCCCGGCGTGGACGTGCTCGTGATCGACGACGGCTCGAAGGACGCCACTGCCGAGGTGGCTCGCGAGGGCGGCGCGCTGGTCACGAGCTTCCCCGAGAACCGCGGGCTGCGCAGCGGCATCGCGGAGGGCTACCGGCACGCGGCCGACGGCGGGTACGAGTACTGCGGGCGTCTGGACGCCGACGGCCAGCACCCGGCCGCCGAGCTCGCCCGCATGCTCGACCTGGTACGCGCGGACGAGTGCGACGTGGCCATCGGCTCGCGCTTCCTGCCCGGGTCCGGGCGCGACGGGGAGCGCTACCGGCCGGCTCCCGAGCGTGTGGTCGGCACGTCACTGCTGCGCCTGCTCATGCGCCTGCGCCTGGGTCAGCCCATCACGGACGGCACCAGCGGCCTCTATGCGGTCAACCGCAGCGCCCTCGAGCTGCTCGCGGATCCCTACGTCTGCGAGTCGCCGGAGGTCGAGGCGCTGGTGCGCATCACCGACGCCAAGCTGCGGCTCGTGGAGGTGCCGGTGCACATGCGCCAGCGCGAGCACGGTGAGTCGTCGTTCAGAGGGAGACGGGCTGTGGAGCTGGTGGTCACGATCGGGCTCACCCTGTTTGCCGGAGAGCTCCTGCGGCGCCGTCATCAGCGACGGCAGCGGAGCGGCTGGCGGCGGTTCCTGCCGCGCGGCTGAGCAGCCATGAGCCGGCCGCCAGCGCGGCGATCCCGGCCAGGGCCGGGCCACGGCCCAGCTGTCGGGCCGGTGCGAACGGCCACAGGAGCGGGGTGGGCGCGTTGGCGTCACCGGCGTCGCGCAGCAGGTGGGAGGCCAGCCCGGCGAACGCGGCCCATGCGTGCAGAGGGCCGCCCGCGGCGCCCCCCACCGCACCAGTGCCGAGAGCGGCCACGAAGCTGTGGCTGCGGGGACGGCTGGCCAGCGACAGGTTCGCGCGCAGGTCGAGCGAGCGCGCGGCGAGCGGATGGTCGACATCGATCAGCGTGCCCGCCGCGATGGCGGTCACGAGCGGCGCGGAGCCTGCCCGGGGCACGAGCGGCGCGACCACGGCCGCGGCCACCAACGCGTGCACGAGCGGATCGCTGTAGGCCACCAGCCGCTCACGCCTGCCGATCCCGGCCATCCGCCGCAGGATAGGGAGCGACCCTCAGACCGGGCGGTGCTCGGCGTCGCTGCCCGGGCGCTTGTCGCGCACCAGCACGCGCGGGCTGTCGAGCAGGAGGCCGCGGCGGCGCAGCCCGGTGAAGCGCGGCTCCTCGTCGGCGAGCGTCACGAGCATGGCGTACGACTCGCGCCGGGCCACGCGGAGCGCGTGTCCCAGGACGTCGGCCGGGCGTCCGTCGAGCTCGTAGCGCACCCCGCCGTAGCCGGGCTCGACCTCGAGGTCCAGCCGGCTGTCGCGCGCGGCCACGAGCGGTGGCGTGGAGCCGCCGTGTGTGGCCAGAGGCGTGACCACGATCCCGTCCACAGCGGGGGCCAGGATCGGGCCGCCGGCAGCCATGTTGTAAGCGCTGGAGCCCAGCTCGGTGGCCAGGATCAAGCCGTCGCCGGCCACGCGGATGTAGAGCTCTCCGTCCACGCGGACGGCCACCAGCACCTGGCCCGGCCCGTTGCGCACCACCACGAGATCGTTGATCGCCACGCCGTGACCACCCTCCCACGCGACCTCGAGCGCGGGAATGGGCTCGGGCTTGAAGCGTCCCTCGGCCACCTGCCCGAGCGCCCAGCGCGCGCGGTCGGCGTGGACAGACGTGAGCACGCCGACGCTCCCGCAGGCCACTCCCATCACCGGGCGCTCGATCGGCGCGCCGGTGTGCAGGGCGATCAGCGTCGTGCCGTCGCCGCCCAGCGCCAGCACGAGATCGCAATCGGTCGCCTGTATCGGCTCGGCGAGCCGGCGCGACTGGCCGTCGGTGGGGATCTGACCCACCGCCACTCCCTCGGCCGCCGCCCAGGACTGGATCTGGCCGAGCACGACGGCCACGTCGCGGGTGGGGTGCACCACCATGCCGATCTGGCGCAGCTCGTCCACGGCGGGCATCCTCGCCGAAGCCGCCGGACGGTGCGCTGCGGTGTTAGCAGGGACGAGGCGTGGGCGACAGCGCCGAGCGCATGGCCTCGGCGCAGAGCTGCTCGAGCGGAAGGAGCAGCGGCCGCAGCAGAGCGAGCGCCTCGAGATCCTCCTCGCGCACCCACTCGGCCTCGTCGCGCGACTCGACGAAGCCGGTCACGGCGTGGCGGTACGCCGACAGCCGAGCCGGCCGCAGCACCACCGTGCCGTTTCCGTCGCCCAGCTCGCCGAGCTCGTCGGCGAGCGCGGTGAGCTCGCGCATCTCGAGCACGTCGTCGGCCGACATGCTGGCCGTGCGGAAGCGCTCAGTGCCGCCCGCACGGACGGCGTGTGCCGACGCCTTGATCTCGGCCTCGGTGAGGTCGAAGCAGGCGTGGACCACGGCGTCGCCGTCGAGGTCCGTCGAGATGTCGATGTAAGCGCGCTCCATGCCTGTCACGACCTTATCGGCCATCGGGGACCGGTTCGTGACCTTGGTCTCACACTCCCGACCTTCTTCATTCGGTCGGTACCGTCTATTGGATGAGCCAGGACCTGCCGATTGCCTGCTCGCTCACCGCGTCACAGCTCCCGGAGCGCCTGGCGGAGATCGCCGCGCTGAGCCGGGACTCGTTCCTTGCCGACGGCCCGGACGGCCTGCGCTTCCGCGACGACGAGAGCACCCGCACGCGCCTCGACGCGCTCGTCGCGGCCGAGGCCGAGTGCTGCTCCTTCCTCAGCTTCGACGTTCGCCGGGACGAGGGCGAGCTGGTGCTCTCGATCGCCGCCCCGCCGGACGCTCAGGGCGTGGCGGACGCCCTGAGCGATGCGTTCGCCGGGCGCCCGCTGCCGGGCTGAGCGCTCACCTCTTGGAGATGCTCCGCAGGTAAGGGCCCATCCGCTTCAGGAAGGCATTGTCGGGGCTGGCCGAGCTCGGCTCGTTGTGCGAGTACGTGCGCTGCCGATCCACGAGCGTCAGGTTGCGCTTGGGGATCCCGGACTGATTGGCCAGGAGCGTCGCGGCGTCGAGCACGCGCTGACCGCCGAGCTGCGCGCCGAAGGCGTAGATCTTGAGCCGCTTGGGAAGGTCGGCCCCGTGGGTGGCCCTCACGCCGAGCACGCTCTGCGCGGGGTTCGGGTTGCCGGCCGCCACCGCGCCCGAATCGAGCGTGAGCCGTTGCGGGTGATACCAGGCGGTGCCGTCGAGGCTCTTCAGGCCCCACCCGGAGAACATCTTCGCGAAGCGGTTGATGGGAGTGAGCTCCCCGGCCCGCTCCCAGCCCCTCGGCGTGCCGGCCGCTGCGAGCCGGCCCAGGTGAGCCTGAGCCGCGGCGAGGGCCGGCGGAGACGTCTCGCTGTCGAGGGCGTAGCCGTATTGCGCCCGGTTGGTGGGCAGCACGGGGGCCTTGAGGTTGCCCGGAAGCACCGGCCAGTCCCAGGCGAGCGAGGCCTCGTTCGGGGCGATCAGCGCGGCGATCGAGCCGGTCGAGTTGAACAGGCCCGCGAACGGCGCCCTGATCCCACCGAAGGTGAGCCAGGGCGTGGACGCGCGGAGCTCGTTCAGTGACTGCGTGGCCTCGGCGGCGCTGATCGGCACGGGGCTGCTGCCGCCGTCGATGAACACGAGCCCGGCGAGTCCCTTGGCGCCCGGCTTGCCGTTGAAGTCCCAGGTGGCGTACGCCGAGGTGATCGAGCCGCCGAGCGAGTGGCCGCCCACCACGACCTTGCCGCCCAGCCGCTTGGCACGGAGCACCACGCGCCGCAGGTCCTGGATCTCCGTGTTCATCCCCCAGTCGTGCGCGTAGCCCACATCGGCGTCGGGGATGAACTCGAAGTGCTTCGTGATCGTGGGATCGGTGACGAAGCCGAGGTAGTAGTCGAACAGCTCCTTGGGCCCGGCACGTCCCGCCTTGGCCCTGTTGAGCACCGAGTGATCCTCGAGCAGGTTCTCGCGCCGCTCCACCGACCAGACCTGCCAGTCGCGGCTCTGGCGAGCGATGTCCCTGGCAATCGGAGCGAAGTAGGCCGCGCTGGCCGAGGTCCCCGGGTTGAGCACCAGCACGTTGCGCGCCCGCCGCGCGCCCACCTTGAGGATGCCGACCCTGTTGTACCTGGCCGGTGTCCCCGGCGAGGAATAGCCGGCGATGCGCTCGAACGACACTCTCACCTTCCGGGGGCTCGCGGCCGGCGCCGCGGGAGCCAACGCCGCGCCGGCGGCGGTGACTGCGATGAGCATCAACGTGAGCGTGCGGGCGATGCCGCTTCGTGAGCGCATCACGGCATCATGCCTGTCCGCGCTAGCGGACGGCGAGCCGCTCGCTCATTCTTCCTCTTGCAGAACGAAGGCCACGTCGTCGACGTAGCAGTAGGACCAGTCCTCGCCCGATTCCAACGAGGAGATCACCGGATGCTCGCTCGCGCGGGCGTGGGCGGTGGCATGACGGTTGGGCGACGAGTCGCAGCAGCCCACGTGGCCACAGCTACGGCAGATACGGAGATGGACCCAGCGGTCGCCGGTGCGCAGGCAGTCCTCACAGCCGGGAACGCTGTCGGGACGGTCGACCTTGATCTGGTCCAGATGGGAGCAAGTGGTCATCGGGCCTGCCTGGAGATCGGGGACTCACAGACAGTGTTGCGCACCGCTGCGGCGGGCCTAGCGGCCGCCGGCCTGCCCGGGAGGTTCCTTGTCCAAGCCGTTTCCCTTCGCGCTCGCATCCGCCGGCCTGGGCGCCGCGGACGGGGACGAGGAGGACGGGAGCCCGTGGGCTGCCGGCGCGGGCTTGCGGGCCTGCGGCTTGGCGGGCTTGACCGCCGACACCCCGTTCGGCGCGCCGCTGCTCTTGCCGCCCGGAGAGCTCCGAGGGCCGACGGGTCCGTGGCCGCGCGGCGCCGGCTTCGCGCCCGCGGTCTCCTGACGGCGCCCGAGAGCCCGGCCCTGAGGGCTCCGCACGGGTAGGTGCGAATTCGAGGCGCGCGCCCGGGCGCGGCCCGGACTGCTGTGACCGGCCGCTCGCCGGACGCTCCGCTGCGGACCTCTGCGCCACCCGACGTACCCGGCGCGCGCGAGCCGCCCCGCCGGTCCGGGCCCAACGCCGCGTGACCGCCGATGCCGCGATGGCTCGCCACATCGTTCACGTGCGGATCCGGCCGATCCCGCGCGCCGGCCTGCAACGGGCGCGGCGCCTGCGCCGTGGCCGCCCGGCGCCGCGGGCCTCGCCGGGTCCACCTGGTGGTCGACCACGGCCCTGCCGGCCGCCAGACCCCCGCCCGCGAGCAGTCCCACGGCGGCCACCTTCGCCGCGGTTGCGGCCCCGCTGCCCAGCCCGGCGAGACCGAGACCGGCGGCGATGCCTCCACCCGTGGACGCACTCCCCACGCCGGCCGCGGCGAGCACGCTCGACTTCAAGCCGACGGAGGGAGCCACGGGCAGGGCCGCGGCCAGCATGCGGCGCTGCTGCCTGACCCGCTCGCGGTAGGCGCGGCAGCCCGCACACTCGATCAGGTGAAAGCGAAGCTCATTGCGCCTGAGCGAACCGCCGCGCAGGTTGGCGAGCTGCGCCCGGATCTCCTCGCACGGGAGCTCGCGAGCCTCGCGGCGGGACAGGAGTCCGCTGCGCGCGCGGTAGACCAGGGCCTTGACTGCTCGTCACCTCGCAGCCCAGGACCTGGCCCACCTGCGCATGCGAGAGATCGCCCAGCTCTGAGAGCAGCAACGCCGCGCGTTGGTCCTCGGGCAGGGCGCGCAGGTCGCGGAGGACGTCGCGCAGCTCGGCGCGGCGCTCGACCTGCTCGGCCAGCCCGGCCGTCGCGGTCTCCGGGAGGCCGGCCACGTGCTCGCGACGGGCCCGCAGCATCGACACGCAGCGGTTACGGGCGATGGTGTAGAGCCAAGGCTTGAGGGCCAGAGCGCGCTCATCGTCTCTCTGCAGGTCGCGATAGGCGGCGGCAAACGTCTGCTGCACGGCATCCTCTGCCTCTTCGGCCGAGCCGAGCATGTGGCGACAGAACCCGAGAATGCCGGTCACATGGCGCTCGAACACCACCTCGAAGGCGGCCTCGTTGCCACGCCCGATGTGGGCCACCAGCGTCTCGTCACGGGCCAGCGAGAGCACGCGCTTGGAGTAGCGGGGGCGGATCCTGAGGGGGTGGGTGAGGGACGCAGCGTCCATGTGCATCAGGTTCTACCCAGACATAACCCGCGAACCTTCAATTGTCGCGGGCGTTTCAGGGGGTATGAGGAAGATATCCCTAGCCCTGTGCCTGGCCGCCGCGCTTGCGCTGCCCGCCGGAGCCGCAGCGAAGCCAACCGACGGCGACCGGCACGCGGCACATGATCAATGCAAACTGGAGCGCGGCCGGACGAGCGCCACCCGCGAAGCCTTCAAGGCGACCTACCACAGCATGCGTCGTTGTGTGCTCGAGAAGGCCGGCGAAGAGGAGCGCGAGCGCGGCAAAGCGAGGTCGAACGCCGCACGGGAATGCAAGGCCGAGCGCAAGGACCTCGGAGCCGCGGCGTTCGCCGACAAGTACGGCGAGAACGCCAACGGCAAGAACGCGTTCGGCAAGTGCGTTTCCACCCGTGCCAAGCAGCACAAGGACGAGATGGACGACGACGACGCGGAACATGCGGCCGAGTTCAGGAGCGCCGCGAAGCGGTGTGCGGCGGAGCGCGACGAGGTCGGCGAGGCGAAGTTCGCCAACAAGTACGGCAACAACGCCAACAAGCGCAACGCGTTTGGCAAGTGCGTGTCGAAGCGCCTAGACGCCTCATAGGCGCGAGTTCACAGCACGGCGCGGCCCGGGCGGCCCGCGGGGGGTCGCCCGGGCTTACGCCCGGCTAGCGCCGCCGCGGAGCGGCGAACTCCAGCACCTGCTGGAACGTCGGCCGGTTGGTGGTGCGGAACGTGGTGGGGATCAGCCCGGGCGCGAACCCGGTGCGGTCCGCCTCGGAGCGCCACAGGCGCGGGTCGGGCTGGTTCTGCCGCGCCGCGAGCTCGTCGGCGGTCTTCGCGATTGCCGCCCACAGGGACGCCCGGCAGGCGGCCAGCGAGCCGTTGCCGCAGTAGCGCAGGTTGAAGCGGCCGCGGACCCGCTGGTCGAGCAACGTGCGCAGATCCTTGTCGACCCACGACTCGCCGGAGAGGCTGCCGAGGCCCCGGACGTCGTTCAGGGCCTCCAGGAGGGTTCCGCTGAACACCGGGCGCATGACCGCATCGGCGATCGGACGCCAGGCCGCGTCCATGATCGTCGGACCCGGGGTGTCGTAGAAGCCGTTCTCGTCGGCGTCGAGGCGCGGCGCGTCACGGCGCACCCAGCCGTCGAGGATGTCCACCACCTGCGCCGCACGGGCGTTCGGCGCGTCACCGGTGTGCAGCACCTTGCTCACCACGGGCCACACGGGTGAGCGCACGTCCTCGGTGGCGGCGCGATTCATGATGCCCACGTCGTCGGTGAGCTTCACGCGCCGCGGGTACTTGTCGAACAGCTCGACGCGCTGGACCGACCCGTACGGCTCGTCGTCGCCGTGCATGAAGCCCGGCGCCGAGCGGTTGTTCCAGTTGAGCAGCAGCCCGCCCGGACCGCTGACGGCGTGCGGGTGCTCGCGCCGGGACAGGTATCCGCGCCAGTCGTAGCCACCGGTGCCGAGCGTCGGCAGACGGCGATCGAGCCCGCGGGCGCGCTTGGGGAGCAGGCCGGACGAGAAGTTCGCGGTGCCCTTGCGCGATACGTAGGCCCAGTTGAAGGTGAAGCCGAACTGGTTGGCCGCCCGGTAGAAGCGCTTCGGCGTGGACGCCTTGCCCTCGGTCATGTCCTTGAGCGCCGCCAGGTTGAGCGCGTCGCGGCCGAAGGTCGAGCGCTTGCGCGCGAGTGCGTAGGGCTTGCCCTTCACCAGTGCCGTCCCGGTCACCGGCCCGTGCACCGACGTCTTGAAGCGAAGCGGCTTGCCGTCCAGCAGGCCGGCGTTGAAGTCGGTGAGCGGCCGGCACTTGCCCTTGTAGAGGTAGTGGGTGGAGGCGCGGGTGGGCGCGCTGCCGGAGGGCTCGCAGAGCTGCTCGGCGAACACGTCACGCACATCGTGTCCGGCCGAGGTCAGGCTCCACGCGTAGTTCCTCGTCCGCCCGATCAGGATGTACATGGCCAGGCCCGGCACGGTCACGCCCTGGGCCTGGATGCCCGGGCCCTTCAGGTGCATCTGCTCCACGATCTCGGGGTAGTAGTAGCCGAGCTGCGGGCCCATCACCGATAGCGAGTTTCCGCTGCGGGTGCGCTTCGGCGCCACGGCCAGGAAGTTCGAGGCCTGCCGGCGCGGAGGCGCCGAGGCCGCGTTCACCGCGGCAGGCGCGGAGCCCGCCTGCGGGTCGAACGGCACGATCGAGCCGGGGTCCACGACCACGGAGCCCTTGACCGGCCCACCGGTCAGCGGGCCGTAGTCGAAGCGCCGGTTGATCGTTGTGGGCGCCTCGGGGTCGTCGGCGAGCATCACGTCCTCCCACGCACCCTGGCCGCGCTTGCCACCCAGTGCGGCCTGAAGCCGGGCCAGGAGGTCGGAGTTGTCGGCTTCCCCGCCGCCGCCCGCACCGAAGATCGAGCCGATGAACGCGGTGACCGACAGGATGTCGTTGACGGTCGCCGGGGTCTGGTTGATGTTGTTGGCCTTCCAGTACGCGTTGATGCCGTCGGCGTACGCCTGGGCGTCGGCGATGATCTGGCGCCCCTTGGCCCCGTACTTCGTGACCAGCAACCGGCGCTGGTCGCTCACGAGCGCCTCCGTCTCGGGACTCGGCACGAACGTCTGCCCGCTCGTGACCAGACCGAAGGCGTCGATTCCCGGCACGTCGGCAACGGCCACCCGTGCCGGACCGCGGCCCAGCGTGAGCAGCAGGGCACGGTCGCGGGCGGTGGCCCAGCCGGCACCGAAGGCCATGTCGGCGCGGGTCTTGCCCGTGATGTGGGGCACGCCGTAGCTGTCGTAGACGAGGCGCAGCCCGGGCCTGCCCGTCTGCTCGACGCGGGTCGCGCCGATCGGCTTGAAGTTCTCGGGAAGGAAGAGCCGGTTGATGTCGCCCGTCGTGACGCGGCGGCGCTTCGGGGTGAGGCCGTCGTAGAGCGGCAGCTGATCGAGGGAGTTCTCGGTGGTGGGCAGGCCGCCGAAGTTCCCGGGCGGAAGGATGTAGCGCGCAGTGTCGCCGGGCGCCGCGCCGGCCGCCCCCGGCACCAGCGCCAACGCGACAAGGGTCAGCAGGACGATCTTGATCGAACGGCGCACGGGCGAGGCTCCTCTCTCCGAGCGACCGCAGGCGACGGCCGCGGCCGGGCACTCTTTCACATCCCTGGCCGCGCGGCCAAGAACATGGCCGAATCTCACCCGCGCGGCGCCAGCGCCTTGAAGCGCTTCATGTTCTCGGTCATCGCCACCTCGGTGGGCAGGCGCTCCATGCTCGACGCGCCGAAGAAACCCACCACCCCGGTGGTGCGCTCGAGCACGTAGGCGGCGTCCTCGGGCTCGGCCAGCGGCCCGCCGTGGCAGAGCACGATCACGTCGGGATTCAGGGCCACGGCGGCGTCGCGCATGGCCTGGATCTCCTCCACGCACTGGTCGAGCGTCTTGGCCGTGTGGGCGCCGATCGTGCCCTTGGTGGTGAGGCCCATGTGCGGCACGAGGACGTCGGCGCCTGCACGGGTCATCGCCTCCGCGGACTGCGGGTCGAAGACGTAGGGCGAGGTGAGCAGGCCCAGCTCCGAGGCGGCGGCGATCATCTCGACCTCGAGGTCGTAGCCCATGCCGGTCTCCTCGAGGTTGGCCCGGAAGGTGCCGTCGATCAGCCCGACGGTCGGGAAGTTCTGCACTCCGGCGAAGCCCGCGTCGCGGACGTCGGCCAGGAAGTTTCCGATCAGCCGAAAGGGGTCCGTGCCACACACGCCCGCCAGCACCGGCGTGTCCGACACCACCGGCAGCACCTCGCTGGCCATCTCCATGACGATCGCGTTGGCGTCGCCGTAGGGCATCAGGCCGGCCAGCGATCCCCGGCCCGCCATCCGGTAGCGGCCCGAGTTGTAGATGATGATCAGATCGGTGCCGCCGGCCTCGGCGCACTTGGCCGAGAGCCCCGTGCCCGCGCCCGCCCCGATGATCACGCCGCCGGAGTCGATGGTCGCACGCAGCTTCGCGCGCGCCTCGTCGCCGGTCACTCGGGCTCGGCCTTCATGTACTCGTCGAGCTTGGCGACCATCGCGCGAGCGAACTCGGGGTCGTTGATGTCCAGGTCGAGCTCGTGCAGCTCCACTCGCCCGTCGGCCTTGCGCAGCTCCTCGAACAGCGCGGCGTCGGCCTCGGGGTCGTGGAACGGCTGGCCGTCCACGTCGATCGCAGAGACGCCCTTGAGCGGCAGGAACAGCGCCGTGGGGCCCTTGGCCGCGGACAGCTTGCGGGCTATGCGACGGCCCAGCTCGGCGCTCTCCTCCTTCGTGGTTCGCATCAGCGTGACCACCGGGTTGTGCACGTAGAGGTTGCGCTCCTCGAACTGCGCCGGCACCGTGTCGCGCGCGCCGAAGTTGACCATGTCGAGAGCCCCCACCGACACCACCTGAGGGATCCCCAGGCGTCCGGCCATCTCGAGCCGGTCCGGGCCGGCGGAGAGCACTCCGCCCACGAGGTCGTCGCACAGCTCGGTGGTGGTGGCGTCGAGCACGCCGCGCAGGAAGCCGGACTCCATCAGGCCCTCCATCGCCTGCCCGCCGACGCCCGTGGCGTGGAACACCACCGGCTCGTAGCCGAGCCGCTCGAGCTCCTCGCGCGCGACAGTCACGCAGGGCGTGGTGACGCCGAACATCGTGGCCCCCACCAGCGGGCGCTCCTCGGGGACCCCCGCCGGCGGCGCCTGCACCATCCCGGCCATGGCCGCCGCGGCGTTGGCCAGCACCCGGCCCGAGATCGGGTTGACCCCCGCCACGTCGGCCACCGAGGCCATCATCGTCACGTCGCGAGAGCCCACGTAGTCGCGCGTGTCGCCCGCGGCCATCGTGGACACCATCAGCTTCGGCACGCCCACGGGCAGGGCCTGCATGGCCTGGGTGGCGATCGCGGTGTTGCCCGAGCCGCCGGCGGCGAGCACGCCGTCGATGCGGTCCTCCTCGTGCAGCCGCCTCGCCAGCGCGGCGGCGGCGCCCGCCATGGCGGTCACCGCGGCGCCCCGGTCAGCGGCCTCGGCCAGCGCCGCCAGATCGGCGCCCCCGGCCGCGGCCAGCTCCTCGCGGCTGATGTCGGGCTCGATCGTGGGCGGCTCGAGCGTGCCCGCATCGGCCAGCAGCACGTCCACGCCGGCCTCGCGCAGGCGGTCGCGCAGGAACCCGTACTCGGCCCCCTTCGTGTCGAGGGTGCCGATCAGCAGGACGGTGGGGCTCACGACGCAGTCGATGCCGTAGGCATCGGCGAGCATCGGGGACACCGCTCAGCGACGCTTCGCAGCCGCGAGGCGCGGACGAGCGTGAGGAAGGGGACGTTCATGAAAGCGCCCAGCCGGGCCCGTCGCCCTCGCGGAAGTCGGGCAGCTCGCGCAGCGCCTTCTCGGCCCCGCCCGGGTTGTAGAGGGCGAGCAGGCGCAGTGGCTGCCAGCCGGTGTTGACCGTGGAGTGGAACATGGCGGTGGGCACGTAGATCGTGTCGCCGGCCGAGATCGGGAAGGTGTTCTCGCCCCCGTCGTCGAGCATCTGCTCGCCCTCGCCGGCGAGCACGTAGAGGACCTCCTCCGACTCAGGGTGATTGTGGCGGTCGTGGCCCTTGCCCGGCAGGAGCACGACCTCGCCGAAGGTCAGCTTCGCGCCCTCGGTGTCATCCGGGGTCACGAACCACTTGATCACACCCCAGTCGAACGACTGGACCGGCTTGCTCGCCGCGTCGACGGCTTCCATCCTCTACTCCTCTGTGGCGATTGGCTCGACGCCCAGGAAGCGGCACTGGGCGTCCGGATCGTCCTGCAGCTCGGTGGCGGATCTCTCGGCGGCGATCTGGCCGCCGACCATCACGAGCTGGCGCTCGGCGAGCGCAGTCGCGGGTCGAGCTTCTGCTCGACCACCAACAGCGCGCTGCCCTCGGCGCCGTCCCCCGGGTGTCCGTGACCGCCGGGGTGGTCACGCCGAACATCGTCGCGCCGACGAGCGGCGCCGGCCTCCCGCACGCGGGCGCGCATGTACTCGAGCTCGTGCCGCTTCGTGTCCAGCGTCCCTACGAGGACGACGACGGGCTCGGCGGCCATCAGGCCCTCTCGACGCCCAGGTAGCGGCGCTGGGCGTCGGGATCGTTCGCGATCTCGCTGGCCGTGGTCTCGGTGAAGATGCGGCCCGCCACCATCACGAGCAACCGTTCGGCCAGCGCCGTGGCCACGGCCAGGTTCTGCTCGACGACCAGGATTGCGAGCCCCTCGCCGCTCAGGCGCCGGAAGGTCTCGGTGAGCGACTCGATGATGGCCGGCGCGAGCCCTTCGGACGGCTCGTCCATCACGAGCAGCCGCGGGTTGGTGAGCAGCGCCCGCCCGATCGCCAGCATCTGCTGCTCACCGCCCGAGAGCTGCATGCCGCCGTTTCGGCGACGCTCGGCGAGGCGGGGGAAGAGCTCGTAGACGGCGTCGGGGGTCCAGCGCCGCTCACCGCGCGAGGCGACCATGCGCAGGTGCTCGTCGACGGTGAGCGACTCGAAGAGCCGCCGGCCCTGCGGGACGTAGCCGATGCCCGAGGCCGCGATCTTGTACGACGGGCGCCCGACGCATTCCTCTCCCCGGAAGCGGATGGAGCCGCGGGTGGTGGCCGGTCGGATCTGCATGATCGCGTTGCAGAGCGTCGTCTTACCCATGCCGTTGCGGCCGATGATGGCCACGGGCTCGTCCCCCATCGTGAAGGTCACGCCCTGCAGCACGTGCGCCGGGCCGTAGAACGCGTCCAGGTCCGAGACTTCGAGCAGGGGGCCGTCGTCAGGATCGATCTCGCTGACGATGTCGACGTCGCCGTGCGGGGCGGCCCTGTCTTCGCTCTCGGCCGCCGCGCTCAAGTCTGCTCCTCATCGACGCCCACCTGGCCGCCCAGGTAGAGATCGTGCACGAGCTGGTTGGAGCGGATCTCCTCCGGGGTGCCCTCGACGATCTTCTGGCCGTCGTGCATCATCGTCACCGTCTCCGCCACCCGCAGGGCGACGTCCATGTCGTGCTCGATGAGCACCAGGGTGATCTCCGGGTCGAGCTCGAGGAGCATGTCGGTGAGCGCCACGCGCTCGCCGCGCGAGAGTCCGGAGGCCGGCTCGTCGAGCAGCATCAGCTTGGGATCCACGGCCCGCGCCATGCCCACCTCGAGCTGACGCTGCTCGCCATGGGAGATGGACCCCACGAGCGAATCGAGCTTGGGGGCCAGGCCGACCTGGGCGGCGAGCTCACGCGCACGCTCGCGCAGCTCGCCATCGACCGCCCGGCGACGCAGGCGCAGGTGGCCCTTGCGCGTGCCGAGCACAGCCAGGTAGAGGTTGTCCTCGACCGACAGGCCCAGGAACAGCCGCGACTTCTGGTAGGTGCGGCCCATGCCCAGCCGCGCGCGCCCCGGTGCGGAGACCTCGGCCACGTCCCGGCCGAGGAAGAAGATCGAACCCGAGGTGGCCGGCATGTCGCCCGAGATCACGTTGAAGAGCGTGGTCTTGCCGGCCCCATTGGGACCGAGGATCGCACGGCGCTCGCCGTGCGCGACATCGAGGTCGACGTCGCGCACGGCATCGAGGCCGCCGAACCGCCGGCCGACCCCGCGCAACCGCAGGATCGGCTCGGCGTGTTTCGGTTACTGCTTCCGTCACGGACCCCCTAGACCGACCAGCTTCGGCTTCTCGGTCTTGCCGAGCCACGGGATGTTCCGCTTCTCGCAGGGCGGATACGTCCGTCCTGGCGCCGGGCTCGAGTCGCTGAACGTGCCCCCGAACGTCTGGTCCACGTCAGGCACGCTGCCCTGGGTCTTCGTGGCCAGCCCCTTGTCGCCCCCGACCAGCTGTAGGAAGTACTGGTCGGTGATCGCCTGACGGTTCTCGTCGAGCGTGATCTCGCCGTACGGAGCGTTTAGCGAGACCTGCGCCAGCGCGTCCTGCAGCTCCTTCTGCTCGCCGGAGATGTCGCCCTTGACCTTCTTGAGCGCCTCGATCAGCCCCCACGTGTTCACGAAGTAGCTGTAGGTGAAGACGCTGGCCGCCTGCGGGGCGGAGTCACCACCGGGCGGGATCTGCTTGAACCACTTGCCGATGATCTGGTTGGCGTAGTACTGGGCCTCGGGCGTGTCGAGATCACCCGCCGTGCCGGCCCCGCCGGCGTAGACGCCCTCGACCCGCGGGCCGAGCTGCTCGAACTGCGACGGAGTGCCCCAGAACACGTTCCCCATCATCTTCTTGGAGTCGATCGGTCCCTTGGCCTGCTCGTAGGCCTTCAGGAACGGGATCAGGCCGGCGCCGCCCACGGCGACGAACGTGCCGTCGACGTCGTCCGGCAGCTGCTGCGCGTAGGACGAGTAGTCCGTCGTGTTCAGCGGCGGGAACACCCGCTTGGTGACCTGTCCGCCGGCCGCGCAGAACTCCGAGATGAAGCCGGCCATCGACGTCCAGCCGAAGCTGTAGTCGTCGCCGATCACCGCGGCATTCCGCCAGCCGAGCTTGTTGTAGGCCAGGTCGCCCAGGCCGGCGTTGAACTGGGCACCGTCACCGTTGAAGCGCGCGAAGTTGGGTGCCCGCACCTTGAGCGTGGTGTCCTGCGCGCCGGCCGCACCGTTGACGAACGTCTTGTCCGGGTGCTGCTTGGCGTAGTTGGCCACCGCGATCGACTCGTCGCCGGAGAGCGGGCCGATCATGACGTCCGCGTCGAGCTGCTCCATCAGCCGCCGCGTCTCCTTGATGGCCAGCCCCGAGGTGTCGTCACCGCAGCCGACACCCACGAGGTTGAGCGGGTGGCCGTCTATCGCGCCGCCGGTCCAGCCGTCGCGGGGCTTGTCCGGGTTCTTGGGCTTGGCGCCGGCGAACTGGGCCAACGCCGAGACGGCGCCGGCCATGTTCTGGTTGTCGAACGAGCCGAACGCGCCCTTGCACTCCGAGAGCACGGCCACCTTGATCGGCGACTTGCTGCCGCCGGTCTCCTGCTTCACCGGGGCGTAGCCCGGGGGTGCCTCCACGGTCGGCGCCGCCTTCTCGGAGCCGCCGCCACCGCCGTCGTCGTCATCGTCGCCGCCGCAGCCCGCGAAGGCCAGCGCCGCGATGCCCAAAAGAAACGCAAACCACATCAGGCCGCGCCTCCGTTTCCTTACGTCTGACATCTCCTGTTCTCCTCCTCTCGCCGTGGACCCATGCCCCGGCGGTGTCGTTCTACGAGCCCGTACTGATGATCCTCGCTCACCTGCCGGTACAGCGCCGGCCGAACCTCCTTCCTCGCTGCCCTCGCCGGGGCGAGACGACCCGCGCAGCCGCGCGACCGTCCGGTCCCACAGGCCGACCAGGCCGTCGGGGGACACGAGCACGATGATCAGGAAGATCACTCCGATCAGCGTGTGGAACCGATCGCTTACGAAGCTGACGTCCTGCGCGTAGTTGTTGATCGAGCACGAAGACGAGCGCCCCGATCCACGCCCCCTCGAGTCGGAACATCCCCCCGATGACGGCGATCAGCAGCACGTCGATCGTCGCGCCGAGGTCGATGGTCGACGGCGCGATCTGGGCGTTCCACCACACGAAGAGGATCCCGCCGAGCGCCGCCACGAAGCCCGCGAAGCCGAACGCGAGCAGCCGGTGCAGCGTCACCCGGTAGCCCAGCGAGCGCATCCGCACCGGGTCGTCGCGGATGCCCTGAAGGGTCAGCCCGAAGGGTGTCCGGGCGACGTAGCGCAGCCCGAGGTAGACGAGCGCCGCCACGAGCAGCGTCGCGAAGTAGAGACGATCGGGGTGCGCTGTGCGATCGAGAAAGTCGGGGATCGGGATGCCGCTGATCCCGCCGAAGCCCGAGACGCTCGTGACCTGGCCGAAGAAGAGGTTGGCGATCACCGAGAAGACGAGCGTGATCATGAGGAAATAGATGCCGTAGCTGCGGCTGGCCAGGGCGCCGAAGACGAACGCGACCACCACCGCGATGACGATCGCCACGATGATGCCGGGCACGGGGTCCCAGCCGAGGTTCAGGCCCTTCGTGTTCCCGGTGGTCGTGAGGTTGCCCAGCGCGAACCCGGCGATGCCGTAGATCGCGACCTGGGCGAGCGACACCATGCCCCCGTAGGCCGAGAGGAAGATGAGGCTGGCCGCGACGATGCCGAGGAACATCGTCTGCGTCAGCAGCGTCGCGACCCAGTACTCGCTGAAAATGAGCGGCGCGAAGAGCGCGAGCGCGACGAGCAGCCCGACGAGCGCGCGCTCGGGCGTCAGGCGGGAGTCGCGCGCGACGCTCATGCGGCCCGGCCGAACAGCCCAAGCGGCCGCACCGCGAGGACGATCGCCAGCAGGACGAACGTGAAGATGATCGAGTAGAAGGTGTAGTCGGCGGGGAGGTAGGCGGCGGCGAAGTTCGTGGTGATCCCCAGCAGCAGCGCCCCGATGGCCGCTCCTCCCAGCGAGCCCATGCCGCCGATGATCACGACCACGAGCGAGTTGAGCAGCCAGTTGGCGTCGACCCCGGGGGCCAGGCTGGCGAACGACCCGCCCATGGCGCCCCCGATGCCCGCCAGCGCCGACCCGATGAAGAAGGCGATCGCGAACGTCAGCTGGATGTTCACGCCGAGGGCCGAGACCATGTCACGATCGTCGACGCCCGCCCGGATCACCATCCCGGTGCGCGTGCGCTTGAGCCAGAACCACAGCGCCCCTCCGATGAACAGGCCCACGCCGAGGATGACGATGCGCGTGAGCGTGTAGTGCACGTCCGCGACCTGCAGGTCCAGGAACTTGTCGAAGGTCCTTGGCCACGAGATGTCCTTCGCGACACCGCCGAAGTGGGCGAGCATCTGATCGGCGGCGATGATCGAGACCGCGATCGTGATGAGGGCTTGGCGCAGCTCCTGCCCCTGGTTCCAGCGCAGGAAGGCCTGCTGCATCAGCAGCCCGACGCCGCCCACGATCAGACCCGCGGCCATCAACGGGAGGAACCAGTTCATGAAGCTGACCTGGGCACTCGAGATCCCCAGCGCCGAGTCGGCGCCCGGCACGAGATCGCGCTGCAGCTCGAGCGCGATGTAGCCGCCGAACAGGAAGAACGCGCCGTGGGCCATGTTCACGACCCGCATGAGGCCGAAGATGAGCGTGAAGCCGCTGGCGACGATGAAGTAGAGCGCCGCCGCGGTGACGCCGTTGAGCAGCGTGATGAGGAAGTCCTTGGGGTCGTCGACGGCCGGGCCGAAGGTCGTGTTCGACGCGATGAACAGGACCCAGACGATCGGGAACGCGATGACCAGCGCAAGGAGCACCAGTCCCGTGATCCGCAGCGCCCTCCTCAGGGACACACTCGTGGAAGCCAACCTGGGCGTAACTAACACCGCCCCGCATCCAAGCGCAAGACAATGTCCGGGCGGCTTGAGTCAACGAAAACGTTCGCCCGGTACCGCGTGCGCCAAGTACAGCCGCGTGCGCCGCGCCTCATCGCTCTGGGGGCGCTCGTCGGCGAGAGAGCGATCTCCCCCACGACCTCATGGTCCAGTGTCGAGGCATCCGGCGGTCGACCTCGCCGAGATTGCCCGCGGGGTCGCGGAGATACATCTGTGCCGAGCCGTCGATGGACAGGGTCTCGGCCGACGGATCAACGGCCGCGGCCTGGTTACGTCGCAGCGGTACAAGCATGCTTGACACGTATTGAAAACTCATGCAGAGTTCGTTGTCAAGTCCTGAAGGGGCATGACGGCTTTTGTTAACCTGGCTTAAAGGAGTTGCGTGACGTCGGGTAGCCCGCTGCCAACGGAGTACGGCACTCCCGGAGCCGATCCGGCCGCCGTCGACGCCCTTCGCTCCGAGCTGGTTGCCGAGCTGGGCGAAACCGCGGTGAGCTCCGCCCCCGAACGGCTCGACGCCTACACCGCCGACACCTACTGGCTGGCCCTCCATGCGAGCGCCGCGGGCACCCCTCTGGGGCGTCCCGATCTGGTGGTCACGCCGCGCGACGAGCACGGCGTGGCCACCGCGCTCCGCCTGGCCGACGCGCGGCGCGTTCCGGTGGTGGCGTGGGGCGGCGGCTCGGGCACGCAGGGAGGCTCCGTGCCCACCCACGGCGGCGTGGTGCTCGACCTGACCGCGCTCGATCGCATCGTCGAGATCGACGAGCGCTCGCTCACCGTCACGTGCGAGCCGGGGGTCAACGGACGCCGGCTCGAGGAAGAGCTCAACAAGCGCGGCCTGATGTTCCCCCACTACCCCGCCTCGGCCGAGTGGGCCACGGTCGGCGGCTACGTGGCGGCGCGCGGATCGGGCGTGCTCTCCACCCGCTACGGGAAGATCGAGGATCTCGTGCTGTCGCTGCGGGTGGTGCTCGCCGGCGGCCAGGTGATCGAGACGGTCGAGGTGCCGCGCCACGCGGTCGGCCCCGAGCTCACCCAGCTGTTCGTGGGCTCGGAGGGCACGCTGGGCGTGATCACACGGGCGACCCTGCAGGTGGTGCCGCTGCCCGCCGCGCGGACGTTCGCCACGGTCCGCTTTCCCACTATCGGCGCCGGCGTCGAGTCCATCCGCCGGGCGCTCGCCGCCGGGGCGCGGCCCTCGGTGGTCCGGATGTACGACGACGAGGCCACGCGGCTCGCGCTCTCGCCCGTAGTCGCGCCAGGAGCTCGACGGCGTCTGCACCGTCCTGGCCTTCGAGGGCGGCGATCCCGCCATCGTCGAGGCCGAGCAGAACGCCACGCTGGCGATCGCGCGTGACGCCGGGGCCGAGGAGCTCGACCCCGAGCTCGGCCGGATCTGGTGGGACCGGCGCTACGACTTCTACTACCCCCCGCACCAGCCCGAGCTGCCGTCCATCTGGGGCACGATCGACGTGGTGGCCACCTACAGCCGCATCGAGGCGGTATACGACGCGCTGCGGGCGGCGGTCAAGGAACCCTTCGCCGACACCGAGCTCCAGCTGCGCATGCACTTCTCGCACTGGTACCCGTGGGGCACGATGATCTACGCCCGCTTCGTGGTGCCGGACGGCGGCGGCGGGCCGGAGGCGGTGGCCCTGCACGACCGCATCTGGGAGGAGGGCCTCGAGGCCGCCTTCCAGGCCGGAGGAGTGATGAACGATCACCACGGGGTGGGAATGAAGCTCGCCCCCTACATGGAGCGCCAGCACGGCGCGGCGCTGGGCACGCTCCGCCGGCTGAAAGCCGCGCTCGATCCCAACGGGATCATGAACCCCGGAAAGCTCGGCTTCTGAGGAGGAGACCATTGAAGTACGCCATGCACAACTGGATGCGCGCGGAGCCGATCGAGGACACGATCGAGCGCCTCGCGCGCTGCGGCTACGACGCGATCGAGATCTCGGGCGAGCCCAAGGTCTGGGACACCGCTGAGGTCAAGGGCCTGCTCGACAAGCACGGCGTCGGCTGCTGGGGCTCGGTCACGTTGATGACCGGCGGGCGCGACCTCGTGCACGAGGACGCCTATGTGCGCCGTGGCTCGATCGAGTACGTGAAGGACACGATCAGCCAGATCGCCGAGTGGGGCGGCGAGATCATCACGATCGTCCCCTCCACCGTGGGCAAGGTCGTGCCGATGGGCTCGCCCGAGGACGAGTGGAACTGGGCGGTGGAGGGCCTGAAGGAATGCCAGGCCCACGCCGAGCAGCACGGCGTGCGCATCGGCCTCGAGCCGCTCAACCGCTTCGAGACCTACTTCGTCAACCGGGCCGACCAGACGCTGGCGCTGGCCGAGGACGTGGGCGGCAACTGCGGCGTGAGCCTCGACATCTTCCACATGAACATCGAGGAGGCCGACTGGGCCGAGGCGATCAAGAGCGCCGGCGACAGGCTCGTGGACTTCCACGTGGCCGACAACAACCGCATGCCGTGCGGCCAGGGCGACATCGACTGGGAGAAGCTGATGCAGACCCTGGACGAGGTGGGCTACGACGGCTGCGTGACCGTCGAGTTCGTGGCCACCGTGGACCGCAGCCGCATCTCCGAGCGCACGGAGATCACCGACGCGTCGGAGAGCGAAGGCTCGCAGGGCATGGAGCAGTTCCTGCGTGACCACGGCACCGGCACCGTGCCGGCGCACCTGTACGACCAGTACACGCAGGACTCGATCGACCGGCTCAAGAAGGCGGCCGAGTCGGTGGGTCAGGCCGTTTGAGCGAGTCCCCCCAGATAGCGCTGGTGGCCACCCTCGACACAAAGGGTGAGGAGGTGGCCTACGTCCGCGACCGCGTGCACGCGCTCGGCGGGTCGACGCTGGTGATCGACTCGGGCATCCTGGGCGAGCCCGCCGGCTGCGAGCCGGACGTGTCGCGGGCCGAGGTGGCCCGCGCCGCCGGTTCGGAGCTCGACTCCGTACGCGCGGCGGGCTCGCGCGGCGCTGCGGTGGAGCAGATGCAGCGCGGGGTGCGCGCGGTGGTGGACCGGCTGTGGGAGGAGGGCCGGCTCGACGGCGTGCTGTGCCTCGGGGGCGCCGAGGGCGCTCTGCTCGGGGCCGCCGCCGTCGCCGGCCTGCCGGTGGGGGTGCCGAAGCTGATCGTCTCGCCCAGCGCCTCCGGGCGCCGCCCGTTCGGCCCGTTCGTGGGCGAGGGCGACACCCTCGTGATGCACTCGGTCACCGACATCCTCGGGATCAACCCGATCTCGCGGGCGGTGTTCGACAACGCGGCCGCGGCGGTGGTGGGGATGGCTCGTGACGGCGGGCCGTCCCGTGGAGGGCCTGGGCGAGCGCTGTGTGGGGATCACCATGCTCGGCCACACCACTCCCGCGGTGATGCGCATGCTGCCTCAGCTCGAGGCCGCCGGCCACGCGCCGGTGGTGTTCCACGCCAACGGGGTGGGCGGCCCGGCCATGGAACGGCTGATCGAGGCGGGCGCCATCTCGGGGGTGATCGACTTCACGCTCTCCGAGCTCGCCAACTCGATGCACCCCACGGGCATCCACGCCACCGGGCCCTCGCGCCTGACGGTCGCGGGCGCGCACGGCCTGCCCCAGCTCGTGGTGCCCGGCTGCGTGGACTTCTTCAACCAGGGAGCGCTGTCCGAGCTGCCCGAGCGCTACCGCGACCGCAAGCGCTACTTCCACAATCCGGTGGCGACCCTGGTGCGGCTCACGGCCGACGAGGAGGCGGAGCTCGGCCGGGTGGTGGCCTCGCGCCTGGCGGCCGCAACTGGCCCGGTGCAGGTGCTCTGTCCCACGCGCGGCTTCTCGCTGGCCGACATCGAGGGTGGAGACCTGTGGGATCCCGAGGCCGACCGCGCCTTCATCGACGCGCTGCGCGCCGCCCTGCCCTCGTCCGTCCCCATCGAGGAGGTCGACCTGCATGTCGACGACCCCGAGTTCGCCGACCTGACCGTGACCCGCTACCTGTCGCTCGTGAAGGAGCCCTCGAATGTCTGAGAGACCCACCTCCCACTGCCTGCTCGACCTCGCGCCACCCGACATCGAGTGGTTCCGGGAGCGCTCGGACATCGTGCTCATCCCGATCGGCTCCTGTGAGCAGCACGGCGCGCACCTGCCGCTCGGCACCGACACGATCACGGCGCTCGAGGTCTCCCGGCGCGCGGCGGAGAAGGCCGACGTGCCCTACGCCCCACCCTTCTGGGCCGGCTACTCGCCCCAGCACATGCGCGAGCCGGAGACCGGCGTGGGCACGATCACCTTCCGCACCTCCACGGTGGTGGCGGCCTGGTACGACATCGCCCGCTCGCTGATCCACCACGGCTGGAACAAGCTGATCTTCGTCAACGGCCACGGCTCGAACACCAAGGTGATCGATCCGCTTCTGCGCCGCATCAAGTACGAGACCGGAGCGATCGTCGGGCTCTACAAGCCCTACGCCGAGCGCTACATCGGGATGCTCGACGGGTTGCTCGAGAACCCGCCGGAGGAGACCCCGGGCTGGCACGCCTCGGAGCTCGAGACCTCCCAGGTGCTGGCCCACAACGCCGAGCTGGTTCACATGGAGCGAGCCGCGGACGACCGCGCGCAGGTGCCGGAGTGGCTGCCCCAGAGCTTCATCAAGCAGGACGGCGCCCCCGACGTGGCCTTCCAGGGCTACCAGTACTTCGTGTTCCCGATGGACCACAACGAGTTCTCGCGCACGGGCGTGATCGGCAACCCGATGACGGCCACGGCGGAGAAGGGCGAGGAGGCGTTCGAGCGCTTCGCCGACCATCTCGTGGCGGCCATCGACGAGTTCCGCCCGCTCACCACCGAGATCAAGCGGCGGGAGTTCGAGGACCGCGTTTGACCCCTACGGTGCCACCCGCGCTGCGCCGCGCGCAGATGCTCGAGCGGATCCGCCGCGAGGGTGGCGTGTCGGTGGCCGAGCTGGCCCGCGACCACGACGTCTCGGCGATCACGGTGCACCGCGACCTCGCCGAGCTGTCCGACGAGGGCCTGATCGAGCGAGTTCACGGCGGCGCGCGCAGGGTCGACGGCAGCTCGGACGCGCGCATCGAGACCGACTGGGAGAAGCGGGTGCGCCAGGCCGGGGCCGCCAAGGACGCGATCGCGGCACGGGCCGCCCGCCTGGTGGACGCCAACGCCACGATCTACATCGACGCCTCGTCCACCGGGCTTGCGCTGGCCCATGCGCTGGCCGCGACCCCGCCCGGGCCTCTCACCGTGGTCACCAACTCCCCGGCCATCGCGTTCGAGATCACCTCGGACCCCCTGCACGTGATCGTGGTGCCGGGCGAGGTGGACCAGCACATGCGCCTGATCGCGGGTCGCTGGGCGATCGAGTTCCTGAGCGACCTGCGCATGGACGTGGCCTTCCTGTCCGCCGCCGGGGTGACGCTCGACCAGGGCCTCACTACCTCGCGGCGGCCGCTGGCCGACGTGGTCAACGCCGCGCGGGCGACGGCCGCGCGGAGCGTCGCCCTGGTCGACTCGTCCAAGTTCGGACGTCATTCCCTGCTCACGATCTGCCGCCCCGAGGAGCTCGATCTGCTGATCGTCGACAACGGCGTGCCCGCCTACGACCTCGAGCACTACCGAGACGCCGGCGTGTCGATCGAGGTAGCCGACGAAAGCGTCCCCGCGACCTGAGACCCAGGAGGAGAAACGATGCCCAGACCAGTCACCCTGTTCACCGGCCAGTGGGCCGACCTACCGCTGGAGGAGCTCGCCGAGAAGTGTGGCGAATGGAGCTTCGACGGCCTCGAGCTGGCCTGCTGGGGCGACCACTTCGAGGTCGACGAGGCGCTCGCCGACGAGGGCTACTGCGGGCGCAAGCGCGAGCTGCTCGAGCGCAACGGCCTCGATTGCTGGGCGATCGGCGCCCATCTGGTGGGGCAGGCCGTGTGCGACCCGGTCGACGCGCGCCATCAGGCCGTGCTGCCGGAGGACGTATGGGGCGACGGCGACCCCGAGGGCGTGCGCCAACGGGCCGCGGACAAGATGAAGGACACCGCCCGCGCCGCCGCTCGGCTCGGCGTTCAGGTGGTCACCGGCTTCACCGGCTCGCCGGTCTGGCACATGCTCTACTCGTTCCCGCCCAACGACTGGGCGGCGGTCGAACGCGGCTACGAGGAGTTCGCTGAGCGCTGGAACCCGATCATCGACGTGTTCGACGAAGAGGGCGTGCGCTTCTGCCTGGAGGTGCACCCGACCGAGATCGCCTACGACTTCCCCACCACGAGCAAGACACTCGACGCGATCGGCCGGCGCGAGGGCTTCGGCATCAACTTCGACCCCTCGCACTTCGCCCACCAGTTCCTCGACTCGGCCACCTTCGTCGAGGAGTTCGCCGACCGCATCTACCACGTGCACGTGAAGGACTCGATCAAGCGGCTCGACGGGCGCCGCTCGATCCTGGGCTCGCACATCGACTTCGGCGAGCCCGAGCGCGGTTGGACGTTCGTGTCCCCGGGCCACGGTGACGTGGACTTCGAGGACCTGTTCCGGGCCCTCAACCGGATCGGCTACGAGGGGCCGCTCTCGATCGAGTGGGAGGACTCCGGCATGGACCGCGACTGGGGCGCGCCGGATGCGCTGAACTTCGTTCGGAGCACCGACTTCGCCCCCTCGTCCGTGGCCTTCGACGCCGCGTTTGCGAGGGAGTAGGTCATGTCCGAGGAGAAGGTCGGCTTCGTCACGATGGCCGCCGGCGGCGGCGGGGCGGACGTCGAGACCATCGGCGTGGGGATGCTCGGCTACGCGTTCATGGGCAAGGCCCACTCGAACGCCTACAAGACGATCCCCTACATGACCTGGCCGCCGCCCTATGTGCCGCAGCTGGTGGCCATCGCCGGCCGAAACGAGGAGGGGGTCTCGGAGGCGGCCCAGCGCTACGGCTTCGAGGGCTACGTGACCGACTGGCACGAGCTGGTGGCCGACGACCGCATCCAGCTGTTCGACAACGCCGGTCCGAACAACCTGCACACGGAGCCGTCGATCGCGGCCGCCGAGGCCGGCAAGCACGTGATCTGCGAGAAGCCGCTCGGCCGCGACGCGGCCGAGTCATACGACGCCTGGCAGCGGGTCGCGGCGGCGGGCGTGAAGCACATGTGTGCGTTCAACTACCGCTTCGTCCCAGCGGTCCGCCTCGCGCGGCAGCTGATCGAGGCGGGTGACCTGGGCGAGATCACACACTTCCGCGGCTCGTATCTGCAGGAGTGGGGCGTGGTCGACGACGAGGTCTGGCGCTTCGACAAGGCACTCGCCGGGTCGGGAGCGCTCGGCGACCTCGGCGCACACGTGATCGACCTGTCGCGCTACCTCGTAGGCGAGATCAAGTCGGTCGCGGCCACCACCGCGACCTTCAAGCCCGGACGCGAGGTCGACGACGCGTTCGAGTCGGCGGTCGCCTTCGACAACGGCGCGATCGGCACGATCGAGGCCACACGCTTCGCCACCGGCCGCAAGAACGCCCTCACCTGGGAGATCAACGGCTCCAAGGGCTCGATCGCGTTCGATCTCGAGCGGCTGAACGAGCTGCAGGTGCACATCGCGGGGTCGACCCCGGCGGAGTCCGCGCAGGGCTTCCGCACCGTGCTCGTCTCCGAGGCCGACCACCCCTTCTGGGAGTGGTGGTGGCCGCACGGCCACATCATCGGCTGGGAGCACAGCTTCGTCCACGAGCTGCACCACCTGCTGAGCGCGATCCGAGAGGACGGCGACGTGGCCCCGCACGGCGCCACGTTCGAGGACGGCTACCGCTGCGCCGAGGTCTGCGACGCGATCCTGCGCTCCGCCGAGAACGGCAGCCGCGAGGAGGTCAGCTACCGGGAGTGAGCCGGCGCCCGCCAGCGACCGGGCCTCGCTCAGGCCGAGCGGGTCGGCCAGCACGCTGCCGGCGAGCCGACGTGGCGCCGCTCCACGCACCGCCGCCTCACCGCTCGAAACGGGTCGCCAGCACCTGGCAGCCCGAGCCGTCGCCCGCCGAGCAGCCGACGGTGGAGCTCCGCCTCGATCGGCTCGCGCAGCCACGGCGTGAGCGGAGCGAAGTAGCCGCCCAGCAGGAGCGCCTGCGGGATTGAGGAGGTTCGACCACCGCGGCCGCGGCGATGCCGAGCGTGTGGCCCACCTGGCTGAGCGCCCTCGAGCGTCTTCGGCTGGCCGGCCCGAGCCGACTCGGCCAACATCGCGCCCGGCCATTCCGGGCGCGGACCCGGCCCGCCCGTGCGAGCGTCCCAACCCACCAGGCGCAGCAGGGCGTCCTGCCCCGCGAGCCGCTCCAGGCAACCGCGCGAGCCGCACGAGCAGGGCGGCCCGGAGGGATCGATCGTGAGATGCCCGATCTCGCCGCCGAAGCCGTGCGCTCCGCGAAACAGCTCGCCGTCGAGGACGATCCCCGCACCGATGCCCACCTCGGCCGACAGGTACACGAAGTCGGCGAACTCCCGGCCGGCGCCCTCGCTGAGCTCGGCCAGCGCGCCGAGGTTGGCCTCGTTCTCCACGCTGAGCGGGCCCAGCTCGTCGCTCAGCATTCCGGCGAGGGGAACGTCCTCCCAGTACAGGTTGGGCGCCACCACGATCTCGCCGCTGTGCCCGACGATCCCCGGCACGGCCACCGCCGAGGCCACCGGCCCCCGCCCGCGCGCGAACGGCTCGTCGAGCGCCTCCCGCGCGAGCTGCTCGAGCCGGGCGGCCACGCTCTCGGGCTCCTCGCGGTTGTCGCTGGCGGTGAAGGTGCGGTGCAGCACGGCGCCGCCCAGATCCGTGGCCCACACCGCGAGGTAGTCGACGTTGATCTCGAGACCCAGCACGAACGGCCCCTCGGGATCGAGCTCGACGTTCTGCGCTGGACGCCCCACCGCGCCGGAGCGCTCCTGGCCCGAGTCACGGAGGAAACCCAGGTCGCAGAGCTCCGCCACCAGGCTGGAAACGGTGCTCTTGTTCAGGCCGGTCTCGCCGGCCAGCGCGGCACGCGACCTCGGCGAGCGCGCCACCTCCCCCAGCACCAGGCTGAGGTTGTGGCGGCGCACGTCGCGCGAGGCGGCTGCCCTCATCGCAGCCCGAGCAGGAGATCCACCACGAGCTGATCGAGACGCTCGTTGAAGCACTCGCGAGCGCGCAGTGCCTCGAGGTCGTGCTGCTCGGCCAGCAGGGCCTCGGCCGCGTCCTTCGAGAACGGCCCGATCGTGTCGAGCGCGAGCTCCGGCACCTTCGCGGCCTCCAGCGCCGCGGTGATCTCGGCGTCCTCGTTCATGCGGCGCGCGGTCTCCTTGAGCGCGAGATACGTGCGCATGCAGCCGGCGGCGAAGTCCCAGATGCCCTGCTCGCTCTCCACCCGCAGCGGGCGCGCGTCGAAGTGCCGCACGCCGTCGTAGCCCGAGTCCTCCAGGAGCTTGACCAGGAACAGGCCGTCCTTGAGCCCACCGCTCCGAAGCGGAAGTCCTGGTCGTAGCGGCCGATGCGCTGGCCGTTGAGATCGATGTGGAAGAGCTTGCCCGCCCACAGCGCCTGAGCAACGGCGTGCAGGAAGGACAGCCCGGCCATCGTCTCGTGCGCCACCTCGGGGTTCACGCCCACCATCTCGGATGCTCGAGCATCTCGATGAAGGCGAGGGCGTGGCCGACGGTGGGAGGAAGATGTCACCGCGCGGCTCATTGGGCTTCGGCTCGATCGCGAAGCGCATGTCGTAGCCGCGGTCGAGCGCGTACGTCGCAGGCGAAGTCCACTCCCTCGCGATAGCGCTCGAGCGCATCGCGGGCGGGCTTGGCGGCGTCGGCCTCCACTCCCTCGCGCCCGCCCCAGAACACGAAGGTCGGCGCACCGAGCTCGGCGCCCGAGTCGATGGCCGCGCAGCACCTTCTGCAGCGCGATAGCGGCGCACGTCGCGATCGTTGGAGGTCAGGCGCCGTCCTTGAAGACCGGGTCGAAGAACAGGTTGGCGGTGGCCATCGAGACCTTCATGCCGGTCTCGTCGAGCGCCTTGCGGAACTCGCCCGACGATGCCGCTCCCGCTCGGCTCGCGCTCGCGTCCGACCGGGATCAGGTCGTTGTCGTGGAAGCAGACGCCGTAGGCCCCGAGGTCGGCCAGCCGGCGCACGGTCTCGGAGGGCGCGAGCCCGGGGCGGGTGGTGTCGCCGAACGGGTCGTTGCCCTTGTGACCCACGGTCCACAGACCGAAGGTGAACTTGTGCTCCGGACGCGGCGTCAGATCGGCCGCTGCCGCGCGCGCTCTGCGTCTCGGTTGCCATCCCTCTCCCTCTCGGCGCGTTGCAATTAGCCGGCGGCCGCAACAAACTAGTCGCGCCTTGGTCGCGGGTCAATGGATCTGGAGCAGTGCCCCGGGTGAGCCCGCTCGTGGCGGGCGTCGACTGCTCGACCCAGGCCACGAAGGTGCTCGTGGTCGACTCGGACGGCGGTGAGGTGGTGGCCGAGGGCCGCGCCCCGCACGACGTGAGCGGCCGCGGCGGAGCGCGGGAGACCGATCCCGAGCAGTGGTGGGAGGCGCTCGCCGGCGCGCTCGCCCTCGGACAGCGGCCGGGCGCGAGAGGTTCACGCGATCGCCGTTGCCGGCCAGCAGCACGGGCTGGTCGTCAACGGCTCCGACGGGCGCCCGCTGCGTCCCGCGATCCTCTGGAACGACACCACGCTCCTCCGCCGAGGCCACTGCAGCTGCGCACCGCCCTCGGCGGCCCGTCCTGGTGGGCCGAGGAGATAGGAGTGGTGCCCGTACCCTCGTTCACCGCCACGCGCTGGGCCTGGCTGCGAAAGCACGAGCCCGACGCCGGCCGGCGCCGCCGCGGCGGTGCGCCTGCCGCACGATTTCCTCACCGAGCGCCTCTGTGGACGCGCGGTCACCGACCGCGGAGACGCGTCGGGCACGGCCTGGTGGTCCACCCGGGACGAGACCTACTCCGACGAGGTGCTCGACCACGTGCGGCTCGACCGCTCGCTGCTGCCCGAGGTGCTCGGGCCCCACCGAGGTCGGCGGGTGAGGTCGGCGCGAGTGCCGCCGCGGCAGCTGGGCTTGCCCGAGGGCGCGCTGGTGGGTCCCGGCACCGGCGACAACATGGGCGCAGCGCTCGGGCTGGGCGCGGCGCCGGGTGAGCCGGTGGTGAGCCTCGGCACGTCGGGAACCGCCTACGCGGTGATGGACGAGCGCGCGGTCGACCCCAGCGGCACGGTGGCCGGGTTCGCCGACGCCGGCGGCGGCTTCCTGCCGCTAGCCGCGACGCTCAACGCCACCCAGGCCGTCGACCGCTTCGCCGAGTGGCTCGGCCTGGACCGTGAGGCCGCGGCGGAGCGCACCGAGGCGGTGGTGCTCCCCTACCTCGACGGCGAGCGAACCCCCGACCTCCCCCGTGCGGCCGGGATGGTGGCCGGCCTGCGTCATCGGGACAACCCGTGAGGAGATCCTGCTGGCCGCCTACGAGGGCGCGGCGGCCTCGCTGGTGGAGGCGCTCGACGAGCTCGCCCGCCAGGGCTCGGGCCTCGATCCCGACGCGCCGCTGATCCTGATCGGAGGCGGCGCCCGCGGCTCGGTCTGGCAGCGCGTGGTGGCCCGGCTGTCAGGCCGCCGCGTGCTCGTGCCGGACGCGGACGAACTGGTGGCCCGGGGCGCCGCCGCCCAGGCCGCGGCCTGCCTGGAGGACGAGCCCGCGGCCGAGCTGGCCCGGCGCTGGGACACCCGCGCCGGGACCGAGGTCGATCCGCCGCCCGAGCCGGACCGCGAGACCCTCACCCGGATCCGTTCGGTGCGCGAGGCCACGCTCGAGCTGCACGAGCCCGGCAGCTGAACGGGCTGCGCCGGCGAAACAAGGAGCAACCTCATGTCCACATCGGTCCTCTACATGTCGATGTCTCTCGACGGGTACATCGCGGGTCCCAATGACGAACCGGGCAACCCAGGAGGCGACGGCTTCGGCCGGCTGCATGAGTGGTTCGTCACTCCGGAAGGGGAGTTCCGCCGGCCCGCCGGACCGGCCGGCGCATTGTGGGACGAGATGCAGGCGGCCGGCGCCGTGCTCGCGGGACGGCGTACCGCCGAGCAGGTCGATCACTGGGGCGGTGATCATCACGGCAGTGGTGTCCCGATCTTCGTGCCCAGTCACCGGCCGCCCGGGCCTTCCGTGGCGAACTATCCGTTGGTGACCTACGTGACCGACGGGATCGCCAGCGCGATGGCACAGGCGAAGGCCGCCGCCGGGGAGCGAAACGTGCACGTGCTCGGCGCTTACACGGCGCAGCGGGCGCTCGAGGCCGGAGTGCTGGACGACTTGGTGATCCACCAGATCCCGGTGCTGTTCGGTGGCGGGCGCCGGCAGTTCGAGGTGTTGGCGTCGCGCGTCGAGCTGGAGATCGTTCGGGTGATCGACACGCCCGAGGCCACACACATCCACTACCGCGTCCGCCGCTGAGCCCGCCCCTGCCCGGTTGACAGCCCGCCGGGCCAGGGGCTAGCCTGCCCCCGAGGTGGCGGAAAGCGTTTGCCAAGCCCATGAGCGCTGAGCCTGCCGCGGCGCCGGCCGGCTCACGGGAGGGCGAGCTGCGCAGCGTCGGGATCGCCATGAACGGCGTGACGGGCCGGATGGGCACCAACCAGCACCTCGTCCGCTCGATCCTCGCCATCCGCCGGCAGGGCGGCGTCCGGGTGCCGGGCGGGCCCACGATCTGGCCGGAGCCCGTGCTGGTGGGCCGAAGCGAGCCGAAGCTCAGCGCGCTGGCGGCCGAGCACGGCCTCGAGCGCTTCACCACCAGCCTCGACGAGGCGCTGGCCGATCCGCTCTGCGAGATCTACTTCGACGCCGCCGCCACCACGGCTCGGCCCGCGGGCATGGAGCAGGCCATCGCCGCCGGCAAGCACGTGTACTGCGAGAAGCCCTCGGCACCCGGCCTCGATGGCGCGCTGCGCCTGGCCCGCCTGGCCCGGGAGGCCGGCGTCAAGCACGGCGTGGTGCAGGACAAGCTCTTCCTGCCCGGGCTGCGAAAGCTGCGCCTGCTGCGAGACAGCGGCTTCTTCGGGCGCATCCTGTCCGTGCGCGGGGAGTTCGGCTACTGGGTCTTCGAGGGACCCGAGCCCCCCGCTCAGAGGCCGTCCTGGAACTACCGCGCGGAGGACGGCGGCGGGATCCTGGCCGACATGCTGCCGCACTGGCGCTACGTGCTCGACGACCTGTTCGCGCCGGTGCGAACCGTATTCACGGTGGGCGCCACCCACATCCCCGAGCGGGCCGACGAGCAGGGCGCCGCCTACCGCGCCACCGCGGAGGACGCCGCCTACGCGACCTTCGAGCTCGACGGCGGGATCGTGGCCCAGCTCAACTCGTCGTGGTGCGTGCGCGTGAATCGCGACGAGCTGGTGGAGTTCCAGGTGGACGGCACCGAGGGGAGCGCGGTAGCCGGGCTGCGCGGCTGCCGTATCCAGCCCCGCGACGCCACGCCGCGCGCGCTCTGGAACCCGGACATCGAGAACCCGATCGACTTCCGGGCCGGCTGGCTCGAGCTGCCCGACCAGACCGACTACGACAACGGCTTCAAGATCCAGTGGGAGCTGTTCCTGCGCCACGTGGTGGCGGACGAGCCCTTCCCGTGGGACCTCCTGGAGGGCGCGAAGGGCGTCCAGCTGGCCGACCTGGCCGAGCTCTCCTGGCGAGAACGGCGGATGGTCGAGGTTCCGGAGCTCGAGCCGTGAGCATCGCGGCCACCGGCGAGCTGCTGCTGCCGCGCGCCGACGGCTCGCTCGAGCGCTTCGTCCCCTCCGCCCCGCCCTCCCTGGAACCCCCAGCCGAGCCGCTGCGCTCGCGCGTGTTCATCGCCGCCGCCCACGTGGTGGCCGATCCGCTCGCCGCCGGCGAGTCCGTGGGCGCGGCCCTCGACTGGGACGCGACGCTCGCCTACCGACGCCACCTGTGGAGCTGGGGACTGGGGGTGGCCGAGGCGATGGACACGGCCCAGCGCGGCATGGGCCTCGGCTGGCTCGAGGCACGCGAGCTGATCGCCCGTTCCGCGGAGGCCGCGCGTGACAGCGGCGGCCGCCTGGCCGCGGGCGCGGGCACCGATCAGCTGCCCCCGGGCCGGCACCCGCTCGCCCGCATCCGCGACGCCTATCTCGAGCAGGTCGCCTTCGTCGAGGAGCAGGGCTGCCCGGCCATCCTGATGGCGAGCCGCGCGCTGGCGGCCTCGGCCGACGGTCCGGGGGACTACCGCCGGGTGCTCGACCCCGTGCTGGAGCGGGCACAGGGGCCGCTCATCCTGCACTGGCTCGGCGCGATGTTCGACCCCGCGCTAGCCGGCTACTGGGGTGCGGCCGACCCCGGCACGGCGCTCGAGGTGGTGACCGAGCTCATCGGCGCCCACGCGGAGCGAATCGACGGGATCAAGCTGTCCCTGCTCGACGACGAGCTCGAGCTGCGCCTGCGCGCCGCATTGCCGGAAGGCGTGCGCCTCTACACCGGCGACGACTTCAACTTCCCGGCGCTGATCGGCTCCGGCAGCGACGCTCTGCTCGGGGTCTTCGACGCGATCGCGCCGGTGGCCTCGGCGGCTCTGCAGGCGCTGGACGCATCCGACCGCGCGCGCTTCGACGAGCTCCTGGCCCCCACCCGGCCGCTGGCCCGCAAATTGTTCGCCTCGCCCACCTACCACTACAAGACCGGCATCGTCTTCCTCGCCTGGCTCAACGGCCATCAGGAGCACTTCCGGATGGTCGCCGGGGCCGAGAGCGCCCGCACGCTGGTGCACCTCGCCGATCTCGTCCGCCTGGCCGACGCCTCGGGCCTGCTGCGCGACCCCGCGCTCGCGGTCGAGCGCATGGGCCGTCTGCTCGCGCTCGCCGGGATCCGTCCGTGAGCATCGACCCCGCGCGCCTCTCGTTCAACGAGATCACCGCCGACCACCTCTCTCTCGAGCAGGTCGTCGAGGCCTGCGCCGAGGCCGGCATCGGCTGGCTCGCGCCCTGGCGGCACAAGCTCACGCCCGGTGCCGCCGAGCTGGTCAGGGGTGCGGGCCTCAGGGTGTCGAGCCTCTGTCGCGGCGGCTTCTTCCCCGCCGCGGACGCCGCGGGCCGCCGCGAGCGCGACGCGGACAACCGCGCTGCCGTGGACGAGGCCGCTGAGCTCGGCGCGCCGGTGCTCGTGCTGGTGTGCGGGCCGGCCCCCGACGGCGACCTGGCGGCCGCACGCCGGCAGGTGCTCGAGGGGATCGAGTCGCTCACCCCTCACGCCGTCGAGTGCGGCGTGCGGCTGGGCATCGAGCCCCTGCACCCGATGATGATCGCCGAGCGCTCCGTGGTGGTGACCCTCGCGCAGGCGCTGCAGCTGGCCGAGCGCTTCGATCCCGCCCACGTGGGCGTGGTGATCGACGCCTACCACGTCTGGTGGGACCCCCATCTCGACTCCCTGATCGAGCGCGCCGAGGGACGAATCGCCGGCTACCACGTGTCCGACTGGCTCTCCCCCACCCCGGACGTGCTCGCCGGGCGCGGGATGATGGGCGACGGCGTGATCGACCTGCCCCGCATCCGCAGGCTGGTCGACGCGGCGGGCTACGACGGACCGGTCGAGGTCGAGGTGATCAACCCGGCGCTGGCCGAGGTGCCAACGGCGGAGCTGATGGCCACGGTGCGCGAGCGCTTCGTCTCGTACTGCTAGCCGCGGGTGGACGCGACCACTGGCCGCCGCGCCGTGGTCGAGCGGGGCACAACGCGGTGGGGGAGCACGGTCTCGTCGGGAGGGTCCTCGCGCGCCACGATGCGCTGCGCGGCGGCGGCTCCGAACTGGTACATCGGCACGCTCACGGTGGTCATGTCGCTGAAACGGGCCGTCCTCGTGTCCGTCATACCGGCAACCGAGATCTGCCCGGGAACCTCGATGCCCGCCTGGCGCAGCGCGGCGAGCGCGCCCACCGCGGTCTCGTCGTTGGCCCCGATGATGGCCTCGGGCGGCTCGGGGTCGGCGATCATCTGAAGCGTCGCGGAGTAGCCGCGCTCGTAGGAGAAGTCGCCCTCGTAGATGCGGCCTGGGCCTGCATCGGCCGCCGCCATCGCGTCGCGGAAGCCCTGTTCGCGGTCACGGCTCGCGTACAGGGCCGGCGGGCCGCCGATATAGGCGACCCGGCGATGGCCGAGGGACAGCACGTAGTCGGTCACGTCGAAGGCCGCGCCGTGGTTGTCGGCCATGATGCGCGGAGCGTCGAAGTCGCGCATGGCCAGCGCCACCACCCGGATGCCCCGCTCGCGCGCTCGCTCCACGGCCGCGGCGAGCTCGGGGCCGCGCGGGTCATCGAGGTAGCCGCTGCCGGCGAACACCACCCCCTCGGCGTGGTAGTCGCTCAACACCGCGAGCTGCGCCAGCTCCACCTCCGTCCGGCGGTCCGCGTTGCACACGAACGTCATGTAGCCGGCACGGCCGGCCACGTCCTCCACCCCACGCGTGATCTCGGCGAAGTACGCGTCCACGATGTCGCCCACCATCACCCCGATGATGCGGCTGCGGCGGGTGACCAGCGCGCGGGCCAGCGCGCTCGGCGAGTAGCCGAGCTCCCGGGCGGCCACGAGCACGCGCTCGCGGGTGGCGTCGGAGACCGGGTGCGCGGAGCCGTTGAGAACCCGCGACGCGGTGGCGATCGACACGCCGGCCGCCTTGGCCACGTGGGCGAGCGACCCGGTGGAGCGAGTGCGGCTCAGCGCGCGGCGCTCCACTGGCAAACGTTTACATGGATATCGCTTGACATCGTCGGATGATCGCCTTTAGCGTCACGGAAAACGATAACCGGGGAGGGAGGAGTCGGCTATGGCCACCGTTGCGCAGGAACGGCCGTGGGTCGGCAGGATCTTCGTCGACGGCGAGTTCAAGGAGCCGGAGGGCGGACGTCTAGCGCCGATAACCGACAAGGCGACCGGGGAGGAGCTGGCGCGGGCCGGCGTGGCCTCCGAGGCCGATGTCGACAGTGCCGTGCGGGCGGCCCAGGCGGCCCAGCCGGGCTGGGCGGCGCTCGGCTACGACGAGCGTGCGGGTCTGCTGCGCCGCGTGGCCCGCGTGCTCGAGGAGCGCGCCGACGAGGTGACCGCGCTGATCGTGCGCGAGACCGGAGGCATCCCGGGCAAGGCCCAGTACGAGGTCGGCGCGGCTCAGAACGAGCTCTACGAGGCGGCCGGGCTCGCCTCGCGCGCCACGGCCGAGGTGCTCCCCTCCCACAACACGGGCAAGCTGAGCCTGGTCCAGCGCCTGCCGGTGGGGGTCGTCGCGGCCATCACGCCCTGGAACTTCCCGGTGGTGCTCGGCTTCCGGGTGATCGCGCCCGCGCTTGCGCTCGGCAACACCGTGGTGCTCAAGCCCGCTCCCGAGACCCCGCTCACCGGCGCGCTGCTGATCGCCGAGCTGTTCGCTGAGGCCGGCGCGCCTCCCGGCATCCTCAACGCCCTGTCGGGGGACGACGAGACCGGCAAGCAGCTGGTGGCCCACTCGGGCGTGAACATGATCCACTTCACCGGCTCGTCGGCCGTGGGCCGCGAGATCGCGATCCAGGGCGCGGGCGACTTCAAGCGCGTCTCGCTCGAGCTAGGAGGCAACAACGCCTTCGTGGTGCTCGACGACGCCGACGTGGACGCGGCCAGCATGGTCGGCGCATGGTCGGCCTTCCACTACATGGGGCAGACCTGCATCACGGCCGGCCGCCACCTCGTGGCGCGTGACCTGTTCGACGACTACGTCGAGCGCCTCGCCGCCCGGGCCAAGGGGATCGAGCTGGGCGATCCGAACACGGCGGAGGTCGGCCTCGGCCCGATGATCTCCGAGCCGCAGGTGAGTCGCGCGCACGATCTCCTCGAGCGCTCGGTGGAGATGGGCGCACGGGTGGTCGAGGGAGGCAGCTTCGACGGCCTGTTCTACCGGCCCACCGTGGTGGTGGACGTGACCACCGAGATGCCGATCTGGACCGAGGAGATCTTCGGCCCCATCGCGCCGGTGCTGGCGGTGGACGACGACACGGAGGCGCTGCGCCTGGTGAACGACACGCCCTACGGGCTGGTCAACGCCGTCTACACCGGATCCGCCGCCCGCGGGCTCGCCTTCGCCGAAGGCGTGCACTCGGGGATGGTCCACGTGAACGACTCGACCGCCCTCGACGAGGCCCACGTCCCCTTCGGCGGGATGGGGCACTCGGGACTGGGCGGCCGCTCCGGCGGCGAGGCCAACCTGGAGGAGTTCACCGAGCGGCGCTGGATCGGAGTGCAGCGGGCGCCGGTCGAGTACCCGTACTAGTGGCGGCAGGCGGTCCCGACCTCCTGGTGGCCGGCGGCGGCGTGGCCGGCATGGCGGCGGCCGCGCACGCGGCGCGCCAGGGCGCGCGGGTGCTGGTGGTGGAGAAGGGCGAGCGGCTCGGCGGCTCGGGGGCGCTGTCCGCGGGGATCCTGTGGACGGCTCCGGACCTGCACACCTTCGAGCAGGTCTGCCCGCGGGGTGACCGCGAGCTCGGGCGGGTGCTGGTGGACGGCTTCGACGGCGCGGTCGAGCTCGCGCGCGACGCGGGAGTCGAGGTCTCCGAGCGCTGGACGGGCCAGATGGGCTTCGGGGTGGCCGTGCAGATCGACATCCACGGCCTGCTTGCCCGCTGGGCGGACGACGTGCTCGAGGCCGGTGGGGAGATCCGTCGCGGGACGGCGGTCGCGGAGCTTCTGCTCGACGGCGACGGCGCCGTCCGCGGAGCCGTGCTCGCAGACGAGCCCGCCGAGCAGCCGGCCGGCTCCGTCCTGCTGGCCACGGGAGGCTTCCAGGGTGATCCCGTCGCCGTGCGCGAGTTCCTCGGCCCAGGGGCCGATGCGATGCCGGTGCGGTCGAATCCCGGCTCGACGGGCGACGGGCTGCGGATGGGCCGGGCGGCGGGGGCGGCCCTGGCCGGACCGATGGAAGGCTTCTACGGGCACCTGGTGCCGAGCCCGCTCGCCCGCTTCGAGGAGGGGGACTTCCTCCCCCTCACCCAGTACCAGTCGCGCGAATGCGTGCTGGTCAACCGCGACGGCAGCCGCTTCACCAGCGAGAAGTGGGGCGACGAGGTGTCGAACCAGGCACTGCTGCGCGAGCCCGGTGCCCGCGGGCTGCTCCTGTGCGACGAGCGTGTCCGGCGTGAGCACGCAGTGGGACCGCCCTACCCTCACGGCCAGGACGTCGACCGTTTCGAGCTGGCCCGCGCCGCCGGGGCGCGGATCGCGAGCTTCCCGACGCTGGACGAGCTCGCCGGCCACAGCGGCGCCGGAGCGGGGATGCTCGCGGGCCGCGGTCTGAGCGAGCCGCCGTTCTGGGCGCTCGAGGTGCAGCCCACCCTGACCTTCACGTTCGGCGGTCTGGCCGCGGACGCCGGCGGCCAGGTGCGCGACTCGCACCGGCGGCCCATCCCGGGCCTGTTCGCCGCGGGGGCCGACGTCGGCGGCCTGCAGGACACGGGCTACGTCGGCGGTCTCGTGCTCGGCCTGGTGTTCGGTCCCCTCGCCGCGGACGCGGCTCTGAAAAGGAGCGCCTCGCTTGTCCGATCCTGACGTGCTGATCATCGGCGCCGGGCCCTCCGGCGCGGTCACGGCCAAGCGGCTGTCCGAGGCGGGAATGTCCGTGGTCTGCCTCGAGCAGGGCGACTGGCCGGACTACGAGAAGGCCCGTTCTCACCATCCCGACTACGAGCTCACCTCCGGCCAGTACTGGGCCTGGGACCCGAACGTGCGCGACGCGCCCGGCGACTATCCGATCGAGGACTCCGACTCCGACATCACGGCCCTGATGTGGAACGGCGTGGGCGGCGGCTCGGTGGTCTACGCGGCCCACTGGCAGCGCAACCTGCCCTCGGACTTCCGGGTCCGCTCCCTGGACGGCGTGGCCGACGACTGGCCGCTGACCTACGAGGAGCTCGAGCCCTTCTACGTGCGGGTGGAGCGCGACTGGGGCGTATCGGGCCACCCCAACGACACCGCCTTCCCGCCGGGTGCGGGACCGCCGATGCCGCCCGTGCCTCTGTCCGCGATGGGCCGGCGGGTGGCCAAGGCCCACAACGACCTCGGCTGGCACTGGTGGCCGGGGCCCAACGCGATAGCCACGCGGCGCTACGGCGCGCTCAACCCGTGCGTGCAGCGCGCCACCTGCCTGTGGGGCTGCGCGGACGGGGCCAAGGCGACTGTGGACCGGACCTACTGGCCCGGGAACCAGAAGGCGGGCGTGGAGCTCAAGATCCGCTCGCGCGTCCGGCGGCTGCTGCGCCGTGACGACGGATTGATCGAGGGCGCGGAGTATCTGGACGCGGACGGCAACGAGCACGTCCAGCGGGCGGCCGTCACGATCGTCTGCGCCAACGGCATCGGAACGCCGCGCCTGCTGTTCCTCTCGGACGACAACGGCGGCCTCGCCAACTCATCCGGGCTCGTGGGCAAGCGCCTGATGCTCCATCCGTTCGGCACCGTCACCGGCCTGTTCGACGACGACCTCGAGAGCTGGCAGGGCGTGTGGGGCCAGCACATCCACTCGCTCGAGTTCTACGAGACGGACGAGTCGCGCGGCTTCCTGCGCGGCGCCAAGTGGGGCCTTCAGCCCACCGGCGGACCGCTGTCGATGACCCGCGCCTACCCCTGGGGCGAGGAGAACGCCGTGTGGGGCGAGAGCTTCCACAGCGAGGTGAGGCGGCGCCTGGGCCGGTCGGCGATGTGGGGCATCATCGCCGAGGACCTGCCCGAGGAGTCGAACACGGTCACCCTCGACAGCGAGCACCCGGACGACTTCGGAATCCCCGGCGTGAAGATCGACTACGCGAACTCGGAGAACTCCCAGACGCTCATGGCCTTCCATCGCGAGCGGGCTCGCGAGTCGCTGCTGGCCGCCGGCGCCCACGACGTGATCATCGCCCCGTTCATCTCCGCCACCGGCTGGCACATCCTCGGCACGTGCAAGATGGGTGAAGACCCCGCCACCTCGGTGGTCGACCCCTGGGGCCGCTGCCACGACGTGGAGAACCTGTTCATCTTCGACGGATCGGTCTGGCCCACGTCGTCGGGCATGAACCCCACGGCCACCATCGCGGCGATGGCGCTGCGCTCCGCCGAGCACCTGATCGAGACGCGCCGCGACCAGAAGGAGGCACGATGAGCGAGCCGTCGGCCGCGGCGTCCGGGCTCGACCGCGAGACCCTCGCCGGGCTCGCCGACGCGCTGATCCCCGCCGCCGAGGGAATGCCATCGGCCAGCGAGGCCGGGGCCACGCAGAGCCTGCTCGACGAGGTGCTGGCCGCACGCGCCGACCTGGAGGAGCCGCTGCGCGAGATCGCGGCTGCCGCCCGCGGCAAGGATCCCGCCGCCGAGGTGGCCCGCCTCGAGTCCGAGGCGCCGGAGCTGTTCGAGGCGCTCACCACGGCGGTGGCGGGCGGCTACTTCATCAGCCCCGAGGTGCGCGACCGCCTCGGCTATCCCGGCCAGCAGGCGAAGAAGCTCGAAGACGACTTCGACCAGGAGCTCCTGCAACCGGTGATCGACCGCGGCCCGATCTTCCGGCCGACCCCGTGAGCGCGCGAGCGCTGCTGCTGTCGGCGCTGGTCCTTCTCGCGCCGGCCGCACCGGCCGCCGCACAGCCCGGAGTCCCGCCGATCGACACCTCGAGCGCCGACCGCTGCGACTTCCTCGATCCCTCGGTGTGCCTGCAGCCGTTTCCCAACGACTGGTTCACCCGGCCCGACCGAAGCTCCGACACCGGCCGGCGCGTGAACCTGGCCCGCGAATCGATGCCGGCCAACGCCCAGGGCGTGCACATCGATCCCACCGAGTGGAACCGCGCGGACGGCTTCAGCCCGGGCAGCTCGATTCTCGTGCACGTGCCCGGACTCGACTTCGAGCGCTCGGGCATCGTGTCGAGCCGCGTCATGGCGCGGGCCTTCGATCGCCGCCAGCCCGTGGTGGTGATCGACGCGGCCACCCGGGAGCGCCAGCTGGTGTGGGCCGAGCTCGACGCGAAGGCCGCGAGCGACGAGGACCGTCAGCTGATCATCCGCCCGGGCAGGAACTTCAGGGAGGGTCACCGCTACATCGTCTCGCTGAGCAACCTGCGAGGCGCCGACGGACGGCGGCTCGAGGCGCCGGCGGGCTTCCGCGTCTACCGCGACCGGATCCATACCCGCGACCCGGTGATCGAGGGCCGCCGCGGGCACATGCGGTCCCTGCTGCGCACCCTGCAGCGCGCGAAGATCGAGCGCCGGCACCTGTACCTGGCCTGGGACTTCACGGTGGCCAGCGAGCGCAGTCTGTCGGAGCGCGCGCTGCACATCCGCGACGACGCCTTCGCGCAGCTCGGCGACACCGACCTCAGCGACCGGCGGCCCAGCGGTCGCCCGCCCGCCTACAGCGTCACGACCGTGCGTGATTTCAGCACTGCCGAGAACGCGTCGCTCGCGCGTCAGGTGGAGGGAACGTTCACCGTCCCGTGCTACCTGAGCTCTCCCGGGTGCGCACCGGGCGGGCGCTACCAGCTGGGTGCGGACGGGCTGCCACAACAAACGCCCGGCAACGCCATGTCGGCCCGCTTCGTGTGCAACATCCCCCGCTCGGCGTGGAACGGGACCGCGGTTACCCCGGCTCGCCCCTCGCTCTACGGCCACGGCCTGTTCGGCTCGATCGGCGAGGCTCGCGGATCGCGCAACGTCCACCAGCTGGGCGACGAGAACAACGTCCTGGTGTGCGCCACCGACTGGAGCGGAATGGCCGAGGAGGACGTCTCCACGGTGGCCATCCCATCGCTGCTCGAGCTGTCCGGCTTTCCGGCGCTCGCCGACCGGCTGCAGCAGGGTTTCCTGAACTTCATGTTCCTGGGCCGCCTGCTCAACCGCCCCGACGGGCTGGCCGCCGACCCCGCCTTCATGTTCGGCGGCAGCTCGGTGATCGACAGCGACGACGTGTTCTATTACGGCAACAGCCAGGGGGGCATCCTCGGCGGCGCGCTCACGGCGCTGTCGCCGGACGTGACACGGTCCGTGCTGTACGTGCCCGGCATGAACTACTCGACGCTCCTCGACCGCAGCGTCGACTTCGACGAGCCCGACACCACACTCGACTTCGCGGGCATCCTCGAGCTCGGCTACCCGAGCGACCGTGAGCGACCGCTGATCTTCGCGCTGATCCAGATGGTCTGGGACCGCGGCGAGCCGAACGGCTATGCCCAGCACATGACCCGCGACCCGCTGCCGAACACGCCCGCGCACCGCGTGCTGATCGAGATGGCCTTCGGCGACCACCAGGTGGCCAACGTGACGACCGAGGTGATGGCGCGAACGATCGGCGCCCGGCTGCGCCGGCCCGCGCTCGACCCCGGCCGCAGCCTCGACGCCATCCCTCAATTCGGCATTCCTCCGCTCGGCCGGCTGCCACGCGATGCCAACGGCATGGTCGTCTGGGACATCGGACCCAACCGGATCCAGGACGGCGTGCCCAAGGGAACCAACCCGCCGCCCCCCGACAACACTCCGCCGAGCGGCAATCAGGACCCCCACGACTACGTGATCGAGACCTCCCCCGCCGTGCGCCGGCAGATCGCGGAGTTCCTGCGCCGCGACGGGGAGATCGTGGAGGTCTGCGGCAGCGCGCCCTGCCGGACGCCCGACTGGGCCGGTCCCTAGCCGGTAGCTCGTTCTATGAGCCGGCCTGGGCGGCCATCTGGGCGCTCATCGCCTCCGCGAACGGGATGAAGCGGTCGAACGCTGCGTCCAGGTCGACCAGGGCCTGCACTTCGAAATCGACGAACGGCGACAGCGGATACTCCATGAGCTGCTCCATCAGCTGCTCGTGCGAGTCGTAGGTGCCGATGCTGCAACCGCCGCCCTCCGGGTAGGCGTAGACGCCGTCGAAGGTCCCATCGTCGAGCTTCGCCTGCAGCCAGGCCTGAGCCTGGCGCACGAGGTCGGGCGGCGGGGGCAGAGGCCGCGGCCTGGCGGTGACCATGAATTTCATGGTCCTCCTTAGTACTTCGGGGATGCGAGTCTCCTCGACCCTCCCACGCTGCCGAGCAGGGCGCAATCCCCCATTCCGGAGACGCGGCGGCGTCCTTTGGGTGGTCAGGCGGCGCTCCTCGTCGACGTCCCGCGCGAGCAGGTCGTCCCAGGTCTCGCGGCGCACCACGAGCCGGGCCCTGCCGTCCGCGACGAACACCACGGGTATGCGGCGGTTGCCGTTGTAGTTGTTGGCCATCGTGAAGGTGTACGCCCCGGTGGCCGGGACGGCGAGAAGGTCGCCGACCCGGGGCGCCGCGAGGCGGATGCCGTCGATCAGCACGTCCCCGCTCTCGCAGTGCCGGCCCACCACGGTCACCGCTTCCCCGTCGGTGGAGTCCAGCCGGCCGGCGATTGCGCCCTCGAAGCGCTGGCCATAGAGCGCCACCTCGAGGTTGTCGCCCATGCCGCCGTCGACGGCCACGAAGGTGACCCTCTCGCGCTTGACCGTCACGACGCGATACAGCGTGGCCGCGGCCGACGCCACCACGCTGCGGCCCGGCTCGACGATCAGCTCAGAGTCCGCCGGCAGGTGCTCGCGCGCGGCTCCCGACCAGCGCGTCGAGGTACTCGCCCACACTCGGCGGCTGGTCGCCGTGCGTGTAGCGGGCGCCGAGACCGCCGCCCAGGTCGTACACCGCGAACTCTCCGAGCTCCGCAACCGCTGCCACCGACCGCACGAACGGCTCGATGTCCATGATCTGAGACCCCACATGCACGTGCAGTCCGCGCATGCGCAGGCACGGGCTGTGCTCGATGCGTTCTATGACCTGCGCGGCCGCCGGCGGCGCGAGCCCGAACTTCGATCCCTCCTGGCCGGTGAGCACGCTCGCATGCGTGTCGGCAGCCACTCCCGGGATCACCCTCACAAGCACGTCCTGGGTGCGCCCGTCACCCAGGGCGGTCTCGAGGCGGTCGATGTCGTCGGCGTTGTCGACCACCACGAGCCCGATCCCCTGCTCCACCGCCATGGCGACCTCCTCGTCGCTCTTGGCGTTGCCGTGCAGGACGAGAGCGCGGGGCTCGGCCCGCGCCCTCAGCGCGGTCACGATCTCGCCGCCGCCGGCCACGTCGAGACCGAGTCCCTCCTCGACCATCACGCGCTGGACCGCGGTGCAGGGGAAGGCCTTGGAGGCGAACACCACCCGCGACCTGGGCCAGCGCGCGGCAAGCCCGCGCCGGTACTCGCGCGCCCGCTCGCGCAGGGCGTTCTCCGCGACGACAAGCGTGGGCGTCCCGAACTCCGAGGCGATCTCGTCGGCGCGGCAGCCGCCGATCAGAAGCATCCCGTCGGCGTCCGTGCCGCTCCCCGGCGGGTACAGGGACATGAGCGCATTCACGCCAGGCCGGACGCTACACCGCAGCCTGCTTTCGATCGCGTTTGGGTCAGGCGGGTGAGCCCCCGGCCACATAGAGTTGGCCCGCGGTGGCCGATACGACCCAACCAAGCAACAACTTCGCGGCCATCACCAGTGGCGTCGTTTCGCTGCTCGGCGCCCCCCACGTCCCGGTCGACGAGCTCGAGGCACACGGTGCGCGAGCCGCTTTCCTCGGCTTCCCGTTCGACGGCGCCAACGCGGCGATCGAGCGGCCCGGCTCGGCGAACGGGCCGCGCGGGCTGCGGATCGCGTCGAACATGTGCTTCCCGTGGTCGTTCGAATGGGACATCGACCTGTTCGAGGCCTACGGACTCGTCGACTGCGGCGATGCGCCGCTGGCCATCGGCAACGTCACACGCACCCACGAGCTGGTTCAGGACAGGCTGGAGGCGATTCTGTCGGCCGGCGCGATTCCGATCGCCGTCGGCGGCGACCACTCGCTCTGCATACCGGGCGCGCGGGCCCTGAGCCGGCACCTGGGTTCCGGGAAGCGAATGGGATATCTGCAGATCGACGCCCATCTCGATGCCGGTGTCGAGATCGGTGGCGAACGGCAAACCAACTGCAACGGGCTGATCCGGGCCACCGAGCTCGGAAACCTCAGCGTCGAGAACATGGCGGTGATCGGCATCCGGGGCACGATCAACGTGCGCGACTGGTGGCAAGAGGTGCGCGACCGTCAGATCCCGGTCTATCCGATGTCCCAGTTGCGGCGGGAAGGAGTCGAGGCGACGGTGAGCAGCGTCCTGGACCGGGTCTGGGACGGCGTCGACGCGGTCTACGTGACCTTCGACACCGACTCGATCGACTCGGCGTTCGCGCCCGGGACCACGGGGCCGGAGCCCGGCGGGTTCACGAGCCACGAGATCATCCGGATCGGCCAGATGATCGGGGAGCGCGGCCTGACCGCGGTGGACAACGTCGAGCTATGTCCCGTCTATGACCCCAGCGGGGTGACGGCGAGGCTCGTCTGGGAGGTGCTGTCGCAGATGCTCTACGCCCACGCTGAGCATCACCTCTGAGCCGCCAGTAGAGCGACCAGCTCGTACGCGGCGTTGGCGCCGGCGACCGCCGTTACTCCGGAGGGATCGTAGGGCGGCGACACCTCCACGACGTCGGCCCCGGCGATGCTGAGATCGAGACCGGCCAGCCCGGAGAGGATGGCCAGCAGCTCGCGGCTGGTCAGGCCACCGGCCTCGGGCGTGCCGGTGCCCGGCGCGAACGCGGGGTCGAGCACGTCGATGTCGACGGTCACGTAGAGCGGCGCGCGGACGGTTGCCGCCACCAGCTCGAGGGCGCCCGCAACGCCCTTGGCGTCGAAGTCACGCGCCAGCAGCGTGCTGAAGCCCAGCTCACGGTTCTCGTCGAGATCCCCGGCTCCGTAGAGCGAGCCGCGAAGGCCGATCTGCACCGACGCGCCGGCGTCGATCAGACCCTCCTCCGCCGCCCGCCGGAAGATCGTCCCGTGCGTGTAGCGGGCACCGAAGTAGGAGTCCCAGGTATCGGTGTGCGCGTCCAGCTGTATCAGTGACAGCGGGCCGTGGGCCGAGGAGGCGGCCCGCAGCAACGGGAGGCTTACGGAGTGGTCTCCGCCCAGGCCGAGCACACGCGCGCCGGCCGTGGTGGCCGCCCGGCTCGCCTGCTCGATGGCCGCGTGTCCCATCTCGATGTCCACCGGGCTGGCCGGCGCGTCGCCCGCGTCGGCGACCTGGACGGCCTCGAAGGGGGCAATGTCCTGCGAGTCGTTGTAGGGCCGCAGCAGCAGCGACGCCTCGCGGATGGCGGCCGGACCGAACCGCGCCCCGGCGCGAAAGGTCGTGGCGCGTCGAACGGCGCCCCGAGCACAGCCACGTCGGCTCGGCCGACGTCCGTGAGCGCCGGCAGGCGAGCGAAGGTGCGGACCCCGGCAAAGCGCGGGACTGCGAGCGCGTCGACCTGCCCGACGGGGCCGTGCTCGCCGGACTGCTCGTTGGGAGCCACGGCGGGCAGCGTAGCCGCCGCGCGCCCGGGCTGTGAGACGATGCGCCGCGCATGAGCGAGAACGCGAAGGTCGCGCTGATCACCGGGGCGGCGAGCGGGATCGGGGCTTCGCTTTGCCGCCGGCTTTCCGAGGAGGGGTGGAGAGTTGCGGGAATCGACCTGCGCACCTCCCCGGCAGACCTCTCGCTGGAGGTCGACGTGACCGATCGCAACGCGATGAGCCAGGCGGCGGAACGGGTGTCCACCGAGCTGGGGGCGATATCGGCGCTGGTGACCGCGGCCGGGGTCTACGAGCTCGTACCCGTCGCCGAAATCGACGACGAGCGCTGGAGCCGCATGCTCCGGCTGCACCTCGGTGGAGTCGTCAACGCGCTGTGGGCGGTGTTGCCCGGCATGCGCGCCGCCGGAGAGGGGTCCGTCGTGACGATCTCATCCGAGCTCGCCATCGCGGGTGGCGGCGGCGATGCCCACTACGTGGCGGCCAAGGGGGCGATGATCGGCCTGACCCGGTCGCTGGGCGCGGAGCTCGCGCCGCTGGGGATACGCGTGAACAGCGTGGCGCCGGGCCCCACCGACACGCCGTTGCTCGAGCCCAACTCACCGTGGCGGGAGCCGGACTACCTCGCCTCGCTCCCGCTCGGCCGTCTCGTGACCCCCGAAGAGGTGGCCGAGACGGTGCTCTTCCTACTCGAGGAGGGCTCCTACTTCGCCGGTCAGACCCTCTCGCCCAACGCCGGGGCCGTGATCTGATGCAGCGGCTCGACGGCCGGGTTGCCCTCGTGAGCGGAGCGGCTCAGGGCCTCGGACGAGCCATCGCGCTGCGACTCGCGGCCGAGGGCGCTCGCGTAGCCGTGAACGACCGCCGGCCCTCCCCGGAGCTCGACCACCTGGCCGAGCAGACCAACGGCGTCGCCGTCGTGGCCGACGTGTCCGACCCGGCCGCGGTCGAGCGCGCGGTAAGCGAAGCGACGCGGGCGCTCGGCTCGATCGAGCTGCTCGTGGCCAACCACGCCTACATGAGCATGATGCCCTTTCTCGAGCACGACCCCGATGACTGGTGGCGCAACGTCGACGTCAACCTGTCGGGGACGTTCTTCCTCGTGCGCTCGGCGCTGCCGGGCATGCGGCAGCTCGGACGAGGGCGAATCGTGATCATCGCCTCGGAGTTCGGAGTGGTGGGCTGGGCGAACGCCTCGGCGTACGCCGCCTCGAAGATGGGGCTCATCTCGTTCGCCAAGACGCTGGGCCGCGAGCTCGGACCGGAGAACATCCTGGTCAACGCGATCGCCCCCGGGATCATGGACACGCCCCAGCTGGACGTCGACGCCCGGGACGCGGGTGTGTCGGCCGAGGAGATCCGGCGTCGCTACGCCGAGGACACTCCCATCGGCCGAATCGGCGACCCGAAGGAGATCGCGGCGCTGGCCACTTTCCTCACCACGGACGCCGCCGGAGCGTTCGTCGGACAGATACTGCAGCCGAACGGCGGCACCAGCCGCGGCTTCGCCTAGCGGCCCTCACTCCTCGGGATAGACCTCGGGATCGACCTCCACCGGATCCAGGTCGCGCTCCTCCAGCTCCGGATCCGCCAGCGCCCGCTCGGCGACGCCCGCGCCGGTGGCGAAATCCACGTCGCCGGCCTCCAGCGCGTACTCGATCAGCGCCCGCAACGCTTCGACGCGGCCGGGACGGCCCGACAGGAACGGATGGCAGGTGAGCATGAACAGGCAGCCGTGGCGGCGCATCCCGTCGAGCTCGGCTCGCCAGAGCTCGACCACCTTGGTCGGTGACTCGATGACGCTGCCGATGGCGGGCCGCGGCAGGAACGCATATTGCTCCCAGTCGTCAAGGCCCCAGTGCGGGGGAAGCTCGGCGATCGTGGTCTCGCCGACCCGCAGCCGGTAGGGGCGATCGGAGTCCATCAGGCTCGAGTCGTATTTCAGCCCGTACTCAGCCACAAGCTGCGGCGTCTGCCAGCTCGCCTCCCAGAGAGCGGCGCGGTGACCCGAGGGCTCCACACCGAGATGCTCGAGCGCGGCGAGCGCCCGTTCGAAGTCGCGGCGCTCATCGGCGGGCGACAGATCTACCGGGCTGCGATGGCTGTAGGAGTGGTGGCCTACCTCGTGGCCGCCCTCGACGATGCGCTGCACGGTCTCGGGATAACGCTCGGCGGTCAGGCCCGGCACGAAGAACGTGGCGGTCAACTCGTAGTCCGACAGCAGCTCGAGCAGGCGCGGAACGCCGACGAGCGGCCCGTAGGCCTGATGGGTCATGACCATCGCGTGTCTCGCGTAGCGCCGGCCCTGGGCGAGAATCGGCGACTCGGCGTCCACGTCGAACGACAGAACGGCGACGGCCCGCCTCCCGGCGAGCCAGCTCAGCTCGGATTCCTGGCGCGCCTCGTGCTCCCTGCGCTCGCGTTCCTGGCGTGAGGGGCGGCTGCCGAGGTGCCCTTCTTCGACCAGGGTGCCGAGCACGTCCATGATCGCGCGGGCGCCGAGCTGGGCGGTCATGTCGGAGACGTCGTAGGGCGGGGCGATCTCGACCACCTCCATTCCGCAGATCCCCTCGCGGGCCACCATCCGGAGCGCCTTGAGCGCTTCGCGCGGCAGCAGGCCGCCCGGCTCGGGCGACCCCGTCCCGGGAACGAACCCGGAATCGATCGAGTCGATGTCGAACGACAGGAAGACCGCCTCGGCGTCCTTCCAGGCGCACTCCAGCGCAACCTCGACCGCCTTCTCGACCCCGAGCTCCTCGACGTCTGAGATCGTGATCACCGTAGAGCCGCGCTCGCTGCGCCACCTTCATGCCCGGCCGCGACCCATACCAGCCGCCGATGCCCATCTGGACCAGGTTGGCCGCCGGAGCGTTGGGGATGTTCGAGGCATGGAACCAGGGCGTGGTGTGCATGCGCTCGTCCATATCGCGCTCCTGCATGTCGATATGCCGGTCCAGGTGGATGATCCCCACCTTGCCCTCGATGTGGGGAGCGATCGCACGCACGTCCGGATAGCCGATCGAGTGATCGCCGCCGATCACCACCGGAAAGGCCCCCTGCTCATGAATGAACGACACCGCCATATCGATCTGGTCGAAGCTCTTCTCGATGTTCGACGGGATCACGAAGATGTCTCCCGCGTCACACAGGTTGAGCTCCTCGTACAGGTCGACTCCCATGTCGGCGTTGTAGGAGTCGTATAGCGCCGAGATCCGCCGCACCGCCTGCGGGCCGAAACGGCACCCCGCCCGGTAGGTCGTGCCCATGTCGAACGGCGCCCCCACCACGGCCACGTCGTACTTGCCGACATCGCGAATGTTCTCGCAGTAAGGCGCCTTGATGAACGTGTTGATCCCGGCGAAGGCCGGCTGCGCCCCTCGGGAAAACAGCGAAATCGTACGGTCCTGCACCGAAGGCGCCGCCTCCAGCCCCAGATCCAAACCCCGCTCCAACTGCTCGCGCGTACGCCGATCGGTGATGTCCTTGAGCCGCTTGAGCACCTGCATCCCACGCAAACCGCCGCGGTCGAAATGACCATCGCCCTTGCCGTGACTGTGGAACATGCCCATGGGAGCTCCCCTCTGCGCTTGCGTAACGGCCAGCCGTCGTTCTAGATACAGACGCCGGCCGTGAGGGTCAAGGACACTCGGACGAAGAACCAAAACCGGGACTGGCCTTCGTACGATCGTCGTCTTGCTCGATCTCCTCCGGGTTGCGCAGAATTGCGGCGTAGCGTCGCCGGCACCGGCGGCGAATGTCTGGGCAAGGCGAAAGGGAGGGTGCCGTGACCGAGGTCCGCGGAGAAGCAGCCCCCGGCGACGCCGACGCCCCGACCACCGGCGGCGAAGGCGAGGGGCTCAAGCGCGAGTTCTCGCTGTTCGCGATCTTCGCCCTGGCCTTCGCGTTCATCTCGCCGATCGTCGCGCTGTACGGGATCTTCGCCTTCGCCTTCGTGTCCGCGGGTCCGGCAATGTGGTGGGGCTTCTTCGTCGTGCTGGGCGGCCAGTTGCTCGTGGCGATGGTCTTCGCCGAGCTCGCGTCACGCTGGCCGTACGAGGGCAGCCTCTATCAGTGGTCGCGGCGGCTCATCCACGAGAGCTACGGCTGGGCGGCCGGCTGGGCCTACATGTGGACCCTGATGATCACGATGGTGGCGGTGGCCTACGGCGCGGCGGGCTTCGTGCCGGTGGTGCTCGACATCGACCCGTTCGAGCCGCACACGCAGCTGTTCGTCGCGATGGGGTTCCTGGCCTTCGGCACGCTGATGAACCTCGCCTCACGGGCGACCCTCAAGGCGTTCATGATCGCGAGCATCGCCGCCGAGGTGATCGGCTCGCTCGGCATCGGCACGGTGCTGCTCTTCTTCCACAACGAACAGCCCCTGTCCTCGATATTCGAGAGCTCGGGTGCCGGAGCGGGGCCGGGCGGCTACGTCTGGGCAGGGTTCTTCGCGGCGGTCGGTTCATCGGATGGACGTACGTCGGCTTCGAGACCGCCGGGTCGGTGGCGGAGGAGACGCCGCAGCCCCGGGTGGACGTGCCCAAGGCGATCATCCTGTCCCTGGTCACCGTGGCCGCGGTGGTGACCTACGCCTCCCTCGCTCTGATCCTGGCCATCCCGGACTTCGACGCCGTGATCAGCGGCAAGGTGGCCGATCCGGTGGCGGACACGATCAGCTTCCAGCTGGGCTCCGGCATCACGCGACCACTGTTCGTGCTCTTCATCGTCGGCTTCACCGCCAGCCTGCTCGCGATCCAGACCAACTGCTCCCGCGTGATGTGGGCCTTTGCTCGAGCCGAGGTCCTGCCGGCGTCCGGAGTGCTCAAGAAGCTGTCGTCGCGCGCGAGGCTCCCGGTGAACACGATCCTCACCACCGCCGTGATCGCCGCCATTCTGCTCGTCTCGACACAGTCCGAGGACGTCTACCTCACGCTGATCTCGATGGCCACCGGCGGGTTCTACCTCTCGTTCGCGCTGCCGGTGATCGGAGCCCTGATTGCGCGCCTGAGGGGCCGCTGGACCGCTGGGGAATGGAACCTCGGTCGCTGCGGAATGCTGGTGACGGTCGCGGCCTCCGTCTGGCTGGTGTTCGAGTACTTCAACATCGCCTGGCCACGCGCCGAGGGCGTGCCCTGGTACCAGGACTGGGCCGTCTTCCTCATGACCGGGATCATCGGTGTTCTGGGCGTACTGGCCTATCTCTTCGTGAGGCAGAGGGTGGTCGCCGCGGAGGACCGCCTCGTGGCCGACCCCAATGCTGTGGACTGGTCGACACCGCCAGCCGCGCCGTCGTCGCCGGCCGAGCCGCTCTGACCGTCGTCCGGCGCAATCGCTCGTGAGAGTCCTCGGCCTGAGCGCCAGCCCACGCCGGGACGGCAATTCGTTCCTGCTCACAGAAGCCGCTGTAGAAGGAGCCCGCGAAGCGGGCCACCGCGCGGAGCTCGTATACGTGGACGACCACGTTCGGCACCTGCTCCGTGACTGCCGGCGCTGCCGCGACGACAGCGGACGCTGCACGATCGACGACGGCTTCGAGGCCCTCCTGCGCGACCAGGTGCTCCCGGCCCAGGCGGTCATCTTCGGCACACCGCTGTACTGGTACGGGGTCTCTGCTCAGCTGAAGGCGTTCCTCGACCGGATCTTCTGTTTCATCGCTGCCTCCGAGCCAGAGGCGGATCTCTTCGTCGAGGGGCTCATGGGCAAGCGCTTCGCCCTGGTGATTGCTTCCGAAGAGAGCTATCCGGGCGCGCCGCTCGGAGTGATCCACGAGATCCAGGAGTACGCGCGCTACACGCACTCGGAGTTCGTGGGGGTGGTGCAGGGAATCGGCAACAAACGGCGCGACGTAGAGCTCGATCCAAGCGATCCACTTGGCCGGGCACGAGAGCTCGGACGCCGCCTCGCGGAGCTGCGGAGCACCGACTACCGCCTCGACACCGAGCGCGCGAACTCTGCCTGGCCCCGTCCCGACGGTCTCTAGGCGCCGGCCGCAGGGCGGGGGCTTACCTCCGCCCGGCTGAACTCGAGCGCTCGCAGCGCCATCCACAGCTCCACGATGTCGGCGGTGCTGCGGAGCTCGCGCCCAGTGAGGTCCTCGACCCGGTGCATCCGGTAGACCAAGGTCTGCTTGTGCACGTGCAGGAGCTCGGCGGAGCGCTGCCACGAACGATTCTGCTCGAGGAAGACGCTCAGCGAGTGCAGCAGCTCCGTCGCGTGTGTTTCGTCGTACTCCAACAGCGGCCCGAGCACACGGTCCGCCGCACGCTCGGCCTCTCCCAGAGTGCGCGGCAGGAACAGCGGCGTGGCGTCCCCATAGCGAACGAGTGGCTGGGTCAACGTGTGTGCAGCGGTCTGAGCCCAGCGGGCCTCTCTCGCCGCGTCGGTGGCGCGGTCCGGGCGGCGCAGCGGATCGCTGACCCCAAGCGCCACCCCGGAACCCACGGCACCTCGAAGAGCGGTCTGCGCCTGCTCCGTGTCCGGGAGAGCGACCAGGCAGCGCTCGGGAGTCCACAGGACGAGATGCGGCACCTCGCGCTGGGCCAAGTCGTGGTGCAGGTTGCGGTGGTTCGCGGCCGATGCGATGGGACGAAAGGCGACCAGCACGGCGCTGTCCGGCACGATGCCGTGCTCTCCCAGCTGCTGGGCCGCGGAGGTCGGCTCGATCCGGCGCTCGACCATTGCGGACAGGAGCTCGGATCCCAGACGCATGTCGTGCTCTCGCTCGGCGTTGATCCGCTCCACCTCCAGCGCCGCGATGTTGGCGGCGTGCTGGAGGAGAGCGAGATCCGGCACTCGCTCGGCCTCGTGGAGCGCGACGAGGGCAGTGGGCCGCTTGGTGGGCACGCGGAGGGCGAACGCGCCACTGCCGTTGCAGTCGACCCTCAGCACGCCGGGGAACACCCCGCGCCTTCGTCGCAGCTCCGCGACGAGGCGCTGGGCCAGCCCGACGGGTGGATCGGGCTGTGCCCCGACGACCGGCAGCGCCGTGGCCGCGTCGAGCAACAACAGCCGGCAGTCGAGCTGCTCGCCGAGCTTGCTGAGCAGCTCGGCAGGAGAACGGCCGGTGGCCACCGCACCCTGTAGGGCCTCGTAGAGCTGCACGGTCTGGACCAGCCGCTTGTGCTCCTCGTCGGAGTTCGCATTGGCCACGGCTCGCGCGACCGCCACGAAGGGCACGTCGCGTGGGATCGCGAGCAGGGGGAAAGCGAGGTCGTTCGCCCGCGCGAGCACCGCCGAGGCCAGGGGCGGCGCGTGCATGTCATCACCGACCGCCAACCCGCTGAGCCCCGCCGACGCCAGCTCGGCCAGAAACGCCACCTGCGCGTCGGGTCCCTGGGGGACGTTGAGCCCATTCGACATCAGCAGCTCGCCGGGCGCAAGCCATTCGGTCGGGTTGGGCAGATCCGAGGTATGGGCCCAGGTGACCAGCCTGCCACCGCCCTCCGAACCGGCATGGAAGCGCATGCTCAAGAACGGCACTCCTACCAGCTCGGAGACCGTGATGGCCACGGCTCCAATGTAGACCGATATCCAGGGCAGCGGTCGTCAGACGATCGTACGAGGCAACCCGTGAAGCTCCTGCTCATCGTCTGGTTGTAAGGCGACCGGACGAGACGGAGACTGCGCCGAGAGCCCAGGAGGAGGAGCCGTGAGGACCAAGGAAGTCATCAACATCCCGGCCACCGAGGGCAGGGCGGTGAAGGTCGGGGCAGGCCACACCTTCCGCATCATCGACGTCGAGGGCAAGCAGGTGGCCGACCTGTTCGCCTTCAACGCTGCGGACGTAGGCGAGTACCACAGTGCCATGCACACCCGGGCGGTCGTGAGCGGGCTGTTCCCGAAGATCGGCGAGGCCTTCGTCACCAATCGCCGACGCCCGATACTCACGCTCGTGGCCGATGACACCCCGGCGGTTCACGACATGCTCATCGCCCCTTGCGATCCGGAGCGCTACCAGGGGCTCGGAGTCGAGGAGTGGCACGCGTCGTGTCGCGAGAACCTCGAAGTGGCAATGAGCGAGCTGGGTCACGACGGCATCTGCACGCCGGCGTCAATCAACCTGTTCATGAACATCCCGGTCAGCGAAGACGGCTCGCTCGGCTGGGACCCCGCGGTGACGGCGGCGGGTGATTCGATCACCCTCCGGGCCGAGATGGACGCCATCGTCGTGGTATCGGCCTGCCCGCAGGACATCGTCCCGATCAACGACCGCAATCCGACGTCGATCGCGATCGAGTTGCTCGATTCCTAGACAGCGAAAGGATCAAAGTCATGACTGCAGAGCAGGGGGCCACGCCGGTGGACACCACGATGTGGACCTCGCTGCTCCACGCCGGGCTCGCCGGCTCCTTCCTGAAACTCCCTCACGTCGGGCCGGACACCGATGCGCTACGAAGCCACGGCGCTCGGGCGGCGATCTACGGCATCCCCTGGGACTCCACGTCGATCAGCCGCACCGGGGCCAACTACGGCCCCCGGGGCATCCGCGAGATATCCAGCCAGTTCCTCACCTACAACGCCACCTGGGAGTTCGACCTCGTCGAGGCTCTCAGCCCGGTCGACTGCGGCGACTGTGACGTGGTGCTGGCGAACGCCGAGAAGACGTTCGCCAACGCGCAGCGAGACATCGCGGCGATCGTGGATGCGGGAGCGGTGCCCGCCACCCTGGGCGGCGACCACTCGGTCACGATCCCGGCGGTCCGCGCGCTCCGCCAGAAGGTGGAGAACCCCGGTCTGGTGCTCATCGACACCCACCTCGACACGGCGCTCGACGTGGGTGGCGAGGAGCTCAACCACTGCTGTCCCATCACGAGGGCGGTGGACGCCGGGTTCGATCCGGCCAAGATGGCGCTCCTCGCGATAAGCGGCTGGATGAACCCGCGCACCGAGCTGCGCTACTGCCGCGAGCACGGCATCACCGTGGTCTGGCTCGAGGACATCTGGGAACAGGGAGTGCAGCCCACGGTCGAGCGGGCGCTCGAGGTCGCCGGAGCGGGCACGGACGGGATCTATCTGAGTGTCGACGTGGACTCGCTCGACGGCGCCTACGCTCCCGGCACCTGCGTGCCCACCCCCGGCGGGCTCACATCCCGCGAGCTGCTCGAGCTGGTGCGGGGCGTGTCGCGCCACGGCCTGATCGGAGTCGACGTGGTGGAGACCGCCCCCAGCCTGGACTCCAGCTCGGTCACGGCGGCCATCGCAGGCCGGGTGGTGATGGACGCGCTCGCGGCGCATGCCGGCGCCCTCGACGGCTGATGGCCGGCTACGACCTCATCGTGGTCGGCGGCGGGCTCTCCGGCGGGTTGCCCGCGGCTGCCTATCTGCAGAAATGTGGTCTGGACGTCCTGATCGTCGAGGCCAACTCGGAGCTCGGGTCCTTCTGCTGCTCACACGAGACCTGGGCCCAGACGATCGACAGCCCGCACGTCGGGGTGAGCTTCGCCGGTAACTCGCCGGTGATCGAAGACCTGTCGCTCGAGGAGTACGGCTTTCGCTTCAAGGTCAGTCCCGTGATCCTGGCCACGACGTTCCGGGACGGGACGAACTGCCTGATCTGCCAGGAGCCGGCGCGTACCGCCGAGAACTTCGCGAAGCACTCCGAGCGCGACGGCGAGCGGATGCTCGGTATCCAGGAGCGCGTCCACGAGACGCTCGTCGAGTTCAACGAGCTGTGCTCGTTCAGCCCGCACCCCGATGCCTCGAAGCTCGACCGGATCTTCGAGATCTGCGCGTACGCGATGGGGTTCAGCGTCGACGAGATGTCGGAGATGACCGGGCCCGAGCTGTGCGAGCGCACTTTCGAGTCCGATGCGTGCAGGCAGATCCTCATGACGCCGGTGGCCTTCTGGGAACACGGTGCCCCGTTCGCGCGCGGACAGGGCGCCTACGGGGTCACGTTCGCCCTGTACTACACGACGGGCATCGGCGTGGGCGGCAACGAGATCCAGGTCGACGCACTCACCCAGTGCTTCCTCGAGCACGGCGGATCGATCCTCACGAACTCGACCGTGGACCGCATCGTGGTCGAGGACGGGCGCACCGTGGGCGTGGTACTCGGCGAGCGGTCGCTGCAACCGGGCAGAGCGATCGATGCGCGCCTGGGCGTGCTCTCCAACGCCGGGGTACCCGAGACTCTCCGCCTGGTCGGGGAGGAGGCGGTGTCCGGCGCCGACCCGCGGCTCGGCGCGAAGATGCGCCATTGGAAGATGGGCCTGCGCGGCTCCCATGTGACCTCGTGGCTGCTCGATCGCCGAATCGACTGGGGCTCGTCCGACTTCGATCCGCTCATCAACGAGGCGATCCTGGTCTACCGAGCCTTCGACTCCTGGGCGGGCACCAAGCGCTACATGGTGGACATGCTCGGGAACGACACCTGGAAGGCCGCCGGCCAGTTGATGGAGTTCACCTACTACGCGCCCGCGGACCCCACCAGCGTCTCACCCGAGGGACACAACGTCCTGCGCGCGGAGGAATGCTTCCCCTATCCGCTTCACGGACTGGGCGGGCCCGAGGCCTGGGACGGCGACATCCGTCACGAGCTGCTCGCGGCACGCAACCGGACGATGGCCGAGCTCGTTCCCGCCTGGGACGACATGGTGCTCGACCAGTACGAATGGACGCCCCTCGACAACTGGCGACTCAACCGGGCGGCGAAGTACGGACAGGTGGTCGGGGGTGACTTCAGCGAGGACCAGTGGATCCTCGATCGCATGCCCTACCGCATGCCGTTCGAGGGTCTGTACATGTCAAACGGCGTGTGGCCCGTCGGTCTCAGCTGGATGGCCGCCGGCTACAACGCCGCCCAGACGATCGCCGAGGATGCCGAGGTGAGACAGCAGTCGTGGTGGAGCTCGCGTCCCTGCGAGTGGTATCTCCGCAACCTCGACCGCCTGCTCGCACCCGAGCACCATTGACGTGGGCGAGGAATATGACGTCGCGGTGGTCGGGTCGGGCCCGAACGGTCTGACGGCCGGCGCCTACCTTGCACGTGCGGGCGCCCGGGTGGTGATGCTCGAGCGGCGGTTCGAGCGCGGCGGCACGCTTGCCACCGACGACTACTCCACTCCGTTCCAGTACAACCTCGCGCAGTTCGAGCTGCCCCTCGCCGAGGAACTGCCTCCGTACCGCGATCTCGGGCTACACGACCAGGGGATCCGGTTCGTTCTGCCCGACGCGCCTTTCGCCGCGCGGGCTGAGCCGGCAGGCGAGGAGCTCGTCGTCGGCCGGGGCGGCCGCGGGCTGGGTACCGAGATCGAGGAGATGTTGGCCGCCACCTCCAGAGCGGTCCCGCCCCTGCTCTACCAGGCCCCGCTGCCGGAAGACGAGGTTAGGACCGGCCTCCGCCAGGCAGGCCTCCAAGCGTGCCTCGAGCTGGCCGACGCGACGCCGCGGACGCTTGCCGGGAGAGTCGATGATCCGCGCGGGCAGATCGTGCTCCGCTACGCCTGCGGATTGGCCGGCTTTCTGGACGGCGACACGCCCCTCGGTCTGATCGGCGCGTTCGTCGTGACGCGACTCTTCAGCCCCGCGATCGTCGTGGGAGGCTCGAAGAATCTCGCCAACGGACTCGCCAGAGCGGCGGCCAGCGCGGGTGCCCGGGCACTCGTCGCGACCGAGGTCACTCAGATCGAGCCGACCGCGTCAGCTTTCCGTCTACAGACGACTGACGGGAGAGTGTTCGAGGCCCGCGCGGTGATCTCAACCCTCGACCCCCGCTCGACCTTCCTCGGCCTGCTGCCCGCCGAGCCGGCGTTCGCCGGCGCGCGTGCCGCGGCCGAGGACTGGGTCACAGAGGGCAGCGGGCCGTTCACCGCGCATTTCGGCATCAAGGGCGAGCTGCCGACGTCCGCGCAGGGAGACGGCCGGCCCGACGCGCTGATCCGGATCTTCGGGTTCGGCGACGGCGACCAGGTCGACCGACGCTTCTCGATGGCCTTGCGGGGCGAGCTCGATGCCTCCGTGGCGGGGCACCTCACGGCGGTCAGCGCGCACGATCCACTGCAGGCCTCGCCCGGGCCGTTCGGCCCCCTTCACACGCTGCGCATGCAGGCCCATGTGCCCTTCGAGGTCCCCGAGCCGGGCTGGGACCGGATGCGCACGGACTACCGGGCCCGCTGCTGGGAGACGCTCGTGGCGAACTTCAAGGGACTCGCGCGCGCGACACTCCTGTTCCAGTTCTGCGACACGCCGCGCGACATCGAGCGCCGTTTCGCCACCACGCGCAGAGGATCCATTCGCCAGGGGGCCTTGGTCTCCGGACAGACCCTGACCTCGCGCCCTCACCCTTCGTGCTCGTCCGGCCGAACCCCTCTCCCGGGCTTCTACCTCGCCGGGGGCGGTGTCCATCCCGGCGTCCCCGGTTCGTTGGCCGGCGGTTACAACGCCGCCGCTCTCGTCGCCAAAGACTTCGGGCTCGAGCGCTGGTGGCCCGAGCCCACCCCCGCCTACCATTAGGCACGTGCAAGTCACGCTCGCCCAGATCGAGCCCCAATCTCGGGACGTGGCGGCGAATCTCCGCCGGGCGCGCGAACTGTTGGCCGCGAGTGCGGCGACCGACCTCTTGGTTCTCCCGGAGCTCTTTCTGTCCGGTTACGAGCTCGCGGATGTCGAGCCGCTCGCCGTCGATCTGGACGGTCCCGAGGTCGCTGCGCTCCGAAACGCGGCCCGTGCCGCTTCTACCGGACTCGTGACCGGCCTCGCCGAGAGGGTGGCTGCGGGCGTGGCGAACAGCGCGGTCTGCATCGATTCCCGTGGGGAGTTGGCCGGCGTCTACCGGAAGACCCACCTGTTCGGCGACGAGGGCAGCGTCTACGTGGCTGGCGACGTGCTTTCTCCGATCCGGCTCGGAGCACGGACCGTGGGTGTGATGATCTGCTTCGACATGGAGTTCCCGGAGGTGGCTCGCGCGCTCGCGAACCAGGGGGCCGACCTCTTGGTCACGATCTCCGCCAACTCTCCCCCATTCGAGCTCGATCACGATTTGTTCGCCCGCACCCGAGCTCTCGAGAACGGGCTTCCTCACGTCTACGTCAACAGGGTCGGCGAGGAAGACGGGCTGTCCTTCTGCGGAGGCTCGCTTGCGCTCGATCCGGACGCCGGCGTGCTCGCCGAGGCGGGAGCCGACGCGGAGGTCGTGCTCAGCGCCGAGCTGGGCGAGCCCGGCCGGCGCGATCCGCGGACGCGCTACAGGGACCTTACGCGCGAAGACCTCTACCGCGAGCGGGTCGCCGGTCTCTGAGTCTCAGGAACCGCCGCCCAGCCAGCTCTCGATCGGCTCGGTGGAGCGGACCACGTGCATCCCCGCGGCGGCATAGCGCTCGAACGCGGCATCCGCCTCGTCGGTGTAGTCCACCACCCCGGGTACCACCACCGGTGACGTGCAGTCCTCCAGCAGATAGGTGCGCTCGGCCAGCGCGCGTTCACGCGCCTCGTCGTGCGTGAGCAGATCGTCGATGGTCCAGGCCAGGCAATGGCTCTTGGCCTGCCCGGCCACCACCACCGCGTCGAACTCGAGCAGCTGCTCGATCAGCGCCATGTTCTGACCCCCGAGCCGGTCACCGTCCGGTCCCACCGTGACCTCGGGGCCGAGCATCGAGTAGTGCTCGGTGAGGGCGTGCTCGCCCTTGACCTGGAAGGCCGGCCGGCTGTGCCGGGCGAGGCCGTGGAAGAAGATCGCCTCCTCGACGGCGGACACGAGCGCGTGCCCGATGCCGCCGAGCAGCGCGTGGTAGGGCCAGATCGTGAGGTCGTACTTCCCGCCCTCGGCCAGGGTGCGGGTGTAGTGCACGAGGTGTCGCGCGGCGTAGTCCTCGGTCACCCCCACCGCCTCGGCCACGGCCGGATCGATGCGCCAGCGCCCGGCCTCCGCGTCCGCGGCGGTGATGAGCGAGTAGGGCTCCGGGTGCCGGCCCTGCTCGTCAACGATCCAGGCGGCGTGGAAGACCTGCATGGCGTGGTGGGTGTCGAGGCTCGGCACGATCTGAGTGATCGTGCCGAGGTTGCGGTACACGAACTCGCACAGACGCCGGCTGTCTTCCACGGCCCCGGTGCCCGAGCGGCCGCCGACGAACAGCTCGAAGCCCGGGATGCAGAAGGTGTTCTGGACGTCCACCACCAGCAGACACACGCGAAAGTCGTCCCGCGCGGCGCGCCCGAGGCCGTGCCGGCGGGCCCACTCCTCGGCGTCACGCGCGCGCTGCTCGTAGTCCACGCGCCAGACCTCCCCCACGCGGCGCGGGTCGAAGTGTGCAGGTACGGGAAGCTCGGTCAGAATCCGAGCGCCGTGCTCCCGCCCACCACGGGCAGGCTGATCCGGCTATGGGCCGGGTACAGCGAGAGCCTGGTTCCCGGCGCCGGCCGGATCGTGTAGTCGTGGTCGGTGGAGACCACCACCAGGCCGATCCGATGCCCGGCGGCGAAGACGTAGTCGTCCGGCTGCAGGTCCCAGCGGAAGCTGTAGGGCTTGCCCTGGCGGATCGGGCGGCTGCGCCTGATGCTCACCCGGTTCTGCGGGTCGAGCCAACCGCGGGTGACCATCACGGGCGCATCGGACGAGCCCGCGGCGCCGTAGTCCACCAGCACCGCCGTGAGGTTCGCGGCGTTGCGGTTGTCGACCGACATCCTCAGCCTGACGTAGGGGGTGCCGCTCAGGCGTACCCGGCGCCCGAGCTCGGGAGAGCGGTAGACGAGCCGGTCCGGACGCGCGGCATCCGGCCCCTGGATGAGCACGTCGTCGGTGTCGAGCTCACGGCCGCGGTCGACGAAGCTCTGGCTCACCCAGCGGCGAGTGGCGCGGCGCCCGGAGGAGAGGCGGCCGGGAACGCCGGCGCGGCGGGCGGACAGCCGCAGTGTGGCCGGCCGTGACCCGCGCGCGGGCCAGTCGGCCTCCTGTGTATAGGCGCCGTCCTCGCGCTGGATCGTGGCGCGCGGCTCGTCCTCGATCCCGTTGGGCACCCCGAACAGCCAGCGGTCGAGCCAGCGGTTCTGCGCTTGGCGGTAGGCCACGGCGCCCGGTCCCTGCGGCCCGCCGTGACCGCCGTTGTGCAGCCAGATCTTGCGCTCCACTCCGTAGCGATCCAGGCGATACCACCACTCGGCGAACGCCTTGGTCTTCACGTTCCAGTCGTTGAGCCCGTGCACCACGAAGACGCTCGCCCTGATGCGGCGAACGTCGTCGAGGTAGTCGCGCGCCTCCCAGAACGCGTTCCAGTCGCCGGTCACGCGATCCTGGGCGCGAAGCAGGGCAGGAATGGTGCCGGCGCAACGGTCGTCCATCCGGCTCCCGCCGATGAAGTCGGCAAGCACGTCGGTGTCCTCGCCCAGGTACGCGTTCTCGCCCACGCCCTGGGTCTCCGAGTGCGGTGCCACCACGAGGCCGTTGGCGCGGTAGTAGTCGTACCAGCTGGAGATCGCCGAGACCGGGATGATCGTCTCGAGGCCCTCGACGCCGGTGGTGGCCACCTGGTTGGGGAGCGTGCCGTTGTAGGAGACGCCGGTCATGCCCACTGCGCCGGTGGTCCAGTCGGCGCTCACCCTGTTGCCCTGCTCGTCGAAGCCGCGGGCCCGGCCGTTCAGCCAGTCGATAACCGCCTTGCCGCCGAGGGTCTCGACGCGGTCTCCCACCGTCGGGCAGCCGTCGGAGTTGAAGGTTCCGATGCTCTCTCCCAGCACCACGGCATAGCCGCGCGGCACGTAGTAGTTGTCGAGCGTGCTGTCCGGAAGGTCGGCACGGGCCGCCACTCGAGCGCGCGCGCTGCGGGCGTTGGCCCGGCGGCGCCGCTTCGCCGCGCGGGCGCCCTTGGCGCGTGCGGCGCCGGCGCCGAGCGACTCCTGTGGGAGGAAGTCGAAGTCCACGGGATGGTTCGGGGCGTCCCCGAAGTCGCCGCGATACGGGCTGTGCTCGAACACCACGGGCACCTTGTAGCCCTGGGTGTCGGTCTCACGCGGACGGCTGATCTGGATGCGGACCAGGTCGCGGCGGCCGTCGGCGTCGCTGTCGAGAGGAGTCTCGACGAACACCGTCTGCTCGATCGCGTCCTCGAACGCGAACTGCGGCTGAGTCTGCCCGTTCTCGACCTTGCAGCCACGGCGGAGGCGAGGGATCGCCGGCCGCGGCCGCTGCGGAGAACGGACCCAGTACGCCGAAGGCGGCGACAGCGCAGATCGCGGACAGGATGCGTCGGGGGGACACGCTTAGCGGGGGCTTACCCCGGGTCCGCGGATCCTGAACGCCCGCGCGGGCGCCTTGATGTCGGGCGGCGGCTAGGGCCGCGGCCGCTGCGGGCGCTCGCGGGGCTTGTCCGCCGCCGGCCGGTTGGGCTCGCCCGGGGCGCCGGGGTCCTTGAGCGCTTCGGCCGCGCGCTTGGCCTTGTCCTGGGCGCTGCCCTGGCCCGACGCGATGTCCTTCAGCTCCTGCGCGTCCTCCTTGAGCGCGTCCGTGCCGCCGCGCTTGTCCACAACCTGCTTCGCCCTGTTGACCAGATCATTCAGGCGCATCGTTCAACCTGCTTCCTCGGGGATCTCAAGGGGACGGTAGCGGGACGGCGACCGGCCGTGCCGCGCGGCGACGGGCGATTAGCGGCTGTCCCCCGGGTAGGTGGGTTCCATGCCACGCGTAATCGCCTTCGACGTGAACGAGACCCTGCTCGACCTGAGCGCGCTCGACCCGCTCTTCGAGCAGGCGTTCGGCGACGCGGCGCTGCGGCCGCTGTGGTTCAACCAGATGCTGCAGCTCGCCTTCGTCGGCGCGATCACCGACCGCTACGTCGACTTCACCACCGCCCAGCGCGGCGCCCTCTCGATGCTCGCCGAGCGGACGGATCGGCACCTCGATGACGCCACCGCCGACGAGATCATCGGCGCGATGTCGCGCCTGCCGCCGCACCCGGAGGTGGCGGACGCCCTGGCGCGCCTGACCGGCTCCGGGCTCGCTCTGGCGGCGCTCACCAACTCGCCCCTGGAGGTGGCCGAGGCCCAGCTGGGGAACGCCGGGCTCGCCGAGCGCTTCGACCGCATCCTGTCCGCCGATGAGGTGCAGCGGCTCAAGCCGGCCCCCGAGCCGTACCGGATGGTGGCCGAGCGTTTCGGGACGGGCGTCGGCGACGTGCGTCTGGTGGCCGCGCACGCGTGGGACGTCTCGGGTGCCCTGGCGGCCGGCTGCGCCGCGGCCTTCGTCGCCCGGCCCGGCATGGTGCCGAGCCCGCTGGGCCCCGAGCCCGACATCGTCGGGACCGACCTGGCCGAGATCGCCGAGCTGATCCTTCAGCACGACACCTGACGCCCGCTCACGAGCCCTCGTCGCCCGGCGGCAACAGCGGTCGCGGATCGAAGGTCACGCGGATCCTCGCGATCAGGCCGTTCTCCACGTGGCTCCAGTTGACCGTCGGGCTGGGCGGCGCCTCGGTGGTGTGCAGGTCGAACCAGGTGATCACGTCGGGGCCGTCGACCCACATCTTCTGGATGTCGATGTCGGTGATCATCTCGGCCATCATCCGCAGGCCCTTGATGCAGCTGTCGGCGTCGTCGGCCGTGCCCAGCGGGCCGCGGAAGCTGGCGTCGTCGGCCAGGATCGAGCGCAGGGTGTCGAAGTCCTTGTCCTTCCAGGACTCGAAGTAGGTGGTGGCGAGAGCGGCGGGGTCGTGGGCTGTCATGGCGTGTAGGAGCCGGGGACCCACGCGCGCGTGCTCACGCTCACGGCATTCCAGGCGTTGATGGTCACGATCAGGCTGACGAGCGCGGCCAGCTCGCCGGCCTCGAAGTGCTCCGCGACGGCCCGCCAGGCCTCGTCGGGAACGTGATCATCGGCCTGCAGCGTCACCGCCTCGGCAAAGGCCAGCGCGGCCCGCTCGCGCTCTGAGAAGTAGGGCGTCTCCCTCCACGCCGGCAGGGCGTAGAGCCGCTGTTCGCTCTCCCCGATCGCGCGGGCGTCCTTGGTGTGCATGTCGATGCAGTAGGCGCAGCCGTTGAGCTGCGAGGCGCGCACCCGGACCAGCTCGCGCAGGCGGGGATCGAAGTCGACCGCGTCCAGCTCCTTGGTGGCGGCGTTGTCCAGGTGGGAGAGGGCGCGCGAGAAGTTGGCGGCGTGAGTGTCGAAGTCGAGGCGGACCGGGATCGTCCCGGGGGTGTCCTGTGTCGTCGTCATGGTTTGAACCTACCCGGCGATCGGCCCAGAGATATGGTCCACATCGATGACACAAACGTGGTCCACTTCCGGAGTCGACCTGCATCTCGACCTGTCCGGTCCGCGGGTGCGGCTGGGGCTCGAGACCGCGCTCCGCGACGCGGTACGAAGCGGGCGTCTGGCGCCCGGGGTCCGGCTGCCGTCGTCGCGTGCACTGGCGGCCGATCTCGGGATCGCGCGCAACACTGTGGCCGATGCCTACGGCCAGCTGGTGGCCGAGGGCTGGCTCGTGGCGCGGCGGGGATCGGGCACGCGCGTGGCCGAGCGCGCACCGGAGCCGGGTCCCCCGCCCTTCCCGGCCCCCGAGGAGGAGACCCGCCCGCGGTACGACCTGACCCCCGGCTCTCCGAACCTCTCGGCCTTTCCGATCTCCGCCTGGCTGGCCGCGTCCCGCCGAGCGCTGAACTCCGCGCCCTACGAGGCGCTCGGCTACAGCGATCCGCGCGGGCGGCCGGAGCTGCGACGAGCCCTGGCCGGCTATCTCGCGCGCGTGCGCGGGGTACGCATCACTCCCGACCGCCTGATGATCTGCTCCGGCTTCACCCAGGGGTTGTCGCTGCTCTGCCGGGCGCTCGGCTCGCGCGGCGCCCGCACGCTCGCCGTCGAGGCCTACGGCCTGGCCGACCACCGCGGCGTGGTGAGCGCCACCGGGCTCGCGACCACCACGTTGCCGGTGGATGAATGTGGAGCCGTGGTGGAGGACCTCGGTGACGCCGACGCCGTGCTGCTCACCCCGGCGCATCAGTTCCCGCTTGGGGTGCTGCTCGCCCCCGACCGGAGGATCGCCTCGGTGGAATGGGCGCAGCGGCGCGCGAGCATCGTGATCGAGGACGACTACGACGGAGAGTTCCGCTACGACCGCCAGCCCGTGGGCGCCGTGCAGGGCCTGGACGGCGAGCACGTGGTGTACGCCGGCACCGCGAGCAAGACCCTGGCGCCGGGCCTGCGACTGGGCTGGCTGGCGCTCCCGGCACACCTGGTGGGCGACGTGGTGGCCGCCAAGGAGCAGGCCGATCGCAACAGCAACACCCTCGACCAGCTCACACTCGCCGAGCTGATCGACAGCGGCGCCTACGACCGCCACATCCGCCGCTCCCGGCTGGCCTACCGCCGGCGGCGCGACCGGCTCGTGGCCACCCTGCGCCATCACGCTCCCGAGGTGCGCGTCACGGGCGTAGCCGCGGGCCTGCACGCCCTGCTGGAGCTGCCCGCCGGGGAGCGCGAGGACGAGGTGGTGGCCCGCGCGGCGGAGCACGGTGTGGCCGTTCAGGGTCTGGCCGGCTTCAGCGCGCCGGGCCATGCGCGGAAGCCGGCGCTGGTGGTGGGCTACGCCACTCCCCCGGACCACGCCTTCACCTCCGCCATCGCTCGGCTGGCCGCGGCGCTCGAGGCCTAGCTCCGGCTGACCTATCCGAGGAGGGCTTGGTCGAAGAAGCCGGTCACGCGCCGCTCGTACTCGCGCGGCCGGGCCTCGAGCCCGCCCACGTGACCGGCCTCCGGAATCTCCCAGATGGCCTTGGACTCGCCCGCCTCCCGGTAGAAGGCGCGGTTGGCGCGGTGCTCCTCGCCGCCCGTGCCCTCCGTGGCGTAGATGAGCAGCATCGAGCGCGGTGCGATCTGCCCCACGAGGTCGACGAGATGCGGGGGCGGAGCGGCATCCGAGAAGATGGCGGTTCCGGCGGTGATCCCCACGTTGAAGGCCACCGGACCCCACTCCGTGCCGGGGATACTGGTCAACTCGCCGACGGAGCGGACGCTGGCGCCCTCCGAGACCACGGCCTGCACGTCCTCGCTGTGGGCCGCGGCCTGGAGGAAGGTCTCGCCGCCCACCGACAGGCCGAGCCCGCCGATGCGGCCGGGCTCCACGTCCGGCCGGCTCTTCAGGAACTCGATCGCGGCCAGCAGGTCCTGCTCGCCCTCGTTCCAGGCGTAGGGGTTGGGATCGCCGTCGCTCTCCCCCTCGCCGCGGCGATCGAAGATGAGCACGCCGTACCCGTGCCGGGCGAGGTAGCGAGCGTGAGGCTGGGTCCCCTTGCGGCCGAAGGCGACGATCACGGCGGCGCCGTTCTTCGACGGCACGTACGAGCCCTCCAGGGTCAGCCCGTCGCTCGTATGCAGCTCGATGTCCTCAACGCCGGCGCCGAGGTCGATGTCGGCCACCGGGGGGCGCGCCGCATGGGTGCCGACGTAGGCGACGGCGAGCGGGAGGAGAACGAACGCGACTACCACGAGACCGGCGACGCCTATGGCGGCGCGGCGCAGGGACTTGCGGAGCAGCCCGCCCCGGCGGCGGCGGGTGCGCCAGAGGGTGACGAACCCGAGGCCGAGCAGCACCAGCCCGGCGGGAATGGCGAGCAGGCCGGTGAAGTCGTCGCCCGAAGGTCCCACCTTCGTCGTGTAGTGCATGGCCTCGATGCCGGCGACGATCCCGAAGAAGCCGGCCCCCAGGGCCACGGCGGCCTGGCCACCGCCGGGCAGGCGGGGATAGGCCAGCGCGGCCAGGGCGAGACCCGCGAGCGGCACGAGTCCGCTCACCAGGTGGTCGCCGGCCGACGTGCCCGGCTGCGGCTGCAGGAAGGAGTCGTCGATCACATGAAGCGCGATCAGTCCGACGGCTCCCAGGAAGAGGAGATAAGTGGTGCGAGGCGACATCGGTGCCCCTCAGGCCGGCTCGGCTGCCAGGGTCGCAGAAGCGGCAACGCCCGCGTGGCCGGCGAGACGCTTGAGACGCTCCCAGCGGGACGGCCGCTGCGGCCGGCTGCGCCGGTAGTCGCCGATCGTCTGGCCGGCCGGAATCGTGGTCTCCATGTAGACCAGCGGAAGGTCCAGCTCGAGCTCGGTGGTCGCGCGTGTCATGGGATCTGCACCTCTCTGATTTGGATCGACTGGGTCCGCTGCGCCACGAACCGCGGCAGCAGCGCCAGCGCGGCTTGGCTGTCCGGGGCCTCCACCTGCCACCACAGCCCGTGGCCGCCGGCGAGGCAGCTCGAGGGCGCGAAGCGGCGCCTCAGCGGGCTCTGGAAGCCCTGCCAGGCGGCAAACGTCGCGTCGCATTCGTGGGCTTCGTGCTCGTGGTGTAGGAGGAAGGACGGCATGCTGTGATGGTGCCGCCAATGCCCGCTCGGATCATCGGGCGAGAGCCCTGAACCGGCACCCTGAGAACACCCTGAAACCGGTGCTACAACGACCGGCGCCCGCCTTGGAGGCGGGCGCCGGTGGTGGGCTCTTGTGACGCTGGGATCAGGCGGCACCGGCGGTCACGCCGCCGGCGGGCGCCTCGTGCCCGGACCGCTTGCGCGGCCCCCGCAGACCGAGCACGACCAGGACGGTCGCGACGGTGAACAGGCCCACGCCACCGCCGAGCACACCCCAGCCGATCCCGCTCAGGTAGGGGACCTTGGCGCCGGCGCTCACGTCCACCTGCACGCCGGGTGATCCGTCGGCGTTCATCACGACCACCGACCAGTCACCGTCTTCCACGTCCCAGGTCAGCGTCTGGGAGCCGCTGCCCTGGGTGGACGCGGCCCAGATCCGCTGGTCAGCGGGCGGGGCCGGCCTGGTGTCGCCGCCGCGGCGGCTGTAGCTCGCCTCGAACGGGTCGTAGTCCATGTCGGTGAGGACGGTGTGATCCACACCGCTCAGGTACGAGGTCACCGCATCGGTGCGGGCGACCCCGACGAACACCGCCTTGTCGGACTGCGGTGACACGTCGAGGCGCACCTCACCGAGGTCGGGCGAGCTCACCACGTTCTGCACCCCGTCGAGGTCCAGGTCGAGGTTGGCCGTGGCCAGCGCGTGCGTACTCGCCTCGAAGCGCTGGCTGTCCGTGTTGAGATAGCCCCGGTCGTCCTTCTGGCTCTCGCCGTAGAGGCCCAGAGCACCGAGGCCCATGAGCCCTACGGCAAGGAGGCCCGCTACGGCGCCCGTCACCAGCAGCACGACCCGTCCGGTCGTCGAGCGCTTACCTGCGTTGGGAGTGTTGTTGTCGGTCATCTCTGTCTCCGTTCTGATTGGTTGTACGACGTGGTCCGATGGTGTCGCGGATGCCGCCCTCAGTCATCGGGCGGCTGCCCTGAACCGGGACCCTGAACCGCACCTGAAACGGCCGGCGCCCGCCGGAGGGCGGGCGCCGATCGGTACCGCTATGTCGTCTGTGGGCTATGCGGCGGCAGGCTGCACCTCCGGCTCGTGGGCGACCTTGGGCAGCCAGCCGAGGCTGCTCGGCAGCCACCAGTTCCAGTCGCCGAGGAGCTTCATCGTGGCGGGCAGCAGCACACCGCGGATGATCGTCGCGTCGATCAGGACGGCGGCCGCGAGGCCGATGCCCATCTGCTTCATCTGAAGCTCCGACGACAGGGCGAACATCGAGAACACGGCGACCATGACGATCGCTGCGCTCGTGACCACGCCGGCCGTGCTCTTGATCCCGTGGCCCACGGCATCCTCGGTCTTCATGCCGCGATCGAAGGACTCGCGGATGCGGGTGAGGATGAACACGTGGTAGTCCATCGAGAGCCCGAACAGGATCACGAACAGGAACAGCGGCAGCCAGGCCGCGATGGCCCCGTTGGACTCGAAGCCCAGCAGGCCCTCGGCCCACTCGTTCTGGAACACCAGCACCAGCAGGCCGTAGGCGGCGCCCACGGACAGCAGGTTGAGCAGGATCGCCTTGATGGGGATGACGATCGAGCGGAACGTGACCAGCAGCAGCATGAAGGCAGCGCTGAGCACGAACGCGAACACGTACGGCAGGTGGCCGATCATGGCGTCGTTGAAGTCGCCGGTCGCGGCGGCCTCTCCGGTGGTGTACGCCTCCACTCCGTCCAGCTGGCCGACGGTGCTCGGAACGAGGTCGTCGCGCAGGGCGTCGACGGCCAGGTTGGAGCGCTCGTCGGTGCCGCTGCCGGTGGTGGGCAGCCCCACGGTCGCAACCGTGTGGTCAGAGCTGATCTCCACCGTCGCCTCGCCCTCGAACAGGCCCGGGCGCTGCTGCGCGTGGGTCTCGAGGGAGTCGATCGCCGACACCACCGACGACGAAGTCACGTCGCCGGCCTTGACCACGACCATCTCCATGCTGCCCTCGCTCGGGAAGGCGGCCTGGATCCGGTCGTAGGTCTGCATCACCTCGAGCTCACGAGACGTCTCGTCGATGCCGCCCAGAGAGGTCTGCATCCCGAGGGCCGGCAGCGCGAGCGCCACCAGCAGGCTGCCGGCCACGAGGGCCGAGACCAGCGGGCGCCGCAGCACCCGGTCCAGCACGCGCGACCAGAGGCCGGCCTCGCCGACGCGAGCCTTCATGCGGCCCACGAGCGGCGGACGACCCTTGTCGACACGGTCGCCGAGCTTCGAGAGCAGGGCGGGCAGCACCGTGAGGGATCCGATACACCGCAACTGCGACCACCATGATCGTGCCGGTGGCGAACGAGGCGAAATTGGAGATTCCGCCCAGGTACATACCGGCCATGGCGACCATGACCGTGAAGCCGGAGATCAGCACCGCGCGTCCCGAGGTCGCGGCAGCGGCCTCGATGGCGGCATCGTTCTCACGTCCGGCGGCGCGCTCTTCACGAGCCCGCTTGAGATAGAAGAGGCTGTAGTCGATCCCGACGGCCATGCCGACGAGCAGGACCACATGCATGACAGAACCATCGACCGGCGCGAGCTGGCTCACCGGGCCCAGCAGGCCGAGAGTGGCGGCCACGCTGGTTAGCGCGAGCAGCAGCGGGATACCGGCCGCCACGAGCGCTCCGAACGCGAATACCAGGATGATCAGGGTGATGGGCAGCGACAGGAGCGTGGACTGACCCATCTCCTCGTTCGACTTGTCCATCAGGCCCTTGGTGATGCTGGCGTCGCCCGACTCCTCGATGCGGAGCTCCGGGTTGGCCTTCTGCGCGGCGTCAACCGCGGCCAGGGCGCCGATCACTGACTTGTCCGTGGCGTCCGAGTCGCCCGGAAGCTCGAAGCTCACGAGCGCCGAGTGTCCGTCCTTTGAGACCTGGCCGCCCTGGGCTTCGTACGGTCCGACGACGTTGTCCACGCCCTTGGTGTCGTTCAGGCGCGTCGTCACGTCGGCTACGGCAGCCTTGAACTCAGGAGCGTTGGCCTCGAGCTGCTTGCTCTGAATCAGCACCTGCTCGCTCGCGAGGTCCGGGAAGGCGCCGTCCATCGCCTTCGCGGCCTGCCCGGACTCGCCGGGCATCGTGCTCTGCTGGTCGATCTCCTTCTGCGGGAACACGTTCATCCCGATGAACAGGGAGACGAGAACGAAAGCAAGCCACCCGAAGATGGCCGTCTTGCGATGACGGACGCTCCAGCGTCCTACACGCGCGGTGAAGTTGCTCGAGGTTTGCATGGGGCTCCTTTGGGTGGGGTTCGACTGCATGGGTGGCAGCCTGCTCCACAAAGGGCCCTCATTCATCGGGGTAGCCCCCTGAGCCTGCACCCTGAACCGACTAAGGGTGGGTAAGGGGGTCGGGGGGCAGCCGCCGGTGGGGTAGGCTGGCGCGGGGGGTCCCGTTGACGATGCCCGACGCCGCCCTAGTGGGCCGAGAGCACGCGCTGCATCTGGCCGAGCAGCTGCTCGAGGAGTCCGTCGCGGGCTGTCCGCGCGTGGAGCGGGAACGGAGCTGAGGGCGACGGGGTTGGCTTCACCACCCAACGCGGGTGCCGGGAAGCTCGTCGGGCGTGACAGCGAGCTCGACGAGCTCGACAGCGCTCTCGACGTCCTTGATGAGGGCGAGCCGGGCTGCATCACCGTCGAGGGAGAGCCGGGGCTCGGCAAGACGCGCCTGCTCGACGAGCTGCGCGTGCGGGCGGACGGGCGCGGTCACGTGGTGCTCTCGGGCGCCGCCGCCGAGTTCGAGCGCGAGATGCCGTTCAGCGTCTGGGTGGACGCACTCGACGCCTACGTGCTGTCCCAGGACCTCGCCGGTCACGAGCGCTGGGACTCGGAGCTGGCGAACGAGCTGGGCCAGGTGCTTCCGTCGCTGCGCGGAGCCAACGGCGACGCCGGCGCGATCGCGGAGGAGCGCTACCGGGCACACCGGGCGGTGAGCCGGCTCCTGGCTCTGCTCGCCGAGCGCCAACCGCTCGTGCTCGTGCTCGACGACCTGCACTGGAGCGACAGCGCCTCGATCGAGCTGATCGCCTCGCTCGTACGGCGCGAGCCGGGCGCTCCGGTGCTGCTGGCCCTCGGCCTTCGCCCGGGACAGGTGGCCGAGCGCCTGTCGCCCGCGCTCACGGCACAGGCTGTGCGCCGGCTCGAGCTCGAGCGACTGACCGAGGAACAGGCCGCGCAGCTCCTCGATCAGATGGACGCGGCTGCGGTGAGCGCGATCTACCGCCACGGTGGCGGCAATCCGTTCTATCTCGAGCAGCTGGCCCGCACGCAGGACGGAGGCTCTGTCGCTCTACGGGAGGGCGGCATCGAGGCCGGCGTGCCCCCGGCAGTGGCCGGGGCCATCGGGGGCGAGCTCGAGTCCCTGCCGGAAGCCGCGCGGAGCCTGCTCGACGGCGCCGCCGTGGCCGGGGAGCCCTTCGAGCCCGACCTGGCGGCGGCCATAGGGGGGCTCGGGGAGGCCGACGCGCTGGCCGCCCTCGACGAGCTGCTCGACCGCGACCTCGTGCGCCCCACCCAGGTGCCGCGCCGGTTCATGTTCCGCCATCCGCTGGTTCGTCAGGCCGTGTACCAGTCGGTGCCGGGTGGCCGGCGACTGGCCGCCCACGCGCGGGCGGCGGAGGCGCTGGCGGGCCGCGGCGCCGGGCCGGCCGAGCTCGCGCATCACGTGGAGCAGTCGGCCGGTCAGGGCGACGAGCGGGCGATCGAGATACTGCTCGACGCCGGCCGCGCGGCGGAAGCGCGCGCGCCGAGCGCCGCGGCGCGCTGGTTCGAGGCCGCGCTGCGGCTGATCCCAACCGGCGACATCGAGCGCCGCGTGTCCGTGCGCCTCAGCCTGGCCTCGGTCCTGCGGTCGCTGGGCGAGCTCGAGCGCTGCCGGACAATGCTGCTCGAGGCGCTCGAGCTGCTGCCGCCGGACGCCGTTGCACAGCGGGTGGAGGTCACCACCTTCTGCGCCTCGGTCGAGCATGGACTCGGCCGCCACGAGGAGGCACATCGCCGGCTGGTGGAGGCCTGGGAGCGCATCGCCGATCGCTCCAGCGCCACCGCGGCGGCTCTGCAGATCGAACTGGCGGTGGACGGCTTCTTCGAGCAGGACACCGAGCAGCCGGTGGAGATGGGCCGTGGCGCCCTCGAGACCGCCCGCGCGCTGGATGACCGCACGCTGATCGCGGCCGCGGCCTCGGTCCTGTGCGTGGGGGAAGCCGCCGCGGGCCACATCGAGGAGGCCCGCGAGCACCTCGAGGAGGCGCTCGAGCACATCGACCATCTCTCCGACGACGAGCTGGCACCGCACCAGGAGGCGCTCTGCCATCTCGGCTGGGCCGAGAACTACCTGGAGCGCTACGACGCCGCGATCGCGCACAGCGACCGCGGCGTCGCGATCGGCCGGGCCACCGGGGAGGGCCGCATGATGGCCCCGACGATGCTCGTCAAGGGCTTCCCCTTCGAGATGCAGGGCCGGATGGCCGAGGCGGTGGAGCTGTGCGAGACCGCCGTGGAGGCCACGCGGCTCTCGGCCAACCCCCACTACCACTTCTGGGCCCTCTTCGAGCTCGGCTGGGCGCAGTACTACTCAGGCGACCTCGAGGCGGCGATCGCCGCGGGTGAGGAGAGCGCCCGCGTGGGCGGGCGGCTGGCCGGCGGAACGATGCCCTCGGCCGGCGGCGGGCCGGGTTGGCTGCTCGCCTGCGCCCGCTTCGAGGCCGGCGACGTGGAACGCGCCCGCAAGGAGATGCTCGCCCTCGGCTCGCCGGAGACGCTGGCGCACAAGATCCCCGTGGAGCGCTGCTTCGACTGGGAGACGCTGGCGCTGGTGGAGTTGGCCGTGGGCAACCACGACGCGGCCGACCACTTCGCCCGCCTGGCGGAGGAGAACGCCGCGCAGCTCGGTCTCAAGATCCCGGCGGCGGTGGCCGGCCGCGCCCGCGCCGCCGTGCTGCTGGCCGCGGGCGAACCGCTCGCGGCAGCCGAAGCCGCCGAGCAGTCCGCCGAGGCGGCGGCCTCGGTGGGCGCCCGGCTGCAGGCGTCGTTCTCCCGCGGCCTGGCCGGACGCGCGCTCGCGGCGGCAGGCGAGCGCGAGCGCGCGATCGCGGCGCTCAAGGAGGCCGAGCGCGAGACCGATGTCTGCGGATCGGTGCGCTTCCGCGACGAGATGCGCCGGGAGCTGCGCAAGCTCGGTGCCCGCGCCGAGGTGCGGGGCCCGGCGAGCTCCGAGGACTCCGGCATGGCTTCCCTCACCAAGCGCGAGCTCGAGATCGCCGAGCTGATCACCGACCGCATGACGAACCCGCAGATCGCCGAGAAGCTGTTCCTCAGCAAGAAGACGGTGGAGTCCCACATCCGCAACCTGTTCGTCAAGCTGGGCGCGTCGTCGCGCGTGGAGGTGGCGCGCATCGTCGAGAGCGAGCGCCGCGACCCGTGACGTCGACCGCCGCGCCCGCCACGCCCATGGACGCCGACGCAGCTCGGCTCGAGGAGCTCGGCTACCGGCAGGAGCTCGACCGGCGCCTGCGCTTCTCCGGCAACGCGGCGCTCGGGTTCGCAGCCATCTCGCCGGTGGTCGGGCTGTACGCGGTGGTTCTGGTGGGCACCCTGGTGGCGGGACCCGCCTGGGTCTGGGTGCTGCCGGTGGCGCTCGCCGGTCAGTGCCTCCTGCTCGCCGTGTACGCCGAGCTGGCGTCGGAGTTCCCGATCGCCGGCGGCGCCTACCAGTGGACGCGCCGGCTGGTGGGCCCCTCCTACGGGTGGTTCGCGGGCTGGGTGGCGGTCTGCGCCTATGCCGTGGCCAACACGACGATCGCCTACCTCGGGGCGCCGTGGGCGCTCACGCTGTTCGGGATCGAGGCCACGCCGAACGCGATCGTTCTCACGGGAATGGTGCTGGTGGCGGTGTGTGCCGTGGCCGGAGCCGTGGGCATCGGAGTGCTGAGCCGGGCGGTGAAGGCGGGGATCGCCGCCGAGATCGTCGCCTCCGTGGGCATCGGCCTCGCCCTGCTGCTCGCCTTTCGCACCCAGGACCTGTCGGTCCTGACGGACACGCTCGGAGCCGAGCAGCTGTCCGGCGGCTCAACCGCGGCAGGACTCCTCGCCGCGCTCGCGGTTGGAGGCTGGGTGTTCATCGGCTTCGACGCCAGCGTGGCCGCCTCCGAGGAGACCCACGACGCGGCCCGGCACGTGCCCAAGGCGATCTGGATCGCCCTGCTGAGCGTGGGCGTGCTCGTGATCCTGAACGCGGTGGCCGCCACGCTCGCCCACCCCGACCTCGGATCGGTGGTGGCGGGCGGGGACCTCGACCCGGTAACCACCGCGGTCGTGTCGTCGTTCGGCTCGTGGTCGTCGAAGCCGTTCGCGGCGGTGGTGCTCGTGGCCTTCATCGCCTGCGGCATGTCCGCCCAGGCCCTCACCGCGCGGACCATGTACTCGATCGCGCGGGACGGCGTTCTGCCCGGTTCGCGCGCGCTGGCGATCGTGGACAGGCGCAAGGTCCCGCTGGGCTCGATCGTGGTCACCGCCGTGATCGCGTGCCTCGGCTTGCTGCTCGGTCTGAACTCGGCCGCCGTGGGCAGCCTGATCGCATTCGGCACCGCCGCGATCTACGTTGCCTTCCTGCTGATCGCGCTGGCGGCGCTCGTCGCCCGCGTGCGCGGGACCTGGAGACCCGCCGGCCTCGTGCGGCTGGGGCGGCTCGGCGTGGTGATCAACATCCTGGCCGTGGCGTGGCTTGCCTTCGAGACCGTGAACATCGCATGGCCACGCGAGTCCCTCGCCCCGCCCGATGCGCCGCTGTACCAGGTCTGGGCGGCGCCGCTCGTGCTCGCGCTGATCACCGCAGTGGGGCTGGCCTACCTCCTCCTGGCGAGGCCTACCGCCCGCGCCAACTCCTCCGTCGCCCGGCCGAGGCTGTCCTCGGGGAGCAGGGAATAGCCGAGCAGCAGTGCCGGCGGCACCGCGGCCACCGCCGAGCAGTCGCCGTGCAGGGTGTGGATGGCCACGCCGCGCTCGCGGGCGCGTGCGGCGATGCCGGTCTCGTCGGCCGTCTCGGGTAGCCACGCCACGAGATGCAGTCCCGCCGCGGCGCCGCCCACGCGCGCGTCCGGCAGATGCCGGCTCAGGCCTTCCATGAGCGCGTCGCGGCGCCGGCGATAGTGGCGCCGCATCTGACGCAGATGTCGCTCGAGATCGCCGCGCTCGATCATGTAGCCGAGCGCCGCCTGGTCCACCACGGCCGGAGACGCCTTGATCGTGAGCTGCTGGGCCGTCACGTCGTCCACCAGCGTGCTCGGCAGGACGAGCCACGCCAGGCGCAGGCCAGGGGCCAGCATCTTGCTCGCGGTGCCCGCGTAGACCACGTGCTCCGGGGCGAGGCCCTGCAGGGAGGCCACCGGATCGCGGTCGTAGCGGTACTCGGCGTCGTAGTCGTCCTCCACGATCAGGGCGTCGCGCCTGCGCGCCCACTCCACGAGCGCCGCGCGCCGCTCGGGCGCCATCACCACGCCGGTGGGATGCTGATGGCTCGGAGTCACCACCACCGCGTCCACGTCGGCGTCCTCGAGCTCGGTAACGAGAAGGCCGCGCTCGTCGACCCGGATCGGCACCGGCTGTAGCCCCGCGTAGCGCACGCTCTCCGCCTGGCCCGGCCAGCCCGGGTCCTCCACCCCGACGCGCTGAGCTCCACGCTCGCGCAGGGTCCGCCAGATCAGCGCCGTTCCGTGCGAGATGCCGGTACAGATCAGTATCCGGCTCGGCTCCGCCAGCGTCGCGCGTGCGCGTGCGAGGTAGTCGGTCAACGCCACGCGCAGGGCGCTGTAACCGCGCGGACGTCCGTACTGCAGCCAGGCGTCGGGCAGCTCCCGCATGGCGCGGGCGGTCGCCGACTGCCAGGCGCGGCGTGGAAACGATGAGACGTCGGGGAGCCCGCTGCGCAGGTCGTAGCGGATCGCCGGCGTGGCCTCCACCACCGACCGCGGCCGCGCGGCCTGTGCCCCGACGGTGTCCGCCACCCGTGTCCCGGAGCCGGTGCGAGCGGTCAGATAGCCCTCGGCCACGAGTTGCGAGTAGGCATCGACCACCACTCCGCGGGAGATTCCAAGCTGGCGCGCCAGCGTCCGGCTCGGCGGCAGTGGCGCACCGGGGCGCAGCCTGCCGGAGCGGATGCCGTCCCGCAGCTGGCGCTCGAGCTGAGCACGGCGCGAGGGGGTCGCCTCCAGGTTCAGCAGCAGGTCCATCGGAATGAGGTTACGCCCGCGTTCGAGTGATTGGCCCTATCCCTCAACCGCGAATTGGCCCTTTGTGTCGAACCAATAATGCGTAGCGTGGATGTCATGCGCGTTGTGGTGGCTGACGACTCGGTTCTCCTCAGGGAGGGCATCGTGCGCCTGCTCGAGGAAGGGGGCGTCGAGGTCGTGGGCCAAGCGGGCGACGCCGACGATCTGATGCGCAAGGTCTCCGCGCACAGGCCCGACGTGGCCGTGGTCGACATCCGCATGCCGCCCACCCACAGCGACGACGGCCTGCGCGCCGCGGTCGAGATTCGCAGGAGGATGCCGGATACCGGGGTGCTGGTGCTGTCGCAGTACATCGAGGACGGCTACACCAGCGAGCTGCTCGGCGACGGCGGCCAGAGCGTCGGATATCTGCTCAAGGACCGCGTCGCGGACGTCGAGCGCTTCGTGGCGGCAGTGCGCAACGTCGCGAGCGGCGGTTCCGCGCTCGACCCGGAGGTGGTGGCGCGGCTGCTGGGACGGCGAGCCCGCCGCGACGACCCGCTCGCCACGCTCACCCCGCGCGAGCGTGAGGTGGTGGGGCTGATGGCCGAGGGACGCTCGAACCGTGCCATCGCGGACGAGCTCGTGGTCACCGAGCGGGCGGTGGAGAAGCACGTGACGAACATCTTCAACAAGCTCGAGCTCGAGCCGGCCGAGGACAGCCACCGGCGCGTGCTGGCGGTGCTGGCGTTCCTGCGTGCCGAGGAGCCCCGGGGCGCCGAGGCTGCCTAGGCGACGGCGCCCACGACCCGCGGCCCGGGCCGTGAACGCTCGCGCCGGCGGCGCCGGCGCTGGCCGATCAGGCGGCGCCAGAAGCTCACGGCGCACCTCTCATCCGAACTGCGCGCCGAAGAGCTCGGCACGCAGCGTGGCGATCTCCGTCACGGCGGCCGCGACATAGAGCCGGCGTTGCTCGTCGAGCTCCTCTTCGAGGTCGGCCATGTAGGTGGCGACCTCGCCGAGACCGTTCAGGTGCGCGAGCGCCCGCTCGGCCTCCAGCTGGACCACGTGGTCGCGTAGCTCGAGGGTGTTGATGGACTGCTCGGACATGACCCGAGCTTCGCGCTCGGCGGGCTCCCGGGCAATCGAGCTAGCCCGCGTCCGTGCCGTTCGGTTTGCCGCACCCCCGGACACGAGGCAGCCCCACCGGGGCGCGCGCAGGTGGCTGCGAGCGTCGTGCGAATGACTTCCCTCGCTCTCTCCCCTCGTGACGAGCGCTCGCGCTGGATCGCCCTCGTGGTCCTATGCGTGGGCATGCTGATGATCATCCTCGACGCCACGATCGTGAATGTCGCCCTGCCCTCGATTCAAGACGATCTGGGCTTCTCGCAGAACAACCTCGCCTGGGTCGTGAACGCGTACCTGATCGCCTTCGGCGGCCTGCTTCTCCTTGCTGGGCGGCTCGGAGACCTGATCTCTCGCAGGCTCATGTTCCTCACCGGGCTGGCCGTCTTCACCGGGGCCTCGCTGCTGTGCGGGATCGCCCAGAGCCAAGAGCTACTGATCGGCGCGCGCTTCGTGCAGGGCGTGGGCGGCGCGATGACCTCGGCCGTGATCCTCGGCATGATCGTCACGATGTTCCCCGAGCCGCGGGAGCAGGCCAAGGCGATCGGCGTGTACAGCTTCGTGGCCTCCGCAGGCGCCTCGATCGGACTGCTCGCAGGGGGCGTGCTCACCGAGGCGATCAATTGGCACTGGATCTTCTTCGTCAATCTGCCGATCGGCATCGGCACGGCGCTGTTCGCCACGCGAGTGCTGGAGCGCGATAGGGGCATCGGTCTCGACAAGGGTGCGGACGTGCCCGGTGCGGCACTCGTGACCGGCTCGCTGATGCTCGCGGTCTACACGATCGTGGAGGCTGCGGAGGCCGGCTGGGCCTCTGCGCAGACCCTCGGGCTCGGCGCGCTCGCCGTGGCCCTGCTGGCCGGGTTCGTGGCCCGGGAGGCGCGGGCTCGCACGCCGCTCATACCGTTGCGGATCTTCCGGTCGCGCAACGTGTCGGGCGCCAATGCCGTCCAGATGCTGATGGTGTCGGGCCTGTTCGGGATGTTCTTCCTCGGGGCTCTGTTCCTCCAGCGCGTGCTCGGCTACGACGCCCTCGAGGTCGGACTCGCCTTCCTGCCCGTGGCGGTGCTGATCGGAGCCTTCTCCCTGAGGGTGTCGCCCCAGCTGATCATGCGCTTCGGTGCCCGAACCACCCTGGTGCCGGGACTCGTCCTGATCGTCGCCGGGCTCCTGCTGTTCGCGCGGGCTCCCGTGGACGCCGAGTACATCGTGGACGTGCTGCCGGTCATGGTGCTGCTCGGCGTGGGCGCCGGACTCGTCTTCCCGGCGCTGATGACGCTGGCCATGTCGGGCGCTACCCGCAGCGACTCCGGGCTCGCGTCGGGCCTCGTGAACACCACGCAACAGGTGGGCGGCGCGCTGGGCCTTGCCGTGCTGGCCACGCTGTCGACCACTCGCAGCGACGATCTCCTGGCCGGCGGCGAGTCCAAGGCCTCGGCCCTCACCGACGGCTACCACCTGGCCTTCCTCGTCGGGGCCGGCCTCGTGGCCTTCGGCATCCTGCTCGCCGTGACGGTACTCGGGCCGGGGACGATCGCCGAGGAGGCGGAGCCCGCCGAGGAAGCCGTGCCGGACCAGGCGCAGCCGGCGTACAGCGAGGCCGCTTAGCGGGATCAGGGACTGGTTGGGCTCGGCCGATGCGCTCTCGCCTACTGGCCAAGCGCTTTACGCCTGGCGCGGCAGGGTGAAGCGAAACGCGCTGCCTCCCCCCTGCGCCGGCTCCACCCAGATGCGTCCGCCGTGAGCCTCCACCACCCGCCGGCAGACGGCCAACCCGATCCCCATCCCGTCGGCGTCGCCACCCGCGCGGGCGAACATCCCGAAGATGCGGCTGGCGTCGTCGGCGTCCACACCGGGACCGTTGTCCTTCACCGTCACGACCCACTCGTGCGAGCCGCGCGCCGCTGAGACCGCGACCTGCGGCGACTCGTCGCCGCGGAACTTGAGCGCGTTGCCCACGAGGTTCGAGAACACTCGGCGCAGCTGCGTGGGGTCGCCCCGGACCTCGGGAAGGTCCTCCACCACCAGGGTCGCGCCGCCGTCGTCGAGCCCCGGCCGCAGGTCGTCCGCCACCGTATCCATCAGCTCCTGCAGTGCGACCGGCTGGACCTCCAGCTCACCAACCCGCGCGTAGACCAGCACCCCGTCGATGAGATCGCGCGCGCGCTCGTTGGTCGCGCGAAGCATCTCCAGCACGTCGGCGGCCGGCGGCTCGGCGGCGCGACGCTCGAGCAGCGTAACCAGGATGTCGATGCTCGCCAGCGGCTCGCGCAGGTCATGGGCCACGACGTCGGCGAAGTCGCGCAGCTCGGTCTCCATCCGGCGCTCCGCGGTTACGTCGGTGAGAAACACGATCAGTCCGTCGCCGAGCCTCGCGACGCGCAGAACGAATGTCCCGAGCATGTATCCGTCCCCGAAGGGCGTGTCGTAGGTGATCTCCTCCACCCAGGGCCGCCCGGTCTCGCACACCTCCACGTAGGCGTCGAACGCGCGGCTCCCACGCATCTGCGGAAGAGCCTCCAGCAGCGTGTAGCGCTCCGGCGTGGCCGCGGACATCCGGAACGTCCGCAGCATCGACAGGTTGCCGTAGCCGAACGCGAAGTCGGCGATGCTCCCGGCGGGATCCCTCAGCGGCCACAGGATCCCGACCGCTTGGGGGAAGGACTCGAACAGCGCGCGAAAGCCGGCGGCGCCCCGCTCCCCGAGGCTCTCGACGAGCTTGCGATCCTCGCCCCACGGCTCCGGTTCGAAGTCAGGGCTGGAGGCGTCCACCCCCGCAGGATAGGAGCACCTCTATTCGCTGGTCGCCGGGACGGCTGTGCCCGATGCTGTCCAGAACCGAGAACGCGGTCGCCGTGGCACGGTAGAGCCGGTGGACCGCAGGCGCCCGCACGTGCTCCACCGTCCATTCGGCCGCCCCGCGCAGCTCGGAGCCGCGGGAATAGACCTGCACCGACTGCTCAATGGCGGCGCCACTCACCTCCCCCGCCCGGCCCGAGATGTAGACGGCCTGGGCCTCGCCCACGCGCACCCTCGAGTCGAAGATCACCATGCTCACCTCGGCCCGCTCGGCGAGGTTGCGCGAGTGGCGGGCTTCGGGTGACGAGACCCAGTAGAAGTGCTCGTCCTCGGCGGCGACGTAGAACACGGGCGAGACCCACGGGCTGCCCGCTGCGTCGGCCGTGGCCAGCGTGAGGTAGAGGTTCTCGCGGATGAGACGCCTGGCGATATCGGCCGGGTCTTCGCCACTCATCGTGTGCCGCGCAACGTCACGAGAACAATTCTGCCGCCGCGGCCACCACCTCGTCGTGCGGCACGTCGCGCAGGTGCTGGGCAACGTTCCAGCGGTGCCCGAACGGGTCCTCGAGCTGTCCGTGCCGATCGCCCCAGAACATGTCCTGCAGCGGCTGGCGGACCTCGGCGCCGGCCGCGAGCGCCTGAGCGAAGACCGCGTCGGCATCGGTCACGTCGAGCGCCAGGACGACGGGGGTCCCCCCGATCGACGGCGGGGCGAGCACGCCCATCTCCGGGAACTCGTCGGCCAGGTGGAGCAGGCTGTCGCCGATGCGCAGCTGGACCGACATCAACCGTCCGTCCGGAGTCGGGATCCGCTCGACCTCCTCGGCGCCGAAGGCGTTCCGGTAGAAGGCGGCGGCGCTCTCCGCGCCCTGAACGACGATGTGTGCGGTGATCGACATGCCCGCAACGTACGCACGGACGGGACCCGTGTCTTGAACGATCTTGCCGCGGCCTAGGCTTGGGCCATGAGCACCGATGCGGTCCGCATGTGGCGTGCGCCGGGCGAGCAGCGCGTCCTGCTGATGGCGGGGCGCACCTCGGGCTACGCGATGCAGCCTCGCGGAGAGTACGTGTTCGGCGTGGTGGATGAGCAGCCGATGCGGTCGCGCCGCGGGCGTGAGGAGCGCGTGGTGAGACCGGGTCAGCTCGTCGCGTGGGATCCGTCGAACGCCCACGCGGGCGGCTCCGTGGACGGCCGCCCGTGGTCGTCACGCCTGATGGTGATCGAGGTAGCCGATCTCGCCGCCCTCGCAGCGGATCCCGAATCCGACCGCCTCGCCGACGTCGAGTTCCCCGAACCGGTGCTCTCGGACCCCGCGCTCGCAGCGGGTTTCCGGCGTCTGCACGCCGCTCATGAGACGCCTTCGACGAGGCTCGAGCGCGACGAGCGCCTTGCGGAGTGGCTGCGACTGCTGATCGACCGCTGGTCGGCCGAGCCCACGCCACGCCCCCCGATTCCCGCCCGCGACGAACGAGCGCTGCGCCTCGCGCTCGACCACCTGGCTGACCGGCCCGAGCGCAACGTCGGACTCGACGAGCTCGCCGCCGTGGCGGGCGTGGGGAAGTTCCGCCTCATCCGTCTCTTCCGTGAGCGCACCGGGCTGCCGCCTCACGCGCTGCAGATCGCCCACCGTGTCAAGGCCGCCCGGCGCATGCTGGAGGCCGGCGAGACGATCGCGCACGTGGCTGCCGCCACAGGGTTCGCCGATCAGAGTCACCTGCACCGCCACTTCCAGCGCAGCCTGGGGCTCACGCCGGCGAAGTATCAGCGGCGCTTCAACCCGGTGTAGCCGGCGCCTACCGGTACGGCGCGGCCTCCGGCCGGGAGGTGCCGAAGCTCCAGAGGTTGCCCTCAGGGTCCCGGGCGCTGTAGCCCCGTTGGCGCCCGTCCATGGCGCCGTGCGGCTCGCCGAGCACCTCCGCGATCGGCTTTCTGGCCGATTCATGAGCTGAGCGCTCGCTCGATCGCGGCGACCGAGAGGTCGCGGGCCGCGGCCATCGGGGCGGTGCTCTGCTTCGAGCGGCTGAGGAGGAAAGCCCCTTCCAGCGCGGCGAGGATCGATTGGGCCAGATCGGCGGCCCGGTCCTCCCCCACGCCAAGCGCGTCGTAGATGCTCATACGCGGAGGCTTACCTGCCGCTGGAGGGTCGAGCAACGCAGGCTGGAGATAGGGAGATCGAAGAGTCGCCTCAGGCCGGCCACAGCTCACGGGACGGCCCGGGCGCCGTGGCGCCCGGGCCGTCCGCTCCCCTTAGGAGGAAGAGCCCGCGGTACCGACCGCGACCCGTTCGACCTCCAGGCGCGGCAGGATGCGCTCCAGCCAGTTCGGGATCCACCAGTTGCGCTCGCCGAGCAGCTGCATCACTGCCGGAACGAGCACCATTCGCACGACGGTGGCGTCGAGGAAGATCGCCGAGGCGAGCCCGATCCCGAACAGCTTGAGGAACACATCCGGCGCCGCCAGGAAGGCGAGGAACACCACGACCATGATCGCCGCAGCCGCGGTTATCACGCGCGCGGTCTTGGCCAGGCCATCGGCGACTGCCCGCCGGGTGTCGCCGTCCTTCAAGTACTCCTCGCGGATCCGTGAGATCAAGAAGACCTCGTAGTCCATGGAGAGGCCGAAGAGAATGGCGAACATCATCACCGGCATGAACGGCGCCACCGGCACCTCGTGATCGATTCCGATCAACCCGCCGATCGTTCCGCCCTTGGCGACCACCGTCATCACGCCGTAGGCGGCGCTCACCGACAGCAGGTTCATCACCGCAGCCTTCAGCGAGATCAGGGGTGAGTGGAAGGCCACGAGCAGGAGCAGGAAGGAGAGACCGACCACGCCGGCCGTGAACAGCGGCAGGCGGCCCTTCATGTACTCGCTCTGGTCCTCGAGCGCCGCGGTCACGCCCCCGATCTCCGCCGTGATGCCGGCGGGCACGAGCGTCGAGGGCACGGCGTCATCGCGCAGCCGGTTGACCAGGTCCTCCGTCTCCTTGTCCTGAGGGGAGCCCCTGGGGATCACGGTGATGATCGCGGCGTTGCCCTCGTCGTTTATCCGGGGTGGCGGAACGAAGGCCACGCCGGGGTCGCCGCGAAGCTGCTTGGCAAACGTGTCGATCGTGGACTTGGCGCCTGCATCGGGCAGTTCGGCAGCGATCACCAGCGGCCCGTTCGTGCCCGGTCCGAAGCCCTCCGTGTTGAGGTCGTATGCCTGGCGGGTCATGGTGTCGGGCGGGTCGTTGCCGGCGTCCGGAAAGCCGAGCCGCATGCCGAGCGCAGGTGCCGCCAGCGCCAGCAGCAGCGCGGTCGCCACTATCGCGAACGCCCACGGACGCCGCTGGACCGTGTGGCTCCAGCGTCCGGCGAGTGACTCGCTGTTCCCCTCCGTCTTCAGCCCTCGGCCCAGGAAGGGGATCCGCAGGCGGTCCACCCGCGGTCCGAGGTAGGACAGGAGCGCCGGCAGCAGCGTGACCGCCGCGAGCATCACCACGAGGACGGCGATCGAGGCCGAGATGGCCACCCCGTACATGTAGGGCAGGCCGGTGAGGCAGAGACCGAGCACGGCGATCACGACGGTCGCGCCGGCGATGATCACACTGCGTCCCGCCGTGGTCACGGCCTCGACCACGGCGTCGTGGCGATCCTTGCCGTCCCGCATTGCCGAGCGAAAGCGGGTGAGCACGAGCAGCGAGTAGTCGATCCCGACCCCGATACCGATGAGCCCGGAGACCGCGGTGGTCCAATCGGGGACGTCGATGACGTTGGCGAGCAGGACGATGAGACCGCCCGAGGAGATGCCGAGACCCACGAGGGCGATGATCAGCGGCAGTCCGGCGGCCACCACCGACCCGAAGGCGATCAGGAGCACGATCGCGGCGCCGAGAAAGCCCAGGCCCTCCGGGCTCGACTGCGACTGGGCAGCGTAGATCGGATCGCCGCCGAGCTTGATCTGGAGCCCGCCGCCGTCGTTGGCCTCCGCGGCGGCGATCAGCTTCTCACCGTCCTCCTTCTTGACCTCCCAGCCGGGCACCGTGAGCGGGAGCGTCGTGGACCCGATCGTCTTGTCCTGAGAGACCCGGATCGGGGTGTGCGGGGCGATGTGCTCGACCCGCTCGGCATCGGCGAAGAAGGCGTTGATGCGCCGCTCGGCGTTGGCGCTTCGAGCACCCGCCGGGTCCTTCCAGACGACGTTGATCTCCTGTCCCGAATAGCCCCCGAAGCGCTGCTCGGTGATGTCGCTCGCCGCCTTTGACTCCGATCCCGGCGTGTCGTAGTCCGCTTCGAACTCCCCGGCGAGCGCGGAGCCCACGCCGATGATCAGGACCGCCGCGGCGATCCAGGCCAGCACTACACGGCCGCGGCGCCGGTAGGCGATGTCGGCAAGGCGGGTCAGACGGCGCGTCATCGTTTCAAAACCCCTTCTGTTGTCATTCGAGTCCTGATCCCTTGAGACTGCCGAGGAGAGCCGAACTCATCGCGGGCAGAGTGCAGCAGGGCGACCGTCTCGGCTAGGGGGCTTCCCGGTCTATCGGGGTACGGGTAACCGAACGGTCGCGGGCGCTGGCAGCTAGTCATATGTACGACTCATACATTCTGGCACGATGCCTACCGAAACGCGTGCCGGTAGTGAAGCTGGGAGTGATTGACAACCTGTTGCCGTTATGACAGTATATTGTCTATGTCCAACCGAACCGCACACGTCGCCGTGTACGACACGTTTGCCGATTGCGAGGTCGGTCACCTGCTCGCCGAGCTGCACACCGGGCGCTTCACCGGCACGGGCTTCGACGTGATCACGGTGGCCGAGTCGGGCGAGCCGATCACGACGATGGGCGGCCTGCGCATGGTGCCCGACACGCTCGTGGCCGACCTCGAGCCCGCTGACAGCGACCTGCTCGTGCTGCCCGGCGCCGAGATCTGGGATGCCGGCGGCGGTGAGGCGTTCGCGGCTGCGGCCCGGCGCTTCCTCGATGCCGGGGTCCCGGTGGCCGCCATCTGTGGCGCCACAGCGGGACTCGCTCGCGCCGGGCTGCTCGACGAGCGCAACCACACGAGTGCTGCCGCCGAGTATCTCGCGGCCACCGGCTACGCGGGCGGGGACCGCTACCTCGACCAGCGCGCGGTCGTGGACCGCCGGCTCATCACCGCCGGCCCGCAGTCCCCCGTCCAGTTTGCGCGCGCGACCCTCGACTGCCTCGGGCTGGCCTCGGAGAGCACGCTCGAGGCCTACGAGGGCGTGTTCCACCGTGGCGACCCGGCGGCGTACGGAGCGCTCATGCAAGCGCAGGGCTCTGCGTGAGCGCCCTGGAAGCCACGCGGGCCGCTGCCGTCCCGCCGCGCGAGCGCTGGCCCGAGCCGACCGCGCACACCGAAGCCGGCGCGCTCCTCACCGACATCATCATCGCCACCTTCCAGCTCAACGGACGGCTGATGGAGGTCGCCCAGCAGCTCGCGGCCGAAGGCGGGCTCACGGCGGCCTGGTGGCAGGTGCTCGGCGGCGTCCTGGACGAGCCGCGTAGCGTGGCCGAGATCGGTCGCCGGATGGGTATGACCCGCCAAGGCGTGCAACGCGTGGCCGACCTGCTCGTGGAGCACGAGCTTGCCGAGTACCGCCCCAACCCCGCCCACCGGCGAGCCAAGCTGCTCGCCTGCACGGAAGCCGGATACTGGGCGGTCCGGCGGATCACACTTGTCCAGCATCCCTGGGCCAACCGCATCGGGGCGGAGGTCGGCACCCACGAGCTCCGCCGCGCGCTGGCGGCCACGCAGCGCCTCGTGGCCACACTCGAGGCCGGCCACCCCATCGCCGACGCATAGCCCCGCGCAACGCCAGGCCGCCGCCGCCCGCCCGCGTCGCGATCATGGTCGAGGTGAGCGATCCCAGCGTCCCATCCCCAGCACCGCTGCACGAGCGGACCGCGTGGGCGCGAAACCTCGCCTCACCGGTGCGCGCGTTCCTCGGCAATCAGACCGGCAGTGCGGCCGTCCTGTTCGGCGCGACCATCGTCGCGCTGGTGTGGGCCAACTCTCCGTGGTCGGACACATACGACTCGCTGTGGACCACGAAGCTGTCGATCCAGCTCGGCGGCGACGGGATCTCGCTGGACCTGCGCCACTGGATCAACCAGGGATTGATGACGTTCTTCTTCCTCGTCGTTGGCTTGGAGGCCAAGCGGGAGCTCGACGTCGGCGAGCTGCGCGAGCGGGGACGGATCACGGTTCCCGTGGCCGCCGCGGTCGGCGGCGCAACCGTACCGGTGCTGATCTACCTCGCCTTCAACGCCGGCGGCAGCGGCGCCGGCGCCTGGGGCGCGGCGATGTCGACCGACACCGCCTTCGCGCTCGGGGCTCTCGCGATGCTCGCGCCGCTCGCCACGCGCCTGCGCGTCTTCCTCCTCACGATGGCCGTCGTCGACGACCTGATCGCACTGCTCGTGATCGCCACCGTTTACACCGAGGACCTGTCGCCCGGCCCGCTCGCGGCAGGGGCCGCGTTGTTCGGCCTCCTCTTCCTCCTGCGCTACGCGCCCGCCGAGTGGCGCCGGCCACTCGCGGCCGCGGTCGGAGTGGCGCTCTGGGTCGCGCTGCTCGATTCCGGGATCGACCCCGTCATCTCCGGTCTCGCCGTAGGGCTCATCGTCAGCGCCTATCCACCCCCGCGCCCCCAGCTCGAGCGGGTCGTCGAGCTAACGCGCTCGTTCCGTGAGCAACCCACCCCCGCGTCGGCCCGGGCCGCCCAGCTCGGCGTCGCGTCCGCGATCTCGCCCAACGAGCGGATCCAGTATCGGCTCCAACCCCCGGTGAGCTATGTGATCGTGCCGCTCTTCGCGCTCGCCAACGCGGGCGTGGACCTCGGTCACGGACTGCTGGCCGATGCCGCCGGCTCCCCGATCACCCTCGGCATCTTCTTCGGCTACACCATCGGCAAGCCGGTCGGCATCCTCACTGCGACCTGGATCACCTCGAGGCTGCGCCTGGGCGCGCGTCGCCTCACCATCAGCTGGCCGGTCCTCAGCGCCGGGCGCGATCGTGTCCGGCATCGGCTTCACCGTCTCGCTGCTGATCTCCAGCATCGCGCTCAGCGGCCGCGACCTGGACGAGGCGAAGATCGGGGTTCTGGCCGCCGCTGTGGTGGCCACCCTCGGCACCGCGCTGGCCGCGCGCGTGATCGCCGCGCTGCCCGCCGCCTTGCGCGCGCGTCAGATCAGCGGCACCGCACCCGCGCTCCTGGACCTCTCGGACGACGTCGATCCCGCGCGTGACCATGTCCGTGGGTCGGCCGACGCGCCAGTCACGCTCATCGAGTACGGCGACTACCAGTGCCCGTACTGCGGGCAAGCCGAGGTCGCTATCCGCGAGTTGCTGGATTCGTTCGGCGACGACCTGCGCTACGTCTGGCGCCACCTGCCGCTCAACGACGTGCACGCCAACGCGCAGACCGCCGCCGAGGCAGCCGAAGCCGCGGGCGAGCAGGGCGCGTTCTGGGCGATGCACGACCGGCTGCTCGACCATCAGGACGAGCTGGAGCCGGACGACCTGACGCGCCATGCCGAGGCGCTCGGCCTCGACCTCGACCGCTTCTGGACCAGCGTGCGCGAACGAGCCCATGCCCCGCGGGTGAACGAGGACGTGGCCAGTGCGGACCGCAGCGACGTCTCGGGCACACCCACGTTCTTCATCAACGGACGCCGCCACCAGGGCGCTGCCGACGCCGCGACGCTGGCGGCCGAAGTCAGGGCCGCCCGGACGCGCGTCAGCGCCGAGCGAACCGCGGAAGCGGCCCGGCAGGCGTAGCGCTTCAGTGCCGCAGGGTGGGTGCCGTCACCCGCCCAGCAGCAGCGTGTCGAGCCCTCGGGTGAGCCCGGTCAGCCCGGGAGCCCTGCGCGCAGCTATGAGCGTGCCCGCCACGTACGGTTCGGGCGTTGCGCCGGCGTCGTGGCGAATGGTCAGGCGCTCGTCCGGCAGGCCGAAGACCACCTCGGTGGAGACGACGAAGCTGGGGAGCCGCACGGAGTGGACCTGGGCGCCACCGACCGCCGCGCCGCGTGCCTCGCGAGGCCCGTGGAGGTCCTCGATGGGATGTCCGAGCTCCGGGTGGCGGATCTCGCCGAGGCGCTCCGCGAGCTCGCGCGCGGTGCCCGACGGAACGTCGGGCTTGGTCGAGCTGGCGTAGTCGATCACCTCCCATTGCGGCAGGTGGCGCGCCGCCAGCAGGGCTCCGGCCTGGCACATCGCGGCGGTGAGCGAGAAGTTCCCGGACGCGACCACGCCCACCGAGCGCTCGCGAGCTGCGGAGTCGATCTCGCCGAAGTCCGCGGCCGTGAGCCCCGAGCTGCCGATCACCACGGCCACCCCGGCGTCGATCGCCGCCAGCGTGTTCTGCTTGACCGCCGTCGCGGAAGTGAAGTCGATGAGGACATCGATGCCGTCGAGCGCCTCGTGGACGCTCCCGTATACCGGCACTCCGAGCGCCTCACCACCCAGCGCCTCACCGAGGTCACGGCCGGACGCCGATCGGCTCACGGCCGAGCCAAGCCGGAGATCCGGCGAGTCGATCACGGCCGGCACGAGCGCCCGCCCCGTCCAGCCGGTGGCTCCCGCGATGCATACCGACAAGTCCTGGGTCTGCTGCATGTTCGAAGCTCGCTTTCAGTGTTGGAGCAGCTCGGCGCTGGTCGAGGTCAGCACATCTAGCATGGCCGCTACGGCCGGAGGCTGGTCGCCGTGCCGAGCCAGGGCTTCTCCAACGCTGCGGCGATGGTCGTGCCGGTCAAGGACGCGCTGGCTGCTCGACGACCTCCGCGCAATCCGCGCCGGCTGGGCGACCGTCACCATGATTGGACGACCCCTGTCTACGCCTCCCCGGAAGGAGATCGATGAGCAACCTGAGCCAGCTGAGCGAGATCGCCCCCAAGGCCATATGGGACGGCGTCACGGCCCGCGTCGTCGACGGGGAGCGGATCACGCTCGCGGTGGTCGAGATCGAGCCCAACGGTCTCGTGCCCGAGCATCTGCATCCCAACGAGCAGCTCGGGCTCGTTCTGGAGGGATCCCTGACCTTCCGAATCGATGGCGAGGTTCGGGAGCTCGGGCCCGGCGGTACTTGGCGGATCCTCGGCGACCTTCCGCACGAGGCGCGCGCCGGCGCCGGCGGCGCGGTCGTCGTCGACGTCTTCACGCCCATCCGCAGCGACTGGCAGGAACTCGAGGCCGATCCCGCGCGACCGCCGCGCTGGCCGCCCACCTAGGCGGGCGTGGTCTTCGGCTTCAACTGCGCGCGGGCAGCCACAACCCGCGTGTAGAGCTCGTCGAGCGTCTCGACGCTTGGCGGGTCTCGACGCCCGCTTATGGCCTCGAAGATGTCGCCGTATGCCCCGGTCACGCCTTCCCACAGCGTCTCGTCGCGCACCAGCTGCGAAAACGCGGCCTTGTTGGCATCCCAGTTCCCGAGCGTGAGCAGGCCGTCCCAGTTGTCGGGGTTGGCCTCGAGGCGCTTCTGGTTCTCCTTCAGCTCGGAAGCCAGCAGGCCGAGGATGCCGTACAGACGCCGATCGTCTCTGCGCCGCTCCAGCCAGACCGATACCCACCATGTGCCGGCGACGCTCATGACCGCGCCCAGGACCACGCCGATGAGTCCGGCGACCGTTGGATCCACCGAACGAGAGCTTACGCCGATGGCTGGGAAGCTCTGCGCATGACGAGCACGATCGAAGTCGCCGAGCGCGGACGGCTGATGACGTTCTCCTACGAGGACATGATGCGCTACCACGGCCCCGGCTCGCCCGGTGGAGTGGCTCACGCCTTCAAGGTCCTCGAACGCGCCCTGCCGCTGCTCGATCCGGATCGTCCCTGCGAGCGTCGCGAGCTCGTCATCGACACCGCCTTCGGAGGCCCGGGCGCGCGCGACGCCTTCGAGCTCGTCACGCGTGCGGTCACCGGCAACCGGTTCCGCGTCGACGCCGCGCTCGCGCGACCTGAGCGCGGCCGGACGCTCGAGCGGTTCGTGTTCCAACTCGGCTACCGCGAGCACCGCGCGACACTGGTTCTTCGCGACGGTTTCGTGACGGACGAGTTCATCGACCTCGCACGTGCCGCCGAGCGCACCCCCGCCCAGGAGCAGCGCCTCGACCGGCTCAAGCTCGAAATGGCTACGAGGGTGCTGGCCCGTCCCGCGGGCGAGGTCTATGACCTCAGCGACCCGGCGTAAGCGCCGGGCCCTCGAGGAACCCCAGGATCCTGGGATGGGCGGACGCGCAGCGCGGCGGTACAACCGGGGGCATGAAGGCACGCCTACTGATCATCGGTGCGATCGCCGCCATGGCGGTGTCGGCCGGCAACGCCCTGTCCACCGCCGAGACTGCCCACGCGGGTTCTTGCCGACCGGACTTCAAGGCCCATGCCGACAACCGTGGCAACCGCTGGTCCACCGGCTGGATCTGCGGTAACCGCGTCGGCGCCAGTCTCTACGCCGGGCCCGACCGCGTCTTCAAGGTCTCCACGATGTTGAGCAACCCGAGCTGGTTCGTCTGTTACGAGCGCGGGGCGTGGCACGAGGGCCAGAACAACGTCTACTACTACACGAAGGGCGATCGCATGGCGCCGGGTGCGGGCGCGGCGGGCAACTGGGGCTTCATGCCTGCCGTCGATGTGTGGACGAGCATCGACCCGTGGCCGTTCGTCCGGCGTTGCTAATAGCACCCAAGGAGCAGCAGCTATGTCACTCGTCTATGTCCATTTCTTCTCGATCTCGCTCGATGGTTTCGGTACCGGTGAGGGTCAGACCAAGGAGCTGCATTTCGGTCACGCCGGGGAGCGGCTGCACGAGTGGATGTTCAAGACCCGGTCGTGGCAGCCCGGCGGCAGCGGCGGCGTCGACGACGCCTTCGTCGCACGCCACGACATCGGGATCGGGGCCGAGATCATGGGGGCCGGGAAGTTCGGCCACCCCGGCTGGGAAAACGACCCCGAGTGGCAGGGCGCCTGGGGTCCCAACCCGCCCTTTCACACCCCCGTGTTCGTGCTCACCCACCACACCCGCCCCTCAATCGAGATGGACGGCGGCACCACCTTTCACTTCCTCGACGCCCCGCCCGCCGAAGCGCTCGAGCAGGCCCGCCAAGCCGCCAACGGCCAAGACATACGCATCGGCGGAGGCGCCACCGTAATCCGCGACTTCCTCGCCGCCGGGCTGATCGACCACATGCACATCGTGCTGGTCCCGATCCTGCTCGGCCGCGGCATACGGCTCTGGGACGGACTCGAAGGCCTCGAAAACAACTACCAGATCGAAGCCACCTCCTCCCCCAGCGGAGTCACCCACCTCACCTTCACCCGCACAAACGCTCGGTAGGTCGCCGCCTGACAGCATGTGGCTGTGCGCATCGTCAGCGTGCCCGAGTCATCTGCTCCGATGCAGCGGTCGGTAGCTGCCTGTCTGGCGTCGATCCTCGAGCTGGACGTGGGTGAGGTCCCCGTACCGGATGAGGGTCATTCCGAGCCCTGGACGGTCTGGCGCAACTGGCTCGCGCAGCACGGGCTCGGGCTGGTACCGATCGCTGAGCCGGCGAGCTTCAACTGGCCGGGACCCTGGCTCGCGGTGCTGCCCGCCGCACAAGGCGAGGGGTACATCGGCGCGGTGGCGTTCGGCGCGCCACCCGGACTGGCATGGAATCCCTCGGGCGGGCCCGAGGTATTTGAGTCAGTGCAACTCGGGTACCTGATCGCACCTGCCGACGTGGCGCTGTGGGACAAGTCGTCCGCCGCAGCTCCACGTGGGGTCGGCAAGGTGGAGGCCCTCGTGGTGGCTCCGGAGGCTGAGGCGGTGATGGTCCGCGTCGACCGAGCAACGGCGCGTGCCGGCCGTGGGCTGGAGGGCGACCGGTACTTCGAGCAGCGCGGCACGTTCTCCAACGCTCTGGCACGTGGACACGACCTCACCCTCATCGAGGCGGAGGTGCTCGACAGCGTGGAGCTTCCGGCCGGGCGGCTCGCGCCCGAGGATGCCCGCAGAAACGTCGTCACCCGCGGCATCGACCTCAACGCTCTCGTTGGCGAGCGCTTCATGATCGGTGGCGTCGAGTGCTTCGGCCAGCGGTTGTGCGAGCCATGCGCCCACTTGGAGCGCCTGACCTCACAGGCGGGAAAGAGCGGCACGTTGCGGGCGCTCATCCACAAGGGAGGCCTGCGCGCCGATGTCCTCAGCGACGGCGAAATCCGCTCCGGAGACGAGATTCGCGGGCCGCAGACGTTCTGAGCCGACGAGCGGCACGACCGCCGGCCTGCGTCAGATGCTGGCTACCGCGACGAATTTCGTTGGCCGCAGCGAGATGACGGTGCGCTCGTCTGCCGCGCGCACCGCGACGTTCTCGTCAGCCGCCGGGCCACATATGTACTTCCTCGTGATCTGAGTCGTCCTCTGCGCCCGCTGGTCGGCAAAGAGCTCTCGACGTCAACGCACAGTCCCGCGCGCGGGTTGTTGGAGAGGCGACGGAGGTGCGGACGGTCAGCGATGCTGGTCATCCAGAATGGCCCGTCCTCTCACACAAACCAGAGCGGCGTCACATCAGGAAAGCCGTCCTCATCGAGAGTGGCCAGTCGCGCGGGCACGGCAAGCCGCAGCAGCTTCTCAATCTCGCTCGCCTGAAGACGCCTCGGAACGCTTGACCATGCCGGCAATCGTAGATCGGAGTGAGTCTCTTGGTCTCGTCTGGCGATACGTGAGTCATCGTCACCTGCCGGCGCGAGACGCCATGCCATAGACGTTGGCCTGCACGGCGGCTACAGTCACCGAAATGGCTGGGGCGCAGCCGTTTCGTGGCTGCTCCGCAGCGCCTGATTTGGTCGCAGCAGGTCGGCGTCGTTCCACGAATTGATCTGGAACAGCGGCGCTTCGGGGCCGCGTGTCGACAAGAAGGAAGACAGACATGTCCGTCGCCGGGAGCGACAAGCACGTGACGAGTGGCATCGTGACCGAGCGCCGCGAGGTGGTGGTTGTGGGTGGTGGGCAGGCCGGCTTGGCGATCGGCTATTTCCTACGCCGGCAGGGCCACGATTTCGTGATCCTCGAAGCGGCTCGGGAGCCCGCGGCCGCGTGGCGCGAGCGCTGGGACTCGCTCCGGTTGTTCACGCCGGCCCGCTATGACGGCCTGCCCGGCATGGCGTTCCCGGGCGACGCGGAGCGGTATCCCGGTCGCGATGAGGTCGCCGAGTACCTGACCGACTACGCTGGCCGCTTCGACCTTCCCGTCGAGCTGGCCAGCCGAGTCCAGTCGATCCGCAGGGCCTCAGGGGGGTACGTGGTCGAGCTCGACGACCGGGCGTACGAGGCTCTCCAGGTGGTGGTCGCCACGGGCCCCTTCCAGGTCCCGCTCGTACCATCGATCGCCGACAGTCTCGACGCCGCCGTGATGCAGCTTCACAGCAGCGCCTATCGGACACCCGGAGCCATTCCCGAGGGTCCGGTTCTCGTGGTGGGTGGTGGCAACACCGGCTTCCAGATCGCCGAGGAGCTGTCGGCCTCGCACGAGGTCCACCTGTCGATCGGATCGCGTCAGACGCCGCTGCCTCAGCGCATTCTCGGCCGTGATCTGTTCTGGTACCTCGACGCCACCGGGCTGATCCGCAAGACGACCCAGTCGCGAATCGGCCGCCGGATGGAAGGGCGAGACACGCTCATCGGGTCGACCCCCAGGGCTCTACGCCGTCGCCACGGGGTCGAGCTCCACGGGCGCACGGTGGGCGCCCGAGGATCGACGGTGAGCTTCAGCGATGGCACCGACCTCGAGGTTCGCACCATCGTGTGGGCCACGGGATTCCGAGTCGATCACTCGTGGATCGATGTCCCGGTCTTCGACGACGACGGCCGGGTCGTGCACCGGCGCGGCGTGACGGAGTCGCCCGGGCTCTACTTCCTCGGGCTGTCCTGGCAGCACACCCGAGGCTCGGCGCTACTGGGGTGGGTCAAGGATGACGCCGCTCATATCGCCCAAGAAATAAGCGCGTTTCGAGCCACCGAGCCGGCCGGAACACGGACGCGAGAGCACAGCGGACACTCTGAGTCACAGGAGACCTAATGAGCACCTCACCCGAGCACTTCCCAACCGAGGCCGCGGGCCTTGCCGAGGCGCGCGCGCCCGAGCTGGTCGAGCTGTCCGACGGTGACCAGCTGGACCTGCGAATCGCGCCGGTCGCCAAGCAGCTCGGTGACGCGACCGTGCGGATGCTGGCCTACAACGGCTCGATTCCCGGGCCCACGCTCAAGGTGCAGGAGGGCACGGAGGTCGTCGTCAACGTCGAGAACCTGGGCGACATGGAGGCCACCGTCCACTGGCACGGCCTACGGCTCGAGAATCGCTACGACGGAACGCACGAGACGCAGCAGCCGATGGCCGTCGGCGAGAGGTTCTCGGCCCGGGTCGCCTTCCCCGACCCCGGCGTCTACTGGTACCACCCGCACATCCGCGAGGACTACGGCCAGGAGCTGGGCCTGTACGGCAACGTGCTGGTCGCGCCGGCCGACCCCGACTACTGGCCGCCGGTCCACCGCGAGATCGCGTTGACCCTCGACGACATCCTGCTCGAGGACGGCAAGGTGGCGTCGTTCAGCCGCACCGAGACCACCCACGCGGCGATGGGCCGTTTCGGCGACGTGCTGCTGGTCAGCGGCGAGCCCGATCTGTCGCTCACCGCCCAGCTCGGGGAGGTCGTCCGCTTCTTCTTCACCAACACGGCCAACACCCGGGTCTTCAAGGTCGCGCTGCCTGGGGCGCGAATGAAGCATGTCGGTGGCGACAGTGGCCGCGTCGAGCATGAGCAGTTCGTCGACAACGTGGTGCTGGCCCCATCCGAGCGCGTCGTGGTCGACGTCTTCTTCGAACAGGCAGGGGAACTCAACCTGGAGCACCACACTCCTGACCGGGTCTATCCGCTGGCCGCGATCCAGGTCGGCGAGCAGCGCGCCGAACCGTCGCTGGACGAGCAGTTCGAGGTCCTGCGCACCAACGCCGACATGGTCGCCGAGCGCGAGCGGATCGCCGCCTACCTGGAGGCCGAGCCCGACAAGACGCTCGCCTTCATCGCCGAGATGGACATGGAAGCGCCGGAAGGGGACGGTCCGGTCGTCTACACCTGCCCAATGCACCCCGAGGTGGTCAGCGAAGAGCCCGGCCACTGCCCGCAGTGCTCGATGAAGCTGCTGGCGGTCGAGGCCCCGGCGACCACCTACACCTGCCCCATGCACCCCGACGTGGTCAGCGAGGAGCCCGGCCACTGCCCGCAGTGCTCGATGAAGCTGCTGCCGGCGCAACTCGTCGCCGAGTCCGGAGGCGGCCACGAACCCGAAAGCCACGACCACGAGGCAGCCGGTGGAATCGAGTGGGAAGACGACATGGTCGAGATCAACCGGATCACCACCCCGGCCAACATGCGATGGAAGCTGATCGACCGCGCGACGGATGCCGAGAACGCGGCAATCAACTGGCGCTTCCGGGTGGGAGACCAGGTCAAGATCCGGCTACTCAACGAGATGGCCGGAGACCATCCGATGCACCATCCGTTCCACGTCCATGGCGCCGGGCGCTTCCTGGTCGTCAGCCGTGACGGTGTTGTTGAGCCCAATCTGGTGTGGAAGGACACCGTGCTGGTGCGCACCGGCGAGACGGTCGACATCCTGCTCGACGTCACCAACGTCGGCCGGTGGATGGCTCACTGCCACATAGCCGAGCACCACGAGAGCGGCATGATGTTCAGCTTCGACGTCGACGAGTAAGGAGGTCAAGGCCGCCATTGGTAGGGGAGCCACTTGCCGTCCAGGGTGATCCGGACGCGCGGCCCGGACTCCGCTTCGCCGCGCTCGAGCGTGAGGTTGAAGTTGATGGCGCTCATGATGCCGTCGCCGAAGTCTTCATGGATCAGAGCCTTCAGCGTCGGCCCGTAGACCTGCAGCACCTCATAGAGCCGGTAGATGGTGGGGTCGGTCGGTGGCAGCGCGTCGAACGAGCCCCGGGTGGGGATTTCCTGGAGAACGGCGATCGTCTCCTCTGTCAGCGACAGCGTCTCCCCCACGCGTTGGGCGAGGTCGGGCGGCAACGGATGCTGGCCAAGCAGCGCAGCGGTGAGCCATACGCGGTCAGCACCCGCGCGCTCGGCGAGTTCGGTGAACGTGAGGTTCTCGCGGCGTCTGGCCGCGAGAACCTCGGCGGTGGCCTCGACCCGGTTCATCGACGCCGAGCGCCGTGCGCGTAGCCTGGCCTCACGAGGGAGCCTCCTCACTCTCTTGCTCGGCGCGGCGCCCGGCGGAGCCGGCGCTGTAGGAGTGCGCTCCGGAGCCGGCCAGCTCACCCCCCTTGACGATCAGATATTCGTCGCGGATCGGCCGGTCGTTCAGGAAGCACTCGAGGATCTCGCGGGTGCCGGCCGCGTACCGTGTCTGTGCCGACAGCGAGGTTCCCGAGGTGTGCGGGGTCATGCCGTGGTGGGGCATCGTTCGCCAGGGGTGGTCGTCAGGCGCCGGCTGCGGGTACCACACGTCGCCGGCGTAGCCGGCGAGCTGTCCCGACTCGAGCGCCTTGACGACCGCGTCGCGGTTGACGATCCGGCCCCGGGCGGTGTTGATGAGGTACGCGCCCTTCTTCATCTTGCCGAGTAGCTCCTCGTCGAACAGGTCCTCGGTCTCGGGATGCAGCGGCGCGTTTATCGTCACGACGTCACAGACCGAGATCATCGACTCGACGTCGTCGTGGAAGGTCACGTCGAGCTCCTGCTCGACCTCGGAGGGCAGCCGGTGGCGGTCGAAGTAGTGCAGCCCGACGTCGAACGGCTTCAGGCGTCGCAGGACCGCAGTGCCGATTCGGCCGGCGGCCACGGTGCCGACCTGCATTCCTTCGAGGTCGTAGGACCGGGCGACACCGTCGGCGATGTTCCACCCGCCGTCGAGCACGATCTGATGCTGGGGGATGTAGTTGCGCACCAGGGCCAGGATCATCATCACCACGTGCTCGGAGACACTGATGCTGTTGCAGTAGGTCACCTCAGCGACCGTGAGGTCGTTATCGATCGCGGCGTCGAGATCGACGTGGTCGGAACCGATCCCGGCGGTCAGCGCGAGCTTGAGATTAGGTGCCTTTTCGATGCGCTCACGCGTCAGATAGGCCGGCCAGAACGGCTGCGAAATAACGACGTCCGCGTCCGGCAGCGCCCGATCGAACTCGGAGTCCTCACCGTCCTTGTCCGAGGTCACGATCAGCGTGTGACCGTCGGCCTCCAGGAACTTGCGCAGTCCGAGCTCGCCGGTCACGTCCCCGAGCAGCTCACCGGGAGTGAAATCGATCCCCTCGGGGGTGGGCGTCGTCTGCCCGTCGGGATAGCTCTCGATCTCCGGGATGCTCTCGCGCGCATACGAGGCCGGTTGCCCGTCGGTCGGATCGTCGTACAGCACGCACAGAATCGTCGCCATCGCTGCTCTCTCCTGTCGGTCGCGGTCTCGTGAGTAAGGACCGCGTCGCGGGTGGGCGACCTCCGCCGAAAACAGTTGCGCCCACGACGGTGTCTAGTTTGGGCTTACCCGAGACCGCGGCTGCGCACGCGCACGGGAGCAGGCCGCGCGTACGATCGCTTGCACGGAACGAAGGAAAACCCGATCTCAGGCTCAATTGCAGCCGTGCTGATCTACTCGATGAGCGTCTCGGTGGACGGCTTCATCGCCGACCGCGAGGGCGCGTTCGAGTGGGGGGCGACTGGCGAGGAGCTGTTTCGTTTCCACACCGCGCTGGTAAGCGAGCTCGGCGGGTATCTCCTCGGCCGCAGGCTCTACGAGGCGATGCTGGTGTGGGAGACGGACCCGTCGCTGCGCGACAACGAGCTCCGGGCCGCGTTCGCCGACGTCTGGTGCGCGATCCCGAAGGTCGTCTTCAGCCACACGCTCGACAGCGTCCAGGGCAACGCCCGGCTCGCCGAGGCGTCGGTGGCCGAGGAGGCCGCGGCGGCGCTCGACGCGACCGACAAGGATGTCGCGATCGGCGGCGCCGGGCTGGCCGCGGCGGCGATCGAGCTCGGCCTCGTCGACGAGCTGCGAATGTTCCGCTATCCGGTCGTCGTCGGTGGCGGCACGCGATTCCTGCCGCCGGTCACCGAAGACGTCCTGCTGGACCTGATCGAGACCAGGACGTTCGGCTCGCGCGTGATCTACGAGCGCTACCGGCGCGCTTACGGATCGGCTAGCGGCGCTGCGGTGTGAGCCGTTTGGCGATCGCCTTCAGCGCGCTGGTGGTGCGCTCGTGGTCGCCGGTGGTGTTGAGGTCTTGGAGCAGGCCGCGGACCAGTGCGGTGATGGCGGTCGCCAGGGGTGCGGCGTCGCGGTGTCCGTCGGCGTGCAGTGCGGCCTCGATCGTCGGCAGCCAGTCGGTGATCGATCGGACCCGGAAGCCTGTCCACGGGGTCCGGTCGGGCGGGAGGTCGTGGAGTTGGGCGAACAGCAACACGTAGGGGCGCAGCTCGGGCGAGGTGATCTGGTCCCATGCCTCGGCGAGCACGACGCCGTAGGGCACACCTGGTCGAGGAGCCAGGACCTCCTCGAAGGCTTCCTGCTGTCGGCGGCGCGCCTCTCGAAGCGCCTCCAGCACCAGCTGGTCCCGGGTCGTGAAGTGGTAAAGCAGCATCCGCGAGCTCGTGCCGGCCGCGGTCGCCAGCTTGGCGAGCGTCAATCCGGGCAGGCCGTGGCGGAGCAGCTCATCGGTGCAGGCCGCCAGCAGCGCGGCGCGGCGTTCGGGTTGCGGGCGTCGTCCCATCGCCGCATTTTGACGTAACTTTTGGTACGGGTAACGTTCTCGGCATGCGAATCGTGTTCATCCACGGGGCGTTCTCCCGCGACGGGGCGTGGTGGTGGGCGCCGACGGCCGCGCGGCTCGAGCGCAGCGGGATCGCGAGCGCCGCGGTCGCGCTGCCCTCCTGCGGGGAGGCGGGCGTGGCTCCGACCGGGGCGGGGCCGGACCTGCACGACGACGCCGCGGCGACCACCTCGTTGCTCGACGAGGACGAGGGGCCGACGATCCTGGTCGCGCACTCATACGGCGGGATGGTGGCCTCCCAGGCCGGCGAGCACCCCGCGGTCCAAGCGCTGGTCTACATCTCCTCATTCCTGCCGGCCGCCGGCGAGGACCTCGCCAGCCTGAGCCATGCGCCCAACCCGGTCCCGGTGATCCCGCACGAAGACGGGTCCGTCCGCGTCGACGACCGCGACACCGTCGCATTCGACGCGCGCTTCCTGCACGACGTGACCGACCCGGAGCTCGTCCGTGGCGCGCACGAGCGACTCTGCTCGCAGTCCGCCGCCGTCTTCGGCGCCGCCACGACGACCGCCGCTTGGGAGCGGATCCCGTCCACCTACCTCGTCTGCGCCGAGGAGCGCAGCACCGATCCCGAGCTCCAGCGCGCCCAGGCCGCTCGGGCGAGCACCGTGCACGAGCTTGCGGCGGGACATTTCCCGTTCCTCTCGCACCCCGACCTCGTGGCCGCCCGCATCGAAGAGATAGCCCGCCAGGCCTAGGCCAGCCGACTGCAGACGGGTCCCCTTGCGGGCACAGGGTGGGCTAGGGTGGCTGCGCACATGCGCCGTTTGGCCCTCGCCGCAGTCGCGATCTCGCTCGTCTCACTTCTCGCGCCTGCCGCCGGAGCCGCGACCCCGGACATGCCGCTGAAGAACGGGGACTTCGCCGGGTCGTTCGGGATCGGCCATGGCCGCTCGATGTACCTGGAGTGCTTCGGCAAGGGCTCTCCGACGGTCATCCTCAACGCCGGGCTGCGCAACGGCGCGGCATTCTGGAGCCAGCGCAGCGACGAAACCCCTCCTGGCCCGACCGTGCTGCCGGGGGTCGCTCGGTTCACCCGTGTCTGCGGCTACGACCGACCCGGGACGATCCTCACATCGATCCCTCCGATCGAGTTCAGCCGCAGCTCGCCGGTGCAGATGCCGCGGACCGCGGCCGACGCGGTCTCCGACCTCCACGCCCTGCTGAAGGTGGCGAAGGTGCGCGGGCCGTACGTGTTCGTCGCCCACTCGCTGGGCGGCCTGATCGATCGCCTCTACGCCGCCACCTATCCACGCCGGCTCGCCGGGATGGTGCTCGTCGACGCGCTCGCCGAGTACCTGCAGGATCCGCTCGATCCCGCTCAGATGGCCGCCTACAGCGCCATCAACAACGGCCCCGTCGAAGGGCTCGACTATCCGGACCTGGAGCGGATCCGCTTCGTTCGCAGCTTCGCGCAGATGCGGCGAGCGCAGCGCACGCACCCGCTTCGGGACATGCCCTTGAGCGTGATCTCGAAAGGGCTGCCGTTCGGGCTGCCCGAAGGGCTACCCGGCGGGTTGACCCCGGCGGTGCTCGAGCGGGCCTGGGACTTCGCGCAGGACAAGCTCGCGAAGCTGACCCCCGACGCCGTCCACGTGATCGCCAAGCGCAGCTCCCACTACGTGATGCTCCGCCAGCCCAAGCTGATAGTCGACCAGACGCGGCGGGTGGTGCGAGCGGTGCGCCGAGCTCGCCGCTGAACACCCATGTCTGTCAGGAGCTGGGCGTTGTGAGGTCGAGCTGCGCGAGACGCTCGGGGTCGGCGAGGGCGTCGATTTGGGTGATCTTGCCGTTCGTGACGGTGAAGGCCATCACCGAGAACGGTCGTCCGTGCTGGGCTACCACGGCTCCGGCGGCGCCGTTGACGAGCGCCGGTCTCACGAACGGGTAGAGCTTGGAGTAGGTGGCCGTGTGCCCTGCCACGGCCTCGGCGCCACGAAGAACGAGCGAGGCTTCCTCTCGCAGCACGCCGCCGTCGATCCGGAGCTCGACATCGGGATCGAGCACCGCGACAAGTGCGTCGAAGTCGCCATCGCGCGAGGCGGCGAAGAACGCGTCGACGACCTCTCGTTGCCGCGCGAGGTCGGGATCCGGCTCCGGGGAGCCCTGCACACGGCGCCGCGCGCGGCTGGCCAGCTGCTGCGCGGCGGCTTCGGAACGGTCAAGAGCAGTGGCGATGTCCGCAAATGGCACGCCGAACACGTCGTGCAGCACGAACGCGAGCCGCTCGGCGGGAGTCAGTGCATCGAGAACCACCAGAAGGGCCAGCCCGACCGAGTCGGCAACCAGCGCCTCGTGTTCGGGGTCAACATCCTCATCAAAGCTCACCACCGGGTCCGGGACATGAACCGAAGTTCCGTCCCGTCGTGCACGTCGCGAGCGCAGCATGTTCAGGCAAACGCGCCCGACGACCGTGGTCAGCCAGGCCTGCATGTTCTCGACGCTCTCAGGATCCTGGTCGCGAATCCGAAGCCAGGCTTCCTGGAGGGCATCGTCGGCTTCGGTCACGGACCCGAGCATCCGGTAGGCGACCGCGCGTAGATGCGATCGCTCCTGGTGGAAGCGCTCGGTCAGCCACTCGCGCTCGTCCATTGTCAGCTCACCTCTCCTGCGCTCCGGGAAACTCGGGCCGCTTCATCGTCGCCGTCTTCACCAGTGGTTGTGGTAGCCGAGGTGTGCGGTCAGGGCGGCCACGGCCAGTGCCAGGAAGCTGACCGCCCCAGCGATCTTGGGGTCGCGCACTCGGACGTGCGCACTCAGGGCGCAGATGAAGTAAACGACGAGGCCGATCGCGGCAGCCACGCCTAGCGCTGGGACGGCGAAGCCGATCAGCAGTCCGAGCGCGCCGGAGGCCAACAGGATGCCAAACGGAATCATCCACCTTTGCGACACCTGCACCTGGTCCGCAACAACCTTGACCGACTCGGCGCCGACGAAGTTGAGAGCGGCGGCGTAGCCGTTCGCGAGCGCCACCAGGATCGTTATTGCGACGTAGGTGGTGTACATACCCCTAAGACACGGGCGGCGAGGAGGACCTGACAGGCGATGTCGACGCGGCGGCGCCGAACGTTCTGCCGGCGGGATGGGCTGCAGCGCGTATGCGACCATCCGGCGGTGTCCGTCGACCGACGTCAGAAGTTGAGAGTGCTTGAAGGCCGTTTCATCCTCGAGCAGGCGACCGGCGTCCGCGAGGGCGCCTCTGAAGCCGAATTGCTCGCGCTCGTATTCGGTCCGGACGGACGTACGGAGGTACGGCGCGACGACACAGCTGAGAGCGCGTGGACGGCGTTGTGGAACGGTGACGAGGCACACGATCCCGAGTCGACCGGAATGCTGAGCGCCATCGTGGCGCCGCTGGCGGCCGGTGAGTTGCCGGTGTGGGTGGCCTCGAGCTTCGACGGCGACCTCATCCTTGTCCCCGCGAGCCGGCTGGACGAGGCGGTCGAGGTGCTGCGCCACGCCGGCCACGAGATAGCTGGTGAGTGACCGCTAGGTCTCGTCCACGGCGTATTGACCGAACAGCGGTGCGATCAGATGCCCGATGAGGGATCCGCTTGCGGCACGGGCTGGAAGCGCCGGACTCAGGTCACGCGATGGACCTCGTATTCGACCTGTCCGGTGCCGAGCAGGCGGCCGCGGGCGACGAACAGCGAGCGCATGAGCCAGAGATACCGGTCGTCGGCAGTTTCGAACCACAACGCCATCCGCATGTACTGGTCGTCCCACCGCGTCGCCCGGTCTGCCTGCGCCGCCGACACGAACGTGTCGGTCTGCTCGACCAGGCCGCGGTAAGCCAGGGCAATCGCCGCACCGTCATTGGTCGTGAAGGCAACGCGGACGTCGGGCCGCCACATGCCGTCTCCCGGATCAAGCATCCAGTCCGATCCAGGCGCGGCCAGCGTTGCGTGGATACCGTCCCCATCCAGCGTGGCCTCGGCGACCTGCCAAACCGTGCGGCCGCCCACCTCGAGCGGGCTGCGCGTCACGCAGCGATAGGTCATAGCCGGCTCCAGGCGCATCGCTCCCGACGCTAGCGCAGCGAATACTCCCGGACCCACGCCCCTAGGACGATCGGGCTACGGACTGGGCGGACGAGTAGCCCGGGGGCTGCGGCGACCATCCCCTCGACGCCGACCGTGTCGAGGTGCCCGTTGAGCGCCAGCGACCGGCCGCCGCCGCCGCGGTGGGTCGCGATCAGACTCGGCCGGTCAGGTGGGCCGACGATCTCGATTTCGAAGCCTCGCGGTTCGAGTCGTGAAACCAGGAGGTCGACCGCCGGGCGTTCCCCGGGCGCGCCGGGGACGAGCGCCGGGTTGACCGTGTCGAGCGCCACCAGCTCGCGGGTCAGCTCGACCGCCTCGTCCGCGACCGAGGTCATCTCAGGCCTCGGCCTCGACGCTCAGCCGCTGCAGCGCCGCCGCAATACGCCTTTCGAGTAGCGCGATTTCGTCGTTGCTGGACGGCTTCCACGCGATGCCGGGTGGCGGCGCGAACACCACCGCCCCGACATCGTCGTCTTCGGTCAAGCCGGTGAGCACGGCCAGCCGGCGCCGGTCGAGTGGAGGCTCTTGGGCTCGGCGATCGGGACGAGTCCGAGCCCGCGCCATCCTCTTTCAGGGCCGCCCGGTAGTGCTTCTCGACCCAGACGTCTTAGGGCGTACTCGTCGTTGAAGAGTTCTAGGAAGGACATCGTCTGGCCAGGTGCTTCTCACGTAGGCGCTTCTGGAAGACCGATCGTCTCATTCAGACTGCCGACGAGCGCGGGCGGCTGGATCAGGCCAGGCTCCTTATCCCGCGCGACTCGCCGAGAAATTGGACCGCTATTGGACCGTTGGCACCAGCTGGGGGACAGGAACCAAGACTCGAAACAAACCCGATACCAGGCACTTTAGGAAGGTGAGCGACTTCGGGCGCTCACCCTCCCCACCGAGAACCAAGCGATGCAAGGAAGAGCGGCAGGGACAGTGCTCCGCACGGCCCTGCCCCAATGACGCCGCAGCGCGCCGGCTCGCAGCCGGGAGGATGAGCGACGGGACTCGAACCCGCGACCGCCTGGACCACAACCAGGGGGCCCCGGGGTCCTCGGGGATGAGATTTGGCTCTGCGAACGGGAATCGGTTCGTTCGAGTCGCCTTTCATCTGCTCAGATTGAGGCGACGAATGAGTCCACGGCACATCCCGCCACGAAAAACGCCCTGGACTCTCGCGATCCGCTCGACCGCCCGTTGTATGCGGCGTGGTTCGCAACAGCCTCAGGGGCAGGCTCTACGGCCGCCGGCAAACATCCTGGGTGTCCTCATCAGCGCAGAAACGCGGCTTGGCCTCGAGCTCGCCGCCGCTCCTGCTTTCACGCGCAAGGGGGAGAGCGGCTCTGACCGGGCGCATGCCTTTGCGGACGCCCTCGTTCTGATCACCACGTGTTCGGCGCCTCCGCGGAGACCTCCTCAGTGCTGGCGCGGTGGGCGGTGGCTGGCCAACCCCACGCCGACAGATTCAGACGCGCTGAGCCGGATCGTGCCCTGCAGACGGACGTCCGCTGTTTGGAACGGCGTCGCCGACGGTGAGTGCTCGATTTGGTTGGGTCACCGGACGTATCGACTTCCGCCGGAAGGTGGGTACGACCACAGCGTCCCGGACGTCCACAGAGGAGCAACGATGACCCGACACGGCGACTCAGAGCTCGAACCGCGGATGCTGGCGGGGACGCCCGACGAACCGGCTGTCGGACGCGTGCCGGTGCCCTCACCCCCCCCGGCGGCGGGGTGGGGGCGGCGCGCAGCGTCGGCGGCGTGCTCGCTCGCGCGGGAGATTCACTCGACGCATCTCGAGCGCTGTTCGTCATGAATCACGCGGACGGGGGCTTTGACTGTCCGGGCTGCGCGTGGCCCGACGATCCGACCGCGCTGCGGCTCGATCCCTGCGAGAACGGCGTGGGGCACGTCGCCTGGGAGACCACCCCGGCAGACGATCGCGGGGACGAGACGAGGGCGCGCGAGGTTCAGTGCGAGGGGCGAGCCGTGTCGGGCGCGTTCGGCTCGGGTTCGACGGGAGAGCCGCCCACGACAAGCGCCCAAACCAACGCGACTCCCGCCCAAGAGGCTGCCGATCCCGAGCACCCAGAAGGCCAGCTGCTACGAGCCAATCTGGAAGTACGACGTCAAGACGCTGGCCAAGGACCTGAGTGCTCACCTCGCCTACGGGCTCGCAACGGCCGCGGGCATGCAGCTGCTCTCGAGATAGCGGAGGGGCTCACCATGCCTCGTCCACGGGGCCGGGATGACTCGCCTAACCCCGCGTCCCGAGGAAGCCTTCGGCAAGGTCGGGATGGCGTCGGTCTCGCCGATGAACAAGTGCTGCCCGAATCTGCGGTCGAGCCGCGCTGGCTGACGGTGCGCTTCTAACTACGGGTGATGCACCGCGTCAATCACCTCTACCCTCGGTGTCCTCGCCGCCGGCGTCCTCGTTGCACTCGATCTGCGGCGGCTCCTCGCCCGAGAACGCCATCAGGTCGACCTGGGCCGGGTGTAGGCCGCGCATGTCGAACGACAGGGCCGAGCGCCGCGTGCGGGATCGACGGCGGTCCTGGTAGACGAAGCCCCGGCGCGACTGCGCCCCGACGGTGTACATGCATTCGTCGAATTGCGTGATCTCCTCGACCGGTTCGCCCAGGTCCTCCACGTCCTCCTCGAGTTCCTCGAGCCGCTCGCCAAACTCGCCTTCCGGCGCCGCGGCGTCGCCGGCCGACGCGCTGGCGGTCGCCGCGCTGGCGGCCGCCGCGCTCGCCCGCGGGCGCTGTCTTGGTAGCAGCCGGATGCCATTCTCGCCGGGCTCGGTGTCGCACTCGCGGCGACCGAAGGGGCGGTCGCGGCCGACGAAGGCGGCGAGCGTGTAGTCGGGGTCGTCCCACTCGCTGGTGTCGAAGTCGATGGCGGCGCTATGGCGGAGCCTCGATTCCGGACTCGGCTTGCGCAGGTAGCCCAGGTCTTGGTCGTCGTCGCCGGCCTCGGTCACGGGCAGCCAGGTGATGCAGGATTCCCAGCGGTCGAAGCGCTCGGTGCGCCGATCGACGTGGGCGGCAGTCCGCTCGAGAGCGCCCAGCCGGCGTGCCGGGCTGCCCGCATCGGCTGCGGCTTGGGCAGCCGAGGCTCGGGCGTCCTCGCCGGTTCCGTTGGGGTCGGGCGCCGCACTCAAACAGCGTCGGCTGCGGGACACACGCAGGAAACGCAGGTCGGGCCGTCCTGCGCCGCGGTGGAGTACCAGCGCGGTACGGGTGTCGATGCCGGTGCCGTCGCGCTCGTCGTAGCGAAAGCCCCAGTGGTGGCGGATGTCGCCGGCCTGGTCGACGGGCAGCTGGGTCGTGCAGCCCAGCAGCTCGTCCAGGCGCCGCGACGCCCTGTCGAGTCGGCCCACGTGCCTGGACAGCGCGTCCAGGCGACCACGGACCGAGCGTGCGGGCCGAGCGCGCCGCCCACCCGCGGCCCGCTGCCGGCGCGAACCCGCCCTCGCGCGCGCGACCGCGGCGCTCGGACGACTCGCCGCCACCCGCGCCGGCGGCGGCGCCCCCGGGCGCGGCGCGAGGCTCGCCGCTGCGGCCGGCGGCGGGGCCGACTGCACGGCGCCGATGTCACACGGCGCTCCGCGGTCACGTGGAGCTCCGCGCGCGTCGTGCGCGAGGATCGAGCCCCAGTCGACGTAGCGGGCCAAAAGCTGGCCGGCGGGCAGCCGGCGGGGAGGCCGCGCGACACAGGCCCCACTCGGGATGCGCGCACGCACCGGGCTGCCGTCGAACGGGGTGAGCACGAAGCCGTTGGGGTCGTCCTCCAGCCGCGCGAGCCTCGGGTCGGTTCCGACAATGTCGGTGGCGTGGGTGAGCTCGCAGCTCGGATCGGTGAGGAAGTTGTAGCCCTCCGACCGCGCTTTGTAGACACGGCAGCTGCGCCGGGTGGGACGGGTATCCCCGGTGACCTCCCTGTAGTCAGCCGGCCCGAGGATCGAGCCGAACGCGCGCAGGAGGCCGGCCGAGCCCAGGTTGGCGCCCACCGAGGCGATGTTGTTGGTCACGGTCGAGCCCAACACGGTCGTGCGCCCCGCGGCCAGCGTGCCGCCGCCCTCGCCCTCGGCGTAGTTGTCGGTCACGGTGGAGTTGATCAGGGCCAGGTCGTGGCGCGCCCACAGGCCGCCGCCGGCGTGGGCCACGGCCAGGTTGCGGGCCACCGTGGAGTTCACGATCAGCACATCCGCCTCGCCCGAGACCGCTCCGCCGCGGTCGTCGGCGCGATTGCCGTTGAGCGTCGAATCGAGCACGGCCACGTCGCCCTCCAACGTGAAGATCGCCCCGCCCGGGCCGTCGGCGTCGCTGCCGTCGATCAACGAGCGGACCACGGTTACGTCGCCGTCCTCGTCGGCGTAGAGCGCCCCGCCATCGCCATCGGTGGTGTTCCCATCGACCTCGGAATCCACGATCAGGATGTCGCCCGTCGAGCCCACGGCTCCACCCGAGCCGTCCACCAGGTTGTTGCTCACCACCGAGTCATAGATCTGCACCCCGCCCCGTCGCGCGTAGACTCCGCCGCCGTCGTCATTGGCCAGGTTCCCGCTGATACGCGACCCGCGAACCGTAACGCGCCGCATCGAGAACAAGCCGCCCCCCGGCTCCTCGGACAAGTTCTCCTCAACCACCCCGTCCAGGAACGTCAGCTCGCCACGCGTGGTCAGCGCCGCCCCGGGACCGTCCGAGCCGCCCCGGGTGAGCGTCACGCGCCGCAGCTCGAGGTAGCCCGTCCCGTCTTGGCGCAGCACACGCTTCTCAAAACAGGTCTGCCGGATCCTGTGGCCGTGCCCGTTGAGCACCAGCGGATAGGGCGACTCACGGATCGGATCGCCGGTCCGGCAATCCCTGAGGAAAATGTCAGCGCCCAGATCGATCCGCCGCCGTAGCGGATCGCTCCAGGCGCGGCGCAGTTGCGTCTCTGTCTTGATCGCGCGGGAAGCCGCCGCGGTGGCACCGGCACCCTGCGAGAAGGCCGCAGCTGCCGAGGTCGGCAGGGCGAGCACGAAGGCCAACACGACCACAGCCAGACCCCGGTCGAATCCGCCCAACATCAGGCGGGAAACGCGGCGCGGTCGAGGACGCATAGCGTCGACGGGTACGGATCCGAGGGGCCGGTCATCCATTAGGCAATACCGCTAGGCGGGCAAAGTAGATGCGCTGCCCATCGGGCGACCACACCGGAGCGAAGCTATCGGCGTGCCTGGTCAGCCGCCGCCTCTGCGACCCATCGGCGCGCATGACAAAGATGTCGGGCCTGTAGTCAAACGCCTCCGGGACGCCGAGATCGGCGGCGTCCGTGACGTCCTCGACCGACCCCGCGTCCGTGATCAGCGCGCCGGCGAAAGCCTGTTCGAGGACCGCCCCGACGCCCGCTCGCACCACCGCGTGGTCGTCCACGATCAGGCAGCGAGGAAAACCCTTCGCGCCGGTCGGCATCGCGGCCAGCATACGCGCCGCAGCCACCGAACGGGCGAGACCGAGCATGTCTGCAGACCTCACGTGGGTGTCCCCCTTCGGGACGACCTCGCCCGTAGGCGTTCCAGCCGGGAGTCCGAAGTCGACGGACCCAAGCGGTGAGACAGCGCCAGCCTGACTGGGCCGAGGCGCCGTCAGTCGGGCTCGTGCTGCGGGTGCGCGCGCAGCGACCCGGCGTGCGCCCGCGCGTCCGGGTCGCGGCGCACTTTGAGCACGCTGGCGGTCGCAGTGACGGTAAGGACGACCGCGATCACGACGAGCGAGGTGCCGGTGGATATTTCCGGCACGGCGTCGTCCTGAAGGTGGCCCCAGTGCAGCGCGAGTTTGACTCCGATAAACCCGAGGATGAGCGCGAGCCCGGTTGAGAGGTAGACGAGCCGGTCGAGCAGGCCGGTGACGAGGAAGAACAGCGCGCGCAGCCCGAGCAGTGCGAACGCGTTCGCGGTGAAGACGATGAACGTCTCCTCCGTGACGCCGAAGACGGCCGGGATGGAGTCGAGCGCGAAGAGGATGTCTGTGCTGCCGATGGCGAGCAGCACAAGGAAGAGCGGCGTCACCACCCGCCGGCCCTCGCGGTGGGTGACCAGCTTGCCGCCGTTGTAGTCCTGCGTGACCGGCAGCCGGCGCTGCGCGAAGCGCACAAGCGCGTTGTCCTCCACCTCGGGGTCCTGGTCGCGGTGCCGGAAGAGCTGGATAGCCGTGAAGACCAGCAGCAGCCCGAACAGCAGGAACATGAACGAGAAGGCGTCGAGCAGGGCGGCGCCGAGCACGATGAAGATCACGCGCAGGATCAGCGCGATGATGATTCCCGCAATCAGCACCTTCTGCTGGTGCTCGGCGGGCACCGCGAAGGAGGTCATGATCACGACAAAGACGAAGAGGTTGTCAACCGACAGGCTCTTCTCGACGATGTAGCCGGCGAAGTACTCGCCGCCGTAGCCCCAGCCGGCGAACGAGGCGAACACGAGGCCGAACCCGACCGCCACCGCGATGTAGAAGACCGACCAGAGCGTCGCCTCGCGAAAGCCCACTTCGTGCGGACGCGCCACTGCGAGCGCGAAATCGATCGCGAGTAGCACGACCACGAGCCCGACCGTCACCGCCCAGGCAGTAGTCGTCACCTCGAGCATCGGCCCTCCGTCCCTTCGGCGGGCAGCCGGGGCACCCCGGGCACACTAGTGACGCGCACTTCCGGCCCCGGCCCTCGCGGGTCAGCCGACGGCGCCCACCTCAGCGCCGACCGTCTCGTAGTTGCCACGCGTGGACGACTGCACTAATGCGACGTCCCCTCGCTGCGCGGTCGCGTCTACCTAACCCGCCGCAGCACGATCCCCTTACGGGACAGCTCTCCGCTTAAGCAAGAGCAGTCGTCCAAGCACTCGTGCGCCCTGCCTCGCCCTAACGGACCAAGGCCGCCGGGGCCACGGTGCTCGAGACTCCCGCAATGCGCGAAAAGCGGAAGCCATCGGTACGCCATCCGCAGCGGAGCTGCACGCGCCGTGCAACGACGAGCACCGGTCCGGCCGCTCGAACTGAACGGTCACCATGTAGGTTCTGCTCACCGGCGACCGAAGGAGGATCCATGTACGCACGCGTGGTCAGGTTCACGGACGTCGATCCGGATCACCTGGCAGGGCGCTTGGACGGGATCGAGGCTGAGGGACCGCCCGTGGACATCCCGGCTAAGGGCATCCAAATCCTCCACGATGAGGACCAGCGCACCGCGGTCGTGATCCAGCTCTTCGAAACGGCCGACGACATGGCGGCAGGGGAGGGGCCCCTGGACGAGATGGACCCGGGGGATACGCCGGGGACGCGCGCCTCGATCGACCGCTGCGAGATCAAGGCCGAGCTGGGCCCCCGATAAGCACCGCCGCGCCCGCGAAGCACGTGCGCCTGCCGGTGCTGAGTGTTGCTTTGCGCGAAACGCGACCGCGACATCACGCGCGTCTGTGCGGGCGGCACGCGCTGCTGCTTTCCATGCAAAGCAGTAGGCAGCGGGGCCAACAGGTCAAGAGTACGGATGACCACCGCGAGGAGCCATGGCCCGCGGCTCCTGCTTTTCGTCCAACTCAGCAGCGAGCGGAGCTCGACCCGGTGCCGCCAAGACAGCTCCTTTGCCGAGAAGCAGGAGTCTCACCCGGCGGCCCTGCTCGTCGTCCGAAGCGGGCACGAGATCAGCAGCGACGCTGGCTCCCGCTTGTCGAGGTAAAGCAGGCGCTCGGCGTCCCGCTATTGGCGACGAGCAGGCCTCTCGTCGGTTGTGTACGCGTCCCGCATTCGCCGTGGCACCGGTCCGCGGCGGCGCGTTCCTCCAGCCGGACCGGCGCGAGATCGAGATGGGTTAGGCTCGCGATTCGCGAGCTTGGCGCCAACATCCAGATCAACGGAGGCAGCCGCGCATGGGCACGATCGCCACGACCGATGGCACGGACATCTTCTATAAGGATTGGGGGTCGGGCCAACCAATCGTCTTCAGCCATGGCTGGCCGCTTTCGGCCGACGATTGGGACACCCAGATGCTGTTCTTCCTACAGCAGGGCTACCGCGTCATCGCGCATGACCGGCGTGGGCACGGACGCTCCACGCAGACCGACGACGGTCACGACATGGACCACTACGCCGACGACCTGGCTGCGCTGACTGCCCATCTCGATCTCAAGGACGCCGTCCACGTCGGACACTCCACCGGTGGCGGCGAAGTCGTGCACTACATCGCCCGACACGGTGAGAGCCGCGTGGCCAAAGCGGTACTGATAGATGCGGTGCCGCCGCTCATGGTGCAGACCGACGCCAACCCTGACGGACTGCCGAAGAGCGTGTTCGACGACCTCCAGGCCCAGCTTGCCGCCAACCGGTCCGTGTTCTACCGGGCCCTCGCGTCCGGCCCCTTCTATGGCTTCAACCGGCCCGGCGCGGAACCCTCGGAAGCAATCATCGAGAACTGGTGGCGCCAGGGAATGATGGGCGGGGCGAAGGCGCACTACGACGGCATCGTTGCCTTCTCCCAGACCGATTTCACCGAGGACCTCAAGAAGATCACGGTGCCGGTGCTGGTGATGCACGGCGACGACGACCAGATCGTTCCCTACGCCGATTCCGGACCGCTGTCCGCCGAGCTCCTGCAGGACGGGACGCTGAAGACTTACAAAGGATTCCCGCACGGCTGCCCGACCACGCAAGCCGAAACGATCAACGCTGACCTGCTGGCTTTTCTGCAGTCCTGAGAGTTGGTCCACTGGGATACCGGGTCCGCCGCGAGCCTCGGCAAGCGGGAGCCACTGTCGCCGCTGATCTCGCGCGCGCTCCGGACGACGAACAGGCGTCCGGCGGCGCGCGATCGGCTCCCACCTCGCTTCCGCATATGTGGAAAGCAGCAGTCGCGGCCGCGCTACCGCCTTCCATGCGAGGGAGCGGTCTGGGCCCGAGTGCCGCTTCGCGCGATGAGCGGCGCCGGGTCGCTTAGGGCCGAGGCGAGGTGCTGACCGGGATCATTGGTGCGCGGCGGGTGTGGACGGTGTCGATGATCTCGGCGTTGTCGATCCCTTGGAGGTAGACCGAGGTGATGCCGAGGTTGCTGTGGCCGAGCTGGCGCTGGATGACGACGAGCGGCACACTTCGCGAGCCATCTCGACGGCGTGGGCGTGGCGCAGCTGATGCGGAGCGAACCGCCGGCGGACACCGGCCGCGACGGCAGTGCGCCGCAACGCGGCTCGAGCGGCGGCGGTCGACCACTGGCGGCCACGCGTCCGGCCGTTGAGCACACAGAACAAGGGGCCGACAGGAAGTCCCACGCGTAGTTCGAGCCATGGCTGGAGCTCTTCCCACCCCCACGTGTCCATGCCGACCTCGCGGCGACGACCGCCTTTGCCGCGACGAACTAGCAGCGCACCGCGCCGGTAATCGAGATCGGCTTCGGCGAGCGCCAGCGCTTCCTGGATACGCAGCCCGGCCCGCCAGAGGACCACGATCAAGCCACGCAGGCGTCGCCCGTGTGCGCCGTCGCCGGCCGTCCGCATGACGGCGACGATCGCCTCAACTTTGGGCGGATCGGCGGGATAGCGGAGCCCCTTGTTTCGCGGCGGTCGACCAGCCTGGAAGCCGGGCGTGGTCGCCGGCGAGCGGCGTCGACCAACGCGGTCAAGCAGCATCTCGGACATTGTCCCTCCTCGGGCTCGGGAACGAGACCAAGCATCCGTCGCCAGCAACCGCTCCGTGAGCGAAGCAGGAGCAAAACCGGACCGGTGCGACGGAGGGCCGACTACCGCCGTTCGTCCAAAGCGGAACTTCGGTGGGCGAGTGTCCCTCGCTCAGCCCGATAGCCCGTCATGCGGGACACTCGTCGAAGTCGGCGGCGGGTTAAAGCCTCGCTTGCCATGCGAAGCGGCACTTTTGCCCGTGACGGCTTAGAGCTGACAAAGGTGTCGCTTTGGACGAGAAATGGAGTTCCCCGTTTCGATGAGATGCGGAACTAGGCCGCTCGAGGGTCAGTCTGTGAACTCGGCGATCGGCTCGCCGATCTCGACGATGTAAGTGGAGAGCATCCGACCGGTCTCCGAGCCGACGTCCAGGGCATTGTGCGGTGTCCTAGGCGGCATCAGAAACGGGTCGCCGGTATTCAGAGTCAGGGTCGGTTGTCCTTTGATCATCATCTCGACGGTGCCGGCAAGGATGTAGCCGACCTCCTCGCCTGGGTGCTGGTGCCAGCCGGACTCGACCCCAGAAGGGATCTCGGTCAGAACCTGCACGATCTCCCTCCCGGGAATCGAGGATGGCTTGTGCTGAAGCTCGGTGCGCTTGAGCTTGGTCGCCAGATCGTCGGTTGGCGGATCTGAGTCCGTGGTCGGGTTAGGCGACATGGTTGGACCTCCTGGTCGATAGTTGACGATTCGCCGCATCCAGGACCGCCGCCGCAAAGGATTCGGGCGCCTCCTGGGGAATTTTGCGCGGCTTTCATGGGGCGGGCAGGACTGGAAATCTCACGCGTTGCGCTGAGCTCGGCAGAGGCATTTCTCGTGCCTAGACTAACCCTCAAAGTCAGCTCAGATCCTGGCCGTTCGAGATAGGGTTTTCGCGCTGACACGGAGGCTCTCCGGGCAATCGTGGCCGTGCTACGGCTTGGAGCCGTCGACATCGACGATGGCCTCGGTGAAGGCTTGAGGAGCCTCCTGCGGCAGGTTGTGCCCGACGCCGCCCTCGATCGTCCGGTGCGAGTAGGGCCCCGAGAATTTCTCGGTGTAGGCACTCGCCTCCGGATGGGGCGCACCGTTGGCGTCGCCCTCGAGCGTGATCGTGGGCACGGTGATAACCGGGCCCTCGGCGAGCCGCTTCTCCAGCTCGTCGTACTGGGGCTCGCCCTCGGCCAGCCCGAGCCGCCAGCGATAGTTGTGGATAGCGATCGCGACGTGATCCGGGTTGTCGAGGGACGCGGCGCTGCGCTCGAAGGTGGCGTCGTCGAAGTCCCATTTGGGCGAGGCGGTCCGCCAAATGAGCTTTGCGAAGTCACGCCGGTACTCGTCGTAACCGGCCCGGCCGCGCTCGGTGGCGAAGTAGTACTGGTACCACCACTGCAGCTCGGCTTCCGGCCGCAACGGCACCTTGCCGGCCTCCTGGCTGCCGATCAGATAGCCGCTCACCGAGACGAGTCCGCTGCATCGCTCGGGCCAAAGCGCGGCGACGATGTCAGCCGTGCGCGCTCCCCAGTCGAACCCGGCGACGGTCGCCCGCTCTATCCCGAGGGCGTCCATCAGGGCGGTGGCATCGACGGCCAGCGCCGCCTGCTCGCCGTTTCGAGGGCTCTCGTCGGACAGGAAATGCGTGGTGCCGTATCCGCGCAGGTACGGGACGATCGCTCGGTAGCCCCGCGATGCCAACATCGGGGCGACATCGGCGTAGCTGTGGATGTCGTACGGCCAGCCGTGGAGCAAGAGCACTGCCGGCCCATCGGAGGGCCCGGCTTCGACGTAGCCCACGTTCAGGACGCCGCCATCGATCTGCTTGATGGGCCCGAACGAGGTGCCGGATTCAGCTCGTGCCAAGACGGCCGTCCTTGTCTGGGTATAGCTGGGCGATCAGCGCAGTGACCTGAAGGTCGCCCGCATCTCCTCCGAGAAGACCTGCGGCTGCTCCCAGGCGGCGAAGTGGCCGCCCTCATCGACCACGTTGAAGTGGATGAGCTTCGGATAGGCCTTCTCCGCCCAGCTCCGCGGCGCTGGGTAGAGCTCGTCCGGGAAGACGGTGATCCCGACTGGCAGCTCCACGCCCTTGACGTCGAAGAAGCCCAGCTTGCTCTCCCAGTACAGGCGCGCCGAGGAGATTCCGCTGTTCGTCAGCCAGTAGTGGGTGACGTTGTCGAGGACGTCATCTCGCGAGAGCCCGTCCGGATTGCCGGTGAAGGCGCGCGCGATCAGCTTGTAGCTGGCCTCGTCGTGATCGAGCATCCAGGCCGCCAAGCCGACCGGCGAGTCCACGATGCCGTAGAGCGTCTGCGGGCGGTTGGCCATCTCCCCCGCATAGCCGGTACCGGTCGCGAAGAAGTGGACCAGGATCTCGTAGGCCTTCTTCTCGTCGGCCGAGAGGCCCTCCGGGGCCGGTTCGCCAGCCTGGACCCCCGACGAGATCTCAGGCGAAAGCGTCGCCGGCATGTTCGTGTGGATACCCAGCAGCCCGGGGGGCTTCAGCAGGGCGAGCTGCTCGGTGACGGCATTGCCCCAATCGCCACCCTGCGCCACGTAGCGGTCATAGCCGAGGCGCTCCATCAATACCACCCACGCCTTTGCGATCCGGATGGGATCCCAGCCGACCTCGGTCGGGTTCTCAGAGAACCCGTGGCCCGGCAACGAGGGGATCACCAGATGAAAAGCGTCGACTGCATCCGCGCCGTGCTCCGTGGGCTTGGTGAGCGGATCGATGATCTTCAGCTGCTCAATCGTCGAGCCCGGCCACCCGTGCGTGACGATCAGCGGCAACCCGTCCTCATGCTCGGAGCGCGCATGGATGAAGTGGATGTCGACCCCGTCGATCTCGGTTACGAAGTGCGGGAGTGCCGCAAACCGCTTCTCGAACTTGCGCCAGTCGTAGTCCGTCGCCCAGTAGCTGGCTAGCGCCTGAATCGTCTCGAGCTGCACGCCCTGGGAGGGATCCACTTCCGGGTCGGGCCACTTCGTCGCGTTGATGCGGCTGCGCAAGTCGGCGAGCTGCTCCTCGGGGACGTCGATCGTGAAGGGGCGGATGGCGCTGTCCGCGGCGGGAGCCTCTACATCGCTGGTGGTCTCAGCCGACATCCGTTTTCTCCTAACGCTTGTGGTTGCTGTAAGCGAGGCGATAGCGCGATCGGCTTTGCTGCCGCCATGAGCCGGCTTGATGTGAGGTGCTACAGCTTGTCGACTAGGACGACCTCCCGATGTTCGGTGGTGACGAACGTGACCGCCGGTGAGCGCGGCTCGGCCTCCCGTGGTGGCCATGCGTCACGCCCCGACGGGCTTGGATTCACGAGCTCCAACGGCCCCGAGCGCCTTCAGGATGTGGTCCGTCACGGCCTGCGGCTGGGAGATCATGATCACGTGCGAGCCCTCGACTTCGACGATGTCCGCGCCAGCCCGCTCTGCCATCGAACGGGTGATGTCGGCGCCCGCGGCCTTGTCACCGGTGCCGACTACCGCCCAAGACGGAAGCGTCTTCCAGGCCGGTGACCCAGAGGGTTCGCTGAACGCCAGCTCGGCGACGGGTCGCTGAGTCGCGGCCATCAGGGCGGTCTTCTCGGCGGATAGATCAGCAGCGAAGGCCTCCTGGAACAGGTCGGGGTTGATCGCGAACTCCGTCGCTGTCTCCCCGCCGTTTCCGGTCGGGTACTGGGACGGAACCAGTGCCGTGTTGAGCACGCTGTCCTTGGAGCCCTCCTCGACCTCGCCGAGACGCTCGCCCTCGTCGGGGGCAAAGGCCGCCACGTAGACCAGGCCGACGACCTTCGCGAGACCGGTGGCGGCATTGGTGTTCACCGCGCCGCCATACGAGTGGCCGACGAGCAGCACGGGACCATCGATCTGGCTGACCGCGCTGGCGATGTAGTCGGAATCGGCGGCGATTCCCCGCAATGGGTTCGCAGGAGCGACGACGTCGTGGCCCTGCTCAAGCAGGAGCTCCGCGACGCCGTTCCAGCTCGAGGCGTCGGCGAACGCTCCGTGAACGAGCACGATCGTTGGATCGGTCTTAGTTGCTTCTTCACTCATGAAGGCTCCTTTGGAGAGGCGTGGGCCGAAGGGTCAACCCGTTCAGGTCGAGAACCACGCCGGCCGGGTGGGAGCCGGAAGAACTCGCTCTGGGCGAGGCGGACAGCGAGCATACACCCGTTCCGGCGTGGGCCCACGTGCCCGGCCGGCAAAGCTCCGAAAGTAGACTCGGACACGCTCTTGAAAGAAGGGGATACCGATCATCTGCGCGTCCTGATCGCGAACAAGCGCAGGGATCAGCTGGCCCTGGTCGCCCCTATCGTCGTCGGCGTGAGCCACGAGGTGATTGCCCGCGAGATCGAGGTCGAGGACGTGGGGCCCGTCACCGCCACGGAGCGACCCGACGTAGCTCTCGTCGGTCTCGGGAAGCTCTCAACATGCGCTCGACCTGATCGACAAGATCGTCCACGAGGCCGCCTGCCCCGTGATCGTGCTGATCCACTCGCGACCCGAGCTTCGTCAAGGAGGCGTCGAAACGAGGCGTATTCGCGCACATCAGCGATGCCGACGTCGACGACTGGCAGAGCTCGATCGACATCGTGCTGCGCCGCTTCGCCGAGTACCAGGACCTCGGAGGCGCGTTCGGCCGCCGGGCGGTCACCGAACGAGCGAAGGGAATCCTGATGGAGCGTCATTCGATCGATGAGCAAGATGCCTTGCAGATGCCGCGCGAACGGTCGCGTCGGACCAACACCAAGCTCGCCGACATCGCGACGGCCGTCGACGGTCACCGGCTCTTGCCAAAGCAGCCGGACGTGTCCTCCTGAGTTAGCTCTCGGTTCATTAGGGTGATGCGGGAGGTCGAGATCGCCTCCTCTCCTCCTGAAAACCTCTCGATTGACTTGCAGGAGCTCCTGTCGAGGGTGTGATCCCTCTCGCTCGCCATTGCGACCTCGCTTCTGCTCGTCGCGCAAACCACGAGCGGAGCAATCATCCGGATCCGGAGATTCACGAAAGCTGTCCGGTTAGGTCCATTCGCTCGTTGTCCAAACGACAACGAAAGTGCCTGCAAATACCAATTCCCGCCGTTCCGATCGCTCCACAGAACTAGCTGGACGGAGCGAAGCCTCAGGGGATTGCACCGGCAGCGCGAGGGTGTCGCTGCTGCTTCGTCCATAGCGGTAGCGCGCCAGGTGTCGGGGGCCATGCGCTAGATCTTCACACCGCTGGCCTTGCGCAGGAATGGCCGCAAAGCCGCCGCTCGGTCGTCGGGGTACTCGTGATATGCGTCGTGTCCACCCGGCGTGGCGGCGACGTCCACGCCCAGGTGCTTGCCGAACCGGCGGGCAATCTCTGCGAAGACCGGAAGGCTGTCGTCGCCGACGAGCAAGCTAACCGGTGCGGCAAGCGCGGCCAGCGTCTCGGCATCGGGCAGGTACAGCTCGTAGGTCCCGAGCTCGACCTCGAACAATGTCCTGGCAGTGGCGCGCAGACGTTCACGAAGCGCGGGCGCGAGCCGGTTCCAGCCCGCTTCTCCGGCCATGTAGCACCAGAAGCGCTCCACTGCAGCGGGCGCCCCCCCGGGCTCCATCGCCTCCTGGATCAGCGCGCGCACCGGGGCGCGAACGGTCTCGAAGTCATCAACCAGGGCGTACAACCCCGGCTCGTGCATGATCGCGCCGCGCACCCATGCGGGGTGGCGGACCATCAGACACAGCGCGAAGTTCCCGCCGCCGCTGGTGCTGAAGACCGCCGCCGGGCCGGTCCCGAGCGCATCCAGTAGCGCCGCGGCGTCTTCGGCCTGCTCCTCCGGCGAGGTCGTCTCCCAACCGGCCGGAACCGGACTCCGCCCGTTCCCGCGCCGGTCATAGGTGATGACCGTGAATTCATCGGCCAGCAGGTCGGCCAGCGTGTCAAAGTGGCCGCCGTCGCCGGTCGCTCCCATGATCAGCAAGACCGGTGGCCCGGTGCCCCGGACCTCGTGGTAAAGCTCGGTTCCGTTGACGGTGGCGGTCGGCATCGGCCCCCCGAATGACTGCAGAGGAGCATTCTCCGGCGCTGGTCGCACCGGCGCAAGGGCCGCGAAATTTCGCAAATCGTCGGCTACTGCTTTCCATGCAAGGCAGCAGCTGGCCGTCGCCGGGCCTCGGACTGCTGCTTCGCGCGAGAAGCGACAGCCGTGTCGGTGGCGAGCCCGCTTTCGCTTTCCATGCAAACCAGCGGCGCCCAGCGACCCCTACTACAGCCGGGCGCCGTAGCCGGCCAACCAGCGGCCCGGCCTGGTCTCGCTCGACGACGACCGCAGCGCACCGGCAGAGCGGCCTGCAAGCGGGGAGGCGCACGCACCTTGCTCGCGTTTCGTGGCGTTACGGCACGGGTAGCCACCAAGGTGGACCTCTGCACGAAGCAGGGGGCGCTCGAAAGGAGTCACCGTGCTCGGAGCCTTCACCCGCCACTGGGCGGTGCTCGCGGTCACGCTGGCGGCCGCACTGACCGTTCCGGCAGCCGCGGGAGCCGCTGTTGATCCTCTGAACCCGGTGAGCGGCACTAGTCCGTTCGCCGCGGGGTGCGAGGGCGCCTCTCAGACCGGGACTGTGTTCCGAAATGCCGAGGTCGAGCCGTGGGTCGACGTGAGTCTGGCCGACAACGACAACCTCGTGGGCAACTGGCAGCAGGATCGCTGGTCCAACGGCGGAGCGAGCGGGAACCTGAGTGCCTACAGCCTGAACGGCGGTGCGAGCTGGACCGTCCCGCCGATCAGCTCCGTCTCCGACACCGGACAGGCCAAGTTCAGCCGCTGCACCGGAGGCACCGCCGCCAACGGCGGGGACTTCGAGCGCGCGACCGACCCCTGGGTGTCGTTCTCGCCCAACGGCGTGCCGCACCAGGTCGCGCTGGGGATCAACGACTCCAACGTGGCCAACGCCGTGCTGACCTCGCGCTCCCTCGACAACGGCGCGAACTGGGAGGACCCGGTGGTGGTCAAGTTCGACGACCAGGCGAATTTCTTCAACGACAAGGAGACGCTCACCGCCGATCCAACCGACTCGAGGTACGTCTATGTCACCTGGCAGCGCATCGTGGCTCCCAACGAGCGGGCCAGCGCGCGGGCCGGCGAGCGGGCTGCGGCATTCCGCTCGATCGCCTGGTTCGCCCGCTCGGACGACAACGGTGCCTCGTACAGCCTGGCGAAGCCGATCTTCAACCCCGGCAACAAGGCCCAGACCATCGGCAATCAGATCGTGGTCCTGCCGAACGGCGACCTGGTGATGCTGTTCAACCTGATCCGTAACGTCGGCGCGAACACCAACCGCGGCTTCACCGCAGCCGTGATGCGGTCGACCGACAAGGGCGAGACCTGGTCGGCCCCGATCGAGATCGATCGCATGATCACGGACGGCGTGACCGATCCGGCCGACGGCCACGGCGTGCGCACCGGCGACCTGATCCCGCAGATCGCCGTCGACGACGACAGCGGCGCGTTGTACGTCGTCTGGCAGGACGATCGCTTCACCGGTGAGGAACAAATCGCCTTCTCGAGCTCCACAGACGGAGGACTGACCTGGTCGGACACACAGCGGATCAGCAAGGTCGGCGGCGTCAATCAAGCGTTCATTCCGACCGTGAGGGTCGCGGACGACGGAACGGTGGCCGTGCAGCACTACGACTTCCGCTTCGACGATCCGGCGACCACCCCGCCGCTGACCACCGACGTCTGGCTCCTGCGCTCCGCCGACGGCGGCGCCAACTGGACCGAGGAACGGATCGGCAGTGGCACGCCCGGAGCGGTGACCCCCGGCGACGGCACGGGCTCGTTCGACATGACGACGGCGCCGGATGCGCTCGGCTACTTCGTCGGAGACTACGCCGGCCTCGATTTCGCCGGCGGCGGAGTGGAGCCCGGCTTCAAGCCATTCCACGTCCGGGCCAACAGCGGCAACCTGCTGAACCGCACCGACGTGTTCTCGACGACCGCATCCGTCAGCGGTCCGTAGAGGGTTAGACGCCCTGCCGCCCGCCCGGCGGCAGGGCGTCCTCTTGCGCTAGAAGACGAGAGCGACGACAGGGGAGTTGGAGCGCGCACCGTCGCTGCCGCTTTCCATGCAAAGCGGGAGCCCGCCCGCTCACTCCCGCTTGTCGTCCGAACCAGGAGCCAGATCGACGCGAGCCGGGACAGCCGCTTGTGCGCGGATGCAGCGGTGCGCACACGATTATCGGGCACGCTCGTGTTTCGGCCAAGCAGGGAGCGCACGCGCTCGCGACGCGTGATGGTTTCTGCTCAGGCGCGGGAGTCAGGCGCTGCGGAGCGGACGAGGTGGTGGCGCAGCAGTAGCGATCCGATTCCGATGAGGCCGGCGAGCAGCGAGGCGACGAGGATTGCGAGGGTGGCCTGGGCCTGTAGCGCTTCGTCGTCGAAGGCGAGGATCGAGATGAAGATTGCCACGGTGAAGCCGATGCCCTTCAGCGGTGCCATGGCGGCGATCGCTGCCCAGTCGAGGCTTCTGGGCAGCGTCGCGCCGGTCGTGCGCGCGACGCCCCAGGGCAGGAGGATCCCGCCAATCGGCGCTCCGACCACTAGCCCGAGCAGGATGCCCAGGCCCACTGGCGCGGTGAAGGCGTCGCCAACGCCGTCGAGGGTCACCTCGACGCCGGCGTTGGCGAGCGCGAAGATCGGAAGCACCAGGTAGGCGGACCACGGGTGCAACGCGTGCTCCATCCGGACGAGCGGCGCGACGGCCTCGCGGGACAGACGCGACACCTCGGACATCGTCGCCTCGCTCACCTCGTCATCGGCCTCGGTGACCAGGTTGCCGAGCTGGTCGGCGATGGTCTCGCTCGTGTCCCGAGGCGGGTAGAACGGTCGCGCCGGCGTGAGGAACCCGAGGGCGACGCCAGCGATCGTGGCGTGGACGCCGGACTCATGCACGGCGACCCATGCCGCCCCGGCCGCGACGACGTATGGTGCGAGCGCACGGACGCCGATGCGCTGCATGACCGCGACCGCGGCGAGCGCGAGCAGGCCGCCGACCAGCCAGGCGAGTGAGATGCCCTGCGAGTAAAAGACGGCGATCACGACGATGGTGGCCAGGTCGTCGACGACTGCGAGCGTGAGCAGGAACGTCCGAAGCTCCGCGGGAGCGCGCCGTCCGACGAGCCCGAGCGCGGCGAGGGCGAAGGCGATATCGGTGGCGATCGGGATCGCCCACCCATCCATGTTGCCGTCGCCAATGAGGTTGACCGCCAGGTAGGTGAGCGCGGCGCCCACCATGGTCCCGAAGGCCGCGGCGATCGGCAGCGCTGCGTAGCTGCGGTCCCGCAACGCGCCGAAGATGAACTCGCGCTTGACCTCCAGGGCGACGACGTAGAAGAAGATCGCCATGAGACCGTCGTTCACGACCTCCAGCAGGTCGAGGTGCAGCTCGAGGGTGCCCACGCCGGCGACGGCCTCGGTGTGCCAGAAGTCCTCGTAGGACGCCGGCGCGGCATTCGCCCAGACGAGCGCGGCGATCGCCGCGACCATGAGGATGGCGCCGCTGCCCGCCTCCTGGCTGACGAACTCCTCGAGCGGCTGCACGATCCGCCGCGCGACCGGGCGATCCGACCGTGCCCACGGGGACGGGAACTCGCGCGGCTGCCGGACTTCGGGTGGGTCGTTCATCGGTTCCCATGCTGCGAGTGGCTCACTGCGGCCCGCACCCTATTTCCGATGGCTCCGGATCCGACCCGACGCCGTTGTGTACGACCAGGGTCCCTGCTCCTGGCTCGCACCCACGGCTGAGGCTCCGCTCGATGTCAGCGCGCACGACGGGCGCGACCGCGCGTCGGGCGGTGGGGTGGAGCGTGCCGCGCCGATATCGCCGAAGGTGAGCGGCCTCGACGAGTGCTAGCTCGGCCGTCGCGTCGAGGCGATGCTCTGGCGTCTGATCGTTCCGACCGGCCACGACTCGCAGCCCGCTCTGAGGTCGCCGCCGACCCTCCCGGCAGACTCGCTGCTGTCAGCTCCCGCCGACAGGAAAGAGGACCGCCGCGTCGGGTCGCGCGGATCACCCCGCCTCTAGGAAGCGCTCGGCAAGGTGAGTGAAGAAGTCCCCCCGGGTGATCACGCCCTTGAGGCCGTCCTTGCCGCGGACCGGCAGGATCCGTACCCGGTGGTGCAGGAAGGTCTCGGCCACCTGCACGTCGGAGGCGTCCTCGGGAACGTCGACGTGGTCTGTGGTCATGTGCTTGGCGACCGGCTCGTTGCGGCATGCGGCGCGCTTCTCGAGCGCCTCGTCGAGGCGCTGGGGGATGAAGCCCGCGAAGCGCAGCTCGCCGACATAGCCGGGGAACAAGGCGCCCAGGAACTCGCGCTCGCCGAAGATCCCGGCCAGCTCCCCCTCGGCGTCGACGACTGGCAGCGCGGGCAGCTCGCTGTCGAGGATGGCGCGGACGGCCTCCTCGACGGTGGCATCCTCGCGCAGCAGGGGCGCCGCGCGGACGAGCGGGCCGCTGATGCTGTTCGGGCTCACAGGTACCGGACTCCGATGTAGGCGGTGGCGAGCAGCAGCGAGACTGCGGTGGCCGGCAGGCCCACCCGCAGGAAGGTGACGAAGCCGATCGGGCGCCCGGCGCGGCTGGCCATGCCGGCGGCGGCGACGTTGGCGGCGGCGGCGATCAGGGTGGCGTTGCCGCCGAAGCACGCGCCCAGCGCTAGCGCCCACCAGTAGGCGTCGTCGCCGCCGTTGCCGGCCTGGAGCTGCTCGACCACCGGGATCATCGTCGCGGTGAACGGGATGTTGTCCACGAGCCCGGATCCGAGCGCCGAGACCCAGGTGATCCCCAGTATCTCGGCGGTCCGGTTGCCCCCGGTGAGGTCTGCCACGGCGTCGGCCATCTCGCTGATCGCGCCCGTCTCCTCGAGCGCGCCGACCATCACGAACAGGCCGAGGAAGAAGAACAGGGTCGGCCACTCGATCCCCGCCAGGGCGCCCTCCAGTGACTGGCGGCTCGTCAACAGCATCGCGGTCGCGCCAGCCAGCGCGACGGTAGCCGGTTCGAGGTGGAGCGCCTTGTGGAAGAAGAACACGACGATCGTCAGCACCAGGATCGGCACGGTGCGGATCAGCTCGTCGCGGTCCTCGATCGAGGCCGCCGCGTCCAGCTCCATCACGCGCCGGCGCGCCTTGGCGGCGATCTGGAGCCGGGGCCGGTAGGCGAGATAGAGCATGCCCGTCACGACCACGAACGCGAGTGCCGCGATCGGCGCCAGGTTGGCAATGAAGGCGCCGAACGAGAGGCCGGTGGCGCCGGCGATGATGATGTTGGGCGGATCGCCGATCAGCGTGGCGGTGCCGCCGATGTTCGAGGCGACGATCTCGATGACCACCAGCGGGATCGGGTCGATGTCGAGCGCGTCCGCCAGGAGGAAGGTGATCGGCACCATCAGCAGGACGGTGGTGAGGTTGTCGAGAAAGGCCGACAGCACGGCCGTCGAAACCGCCAGCGAGGCCGTCACGGCCAGCGGCTGGCCGCGCGAGAGCTGGCCGGCGCGGATCGCGAGCCAGGTGTAGACGCCCGTCGTCTCGGTCAGCCGGACCATCAGCATCATCCCCGCCAGCAGTCCGATCGTGTTGAAGTCGATCGCCGCGATCGCCTGCTCTTGGTCAATCGTCTGGGTGACCAGCATCAGGCCGGCGCCGACCAGCGCGACCTTGGTGCGGTGGACGCGCTCGCTGGCGATCGCTGCCAGCGCGAGCGCGAAGATGCCGACGGCGAACGCCATTAGCGCTAGACCGGCTCGCTGCCGTCGGCGACCACTAGGCGTGGGTGCATGCGGAGCAGCCGCAGATCGGCGACGAGGTCGCGGCAGGCGGCGTCGCGCGCGGCGCGGGCGGCGTCCTCGCCGCAGCGGCAGTGCATCTCGATCAGCCACGCGCAGTCGGCGGCGCCGCCCAGCGCGGGGGTCTGGAGGCGGATCAGCTCGACGCGCTCGACCCCGTTCGTGGTGGCGAGCGGCATGGCCTGCTCGCGCATCCAGCGCGACGCCTCCTCCTGGGAGAGGGCGTAGGGGCGGCGGACGAACAGCATCAGGCGTGCCACCGGCTCGATGCTCGGCGATGCGGCGGCGAGCGCCAATGGGGGGTCGTCCCCAACTGGCCGGGGTGCCCGCCCCCGGGCGTCAGGGGTCGATCAGGCCGCGGCGGATCGCGTAGCGGGTCAGCTCGACCCGGTCGCGCATGCCGAGTTTGGCCAGGATGTTCTCGCGGTGGCGGTCCACGGTGCGGCGGCTAAGGGACAGCTCCTGGGCGATCTGGTCGCTCGTGTACGCCTCGGCGATCAGCTTCAGCACCTGCAGCTCGCGCGGCGAGAGTGGGTCGGCGGGGGTCTCTTCTCGGGCCAGGTAGTCGCGGATCAGCGCCGTGACCGCGGCCGGATATAGGAAGGGCTCGCCGCGCATCGCGGCCCGCACCGCCTCGACCAGGTCGCGATCGGCGGCCGTCTTCAGCACATAGCCACTGGCGCCCGCCTTGAGCGCCTCGAACAGGTACTGCTCGCTCTCGTGCATCGACAGCATCAGCAGCTTCAGCTCCGGTCGGCGCCGCGACAGCTCGGCCGCCGCCTGCAGTCCGGTCATGCGCGGCATCGCCACGTCGAGCACCGCGAGATGAAGCTGCTCCTCGCGCAGCGCGAGCTCGACCGCCTCGGCGCCGTCGCCGGCCTCGGCCCCCACCTCGAGGTCGGGCGCCGCGTTCAGCACCATGCGCAGGCCGTGGCGCACCATGGCGTGGTCGTCGGCCAGCAGGATGCGGGTCTTCAGCGGCACGCTCACACCGGCGTCCTCAGCGTTACCGCAGTGCCCCGCCCGGGCGACGAGTCGACCTCGAGCCGGGCGCGCACCAACAGAGCCCGCTCGCGCATGCCGCGGATGCCCGACGCGCCCGACACGAGCGCGGGGTCGAACCCGCGGCCGTCGTCCTCCACCTTGAGCAGCACCGCGCCGCCGCCGCGGCGAAGCGAGAAGCGCAGCGCGCCGGCGTCGGCGTGGCGGACGGCATTCGTGAGCGCCTCCTGCGCGACGCGGTAGACGACCAGTTCCTGCTCCGGCGACAGCGGCGGCAGGTCGGCTCCGATTTCGGGGGTGATGTCGATGCGCGCGTCCCGGGCCACCGAGGCCACCAGGGCGCGCAGGGCGTTCCGCAGACCGAGATCGTCGAGCGCCTCGGGCCGCAGCCGGCGCGCGATGTCCCGCACCTCCTCGAGCGCCGTCCGCAGGCCCTCCTTGGCCGCCTCGACATCGACCCGGTCAAGCCGCAGCATCGCCGCTGTCAGGGCCTGACCGACCTCGTCGTGCAGCTCGAGCGCGATGCGGCGGCGCTCGCTCTCCTGCGCGGCCAGTGCCCGCAGGGCGCTGTCGCGCCGCTCGCTCTCGAGGCGCTCCACCATCTCGTTGAAGACCTCCGTCAGCTCGGCGATCTCTGGGTCGCCGTCCGCGAGCGGGACCCGACTCCCCGGCCGCAGCGGATCGACCTCGCGCATGAACCGGGACAGCCGATCGAGCGGCGCGAAGACGCGCCGCAGCAGCGCCAGGTTCACGACCAGCAACGCTGCAAGCCCGGCCGCCAGCACCACCAGCTCGGTCAAAGCGACCGGGAAGCTCACCGTGAGTGGGGAGGTGACCAGCGCCAGCATGGCCGCGGTCAACACCGCGGCGTTGATGGCGAACACCCGCCAAAGCAGCGGCATCGCTCTCAGCCTACGAACGCGGTCCGGCCACCGCGCTGGGGAGTCATGCACCGCGTGACCGGTCGCTCTCGGCCAGTAGATAGAGCGCCCGCCGGAGCTCCTGCCGCAGCGGCTCGACCTCGCTCCCGTACAGAGGCGTGGCGGCCGAGGTGAGCAGCCATTCGACCAGCGCGACGCCCCGAACGGCGGGTCCGGCGCGCAGAAGGGCGGCCACGTGGCGAAGCTCGGGGGCGGCCTCGCGAATCACACGCGGGTCCGTCAGCGAGGAAGACGCGGGTAGCTTCGGGGGCCGAGCCGCGGTCGCCACCATGTCGTCGATCGACCGCGCGAACAGCTCAGCAGTGCGGCCGCCGAGGAGGCGCCGGCAGGACCGCTCGATGCAGGGCAACGGCAGCGTCGCGCGGCCTTCGACGATCAGCTCGAGGCATATCTTCCGCCGGCAGGCTCTCAGTGCCGCGACCCGACACGCCAGGGCGGCCTGAAGGACTGCGGCTGCGACCACAAGTGACATGCCAAACGCCGTGCCGCCGGCCAAGAACACCACGCCCGCAGCTTGGACCGCCGTGACCCACGCCAGCTGCTCGAACACGGTCTCGAACCGGCCCAGCAGCCCAACAAGGGGATGGCAGGGGCCGAGCAACGCCTCGGCGAGGGCACGCTCACTTCCATCCCACTCGGCCGCGGCGGGACGCTTCTGGGCGGTAAGCGGTCGAGGGAAGTGTGGGCGCATGGGGACTCCATGCCGACCAGACTTCCCGGCACACCTAGCTCGAAGAGTACTCCTAGTTGGGGACAGCCTCAACGGGTGGGGGCGGGCAGGGCTCCGCCTGCGGATGGCTGCTTCTTGCGGGCCGACGGGGTTCTCGAGCGCAAGCCAGCGCCTGACGCCGGCCTTTTTCGCTTGACCCTGGGCGTCGCGGGGGTGGGGAGTAACCCTGGCCGCTAATGGGGGCTTCTACGCCTGGACCCGCCGCCGCAGGAAAGCGACCATCCGATGCGCCCACGACACCACACGGGGAGGACCGATGCGATTGGTCGGACGCAGGCGAAGCAAGGACGACGTCGAGGAGCGCTGTCCCCACTTCGGCGAGCCCGTGCCCGAGGGAGCGCTCGAGCGTTTGATGTGCGGAGTTGACCTCAAGCCGCTCCGCAGGGACTCGTCCGATGAGGGGGCCGAGGCCGCGCAGGCGGATTCGCCTGCCAGGTGAGGCGGCAGCGGCGCCTACCCGTCGATCGTCACAGGCCGCCGGTGACCTCGTCCTCTTCCAGCGTACGCACCGGCCCCTGGTAGCGGTCCTTGGCCGACACCAGGTACCAGATACCGAAGATGAGTGGGAGCACGATCGCGAGCGGCGTGTAGTTCACGACGCTGACCTCGAAGTCGTCGTGCCACGGCAGTCCGGTGGGGGTGTAGGGCAGGTTGAGGCTGTACACCACGAGCACCACGAAGATGATCGCGATGATGTTCACCAGCCGGTAGCGGCGGCCCAGGTTCCACGGCCCCGGCTCAAAAGCGTCCCCCTTCTTGAAGCGCAGGTAGACCGGGATGATGTAGGCGAGGTAGAGCCCGACGGTGCAGATTCCGGTGAGCGCGAAGAACGCGAACGGGTAGTCGTTCTCGCCGAACAGGGCCGGGATGGCGATCACGAGCGAGAAGAACGAGACGGCGATCACGGCGTTGAAGGGCACGCGGTCGCGGTTGACGCGGCGGAAGATCGCCCAGCCCGGCATGCCGCGGTCGCGCGAGAACGCGTACCAGGTGCGCGACGCGCTGGTCAGGCCGGCCGCTCCGCAGAAGAGCTGGCCGACGGTGGCGATCAGGATCACGAGCTTGGCCGCCCACGGGTCCAGCGCGCTCTCGAAGATGGAGAACACCGTGCCAGCCCCCTCGTTCACGCCATCCACGTCGCTGGCCGCGAACAGGAAACCGAGCAGGACGAACCAGCCGATCAGCGCCGAGAAGAAAACCGAGCGCCAGACACCCTGGGCGGCCGAGATCGCCGCGCCCTTGGTCTCCTCGGCGGTGTGCGCCGACGCGTCGTAGCCGGTCTGCGTGTACATCGTCAGCAGGAAGCCGATTGGGAGCACGAGCAGCCAGAAGCCGAGGCTGCTGGTCGAGCCGTCGTGGAGGCCGGAGTTGTTGATCCGCTCACCGAAGACGAAGCTGGCGCTCTGATGGTCGTCGGGCACGACGATGAGGATGCCGAGGATGACCGCCACCCCGAGGATGTGCCATCCGACCGAGATGTTGTTCATCAGCGCAAGGCCGCGGTCGGCGAAGATGTTCACCAACGTGTAGAAGACCATGATCAGGAAGAACAGGAGCCAGGTTTCGCCGAGGATGTGGACGTCGTCGCCGAAGTTCACCCCGAGGATGTTCAGGCCGTAGAGGCCGAGCAGCTCATTGAGGAACAGCGCGGCGCCGTAGCCAACCGAGGCGACGATCCCGACGAGGCCGACGATGTTGAACCAGCCCGTCATCCAGCTCCAGCCCTTGCCGCCGAGGTCGTGCGCCCACCAGTAGGGCCCGCCGGCGGTCGGGTACTTGGAGGTGAGCTCCGCCATCGAGAAGGCGACCATGAGCACGAAGGCGCACAGCACCGGCCATCCGATCGACGCCGCGATTGGGCCGCCGTTCTGCCAGGCGAACGGGAACGCGGTGAACGTCCCGGCCAGGACGGAGATGATTGTGAACGAGATCGCGAAGTTCGTGAATCCCGACCAGGCCCGTGAAAGCTCCTGCCTGTAGCCGAGCTCGTGAAGGCGCTGCTCGTCCTGGGTCAGCTCGCCGCCACGATCGACCGGATCACCGCTCTCGCTGGTCGCCATCGTCATCCCCTCTCAGTCGAGCGCTCGTCGGGCTATCTCGGCCCCGACCCGAAGCGCGTGCTCGTCTCCCGGCCTGAAGAGGGGGGACCACGGGTTCCGCAGCAGCTGGGACGCCAGGGCGACCCCTTGCGCGGCCGCCGGCGCTTCGAGCGTGAGGCTGGCTGCAAGCGCGCGAAGCTCGGGCGCCGCGCCCCTGACCGCAGGGCGATCGATCGGCGCCGTGCAGCTCCAACGCGAGACTGCGTGGGCCTCGCAGACAGCCCGGGCGAACCCGTCGGCCAGAGCCCGCCGCGAATGCAGGTCGGTGATCTGAGCCGCGCGCAGCGTCAGCTCGGGTCCCCATGACGGGTCGGCGCCGGCGGCGAGCAGGCCGTCGAGCAGGTGTCGCTTGAGCAACACCCTCGCACGAAGCAGGAGCCGCGCGCGCAGACGAAGTCGACGCTGACGCGCCACCACCCGATGCGACGCCGCCGATGGCATCGCCATCTAGGCTCCACGAACGCCGTGTAGAGCACATCAAGACTGGACCGCTGCGCGTGAAGATTTCGTCAAGAGCCCGACGGATCAGCCGGCGAAGCGGTATCCGATCCCGGGCATGGTGGTGACGTAGCGCGGGTTGGAGGGCTCGGGCTCGATCTTGCGTCGCAGGTTGGCCACATGCGAGCGCAACAGCGGCGTGTCCTCTTCGTGCACCGGCCCACACACCTCGCGCAGCAGCAGCGAATGAGTCATCAGGCGCCCGCGGTTGCGCACCAAGGTCCAAAGCAGCGAGAACTCGGTAGGGGTCAGATGAACCGGCCTCCCGGCGACAGTCACGGAGTGCGCTGCCGCGTCGAGCTCCAGCTCGCCGACGACGATGGTGGGCTCCTCGGCGGGGTCGCCTGCACGACGCAACACCGCGCGTAGACGCGCGACGAGCTCGTCCGGCCCGAAGGGCTTGGTGACGTAGTCGTCGGCGCCTGCGTTCAAGGCGCGAACTTTCTCCCCCTCGTCCCACACGGCCGACAGCATCACGATCGGCATGTCGCTCCACTCTCGAAGCGACCGCGCGACCTCGACGCCATCCCGATCCGGCAACAAGAGGTCGACGATCGCGGCCTGGGGACGGCGGATCACGGCCGCGTCGAGCGCCTCATCGGCAGACGCCGCCGTGACAACGTCGAAGCCCGCGTCGGTCAGCACGACCCGCAGTGCACGGAGGAACTGCGGCTCGTCGTCGCAGACCAGGATGCGCGTACCGCCGTTCATGCAACCGGCCCCCCGGCAGCCGGCGCGTGCATGCGCGCCTCAGCCGGAACGGGCAGCTGGAACACGAAGGTGCTGCCCTGACGCGGTTGCGACTCCGCGCGAAGCCGGCCCCCGTTCGCCTCCACGAAGCCACGAGCGATCGCCAGTCCCAGCCCCGACCCCCCGGATGCGTGCTCTTCGGAGCGATGAAACGGCTCAAAAACGCGCTCGAGTTCCTCCCGTCCGATCCCAGGCCCCTGATCGCTGACGCTCAAGACCAGCCAAGCGCCACCGCAGTGGCCGCGCACGCTGACCGGCGCCTGCCCCGCGAAGCGGGCCGCGTTGTCGAGCACGTTCGCCAACGCGCGCTCGACCTGGACGGTATCGGCCCTCAGAGACGGCAGCTGGTCGGGAAGGAGGACATCGAAACCGCCGGGGGGCTCGGCAACGGAGCGGATGGCCTCGCGCATGAGCTCGTCGATAGAGCACCACTCGCGCCGCGGCCGCAGGTTGCCGGCCTGCAGCCTGGAAAGGTCGAGAAGGTTCTCGACCAGGCGCGAGAGACGCGCGGTCTCCGAAACCGCCACCGACCTGAGCTCGAGCCGGGCTTCGTCGGAGAGAGTCTCCGAGCCCATGCCGCGCACGGCGGTCGTGATCGCCGCCAGCGGTGTGCGGAGATCGTGCGAGATCGAACGCAAGAGCGCCTTCTGCAAAGCGTCGCTCCGCTTGAGCGCCTTCGTTTCGATGACCTGCCGCTCGAGCGCGTCGCGCCGGCGCACCTCCGCGACAAGCGTCGCGAGCCCGGGCACCACCGCTTCCCGTACTGCCTCTCGCGACCCGGCGTCCGCGTCGCGGGGGACCAGCACCGTGCCGACCCGGTTGCCCTCGACTATCAGCGGGATCGCCTGGTTCCGATCGCCGCTGTCGACCCAGCCCAGCTCGACCTTGACCTCTGCGAGTCCGAAGGCCGCTGCGATCCGCTCGCCCACCGCACGAACCGAAACGTCGATCTCGGAACCTCCGAGTACGAGACGAGCCATATCCGCCGCGAGGGCGGCTTCGCGGCGGCGCCGCTCCGCCTCCTCCTCTCGAGACCGAACGGCGTTGGTCAGCGTGCTGGTGACCACTGCGGTGACGAAGAACACCGCAAGTGCGACCCAGTGCTCGGGAGTGGCGATGTCGAACGCGCCCTCCGGCGCCAAGTGGAAGAAGTTGAACGCTGCCGTGCTCGCCAAAGCTGTGAACAGGCCAAGCCATAGTCCCCAGTAGCTCGACACCAGCAGGACCGCGAGCAGGTAAACGACCCCTGTCGAGACCGCCGGAGTGATCTCGCGCAAGGCGTAGTTCAGCCCGGTGATCGCCGCCACCGCAGCGACGGATACGATCGCGCCAACCCACGGCGAACGCTCACGAAGTCGGCCCACCACGCTCCAATGGTCGCCTAGCCGAAGACGATACGCCAGTGGTGCATCGTGGCAGGAGGGCACGAGCCGCGGGATGTGTGGCGATCACGCTGACATTGCTAGCGCGCCAAGCGCCACAGGGCGAGCGAGCAGGCCAGCAGCTTCCGCTTTCGATGCAAAGCAGCAGCGAGTGACATCGGATCGCTGACTTCCGCTTTTCGTCCAATTCAGGAGCGCCGCGGTTTGGCACCTGGCGTCTGCTCCTACCTCGAAGCAGCCGCCGTGCTCAGACCGCCCGCAGAACGCCCTGGAGCAGTCCCAACCGGCCTGCCGCGATATTTCGCGCCACGTTGCCCATGCGTTCCTCGAAATCAGGCATGAGCCGGGCCAGCCCAACCTGGGAGGGATCCACCGTCGGAGTACAGCTCCGCTGGGCGATCTCGGCCAGTGCCCCCTCTTGCTCGTTCCAGACCACGGGCTCGAACCCTGCCGCCTCGAAGACGGAGCGCAGCTCATCGCCGGAGACGACGAAGCTCGCCTCCGGACCGTCTGCCCATGGGAGAGGGAAGTAGGTCGTCGGCCGTTCAGCCACGCTTAGCGGCGATCTTGCGATACCCCCAGCCGCGCCACTCAATGTGGGTGTTGGAGACGCTCGGCGTGGTGACGCCCGATCGCAGGTAGGCGACCCCCCCCCCCCCCCCCCCCTCAGCGCTCTCCGCGCTCGGGAGCCCGTCAAGGGAAACACCGCCGGCGGTGCCTGTTCATAGCGAGCGAGTGCCCAGTCGATCGCTGGCCAACCTCAACCCCTCGCGCATGTCCGCTAGCCCCCAGCTCCGATGTTTCGTGGAGTCTTCTCCTTGGGCGAGAGCGGGAGCTGGTGCGCCGACCGGGTCGGCTGTTGATCCGAAGCCGCGCTTGGCCGCGCCTTCAAAGCGCCGTAGGCGGTTCGTCAGTCGCGACCAGGATGAGGGCCTGCTCTGGTAGTTGTCTCTAGCCTTTTGGGGGTGGGGTCGGACGCGATCCGACGGGCGCGGACCTGGCGCGAGCTCGGTTGGGTGCGGAGCGTTCCCGTGGCGACGCTGTCGGTGCTCTTTTTCACGGTCGCGCTGACGCTGTTGCAGATCGCGTTTCCTGATGTTCGGCTGGCTTTGTGGCGGGACGAGGCCGGTCTCGAGTCCGGCGAGGTCTGGCGGCTGGTGAGCCCGCTCTTGATCCAGTACGACCCTCCGGCGGACGCAGTGATGGTGCTTGTGCTCATAGGAGTGGTCGGTACGGCGGTCGAGCGTGTATTTGGCCCGGTGCGCTGGCTGGCGATCTACTTGGCCTGCGGCGTGCTCGGCCAGGCCTTCGGCTACCTCTGGAATCCGGCCGACGCCGGCTGCTCGGTGGCCGGGGCGGGCCTACTTGGCGCCCTCAGCGCATGGGTCGTCGCGCCGTCGACCGAGGCGCCCGCGCCGCCGCGCATTGTGGGCGTGGGTGTGGCGCTCGGCGGTATTGCGCTCACCGTCGCTCGGGACATGCACGGGCCGCCCCTCCTACTCGGCTGCATGCTGGGCGCCGCTCTGGTCGGGCGGCGCTGAGATGGGGCCGGGCAAGCGGCTTCCTGCGAGCGGGCTGCAGCGCTAGCGGCCGCTACGAAATCGGAGAGCGCGGCGCTCCTGCTTCGCGCGACGAGCGGGTGCGATGCTGGCGTCGCGCGACACGGCTGTACTTCGTCCAAAGCAGCACTGCTGCCGTCGGAACGTTTACGGCGCAGCCGCAGGGCGCAGGGTGCCGCCGTCCCCCCCAACCGAGCGTCGTCGAGGATCGGGAACAACTTGAAGCCCTTGACGATGAGGTAGATGGTTGATTGGTGGCCCCACACGCCTGGAGCATCGGCGGGCCCTTCTCGCGGCGGCCGTGCCGGTGTACGGTCGCCCTACACCCGGCCAGAAGGAGTCCCTGATGGACTCGCCTCGGTTCTCTCGCGAACTACTCGCCTTCCTGATCGGGGTCCCACTCGCTTGGGCCGTGCTCCTGTTGTTTCATCCGACGGGGGAGGGCGAGGCGATCACGTACGCGGACCTGAGTGCCAAGCTCACGCCGTGGCTTGTGGTCCACCTCGGGATGCTGGTCTTCATCCCGCTGATGGGTGTCGCGGTCTATCTGCTCCTGCGCGGCGTCGAGGGTGCGGCGGCGCAGGTCAGTCGGGTCGCCCTCGTGATATTCGTGCTGGTGTACGGGGCTTGGGAGGCGCTCGTAGGGATCGGCTCCGGGATTCTGGTCAACGAGATCAACGGGCTCCCAGAGGGCGAGCGGGCGACGGCGGCAGGTCTAGTTGAGGACTACAACGACAACGTTCTCATCCGCGCCTTCGGCGTCTTGGGCAGCATCGGCAGCCTTGCCTTCATCACCGCGATGATCGCGGCCGGCGTGGCACTTCGCAGTCACGCTGACGCGCCCGTGTCGGTTCCTATCCTGCTTGGCCTCTCCGGGTTCCTTATCACCGCCCACCCGCCGCCCTATGGCCCGATCGGACTGGCGCTATTCATCGCCGCAGTGCTGCTCTTTGCGCGAAGCCAGTCGGCGGTCTCGGCACGCGCCCCGCTTGCACACCCGGGTTAGGTCAACCACCCCGGATCCTGGGTGGCGATTCACGGACGGCCACCGGCTCTCGCGTTTGCGCGCACGCTCTAGTTACGACCGCCGGGTCGGGCACGCTCTCGCGCTGCTTCCCATGCAAAGCAGCCGCCGGCCACCGCTCCCGCTTCGCGCGACGATCAGGAGCGGTGCTCGTATCGCGTAGGCCGCGGGCAGAGCCAGCGTGCCGGTGGGGGTTCTGCTTGCGCCGCTCGAGCGGCGGTGGGGCTACCTGGCTTCGACCCTCACTGTGCAGCGCCGGATTAGCTCGAGCTCGGGGGTTCGTGGACCGACCACCCGTTGCCGTCGGGATCAGAGAAGAAGCAGAAGCGACCCCACGGATATTCCTGGATGTCAGAAACGTCGACGTCGCGATTACGCAGGAACGCATGGACCTCCTCCACGTCGTCGACGTTGACCTGTAGTCCTTTGCTCGACCCGGGCTCGGAGTCGACGTAGCCCGTGGTGAGCGCGATCGAGCAGGGCGAGCCCGGCGGCATCAGTTCGACGAAGCGGCGCTCGGCGTCGACTACCACGTCCTGCTCGCTGCTGAAGCCCACCTGGTCGACGTAGAACGCCTTAGCGCGATCGACGTCGGAGACGGGAACGGTGACCAGCTCGAGGCGCAGCTCCATCGGTCCTCCTTCGTAGACGCTCAGACGAGAGCGTTGCAACGACAGCGAATTCTCCCGATCGACCGAGCCGTGCCGCAAGCGGGGGCACGCGCAGCGCCAGCCCAAAAACCGCAATCTCCAGATAGGTGCTGCGCTCCTGCTTTGCGCGAATGGCGCAAGCGACTGCGCGGACGCGGACCGCAGTGGCGTCGCCGGCTCCCCGAGCCATGCTGTCTGCCGCCGTCAGGCGGCTGGGGCGGGACGGCCTGGAGCCGGTGCCTCGGGCCGTGTCGTGGGCTCGCCGGGCCTGCCGGCCCGCCATAGCGCCACGGCGAGCGCTCCCAGTCCCACCACTGTCGCCGCGAGCCCGACGAGGGCGCCCGCCACGGGAATCAGGGCCAGCACGCGCAGGATGCCCCAGCCAACCAGCAGCGCCGCCCATGGCGACGTCGAGCGGTTGCGCAGCAGACGGCGGCCTACGATCCAGGCGCTCGTCACGTACGCGACGAGCAGGACGGGAATTGCGGCCAACAACAGCGCGACGCCGAACGGGATGCCCACGAGCGTGATGAGCGCCAGGACGGCCAGCAGCGGCACGCCGATTGCGATCACAACTCCCCACGCGACCGTGGCGCCGAGGCGCTCGCGCACCGCCCGCTCCGCTGCGTAGAGCGCGGCCGGCGCCACTAAAACGAGCAGGGCGCCGACGATCAGCGTCGAAACGGACACTGCCAGCCACCAGCCGAGCACGCTCACCCAACCCCACCCGCTGGCCGCGTCGCTCCAGTCCTCATTGCTGATCTCGCCGCCCACCCTTGCGCCGCGCGCGAGCACGGGCCGCTCGTCGCCATAGCGCAGGTCGCCGCCCACGCGCGCCGTCGGCCCGAGGGACGCTCGGTCGGACACCGCGATCAGGTCGCCATCAACACGGCCAGTGACCCGCACCGGCCCGCTCACCGACACGACGTCGCCCGTGACACGCCCGGCGATCCTCACCGTCCCGTCGAGCACGACGACATCGCCGGCAATCTGGCCTGCAGGAACGACCGCGCCACCCGTGATCACGACATGATCGGTCGCCGCCGACGCGCTGCCGGCCCCGACCAAGAGCGCCAGCATCGCAACAACAACTGCGCGGACGGAATGGCGAACGGACATCTGAACCCTCCTCGGACGCGGGTTCAGTCAAGCATCGCACCCAGTCCCCGCCCGCCGCAAGACAAACGTCGCCTCCGGCGACTTCGCAGCTGTCGCAACGCGCGATTTCCGCGAGGGCTTCGATAGGTCTCGAGACACCTGTTAGGCGTTCGGAAGCAAGCCGTCGCGGTAGCGGGCGGGCTCCAGCGGCACGAAGCGCGCGTAGGCGAGCGAGTCGTCCTGCGTGTCCTCGGGCGAGCTTGCGTTGTAGCGGGCGGCGGTCTCATCGGCGCAGTAGAAGCCCCACGGGCCATCTTTCTGAAACTGCCGCGAACTCGCGCACAGGAGTACGCAAGGCCCGTCGCCGGCACCGACGAACGCGTGTCGCGTCTCGGGCGGGCAGTGCACGAAGTCCCACTGCTCCAGGCGGCGTTCCTGCCCCTCGACGATTAGGAGCGCCTCGCCCGAGAGGACGAGGAAATCCTCCTGCTCGGTCTCCCAGTGATAGGTGTCGGTCGGCTCCCCGGGGTTCACGACCCGGATCGCCATCCCGAGCATCGGGAAGAACGTCTCGGCCTCGTACTCGTCTGCGCCGGTCAGCGGGAGGCTATGCCCTCGTCCGGGCTGATCGCGCCAACGCGCGTGGCGCGCGTTCATCACAAACCAGCCCATGCTCGCCGGCACGAGCCCTGTCTCAGTCTCCTCGAGCCTGGCCTCAGGGATCATCGTCCGATCGTATAAAGCTCGCGCCGCTGCTCACCGCACCACTCTTGCTTTGCGCGAGAGGCAGAAGCCTGGTCGCAGGCGATGTGGTGAGTTGCGAGCCACGGGAACAGGCATGGCGTCGGAGGCCCCAGGTCAAGGAGGAACGAGATGAAGGGCTTCCACCGGCTGCGGCGGGCCGGCTTCGGTCGTGCTAGAGAGCCAGCCTCATGCTAATGCGCAGCGTGCCGAGCCGCGTGCCCTCTTGGAAGAAACCGGTCGCGAACGCCTGGTTGAGCGCGTCGGCCGCCTCCAGCGTCAGAAACGCGCTCCCGCGGAAGATGAGGCGGCGCCCGCGGAGGGTACGGGTCCCGCGCCCGAGGGCCAGGAACGACATGCGCTGACCACTGACCGACGCGGTCAGCTGGGAATTACGACAACAGAGGCGCACCCTGAGCCGCACTACCCTGACGGACGCGTTGTCACCGGCGAACACGATGCCGCCGACATGGTTGATCCTCGCACGCGTGCCGTTAGGGGTGACCCTGCCGCCAGTGATCGGGAACGACTCGCCGCCAAGGCTTGCCTCGGCGGGCGCGATCGGCAGGATGCCGACGCCCAGGGGGTCCAGACCGGAAAAAATGTCCTGGTCGAAGGTCAGCGTTGACTGCCCCCGTTGGATCTGGACCGCCTCCGCCGGCGAAGCGCCCGCAGTGACGAGCGCGAGTGTTGCCAGGACTGCGATCGCCGCGAGCGTCCGCAACCGGCCGCCTCTTGCTAGGACCTCCATGCCGTTCCTTCCCGATCAGGTTGCCCGGCACCCGGGCCGCACGGGCATAGTCGCAGATGAGCGCAAGCCGGGTTGCGGCGCGCTGTGGACCTGCCCCGGTTCGGACCGGAGCAGGTCCAACGCGAGACGCCTGCCCCTCGTCCGTTGTGCTAGCGAGAGCGGCCTCTGTGGAGCCGCTCGCTTCATGGCGGAGCGAGCGCGAGGTCGAGGAGTCGACGGTCGATGAAGCTTCGATCGGGTCGACGGGCTGGGAGCGGCCGCTCTCTCGAGCCTGGTTGTCGGCACCCGAGCCGTGGCGGTTCGTTTTCTGACGACCGCCCGCAAGGGCGACCCTGTCTTGACCCGCTCAGGATGATCTGAAACCGTTCGCCCGGATGGGGGCGAGACGTCTCGAGCGGGTGCCTGACGCTCCCGGTTGCCATGGGGGGGCGGCCACGGTGCGCCGGCGCGCTGCGTGGCTCGTCGCGGCGGCCGCGCTGGCGGGCACGGCGGCGGGCGCAGCGGCCGCGCTGCCGGCTGCAGCGGCGGCGCTTCCGGGCGCGGCGGGCACGAAGCTCGAGCTCTTCCGCGTCCTCAATGGCCCTGGCCTGTCGGCGGCCGACAACGAGAGCATCGGCAACCCTCCCGACCCGACCGGGTCGGTGAGCCGGCTCCACTACGTCGAGGTCGTCAACGCGCGGATCGCCGTGTATGAGCGTGAGCGGCTGCGGCGGCCGGTGGCCGACATGGATGCGACCGCGTTCTGGGGTGCCGACCAGAGCATCGTGGTCGACCCGCAGATCGCCTGGGACGATCGCGCCCGCCGCTGGTACTACGTGATGCTGCGCAGCCTCCCGAAGGCCAACAGCATCCTCTTCGCTTGGTCAAAGTCCGCCGACCCGAGCGACCTCGACCGCGGCTGGTGCCGGATGGAGATCCCGCTCGGGGTGCTCTTCGACGACTTTCCCCGGCTCGGCTTCAGCGCCAATCACGTGCTTATCGGCACCAACGTCTTCGACATCGAGACGCGTCGCTTCAAGTTCGCGCGCGTCTGGGCGATCGCGAAGCCGGGCGGTGACGTTGCGACCTGCGAGCGGCCGGCGCTGACCGCGTTCGGCAGCCAGCGCCGGCCCCTGCGCGAGGCGGACGGGCGCAGGGCGGTGACACCGGTGCCCGTGGTCCCAGTGGAGCAGTCACGACGCGGCTTTATCGTCGCCGCGGACTGCATCGAGGACGAGCCCAGGGGCGGCGCCGAGCACGCCTGCCACCGGCGCCGGGCGCGCGGGCGCGAGATCACCGTCTGGCACGTGAGCGGGCCGCCTGACGACCCGCGGCTCGTGCGCGACGGCGGCATCACGGTGCCCGACTTCCGGCCCCCCGATCCGGTTCCGCAGCCGGGGACCGGCCGGCGGCTCGACGCCAGCGACACGCGGCTGACCCAAGCGGTCTCGAACTCCCGCCCGTCCGAGGGCGCACCTCTGATCTGGACCCAGCACGCAGTCGCCGGCGCGGGCGGGCGCTCGGTCGTGAGCTGGTATGCGCTCGACCCCCGCCGGCTCTCGGTCGTCGATCGCGGGGTGATCCGCAAGCGAAGGAACTGGGTCTTCAACGCGGCCATCTCCCCTACCCGAAGCGGTCGAGCGGCGATCATCAACTACAACGTCGGCGGCCCGCAGCTCCTGCCCCAGGTCCGCGCCCGGATCGCCGGTACTAAGGCCGGCGGCGAGCTGACGCTCGGCAGAAGCTTCGCGCCGAACAGGCTCTGCGACCGCGAGGATCCCTTCTGCAGCTGGGGCGACTACGCGGGGGCGAGCCCCGATCCACTGAAGGCGAACGTGGTCTGGGGGTCGAACCAGACAATGGCGCCGAGCCGCCAGCACGACATGTTTGGAAGCCACTGGGCAACGCGCAACTTCGCGCTCAGCGCACGGTAGGCCTGCGCGCGGTGGAGCGAGCCTGGCCGCCTTATTCACCCTTCGCCGCTCGAATGGGCGCGCCTTGAGCTGCACGTTCCAGCACGTCGGGTCTCGGCCGCCTCACGACTAAGAATCATGGTGTCCCTGGTTCGAGTCCGGTCTGCCGATTCGTGGTGACTGCCGCTTTCGGCGTGGGTGCGAGCGTGTGGTCAGCGCAGCGCGAGACGACCGGAATGGACGAGCAGCGAGAGCCAGTCGCAGGTCCTGAGGTGGCGTAACCTCTATCTCCGCCGACGGCGGTAGCGTTCTCCTCACGGCGTAGGTCTCCCTTCTTGGTCTTCTCAGGGCTTTGGGGAACCTACGCCGTTGCCTTGACGGTCCTCGGCGATTTACAGCAGTCGGGGGACGCGACCGCGCAGGCGCGAGACTCCCGCAATGCGCGATAGGCGGGAGAGCGCAGGGGAGTGGTAGGTCATATCGGCCTCTTGGAGGCCCGTCAGTTCGGCCGCTGTAGAACGCGGCGGACGCGGATCTGGGGCAGACCTCGCGGCCTTCGGCGCGCTTGGCCATCCGACTGGCTCGGTCCTGGCGGCCGTCGGGCTCGACGCCGGCGGCGGCATAGGACTTGATCGCGGCGGTGTTGGCGGCCAGAAGCCACAGCATGACGCCGGCCGCGCCGTCGGCTTGGACCCGAGTCAGCGCGGTTGCCAGAAGCGCTGGCCCGATGCGAACTGCCCGGCGTAAGCGCGCGCCGCGCCTAGTTGGCGTCGTCACCCTGGGGTGGGGGATGGAGCACCACGACCGGCACGGGGCTGTGGTGCAGCACGGCGGTCGACACTGATCCGAGCAGGGCGCCGGCGATGCGACCTCGGCCTCGGGCACCCAGGCAGAGCAGGTCGAACGATTGCGCCGAGAGGAGGGCGAGAATCTCCTCGGCCGGGTCACCGTGGCGAAGCACCGTGGTGACCGACAGGTCCTGTGGGAGCGTGCCGGCGACCTCGCGTAGATACTTGGCGGCCTCGGTCTCCATCTGGTCGGCGAGCTGCTGAAGCGAGACGCCGGCGGCGCCCGCCGAAAAAACCGGGTTCGACACCACGGTCAGAAGCGTCAGCCGAGACCGCTGGTCGAGGGCGTACGGGACTACGTGGCGCAGCGCGAACGCGGCCGCCGCTGTCTCGTCGATCGCGACCAGGATCTGGGGGTAGCGCGGCCAGTCGAAGTCGGTTACGCCGAGGCCAATCTCCCCTGAGGGGTCGTCTGCCACCGAAAAGAGACTAAGACCAAGAAGGGTTGGGCTTGAGTGGGCGAGGCGCTAACAGCTGTCACCGGGTGTCCGCGGAAGGCGTTTGAAGCTCGCGACGAGTTCGGATAGGTCTCAACCCGTCGCCACCTCAGGCGCCGTCGACGACCGGTCGCGCCGCCGGCGGGCCGACGCGCTGCCCGCTGTCGACCGGGTCGGCTCCGTGGCGGGGTCGCAGTAGTGAGACGCCTGCGCCAATGATCGAGGTGGCGGCGAGCACCCATAGAGCGGTGTGCATGTTGTGCACGAACGGCGCGAGCGTCCGGTCTGAGAGCCCCGTCGTGATGCCGGAGAAGATTTTGAAGAGCACGTCCTTGGGGACGGCTGCGGTGATGATCGCCAGCACGAACGCGATCGAGATCACCGCGCCGGTGTTCTGCAACATCGTGCGGGTGCCCGCGGCGATGCCCCGACGGTTTGGCGCCACCGTTCCCATCATCGCCGCGGTGTTCGGGCTGTTGAACATGCCCGACCCGACGCCGACGAGAAAGAGCCAGAGCGTGCTGAGCCAGTAGCTGCTCTCCACGCCGAGCGTCGTCATTCCCGTGAGCGCCCCGGCGCTCACGACCATGCCGGCCGCCGACAGCATCCTCGAGCCGTGGCGGTCGGCCCATACCCCCGCCAGCGGGGAGGCGATCAGCATGCCGATCGCCATGGGCGCGAGCTTGATGCCGGCGATGATCGGGTCGTCGCCCTTCACGCCCTGGTAGTAGAAAACGAATACGAACATCAGCGCGAAGCGCGAGAGTCCGTTGATGAACGCGGCGCCCGTGGCGGCCGCGAACATGCGGTTGCGGAAGATCGAGAGGTCGAGCATCGGCGCTGCCTGACCGCGCTCGAGAACGAGGAATAGCGGCAACAGCAGCGCGCCGGTCACGAGACCGCCGATGGTGACCGGATCGTTCCAGCCTGAGATGCCGCCGCGAGAGATGCCGAGCACCAGGCCGGTGAGGCCGATCACAAACGTCAGCGCGCCGACTGGATCCAGGCCGCGGACCTCGTCGGGCTTCGCGAGCTCGCGCAGGACGAGGGCGGCCCACAGCGAGCCGGCGGCGGTGAGCGGCACGTTGAACCAGAAGACCCAGTGCCACGAGATGGACACGAGCGCTCCGCCCAGCACGGGTCCGAGCACCAGGCCGATTGCCGCGACCATGGTGTTGGTGCCCATAGCCAGTCCGAGCTGCTCGCGCGGAAAGGCATCGGTGACGAGCGCGGAGGAGTTTGCGAACAAGAACGCCGCGGCGATGCCCTGCACCACTCGCCAGAGGATCAGCACCGTGGCGTCGGAGGCAAAGCCGGCGCCGAGCGACGCCAGCCCGAAGAGCACGAAGCCGCTGACGTAGGCGCGTTTGCGGCCGAACACGTCCGACAGGCGCCCGGCCGTGAGCACGAGCACCGTCGAGGCGATCATGTAGGCGAGGATCACCCAGACCAGGGAGAGGATGCTCGTGTGCAGGGCGCGTTCCAGGTTGGGCAGCGCAATGATCAGCGTGCCCGAGTTCACGGTGGCGAGCAGCATGCCCAGGCTCGTGCACGACAGCGCCCACCACTTGTAGTGCTCGTGGCCGGCGTTCACGCCGAGCCGCGGTCGGTTTCGTAGCGATGCCTCCACCTTTAGTAGTGTATCGATGTAGTTGCTTGCAGCAAGCACCTTCTATGGCGACCACCTCCCCGCACACCACTCACGGCAGGGCCCTCCTCGACGAGTTGCGAGAGCTCGGCGCGCTACGCCGCGACCTGCAGCGGCGGGCCGCCCTGGGCGGCGTCGCGGGTGGCGTCGTGGCTCTCGCCGCGCTCGACCGGCTCGGCCCGGCCCGCGTGAGCCAGGTCGCGGACGAGCTTCAGGTCGACCTTTCCGTGGCGAGCAGGCAGGTCGCGGCACTGCACGCCGCGGGCTACGTCACACGCGTCCCGGATCCGCAGGACGGCCGCTCGCAGAAGGTGAAGCTCACGGCGGCCGGGAAGCGCGCGCTGCGCAAGGCGCAGGAGCGAAGCGTGGCGGTGCTCGACCGGGCCACCCGTGGCTGGACGGACGCGGAGGTGGACGCCCTCGTCTCCGGTCTGCGCCGCCTGCGCCACGACTACGTCCTCGGCTCGCTCCAGGACGGCTGATGCAGATCCGCTGGTACGGGCAGTCGGCGTTCGGGCTCTCCGAGGGCGAGCGTCGGCTCATGATCGACCCGTTCGGCGACGACAGGGCGCTCGCGGCTCGCGGCCGCCGCTTCGAGTATGCGGCGCTTTCTTGAGGGTGAGCGACGGGACTCGAACCCGCGACCGCCTGGACCACAACCAGGGGACCCTGGTCATCCAAGGTCGCTTTCCGCTCTGCAAAGCGGAATACGTTCGGTGAAGTCTGCTCAGTTTCGCTCAAATTGGTAGCTCAGGGGGACGAGGAAACCGCTGTCTTCTTGCGTCTCTGCGCTCGTAGAGCCCAGTTGTGCAATCACCCGGAAGCGCAAGCGCTGCGCGGGCGCGGCGAGGCGCCTCAGTTGCATGGAAATCGACAGCTAAGCAGCCGCTTCGATAGCTGTTTCCTGAGTGGGACGAGCGTGCTACTTGACCACCCGGTAGCGGATGTGGATCGTGCCGGGAGCCTCGAGCACGCGCACCAGCGCGAGCTCCAGCTCTCCCGGCTCGAAGCCGGCGAGGAGCCGCTCCCCCGCGCCGAGGATCACCGGGGACACCTGGAGGTCGACCTCGTCGACCAGCCCGGCCTTAAGGGCCTGCTGGGCGCATGAGGCGCCGCCGGCGATGGAGATGTTCTGGCCTCCGGCGACCGCCTTCGCCTGCTCGTAGGCGGACTCGATCCCTTCGGTGACGAAGTGGAAGGTCGTGCCTCCCTCCATCTCGATCGAATCGTGGGCGTGGTGGGTGAGGACGTAGGTCGGAGCGTGGTACGGCGGATCGTCACCCCACCAGCCCTTCCAGTCCGAGTCGCCCCATTCGCCGCGGATCGGGCCGAACATGTTCCGCCCCATGATGAAGGCGCCCATCCCGCCCATCATCTCCGACATCACCTGCTTGTTGACGGGGTGTCCGCCGCTCTCGGGGCCCTCATCGATGTGCCACCTGTGCAGCTCAATCCCGCCGACGCCGAGCGGATTGTCCTCGTCCTGGTTGGGTCCGGCGACGAAGCCGTCGGCGGACACGGACATCGACAGATTCACTTTGTTGCCGGCCTGCGTGCTCATGCGGCACTCCTGTCAGTGGTTGCGATCCGGTAGCTGAGGTGCGTCACCTCGGGAGTCTCGATTGTCCGGATTCTCCACCAGCCGGCGCAGCAGGGGCGCCGTCCTCTCGCAAGACCCGGCTCTCCTGCCTTCAGCACGCCCGCCGGAACCTAACGCCAGAAGTGTCGCTTTCCATGTCAAGCATTAGCCGGTCGGCGCCGACGCGGACTATTGCTCTGCGCGAGTTGCGCCAGCACGCGAATGCGGGACATGTCGACGGGCCATGACCCTGGGCGTTGGCGGAATGGCGGACGGCCCGATCCACTCGAGCGGCGTCCCGCTCGAGCGCCGCCAGGGTGTCGTCCGTGCGCACGGACCGGTGCTCGCCGCGGGCGCGCGGCCCAGGTGTTGGTCCGTGAGCGCGGCCGGGCGCAGCTCGATCATCTACCCGAGCAGGATGCGCTGCTCGTCGTCATGGCCGGCATCGTCTGTCGGGACGTCCCGACCGCCCATTTTTCGATTGGCTGATGGAGTGGATGCCCTGCCTCGCCCGAACGGCTATTCGCTCAGGTCGTCGGGGATGCGGGAGCTATCGAAGCCGAACAGATCGGCGACGGACACGAAGACCTCCCGCATTCGGCGGCTGCGCAGCGACGGCTCGCGCTCCGGTGGAGCCGTCGGGTCGTTCGTCTGCCACGCCCGGAGATCGAAGCTGCGATAGCGGGGCTCGGTCTTGCGTCGCAGAATGTCGACGAGCGACGTTCCGCCCTCGGCGAGCCCCAACAGGAGCTCGAAGTCGTCGAGGTCGAGCAGGGTCACCGGCTGCACCTGCCGTTGCTTCAGCGCGTCCGGGGCCTGCTCGTTGACGTAGTCCCAGAGCAGGTCGCTCTGGACGATGTCCCCGGCGGTGACGATCACCGGCCAGATGTGACGCAGCTGATCGCGCTCGACATGGGGAATAGTCGCCTCTCCCGACAGGATCGCGTTGATGGCGCCGTCGAGTTTCCGGATGCGCACGAGCACGAGCCGGTTCAGGTCAGACTCGACGCGGTCCCACTCCGCCAGCACGCGGCTGGGCTCGGTGAGCCGACCGCCGGCCACCTCGAATAGCACGAGGTCGGGCGCCGAGTCGATCGAGATGTCGGAGGTCTTCGAGCCGCCGCCCCTGCCGTAGCGCTGCTCGCCGTGGGCGCGCCCCTGGCCCGCGAGCGGGGGGTAGACGGACTCGGCGAGCTCGAGCGCGTACGCCTCGACCAGCTGCCCGTTGTACCGGCTGTACCGCAGCTTGGTCGCCTCGCCGCGGCGCTCGGCAGCCGCGAAGGTTCGGTGGTGGAAACCCTCGCCCAGCCAGCTGAGCAGTCCGCGCGGCGAGAGCAGCAGCAGATGGCCATCGCCCCAGCGGAGGAACGGCCGCTTCTCGAACGGATTGCGCCTCCACGCCACGTCCATGGCGGTGTCCGATCCGACGGAAAACTGGTCCACGTACCACTCGCGCGGGGCGCTGATCAGGTCCAACGCGAGCTGCTTGCGCTCGGCCAGGCCCAGCTGCCCAAGCAGCGCGTCGAACTTAGCGGCCCCGAGCAGGCTCCGGTCACCGACCGGGTGGTCCTCGTCGAGGCCGCCAACCACGGCCATCAGAGCGAACCCGAGCGCGAACTGCTCGGCCGGAGCGAGGCCGTAGTCATCGTGCAGCCAAGTCGTCACATCGCAGCGGTCCTGCGGCTCGCCGACGTTCGCGTGCTTGCTCAGCTCGAGTAGTCGCTGGCCGCGGGTGAAGGAGTTCAGGGGCGGCGTCTTCGCGTTGTAGCCGCCGTTCTGGATCAGGACGGCGAGCCACTTGCGGCGGTCGGAGTCCGACTCGGGCATCTCGCTGATGCTGTCGGTGACGACGGTGAGCGCCGCGAGCAGCGAGCGGCGCATGGGCTCCGCGAACGCCTGGAGGGCCTGCGGGTCGTTCTCGTCCGTCGCGCCGACCGGGCTCTCCTCCAACGCGAGGCGCATCAGCGCGAACAGCTGCTGCTCGATGAAGAACCCGCCGCCCTGGTGCTCGGTCAGGAAGCCCTCGATGCGCGGCACGATCGGCGCGTCGGGCGGGAAGATCTCGCGTACGAGCGCCATCTGCCCGTCCATGTTGTTCCCGACGTGCCACGCCTCCGCAGCCAGCCGGGCGAACACGACCATGGCGGTGTCGAACGGCAGCTCCGCGACCATGGCGCGGAGCTCAGCGAGCGATGTCTCGCTGAGGCCGAAGTCGCGTTCGGCGGGCGCAGCCTTGAACAGCGCCTCCATTAGGTCCGGCTGGCGCCGGAAGATGACCGCCAGCTCGCTGCCCTCCGACAGCTGGAACGCGAGCGACGCAGGCGCGGGCTGCGAGCCGTCCGCAATCCGGTCGGCAGCCAGAGGCCCTCGCCCGACTGCGCCTCTGTGGGCAGCCAAATGATCGGTTCATTGGGCTCGTCGAACTTGAGGTGTCCTCGCAGCGCAGCCCGGGTGCGGCCTCTTCCAGATGCGACGCGTGTGAAGAGACTCGGTCGAGATCGCGTATGACGCCTATGCAGGCTGATAGGACCCGCGCCGGCGCGCGACTCCGGCGTTGCGCACCACCGTGATGATCTCGGCATCCGTGCGCCGTTGGGGTTGCAATGGCCACAGCTCCTGCCATGCGTCCGGTGGCAACTGACCGTTCATTCCGCGCAAGAAGGAATCCGCATCGTAACTAGCTGGGCGTGGCCGAGGCGGAGGCGGGCGGAGCCCAGGGGCGAGCACCGTAGGTTCGGCGGGCGCTCGAGGTCGAGGTCGCTGATGGCGCGCAGCGCTGGCCCCGCTCCGGCCCGTCCGCTGAAATGACCTTGCACGCTTCATGGCCTGAGGGTAGAGTGGCTTGGTCGTCGAGGAGGCCTGGCTTGGAGGGGCACGCCCAGTCGTTTGCGACTTCCGTGCTCCGCGCGGACGACCTCCTCGATCTGCACTTCGAGTTCCGCAACCTGCGCCTCGAGGCCGGTGAGCCGGGTCCCGCGCTGGTGCGGGTCGACGCCGCCGCCGACGCGTTCGTCATCGTCACGTTCCCGCCCCAGCACGTCGGCGAGGAGGCGTTCGACGAGACGCTCGGCGCGCCGGACGAACCGCCGGTGCGCGCGCTGCTCGCGGGACCCACGCGGCTCGCGTTTCGGGTGCCGCATTCGGTCCAGCGCATCCCCTTCTCGATCGATTCGATCCTCGCGTGGAACGCGCTGGAGCCGAGCCTGGCGCCCGGCGCGTCTGGCGGCGGATCGCCCGCCGAACCGTCCGCCACCACAACCGCGATCGAGGCGCCGTTCCGGCTCGTGCTCTCTCCCGGCCCGGGCGCCGGCTGGGCGCACGCAACACAGCCGGTGACGAGCTTGGCCGCCTGGACGGAGCTGTGGCACACGCGCCTCACGTCGCGGACCGTGCGCGCAATCTGGTCGCCCGACCTCGCCGCGCCGCCGCCGCCGGAGCTGCCCCGCATGTCGCTCTCGTCGCAGGACCGGCTCGACTTCGTGAGACTGTCAGCCGGCAGCGACACCGCCATCGCACCGATCCAGGCGGAACGGCTGATGCTCAGCTCGCTGGGCGCATGGCTCGACCTGGCGGGGACGTGGAACCTGCCGCTCGACCCCGCGCTTGGCATAGGCGACCCGCGCGATCTCGAGAAGGTCGTCCTGGACGAATGGGCGGAGGCGCAAACCGGAGGCGAGGATCCGGACGTCGCGCTCAGGCAGGTGCTGGTCGCCATTGTGGAGAGCACGCCGGTCGAGGAGCAGTTCGGGCTGATCCTGACGCTCCTCCAGATCCCCGGCCCGATCAGCGCCGCGACCGCCGAGCTGTTCGGCCCTCAGCCCGAGCGGCCGAGCCTTGGCACGAAGGAGTGGCGCCACCGCGCGACCCAGGGGCGCGACAACTACGTGCGGGTCACGACCCCTGGCTTCCTGTTCCCGCTCGGCCACCGCGCGACGCTCGTCAAGATCACCGAGCGCGAGATCGAGCGCGCGCCCGACGGTGTGCCGACCGCGTACCTGCGCCAGCGCCAGTTCATCGTCGTACAGGAGCCGTTCAAGGACTACAGGCCACTGTCGGGCGCCTACCTCCACGACGGCCTCGAGAGCCCGTTCGTGTCGGCGCGCGTGGTGAACGAGGTGACGCCCGCGCTCGACCCGCCGCCGAGCGTACCCGTCGCGTTCTCGCCGTCCGTCGCCGGCGGCGACTTCCCCTGGTCGGTCGTGCTCGAGGACCGCGAGCAGCGCCGCCTGGACCTGTCGATGCCGCTCGTGTTCATGCCGGCCGTCGACGCCGCAGGCAACCGCTTTCAGGAGCGGCTCGCGCGCGACGAGTACCACGAGAACAGCCGCCAGTTCGTGACCGCGGGTGGGCGGCCGCTCGCGTTCGCGGCGCCTCGCGAGGGCCGCGCAGGCGAGACGGCGCTCACGACCTCGCAGCTCGTGTTCGACGCGCAGCTCGCGCCCGACCTGGACGCCGGGCAGCTCCCGCCGGCGCACCCGCGCTTCCTGCCGGTGATCGAGTCGGCCGACGTGCGGATCCCCGCCGTCGACGCCCTGCTCGGGCCGGTAGCGGCGACCCGCGGCACCCCGATCGTCTACGACCAGACCTACCTCCAGTCGGAGTTCGACGCGAAAGCGAACAGGGGCCAGATGTTCGTGCGCGCCCTCGCCGCCGTGGAGCTTGCCTTCCCCGCCTCGCGTGCCGGCGGCGTGGCGCGCCCGAACGTCGCGGTCGATGGCCTCTCGCGCGTGCTCGGCGCCGTCGGCGACGCGGAGAAGATCGTCAAAGGCAACTTCGACGCCTCGAGCTTCTTCCCCACCGCCAAGATCCTCGGCTTCCTGTCGCTCAAGGACCTGGTCGCCCCGCTGACCGACGGGTTCAAGCCGGCCGACCTGCCCGACTTGGCCGGGCTCGATCCCGCCTCGCTCTGGGAGAAGCTGAGGACCGGGGCGCTTGACATGAAGGTGCCCGCGATGACGTCGCGCACGCTCCGTAACGCGCTCAGCGTCCCGACCGCGGTCGAAACGCAGCACGTCTGGTCGCCGAGGCTCAAGCTGGAACTGCCGCCCGAGCTCGACTTCCTGAAGCCGGGCCCGAACGCGAAGCTCGTGCTCGCTACGACGCTGCGAGCGCCGCTGGACGGCTCCGAGCCGACGTTCGAGAGCCGCGGCGAGCTGTCTGGCTTCGCGTTCCACTTCGCGGATGTGGTGAAGGTGACAGTCGGCCGTATCGCGTTCACGGCGCGTAGCGGGCGCAAGCTCGACGTGACCGCCGAGGGCGTAAAGCTGTGCTTCGAGGGCGACCTCGAATTCGTGAACACGATCCGGCGCTTCATCCCCGCGGAGGGCTTCAGCGACCCGCCCGCGGTCTCGGTCACCCCCGAGGGGATCTCCGCGGGGTACTCGCTGGGCCTGCCGACGATCGGCGTGGGCATCTTCAGCCTCGAGAACGTCGGCCTGTCGGCGGAGCTGACGCTGCCGTTCGTCGACAAGCCCGTCGGCTTCCGCTTCGCGCTGTCGGAGCGCCACGACCCGTTCCTCGTCACGGTGTCGCTGTTCGGCGGCGGCGGCTTCTTCTCGCTCGGCGTGCAGGGGGGCGAGGTGCAGGGGGGCGAGAAGAAGCTCGAGGTCGAGGCCTCGATCGAGTTCGGCGGCAACATCTCCCTCGACATCATCGTGGCGAGCGGCGGCGTTCACGTGATGGCGGGCATCTACTTCAAGCTCGCGGGCTCGGAGGTCTCGCTGTCGGGCTACCTGCGCGCGGGCGGCGCGCTCGAGGTGCTCGGCCTGATCACGATCACGGCCGAGTTCTACATGGCGCTGAACTACGACCACGGGAGGGTCTCCGGCGAGGCGTCGCTGACGGTTGGGATCGAGATCCTGTTCTTCAGCACCCACGTGACGCTGACGGTTCACCGCGAGTTCGCCGGCGCGGCCGGCGACCCGACATTCGACGAGCTGGTCGAGCCGGACGACTGGGCTACCTACGCCGCGGCCTTCGCCTGACGATGATCGACGCGCGGATCACATCGGTGGCGCTGCCGAACGGGGTCGACCGGGCGCGCAACGTCGCGCGCGTGTCGCTCTTCCTGTCGCCGCGCCTCGAGAGCGACGAGGGTGACACGCTCGACCTCTTCGACGCCTTCGTCGACTGGCCGGCGGCGCTCGCGAGTCCTGGCCTGCGGTACCTCCTCCAGGTCGACAACGGGCCCGAGTTCGAAGCGGCGGTGGTCGGCGCCGCGCCGCGCTCGGACCTGTGGCGTGCGTTGTTCCCGCCGGAGTCGTTCGTAGCTCCGCGCTCCAGCGCCGGAATGGTCGACCGCGCGTACGTGACGTATCCGGTACGCGGCGTGACCGGCTACCTGAAGAAGCGATACCAGGAGATCACGACCGAGCACCTGACGGAGCTGCCCCCGCAGGAGGCGATCACCGCCAGCTTCCAGGCGCTGATGCCGGTGGCCGACCGCCACGCCCGGGGCCGGCACGGCCTCGACGAGCACGTGGCCGAGACCCTGGCGGCGGCGCGCGCCGAGGCCGCCGCCCGGCGCGGCGAGACCGCGACCGTTGTCTCCGTGAGCGAGGACGCTGTGATCGCCGCCGCGGGCCTCCCGGCCGGCCCGGCGCGGGACTTCACGCAGTTCGAGCTCTTCCATCACCGGCCTGAGGCGGCCGAGAAGTTCGCGGACTTCAACGACACGGCCTTCGAGCGCCGCCGGCTCGTCGACTTCCACCGCGCGGTGTCAGCGCTCGGCGACCATCCGGCGATCCTCAGGCAGCTCGGCCTCGTGGTCGACCTCGAGGTCGCGGCCGACCGCCTGCCCCAGACGACGATGACTGGCCAGCGCATGCTGCGTGGGCGGCCCGTCCTCGGCGGCGGCGCCCCGGCGGTGACGGTCGACGCTCGCCAAGTCGCGTTCACGAACCCCGAAGGCCTGTTCCGCGCGGCCGGCAGTCGCAGGGGCGGCATCGGCACGGGCGACGAGATCGTCGCCGGCCTCGTGCTGATCTCGAAGTGGTACGAGCTCGTCGGCGTGGACGTCGACGGCGCCGCTTTCAAGGCGCTCGCCACCGTCGCGTCGGCCTCGGCCTCGGCGCAAGCCGCCAACGAGTCGGCGCGGCCGGCCGGCGACGGCGGCCGGCAGGAGCCGCTCGCCGCGCTGCGCACGGCCGGCATCGGGCTCTCCGGGCCCGGCACGGCGCACCGCGTGTACAAGGCGGTGGCCGTGCAGCACAACGCGGGCGTGCCGGGCGCACCCGTCAGGCCGTTCTTCTCGGATGACGTCGCGCGCGGCTACCGCCTCGACGTGTTCGAGGACCGCACCGGCACATGGCGGTCGCTGCACGCGCGCCGTGCCACGTACACCGTCCCGGATGGGCCGTCGATAGCGCTCGTGGCTGACGAGGGGTTCCTCCAGCGCGCGGTTACGCAGCGGCCGACGGCCGCTCGCGAGGAGCCGCCGCACGACTCCGTGCTGTACGTGCACGAGGTGCTGTGCCGCTGGCAGGGCTGGAGCCTCGCGGCGCCGCGGCCGGGCAAGGCGATCAGCCGCGACGGGCGCGCTCCCGACGACGCCATCCCGGAGACCCAGCCGCAGTGGATCGTGAACGAGCCGATCGCAGACGGCGTGCAGCTAGAGGCCTCCACGGCCGTCGAGCCCGGGACGCTCCCGCGGCTGCGCTTCGGGGAGGCGTACCGGATGCGCCTGCGCGTCGTCGACCTGGCCGGAAACAGCCTGTCGATGGACGAGGCCACCCAGGTGGTGTCCGCGGTCGACGGGCTGGTGCTTCCGGCGTCGGGCGAGAGCCAGCCCTACCTGCGCTTCGAGCCGGTCGGCTCGCCGGAGTTGGTGGCGCGCGCGACGGTGCGCGAGGGGGAGTCGCTCGCGCGGCTCGTGATCCGCAGCGACTTCGACCTCACCCCCGCGCAGTGGGCGGCTGCGCACGAGGGCTACCAGGCCGCCTGCGAGCGCCACGTCGTGCCGCCGAAGGTGTCGCAGCTAATGGCCGAGCAGCACGGCATGTTCGACGACGCGATCGGCACGGGGCAGAACGTCCAGGCCGCGTACCAGGCCGCGCGCAAGGAGAAGGGCAAGCTCTCCGACCGCGAGGTGCTGCTGAGCGACGGCTCGAAGCTGACCCAGCGGGTGAGCGAGGACGACACGCCGGCGGGCAGGTACGTGATCAACCGCGAGGAGCGGCTCGTGGTGCCGTACCTGCCCGACCCGCTCGCCGCGGCGGTGGTCGTCGCAGGCGCGCCCGGCGCCCAGGGCGGCGTCTTCGCGACGGCGAGCGACGACGACACCCTCGCGACGCAGTTCGGGCCTCCCGACGACCCCGAGGCGCTCGTCGCTGTGCCGTTCGGGTCGCCCGACTCGTGGCCCGAGGTCGACACGTTCCGGCTGCGGCTCGACGAGGGCGACGGGCCGCCGAGATGGCAGTCCGCCGCGCGCGTGCTGTCGCTCCTGCTGCCGAAGGCCGGCCGCGCGCGCGTGCGCCTGAGCTGCCAGCCGCCGCCCGATCGCCTAGACGAGTTCGCGCTGCGCCGCTGGGTCGTCGAGCGGCTGGCCGAAGGCGGTGACGCCGCGGCCATCGAGCTGCACGCCGCGGCCGCCGCCGCGGGCAGGGTGTGGTCGATCTCGCCGGGCCGCGACGTGGAGCTCGTGCACGCCGTCCAGCGGCCCATCCGGGCGCCCGCCGTGCTACGGCTGGAGGCCCGCCGCGCCCTCGGGTCGACGTTCGCGTGGCTCGGCGGCGAGCTGCTCGTTCACGGCGCGAGCAGCGATCGCCTCGACCTGCTCGCCGCGTGGACCGATTCGGTCGACCGGCTCGAGGACGCGGCCCCGCACCCGAATGTCGCGGCGAGCGCGCACGTGCTCGAGGTGCCGATCCACCTGGCGCGCGACACCCCGCCCCCCTCCCAGCCCGCGCCCGTGGACGTCGTTGCGGCGGGCGAGTACGACGAGTCGCTCGACCTCGTGCGGCTGATCGCGCCCTTGCCGGACGACGAGTCGGGGCGCGAGTTCCTGTCGCGACACGAGTTCGGCGATACCCGGCACCGTCTAATCCGCTATCGCGGCGTGGCCACCTCGCGCTTCCGCGAGTACTTCGCGCCCGCGCTTGCCGACAAGCCCGAGAACGTAAGCCGCTCGGGGGCGGAGATCGAGGTACACGTGCCGAGCAGCGCGCGGCCCGCCGCCCCGCGCGTTCTGTACGTGGTGCCGACGTTCGGGTGGGAGCGCGGCGGCGCCCGCGGCGACCCGCAGGTGCACGTCAGCCGCCGGCGCGGAAGCGGGCTCCGCGTGTACCTCGACCGGCCCTGGTTCTCGTCCGGCGTCGGCGAGCTGCTCGGCGTCGTGCTGTGGCCGGACTGGAACCACGATCCGCCGGAGCCGATGCTGGGCTTCGTCTCGCGCTGGGGGCGCGACCCGATCTGGGCGACGCCGCCGACCCCGGCCGGTCCGTCGGCCGAGCACTTCCCGCGTGCCAAGGACGCCGCCTCGGGGCTCGGCCTCGAGGAGCTCGTCAACACCGGCGACGACCCGCGCGTGTCGGTCGTCGGGCACGCGGTCGAGTACGACGAGGAGCGGGGGCTGTGGTTCTGCGACATCGAGATCGACGCCGGTGACGCCTACACGCCCTTCGTGCGGCTCGCCCTCGCGCGCTGGCAGCCGCACTCGCTGGCTGGCGTCGAGATCTCGCGCGTGGTGCTGGCGGAGTACGCCCAGCTCGCGCCCGAGCGGTCGGTCACGCTCGTGCGCGGTCCCGCCGGCGCGGGCACCGTCGACGTCTCGGTCATGGGACGCACGTTCGACACAGGCCCAGGCGGCGATCGGGGCAGCGCCACGGAGGTGACGGTGGAGGAGCGGCTTCCCGGCACGCAGGGCGAGCTCGGGTGGAGCAAGACGGACGATCCCGGCGTGACGGTCACGGCCGGTCCGGTGGACGGTCACGAGACGCTGCGGTGGACCGGCCAGGTGCGCGTCCCGCCGAACCACGCACCGGGGCTATACCGCCTCGTGGTGAGGGAGTACGAGCTGTTCGAGCCGGGGCATGGTGCCACGCGCCGGCTCGTGTTCGCCGAGACGCTGGTGCTCTAGGGAGGGTCCCGGCAGGGGCGACTACACGAGCGGCATGACGTCCGGCGGCGGCGTCTCCAGGAACTCCACCTGCTCAACAATCGAGCGGACGACGCCCAGCAGGTCGCGCCTGTTCAGGAACGCCATCGCCTGCGTCACGTTCATCCCCACCGCCCGGTGCGCGAGGTCCAGCGCCTGGTGCGCTGCCTGTTTCTCGTCTGGACGCATGAACTTCTCCGCCCGCTCGAGTGAGCGCGCCGCCTCCGCCAGGTGGTCGTTCGTGAGGTGGAGGCTCTGGTCCTGGTCGAGGAAAGCGCGCCGCAGGTCGGCAGCGTGCTCGCGGAAGAGCTGGCGCGCGAGCTCGCGGTCCTCCTCGCCGATGCTTGCCTCCTCCACCCGCTCCCGCATCTCCACCTCGTTGAGGTAGAAGACCTCGATCAGGTAGCGCCCGATCAGGGTGTGCTGCAGGAAGTTGTCGCGCACGTTCTTCGCCTCGGTCCCCTCGCGCGAGAGGTCGAAGCCGAGGATGCTCTCCGCGGTCACCAGCGAGAAGCACTCGGCGCAGCGGTCCTGCCTCCCGCCCGCGCCGCCGCGGCAGACGATCGAGCCGGAGTCGCCGCTGGACGACAGCCAGGCGGTCGCGATCTGACCGTCAAAGACGCCGGGTCCGAACTTGTAGCCGTCGACCGTGACGGTCACGTCGATCTCGAGGATCTCGGACGTCGTGTACTCCGTCGTGCGCCCGACCTTCTCGACGTGCATGCCGATCTCCGCGGAGACGGTCGAGCCCGGGCCCGCGGGAAGCGTCGACTCGAGCACGCTCAGCACGTCGTCGATCGGGTTCATGAACGCGCGGTTGCAGCCGCCCGCAAACAGCAGTCCGACGGCGGGGTGCGCGGGGCTGGGGGGGTCGATCCGCCCTGCGTGGACGCTATCGACGACGGCCGCGCCGGCCTCGCTGATCTCGGCCAGCGCGCAGTCGACCTTGTTGCCGAATGGCGTGACCGTCTGGAAGCGCTTCAGCGTCGCGACCACGTCGTCCGGGTCCTTGCCTCCGTCGCGCGCTGCGGGCTGCACGATCGGGTCGAACAGCTTGGCGTCGTTCGAGTTCGCGAACACGTGGTTGTTGCTGATGATGCATCGACTCCCGTCCGTCTCGTCGATCACGACGCAGCCGAGCGTGCCCGCGCTGACCCGTGGGTGGCCGATGCTCAGCCCCGCGGTGGCGGGCCGCTCGCGCATCCTGAGCGGCGCGGCCTGCGTGTAGATCGGGCCCGTGGGGACGACGTCGACCGCGATCGACTCATCCCCCACGAACACCCGCCGAGGGAGGTGGCGGCTCGGCGGCAGGAGATCGAGCGGGATCTTGCTCGCCACGTACACAACCAGAGCCGGCTCGTCGGTGAGCTGGTCGTGCGCGATCCGGCGCCCGAACCCGGCGCCCATCACGTTGCGGTCGTCGAGGAACGCCCCCATGTGGCGCTCCTTGGCGGCGCCGGCGAGCACTCGCTCGCGCGGGAACTGCACGGACTCGCGATCAGGTTCGGCCACGGCTCCTCCCTACGCCTCGGCCCTCGGCCGGCCGGTCACTTCGAAGCGGATCGGCACCCCGTCCACGGACGCGTCGTCCGGCACCGGCCTCGGCTCCGCCAGGTACAGCACGATCGCGTAGCCGTCGCGGGCGCCCGCACCGACGCCTGCTCCGATCGCGCCGTAGGTGCGCATCAGCTCGTCCCTGTGGCGCTCCAGGGCTTCGCGCGCGTGAGCGAGGCGCTGCTGATCGCCGTCAGCCATCGGTCCCGGCTCCGGCGGGCGGCTCGCCCAGCGCGTCCTCGAGGCCGCCCCACGAGCAGCGCGTCACATAGGCGAGCAGGTCCGCGAGCCCCATACGAAAGATGTTCGCGGGCATCGCTTCCAGCTCGCGTTCGGCGAGGCTCGCGTACCTGCGCACGGTGTCGGCGCAGCGGCGAAGGATCTCTTCGTCGCGCAGGAGCCGGTAGAGCGACGTGCGCTCGCGCTCGCTCAGCGTCTCGCCGCTGCTGAACTTGAGCAGGGTCACGTCGGTCGGAAACGCCTCGTAGGCGTGGATCACCGGCAGCGTCACGGTGCCCTCGGCCAGGTCGTTGCGCAGCGTCTTGCGCGCCTTGTCGGAGTCGCCGAAGACGTCCATCACGTCGTCGACCATCTGGAACGCGAGGCCCAGGTTCATGCCGAAGCGGCGGTAGTGGCGACGCAGCGGCGCGGGCGCGCCGGCCAGCGCGGCGCCGGCCTCCGCGCAGCCGGCGAAGAAGCCCGCCGTCTTGTGCGAGATCACGTCCAGGTACTCGTCGAGGCCGATCCGCGCGTCGTCGCGGTTGAGGCGGCGGTGGAGCTGGTCGATCTCGCCGTGGGCGATGCTCAGCCCGGTGTCGGTCAGCTCGCGCGCGAGCGCTACGTCCTGGAGCGAGGTCGCGGAGTCGAGGATCAGCTTCATGCCGCGGAAGACCATGTAGTCGCCGATCAGGACCGCCATGCCGTCGCCGTTCGCGGTGTGCACGCTCGGGAGGCCGCGGCGGGTGGGGCTGCGGTCGACGATGTCGTCGTGGACGAGCGACGCCTCGTGCAGCAGCTCGATCGCGGCCGCGAGGCGCGACTCGCGACCATTCGCGCTCGGCGCCCCTGGGTCGGCGGCCTGGATCGAGAGGTTCGAGAGCAGGAAGACCATCGGCCTGAGCCGCTTGCCGGGTGGCCACGGATGATTCGCGAGGAACTGCGCCGAGCGCACCTCGATCAGGTGCAGCTCGACCTCCTCGAGCAGGCCCTCGACGAGCGTGCGACAGAGGCGCTCGCGGAACTCCGGAGTGTCCGCGTGCGGTTGCGCGGAGGCCATTGCGCGACCATACACCCGCGCTAAGCGCAATTGACGCTGGCGGTGGACGTCGCCGTCGCGCTCGCGGGCGGCATCCTCGACCTCAACTTCACCCGCCAGGGCTTCGCGTCGAGCCCTCCGTGGTGAGGCTGCTTGCTTTCGGCTGACCTACTTTAGGAAAATACCCTTAACGGTTAAAGCTCTAGCTGCGGCTCGCACAGGAGCATCGAAGTCAGCAGCGCTCCCCAGGCCGCAAACCCGACTAGCACGGTTAGTCCAAGGGCGAGCTCCTTACCGAATGCGCCCAACGCCTTGCCGACGATGGCGATGATGACTACATCCGCTAATCCCGCCAGCTTTATCGCCAAGGCTCGATCCGCATCGCTCAACCCTCGCCACCACCAGAAGCACGTAAATGCACGACTCGGATAGATCCGTCAGGCACCCGGATACGGTGTCCACGGACAGTCCTTCTGACGTCAGGGCACACCCCGTTGAGGTCGCCTGGTCCTTGGCCACGCGAATCACCGCTCTCGTCAAGCCGTAGCTCCGGCTCTTCGCCTCCATTACATGCCACCGTCGCCGCCGATCTCTGCCGACGAGATCCGCCCTGCGCCCCCGACCACCGGCCCGTGGGCGGACATGGCGCATCGTCACAACGTCCAGGACCCGCCCAGCGGCCACTGCCGCGAATGCCATGCCGAGCCGGAAAGAGATGCCAATTTGGGGACAGCGCGCGCGTGGCGCTGCCTCCTCGGCCTGCCGCGCATTAGGCAAGTGGTCGCGACGAGCTGTCGCGATCCCGTTCGTTGGCGTCTAGGGGGAAACAGGCGTCGCCGACGACGAGATAGAGGAAACTGGTCGCGCGACCAGCCCACGACGGCGGTCCGACTGTCACCTCTGCGTGCTTGATGATTAATGAGAGTTGCTCCGCGGCTACTTTTGAATCGAGCCCGGCCGATTTCGTTCCCGACGCGTTTGAAGGCGTGATCGCCGAAGCGCACCAGCACCCGCGCTTGGCGGCCGCATGGGCGCACGGCGGCGATCACCTCTCGACCTCGTTCCTGCGGCTAGTCCCTCCAGCGGGGGCGTACCCATCTGAATCTCAACCGGACGACCCTCGAAGTTCCGCGGTAGCTGCACGTACCAGAGAGACGCGGTCGTACTCGTCGTTTCAATCGCGGAGCAACTGGCCCCGGTCGGGAACGTCGTTGTTCACGTGAAAGCTGTCAGCGTCGACACGCTCGATGTGCCCCACGACCATGCGGACTCTTTCGATGGCGGCGTGGTCGTCGGGAGCGACGACATCAACCCACACACTGGCAGCGCCCTTGGCGAGAGCGTCATGGACTGCATTCCCTGGACAACGCCTATTCGGCCGAGGGCTCCCTTGCGTCCGCCTCGTTGTCCGCACCAGGCACAACTACTCGGTGCGTCGCCCATTCAGGATCGGAGATCAGCACCATTTCGTCGAAGTCACGCGCAGACCACACGTCTGCGCCGACTGAGCCGGCGGGTGCATCCTCGGACGCGTAACTGCCGTGAACAGCCTCGCCATCGATGCCCTCGATCGTGATGATCTGAGCGCCGACTCCGCCCACATCACGCCATTTCTGTCCCGCTCGGCTTCCATGCCCGGCACCGTAGCGCCGAACCCCTAATACCGACGCGCCCGCGTGAAATCTGAGTCTTGGTCAGCTCCACTTCCTAGCCTTCGGCCAGGTCTTGGCCGCGGAGATCCAAGCCCAGAGGCCAGCTCGACCCTGCGCCCCAACGAAATTGGTAGCTCATTCGTAGCTCGGCCCTAGCGGAGTCGTCGTAGCGCTGACGCAGAAATCGCCGCGTGCAGCCATTTTCTGAGGGTGAGCGACGGGACTCGAACCCGCGACCGCCTGGACCACAACCAGGAGCTCTACCGACTGAGCTACGCCCACCGCGAGACGCTCGGAATGTAGCAGCGGCCAGGTCGCCGGCCGCAGTGCTCAGCGGCGCAGGACGAGGGTTTGGCTGGCCGTTCGCGTGGGCCCCGCACTCGGCCCGGCGACCGCCTTCAGGGTCGCGCTGAGCCGCTTCTGCCGAGCTGCTGCGGCACGGGTCGCGCGAGCCATCTTCAGGCTGAGGACGCGGCCGCGGCTCGAGACGGTCGCCCTTCTGCTCGCCACGCGGACCTGCTTCGTGCCCTTCTTGACCTTCAGTCCGAGCCTTCGAGCCGTGCGGGCATCGAGCCAGAGCCCGACCGCGAGCGGACACGTGCGCGAGCAGGCGGCCCGCAGCCGCAGCCCCTCTGCGGGCCACCGAGCCCAGGCCCGCCGTACTGCGCAGGCCGACGGACTGCTTGAGCTTGACGTCCTGCTCACCGGTCACGCTCACCGCGACTCTCAGGCCGACGGTCACGCGATCCTCTCCTCGCAACGCCGAGCGCGCACGTCTCGTGAGCCTGACGCGGTAGCTCAGCCGGCCCGCGGAGCGCCGCCGGACCGAGCCGGTCCCGAGGGAAACCGGCCGGCTCGTGCGTCGCTTCGTGAGACCCAGGCTGCGGGCGACCTTGCCGGACACGCTGAGCTTGGCGGTGGCCCGGCACGCGGCGGCGCAGGCCCCGAGGACGGTCAGACGTCCACCCAGTGCGTCCGCCAGGCGCTGCTCGGCCGGCGCGACCGCGAACGAGGGTGCGCGCGGGGCGACCGGGACCGGCACCGGCGCTGCACCCGGGCCGCCGCCGGTGCCCGACCCGGCCCCGGCCGGAGAGACCCAGTCGCATACGGCCGCTCGAATGCCCGTCCCCCAGCTGACCAGCGTCCCCGCCTGCCCTTCGTAGAGATCCTTGACCCGGAGTCTCCACGTGCCCCTTTTGTCCTTGCCGTCCAAGCGCGAGAGCTGGTCGTTCTGCGGCCGAAATCGGCCGGTATAGGGCGGGCTGGCCTGGGAGATGTTCGTCGTGGCCTCGTCGTCGAAGACGGTGCCGGTGAAGTTGTTGCCGCTGTTGTCCGGGCCACCGGGATGCCGGGCCAGCTCCACGATGGTCCCATCAGGGTGACGGAGCTCGAGAGCAAGGTCCCCGACCCAGGGGTGGGTGATGCCCCCGATCACGACGTCGACGTCCTTGATGCGTCCGGACGCGGGCACGTTCAGGGTCGACTCCACACCGTTGCCGTTGTCGTCGGGAATCGATCGTGGCACCGCGGCGGACGATGTCGACGTGACCGGGCCTGCGGCTCCGGTGCCGAGGCTGAGCGGCACCGCCTGCGCACCGCCGCTGCTCGTGATGTTGAGGGTGGCGCTCACGTCCGCACCGCATACCGCGGAGGCGCCAAGCGACGCCGCGTACGGCGTCTGATTCGAGCTCGAGGCCTCCGGCAGCGCGTTCGGGAAGGCTGAGGAACCCTGCTGGACGGTCAGGCCCCCCGCTCCCGCGAGCTTGCCGGTGATCCCCGTCGCTGGCGCGTTGCCGCCGTTGCGAAGGCGCTCGCCGACCTTGACCGACTCCCCGGGTTCGAGGGCGCCGTCAGCGTCGCCACCGGGCGCGGCATCGGAGAGCGTCGTCCGATCGCCGGTGAGGTGCGGCGAGGCGGCCTGGGCCGCGACGTTCGAGACGACGAGCGCGAAGTCCTGATCGGGCGAGCCGCCCACGTTGGGCACTCCGTCACTCGTCAGATTGGCGGCTGTCACGCTCACCGCGAAGCGCCCGCCGGTCCCCGCCGGAAGCACGACGCTCTCGACGTTGTTGCGACTGTCGCGCGTTCCGCCGACCCTCGAGGTGCCGCCGGACAGCACGTTCCCGAGGTACCTGCGCCCGCCGGCGGAGACGACGAGATCGAGATCGTTGGCGAGCGCCGCGTTCGGGCCGACGATGCCGGGTGCGTCGGTCCAGGCGAGTGTGATCTTGACCCGGCTGGCCGGGTTGACCACGCCATAGCTGAACCGCGAGCTCGCCCCCGTGACGGTCAACCTCCTGGCGGGATCCTGGTCGCTGTACTGGCGCGGCGTGGTACCGGTGGCGGCGCCGGCGTTGACCCTCCCCCAGCCCTGGTCCGGGTTGGGGGCCGGAGCGATCGTGGCCCCCTTGCCGTTCTCCCCGCCGGCCAGATCGGTGGCCGAGTTGATCAGGAGCGCCTTGGTCATCGCCGGCGAGGGCGGCACGCCGCTGTGTTCGGCCTGGTAGTCGTCGCGGATCAGGGCCGCGGCGCCGGACACTGCCGCGGCGGCCTGCGAGGTGCCCGATATGAGCGAGTAGAGCGAATTCGAGGCCGGGAACGCCTTGAGGCAGGTCTCCTGGCCGTGGTCGGCGGCGGCGTAGGCGGCGTACTGCGGCGAGGCCCCGACCACGTGCGTTCCGGGCGCCACGATGTCCGGCTTCTGACGCAGGTCATCGGTCGGACCGCGGCTCGAGGCATCCAGGATGTCGCGTGCGCTGTTGGCGGCGGCATCGCCCACCCCGCAGCCATCGAAGCCGACGCCGGTTCGTACGTTCTCCGAAGCCCCGACGGTGATCACGTTCTTCGCAGTGCCCGGCGAGTTGATGCTGGCGTAGCCCTCGTTCGCGGCGCCAATCTCGCGGTCGCCGGTGTTGCCGGCGGCGAACACCTCGACCAACTGCTGGTTGCCGGGGACGCCCGGCCCCGGCCGAGCGTCCCGGACGAGGGCGTCGAACTCACGCGAATCCGTGCTGTAGGCACCCGCGTCACCGTTTCCCCAGGAGTTGTTGGAGATCGCGGCGTCGTCCGCGACCGCCTCGGAGGCGATGTCGGTGAAGGTGTCGTCGAGAGCGAACTGGCCGCAGCTGAACATCTTCGAGGCGCCGATCTGTGCTCGCGGCGCCACGCCCATGCCGTAGCGGAAGGGCGGATTCGGGGTGGTTTCCACGCGGCCCGTGCCGGTGGTCCCGTACCCAGCGGCGATCGAAGCCACGTTCGTGCCGTGGCCGCCGCAGTCCTCCATGGAGGCGGTGCTGCTGTGGTTGTTCATGTAGGCGATGCGGCTGGCCTGGCCGGCATTACCGTTCACGTAGAAGTCGGAGTGGTCGGGGTCTGCGGCCGAGCCGTTGTCCAGGCCCTCGTCGGTGAAGTCGATCGCGAAGTCGAAGGTGCCCGGGCCGAAGCCGCGGCCGTCGTGCCACGACAGATAGTCAGGACTGGACAGCGGCTGGTAGGTGGAGGTCACGTTTCCCGCGACGATCTGAGAAGCGCGCTCATCGGCCAGCCGCGGCGTCGAAAACGGGGTGACCGTCACGACCGCTGGATCCGCGGCCAGTGCGTCGATCTCTGACGCGTCCAGCCGCAGGTACTGGGTGCGCAGTTCGCCGACCGTAGAGCCTGGGCGCACCGAGGCTCCCGCGGTCTCCGCCGCGCGCCGCGCTTGCGTCCCCTCGGCGCCGGCCACGGTCTGCACGGCCGCCATGCGCGAGCCGCTCCGGCCCGCGTTCAGCTCATCGCTCACCTTGTCCCCCGCCCTCACCCGCGTTACCGCCCGCACCGCCGGGTAGGTCCCCACGAGGGCGGCGAGGCGGTCCACCTCGGCCCCTCTGGCGTGCAGCAGGTAGCCGTCCTGGGCCGCGTACTCCACGATGCGTGCTCCGGTGGAGCGCAGGCGCTCGAGCCAGGCGTCCTTGATCGGGCCCACGAACTGGACCAGGACCAGCGCCTCGGCGGGCTCGGCGACGCCCTTGGCCGCCAGCGACTCGCGCTCGGCGAGCGGGTCCAGGCCCGCGGTACCGGGCAGGCCGACCTCGCGGAGGTCGTCGCGGCGGCTCGCGCCCGCCGCGCGCAGGGCGGCATCGTCCTCACCGCGAGCTTCGACGAGGGTGAACTCCTCGTAGCGGGCCACCACGCGGGCGTCCGAGCGAGTCAGGGCGGCCTCGGACCCGGCCGAGTCCGGCACCATCAGCAGATGCCGCGACGCATCCGGCGCGGGCGACCCGGCTCCCGCAAGGGAGACATACAGAATGAGGCCGCCCAAGGCGGCCACTGCTACGGCCAGATAGCGCATGCGCCAGACGTCTATTGCGAAGCCCTTCCCGCGTTGGGGACCCGTCTTAGAGTAGACGGACTCTGCCCCGCGCGCCGCGGATATGGTTCGCCGCCTGCCCTCCGCCGCCCTCCTCATTCTCGATGTCCAAAAGGCCTTCGACGACCCCGCCTGGGGCGTGCGTAACAACCCCGCCTGCGAGGAGAACATCGCGCGTCTGATCGCCGTCTGGCGCGAGCGGGGGGACCCGCTCGTGTTCGTCCGCCACGACGGTCTCGAGGAGGAGTCGCCCTACCACACCCTCGGTCGCGAACATCCCGGCAACGCGTTCAAGGACGTGCTCACCGGCGAGCCGGACCTGTTGGTGACCAAGCACGTGAACTCGGCCTTTCACGGCGAGCCCGACCTGGAGGGCTGGCTGCGGGAAAACGAGATCGAGTCGATCGCGGTCTGCGGGATCCAGACTCAGATGTGCGCGGAGACCACCGCGCGGGTGGGAGCCAACCTCGGCTTCGACATGACCTTCGTGATCGACGCCACCTACACGTTCGACCTGCCGGCGTACGGGGGCGGCACGCTCACGGCGGACGAGGTCGCCAGGGTCACGGCCTCGAACCTCGACCCCGAGTTCGGCCGGGTGACCACCACGGCCGAGCTCGCCGAGATCTCAGACCTCGGCCGGCGCGGGCTGGTCCGCCACGGCCTCCACGATCTCCTCCTCGGGCTCGCCCTGCTCGCGGGCACACACGACCCGGAACGAGCCTGTGCCCATGTCCGGATTCCCGTGGATGGGCAGGCCGCGGATCGAGTCCCAGCCGAGGCGCTCGACCTCGAAGGGGTTCATCTCGATGGCCACGGCCGGCCACTCGCAGTTGGCGGCGTGCTGATCGATGGCCTTGTAGATCGCCTCGAGGTTCTTGCTCTCGGAGCTGCTCATCTCGTTGCGCCCTTCTGGAGGACTCCCTGGTAGTGGTCGATGGTACGCCTCAGGCCCTCGCGGAAGTCGATTTCCGGCTCCCAGCCCAGTAGCTCGCGCGCGCGTGTGATGTCAGGCTGGCGGACCTGCGGGTCGTCCACGGGGAGCGCCTCGTACACCACGTCCGAGCGCGACTCGGTGAGCTCGATGATGGACCGGGCCAGGTCGATGAGGTTCATCTCGTCCGGGTTGCCGATGTTCATGGGGTCGTGCAGGCCAGACTCCGCCAGCAGGACGATGCCGCGGATGAGGTCGTCGACGTAGCAGAAGCTGCGTGTCTGGGAGCCGTCGCCGAACACGGTGAGCGGCCGGTCGGAGAGCGCCTGGCGCAGGAAGGTGGGCACGGCACGCCCGTCGTGGGGCCTCATCTTGGGCCCGAAGGTGTTGAAGATCCTCACGATCGCGGTATCCACGCCCTGCTGACGGCGATAGGCCATCGTCAGCGCCTCGGCATAGCGCTTGGCCTCGTCGTAGACCCCGCGCGGGCCGATCGGGTTGACGTTGCCCCAGTAGCTCTCGGGCTGCGGGTGGACGAGCGGATCGCCGTACACCTCTGAGGTCGAGGCCAGCAGGAAGCGGGCCCGGTGCTTCTTGGCGAGGCCGAGTGTGTTGTGGGTGCCGTAGGCGCCGACCTTGAGGGTGTGCAGGGGGAGCCTGGAGTAATCGATCGGCGACGCCGGGGACGCCATGTGGTAGACGAAGTCGATCGGCTCATCGAGCTCGTAGTGGTCCGTGATGTCGATCATCTCGAACCGGAACTCCACGCCCGCGGGGATGTGCGAGATGTTCTCGAGCGACCCGGTGTCGAGGTTGTCGATGCAGATCACCCTGTGGCCGCGCGCGAGCAGGTAGTCGCACAGGTGCGAACCGAGGAAGCCGGCGCCGCCGGTGACGAGCGAGGTAGGCATCGGGCGGCAGGCTAGCGGGCTGGACCCGGCTGCGTGGCCGGGAAGTCCACCACCACCTTGATGTCGTCCTCCTCCTTGTCGAGCGCGTCCTGCCAGCGCTCGAGCGGCACGCGGCGGGTGATCAGCCGGCCAAGCCAGGCCGGGTCCGCCCGGCGCAGCGACTCGGCGGCGTGCTCGAAATGGCGGCGGTTGGCGTTCACCGAGCCGAAGACCACGTCGTTCTCGAGCACGAGCTCCGCGTTCAGGGCGCCGACGTCCACGTCGAGCGTGCGCTGCCCTCCCACTCCGGTGAGGCACACCACCGCGCCCGGGGCCGTGTGGCGCATCGCGCCGATCACGAGCTCCCCCACGCCCGTACACTCGATGACGATGTCGGCGCTCAGGTCCCGTGAGACCTCCGTGATCGCGCCGGTGTGATAACGGGCGCCAAGGTCGCGGACCAGCCCGGGCTTGAGACCTCCGGTGGCGAGCTCGAGCACGTGCACGTCGTAGCCGCGCTGGGTGCCCATCAGCGCGGCGAGCAGGCCGATCGGCCCAGCTCCGGTCACGAGCACCCGATCCCCGCCCGAGCAGGCGCGGGCGCGGATCCGCTCGATGTGATCCCAGGCCTTGGCGAGCACGCTCGCCGGCTCGGTGAGCACGCCCAGGTGGCCGAGCTCGGGCGCAACGGGGACCGCGAACTCGGCCTCGAGGGTCACCAGCTCCGCGCCGTAGCCGTCACGGCCTTTGATGCCGCGCTCGGTGTAGAGCCCGTTGCGGCACATGTCCCATTCACCGCGGGCGCAGCAGTCGCAGGGCACCGGATCGGGCCGTCGCACGATCGCCGCCACCGGCGCCCCGGGCTCGAAGCCGCTGTCCTCGGGAGCGCTGATCACCCGGGCGAGCAGCTCGTGACCGAGCACCAGCCGCTCGTGGCCCTCCGGCGCCGATCCGTGGGTACCGGCCAGAATCTCCCGATCGGTGCCGCACACGCCGAGCACCTGCGGTTGGACCAGCAGCTCGCCCGGCCCCGGCTCGGGATCGGGCAGCTCGGTCAGCGCGGCGCTCCCCTGCCGGCCGGGTATCAGGGTGATCGCGCGCAGGCCGCAAGTATCCCGCTGGTTTAGCGTTGCCGGCGTGACCCAGGCCGCCAGCCGCCGTACACGGCTCGATCCGGAGGTGTTCCGGCTCCCCCTCGAGCGGATCCGCTCGGGTTGGTACTCGGACCAGTACTTCAACCTCACCAAGGAGCTGCTGGAGAAAGAGGACCGCCACCCGCACGTGACGATGCAGGTGTTCCAGCGCCGTCGGTCGCTGATCGGTGGCATCGACGAGGCGGTGGCCGTACTCAAACTCTGCTCGGGGCGTGAGGGGGCGGACGGCTGGGAGTCAGGCTGGGATGAGCTCGAGGTGCGGGCCCTGTACGAGGGCGACGAGGTCGAGCCGTGGGAGACGGTGATGACGATCGAGGGCGACTACTCCCTGTTCGCTCATCTCGAGACGGTCTATCTCGGCTCGCTCGCCCGGCGCTCGCTCGTGATGCGCAACGTTCGCGACGTGGTCGATGCCGCCCGCGGTAAGCCGATCCTCTACTTCCCGGCCCGCCACGACCACTGGCAGGTGCAGACGGGTGACGGCTGGGCCGCCCACGTGGCCGGAGCGATCGGCGTGTCCACCGACGCCCAGGCCTCCTGGTGGGGCGGCCGCGGCGTGGGAACGGTGCCGCACTCGCTGATAGCGGCCTTCGACGGTGACACGGTGGCCGCCGCCTCCGCCTTCGCCGACCGCTACGCCGGCGAGATGAACGTGACCGTCCTGGTCGACTTCGACAACGACTCCGTGAACACGGCCCTCGCGGTGGCCGACGCGCTCGGCGAACACCTCTGGGGCGTGCGCCTCGACACTTCCGGACAACTCGTGGACCGGGCGCTGTGGGACGAGATGGGCGAGTTCGACCCCACCGGCGTCAACCCGCTGCTCGTGGAGCGCGTGCGCTCGGCGCTCGACGCCGCCGGCCACGCCGGCGTGCGAATCGTCGTGTCGGGCGGCTTCGACGCCGCTCGCATCGCGGAGTTCGAGGCCCAGGCCGCGCCCGTCGACGCCTACGGGGTGGGCTCGGCCCTGCTGCGCGGCTCGAATGACTACACGGCGGACATCGTTCGCGTTGACGGCCGCCCCCGTGCCAAGGTGGGCCGCAGCTACCGGCCCAACCCTCGCCTCGAGCGGGTCACCTGACCGGACTCGATCAGAGCCCGAAGCGCTCTCGATAGTCGGCGGGAACCAGCTCCGCGTACTCGGCGTGACGCTTGATGTACCCGTTCACGAAGGGGCAGAAGGGCAGGACGGCGATTCCCTCGCGCCGAGCTTCCTCGAGCGCCTCGTGCACGAGCTGCGAGCCGAGTCCCTCCCCCTCGAAGCGCTCGTCGATCTCCGTATGGACGAAGGCGATGAGCGCGGGCCGGCGCCGATACATGGCAAAGCCGGCGAGCTCGCCGTCGCGTGAGACCTCGTAGCGCTGCTCGGTGCTGTTGTCGGTCACGGCGACGGCCACGCAGCCGATCGTAGTGACGAGCCGCCGGCCGGCGCCCGAGCCGCAACTTCCGCCTCCCGTGCGGTGTTGAGAGTCCGATAACCCACCACCACACGGAGGTCGAGGATGAACATCAAGGGCGCCCCCGGGCGCTTGGGACTTGCGGCACTGGCCGGTGCACTCGCGCTCATGCTGGTCGGCGCGACGGCCGCTCAGGCCGAGCTGACCAAGGTCACCGGCTCGACGACCGTCACACCGTCGCCCCAGGCAGTGCAGTTCCTCACCAACAACGGCGTCTCCGTCGAGACGACCGGCGCAGCCAGCGCCGCCAACGGCAGCTTCACCTTCCCGATCGCGGCGGGCTTCGGTGACACGAAGACCTACGAAGGGCTGCTGGCACACCAGGGCGGCCTGCGCTTCTCCAAGGGTGACCGCTCCGCAGTGGTCCGGCGCTTCGTGGCCGTGCGAGCCGGGGGCACAGCCGTGATGCTGGCGCAGGTTCCCGCGCTGAGGGGCGGCTGCGGCCATCTCAAGCAGGCGCTCCAGCGCTACGCGGCCAACCATCCTGGCGCGCGTCACAAGGTCCTCTGGGCGGCGCGGAACTATCCGCGAGCCGCGCGCAGGTTCGTCCGCTCGGTCCGCCGTTACTGCAGCGACGGCCGGGTGATCGTCCTGGCGACGCTCACCAACCTGAGCAAGTCCGTGGCCAACGGGACCGCGACCCTGGGCGCGGACCTACTGCTGGCCAAGCCGGCCGCCCGCCTGCTCAACCGGCTGGCGGGACGCAGGGTGGTGAGCGCCGGCGCCCCGCTGGGGTCGGCGGTTTCGACCGTGACGCCGGCTCCCTAGCCGGAATTCGGAGCTTTCACGATGGGGGGCGGCTGCGGCCGCCCCTCGTCGTCACGCACGCTCAGTGTTGGCCGACGACGCTCCATGTAGGCGATGCATCGGACTGTCTGACTCAACCGGCCGCGAAAGTTCCCGCGACTTGCGCAACATGTTTCAACGCTCGCGATCTCGGACAAACTGTTGAGTGAGTCACACAATTATGCAGCGGGCGACACCCCGCGGAAACGAGGAAATGCGATGTCCGACAAGGTCGAGGGAAGGTTCAAGATCGAGGGCTGGGAGGAGGAGACCTACGGCGAGATCGACGGTGGAGGCAAGCTCACCCGCGCCAGCGTCAAGCAGGCCTTCTCGGGCGGAATCGAGGGGGACGGCGAGGTGGAGTGGCTGCTCTGCTATCGCCCCGACGAGACCGCCGACTTCGTCGGCCTGCAGAGCGTGGCCGGCAGTGTGGGCGACCGCTCCGGAAGCTTCGTGCTCCAGGTGAGCGGCAGCTTCGACGGCGGTGAGGCAAAGGGCGACTGGTCGGTGGTGCCCGGCTCGGGCACGGGCGAGCTGGACGGCCTGCGAGGTCGCGGCGGGTTCAGCGCGCCTCTCGGCTCGGAGGCGGCGGTGACCCTGGAGTACGAGTTCGAGTGAGCGACACGGAACTCGACCGCGCCGGCAACCTGCTCGGCGCGCTCTCGCTGTCGGTCTCCGACCGGACCGCGGATGTGATCGGCGCCGCCGCGGGTCAGTCGGAGACGGCCGCGATCACCCTCTCGGCCCTCCACCACTTCCTCGAGGACCCATCGCTGGATCGCGTCCGGCGCGTGCTGGGCCTCACGCCGTCGGGCGCGGTGCGGCTGGTGGATCGCCTCCAAGCCGCCGGCTACGTCACGCGGCGGCCCGGGCGCGATGCTCGCTCGGTCTCGGTCCGGCTCACCGCCTCAGGACGACGAGCGGCGCGGCGGGTTTCGGCCGCACGCGGACAGGTCCTCGATGACGCACTGTCGGTGCTCGACGCCGCCGAGAGGGCGGACTTCGAGCGGCTCGCTTCGCGGGTGCTGGTGGGGCTCATCCGCGGCCCGGGCGCCGAACGCTGGATGTGCCGCTCGTGCGACATGACCGCCTGCGGCCACCGCAGCGGCGGCTGCCCGGTGGCCAACGCGGCGCGCGAGCGCTTCGCCTCCTAGGCGGCCTCGCGTCCCTGAGCGGGCACCGGCGCTTCGCGCGCCGAGCGCGCCGTCCAGTCGAAGAAGATGTCGGACGGCGAGCAGCCCTGGCGCGCCGCCTCGGCCTCGAGGTCTTCCCAAGGAAGCCTCGCGCGCCGGATGCGCCGCCGCTCGCGGCGCTCCGCTACCAGCCGGCGAAGGGCCCGCATGACCCTGTACGTCGCCCGCGCTCGCCCGTCAGAGCCCGATCTTGTCGCCCAGGCCGCCGGCCAGATCCTGGGGATCTATGCCGAACTTCTCCAGCAGGCCGGCGTTACGCTCGGTGTCGACCTGATCGGGCAGCTCGCTGTCGGCCTGGTCGGCCTTCTCGTTGTCGCCCCGCTGGCGCAGCAGGTCGAGGATCTTGTCCTTGGGGATCTCCACGTGCGTCTCCTCTTGGTTGGGTAGTGGTCGGCTGGTCAGTCGCCCGGCCAGGTGCCGGTGAGCTTCTGGAAGCCGCGCGCCCCGCCGCGGTGGATGACCGCCTTGGCCAGGGCGAAGATCGCGCCCTGCAGCGCAGCCGCCGGGAGGATCTCCTTCCAGCCGTACTCCTCCTCCTTGGCCGAGGGTGCGTCCTCCTCCTTGGCGATGAGCTTCCAGATCTGCTTGAAGATCGCGCCGCCAAGCAGTCCACCGAGCACTCCGAAGGCCACGCCGAGCGGGGTATAGATCGCCTTGGCCACCGTTACCTCCGGATGATCCGCACGAGCAGCAGCAGGGCGATGAGCCCGCCGACGACGCCGGCGACTGCCGCCGGACGCTGCTTGGCCTGCTCGGTCACCTGCTTGGCCTGCGTTTGTGCCTGCTGCCCGTAGTCGCGCAGCTGGTCCTTGCCCTGGTCGATCCGCTGCTTGGCCTGGTCCTTGCCCTCGTCGATCCGCTGCTTGGCCTGAGCCTTCACGTCGGCCTTCTGGGCCAGCGCCTCCACGGTGTCGCCCAGCTCATCGCGGGTCTGCTTGATCTCATCCTTGAGGGCTTCGGGATCGTCGGTCGGCTGCTGCTCTTGGTTGGGTGCGTCGGATGTCATGCGCGCTTGGCCCTCGCCTTCACTTCGTCGACGTCTTGCTTCGTGCTCTCGATCGCGGCCTCGGGCGCTGCCGGGGTCACCTGGTCCACCTGCTTCTTGCCGCTAAGAGCGAGCACGCCCGCGATCAGGAACAGGCCTGCGGCCACTATGAGCGCGGCGATCCAGGGCTCCAGGGAGGTGGCGATCAGCAGCACGATGGCCGTGAGCAGCGCCGCGCCTCCGTATAGGGCCATCAGTCCGGCGCCGCCGAACAGGCCGGCGCCCAGGCCGGCCCGCTTGCCCTTCTCCTGCATCTCCAGCCGGGCGAGCTGAAGCTCCTGGCGTACCAGCGTGGAGACCTGCTCCGAAAGGTCCTTCACGAGATCGCCCGCGGGCTTGTCGCCACCCGTGGCTGGCCGGCTCGGGCCGCTGGTCTTGGGCGATGGAAGTCGTCCGCTCGTCAGGCACGGCTCTTGGCGCGGCCCTTCGTCCGCGTGTTGGCGCCCCGCTTGGCCGCGCGGCTTCGCTTCTCCGCGTTGGCCTTGCGTGTGCGAGCGGCCTTGCGCGCACCCGCCTGCCTCTTGCCCGGACCTCCGTTGGCGCGATCCTCGAGAGTCTCCGCCACCGCGCGCAGGTCCTTCGCCGTCTTGCGCAGCAGCTTGTGAGCCTTCCCGCTCTGGTTCTGCTTGGCCTTCGGCGCGCTCTCGGCGATCAGGCGCGCCACCCGCTTACGCACGCCGTTGCCGCGAACCCTGTCGTAGAGCTGCTTGTCTGCCTTCGCCATCCGATTTCCTTTCTCGTTTCAGTGACCCGGCTGCGGGCTAGGCGGTGCGCGCCCGCTTCTTGTCGGCGGGTTCGCTGCGGTGCTCGAGCTGGATCTCGCGCTCGGCGCCGGGCACGCCCTCCTTGAGCTCGCGGCTGCGCTCGCCCTCGGCGTTGAGCTCGGCGCCGAGCAGGATCGCCACGTTGGTGAGCCACAGCCAGACGAGGAACACGATCACGCCGCCGAGCGCGCCGTAGGTCTTGTTGTAGGAGCCGAAGTTCGCGACGTAGAACGCGAAGGCCGCCGACGCGATCAGCCACACCACCACGGCCAGCACGCTCCCCGGCGTGACCCACTTGAAGCCCGGTAGCTTGGCGTTGGGCGACGAGTAGTAGAGCACCGCCAGCATGAGCATGACCACCACGAGCAGCACCGGCCACTTGGCGATGTCCCAGACCGTCACGGCGGTGTCGCCGAGACCGATGGCCGAGCCGACGCTCTCGGCCACCGGGCCGGTGACCACGAGGGCCACGAGCACCAGCGCGAGCATCAGGACCAGAACCAGGGTCACGAGCATCTGCAGCGGGCGCAGCTTGAAGAACGAGCGCCCCTCCTCGACCTCGTAGATCACGTTCGAAGCGCGCATGAAGGCGCCCACGTACCCCGACGCGGTCCACAGCGCGGCCGCGATTCCGACGACGAGCAGGATGCCCGCCGAGCTCGAGCTCTGGGTGATCCCCTCGATCGGTTCCTTGAAGGTGTCGGCCGCCGACGACGGTCCGATAGAAGTGACGAGATCGGTCAGCGAGTCGGTGACCGTCTTGGGATCGGCCACGAGACCCACGATCGACACCAGGGCGATCAGCGCCGGGAAGATCGACAGCACGGCGTAGTACGTCAGCGCCGCCGCGGAGTCCGTGAGGTTGTCCTCCTGAAACTCGGCGATGGTGCGCTTGACCGTCTGCACCACTCCTGCCTTCTGCGGGTGTGCCGGTCCCTCGGGCCTGCGTCCTTCGCGCTTCTCGACGTCCGTGACGTTGTCTTTCTCGCTCCGGGCGGTGTCGTCCGCGCCGGCCGTGCGTTCAGGGGTGTTCACGTCTAGTCCTTTCCGGTGATTGCTTCGCGCGCCCGTTCCAGAGGTCCGGGGCTGTCGGGATCGGGCATGCGGTCGGCAAGACGCTCGACCTGAAGGGTCAGTCGTTCCAGAAGGCCGCGGATCTCCGAGATCTCGGTCTGGAGAGCCGAAACCGGCTGCACCCGGGCGTCGACGCTGGCCAGTCTTTCCGGCACGGCGTCGACGGAGAGCCTGATGTCTCTGACGTCGTCCACCACCGGCTCGATCTCGGCAACGAGCCTGCCGACGCCATCCGCGATGCGGGTGGGAAACAGCAGCGTGTCGACGATTCGCTCGAACATAGGCGCTTCACTCCGCTTCCCGGCGGCGGCCGGGCCAAACGCCCGGCGCGTCCTGTGGCGCGTCGGAGCAAGCGCCCGTTCGGGGCTTGGGGCGCCTCCGCTAACCCTCGGCGGCGGCGTCGCCGCGCACCGTGACGATCGAGCCCAGCAGCGTGTTGTTGGGCACCCGCACCGTGTCCCCGGCCTCGGTGCGAAGGACGGTCATGGCCGTCTCGACGCCCACTATCTCGCCCTCCACCTCTCCGATCCGGATCCGCTCGCCGGGCGTGTAGGCATCGCGCAGGTAGCGGCCGGCGCTGATCTCGCGCGCCACCTCGCGGCCCCCCAGGCCGAAGGCGAGGGCCACCGTCCCGGCCGCTGCCGCGAGCAGGATCCCGATCAGGACCATGAGAATCGCGGTGGAAACGGCGATCTGCGCGGCCGCGGTGATGGCGAAGATCGCCACCACCGCGATCTGCGCGATCTGGCCGAGCGGCACCGGCAGGTCCATCTGGAACGACGCGCGCTCGAGCCGCTCGCGCACCAGCGCCCCCAGGACGATGCCCGCCAGGAGCAGTGCAGCGGCGGCGAGCAGCTTGGGCAGGAAGAGCACCGCCGCGTTGAGCGACTCGCTGAGGAACTGCAGGCCGAGCAGCGAGAGCGCCGCGAACACCACCACGAGGGTGAGACCCACCCGCAGAGCCACGCCGACCACATGCGCGAGGGAGCGCCCCAGCCCCGCGCGTTCCAGAACGTCGTGAACGCCGAAGCGATCGGCCAGGTCGTCGAAGCCCGCCCCGCGCAGGGCCCGTTCGACCAGGCGGGCCAGCAGCCGGACCACCAGGATTCCGACGACGAGCAGGACCAGCGCGCCGCCCACACGGGGGAGGAATCCTCCGAGCGCCTCGCCCGCCTGGTCCAGTATCGAGGCCTGCGCCGGCTTCACCGCCGGCTCCTGACGCCGAACAGGGCGGCCACGCCTCCGGCCACGGTCCCGGCCAGCGTGATCACGGCCTTCACCGGCGTGCGCAGCATCCTCTGGAGCCTCGCGCTGCGCACCACCCGCGGCACCAGGGCGGTGCCCGGTTCGGGGGCCTCCGAGCGCAGGAGCTCGAGGTGCTCGTCGAGCCGGCGGTCGGCCTCGGAGGCACGCGGGGCGTCGTTCATCCCGGGAGCTCCCAGTCGTACGTGTTGTTGCGAAGGATGTGGATGAGCTCGTCGCGCGCGCGGGAGAGGCGGCCCTTGACCGTTCCCAGCGGCGATCCGGTGACCGTCGCTATGTCGTCGTAGGCGAGGCCCTCCAGGTCTCGGAGCACGAGCACGGTGCGGTGCTCCACCCGCAGCTCCCCGAGCTTGAGCTCCAGGCGCGACCTCCGTTCGCGCTCCTCGAGGCTGCTCACCGGCTCTCGCTCATCGGCCGGCTGCGGCGGCGAGACCTCCTCGAGATCCTCCGCCGAGCCCTGCGGTTCCGGCCGCCGGCGCGCAAGCGTGTTCAGCGCCGCCCTGTGGGCGATGGTCAGGAGCCACGCCCGGAAGCTGCCGGTCCCGCGAAAGCTGTCGAGCCGGCTGAACGCGCGAAGAAAAGTGTCCTGGGTCACGTCGTCAGCCTCGTCACGGCCCACGACTCGCGCGGCCACGCGAAACACCACGTCGCGATGCTGGTCGACCAGTTGCCCGTAGGCGTCCAGGTCGCCGCGTTTGGCGCGTTCCAGCAACACAGTCTCGTCGGCGCCGTTAGCGGCGAGCGCGCGATCGGCGGCGGTGTCTGACTGCTCCTGGAGGTTGATCCCGAGCGTTGATCCCAAGAGCGTTTCTGATACCCCCGCCCGATCAGCGCGAAAACCTCACGCGACGTAACTCCCAGCCCGCGCGACCTGTCCCAGTGGTGTGTCTGTCACCACCCTGGAGCCAATTCTGTGCGCGCCGCGCTTCACACCCCACGCGCGCCTGTCCACCCGTCAACGGCGGCGAGCGATCTACGAGGACGCGCTGGCCGTCATCGAGGCGCACTACGGGGGCGACCTCGGAGTTGACGCGCTCGCTCGCGCCGTCCTGGTGTCGAGCCGGCAACTCCAGCGCGCCTTCGCGGAAGAGGGAAACACGACCGTGCGCCGCGCGGTATACGAGGTGCGCATGCGGCGTGCCGCCGAGCTGCTGGCTGACGGCGCATCGGCCAAGGCGGCGGGTCTCGGCGTGGGCTACCGGTCGGCCGCGCAGTTCAGCCGGGCGTTCACCCGCCATTTCGGACAAACGCCGACGAGCTACCGCCGCAACCGTGATGGAGTAGCTTCGCCGGCGTCGAGCACGCGCCCCAGAACGCAATGACGGACCCGGGCGAGATCGCCCGCTTTCACGACCGCTGCAGCGACCTCATGCGCGAGCTGCTGGACGCCCTGGCCGGCGCACCCGATCGCCTCCGCAGCTTCGGCCAGGTCGAGGACGAAATCGGCTGGCCGCGCCGCCGCATCGCCTCGGTGCTCGGCGGGGTGGCCCATCTGCGCCAGACCGAGTTCGCAGGCCGCCGCCCCTACCGCCTGCTGGACGACCGTCGCGCGGCCTCGGGCCGCTGGGAGATCTGGATGGATGCCGGCCAGGCGCGGGCCGTGCGCGCCGCGCAACTGGCCTGAGCTTCAGCCGCCCGCCAACCGCTTCCCGATGCGGTCGTGCACCAGCGGCGGCGCCGACACCGGCTCCTCCGACCATTCGAGCGCGGCCAGCACCGCCCGCTCCGCCTCCTCGGCGCCCTCCTGGTCGCGGGCGAGGATCCGGGCGATGGGCGCGTCGGCCTCGAGCTCGTCTCCGATCCGCGCCAGGATGTCGATGCCCACCGCCAGGTCGATCTCGTCCTCCTTGTGCCGCCGGCCGGCCCCGACGCCCGCCGCGGCGACCCCGATGGCCTCGGCATCGACCGCGGACAGCCAGCCGCTTGTCCCGGCGTGGACCTCGTGCGTGACCGGGGCCTGCGGCAGCAGAGACGGGTCGTCCACGATCTGCGGGTCGCCGCCCTGAGCCTCCACGAAGTGCCGGAAGCGCTCGAGCGCGCCGCCGCCGGCCAGGGCCTCGCGCGCGCTCTCGCCGCCGGCGTCGCCGTCCTCGGCCAGGCCGGCCAGAGCAGCCATGTGGCCGGCGAGTGCCACGCAGAGCTCGGTGAAGCGACCCTCCCGCTCGCCGCGCAGCACCTCGATCGCCTCCCGGACCTCGGTCGCGTTGCCCACCGACTCGGCCAACGGCTGGCTCATGTCGGTGAGCAGCGCGCCTGTGGACCGTCCCGCCTCCTCGCCGAGCGCCACACACAGCTCCGCCAGCTCGCGCGCGCCCTGCTCGTCCTTCATGAACGCGCCCGAGCCCGTCTTGACGTCGAGGAGAATCGCTTCCGCGCCACCGGCGAGCTTCTTGCTCATCACGCTGGAGGCGATCAGGGGGATGTCGTCAACCGTGGCGGTCACGTCGCGGAGGGCGTACATGGCCTTGTCGGCCGGGACGAGATCGGCCGTCTGTGCGCATACGGCCAGCCCCACTCGCTCGACCTGGTCGAGCAGCTCGTCCAGGCTCAGCTCGGTGCGCATCCCGGGAATCGCGTCCAGCTTGTCGAGCGTCCCGCCGGTGTGCCCGAGCCCGCGGCCGGACAGCTTGACCACCTGCATCCCAAGCTCGGCCGCCAGCGGCGCCACCACCAGGGTCGTGCCGTCGCCCACGCCGCCGGTGGAATGCTTGTCCACGGTCGGCCCCGACAGGCGCGCGAGGTCGAGTCGGTCGCCCGAGTCGAGCATCGCGTGCGTGAGCGCCACCGCCTCGTCGCGAGAGAAGCCGTTGAGGTAACCGGCCATGAGGAAGGCCGACATCTGGTAGTCGGGGATCTCCTCGCGCGCGTAGGCGAGCACGAACTCCCCCAGGTCGGCGGCCGACAGCTCCCGGCCGTCGCGTTTCGCGGCGATCGCGTCCACTGCTCTCATGTTCTGCTTCTGCCCCCGAATGACCGTCGCTACGCCCGGGTAACGGGTTGAGCACCATGACGCCGGTGGCCACCAACGAGGCGCTTCGCGAGCGCGTGGAGCGCTGGATCGCGGCCGATCCCGATCCCGAGTCGGCGGACGAGCTGCGAGCGCTGCTGGAGTCCGGCGAACAGGACGAGCTCCGCGCCCGCTTCGCTCACGGCCTGAGCTTCGGCACCGCCGGCCTGCGCGGCCGGCTCGGCGCAGGACCGTCGCGAATGAACGTCGCGACGGTTCGCTCTGCCAGCGCGGGCCTCGCGGCCTACCTCGGCAAGCAGGTCGAGGGCGCCCGCGACAGCGGCGTGGTGATCGGACACGACGCCCGGCACGGCTCCGAGCGCTTTGCCTCGGACGCGGGGGTCGTGGCTCCCTGAGCCGCGGCCGCTAGTCCCCGGACAGGGCCTCGACCAGCTCTTTCTTGGACATCTTGGTCCGCCCCGGGACCTTCTCCCGCTGGGCCCGGCTATAGAGCTCGTCGCGGCTGAGCGCGCCGAGGTCCTCGCCGTCACCGTCCTCGCCGTCGTCGCGCGCGGCTCGTGGATCCTCACCATCGCGCACGTTCTGGAGCGTGCGCTGCAGGGCCTCCATGAGGTCGGGTACCGGCTTCGGCTCGCGCTCCGGCTCGGGGGCTTCGATGGTCCGGCCCTTGCGCTTGCGGTCGATCACCTTCCTCAGCCGCTCGCGGTAGCAGTCGGTGTAGCTCTCGGGATCCCAGTCCGTTGAGAGCTCCTCGATGATCGAGACGGCGTGCTCCACCGCACGCTTCGCCGGTTTCTTGCCTCCGGTCGGAATGCGGCTCGTGGGCCTGACCTCGTCGTGGAAGAGCATCGTGGTGAGCGCCAGCGCCTCGTCGCGCACCTGAACGGCGACGAGATACTCCTTGGTTCGCATCACGAAGCGGCCGAGCGCGACACGCTCCTGCTCGCCCATCACCTCGATCAGCAGGCGGTAGGCGCGCAGCGTTCCCTCGCTCTCGCCGGCGGGAACCAGGAAGTAGGGGTGATCGAAGTAGATCGGGTCGACCTCGGCCAAGTCCACGAAGGCCTCGATGTCGATGGTCCGCGTCTTGCGCGGCTCGACCGATCCCAGCTCCTCGTCTGTGACCACAACCTCCTTGCCGTCGAGGTCGTAGCTGTTGGCGATCTCCTCCCAGCCGACCTCGATGTCCTCCTCCGAGCAGTAGCGGCGCTGCTCTATGCGCGCCTTGTCCTTCTCGTGGAGCTGGTGGAAGTGGTAGTCGAGGTCGCGGGCGGCGCTCACCAGCTGCACCGGCACGTTCACGAGCCCGAAGCTGAGCGATCCGGTCCAGAGCGCGCGGGCCACGTTCAGCGCCCCGACTTTCCGCCGACGCTGGCTTCCAACGCGGCCATGAGGTCGTCCCCGTGCTCGGGCTCCTCCTGTTCGGCGAGGTCGATCTCCTTGCCCGACGCCTTGCGCTTGATGAGGCCGAGCACCGACTTGCGGTAGCTGTCCTCGTAGTCCTCGGGGTCAAAGTCCCGCTGCAGGGTGTCGACGAGCTGCTTGGCCATCTGGGTCTCGCCCTTCGATGGCTTGCGGCCGCCGCTGTCGATCTCCAGGTCGTCGCCGGAGACGATCTCGTCGTGGAAGCGCAGCGTGTGGAGCGCGAGCAGGTCGTCCAGCGCGCGCAGGGCCACCAGGTACTCGCGGTCGTGGAAGGTGAAGCGGCCGATCCCGGCGCGCTCGCTGCGACCGAGCGCCTCGTGGAGGAGGCGGTAGGCGTCCTCGTCGTTGCGGCTTCCGACGTAGTAGGTCTTCTCGAAGAACACGGGATCGATCTCGTGAACGTCGACGAACTCGTCGAGGTGTATGACCTTGCCACGGTCGCCGGCCGCGGCCTTGATCTCGTCGTCCTCCAGCACCACGTACTTGCTCTCGCTCACCTCGTAGCCCTTCACCACCTGCTTGAAGGGCACCTCCTTGTCCTCCTTGGAGCAGATGCGGCGGTTCTCGACACGGCTGCCGTCCCGGGCGTGCACGAGGTGGAAGTGGACGGTCTTCGACTCGGTGGCCGTGTACAGCTTGATCGGCACGTTGACCATGCCGAAGGTGATCGTGCCGTTCCAGATCGAGCGCGCCGCCATGGAGGTCGCCTTACCCGTTTTCGCGCCGGGTGATTCAGACCGGCCCGACGTGAGATGCGATCGGGACCCGAGTGGTATCTGGAGAACAACTGAGCCGCTTGTCTACGGTGTCCCCGTGGAGACCAACCGCTCCGCCCCGTCCGCCACGGTAACTCCCGTCCTGGTTTATCCCGACGTGCGAGCCGCCGTGGCGTGGCTCAGCGAGGCCTTCGGATTCGCGGAGCGCGTGCGCATCGGCGAGGACCATCGCTCGCAGATGCGAATCGAGGATGACGGAGCGGTGATCGTCGCCGACGTCAGCGACGAGCGCCAACCGCCGCAGGCGGGTGCGGTCACCCACGTCGTGAAGGTGCGCGTCTCCGACGTCGACGCCCGGTGCGAGCGCGCCCGCGCGCACGGGGCGCGCGTGCTGCAGGAGCCGATCGAGTACGAGTACGGCGAGCGCGAATGCACCGTGGAGGACCTCGCCGGCCACCATTGGCAGTTCACGCAGACCGTTCGCGATGTGGCGCCCGAGGAGTGGGGCGGCGTGACGGTCGGGCCCTAGCGCCGCTCGTTCTCGCTACGGGGTGGTCGTGGACGAGACTTCGAACCAGACCAGGGTGCCGGACTCCGTGTGCCGGACTCCCCACCGTTCGGCGATCTCTTCCACGAGGAACAGGCCCCAGCCGCCGGAGCGGTGCTGGTTGAGCGAAGTGGTCACGCGCGGGTGGGACTCGAGGGTCGGATCGGTGACTTCGACCCTCACCCAGTCTTGGCTCCAGCGAACGTCGACGCCCAGCGTCTCCTCGGGACCGGCCGCACCGTGGCGCACGGCGTTGGTGATCAGCTCGGTCATGAGCAGCAGCACGTCCTCGCGTAGCTGCGGAGCGATCGCTCCGTCCCCCGCGACCAAGGCTCGCCGGGCCGCGGCGGCGGCCTCGAGCCCTCCTTTGAGCTCCAAGGACAGGCCATCGGCTGACTCAGGCTGCGGCGAGAGGTTTGACATGCTCGGCTCCTACGGTGACGTTCCGCGCCGGCTGTGGACGCGCGACGCAAGACACCGGCCAGGTGCTGGAGCCGGGAGGGCGCTGGCCGTGGGCATGGGGCCCGCGCGCGCCACAGGGTAACACCAGGCGAGGCGTCTCGGTAGAATCGTCAGCTTCGAAAAAACGATGAGCTATCGCGAGACAGAGCATTTGCGCGTGCTGATCGCCAACGAGCGCAAGGATCGGCTCGCCCTGGTGGCCCCGATCGTCGCCTCGCTCGGACACGAGGTGATCGCCCGCGAGATCGAGGTCGCCGACGTTGGGGAGGTGACGTCCAGGGAGCACCCCGACGTCGCCCTCGTGGGCCTGGGCGAGAGCTCCGCCCACGCCCTTCAGCTCATCGAGCAGATCGTCGCCGAAGCGGCCTGTCCGGTGATCGTCCTGATCCATTCACCTGACGCCGACTTCGTCAGAGAAGCCTCCAAGCGCGGCATCTTCGCGTACATCACCGACGCCGACGCCAAGGACTGGCAGAGCTCCATCGACATCGTGCTGCGCCGCTTCGCCGAATACCACGATCTGGAAGGCGCGTTCGGACGCCGAGCGGTGACCGAGCGGGCCAAGGGCATCCTGATGGAACGCCATTCGGTCGACGACCGAGCCGCTTTCGCAATGCTGCGCGACCACGCCCGGGCCGGCAACCGCAAGCTCTCGGACATCGCCGCCGCCGTCGTCGACGGACACGCGCTTCTACCCGACAAGGCACAACAGCAGCCCTAGCCGCTCCCCGCCCTACGCGGCCCATAAGGCGCGATCGCCCATCGCGTCGCTCGCCGCACACAGCGACGACCCGCGAGGTATCGGGGCCGTGCCTTGCGTACGCCCCCCGCGGCCCCATAGCCTCTCGGCGATGTCGGTCACCGGCACCTTCTGGCGTCGAGGAGCTGGACAGGACATCCACTTGGTCCCGGGTCTCACCTCCCCGCACCTCGACCAGCTCCTGTTCATCGCGGACACCACCGGGAACAGGCGAGCCGACAACCCGCCGACCGGAGTGACCGTGACCTGGGCGTCCAACTACGCGGCCCAGGCCGCGGCCGCGAGAGACGTGACCGTCAACCTCACGACGGGCACCGCCGCCGCTACCGGGGCGGTGACGGTGGCCCCGGCCCTGACCGCCGGCCCAGCGCGGCTGCTCGACTTCCTCGTGATCGCGACGGTCACCGAGGGAACACACACTTTCGAGTCGTACATCCGCTTCCACGTCCACGCAGGGGTGGCCCAGATGTGGCTGACCCCGAGCCAGCTCACCGTGCCCGAGGGTGCGCACGACAGGCGGTTTTCGGTCCTTGCCGAGTTCACCGACGGCACCTACGGCGACATCACCAACTGGTCGCCGTTCGAACCTGCGGCCACGGGGGATCGCACCTACGTGCACGCCACCCCGGCCAGCAACCCGATCCTCGCCTGGCGAACGGGCGGGCTTGGGGTCATGGAGGTGCACCCCCAGACCGGCGTGCTCGACTGCAAGCCGTCCGGCGTGAACACGCTCACCGAAATCTCCGCGCTGACCGCGCTGGGACTACCCAATTCGCCGACGGCGCGCGGGCGGGCCCTGGGCGCCCCGAGGTGGGACACGCCGGTCACGCTCGATCTCATCGCGGGACCCGGTCTTGCGCGGATCGACGAGGTCCCGAACGTCCTCATTCTCGGCGACGGCTTCCAGGCGCAGGAACGACAAGCTTTCATCGACCTCGCCGGCCAGCTGGTCAAGGCGCTTCACAGCTCGCCCCGGACGCGACCCTTCGACCTGGTCAAGGACCGGATGAACTACTTCGCCGCCTTCCGCGAGTCGCGTGAGCAGGGGGTGGCAACGCAGAGCCCGGTGATCCCGGATCTCACGGGCGAGGCGCGGCATACCCGTCGACGTGGCGGTCGATGAGGCCGACGCTCCCGCGCTTCCGGCAACGGTCGACGTGCCTCCGACGGGACCCGCTGACATCGTCCTCCTCAACGAGCGCGACACCGCGTTCGGGGCGGAGATCGGGGAGCGGCCCCGGGCCCAGCGCTCGGAGACGATGCGCACCGCGGTTGCTCTCGCAGCACCGCTTCAACGAGGACGACTTCGATGCCTTCCTCGGGAGCCTCGAGTTCCCCGCGGGAAACACCGTCGGCCGGCGGTGGCGGCGCGAGGAGCGCGACCAGGCGTCGATCATCGTGCTCTGCCGGACCGCACTCTTTGGAGGTGCGAACAGCCCTCGAGCCGAGCCGGGAGAGGGGCACATCATCTGCATGACCGTCGGCGAGGCGGAGAGGATCGGGATCAGGGCCGCAGCGTCGCCCGCGCCGGGCCAGGACATCGTCCCCGATCCGATCCCGGCGAAGGTCCACGTGGCGATGCGGACCGTCGCCGCGCACGAGCTCGCACACTCGTACACCATCGAGGACGAGTACGGCGGTCTTGGACAGGCGACGATCGCCGACGAGGGACGAGCCGCCCAGAGCGCGAACGCCCAGTCCCGGGACGAGCTGCTCTCCGGCCGGACCTTCCTCGAACCGGCTCAAGTGGCGCTGGCCGCGTCTGGTGCACGCGGCCCGGCTGACCTCGCCGCCGGTGCTCGCCGGCCCCGAACACCGCCTGTTCTTCGTACCTGGTGACCCCACCAACTTCCCGCCCGGGACGCCGCCTCGGGCAACCGACTTCCCGGTGGGGACGATCCTCCGCCTCCGGACCCACCCGCTACCGGGCTCGCAGCAGTCCTACCGCCTGCGGGTGACGACGGTGGTCGGCGCTGCTGAGGTGTTCGTCGAGCCCGCCGAGCCCATCCCCGCCGGAGCGCCTGCTCTGCCGGCGACATTCCCGGCGGACAGCATCGTGATGGAGCCCAAGCGCGCACCCGACCCCGCCGGAGGGCTCGGGGACGATCTCGAGCTCATCCACGCCGACGTGCTCGAGTGGATCGAGCGGGAGGGCAACCCCCTGAACGCAGCGGCGGGCGCGCCCCAGTTCCGGGACTGCAGCGCCAGGCATCTGCCGCCCTTCAACGAGCCGCCCGACGAGGGCAACACCCCCGCCCGCAACTTCGGGCCCGGGAAGGCGCCCAAGAGCCCACCGAGTCGGCCTTGCTCACCGGCCTGTTCGAAATGGGCCGGGATGCGTTCGACTGCGGGATCTACCACCCCACCGGCGCCTGCGCGATGAACGTCATCGAGTTGGAGCCGGGGAGCTCCTCCTCCAGTTCTGCTGGGTGTGCCGCTACGCCATGGTGGATTCATCGACCCGGCCCTTCACGGCGTTGATCGATCGCGACTACGACTACCGCTACCCGACGTGAGCGACGACCGAGGCAGCCTGCGCGTGCTGGCCGACCATCTCGCCCAGGCGGTCGGCCCGCTCGACCGCGTGCTCAGGGACCCGATGGCGTTCGCGATGCCATGGGCCGGGTGGGCTGGGACGCCACAGGCGCTGCCGCCGACTACGCCGCGGTGGCCGACGCTGCCTCGGCCGCAGTCCGGCCGCGCGCGCGCTGGGCGATGAGCCGAGCTCGCGGAGGTCGTCGCCCTCTCGACGCGGCGGGCACGGTCTACCGCGCACTCGACAACCTGCTCACGTGGCCCCGGCCGGGATCGACCCCGACTCCTTCCTGTCCGTGATCGGCGGCGAGCTGTTCGAGTACCTGCTCGCCGACCACCTCGCCAAGAAGGCGCCGGGCGCTTCTGGGCGCTGCATGCCATCGGTGTGATCGACTTCGAGGCGATGGCCCCCGCCGGCGAGCGGCCGGGCTTCGTCCGCACCCGGTTCGACCTGGGAGCTCCTGCCCGAGCGCTCGCCGATCCCGGCGCGATCCCAGCGAGCTGCTTCGGCTGGGGCACCGCCGATTTCGACTTCGCCCGGGTGGCGGAGCTCGTGACCGAGCTGGTCGCCGGCATCGGCGTATCGGTTCGATCGACCGCGTCGATCCCGCGCTCGGCGACGCCATCCAGGGCAGTCCACCGGACGCATCCCGCCCGGACAGTTTACCGCGGCTTCACGGTCCGGCTGTTCGAGAGCCCGGCCGGACCCCGAACCGGTCGGCACTCTCGGCCACCGAGCTGCCCGCGGAGGGCACGCCGCTGCCCGGCGTGCTCATCCTTCCGAAGATGCCGGCCGGGATCGACTCAGCAGCTCGACCTGTGGGCAGGGCTGGACCTTCGCCGTGCGCCCCGGCACCGACCTAACGGAGCAGCTCGGCATCGTGCTTCGGCCCGGCGAGGCGTTCGTGCGCTACCCGTTCGCGCCCGGCAGGCCGCTGCCGTCCGGCGGGTTCGGGGCCTCGCTCACCTGCGCGTCCGACCCGCCGCTCGTGGTGCTCGGCGAGCCCGGCGGGATCCGCCTCGAGCTGGCGAGCACCACCTTCTCGCTCGACGTCGACTCGGTGGACGGCGAGCTCGAGCTGGCCCTCGGAGTGCAGCCCGACGGGCTCGCGCTGGTGCTGGCGCCGGGCTCGCTGGACAACTTCCTCGGCTCGGTGCTCGGCAACGCGGAGTCGCGCCTCGAGGTGCCTTTCGGGCTGAGTCTCTCGAATCGCACCGGCTTCGGAGTCGCGGCCGGAGTCGGCTTCGAGATCTCACTCCGGCCCGGCCTCACGATCGCCGGCGTGCGCGTCGACCGGGTGGACCTGGCCCTGCGTCTGAGCTCGGGCGAGGCGGCTGAGGTCGCGCTCCGGGCCCAGGCGGCGATCTCGGGCGCGCTCGGTCCGGTCTCGTTCGCCGCCGATGCCTTCGGCGTGGAGCTGCCGATCCGCTTCGCCGACGGCAACGCGGGCCCACTCGACGTCTCCTTCCGGGTGATTCTCCCGAGCGGTCTCGGCCTCGGAGTCGACGTCGCGGGGGTGATCAGCGGCGGTGGCTTCCTGGACATCGACGTGGAGGCTGGTCGCTACGCCGGCATCGCCGACCTCGATCTGCTGGGCGTGGGCATCGTCGCCACCGGCATCCTCGATACCAAGATCCCGGGCGCGCCCGACGCCTGGTCGCTGTTCCTCAGCCTCGCCGCGCGCTTCACCGGCGTCCAGCTGGGCTTCGGCTTCACGCTCAACGGCGTTGGCGGGCTGGTTGGGATCGACCGTGGCCTCGACGACGACGCCCTGGGTGAGGCGGTGCGCTCCGGCTCGCTCGACCAGATCCTGTTCCCCGAGAACGCGGTCGCCGACGCCGAGCTGATCCTGTCGGAGATCGACGCCGTATTCCCCACGGCAGCAGGGCAATACGTGTTCGGCCCGATCGTGAAGATCGGCTGGGGCACGCCAACGCTGATCGAGCTCGACGCCGGCGTGGTGATCCAGCTCCCAGAGCCGCTCTCGATCTCGCTGCTCGGAGCGTTGAGCGCGGTGCTGCCGCGCGAGGAGGCGCCGATCCTCGAGCTGCACGTGAACTTCGCCGGCACGTGGAACATCACCGAGGGCACGCTCAAGGTGGACGCGTCGCTCAGCGGCTCGCAGGTGGCCGGCTTCCTGATCACCGGAGACATGGCCGTACGGGCCGCGTTCATCGACGACCCGGGCTTCCTCGTCTCGTTCGGAGGCTTCCATCCCAAGTTCGTGGCCCCGGACGACTTCCCGGACCTCGACCCCGTGGGCGTCGCGCTCGACACCGGCGACGCGCTGCGAGTCAACGTCGGCGGGTACTTCGCGCTCACCTCGAACTCCGTCCAGTTCGGCGCCCGCGCCGAGCTCTGGGCCGGGGCCGAAGGTTTCTCGATCGAGGGTGGCACGAGCTTCGACACGCTCATCGACTTCGATCCGTTCGCGTTCTCGATACGCCTGCGGCTGTGGGTCTCGGTCGTGGCGGCGGACACCGAGCTGCTCGGGGTACTGCTCGTCGGCAGGCTCAGCGGACCCAACCCGTGGAGGGTGTCTGGCGCTGCGGAATTCCGGCTGCTGGGGCTCGAGAAGCGCTTCGAGGTCGACGAGAGCTTCGGCGAGCTGGCCAACGAGGGCCCACCGGAACAGGCCGACCCCTCCCAGCTGGTGCGCGAGGCGCTGGACCTCGAGGACGCCTGGTCGGCCGTGGGGCCTCCGGGGAGCGATCCGGTGCTGGTCACGGACGTGGGCGCCGGCACGGCCGTACACCCGTCCGGGCGGGTGCAGGTCACCCAGCGCCTGGTGCCCCTCGACACCACGATCGAGTGCTACGGCAACGCCGAGCTCATCGGCGACGATCTCGTCACGCTGGAGGCCGACGGGTTCTCCACCGAGGACGTCGAGGACGTGATCGACTGGTTCGCGAGCGCCCAGTTCTTCGTCTTGGACGAGGACGAGAAGCTGACCTCGCCGTCGTTTTCCCAGATGAAGGCCGGGCTCGTGATGGGCGGCACGGGCGCCGACGCGCCCGAGCTGCTGCACGAGGCCACCTTCGACCACGAGATCGCCTACCGCGACCCGAATGGGCGCCCCGAGGAGCCCGCCGGCGCAGCTGTACCCGTCAGCGCGAGCGACGCGGCGATGACGCGGGCTCTGGACGCTCGCGGCACGACGGCCGCCACGGTGAGCTACGGCGTGGGCGAGCCGCTCTGGATCGTGGCCAACATCGACACCGGCGCCTCGACCGGCGCCACCCCGCCCACCGGGCTCGACTTCTTCGCGGCGCGGACGGCGCTGGCGAGTCGCAACTCGGCCACGTCGCTGCTCGTGCCCGGCTACGAGGCGGAGCTGATCGGATGAGCGCGGAGCTGAGGTACCTGTCGTATGTGCGGCGCGGGTTGGCGCGCTCAATCGGGGACCAGGCCGACAGCGCGGGCATCCCCAAGAGCGCGGTGGCGAGTGTGGACGTGGCGGTGGTCGCGGCCGGCGAGAGGAAGGAGCGCACGATGGCGGTGCGCGGCCCCGGCTCGGTGGTGGGCTTGGCGCCGGGCGAGGTGCTGCGGGTCGACCCGCCCGACGGTACGAGCGATCACGCGCCGAACATGTTCGCGAGCGTGGAGCTACGCAGCGCCGACCTGCCCTGGCTCTTCACTCCGGCGCGCCCACGCGCCGAGAAGCTGATGCCGTGGCTGGTGCTGGTGGTGGTCGAGGAGCGCGACGGCGTCAGCCTCACCCCGGACGAAGCGGGACGCTCGGTGCTCAGCGTGGACGACGTGTCCCGGGAGCTTCCGGACCTCGGGGAGGCTTGGGCGTGGGCCCACGCGCAGGTGAACGCGGAATACACCGACCTCGCCGCGCTGCTGGATGCCACGCCAGAGCTGGCCGGCGCGCGACTGCTCTGCCCGCGCTTCATGGAACCCGACACCGCCTACATCGCGTGCGTCGTCCCGAGCTTCGAGGCCGGGCGCCTGGCCGGCCTCGGCCTCACCGCCCCCGCCGACTCGGTGGCACTTGCCTGGACCACCGAGAGTCCCGACGTACGCCTGCCGGTTCTGCACTCGTGGGGCTTTCGAACCGCGGCCGAGCCGGCCGACTTCGAGGAGCTGGTGCGCAGGCTCGAGCCACGGCCGCTGGGGCCCGAGGTCGGCGTTCACGACCTCGACCTCTCCGAGCCGGGCTCCAGCCGCCTGCCGATCGGCCCCGTGACCGTGGGCTACGAGGGCGCGCTGGGCTCGCCCGAGATGACCGCCCCGCCCTGGCGCGATCCCGCGCGAGCCGAGTTTCGCTCGGCGATGGGCCTGCTGCTCGAGGACGCCGCCCCCGGCGAGCCGCGGGCAGAAGACGAGCCGTACGTCGCGGCTCGCCACGATCCGGTGGTGGGGCCGCCCCGCTACGGGGCCATGCCCGCCGGGATCGACGAGATCCCCGAGCCCAACACTCGTCCGTCCGCCGCCGAGCCACGCTGGCTCTCAGAGGCCAACCTCGACCCGAAGTTCCGCTCTGCGTCCGGCCTCGGCGCCGAGGTGGTCCGGATCAACCAGGAAGCCCTGATGGCCGACGCCTGGGACCAGGCGCGAGGGCTGGGACAGGTCAACCGCGCGCTGGCACGCACGCGCACCGCGCTCGAAGTCGGGCGGCGGGCGCACGCGCGGGTCGAGGCGCTTCCCGACGGCGCGCTCCTCCAGACGACGGCGGGTGCCCACTCCCGCCTGCCGGGCGGTGCGGCGGGGCGGTCGGTACGCGGCCGCCGCCCCGAGGCCACCATGCCGCTCGGCCTCGTCTCGGCGGCCTTCCGGCGCCGGACCCGTCCCGGGAGCGTGCTCGCTAGAGCGGTAACCGACACGGACGGGGACCAGGCTGTGGTCACCGGGCGGATGACCGAGGCCTTCTCCAGCGATCCGGAGAGAATGTTCGGCTTCGTCACGCTCACGCTGCCCCGGCTGGTCGACTATTCGAGCCCTGAGCTGAAGGACCGGGTGGAGGAGGAGGTCGAGATCGACGTCGACTTCAGCGCGGCGACGTCCGCGTCCCGCACCCGCGGCGAGCTCGCACGGGCCGTGGCCCTCGAGCCCCTCGCTGTGGGCTCGGTGTTCGGGCTGATCGACCACGAGATCTCGGGCCTCGGCACGGCGGTGCTCATCATCCGTGATCTGGAGCTCGGCGAGCTGGCGGACATCGTGCGCGCGCAGCTCGAGCCGACCGCCGTGCTGGCCGCGCGGTTACGCAGCGTGATCCAGCCTGCCGACGCGCTCGGGGCGGAGCCGGTGCCGGCGTCCCTGAGCGTCGCGCCCGACCTGCCCGTGGCGCTCTACCGAAAGCTCGTGAGCATCGACCCTGAGCTGCTGATGCCCGGAGTCGGATCCCTGCCCGACGACAGCGCAGGCCTGGCGGCGATCAACCAGGCAAGCGTGGAGGCATTCCTGCTCGGCGCCAACCATGAGTTCGCGCGCGAGCTGGCCTGGCGCGAGTACCCGGCCGACCCCGCCGGCACCTGGCTTCGGACCTTCTGGGACTCGGCCACCGCGGCCGAGGACATCCCGCCGGTGGACGCCTGGACGCCCGGAGCGCTCGGCACCCACGCCACCAGCGACCCGGGCGCGGTGCTGGTGCTCGTGATCAAGGGCGATCTGTTGCGCCGCTACCCGAACACGCTCGTCACGGCCGTGCCGGCCCACTGGGTCAAGGGGGCGAAGCCGAAGCTTCGTGAGGAGGACCCCGAGGGCGCCCCGCTGGCTCCGATCTTCACCGGGTCGCTCGGTCCCGATGCCGTCTTCCTCGGGTTCGAGTTCGCCCTGGAGCCGGGCGAGGACGTTGAGGACGAGGTGCGAGGCTCGGCCGATCCGGACGACAAACGGCCCGGCTGGTACTTCGTCTTCGAGCAGCCACCGACCGAGCCGGCGTACGGGCTCGATACCCCCGCGTCCGACGAGTCGCCGAGACTCGAGCTCTGGAAGGACCTCACCTGGGACGACGCGAGGGTGTCGCCGACCGATACGCACGTGGGACTCGAGTCACTCGGCTCGAAGACGCTCGCCTACGACGACCAGGGCGACAACACCTGGGAGGAGACCTGGGGCGAGAGTGCGGCGGGCATGGCCCGGATAACCCTCCAGCGCCCCGTGCGCATGCTCGTGCACGGCGATCAGATGCTCGCGTCCGGGCAGGCGGCGGATGGCGCTTGAACCGCTCGTAGCGGACCCGCGGGCGTTCGAGCTGAGCCCCGACAAGCTCGAGGGCGACTTCGCTCTGCTGAGCCCCACCGATCACAGCGAGAGCTTCGAGATCGGCGACTCGCCGCTGCTCCTACTGCCCGTGCGCCTCGAGACCCGCTTCATGGGTGACGACCTGAAGATCCGCGTCTACCCGGATCAGCTGCAGCTCGACGACCACGCGCCTCTGCTCACCGAGCGGGAGGTGGCGTTGGGCGTGGCCTACTGGGAGCGGCGGCTCGACGGGGAGCCCGACGCCGCGCGTGACGACCTCGTGCGGCAGCTGCCGCCGAGGCGCGCAGTGTGGGTGGCGCGCGAGACGCGGCCGACCGTGGCGAGGAGCGGCGAGCGGGTGTACCCCGAGCTCAACACGCGCAGGGACGACTCGCCGGCCACCGCCGCGTTGATGCCGGATCGCTGGTGCGCGATCGGCTTCGTGGGCAATACACGGGCCTTCGTGGCCTGGGGAAGCGAGATCCCCACCCCGCTCCACTGCTCGCCGGACCTCGCGAACCTGGTCGCGTTCGAGGGCGGCGACGAGTCGCTGCCGGTCGACGAGGCGATGTCATGGATGGTCGACTACGAGCGCGCGCTCGGGGTGGGTATGGCCATCACGGCCGACGTCTCCGACGTGGCCATCGGCGACGATGGGCTCACACTGTTCGTGGCGGGTGTTCGCGGGGAGCAGAACAACGAGGCGGCACTGCTCACGCTGCTCGAGGCCCATCACTACTCGGACGGCCTGGACGTGATGGCCCAGGGCACCCCGACGAACAACACCGACGAGGCGATCGCCGGCTGGTCCGCCGCGGTGGATGACGTGGCGGCGCTGTTCGAGCGCGAGCTCGACGACGCGGGCCGCGCGGGCGCCACCCGCTCTGCGGCGGCCGAGCTGGCCACGGCGCTCGGCCTGGGGGACGACACCGTGCTGCGGCGGCTGCCCGGCGCGGTGCCGGATGAGGACGCGGCGATGGCGGCGATGAACCGCGTGCTGTGGCCTGTCACCTGGGGGCGCTACATCACCGACCTGCTGGCGCCGGAGGAGGGTCCGTCGATCCTCGCCCCGGACAAGCACCTGGCCATCCGCGAGTTCTTCTGCGAGCACGTGCGTGGCGGTGCTCCGCTGCCCACCCTCACGGTCGGCCCGCGTCCGTACGGGCTCCTGCCGATCATGCGCCGCTACTTCGGCGACATGCACTCGCCCGAGCCGCTGTTTGCGCTCGAGGGCGTGCTCCTCGAGCTGCGCGAGCGCTGGCGCGAGTCGCTTCCGGGCGTGGCGCGCCTAGATCCGGTCGACCGTAGGGCCGACGAGGTCGCGGTGGAGGTGCTGGGGCTGTTGGCGCACCCGAAACGCTTCGTGATCCGCCGGCTCAACTTCCTGTGGGACATCCGCACGGGCTTCTGGGAGGAGATGTGGAAGGCCACCGAAGGCACCGACGTGAGCGTTCTCGCGGAGATCTACGAGCAGGGCCCGTTCATCATTGGGATCGGCGACGCCACCTCGCTCGAGCAGGAACTGGAGGCGCTCAACCTCTACGTGGAAACGCCGGAGCTCTTGGGTCTGAAGGGCAAGCGCAGGAAGAGGGCGCTCGCCTTCATCCAGATCGCCATCGAGCTGTGCGAGGCCCATCGAGACCGCCAGACGCCCCTCAACGAGTGGTATCCCGACGCTACCAGCGGCGTCTTCAACGAGACGGTCTCGGGCGACCCGAAGATCTTCTTCTCCGGCTATTCGGTCCCCGAGGTCGACGAGCTCTTCACCCGCGGGCTCGTCGTGAGCTCCGGCTCCGACCCCTCTGACTACCTGAGCGACCTCGGCTCCCGCGTGACCGCCCCCGGGGCGCGGCGCCCCCGGCCGCAAGGGGAAGCGGGGCCGGCGGCGCCCCCGTTCCCGCGCCGGTCATCCGCGACCCGGTCGCTGGCTCGTCACCGAGCCCGGTCGGTCGAGGGTCTCCCCGACCACGACCTCCCCGACCACGACCTCCCGGACATCGACCAGGGCAAGCCGCTGCTTCGCCAGCTGATCGAGGCGGTGGTGGACGATGTGCCGGAGAGCCAAGGCCGCGTCCTACTCGAGCGCGCTCGCGACGCTCTCCGGCAGGTCCGCCGACGAGCTCGAGCTTCGCCTGCGCGAGACGCTCGGCCTGGCCGGCCACCGGCTCGACGCGTGGATAACCGGCCTGGCCTCCCGCGCGCTAGCCGCCGTGCGTGACGGGGGTGGTGGCGCCCTGCGCATCGGCGGCTTTGGCTGGGTGGAGAAGCTGATCCCCGACGCCGTCGGCACTCGCGAGTCGCGCGGATTCATCCACGCTCCGTCGCTCGAGCACGCAGCCACGGCGGCCGTTCTGCGCGCCGGGTGGGACGCCCACGGGTCCCACGATCCGGGGTCGTCGATGGCGGTCGACCTGCGCTCCGAGCGCGTGCGCGCAGCCGCCTACCTGCTCGACGGAGTGCGCCGCGGAGGCGACCTGGGAGACCTCCTCGGGTGCCGTTTCGAGCGGCGTCTGCACGACCTGTCGCTCGATCGCTTCATCGACGACTGCCGGCGCCGCGTGCTCGAGGCCGACGGCATCACGCGCGCCCCGCGAGCGCCCGTGGACGGCCTCGAGTTGGCCGAGCTCTACCACGGGCCCGGGGTGCGGATCGACCTCCCCGACCAAGTCGTCGTTCACGGTGCGGCCCGACAAGCTGGAGACCGCCCCGGGCCGCGCCGGGCTCCAGGGCGCGCTGAACGGCATACTCGCGAGCATGGACGCCGTGGCCGACGCGTCGCTGGCCGACTCGATGCACCACCTCCTCCAGGGCAACAGCGAACGGGCGTCAGCGACCCTCGACGCCATCGCGACCGGAGCGGTACCCCCGCCGCGCCTGGCCGGGCTCGACACGCCTGTCACCGGTGCGAGCGTGACCCACCGCCTGCTCGTGGCGCTTCCCCCGGCCGCGCGCGCTGTCCCGGGCTGGGGCTCGTCGCCGCGCTCCGAGCTCGAGCCGTCGCTGTCGGCCTGGGTGGCGAGCCTGCTGGGCGACCCCGCGAAGGTTCGCTGCAGCGTAAGGCGCGCCGCGACCGGCGATGAGGTTGCCGTCTCCCTGGCCGACCTCGCCGACGGCCAGGGCCTGAGCCCCCTCGACGCGCTGTTCGAGGGCACGGCTACCTGGGCGCAGCGAGCCCGTGCCCACGTGCTGTCCCAGCCCGCTCACGCCGAGCACGAGGACGAGCTCGCGGTCGATACCGCGCCCGCCGGGCTGGCCGCCGGTGAGCTGTCCTTCGACGACGTCTCGGAGCTGACATCCGCACTGCGTTCGGTGCTCGCCGCCTCTCGGCCGCTCGATGCGCGCGACCTCGCGCTCCCCGGCACCGAGCTCGAGAGCGGCGCCGACCTTGCCGAGGCCGACGCCCGGGTGGCCGCATTCCGAGCCGGTCTGGCGAGCGCAAGGCGGACACTGGAACGGCTCCTGCCCAATCCGACCGAGGCCGTGCCGGCGCCGGTAGGCAAGAAGAGCCTCGCCTCCATCCGCGCCGCGCTGCTCGAGCTCGCCGGTCACGGGATCGCCAACGCCGTGCCCGTTCACGGCTATGCGGAGGGGGGCCGGGCCTCGCTCCACGCGGACGCCTGGGCGGCACTCGCCACGGCTCAGGCACGGCTGGACGCCGATAGCCCGCTCGAGCCGGGCTTCCCGCTACTGCCGCTGTTCTCCGGCGACGGCTCCGAGTTCGAGAGCGCTCTCGACGACAGCGACGAGCTGCTCGCCGAAGACCCCGCCGCGGCGATGGGATGGCTGCGCGCCGTGGCGCACGTGCGCGGCGACGCCGGCGCCTTGGAGGACGCGATCACGCTCACGGAGCTCCTGTACGACGAGGCGAGGGTCCGGCCGCTTGTGGGGCAGCTCCCGCGCGCGAAGGACGAGCCGTGGCTGGCCTTGAACGCGCCGGCCGACCGGCGGCGTGGCGCCCTGTCGTGGTTCGTGATCGACGCGGGCGGCCGGGCGAGTCTCGACAAGCAAGGAACGGCGGCCGGACTGGTGGTCGACGAGTGGGCCGAGGTGATCCCGGGCGGCGAGGTGGTGAGCGGCGTGGCGCTCAACGTGGATGCCCCCAGCTCGCGGCCTCCCCAGGCCATGCTGCTCGGACTTCCTCCGCGCGATCGCAGCTGGAGCTTCGACAACGTCGTCGACACTCTCCTGGAGGCGCTGGAGGCGGCGAAGCTCCGGGCCGTCGACCCCGACGTCCTGCTCGCCTACGGCCACCAGATGCCGGCGATCTTCCCGCCCGTGGCCATCGACTCCGGACCCCAGGAGGCGCCCGATGGCTGACCTGTTCTGGGATCGCATCGAGCCTCACACCCGCGATCCGGAGCTCGAGGAGGGGCTGCAGGCGAGGCTCGCAGACCCGCTGTGGCTGATGGCACGTCAGTGGCAGGTGGGCGAGTTCCGCGGCGAGGACGCCGCCTCGCCGATTCACATTCGCGCCACCGTCGAGCACTTTCCGCTGACCGGCTTTCGCAACGGCGCGGTGCCCGGCTCAGCGGCGGAGGCCTTCCCCGAAGGGCGGCCGCTCGAGTCGCGGGTGGAAGCCGAGGCTCCGACGGGGCACGGGCGACTGGCCGTATCGGCTGAGGCGGGCCTGCAGCTCTTGCGGCGCCTCGATGAGGTGGGGCTCGGAGAGCTGCGTCCCAAGCTCCGTTCGGCTTACCGGCTCTCGCTACCCGCGGGGGCGCTCGCCGCCCTTCCGCCTCGCCAGCAACGGCGCCTGAGCCTGATGGCGCGCGGCTCCCTCGACGGCCTGCGCGCGCTCGACGACGGCCGCGAGAAGCTGGTGGGCTTGGCGGCGCCCGCGGACCGCCAAGCCATGGGGCGCGCGGTGGACGCATGGCGCGAGGAGCAGATCCGCCGCTTCGACCTTCCGGGGGCGTCCGGCGAGACCTGGGTGGACAACCGCCTCGAATACCGCTTCTCGGTCACGGTGCAGGCCGGCAACGAGCAGGTGACCCTCAACGCGGACGAGTACCCCGGCGGCCGGCTCGACTGGCATGCCTTCGACGTGGCCACGCCTCCGGCTGCGCCTCCGGAGGGGCCGTTCAAGACGCTGCCCATCGGATCCCCGACAGCGCGACTGCTGGACGTGCTGCCGGTGCCGCTCACATATGCCGGCATGCCCGCATCGACCTACTGGGAGGCGGAGGACGGCGCCGTCTACTTCGGCGGGGTTGAGGCGGGGCCCGCGGACCTCGCCCGCCTCACCGTCGCCGAGTTCGCCACCGTCTACTCCGACGACTACTTCCTGTTCCCGGTCCGCTTCCCGTCAGGAAGCATCGCGCGCGTGACGCGGCTGGTGGTGCGAAATACCTTCGAGGAGAGCTTCGACGTGAGCTCGACGGCCGAGCTGGACGAGCGAGTGCCCGGCGAGCGTCCCTGGGCCTTCTTCGAATTGAGCGGCGACCCCTCGCCCGGAAGAGGCCAGGCACCCTGGCTGCTCCTTGTGCCGGCCCTGCCGACGCCGCAGAACGGCCCGCCGCTCGAATCGGTGAGCTTCGTCCGCGACGAGGAGGCAAACCTGGCTTGGGCGATCGAGGAGCGCCTCGAGACCGCCACCGGCGGTTCGATCAGGAGACGCCTCATGCACGGACTGACGGCCGAGCCCGCGGAGCCTGCCGGCGGCTCCGGGGAGCCGGGCGATGTGTGGCGCTACCGGCTGCAGTCGCCGGTCCCGCCGTGGTGGATCCCGCTGGTGCCCGAGCGCCCGGACCCAGCCTCGCCGCAGGTCGGCCTACGGCGGGCGAGGCTGCTCGCCTGGGAAGAGCTCGACGACCCAAGCGTCGCCGGCCCGAAGGGACGCGTGCTCGCGCCCGAGCGGCCCCTGCTGCTCCACGAGGAGGAGATCCCCTCCACCGGCGCACAGGTCACGCGGCGCTGGCAACTCGCCCGCGGAGCCGACGGTAGGCCACACCTGTGGATGTCTCGCCGCAAGCGGCCGGGGCGCGGGGAGCGCGGGTCGGGCCTGGGCTACGACGCGATGGATCGCCCTTAGACGGGACGCTGACGCCGTTCGCCCACCCCAGGGTTCCGGGGTCTAGCCGTCGGTGAGCCGCGGCGCGTAGTGGTCGAAGAACAGGCGCGCGATCAGCTCACCTCGCGTTCGCACTCCGACCTTCTCGAAGATCGCCTTGAGGTGGTCCTGCACCGTCCACGGCGAGAGGTGCAGCCGGCCGGCGATCGCGCTCGTGTCGAGCCCACGCGCCACGAGCTGGGTCACAGCCCGTTCGCGGTCGGTCAGGCAGTAGGCGTCCGCGATGAGAGGCGCGAGCTCGTGCGGCCGGGCGGGCTCGATGATCACGGCGGTCTGCGCGTCCAGCTCGCCGGGCGTCGATCCGCGTACGAGGAGCCACCGCCCGGATGCCGTCCGCACGCGCGCCCGGGCGATGGCGCCCGTCTCGGCGGCCCCGTCCGCGATGTTGCGCGCTCGGTGGGCCACGGCAGCGACCACCGGCGGAAGCGGATTGCCGGGACTTCCGTCGTCCAACTCGGCGAGCCAGGTCTCGCCGGCGGCGTCCGCCAGCGTGACCGAGTTGTCGGCGGCGAGCAGAAGGAAGCCGGCGATTTCCTCGTGGTCGTGGCGCTCGCCGGACAGCGAGCTGAACAGCATCGCGCGGCGCAGTCCCTCGGCAAGGTGGCCGGAGACTGACGCGACAAGGGCGGCATCGGCCGGCGAGAAGTGGCCGCGGTCGGAGGCGCGCAGCAGCGTAAGCGCTCCCCACGTGGTGGCATCGCTGACCAGCACGGCTCGCAGCTCGTCGCCGAACCCGTTCGGTCGCCTGAGCTCTCGATGGCGCAGGCTGCGGTCCAGATGCCCACCGGTTGCCCCGCTCAGGCTCGCCACGCGCCGGCCCGAACGGGCGAGCGCATCGAAGCTGTTGAAGTCCTCGCCGTGGAACTCGATCTCGCTCATGCGGGCCATCACGGCCGGCGGGAGCCCGTTCTCGACCACCTCGCCCGTCGGCAGCTGCGTGGCCGGATCCATGGTCAGTACGCAGACGCCGTCGAACGGCACCGCGCGACTCAGCATCCGAGCCGCGTCGAGCGAGAAGTCGCGCACCCCGGCCCCACGATGGAGGAGCCGGAGCAGGTCGCCGCGGAGGCGCTCGGGTGACACGACCGCCATGCCTCGATTGTGGCATCCGGCGGGCGACGGGCCAACAACCCAGGATCCTGGGATGGTCGCCCCGCCACGCGTGGCGCAACCTTCGCCAACCTGATCCCGCACGAAGGAGCCATCCGTGCACGCAACAGCACCCGAGGAGATTCATGCGCTGATCGAAGCCGCGTTCAACGCCGGCGACCGCGAGGCGTTCGTGGAGCTCCACGAGGAAGACGCGACCGTGGTGGTCCCACCCCGAGGCGAGCGTATTCACGGGAAGGAAGCGATCCGCGCCGCCATCGAAGCGACGTTCGCACTCCGCCCCCACGCCCGGATCGAGTTCCTCGACAAGGTCGAGTCGAACGGCATGGCGCTAACGCACGCCCGCTGGAACGTCACCGGGTCCGACGGCGGCCGGCCGATCGAGATGTCTGGGCGAGGGACCATCGTCTCGCGGCGGCAGCCGGACGGCAGCTGGCGGATCGTGCTGGAGAACTCGATGAGCCCGGAGTGAGGGAGCCGGCGCTCCGAGCGCGCCGGGCCATCCGCCGCGGGCATAGGTGAAACCGCGATCGAGATCGAAGCCGCTTTGGTCTGAGCGACCGCTAACTGCTCCAGCGCGGATCGAGGGCAGCCGCGAGATCGGCGGCCTCTGCTGCGGCGGCCGGCACCGGCGGCACGGGTGCCCGTAGCCTCGGAGAGGCGATCACGCCTCGCTCAACGAGCATCGCCTTGCGATGGGCGATGCCGACGCGAGGCTGGGCCTCCCAAGCGATGCTCGGCAGGCCCTCCGCATGGATCGCGTCCGACGCCCGAACGTCGTCGCCAAGGGCCGCCTGCATGGCAGCGGCGGTCAGTCGGGGGAAGGCATAACCAGTCATCAGGGCGGTCGCGCCGGCTCGGAGCTCCCACGGCAGCCATAGCCCGCCAAGACCGCAGATCTGCGGCAGCGCGGGTTCGATCGCGCGGACGGCATGGATCTTCACCGGCGTTGGCGCGTCCTCGTGATAGACGGCCTTGATCGCCGGAACGGCCCGGATGAGCTCGACCAGCGCCCCTGCGTCCAGGGGCGGGTGTCCGACCGCGGGGAAGTCCTGCAGGACGATGCTCAAGCCGGGCGCCGCCTCGGCAACGCGCTCGTATCGCGCCGCCAGCGACCCCGCCTCGCGCGGAGGAGCCAGCATGACCGCGGCCGCATCGACGGCCTGGGCCTCGCGGGCCCGTTGCGCGACGACCTCGTCGTCGTCACCAGTGATGCCGACTATCACCGGCACCGCGCCATCGTTCACCTCGAGGATGGTCCGGACGATCTCGCGGCGTTCGTCTTCGTCGACGAACGCTGCCTCGCTGCTGACGCCAAGGATCGTGAGCGCCGCCGCGCCCGCCTCGAGCGCATCTCGAGTGAGAGCACGCAGTCCTGGAAGGTCGACTGACCCATCGTCGTGGAAGGGCGTGATGACGATCTGGATCAGGCCGCGGTAGAGGGTCACGTCGGCTCTCCGAATCCGGCGGCACGCAAGGCACCACTCAGGCGGTCGATTCCATCGGGGTCTAGCCCGAGCAGAGGCGGCCGCGGTGGCCCGACGGGCGTTCCGACCAGCGCCGAGACGGCCTTCACGGCGGGCGTATATCCGAGGGCGCCAAGCTCGGAGAACAACGGTTGCGCCTGACTCCACGCCTCGACGAACGCTCGGGGGTCGTCTTCGGCCAGCCGCCAGAGCCGGACGCACAACTCGGGCACGGCCGCCGCCGCCCCCCAGATCGTCCCCTGCACGCCCGACAGCCGCGCAGGGAAGATGAGGTCATCCCAGGCGGGCAACACCTGCGCGATGTCCGCGGCGCGCTGCAAGGCTACGAATCCCGACATGTCCGAGCTCGTGTACTTGATGTGCTCCATCCCGACCGCGCGGCAGATGGCGACGATCTGAGCGGGCGAGAGCGATAGGCCGGTAGCCCACGGGTTGTGGTAGTAGATGATCGCGATCTCGGCCGCCTCGACGACCGCGTCGAAGTGTCGTTTGAGTTCGTCCTCCGTGGCGGTGCCGAAGAACGGGGGCATGACAAGCACGCCCGGGCAGCCGAGGGCGGCCGCATGCCGTGTGTGAGCGACGGCCGCCGCGGTGCTGAGGGCGCCGGTCTGCGGAACGACGTCGATGCGCCCGTCCACCAGCTGCACGCATCGCTCCACCAGAGCGCGCCGCTCGTCATCGCTCAAAGTCGAGAACTCCCCCGTGGTCCCGCAGGGCACGACGCCCGCCACGCCGGCCGCGACCTGCCGCTCGAGTAGAGGCGCCAGCGCGTCGAGATCGAGCGCCCCACCGTCGGCGGTGAGCGGCGTCGTGAGGGCTGTGAAGATCCCGGTGAACAAGCGCGCGGGCATCAGAGGCCTACTTGAACTGCCAGAGGCCGACGATGTTCCCCTCGGTGTCCTCCAAGAAGCCCGTGAAGCCGTCGCCAACGTCAACTGGTCCTTCAACGACTCTCCCGCCCGCTTCCTGAACGCTCGCGAGCGTGGCCTCGATCGACTCCACGTCGACGGCCGGACGGACTCCTCCGTCGCGCACGGCGGGCCCACGCCGCCGCAGACCCACCTCCGGCGCGCCCTCGAAGTAGATGACGTCGGTGGCGGTGTGCTCCTCCGGCGGCTCTTCAAACTCCCAGCCGAACACCGCTTGGTAGAAGGCGGCCGCACGCTCGAGAGACTCAGCGGTGAGCTCCACGTAGTGGAAGCTCTTTGTAGGCGTCATCGTTCGTCGCTCCCTTTCTGGTTGGCTTCCCCGGCTCAGGCGTTCAACAGCTCGGGGGCGATGCGTTTGGCGAGACCACTGCGCTCGAGCAGCGAGCGGTTGCGGCTGAGCCATTCAGCGGTCGCGGACCGGCCCTCGGCAAATACCACCTCGGGATCGATGCGCGTGAGCTGCCCGTGCTCGCAGATCGGTTCGCCTCCCACCACCGTGTGGGACACGTCGCGGCTGCTGGCCAGGTAGGCGAGCGACTCGAACGGATTCGTCGCCGCCGCGAGCTGGCCGTCACGTAGTGAGACGACGGCCAGGTCGGCGCGCTTGCCGGGCTCGAGCGTGCCGATCTCGTCGCCCAGACCGACCGCTCGCGCTCCGCCCGTGGTCGCCATGTGGATGACCTCTCGTGCACGGAGTGCGCTGTCGTCGCCGCCGAGCAACAGGTTGGCCGCGTAAATCGCATAGCGCATGTCCTTGAGCGGATCCATGGAGAACTCGTCCGTGCCGAACCCGATCGTCATGCCGCTGCGCATGAGCTTGTCGATGGGCGGGAAGCTGCGACTCGCGAGCATGCTCGTCGGGTTGAAGCTCATCGAGATACCCCGCTCCGCAGCCAGCGCGATCTCCTCGTCATCGACGAACACCATGTGCGCGGCATGGACCCGCGGCGACAGGAAACCGATCGCGTCGAGATAACGGATCGTGCCGTGATGGCCCCGTTGCCGGATCTCGGCGAGCTCGGCTTCGGTGGCGGCGACGTGAGGCAACATCTTCACGTCGAGCTCCTCGGCCACCCGCGCGCACTCCTGCAACAGATCGGTCGGCAGGTGGTCGGCCGAGTGCGGGCCGAGGCACGGCGTGATGAGCTCGTGGCCGCGCCAGTCTTCGATGAACTCGACCCCCAGGGCGAGCAGCCGCTCTCCCTCGGCGCGCTCGAAGTTCATCTGATAGACGCGGGCGTCCCGGTCGTAGACCGGGGTCGAATCCATCCGATAGCCCACGATCTTCTCGGACATGACGGCACGCATCCCGACCTCGACTGCAGCCTGTGCGCCCGCGTCGGCGTACATGTTGAGGTCGCACACGGTGGTGACCCCTGAGCGGGCCGCGTCCCATAGCCCGAGGCGCGCGGAGGCTTTGACGATGTCGGGGTCGAGGGCGTCGGCGAGCGGGAAGATCACCTCGTAGAGGCTGTCCGTGAGATCGGCCTCGTCGCAGAGCGTTCCGTAGATCTGATCAGCCACGTGGGTATGAGCGTTGACCAGGCCCGGGAGCACGATGGACGCGGCGTCCCCAATGGATCTGGCGGGGGCAAACCGATGGCGCTCCCGCACGGAACCCACCCAGATGATGCGGCCGTCGCGAATAGCGACGATCCCGTGATCCACGACGCCATCCGGCTCGGTCATCGTGAGGATCCATCGCCCTTCCACGAGAAGGTCCACGGCCTCCGGCCGCAGAACGGCCTGCTCGGTGTCGCCTCCGGTCGAGCTCACGCGAGAACCCCGTTGTAGCTTCGCCTCCCGACCTCGGTCACGAGCCCGGCCTCGACGTCGCGGTCAACACGATCCTGGTGACGTTCGGTCGGGTCGCCAAGCCCGCCGCCACCGGGTGTCTCGACCCGCATCAGGGCTCCGCCGGGCAGGTGTCCCTCCGCACCGGGGCGGATCGGCACCCCTTCCACGGTGACCCGACCGGGGCGTCCAGCTGCCCCGCCGAGCAGTCCCTGGGGCGGGAAGCGCACGCGATTGAATGCGATCGAGTAGTCCATCGGACGTAGGGCGCGCAGCTCGATGCGCACGCCGTGACCGCCGCGGTAGCGTCCCGCGCCCGCCGAGTCGGGAATGAGCTCCTTGCGCTCCACCCTGATCGGTGTGGAGGCCTCGAGGAGCTCAATCGAAGCGCCGGACAGATTGGCCGGGAACGAGCCGACCTCGCCGTCGGTCCCCTCATTCGCTCCGAGCCCTCCGTTCATGAGCATGATGCGATGGAAGTTCTGCTCCTGCTCCGTCGAAACCAGGATCAGGACCCAGATGGGGGTCGAGCCGCTCATCGCCCAGACATGGTCGGGAAGTACCTCGCTGAGGGCCCCGAAGACGCCATCGCAAACGAGGTGGCCGGTGATGGTGCGGTTGAGCGTTGGTGCTGGTGAACGAGCAGCAAGGATGCTGCCCGGAACCGTCTGCACGCTGATCGGACGGGCGAAGCCACCGTTCTGGGGAACGTGCGCCACCAGCAGCAAGCGCAGCGCATAAGCCGCATAGGAGGCCGTGAAGGCGTGCGTCGAGTTGATCGACGACGCTGTCTGGGGTGAGGCGCTGGGGAAGGCGACCTCGACGTCGCTGCCGCGCACCACCACCCGCGTGGTGATGGACAGCGGATCCGGGTCCGGGTCGTCGGGGCCGGAGATGAAGCCGTCGGCCTGCATCTTGTGGTCGTAGACCCCATCGGGAATCTTCTGTATCGCGGCGCGCATGCTCGCCTCGGAGCGGCCGAGGATCTCGTCGGCCACGTCATCGAGCGTGGTCAAGCCATGCTCACGCATGATCTGGCGGACGCGACACTCGGTCGTCTCGTTGGATGCGATCTGGGCCATCAGATCGCCGACGGTCTCCCCGGGCAGCCGCGAGTTCGCCCGGAGGAGCTCGAACAGAGTCTCGTCCGGCCGGCCGGCGCGGTAGAGGAGCAGCGGCGGGATCTGCAACCCCTCGTCGAATACGTCGCTACCCGCGTTCCAGCGCTGGACACCTCCCAAGTCCGGCGAGTGGGCGACTGAGCCGGTGAAGGCCACGAGTCGACCCTGCGCGAACAAGGGCTTGAGGATCGTCAGGTCCATCACGTGACCGGTCGCGAGCCAGGCGTTGTTCGTGATCAGGAGGTCGCCCTCCTGCCACGCGTCCAGGGGCCGCTTCTCGAGGCAGGCCCGAAGCGTCACGGCCTGCGTCGTGGCGAACGAGGGAAGGGCGATGTCGGCCACCGCGAGTGTCTCGCCCTGGCGCGTCATGAGCGTGCACGCGAAGTCGTTGCACTCGCGCACGAGCGTCGAGAAGGCCGAGCGCTGCAGCACGCGGGAGGCCTCGTTGACCGCTGACACCAGGCGATCCCAGAGGATCCCGACAGCGCCATCATCCATCGGGACGATCTCCGTCGAGTGTCAGCACGAGTCGTCCGCGATCGTCGCGGCCAACCGTCGCGCCGTCCGGAACGAGGACCGTGGTCTGCTGGTGCTCCACCAGGGCCGCGCCGGCCGCGGAGGTCACCGACTCCCAGGTGTAGGCGGGAACCGCCACGTGGCGCCCATCGAGGAACACCTCCCGCTGGACCGGCTGCTTGCTCTCACTGTGTCGCTCAGCCAGTAGCTCCTCGTCGAGCGGCGGCACCGGCCCCGCGCTCCGGACACGCCATGTCACGACACGGGCGTCGTAACCGTCGAGCCGCCGGCCGCGTAGGCGCTCGTACCGATCCGCAAAAGCGCCGCCCATCGCGTCGACATCCCCCTGGCTCTTCGGAACCGCGGGCAACGGCACGTCGACCTCGAACTCTTGGCCGACGTACGCCATGTCGACGCTGTACTCCGTCTGCACGTCCGTGACGGCGGCAAGCGCGAGCTCGGCCGCCGCCCGCTTCTGGATGGCTCCGAAGCGCCTCCGGATGTGGGCGACATCGAGTTCGGCGAGAGGAGCTACCCAGGACTGCGAAGCATCGACTGCGAGCGGTGCGGCCAGGAGGCCCGCGGCCGCGAAGACGCCCGAGCGAGCCGGACAGACCACACGCCGCATGCCCAGTCGGCGTGCGATCCCGGCTGCGTGCAGACCGGCCGCCCCACCGAAGGACACCAAGTCGAGTGCGCGGACGTCGACGTTGTGCTCGACGGCGCGGACCCGAAGCGCTTCAGCCATCGTTTCGGTGACGATCCGGTGGATCGCCTGCGCCGCTTCAGCGAGCTCCATGCCCAGCGGCGCGGCGATGTGCTCGTCGATGGCGCGTCGCGCCGCCCGCGAGTCGAGGGTCTGCCCACCGACCTCCAGGTCCTCTCCGAGGAAGCCAAGTACGAGATTCGCGTCCGTGACGGTCGGCAGCGTGCCGCCTCGGCCGTAGCAGGCGGGGCCCGGATCGGCAGCGGCACTCTGCGGGCCGACGCGTATGAGGCCGGTTTCATCGAGCCGCGCGATACTGCCGCCACCCGCGCCGATCTCGATCATGTCGAACACGGGAATCCCGGTGGGCATGCCGCTATGAGGACGAAAACGCGCGGTGCGCGCGACCTCGTGGTCTGTACGAATCAGCGGCCGGCCGCCGTCGATGACGCATACCTTGGCCGTCGTCCCGCCCATATCGAAGGCGACGATGTTCTGCGTGTCCTCCTGAGACATGATCCGAGCCGCAAGCAAGGCGCCGGCCGCCGGGCCCGACTCGATCAACAGCAGCGGCCTTGCTACGGCGGTCTCGTGCGAGACGATGCCGCCGGTCGACGTCATGACGAGCACGCGAGCGTCGCAGTCACGTCGGGCCAGCCCAGCCGCGAGGTCCGCGAGATAGTCACGGACGATCGGCTGGACGTAGGCATTCAGCGCGGTAGCCGAGGTGCGCTCGTACTCGCGGATCTGAGGAAGCACGTCGCTGGACAGGGAGACGGTCGCGTCCGGCAGGGCCGCTCGAACGTCCTCGGCCACGAGCTGCTCATGCGCGGGATTGGCGTACGCGTGCAGCAGGGCGACCGCGACCGATTCAGGGCGACACGCGATCAGTCTGTCCATCAGGCGATCGCGTTGCTCGGGGTTAGGCACCCGCAGTGGCTCGCCCGCCGCATCCATTCGTTCCTCGATCTCGAAGCGCCTGGCGCGTGGGACGAGTGGCTCCGGGAACTCCAGGTGCTGCTCGAACAGGTCGTAACGCATCTCGCGCCGGATCTCGAGAACGTCCCGGAACCCTTCGGTCGCTACGAGTGCGGTGCGCGCGCCGCGCCGCTCCAGCACCGCGTTCGCGACGAGTGTGGTGGCATGAACAAAGCGCGTGATCTGCCGACCGACGAGTTGCTCCTGTGCGAGCAGAAGATCAAGGCCGTCGAGGACACCACGCGCTGGATCGGAGGGCGTGGTGAGCTGCTTGTGGGTAACCACGTGGCCGTCCGGTCCGGACAACACAAGGTCGGTGAAGGTCCCACCGACATCAACTCCGAGCCGGTAGTCGCCGGTCATCCCGCGGCGACTAGCCGAGACCGTTCAGCGCGTCGCGTGGGACCGAGCAGCGCGCGGTGTGAAGTCGGTTGCTCACCTGGCAGACATGGGTGTCGGCGACCATGCCCATGAGCAGGGCGAGCGTCGTCCGGTCTGCACCCTTGTCCTCCTCCAGCCAGAGCATCATCTCGCGAAACGCCTGCCGGCACGCGTCGGCCAAGGAGGGGTCGGAGACGACGGTCATCAGCTCTGAGTCGGTCTCGATTCGTGGCCACCGCATGGAGGCGGGCCGTGGACGAACGCTCGCCGTGGCCGTGATCAGCGTGCCGACCTCGGGCGCAACCGCGATTTCGCCGTCGGCCATTCGTGCCTTGCAATCGCCGAAATAGAGGAGCGCCCCGTCGACGTTGACCGGCAGGAGCACCGTCGACCCCGAGGTCATCGGGTTGCAGTCCTGATTCCCCCCAAACTCCGCTTCGTAGCGACTCAGGACCACCTCTTGCTTCGGTGCCGTTGCCAGACAGCCGATGAGGGGACGCACGGGAATGCGTATTCGATCGCCGATTCGCACGTGCCCGTCTTCGACGGGCAGAGTCATCGCGCGGTCCTCGTCGAGCCACCAGTCGTCGGGTGACGGATCGACGTAGGGCCCGACGACGACACTGCCGGGTGTGGTGACCTCGATCGCCTCGATGCGCACGGCGACGACGTCGCCTGCCGTGGCCCCCTCGACGAAGATCGGGCCGGTGACGACGTCGAGGTTCTCCTCGACCCATTCGATGTTCTCCGGTGTGTAGCCCCCCGGATCTCGAAAGCGTCCGCCGAAGCCATCCTCGGTCTCCACCTGGAAGGTCTCGCTGTCCGCGACTCGGCCGTGCGGCTCGTGAAACGGGCTATAGACGTTCTTGAGATCGCTGGCCGGGAATCGCTTCACGACGCTTGCTTGGGAGGTCCTCCGAGCTCGTGCTCGGGAACGGGCGAGGGTCCAAAGCCAGGGCTGTAGCCCTCGAACTCACCGTATTCCTCATAGAGCCGTGAGTAATGCTCGATGGCATCGTGGTCCAGCTCGATCCCGAGCCCGGCCCCCATGGGCAGATCGAGTTGGCCGTCGCGGAACTCGAGAGGCTGACTGAGGAGGTCGTGCTCCAAGACCTGGACGAACTGCTGGTGGGCGAGAACGGGCTCCGGCAGCGTGGCGAGCACGTGCATGGCGGCGACGGTCGTGATTCCCATATCGCCGAAGGCGTGCTTGATCAGCGGCACGCCGGCGATCTCACACAGCCCGGCCACGTCGCGAAACGCCGCGAGTCCCCCGAGCTGGTGCTGGTCGGTAACCACCACGTCGGCGGCACCTCGGCGGATGACCTCCAGGACGTTATGAGGCAGCCACGACGACTGGTTGGACCCCACCCGCGTGCCGGTGGTCCGACGGAGAAACCGAAGGCCTTCGGTGTTGTGCATGTCGATCGGCTCTTCGACGAACTCGACGTCGAGCTCCTCGAATGCCGCCAGGGCCTTCCGGGCTTCGTAGACGCTCCAGCCCTCGTTCGGATCCACCCGTATGCCTATGTCAGGTCCAACCTCCTCGCGAATGGCCCGGGTGAGCGCCACGTCATCGGCCACGTCGAACCCGATCTTCATGTAGAGCGTTCGAAATCCGCGACCCACCCCCTCGGCGGCTTCTCGCGCGACCGCCTCCGGCGTTCGCTCCAGAGGACTCACGTACCAGTAGTAGGGGATGCGCTCCCGCACCGCTCCACCCATGAGCTGGTGCACGGGCACGCCGTACGCCTTGCCGACGATGTCCCAAAGGGCAGTCTCCAGTGCGGCCAGAGCCATGTTCCCGATGTAGGGGTAGTGATGCCAGCCACGGTCGTAGGACGCGCGCACGAAGGCCTTGATCCGCCGCGGATCCTCGCCGATCAACCAGGAGGAGTTCGCACGGATGGCTTCCACCACGAGGCCGATCAGGGGACTGCCGTTCGTCTCGCCGATTCCGGTGATGCCGTCGTCGGTCTCCACTTCCACGACCGCGGTGGTGAGGCCCCACAGGCGCCCGAACCTCCATGTCTCCGGCGGGATGAGCGGGACCGAAACGACGTGGGTCTTTACGTCGGTGACCTTCATGCCGAACCGGTGGAGTCAGGCCACCGAGGCCGGCCACAGCGCGTCCATCGCGTGGTCCAGCATGGCCTCTTCCTCCGGGGAGAGCGGCTGCCGCGGTGGACGCGTGGGGCCTCCGAACCGCCCGCTGCGATCCAGCGCCCCCTTGAAGAACTGGACGAGCTTCGGGTGCATGTCCAGCCGCGCCAGCGGGAGCAGGCTGCGGTAGAGCCGGTTCGCCGCCTCCAACTGCCCGGAGCGACACATGTTCCAGAGCTCCTTGCATTCGGCCGGAGCGACGTTGGCAACTCCAGACACCCAGCCGACCGCTCCCGCGCACGCGCCTTCGAGCGCCCAATCGTCCCCGCCTACCAGGACCTGCATCCGGCCTTCGGTAAGCCCGAGGATCGCAGGTATGCGTCGAGCGTCGCCTGAGCACTCCTTGACGGCAACGATCGTCGGCACCTCGAACAGCTCGGCGATCACCTCCGGACTCAGGTCGTTGCGGCTCCCGGTGGGATTGTTGTAGATCATCAGCGGCAGATCGCTCGCACTCGCCACCTGCTCGAAGAACGCGGTGATCTCGCTGTCCGCGGCGTGGTAGATCAGCGGGGGCAGACACATCAACGCCTGGGCGCCCGCCGCCGCTGCCTCCACGGCCAGCTCGGCTGCCTCCTCGGCCGTCTCGGCCGATACGCCGATCGTGACCGGCACCCGGCCGTCGGCAGCGCGCAGCACTTCGTCGATCACCAATTGGCGCTCAGCGGCGTCCAGCGAGCGGAATTCTCCCAGCGTTCCGAGTCCGACGATCCCGTCCATGCCCTGGTCTATGAGCCAGTCGACGGCGTCGTGGAGTGCGTCCTCGCGCAGCTTGCGACTCTCCCCGAACGGCGTCAGGACCGCCGGGTGAATGCCCGAGAAGTCGACATCTCGTACGCGCGGCGTCAATTCAGGCCCATCGTGTCGCGCACGGTGCAGAGATGGTCATGGGCGGCCTTACGAGCGGCCTCGGGGTTGCCGGCGGAGATGGCGCTGTGGATACGTTCGTGCTCCTCGATGGAGGCCTCGATACGACCAGACACCACCAGCATCTCGTCCCGGAGCCGGCGCCACAGCGGCTGTCCCTGAACGAAAGCCAGGTGGTCGGCGAACGCAAGAAAGACGGGGTTGCCGGTGAGACTCGCGAGTTGACGGTGAAAGAGCCGATCTGCGTCGTTCCACACCGCTCTGTGGGTCGGGTTCTCGAAATCCCGGGCGCCGCTCATCATGGTCAGCAACCGTTCGACTCGCGGGTCGGGCTCCGGCCGTAGCGCAGCAAACCCCGCGATTGCAGGCTCGATGGTCAATCTGGCTTGCAAGACGGCCACCGGGCTCACATCCGCGTCGACGCCAAGGAGGTTGGCCGGGGGGCTCTGAGCCACCACCTCGATCGCGTTCGAGACCACCCAGGTGCCAGAACCGTGCTTGGTCTCCAGCACGCCGAGGATCTGTAGAGCGCCCAGCGCCTCGCGCAACGACGGCCTGCTGACCCCGAGGGCCTCGGCGAGCTCTCGCTCGGGCGGCATGCGCTCACCGGGATGCCAGCGCCCTTCGCGAATCGCCTCGATTATCCGGTCGCAGATTCGCTCGTAGAGCTGCACCGAGACCACGGGCGCCAACGATGGCGTGTTCGGGCTGCTCAACAGAGGAGCATCCGGATCCCCCGCGGTCGTGCCTACGTCTGTGGGTTCAACCATCGACTTTTCTCGATACTCAGCGGCAAGCCGAAACAGATTACGGTTGTCTCGGTCTGGTTGTCAAGTCTTCTTACCTCTCAGCCAATACGGGCAACTACCTCGACGGCCATATCCGTCGGACCGCCCGGCTGGAACCCGATGATGTCCTGTGGGCAGGCCGACAGGACCACGACGCCGTCCATGAGCATTCGGAAGGTGGCGGCGTCACCGGGTCGCGAAACGCACTCGTCGAGGACCAGGTTCGCCTCGTCCGTGACCCTGAAGTTGGCGAACACGTTGATCGGTTGCGGGGCATGCCTCACCTCGAAGCCGTGCTTCGGCGCCTCCGCCTGAAGGTTCTCCTCGCACGAGGCGTGGTCGGGTGCTCCTCCGAGCAGGCGGTAACGAGGGGCGTCACAGGCGGCAACGAGACAGTCGTGGCGGCCCGGGGACGTGTCTTCCACGAACTCGAGGATGGGTCTTCGCTCGTTGGTGACGAAGGTCCAGCCTCGCTCGGGGTAGATCCGGCCCATGTGGACCCGGGAGTGATGTGCACTCAAGAACTCCTCTGGATTCTCGCTGCCGAACACCCAAAGATCTGCCGCCTGGCCGCCTTCCACGTCGATGACGGAAAAGCTGTCCCCCGTCTGCAGCCGGCCACTCCAGCCCGTCCGTGCCGGAATCGCGATGGTCTCAGTCGCACTCATTGGCTCGTCGCCGTCACAGGATGGTCGTCCCGCTCTCTGGATCGAACAGGTGCACCGAGCTGGGACTTATGTGTGTCTCGACCCTGTCCCCGACGTCGACATTGCATCGAGAGCCAAAGCGCGCAACGAACGTCGCACGCCGCTCGTCCCGGGCGAGCTCGTCGAGCTCCGCGGGATCCTCGACATCGTGGGCGAACTCCCGCGCTTGGCCGGAGAGCCTCTGCGAGTTGTCGACCTGGAAATGAATCAGCACATCCGAGCCCAGTGCCTCTCGGATCGTGACCAGGCCGCTCAGTCGCCGGCGGCCATTGGCCGCACCCGGTTCAGGTTCCAGCAAGCGCTCAGGCCGGACGCCGACGATGACCTTCTGGTTCAGATGCCCCTTGACAGCCTCGGCGCCGGCCGCGTCTGACTCCTCCAGGTCGACCTGACTGTCGCCGACCTTCACGGCCAGCCTGTCGGCGGCGCGTACGAGCTCGCCCTCGACGAAGTTCATCGGAGGGCTCCCCACGAAGCCCGCGACGAAAAGGTTGCAGGGCTGGTCGTAGATCTCCTGCGCCGGAGCAAACTGCTGTAGCTCACCCCCGCGCATCACCGCCACCCGGTCGCCGATCGTCATCGCCTCGACCTGGTCGTGGGTGACGTAGATGGTCGTCACGCCGAGCTCGCGCTGCTGGCTCGAGATCTCAGCTCGCATCTGGACCCGAAGCTTGGCGTCGAGGTTCGACAGCGGCTCGTCCATCAAGAACACGCTGGGCTCGCGGATGATCGCCCGGCCCATGGCCACGCGCTGCCGTTGACCACCGGACAGCTGAGCGGGCTTGCGACCCAGTTGGGCCTCGAGGCCCAGGGTCCGGACCACGGACCCGACCTTCTCGAGCCGCGGCTGCTTTCGCACTCCCTTTATGCGGAGCGGAAAACCCACGTTGTCGCGAATCGACATCTGCGGATAGAGCGCGTAGTTCTGAAAGATCATCGCGATATCCCGCTCGCGAGGGTTCAAGTCGTTGATCACGCGGCCGCCGATCTCGATCGTCCCCTCGGTCACGTCCTCAAGGCCGGCCACCATCCGGAGCGCGGTCGTCTTCCCACATCCCGAGGGGCCGACGAACACGGCCAGTTCCCCGTCGCCGATCTCCAAATCGAGGGTCCGTACCGCCTCGGTCCCGTCCGAAAAGACCTTGCTGACGTTGCTGAATGTGACGGTGGCCATTTCGCGACCTAATCCTTCCTCGCCGTATCGGTGATCATTGGTGACGCTCGAGAAAGTCCCGCACGACCCGTACGTAGGCCTCTCTCTCCTCCCAGTGCGCGTGGTGTGAGGAGTCCTCGAACATCACGAGCTCGCTGTTCGGGATCCGCTCCGCGATCATTCGCGAGCTCGCCGGAGTCAGCGAATCATGCGCTCCGACGGTGACCAGCGTGGCGACGTCGATGGCTTCTATTCGATCTGCGGCTTCCCATCCGGCGAGGCGTCCCCGCATCGCCACATCGTCCGGCCCCCACATGGTCTCGAGCACCTCGGTCGCCAGCTCCGCGACCGAGCTCTCGACCTCGGGCGGCGACGGGATCAAGCACACGTGGCGGTTCCAGAACTCGGCGCTCGCCGCGCGGTAGCGCGGGCTGCTCGTCTCGCCTCCGTTGTAGGCGTCGCGAAGCGGCCCGGCCGTCTCCTCGGGAAACGCCTCGATCAGCCTCAGCAGCTCCTGACGATGAAACGCCGCCGAGCAGATCGTCGACGCCAGGCACAGGGTGCGCAGCGCATCGGGATGGGCCAGCGCGTACTCCTGGGCGAGCATTCCACCCCAGGAGTGCCCCCAGAGGTCGACTCGGCCAAGGTTGAGACCCGTGCGCACTGCCTCGGCCTCGGAGACGAAGCGCTCCACCGTCCACAGATCGGAGTCGGCGGGCTTGTCGGACGCACCGCAGCCGAGCTGGTCATAGAACACCACGCTCAGATCGCCCGAGGCGAGATCGGCCATCGAGTGGATGTACTGGCTGGGAACTCCAGGGCCCCCGTGCATCGTCAGCACTCGCCGCTCACCTGTGCCCACGATGCCGTACGCCACCTCTCCCCCGGGTACCTCGACACGTCCCCTCTCGGTCCAGTCGACCGCCACGTCAGCCCTCCGCTTCCGGGATCGGCGCCTCAGGCAGAACCTGTCCGCCGTCCACGACCAGGGTCTGGCCCGTGATGTACTCGGCCTCCGGGGAGGCCAGAAAGCGCACCGCCCACCCGATGTCCTCGACGGTGGCGAAGCGCCTCATCGGGATGGAGCTGAACATCCGCCGCCGGTGTTCCTCGCTCGTGTCGTCGAGCCCGGGCGTCTGGACGTTCCCGGGGAGCACCGCGTTGATGACCACTCCACTGGTGGCGAGCTCGACCGCCGCGGATCTGATGAATCCGAGCATCGCGGCCTTCGAGGCTCCATAGGCCGTGAATCCGGGCTGACCGGTGTACGGCCCCGTGATTGACGAGGTAAGGACGATTCGCCCATAGCGCCGCTCGAGCATCGCCGGCAGACACGCCCGCACGGCGTGCACGGCGCCCTTGACGTTGATGTTCGACACCCGGTCCCAGGTCTCGTCGTCCATCTCGGTCAGAGGGACGGCCGGGTAGATCCCGGCATTCGCCGCGAGGATGTCGATGCGTCCGTGATCGGAGACCACGCGGGCCGCGAGCTCGTCCACCGCGGCCGCGTCGGTCACATCCAGCTCGGCGGCGACGGCGTCCCGGGAGCCGGCACGAAGCTCCTCCGCGGCCTCCTCGGCCGGGCCGAGATCGATGTCGGCCATCACCACGCGGGCGCCCTCGGCAGCCAGGACCGAGGCAATCCCCCTGCCGATCCCCCGAGCGGCCCCCGTGATCACCGCAACCTGGTCGTCGAGCGACTGCATGGTCGTTACCGCACGAGCCCTCGGCCGCCGACGGCGATGACCGTCTCCGCCTGGCCCGACCTGATACCGAGCAGGCCGTCGTGAAGGTTCACGCAGCCGCACGCGTGGTTGGGGACGACCTGAAGGTGATCACCCACGGCAGGCGGCGACTCGACGTCGCTGACATCGATGTAGCCGTGCTCCTCGTTGATGTCACGGAATCGCGCCCGAGGTAACCCGACGATCTCGCCGTAGTCGCCGTCGTCGTGCGGATCGCTGGTCAGCGTCTTCGTGCCCGCGTCGATCACGATCTGGTCTGGGATTGAGTCGGAGATGACAGTGACCTGCACCAGCAGAGCCTGGGCGTCCTCGGCCGACGGCTCGTCTTCGTTTCGGTCCATCAGCGCGTAGGTTCCGGCGCGCAGCTCGTTGACGCACGTCTGATGGGTGAGGTAGCGCGTGGGAGTGGAGCCTCCGGAGACTCGATCGCAGGGCAGGTCGGCGTCGATGAACGCCTCTCGCGCCGCTCCCATCAGAGCGCCGGCCTCCATGGCCCGCGCGCGGATCGTCTCAGCGTCGCCGCGGCAATGGCCCGGGTAGCCGCTGATTCCGGCGACGGACAGCGCGGGTAGGGCGGCGAGCCGGCGCGCAAGCTCGACGGCCCCATCCACCGTCACCTGGCCGGTGCGACATAGTCCTACATCGAGCTCCACGAGAACCTCCGCCTCGGCGCCGTGGCGACGGAGCGCGGTCGACAGTCCCTCGGCTGCCTCGATGCCGTCGACCGCCACGGTGAGCTCCAGCCCGTCCGCGGCAAGCCGGGCGAGACGCTCCCACTTGTCCTGTCCCAGGGTTGGGTAGTGGACGAGCAGACGCGGCACCCCGGCCTCGTGCAGGTAGGCCGCCTCGCCTGTCTTGACCACCGTGAGACCGCCGGCGCCGATCTCGAGTTGACGCAGGCCGATTTCGGCGGACTTGTGTGTCTTCGTGTGAGGCCATAGGGCAATGCCGTGCTCGTCGGCGTAGGTCTGCAGCCGCCGGAGATTCCCCTCCAGCCGGTCGAGGTCGACCATCGCGACGGGCGTCTCCAGCTCGTTCAGCGATCGGCCGATCTGCGCCGCGAGCAGTTCGCGCGTCCGGTCGGCCCCCGTCATCTCGCGAGCGGTGCGAGACGCGCTCAAAACAACCACCCGCTGCTGAGTCCGCCGTCGGCGATGAAGGACGAGCCGGTCACGAAGCTGGCGTCATCGGAGACCAGGAAGGCCACGACCGCCGCGATCTCGTGGGGGGCTCCCATGCGTCCCAGGGCGTGCGCGTTGTTCCAGGTCGCGAGCATCGTCTCGGCGTCCTCGGCCTCGGCGAGCATTCCTTCGGTCACCGGTGTGCGGATGATCCCCGGACAGATTGCGTTGACCCGGATGTTCACCGGCGCGAGCTCGAGCGCCAGTCCCTTGGTGAGGGCCTCCACCGCCCCTTTGGAGGCGGTGTAGGCGATCGCATTCGGCTCGGCGTAGAACGCGTTGGTCGACGAGATGTTCACGATCGCTCCGGCGCTGTTGCTCTCCCGCAGCCGTGTACTGAGCGCTCGGGCGCAGAGGAAGTAGCTCCCGGCGTTGACCGCGAGCGTGCGATCCCACTGCCCGGGCTCAGTGTTGAAGACGTCTTGCCCCTCGCTGATCCCGACGGCGTTGACCAGGATCGTGGCCGCCCCGAGCTGCGCCTCAGTCTCGGCCAGCAGCGCCTGGACGGCATCGGGATCGGACACGTCGACGGCCATGGGCATCACGGTCCCGCCCTGGTCCTCCACCTGCCTCGCGGTCTCCTCTGCGCGCCGCGCGTCTAGGTCAGCCACTGTGACTGCGGCCCCCTCCTCGGCGAGCCGAAGGCAGATCGCGGAGCCGATGCCCCCACCCCCACCGGTTACCACGGCAATCTTTCCGTCTATGCCTCGGATAGCTGAGACCTCCGCATGTATCGAGTGCGGCCTGGGGCCGCGTTGTCATGGACAAGCCGGCCGTCGTCGGCGATCACGCTGCCGGCGCGGATCACCATCCGCCGGCTCGGCGCGGTGACCAGAGCGTCCGCGAGGTTCTCGGCCGGCAGCAGGGTGAAGTCCGCAGGGTCCCCCGGCTTCAAGCGGGAGAGCGGTCGTCCGAGCGCGGCAGCCGCGTTGTTGGTGACCAGTGACAGCGCATCGCTCAGCTCGTGGTCCTCGCGCCAGTTGCTGCAGTAGGCGGCGAGTCCCGCCCGGGCCACCTGATCTCCCGTCCCGAAGGGCGACCAGCAGTCGCGGATGTTGTCGGAGGCGACTATGGCGTTGACTCCCAGCTCACGGAGACGGCGAAGCGGGGGCAGACGGCCGTCACCGGGGACGCTCGTGATCAGCGACACCCCGGCTTGCGCCATCGCCTCGGCCGTGGCACCGAGCTCGGAATCGTCAACCTGGGCAAGCGCGTATCCGTGACTCACGGCGCACCTGCCCTGCAGCCCACGGGCCCGTGCGCGCTCCGCAATTGCTCGCATGGTGGCCGTGCCCATTTCGGCGGGCTCGTGGAGGTGCACGTCGACCCGGCAGCCGTGACGCTCGGCGAGGTCGAAGACCACGTCGAGATGCCCATCGCGATCGCCGTCGAGGCCCATCGGGTCGAGGCCGCCGACGGCCTCCGCACCCAACCCCAGGGCGGCATCGAGAGCCTGGCGGCACTCCCGCGTCCCCATCAGGCCGGCCTGCGGGAAGGCGACGAGCGCCACGTCGACCATCCCGGCGTGTTCCTCGGCGACCGCCAGGAGCGTCTCCACGCGACGTACGCTGTCGGCGTCTTCCACGTCCACGTGGGATTGCAGGAGCGTTGTGCCGAGGGCCACCACCTGCTCGAGCAGCCGTGAGGCCCGGACATCCAGTGGAGCGACCGCGTCGCTGTCGAGCAGCTGTCGCTCCATGCGCGCCCGCTGCCGGAGCGTGTCCGCAGGCCGGTGCGCGAACCAGCGTTCACCGACCAGGGTCTTGTCCAGATGTACGTGGGCGTCCACGAGACGCGGGAGCACGACCAGACCCTCCCCCTGGATCTCATCGGCATCCGGCTCGGGGACCTCCGCAACGGATCCGCCGGCGACGACGATGTCCCTCGCCTCCCCACTCGGGTCGCGGACGCCACGAACTACCAGCGACCCGGTCATGAGGCGTAAGCCCGTTCGTCGATCCGTCCGGCGAGCGGGCTGCCGTCGATCAGCGTCCGCCCGCGGCGCAGCCACTCGGCGCCGGCTCGACGCGCCGTGTCGTAGATCTCGTCTCCGTCGATGCGGTCGGGCATGTCACGCTCGTAGACGACGCGCCCGTCCACGATCGTGTGCGTCACGTTTCGTGCGCCGGCGTAGTAGACGACCGCCTCGACGACGTTGATCACTTGAAACAGACGCGGATCGTGTAGGTCGAGGACAACCAGATCCGCCCGCTTGCCGGCCTCGATCGTGCCGATGCGATCCCCCAGGCCCAGGGCCGAGGCCCCCTCGACCGTCGCCATTCGCAGGACATCCCAAGCTTCGAGTGGAGCTTCTGTGTCACCGCCGAGAAGATTCGCGGCGTATATCCCCGGCCGCATATCGGCGAGGAGGTCCATGGTGAAGGCGTCCGTCCCGAAGCCACTTCGCACCCCGGCTTTCAGGAGCTGGCGGATCGGCGGGAAGCAACGGCAGGACAGCATGCTCATCGGGTTGAAGCTCATCGAGATTCCGCGGTCGGCGGCGATGGCGATCTCCTCGTCGTCTACGAAGACCACGTGGGCGGCGTGGACCGCCGGGGACAGGAATCCGATCGCCTCCAGATAGCGGATCGAGCCGTCGTAGCCGCGCCGCCTCATCTCGGCCGTCTCGGCCGTGGTCTGGGCGATGTGCGGAACCAGCTTGAGTCCGAGCTCCTCCGCCGCCCGGGCACACTCCTGAAGCATCTCCGTGGACAGGTGATCGGCTGCCAGCGGGCCGATTGCCGGCGTCACGAGCGGATGGTCGCGCCAGCGCTCGGCGAATTGGATGCCGAGTGCCAGCAGCCGCTCGGCCTCCGGCCGATCCCAGGTCATCTCGAACGTTCGCGACGCCCGGTCGAAGCGCGGGGTGCTCTCCATCCGGTACTCCACGACCTTCTCCGCGACCACGGCACGTACGCCCAGCTCCGCCGCGGCTCGGGCTGTGGCCTGGGCGTGCATGTTCTGGTCACAGACGGTGGTCACGCCGCTTCGCAGCGCGTCCCAGAGCCCTGCACGAGCCGCGGCGTGGATCAGGCCCTCGTCGAGGTTGGCCGACAGCGGGAATATGACCTCGTACAGCGACTCGCTGACGTCGGCCTCATCGACCAGGGTGCCGAAGATGTGGTCGCCCAGGTGGGTATGGGCATTGACCAGGCCCGGGAGCAGCACCGCGTCGCCCGCCGCTATCAGGCGCTCCGGCCGCAGCGACCCCGCTCCAGAGGCTTCACCGGCGTAAACGATCTCGCCGTCTCTGACGGCCACCGCGGCATCGCTGACGATGTGGTCGCCGGTCATCGGCACCATCCGCTCCGCGGTTACTAGAAGGTCGACCGCGTTCGGATCGGTGGCGCTCGTCACTTGAGTGCTCCGGCGACCAGGCCGCGAGAGAAGTAGCGCTGCCCGAGGACGAAGGCGAGGATGACCGGGAGCGACGCGATCAGCGACCAGGCCATCAACAGGGGCTCGTTGATGTCAAAGCGCCCCCTGAGCGATGCGATCCCGACCACCAAGGTCTGCGACTCCTGCGTCTGGAGGAACAGCAGCGCGATGAGGAACTCGTTCCAGACGTACACCGCCGACACGACCGCCAGCGTCACCAGCGCCGGGCGCATCACCGGCAGGATCACGTGGAACAGCACTCGACCACGGCCGGCTCCGTCGATGGCCGCCGCCTCGTCGAGCTCGGGCGGGATCCCCCGGATGAACCCGACCATGAGGTAGGTCGCGAGCGGCGTCAGCAGCCCCGCATAGGTGATGATCACCCCCAGCCTCGAGTTCAGAAGCCCGAGGTTGACCATCATGATGAACAGCGGGACCACCAGGACCACCGGGGGCACGGCCAGCAGCAGGACGATCCCCGGCAGGAGCCCTCGCGGCCACCAGCCGCTACTGCGGGCGATCGGATAAGCAGCGAGCACACCGGCAACCATCGCCAGCGCCACGGAGGCCAGGGTGATCACGACGCTGTTGGCGATCCAGGTCGAGAGGTTGGGATCGCTGAGGACTGTGTCGATGTTGTCGAGCGTCGGGTCTGAAGGGATGCCGACCTTGTCGAGCCGGTACTCGTCCCTGGTCTTGAGCGACGTGAGCGCCATGAAGGCGACCGGGGACAAGGTGACGAGAATGGCCACGATCAGGATCCCGTGCCGGGCAAGCCCCGCCGGCCTCATGTCGGCCTCCGAGACAGGACCGCCCGAACGATCGCCTGCGCGACGATGATGACCAGCAGGCCGCCCAGCAGGATGACTGCGGTGGCCGAGGCCAGGCCGAGATTCGAAGCGGCGAATCCCTGGGTCCAGATGAGGTACTCGATGACGATGGTTGCCCCACCGGGGCCGCCCTTCGTCATCGTGTAGATGTACCCGAAGACCCAGCTGAGCATCGTGATCGCCTCGATCACCACGAAGATCCCGATCACCTGCCGCAGGGCAGGCAACGTGACGAAGCGGTGTAGGGACCACCAGCGGGCCCCGTCCACCCGAGCGGCGTCATAGAGATCGGGGTCGATCGTCGCCATGCGCGCGGAGAAGAGGAGCACCCCCAGCCCGAACTCCTTCCAGACGATCACCGTGAGGACCGCCCAGAGCGCGTAGGACGGGTCGCCCAGCCAGTCCTGCGCCAACCCCGAGAGACCCATGCTGCGGAGCACCTCGTTGCCCGCGCCGTTGAGTGAATACACGGTGCCGAAGGTCAGTCCGACAACGGGGATCGACAGGACGTAGGGCAGGAAGAGTGCCGACCGGTATACGCCCGCCGCGCGGCCCGAGCTGAACAAGAGAATCGACAGGACGAGCGCGACGACCACGAGGATCGGCACCGCCGCGAGCAGGGTCAGATTGTGCTCGACGGCATCCGAGAAGCTCGGATCTTCGACGCTTAGCCCGAAGTTTGCCGTCGTGCGCATCGAGCCGGGCACGTTCGGCCTCGTCTGGAAGCTGTAGTCGATCAGCTTCAAGATGGGATAGCCGAAGGCGAATCCGATCAGCGCCGCCGCTGGAAGCAGGTAGGGGATCGTCCATAGCCGGCCTCGGCTGATGCGCTTTCGGAGAGGTGGCTTGCTCGCGCGGCGCGTCTCACGGCCGCCGGCCGCCCGCGCGGCGGTTGCCGGGGAATCCACCGGCCGAGCGGGGCTCACCGCGGCGCTGAGATCAGGCGCGGAGCGATCGGCCATCCGCTGGCTGCGGTTCCGGTGAGGTAGCTGCGGCAGCTCGAGCCGCTCCAGCGATCAGACCGTCACCGGCGTCATCTGCCAGTCGCTGAACTTCTTCGCGATGTCCGGGTTCTGCTCGCGCCAGACCTTGGCCTGCTGATCCCAGAGCGCGGTGACCTCATCGACGCTGCCACCCGTCATGAGCTTCTGTCCCCCGGGCCCGTTGGCCGTCTCGTCGACGCTCGGCGGAATCCAGTTCTCGAGCCAGATCTGAAGTCCCGTGCTGGCCCGATCCGCAAGCGCCTTTCGCAGCGGGCTCTTGATGACGCTCCTGTCGAACCGATCGTCCGCTGGCACCACCTTGCACACGTCGTACTGGGACTTGAGCTGGGCCGGCTCATGCAGGAACGTCAGGAAGTCGGCGGCCATCTCCTTATCGCCCGCCCACGATGTCACGAAGTAGGACGTGGATTGGGTCGCGGTGTAGGCGTCCGCCAGCTTCCCGCTCCCGTACTTCGGGAAGTCCAGCTGCGCGACGTTCTCGTCGCCCAGGGCCTCGCCCCAAGCGATGGCGCCGTTCTCGACGGCCCACGCCATCGCGGCCTTGCCCGCCCCGAAGACGTCGTACCCGCCCTGCCCGTCGAGCGACATCGCGTCGTTGTTGTAGTAGCCCTTGTCGATGAGCTCCTTCCAGCGCTCCATCCACTCCGAGAACTGGGGATCCCCGAAGGACGCGTCACCGAGCAGGGGCGCCTTCAGGTCATCCAAGGAGTCGAGGGTCTGTACGGCGAGGAAGGCAAATGCCCAGCGCCCCCCGAACGTGTCCTTGTTGCCGATCGCCAGCGGCGTTATCCCCTCGGCCTTGAGCTTGGCGCAGGCGGCCAGCAGGTCGTCCCAGGTCTTCGGCGGGGCGGACGGGTCGAGTCCCGCCTGCTCGAAGAGCTTCTTGTTGTAACAGAACGGCTGACCGATCAGGTAGAGCGGAGCGGCCCATTGGTTGCCGCCGTACTGGTTCTCCTGCCGGAACACCCAATGGTCCTGTTCCGACTTCGGGATGAGCCCATCCAGTGGCTCGACCGCGCCCGCCCAGGCCTGTGCGAGCACCGGTTGGGTCGCCCATTGGGCGGCCACGTCCGGGCCCTTGCCGGCGGCCGCCGCCGCTGCGAAGTTCGAGACCAGGGTCTCGACCTGCTGCATCGCGACCTTCACGTCGCTGCCGCCCTTGGCGGACTTGTACTTGGTTGTCACGTCGCGCAGCCAGTCGTTCATGTTCGAGGCATCGCCCCACATCCAAGCGTTGACGTCACCCGATCCTCCCCCGGATGAATCATCGCCCCCGCACGCCGCGAGCAGCGAACCACCGGCTCCCAATGCCACCGCTCCGCCGGCGGCCCTCGAAAGGACGGTGCGCCGTGTGTACCGACCAGGAATCCTCTGCCCCGCCATCATTGCCTTCCTCCTTCGTCACCCTGGTGCATGCCGTGAGTCGCCGCCGCCGCGAGGAGTCCCGAAGGGATGGGCGACTCCTGGTCGTGGTGGCCGTATCCGGACAGGTCGCTGATGCGTTCGTGTAGCTCTGCGTAGTGCTGGAGCGCGTCGCGGTCGAGCTCGACGCCGATCCCTGGTTCGTCCGGGACCTCGAGATGCCCATCGTTGAACTCCAGCCGCTTCGCGAGAAGATCGTGCTCGAGGATCGTCAGGTGGGTCTGATGGGCGAGCGTCGGCTCGTGGAGACCCCCGAGCACGTGCAGGGTCGCCGCCGTGGTCACTCCCAGATCCCCGAAGCTGTGCTTGACGATGGGGACGTGGGCCGCCTCACACATCCGCGCGGCATCCCGGAAGGCGACGAGGCTCCCCAGCTGGTGCGGATCGGTCACCACGACATCGGCTGCTCGCTGCGCCAGGATCTCGGGCACCTGGTGCATGAGCCATGCGGACTGGTTGGCGCCTATCCGGGTGCGCGTCTGCCTGCGCAGGTAGGCGAGGCCCGCGATGTCGTGCATGTCGATGGGCTGCTCGAGAAACTCGAGATTCACGTCCTCGAAGGCATGAAGCGCTTCAATCGCGGTGAAGGGCGACCAGCCCTCGTTTGCATCCACGCGGATCGCGATGTCCGGCCCGACCTCGTCCCGAATCGCGCGCACCAGGGCGAGGTCGTTGGCGAGCTCGAAGCCGATCTTCAGGTACATCGTCTCGAAGCCGCGTGCAACCCCCTCGGCCGCCTGCCGACGTACGGTCTCCTCGTCACGCTCCGGGACGGGGATGTACCAGTAGTAGGGAACCCGGCGTCGCTCGAGGCCCCCGAACATCGCGTGAAGAGGGAGGCCACCGGCCTTGCCGACGAGGTCCCACATCGCCATCTCGAGAGAGGCGACGGCCAGGTTCCCCTGATACGGGGAGTGGTGCCAGCCGTGCATCTGGACGTCTCGCAGGAAGGGCAGGATGTCCTGCGGGTTTCGCTCCAGGAGTCGCGGGACCATCGCCTGAACGGCGTGGGTGGCGGCCGAGATGTCCGGAACGCCCGGACATTCACCGATCCCGACGAGCCCGTCGTGCGTCTCGACCTCGATGATCGCCGTGGTGAGGCCCCAGGACCGCCCGAAGTACCACGTCTCGGGCACGGTGAAAGGAACCTTTACGATCGTGAACCGAACGTCGCCGACCCGCATGGCGCTGCCCTCAGCCTCGCTTGGCGATGGCCTGGATCTCGACCAGCAGGTCGGGGGAGTGAATGTCCGCACGAACGGTGGCCCGTGCCGGACGGTGTGATCCGAATGCCTCCGCGTATGCGCGGTCGTAGTCGTCGAAGTCCTCGAGATCGACGAGGAACGTCGTCACGTAAACGACATCGCTCAGCTGGAAGCCCCCCTCCTCGAGCACGATCTCGAGGTTCCGCACTGCCTGGCGAGTCTGTGCGGCCACGTCGCCGACCCCGACCGTGTTGCCCTCGGCGTCGACGCCACACTGGCCGGACAGGAAGAGCATGTCGCCGGCGACCACTCCGTGTGAGAACGCGCCCGTCGGCGACGACAGGTTGTCTGACGTCAGGAGCCGCATTGCTTCGCCCAGACCGGCTCCGGCGGGGAGTTCTGATCCACGCCCGTGCCTACGCGTCCGCGCGGTGGGTCGCTCGATGAACACTTTGACGCTCGGACACGCGCCCTCCCCCTTGGCCTCGTCTGTTTCTGCGTCTTGAGGACCTCGATCGCACTGTATGGCCGAAGAGGCGAAGTTGTCAAGTATTCTTACCTCCGCGTGCAAGCCGCTGGAGTCTCGGCGCCATTCGCCCCCGGCACGGAGGACGATGAGCATGGTTGACCCGGCAGGGTCGCAGGGCAGGTTCTCGGGTCGCAGCGCGCTCGTCGCGGGCGGCAGCAGCGGCATCGGACAGGCCGTCGCCACCCGGCTGGCCGGTGAAGGCGCACGCGTCTTCATCGTCGGAGCGCCGGCCGACGCCGACGCCCTCGAGACCACGCTGTCGGAGCTCCGCGACGCGGGCCACGACGTGGCCGGAGCTGCGCTGGACGTGGCCGAGGTCGCCGGAGCGGACGCCGCCGTCGAGCGGGCGACCGAGCACGGCGCCGGACTCGACATCCTGGTCGTGACGGTGGGCTTCATCCGCTACCCCGACCCGTTCCTCGAAGCGAGTCTCGAGACGTTTGAACGGACGTTCGACGTCAACGTGAAGGCCACTTTCCTCCTCGGCCAGCGGGCCGCCCGTGTGATGGCCAGCCGGGGCGGCGGCGTGATCATCAACACCTCGTCGACGAACTCCTTCATGGGTGACGAGCACACGGCCGCCTTCAGCGCCGCCAAGGCCGCCGTGTCGACGCTGACCCAGGTGATGGCGATCGACCTCGCACCCCACGGCATCCGTGTGAACGCGATCGTCCCGGGCATGATCAGGACCCGTGCGAGCGCTCCGATGGTCGAGAACGCTGAGTTCTGGGCCAAGTACAGGCTGAAGATCCCGATGGACCGCGCAGGGGATCCAGCCGAAATCGCCGCCCTCTATGCGTTCATCGCCTCGGACGACGCCTCGTACATGAGCGGCAGCGTGGTCACCTACGACGGAGGCTTCTCGGCCGGCATCCGTTGGCGGGACTGGCTCGAGCTCCCGGACTCCTCTGCACCGGGCTGATCGTCGTCACGCGACGACGGCGCCCGCCGGCTGGCGCGGATCCGCACCGGCGCGCAAGAACCCTCCGCTCGCGTCCACGTAGATGGCTTCGACCGCCGCCGCCAGCCGGGTGTAGTCCGGCCAGCGCTCCACGGAATGACCTCTGGCCGTCAGGTCATCGAGGAAGCGATCTCCGTAACGACCCTCCACCGCGACGTGATTGGGACGGTATTCGTGAGGCGCGAACGAGTTCGGAAAGCTCCACGTGGAGATGCGAGGAGCATCGATGGCCTCCTGGACGTCCAGACCGAAGTGGAAGACGTTCACGAACACCTGCAGCATCGCCTGCGCCTGCATGTCACCTCCGGGGCATCCGAACACGAAGACCGAGCCGTCGTCGCGCACGGCCAGTGCGGGGCTCGGCGTCAATCTCGGCCGCTTGCCCGGAGCGACGCCTGAGGGGTGACGAGGGTCGGTGCGCGACTGAGTCCCGCGGGTGGACGGCACGAAACCCGTGCCCGGGATCACCGGTGATTCTGAGGACGCGTCGGAGGGAGTAGCCGAGAAGACGTTGCCCCAGCGGTCGACGACGCACACGTACGACGTGTCACTGTGGCCACCGACCGAGGCGGTCGGCTCGGGCGAGGGCAGGAGGTCGACGAGGGAAGGATCCGCTCCGATCGGACCGGGCAGCTCGGGGTAGGCGCGCCGGCGATCGATTCCCGCCGCCCGCGCCTCGAGGTGCTCATCTGACATCAGCTGATCGACGCCGACATCCACGAAGTTCGGATCGCCGTAGCGGTACTCGCGGTCGGCAAAGGCGGCCTTCAGGACCTCGATCAGGAGATGGGCGTAGTCCGGGTCGTCGATGCTGGCGGCCGACAACCCCATGTGCTCGATCAACAGCAGCGCCTCGGCGAGCACCGGGCCCTGACACCAAGGGCCACAGGTGAACAGCTCGAAGTCGCGCCAGCGGACGCGGACGGGGGCTTCGCGCGGGGTTCGAAACGACGCGAGGTCGGCCGCCGTGAGATAACCGCCGTGCGTCTCGTGGTAAGCGACGATTCGCTGCGCGATCTCGCCCGTGTAGAAGGCCGAGCGCGCCGCCTCGAGTCCTGCCAGGCGCCCTCCCGGAGCCGCCCTTCGCTCCTCGTCGGCCATCAGATCCAGCGTCCCGGCCAGATCCTCCTGGAGGAAGCGCTCCCCCACCTCGGGCGCTCGCCCCCGGGGCGTGAACAGCGCGGCGTTGGACGGCCACAGCGCGTAGGAGGCCGCCTCCTCCGCCACCGACTCGGCGAACAGCTCATAGACGGCAAAGCCCTCGCGCGCGAAGCGAATCGCCTCGGAGGCGACCTCGCCGAAGGACATCGTGCCGAAGTCGCGTAGGGCGCTCAGCCACGCATCCGGGGCCGCGGGAACCACGGTCTGCAGCAGCCCCACCGGGATCGCCCCGCCGTGTTCGCGAAGGAACAGGTCCGGTGGGATGCTGCGCGGCCAGCCGCCCAGCCCGGCCAGCGTGACCACGTCCCCGTCGGCCTCCCGAATCATGATCGGCGCCACCCCGGCGAAGCCAACCTCGAAGGGGCACAACACGGCAAGGGCGATGCCCGCGGCACAGCCGGCGTCCGTGGCGTTGCCGCCGGCCTCGAGGATGGAGAAGCCGGCCGAGGCGGCAAGGTAGTGGCCTGCCGAGATCGCGTGGCGGCTGCCGTAGAGCGTGCCGCCCGACGACGTGGGCGCGGGATCGGGTTGGGACACGGCGCTAGTCCTCGGAGCCGATCAACTCCGCGACCTGGCAGCGGCCGTTGCCGAGACGCTGGTCGCCGAGCTCGCCGGCCGGGCGCGGCGGCTCGACTCCGGCCCCCGCCTCAGCGGCCTCGGCCGGAGAGGACCCGGACGCCAACGCCTCCCCCACCGCTCGGTGCAGCTCGTGGAGGTAGGAAAGGTCCTCCTCGGCGATGGCGATCGCCTCCGCAGGCGCAAGCGCCCGCCCGTGACCCGGCACGACGGCGCGGGGTGGATCTCTGTGCAGCCCGTCCAGCAGGGCCGCCAGGCTCGCTCGATACGCGGCGGTGGACTGGTAGACAAAGGGAAACTCATAGGCCGAGAGGTAGTCACCGACGATCAGGACTCCCTCGGACCGCACCCGGTAGGCCACACCGCCATCGGTGTGCCCGGGCAGTGCGAGTGTCTCGACCGTGAAGGCGCCGGCCTCGAGGGCCAGGCCGGGCTCCAGGATGCGATCGCAGCGTGGCTCACCGGTGTACTCGAAGCCGTGGTCTTGCGCATGGGACCGCAGCGAACGGGCGGCGCCTCCACTCTCGACCTCCGCAGCGGCCGCGGGGCTCATCCAGACGAGCGCGTCGGGGAAGCGTCCGATTCCGCCCGTGTGATCCGAATGCACGTGCGTGATCAGCACGGCGTCGACGCTCGCGCCGGCAGCCGTCACCTGGCTCTCGATCCGCTCGATCTCGTCCGGTGTGACACCCGGGTCCACCACCACGGCCGACTCGCCTCGTAAGAGCACCACCGCGGCCGTCTCCCACAGCCGGCTCTCCAACCGCTCCCAACCAGCTCCCATGATCGTCAGCGCTCCTCGGGGAAGATCCTCGTACCGATGCTCAGGCCTCCGTCGACCACGAGCTCGGACCCGACGAGGAAGCTCGCCTCGTCGGTGGCCAGGAACACCACCGCCTCGGCTATCTCCTCAGGCCGCCCCATACGACCGATCGCGTGCAGGGATCCAAAATGCTGCCGCGTGGCTTCGGGGTCCGCCTGGGCGGCGAGCATCGGCTGGGTCATCGGCGTATCGATGATCCCGGGGCAGACGCAGTTGACACGCACGTTGTGGCGTGCGTAGTCCAAGGCCATCGAGCGGGTGAGGGCAGAGACTCCTCCCTTCGAAGCGGTGTACGCCGCGGACTCCGGCTCCGCGTACCACGCGTTCGTCGACGAGGTGCTCACGATCACTCCGGGGCGGCCGGCCTCGAGCGCCCGGCGCAGGAACGCGCGGGAGCAGAGCCAGACGCCCTTCAGGTTGACCCCGAGAGTCAGATCCCACTCCTCCACGGTGGTCGCCACCGCGTCGCCGCCCGCCCCCAAGCCGGCGTTGTTGATAAGGATGTCGATGGGACCGAGGCGCTCAGCGGTGGCGAACATCGACTCCACCGACTCCTCGTCTGACACGTCGCAGACGGCGGGCTCGGCGCGCGCTCCGGTCTCGATGACGCTGGAGCAGGTCTCCTTCGCGGCGTCTGCGTCCCGGTCGCCGACCACCACCGTCGCCCCCTCGCGTCCGAGCGCGAGGGCGATCGCACGCCCTATCCCGCTTCCCCCGCCCGTGACGATCGCCATCCGTCCCCCGAGCCGCTCCATGCACGTCTCCTTTGGTGGTGGTGACCTGACTCCGGGCAGGCCGCCGCGAGGATCGGAAGGTGTACCAGACTCGGCGGGGCTCCTTGCGCACCGAGGTCCCGTGGGCTAACGTCGCCGCCCGGCCGCCGCCTGTTGTCAGCGAGACCTTAGGAGCAGCAGATGCAGCTTGGCTCGGACGCGGTGAACGGGATCCGGGGCGACGAGTTCGCAGACCGACGGGGGGCTTGCGCCGAGCGCGTCCGCGCGGCTGGACTCGATGCGCTGGTGGTAACCGCACCCAGCGATCTGACCTACCTGGTGGGCTACTCCGGGACCTCCAGTCTCGGCCCGAATCCATTCTGCGCGGGCCAGGCGGCCGCACTTGTCGTCACCGCTGCCGGTGAGGCCACCCTGTGCGCGGGCGAGCCGGACCTCGAGCTGGCCGGGACCCCGGTCGATCGCGTGGGCCCGCTCGCGATCGAGAGTTTCGAGACGTTTGCCGGCCTCGAGCCGCTGGCCCCCCGCTCGCGGCTGAGCGACTCCCTCGGCCGGGTCCTCAAGGGTGCACGCGCGGTCGGACACCAGCCGGCCAGCCTCCCGGCGAACGTCTTCTCCCTGCTGTCCGAGCGCGGGGTCACCCCGGACTGGCGCGACGCCGGCGAGCTGGTGATGGCGCTTCGAATGCGCAAGTCGCCGGCCGAGCTGGAGCTCATCCGCGCCGCTGTCGCCGTCTGCGATGCGGCCCAGGCGTCGGTGGCGCGCCTGGCGCACGACGGTCAGCGGCAGGGCGACCTCTTTGACGAAGTCCGGGCCGTAGTCACCGATGAGGCCGGTGGGCCGGTGCCGTGCATCCTCGAAGCGTCGCTCGGACCCTTACGAGCCGGGCGCGACCAGGAGCTCCGCGAAGACGACCTCGTGCTCACCGACATCGCCCCACGGGTGGGCTCCTACTGGGGAGACTCCTGCAACACCCAGACCCTCGGACCGCCGTCGGCGGCTCAGGAGCACATGCTCACGACCGTGCGCCAGGTCCTCGAGCGCGCGACGGAGGCTGTGCGGCCCGGGCTCCCGATCTCAGAGCTCGACGCGCTCATGAGGGCGGGCATCGGACGCGACTACCCCCCGTACACGGGTGGGGGCGGACACGGCATCGGCCTGGACTTCCAGGAGTCGCCCCGCCTCGTTCCCTCCGAGGCAGGTCAGCTCGCCAGCGGGATGGTCATGGCGATGGAGCCGGCCATCTACCTCCCGGACGCTTCGGTACGCCTCGAGCACGTCATAGCCGTGACCGATGACGGCTGCGAGGTCCTTTCCGGGCACCTCGCCGGCGCCGGCACCTCCGGCTGAGGGCTCCCCCTCACGCTCCCCAGCCCGGCGGCGGCGAGACGCGGCCGGGCTCCTCGTGCCAGTACTCGCGAAGCTCCTCGCAGAGGCCGTTCTCGTCGAAGCTGAGGACCAGGCAGCCGGGCCCGGTTACGGGCTCTCCGTCCTGGAGCATGGTTGCCCACCACTCGACCGCGGCTCGCCGGCCGCTGATGATGGGATTCCCGAAGCGCAGGTCGAGCTCCTCGTGCAGCTCGGGCTCCTCACGCCAGTAGCGCTTGATCGCCTCTCGGCCCTCGTGAGCGGGACGTAGCGGCGCCGAGCGGTAGACACCGGACTCGGTGAACAGCGCCGCCACGGCGTCGCCGTCGTGTTCGTGCCAGGCCTTGGCGTACGCCTCGAGCCAGCTTGCGAGGTCGAGCCCGGTCATCGTGCCGCGGAGCTCACGATTCCCTCCATGACGAGTAGGGCGGCGGCGACGCGGTCCCCGCCTCGAGGGCGCGTGCGTACGCGCAGAACAGGTAGACGATGAAGCAGCAGTCGAGGCGGGCCGTGATCCCCGCCACGTCGTACGTCGGCGATAGCTCGACCACGTCGAGCAAGCCGACGCCTCGGCCTCCCACGCGCTCCGCGATCTGGAGCATCTCCCGCGCGGTGAAGCCGAACGGCTCGGGGGCGGTGGTGCCCGGCGCGACGCCGGCGTCGGCAGCGTCGTTGTCGAAGGACACGTAGACGGTCTCCACTCCGTCCCACACGGCATCGAGGGCCTCGTCCAGCGTCGCCGTCAGGCCGCGCGCCGTGATCTCGGCCATCGTGTAGAACCTCACCCCGAGCCGCCGGGCGTTCTCTATCTCGTCGAATGAGTTCGCCAAGCCGCGGGCGCCGAACACCACCACGTTCTGCGCCTCGACGTTGGGATGGTCAACGGCGCGGGCCACCGGCGAGGCCATCGTCATGCGCTCGCCATCGACCTCGTCGGCCGTGTCCAGGTGGGCGTCGATGTTGAGAAACCCGACACGGCCGTCGGTCCGCGAGGCAAGCGCGGCCATGGCCGCGTTGGGCACCGAATGATCGCCGCCGAGCAGAATGGGCACCGCCCCTCCGTCGAGGACCTCACCCACGCTGGCGGTGATCTGGGCGTGAAAGCGGGCGATGTCGCCGACCTCGATGGCGGCATCACCGCAGTCGACCAGACGCCACCAGTCGGCTACGTCGAGCTCATACTCCAGCGTGGGGTTGCCCGCGTACTGCTGCGAGGCCGCCCGGCATGCCCCCGGCCCCAGGCTGGTTCCCGGTCTCGATGGGACCACCTGGGTGTCGACAGGGGCGCCCAGCACCGCGGCCCGGGCCTGTCGCGACGCCACGGCTCCCGCGGACGGCTCGCACGTGGGCACGTCAAGGAAGGTCCCGGTCATCGGCCGGACGTGCCCGCCTGCACGAAGTCGAGCGTCTCGGCGGAGCAGCGCCGATGGATCTCCTCGATGTAGGGGTGGAACCTGCGGTAACGGTCCTCGAGCTGCTGGTGGTACGCGGCGAACTCGCCGAGGCGAGAGCGGAACTCGGCAAGGACCGCGTCCTCGTCGACGAGCGTGCAGCGACCGTCCTCCACCACCACCTCGCCATCCACCATCACCAGGCGGATCGACGTCCCGTTCTCGCTGAACGCGAGCTGGCGATAGGGATCGCTGAGAGGAGTGAAGTTCAGGGTGTCGAGGTCGAATAGGACCAGATCCGCGCGCTTGCCCACCGCCAGCGTCCCGACCTCGTCGGAGATCCCCGCCGCCCGCGCGCTGCCGCGCGTTGCCGCCTCCACGATCTGGCGCGCCGTGGGCCATGTCGAGGGATCCGGATGCGTCACGTTCTGGAGCAGGGCGGCCACCCGAATCGTGTCGAACAGCCGGGCCGTGTCGTTACAGGAGGGCCCGTCGGTGCCCAGGCCCACAGGCACGCCCGCCTGCAGCAACGCCCGAACGGGCGCGATGCCCGCGCCGAGCTTCAGGTTCGAGATCGGGTTGTGGACGACGGCCGCACCGGAGGCAGCCAGACGCTCGACATCGCCGTCCGTGATCCAGATCGCGTGGGCGAGAGTCGTGAGCTCGTCGAGAACGCCGAGACGATCCATGAACGCGATCAGGGAGTCGCCGTAGAACTCTCGCTGGGTGGCGATCTGCACCCTCGTCTCGAGTGCGTGGACGTGGTAGTTGACACCGAGCTCCCTGGCGAGGCCATGGGTCGCCACCAGCAGACTCTCGGTGCACCACTGGGGCCCGCACGGCGCGATCACGAACCGCTGCCGCTCCGCCGGCCGGTGGAAGCGGTCGAAGGCCTCTCTGAGGAACTCGAGGTATTCCCGGTCCGACGGAGTGGCGCCGCTCGTGAGCAGCGCCCGCTCCGTGTCCGGCACGACCTCGTTCGCGTGCGGCAAGACGTCGACGTCGAAGAGGTTCTGGAAGTTGCCGGAGCAACTTGCGCGGATTCCACTGGCCGCATAGGCGCGAAACACCGGCTCGAGGGCATCGAGGGTCTGGCCACTCCATTCGTCGATGTCGTCGAGGAGTGACGTGACTCCGTTGCGCAGCGATTCGATGGCGACGACCATCGTCCGCAGGTACAGAAGCTCCTCGTCGAGCGGTTGCGCCCCCAGGGTCGGGTATCCGTAGAGCGCCCAGAGCTCCATCGGAAGGCGCTCGTAGCGTCCGCGGTAGGTGGACTCGAACGAGTGCATGTGAGCGTTGACGAGGCCCGGCGTCACGAGCCGGCGCGATGCGTCGATCTCCTGAGCCCCGGGGGGCGGCTCGACGGAGGGCGCCACCTCTGCGATCGCACCGTCCCGAACCAGAACGTCGCCGACGAACGGATCCGGACCTCCTGCCTCCATGGTCACCACCAGGCCCCCCCGTATGAGGATGGGAGAGCCGTTCATGCGCTCGGGGCGTTGGCCGGCCGACGCCACGCGTCTATCCGTTGTCGACGGCCTCGAGGAACGCAGCTACCTCGCGCGCGTATTCATCGGCCTGGTCGAGATGGGGAATGTGGCCACTCTCCTCAAACACGGTGAGCTTCGCATCGGCGATGCCCGCCGCCAACGTCGCCGCGCACGCGGGCGTGACCTCGTCATACCGGCCGCAGGTCACCAAGGTGCGCGCCTCGATCCGCTCCAGATCGGCTTCGCGATCCCATGACTTGAGGCTGCCGGTGACAACGAGGTCATTCGGGCCGGCCATGACCTCGTACGCCCGGTTGTCGCCCTCCTGCTCCAGGCTCTCGACCAGCAGGTCGGGCCAAGGGTCAAGCCGGCACAGGTGCCGGTGATAGAACGCGTCGAGGGCACTGAGGTAGCTCGGGTCCGAATAGCGGCCCTGGGCCCCAAGGTCGATCAGAATCGAGCGGTGCGGCTCGGGCATCTGATCGACGAGGAGGTTGACTTCCTCGACGAACTGCGGCATCGAGGCTGACGCGCTGGCAAGAACCAGGCCGCCGATCCCAGTGGCCCCACGCACGACATACTCGATCGACAGCCAGCCGCCCCACGAATGGCCGAGTAGATGGCACTCCTCCAGCCCGAGCGCCGCTCGCACCGCCTGGACCTCCGAGACGGCGCGGTCGAGCGTCCAGAGCGCATCGTCCTCCGGGTGCTCTGACCGGCCACAGCCCAGTTGATCGAAGACGACGACGGGCCGGACGCGGCTAAGGCGGTCCGTCAACGGAGAGAGGTACTCGTGCCCAGCGCCGGGGCCACCGTGAAGCACCAGGACTGGGGTGGCCGGACCATTGCCGAATCGCGCGAACCACACGCGCCCCCCGTCGACCTCCACTTGGCCCTCCTCCTGCGAACGTGCGCTCATTCGCTCAGCAGGTCGGCCTGCCCAAGGGTCGGCGAGTGACAATTGGCCAAACCATATTTCCAATGTACCGGCTACGGCGGAAGCTGGTGGCTATGCCGCAGCGGGCAGTCCGAACCAGGTGGTCAGCGCTTCACGGAGTCCGAGACGGGTTCCGTCTCCGACCCAGGCAACGTATCCGTCGGGCCGGATCAGCACGGCGGTGGGAGCGGTGACCGCGCCAAGTACCGGAAGCTCCCACCGGCCGGCGTATTCGGCGTCGATCAGCTGAACCCGGTCAGCCCATGGAGAGATGTCGAAGCCGCCGGGCTCACCGAGGTTGAGCAGCACCGGCTTGGCATCGTGCAGCAGCTCGAAGACTCGGAGCGGGCCGCCGGCGGTCACGAGGTCGAGATCGGGCATGCGGCGCCCGAGCAGCGGATGTCCCTCACCGAGGTCGTAGTGGATGTCCAGTCCGGAGCGGATCCCGACGAGCCATTTGCGGGGCTCGTCCATGCCCGCGAACTCCGACACCACATCCACCACGGCTTTCATGCGCTCGTCCTGGCGCTGGAGCGCGCCCAGAGCCATCGTGTGCTCAAGGATGCGGGCGACAACCGGATGACGCTCGTCCTGATAGGTATCCAGGAGGCTTTCCGGGGAGGTCCCGCCGGCCACCTGAGCCAGCTTCCATCCCAGATTCACCGCGTCCTGCACGCCGAGGCTGAGGCCCTGTCCACCCGCCGGGTAATGCACGTGCGCCGAGTCCCCGGCCAGCAGAACTCGTCCCACCCGGTAGGCCGCGGCCTGCCGCGTCATGTCGGTGAACCTGGAGATCCACGTGGGGCTGTGGACCCCGAAGTCGGTCCCGTACACCGTGACGAGCGCCTCGCTCAGGTCGGCTAAGCCGGGCTCGCTGCTCGGCCCGATCTGCTGCTCGGTCGTGACCACCCGCACCGTCCTCCCATCCTCCATCGTGCTGAGGGCGTGGATGCCGGCGGCGGTGTGGCGGATGCCCTGCGGCGGTTCCTCGGTCATCTCGACCTCGGCGATCAGATTGCTCCTGGTCGGATCCCACCCCGGGAACTCGATGCCGGCGGCTCTGCGGATCAGGCTTCGTCCTCCGTCGCATCCGACGAGATACCCCGCCCGCAGCGACCGGTCGTCCGACAGCTCGACCTCGACGCCGGTGTCGTCCTGCGCGAAGCCCGTCACCTCACTCCCGTAGTAGATCCGCACCGGCAGCTCGGCGATCCAGGCGGCCATGATCCGCTCGATCTCGTTCTGAAAGATCCCGAGGAAATACGGATGACGCGTCGGCAGGTCGCTCATGTCCATCATCGCGGTGCCGAACGGCATGGCCTGATGCACCTGACCCTCAGCGAGGAACCGATCAGCGACGCCGCGCTGATCGAGCACCTCGATCGTGCGTGTGAGGAGGCCGCCGGCCCGCGAGCCGGCGAGTACGTGATCGGGACGCCGCTCGACGACCGCGACGTCAACCTTCGCCAGCGCCAGCTCCGCCGCCAGCATCATCCCCGCCGGACCGCCTCCGGCGATCACCACCGCATGCTCGGTCATAGCCGCCCTCCCGTCGGATACGTCGAGGAAAACGCCCGCATTTCGCTGCTCCAGTTCCGTCGGGTTCTCACTTGCGGCGGGCGATTATGGGGCACGGATCAAGGCCTCATGAGCCGCTCGGATGCGGTATAAAGTGGAAGTGGCGAGGAGGGGGTAGCCGCCCAGCAGGAGTTGGCTGGGAACGGGAGAGCGGCCCCCACGCAGGAGACCCTCACGGTCGGCGCTGTGGAGCGGTGGCGAGCCACACGATCCCCAGTCGACCGGAATGCTGAGCGGTGAGCTCAAGTGGTGCGAGCCCGGTAGCGGATCGGATGACCTGTGCGATCGGTGGAATAAAAGCCGCGTTCGAGCGTCTTTCCACCTAAAGGGCCACTCTGCATGCGGCAAGCGGGCCGGACCCGTTGTCGGGCCGTCCGGTCATTGCAGGTTGCTTGTCCCACGGTAGGCGATCGGAGCTCCGCTCCACAGGAGGCCAACATGGCCCGAGTTGATGACCGTACGCTCGACCCGAACCGGGCCGCAGGTCTCAAGGCCGGGCTTGTCAGGGCGCTGTTCGTGGCGTGTCTGTTGAGCGGCGTTGTGGCCGCTGAGGCCGCGGCGGCGCCCGGTGACCTGATTCAGAAGCCGGGCGCGGCGGGTTGCTTGAGCGTCGCTGGTTTCTGCTCGCCGGCGACGGAAGTGGAGAACGCGAACTCCGTGGCGGTCAGTCCCGATGGCCGGAGCGTTTACGTGGGGTCCAGTGAGGCCGTCGCCGTGTTCAATCGTGACAGCGACGGGACGCTGGCTCAGAAGCGTGGTGTCGCCGGTTGCATCTCAGAGACCGGGGCCGGCCGCTGCGGCGACGGCGCGGCACTCGACCAAACCCGCTCGGTGGCGGTGAGTCCCGACGGCCAGAGCGTCTACGTCGCGTCAATCGGAAGCGACGCGGTGGTGGTGTTCGACCGGGCGCCGAACGGGACGCTGGCCCAAAAGCCCGGCGCGGCCGGTTGCATCTCGGACAGCGGGGCCGCCCCGTGCGGCGACGGGGCGGCACTCGACGGCGCCGAGACGGTGGCGGTCAGCCCCGACGGCCAGACTGTGTACGTCTCGTCTCTTGTCAGCGACGCGGTGGTGGTGCTCGATCGCGCCTTGGACGGGACGCTGGCCCAGAAGCCCGGCGCGGCCGGTTGCATCTCGGACAGCGGGGCCGCCCCGTGCGGCGACGGGGCGGCACTCGACGGTGCCAGGTCGGTGGCGGTCAGCCCCGACGGCCAAAGCGTGTACGCCGCGTCTGGGGACGACAGCGCGGTGGCGGTGTTCAACCGTGGCGCGGACGGGACGCTGGTCCAGAAGCGCGGCGTGGCCGGTTGCATCTCGGAGACCGGGGACGGCCGGTGCGCCGACGGCACCGCGCTCAGTGACGCCGAGGAGGTGACGGTCAGCCCCGACGGCCACAGCGCCTACGTCACGTCTGAGGTGAACGGCAAGCTGGCGATGTTCGATCGCGCCCCGAATGGCACGCTGGCCCAGAAGCCCGCCGAGGCAGGCTGCATCTCAGACACGGGGACGGGCCCCTGCGTCGACGGGACGGCGCTCGGCAGCGCCGAGCAGGTGACCGTCAGCCCCGACGGCCAGAGCGCCTACGTCGCAGCTCAGGGCAGCGACGCGGCGGCGGTGTTCGACCGCGCCCCGAACGGGACGCTGGCCCAGAAGCCGGCCGCGGCGGGCTGCATCTCGGAGACCGGGGCCGCCCCCTGCAGCGACGGGGCGGCACTCGACGGTGCCGCGTCGGTGGCGGTCAGCCCCGACGGCCAGAGCGCCTACGTCGCGTCCACCAGCGTCTTCGGCGGGGTGGCGGTCTTCGACCGCGAGCCGATCCCGGCATCCCGTCCTCGGTCACTCGGCCGGCCGTTCTCGATGAGCCTCCGCTTCCCGACTATCACGGAGGCCTCGCCGAGTGACACCCCAGCGGCTCGCCCTTGAGCCGCGAGGCACCGCCTGACGTTCACCTTGCTACAGGGCGCCGGGTAGCCAGCCACCAGCACATCGGGCTTGTTAGCTCAGCTCCGCCGGCTCCCCCAGGAGATTGCAGGATGCCGCAGCTTGTCGCCTATGCCCCGGGCAGGACTCGAACCTGCGACCCGCGGCTTAGAAGGCCGCGCCAGCCGTTCTTCGCCGTTGCGAGCCGTTCGGCCTGATTGCGCTCTATCCGACCCACGAGCGGGATCGCGGGCGATCCGACCGCATAGCCAAGCCAAACGGCCAGCGGCCGGTCTGGTGACGTTTGGGCCAGGATTGGGCCACAGGTTCGGCGGGGGCGCGGGAACGCCGAGGCCTTTCCCGCTCGCGCCCGCCGAAGTGGCTCGCACGCCGCGGGGACTGCAAGCAGGAGTGTGGGCCCGCGCGGGCGCCGATAGCGCGAGTCGGCGACCCATCGCGGCTAGGGGCCGAGGCTGGTGGGGAAGCGGCCCACTCCGAACGAGAAGTAGCCGATCACCCTGTCCTGGAGCAGATTCGAGTGATAGACGGAGCCGACATACGAGCCCCGGCACCAACGTCGGCGGCTGCGGAAGTACAGGTCGTCGGACGAGGTCAGCCTCAGCACCACGCGGTCGCCTCGGCGCACCCTCACCCCGGCGTACTCGAACAAGGAGGGACAGCGCCGCGGACCGACTCCCTCAAGGAAGTAGTCGGAATCCTCGCTAATCGCCGGGAACGGCGCGGTGAAGCTGATGCGGAACGTGGTTGTCGGCTTTCCGACCCGCGGGAAGACCCGGAAGTCGTACCTTGCGCCACCATTGGCCTGCGCGGCGCCTCCGCCGAGCAGTGAGGCGGCCAGCATGGTGACGAACACGAGAGATGTGAGGGACGCTCGCTTCATGGTCTCGTCCGATTTGCCCCACATTCGCCGCATGCGGCACTGGAGACCGAAGAAACAAGACCGCAGGCGGCAACTCCGGCGGCAAGGACAAACACCAGCAAGCGTGTCCTCATCGGGCACTCCTTTCGGCGAGTCCGGTGCCCTTTTGCACTGCATGGCCTACACCACTTGGGTCGCCGGGTCAAGCGGTTCCCCTGGTTGGCATTTTCTCGGGACGAGAGAGCGCCAAGAGGCGCCGGCTGACCCTGGCACCCCCCCTCCCCCTTTGGAAACCGCCGGGACTAGCCCTGCCGGTGCGTGCCGGGCGTTTCTCACCCTGATCCGATGTTTGGACGAATTTCGCTATCGGTGAGAGGGTGGGCAGTACACGAATCGGGCCCCAGGGACCGGGCCTAATGGAGGTGAGGAAATGCGCCCCAAGTCATTGGTCGCGGCTGCGCTTTGCGGAGTCGCGGTCGCGGGTGTGGGTGCTGGGTCAGCGTTCGCTGGTGAAGTGAAGGGCCCTCCGGGCACTCCGGGCGTTCCGAATTCCGGCTCGGGTAAGACCCCCACCGGAGCACCGGCACATGCCAACTCAATCTGCGCCTTTTCCGGACTGAATGACATGGTCGTCGGTGAGGGTCCCATCGACTTCATCGTGCAGTCGCCGGGCCAGGACGTCAGGGCTGGCGGCCCTCCCGGAATCCCTGGCCAGGCGTGCCGGGGCGGCAGCAACCCCCAGAACCCGCCGAGTCCGTAGACGAGCCAGGAGGTTGGCCTCGGCGCTGGGGTCGGGGCCAACTTCATCCCCCTACACGTCCCACGACAGCGGCCTCCTCCCGCGTGCGAGCGCTTCGTGAACCTTCGCGTTGCGGGACCTCGGCCGAGGTTAGGCTCCGGGGAGCATGTCGACGGCGAAACTCCCGACCCGGTCGCGGCCCGACACCGGGCGTTTCCGCGGCGGTCGGTTGTGGCTCGTCGAGGGCGTCTGTCACCCGAACCCGCCGCCGGCGCCGGCGCACTTGTCGAAGCGTGAGCGCGAGCTGTTCAAGCAGGCGTGGCGCGAGCCCGAGTCGACGCTGTGGCGGCGCTCCGACGCCCCACGGGTTGCGAGGTGGGCGCACCTCGCCGCGCGTGCCGAGACCGACCCGGCGTCGTGGGTGTTCACGCAGCTGAACGTGCTTGAACGGCAGCTGGTGATGACGCCGCTGGCGCGGGCGGCCGCCGGCGTCACGATCGAGCCGGCCGGTGCGCGTGCACCACGTGGCGACACCGGGGCCGGCGCGAAGGACAAGCGCCGGTCGAAGCTCACGCCCGACGTGCGCCGCGAGCTGGCGCGGCTGCGTCGCGACGACCCGCTCGGCGCCCTCGACGACGACGAGACGATCCCATGAAAGGGAGCAAGAGCATGGAGAACACCGACAAGCCCTCGTTCAGCCCGTCCGAGCAGCTGGTGATCGACGAGGCCGTCCGCACAGGCGGACCGATCATGAAGCAGCCGTGGATGCAGGACTACATCGTCCGGCGGATGAAGAAGGAGGTCGAGCGCATCCGGGCGACGATGCCGAAGCCGCCGAAGCCCGACGTAGACGGCGCCCGGTACCACGCCGAGCGCCGCGTCAAGTGGCGCGGCAACTTCGCGACGCACGAGGCCGGGACCGACGGGCTGCCTATCTGCCCCCAACGCAGCCCCGGATGGGAGGACCCGAAGCACGCCGACGAGATGGAGCACCTCGGACCCGGCCCTGTCAACTGCGGTCATTGCGAGAACGCACGGTGATCGAAGGGCACGGTTTCGTGAGCGGCGACGACCTCGCCGCGTTGCTCTACCTCGCCACGAGCCATCCCGATGACTTCATTCGTTGCGCCTGCGCGGCACGGTCGCTCGAGCTCCGAGATATGCCCGTGACCGCGGCCGCGGTCGCCAGGGCCGCCGCACAATCTCGAGCGGCGCCGTCGTCGAGTTCGCCAAGACCGCGCGCAGCCGGCGCCAGGTTCCGCTATCGGCGCGCGCGCTCGAGGCGCTCGAGCTCCTGCCGCCCAGGCTCGACACGCCCCACCTGTTCGCCGCCGTGCGCGGCGGGCCCTGCGACCTCGCCAACCTGCGGCGACGCGTCTGGCGCCCAGCCGTCGTCGCCTCGGGCGTCAAGCAGCCGGCCAGGCTCTACGACCTGCGCTCGACGTTCGCCTCCAACTCGCTCGCCGCCGGCGTCACCGTGTTCGAGCTCGCGCGGCTCATGGGCACCTCGGCGACCATGATCGAACGTCACTACGGCACGCTCGTCGAGGGCGCCGGCCCCGACATTGCGCGGCGTCTGAGCGCGTTCGAGACCGCGCAGGAACGCGCCGCCGACGCCGCCGACTGACCGTTTGGGCCAGGATTGGGCCAACGCCGCACCTGCGGTTTCCCGCGATTCCGCTCTACGACTGATGCCCCGGGCAGGACTCGAACCTGCGACCCGCGGCTTAGAAGGCCGCCGCTCTATCCAGCTGAGCTACCGGGGCGTGAGGGCCAAAGCCTAGGCGCGGCGCCGGTCTTTGACGAGGGCCTCAGCCGCTGCCGATGGGCGAGCCCGACAAGAAGAAGAACCACACCTCGAACACCACGGCGGCCGCGATCACGCTGACCACGACAATGCGCTCGGCTCCCGAGATCCTGGCTCCGGTGGAATGGTGCTCGGGTCGCTCGCCGCGCATGCTCCGCAGCCAGGGCGCATGGCTGCGCACGGTGGGGCGCGTGCCGGTTGCGTCCTGGTAGGCGCTCATCGTCATCTTGAGAAGCTGGTAGAGCACCCAGCTGAACGCGATCAGGCAGACGATGACCGCCACGAAGGCGCCCATCGAGGGCTGGCTCTCCTCCCCCTGGATCTTCGACCCGATCCACAGGGCGAGCAGCGGGCTGCCCGTCCAGATGTTGAGGGCCAGAAAGGCCATCACGGCCGCGAGCAGCACCGGTTTGAGGCGCCCCCCGTCGGCCGCCGCCACTACGGCTCCACGGCCTCCGGTCGTGCGCCCACCGGCCGGGCCTTGGACCACTCGGCCTTGTGAACCCGCTTGGCCGCCTGGTACTCCTCGAGCGCCTCCGGGGAGTCCACGTCACCGAGGGTTGGATGCCACGGCACGAGGTCCTCCGCCGCCGTAACACCGAAGCGCTTGGCCAGGACCGCGCCGAGCGACTTGATCTTCATCTCGCCGAAGCCCGGGAGCGCGGCGAGGTTGGCACGCAGCTCGTCCGAGTCGGCGGCGTCGGTCCATACGCGTGCGGCATCGCCGTCGTAGTGGTCGCGGACGTGGACCGCCAGCTCATGCACCCGCTTGGCCATCGAGCGGGGGTAGCGGTGGACCACGGGCTTCTCGAAGAACACCGGTTCCAGGTCGGCGGAGGCCAGCGTGTCGGCATCGAGGGCGCCCAGCCGCTCCTTGAGCGCGAGCGGTCCGGCGAACGCCTTCATCACCGTGACCTGTTGGTCGAGCTCGAATCCCACCAGCAGAGCCATCGGGTCCGAGGCGATCAGCGCGTTGGCCTCGTCGGACTCCGTGAAGTAGAGGCGATCGGGCACGAGAGCATCGTACCTCCGCGACGCCGGCCGTCCATCGGGGCGGCCGGATTTGAACCGGCGACCTTTCGCTCCCAAAGCGAATGCGCTACCAGGCTGCGCTACGCCCCGTGACCGACGATGTTAGGGCCCGGTCGAGCGGTGTTCGCCTACAGGGCCCCGGCAGCGGCCGCGCCGTAGGCCAGCACCACCGACGCCGCCGCCAGCAGCGCCACCCCGGTCACGGGCACCGCGCGGGCGCCCGAGGGGCGGGTCTTCTCATGGATCATCAGGCCGGTGAGCGCGGCCATCCACAGCAGGCTGGTCATTCCGGCCGCGAACATCACGAGCATCAGCGCCCAGCAGCAGCCCACGCAGAAGGCGCCGTGGCGGAGGCCCAGCCCGAGCCCGGCCGCGGGCCCGCGGCGGTAGTGACGCGTCAGGAACTGGGCCGGATGCCGGCACTTGTCCAGGCAGGCGTCCTTCAGCGGAGTGAACTGGAAGACGCCGGCCAGCGCCAGCACCGAGCCACCGATCGCCCACGAGCGCTCCTCGAGCCACGGGCTCGAGTCGACCGCCGCATGCAACGCAGCGTCGAAGCCGAAGGCCAGCAGCCCGAAGCCGGTCCACACGATCGCGTAGCCCCCGATGAACGCCGCCATCGACCGCCCGCGCGCGGGCGCCCGTGTGGTGGCGGCGGAGTAGAGCCCCACGAGCGGCAGGCTCGAAGGCAGCATCATCGCCGCGATCATCACCTGCCAGGCGAGCAGGAACAGCAGCGTGGCCAGCAGAGCCGGCGGTCCATCCACGAGGAGCTCGTCGTGATTCACCAGCGAGGCGGCCCCCGCCGCCTGGGCCGCTATCGCGACGACCCAGGCGGCGGCGATCCCGGTGACGACCGGCCAGGGGAGGGCCGCCGGTCGCCACCCGCGGGACCGCGCGGGCTGTCCTGGCTGGGGGACGGAGAAGCTCATCGGCCGGCTGCTGCTCAGCCGCGGTAGTCGATCTTCCAGTCCGACTGGATCGCGTTGCGACCGTCGAACTCCCATTGGTAGCCGTACTCGGGAATGTCGACCTTCTGGTGGTCGGCGACGCCCACGTACGCGGGAGAGCCCGGCACCGTCGAGAAGATCGAGTTGTTCAGCGTGGTGATGCTGCCGTCGGGGCCGCGGTAGGGGTGCATCGAGCAATCGACCTTGTCGCCCACCCGGAGCGTGCCCGCGCCGTCGGTGATCGCGTGCTCCATCGGGGCGCGCTCGATCGCCACGCGCTCGCCGATCAGCTGCGCGAGGTCGGCGAGCGGGCCACCGAGGTTGCCGCCGAAGGCATCCAGCATCGCCGCCTCCTGCTCCTCGCTGGCGGTGTCGTCCACCAGCACGAGCTGCCGCCAGTTGCCCTCGAGCACATTGCCGGGGATGTGGACGACGCTGACCAGCGTCAGGCCGCTCACGTCCACGCCGCGGATCTTGCCCTTGTCGAGGTGGTAGGCCACCACCGACTGACAGGTGCCGCCGTCGGGGTCCTCGCCTATCCAGCAGGGACAGAGCGTGTTGCAGTCGCACACCTCGAGAAGCGAGCCCTCGAGCTGATAGCCGGTCGTGGTGTCGGCGGGGCTGGTTTCGGTTGTGGTCATGGCCTTTCTCCGGTCGGGACGGGAGCTGCGAGTCCTGGCGATTCTGCGGGCGGTGAGCGTGCGGGCTCCTCGACGAACTCGCGGATCAGCGTGTTCACGAGCACGGGCACACGGGCGTGCGGTGCGTGGCCGGAGCCGGGGAGGCCCACGTAGCGCCCATCGATGGCCTCGGCCAGGGCCCGGCCGATCACGGCCGGACGCAGCAGGTCGTTCTCGCCGTGGATCACGAGCACAGGACATCTGACCTGCTCGCACAGCTCGCGTGTCCGCTCGGCCGAGTCGATCCACGGGCCGAGCACGGTGGCTGCGAGCGTCTCGGGATCGGTCTCGAGGCCCCAGCCGATCGCGTCCTCGATCTGCTTGGTCGAGTGTGGCTCGCAGAACATCTCGCCAATGAAGAATTCGAGGAAGCCCCGGTAGTCGCGACGCCAGTAGTGGACGTTCCACTTGGCCCAGCCCTCGTCGGTGTCGAGTCGCTCGCTGAAGCGCGACATGTAGGCACCGCGCTCGGGGGAAACGGGCGCGAGCGGCAGCGCGGGGCCGATGAAGACCGCCCCCAGCACGCGCTCCGGGTGCTCGGCGGCCAGGAGCAGCGTCCGCTGGGCGCCGCGCGACCAGCAGACGACGACCGCGCGCTCGGTGTCGGTCGCGTCCATCACTGCCAGCGCGTCGGCGGCGAACTCGGACTCGGCGTAGGCGGCCGGATCGCTTGGGCGGTCGCTGGCGCCGTTGCCGCGGGGGTCGAAGGTCACAACGCGGAAGTGGCGGGCCAGATAGGGCACCTGTGCCTTCCAGCAGCGCGAATGGACGAGCGACCAGGTGGGCATGAACAGGATCGTCGGCGAGCCGCTCCCGAACTGCTCCCAGGCCACGCGCACGCCGTCGCGCTCGACGTGGCCGGTCGCGTGTGGCTCGAGCGCTCTCATCTCAGGAGCTCCTTCGTCGGTCGCAACGCTCTCTGCCCTGAGGGCGTGAAGCGCAACGGAACAGTTGTGGCCCGCGGTCTCACTCGAGCAGCTCCGCCAGGCTCTGTGCGGCACGGCGCGCGCCGTCGGTCTCCACCGGCCGGTAGTCCACCTCGCGGCCGATCTCCTCCTCGATCGCAGCCGCCACGTCGTCCGGCTCCGTGGTCTCGAAATCCATCCGCCGGCCCGCCCCGTAGCGCTCGAGGCGGTGGTGGACGTGGAAGTTCTGCTCGAAGTGGTGCGCGAGCGGGAAGTAGAGGAACGGCCGGCGGTTGGCGGTGAGCTCCATGGCCGTGGTGAGCCCGCCCTGCACGACGGCGAGGTCGCAGGCCGCCAGGTGCCGGTAGAGGTCGTGGACGTAGGGGCAGATCTGGAGCCCCTCCGCCGCGGGGAGAGTGGCGGGATCGATCCGCGGGCCGGCCACGACGATCATCCGCAGGTCGGGCACCCGCCGCTTGGCTTCGGGGAACGCCGCGATCACCTTGCGCAGCAGCGACTCCCCCACACCCGACCCGCCCACGGTGACGATGCAGACCTGTTCGGCCGGGCGATAGCCGAGCTCCGCGCGCAGCCTCTCGCGGTCCCCGAACTCCGCCGGATCGAAGCCCGTCACGTAGCCGGAGAAGTCGAAGTGGCGCTCGGTCCAGTCGCGGATCGCGGGCAGCTCGGGCCCCAGCCGGTCGGACACGATGTCGTCCGGGTTGCCCACGAACAGCGCGCGGTCGCGGACCCCGGGATGTGCGTCGATGTGCTCGACCATCTCGGCGTTGTAGTCGGCCGTGAGGTAGGACTCGTGCGAACCCCCGTCCTCCATCGGCAGCCAGCCGACGAAATCGGTGAGCCAGGCGTACGGCGCCAGCTTCTCCGAGGGATGCTCGTGGAGGTAGTAGTCCACGTCCCAGGCCTCGTCGCCGACCCACAGGTCGTAGCGCTCCTCGCGCACGACGTCGTGGAAGACCATGTAGTTGGCCACGAGGATCTCGTCCATCCGGCGCCAGGCCTGGAAGCAGTGCAGATCGTGCTCCGCCGACTCGGACTCCATGTGCCCGGACTCGCTGGCCAGGTGCCGGCTCATCGGGTGGATGTGCTCGCCCTCCTTCTCGAGCACGCGAGTCACGGGGTTCTGGGCGAGCCAGTCGACCTCCAGGCCCGGCACGAGCCGGCGCAGCTCGCGGGCCATGGCCACGTCGCGGCGGGCGTGCCCCAGGCCGATCGGGGAGCACACGAACAGCACGCGGCGCCGACCGTTTCGCGCTCTCATCGCCCGCTCTCCCGGTCCTGCAGCCAGTCGTCGATCCCCGCCAGCAGCTCATCGTGGCCGGCGCGGATTCCGCACAGCTGCTCGAGCTGGATGCCCTTGTTGAAGGTCATCACGAGCGACAGCACGCCCTCGAGCGGAAAGCTCTCCTCGGAGAGGCCGTAGTCCCGGAGGGCGGGGGCAAAGGCCTTTCGCAGGGTGGAGCGCCACTCGTCGTCCACGCGCAGCAACCGCAGCCGCATCTCGGGGCGATTCCAGGCCATGGCCTGCAGCTCCAGCCAGATCTTGGGGTAGCCGGCCCGGTAGTCCTCCTCCAGATAGCCCATGGCCGAGCGCCACTTCTCGATGAAGGGCACGTCCGCGTCGTACATCTCGCGCTGACGGACGATCAGCCGGCCGGTGAAGCGCTCCAGCACCTGCAGGAGCAGCTCCTCCATCGAGCCGAAGTAGTAGTGGACGAGGCCGTGGTTGACTCCGGCTTCGGCCGCCACGCGGCGGGTGGTGATCGCGGCGTAGCCGTCGCTGACGAGCATTCGCTCCGCCGCGTCCAGCAGCGCCTCGGTGGCGTCCCGGCGGCCCTTCGATAGGAGTGCTGTGCGGCTTCCATTTGGTCAGTCGTCTTAGTCGAGCGACTAAGCATGACCATAGAACAGAGACCGCAGCGCTGTCAAGTAGGGTGGCGCGCTGCCCGATGGCCAGGATCGAACCACTCCGCACCCTGCGTTACGAGCCCTCCGAGGCCGGCCGCCTCGAGGATCTGATCGCACCTCCTTACGACGTGATCGACGAAGAGCTCCGGGCGGACCTGGTGGCCCGTAGCCCGTACAACGTCGTGGAGATCGACCTCCCCGAGCCGGGACCGGGGGACGGCGACCGCTACGACCACGCTGCGCAAACGCTCGCGGGCTGGCTCGACGACGGAGTCCTGGTGCGCGAGGAGGAACCCGCCGTCTGGGTCCTGCGCCAGGACTACCGGGCGCCCGACGGCGGCGTCCGCACGCGCTCGGGGGTCTTCGCCCGCGTGCGCGTGGAGGACTACGGGCCCGGCAGGATCCGGCCGCACGAGCGCACGCACCCGGGACCCAAGGAGGACCGGTTGCGCCTGACCCGGGCCACGCGGGCGAATCTCTCGCCGATCTTCAGCCTGTTCCCGGACCCGACAGGCGCCGCGAATGACGTTCTGGAGCGAGCCCAGGCCGATGCCCCGGCAGCCGAGGCGGCCGACCACGAGGGCACGCGCAACACGCTGTGGCGGGTGAGCGCGCCGGACCAGATCGCCGCGCTCCAGGACGGGCTGGCCGACGCGGAGCTGCTGATCGCCGACGGACACCATCGCTACGAGACCGCTCGGGTGTACGCGGACGAGATCGGCGGCGAAGGAGATCACCGCTACGTGCTGATGCTGCTCGTGTCGCTCTCCGATCCCGGGCTGCTGGTGTTCCCCACCCACCGTCTGCTCACCGGGCTGGCCGACGATCGGGCGAAGCAGGAGGCGATCCGCGACGAGCTGATGGGCAACTTCGATGTGGAGACGCTCGCGGACGCCTCCGAACTCGAGCCGGCCGGCAACGGCGCCGTGGCTTTCGGCTACATGGACAGCTTCCACAAGCGGCCCTACCGGGTGACCCTCAAGGACCAGGCGATCGCCGACGCCGCGCTGGCCGGGATGCCCGAGCCCTACCGGCGTCTCGACACGGCCGTGCTGGAGGCGCTGATCCTGCGGGGCGCGCTCGGAATGTCCGAGGACGACATCGCCCACCTCCGCGGGCTCGACTACTCGAAGAACCTCGCCGACGCCATCGAGCGGGTGGAATCCGGGGCCGCCGACGCCGGCTTCTTCCTGCGCGCCACGCCGGTCACGCAGGTACGCGAGGTGGCCGAAGCGGGCGAATCGATGCCACCGAAGTCCACCTACTTCTACCCCAAGGTTCCGACGGGGCTGGTGTTCAACCCCCTGGCGTAGCATCCGCCGCCGTGGTGAAGATCTACACGCGCAAGGGGGACGACGGCACGACCGGCCTCTGGTACGGCGGGCGGGTGCCGAAGTTCGGCGGCCGTCCCGAGGCCTACGGATCGATCGACGAGGCGGCCGCGGCCCTGGGCTCGGCCCGGGCGGCAGCCGAGCGCGACGGCGAGCTGTACCGCGACATCCTGCGCGTCCAGAACGAGCTCTTCGTGGCCGGCGCCGAGCTGGCCACCGCGCCCGAGGCCGCCGATCGCCTGGAGGACGGCGTCTCGAAGGTCACGCCCGACCTGGTCGAGCGCCTCGAATCCGACATCGACCGCTACATGGAGCGCGTGGAGCTGCCGCCGAAGTTCGTGATCCCCGGGGGCACCGAGCTGTCGGCCCGGCTGGACGTGGCCCGCACCGCCGTGCGCCGCGCCGAGCGCCGCGTGGCGGCCCTCCACCACGCCGGCGAGCTCGCCGATCCGGCCGTGCTCACCTATCTCAACCGCCTGTCCGACGCCCTGTTCGCGATGGCCCGGTTCGCCGACGAGCCCGAGCCGCAGCTCTTCGAGGGGCGACGATGAAGGCGACCTCGAAGCGCGTGGACGGCAAGCTCGAGCAGGCCATCGCCGTGCGCGAGCACCGGCTGACCGCGGACGAGCCCACCGATCAGGGCGGCGAGGACGCGGGCCCGAGCCCTCAGGAGCTGCTCGCCGCGAGCCTGGCGTCCTGCACCGCCGTGACCATCGAGATGTACGCCGAGCGCAAGGGCTGGGACATCGGAGACATCGCGGTGGAGGTCGACTACGAGCCCGCCCAGCGCGGCTCCCCGACTCGCTTCGTGATGGACGTGCGGATGCCCAAGGAGCTGCCCGACGAGCAGCGCGAGCGCCTGATGCAGATCGCCGCCAAGTGCCCGGTGCACCGAACGCTCGAGGGCGAGGTCATGTTCGAGGAGCGGGTCTCGCTCGAGTAGTGCGGGAGCTTCTCCTCACGCCCGAGGAAGCGGCCGCCATGGACGCGCCGGGCACCAAGGACGCGGCCGTGCTGGTGGCGCTCCACGGGGATCCGCTCACCGCGGTGTTCACCGAGCGGCGGGCCGACCTGAGCCGCCACGCGGGCGAGATCTCCTTCCCGGGCGGGCGGCAGGACGAGCCCGACGAGGACCTGCGCCGCACCGCGCTGCGCGAGGCTCACGAGGAGATCGGCCTCGATCCCGCGGGCGTGGAGATCGTGGGGGCCCTGCCCCCGGTGGGCACCTTCGTCACCAGCTACCGCATCTTCCCGTTCGTCGGGCGGATCGACGCGGGACAGAGCTGGACCCCGCAGGAGACCGAGGTCGAGCAGGTGCTCGAGTTCTCACTGCCCGAGCTGGTGGCCGGCCACGCGATGAAGCGCCTGGTGCGCAAGGGCGTGCCGATACGGACGCCCACCTACACCGTGGACGGCCACCTGATCTGGGGCGCGACGGCACGGATCGTGCAGTCGCTGCTCGAGCGGCTCAGGCCGCTCTACTGATCCGGCTCAGACGTCCTTCTCGATCGGCACGTTCACCATGTTGCCCCACTCGGTCCACGAGCCGTCGTAGTTCTTCACGTCGTCGTTGCCGAGCAGCTCGTGCAGCACGAACCAGGTGTGGGCCGAGCGCTCGCCGATCCGGCAGTAGGCGATCACCGACTCGCCGTTGGTCACGCCCTTGCCACCGTATAGCTCCTGGAGATCCTCGGCCGACTTGAAGGTGCCGTCCTCCTGAACCGCCTGGGCCCAGGGCACGGAGGCCGCGCCGGGGATGTGGCCGGCGCGCTGCGCGCCCTCCTGCTCGTATCCGGCCATCGCGATGAGCTCGCCCGAGTACTCCTGCGGGGAGCGAACGTCCACGAGCTTCGTGCTCTGATCGAGCGCGCCGATCACCTCTTCGCGGTAGGCCCGGATCGCCTCGTCGCCCTCCTGGGCGTTGAACTGCTGAGGCTCGTAGCTCGGCACATCGCTCGAGGTCGGCCGCCCCTCCGAGATCCACTTCTCGCGCGGGCCGTTGATCAGCCGCACGTTGTGGTGGCCGTAGTACTTGAGGTACCAGTAGGTGTAGGCCGCGAACCAGTTGTTGCGGTCTCCGTATAGGACGATCGTATGGTCGCTCGAGATCCCCCGGCCGCCGAACAGCTCGGCGAACTCGGCGGGACCCAGGAAGTCGCGCTTGACCTGATCCTGGAGATCCTTCTTCCAGTCGAAGCCGATAGCTCCGGGAATGTGAGCCTCCGCATAGAGCGCGGGGTTCTCGTCCACCTCGACGATCCGGATTGTGTCGTCCGAGAGGTGATCCTCCACCCACTGCGTATCGACGAGAACGTCCTTCGCGTAGTCAGCCACTGCCGGCTCCCTTCCCAATATCTCTAAACCTGGTTGGGTATCAACCCTATCGGGCGCGCCGGTACGGGGTCTATTGTGGCCCTCGATGGAGCACGCGCCGCTTCGACCGGTACCCGCGCGCCCCACCGGTCCCGTCGACCCGGCGGCGATCGCCGTCGTGCTGCCCGGGTCCAGTGAGGCTTCCGTGCGGGCGCTCGCCGGGGCGATGGCCGGCCGCCCGCGCTCTGAGCTGGCGGCTGAGAACGGGGTAGACGCGGACGAGCTCGGGCGCATGCTGGCCGCGGCGCGCAAGGCGCTGCGCAGGACCGTGGTCGCCCTGCCCGGAAGCGGCTGGTGTGAGCGGGCGGAGCGGCTCGTATCCGACCGGCTCGACGGCGAGCTGGGTGACCGCGGGGCCGCACTGCTCGACGTCCACCTGCGCAACTGCTCGCGCTGCGTCGAGCACGAGCGGCGCCTGGTGCAGGCCGGCGATGCTCTGCTCAGCACGACTGCGCCTCCGGGCCCTGGCCCCGCCGAGCGACCGCTCCGGACGGCCACCGCCCTCGCCGTCGTCGCCGAGCCCGCGCCCACTGAAGCTCCACTGACACTTCCGCGGCACGTGGCGGTGGTCGTCGCGTTCATCGTCGCCATGGCCGTGCTCGCGCCGATCGCGATTGCGCTCGGCGCCGTGGACTGACCTAGGCGGCCAGCAGGGCGGCGACCGCCGAGCGCATCGCCGCCAGCCACTCCTGCGAGCGAGCGGGGTCGGCATCCACGACCTCCACCGGGATCTGCCACGTCCGCGAGCCCTCGCGCACGATGGCTGCCCCGCGCTCGAGGAGGGCGGGGTCGACGCTTCCGGCGCCCTCGTAGACCAGGCCCCTGACCGGCGTGTCCACCAGGCGCTCCACGAACGTGCTCAGCCGGTGGCCGTGCAGCTCCTGCCCGTCCTGCGCGCTGCCGAGCAGCCAGCACACCGCGGCGACCCCGGGAAGCGCGCGCATGAGCGTGCCGAGACGGTCGGGATCGGCCACCACGCCCTCCGCGCCGGCCGCCTCGATCGCCTCGAGGCCCGCAGCTGTCCGCGTGGTGCCGCGCACCGCGTGACCGTCGCCGCGCAGCGCCTCGGCGAGCATCCGGCCGCGGCAGCCGCAGCCCACGATGAGCACACGGGCCACTAGTGGTCGCCGACGGAAATACGATCGAGCGTGTTTCGGAAGGCGGCCACTTACTCAGAGTTGCGCCGGCGAAAATCCTCGCGCCAGCGTTCGTCCTCGGCCACCCGGGCGCGCACGTCGTCCTCGGTGAGCTCTGGCCGCCCGCTGGCCCGCCGGCGTGCGTTCTGCGCCTCGAGCATCTGGTCGACGTCGTCGAGCTCCAGCTCCGCCTCGACCTCCGGCGAGCGCGTGGGCCGCCAGTCCACCTGCTCGGCACCCGAGCCGGGGTACCACTTGCCGAGAGCCAGGAGGATGCCCAGCACCACCACCCCGGAGCCCAGGACGAAGATCGAGAACTCGTCCACAGCGGGCGAGTGTACGCTCCCGGCCCGTGGCCCAGGACGCCATCATCGTCGACGCGCTGCGAACCCCGATCGGGCGCTACGCGGGAATGCTCTCGGCCGTGCGGCCCGACGACCTGGCCGCGCGCGTGATCGAGGCCGCCGTGGTCCGCAACGGAATCGACCCACAGTCGGTGGACGAGGTCTACATGGGCGCCACCAACCAGGCGGGTGAGGACAACCGCAACGTCGCGCGCATGGGCCTCCTCCTGGCGGGCCTCCCGGTGGAGGTGCCCGGCGTAACGGTCAACCGCCTGTGCGCCTCCGGGCTCGAGGCCGTGGTCCAGGCGGGGCGCCAGGTCCGGCTCGGCGAGGCCGAGCTCGTGCTCGCGGGCGGTGTGGAGTCCATGTCGCGCGCTCCGCTCGTGATGCTCAAGCCCGAGCGCGGCTTCCAGCGCGGCAATCCGGAGCTGGCCGACACCACGATCGGCTGGCGCTTCGTGAATCCCAGGATGGCCGAGCTGCACTCCACCGAGTCGATGGGCGAGACGGCCGAGAACGTCGCGCAGCGCTACGGCGTGTCGCGCGAGGACCAGGACGCGTTCGCGCTCGAGTCCCACCGCCGCGCGATCGCCGCGGCCGAGGCCGGGCGCTTCGACGACGAGCTCGTGACCGTGGACGTCCCGCAGCCGAAGGGCGATCCGGTGACCGTCCATGCCGACGAAGGTCCGCGGTCCGACACCTCACTCGAGCGTCTGGCCGCGCTGCGGCCGGTGTTCCGCGAGGGCGGCAGCGTGACCGCCGGCAACTCGTCCCAGATCAACGACGGCGCCGCTTGTGTGGTGGTCGCGAGCGAGGCCCGGGCGGCCGAGCTGGGCGGCCGGCCGCTGGCCCGGATCGTGAGCAGCGCAGCCGCTGGAGTCGACCCCGGCTACATGGGCGTCGGGCCGGTTCCCGCGGTTCGCGCGGCGCTGGAACGCGCCGGGCTGTCGGTATCCGACATCGACCTGGTGGAGCTGAACGAGGCCTTCGCCTCCCAGGTCCTCGCCTCGATGCGCGAGCTGGGCTTCGAGCACGACCGGCTCAACGTGAACGGTGGCGCGATCGCCATCGGCCATCCTCTCGGCTGCAGCGGCGCCCGGCTGATCGGGACGCTCGCGCACGAGCTGCGCCGCCGGGGCGGGCGTTACGGCGTGGCCACGATGTGCATCGGCGTGGGAATGGGCATGGCGGCGGTCATCGAGGCCCTGTAGCCAGCCACCCGTGAAGCTCTCCGGCGCTCGGCCGCTCCGCGGGGTTCCTGCGCAGGCACGCGAGCACCGCCTTCGACAGGACCGGAGCCACGGCCAGTGGCCACGGCCGCACCTCCTCGACCAGCTGGGGGAAGCGCAACTCGGGATCGGCCCTGTCCGCGGAGGACACCGGCTTCGGAAAGGGACGCCGGCCGGCGACGGCGTAGTAGAGCGTGGCGCCGAGGCCCCACACGTCCGCGGCCGGGGCGATGTCCCCGTTGGGTACGCACTGCTCCGGGGACATGTAGGCGTTGGTGCCGATGTGCTCGCGCACCCGCGCCGCTCGCTCCAGCGTGCGCGCGAGCGACAGGTCGATCACGCGGGGCGGGATCCCCATCACGATGTTGTCGGGCTTCAGGTCGAGATGGACCCAGCCCTCGGCCTCCATGTAGTGCAGCGCCGCCGCCATGTGCCGGGCCAGCGGAAGCGCCTGCTCGGCCGCGAGCGGCCCGCGCCGGCGCACCAGGCGCCGGAGCGTCGGCCCCTCCACCCGCTCCACCAGCACGTGCGGGTGCGGCGGATCGAAGACGGCGTCGTAGCCGCGCAGGATCACCGGGTGGGCCAGCGACTCGAGGGCCAGGGCCTCGCGGCGCAGGCCGCGCAGGGCGGCCTCGTTCTCCACCTGGTCGGGCCTGATCACCTTGGCCACCATCTCCGAGAGGAGGTGCTCGTCCCAGACGCGATAGGCCTCGTAGCGGTTGCCGCCCCCGAGCAGCTCGAGCACCGAGCGGCCCTGTGCGATCTCGTCGCCCTCGGACAGCTCCCAGGACGCCTTCTCCGCCACTGAGGCCTTCAGGCGCTCTCGCGCGCCGCGAGCTCCAGCACCACGTCCACCAGCAGGTCCACGTCCACCTCCGTGGTCTGCCAGTTCACGATCGCGGGGCGAAGCGCGACCTTGCCGCCGTAGACCGTGGTGCCGGCGAAGACCCGCCCGTCGGCCAGCAGCGCCGCGCCGATACGCCGGTTGAGGTCGTCGAGCTCCGGCTCGGGCATTCCTGCCGGGCGCACCCGGAAGCAGACGATGTTGAGCGGCACCTCGGCCAGCCGCTCGAGCTCGGGCGCCGCGTCCACTCGCTCGGCCACGCGCTGCGCGAGCCCCAGGTGGCGCTCGACCATGTCGCGGTAACCCTCCCGGCCGTAGGCGCGCAGCGTCGCCCACACCGCAAGTGAGCGCGCGCGGCGCGAGCTCTCCGGCGCGAGGAAGCCGAAGCTGGGCCGTTCTTCGTCCGCGGCCGGCAGGTAGGGCGCGCCGAAGTTGAGCGCCTGCGGCAGGCGCTCCGGCTCGCGCACGAAGGCGAAGCCGCAGTCGTAGGGGACGTTCAGCCACTTGTGACCGTCGGAGATCACCGAGTGGGCCCGTTCGATCCCGGCGGCCAGGCCGCGAGCGGAGGGCGCCGCGCGGGCGAACAGGCCGAACGCACCGTCCACGTGCAGCCAGGCGCCGTGGCGCTCCGACAGGTCGGCCATGTCGGAGATCGGATCGAAGTCGCCCGCGTTGACCTCGCCGGCGTTGGCCACAACGATCGCCGGCGTCTCGCTCTCCCCCAGCCTGCGTTCGAGCGCCTCCAGGTCGAGGCGGCCCACGTCGTCACGCGCCAGCCGCTCGATGTTGCCGCGTCCCAGCCCCAGCATGCCCACCGCCTGCACCACGCTGGGATGCACGTAGCCGCTCGACAGGATCATGGGCGCGGGCAGCCCGCTCAGGCCGCGCTCCTCGTCGCCCCCGACCTTCTCCGCCCACCAGTTGCGCGCCGCAGCCAGCGCCGTGAAATTGGCCATCGTCGCGCCCGTGGTGAGCACCCCGCCCATCTCCTCGGGGAGCTCGAACAGCTGGCGCAGCCACGACATCGAGACCTGCTCGAGCCGCGCCGCCAGCGGCGACGACGCAAACGCGAACGCGTTCTGGTCATAGGCCGAGGCGAGCCAGTCCGCGCCGAGCGCCGCCGGGGTGCCGCCGCCGGTGACGAAGTGGAAGAAGCGCGGTCCGCTGGAGCGCGTGGCCGCCGCCCGGGCGCGCTCCACCAGCTCGGTGAGCGCGACCAGCGCGCCGTCCCCGCTCTCGGGCAGCCGCTCGTCCCAGCCCTGCAGCGCGGCCTCCGCGCCCTCGGGCATCGCCGGGGACTCCGCCAGCTTGGCGAGGTAGTCCCTGGCCTCGTCCGCCGCGAGTCGCAGGGCGTCGTCGAGCTGGTCTCGTTCTGCGATCGGATCGGCCACGGGCGGATCCTACGACCGCCGCGCCGAGCGGGCTCTCTGCCACGAGCGCCCGCATCTTGGAGAATCACCCTCCACATGATCGATTTCGAACTCACCGACGAGCAGCAGCTGGTGCGCGAGACCGCGCGCGAATTCGCCGACCGCGAGATCGCCCCACGCGCCCGGGACAACGACCGCAACGAGCACTTCGACACCGAGCTCGTCCAGAAGATCGCCGACATGGGCTTCCTCGGCGCGCTGGTGCCCGAGGAGTACGGCGGACGCGGGGTGGACTACCGCACCTACGGCCTGATCGTCGAGGAGGTGGGCCGAGGCTGCTCGGCGATGCGGACCGTGGTCTCGGTGGTGACCTCGCTCGTGTGCAGCTCGATCGTCCGCTGGGGCAGCGAGGACCAGAAGCAGGAGTGGCTGCCACAGCTCTGCTCCGGGGAGGCGCTCGGGTGCTTCGGCCTCACCGAGCCGGACACCGGCTCGGACGCGTCCAACCTGAAGACCCGCGCTGAGAAGACCGACGGCGGCTGGCGACTGAACGGCGGCAAGATGTGGATCTCGCTCGGCAACTACGCCAAGCTCGCGCTCGTCTTCGCCCAGACCGATCCGGAGCTCAAGCACAAGGGCCTCGCGTGCTTTCTGGTGGACACGTCCGCGGACGGCTTCTCCTCGCAGGAGATCCACGGCAAGCTCGGCCTGAAGGGCTCCGACACCGCGTCGCTGGGGCTCGACGGCGTGGAGGTGCCCGACTCCGCGCTGCTCGGCGAGGTCGGCGACGGCTTCAAGATCGCGATGTCGGCACTCGACTCCGGGCGCTACAGCGTGGCCGCCGGCTGCGTGGGGATCTGCCAGGGCTCCGTGGACGCCTCGGTGGAGTACGCGAAGGAGCGCACGCAGTTCGACCGTCCGATCGCGTCGTTCCAGCTGGTACAGGAGATGATCGCCGACATGGTGGTGGAGACCGAGGCGGCACGCGGCCTGGTGTGGCGCGCCGGCTGGACTAAGGACATGGGCCGCCCGAGCACCACGGAGACCTCGATCGCCAAGCTCTATGCCACCGAGGCCGCCGTCAAGTGCGCCAACAACGCCATCCAGGTGCACGGCGGCTCGGGCTACGTGGACGACTACCCGGTCGAGCGCTACCTGCGCGACGCGCGCGTGACCACCCTCTACGAGGGCACCTCGCAGATCCAGAAGCTGATCATCGGTCGCGCGGTCACCGGCCTGAACGCGCTCGTCCCGTGAGCGTCGTCCTGGCCGAGACGCGCGGACCGGTGGGGCTCGTCCGGCTCAACCGGCCCGACGCCCGCAACGCACTCTCGCCCGAGCTCATGGAGGAGCTGGCCGCACAGTGTGAGCGCTGGGACGAGGACCCGGAGGTCGGCTGCATCGTGATAGCCGGCGACGACGACTGGTTCGCCGCCGGCGCCGACATCCGCGTCATGGCCGAGCGCAGCTTCGTGGAAACGCTCGCCGCCCCCGCCGCCCGCTTCTGGCCGCGCCTGGCCGCGGTGCGCACGCCGCTGGTGGCGGCGGTGTCGGGCTATGCGCTCGGTGGCGGCTGCGAGCTCGCGCTGGCCTGCGACATGATCGTGGCCTCCGAGAAGGCCCAGTTCGGCCAGCCGGAGATCCTGCTCGGGATCATCCCGGGCGGCGGAGGCACGCAGCGCCTCGCGCGCATCCTCGGCAAGCAGCGAGCCATGGAGCTGGTGCTCACGGGGCGCCGCATCGACGCCGCGGAGGCGGCCGCGCTGGGGATCGTCAACCGGGTCGTGAAGGCCCGCGAATGGCTCGACTCGGCCCTCGAGCTCGCGGACGTGGTGGCGCGGCGGCCCCCGCTCGCCGTGCGGCTGGCCAAGCAGGCCGTGCTGGCGGCCGACGAGACGCCGCTGGGCGCCGGCCTCGACCAGGAGCGCCGCCTGTACGAGCTGGCCATGGCCACCGAGGATCGCGTGGAGGGCATGAGGGCCTTCCTGGAGAAGCGCAGGCCGGAGTTCCGAGGCCGGTGATACTCGGGGTGACCGGCGCCGGCACCATGGGCGCCGGCATCGCACAGCTGGGCTGCGCGGCGGGGATGCGCACGCTGCTCCACGATCCGGTGCCCGAGGCGCTCGAGCGCGGCTCGTTCGCGGTCCGGCGTGGGCTTGCGCGCTGGGCCGAGAAGGGTCGCGTGACGGACGAAGCGGCCGGCCTGCTCGAGCCGATAGCGAGCCTCGAAGAGCTCACGCCCTGCGAGCTCGTGATCGAGGCGGCGCCGGAGCGGCCCGAGCTGAAGCGCGAGCTGTTCGCGCGCCTGTCGGCGGCCTGCGGCCCGGAGACCGTGCTGGCCACCAATACCAGCTCGATCCCCGTGACCTCGCTGGCGGGCTCGGCCGAACACCCCGAGAACGTGGTGGGCATGCACTTCTTCAACCCGCCACCCCTGATGGGACTGCTCGAGGTGATCCGCGCCGCCCAGACGGGCGAGCGCGCGTTCGAGCTGGCCTGCAGTGTGGGCGGAGCGATGGGCAAGCGGGTGATCGTCGCGGCCGACGGGCCCGGCTTCCTCGTCAACCGCTGCGGCCGGCCGTTCGCCGCCGAGGCGCTTGCGACTGCTTCAGGAGCGCATCGCGAGCCACGAGCAGATCGACCGCATCTGCCGCATGGGCGGCGGGTTCCGCATGGGGCCGTTCGAGCTGATGGATCTGGTGGGCATAGACGTGGGCTTCGAGGTGGCCAAGTCGTTCAGCGCGCTGTCCTTCGGCGAGCCCCGCTGGCGGCCGAGCCCGCTCCAGGCGCAGATGGTGGCGGCGGGCCGGCTCGGCCGGAAGACCGGTCGCGGCTGGTACGACTATCCGGACGAAGGAAGCCATCGGGCCGAGGATCCCGCACCGCCCGCGGGCGGCGGGGGCGCCGGCACCCCGGTCGCCATCCTGGGCGAGGGCGCCGTGGCGGACGGCCTGCGAGAGCGCGCCCGCGCCGCAGGCTATGAGCTGCGGGAGGGCGCGCCGGCGGAGCTCGTGGTGGACGCCGGCACCGGGCCGGCGCCCGCGCTGCCCGGCGGCGGCCCGCTGCTCGTGCTGTGCGCCGGCCGCAGCCTTGCCGCCCGCGGCGAGCCCGCGGCCGTGGGCTTCCACCTGCTTCCCCCGCTCGACGACTGCCGGCTGGTGGAGCTCACCCGCGAGCCCGGCGGTCAGCCCTTCGCAGGCGAGGCGGCGGGGGAGTTCTTCGCGAATCTCGGCTTCGTGTCCGAGTGGGTCGACGACGCACCGGGGCTCGTGCTCGGGCGCATCGTCTGCCAGCTCGTGAACGAGGCCCTGTTCGCGGTGGGCGAGGGCGTGGGCTCGGCCGACGACGTGGACGCCGGCCTGACCCTCGGCCTCAACCACCCGCGCGGGCCGCTCGCCTGGGGTGAGGCGATCGGCTTCGGGCACGTGGCCGCGGTGCTCGACGGGCTCTGGGCCGAGCGCCGCGAGGAGCGCTACAGGCCCGCACCGTTGCTGGTTCGGCGCGCGGGCGCCGCGCGCTGACGCGATACTGCGGCGGTGGCCACGGCCGACCTGACCGTGCTGGCGCTCGGCCGCTCAGGCCCGAGCGCCAGCGAGTACATCGCCGAGATCCAGCGACGCCTGGGGGCCCAGGACCGGGTCCGCTACCGCATGCACGCGATGGGCACCTCGCTCGAGGGCACCACGGAGGACATCCTCGCGGTGGTGGCCGAGCTCCACGCCGTGCCCTTCGAGCAGGGCGTCCCCCGCGTCTACACGGTCCTCAAGCTCGACGAGCGGCGCGACCGCCCGGACCAGACCCTCGACGACAAGGTCAGGGCGGTGGAGGACCGGCTGGGCGGCGACATCTAGCCGGCGCTCAGTCCGCAGACCCCTCGCTCAGGTCTCGCTTCGGAGGCGGCTCGATGTGGTCGTCCGAGCCCTCGTCCTCGTTCTCGATCTCCTCGCGCTGAGACTCCTCCGGGTTGCCGGACTTCAGCTTGTCGACGTCGCCCTCGACCTCGTCCTCACGGCCTTCCTTGTAGGCGTGAAGAGGTGTCTTGGGGAGCGTTTGCTCGTCAGCCTGAGTCTGATCGTCCTCGTCGGGCATCGGTCACCTCGCTGGTCGTGTCGCCCACGGACGGGCGCGTAACCGTCGGCTACCCGGCTGGAGCGCCGCCAACCTTCGCCCGTCTACCGCTGCGCGGCCAGCAGCCGTCGATCGCCTCGCGGTGCGCTGCCGTGGTGAAGCACTGGGGCTCGGCGAACTCCTCCATGGCGATGGCCTGCTCCCAGGTCATGTCGGCCGCGCCGCGCAGCAGCGGCTTGACCATGGTGGTCACGTGGCGGGGCAGCTCCTCGATGCGCTCGCACCACGCGAGTGCGGCGGGCAGGAGCTCGTCGTGGGCGTGGACCGAGTTGGCCAGCCCCAGCCCGGCCGCCTCGTCGCCCGACAGGTGCGCACCGCCGGCGAACAGCTCGAAGGCGCGCTGGTAGCCGAGCCGGCGCGTGAGCATCCAGCTCGTCCCGACCTCCGGGAGCAGCCCGATCCGGCCAAACGCCGGCACGAGCCGGGCTCGCTCGGAGACGAGGATCAGGTCGCAGGCGAGCGCGAAGGCCAGCCCCACTCCCGCCGCCGCCCCGTTGACCGCGGCCACGAACGCCTTGTCCGTCCGGGTGATCAGGCGGGCGATCCCGCCGAACTCCATCCGGATCCAGCGCCACAGCTCCGGCGCGCCGCCCTCGCCCGCGAGCATCGGCCGGGCGCTGTCGCGCATGAGCCGCAGATCGCCGCCCGCGGAGAAGGCCGGGTCGGCGCCGGTGAGCACCACCGCACGCAGCGACTCGTCGGACGCCAGTCCGGTGAGCACTTCGCGCAGGCGCACCGTCAGCTCCGCGCTGAGCGGGTTGAGCTTCTCAGGATCGTTGAGGGTCACCGTGGCGTGCGCGCCGTGGCGCTCCACCAGCACCAGGTCCGGATCGGCCGCGCGGGCCTCCGCCACCACCTGTGGATAGCTCTTGGACACGTCAGTCATCTCCTTCCGGGCGGCGCAGCGCGTCCCAGGCCGCCTGGGCCAGGACGCGCTCCGCGGTTCGCATCGAGCTCTGCACGCGTCCCGCGAGCCAGTGGCGGGAGAACTCCTGTGCGGGGCCCACGAGCACCGCGTACAGGAGGTCGCGGGGAAGGGAGCGGATCGCCCCCGTGTCCGCCTGGCGGCGAAACCACGCCGACGTGGCCGAGAACAGCTCTCGGTTGAGGGGCTCGAGCCAGCTCCGCCGCGCCTGGCGGGGCGCCGGCGAGCAACAGGCGGGCGAGGTCGGGGTGAGCGGCCACCCAGCGCAGGTGGTGGCGCACCAGCGCCCGGACACCTCGCTCGGCCTCCTGCTCGCGCTCCAGCACGGCCAGGAAGCCCTCCTGGTAGCTGCGCAGCCCCTCCACGTAGAGAGCCACGGCCAGGCCCTCCTTGTCGCCGAAGTGGTGGTAGATGGAGCCCACGCTCGCCCCGGAGAGGCGGCGCACGTCGTCGACCGTGGCGGCCGCGGTGCCACTCTCGGTGAACGCCCGAAGCGCAGCGTCGAGAATCGCCTGTCGCCGATCGGCTACCATCGTCTAGAAGATCATTCTAGAATATTCTTCTAAGCAATGCCACTCGACGAGTTCCTCCCCCACTACGACGTCCGCGAGGTCCACTCCACCGCCATTGCCGCCACGCCCGAGCGCGTGATCGAGACGGCGCGCGAGCTCACCTGGCGCGACGTGCCGCTCTTCGCCGCGCTGATGGCGGTGCGCAGCCTGCCCGCGCTGCTCGCCGGCCACAGGCCGTCCGCGTCGCATCCGATCGTCGAGGACTTCCGGCGCGCAGGGTTCGTGGCGCTCGCCGAGCGTCCCGACGAGCTGATCTTCGGCGCCGTCGGCCAGTTCTGGAAGCCCACGGGCGGTCTGCGCGTGGTGGCGCCGGCGGAGTTTCGCGACCTGGACGCGCCGGGCTTCGCCAAGACGGTGTTCGACTTCCGCGCCGAGCCCGGCCCCAACGGGTTGGTTGCCCGGCTCACCACCGAGACGCGAGTGCTGGCCGCCGACGATTCCGCACGCCGGTCCTTCCTGCGCTACTGGCGCGTGATCCACCCGGGCAGCGCGCTGATCAGACGCGTCTGGCTGAGGGCGATCAGAGTGCGGGCGGCGCCGGCGGGCTGAGCGGCGCTCAGGGCGCCAGCTCGGCGAGCGCGGCGAGCAGCCGGTCGACCTCGGCCTCGGTGGTGTAGTGCAGGAAGCCGGCCCGCACCGCACCGCTGCGCTCCAGGCCGAGGGCGCGCATGGGCTCGAGGGCGTAGTAGTGGCCCTCCCACACGTACAGGTCGCGCTCGGCCAGCTGCTCGGCCACGGCGCGCGGCTCGAGCCCGTCGACCTGGAAGCAGAAGGTGGGTGTGCGGTCGCGCGTGCCCGGGATGCCGTACAGCGTCACGCCGCCCGGCAGCCCGTCGAGGAAGCGCTCCGCCAGAGCCCGCTCGTGCGCCTCGATCCGGCCGAAGGCGGCATCGAGATCGCCGTCCCCGAGCGAGCGCAGGTAGTCGATGGCCGCCACGGTTCCGGCGATCGCCTCGTGGGACTGGGTACCGGTCTCGAAGCGATGACCGGCCGGGTGCTCGTCGGCCGGCCGCACCCGATCGGCCGGCAACGATCCGGCGAGGTCGGCCCGGATGTGGGCGATCCCCATATGGGGGCCGAAGAACTTGTAGGGCGAGCACAGCACCACGTCGAGGCCCAGCTCGCGCGCCCGCAGCCGCCGGTGCGGGGCCAGGTGGACGCCGTCGGCCCAGGCCAGTGCTCCCACGCGGTGCGCCGCCGCGGCGATGCGCCCGGCGTCCGGAATCGAGCCGACCGCGTTGGAGGCGAGCGTGAAGGCGATCACCGCGGTGCGGTCGCCGAGCATGCCCTCGAGCGCGTCGACGTCGAGTGTCACGTCGCTGGTCCTGATCGGGGCCACCCGGACGCTCAGCCCGTGGTCGCGGGCCACCAGGAGCCAGGGTGAGACGTTGGCGTCGTGGTCGAGCTGGGTCACGATGATCTCGTCGCCCGGCTCGAGCGTGCGCGCCACGGCGTGGGCGAGCAGGAAGTTCAGCGTCGTCATGTTCGCGCCGAAGGCGATGCCGTCGGGCTCGCCACCAATGAAGTCGGCCGCGCTCTCCCGGCCGCGCGCCATCAGCTCGTCGGACGCTGCCGACGTCGGGAACGCTCCGCCGAGGTTCGCGTTCGATTCGTACAGGTAGGAGGACATCGCCTGGCCGACCTCCTCGGGCACCTGCGATCCGCCGGGGCCGTCGAGATAGGCGGCGCCGGAGGCGAGAGCCGGGAAGCGCTGGCGCAGCGTCGTGACGTCGAGGGCTGCTGTTTCGAGCACGCCCTGCACAGTAACGCGGGGCGGGCGCGCCGCCTGGCGCGCCCGCCACCCGCCCCTACGCCGGCACCGGGTCCGCGACAGCGCCGGCGGGGGTCGCCACCGACTCCCGACCGCTGCGCCGCGGGATCAGGAGCGCAACCAGCGCGCCGACGGCAAGCACGGCTGCCCCGACCCACACAGCGGGCACCAGGCCGTCCACGTAGGCCTGGGGCGAGACCATGCCGCCGTTCGAGCTGAACACCGTGGCGAGCACGGCCACGCCGAGCACGCCACCGATCTCGCGGATCGTGTTGGTGGCGCCGGAGGCCTGGCCGGCCTCCTCGGGCCGCACCGCGCCGAGCACCGCGTTGGCCGCCGGCGCGAACACAAGGGCCATACCCGCGCCGGCCATCACGAAGCCGGGGACGAGCAGTCCGTAGGCCACGTCCGGCGCCGTCACGAACGCGAGCCAGCCCAGCCCCGCGGCCTGCAGCGCCAGCCCGGCCGCCATCAGCGGGCGGCTGCCGATCCGGTCGGACAGGACGCCGGCGATCGGCGCGACGAAGATCGGCATCGCGGTCCACGGCAGCGTCCGGATCCCCGCCTCGAGCGGCGAGTATCCCTGCGCGACCTGGAAGAACTGGGCGAGTAGGAAGATCGCTCCGAACGAGCCGAAGTACATCGCCAGCGAGACTCCGTTCGTGGCCGAGAAGGTCCGATTCGAGAAGAACCGCATCGGCAGCATCGGCGCCTTGGCCCTGAGCTCCCAGGCCACGAAGCCCACGAGCAGGACCGCGCCGGCGACGATCGACACGAGCACGGTCGTGCTGGTCCAGCCGAGCGCCTGCGAGCGCACGATCCCGAACACCACTCCCAGCAGGCCCGTGCTCGCGAGCGCCACGCCGCGCACGTCGAGCGAGCGGCTGGGCCCACGGCTCTCCCGAAGGGCGGTGAGTGCCACCGGCGCCAGCACGAGCCCGATGGGGACGTTGAGCCAGAAGATCCACTGCCAGGAGAAGCCGTCCACCACCGCGCCGCCCACCACCGGGCCGAGCGCCACGCCCAAGCCGGACACGCCCGACCAGATGCCGAGTGCCAGGCCTCGCTTGTCCGCGGCGAACGCGTCACTGAGGAGCGTGAGCGAGAGCGGGGTGATGATGGCTGCGCCGAGGCCCTGCACCGCCCGCGAGGCGATCAGGGCGTCGGTGCCCGGCGCGAGGGCAGCCGCGGCGGACGCGAGCGTGAAGATCCCGAGCCCGGCGGCGAACACCGAACGCCGTCCCAGCCGGTCGCCCAGCGCGGCGCCGGTCAGGAGGAACACCGCAAAGCTGAGCGTGTACGCGTTGACCGTCCACTCGAGCTCCTCGAGCGTGGCGCCCAGGTCCTCGCGGATGCTCACGAGAGCATTGGTCACCACGAGGTTGTCGAGCGTGACCATGAACAGGGCGACCGAGACGATCGCCAGGGTCCAGATGCTGCGGTTGCCTGTCATCTGCGTTACCTCCGGCTCCTTGAATTTATTGATTGACCTATCACTTTCACGCCAAAAAAAGAGACCCGCTAGCAGTACTCCGGCGGGAGGCCGAGCGCCGCGGCCACGTTCAGGTACATGCCCTTCGACATGAACTGCAGCACTCGCTCCTCGGAGGCGCCGGTGAGGCTTCGCACCTGCTCGATCACGTCCACGAACGCGTCGCGGATCGGCTCGCGCAGGTCGGGGTCGCCCGCCGCCGCGTGGGCCTGCATCTGAACAAGGATCTCGTCGCGATCCTCGAGCAGCTGCATGTAGACGTGACCCATCGCCTCGAGCTTCTCCTCCGGGCCGTCCTTGCCCCGCGCGGCGTCGGCGAACGCCTCGAGGATGCGCAGCGTCACCCGGCGGTGGGTGGCCAGGAACAGCTCGCGCTTGTTGGGAAAGAGCGCGTAGATATAGGGCTGGGAGATGCCGGCCCGCTTCGCGATCGCGCTCGTGCTGGCGGCGTGGTAGCCGCTGGCCGCGAACTCCTTGACCGCCGCCTCGAGCACCTGCTCGCGACGCTCATCGGAGCTCGCGCGGGACTCGCTTCGAGGGCTGGCCTTCGGACTCATGCGGGGCAGTTTATTGATTGACCTATCAAATGTCAACCCGAGCGCCCGGGCCGCGCGCCGCTAAGCCTCCAGCAGCCCGCGCAGCACGAAGTGCAGGATCCCGTCGTGGCGGTAGTACTGCCACTCGTTGGGAGTGTCGATGCGCACGCGCGCCTCGAATTCGATCGGGTCGCCCCCGCCGGCGGGCGTGGCCTTGACCCCGAGCGTCTTGGCTCCCTCCTCGAGCGGCTCGAGATCGAAGGTCTCGTCGCCCTTCAGGCCGAGCGACTCCACGGACTCGCCGTCCGGGAACTGCAGCGGCAACACACCCATCCCCACGAGGTTCGAGCGGTGGATGCGCTCGTAGGACTCCGCGATCACGAAGCGGATGCCGAGCAGCCGCGGCCCCTTGGCGGCCCAGTCGCGGGAGGAGCCCGAGCCGTACTCCTTGCCCGCCAGCACGCACAGCGGTGTGTCGTGCTCGGCGTAGGCCACGGCGGCGTCGTAGATCGTCTCCTGCTCCCCCTCGCGGGTGGTCCAGCCCCCCTCGGTGTCCGGCGCCAGCAGGTTGCGCAGGCGGATGTTGGCGAACGTGCCGCGCATCATCACCTCGTGGTTGCCGCGTCGCGAGCCGTAGGAGTTGAACTCGCGCGGCTCGACCCCGTTGTCGATCAGGTAGGCGCCGGCCGGTGAGTCCTTCTTGATCGCGCCGGCGGGTGAGATGTGGTCGGTGGTCACGCTGTCGCCCAGGAGGGCGATGGCGCGCGCGCCCTTGATGTCGTCGAAGCCCTCGGGCGCGTCGCCCGGCATGCCCTCGAAGTAGGGCGGGCGCTTGACGTAGGTCGAGTCCTCGTCCCAGGCGTAACGGTCGCCCTCCGGGATGTCCAGCCCGTTCCAGTTCTCGTCGCCCTCGAACACCTCGCCGTAGCTCGAGCGGAACATGTCGGACTCGATGGCCGACTCGATCGCGTCGTTGACCTCCTGCTGCGTGGGCCAGATGTCGCGCAGGTAGACGTCGCCCTGCAGCGGCTCGTTCACGATGTCGAGATCCATGCGGCCGGCCAGTGCGTAGGCCACGCACAGCGGCGGCGAGGCCAGGTAGTTCATCTTGACCTCGGGGTGGATGCGGCCCTCGAAGTTGCGGTTGCCCGAGAGCACGCTGGCCACCACCAGGTCGCGCTCCTCGATCTCCTGGGAGATCTTCTCCGGCAGCGGTCCCGAGTTGCCGATGCAGGTGGTGCAGCCGTAGCCGACGAGGTCGAAGCCCAGCCGCGAGAGGGGCTCGATCAGTTCGGCGCGCTCCAGGTAGTCGGTGACCACCTTGGATCCGGGCGCCAGCGAGGTCTTGACCCAGGGCATGCGCTCGAGACCCGCCTCCACCGCCTTCTGCGCCAGCAGCCCGGCGCCCAGCATCACCGACGGGTTGGAGGTGTTGGTGCAGCTCGTGATCGCGGCGATCACCACCGAGCCGTGTCCGAAGCCCTCCTCGCGCTCGGCCACCGCAGTGCCGGGCTCGGGGTGGCTGTGGCCGACCTTGGGCTCCTGGCCACCGCCGTTGTTGGTCGGCGTGTCGCTCGCTGGGAAGGACTCCGCGGCGGCCTCGTCGTAGCCGGTGAGCACGTTGTCGTTCCCGAGGTACTCCTGCAGCTCGGCCACGAAGTCCTCGGCCGCGCTGGAGAGCGCCACCCGGTCCTGGGGTCGCTTGGGGCCGGCCAGCGAGGGCACGACGTCGGCCAGGTCGAGCTCCAGCCCGTCCGAATAGGTGGCCTCCTCGGACTCCTCGTCGTGGAACAGACCCTGCTCGCGGCAGTAGGCCTCCACCAGCTCGACCCGCTCGGCCGGGCGACCGGAGAACTCGAGGTAGCGCAGCGTCTCGGCGTCCACCGGGAAGATCGCGCAGGTGGCGCCCATCTCGGGCGACATGTTCCCGATCGTCGCGCGGTCGGCCAGCGGCAGGTTGGCCAGGCCGGGGCCGTGGAACTCCACGAACTTGCCCACCACGCCGCGCTCGCGCAGCATCTCGGTCACCGTCAGCACGAGGTCGGTCGCGGTCGAGCCCTCCGGCAGCTCGCCCGAGAGCCGGAAGCCCACCACCTGCGGGATCAGCATCGACACCGGCTGGCCGAGCATGGCGGCCTCGGCCTCGATCCCGCCAACGCCCCAGCCGAGCACGCCGAGGCCGTTGACCATCGTGGTGTGGGAGTCGGTGCCCACCAGCGTGTCCGGGAAGGCCTGTCCGTCGCGCGACTCCACGACGCGCGCCAGGTACTCGAGGTTGACCTGGTGGCAGATCCCGGTGTTGGGCGGTACCACCGAGAAGTTGTCGAACGCCGTCTGGCCCCAGCGCAGGAAGGCGTAGCGCTCGCGGTTGCGCTGGAACTCGAGCTCTGCGTTGCGCTGGAAGGCAAGCCGCTCGGCGAACACGTCCACCTGGATCGAGTGGTCGATCACGAGCTCCACCGGCACCAGCGGGTTGATCTTGGTGGCGTCGCCGCCGAGCTCCTCCATCGCGTCGCGCATGGCCGCGAGGTCGACGATCGCCGGCACTCCGGTGAAGTCCTGCATCAGCACGCGCGCGGGGGTGTAGGCGATCTCCGTCGACGGCTCCGCCTTGGCGTCCCAGCCGGCGATCGCCTCGGCGCCCTCGTACTCGCCGTGGCGGAGCAGGTTCTCCAGCAGGATCTTCAGCGAGTAGGGAAGACGCGCCACGTCGTACTTCTCCTGCAGCGCGTCGAGTCGATAGATCTCGTACGACTCGCCGCCGGCCTCGAGGGTCGAGCGGGGGTCGAAGCTGTCGTTGGGGCTCACAGCAGAAATCTACCCAGTCACCGAAGACCGCCCACCTCGATGTTCTCGGCCTCCGGCTCGCAGAAGCGCGCAATGCGCCGGGCCTCGGCACGGATCTCCGCCTGGGCCGAGCGGCGGATGTCCACGTGTGGAGTGATCTCCACCTTCACCCGCCGGCGGCCGCGCCTCAGCTGCCAGCTCGCGGCCACGCGGCCGTCGACTGTGACCGTCTGGTCTCCGCTCAGCGTCAACTTGAGCGGCTGCACCGCCGAAGGGATGATGCGCTCGCGGTCGTCGTACGCCAGCAGCGCCTGTTCCCAGCGCGAGAGGAAGCGCACCGGCAGAGGCGTCGACTCCGGCGGGAGGGGCCGCCGCGGTAGATCGAGCAGCTCGGAGTCGTCCTCGGCGCGGTAGTAGACCAGCGGCAGTCGCTCCCACGCTCCGGCGAAGTCGCGCTGGGCCACCCCGGCCCAGGCCGCGAGATCCCGGCGGCTCGCGGGACCGAAGGCGGACAGGTAGCGGCCCAGCACAAGCGCGGCTGCCTCCACCGGGTCGGGCAGGGCGCGCCGGTCGACCACGAAGGTGGGCCGGGTGCGCTCGCGCCAGTAGCCCGCCGGCGGGACCTGCACCAGTGGAAGCAGGTTGCGGGCGAACATCACGGTGACCCACTCGTGTTCGCCCTCGACTCCGTAGCCCCCGACCCGCTCTCGTATCTCGTGGTTAGTCCGCGGCTCGTCCAGCCAGGCCCCGAGCTCAGCCGCCAACTGTTCCTCGTCGAGGTGCGAGTAGGCGTTGCGCCAGGCCCGCATCCTGGCCTGCCGCGCCAGCTGTGCATAAGCCGGGTAGTCGGGCGCGGCCGCCAGGTGGAGGGTCATTCGCATGAGCGTGGTCTTGACGACGCTTCCGCGGCCGAGCGCGCGCTCGAGTTGCCGGGGGTTGAAGCCGTCGACCCGCGCGGCAAGCGCGACGTAGGGCGCGGGCGGGTCCTGGCCTTGCAATGGCGTGAGTCGCCGGATCGCCTCGGCGGGGCGCAGCTGTCTGCGCTCGAGCAGCAGCTGGCGGGCGCAGAGCGCGGCGGTCAGCTCGCGGCGGGTGAGGGTGCGCATGGCACACGCGATGATGACGCCATGCACGACCTGGCCTGCGTGGTCCATCTCCACTCGCTCTACTCCGACGGCACCGGCACCGTGCCGGAGATCGCCCGGGCCGCGCGCCGGGCCGGCGCCGACGTGGTGCTGCTCACCGATCACGACACCCTCGAGGCCAAGCGGCGCGGCGAGGAGGGCTGGTACGGCAAGGTGCTCCTGCTGGTGGGCGAGGAGGTATCGCCCGCCCGGCGCAACCACTATCTGGCCTTCGGGCTCGACGAGGAGATCGACCACTCGGGCCTCGACGCGCCAGGCATCTGCCGCGCGGTGGCCGCGGCGGGCGGCTTCGGCTTCGCCGCCCACCCCTGGTCGGCCGGCTCGGAGCGCTTCCGCAAGCGCGTGGGCCACGGCATGCCCTTCGACGCGTTGGACTCCGAGCACCTCACGGGCGTCGAGCTGTGGAGCTTCGTCAACGACACCGGCGAGGCGGTGGACAGCGTGGCCGGGCTGCTGCGCTTCGTGATCACGCCGGCGCGCGCCCTCGACCATCCGCCGGAGCGCAACCTGCGCGCGTGGGACGAGCTCTGCCGCGAGCGCCGGGTGGTCGGTCTCGGCGGACTCGACGCCCATCAGTTCGGGAAGCGAGTCGGGCGCGTCGTGCCGCTGAAGATCATGAGCTACCGCCGCTCGTTCCGCTTCATCCGCACGCACGTGCTGTGCGAGCGCGCACCGACGGGTGAGCTCGAGCACGACCGCGAGCTGGTCTACGGGGCCCTGCGCGAGGGACGCTGCTACATCGCGGTGGACTCGATCGCTCCCGCGCGCGGCTTTCGCTTCGAGGCCGGCGACGTGCCGATGGGCGGGGAGGCGCCCGCGGGCCGCCGAACGGTGCAGATCCGCGTGCCGCTGGCGGCGCGGCTGCGGCTGCTGCGCGACGGCGTGCAGATTGCGGGTGCTGAGGGCGCGCTGCTGGACGTGGAGATAGAGGGGCCGGGCGTGTACCGGGCGGAGGCCCTGAGGCGGTCGAAGGGCCGCGAGCGGACCTGGATCCTGTCCAACCCGATCTACCTGCGCTGAGCAGCTAGGGGTCGCGCGTGATCACCGTGGCCGTCCGCGCCGCGCCGGCGCTGGCCGCCATCACGAACAGGATCGCGATCACCTCCCGCGTGGAGAGGCTCTCCCCCAGCACCACGAAGCCGGCCAGCGCCGCGATGGCCGGCTCGATCGACATGAGCACCCCGAACACCGCTTCGGGAAGCGAGCGCAGGGCCTCCATCTCCAGCGAGTAGGGGATGGCCGAGGACAGCAGCGACACCGCCAGTGCGGTGCCCAGCACCCCGAGCGCCAGCATGTCCGCGCCACCGCTGGCCACGCCCACGGGCACCAGCAGCGCCGCGCCCACCAGCATCGACAGCGCCAGGCCGCTCCCGCCCGGGAAGACTCGGCCCACGCGAGCGCTGAGGAGAATGTAGGCCGCCCAGAAGGCACCGGCGAGGAGGGCGAAGCCCACGCCGGCCGCGTCGAGATCGGACGAGCCGAAATCGGACAGCAGCACGATCCCGACCGCGGCGAGCCCGACCCAGACGAGATCGCGCGGGCGACGCGAGCCCCACACCGCCACGCCAAGCGGACCGACGAACTCGAATGTCACCGCCACCCCGAGCGGGATCCGGTCGAGCGAGGCGTAGAAGGCCAGGTTCATCCCGGCCAGGGTGAGGCCGAACCAGAAGACGAGCCACAGGTCGCGCCGGCCGTGGCCCGTGACCGTGGGTCGCCAGATCAGGGTGAGCACGAGCGCTGCGAGCAGAAGACGCAGGAAGACCGTTCCGCCCGGCCCGACCTCGTCGAACAGCGTCTTGGCCAACGCCGAGCCGAACTGAACCGAGCTGACCGCCGCCATCACGAGCACGGTGGGGGGAACGCGGCGGGCGGGCGGCATTGCGGGGCCACGCTATCCACGCGGGATAATCGCTCGCGTGACCGTTACCGAGCCACGGCTCGGGCGCCCCGCCCGGCAGCGCTCGTACGAGGAGCTCGAGTCGATCTTCCACGGGATCGACGCCCCCTTTGCCCTGGTCGACCTCGATGCCCTCTGGGCCAACGCAGCCGAGCTGCTGGGCCGCGCGCAGGGCACGCCGATCCGCGTGGCCAGCAAGTCGGTGCGCTGCCGGTCCGTGCTGGCCTCGATCCTCGAGCGCGACCCAGGCTTCAGTGGGCTCATGACGTTCACGCTCGGCGAGAGCCTGTGGCTGCACGACCAGGGCTTCGGCGACCTCCTGCTGGCCTACCCGACCGCCGACCGGGCCGGGCTGGCGCGGCTGGCGCGCCTGCAGGCCGAGCGGCCGCCGATCGTGATGGTGGACTCCGTCGAGCAACTCGACTTCATCGAGGCGGCGGCCGCCGGCGGCCCGGGGCCGATCGCCGTCTGCATCGACCTCGACCTGGGCTGGTGGCCGCTGGGCGGGAGGCTGAAGATCGGCGCCAAGCGCTCCCCGCTGCGCACACCGGCGCAGGCCCGGACGCTGGCCGAGACGATCGCCGCCCGGCCGTTGTTCGAGCTGCGCGCGCTGATGGGCTACGAGGCCCACATCGCGGGGCTGGGCGACGAGCCCGAGGGCAAGCGGCTCGCGCGGCCCCTCATCCGCTTCATGAAGCGCCGCTCGTCGGCCGAGATCGCCGAGCGGCGCGCGGCGGTGGTGGCAGCGGTCCGCGAGGTGGCCGAGGTGCCGATCGTCAACGGCGGCGGCACCGGCAGCGTCCATCTGACCACCCGCGAGCCGGTGGTCACCGAAGATCACGGCCGGCTCGGGGTTCTACGCCCCCACCCTGTTCGACCGCTACTCGTCGTTTCGCCTCACCCCCGCCGCGATGTTCGCGATGCCGGTGGTGCGACGCCCGAGCGGCGGGGTGGCCACGCTGCACGGCGGCGGCTATCCGGCGTCGGGCGCGGCGGGAGCCGACCGCCTTCCGCAGCCGCACCTGCCGCCCGGGCTCAAGCTCGACGCAACGGAGGGTGCAGGCGAGGTCCAGACGCCGGTGATCGGAGCGGCCGCCGCTAGCCTGCGCGTGGGCAACAACGTGTACCTGCGCCACGCCAAGGCCGGCGAGCTGTGCGAGCGATTCAACAGCCTGTATCTCCTGAGCGGCGGCGAGATCGCCGACGAGGTGCCCACCTACCGCGGCGAGGGGCGCTGCGAGCTCTGATCCGGCTCCCGCAACACGAGCGCACCGGCCGTGTTGGGGGGCTCGTGGCCCGGAAACTCCTGCCGGCACTGGTGGCGCTCCTCGCGGCGGCGGCGCTGGCGGCTCCCGCCGCGCTGGCCCAGCCGAACGTGGTGGTGATCATGACCGACGACCAGACGGCCGCGAGCCTGCCCACGATGCCGCAGGTGAACAGCCTGCTCGCGGCGCAGGGCACGCGCTTCGACCAGGCCTACGACAGCTTCCCGCTGTGCTGCCCCTCGCGGGCCACCAATCTCACCGGCCAGTACGCCCACAACCACGGCGTGCTGCACAACTCGGGGACCTTCGGGGGCTTCAAGGCGCTCGACAGCACGAACACACTGCCCGTGTGGCTCGAGTCCGCGGGCTACCGCACGATGCACGTGGGGCGCTACCTGAACGGATACGAGTACCGCGACGGCATCCCGGCCGGCTACACCGACTGGTACGGCAGCCCGCATTCCAGCGCGTTCAACTACGCGAGCTGGAAGGTCAACGAGAACGGCGTGCTGCGCTCCTATCCGACCCCCGCACGGCCCGGCGAGTACGAGACCGATCAGTTCACGCGGCGCGCGGTGGGACTGATCGAGAACGCGGCGCCGTCGGCGCAGCCCTTCTACCTCTCGCTCTGGTACGTGGCGCCGCATCGCGGCCGTCCGGTCGACCCCGACGACCCCGAAAGCCCGGGCACGCCCTCCCCCGCGCCCCGCCACCGCGACGCGTTCGCCGGGTATGCGATGCCGCGCCTGCCGAGCTTCAACGAGAGGAGCATGTACGACAAGCCCCAGGTGGTGGCCGACCGCCCTCGCCTGACACCCACGAAGATCGCCGGGGTCGAGGAGAACTGGCGCCAGGAGCTCGAGGCCCTGATGTCGGTGGACGAGGGCGTGGCCAGCGTCGTCGACGCACTGCAGCGAACCGGCGAGCTCGAGAACACGCTGATCGTGTACCTGTCGGACAACGGCTTCATGCACGGTGAGCACCGGGCGCTGGCCGAGAAGGTGCTGCCCTACGAGGAGTCGATCCACGTCCCGCTCGTCATGCGCGGGCCGGGTATCCCCCGCGGCCGGGTGGACCGCCGCCTGGTGGGCAACATCGACGTTCCCGCCACGATCGCTCGACGCCGCCGGGGTCAGTCCCTGGCGGGTGCTCGACGGACGCTCCCTGCTGGATCTCGTAGCCGACCCGGGCGAGGAGTGGGGCCGCGACATCCTGATCGAGAACGGAAGGGGTGCGAACAACGTGCCCGCGTACCGCGGCATCCGGACCTACCGCTTCCTCTACGTGGAGCACCGGACCACCGGCGAGTTCGAGCTCTACGACCTCTTCGAGGATCCCTTCGAGCTTCAGAGCCGGGACGGGCAGGACCGCTATCACCGGGTTCAGCGCGAGCTCCACCAGCGGCTGCGCCGGCTCGACCGCTGCAGCGGCGCGAGCTGCTCGCCCCGTCCGGGCCTCAGGCTGTACGTGCGCTCCAGGGGACGGCCCGTGCGCAGCTGCGTGCGCACCGACCTGCGCGTGAAGCTGGGCGGCTCGGATCGAGGCGAGGTGCTCCAGACGGACTTCATCGTCGGCCGCAGGCGGGTGGGACGGGTGTTCGAAGCGCCCGCGGTGGAGGACATCCCGCGCGGCAAGCTGCGACCCAGCGGGCGCTTCCGCCTGCGCGTGAGGACCGAGACCGCGGACGGTCGGCGGCTCACGCTCGACCGCATGCTGCGGGCCTGCTCATGAGGCTGCGTGCCCTGCTCGTAGCGGTCGTGGCGCTGCTGTCCTGCACGGGCGCGGCCGCGGCCCAGCCGGACCGCGAGCGCCCGCAGAAGCACCCGAACATCCTCGTGGTGATGACCGACGACCAGACCCTCGAGTCGATGCGGGTGATGCCGGGGGTCCGCCGGGTGATCGGCGACGCCGGCACCACCTTCGATCGCTTCTTCGTGTCCAACCCGCTCTGCTGCCCGTCGCGGTCCACGTTCTTCACCGGCGAGTACTCGCACAATCACGGCGTGCTCGGCAACGTCCCGCCCGACGGCGGCTACGGGCGGCTCAACAAGAGCGAGTGGCTGCCGATCTGGCTGCAGCGCGCGGGCTACCGCACCATCCACATCGGCAAGTTCCTGAACCGCTACGGGGTGGACTCGCCGCCCACCGAGGTGCCGCCGGGCTGGAGCGAGTGGTACGGCTCGGTGGATCCGTCGACGTACCGGTACTACGGCTACACGCTCAACGAGAACGGCCTTCTCAACACCTACGGCGTGGACCGCAGTCCGTTCTTCTACTCCACCGACTACTACTCCGCGCGAGCGCTGTCGGTGATCCAGCGCATGGGCGAGACGCGCACGCCCATCTTCCTTTCGGTGGCCTTCCTCGCCCCGCACAGCGGCGGCCCCAGGGACGCGGACGACCCGCTGCGCCTGGGCACGCCGTCCCCCGCCCCCCGGCACATCAACCGGTTCGCCACCGAGCCCCTGCCCCCGGACCCGTCGTACAACGAGGCCGACGTGGCCGACAAGCCGAGCTTCATCCAGGCTCGCCCTCCCATCAATGCCGTCCGGGCGAGGGCTATCGACGAGAACTACCGGCAGCGGCTGGAGTCGCTGCTGGCGGTGGACGACGCGGTGGTGAACATGGTCAACACCCTGCGCGCCGAGCGCGAGCTCGACGACACCCTGATCCTCTTCACGTCCGACAACGGCTTCTTCCACGGCGAGCACCGCATCGCCAACGGCAAGGTGCTGGTGTACGAGCCCTCGATCCGCGTGCCGCTGCTCATGCGCGGCCCCGGGGTGCCGCGCGGGGCGCACCGGCGTCAGCTCACCACCAATGCAGACCTCGCGCCCACCATCCTCGATGCCGCGGATGCGCGGGCGGGGCTGCCGCAGGACGGACGCTCCCTGTTCGGGCTGATGGAGGACCGCGGCCTCGAGTGGGGGCGCGACCTGCTGATCGAGGGAGCCGGCGGCCTGAACCAGCCTGCCTACGACGCCCTTCGCACCTACCGCTACGTGTACGCGCAGTACGCCAACGGCGAGCGCGAGCTGTACGACCTCGAGCGCGATCCCTACGAGCTCACGAGCCTGCACAACGACCCGGCCTACGCCGGCGTACAGGCCGAGTTGGCTGAGCGCCTCGGCCAGCTGTCCGTCTGCCGCGCCCGCTCCTGCCGCGCCAAGCCGCCGGCCCGGCTGGCGCTGCGTTCGTGCAAGGCCCGCGTGCGCGGCAGCGGCATCGACAAGGTGATCTTCCGCAGCGCGCTACGCGTGCGCGAGGACCGCGGCCGGCCGTTCGGCTCGCCGGTGGGCGGCCGGCGAGTGCGCGCCCGCGTTCAGACCACCGACGGTCGGCTGGTCACGCTCGACGAGCGGCTGTCGCGCGACTGCCGCTGAGTCCGAGCACCCGGCGCGTGTAGTCGTTCTCGAAGCGCCCCTCCGGGTCCAGACGGGAGCGCACCTCCGCGAAGCGCTCCCACTCGGGGTAGCGCGGCCGGAGCGTGTCCGCGGACTGATAGTGGCGCTTGCCCCAGTGCGGGCGGCCGCCGTACTCGTCCATGATCGCCTCGACGCCGCGGAAGTAGGTCTCGTACTCCATACCCAGGTACTGGTGCACCGCGATGTAGGCGGTGGGCCGGCCGTGGGCCGTGGAGAGCAGTGCGTCGTCGGGCGCCGCCACGCGCAGCTCGATGGGAAAGCCGATCGGCAGCCGCCGGCGCTCGATCAGGGCCAGCACGCGTTCGAGCGCCTCGGCGGCGTGCTCGCGCGGGATGCCGTACTCCATCTCCGTGAAGCGCACGAGCCGCACGTTCGCGAACACGCGGTTGCTGGCGTCGAGTTGCTCGGAGCGTCCCATCGCCGATGCGATGGCTCGGTTGAGCGACGGAATCAGGGCCGGAACGCGCCGGCCCAGCCGGCAGGCCAGGCCCAGCGCGGCGTTCTCCATCAGCACGTCGCGGAGAAAGGCCTCCGCCCGCCCCGGCGGCTCCGGCGGACGGTCGCTGCGCTCGGAGCTCAGGGTGAGCGCGCGGCGTGTGTAGGGCATCACGAAGGCTTCGAAGTGGTCGTGGGCGTCCACCAGCGCGCCGAGCCACGACAGCACGTCGTCGAGCGGCCGCGGCTCGTCCACGCGGTGGATCGAGAAGGCGGGAACGCAGCGCAGCGTGACTGCCGAGATCGCGCCCAGGGCGCCCAGGCTCACCTGCGCCGCGCGCAGCTCGTCGCCGTCGCTCAGCTCACGCAGCTCGCCGCTGCCGTCCACCAGCCGGACCCGCGACACGCGCGAGGAGATGTTGCCGAAGCGCGCGCCCGTGCCGTGAGTGGCGGTGGCGATCGCGCCGCCGAGCGTCTGGGGGTCCACGTCGCCCTGGTTCTCCATCGCCAGGCCGCGCAGGCGCAGCTGCTCGCCGAGCTCACGCAGGGTGATCCCGGCCTCCACCGTGACCTCGTCGCCGTCCACCGCCAGCACACGGCGCATGCGCGTCAGGTCCACCATCACGCCGTCGGTGCAGGCGATGTCGGTGAATGAGTGGCCCGACCCGGCCACCTTCACCCGCGAGGCGCCGGCCACCACGTGCGCCAGCTCGTCCTCTGAGCGCGGGCGCTCGATGCGCTGCGGCGCGCAGCGCTGCTGGCGTGCCCAGTTGGTCCAGCGCTCGGGCACCGGGGGCCCGCGCTTGGCCGCTAGCCGGCCGCGGGCTCGGCGGCCACGGCCGCCTTGTCGGCCACGGCCTGGCCGGCGTCCTCGACCCGGTCGGGATCAGGCGTCCAGTGGGCCTCCGGGTCGATGGGGGTGTCGCGCAGAAAGGCCTCGGCGTCGAGCGCCGCCATACAGCCGGTGCCCGCGGCCGTCACGGCCTGCCGGTAGATGCGGTCGGTGAGGTCGCCGGCCGCGAACACGCCCGGCAGCTTGGTCTTGGTGGAGCGCCCCTCGACCAGCAGGTAGCCCTCGTCGTCCACCGGGAGCTGGTCGGCCACCAGGTGGGAGTTGGGCTTGTGGCCGATCGCGACGAACGCGCCGGTCACGGGCAGCTCCTTCGTCGAGCCGTCCTCTGTGTTCTCGAGCACGGCCTTGCCGAGTGAGCCGTTCTCGCCGGGCTCGAAGCTCTGGACCACGTAGGGGGTGACCAGGTCGATGTTGTCCATCGCCTTGGCGCGGTCGAGCATGATGGCCGACGCACGGAACTCGTCGCGCCGGTGCACGATCGACACCTTGCCGGCGAACTTGGCCAGGAAGGTGGCGTCCTCCATCGCGGTGTCGCCGCCGCCCACCACGATCGTCTCGTGGTCGCGGAAGAACGCGGCGTCACAGGTGGCGCAGTAGGAGACACCGCGAGCCGCCAGCTCGTCCTCGCCCGGCACGCCGAGCTTCTTGGGCTCCGCGCCCATCGCGAGGATCACGGCGCGTGCCCTGATCTCCTTGCCGCCCACCGTGACGGTGTGCAGGCCGCCGGCCTCGTCGGCGAGATCGATCTTGGTGGCGTCATCGGTGATGAAGCGAGTGCCGAAGCGGGCCGCCTGGTCGCGCAGGTCCTGCATCATCTGCGGGCCCATCACGCCCTCGGGGTAGCCGGGATAGTTCTCGACGTCGGTCGTCTGCTGGAGCAGGCCGCCCCACGCGAACCCCTCGATCACCAGCGGATCCAGGTCCGCCCGCGACGTGTAGAGCGCGGCGGTGTAGCCCGCAGGCCCGCTGCCGACGATCACCACGTTCTCGGTTTCCCTCACCTCGGTGTCCATGTCTACCCCCATTACTTTACTTTTTGAAGTGTAGCGGAGGCTGCCCGGCCCTCCTCGCGCTCGCGCTCCCAATCGGCCACCGTGCGCCGCAACTGCACGAAGGCCACGATCCCGGGTGGAATCGGCAGCCAGAAGGCGATCACCCGGTAGGTGAGCACGGCCGGGAACACGATCGACTCGTCCACGCCGAACAGCGCGAAGGCACCGATCATCCCGGCGTCCACGGCGCCCACTCCCCCGGCCGGCGACGGAATCAGGTTGGCCGCCATCCCCACGAAGAAGCCCTGGACGAGCACTGCGAAGGGCACGTCCCCGCCGAAGGCCTCGAAGCTCGCCCACAGCACGCCGATGTTGGCGGCCCAGAAGCCCACAGCGCCTATCACGGCCAGCGCGCCGCGCTGCGGGTGGCGCACGTAGGCGATCGCGGTGCGCACGCCGCTGGCCAGCGTGGCCGGTCCCTTGGCCAGGCGCTGCAGGTAGCGAACGCGCCGGTAGCCACCGGCGAAGCGCTGGATACGGCGCTCGAAGTCCTCCGGGATGAGCGCGATCAGCAGGAACACGCCCATCACGCCGGCGGCCACGGCGGCGGGCACCACGGTGCCGCCGAAGGGCGCGTTCCCCGGGAGCACGTGGGTGCGCAGGAGAATCCCGAAGATCACCAGCGCCATGAGGTAGACGCCGTACGTGAGCGTGAGGAAGGCGACCATCCGGCAGGCCGAGCGCCGTCGCGGCATGCCGGCCTTTCGCAGCGCCCAGTAGGTCACGACGATGCCGCCGGCGCCCGCGGCGGAGAAGATTCGCGTGGCGGCCAGGCCGGCCATCGTGATCAGGTAGGAGACGCGCAGGTCGAGGCGGCGGTGGATCTCGTCGTCACGCGTGCCCCCCAGCACACCCCGGAAGAGCGCGACGTAGGCCGCGAAGGCCAGCACGTTGAAGCCCACCGCGATCACGATCCAGTACCAGACGGCGTTGCCGAAGTTGTCCACCGCCTCGTCGGCGCCGACGATCTTCGGGAACACCAGGTAGATCGCCACCACGATCAGGACGATCAGGAGCAGCCCGGTGTAGATCTTGCGGCGGTCCGCCAGCAGCGCCTGGAGGCTGCCGACATCCTGGTCCTCGTCGTCCTCGTCGTGCTCCTCGCGATCGAACGCCGGCCCCTCGTCGGGGAGGAAGTCCTCTTGCTCGATCCGGTGCCGCTCAGCTACCCGCTGGCGCTCCTCTGTCTGGCCGCGATCCGGGGCCGCCATCAGCCGGCCCGTGGCTCCAGGCGCTGAATCGCCGCGGCGATCGCCCGGATCGCCGGTTCCACGCGCGGGGCCGCGCGCCAGATGCCCTCGGCGAGCAGGAATCCGGCGAGGAGATCCATCACGTAGTGCTCCCCGAGATACACGAGGCCGAAGCCGAGGGTCAGCGAGTAAACCCAGCCGGCTGCTGCGTGGCCGGGCCCTACCTGAGACAACAAGCGCGTTGCCATGACTGACGTACCGAAGTGGAGAGAAGGCATGGCGGCAAAGGGATTGCCCTGAAGGGAATGGTAGAGCGGGTTCCAGAGGCGTCGCCAGAAGCGCTCGCCCGCCTCGGCCATGATGCGGCGCACGGGGGGCATGTTGCCGTTCTCACCGGCCCACCAGGGCGGCGCCGTGGGCACGAGCCAGTAGACCACGCAGCCGAGGTCGAAGCAGGCGGACATCATCACCGCCGAGCGGGGGTAGGTCTCACGGTGGCGCAGCAGCAGGAAGGCAAGCGTTCCCTGGGGCACGAGGAACCAGCTCCAATGCACCATCGAGAGCCCATATTCGAGTGGCCCCACGTGGCCTTCGCGGCCGAGGGAGCGTTGCAGGCGAATCGTCGGCGGGACGCCGAGTCCCACGGCGCGGTCGAAGCGAATCGGGTAGTCCACCCTGAGCCGCCGCAGCAGCGCCTCGGGATCGTCGTCCGGCATGTCGAAGTGCGCGAAGTACACCCACATCTGGAGGGCGTAGATGGAGGCGTCGCGCAAGGGGGTGCGGGGCGCGGCGAACGCGAGCGCGACCGGCGCGGGCCACGAGAGCGCCGACACCACAGGGGCGCGGAGCCTCAGGCGGTGCCGAACCAGCGGCGTGACCACGCCGACCGCCACCACACCCCACGCGATGGTTCGCAGGGCGCGAGTGCTTCGCAAGACCGGCGGAGTGTAACTGGACTGCTCGCAGGCACCGCCTGCTCGCCAGACGTGAGAGCTCTCAGCAACGGACCGTGCAGCGCAGAGGAACCGTGGGGGTCGACGCGAACAGCGTCGCAATGACCAGCTCGCGGCTTCTGCTCATCCTCTCGGTACTCGTGGCGATACTGGTGTCGGCCGCTCCTGCGGCGTCCGCACCCGCCCGCAATTCCAGCGACACCGCCGGCAGCGGCGGCACGCCGGCCGGGCCGCCCGTGCAGTCCCGCGGCGGCGGCAGCGTGGCTCCGGCGAGCACGAAGGGCGCACCCGCTCGCGGTGGCGACTCGTCGCGAGCCGAGGCCGCCCAGGAGGAGCAGCCCACGGCTCCGGGCGGCGAGGAGCAGGGCGGAGATGATCAGGGCACAGGCGACGAGCAGACCGGCGGCGGCGACGAGGGTGCCGGCGGGGACGAACAGACCGGCGACGACGGCGCCGGGGGCGGCGGGCAGGTCGAGGCCACCGAGCCCACCGCGCAGGCCCCGAGCGTCTCCGACCCGGGCGCACAGGACTCGGGCTCGAGCTTCCTGCCCACCACCGGCCTCGAGGTTGCGACGCTCGCCGTGATCGGGCTCGGCCTGCTGATGCTGGGCACCGCGCTGCGCCCGCGGCGGCGCGTGGCCGGCGGGCGGCGCTAGGGGCCTTCGGCGACCGGCGCGGTCTCCGCGTCGGGCTCGCCCGAGCCGTTGGCGGCGGACACCGGCGCCGGCGCGGCGGGGGCCACGGGATCCTCGATCGGCCCCGGCATGAGCTCCTCGGGCGGCGGAATCTCGATGCCCAGCACCTTCATGCGGCGTTTGAGGGTCCGGTAGGCGTAGCCGTAGATCTGGCGCGAGCTGTAGCCGTAGGAGACGTAATCCGTCGGGTCGTCCACGTAGGGCGGGGCGAACACGTAGGCCGCGCGCGGGGCCAGCTCGAGCACCACCCGCTCCACCGTCTCGCGGTGGCGCGGATCGTCGTCGATCGCGTCGCGCAGGAAGCGGACGCCGAACGCGACGTGGCGGTGCTCGTCGCGCTCGACCAAGCCGAAGCCCTCGCAGAAGCCCGGGTACATGCCGTGCTCGACGAAGTAGTCACGGATCAGCGTCTGTCCCGTGACCGCGAGGAAGCCCTCGACGATCATGTGGTAGATCGTGATGCCCTCCACGAACAGGCCCAGGTCGTCGGGCTTTTGCTGGAGGCGCGCGGCCACGTCACGCAGGCCGTCGTCGAACACGTCATGCCAGGGCTTCGACAGCACCTGCTCGACCTCCCGCATGCGCCCGCGCAGGTCCTCGGAGGACAGGCACATGACCTCGGCGCCGAAGCGGTCGAAGAAGGCCGCGTGCCGAGCCTCGTCCACCAGCTGGGTGGCGAGGAACAGCTCGATCTCCCCGCTCGGCGCGGCCAGCAGGAACGGAGCGAGGTCGGCGGTCACGCGCTCCTCACCCACGTAGAAGGAGCCGAGGCTCCAGAGCGTGTTCTGCTGGGCCTCCCGGGGAGACACCACCCAGTGCTCGCGGTCGACCTTGAAGTCGAGCTCGGTGGCCCTCCAGTTCTGGCGCTCCCAGAGCGAGTAGAGCTGCCGGTAGTCGAGCAGGCCGTGACCAGGCGGCCCCGCCGGCGCGCCCTCGTGCCCGGGGTCGCCCTGCCCCGGGTGGGCGCCGTTGCTCGAGTACAGCCCGGCCCGGCGGGCCTGAACCTGGCGCTGGCGCGCCTCGCGCCGGCTCTCCTCGTCGTCCTCGCCCTGGGAGCGCGCGATCCAGCGCCCCACGACGGTGAGGGGATAGAGCTCGCCCTGGATGCTCGTCATCTGCCTCTGCATCGCCTGCGACGGGGTCACCCGGCCGGCCACGACCTGCTGATAGGAGTCGAAGGACATCGTGGCCGTGGACACCACGTCACTGTTACGGGGTGCGGCCGGCGTGACCTCGAGCGGGCGTCCGTCGCGCACCTGGATGTACCACTCGCCGCCGCCCTCGCCGGTCACCTGATGGCGGACCGTGAAGTCGTGGCCCCTCGTCCAGGCGGGATCGACCAAGTAGGGCAGCGAGCGGTAGAGAAGGTCGGGGTCGACCCTGCCCCCAGCATCCACGATGTTCGCCAGAGAGACCTCGTCGCCCGACATGTGCCGCAACCTGAGCGCCCGGCGCCGCTTTCCCCGGATGCGCAGGCGCCCCCGCCTCATCAGTCCCAGCGGCCGTGCCCGGCCGCTCACGAGCTCCACCAGCGTGGCCGGTTCGGCCGACAGACGGAAGTCGGCCGCACGGCCGGCGGCGTCATCCGACTCGTCCAGCTTCTCCACCGTCGCGCGCCCGCCGGACACCGACACCTTGCGGGGCTCGAGTCCGTGCACGTCCAGCACGTAAGCGAGCTCGCCCGGGATGCGCGCCGCCGCCACCGGCAGCGTCATGAGCACCAGCCGCGCGGCGAGCTCTGGATCGCCCGCGGCGATGCGTTCGAGCGCCGCGGCCCGATCGCCGGGTCTCAACGGATGGCCTCCTCCATGATCACAGCTAACGCAATGGTACGGGCGGGTCTTGCGGCAGTTGGCGGTTTGCCGGTCTCAGCCGCTGACCCGAAGGCGCACCGGGCGTGAGGCGCCGGCGGCGAACGGGTAGCCGAGCTGACGGGTCGCCCGGGCGCGCACCGCGTAGACCTGGGTGCCGTACGTGCGCGTGAAGCGGTAGGCGTAGCGGAAGCGGCCGCCGCGTCCGGTGCGCGCCGTGCCGAAGTTCTGCCAGCGCTTGCCCCGCCGGGCCTGAAGCTCCACCAGCATGCCGCGGGGAGCAGCCGGGCGCCCGCCCAGCCGGCCATGCAGCACCACCTGCTCGCCGTTTCGCAGCCGGGTGCGGGAGGCCTCGAGCGACACCGGCGCCCGCACGCGCACTCGCACCCTCGCCACCGCGGCGCCCCCGGGCACGCGGTGCATCAAGGCGACGCGGCGGGAAGCCCCTCGCCTGAGCCGGTACGAAAAGCGCCCGTCGGCGCGGGTCATGAGCGTGTGGGCATGCGTGGCCGCACCGCGCATGTCGTTTCTCACCAGCACGCAGATCGCCGCTCCCGGCACGCCGCCATCCGCCCCCACGAGGCGGCCGGTCAGCCTCACCGCGCGCCCGTAGTGGACGGCGAGCCTGGCGCGACGCCGGCCCGCTCCGCGCGCACCGCCGGCGCTCAGGCCTGCCAGCAGGCGAGGCGTTCGCACGCGCGGCGACGGGTTGCAGCGGTTGTTCTCGGTCCAGAGCGGCACCGGCCCCCACGCGGCGACATTGGTGCCCGTCACGTCGGTGACCAGCACCCGCAGGGCGTGCGGCCCGTCCGGCACCGCAGCGGTGTTCACCGGGATCGTGCCCCGGGCCGCGAGCTTGCAGGGCAGCCTCGACGTGAAGGGCTCGTGGCAGCGGCCTCCGTTGGGATCGAGCACCGACTGGGCGATCACCGCTCCGTCGACCTCCACGCGCGCGCGGTACACACCGCCGCCGCGATCGGTGGCCGCCACGGTGAGGGGCTGTACGCCCGAGACCAGCCGGCCGGGCTCGACGAGCGGCCCCGATGGAGCGGGGCTGATCGTGGGCGCCAGCCGGTCCTCGAGCACGAAGTCCGCGCGGTGGAGCTGGGCGCGCGCCGCCGGGGTGCTGGCCGTGCAGGCGGTTCCGCCGGCGTCCTCATGACCGCAGGTCAGGAACAGATCGATACCGGTGATGTTCGGAGCCGCCGTGGCGCCCACCAGGTTCGCGGGGCTCAGGGGTGTGTCGAGCCGCCCGAGCGACGAGCAGCCGCGCTCCTGGAAGCAGATGTCGAACTCCGTCCGCCCGCTCCAGTCGCCCTCCCGCAGCTCGGAGTATCTCCAGTGATAGACCGGGCCGAGCTGCGCCGTGCGCCAGAGCCGGTAGGACTGAATCGTGGTGTCGGGCGGCGCCCAGAACGTCGCTCGCAGAGAGTCGTCGGAGGCATGGGTGATCGCCGAGCCCAGCTCGAGCGAGTAGTTGCCCACCGGGCAGGCGCTCGAGACGCGAATCGTGTCGGCGTACCTCGGGGTGACCTTCCAGTCGGCGGCGTCGCCCGCGGTGCCGTCGGGCGTCTTGCAGCTGTAGACGGTGTAGACGCCCCCGCTCGCCGGTGCCGCGAGCACGATGGCTGCCGCCACCGATGCCAGCGTCGCCGCAGCGAGCAGAGACAACCGACTCATGGGCAGATTCTCCGGCCCGCCCGCTCGTCGGCCAATCTCGATCTGTGAACTTCAGTTCGGGACCGCTGATGTGCTCAGCGGCCCACTTTGTCCATGATGCGGACCTCTACGCCGGCGCGCTGCGCGAAGGTGCGGGCGTCGCCCTCGCTGCCGATGTGCTCGCCCCAGTGCATCGGCACGGCCACCCGGGGCTGGATCCGCCGTGCCGCCTCGGCCGCCTCCTGCGCCGTCATCACGTATACGCCGCTCACCGGCAGCAGTGCCACGTCGACTCCGGTCACGCTGTCCATCTCGGGGATCACGTCCGTGTCGCCGGAGTGGTAGAGGCGCTCCCCGCGGACGTTCACCTCGAATCCCAGCCAGCCCGCCTCACGCGGATGGAAGGGCTTGCCGTCGCCGTCCCGCTTCGAGGTGTTGTACGCGGCCACCGCGGCCACGTGCACCCCCCGCACGATCTCCTCCTCGAGCACTTCGCCTGGCCCGATCGAGTGCACCTGCCCGGTCACGCGCTCGGCCACCGCCGCCGGACCCACCAGCCAGGTCTCGCGCTTGCGCAGCCGCTCGACGTCCTGGGGAGAGAAGTGGTCGTAGTGCCCGTGGGTCACCAGGATCAGGTCGGCGGGCGGCGCGCCCTCGGGCACGCGGTAGGGGTCTATGTAGACGAAGGATCGCCCGACGCGGATCCGGAACGCCGAGTGGCCGAGCCATTCGAGTGAGTCGAGGAGCACGTGTCCACAGGTTGGCAGGCCAGCCGCCGCGCCAGCCGCACTGCCGTGCCCTCCTCGCCGGGGGTGATCGTCACCGAATCCATGAGCGCGTTCATGAGCGTGACCCCGCGTCCGCGGTGCGGTAGCGCGCCGTCCGGGCGCTCCACCCATGAGCCGGCGTCGCGGACGGTCACCACCAGCTCCCCGTTCTCCACGCCGGCTCTCACGCTGAAGCTGGAGCGCTTCGAGCCACGCGCGTGCTCCACGGCGTTGGCGCATGCCTCGTGGCACGCGATCTGCACGGCCTCGATGTCCTCGCGGCCCGCGCCGAGGGAGCCCATCCACGAGCCGAGCTCCCGCCGCACGGAGGCCAGGACGGTCGGGACCGAGTCGAGCTCGAGGTCGAAGGGGCCGGGAGAGCTGGGCAGCGCGCGCAGGGCCAGGACCGCGATGTCGTCGTTGGCGGGGTGAACGGCGAGCATCGCCTGCACGAGCCGGTCGCAGAGCTCCTCCGGGTCGCCCGGATCCTTGGCGGCCTCGCGCAGGGCCTCCAGCCCGGCGTCGATCGACACACCCCTCTCCTCCACCAGCCCGTCCGTGTAGAGCACGAGCGTGGAGCCCGGTTGGAGCTCCGCACGGAGCTCCGCGTGGCCGCCGGTGTCGAAAACTCCGAGTGGCGGGTCGGGCGCCTTGTCCAGAAAGCTCCCGCGGCCGTCGGGCCCCACCACGAGCGGGGGCACGTGTCCGGCGCTCGCCAGGCACAGCGAGCGCAGGCCGGGGTCCACCACGAGGTAGATCAGCGTTGCCATCTGGCCGTCGTCGAGGCTGCGAACCAGGTGGTCGAGACGGTCGAGCACCGCGGCGGGCGACAGGCCCTCGAGGGCATAGGCGCGGGTGGCGTGGCGCAGCTGGCCCATCAGCGAGGCGGCGCCGATCCCGTGGCCCACCACGTCGCCCATGGCCACGCCGAGCCGGCCGTCCTCCAGCTCGATGGCGTCGTACCAGTCGCCGCCCACGTCGGCCCCACCGGGCATGTAGCGGGCCGCGATCTGCCCGCCGGGCACCCGCGGCAGGCGATCGGGCAGGAGACTGCGCTGCAGCATCTCGACGTTGCCCAGCTCGCGCTCGTACGCGCGCGCGTGCTCGATCGCCAGGCCCGCGCGATCGGCCATCAGCGTGAGCAGGGTCTCGTCCTCGGAGTCGAAGCGGCGTCCGGAACGCCGGGCGAGCTCAGCGGCGCCCGCCACCTTTCCCTTCACGATCAGCGGGGCCGCCATCAGCGACTCCGGCTGCTCCGCCGCCAGCGCCGCGTCGAGCCCGATGCCGTCACCGGGGTCGGCGAGGGTCACCGGACGCGCTGCGCGGACGACCTCCTCGAGCGCGCCGGTGAGCGCCACGGGTGCGCCGGCCGGCAGATCTTCGAAGCCCACCGCCGCCCCCACTCGCAGAAGCGACTCCCGGTCCGGGTCGCAGAAAAGGATCCGGGCGAGGTCAGCACCGAAGGCCTCGCGAAGGCTCTCCACCAGCGCTGCGAGCAACTCGCGCAGTTCGAGGTGCTCGAGCGCCGCGCCGGTCACCCGCTGGAGCTTGCCGACCGTGAGAGCCACGGCCTCAGCCTTGGCTCGGGCGTCACGCTCCACGGCGGCCCGGCGGCGGGCGGTCACGTCCATCACCTGCCAGAGCAGGTGAAGCGGCCGGTCCTGAGCGTCGGAGGAGACCGACACGCTGACCAGCGCGTAGGTGGCCTCGTCGCCGCGACGCGCGAGGCGGACCTCGGCCTGATGTGAGCCACGCCGGTCGGCGAGCAGCTTCTCGACGGCGCCCCGCTCCCGCTCGCGGTCCTCCGGATGGACGAGATCCCAGAGCGGTTGGCTCAGCAGCTGCAGCGGGGAGCGGCCGAGGAGATCGGAGAGGGCCCCGTTGACCTCGAGCCACTGCCCCTCGAGCGTCGACATGCCCATCCCGATCGGCGCCCCTTCGAAGGCGGCCCGGAAGCGCTGCTCGGACTCGCGCAGCGCCGCGTTCTTCTCGGCCAGGGCCATGAGCATCCCGACCTTCGAGCGCAGAACGTCGGGATCCACCGGCTTGACGACGTAGTCCACCGCGCCGGCCGAATAGCCCCGGGAGATCTGCTCGCTGTCCGCGTCGGCGGCGGTGAGGAAGATCACCGCCGTGTCCTGATGGCGCGGGCGCTGCTTGATCAGCTCGACCGTCTCGAAGCCGTCGAGCCCGGGCATGCGAACGTCCATCACGATCACGCCGAAGTCGTCCTCCAGCAGTCGCTTGAGCGCCTGCTCGCCCGAGCGGGCCGTCGCCACGGCGTAGCCCAGGGGCGACAGCACGGTCTCGAGCGCGGTGAGGCTCTGCGGCTGGTCGTCGACCAGGAGGATCCCGGGAGCCGCATTCTCAGTGTGCGCCTGCCCCACCTCGGCCGACATCGTCATCGGTGCAGCCACACCCGCATGAGCGAGAGCAGGTGATCCACGTCCACGGGCTTCGTGATGTAGTCGGAGGCGCCGGAGGCGAGGCTCTTCTCACGGTCTCCGCGCATCGCCTTGGCCGTGAGCGCGACGATGGGGAGCTGCTCGAACTCCGGGATCTCGCGCATGGCCCGGGTGGCCTCGTAGCCATCCATCTCCGGCATCATGATGTCCATCAGCACCAGCGAGACGTCCGGGTTGTTGCTGAGCGCCTCGATCCCGTCGCGCCCGTTCTCGGCGAACAGCACCTCCATGCCGCGCCGCTCGAACACGCTGGTGAGAGCGAACACGTTGCGCACGTCGTCGTCCACGATCAGCACCTTCTTGCCCTCGAAGACGACGTCGGCGGTGTGCAGGCGCTCCAGCATGCGCCGCTTGTCGGCGGGCAGCCTCGATTCGGCGCGGTGCAGGTACAGGGCCGTCTCGTCGAGCAGGCGCTCAGGGGAGCGTGCGTCCTTCATCACGATCGTCTCGGCGTAGCGCCGCAGGCGCGCCTCGTCCTGCCCGCTGAGTTCGCTCGCGGCGTGCACGATCACCGGCAGCGCACGGAAGCGCTTGCTGCGCTTGAGCCGTTGCAGCAGCCCGAACCCACCGCCGTCCGCGAGACCCAGGTCGAGCACCAGGCAATCGAAGCGGGAGCCGTCGAGCTCTGACAGCGCCCCCTCCACCGAGTCCACGCCCACCACCCTCACGTCCGCGCCGCCGATCAGGTCGATCAGGGCCATCCGCTCCCGCTCGTCGTCCTCCACCACCAGCACCGAGCGCGTGCGCGTCTCCAGGAACTCCGACAGCTCGGCGAACAGCTCGGACAGGGCCGCGCGCGAAACCGGCTTGGCGGCATAGCCGAGCGCGCCCTTCAGGCGCACGTCGCGCTCCGTGCCGTGTTCGGCCATCACGTAGACGGGGATGTGGCGCGTCTGTGGATGCGACTTCAGGTGGTGGAGCACCGCGTCGCCCTCGAGCTGCGGGAGCTCGCGGCTGAGCACCACGGCGTCCGGGCCGAACTCGTGTACGAGTGCCAGGCCAGCGTCTCCGCGCACCGCCAGGAGGCACTTGAAGCCCCCTTCGTGCGCGGCTTCGACCGCGCTGCGCGCGAGCTCGCGATCCTCGCTCATCACGAGGGCCACCCGGTCGCCGGCGTCGAGATCGGACCGGTCGTCGGTGAGCGCCCCGGGCAGCGGAGCGGATCTCCGCCGGCTGTCCCCGTTCGCGCCCGGCGAGGGCTGGGGGGCAGCGGCCGGCTCCGCGGCCGGCGCCGGCTGCGCGACCGTCACCGGCTCGGGCGCGGCCACGGGCTCGGGCCATAGATCCACGCGCCGCTCGGGCGGCGACTTGACCGGTAGGAAGAGCGTGAAGGTCGCGCCCTCGCCCTCCTCGCTCTCGACCCTGATCTCCCCACCCAGCAGCCGGGCGATCTCGCGGCTGATCGACAACCCCAGCCCGGTGCCCCCGAAGCGGCGGCTGATCGAGCCCTCGGCCTGCTGGAACGCCTCGAAGATCAGCCGCAGCTTGTCGGGCGGAATCCCGATGCCGGTGTCGGTGACCGAGAAGGCCACCACCGCGTCGGCGCTCGCGAGCGCCTCGGAGGCGAACTGGATCTCGGCCGGAGCGGCGGACACCGACAGCCGCACCGAGCCGCGCTCGGTGAACTTGAACGCGTTCGAGAGCAGGTTCTTCAGGATCTGCTGCAGCCGCTGCTCGTCGGTCTCGATCTGACCGGGCGAGCCGGCTGCGAGCTCGATCTCGAAGTCGAGCCCCCGCTCCTCGGCCACGGGCCGGAACGAGCGCTCCACGAAGTCGCGGACCGCGGCCAGCGAGGTGCGTCCCACCTGCACGTCCATCCTGCCCGCCTCGACCTTGGACAGGTCGAGGATGTCGTTGATGAGGGCCAGAAGGTCGGAGCCGGCGTTGTGGATGGTCTGCGCCGAGTCCACCTGCTTGCCGGTGAGGTTGCCGGTCTCGTTGGTGCTCAGCACCTTCGAGAGGATCAGCAGCGAGTTGAGCGGTGTGCGCAGCTCGTGCGACATGTTGGCCAGGAACTCCGACTTGTACTTCGAGCTCAGCGCAAGCTGCTCGGCCTTCTCCTCGAGTGAGCTGCGGGCGGTCTCGATCTCGCGGTTCTTGATCTCGATGTCGCGGTTCTGGCGCTCGAGCAGCTCGGCCTTCTCCTGCAGCTCGTCGTTGGTTTCCTGCAGCTCGTCCTGCTGGGTCTGGAGCGCCTTCGACTGCTGCTGGAGCTCCTGCCCCTGGGACTGCGACTGCTGCAGCAGCTGCTCGGTCCGGACGTTGGCGATGATCGTGGACAGCACCACGCCGATCGTCTCGGTCAGCTGGTCCAGGAACTGGAGGATCACCTCGCTGAAGGGGTTGAACGAGGCCAGCTCGATCACCGCCAGCACCTGTTCCTCGAACAGCACCGGGATCACGATCACGCTGCGGGGCCGCGCCTCGCCGAGGCCCGAGGCGATCGTCACGTAGTCGCCGGGCGGGTCCGAGATCAGGATCGGCTTCTTCTCGAGCGCGGCCTGCCCCACGAGCCCTTCGCCCGCGCCGAAGCGGCTCGACACGGACTTGCGGCGCGTGTAGCCGTAGCTCGCGAGCAGCCTCAGCTCGAGTCCGGAGTCGTCCTCCTCCTGGTCGGCCAGGAAGAAGGCGCCGTGCTGGGCCGAGACGGCCGGCGACAGCTCGGACATGATCAGCTGCGAGACGGTCTCGAGATCGCGCTGGCCCTGCATCAGGCTCGAGATGCGCGCGAGATTGGTCTTCAGCCAGTCCTGCTCCTCGTTCTGGCGCGTGGTCGCCCGCAGGTTGGCGATCATCTGGTTGATGTTGTCCGAGAGGTCCGCGACCTCTCCGGACGCCTCCACCGTGATCGAGCGCGTGAGGTCGCCCTGGGTCACCGCGGTGGAGACCTCGGCGATTGCGCGCACCTGCGTCGTGAGGTTGGAGGCGAGCTGGTTGACGTTCTCGGTGAGCCCGCGCCAGGTGCCCGACACGCCGCTCACCTGGGCCTGGCCGCCGAGCTTGCCCTCGGTGCCGACCTCCTTGGCCACGCGCGTGACCTCGTCGGCGAAGCTCGAGAGCTGGTCGACCATCGTGTTGAGCGTCTCCTTCAGCTCGAGGATCTCGCCCTTGGCGTCCACGGTGATCTTCTGGGTCAGGTCGCCACGGGCCACCGCCTGGGCCACCTGCGAGATGTTGCGCACCTGGTCGGTGAGGTTCGAGGCCATGGAGTTGACCGACTCGGTGAGGCCCCGCCAGGTGCCCGACACGCCGGCCACCTCGGCCTGGCCGCCGAGGCTGCCCTCGGTGCCCACCTCGCGCGCCACGCGCGTGACCTCGGCCGCGAACGAGTTGAGCTGGTCCACCATCGTGTTGATGGTCTCCTTGAGCTCCGCGATCTCCCCGCGCGCGTCGACGGTGATCTTCTTCGAGAGGTCGCCGTTGGCCACCGCGGTGGTCACCTGGGCGATCGAGCGCACCTGGTCGGTGAGGTTCGAGGCCATGAAGTTGACCGACTCCGTGAGGCTGCGCCACGTGCCCGACACGTCCTCCACCTCGGCCTGACCGCCCAGCTTGCCCTCGGTGCCGACCTCCTTCGAGACGCGGGTGACCTCAGCCGCGAACGCGTTGAGCTGGTCGACCATGATGTTGACCGTGCTCTTGACCTCGAGGATCTCGCCCTTGGCGTCGACGGTGATCTTCTTCGAGAGGTCGCCGTTGGCCACCGCGGTGGTGACCTCGGCGATGTTGCGCACCTGATCGGTGAGGTTCGAGGCCATCGAGTTCACGTTCTCGGTGAGCCCGCGCCAGGTGCCCGACACGTCCTCCACCTCGGCCTGGCCGCCGAGCTTGCCCTCGGTGCCCACCTCGCGCGCCACGCGCGTGACCTCGGCCGCGAAGGAACGCAGCCGGTCGACCATCTTGTTGATGGTGTCGGCGAGCGCCGCCACCTCGCCCTTGGCCTCCACCGCGATCTTCTGCGAGAGGTCGCCCTCGGCCACCGCCGTCGACACCTGCGCGATCGAGCGCACCTGGTCGGTGAGGTTGTCGGCCATCAGGTTCACCGACTCCGTGAGGTCGCGCCAGGTGCCCGACACGCCCTTGACCTCGGCCTGACCGCCCAGCTTGCCGTCCGTGCCCACCTCACGCGCCACGCGCGTGACCTCGTCGGCAAAGCTCGACAGCTGGTCCACCATCGTGTTGACGGTGTTCTTCAGCTCCAGGATCTCGCCCTTCACGTCGACCGTGACCTGCTGCGTCAGGTCGCCCTCGGCCACCGCGGTGGTGACCTCGGCGATGTTGCGCACCTGATTGGTCAGGTTTGAGGCCATCAGGTTGACCGACTCCGTCAGGTCCTTCCAGGTACCGGACACGTTCGGCACCTCGGCCTGCCCGCCCAGCTTGCCCTCGGTGCCCACCTCGCGCGCGACGCTCGTGACCTGGTCGGCGAAGATCGCGAGCGTGTAGGTCATCCCGTTCATCGTGTCCGCCAGCTCGGCCACCTCGCCCTTGGCCTCCACGGTGATCTTCTGGGTCAGGTCGCCGCGCGCCACGGCCTGGGCCACCTGCGAGATGTTGCGCACCTGGCCGGTGAGGTTGTCGGCCATCAGGTTCACGTTCTCGGTGAGGTCGCGCCAGGTGCCGGACACCCCGGCCACCTCGGCCTGCCCGCCGAGCTTGCCCTCGGTGCCCACCTCGCGGGCCACGCGCGTGACCTCGTCGGCGAAGCTCGACAGCTGGTCGACCATCGTGTTGATGGTGTCGGCGAGCGTGGCCACCTCGCCCTTGGCCTCGATGGTGATCTTCTTGGAGAGATCTCCCTCGGCCACCGCGGTGGTCACGTCGGCGATGCCGCGCACCTGGTCGGTCAGGTTGTTGGCCATCAGGTTCACCGACTCCGTGAGGTCGCGCCAGGTGCCCGACACGCCCTTGACCTCGGCCTGACCGCCCAGCTTGCCGTCCGTACCCACCTCACGCGCCACGCGCGTGACCTCATCGGCAAAGCTCGACAGCTGATCGACCATCGTGTTCACAGTCGTGCCGATGCGCAGGAACTCGCCCTTCACCGGCTGGCCCTCGATGGTCAGAGCCATCTTGCGGTCGAGGTCGCCGTCGGCCACGGCGTCGAGCACGCGGGCCACCTCGGTGGTGGGCCGGACGAGATCGTCGATGAGCGCGTTGAGCGACTCCACCGTGGCCTCCCAGCCGCCTCCGGCGGCTCCGAGCGTGGCCCGCTGGTCCATCCGTCCCTCGCGCCCGATCACCCGGCGCATCCGGCCGAGCTCCTTCTCCATCTTTGCGTTCATCGCCACGAGCTCGTTGTACGCGGCGCCGATCTCGCCGGGTAGACCACGGCGCCGGCGTGAGAGCCGGCGCGAGAAGTCGCCGTCGCGGGCGGCGAGCAGCGCATCGAGGATCTCCTCGAGCACGGCCGGGTCGACGGCTCCGGGACCGTTGCGGTCGGAGGGCTGTTCGGTGGCGGTTCGCCGCGGCGTATCGCTCTTGCGTGCGATTGAGCGCTTGACCGGCATAGCGGCGTTTCCGCGTTTCGCCACCTTCTGTCCTCCCTACGTCAGATCTTCGGCGAAGGCAACCTAAGCACGGGTGCGAAGAGCGCGCAACATGGCGGGGCGCGGCGGGCGCGAGGTCCTTACCCCCAAAGTGATCCCCACCACCACCACACCGACGGCTGCCAACCGGACGGGGGATATGGCAGCGGCGCCCAGCAGCGCCGAGCAGGCCAGCGCGCTCACCGGCAGGACGCCCGAGAACAGCCCCGCCCGTTCCACGCCGAGCAGGCCGACCGCGGAGTACCAGGCCACGAAGCCGCCGGTGGTCACGGCGGCGCCCAGGTAGACGATGGCCGTGAGCTCGGCCGCGCTCGGGGCCACCAGCCGCGGCCCGCCGGCTACGAGGCTCCAGGCCGCGAGCAGCGGCAGCGCGAACAGGCAGGCGTAGGCCGAGACCGCGAGCGGCCCCAGGCGCGCGAGGTGCGGCGCCGCGAACAGCGAGAAGGCGGCCTCGCAGGCCAGCGCGCCGAGCGCCAGGCCGAGGCCCAGCATCGTGATGCCGCCGTCTGCCCACTGCACTCCCGCCGCGCCGAGCGACACCACCACGCCGGCCAGCAGCACACGCCCGCTCACGGGCCGGTGCTCGAGCAGCGGGGCGGCCACGGCCAGCACCACCGGCACGCAGCCCACGATCACGCCCACGGTGGCGGGATCGGTCTCACGCACGCCCTCGATCACGAAGAAGTTGAACAGCACGAGACCGGTCGCGGCCAGCCCGATGAGGCCGGCGGCCTCGCGGCGGGTCAGGCGCGGCAGACGCCCGCGGGCGAGTGCACAGAGCACGGTGGCCGCGATCAGGTAGCGCAGGAACTGGCCCTCGGGCAGCGGGTAGGCCTCGAGCGCATCCGACGCCGCCACCAGCGAGCCCACCAGCCCCAGCGCCAGCGTGGCCAGCAGGCCGCCGCGCAGGGTGGCGCTCATATCAGGTTCGGCCCAGGATTGGCCACGAGGGCGAGCGCGCTGAGGGCGAACAGTGCGAGGGTGGCGGGCTCCGGCATCGCCGCTCACCGTATGATCAAAGTGGTTCGACTGGAAGGACCAGTCGAGTCACTCGTTCATGTACCAGTTCCGATGAGCCAGATCGAGGTGCTCGTAGCCCTCGACCGCAGCCGGCCCTCCCTGCGGGTGCAGATCGAGGAGCAGCTGCGCGACGCCGTGCGTGCCGGGCGCCTGGGCGCCGGGACGCCGCTGCCGTCCACGCGCGGGCTCGCCGCCGAGCTGTCGGTCTCGCGCGGGGTGGTGGTGGAGGCCTACTCGCAGCTCGTGGCCGAGGGCTACCTGGTGGCCCAGCAGGGCGGCGCCACGCGCGTGGCGCAGGCGGGCGCCGCCGCCGCCGCGCCCGCACCGCCACGCGGGGCGGCTGGGCGAGCTCCGCGCTTCGACTTCCGCACCGGCGCTCCGGACGTCTCGCTGTTCCCGCGCGCCGCCTGGCTCGCCTCGCTGCGCCGCTCGCTGCAGGGGGCTCCCGACGCTCGCTTCGACTACGGCGACCCGCGCGGCGCGCCGGAGCTGCGCACCGCCCTGGCGCGCTACCTGGGACGGGTCCGCGGCGTGTCCTGCGACGCCGAGCGGGTGATCGTGACCTCCGGCATGGCCCAGGGGATGGCGCTGTTCGGGCGCGTGCTGGTGGAGCGGGGCGAGCGGGCGATCGCGCTCGAGGACCCGTCGAGCGGGCCCGGCCGCCTCCAGCTCGCCTCCACCGGCCTCGCCACCGTGGCGGTGCCCGTGGACGAGGAAGGGCTGAGGGTCGACCGGCTGGCCGCGCTCGGCCCGGCCGGACCGCGCGTGGTGATGGTCACGCCCGCACATCAGTTTCCGACCGGTGTGGTGCTCTCCGCGGGCCGCCGCGCGGCGCTGCGCGACTGGGCGGCCGAACGCGAGGGCCTCGTGCTCGAGGACGACTACGACGCCGAGTACCGCTACGACCGCCAGCCCGTGGGCGCCCTGCAGGGCCTGGCGCCCGAGCACGTGACCTACGCCGGCTCGGTGTCGAAGACACTGGCGCCCGGCCTGCGCCTGGGCTGGCTGGTGGCGCCGGAGCGGCTGGCCGAGCAGCTGGTGGCGGCCAAGGAGCGCGACGATCTCGGCACGCCCGTGGTGGAGCAGCTGGCGCTCGCGGACTTCCTGGAGCGCGGCGAGCTCGACCGCCACCTGCGCCGCACGCGCGCGATCTACCGGGGCCGCCGCGACGCGCTCGTGGCGGCTCTCGAGCGTCACCTGCCCGGCTGCGTGCCCACCGGCGTGGCCGCCGGGCTCCACCTGGTGGTGGCGCTGCCCGCGGGAACCGACGAGCGGGCGCTGCTGGCGGCGGCCCGCGCCGCCGGGATCGGGCTCGCTGGCCTGTCCGAGCACGCGGTGACGCCGGCGCCGCCCGCGCTGCTGCTGGGCTACGGGCGCATCGCCGAGCCCGCTATCGAGGCCGGCGTGAGGGCACTCCGCGTTAGCCTGCCCGCATGAGCTACGAGACCGTCATCTGGGAGTCGGCCCACGGCGTCGGGCGTATAACCCTGAACCGCCCCGATTCCCTCAACGCGTGGACCGAGGAGTTCGGGCGGGAGCTGAAGCAGGTGGTGACCGTGGACGCCGCGGATCCCGCCGTGCGCGCCGTGCTGATCACCGGTGCGGGCCGCGGGTTCTCGTCGGGCGCGGATCTCAAGGCGGGCTTCGACCCCCATCCCGACGACGGCATGCCCGACCTGCGCAAGGAGCTGCACGGGGTCTACCACCCGATCATCGCCGGGGTGCGGCTGCTGGAGAAGCCCGTAATTGCCGCCGTGAACGGGCCCGCCGTGGGCATCGGAGCGTCGCTCGCCTTTGCCTGCGACCTCGTGCTCGCCGCCGAGTCCGCGTTCTTCGGCCTGGCCTTCGTGAACATCGGCCTGATGCCCGACGGGGGCTCGACGCTGTTCGTGCCGGCGGCCGTGGGTAAGGCACGGGCGTTCCAGATGGCACTCCTGGGCGAGAGGGTGCCGGCGGCCCAGGCGCTCGACTGGGGCCTCGTCAACAAGGTCTATCCAGACGCCGAGCTGCCTGCCGAGGCCGACGCTCTGGTGGAGCGCATGGCCAAGGGCCCCACGCGCTCCTACGCCGGATCCAAGCGGGCGCTCAACCGCATGCTGTACCCCGATCTCGAGGGCCAGCTCGAGCTGGAGGCCGACCTTCAGCACGAGCTCGCGCGCACGCGTGACTTCCAGGAGGGCGTGACCGCCTTCGTGGAGAAGCGCGAGCCGGCGTTCCAGGGGTCTTGACCGATGGCACGTGACGCCAGCCCGGTCAAGCTGTTCCGGCCCGAGGCGCGGCCGGCCTCCGCGGCGGGCGCGCGCGCTTCGGGCGCATCGGCCGTGGGAGCGCTGGCCGTAGGCGCCCTGGCCGTTGGCGCGCTCGCCATCGGCCGGCTGGCGATCAGGCGCGCCGTGATCAAGCACCTGCGCATCGAGGAGCTGGAGGTAGGCCGGCTGAGGGTTTCCGAGCTCGAGATCGATTCTCGCGCGGGCTCCGGCGGGTAGCGGGAAACCGCCTGGATTCGGGGCATACGGCACGAAGTGGAGTCCGTGTCCGGACCGGGGATATGATCCGGCGCGCCTTGCTCAGGCGCCCGTCCCACCTTGGCCTGCTGGCCGTGCTCGGCGCGGCGGTCGTCGCCATGCTCGTGTTCGCGCCCGGTGCCTTCGCCGACGCGTTCACCCCCGAGTCGGGCGGCTCGCCGAACGCCGACGACGTCGACACGCTCTACAAGCTCACGCTCTACATCGGGATCGTGATCTTCCTCGGCGTCGAGGGCACCCTGCTCTACTCGCTCGTCAAGTACCGCGCCCGCCGCGGCGGCCCCGAGGCAGAGCAGATCCACGGCAACACGCCGCTCGAGATCGGCTGGACCGTCGGCGCGGCGGCGATCCTGGTGGTGCTCACCGTCGTGACCTTCGTCTACCTGCCCGACATCGAGAACCCGCCGGCCTCGGGTCCCAACGGCCTGCGAGCGAACAACAGCTCCTTCGCCTCGATCGACCAGCCGGAGCCGCCCAGGAGCGGCGGGCCGATCCTCCGCATCGACGTGAACGGGCAGCAGTACCTGTGGCGCTACGACTACCGCGGCGGCGACACCCTGTACGCGTACTACGAGATGGTGGTGCCCACCGACACCACTGTCGTGCTCCACATCACCTCGTCGGACGTCCAGCACTCGTGGTGGATCCCCAAGCTCGGCGGCAAGGCGGACGCCGTGCCGGGTCACGTGAACGAGACCTGGTTCAAGATCCCCGCCGGCCGCGAGGGCAGGTACTTCGGCCAGTGCGCCGAGCTGTGCGGTGCCGGTCACGCGGACATGCGGGCGCACGTGCGGGCGGTCACGCCCGCCGAGTTCGAGACGTGGGCCGAGGCCCAGAGGCGCGGGATCGCGCAGTCCCGTGAGGAGCTGGCGGCGCAGCGCAAGCGGCGGGAAGGGAGCGGAGGCCAGTAGTGGAAGCGGGCAGCGCGACAACCGCCCGGCCGGTGACCCGGCCCGAGGTGATCCTGGACGAGCTGAAGACTCCGCCCCGCGGCTGGCTCGCCTGGCTCACCACCACCGATCACAAGAAGATCGGGATCCTCTACATCTTCACCGCCTTCGTCTTCATGCTGCTCGGCGGCGTGGAGGCGCTGATCATGCGCCTGCAGCTGAGCCAGGCGGAGAACACGCTCGTCTCGCCCGAGACCTACAACGGCCTCGTGACGATGCACGGGACCACGATGGTCTTCCTGTTCGTGATCCCGCTGATCGCGGGCTTCGGCAACTACCTCGTGCCGCTCATGGTCGGCGCGCGCGACATGGCCTTCCCCAAGCTGAACGCGCTGTCCTACTGGCTCACGCTGTTCGGCGGCATCGCCTTCTACAGCTCGCTGTTCTTCGAGCCGCCCGAGGCCGGCTGGACCTCCTACGCGCCGCTCTCCGACGACCTCTACTCACCCGGGGGCGGGATCGACGCCTGGATCTTCCTGATCCACCTCACCGGCCTGTCGTCGCTCCTCGGGGCGATCAACTTCGTGGCCACGATCCACAACATGCGGGCTCCCGGGATGAGCTGGGGCCGCATGCCGCTGTTCATCTGGACGATGCTCGTCTTCAGCTACCTGCTGATCGCGGCCCTGCCCTGCGTCGCGGCCGCGGTGACGATGCTTCTCACCGACCGCCACTTCGGCACCGCGTTCTTCGACCCGACCGGAGGCGGCGACCCGTTACTTTGGCAACACCTGTTCTGGTTCTTCGGGCACCCCGAGGTCTACATCATGGTGCTGCCCGCGTTCGGGATCATCTCGGAGATCCTGCCGGTGTTCTCGCGGAAGCCGATCTTCGGCTACAAGGCGATCGCCGCCTCCTCCGTGGCGATCGCCTTCCTCGGCATGCTGGTGTGGGCGCACCACATGTTCACCACGCCGACTGCGACCGTGGTGCTGGCCTTCTTCATGCTCTCGTCGTTCACGATCGCGGTGCCCACGGGCATAAAGATCCTCAACTGGATCGCCACGCTCTGGCGCGGCTCGATCATCTTCAAGACGCCGCTGCTGTTCGCCGCCGCCCTGCCCGCCCTGTTCGTGATCGGCGGCATCACCGGCATCCAGCTGGCGATCTTCCCGGTGGACTGGCAGCTCCACGACACCTACTTCGTGGTCGCGCACTTCCACTACACGATCTTCGGCGGCGGCGTGTTCGGTTACTTCGCCGGGCTCTACTACTGGTTCCCGAAGATGACGGGCCGCATGATGTCCGAGACGCTCGGCAAATGGTCCTTCTGGCTGATGTTCGTCGGCTTCAACACGGCCTTCCTGATCCAGCACTCGGCCGGGCTGTCGGGCATGCCGCGGCGCGTGTACGACTACAGCGACGAGCTCGGCGTGGAGACCTACAACCTGATCTCCACCGATCGGCGCGTTCATCCTCGGCGTCGGGGTGGTGATCACGTTCGTCAACGTCATCATCAGCCTGCGCAGCGGCAAGAAGGCCGGCAACGATCCGTGGAAGGGCAACACGCTCGAGTGGTTCACCACCTCTCCGCCGCCGCCCAACAACTTCGACGTGGTACCGCGCGTGCGCAGCGTGGAGCCGATGAAGGACATCCGGCGCGAGGTTGCGGCCGCCGCAGGCGCGAAGGAGACCTCCCCTCAGCCGGTCGCGACGCGCGGCGTCTAGCGTGGACGCCGCACCCTCGATCGGCTTCCGCAGGCTGGTGCTCGCCACGCTGGTGGCGACCTTCGCGCTGATCATCGTCGGCGGCGTGGTCCGTGTGTCCGACTCGGGCCTGGGCTGCGGCCCGGCCGGCTCGGGCTTCCACGGCTGGCCCTTCTGCAACGGCGACGTGGTGCCCGGACTCGATCTCAACACGATCATCGAGTACACCCATCGTGCGCTGGCCACGGTGGTGGGACTGATGATCCTGTCCCTGTTGGTCCTGTCCTGGAGGCGCTACCGCCGCTACCTCGCCCCGAGCGCGGCCCTGCTCGGGCTGGTGCTGGTGCAGGGAGCGCTGGGTGGGCTCACGGTCGAGGAGAACCTCGAGGAGGCACTCGTGGCCGCGCACCTCGGCATGGCGATGCTCCTGCTCGGCGTGTTGCTCTACATGTGGCGCAGGACCGAGGGGATCAGGCCCGAGGACGGGGGGCCGCGCCTGCGCCTGCTCGCGATCGCGGCCAGCGCCGCCGTGTTCTGCACGATCGTGGCCGGCGGTTACATGGCGGGCACCCAGAACTACGGGCGTTCCGACTATCAGCTCGGCCAGGGCGCGCACCACGCCTGCGGCAAGCAGTTCCCCACCTGCAACGGCGAGTTCATGCCCTTCGGCCGGGCGAAGCTGGTGGACATCCACCTCACCCACCGAGCCTTCATGTACCTCGCCTCGATCCTGGTGATCGCTCTCGCCGTGGTGACCCTGCGACGCCGGCTCGCCGTGCCCTACGCCTGGACCCTGCTCGGCCTGCTCCTGGTGCAGGTTCTGGTGGGCGCGCTCAACGTCTGGCTCGACGAGTACGAGCTGATGATCCTGCTGCACCTGGCTCTGGGCACGCTGCTGTGGTCGGCGTCGCTCAGCATCGCCCTGCAGCTCTCCCCCGCCCGCGAGCGCGTGTCGCGCCGCGCCGATCCGGTGACCGCGTGATCCAGGCCGCCGCAGCCCGTACGAGCCGATGGCGGCTGGTGCTCTCCGACTACCTGGAGATGACCAAGCCGAAGGTCCAGTCGCTGCTGCTGTTCACCACGGTCACGACGATGTACGTGGCGGGCGATCCCTCCGTGTCCCTGGTTTTGCTCACCTGCCTCGGCGGAGCGCTGTCCGCCGGCGGCGCGGGCGCGATCAACCACTACCTCGACCGCGACCTCGACGCGCTCATGTCGCGCACCGCCGACCGCCCCGTGGCCTCCGGCAGGGTGGCGCCGGCGGCGGCGCTCTGGTTCGGCATCGCGCTGGGCGTGGCCTCGTTCGCGCTGCTGGCCACCACGGTCAACCTGCTCGCCGCGGTGCTGTCGCTGTGCGGGCTCCTGGGCTACGTGTTCGTCTACACGCTCTGGCTGAAGCGCTCGACTCCCCAGAACATCGTGATCGGCGGCGCGGCGGGCGCGGTGCCGCCGCTCGTGGCCTGGGCGGCGGTGACGGGCGAGCTCGGCGGGACCCCGCTCTACCTCTTCGCGATCGTCTTCTTCTGGACGCCGCCCCACTTCTGGGCGCTGTCGCTGCTCATGAAGGACGACTACGCCCGCGCGGGCGTGCCGATGCTTCCCGTGGTGCGCGGCGAGCGCGAGACGCGCCGCCAGATCCTGCTCTACACCGTCCTGCTGTACGCCGTGAGCCAGCTGCCCTTCTGCGCCGGCGCCTTCGGCGCCATCTACCTCGTGGCCTCGGTCGGGCTGGGAGCACTGTTCATCTACGGCGCGGTGCGCCTGCTGCGCCGGGCCGACCGCCGCTCGGCCCTGCGCCTCTACCTGTACTCGCTGGCCTACCTGGCGGCGCTGTTCGCGGCGATGGTCGTGGACGTGCGGGTCTAGCCCCGCAGCAGCAGGCACACGGCAGTCTCCTGCATCGTGCGCAGCTGAGCCAGCAGGGCGCCCTCCGGCGCGGGGATGCCGAACGAGCTGGTCACGGCGCGGCGCCCGTCCCGCGTGGCGGCCATGAACTGGACGTAGCCCGGAAAGCTGCCGGTGTGGCCGTAGACCGTGCCGCAGCGGGTGCGGTAGCGGAAGACCGCCAGGCCGGAGGAGTTGGCGCCCGGGCCGGGAGGGCTGGAGCGGCCGCCACGGACGAAGCGCAGCTGCCGGCTCTGTAGCTCGGGTGGGAACAGCCGCCCTGCGAGCAGGCCGCGGATGAACGTGCCGAGCTCCAGCGGCGTCGACACGATCCCCCCCGACGCCCACGCTCCCGAAGGGTTGAGCAGCTCGCTCACGTCTTGGGGCGGCGACCCGGCCTCGGTCACGTAGCCGTGCAGGAACGGCCTCGGGAGCCCGACGGTGGTCGGGAAGCTCGTCTCGCCCAGGCCGAGCGGCCGGAATATGAAGCGCTTGAGCAATCTCCCGTAGGACCTTCCGGTGACCTTCTGGGCCATCAGGCCGATGACGATGTTGTCGGTGTTCGAGTACTCGTAGCGGCTTCCCGGCTTGAACACGAGTGGGTCCTTGCGTACCCAGCCGATGACCCGCTGCGGAGACACGAAGCCGCTCGGATCGGTGTCGAACTGCTTCCTGAATGCCTCCGACCTCGTGTAGTCGGGCAACCCGCTCGTGTGATTGAGCATGCGCCGCACCGTGACCCTCCGCCACGCCCGCGGCAGGCCGGGCAGCACCTCGCCGATGGTCGAACCGAGCCGGATCCGCCCCCTGGACACGAGCTTGAACACAACCGCTCCGCTGAAGGCCTTGGCCGCGCTGGCGATGCGCATGTGGTCGGTGCTCCGGGGCCTGCGTCCGGTGGCAACATCGGAGACCCCCGCGGTCAAGACCGTGGTACGCGAGCCGCGCCGCAGCGTGACCACACCTCCCGGTGGACCGAGCGGCGCCGCCACCAGCGCATCGATCTGCCGCTGGAGCTTCGCGCGCGTGTCGCCCTGAGCCGCGGCCGTCTGCGCACCGGCGAGCGCGACGATGGCCACGAGGCCGATCAGCAAGAGGCGAGGCATCCGTGCCGACATGGACGCGGACACTTTCATGAACGGCATCGGCTCCGCAAGGGGCGCTCCCCGGCCGCCGACCCCTCAGCTCCCGACCCCTGGGGCCCGAACCCGCGCCACGCGGACGCAGCGGGAACACCTCTCCCACGAATTCGTTTGTCAACTGATCAGTCAACAAACGAATATCCGTTTGGGATGTACGGGACGGCGACCGCGCGGGGACGGTGCCTGGCCCGGTTCGTGCCTACCCCTTCCCCAGCCCGCCTTTACTCCCGGAAAAGAGCGGCCGGCGGCTCGCAAGAGCGGCCGGTCCCGCTTAATCGGCCCCCCGCTCCGGCGCCAGCTCGCGCCCCAGCGGCATCGCGCCCAGCTCGAGGCCCTGGTCGGCGCGGATCACGTGCATGACGGCGTTGATCAGGGCGAGGTGCGTGAAGGCCTGCGGGTAGTTGCCGAGGTGGCGCCCGGAGCGCGCGTCGATCTCCTCGGCGTAGAGACCGAGCGGGCTGGCGTAGCCCAGCAACTTGGCGCATAGGTCACGGGCCCGGCTCAGCTCGCCGATCTCCACGAGAGCGGACACCATCCAGAAGGAGCAGATCGTGAAGGTGCCCTCCTCCCCGCTGAGCCCGTCGTCGGTCTCCTGCACGCGGTAGCGCAGCACCAGGCCGTCCTCGGTCAGCTCGTCCGCGATCGCCAGGACCGTGGCCCGGATGCGCTCGTCGTCCGGAGGCATGAAGCGCGTGAGCACCATCAGGAGCACGGAGGCGTCGAGGGCATCCGTCTCGTAGTGCTGGGTGAACACCCCGCGCTCGTCGAGCGCGTTCTCGCAGATGTCGTTCTTGATCTCGTCCGCCGCGGACTGCCAGCGTGCCGCGAACTCAAGCTCGCCGCGGATCTCGGCCAGACGCGCTCCGCGGTCGGCCGCCACCCAGCACATGAGCTTCGAGGAGGTGAAGTGCTTGGGGTCGCCGCGCACCTCCCAGATCCCGCGGTCGGGGTCGCGCCACTTCTCGAGGGCCGTCTCCACCTGGCGCTTGAGGATCGGCCAGATCCGCTCCGGCAGGTGGTCACGGGACTTCGTATGCAGGTAGACGGAATCGAGCAGGGCACCCCATACGTCGTGCTGCTCCTGGTCGTAGGCGCCGTTGCCCACCCGCACCGGCCGGGCGTCCTCGTAGCCCTCGAGGTGGTCGAGCGTGGCCTCCGGGAGGTCGTCCTCGCCACCGATGCCGTACATGATCTGGAGCTGGTCCTCCTCGGACTCGGCCACGTCGGCGATGAAGTAGAAGAAGTCGTTGGCCTCCCAGTCGAAGCCGAGCGTGTAGAGGCCCCACAGCATGAACGTGGCGTCGCGGATCCAGGTGAAGCGGTAGTCCCAGTTGCGCTCGCCGCCGGGCGTCTCCGGCAACGAGGTGGTGGCCGCGGCCACCAGCGCGCCGGTGGGCGAGTAGGAGAGCCCCTTGAGCGTGAGAGCCGCGCGCTGGAGATGGGTGCGCCAGGGATGGTCGGGGAACTGTCCGTGGTCCAGCCAGTGCTGCCAGTGGTGGGCGGTCCAGACCAGCCGGTCGTAGGCGTCCTCGTAGTTGGTGGGCGCCGGGTGCTCCGTCCAGGACAACGCGACGAACAGCGTGTCGCCCTCCTTCATGAGCGTCCGGCCCGTGGCCCGCGGGCCCTCGAAGCCGAGGTTCATGTCGGTGTTGAGCCGCAGCTCCACGTCGGATCCCTCGGCGCGGCAGGTGCACTCGTGGTAGCCGGGACCCGTGTAATCCCAGCTCCCGTTGAGGAGCCCGTACTCGAAGCGCGGCTCGCAGTCGAGCGTGACCTGCACCTCGCCGTTCACGCAGCGGATCAGCCGCAGCAGCACGTGGTCGGCGTCGTAGTCGGTGGGCGCCCGCTGGTGGGTGCCGGAGCGCTCGTGCTCGTGGTGCCAGGGCCCGATCAGGAGCACGTCGCGCACGATGATCCAGCCGCCGCTCGTGCCCCAGCTCGTCTCCACCACCATCGTGCCGGGCAGGTAGCGGCGCGCGGCGGGGACCGCGACGTCGGCGGGGCCGAGCCGGAAGACTCCGGCGTCGCGGTCGAGAATGGCGCCGAAGACGCTCGGGGAGTCGAAGCGCGGCAGGCAGAGCCACTCGACGTTGCCGTTGGGCGCGACCAGCGCGCAGGTCTCGCAGTCGGAAAGGAAGGCGTACTCGGCGATCGGCGGGAACTCCCCGGCGCCGATCCCGCCCTGCGGGACCCAGGTGCTCATAGGCGGGCGGCGGCCGCCTCGTCGAGCAGCACGGTCACGTCGGCGTCCACCAGCGAGCCCGGGGCGCGCGGGTCGGGGCGACCCGAGAACGCACGTGCCAGGGCGTCCGCCTTGCCCTCTCCCGTGACGAGGAACACGATCTGGCGTGTGGCGTTCACCACCGGAAGCGTAAGCGTGATGCGGGACACCAGGGGAGCCATGCCCGGCGTCTCGACCCCGACCGCGCGGCGCTCACGCTCGCCCAGTGCCGCGTCGCCCGGGAACAGCGAGCAGATGTGGGCGTCGGGGCCCAGGCCCACGAGCATCAGGTCGAAGGCGTCCGGGCCCTCGGCGGCCAGCTCGCGCTCGTAGTCGGCCGCCCCGTCCTGCGGGCCGAGCTCGCCCTTCATGCGGTGGACGTCCGCACCCTCGATCTTGGACAGGAGCGCCTCGTCGATCATGCCGAAGTTCGAGTGCTCGTGGTCGGGGGGCACGCAGCGCTCGTCCGTGAACCAGATGCCGACCCCGGCCCAGTCGCTGCGGCGCTCGGCGGTGAGCTCGTAGGCCCGGCGTGGAGTGGACCCGCCGGTGAGGGCCACGTGGCCGCCGGCCGCCACGAGCAGGTCGCAGGCGGCGGCCGCCGGATCGTCCGAAATCCGGAAGTCGGGCCTGGGCGTCACTTCAGCATCGCCTCGGCGCAGCCCAGCGCGCGCACGTACGCGGGGTCGCGCAGCAGGGCCTGGCGAATTCCCTCGCCCAGGATTCCTCCCTCACCGCGCGAGGCCCCGAGGACCGTCCACTGGGACACCTTGCCCTTGGGATCGGTGCGCTTGGCCGACAGCCCGCCCGGCCCGCGGTCGAGCGAGATGCTCATCCCGGACGCGGTGGAGATCTCGATCCCGGCCAGGCCGGGCACGCTCTGGGCCTCGTCGGGCATCATCTCGAGCGCCACGTCCTGGCGCTTGCCGTGGGCCTTGCCGTGCAGCCCGGCACGGGCGGGCATGAGCGAGCCGGCGTCCCAGCCGAGGCGCGAGGCGAGCCAGCCGCAGAACAGCACCCCCGCGATTCCCGAATCGGGCCGGTGGCGCACCCGCACGGAATCGATCCGGCGCAGCTCGTCGCGCCACTGCGGGGGGTCGAACGTGGAGGCCACGCGCTCCCGCCACGGGGTGCCGCGCAGCCAGGCCAGGTCGACCACGTAGGCCTCCCGGGCCAGCTCGCGGGCCCGGCCCACGGCGCTCACCGGATCCGGCTCGTTGACCGAGTCGATCAGCACCACCTGGGACAGGTGAAGCAGGGAGTCCACGGCCTCGGGGTGACCGTGAGGCGCCCAGATCACCGTGGGGATGTCGGTGACCACCAAGGGGTCGACGATGGCGTCGAGATTGTCCAGCTGCTTGGTGCCGAGATCGAGCACGATGCGCTCGCGCATCAGGGCAAGCTCGCCGACGTGATGATGCTCGCCACCGGTGGTGAGCGCCACGGCGGCGTCGATGGTGCTGCGGCCGGGCTCTACCGCGCACAGGATCGTGCGCGACGCGTGATAGCGACCGACGCCCTCGAGCCGGTTGAGGATCTCGCCGCGCCACTCGCGGTCGAGCACCACCACCAGGTTGAGCACCCGCGCGGGCGCGTAGGACTCCTCCCGGTACTGCTCGTAGAGGAGCTCTTGCAGCGCCTCCGCGATCGCCCCCGGCGTGGTGTCCTCCGCGCTCCAGACCGCACCGGCGTCGACCATCAGATGGCCCGCCAGCGGTGGTGCTCCGCGGCGAGCAGCTTGTCGGCCTCCTCCGGGCCCGGCGTGCCGGCCGCGTAGCTGGCAAGCGGGGTCCCGTCCATCTCCCAGTTCTCGAGAATCGGATCGATGATCCGCCACTGCGCCTCGACCTCGTCGTCACGCGTGAACAGCGTGGCGTCGCCGCGCATGGCATCCATGATCAGGCGCTCGTACGCCTCGGGCGACTGGGACAGGAACGCGGTGCCGTACAGGAACTCCATGTTCACCGGCCGTATGCGCATGCGGGTGCCGGGGATCTTGGCGCCCAGCGACAGCGAGACTCCCTCGTTCGGCTGCATGGTCAGCACCAGCTGGTTGGGCTGCACGCCCACCGAGCCCGCGGCCTCGAAGGCCAGGTGGGGCACCGGCTTCAAGGTCACCGCGATCTCGGTGACCTTGCGCGACAGCCGCTTGCCGGTGCGCAGGTAGATCGGCACGCCGGCCCAGCGCCAGTTGTCGACCTCGAGCCGCAGGGCCACGTAGGTCTCGGTCTTGGAGTCGTCGGGCACCCCTTCCTCGTCGAGGTAGCCCACCACGTCGGCGCCCTCCGCGAAGCCGGCCGTGTACTGCGCGCGCACCACCTCTTCGGGATCGGGCGGAGCTATCGCGTGCAGCACCTTGACCTTCTCGTCGCGCACCTCGTCGGCGGTGAACGTGACCGGCGGCTCCATGCAGAGCAGGGTGAGCAGCTGCAGCATGTGGTTCTGCACCAGGTCGCGCAGAGCGCCCGCGGAGTCGTAGTAGCCGGCCCGGCGCCCGATGCCGAGGTCCTCGGCCGCGGTGATCTGGACGTAGTCGATGAAGTTGCGGTTCCAGATCGGCTCGAACAGGCCGTTCGCGAACCGGAACGCCAGCATGTTCTGGACGGTCTCCTTGCCCAGATAGTGGTCGATGCGAAAGACCTGGGACTCGTCGAGCACCGAGAGCACCTGGCGATTCAGATCCAGTGCCTCCTCCAGCCGCGTGCCGAACGGCTTCTCGATCACCACCCGCACGTCGGCGCCCTCGATCGTGTCCAGCCCGTGCTCGCCCAGCTCGCCCACGATCACCGGGAAGAAGGCCGGCGCGGTGGACAGGTAGAACACGCGGTCGAAGACGATCCCGGCCGCCGCGTCGCACTCCTTGAGCTCCTCCTCGAGGCGATCGAAGACAGCGTCGTCGTCGAAGGTGCCGGGCACGTAGCGCACGTTCTCGAGCAGCTTCTCCAGCACCTGGGGGTCCGGCTTGCGCCGCGAGTACTGCACGATCGACTCGCGGGCCATCCCCCGGTAGTCGTCGTGGGGGATGTCCGAGCGCGACACCGCGACCAGGTTGAAGCGCTCGGGCAGCGCCCCCTCGTGGGCGAGGTTGTAGATCGCCGGGAGCAGCTTGCGATGGGCGAGGTCACCCGTGCCGCCGAAGATGACCAGCGTGGTGGGGTGTACCGGCAGCCGCTCGAGCCCCTCGATGAGGGGGTTCTGCTGCTCTGCCTGGTGCCCGATGGCCTGGTGCCCGATGGCCATCGGCTATTCCGCGTGCGGCTGGGACTGGGCCACGGGGTCGGCCGCCTTTATCGCGTGCCCGCCGAACTGGTTGCGCAGCGCCGCGTCGACCTTGGCCGCGAAGGCGTTCTGGCCCCTCGACGAAAACCGCTCGTAGAGCGCGCCGGAGATCACCGGCATCGGGATGCGCTTGTCGATCGCGTCCTCGACCGTCCAGCGGCCCTCGCCCGAGTCCTCCACCCACGGGGCGATCTCGGCGAGGTCGTTGCCCTCCTGCTCGAAGGCCGCCGCCGCCAGCTCGCACAGCCAGGAACGGATCACGGAGCCCTGCATCCACAGGTGGGCGATCTTCGCGTTGTCGAGCTCGAACTCGGAGGCGTCGAAGAGCGAGAAGCCCTCGGCGTACGCCTGCATGATTCCGTACTCGATCCCGTTGTGGACCATCTTCACGTAGTGGCCCGCTCCGGTGGGCCCGAAGTGCCCCCAGCCCGGCCCGTGCTCGGGGGTCTCCGGCGGGGCCAGCACGTCGAGGATCGGGGACAGGCGCTCGACCGCCTCGTCGGGGCCGCCGACCATCATGCAGTAGCCGATCTGGAGGCCCCAGACCCCGCCGCTCACCCCTACATCCACGTAATTGATGCCCTGGGGCTGAAGCATCTCCTGGCGGCGCTTGTCGTCCGACCAGCGCGAGTTCCCGCCGTCGATGATCGTGTCGCCCTCCGCGAGCAGCCCGGCCAGCTCGGTGACGGTGCTCTCGGTGGCATCTCCGGCCGGCACCATGATCCAGACGGAGCGTGGCGCCTCGAGCTTGGACACCAGGTCCTCGAGCGAGGACGCGCCGCCCGCGCCGTAGCCCTCGACCTCGCTCACGGCGTCGGCGTTGAAGTCGAAGGCCACGCACGTGTGGTCCGAGTCGCGGTGGATGCGGTGGACCATGTTGGCCCCCATCTTGCCCAGCCCGACGAAGCCCAGCTGCATCAGATCAACCTCCTCAGCGCTTGCGCAGGATCTCCTTCGAGCCGCACCTGCACGGCCGGCAGCCCGTGATCGCGAAGCGTTTGCAGGTCGCCCACGGCCTGGGCGTTCTTCAGGTGCCGGAAGCTGTATCCGGCATCGGGTATATCGACGTCCTCGTCGCCGTCGTGGATCAGCTGGAGGAAGCGCCCTGTGGGCGGTCCCCCCTTGTGCAACTGACCGGTGGAGTGAAGGAAGCGTGGCCCGTAGCCGAACGTGGTGGCGCAGCTGGTGCGCTTGCGCAGCTCCACGCGCATCTCGGTGACCGCGGCGTCGAACTCGTCCGAGGGCTGAACGTAGCCCATGATCGCCAGGTAGTGCGGCGGGGCGGCGCCGTCGAGCAGGTCGCCCATGTCGCCCGGCTCCAGCTCCGGGAGGTCGCCGGCCTCGAGCACCTTGCTGGTGTTGTCCTTGGCCTCCTGCACGTTCGGTTGATCGAACGGGTTGATGCCGAGCACCCAGCCGGCCACCGCCACGGCGAACTCGGCGAAGAAGAACACGCGACCCAGGTCCTCCGCGCCGTTGTGTGACAGCTTGAGCACGGGCTGGCCCGCGCGGGCGAGGGCCTCGACGCCCTCGTCGGAGTCTCCCTCCTCACGCAGCTGGACGAACACCCTGTCGTCGCCGTACTCGTCCGGGTCGCCGATTGGCTCGCCCGCCACCGGCAGCACGCCCTTGCCTGCTTTGCCGGTCGACTCGGCGATCAGCTGCTCGACCCAGAGCCCGAAGCTCGCCACGGGATCGTCCACGGCGAAGGTCGCCTTGTCGCGCCCCTGTAGCGCGAGCGCGCCCACGGCCACTCCCATCCACAGCCCCGAGTTCGACTCGGGCGCCGGGCTCTGGCAGTTCTGCTCGGCCACCTGGGCGCCCCTGAGCAGCGCCTCGATGTCGATCCCGGCGAGCGCGGCCGGCACGAGCCCGAAGTGGGACAGGACCGAGTAGCGCCCGCCGATGTTGGGATCGGCCTCGAACACGCGGCGAAAGCCACGGCTCTTCGCTTCCTCCACAAGCGTGCTGCCCGGGTCGGTGACCGCGCAGAAGCGGCTGCCGTCACCGCCGCAGCGCTCGTAGAAGTAGCGCATCTGGGAGAGCGTCTCGATGGTGCCGCCCGACTTCGACGAGACCACGAACATCGTCTTGTCGAGGTCGATGCTGCGCTCGGTCTCGAGGATCGCGCCCGGGTCGGTGGAGTCGAGCACGTGCAGCGTCAGCCCCGGCGCGTCCGGGAAGCTGCGGCGCAGCACCTCGGGCCCCAGGCTCGAGCCGCCCATGCCCAGCAGCACGGCATCCTCGAGCCCCGCGGACCGGCACTCGCCGGCGAAGGCCTCGAGGTCCGGCACCTGGTCGAGCATGGCGTCCGAGATCGTGAGCCAGCCCAGCCGGTCGGCGATCTCGGGCGTGCCCTCCGGTGCCCAGAGCGTGGCGTCCTTGCGCCAGATGCGGCGGACCACGTCCTCCTTCTGGGAGCGCTCGATGTGCTCGATGATGAGTGGCTCGAGCTCGTCCGGTATGGACGACGAGATCGTGGGCGGGCGCTCCATCACAGCGGCCTCGCGTGCGGACTCGACGCCGCGGATCAGCTCGTCGAAGGGCTCCACGAACTTCTCGATGCCCTCGCGCAGCAGCGTGTCGGTCACGTCCGACATGTCGACGCCCGCGTCGGCGAGCGCCTTCAGGTCCGCGGCAGGGTCCTGGTCGGCGCTGGCGCCGTGGAAGTCCGACTGCTCGGCAGTGGCGTGCAGGGTGGCCATCGGCATGGTGTTGACCGTGTGCGGCGCCACCAGCTCGTCGACGTAGAGCGTGTCGCGGTACTTGGGGTTCTTGACCCCGGTGGACGCCCACAGCGGGCGCTGCACCGGAGCGCCGGCTTCGCGCAGCTGCGCGAAGCGCTCCCCGAGGAAGATCTCCTTGAAGCGCATGTAGGCCTCGCGGGCATTGGCCACGCCCGCCAGCCCCTGGAGGTCCGTGCGACCGAGCTCCTCGAGCCGGCGGTCGACCTCGGTGTCCACGCGCGAGACGAAGAAGCTGGCCACCGAGTGGATGTCCAGCGACTTGCCCTCCTCGTGGCGGCGCTCCACGCCCCGGATGAAGCGCTCGGTGACCGCCACGTAGGACTCCACCTTGAAGAGCAGGGTCACGTTGACGTTGATGCCCTCGTAGATGGCCTGCTCGATCGCGGGCAGACCCTCCTCGGTGCCCGGGATCTTGATCATCACGTTGGGCCGGTCCACGCGCTCCCAGAACGAGCGCGCCTCCTCGAGCGTGCCGTCGGTGTCATGGGCCAGCGAGGGCGACACCTCGAGCGACACGAAGCCGTCCGCCCCATCGGCCTCGTCCCAGACGGGCTTGAGCAGGTCGGCCGCGAGCTGCACGTCCTTGATCGCCAGGCGCTCGAAGATCTCGCTGGCGTCGAGGCCCACACCCGAGAGCTCGCGCAGGTCGTCGTCGTAGTCGTCCGAGCCGAGGATCGCCTTCTCGAAGATGGCGGGATTGGAGGTCATCCCGCGCAGCGAGTACTCGTCGATGAGCTGCTGGAGCTCCCCCTCGGTGATGAGCGTGCGCCGGATCTGGTCGAGCCACACGCTCACTCCCGCTTCGGTGAGCGCCGCGAGGCGCTCGTTCACCGGTGCGCCGATGCTCATCTGCTCTCCTCTCTCAGCCCTGCGCCGCCCCGACGCGCTCGGTCGCCGCGCGGCCCGCCTCGGCGATCTTCTCGGGGGTGATGCCGAAGTGCTCGTACACGTCCTTGTAGGGGCCCGACTCCCCGAACGTGGTCATGCCCACGAAGGCGCCCTCGCCGCCGATCCAGCGATCCCAGCCGAACGGGCTCGCCGCCTCGACGGCCACCCGCGCCCGGCAGCCCGGCGGCAGCACCTCGTCGCGGTAGGCCTCGTCGGCCTCGGCGAAGGTGTCCATGCACGGCATCGACACCACCCGCGTGGCCACCCCGCCGTCCTCGAGGCTGTCCGCGGCCTCCATCGCCAGCGACACCTCCGAGCCGGTGGCGATCAGGATCAGGTCCGGCTCGCTGCCGTTCGAACCCTCGCGCAGGACGTAGGCGCCGCGCTCGATCGCGTCGTCGGGAACGACCTGCGGATCGATCACCGGAAGGTCCTGGCGCGACAGCGCGAACGCGGTGGGCGCGTCGGTCTGCCGTAGCGCGAAGCGCCAGCCGAGCGCGGTCTCGTTGGCGTCCGCCGGGCGGACGACCTTGAGCCGCGGCATGGCCCTCAGCCCCGCGAGCTGCTCGATCGGCTGGTGGGTGGGCCCGTCCTCGCCCAGCCCGATGGAGTCGTGCGTGAACACCCAGATGGACGGCAGCTCCTGCAGCGCCGCCAGCCGCATCGCTCCCCTCATGTAGTCCGAGAAGATCAGGAAGGTGCTGCCGTAGCCGCGGAAGCCGTGGATGGTCAGTCCGTTGACGATCGCGCCCATGCCGTGCTCGCGCACCCCGAAGCGCAGGTTGCGCCCCTCGTAGTGATCGCGTTCCACGTCGCCCGCGCCCTCGATGTCGGTGTTGGTCGAGGTGGCGAGGTCGGCCGCGCCGCCGGTGAGGAAGCGGCACGGCCGCCGCCGCCCACTGCACGGCCTTGCCCGACGCCTTGCGCGTGGCCATCGACTCGCCGGCCTCGAACCGCGGCGGGTCCGCGTCGAAGTTCTCGGGCATGCTGCCGTTGGCCATGTCTTCGAACGTGCCGGCCTCGTCCGGGTGGCTCTCGCGATAGTCGCCGAAGCGCCGGTCCCAGTCCTCGTTCTGCTCGCGGCCGCGGTCGCAGACCTCGCGGAAGTGGGCGAGCGCCTCGTCGGGGACCAGGAACTGGGCGTCGGGATCCCAGCCGTAGAACTCCTTCGTCTCGCGGACGTTCTCCTCGCCGAGCGGCGAGCCGTGCGCCTTGGAGGTGTCCTGCAGCGGGCTGCCGTAGCCGATGTGGGAGCGCACGATGATCAGCGAGGGACGGTCCTCGACCTCCATCGCCTCACGGGTGGCGCGCTCGAGCGTCTCGACCGAGAGGTCCTCGCCCACGTCGGTCACGTGCCAGCCGTAGGCCTCGTAACGCGCGCCGACGTCCTCGGTCATCACCACCTTGACCTCGCTGGCCAGCTGGATGTGGTTGTCGTCGTAGAAGGTGATCAGCCGGCCGAGGCCCCAGTGGCCGGCGAGCGACGACGCCTCGGAGGCCACGCCCTCCTGGATGTCGCCGTCGCTGGCGATCACGAACGTGTGGTGATCCACGATCTCCTCGTCGGGGCGGTTGAAGCGCGCGGCCATCATGCGCTCGGCGAGCGCCAGGCCCACCGACATCGAGAGACCCTGGCCGAGCGGGCCCGTGGTGGCCTCGATCCCCGGCGTGTACTTGCGCTCCGGATGCCCGGCGGTGGGCGAGCCGACCTGCCGGAAGTGCTTGATGTCGTCGAGCGTGAGGGGATAGCCCGTGAGGTAGAGCATCGAGTAGAGCAGCATCGAGGCGTGCCCCGCCGACAGCACGAAGCGGTCGCGATCGGGCCAGTCCGGATTGGCCGGGTTGTGGCGCATCACGCGCGTGAAGAGCGTGTAGGCGAGCGGCGCGAGGGCCATCGCCGTTCCCGGGTGGCCCGAGTTCGCCTTCTGGACGGCGTCCATGGCCAGCGTCCTGATCGTGTTGATGCTGAGCTCTTCGAGCTGGGCGCTGCCGGTGCTGGTTGTCATTCGCCTTCCTCGTTTGCCTGTTGCTCTCGCCGTCCAGTGTGCCGAATCTCGTGCGCGGCCAACAGTCCCGCGCCCACCACCCCGGCGTCGGCGCCGCCTTCGGCCAGCGACACCTCGGCTCGGCGCCACAGCGCGGGCAGCGCGCGGTTCGCAGCCTCCTGGATTGCGCGGTCGAGGTAAAGGGCCGACGCCCGCGACAAGCCCCCGCCGATCACCACGTGCTCGGGCTCGAAGACGTTCACGTAGCCGGCGATCGCCACCCCGAGCATGCGGCCGAAGCGGTCGAACAGGAGGCTCGCGTCGGGATCCCCGGCCTCGGCCGCGTGCACGAGATCGCGTCCCGAGACCCGGCCGTCGCTCCCGAGCACGTCGGCCAGAGGGCTGTCCGGCTTGTCGCGGGCCAGCTCGGTGGCGTCGCGCTCGAGTGCCTGACCCGAGCAGTAGGCCTCAACGCAGCCGCTGTTGGGGCAGTTGCCGGGACAGGGCGGCCCGTCGGGGCTGAGCGTGAAGTGCCCGAGCTCGGCGCCCAGCCCGTGCGCGCCGCGAAAGATGCGCCCGTCGGTGATCACCCCGCCGCCCACACCGGTGCCGAGGGTGAGCATCACGAGCTCCCCCGAGCCGAGTATCTCCGCCTCGGCCAGGGCGGCCACGTTGGCGTCGTTGTCCACGTACACGGGCAGGCCGAAGCGCCGGCCGAGCTCCTCGCGCAGCGACACCCCGGCCAGGGGGATGTTCACGCTCGTCTCGACCTTGCCGGTGGCGTACTCGATCTGGGACGGGACGCCCACCCCGATGGCCACCGGCTCGTCCTCCGGAGAGGACGCCTCACGCACCGTAGCCTCGAGCCCGTCGAGGAGCGCAGACGTGCTGTCGAGCACCGTGGGCCGCTCGACCCGGTGAGTGACCTCGGCGTCCCGCACGGCTCCCACGGCGATCTTCGTCCCCCCCACATCCACCCCGAGAACGGTCTGCTGGGCTTCCACCGGCGACATTCCTACCACGTGGCGCTGCGGGCTCGGCGTGAACCGGGGCGCGGCTGTCGGGCGGGCGCACTGCTTACGTCGTCGACGGCCTCCTGCGCGAGCGCCGTGCAGGGTCCCAGCCCCTCAGTCACCTGCCGATGGATCTCGCCGGACAGGCGGCATGGCTAGCGCGTGCACGCGGTAGCGGTAGTGCGTGCGCAACGTCCGAGGACGTTCGCAATTCGTCCCAGTGCGACAGTCCGACGCCGGTGGACCGAGACGCCTGCTGGTCCACAGAAGCGGGATCAAGAATTCGCGTTCGGCTTCTTTTTACGCGTCAGAAGAGGCCTTTGCCGCGCGGGTCGGCCCCTCTCCGCAGACTGTCCTGCTTCTGGCGCGATACTTGGCCCCTGGATGCAGCCGGGCAGCGTAGAGCTGGTGCGCGAGATCATCGACGCCCTGAACCGAGGTGACGTCGATGCGATGCTCGCGCGCATGGACCCCGACTTCGAGTGGAGGCCGCTCGAGGACAGCCCGGTATCGGGGCTGTATCGCGGCCACGAGCATGTGCGGCGCTACGTGGAGGACTGGCGCAGCACCTTTGACAACGTGTGGCTGGAGCTCGGGGAGCCGAGCGCGGTCGGCGATCACGTGGTAGTCGTCGTGCGAGGCCACGGCCGCGGCCGGGCGAGCGGTGTCGAGCTCTACAGCAGCTTCTGTCAGGTATGGACACTGCGCCGCGGAAAGGCGGTGCGGATGGACGAGTTTCCCACTCGCGACCAGGGGCTGGCGGCGCTGCGCTGAGGGCGCGGTCGGGCGGCTTTTCTGCTTCTCGTCCATTGCGATAGCCGCACAGCCTTGTTGCGACGCGACCGCTCGTGCCTCAAAGCGGCAGCGGGGGTGACCGGCGGGCCGGACCGCGCTCGTGGCCGTTGGTCAAGCGCCGGAATCACATCAGGCGACCGGGCGGTCCGAACACCTCTACGTAGAGGTCGCGGCCCCGGCGCCGCAGGACCGCAGACCCGGCTCTCGCCCGGGACCACCGCAACGCGCGGCCCCGGGCGAGGAAGTCAGCCGAGCGTCATCCGCCCGCGCAACCAATTGGGGGCGAGATCCCGCCCGAGGGGATGGGCCGGCCGGTTGCGGCGTCGTTTGCCTGGACGCTGGTGATCTCGGCACCGAGATTGAACTGGTTCGTGCAGGGGAGTTGGAGGTATACGGGGGGGTTCTGCACGTTCCCGCCCTGCTCCACGGCAAAGCCCGAATAGTCGTATTGCTGTGTGGAACCGTCGGAAAAGGTCACATTGACCGTCAGGGGGCCGTTGGCCTGTATGCCGGACGCATAAAGGACGCCCCAGCAGGTCGGGTTGGATGGGTCGGTGTTCGCGCAGCCGTAGGTGATTTGCTGGACGGTCACGGAGCCCTGCGGGGCGCCGACCATCGACAGTGACGCCCTGCCGAACCGGCGCGGGGCTCCTGCCGCTTGGGCAGCGCGGCTTGGGAGGCGGCCGTCGCCCAGCCGCTTGAACTTGTAGCTGACCGCGCGGCGCGCGGCGTTGTAGCGCGGCCGCGACAGCTTGAAGGTCAGCTCGTCGCCGCCGCGGTGGCCCGCCACATGCAGGATGCCGGTCGCCGTCGCGTTCTTCGCCGAGAACAGCATCCGGTGGAGCCGCCTGACCTTCATCACCCCGGAACGGCCGCTGTTGTGGGCCCAGGTCACCCGCCCGCTCACGCCGTGCAGGGTCAGCCGTCCGGCCCCGAGCTCGCCGCTCTTGGCGGAATGCACGAACACGGCGTCGCGGGGCGGTGTCTGCGCACCCGCCGGTGCTGCAGCCAACAGCCCGGCGGCCGCCACCGCGACGAGTCCCGCGGCAGCGCGGGCCCACCGGCCGCGTCGCCGTGACCGCCACCCGCTCCCTTTGAAAGTCCCGGAACGCTTCTCAGTGTCGGTGAGCATCGCCACTATCTCCCTTGTCGCTCGCACTCGGACCTGGGGCAATGTAGAACACGACCCGCTGACGTTTCGCTGACGCACCCGTCAGCTTCGCTCAGGTCGGCCCGGATCTGGTCGGAAGTGAACCACGGTCGAACCGTCGCGGTGTCGCTACCCATGCGAAGCGATAGCGGTCAGCTTGTCGCGCCCGTCGCCCGCCCCTCGTCCATACCAGTCGTCTGACGCTCGACTCGCGAGACGCTCGCTTTCATGGATTCCGGCACTCTCGCGCTGCGGCGCGACTGGTTTGCGGCCGATCCGGTCGGATGACGATTTGCCGCCGCGGGACGCTCCGCGCCTGAACGGCGAGGCAAGCTTCCTATCGACGCCGCCGCTGGTCGATGTCAGAATCTCCACGCGGCGGGGGCGCGAGGGTCGGTGACGTAGGCGCAATGTGTGCCGGTGCGGACAGCGCGGTTGAGATGCTCGCCGAGCTGGGGATGATGCTCACCGATCCGGCCGATCGCCTGGCGGACCGCGCGGGTCACTCCGACCCGGGCACGCTCGGACGCGGATGAGGCTCGTCGATCGCGACCACCCAAGCCAACTGCGCGGGAGAGCTCTCGGACGAGGAAGTCGCGTTCGGCGTCGGCCTGCGCGGCCCGGTCAGTGTCGCCGATGGCGCGCGCCTGCTCCATGTCGTCTTCGATCTCGGCCAGGCGTCGGCGGTACGCGTTCTTGGCTCGCGCGTCAAGCATCTCGCCGGCATCGCCTAGTGCCGCGTGCGACAGGCCGGCCGCCTGGCCGCTCTCGACCTGCGAAACACTGCCCGTCTCGGCCGCGACGAGGTCCAACACGTGGAAATCCCGGCCGGGGTGGGCGAGGAGCCGCGCGAGGTACCGCATGCCCTTGAGGTCTCGCACTCGCACGGTGCGCCCCTCAAACACCACCGACCAGTAGTCGCCCTCACGACGGAACATATTTAGGTCTGCGGCCGGCTGGTCGTCCAGTGCGCCGCGGTCCTCGACGCGCGCTGCCGGGTCTGTCGTCTGAGCGGCTTCGATCCGGTCGAGCACCGTGCGGGCCGCTTCGAGCTCCAAGTCGGCCTGGTCCTGCCGGCCACCGGCGCGGAGGGCCTCGGAGAGACCCATGCGTGCGATCGCCGCTTCATAGGGTGCGCCGACCTCGTTCCAGAGTCGTGCCGCTTCGGAGCAGAGCCGCTCCCCGTCCGCGGAATTGCCCTCGGCCAGTCGCACCCTTCCTTCGGCAAGCGTGGCGCTGGCGACCAGCGCCTTGCTGTGGAATCGGGCGGCCACGAGCTTCAATTCCTCGGCGGCCGAGCGGGCTCGGTCGATGTCGTCGGCCGCGATCTCGATCTCGACTTGCGCCTCGAGCAGCGGCGCCCGCTGCAGATCGGTGTCCGGTGGCCGCTCCTTCGAGGGCACCCGCATTGGCCGCTCGAGCGCGTCTCGGATGGAGGCGCCCGCCGCGGCGAGGTCTCCCTGGGCCAATCGCACCAGCGCGAGCCCGGGCTGGGGATCCCACCCGACGCGATCAGCCGCCAACAGGGCTTCCTCCGCGCCCTCGATGTCCCCCGTGCGAAGTCGGATCCGGCCGAGCTCGGTCAGCGGCCAGCCCATCTCGCGTCGCAGGTAAGGGCGTAGTTCGTCGCAAGCCCCGAGCGCCACTCTCTCTGCCTCGTTGCACGCCCCCCGCAGCCTCAGGATCTCCGCGCGGTGGACCCGGCAGCGCCCGTGAAGGCTGCCGATGGCATTCGTCTTGCACCACCGCTCCATCGCCTCGGTCCATTCCTCGGCCACGTCGTACTGCGCGAGTCCCTGCAGGGCGCACACGAGCTCGCAGTAGACGACCCCAGTCGAGAGCGGATCGAGGTCCCCGGCGACCGTCGCTACCCCGACCTCGTCGAGCAGCGCCAGGCCTTGCTCGACATCACCGCCCAGGATCAGCAGCCGTGCTTCTGCCACCTGTCCGAGGGCGCACGCCGCCGGGTCATGCTTCGAACCCAGCTCGATGGCCCGCCGCGCCCACGGTCGAGCGCCGGGGAGGTCGCCGGTCAGCATGCGCTCGTACGTGCGAACCACCGCAAGCCAAGCGTTCGCCGGCGTCTCACGCTGACCCTCGAGCAGCCGCTCGGCTCGTGCCAACCAGCCGCGCACCGGTGCCATCAGGGCGGTATCGAAGAGCAGGTGCATCGCGACGCGAACCGCCGCCCCCGCTGCCGCGTCCTTGTCGCCAGCATCCACGCACAGCGCGTAAGCGCGCTCCCACGCCTCGATGGTCACATCGAGATGGCCCGGCCGCGTAGGCGACCTCGCCGAGCAGCGACAGATCGGCCGGACCTGCGAGACCGTCCACGTCGGCCTTCATCAGGACGTCGTAGGCCTCCTCCCAATCGCCCCGCGCGCCGCCGCTTTCTCGCGCGTGCGCCGAGCGCTCATCGCCTCGCCGTCCGTAGCCGTGACGGTTACCGCCGTATCCGACTTGCTCACGCATCCATGGGTTGAGGAGCCCACCAATCCAAGCCTGAGAGGAATCATGGACCGTGCAAAGGTCAACGGCATAGAGCTGGAATACGAGGTGCGCGGAGCAGGGGAGCCCGTGCTGTTGATCGACATGCTCATCGCCGACTGCTTCGTGCCGCTCCTGCCAGAGCCGGCGCTGGCACACCGATACCAGCTGATCCGATACCACAAGCGGGGCTGGGTCGGCAGCACGCACACTCCACCGCCGGTGAGCATAGGAGAGCACGCCGCCGACGCCGCGGCGTTGCTCGACCACCTCGGCGTGCGGCGCGCACACATCGCGGGCCATTCCACCGGGGCATCGATCGGAGCCCAACTAGCCCTCGACCACCCCGAGATGGTGCACACGCTCACGCTGCTGGAGCCGACGCTTCTGTCGTTGCCTCTCGGCGGTCCGTTCTTGAAAGCAGCCGGCCCGGTGTTCGAGGCATACGCGAAGCGGCGACCACTCGGGCGCGTTTGCCATGTTCGTGGCCGCCGCGAGCGGCCTCGATTGGGAAGCGTGTCGAGCGTTGCTCGAGGAACGGATCCCGGGTGTGGTTGCGCAGTCGATCAAGGATGCCGACACCTTCTTCGGAGTTGAGCTGCCCGCCCTCACCGAGTGGGCGTTCGGGGCCGAGCAGGCTGCCGCCATCCACCAGCCCGTCCTGTCCGTGCTCGGCGCTGAGACCCAGCCGCTGTGGGTGGAGATCGCCGCGTTCCTCCGCTCCTCGCTCACGCACGTCGAGGAGTGCACGATCGACAGGGTGGGCCATCTCCTGCAGATCCAGCGTCCCGAGCCCGTGGCTCGGCGGATTGCGGAGTTCCTGGGGCAAAACTCTATGGCCGACAACCGACCTCCAGCCATGAACGGTGGCCGATGGCGTTCGAGCCGTCAGATAGAAGCTCGGATCTTGAATTGAGACTGGGGCGGCGCCGCAGAGCTCAGCTAGGCCCAACGAAACCAACAACCTCAGCTAGGCACAACGGAACCAACACGTGCCGTTAGGCACGGAAGGAGGCAATACATCCGGAAACTCTCGCACCTGCTCAGTCGCCGCTGAGCCGCACGAAGTCCTCATCCGACAGCTCGATGTCCAGCGCGGCCAGGTTCGACCTCAGGTGCTCGATCGAGAGCGTCCCCGGGATCGGCGTGATCTGCGCTGACCGCTTGAGGAGCCAGGCAAGCGCGATCTGCTCCCGGGTCGCGTGGTACCTGCTCGCGATCTCGTCCAGCGGCGGCTTGTCGACTCCCCGCAGGGGGAAGTAGGGAACGAAGGCGATCTTCTCTCGGTCGCAGTAGTCCACCTCGTCCTCGTGCCGGCGCTCGGAGAGGCTGTAGTTGTTCTGCACGGCCGCGATCGGCACCACGCTCCGGGCGCGCTCGATCTGGTCCACGCTCACGTTGGAGACTCCGACGTCCCGGATCCGTCCCGCGTCGCGATACTCCGCGAGGACGCCCAGCGAGTCCTCGATGGGCGTGTCTGGGTGGACCCGATGGAGGTAGTAGAGCGCGATGGTGTCGGTACGGAGGGCTTCGAAGCTCTGCTCGACCTCCGCGCGCAGCCGCTCGGGCCGGCCGCCGCCACGGTCGTAGCCGCCCTTGGTGGCAACCACGAGACCGTCCGGGAACGGCGCCAGCGCAGTCCCGATCGTTCGCTCGCTGTCACCGCCGGAGTAGAGGTGAGCCGTGTCGATGAAGGTGACCCCGGCCTCGACCGCCTGCACGAGGAAGTCGCGGTTCGCCGGCGTGTCGGTCAGCCGGTTGGTGCCGACGCCGAGGGTTCTAGGCACGGACACTGCGTTCAGCCCTTGGGGGGCAGCGAGCGCGCGAAGGCCATGCCCCGCTTGACCCACGGCTCGAGCTGACGCTTGGTGCGGACGCCCTCGGCGTCCACGCGGACCCAGCCCTTCATCTCCCGGCCGCGCATCTCCATCGGCCGCGCGTGGGGCCTGGCCACCAGGCCCTCGGTCTCCTCGGGCTCCACTCGCACCATCAGGCCGCCCTGGCCGCTGGCCGCCACCGACATGTTGCCGGCGACGAGGAACGCCAGCCCTCCGAACATCCGTTGCTCGGTCAGGTCCGGCTGACCGCTCACGAGCTCACGCACGCGATTTGCCAGATCCTCGTCGAACGCCACGCCCGGCATCGTGCACGCCGACCGGCCGAGAAGTCAAACCGGTGGCCGCCAGGGCGCGCTACGCGGCGTCCTTGGCCTTGTCGATCTCGGAGGCCGCGATGATCAGCCCGATGTGGCTGAAGGCCTGCGGGAAGTTGCCGAGCTGCTCCCGGTTGGCCGTGTCGATCTCCTCCGCCAGCAGCCCCAGGTCGTTCGCGTAGCCCACGAGCTGGTCGAAGAGCGCCTCGGCACGCTCGATCTCGCCGGCCTTCGCCAGGCACGAGACGAGCCAGAACGAGCAGATGGTGAACGTGCCCTCCTCCCCGCTAAGGCCGTCTGCGTTCATCCCCTCGTCGTTGCGGTAACGCAGCACAAGGCCGTCCTCGGTGAGCCCGTCGGCGATCGCCTCGATGGTGCTTCGCATGCGCGGGTCGTCGGCCGGCAGGAAACCGAGTATCGGCATGAGCAGCTGGGCCGCGTCGAGCACGTCGGAGTCGAACGCCTGGGCGTAGGCCTGCTTCTCCTCGCTCCAGCCGCGCTCGAGCACCGCGGCCCGGATCTCATCGCGAGCCATCTCCCAGTGCTCGCGCTGGGCGTACTCGCCGAGCTGGTCCGCCAGCTTCACCGCCCGGTCGACCGCCGTCCAGCAGAGGACCTTCGAGGACACGTGATGGCGCGGTTCGCCGCGCATCTCCCACATCCCGGCGTCGGTCTCCCGCCAGCGTCGCGCGGCGGTGTCGGCCAGGTCGGCTACGAACGTCTGGATCTCGGGGTGGAGCTCGCCGAGGTTCTCGCGGTACAGGTAGATCGAGTTGAGGAGCTCGCCGTACACGTCGAGCTGCGTCTGATCCCAAGCGCCGTTTCCCACGCGCACCGGCCGCGATTCGCGCCAGCCCGCCAGATGAGGCAGCTCGCGCTCGGTGAGGTCGTGCTCGCCGCCGATCCCGTACATGATCTGCAGCGACCGCCCGGCGGCCCGGCCACCTGCCGAGCTGGTCATGAAGGAGACGAACTCCTCGACCTCGTCCGAGCAGGCTCCGATGTAGAGCGCTTCGATGGTCAGGCTCGAGTCCCGGATCCAGGAGTAGCGATAGTCCCAGTTGCGCTCGCCTCCAACCGTCTCCGGGAGCGACGTCGTCGGGGCGGCCACGATCGCACCGGTCGGGCGGTAGGTCAGCCCCTTGAGCACCCGCGCGCTCGTTCGTACCAGATCCCTGTGCGGGCCCTGGTAGATGTCGTGCTCGGCCTCCCACGAGCGCCAGGCCTCGGCCGTGTCCTCGATGCGTGCGACGACCTGGTCCGCCGGGGTGGCCTCCACGCCGTCACGCTGCTCGACCGGCGTCCAGCGCATGGCGAAGTCCACACGCTCGTCCTCCGCGACGGTGAAGCGGGCGCGCATCGTCGCGTCATCGATCTGGGTCGCGACGCCCGCGCTTACCGTGATCCTGTTGGGACCGACGAAGGTCCGCCCACCGCTCTCCTCGCTGCGAAACAGCGGCTGCACCAGGCCGTACTCGGGACGCGGGCACAGCTCCATCTCGAGCTCGACCTCGCCCGTCACGCCCTCCGCGCTCCGCATCACCTCGTGCGGAGCGTCGAAGCCCAGGTCGTGGTTGCGCTGCCCCGCAGCGAACACCATCGCGTCGGTCAGGCGGACGCTGCCCGTGTCGGTGGTGAAGACCGTCTCGAGCACGAGCGTGCCCGGCAGGTAGCGCCGCGTACTCGAAAAAGGGCCGCTAGGACGTATCGACCAATGACCGGCGTCCGAGTCGAGCAGTCGTGCGAACACGGCCGCGCTGTCATAGCGGGGTACACAGAGCCAATCGATCGAGCCGCTGAGATCCGCGAGCGCCGCCGAGCTGCAGTCGGCAAGCAGGGCGTAGTTCGCGATCGGCTGCGAAGCGCCGTGATCCGTCACAACACCGGTTGCGGGACGGACGCTGGGTTCGACTGGCTCCATGGGCACTCTCCTCGGTTGTAACGTCACCGGCGGCAGCCCGACTATGCCCCATGGCCCCCGAGGCCGCATGAGCGACAGCGAAGACATGAACTGCAGGGAGCTCGTCGAGCTCGTTACCGGCTACCTGGAAAACACCCTTCCGGTCGCTGACCGGCTCCGCCTCGAGGCCCACCTCGAGGAGTGCCCCTACTGCGCCGAGTACGTCGAGCAGATGCGCCAGACCGTGGGGGTGCTGGGAAGGCTCCCGGAGGAATCGGTTTCTCCCGAGTCCGAGCGCGAGCTGCTGAAGGCGTTCCGCGGCTGGCGCGAGAGCCGCCGGAAGTGACTTGTATGGTGGATCCCCCTCTCGGCGACGATCTGATCTGCCTGTCGACGCTCGCGGTGGACGGGAGCCTGTGTGCGGGCGCGCTGACCGTGGCCCGTAGCCCGGCCCAGTTCGACTCCGACCCGTTTGCCCGGCTGTTCCCCGGCACGCTGGTGCGCACGGACCTGTTCTGCCCGGCGCCTGCGCCGGCGGGCCCGGTGATCGAACGCTATGCCGGCGCGCCGTGGCCGGCGGGTGCCTTCCGCTGAGCGGATACCCTCTGCCGGCAATGCGTGCCGGCATCGACCTCGGCGGTACCAAGATCCAGGCGGTGGTGATCGGCGACGACGGCAGCGTGCTCGGCCAGGAGCGGGTGCCCACTCCCCACAGCGGCGGTCCCGCGGACGTGGCCGACGCCATGGCGGGGGCGGTGCGCACCGCCTCGGAGCAGGCCGGCGTGGAGACCGGCGAGCTCAACGGGGTCGGCGTGGGGTCGCCCGGCGTGATCGACGCGCGCAAGGGCGTGGTGTCGAGCGCCCGCAACCTGCCCGACTGGGAGGGCTCGTTCCCGCTCGGGAAGGCGCTCAAGGATGCGCTCGGCCCCAAGATCAAGCTCGACAACGACGTGAACGTGGCCACCAACGCCGAGTTCGAGCTGGGCGCGGGCAAGCCCTACAAGTCGCTGCTCGGCGTGTTCTGGGGCACCGGCGTGGGCGGCGGGATCGTCCTGCGCGGGCGGCTGTGGCTGGGCCGCGGGGCGGCCGCGGAGCTCGGCCACGTGTGCGTGGAGATGGACGGCGCGCGCTGCCCGTGCGGCCGGCGCGGCTGCGTGGAGGCCTATGCCGGGCGCGGCGCGATGGAGGAGCGGGCCCGCCATCGTCACGAGAAGGGCCACAAGACCGACCTGTTCAAGATCATGGAGAAGCGCGGCCGCGACCGGCTGACCAGCGGGATCTGGGCGCGCGCGCTCGACCACGGAGACAAGCTGGCGGAGAAGCTGCTGGACGAGGCCGTGGAGGCTCTGGGCGCGGGCGTGGCCTCCGCGCTCAACGTGCTCGACGTGGACGCCGTGATTCTTGGGGGCGGCCTGGGCCTGCGCCTCGGCGAGCCCTACCGCGACCGCATCGAGAAGGCGATGATGCCCCACCTGTTCGCCAGCGAGCACCCGCCGCCGTTCCTGATGGCGGAGCTCGGCGACCTCGGCGGTGCGATCGGCGCGGCGCTGCTCATCCGGGCGCCCGCCAGAGCGTCCGCAGCAGCCTGAGCGCGTTGCCGGAGCAGATCGCCGCGGCGTCGTCGTCGCCGTAGCGCGCCACCAGCGCGCGCTCCACCGCGGCCATGTCCGCCATCGACTCGAGTCCACCCAGCGTGGGCTTTATGAAGCCGTCGAAGTCGGAGCCGATCGCCGTGTGCCGGTGGGAGCCGGTGATCTCCCGGATTCGCTCCACGTGGCGCTCGATCACCTCGAATGACTCCTCGAACGTGCGGGTATGGCGCATACGCACGCCGTCGGTGAGCTGGTGCTGAGCGAAGATCAGCCCGACCACGCCGTCACGCTCCGCGATCCTCTCCACGCTCCGCTCGTCGAGCATGTAGCGCTGGCGCCCGAAGCGGTAGCCCGCGTGCGACGCCACTACGGGAACGGTCTGGCCGGGGTCCACCTCGTCGAGCAGCCCGAAGGTGTCCTCGAGCGCGAGCTCGGTCATGTGCGACAGGTCCACCAGGACCCGCTCGCGGGCCATTGCGGTCACGGCCGCGCGGCCGAGCTCGGAGAGGCCCTGCTTGGGCTGGGGAAAGAGCAGCCGGTAGACCGAGTCGGGCAGGAAGGGGAGCGCCGGGGCGTTGGTGGCCACGCCGCGCCAGAGCAGGTGGGGCAACGTGATGTAGGCCACCCCGCGGCGGGCGAGCTGGGTGACCGCGCGATCGATCTCGGTGGGGGTCGAGCCCAGGTGGAAGCCGCCCTCCACGCAGTGCACGAAGGCGACCTGGCCCGCTGCGAGCGCGGCGTCGAGCCCGGCAACGTCGCTCACCACGCGCGCCTGGCCGTCGTGGCGCTCGGCGAGGTCGGCCTCCACCATGTCGAGCTGACGCATCAGGCGCGGCAGATAGGCGGCCGCCGGCGGCGCGCCATAGGGCGCCTCGAGGTCGAGCTCGTCGAAGAAGGAGTAGAGGACCGAGAAGGCCACGCCCACCCCGCCGTCCTGGAGCGACGACAGCGTCACGCGCGGTCCCGAGTCGAACGATCGGTAGTTGGCGAAGCGCCCGGCCAGCCCCACCAGCCGCGCGCGCAGGCGGTCACGCAGCCGGTCGCGGCCGTGGGCGGTGGCCAGCAGGTCGAAGGCGTTGCCGCGCGCGCCGGGCACGAGGTGCATCGGGTAGTGGGCGTGCAGGTCGGCGATCACGGGCGCAGCTCCGCCTCGGTCAGGTCGCTGCGCTGGCGCACCCCGTTGAAGGTGGTGCCCCACACCGCGGGGTCCTGCGGCGCCACGGACAGGCGCAGCCTCTCCGTGCCCTCACGGGGCGCGTTGCGCACCGTGCGGTTGGCCAGCACGCGCTCGCCGTCGTGGACGGTCAGGTGGAGGTGGCGTGCGTGGCGCAGGAAGGTCGACTCCACGCGGTAGTCGATCGTGCAGGTGCGTCCGTCGAACGAGGCGGCCAGCTCGGGGGCCCGCGGATAGGTGGCGCCTCCCGCCCAGTGCGCCACCCGGCCGAGGGCCGAGCGCAGCCGGCGGCGCTTGACGCGGGCGTGGAACAGCGCCGGACGATCCCATTTGGGGAGCTGGCGGGAGGGACTGGGCGGGCCGTTGCCGATGCGGCGCGCAATCACGCGCTCCGAGTTGCCCCAGCGCCCCGGCCATTCGGCCCAGGCGCCGAACGGCACCACGGGCGCCAGGACCTCCGGACCGTCGCCGTAGGGATGGTCGATGCCGATCGGGTAGGGATGCGTGCGGGGCTCGAAGTAGGAGGCGTGGGAGAGCGGCGCGACGTACACCACCGGGTGGCGCCCGCCCTCGCGCTCGGTCCATTCGATCTCGTCCCGGCCGCGCGACTCGCCGCCGTCGTGCTGAGCGTAGGTGGCCACCTCGACCTCGCCCTGCTCGTCGAGCCCGAGCTGGATCATCTCCCAGTCGCCCTCGTGCTTGCCGAAGCCGAACAGGTTCTTCGGGTTGTAGTAGAGCCAGAACCAATACTGGAGCCAGGTGCGTCCGCCGTCCTCGAGCGCTCGCCCGTACAGGCGGGCGGAGCAGGCCGACTCGGTCTCCATCCTGCGGGCGTCGCCGAGGAAGTCGGGCGCCAGGCAGATGCAGTCGCGCTCGCCCGGCGGCACGCCGTCCGGGTAGGCGTTGAGCACCTCGAGCGTGAGCGTGGGATCGCCGCCGGAGCGGGCGATCACCTCGCCGGACCCGGCCCGCAGGAGGTTGCCCGCGTTCTGCACCACACCGTCCACGGCCGCGAGGCGGTAGTCGTACTGACGGTCGTAGCGCAGCACCGGGCGGTGGCGCTCGAGCAGCTCCTCGCTCATACGCCGGCCTCCGGATAGGGAAAGCCCTTGGGGGCCGCCGCACCCGGGTCCAGGTGCTTGCGCAGGCCCGCGTCGCCGATCGCGTAGCCCCAGTTGACCAGGCGCTCCTGGATCTCCTCGGGCAGCGCCGCCAGGCGCGTGTGCAGCTCCGCGAGCTCATAGGCACGCTCGAGCGGCGCCGGCAGGGCGCCGGCCAGGCCATAGTCGGTGATGTCGCTGCGAATGCCCACGTACACGCCGTCGCGCGCTCCCCTGCGCAGCCCCTCGATCACCTGCTCCTTGCGCAGCGAGCGCACCTGGTTGTCGATCACCCGGAGCACGCGCAACATGTGCCGCGGCCAGTCGCCCTCGGGATGCAGCTCGGCGGCCATGCGCCCACCGGCGTCGGACACGATCAGGGTGCGGCAGCGCTTCCAAGCGGTCTCCAGGCCGAGGTTGTCGTAGACGCCGCCGTCCGAGAGCACGAGCTCCGCGCGGTGCTCTGGGGTGGCCAGGTCGTTGCCCTCGAGGTCGACCCAGCGGGCGCCATCGGTGCGCAGCCGGTGCGGCGACAGCACGGGCGGGAAGGCCGAGGAGCAGGCCACCGCCACCGCCAGCTCGATGCCGCTGTCGGGTAGCCAGCCCACCCGCCAGTCCTTGACTCCCTCCCGCGTGAAGCGCGCCAGCGCGCCCGACCCGACGTTGGTCGCGTTGATCACGAAATCCGGACGCTCCGGCAGGTCGCCGAGCACGGCGTGGCCGACCACGAGCTCGCGGTAGGCGCCCGCCACCTTGTCCGAGATCGAGCCCGGCAGGAGCGCGCCCTCGAGCACCGCGGTCCAGTCGATGTTGCGCCGCGCGAGGTCGCGCAGCGGCGCCACCACGCTCTCCTGGAAATCGTCCTCCCAGTGGAGGGCGAGGACCGCGGCGGTGATGGAGCCGCCGGAGACGCTCGAGATGCGGTCGAGCCGCTCGAGCCAGCCGGCCTCGCGCAGGCGCCAGACTACGCCGAGGTGAAAGAGCATCGCGCGGTAGCCGCCGCCCGAGAGACACAGGCCGATGCCCGACTCCGGCTCCTCGCCACTGTCGGTGGGGATCGCCCTCACGGGCGAGCTGAGGCCGCCGCTCAGATCTTGAACTGGGCCCACAGCGGACGGTGGTCGGAGAGGTGGTAACGCACGTAGCCGAGGAACTGCTTCAGCGGCCGCTCGGCGAACAGGTCGGCGAACACGGCGTTGTCGAAGTCGAACACGTCTACCCGCTCGGCGAACTCGCTCGTCTCGCCGGGGAAGAATGCCACCTGGTCGTAGTGCTTGTGGCCGTCGAGGCTCGATCCGCCCACCGCGCTCTTGTGGGCCGGCAGCTCGAGGCCGCGGCTCGTGAGCGTGCTGAAGATCGGATCGCTCTCGGAGAGCTCGGGCAGGTTGAAGTCGCCCAGAGCCACGATGTCACGCAGATAGGCGTTGGGGCTCAGGCGCCGGTTGTCGCACCAGCGCGCCACGGCGAAGGTCTCGAGCAGCCGCCGCTCGATGTCGGAGCGCACCTCGGAGCCGAAGAACAGGTGCACGTTGATCAACTCGACGCTGAAGCGCCCGGCACGGAAGGTGCCCACGTAGGGCCCGCGGTCGAAGCCCTTGAAGGGCGCGGACACTCCCTTCAGGGTGATCCGGCCGAGGTCGGACGGCGGGATCGAGAGCCGGCCGGTCTTCTCGAGCGGCTCGACCCGGCGGGCGTCGTAGAGGAACGCCGCGCGCTCGCGGTTGCCGCCCGCCTCGGAGAACTGCATGCGCCAGTTGGACGGAAGCTGATCGAGCACGCCGCGAATGCCGGCCAGGTTGTCGTTGACCTCCTGCAGCGCCACGAGGTCGAACCAGCTGATCACCTCGGCGATCAGCTCGTGGTCCGCCGTGCCGCGCTCCTGCACGCCGAGGTTGGCGATGTTCCAGGTGGCCAGGAGCAGACGGTCATCGCGCTTGGCCGGGATCTCGCGCGTGTCGCGGTGGGCGCGCAGGGCGCGGAGCTGGTGCGTGGGCTCGTAGTCGTACTCGAAGCGCGGCTTGGGGAAGGGCGGCATCAGCTCTCCACCAGTACCTCGAAGGGGGTCGATCTCACTGTGAGATGCGGCACTCGAGCCCCGCGGCGCTCGGTCTGAGTCAGGCCGCGGCGGCGCCGGCAGCGGCCAGGCGCCAGAAGGCGTCCTGGCCGAGCGGCTCGCGCGCCACACGGCCCGCGGCCGCCAGCGAGGCGAGCTCGGACTCCGCCGCGCCGGGATCGGCGTCCACCAGCTCGGACGGCCGCAGCACCGACGCCACCTCGGCGGTCGCCAGGCCGTCGGGGAAGGCCTCGAGCACCGACAGCGCAGTCTCCGGCGGCGGGCGCCGCTCCAGCGCCGGATCGAGGTTGGCCAGCACGAGGTCGTAGGCCTCGAAGGGCTGAAAGCCACCGGCCTCGATGCGGCGCCCGTCCTCGTGCTCGAAGACCAGCGAAGGGGCCGTGTAACGGATCGGGCCGTCGCTCACCGAGTGCCGGTCCTGGGCGTGCGTCGGCGATCCCTCGGCGCCGCGCGCGAGGGCGCGGTCGCGCTCGTAGGCGGCGACGGTGGCGGGGTCGTCGATCGCCGCGACCGCCGCGGCGGCGTCCACGCCGGGCACGCCCGCGAGCGCCGCCCGCAGATCGTCGTCGTCGTCGAGCAGCCCCGTGGCGGCGAACTGGAGCCTCTGAAGCGCGCGGAGGGCGGCGTCGGCGTGGGCGGGATCTCGGTCGCGCACCGCCACCAGCGCCCGGCAGGCGCGTGACGTGGCGGCCAGCCGGGACTTCGGCTCGAGCAGGAAGGGCATGCCGAAACGCTCCCGGAACATGGTCCAGCCCCGGACGGCCGACTCGGGAGTGCGGCCGGCGGCGCGATAGCGCTCGGTGTCCTCGCTCAACCCGATCGCCACCAGTTGCCAGTCGAGCTGGTGGCCGTAGCGCCAGCGCAGGCGGGCATGCGCCGGGCGAGCGGACCAGGCCCAGGGACAGCCCGGATCGGTGAAGTGGAGGACCCTCACGCGCGCCACGGCCGCCAAGACTCGCAGGTGCTTGAGTATGCGCCTGACATGCGCCTCGACTCGTTCGCCCGCGAGCCCCTCACCTTCGGCCCTTCACCGGTCCACCCGCTGGAGCGCCTCGGCGCACAGCTCGGCGGCGCGCGCCTGTGGGCCAAGCGCGACGACTGCAACAGCGGCCTGGCCTTCGGGGGCAACAAGACCCGCAAGCTCGAGTACCTGGTGGCCGACGCGCTAGCGAAGGGCTGCGACACGCTCGTCTCGATCGGCGGCGTTCAGTCGAACCACACCCGGCAGGTGGCCGCCGCGGCGGCACGCACGGGCCTGCACTGCGTGCTGGTGCAGGAGCGCTGGGTCGACTGGCCCGACGTGATCTACGACCGGGTGGGCAACATCCAGCTCAGCCGGCTCATGGGCGCCGACGTGCGGCTCGACCCGTCGGGCTTCGGGATCGGCTTCAAGGAGAGCTGGGAACAGGCACTGGCCGACGTGGAGCAGAGCGGCGGGAAGCCCTACGCGATCCCCGCGGGTGCCTCGGACCATGAGCTGGGCGGTCTTGGGTTCGCGAGCTGGGCGATGGAGGTGGCCGAGCAGGAGCGGGGGCTCGGCGTGTTCTTCGACACCATCGTCGTCTGCTCGGTCACCGGGAGCACCCAGGCGGGGATGATCGCCGGCTTCGCCGCGCAGGAGCGCGAGCGCCGCGTGATCGGTATCGATGGCTCCGCCCGGCCCGCCGAGACCCACGAGCAGGTGGCGCGCATCGCCCGCCGCACCGCCGCGCTGATCGAGGTGGGCCGCGAGCTGCGCGACGACGAGATCGTGCTCGACGACCGCTACCACGCCGGCACCTACGGCATCCCGGACGACACGACCATCGAGGCCATCCGCACCGCCGCGCGGCTCGAGGGGATGCTCACCGATCCGGTCTATGAGGGTAAGTCGATGGCGGCCATGATCGACCTGGTCACTCGCGGTGAGATCGCCCCCGAGTCGAACGTGCTGTACGCGCACCTCGGCGGCCAGCCCGCGCTCAGTGCCTACGCGGGGCGGCTTCCGTGAGCCTCCCGCCCGCCACGCAGATCGGCGCCGTGCGGCTGCGGGTGGCCGACCACGACGCGCTGAGCGCCTTCTACGAGCGCGCCATCGGGCTTGTGCCGCTGTCGGTCGAGGACGGTCTGGCCCGGCTGGGAGTCGAGGGCGGTCCGCCGCTGGTGGAGCTGCACGCCGCTCCCGGCGCGCCGCCGCGTCCGCCGCGCAGCAGCGGCCTGTTCCATCAGGCGATCCTGGTGCCGACCCGTGCCGATCTCGCGCGCGCCCTACAGCGGCTGCTGGCTGCGGGGTGGCGCCTGACCGGAGCGTCCGACCACCTCGTGTCCGAGGCGCTGTACCTCGACGACCCGGAGGGCAACGGCATCGAGATCTACCGCGACCGGCCGCGCGACGAGTGGGTCATGCGCGACGGCCAGATCGAGATGGCCACGCTCCCGCTCGACCTGGAGGACCTGTTGTCCGAGATTCGCGCGGGCGACGCCGAGCCGCCGGGGCCGATGCCGGAGGGCACCCGCATCGGCCATGTGCATCTCCAGGTGACCGACCTGGCGCCGGCCGAAGCGTTCTACGAGGGCAGGCTGGGCTTCGACGTGACCGTGCGCAGCTACCCCGGCGCGCTGTTCCTGTCGGCCGGCGGCTACCACCACCACATAGGAGTCAACACCTGGCTGTCCGCCGGCGCGCCTGCGCCGCCAGAGGGCGCGCTCGGGCTTGAGCACTTCGAGGTGAAGGTGCCGGGCAGAGCGGAGCGCGAGCTGGTCCGGGACCCGGACGGCATCGAGCTCGTGCTCGGCGGCGCGCGCTAGGCGCTCTCGACGCGTACCAGCACGACCACGGGAATCTCGCGGTCGGTCTTCTGCTGGTACTCGTCGTAGGGCGGCCAGGTGGTGGTCATCGTGCGCCACATGTCGGGCTTCTCGTCGGGCGTGGCGGTGCGGGCGCGCGCCGCAAAGCGGTCATCCTTGACCTGGATCTCCGGATCGGGATCGTCCTGGAGGTTGAGGTACCACCCGGGGTGTCCGTCGGAGCCGCCGTTGGACGCCACCACCAGGTAGTGGTCGCCGAAGCGCTGGTAGATCAGCGGCGTGGTGCGGGCCTCCCCCGAGCGCCGTCCGGTGGTGGTGAGCAGCAGGGTGGTGGTGCCCTGCCAGTCGTGGCCCTCCTCACCGTCGGTCTCCCTGTAGCGCTCCACGTGCTTCTGGCCGAACAGCATCCTGAGCTCCTTTCGCCCTACGCGGGCAGTGCGCCGATCTGGCGGTAGTAGTCAACGGCGCCGGTGCGCTCGAGATCCTCGAGCAGCAGCGCCTCCACGTCGAGCGTCAGCTCGATCTCGTTGGACGCCACCACGCCTCCGCCCGGCAGCTCGTCCTGCCAGGAGACGCCGAAGGCGTGACGGTCGAGCCGGCCGGTGGCCTCGAAGCCGATGCGGCGCATGTCGCCACGGTTCTCCCCCTCGGCCCAGAAGGGCGTGCTCCACTCGCCGAGGTAGGCCACGTCGAGCGGCACCTGCCGGGTGGTGCCGCGCATGGTGAGATCGGCCACCGCCTTGAACTGCAGGTCTCCCACGCGCTCCGAGAAACGGCCGCTGAAGGTGATGTCGGGGTGGTTGTCGACGTCGAAGAAGTCCGCGCTGCGCAGGTGGGCATCGCGCTCCTCCTCCCCGGTCCAGAGCCGGGTCGCGTCGATGCGACCGGCGAAGGTGGTGGTCTCGCAGTGCGCCAGGTCCCAGTCGATCGTGCCGCGTATGTCCTTGAACAGCCCGCGCACCCAGGTGACCATCATGTGGCGGGCGCGGAACTCCGCCTCGGTGTGTCCCGGCTCGAAGATCCACGTCGCCACGCGGGTGATGTTAGTCGCGGCCTCTGTGTCCATGTTCCCGCGTAGAACCTGGAGGTATGCGGCGCGGGGACCTCCGGCGTCACGCTGCGCGTAGCTCGTTAATGACGGCGTAATCCGGCGCCGCCAGCCTTGTCCCGAGCGTCCCGAATGCGCCTTCCCCTACTGCTGACAGCCATCCTGCTGGTCCTCGCGACGGCCGCGGCGGCGTCGCTGCCCGCGAAGCGAGAGCGCGGACCCCGAATGGCCGAAATCGGCCTCCCGGACATGCGCGGGGTCGAGACCGATATAGACAGGCCGCCACCCCGTTACGAGCGCGTGCGCTGGCGGCGCTCCACCCCGGCGGGGACGTACACGGCCGGCCGGCTGATCGACGGCGTGCGGCTACCCGCGGAGGGGCGCCACTTCTTCACCTGGGACCCCGTCGAGCGCCACTCACCCGACCGCTGGTGGCGGCGCTACGGCACGGACCGGCTCGTGCGCACGGTGCTCGGTGTGGCCCGCGAGTACGGCGCCGCTCACCCGGGCGCCGCTCGCGTCGGAGTGGGCGACCTCAGCCGTCCTCGCGGGGGCGACTTCGGGATCCGCTTCGGGCCGATCGGGCACGCCAGCCATCAGAACGGCCTGGACGTGGACGTCTACTACCCCCGGGCGGACGGCCGCGAGCGCGCGCCGCGGTTCGCGTCGGAGATCGACCGCGGGCTCTCTCAGGAGCTCGTCGACCGCTTCCTGGCTCGCGGCGCCCAGGTGATCTTCGTGGGTCCCAACACGGGCCTCACCGGACCGCCGGGACGCGTACAGGTGCTCGTGAACCACGACAACCACCTGCACGTGCGGCTGCCCTGAGGGCAGCTCGGCTCAGCGCGCCAGCGGGCGCCCCGGTGCCGAGAACAGGCGCCAGAGTCCCGCCTCGCCCATGTGCTCGACCGGCAGGCCGGCCGCGAGGCAGTCGGCCTCGAGATCCTCGGAGATCTCCGGCTCGGTCGGATAGGGGCTCAGCGCGACCACGTCGCGCAGGAGCACCGCCAGCGGGCGTTCCTCCACCCACAGGACCGCCATCGGCGGCACGTCGACCCGCTCTCCCGACCGGGGGTCGGTGGTTGGGCCGAGCTCACGCAGCTCCACCTCGAGCGGTCCGCCGCTCACTGGCCTTGCCTGGAGGAAGGCCTGGACGGCCCTCCGCATCCCGATCACCTTCGCACTGCCCTCCGTTGGGTACGCCCCGGTGCCATCGTGGCCACGGGCCTGGACTAATGAACCTAGACGCGCTTGCCGCTCGCCGCCACTCGATCATTCGTCCATCGAGGGCCGCGCCGCTCGATTTGATACATCTTTCATCCGATGGACCGCCGTCTCGCCTATAAGAACCTCCGCACCGGGCTCATCGCGGGGCTCATCTCCCTTGTGGTGTTCGCGCTGTCCTGGGTCGTGGGGCTCGTCTACTGATGGCCGCCGACGAGCGGCCGGGCGCGGACGGCGTCCCTCCGCCCGGCGAGCTCATCCACCTGCCCGGGCCCTCCTACCTGCCGGTGCTGCTCGCCTTCGGAATCACCCTCTCGGTGATCGGCGTGGTGATCTGGCTCCCCGTGACAGTGATCGGGGTGATCACCACGGTGACCATCCTCGTGCTCTGGATCCGCGAGGCGCGCGAGGAGATGGCCGAGCTGCCGCTCGAGCACCACTAGGTCCGACGCCGGCTCGCAGCATCCGCCCCCTGCTCCTCGCGATCGTCGTCGCCGTCCTGGCCGCCGCGGCCGTGGGCTGCGGCGACGAGGCGCAAGAGAAGGTCTCGCCGGTGCGGCCCGGCGTGATCCCGGTGGTCCTGGTGCACGGCTACGACGGCTCCCCGGACGCGATGGAGACGATCGGACGGCGGCTCGAGCACAACGGGCGGACCGTCCTCTACGTGAAGCTGCCCGACAGCGGGCGAGCCCCCATCGGCGACTCGGGCCGCGCGGTGGCCGCGGTCGTGCGCGCCTCCCGGGCTCGCCGGATCGACCTCGTTGGCTTCTCGCTCGGAGGCCTGGCGGTGCGGGCGTTCCTGCGCGCCGAGGGCGGCGCGGCGCGAGCTCGCCGCGTGGTGTTCCTCGGCACCCCCAATCACGGCACAGCGCTCGCCGCCGGCGGCGCAGGGTCCGGCTGCGACCGGGGCTGCGCCCAGATGGCGCCCGAGTCGGGCTTCCTGCACGCGCTCAACTCCGGCGACGAGACGCCGGGGGGCGCCAGCTACGTGTCGGTCTACTCGCGCTTCGACGAGACGGTCGTCCCTCCGCGCACGTCTCGTCTGGCGGGTGCGACGAACATCGCGCTGGGCGCGCCCGCCCTCTCCCACGTCGACCTCGTGGCCGATCCGCGGCCGGTCCGTGTCACGTTGCGCGCGCTGGCGGGGCGCTGACGCATAATCCGCGCGATGGACGCCGACCAGATCCTGCTCTTCCGGCTCGCCCGCGCCGGCCTCGGGGGCCGCGACGCCGGCAGCCTCCCCGCCGCGGCCGCCTGCCCGAGCTCCGACTTTGCCCGAGACGCCGCGCTCCTCGCGCTGTCGGCACGGCGTCGGAGCCTGACCCGAGCGGCGTACGACAAAGCGGCCGACGGCGGCCAGCTCGTGGTCGCCCACGTCGTGCGCGGCGCCATCCATGCGCTGGCCCCGCGGGACTTCGCGCTGTACGGCCGCGCGCTCGTCTCCCGCGACGACGACGAGCTCGGAGCACAGCTCGGCCGACAGGTCCAGCGTCTCGCGGCCGAGAAGGGCTTTGCGCCCACCGAGGCCCTCGCAGAGGTGGGAGAGGCGACCAAGGACGCGCTGAGCGGCGGACGGGCGCTGTCCAAGAACGAGCTCCACGAGGAGCTCCGCCGGTGCGTGAACGAGGATCTGATGCCCTGGTGCCGCGGCTGCAAGAGCCATCACGTGGCCCCGATGCTGTGGCGCTACGGGACCATCCAGGCCGGCGCCAGGCTCGACTCCGAGCGCCGCTACCTGCTCGGCAAGCCGGGCCGTGCGCCCGCCGCCGCCGAAGCGGTCAAGCGCTTCCTTCACTTCTACGGCCCGTCCACGGTCGGTGAGTTCGCCGACTGGGCCGGTGTCGCGAAGGCCCACGCCGAACGTCTCTGGGCCCGTGTCGAGGGCGACCTCGCGGAGGTCCCCGTGGGGAAGCGAACGGCGTGGGCGCTGCGCAGCGACCGCTCCCGGCTCGAGTCCCCGCCGCAGGCCCGGGGGATCCGGCTCATCCCGGCTGGAGACCCCTACCTACAACAGCCCAACCGGCCCCTCCTGGCCCCCGATGCGGGACTGCGCAAGCGGCTGTTTCGCCCGGTCGCCAGTCCCGGAGTGGTGCTGCGCGACGGACGGCTCACCGGGCTCTGGCGGGCCAAGGCGAAGGGAAAGCAGCTCGAGCTGAGCGTCGAGAAGCTCGCGCGGATCGCGCGCTCGGACCTCGAAGAGGAGGCTCAGCGCGTGGCCGCCGTGCGTGGTGCCGGCGAGGCGGTGCTGGCAATCGAGTGAGTCAGCGCTGCGCGGTCTCGATGTCCGACGGCAGCTCGCTGGTGGCGCCGTCTGAGACCCAGCAGCGCACGATGTCTCGCATCGACAGGATCCCGGTCATGCGCCCTCCGTCGATCACCACGAGATGCCGGAAGCCACCGCGGACCATGGCCTCGGCCGCGCGCTCCAGTGACCAGTCCGGTGCCGCGAAGGTGAGCTGCGGGGACAGGTGCTCCGCCACCCGCTCCTCGTCCGGGTCCTGGCCCTTGCCGACGGACTGCAGGATGTCGCGCTCGGTGATGATGCCCGGTCCCGGCTGCTCGGGATCGATTACCACCGCGGCGCCCACATTGCGCTCCGCCATTGCCACGGCGGCGTCTCGCAGCGTGTGACCGGGGTTGACGGTAAGTACGACGTCGCTCATCCCTGCCCTGACCTGCATGCGGCTCCCTTCAGGTGCTAGTGACGATCGGCATAAACCAATGTACCCCATGATCCAGTGGCCGTGCCCAGTCGTATGACGTTGTGAAATGCGCCAGTCCACGATGTATCGCCGCTCTGAGCTCTACCGGGACGCCCTCCACGTGATCGAGGAGCAATTCGCCAACGAGGAGCTGTCGCTGTCGCTCGTGGCGCACGAGATCGCCACCTCGCGGCGCCAGCTGCAGCGCTCGTTCTCGGAGGCCGGGAACACGAGCTTCCGGCGCGAGCTGCAGCGGGTGCGGATGTCGCGGGCCGCGGAGCTGCTCCGCGAGGGCTCGCTCTCGGTACAGGAGGTCGCCGCGGCCGTGGGCTACCGCCAGGCCGCGCAGTTCGCCAAGGCCTTCCGCCGCAGCCACGGGGCTCCGCCCTCGTCGTTCCGCGGGGCCAACGGCAGCGCCACCCCACTCCGGCACGCCGCCGGCAGCCTCGCCGCCTGAGCCGCGCCCGCTAGAAATCCCGTCCGTGAGGGTCGTCTGCACCGCGTTCGTGGCATTCCTCGTGATGGCCGGCCCCGCCGCGGCGGTGCCGCTCGACGCCGGCGGCGCCCTACCACCGTCGCGGACACCCGCGCCGGCGCTCCCCGATCGCGACTGCTCCGAGAGCTACGCCGACGAGGCGCCGCGCGGCGGCCCGCGCCTGCGCTTTGGAATCGGCCCGCGGCCCGCCGGGGACGCGGGAGCCGGCCAGAGCGTGCCGCTGGTGCAAGAGGACGCCGATCGCCGCGACGCAGCGGTTCTCGCGCTCCGCGGGCAGCCCCGCACGCGGTTCGCGGTACGCCTCAACCGGCTGTTCATGTCCGACGGCGTGGCCGGCATCGCCCGCTTCAAGCGGCTCGCCCGCCGCTTCACGACGCACGGGATCGAGGTCGAGCTGCAGGTGCGCTACCACCCGCGCCCCGCCGACGACGGCAACCTTGCCCGCTGGCTCGCCTTCGTGCGCCGCGTGGTGCGCGCCTTCGGCCCCAACCGGCTGGTCACCGGCCTCCAGATCACCAACGAGGTGAACCTGACCTTCTCGCCCAACACGTCCGACGGTGCGTACCGGCGCGCTCCCGAGGCTCTGGTCCAGGGCGTGATCGAGGCCAAGCGGACCTCGCGGCGGCTCGGCTACGACCAGCAGCAGATCGGCTTCAACTACGTCTGGCGTCTGGCCGGTCCGGGCGACGCCGCCTTCTGGCGCCGCGTGGGCCACCTGGGCGGACGGCGCCTGCGCCGGCACACCGACTGGGTCGGGCTCGACATCTACCCCGGGACCTACGCACCCGGCCTGCTGCTGCCCGCTCCGCTGGTGGATGCCGGCGACGCCCTGCTCGAGGGGCTCGCCCAGACACGCGAGTGCTTCATGCCGCTCGCCGGCTTCGGCCGCCGCACCCCGCTGCGGATCGAGGAGATGGGCGTGTACACGGGCGGTCCGCCCGTGGGCCGCAGCGAGGACGGGCAACGGCGCCTGCTCGCCGAGCTGGTGCGCACGGCCAACGCCTACCGGGGCGCCTACGGGCTCACCGACCTGCGCTGGTTCAACCTGCGCGACAACAACTCCGCGGCTCCCGGCTGGCAGTCGCATTCCGGCCTGCTGCGTGACGACTACACCCGCAAGCCCGCCTTCGCCGAGTACCGCCGTCTGATCGCCCGCTGGGGCCGGCGAGGAGGGGCGCAGAGCCCCTGATAGATGGCGCGCGCCTGCGTCGCGTGCATCGGGTCCAGGCAATAGACTCGCGCGCCGTGAGCGAGAGGGAGCCGATCGCGCAGGACACGGCCAAGGGGCCGCCCGAGGGCGACCCGCGCATCAGGGGAGAGAAGCATCCGGTGGGGCGGATGATCGGCATCGGCGTGATCGCCTCGCTGATCGGCATCGGGATCAGCCTGCTCATCGACTGGTTCCCCACGCCCGGCTCGGAGGCCGCCAGCGACATCGACACGCTCTACGACGTGCTGTTGATCTGCTCGGTGCCGGTGTTCGTGCTCGTGATGACGATCGCCATCTACTCGGTCGTCCGCTTCCGGGCCAAGCCGGGAGACATGGGCGACGGCCCGCCGATCCACGGCAACACCCGCCTCGAGATCATCTGGGTCACCGTGCCATTCATCATGGTCACCGCGCTCGCCACCTACGGCTGGATCATCCTGGATGACATCGAGGCCAAGCAGTCGAACGAGCTGGTGGTGAAGGTCACGGGCCGGCAGTTCGCCTGGAGCTTCGAGTACCCGAAGGAGAAGGTCACCGCCAACCAGCTCGTACTACCTGTCGACCGCCCGGTCGACTTCCGCATCAACACCGAGGACGTGATCCATTCCTTCTGGGTGCCGCAGTTCCGCCTCAAGTCCGACGCCGTGCCCGGCCTTACCACCAAGGTCCGGGTCACGCCCGACCGCGTCGGGGACTGGGAGGTGGTCTGCACCGAGCTATGCGGCATCGGCCATTCCACCATGCGCGCCTTTGTGCGCGTGGTGCCGAAGGCCCGTTACGAGGCCTGGATCGCCAAGCGCGGTCAGCAGGCCGACGGAGGCGGCGCCTCCGGAGGCGGCTCGGCCGGCGGCGGAGGGGGCGGCGGGGGCGGCCAGACCGCGCCGCCGAAGGCGAGCAGGTGTTCAACGCCAACGGCTGCGGCTCCTGCCACACGCTCGAGGCGGCCGACGCCAGCGGGAACGTGGGCCCCGATCTCGACAACATCTCGAAGGCGGACGCCGCCTACATCAAGCAGTCGATCACCAAGCCGGGCGCCGTGGTGGTCAAGGGCTACGCCGACGGGATCATGCCGCAGGACTTCGCCTCCAAGCTGTCGGCATCCGAGCTCGACGCACTCGTGAAGTACCTTCTGGAGGCGCAGCAATGACGTTGACTCGACAGGCTCATCGCACCGGGCTGGTACCGCGCCGTACTGGGCGTCCTCCTGGGATTCGGCTTCGGCACGGGCATCGTGGTGCTCGCCCGTTCGCTGTACGGGTACGAGCCGATCTTCGATTCGGACGCGATCATCACGGTCGGCGCCCTGGTCGGAGCGCCGCTCGGCTTCCTGGTCGGCATCGGCTGCTTCGACTACTGGTTCCGCTGGGCCTCGGGCGCGCCCACCGTCCCCGAGGACCACTCCAGTCACGGCGCCTACTCGTGGAAGGACTACTTCCGCGTTAACACCGACCACAAGGTCATCGGCATCCAGTACATCTGCACCACGATGTTCTTCTTCGTGGCGGGCGGGCTGATGGCCATGCTCATCCGCGCGGAGCTGGCCCAGCCTGGCACGCAGTTCGTGGACTCGAACACCTACAACGGCCTGTTCTCGGTCCACGCCTCGCTGATGATCTTCCTGTTCATCATCCCGGTCTTCGCCGGCATCGCGAACTACGTGATCCCGCTGATGATCGGGGCGCCGGACATGGCCTTCCCGCGCCTCAATGCCCTGTCCTACTGGATGCTGCCGGTGGCCGGCACGATGATGATCTGCTCCTACTTCGCCGAGGGCGGCGCCTTCGCCACCGGCTGGACGGCCTACGCCCCGCTGTCGACCGAGTCGCCCATGGGCCAGCAGTTCTTCACGCTGGGCGTGCAGTTCGCCGGCGCCTCGTCGATCGCCACCGCGCTCAACTTCCTGGTCACGATCATCACGATGCGTGCGCCCGGCATGACCTTCTGGCGCATGCCGCTGCTGGTGTGGGCGAACTTCACCACCTCGCTGCTGGTGGTGATCGCCACGCCGTTCATCGCCGGCTCGCAGTTCTTCGTCCTGCTCGACCGCACGCTGGGCACGCACTTCTTCGATCCTGCGCTGAACGGGGACGTGCTGATGTACCAGCACGTCTTCTGGTTCTACTCGCACCCGGCGGTCTACATCATGATGCTGCCGGGCTTCGGGATCATCAGCGAGGTCATCTCCACCCACGCGCGCAAGCCCGTGTTCGGCTACCGGATGATGGCCTTCTCGCTGGTGGCGATCGTGATCCTCGGGTTCACCGTGTGGGCCCACCACATGTTCGTGTCCGGCATGCAGGGCTGGCTGCGGATACCGATGATGATCACCACGATGCTCATCGCCGTTCCCACGGGCATCAAGATCTTCTCCTGGCTGGCCACGCTGTGGCGAGGCGTGATCCACCTGCGAACACCGCTGCTGTTCGCGCTGGGCTTCATCACCATGTTCACGCTCGGCGGCATCAGCGGGATCATGCTCGCGGTGGTGCCGTTCGACATCCACGTGTCGGACACCTACTTCATCGTCGCCCACATCCACTACGTGCTGTTCGGCGGCTCGGTGTTCACGATCTTCGCCGGGCTCTACCACTGGTTCCCGAAGATGACCGGGCGGATGTACGACGAGACGCTCGGCCGGATCCACTTCTGGCTCTCGTTCATCTTCTTCAACCTCACCTTCGGCCCCATGCACTTCGTCGGGATCGACGGGATGCCTCGCCGCGTGGCCGACTACGCCGACCAGTTCGCCACCTGGAACGCGATCATCTCCATCTCGGCCTTCATCTTCGGCCTCTCGTTCCTGGTCTTCGTCTACAACATGGTCGCGTCCTGGCGGCACGGCCCGCTCGCGCCCGGCAACCCGTGGCGGGCCAACTCGATCGAGTGGCAGGTGTCGTCGCCGCCGCCGGTGTTCAACTTCGACGAGATCCCCACGGTGGTGGGCGGCCCCTACGAGTACGGCGTCCCCGGCGCGGTTCACGCGGTGTTCAAGGAGCACGAGGCGGCCGCGGTGCCCACACCCGCGGGAGGAGGCGGCGCGCCGCCGCCCACTGAGCCATGAAGCGGATCCTCGTAGTGGCCAACGAGACCGTGGCGGGCAAGCCGCTCATCGAGGCGGTACAGCGCCGGGCGGGCGGCGAGGAGGTCGAGGTCCACGTGATCTCGCCCCAGAACGAGCCCAAGCACGGCTATGTCGTCTACCAGGACACCATCCGCGACGCCGCCGAGAACCGGCTGCGGATGACGATCGCGCTGCTTCGCGAGGAGGGCATCGAGGCCACCGGCGAGGTCATGGACCCGGATCCCTACTCCGCCGTGATGGACGCGCTGGGCGAGAACGACTACGACGAGATCATCGTGTCGACCCACCCCGAGACCCGCTCGGGCTGGCTGCGCCAGGGCCTCGTCGACCGGCTGGCCCGCGCCACTCGCCGCCCGGTGGAGCACGTGGTGGTGGACCTCGACACCGAGCGCGACGACGTCAAGCGCACCCTCGTGGTGGCCAACCAGACGATGGAAGGCGAGGAGCTCCTCGAGACGCTCAAGGCGAAGGCCGGTGACGAACCGCGGCGCTTCATCGTGATCGCGCCCCAGTCGGCCGGCGAGGAGCCCGGCGACGAGGACGAAGCCGCCGAGCGCCTCGCCCACATGCTCGGCGAGCTCGAGTCCGCCGGCCTGGAGGCGGTCGGCCAGGTGGTGCACCCCGATCCCTACACCGCGATCCAGAACGCCCTTCAGTTCTACGGGCCCGACGACATCGTCATCTCGACCTTCCCGGAGACTCGCTCGGGCTGGCTGCGCAACAACCTGGTCGGTCGTGTGGAGGCCTCCACGGGCAAGCCGGTGGAGCACGTCGTGAGCGGAGAGGAGGCCTGATGGAGTCGGCGTCAGTGGCCGCAGGCCAGGTCGCCCACGACGATCATCACGGGCCGCCGCCGGCGAACCAGTCCTCGCGGGTCGAGGCCCAGTTCCTCGGGATGCTGCTCTTCATCATCTCGGAGATCATGCTCTTCGGAGCGTTCTTCACGGCCTACTTCTTCATCCGGGTCGTGAACGACGCCCCCTGGTTCCCCTTCGACGGCAACGAGCTCCCGGTCGCGGTGGCCGGCGTGAACACGGCGATCCTGGTCTCCTCGAGCTTCACCATGCACTGGGCCCTCGAGGGCGCGCGCAACGACAACCACCGCGCGATGAAGATGGGCCTGTTCACCACCGCGCTGCTCGGGCTGACCTTCCTCACGATCCAGATCAACGAGTACTTCCACATCGGCTTCGCGATCTCCGAGAACGCCGAGACCACGATCTTCTACTCGCTCACCGGGCTCCACGGTGCGCACGTGTTCGTCGGCCTTACGCTTCTGACGTTCGCGACGATCAGGGCGTTCCGCGGGCACTTCTCGTCGAAGGAGCATCGAGGCGTCGAGGTTCCGGGGATCTACTGGCACTTCGTGGACGTGATGTGGATCGTGGTGTTCAGCACGGTCTACATCCTCTGAGAGCCGGCGCATGCTCAACCCGCTGCGCTCCGAGCAGGATGCCTTTCGCTTCCTGATCTACGTCCTCATCGTGGTCGGGGTGGTGCTGGGCATCGTGTTCGCGGTGCGCGCCCTCTCGTGAGCCCGGCCGGCGAGCCGGCCGACCTCGCGCTCGCGGAGCGCGCTGCGCGCGCGGCGGCCGAGGTGCTCCTCTCCTACTACGGCCGGCCGCCCGAGGGACTCGACTCGAAGTCCTCGGCCACCGATCTGGTGTCCGACGCCGACCGCGAGGCGGAGCGGGTGGTGCGCGAGCTGCTCGAGTCCGAGCGGCCCGACGACGGCCTGCTGGCCGAGGAGGGCTCCGACGTGAGCGCCGCGAGCGGCCGGCGCTGGCTCGTGGACCCGCTCGACGGCACCGTGAACTTCCTCTACGGCTTTCCGGCGTGGGCGGTGAGCGTGGCCCTCGAGGACGCCGGCGAGGCGGCGGTCGGCGTGGTGCTCGACCCGCTGCGCGACGAGTGCTTCAGCGCGGCTCGCGGCCAGGGCGCGAGCCTCAACGGCTCGTCGCTGTCGGTAAGCGCTGAGACCGACCTCGGCAGGGCGATGCTGGCCACCGGCTTCTCGTACGAGCCCGAGCGCCGCGCGCGCCAGGCCGGCCTCATGCTCGAGCTGCTGCCGCGGGTGCGCGACATACGCCGCGCCGGGGCCGCCGCCCTCGACCTCTGCTACGTCGCCGCCGGGCGCGTCGACGCCTACTACGAGCGCGGCCTGAACGCCTGGGACTGGGCCGCGGGCCGCCTGATCGTCGAGGAGGCCGGCGGAGTGGTGGCCGACCTCGACGGAGACCCCCACGGCCTGGCGGCAGCGGCGACGCCGGAGCTGCAGTCGGCGTTGCTCGAGCTGGCGCGCTGAGGCGCGAGAGTTGTAACGCTCGTAACGGCGCCCGGCGATCTGCTCGTTCGTCCTGACTTGACCGTCCATAGGGGGGTCAAGTCAGGACAGGTGCCCATGAGCTAGCGGCTAGCCGCCGTTGTCGAGCAGGTACTTCGTGAGCTCGTCGACCTGGGCGTCCGTCAAACGGCCCTCGAACGCCGGCATCACCCCGGCGCCGAAGCCCTCGACGGTGAAGTCCTGCGGCTTGAGGATCGACTCCTTGACGTAGTCCTCGGCCGAGGTGCCCGGCTCACGGTCCCCCGCCGCGCTGGCGAGCTCGTCGAGGCTCGGGCCGATGTTCGCGTTGCTGCCGGCCGGGCCGAAGGTATGGCAGCCGCCGCAGCCCGCCGCCGTGAAGATCTGCTCGCCTGTCTTGGCGTCGGCCAGGCCCGCCTCGGCGAGAGCGCCCTGGTCCTCCCCGGAGCGGCCGCTGGCGTAGGCCACGTAGGCGGCCACGTCCGCCGCGAGCTCGCCCTTCACGAGGCCCGCCGGCATCGTGCTGCTCATGCGCGGGTGGAGGATCTGCCGGTGGACGATGCCCTCGACCGTCTGCCGGTTGAAGCCCTTGGCCAGCGCGGCGGCGAACGAGTCGTCCAGGTTGGGACCCTGGTTGCCCTGCGTGCCCGCGCGGTTGAGCGTGTGGCAGGAGCCGCACTTCTGCACGAACTGCGCCTTGCCCTCGGACAGGTTGGGCTCCTCCTCCCGGCCGCACGCCGCCAGCGGCAGCGACGCGAGAGCCGCGCAGAGAGCGGCCAGGACCAGCTTGACCGTGTTCCGGGCGGGGCTCACGGGGCGCGTACATTATCCGCTGGGGAGGCCGGACGGGGAAGCCGATCGAGCTGCCCCTGGGCCGCCGCGATCACCCCTTCCGCCACGCTCTCCCAGGCGAACTGACCGGCGGCCTCGTCGGCCAGCGCGGCCTTGGCGCGTTCGCGCTCGGCGGGATCGAGCTGCAGCCAGTCGACCAGCTTGGACCCGATCTCGCGGACCGAGCCGGGCCCCACCGTGAACGACAGCAGGGGTCGCAGCTCCTCGGGCAGGGCGGGCGCCAGCCGGGCCGTGACCTCGGCCATGCCCGAGTGGTGCGCCGACAGCGGGAAGGCGCCACAGGCCGCCGCCTCGGCGGCCACCATGCCGAACGCCTCGGGGAACGTCGAGGGCATGACCTGCGCCTCGCAGGCCGGCAACAGGTCGGGCAGGTCCTCGTGCTCGAGCCGCCCGGTGAAGTGGATTCGCTCCGCCGCGGCCGGGGCGGCGTCGAGCCACTCGGAGTCGACGGTGTCGAGGAACGCGTTCAGGTACTTGAGCTCGCTCTTGGGGCCGCCTTCGAGCTCCCGGCCGCGTGCGGCGATGTCCCGCAGTGCGTCCACGTCCTGGGTACGCAGCGCGTCCACGAAGCGGCTGAGGGTCTCCCGGTAGGTGCCGAAGCCCACCACCACGAGCCGGGCATCGGGGACCTTCGCGACCACGAGCGGCCAGGCCGCGAACAGCAGGTCCATGCCCTTCGACACGATCAGCTTGCCCACGTAGCTCACGATCCGGTCGCGCGCCGGGTCGAGCTGGTGCAGGGCCTCCGCAGCGCCTGCCTCGCCGCCCCACGAGGCGGCGGCGTCGTGCCCGAGCTTCGTGGCCAGCCGTTCCAGCCCCACCGCCGGCTCGTCGCTCGGGCGGAACGTGTGGATGTCCACTCCGGGCGGCCCCAGCCGGGTGCGGTCGGGCAGATCGGGCTCGTCGGACATCACCTCCCACAGCGAGTGCCCGGTGTGGCTCGAGCCCACCAGCACCCCCTGCGCGCCGCGCAGCCCCTCCAGCGCGTAGGGCAGGAAGCGCTCGGGGTTGGGGCGCACCGTGTACTCGAGCGCGCTGCCGTGGACCTTGACCGCATAGGGAGCGCGATCGGCCAGAGCCCGCGCCAGGATCACCGGGGCCATCACCAGATGGTTGCCCAGGGCCACGTCGGGAGTCGGCGCGGCCAGCACAGCCTCCACGTTGGCCGCGATGTAGTGGTCGAGCTCGGCGTCGGTGAGCTCCGGGTACGGCTTGGCGTCGAAGCCCTCGTACTGATCGGCCACGTAGAGCGGGAGCACGCGCCCGATGTCCGGAACGTGGACGGTCACCCCCTCCGGGGCCTCCCAGCCCGGGTCCTGGCAGAAGAGGTGCACCTCGTGACCCAGCCGAGCGAGGGCACGGACGAGCTCGGCGTTGTAGATGTTGCTGCCCGTGCCGCGCATCAGGTAGCTGTGGAAGACCAGAATTTTCATCGGGACCGGACGCTATTGTGTCCCGCTCATGCCTGCCCGCCAGAAGTACCGGCTGCGTGCCCGGTCAGACCGTGAGGTGATCCGCGAGGTCGAGCCCGGACACACCTACGTGGACCACGACTCGGGCGAGGAATTGAAGGTCGTGGGGGCAGTCCTGCCGCTCGCGCCGTCGCCCAGCGACCTGCCCTACGCCGTCGAGAACCTGAGGATGTGCGGATGCTCACTCGAACAGCTCGTCCAGAAGGACCTGAACGACTGTCCGCACTGTGGCCGCCGTCTTCCGGCCGTTGAACGCTGATCCTGGGCCGCCTCAGAATCCTGGTCCTGGTGCTGCTGCCCGTGCTGGCGCTTGCCGCCTGCGGCGGTGACGACGACAGCGCGTCGGAGAACCCTCCCAAGCTGCCCGACCTCACGGTGCCGCAGATCGACCGGACCGAGACCACCACCTCGCCCACGACGACCGAGACCGCCCCAGAGGCGGCTCCCACGCCCACCACGCCACCGTCCACGGGCGGGGGCACCACGGCGCCGGAGACGACGCCCCCGCCGCAGGACGCCCCGGAGAACGACACGGCGCCGCCGGCCGACAGCCCGGCCGAGCGCTTCGAGGAGTTCTGCAACGAGAACCCCGGGGCCTGCGGCTAGCCGGCTCGCGCGCTCAGACCAGGCAGCCGAGTGCCTGCTCGCGCGATTCGAAGATCCTGAGGTGGCTCACGAGCCCGGTCACCTGAAACGGACGCAGGATCCGCTCGGTCGGGCACACCAGCACCATCGCGCAGCGCCTCAGGTTCATGTGCCTCAGCGAGTTCATCAGCACGCCGATGCCGGTGGAGTCCATGAAGGTCACGTCGCTGAGGTCGATGACCACGCCGCGAGCGCCCTCCTCGGCCAGCCCGAACAGACGGCTGCCCAGCTTGGGCGCCGTCAGGGCGTCGATCTCCCCCCGGAGCGACACTACGTGTGTTCCCTCATCGACTGGCTCTTCTACCAGCCCGAAGTCGATCACGGCGGCGAACCTATCAGCAAACGCGGAAGTTGAGGTGCCGCGATCGGACGGTGCCGAGTCGGAACTTCGGGCCGGTCTAGACCTGGCGGTGGGTCGGCACCGGCGAGCGCGGCCTGCGTACGCGCGCGGGCGAGGGCACCCGCGGCTCGACTCCGCGCCGCCTGTGGGGACGGCCCGGGCCCGAATGATCGCGGTCGCGGCCGCGCCCGAGACCCCAGCGACCGAGCGGAAGGCGGATGCCGTCGCCGCCGGGTCCATCGTCCCGGGGTTGCGGACCGGGCCCCTCGCCGCCGCCGCCGTCGTCACCCCGCGAATCGTCGTCGTCGTCCCGCAGCCGGAAGAACCAGACCAGCCAGACGATCAGCAAGCCGACGTCGAAGACGCGGAATCCGACCATGAAGATCCACCCCTCGGTGGTCACTAGGTCGATGCTACCGCGCCGGCAACGCCTGGAGAAGAGGCTGCGCGCCTATTCGGCGAGCGAGCGTTCCTCTACCCGCCGTCGCTGGGCGTGGTGGGCCGGTTGTCCGGGACGTAGGTGACGGTGTAGAGCAGGCGGGCCTTGGTGTAGGTGCAGCCGAACGTCACGACTTCGCGCAGGTCCTCCATGGAGAACTGGCGCAGGCTCTTCGGCGGCTCGCAACTGCCCTTAGCCCGCGACGAGCGCCACCAATCGGACTTGCCGAGGTTGATCGACAGCATCGGCGCCCAGGTGGGCACCGTGAGCGCGATCCAATTGCCCTTCTTGACCCGCAGTGCCCGGTCGAGCACGAAGGTGGGGCTAGAGCCGAAATAATCGTCGACCTCGAACAGGTCGGACTGCTGGACCAGCCGGTGCTGCAAACGCGTCTTGCGCTTGTCGCTACGGCGCAGGACGGAGAGGCGCACGGCGGCGGGAGAGCCGTAATTGTCGTTGAAGAAGGTGGACTGCTCCGCGCTCGGCGCGGCCAGCGTGACCGTGAACGCGGTGAGGTACCCGTCACGGCGGATGTAGTAGGGATTCTTCGGCCCACCGGTGGAGCGGCCCTGGTAGCCGGTCACGCGCACCACCGCCACGCACGGATCGGCGGGGCAGCTGGGATTGGCCGGGTCGGCGGTGGCGCCGAGCTCGACGGTGCGGGCGGATGCACCCGGCGGCAGCACGAGTACAGCCGCCAGAAGGGATGTCAGCAGGATGATTCGCTTCATGGCCAGGGGTGAAACACCCCGTCCGTGAATAGTTGCGGCGTCCTACTTGTACCTATAGGTGATCCGCCCGCGGTCGAGATCGTAAGGCGACAGCTCGATCTTGACCCTGTCGCCGGGAAGGATGCGGATGTAGTGCCTGCGCATCTTCCCCGAGATATGTCCGAGAACCTCGTGCCCATTGTCGAGCTCGACTTTGAACATGGTGTTCGGGAGGGCCTCCACGATCTCGCCCTCCATTTCGATCTTCTCTTCTTTGGGCACAGCAGACGGCGCGCTCAGATAGCGCGGACGTTCACCGCCTTGGGCCCCTTGTCGCCGGTCTCCTCCTCGTACTCGACCTTCGAGTTCTCGGCGAGCGACTTGAAGCCCTGCCCGTCGATTCCCGTGTAGTGGACAAACAGGTCACGGTCGCCGTCGTCCGGCGTTATGAACCCGTAGCCCTTCTCATCGTTGAACCACTTGACGGTTCCGGTAGGCACGAAATGCCCCTTCCTGCTTGTGCCCGGCCGGACCTGCAAATCGCGAATCCGCTACCACGGCACCTGCATGTTTCAACTACGCCGGACTAGCCGGCCCGTACAGGACGGGACGCTACCAGGGGAGCGGGGCAGAAGGCGATCAGCGTCCCTCGAACGTCGCGTGGCCGGGGCCCTGGGCGAGGAACTCCTGGACCGCTCGCTGCAGATCCTGGGTATCGAACAGCGGGGCCGCGATCTCCGCGGTGCGCCCGTCGGCAGCTCGCACGCCCTCGTCCACCGCGGCGCGCACGATCCGCTTCGTGGCCTGGTGAGCGAGGGTCGGACCGGCGGCCAGGCGCTGCGCGAAGCGCAGCGACTTCTCGGCCAGGTCGGCGTCGGGTAGCACGCGGTTGATCACGTTCCAGCGCTCGAGCGTGGCGGCGTCGTAGAGCCCCGCGCTCATCACGAACTCCCGCGCCCTCGCCGGGCCGGCACGCTCGGCGATGCGCTGCGTACCACCCATCAGCGGCGTGAGCCCCACCACGGCCTCCACGAGCCCGAAGCTCGCCGACTCCGACGCCCAGATCATGTCGCAGGCGAGCGACAGCTCGAGGCCCGCGGTGAGGCAGAGTCCGTGCACCGACGAGAGCGTCGGGAAGGGCAGGTCCTCGATCCGGTGGGCCAGCTCCTGCAGCGCAGCCGTGAACTCCTCCGCCTGCGCGCGGGTGAGCCCGGCGAAGACGTTCACGTCGGCGCCGCCGGTGAAGTACTCGCCCTCGGCGCGCAGCAGCAGTGCGCGCAGGCCCTCCGTGGCGTCGAGTGCGCTCCGAACGTCGCGCACCATCGCGTCGCCGAACAGGTTGAGAGGCGGGTCGTCGATCACGAGGATGCCGAGGTCGCCGTCGCGCTCGAGGCGCGCCCGCTCAGCCACCGCGGATCTCCTGGGCGACCGCGGCGAGCTCGTCCGCCTCCACCGGCCGTGGGTGCACGGGCAGCTGCAGAGGGTCGTCTTCGTAGCGCGGGATCACGTGCACGTGCAGGTGAAAGACGGTCTGCCACGCGGCCGGCTCGCAGCAGTTGAGCAGGTTCACGCCCGCGGCGCCGAGCCGGTCGCGCATGGTCAGCGCGAGGCGCTTGGAGGCCTCCGCCGCCCGCGCCAGATCCTCCTCCGGCGCCTCGTAGAGGTTCTTCGAGTGATGGCGGGGGATCACCAGCGCGTGGCCCCGCGTCCAGGGGTTGATGTCCATGAACGCCAGCGTGTGCTCGTCCTCCTGGACGATCTCCGCCGGCAGCTCACCCGCCACGATCTTGCAGAAGATGCAGTCGTCCGCCATGGGGCGGAAACATATTGCTAGAGCCAGCCCGCGCGCTTGAAGCGCCAGAACAGAAGGCTGCATACGGTGGCCATCAGGGCCAGCACCAGCGGATAGCCGAAGCTCAACGTGAGCTCCGGCATGTGCTCGAAGTTCATCCCGTAGATGCCGGCGATCAAAGTGGGCGCCACGCCGATGGCCACCCAAGCGGAGATCTTGCGCATGTCGTCGTTCTGGCGCACGGCGACCTGGGCGAGGTTGGCCTGCAGGCTCGACTGGAGCAGATCGCGCATCGCGTCGAGCTGATCGCGGGTGCGGATCAGGTGATCGTTCACGTCGCGGAAGTAATTGCGAATGTCCGGGTGCACCTGCCAGTAGTGCCCCGCTGCCAGCTTGGAGATCGGATCCACCAGCGGGGCGGCCGCGCGCCGGAACTGGAGCACCTCGCGCTGCAACCGGTAGATGCGCTCGGCCGGGTTCGAGCGCAGGCCCGAGAAGAGCTCGGCCTCCACCTCGTCGATGTCGTTCTCGAGGCCCTCGAGGGCCGGACTGTAGTCGTCCACCACGTGATCGAGAATCGCGTGCAGCACGGCGCCCGGGCCGTGGCGCAGGCGCTCACGGTCGTGCTCGAGGTCCTGCCGCACCTGCTGGAGCGAGCTCGCCTCGCCGTGGCGCACGGTGATGATGAAGTCGCGCCCGAGGAACACCAGCAGCTCGCCCAGCTCCACCACCTCGATCGGATCCACGTAGCGAGCGGTCTTGAGGACCAGGAAGACCATTTCCTCGTAGATCTCGAGCTTTGGCCGCTGGTGGGCCTCGATGGCGTCCTCCACGGCCAGCGAGGGCAGATGGAACTCGCGCGTGAGCGAGTCGAACTCGTCCTCGGTCGGCTCACTCAGGCCGATCCAGACGAAGTCGCCTTCGTGACGTCCCCGGTAGGCGTGCTCGAGATCGACCTTGCCCTCGCGGCGGCGGCCCTCCTCGTAGATCGCGCAGTCGACGATCACCCGGTGGGATTGTGGCGGAGCGTCCGGGCGTAGGCGAGCGCCTCGTCGCGAGTGCCTACCTCGCCCGCGTAGCTGGCCTCCGTGAGCTGCGCCAGCAGGCGGCCCACCTCCGGCCCCGGCTCGATGCTCAGCTCGCGCGCCAGCTCGCGGCCCCGCACGGGCGGCCGCGGGGGCCCCTGCTCACGCCAGTCGAGCGCCGCCTCCATCAGCTCGTCCGCCAGCTCCAGGTGCGCCGCGATGGCCTCGTCGGCCTTGCGCCCGCGGGTGGCCAGCCGGTCGGCGCAGGACAGCAGCGTGACCTCCACGGCCACCGGCGAGGTGCGTTCGAGGTAGCGGTACACGTCGCGCCGGTCGAGCGGCCGTTCGTGCACCAGGAAGCCCAGCACGAGATGGTGGCGGGCGAGAGCCCCGAGGTACGTGGCGAGCCGCGTGCTCATGCGCAGCCGCCGAGACAGCGTGGCGATCATCTGCTGGCCGAGCCGGTCGTGGCCCATGAACGTGACCCGCCCGTCCTCGCGAAGCGAATGGGTGCCCGGCTTGCCGATGTCGTGAAGGAGCGCGCCGAAGCGCAGCGCCTCTCCGTGGCTCAGCTCGTCGGCCAGGGGCTCGTCCAGCGCGGCGCGCAGCCGGCCCGTGGCCTGCGCGTCCAGCTCGATCAGCCGCTCGAGCACCTCGACCGTGTGGCCGTAGACGTCGAGATGGTGATAGTGGCTCTGCTCCACGTCGTGCAGATCGGCCAGCTCCGGCAACACGGCCCGCAGCAGCCCGAGCCGGTCGGCCAGCGCCAGCCCACCGGCCACGCCAGGGGCGAGCACGAGCCGGCGCAGCTCTGCGAACACGCGCTCGCCGGCGGCCTCCCCCACCCGTGGCGCCGCCTGTGCCGTGAGGCGCTCCGTCTCGCTGTCGGGAGCGAACCCGAGCTCGGCCGCGAAGCGGGCAAGCCGAAGCGGGCGCAGAGGGTCCGCCTCGTAGGCGCCGGAGCCGAGTACGCGCAGGATGCCGGCCTCGAGATCGGGGCGCCCGGCCAGCGGGTCGATCAGCTCGCCCGCACCCATTGTCGCCGCCCCCTCCGCGAGCGCACGCGCGGAGGAGTCCGCGAGCGGGCGAGCCATCGCGTTCACGCTGAAGTCCCGGCGGGCCAGGTCCTCCTCGATGCCGGCGCCGTGCAGCGGAGACAGATCGAAAACACGGCCCCCGGCGCGGTCGATCGCGCGCCATGCGCCGAAGGCCTCGGAGAGCTGGAACACGGGGCCACCGAGCTGATCGGCCAGGCCGCGGGCGGCGGCCTCGAGCTCGCCCTCCACCACCACGTCCACGTCCGTGACCTGGCGCCCGAGCAGGTCGTCGCGCACCGCACCGCCGACGATCCAGGCGCGGCTCACCGGAAGTGCTCGCGGCGCACCCGGGCCGAGAGGGCACAGGTGATCTCGTAGTTGATCGTGTCGAGCTCCGTGGCCACCTCCTCGGCCAGTATGCGCTCGTCCCCCTGCGTCCCGATCAGCACCACCTCGTCCCCCACCCGGACGCCGCTGTCGGCGCCGAGGTCGACGGTGATGTTGTCCATGCTCACGTTCCCCACCGAGCGGTGGCGCCGGCCGTCGATGAGCACGTCGTGGCGGTTCGACAGTCCGCGGCGCCAGCCGTCCCCGTAGCCGATCGGCACCGTGGCCACCCGGGTAGGGACCGGTGCCCGCCAGCTGCGGCCATACCCGGCGCTGTCGCCCGGATCGAAGCTCTTGACCGCCGCCACGTAGGAATGGAGCGACAACGCGGGCTCGAGCCCGTGCTCGGCCGGGTCGGCACCGAACGGGTCCATGCCGTAGATGGCGACCCCGCAGCGCACCATGTCGAAGCGCGCGGCCGGCTCGCGCAGGGCCGCCGCGCTGTTGGCGGCGTGCACGCGCAGGTCGTTGCGGCCGACGTCGTCGACGAAGCTCCGGAACGCCTCGAGCTGGCGGGGGAAGTGCTCGTCGCCGGGCTCGTCGGCGGTGGCGAAGTGGGTCATGAGGCCCACCACGTTGGGCCGGCGCGCCAGCAACAGCGCGCGGTCGCGGTCCTTCGTGCCCAGCCGCCCCATGCCGGTGTCGAACTTCACGTGCACCCGCGGGGCGGCCTCGGCCACCTCGTCGGTCCAGGCCACCACGTCGGCCTCGGCTTCGATCGCGGTGCGCAGCTCGGTGCGGGTGAGAGCTCCCATCACCAGCACGGGCACCGAGACGCCGCCGGCTCGCAGCCCAGCCACCTCGTCGGCGGTGGCCACCGCCAGCCAGGTGGCGCCGCCGCGCAGCGCCGCCTCGGCGGCCGGCAGGGCGCCGTGACCGTAGGCGCCGGCCTTGACCACGGCACACAGCTCGCCCGGCATCCGGGCGCAGTTGCGCTCGATGGCGCCGACGTCGATGCGGGCCAGAGCGCGCTCGGGCCCGCTCACGCGGCGAGGGCGCCCAGCACGTCCACGCGCGTGACGACGCCCACCAGACGCCCGTCCTCCACGACCGGGAGGCGGTTGTGCCCGGAGTCGTGGATGATCCGGGCCGCCTCGTTCACGCTGGTGTCCGGCGTGACCGAGTCGGGGTCCTTGGTCATCATGTCCGCGGCCGTGGAGGCGAACGCCTTGCGCAAGCGCTTCTCGAAGCGCCCGAGCGGCTCGAGGAAGACCGTGCCCCCGAACAGGTTGATGTAGTGCGGGATGTGCAGGTCGCCCTGGTCGTCGGGCAGCACCAGATCGGCCTCGGTCACGATCCCCACGAGCCGCTGGTCGCCGTCCACCACGGGCAGCCCGGGCAGCTCGTTCTCGCGCAACCGGCTGACCACGTCCTCTACCGAGGTTTCCGCGGTCACCGTCACGGGATCGCGGTCCATGATCTCGCCGATCGTCTCCGCCATGAGGGGCGAAGATAGCGGGCCGCGCACGGCGGCGGTCAGAACGCGAGCGGCAGCGAGTCGATCACGTCGCCGGCCACCACGTGATCCGCGCCCACCGTCCCCGCGGCGGCCTTGCCCGCTCGCGCGTGGGCGAGCGCGCCGAGCGCCGCGGCCTCGAAGGGGTCGAGTCCCTTGGCCAGCAGCGCGCCGATCAGGCCGGAGAGCACGTCGCCGGTGCCCGCCGTGGCCAGCGCGGCGGTGGCGCCGGGGCTCACGGCGGTCTCCGAGCCGGGCGCCGCGACGATCGTGTCGTCGCCCTTGAGCAACACCACGCTCCCGCTGCGCTCGGCGGCCTCTCGGGCGTAGCGCAGGCGATGGGCGGCGATCTCAGCCGAGTCCACGCCGAGCAGACGCCCCAGCTCGCCCTCATGCGGTGTCAGCACGGTGGGCCCCTCGTGTTCGCTGAAAAGCTCGGGCCGGCCCGCGTGCGCGTTGAGCCCGTCGGCGTCGACCAGCAGCGGGATGGCCACGCTCTTCACCACCTGGCGTGCGAACTCGGCGGCGCTGTCGCTGCGGCCCAGCCCCGGTCCCAGCACCAGCGCTCCGGCGCGCTCGGCCATCTCGGCCACGGTGTCCACCCCGGCGGGCGTGTGGGCGCCGTCCTCGTCGGGCAGGCCGCGGCTCATCTGCTCCAGCAGGCGCATGTCGATGGCGGGCTGCGCGGGGGCGGGCACCGCCACCTGCACGTATCCCGCGCCCGCGCGCGAGGCCGAGCGCGCAGCCATCGTGGGCGCGCCGGTGAGGCCGGCCGAGCCGCCGGCCACCACCACCACGCCCGAGGCGAACTTCGAGCCCGTGCGCTCGCGGTGCGGGTAGAGACCGAGCACCCGCTCGGAGATCAGCCCCGCCCCGGTGGGCGCCGGCGCCCCGCGCGGGATGCCGATCTCGATCACCTCCACCCGGCCCGCGTACTCCTTGCCGGGCTCCACGTACAGACCGAGCTTGGAGCCGTGGAAGGTGGCGGTCACGCTCGGCCCGCACGGCCTCGCCCTCCACCTCGCCGGTGGACGCGTCGAGGCCCGACGGCACGTCGCAGGCCACCACCGGCGCGTCCTGCGCGTTGAGCGCCGTGATCACGGAGGCCAGCGGCTCGCGCGGCACGCCCTCGAAGCCCGTGCCCAGTAGCGCGTCGAGCAGCGCTCCCGAGTCCTCGAGCCGCTCCGCCGCAAACGGCTCGGGCGGCGCCCCCGGCAGACGATCGAGGTTCGCGCGCGCATCCCCGCCCAGGTCCTCGAGCGGGGCGGCGGCCAGCACGTCCACCTCGTACCCGTCCTCGCGCAGCAGGCGCGCCGCCACGAGGCCGTCTCCGCCGTTGTTGCCCTTGCCCACGACGATCCGGATCGGGCCCGGCCGCGCCGCCGCCGCGGTCACGCGGGCGAGGCCCGCCCCCGCCCGCTCCATCAGGTCGAGCGAGGGCACGCCCTGCTCTTCGATGGCCCAGGCGTCCACCGCGCGCATCTCGGTGGCCTCGTAGAGCGGATCGAGCCAGTCCCTCACGTACAGCTCCTCGAGAGCTGAATCCTTCCTGCAAACTGACAAAGTTTGAAATCTGTCATCACATTTCCTACCATCGTCGGCCATGGAAACCCGCACACTCGGCAGCAACGGCCTCAACGTATCGGCCCTCGGGCTCGGATGCATGGGGATGTCCGACCTCTACGGCCCGACGGACGACGACGAGAGCATCGCCACGATCCACGCGGCCATCGACGCCGGCATCAACCTCCTGGACACCGGCGACTTCTACGGCATGGGCACGAACGAGATGCTCATCCGGCGCGCACTCAGGGAGGGAGATCGCGAGCGCATCCTCCTGAGCGTGAAGTTCGGCGGCATGCGCGATCCGCAGGGCGGCTTCATCGGTTTCGACACCCGGCCGGTGGCGGTCAAGAACTTCGTCACCTACAGCCTGCGCCGGCTCGGCACGGACCACATCGACATCTACCGGCCCGCCCGGGTCGATCCGGCCGTTCCGATCGAAGAGACTGTCGGCGCGATCGCCGAGCTCGTGGAGGCCGGCTACGTCCGTCAGATCGGCCTGTCCGAAGCCGGCGCGGATACGCTGCGCCGCGCCCACGCCGTGCACCCGATCACCGACCTGCAGATCGAGTACTCGCTCATCTCCCGCGGCATCGAGGACCGGATCCTGCCCACCTGCCGCGAGCTGGGCGTGGGCGTGACCGCCTACGCCGTCCTCTCGCGCGGGCTGATCAGCGGCCACTGGTCGCGTGACCGCTCGACCTCGGACCGCGACTTCCGCAACCGCTCGCCGCGCTTCGCCCGGGACAACCTCGACCAGAACCTCGAGCTCGTCGAGCGCCTGCGCGGGATCGCCGCCGCCCGCGACGTGAGCGTCGCTCAGGTGGCGATCGCCTGGGTGCTTTCGCGCGGCGAGGACATCGTCCCGCTGGTGGGATCCCGCACCCGCGAGCGCCTGGACGAGGCCCTCGGCGCCGTCGAGGTCACGCTGGAGGACGACGACCTGGCCGCCATCGAATCGGCCGTGCCGGCCGATGCCGCGGCCGGCGACCGCTACGACGAGAACCAGATGGCGATGCTCGACAGCGAGAAGGAGTCGGGCGGCGCCCGATGAGCGAGACGGCCACCACCGGCACGGCCCTCACGCCGGAGCGGGTTCTCGATGCGGCGGAGGAGGTGCTCCGCCGCTACGGGCCGGCGAAGGCGACGGTGGTCGACGTGGCTCGCGCCCTGGGCGTGAGCCACGGCAGCGTGTACCGCCACTTCGCCAGCAAGGCCGAGCTGCGGGACGCGGTGGCCGAACGCTGGCTTCGGCGCGTGTCGCAGCCCCTGTCGGAGGTCGCGGACGGCGACGGGCCGGCCCCGGAGCGGCTGCGGGCCTGGCTCGAGCTGCTCGTGGCCACGAAGCGGAGCAAGGTGCTCGACGATCCCGAGCTGTTCGCCACGTACCACCAGCTCGCGGCGGGCGCCCGCGACGTGGTGGCGGCCCACGTCGACGAGCTGGCCCGGCAGCTGGGCCGGATAGTGGCGGACGGCGTGGACCGGGGCGAGTTCGAGACTGACGATCCGGCCGCGGCCGGCCGGGCCGTGCTCGACGCCACGGCCCGCTTCCACAACCCGGCCAACGCCGCCGAGTGGAGCGACCCCGGCATCGATGTGGCGTTCGAGCGCGTGTGGACTCTCCTGCTCGACGGCCTGCGGCCGCGCGCCTAGATCGCTACTCCACCACCGCGACGGCGCCGGCAACCGTGTCCGTGTGGGTGAGCGAGATGCTCGCGGTCACGCCCTGCTCGGCGGCGCTCCGCGCGGCGCTACCGGTCAAGCGCACCTGTGGCGCCGCAGCCGTGGCCACCACCTCCACGTCGCGAAAGCTCCATCCGGTGAGTCCGAGCGCCTTGGCCACCGCCTCCTTGGCGCAGTAGCGCGCGGCCAGGTGCATCACCGGCCGGGCCCGGCTCGCCGCGTAGGCACGCTCGGCGTCCGTGAACAGCCGCTCGGCCAGGCGCGGACGGCGCTCGAGCGCCCGCTCCAGGCGGTCGATCTCGAGCAGGTCGATGCCGACCCCGGCCACCGGATCGGCTACTCGACGGTGACGGTCTTGGCCAGATTGCGCGGCTGATCCACGTTCAGGCCCCGCGCCCGCGCGATGTGGTAGGCCAAGAGCTGCAGAGGGATCACGGCGAGCAACGGCTGAAGCAGCCAGTCGGTGCGCGGCACCTCCAAGACCTCCTCGGCGTACTCGGCCACACGAGCGTTGCCCTCGGTGGCCACGGCCACCACGTGCGCGCCGCGGGCGCGCACCTCGGCGATGTTGGAGAGCACCTTGTCGAGCACGTGCGACTCGGTGGCCACGCACACCACCGGAGTGCGCTCGTCCAGCAGCGCGATCGGCCCGTGCTTCATCTCCCCCGCCGCGTAGGCGTCGGTGGGGATGTAGGAGATCTCCTTGAGCTTGAGCGCGCCCTCGAGGCAGATCGGAAGCCCGGCGTGGCGGCCGAGGTAGAGGAAGAAGCCCGCGTCGTGCCAGTGCTCGGCGATCCGGCGCACGCGCTCGCCGGTCTCCTCCACGACTCGTGTGATCTGGGAAGGCATGTCGCGCATCTCGTGGCAGAGCCGGCGCAGCACGTCGGGTTCGAGCGTCTCGTGCACCTGGGCCAGCTTCAGCGCGAACACGTACATCGCAGCCGCCTGCGCCACGAAGGTCTTGGTGGCGGCCACCCCGATCTCGAGGCCCGCGCGGGTGAACAGCACGCCATCGGCGTCGCGCGTGGCCTGGCTGCCCATGACGTTGGTGATCGCGAGCACCTTGGCGCCGCGTTCGCGGGCCAGGCGCATGGCCGCCAGCGTGTCGGCGGTCTCGCCCGACTGCGAGATCCCGATCACCAGGTCGCGCTCGCTCAGCACCGGGTCGCGGTAGCGAAACTCCGACGCGATGTCCATCTCCACGGGGCGGCGGGCCCAGGTCTCGATCGCGTAGCGGCCCAGCAGCCCGGCGTGGTACGAGGTGCCGCAGGCCACGATCACCACGCGGCGGACGTCCTTCAGGAACTCGTCCGAGATCCCGATGTCGCCGAGGTCGACCACCCCGTCGCCCAGCCGGTCGGCCACCGTCTCCGCCACCGCGTCGGCCTGCTCGTGGATCTCCTTGAGCATGAAGGTCTCGTAGCCGCCCTTCTCGGCCTGCTCTTCGTCCCAGTCGACCTGGTCGACGTCGCGCTGAAGCTCCTCGCCCTCGGGCGAGAGGAAGCGCGAGCCCTCCGGGGTGATGGCCACGATCTCGCCGTCGTGGACGAGCTGGACACTGCGCGTCTCGGACAGGAAGGCCGGGATGGCCGAGGCGATGAAGCTCTCTCCCTCACCCAGCCCCACCACGAGCGGGCACTCCTTACGAGCCCCCACGAGCACCTTCGGATCGTCGGCCGACATGGCGACGAACGCGTAGTGGCCGCGCAGATCGTTGTAGGCCAGGCGCACGGCTTCGACCAGGTCCCCGTCGAAGTGGTCGGCCACCAGATGGGCCACCACCTCGGCGTCGGTCTCGGAGGTGAACTCGGCTCCCTCGGCGCGCAGACGGTCGCGCAGCTCGGTCCAGTTCTCGACGATCCCGTTCAGCACGATGTGCACTCGCCCAGAGGTGTCCCAGTGTGGGTGGGCGTTGGCCTCGGTCACCCGTCCGTGCGTGGCCCAGCGCGTGTGCCCGATGCCGGTTGAGCCGGTGAGGTGTCCGTTGGACTCCGCCACGGCGGCGCGGAGCCGCTCCAGGTTGCCGACCGAGTGGACACTGCCCACGGAGCCGTTGATGACGAGCGAGAGGCCCGCCGAGTCGTAGCCGCGGTACTCGAGGCGCTGCAGGCCTTCGAGCAACAGGTCGCGGCACTCGCGCGGCCCCACGTATCCGATGATCCCGCACATGAGGCGCCCTAGCCTAGTTCCGCCCTGGCCAGATCGGCCAGTCTCTGGGCGATCTCCTGCGCGCGAGCTTGTTCGGGAGCTTCCACCATTACTCTGAGCAACGGTTCGGTACCGGACGCCCTTACGAGCACCCGCCCGATGCCGTCGAGCCGCTCGGACTCCTGGGCGACCGCGTCCCACAGCGGACCCGCCGCTTCGATCGACTCGCGGTCCCGGACCTTCACGTTGATCAGGAGCTGGGGGAGCTTCTGCATCGCGTGGCGCGCGGCGAGGTCGGCTCCCGCCAGGGCCTCGAGGGTGAGCAGAGCGGCGGCGATACCGTCACCGGCGGGCACGAAGCCGGTCTCGATCAGGTGGCCGGACTGCTCCCCGCCGAGGCTCCAGCCGCGGCGGACGAGCTCGGCCAGCACATGACGATCGCCCACCGGCGTGGTCGCCACCTCGATGCCGGCCTCGTCCATGGCCTGGTGAAAGCCGTAGTTGGTCATCACCGTCACCGCGACCCCGTCCCCCGGGAGCCGGCCGTTGCCGCGCAGGTGCAGCGCGGCCAGGGCGAGCAACTCGTCGCCGTCGACGACGCTGCCGTCGCGGTCGACGGCCAGTACCCGGTCACCGTCCCCGTCGAAGGCGAACCCCAGGTCGTGGCCGGCCATGCGCCCAGCCAGCGCCTCGACGTGGGTCGAGCCGCAGGAGAGGTTGATGTTGCGGCCGTCGGGCTCGGCGGCAACGGCGTCCACGTCGGCGCCCAGCCGGCGGAAGATCTCCGGTGCCACCCGGTAGGTGGCCCCGTGGGCGCAATCGAGCAGCACGCGCCGGCCGGAGAGATCGAGCCCCGAGAAGCGCAGCTCGAGCTCGCGCAGGTAATCGCCCGGGGCGCCGTGGAGCTCCCGCACGCGCCCGATGCGCAGGCTGCCCGACGGCTCCAGGCGCGCCTCGATCTGCCCCTCCTGCGCGTCGTCGAGCTTCATGCCCTCGGGACCGAAGAACTTGATGCCGTTGTCCTCGTACGGGTTGTGCGAGGCCGACACCACGGCCGCCATGTCGAACCCGTAGCGGCGCACCAAGAGCGACGCCCCGGGCGTGGGTAGCACACCGCCGAGCAGCGCATCGCCGCCGCCGGCGGCGATACCGGCGGCCAGGGCCGCCTCGAGCATCTCGCCGGACTCGCGGGTGTCGCGGACGATCAGGATCTGGGGCGAGTCGGCCGGCGACACCTCGGCGGCGGCGCGACCGAGTGCCAGCGCCAGCTCGGCAGTCAGGAACTCGCCCGCGACCCCGCGGACCCCGTCGGTGCCGAACAGCCCCACCGGTGCGGTTCTAGCGCTTGGAGAACTGCGGCCGCTTACGGGCCTTCTTGAGGCCGGCCTTCTTGCGCTCCTTCACGCGCGGGTCGCGCGTGAGGTAGCCGCGGCGCTTGAGCTCACCGCGCAGCGACGGGTCCGCCTCGACCAGCGCGCGGGCGATGCCGTGGCGCAGAGCGGTGGCCTGGGCCGACACGCCGCCGCCGTGGATGCGGGCCACCACGTCCATGCGGGTCTGGTTGCCGGTGGCCTCGAGCGGCTGGCTGGCCATGCGCTGCAGGCGCACGCGCGGGAAGTACTCGTCCAGGTGGCGGCCGTTGATCGTGTAGGTGCCCTCGCCGGGCCGCAGGATCACGCGGGCCACGGCGCGCTTGCGCTTGCCGGTGGCGCGGTAGCGGGCGTCGGCGGCGAGGTCGAGCGGCGTGTGCGCAACCGCCTCCTCGTCGGTGACGGCGACCTCCTCCTGGGCTTCGCCCTCGGCGTCGCCCTCAGGCGTGGCGCCCTCCTCGTACTGGGCGTACTCGGCAAACTCGCCCTCGGCGGGACGCTGCTCCTCGAGCACGAGGTCGGGCTCGAGATGAGCACCCGGGATCACGTCTGGCGCATCGGAGCCCTCGGCCTGCGGCTGGCGACGGGCGCCGGGACGCGGTCGCTCCGCGGAAGCCTCGTCCTCGGTGGTCTCCTCCTCGCCGCTCGCCTCAGCTTCGGCGCTCTCCTCGGCCGGAGCCTCGGCGGCGGGCTCGGCGTCCTCGGCGGCGGGCTCGGCCGGCTCGGCGGCGGGCTCAGCGTCTTCGGCCGGCTCGGCGCCCTCGCCCTCGGGCGCATCGCCCTCGGGGGTCTGCTCGGCAGCCTGCGCGAGCTCCTCGACGCCCTCGATCTCGGGCCCGGGGTGCTCCTCGCCCGAGGGCTCCTCGGCCTGGTCGCCCGGCGGCCCGGTCACGTCCTCCGGGGTCTCCTCGTCGGGAGCCTCCCCGTCGGGCTGCTGCGGGTCTTCCGTCATCGGGCGAGTACCTCCATCGGCTCGGGCTTCTGTGCGGCGTGGGGATGATCGGGCCCCGCGTACACCTTGAGCTTGCGCAGCTGGGCGCGGCCGAGGCGGTTGCGGGGGATCATCCCCTTGACGGCAAGGCGGATGACCTCTTCCGGCCGGCGGTCGAGCATCTCCTGCAGCGTGCGGCTGCGCAGCCCGCCCGGATAGCCGGAATGGCGGTAGTAGCGCTTCTCGGCGCGCTTGTTGCCGGTCACCGCGATCTGCTCTGCGTTGACCACGATCACGAAATCGCCCACGTCCACATGGGGCGTGTACTCCGGCTTACGCTTGCCGCGGAGCGCGTCCGCGATCTGGGTCGCGAGACGGCCCAGCGTCTCGCCGGAAGCGTCGACCACGAGCCAATTGCGCTCGCGGGTCTCTGGTGTCGCCACGTAGGTCTTCATCACAGACGAACCGCCCCTGGGGGCGGCCGGCGACCTAGTGTGGCAGATGGCCGGTGTTAGCGACCACCGCTTGAGGGGTAAGCAAGACCCGGCCGCGTCCGTGTCTATACTGGCGCGCCAGTCAGTGCCTGCCGAATCTCCGCCGGCCTTCAACCTTGGTCGCCGGGGAACGGGGGAACCGTTCGGTGGCCGTCGAAAAAGAGGGTCACCGAGGGGGCGAATCGGCCCAATCACAGGGTCGTAGCGCTGCTCTTCGAGCGCGAGCCCGTCAGCTAACCCCGTAGGCCGGAAAAGAAGAGAAAGGCCAAAGGGATTTGCGTCACATCCATGCTTCGGCGAGGCTGAGCGTCGGCGCGCTCGCGCTCTGCGCGATCGCCTTCACAGCCCCAGCCGCGGGACAGACAACGGCGTCGAGCGGCGGCGGGGGCGTCTACGTAGCCACACCGAAGATCACGAAGGTCAGCTGCCTGCGCAAGTGCGCGTCGCGCAAGCGGGCACGGGCGGGGAGCACCCTTCGGGTCACGGGAAGCGACCTGACGAGCGTCCGCACGGTCACCTTCCTCGGCAGCTACGGCGCGTCCGACGACGTCGAGGTCGCCGTGCGGCCCGGCAGCGACGTGCGCTTCAACGCTCGCGTGCCCGTGGGCGCGCTCACCGGGCCCGTGTCGGCCACCACGGCCGACGGGGCGCGTTCGGCGAAGTCCAGGTCCGTGCCGATCCTGCCTCCGCCGCCGCCCGAGCCCAACCTGGAGCTCTCGCCGGTGCCCGGACCCACTGCGGCCGGAGCGCCCCGGCTCGAGACCGGCACCAGCCGCACCAAGGCCTTCGTGGGCGCACGCCGTGCGGTCACCTTCTCGTTCCGGCTCTCGGGGACGGCCGCCAGCACGCTCAGCGTCGAGCTGGTGCGCGCGGCGGACGCCGCGGTCGTCAAGTCGTGGACCCCGGAGGGCGTGGCGCCGGGTGCCGTGACGAGCGTGTCCTGGAACGGCCGTCTGGGCCGGGCCGGTGCCGCGCCGGGCCGCTACTCGTTCCGTCTCACGGCCGCCGGGCCCGGCGGGGTCAGCGCCTCGAGCTCCCAGACGGGCGATGTACAGCGCGACGCCTTCGATCTCTACGACCACATCTTCCCCATCCGCGGGCGCCACGACTACGGCGGTGCGGGCGCGCGCTTCGGCACCGGGCGCTCGGGCCACAGCCACCAGGGCCACGACGTGTTCGCCAAGTGCGGCACCCGCATGGTGGCGGCGCGTGGCGGAAAGGTGCAGTACAGCGGCTACCACGGGGCGGCGGGCAACTACCTGGTGATCGACGGCGCGAACGACGACCTCGACTACGTCTACATGCACATGGCCGAGCCCTCCCCGTTCCGCGCGGGCGACCGCGTGTACACCGGCCAGCGCATCGGATCGGTGGGCGAGACCGGCAACGCGGTGGGCTGCCACCTGCACTTCGAGCTGTGGGCCGCGCCGGGCTGGTACGACGGCGGCGACCCCTTCGACCCGCTGCCGTCGCTGAAGGCCTGGGACGCCTGGTCCTAGGACCAGCTTGTCGGCATAGTCCGGCACTGTACGGTGCCCGGTAGGCCGCGTGCATCGGGGTCCCGGCGCCCTGGCCCTCGAGCCAGGAGCCGAGCATGATCATCCGTCTCCGTGCCGCAGCTCGGCGTGGGCGATCAGGCCGTCCTCCTCGACCACGTTGACCCGTTCCATGCCGAAGGCCGACACCAGGAATTCGATGGCCGCTGGCGCGTCGCGGTAGCCGAATAGGGGACGATCGAAGCCATGCCGGCACGCTAAATCAGCTGCACGCGTGCTCGCGCGCCAATTAGGGTGGGCTGTAGGCGGCTCTCTACGACTGGAGGTGCGATGGCCGACTGGACGATCAAGGCGCTCGACGAGATCCCCGACGTGCTCGGCGACTACCCCGGCGAGATGCGCATGGGTGGCGCCGCTCCCGAGCTCGGCTGTGAGCAGGTGGGCTTCACCTGGCGGCGGATGCCCGCGCAGACAGGAGGGAAGGGCAGCTACGGGCACCGGCACAAGACCCAGGAGGAGGTCTACTTCGTGTCCGAGGGCGTCCTGCAGTTCAAGCTGGAGGACGAGGTGGTCGATGTGCCGGCGGGCGGCATCGTCCGGGTGGCGCCGCACGTGGTCCGTTCGGTCTGGAACGAGGGTCCCGACGACGCGGTCGTGATCATCGTCTCCACGCTCGGCGACCCCGGAGCCGACACCGAGTCGGTCGAGGACTTCTGGCCCGAGTAGGGCGCGCCTACTGGCGGTACTCGCGCATGCCGTTCCAATCCGGCAGCGCGGCGCTGATCGCCCGGCACACGAGTCCGAACGCCAGGAAGATCAGGAAGGCGGTGGCCGCTCCACTCGTGTTGTCCGAGGCAAAGACCGCCAGAGCCGCCAGGCCGAGCGGGCGCCAGACCCGCCAGTTGGGCTCCCACGGGGTGCGACCCGGCGACGGGTCGCCCTCCGGCTCGTGGACATATGCGACGAAGGGCACGGCGCTCTCTCCTCAGAGTAGCTCCGGCGCGCCGCAATAGCGCGCGCCGGAGCTCCTGAGCCCTGCTCTACTCGACGAACAGCCCGATGATCCCGGCGGGCAGGCCCGAGCTGTCGACCGTGTCGTTTCCCCCGCGGGTGTCGATGCCGAGCGTGTCGAGCGCACCCTCGGCGTGGCTGATCCCGATGGCCGCCGACAGGCCGGTAACGGCCACCGTGCTGCCCGAGCCCGTGACGGTGATCGCGTCTCTGCGCTCGGTGCCCTCAACCACCACGCTGTCGGCCTGGCCGTCGCCCGCCGGGCTGCCCACCGCGGGCGTGAGGTTGAAGTTGGCCTGGTCGACATCCGTGCGAGTCAGGTCATGCGCCGTCATCACGTCCGCGCCGCCCAGGGCGACGGTGTTGATCTCCTCCACGTCGTCGAGGTCCATCACGATGCCGCCCACGTCGCGGGTGTAACGCAGCCGCCGGCCGCTGGCCGACAGGTCGAACTGCTCCGCGTCGCCCGGATCCGTTGAACGACATCGAGTCGTGACCCGGCCCGCCCTCGACCACGTCGTCGCCGTCGCCGGGGTTCCAGGTGAAGCGGTCGGGCGCGGGACCCATCTCGGCGAGGTCGTCGCCCTGGCGGCCGGCCACATCGTCGAAGTCCGCGCCGCCGATCAGGTGGTCGTCGCCCGGGCCGCCGAGCAGAACATCCACGTCGTCGCCGCCGTCGAGGGTCTGCACGAGGGCGGCTGTAGAGGTCGAGAGAAGGTCACCGCCGCCACCACCCCTCATGGTCAGCCGGTCGGTGGGATCCGCATGCTCGAGCTGGACGAAGGTGGGCAGGCCGACGATGGCCACGCCGGCTCCGAACCCGAGCACGGACGCCTGCTCGCCCTCGGGGCTGCCCTCGAGCAGAACACGGTCCACCTCGCCGTCCGCCGCGTCCTCGGGAGCCGGGGCGCCTGCGAGATCGCCGTGGATCTCCTGCAGATCGGTGCCGGTCAGGTCTCCGGCGGTGAGGGTGTCCGCGCCGCCGCGGGCGGCCACGTCGATGCGCTCCACGGCGTGGATGCGCGCGCGCAGGTGCCCGGGATCCACCGCGAGCCGAACCCGCTCACCGCGAGCCGACAGCTCGAAGCGCTCGTTGGCGGCCGAGCCCACCACGGAGAGGGTGTCGAAGCCCTCGCCGCCGTCGATGCGGATGCGCTTGAACCTGCCGCGCCTCACCACCTGGTCGGCCACGGAATCGCCGTCGAGGTCCAGCTCGAGCAGCGCGGGCCGGGAATGGACCTGACGGATCCCGATGCGGTCATCCGCGTCGGTTCCCCGGATTAGCAGCTTGCCGTTGTCGATCGTCACCGCAGGCCCGGCGGCCTCCGCGTCGGCGGCCAGCCAGGCGGCCACGACGGTACACGCGAGCACCACCGTGGCGGTCATCAGATGCAGCATTGAATGTTTCGTTCGCATAAGCGAAACGACCGCTCCACGCGAGCTTTATTCCGCCCTCAGCCCCATTTCAGGGAGCCCTCCTAGCTTGGCCTCATCGGGTCAGCCAACACACACCAGAAGGAGCAAGCATGACCAGGAAGCTGAAGGGAATCATCGCCGCCGGAGCCGCCCTCGCGGCGCTGGCTCTCGGCGGCGCCGCTCTCGCGGGGGCGTCGAGCGGCGGCGGCGACGACAGCGAGAAGGCGATCTCGGGGACCGCGCTCGACCAGGCGAGCGCGGCCGCGCTCGCCCACACGGGCGGCGGGAAGGTCACCGACACCGAGGTCGGCGACGAGGAGGGCTACTACGAGGTCGAGGTCACGCGCGCCGACGGCAGCCAGGTCGACGTGCACCTGAACCAGGACTTCAAGGTCCTCAGCCAGGTGTCCGACGAGGACCACGCGGGCGACAAGGAGGACGGCGGCGAGAAGTAGTCCGTGCGGGCGGCCGGCGAGGCCGCTCCCCGAAAGGGGCTACGCCACGCCGGCCACCGCCCAGCCGCGCGCGACTACCCAGGCCGGCTCGCGAGGTCGGTCGCGCGCTGGAGCGAATCGAGGACCAGGTCGCGGTAGCGGTTGGCGGTGACCGCGTCGCCATCGCTGATCGCGTCCTCGATCGCCGGCAGGAACTGCGCCGCGTAGCCCGTGAGCCGGCCCGGGGCGTAGATCATGTGCCTGAACCACGGACGCCCCGCCAGCCCCACGGACTGGGTGAGGGCGCGCTCCTGACGCTTGAGCGAGCGGTTGATCCTCCGCAGCAGCCGCTGGCCGCCACGAGTGTCGATCTCGTCGGAAGCCACGAGCTCGGCCGCACGCTGCTCGAGCGCGGCCGCGGCGGTCCCCCAGGCCTGGGCCTGGGCGATCAGCGGCTCGAGATTGACGATGTCAGCCCCCTCCATGGCCTGCAGGTCGCGCACGTAGCCCTCCACCGCCGCCGCGTACTCGGAGTAGCGGAAGGGCAGAGCGTCGGCGTCCGCCAGGCGCAGCGCGATCGTGCCGGTCATCCGCGACGCCGCCTGGTGGCCCAGGTAGTGCGGATCGAGGAAGCGCTCCATCATCACGGTGTCGTCGTAGGACGTGTGGTACTCGCCGCCCTCCGTCCGGAAGCCGATCTCGAGCGAGGGCACCCCCACGTGGTCGAGGAACGCCGTGTAGTCGGAGCCGCTGCCGAGGCGGTCCACCTCCGGATCGCCCGCTGCGGACCAGGCGTCGTAGATCGTGCCGGCCGCGCCCGGGGCGGGCACCGTCTGGGAGACGTCCTTGATCAGCTGATCGAGTGAGGGCACCGCGCCGGCGCTGAACTCGCGTCCGCCGACGATGTCCATGTTGATGTAGGCGATCGCGTCACGGCGCAGGTCGGACCGCATCTGCTCGGCGAACTCGGTGGAGCCGAGCAGGCCGTACTCCTCCCCGTCCCAGCCCGCGAGCACGAGCGTGCGATCGGGGCGCCAGCCGCGTCGCAGGAGGCGGCCGATGCCGCGACCCGCCTGGACGACCGCCGCCCAGCCGCTGGTGTTGTCGTTGGTGCCGTAGGTCCAGGCGTCGTAATGGCCACCGAGCACCACCTTCTCCTCCGGGTGCTTGGCCCCCGGGATCTCGGCGATCACGTCGTTGATGCGCTGCTGCTTGTAGGAGATGTCGAGGTTGAGGCGCGTCTCCGTCGGGCCGGGGCCGACGTGATACTTGAAGGGCAATCCGCCCTGAAACTCCTCCGGCGCCTCGGGTCCGGTGAGTGCCTGGAGCAGCGGCTTGGCCTCGCCGTAGGAGATCGGCGTGGAAGGGATTTTCGGCAGGTTGGCGGCGTCGGCCGGGTCTAGCCGCGGGGTACCCGGAGTCGAGGGGGTTCCGGGAGTGAGCGGGTCACCCGGATACTCGAACAGGTACTGGATGCTCCCGCGCTGGATGCCGTTGGCGTCCTTCCAGGGACCGTCCGGGAACACGGGGCCCTTGACGAAGCCGTCGTCCTCCGGGTCCGAGTAGATGATCACGCCCTTGGCGCCGTGGTCCTGCGCCAGCTTGGCCTTGACCCCGCGGAAGCTGTTGCCGTAGCGGACCATCACGATCTTGCCGCTCACATCCACGCCGAGGCTCTCGAGCGCCTCGTAGTCGTCCGGCAGCCCGTAGTTGGCGTAGACGACCTGGCCCGTCACGTCGCCCTTGGGCGAGTAGGCGTTGTAGCCGGGCACCACCTCGTCGTAGTACCTCTGCCAGGGGAAGCGCGGCTCCTTGACGCGCAGCTCGCGCCGGTAGGGCTTCGTCATCGTCACCTGGATCTTGTTGGGGCGCGAGATGTAGACGTCATAGGAGGACCGGCGGACCTTGAGCCCATAGCTGCGCAGGGTCTGCACGGAGTAGTTGAACGTGTCGTGGTTGCCGGGCGAGCCGATCAGCTGCGGACGCCTGCTGACCGTGCGGCTGAAGCGGCCGATCCGGTTGGCCGACACGGCCTGCTGGAAGCGCTGCTCGGCCCGCTGCTGCTCCGCCGAGTGATCGGGCGTGAAGCCGGATATGGGCTCGTCGGCCTGCGCGGCGCTCGTGGCTGCGGTGGCCACCGACGCCGCTCCAATCGCAACGATTGCCGTCAGCCTGCGTGCTCGCACCTGCATCCCCGGACCTCCCAGTCAGCTCGACGGTTCCGAGGGGAGGTGTATCCGGAGCCGCTTAGAGCAAACCCTGGATTAGCGGCGCGCGAGCGCGGAGCACACGGCCCGCACGAAGACCCGGCGCAGCGCACGGAAGGGTGCCTGGACGGGCTGCTCCTGGTTGAGCTGAACGTTCGCGGACACGGTCGCCGACCGGCGGCCGTCCGAGCTCGCGGCCGCGAACTGGGTGTAGCCCGGGAAGTTGCCGGTGTGGCCATAGACGGTCCCACAACCCACGCGGTAGCGGAACAGTCCGAGGCCCGCCGAGTTGGAGCCCGGCCCGATCGGCTCAGAGCCCCCCGGCACCCAGCGCCGTTGCCGGCGCTGCAGGGAGGGGCCGAACAGGCTGCCGCCCACGTAGCCCCGCATGAAGCGGCCGAGCTCGGTCGGGGTCGACACCATGCCCCCGGACGCCCACACGCCGGACATTCCGATGGCCTCGCTCACGTCCTCGGGCGGCTGTCCAGCTTCGAGGAAATACCCGTGTGCGAACGGCCGCGGGATGCGAGCTCCCTGCGGGAGGCTCGTCTCCGACAGCCCGAGCGGGGCGTACACCCGGCTGCGCAGAAGGCGCTCGTACGACCGGCCGGTGACCGCCTCCGCCATCAGGGCGACCACGACGTTGTCGGTGTTCGAGTACCGGTACGCGGAGCCGGGGCTGAACCGGAGCGGGTCGCCCGCCACGTAGCTGATCAGCTGGCGCGGGGTGAAACGTCGCAAGAGGTCGGCCCCGAGATCGGCCTGATACCCCGCACTGGTCGTGTAGTCCGGCAGGCCGCTCGTGTGCTGGAGAGCCTGGCCGAGGGTCACGGCCCGCCAGGCGGCCGGCAGCGCCGGCAGCCGCTCGCCGATCGTGTCGTCCAGGTCGAGCCGGCCACGTCGAGCGAGGGTGAGCGCCACCGCGCCGCTGAAGGCCTTCGACGTGCTCGCAAGCCGCATGTGGTCGAAGGGCCGCCACGGCCTGTCGGCATCGAGATCGGCCACTCCGGCGCGGTGCACGAACGTCCTCCCACCCCGCCTGACGAGCGAGATCACACCCGCCGGCCCGCCCGGCACGTCGACGACCCTCTCGAGCGCCCGGTCGAGGGCCCTGTCCGCCTGCGCGGGCGGAGCGGCGGCGGCCGGCGACGCGAGAACCGCGCCCAGCACGACAGCTACAAAGGCAACGGCGTAGACCGACCGGTCTCGTGACATGGCCGACGATCTTGCATGCGCCGGGGTGTGCTTGTCAAGGTGAGCGCCGTGTCATCGTACCCCCGTGCGGTACTCGGTCAGGGTCGTGGGGCGGCGGGTGGTGGTCCTGGCGGTCGTGGCCCTGCAGCTCGGGCTGGTGGCCCGCGGCTACTGGTCAGACCACAAGGAGTTCGCCTTCCAGATGTTCCCCGAGTCGAGCACCTGGCGCGCGAGCGTGGTCCGGGTCACCTCCGAAGGCCGCCGCGTGCCCATCGAACGTCCGTGGTCGGGCTACCGCTGGGAGGAGCTGGTGCAGGACCGAGGGCTCAGGTACCCGTGGGTCCGCCATCACGCGGACGCCGGGCTGGCCAACCAGCTGGCCTTTCTGGACGCTTCGCTCGACTGGGTCGCGCGCAACACGCCGCGCGACGGTGAGACGCGCTACCTGGAGGCCAGGGTCACGTCCTGGCACAACGACGACCCACCCCGGGTGGGAATTCTCCGCAGCCGTGTGCGCGAGGGCGCAGGGTGAACGCCGCCGCACTCGACGATCTTCTCGGCCGTCCGGTGAGCATGCGCGCGCTCGCGTTGCTGAGAGTGCTGGCCGGCCCGGTGGTGCTCCTGCATCTGCAGCCCTTCCTCGTCGACGCCGGGGACGGGCGGATCTACCGGGACGCCTTCTACGAGCCGTACGCCGCCTGGTACCCCGAGCTGCCCGACGCGGTCTACGTCGGCCTGCTCTGGCTGGCGGTGGTGGCCGCCGTGGCCATGTCGCTCGGTCTTCTCACCCGCCTGGCCACGGCCACCACGTTCCTGATCGTCACCTACAACCTGTTCCTGTCGACCACCCACTTCCACAACAACCGCGCCTATCTGGTGATCGTCCTGGGCGTCCTCGCGGTGGCGCCCTGCGGGCGGGAGCTGTCGGTCGATGCGTGGATCCGCCGCCGTCGAGGGCGGCCGCCACTGGACCTCTCGGCACCCGCGTGGCCGCTGTGGCTGCTCCGGTTCGAGTGCGCCGCGGTCTACGGCGCATCCGGCCTGAGCAAGCTCCTCGACCCCGACTGGTTTGGCGGCATCGTGCCCTGGCAGCGCGTGGTGGAGGCCCGCGACCAGCTGGTGGCGTGGCCGCTGCCGGACTGGGCGGTGTCGGTCCTCACCGACCGCAGCTTCTATACCGGAGCGGCCAAGCTCATCGTGCTCACCGAGCTGTTCATCGCGGTCGGGCTGTGGTGGCGCGGTACGCGCTACGCCGCCGTGTGGGTCGCTGTCGCGTTTCACGCCGGCATCCAGGGCTCGGCGTCGGTGCAGGTTTTCTCGTTCCTCGGCGTCGCCGTGCTGGCGATCTGGTCGGTGCCGTCCACCAGGGATCGGGTGCTCCGCCTGGACCCGGCGAACGCCGGCCAGCGGCGCTTTGGCGCGCTCGTACGCGGGCTCGACTGGCTGGCCCGCTTTCGCGTCGAGCCGGTAGCGCCCGGGGCCGACCTGGAGGTGGTGGACCGGGATGGGAGCGCGATCCGCGGCACCCCGGCGGTCGTGTTCGCGTTGAGCCGCCTCCCGCTCACGGCGTGGTTCGCGCTCCCGTTCCTGCTTCTGCCCGCCGTGCGCCGGGCCCGCCGTGTTGAGCGGGCGCTGATCGCGGTCGGGCCGGCTTGACGGAGGGGGAGACAGCCGGCGCTCCGGGGCCGCGGGCCGTCACGCGCGCGTGGCGGGCCGCCCTCATCCTGGCGCTGATCCTCGTCGTCGTGTTCACGGCGGGGGCGCCGCCCGAACGCTGCCCGTCCATGAGCGCCGGCGAGCTTCGGCGTGCGGCCCAGGCCAGCGTCGATTGGTTCGTCCGCAATCAGAATCAGGACGGCACCTGGCTGTACGTGTACGACGCCGATCGGGACAAGGCTCCGGCGGAGTACAACCCGGTTCGCCACGCCGGAGCGCTGATGGGCCTCTACCAGGCCGCCGCGGCGGGGTTGCCAGGGTCGTTGCGCTCTGCCGACCGGGGTACCGAATGGGCGCTCGACATGCTCCTCGAACGCGACGACTGGGCGGCGCTCGCCGCGCAGGGCCGCGTGGACACCGGCTCGACAGCACTCCTGGTGGCTGGGCTCACGATTCGCCGGGAGGTCACCGGCGACAGGCGCTACGACGGCGTGCTGCGCCGGCTCGGGCGCTTCCTGGTCGCCCAGACCGAGCGCTCCGGTGCCGTGCTTGCCTCGTACGACACGGCGCGCGGGGCGCCGCGGCCCGGCGAGTACTCCAAGTACTACACGGGAGAGGCCTACTGGGCCCTGGCGCGCCTTCACGGAGCCTTCCCGGACGAGGGTTGGGACCGGGTGGCGGACCGTGTCGGCTCCTACCTGGCGACCTCGCGCGACGACGTGGAGGATCACTGGCCGCCGATCCTCGACCACTGGGCTGCCTACGGAGCGGCCGAGACCGCGGAGTTCCCCGAACGTGGCCGCACGCCGCTGACCGGGCAGGAGGTGGCCTACGCGCGCCGCCAGGCCGAGCTGTTCGGCTTTCAGGCGCGCTGGCTGAGCCAGCAGTACGGGCCGTGGGGCCGGCTCGTGCGGGGCACGTACGAGCCCCGTGGCGGCTGGTACGGCGTGATCGACGAGGCGCTCACGGGCTGGTGGCGGGCCGCGCGGGAGGAGCCCCGGCTGGCCGACCTGCGAGAGCCGATCGCCGCACGTGCCACCTGCGTGGCCGGACTGGCCGTGCGCGCGCAGTCCGACGCGGACGACGCCGCGGACGCCGCCCGGCCGGAGCGCGTGGAGGGCGCGTGGTTCCGCGACGGCGAGACCCGCATGGACGACCAACAGCACGCACTGGCCGGGCTGTTGCGAACCATCCCCATCGTGGAGGCGGGCGAGGGCTCGAACGGGGGCGGCCTGTCTGCGCCGGACGCCGAGGCGCCGTCGGGCTGGCTGTGGGTCCTCGTACTCGTGCTGGCGCTCAACCCGGCCCGCGCCGCGTTCGCGGTTCCTCGCAGCGGCCGGTCGCCGCGGAACATCGCGGGCGTCGCCGCCGCCGGCGGGCTCATCGGCGGGCTCGGCGTGTGTGTCGCCGCGGCGGCCGGAGGCCCGCTGCTGGACGCGCTCGATGTGAGCGAGCCTTCGTTCCGCCTCGCCGCGGCGGTGGTGGCCGTGCTGGCCGGCGCTGTTGATCTGTTTCGGAGGCCCCTCTCCCCCGAACCGGCGCTCCCCGGCTGGCGCGCCGCGCTCATCCCGGTCGCGCTGCCCGCCGTGGCCCGCCCCGCCCTGCTCGTGCTGGCCCTGGGTGCGGGCGCCGACCGGGGCGTGCCGGTGAGCGTCGCTGCGATGGCGATCGGGAGCATCGTGTTGACCGGCCTGGCGGCCGGCTGGCCTGCGGAGGGCCCCAGGGGGCGGGCCCTCCGCTGGGCGAGCCGGGTGCTGGCCGCCGGGCTCGTGGCCTGCGGCGTGATCCTCGCCGTGGACGGGATCCTGGACGTGTGAGCCGGCTCAGGCAGCGGAGAGCCGCCGCCGAAGGCGGCCGGCGGGTGGTTGCGGTTACCCGCGACCGACGCGGGTAGCAGCAAGACAGAGGCGCGGCCGCTGGCGGCGCCACCACGGATAAGGAGAGAACCAAGCGATGGCTAGCACCACCACCTCGCAGGAAACCGTGTCGCTGGAGGACGCGCGCCGGGTGACGGCCGCAGGTGAGGAGCGTGCGAGCGAGATCGGGCAGCCGCAAAACATCGCCGTGGTCGACGCCGGTGGCAACCTCGTCTCTCTCATTCGCATGGACGGAGCGTGGATCGGCAGTGTGGATATTGCGATCAACAAGGCCTTCACCGCGCGGGCGTTCGATCTGCCGACGGCCGACCTAGCCGAGAATGCCCAGCCCGGAGGCCAGTTCTATGGGATCCAGCAGTCCAACGAGGGCCGCGTGATGATCTTCGCCGGCGGCGTCCCGCTCAAGCACGACGGCCAGGTAGTGGGCGCGGTGGGCGTCAGCGGCGGCGACGGCGACCAGGACACGACGGTCGCCGAGGCCGCGGCCGCCGCCCTCTGAGCGCACTCGGTCCCGGTTCGCCTCGGCCGCTAGGCCTCAGGCCGACTCGAGAGCAACCTCCCTGGGCATATCCGCGCCGGCCGGACGCCGCCCGCGGATGAGCAGGGCCGTGGCCACGGCGGCCGTCCCGGCCAGCCCGGCGCCGACCCACAGGGCGTCATGCAGGCCATCGACGTAGGCCTGCGGAGAGCCGTCACCGAAGGCGGCGGCTGCGGGCACGAGCGCACCGAGCGCCGCGGTGCCGACCGCGATCCCGGCGTTGCGGAACATGTCGTTGACGCCCGCGGCGAGGCCGCTCTGCTCGGGCGGCGCAGAGCTCAGGGCCACCTGGCTCACCGCCGGGTTGAACATCCCCGTGCCGAACATCGCCACGAGCAGTCCGGGCAGGAAGAGCCACCAGGACGAGTCCACCGCCACGATCGTCAGCAGCGCCTGGCCCGCGCCGATCAGCGCCAGGCCGCCCGCCACCAGCACGCGCGCGGAGACGTTCTGGCCGACGGAGGCGGTGGCCCCGGCGACGAAGAAGTTGAGAATCGTCCCGGGCAGGTACACCAGGCCGGCCTCGATCGCCGACAGCCCGAGAATCTGCTGCAGGTAGAGCGTCATGTAGAGCCACATCGCGAACAGCGACGCGGAGATCCCGAAGGCCGCCACCTGCGCGCCCGTGAACGACGGGTTGCGGAAGAAGCGCAGCGGCAGCATGGGCTGCGTCACGCGTGCCTCGACGGCCACGAACGCGCACAGGAGGAGGGCAGCGCCGCCGAACGAGACGAGGATCGTCGTGCTCGTCCAGCCCAGCTCGTTGCCGCGCAGCAGCGCGAAGACGAGCAGGAAGAGACCACCGGTGAGCGTCACGAGCCCCGGACGGTCCACCCGCGGCGCTCGCGGATCCATCGACTCGGTGACGAACCGGCGGACGATCCACAGGCAGGCCACCCCGAGCGGGAGGTTGATGAGGAAGATCCAGCGCCAGTCGAGTCCGGAGGTGAGCGCGCCGCCCACCAGCGGTCCGATCGCGAAGGAGCCGCCCATCGTGGCTCCGTAGGCGGCGAGTGCCTTGACCCGCTCCTCCATGCGAGGGAACGCATTGGAGAGCACGGCCAGGGAGACCGCGAACATGATCGCGGCGCCAACGCCCTGCGCGGCGCGCGAGACGTTGAGCATCGTGATCGACTCCGCCGCCGCGCACAGGAGCGAGGTGGCGATGAAGACCCCGAGGCCGAGTGTGAACAACCGGCGGCGACCGAACCGGTCGGCCAGCGCGCCCGCGGTGATGACCGTGGCGGCGAGTGGAAGCGTGTACGCGTCGACTACCCACTGCAGGCCTGAAAGGCCGGTGTCGAGGTCGGCGGCGATCGCCGACAGGGCGGTGTTGACCACCGCGATGTCGAGCATGAGCATCGCCGTGGCCGCGCAGACCACGGCGAGTGTCCAACGTTGAGTGCTTGTCATGAGAGATCCAGGGACGGGGACTAAAGCTATGTTCCGCAGCTAAGTTAGCCTATGACTCATAGTTTGACAAGGCATCGTGTTTGCCGCCGTGAGACCCTCGCGTGGTGAGTCACGCGCCCCAACCCACGCGGCTATGGCTCGCCCGCCACGGTGAGACCGAGGAGAACGCGGCCGGGCGGATCCTCGGTCGCCGCGACCCGCCGCTGAGTCTCGCCGGGGTCGGTCAGGCCGAGGCTCTGGCCGAGCGCATGCAGGAGGTGGGCCTTGCGGCGGTCTGGAGCTCGCCGCTCGAGCGAGCGCGCCGGACCGCCGAGTTGGTGGGAGCCGCCCTCGGTCTCGAACCGGTGACGCTCCAAGCGCTCATCGAGTCCGACCGCGGTGATTGGGAGGGCAGGCTCGTGGCCGAGCTGGCACACGAAAGCCCCGAGCTCCTCGCCGCCTTCGTCGCCGCGGACCCGTCCTTCCGGTTTCCCGGCGGAGAGTCGCTGGCCGAACAGATTCAGCGCACCCGCTCGGCCCTGGCCACCGCGGCGGCGGGGCCGCTCCCGGCCCTCGTGGTCGCGCACGCCGGGACCATCCGTGCGGCGCTGGCGGACTCCGGGGCTACCGTTCCCCCGGAGTCCGCGCTGGCGCACGGGACGGCCTTCGAGCTGCCGCTCTCCGGCGCGAACGCCGGCTAGAAGACGCGCGCCGCGATCTCGGCGGGCGCCGTGAAGAGCTCCTTGAGCTCGTCGTCGAGCTTGACCAGCGTCACCGACGCTCCGGCCATGTCGAGCGAGGTGCAGTACTCACCCACGTAGGAGCGCCAGACGGAGATTCCGCGCTCGGTGAGCTGGTCGTGTGCGCGTCCGTAGAGGATGTAGAGCTCGGATATCGGCGTGCCGCCGAGCCCGTTGATCATCAGCGCGACCTCGTCGCCCGACTCGTAGGGCAGGTCGGTCACCACCGCCTCGAGCATCTCATCCAGGATCTCGTTCGCGGACGTGAGCTTCTCACGGCGCCGGCCCGGCTCGCCGTGGATCCCGACGCCCATCTCGATCTCGTCGTCGCCGAGCTCGAACAACGGGGAGCCCTTGGCGGGCGGCGTGCAGGAGGTCAGGGCCATGCCCATCGAGCGGGTGACCGAGTTGACGCGCTCGCCGAGAGCGACGAGCGAGTCGAGGTCGTCGCCCCGCTCCGCCGCTGCCCCGAGCGCCTTGATGACGAAGAAATTGCCGGCCACGCCGCGGCGCCCGACCGTGTAGGTCGAGTCCTTGACCGCCACATCGTCGTCGACCACCACCGTGCCGATCTTCACATCCTCGGTCTCGGCGAGCTCGCGGCCCATGTCGAAGGCCATCTTGTCGCCCGTGTAGTTGTTGATGATGTGCAGGACGCCCTTCGAGCTGTTCAGCAGCTTGGACGTCTCGTAGACGTAGTCGCTCGGAGGAGCGGCGAACACGTCGCCCGGGCAGGCCGCGTCGAGCATGCCGCGGCCCACCGCCATCACGTGCGCGGGCTCGTGGCCCGAGCCCGATCCCTGGATGATCGAGACCTTGTCGTCGCTCGGCATGTCGGCGCGCATGATCAGGTTGTACTCAGGGACGTAGCGCAATGAGTCCGGGTTGGCCAGCGCGATGCCCTTGAGCATCTCGGGCACGAACTGCTGCGGATCGTTGACGAACTTCTTCACGGCACTCCTCCTTTGGCCGGTGGTCCGGCGCTAGACAGTCGTGGGGCTCCATTCCGTGCTTACGGCTCTCGAAGAGAACCGCGACGCCCATGGCTCCGGCGTCGACGGAGTCCTGGCTGCGCTCTCCCGCGTAGGCGGCGCGTCCGCGCTTGGCCAGCATCGTCTTGGTGGCCTCGGCACTCTCTCGGGCGGTGGCGGCCGCGGCGGTGAGGGCGTCCGAGGCGCCGGCCCCGTTACCGAGCTCCTCCTCGAGCTTGTCGGTGGCGGGAATGAGCGAATCGAGCAGCGTCTTGTCGCCGAGATCGGAGTCGCCGCGCTGCTTGATGCCCTCGATCGCCGCGCGCATCGCCGCGATCACGTCGTCAGAGCTGGGAGACGGACTGTCCTTCAGCGAAGTCCCGGCGCGCAGGAACGCCGTGCCCCAGATCGGCCCCGACGTGCCGCCGATCCGGCTCGACAGGACGATCGCCGTCTTCTTGAAGAGCCCGGACACGTCCTCGTACTCCAGGGTGTCCCAGTCCTCGATCAGCTTGCCGAAGCCGCGGGCCAGCGAGTAGCCGAAGTCTCCATCGCCCACCACGGCGTCGAGGTCGGAGAAGTACTTCTCGTTCTCCAGCACCGTTTCGGCGATGGTCCTGATCAGCCGCTCGGCATCGGGCAGGGCTGCGTCGCTCATCTGACCTCCTGAGGGGCTGGGGCCTCCAGGCATGCCTGCAGGTCGTCCAGCGTGACGTACCGGCCGGGCTCGGCCGGGCTGTGATTGGCGAGAATCTGGGCGGGCTCGTCCGGGTCGCCGAGGCTCGAGACCACGAGCACCGCCTCGGAGAAGTCCTCGTCGGCCGTGTAGCTGCTCACCGTGACCACGCAGCGCAGGCCCGCCGCCACGGCGGCGCGCAGGCCGTTGCGCGAGTCCTCGATGACCAGCGTCTCCGCCGGTTCGGCCCCGGTGCGTTCCAGCGCCAGCGTGTAGATCGCGGGGTCGGGCTTCTTGGCCGGCACGACATCCCCGGCCAGGACAGCGAAGTGAGCGGCCTTTTCCCTCCCCACGGCGTGCTCGAGAACGCCGCGCACCGACTGCTCGGCCGATGTGGAGGCCACCGCCAGCGTCCAGCCGGCAGCGAGCGCCTCGTCGACGATGCGGGCGATCCCGGGACGGGCCGGCATCGCGCCGGACTCCACCCGGGCCTTGAACACGGCGGTCTTGGCCTTGTGCCAGTGCGCGAGCAGCTCGCGCTGGCCGTCGGGGTCGCTCGGGAGGCCGTTGTCCCGCACGAAGTCGTCGGTCAGGAGCGAGGCCATGCGCTCCTTGCCTCCCCCGATCAGGAGCTTCTCGGCGTACTCGTCGTCCGACCACCGCACCGGCAGCCCCTCCTGCTCGAACGTCTCGTTGAAGGCCGGCAGGTGGCCGTAGCGCTCGGTGTCCGCGAGCACGCCGTCGCAGTCGAAGAAGAGGGCGGGCATCAGGCCGTGAGTGCGGCGCCGGCCTTGCCCGCCGAGCCGAAGATGCGCATGTGGTCGATGGCCATGGCCTTGACCGCCTCGCTCACGTGCCGCAGCAGCGCGGGCGGGTCGTGCTTGGCGGGATTGGCCTCCAGGTACTCCCGATGGGAGTCGACGAACGCGATTTTCAGCGCGGTGGAGATGTTCACCTTGGCGCAGCCGCGGGCGATGAGGTCCTGGAACTGCTCGGGGGCGAGGCCCGTGCCGCCGTGGAGCACCATGGGGATCGGACGCTGCTCGACCATCTCGGTCACCCGCTCCGGGGTGAGGTCGGGCTTACCGGCGTAGAGCCCGTGCGCGGTCCCGATGGCCGGCGCGAACGCGTACACGCCGGTGTCCTCGATGAACTTGACCGACACCTCGACCGGGTGCACCTCACCGGCCTCATCGGACCCCACGTCGTCTTCGACGCCCTTCACGCTCTCGATCTCTCCCTCGACGTCCGCGCCGTAGCCGCGCGCCTCCTCCACCACCTCGGCCGTCTGGCGCGTGTTCTCCTCGATGTCGAGGTGCGAGCCGTCGAACAGGACCGAGTTCCAGCCGGTCTCGAGGCAGGTGGTGGCCCATTCACGCTCGGGGCAATGGTCGAGATGCAGGGTGATGGGCACCGGCGCCTCGTCGGCCATCGAGCGGAACATCGCGTAGAGCGGCTTGGCCCCGATCGACTTCACCGTCTTCACCGACGTCTGGACGATCAGAGGCGAGTCGAGCTCCGTGGCCGCGTCGATGACCGCCTGCAGGCTTACACCGTCGACGACGTTGAAAGCGGCGACGCCGTAGCGCTCCCGGAAGGCGGGATCGAGGATGTCTCTGAACGAGGCAACGGGCATTATCTGGACGCCTCCTGGGGCCGGCCGACGAGTCCTCTGCTTCGTTGGCCACCTTATCCGAGATCAGGCCTCCCACTGGCCAAATGCGGTGAGCAGTGCGCTGCTCGTGGCCACGAGCACGGCCAAGACCAGCGCGGCGGTGCCCGCGCCCGCCACGAGCAGGCCGAGGATCGCCAGACCGAACACGGTCAGCTCGAAGGGAATGCGGCTCGCGCTCGGGAGCCGGCGCGCGGACCGCGAACGCGGCGAGCTCCACCACGAACTTCAGTGCCAGGCTCGCGGTCCTCAGCGCTTCAGCTCGATCTCGACGAACACTGCTTCCCGATCGGCCGCGCTCACCACGTCGTGGTCGGTACCCGCCGTTCCGAGATAGGGCGAGCCTGCCACCTGGTTCATCTCCCGAACCGTGCCGTCGGCGTCAGTGACCGTGAAAGTCCCGCCAGTGACCGGCACCACGATGTAGTCGAATTCGTGCCGATGCCGGCCGGTGGCGGCCCCCGGCGCCGGAAAGGTCCAGGTGGTCACCCGAACCTGATCGTTGTCCTCGCTGACGATCGAGCGCGCCGGTGTCATCCGTTCCTCTTCCCCGGGAGCCAGTCTGCAAGGTTTCCACGATCCATGTCGCCGCCGCGGAGCCTGCCCTACGTCGACCCCATGACTTCCCGTGGCCCGTTGCACCGGCTGCTGGTGGGGCTCGCCAGCTCACGTCTCGTGGGCCGGCTGTCGAAGACCGCGGTGTGGAGGAGCACCGTCTGGAAGGTCGACCCTCATCTCCTTCGGCTGAGCGGCGGGCGTCTGAGCACGGGGCTCGGGCTCCCCACCGCGTTGCTGGAGACCCGAGGCGCGCGCACGGGTCGCGCCAGGCGCAACGGGGTCATCTACTTCCACGACGGCGAGCGCGTGACGATCATCGCCTCGCAGGCCGGCTATCCCCGGAATCCCGCCTGGTTTCACAACGCTCGCGCCAATCCCGGCGTGCTGCTGGGCGGACAACCCTTCGAGGCGCACGTCGTCGATGACGAGGCGGCTCGTGCCCGGCTATGGGAGCTCGCCGACCGCGTGTTTCCGGCCTTCGCCCGCTACCGCACCGAAGCAGGCCGCCACGGTCGCACCATCCCGATCCTCCAGCTCGTCCCGCGAGGCGCGCCGGCCACGATGTCGGAGATACTGCCGCGCATGACCGCCATCACCCCACGGGAGACACGGCAGATCGAGCAGGCCAACGCGAGCGGGAAGACGCCCGTGGTGTTCATCCATGGGCTGTGGCTGCTGCCGAGCAGCTGGGACAACTGGGCCGGCCTGTTCGAGGAGGCCGGATATGCCGCGCTCACGCCTTCCTGGCCCGACGACCCCGAGACGGTCGAGGAGGCGCGGGCCAACCCGGACGTCCTCGCCAAGAAGACCCTCAAGCAGATCGCGGACCACACCGCCGAGGTGATCGGCAAGCTCGACAAGAAGCCCGCGGTGATGGGCCACTCGACCGGCGGACTCCTGACCTACATGATCGCGGACCGTGGCCTGTCGGCGGCGTCGGTCGCGATCGATCCCGGCCCGTTCCGCGGGGTGCTGCCGCTGCCGATCTCTGCGCTGCGATCGGCAGGGCCCGTGCTGAAAAATCCCCTCAACCGAGGCCGGGCCGTGACCCTCACCCTCGATCAGTTCAAGTACGGGTGGGCCAACGCCCTCACGGATGAGGAGGCCAAGCAGCTCTACGAGACCTACCACGTGGCCGCACCCGGGGTGGCGCTGATGCAGATGGCCAACGCGAACGTGAACCCCTTCACCGAGGCGAAGGTCGACCCCAAGAACCCCGAGCGCGGACCCCTGCTGATCATCGACGGCGAGAAGGACCACACGGTGCCGTGGGCGATCGCCAACGGCGCCTACAAGAAGCAGAAGCACAACCAGGCCGTGACCGAGATCGTGATGATCCCCAATCGCGGGCACTCCCTGACGATCGACAGCGGCTGGCGCGAGGTCGCCGAGACCGCACTCGGGTTCGTCAAGCGGTTCACATAGGCGCGGTGGGACGGTCCGTGGGAGTGGACCCGCGGCCGGCGCCCCCCAGCTCGAGTGCCTCGTCGAAGTCGGCGCACGCCCGGTGGGAGATGATGCGGCCGTCTCGCACCACGATCACCCAGGCGCACACGGGATCGCTTTCGGCGCCGCTCGACCGTCCACGAACGCGGCAGTGGCCCGCCACCAACACGCGATCCTCCATCTCGATGTACTCGTGGCCTTCCGGCTCGAGGACATCCCAGAGCTCCCGCGCCTCCGCGAGGTAGGCGCGCACGCCGTCGTGGCCGCGGTAGCCCCCGGTCTCGACGCGGGTGCCCGTGAGCGGCAGGAACTCCACGTCAGGGTGATAGAGCCGCGGCACCGCATCGAGATCCCAGGCGCTGATCGCCCGGAAGGTCCGTTTGACGAGCTCGGTGTTCTCCGACACTCCAGCCGATCCTAGACTCGAACCCGTGAAGCACGAGATCTACAAGGAGCGGGTCAGTGAATAGAAGAAAGCTCGGACGCGACGGCCTCGAGGTGTCGGCCCAGGGACTGGGCTGCATGGGGATGACGTTCGCGTACGGCGAGACCGACGAGGACGAGTCGATTGCGGCGATCCACCGGGCGGCGGAGCTGGGTGTGACCTTCCTGGACACCGCCGAGGTGTACGGGCCGTACACCGGCGAGGAGTTGGTCGGCAAGGCCATCAAGGGCCGGCGCGACGAATTCGAGGTGGCCACGAAGTTCGGCTTCGCGATCGACCCCGACCAGCCGATGATCCGCGACGCGGATGGCTCCCCCGAGAACGTCAGGCGGGCGTGCGAGGGCTCGCTGAAGCGCCTCGGCGTCGACCACATCGACCTCTACTACCAGCACCGCGTCGATGCCAAGGTCCCCATCGAGGAGACCGTCGGCGCGATGGCCGAGCTGGTGCAGGCCGGCAAGGTGCGCTACCTGGGCCTGTCGGAGGCGGCACCGGACACGATCCGGCGCGCGCATGCCGTGCACCCGATCGCCGCGCTCCAGACCGAGTACTCGCTCTGGACCCGCGACCCGGAGTCCGAGCTGCTGCCCACCGTCCGCGAGCTGGGCATCGGGTTCGTGGCCTATTCCCCACTCGGCCGCGGCTTCCTCACCGGTCAGATCCGGTCGCTCGACGACCTCGACGAGGACGACTGGCGGCGCACGAACCCCCGCTTCCAGCAGGAGGCTCTCGAGGCGAACCTCCAGCTGGCCGACCGGGTCAGGGAGCTGGCGGCGGAGCGCGACGTGACTCCGGCACAGCTCGCGCTCGCCTGGGTTATGGCCAAGGGGGACGACGTCGTGCCCATTCCCGGCACCAAGCGGCGCCGCTACCTGGAGGAGAACGCCGGCGCAGCGGACGTGGAGCTCTCGCCCGAGGATGTGGCGCAACTCGACGAGGCCGTGCCGGCGGGCACCGTCAGTGGCGAGCGCTACGCCGAGACGGACGCGGCTCTGCTGAACCACTGAGAAGCCGGATGCGATCGGCTGGTGGCCGGCGATGCCCGCCCGGCATACTGATCGCATGGATGCTGGCGGTTCCGACTGGCGGCTCGACGGGGTTCGCGTGGTGCACGCCGACGAGCTCGATGTGAACACGCCCCAGACGCCGGGCATGAACCGAGCCGCCGCGATCACCGCCGCTCGGGCGGGCGCCGACAAGCTCTGGGCGGGCACGGTCGTGATCCATCCGGACGCGAAAACCGGCGCGCATCACCACGGGCCGGTGGAGAGCATCATCTACGTCGTGAGCGGCCGCGCGCGGATGCGATGGGGCGAGCGGCTCGAGTTCATGGCCGAAGCCGAACCGGGCGACTTCATCTACGTCCCCCCGTTCGTCCCCCACCAAGAGATCAACGCCAGCCCCGACTCCACCCTCTCGTGCGTGGTGGTGCGAAGTGGTCAGGAGCCGGTGGTGGTCAACCTGGACCTGCCCGCCGTCGAGCCCAATCCCGAGCGGGTCCACTGGGTCGACGACATCCACCGAGAGCCCTGAACCGGCACCGCCTCGATCCGTGGCCAAGCTGATCTACGCGTATCTCGCCTCGCTCGACGGCTACATCGAAGACGAGGCCGGGAAGTTCGACTGGGCCGTTCCCGACGGGGAGGTCGTCGACTTCATCAACACCATCGAGCGCGACGTACGGACCTACCTGTACGGACGCAAGATGTACGAGATGATGATCGGCTGGGAGACGAGGAGCGGCGACTTCGCCGAGATGTGGCAGCGCGCCGACAAGATCGTGTTCTCGGACACCCTCGAGCAGGTCTCGACGGAGCGCACGCGGATCGAGCGCCGCTTCGACCCGGACAGGGTTGCGGAGCTCAAGGCAAGCCTCGACCACGATCTGGCGGTCTCGGGAGCCGACCTCGCGTCGGCAGCATGGAGGGCAGGCCTGATCGACGAGTGTCAGATCTTCATCGCGCCGATGCTCGTCGGCGCAGGCAAGCGATTGTTCCCCGACCACGTCCGCCAGCCACTGAAGCTCCTCGAGCAACGCCAGTTCGGCAACGGCATGGCCTTCCTACGCTACGCGGTGAGCCACTGAGCGCGGCCACGCGGCTCGGACTACTCCCACTCGATCGTGCCCGGCGGCTTCGACGTGATGTCGAGCGTGACCCGGTTGACCTGCGCGATCTCGTTGATCATGCGCGAGGCCACCTTCTCCAGGAGGTCGTAGGGCAGGCGGGCCCAGTCGGCGGTCATCGCGTCGTCGCTGGTGACCGCGCGGATCACCACCACGTAGCCATAGGTGCGCTCGTCGCCCTGCACCCCGACGCTGCGCAGGTCGGCCGGCAGCACGCAGAACGACTGCCATAGCTCGCGATAGAGCCCCGCCTCGCGGATCTCGTCCTGGAGGATCGCGTCGGCGTCGCGCAGGATCTCGAGCCGCTCCTTGGTCACTTCGCCGCTCACCACGCGGATCGCCAGGCCGGGTCCGGGGAAGGGCTGGCGCCACACGAGCCGGTCGCTCATGCCGAGCTCGGCGCCCACCTGGCGCACCTCGTCCTTGAACAGCATCCGCAGCGGCTCCACCAGCTCGAACTGGAGGTCCTCCGGCAGCCCGCCCACGTTGTGGTGAGACTTGATCGTGGCCGCGCCCGTGCCGCCGCCCGACTCGATCACGTCCGAGTAGAGGGTGCCCTGGACCAGGTACTGCGGGGCGCCGAGCTTGCCGGCCTGCTCCTCGAAGACGCGGATGAACTCCTCACCGATGATCTTGCGCTTGCGCTCGGGCTCCGTGACGCCGGCCAGCCGGGACAGGAAGCGCTCCTCGGCGTCCACCGCGATCAGCGGCACCTTGAAGTGGTCGCGGAAGGCGGCCACCACCTGGTTCCCCTCGTTCTTTCGCATCAGGCCGTGGTCTACGAACACGCAGGTGAGCTGGTCACCCACGGCGCGATAGGTGAGCAGCGCCGCCACCGAGGAGTCCACGCCGCCGGACAGCCCGCAGATCACCTTGCCGTGGCCCACCTGCTCACGGATCCGGGCCACCTGCTCCTCGATCACCGACTCGGCCGACCAGGCCATGTCGCAGCCGCAGATGTCGCGCAGGAAGGTCTCGAGGATCTGCGTGCCGTACGGGGTGTGCACCACCTCGGGGTGGAACTGGATCCCGTACAGGCCGCGCCCGACGTCCTCGATCGCCGCCACAGGCGATTCCGTCGAGGCCCCGAGCGCCGCGAAGCCCGCAGGGGCCTCGTACACCGTGTCCCTGTGGCTCATCCAGCACGACTGCTCCGGCGGCGTGCCCGCAAGGAGGCGTCCCGGCTCCATGACGGTGAGCCGCGAGCGTCCGAACTCGCCCACCTCGGCTCCCTCCACCCGGCCGCCGAGCTCGAGCACCATCGCCTGCATGCCGTAACAGATGCCGAGCACGGGGATGCCGAGCTCGAGCAGCTCCTGGCGCAGCTTGGGGGCGCCGTCGGCGTAGACCGACGCCGGGCCTCCGGACAGGATCAGGCCGCGCGGCTGGCGGCGCGTGACCTCCTCGAGCGGCACGTGGTGGGGCAGGAGCTCGGCGAAAACGCCGCATTCCCGCACCCGGCGGGCGATCAGCTGCGAGTACTGGCCCCCGAAGTCGAGGACCAGGATCTCATCGGTGGCAGCGGCAGGCGTGCCGGCGGGCGCGCTTGCCGTGACCGCCTGGGTCGACACCGCCTATTCGACCAGCGCCGGGTCGGGCGTGCTCACAACCCCGTCGGAAGCGGGGTGGGGGATCGCCGCGGCGGTGGCCCCCATGCCGATCTCCTGATCGCGCTGCAGCTGCTTGCCCTCCGACTGGAGCGCGGGCGCCACCATCACCTCCGCCTTGTGGAAGGCGGGGATGTCCTCGTAGCCGCAGGTGGCCATCGAGGTGCGCAGGCTGCCCATCAGGTTGAAGGTGCCGTCGTTCTCGTGGGCCGGCCCCAGCAGGATCTGCTCCATCGAGCCGTTCTGGGTCGTCTTGACCCGCGCGCCGCGCGGAAGCGAGGGGTGGAACGTGGCCATTCCCCAGTGGTAGCCCGAGCCCGGCGCCTCGTAGGCTCGCGCCAGCGGCGAGCCGATCATCACGGCGTCGGCTCCGCACGCGAACGCCTTTGAGACGTCCCCGCCGTTGCGCATGCCGCCGTCGGCGATCACCTTCACGTACTCGCCGGTCTCGAGCATGTGCTGGGAGCGCGCGGCCGCCACGTCGGCGATCGCGGTGGCCTGCGGGACGCCGATCCCGAGCACGCCGCGCGTGGTGCAGGCGGCACCGGGTCCGACCCCCACGAGCACCCCGACCGCACCGGTGCGCATCAGATGCAGCCCGGTGGCGTAGGACGCGCAGCCACCGACCACAACCGGCACCGGCACTTCGCGGATGAACTCCTTGAGGTTGAGCGGCTCGGTGCGCTTGGACACGTGCTCGGCCGAGATCACCGTGCCCTGGATCACGAGGATGTCGAGCCCCGCGTCGAGAGCGGTCTCGTAGTGGTCGCGCACCCGCTGGGGCGTGAGCGACGCGGCCGCCACCACGCCCTGGTCCTTGATCTCGGCGATGCGCTGGGCGATCAGGTCCTCGCGCACCGGCTCCGAGTAGATCCGCTGCATCTCGGTGGTGGCCGCTTCCTTGGGCTGGTGAGCGATGCGCTCGAGCTCGGCGTCCGGATCGTCGTAACGCGTCCAGATGCCCTCGAGGTTGAGCACCGCGAGCCCGCCGAGCTCGCCGAGGATGCCGGCCGTGCGGGGCGACACGACGCCGTCCATCGCCGAGGCCATCAGCGGGAGCTCGAACCGGTACGGACCCAGCGTCCAGGTGATGTCGATCTCGTCAGGATCGCGCGTGCGCCGGCTCGGCACGATCGCGATGTCATCGAAGCCATATGCGCGGCGGCCCTTCTTGCCGCGCCCGATCTCAACTTCCATTGGCGGATCCTAGGTTGGCGAGCGGATGGAGTCCGAAGTTAGCAGCGTCAGGACACCTCGAGAGCAGGGCTCTCGAGCTCCTCCACCCGGACCTCCGGCATGAGCCGCTCGACCTCCCGCTCCTCGAGCCGTCCGGCTCCGAAATGCTGGGTGGACTCGGCCCCGCAGGCCACCGCGAAGCGCAGCGAGTCGTCGTTGCTGCGACCCCCGTAGCGAGCCGCGACGAAGCCGGCCAGGAAGGCGTCTCCCGACCCGACGCTGGACACCGGCTCGAGCGGCTCGAGGGTGGCTCGGAACATGCGCCGCTCGCTGCCCTCGCCGAGGAGCGCAAGACAGCCGTCGGCCAGCGTCATCACCGACTCGGCGGCCCCGAGGTCGACCATCTCGCGTACCGCGGCGCGCCGGTCCGCGTCATCCGAGAACTCGTAGCCCACCAGGCCCTCGGATTCGAGCTCGTTGGGGCTCACCACGTCGGGCCCGGTGCGGGTCCCCAGGCGCATCGGCTCGCCCTCGGCGTCGAGCAGCGTGGTCACGTCCAGGCGCTTCATCTCGTCGATCAGGCGCGCGTACAGCGCCGCGTCCACACCACGCGGCAGGCTGCCCGCGATCACGCACACCGCCGCGCCCTTGGCCAGGTAGAGGAGCTTGTCCACGAACAGCTCGAGCTCCCCCTCCGACACGTGCGGCCCGTGCTCGTTGATCTCGGTCTGCTCGCCGCTCGTGGGGTCCACCACGGCCGTGGAGGTCCGTGACTCCTCACGGATACGCACGAAGTCGTTGAGGATCCCCTCCTCGGTGAGGTGCTCGACGATCCGGGTGCCCGTGGGCCCTCCGGCTATCCCCGTGGCGATCACGGGCTGCCCTAGCGCCCGCAGCGCCCGGGCGACGTTCACGCCCTTGCCTCCAGCCATCGCGGTCTGCTCCACGGCGCGGTGGCGGCGGCCGAGCCGGAAGTTCGGCACGGCAAGGGTCTTGTCGATAGCGGCGTTGAGGGTGACGGTGATGATCATCTGACCACCCGCAGTCGGGGGCTCAGTCTCAATATCAGCACGACGGCGCCGACGAGGATGGCGAGTGCGATTAGCACGGTCAAGGGGACGCCGAGAACCGAAGTGACCACCCTGAGCGTACCCGCTCCAGGCACCTCGGCCGCTGTAACCAGCGCCACGCGCCGAACTCGCTGCCCCTCGACGAAGACGGTCACCAGTCCGGCCCGCTCCCCCTTCGGGAGGGGTCCCTCGAGCTCGTCCTGCGACCGGACCCGGCGCCGTACGCGTTCCCCCCTGCGCAGCGTGAGCACCGCCGCCCGGCGGGGAACCAGCCGTATGCGCTCGTCGTAGTAGCGCACCCCGGCGCGGGCCAGCGCACGGGCAGGATCGAGAACCTGTACGCGCTTGAACTGCTTGAGACCCCAGGTGAGCAGCTCGAGTGTCTCGGCGTCGCGCGCCGCCTCGCTCGGCTCACCGAGCACCACGCTGATGACCTTCGCGCCGCCGCGGCCGGTGGCCGACCCCACCAGCACGTGGCCGGCGGTCCTCGTGTAGCCCGTCTTGACCCCCGACACCCAGGGAGTGCTCGCGATCAGGTTGTTGCGGTTGTCCACCACGCGGGGGATGGCGCCGGACTCGAGCTCCGCCCTGGGCGTGTCGACGATGCGGGCGAAGCGCGGCCGGGCCAGCAGCACGCGGGCGAGCCGGGCGAGGTCGCGGGCGCTGGAGTAGTTCTCGGGGTCGTCGAGCCCGATCGGGTTGGCGTAGCTCGTCTCCTCGAGGCCCAGCTCCGCGGCGCGTTCGTTCATTGCGGCCACGAAGGCTTCGCGTGAGCCCGAGATGTTCCGGGCCAGCGTCGCGGCGGCGTCGTTGGCGCTCTCGAGCAGCAGCGCCTCGAGCAGGTCCTGCACCGTCATGCGCTCTCCGGTGCGCAGGTTGATCTGCGACTCGATGGGCGCAGCGTCGTACGGCGCCGCGGTGAAGACCTCCTTCGGCCGGGCGCGCTCGAGCGACAGCAGCGCGGTCATCAGCTTGGTGGTGGAGGCGATCGAGCGCCGCTCGTCCGGGCGCTTCGCGAACATCACCTCGCCGTTGCGGCCGTCGACCACGATGGCCGACGCCGCGCCGCTCACGTCGGGCGGCGGCGTGGTCTGGGCGAGCGCGCCTGCCGGCGTGGCGAGCAGGAGCGCCGCCAGCGCCGCGAGCACGAGGGCCGCGGCCCTCACTCGCGCAGCTTGATCTTCTGGCCCACGACGAGTGCCTGAGGATCGAGGTCCGGATTGAGCGCCTCGAGACGCTCCACGGACACGCCGGTCTTCTCGGAGATGGAACCGAGGCTGTCGTTCAGCTTGACGGTGTAGCGACGCCGCCGCGGTCGCTCCCGCTCGGTTCCGGTCTCGTCCTTCGGGGCCGTCTCCGTGGAGCTGCTCGAGGGTCCGGTGGAGGTGTCGCCATCGACGATGTCCGAACTGAAGATCACGGCCGCGAACGCGGCAATGCAGAGCAGGAGCGCCAGCGGAGCCAGCAGTCGTGCGGGGCTGCGTCTTCGTGGTCTATCGGCCATCGGTCCTCCCGGGCAGGCGCCGCGGAGAATAGGGGGGCGTGCGATCCAAAACGATGCCCGCACCCCGACAGGGGTTTTCAACGCGCGTGCCTTCGACCCTGCGCGTCCGCGATCCGTTGGCACCTCGCGCCCACCTCGTCAGAGCGTCCAGGCCGCGGCCCGCAGCTGCTCGGCCGCAGCCGCGGCCGCATCGGCGGGATCGCCGCCGCCATCTGTGTAGGCGTTGACGATCGAGCGGGATGCGGTGATCAGCCCCGCGGCCGGGTGGGGGCCAAAGGCCGCTCGCAGGTCCTCCACCCTGCCCCCCTGAGCGCCAACTCCGGGCAGCAGGAAGACCGCGCGCGGCATCAGCTCGCGCAGCCGCTCGAGGTGCTCGGGCCGGGTGGCGCCCGCAACGGCGCCCACGGCCGACAGGCCGCTCTCGCCCACGTGAGCTGCTCCGAGCCCGTCGACCAAGCCGGCCAGACGCTCGGTGAGCGGCGGCTCGCCGGCGTCCTGCAGGTCCGCGGCGCCCGGGTTCGAGGTGCGCACGAGCACAAAGCAGCAGGCCCCATGCTCCACGGCGGCCGAGACCAGCGGCTCGAGCGCGTCGCGGCCGAGCAGCGGGTTGGCGGTGAAGGCGTCGACGCCGAGACCCGGTGTCGCGCCGAACGGGCCCGGGGTCTCCCCCACGAGGGCCTGGGCGTAAGCGCGAGCGGTGACCGGAACGTCGCCCCGCTTTCCGTCGGCCAGGACGAGCAGTCCGTGGTCGCGCGCAATGGCCACCACCTGCTCGAGCGCCTCCCAGCCCGGAGCGCCGAGGCGCTCGAAGCAGGCCAGCTGCGCCTTGACGGCCACGCAGGCCGGGCCCGCCGCAACGATCGCCGCACGGCAGTGCTCGGTAACGGCCTCCGCCGTGCGGATCCGGGCGAGATGCGGCTCGTGGGAGCCTCCCCCCATGCGCTCGACGGCAACCGGCCACAGCGCGGCGGGATCCGGATCGAGCCCGAGCACGACACGACTGCGGCGCTCGTCCACGAGCGCCGCAAGCCGGTCGGCGAAGTGCGGGCTCGAGGCCCCCGTCAAGCTGGCCGCTCCATCGCCCCTAGCCTGGGGCGGCGGACCCTGCCGCGCGCCCCCGGATGAACCGAGGCTAGGAGCCCTTGACGGCGCCCTTGAGGGCCGATCCCGCCGAGAAGCGCGGAACCCTGCTCGCCGCGATCTGGATCTTCTCGCCCGTCTGCGGGTTCACTCCCTGGCGGGCGCTGCGGTCCGCCACCGAGAACTTCCCGAAGCCGGTGAAGTTGATCTCTCCACCGCGCGCCAGCACTTCCTGTATCGAGTCGAGAACGGCGTCGACGGCCTTGCCGGCCTCACCCTTCCCGAGCCCGCTGTTGTCCGCGACGCGATCCACAAATTCGGCCTTGGTCACGATGTCCTCCTTGCCGGGGGCAACTTCCGGGCGCAAGGTAACAACGTACCCGGACGACAGAAGCCCAGATTCCTGATTGCAAAGCCAAAAACCGCGCTCGTTACGAGCCTTTCCGACGCTCAGGAGCCCGAAACGGCCATCTCCCCGATGAGGATCGGAGCCGCCTTGACGCTGCCTCCGAACGGGACCCAGCGGCCCTCCGAGCCCACCGCGCGGACCGCCTTGAGCATCCCGACGAGGTCGCTGGCGATGGTCATCTCGCGCGCCGGAGCACCCAGTTCGCCGTTCTCGATGAGCAGGCCGGAGGCCCCCACCGAGAAGGTCCCGGACACCGGGTTGACGCCCGAGTGGAGGCCCGCCACGTCGGTCACGTAGAGGCCCTGGCCCGCCCCACGGAGCAGCTCGGCGAGATCGGCGGCGCCCGGCTCGACCACCAGGTTGGTGGAGCCCACACCCGGCGGCGCGCGGTACGAGCCGCGGCTCGCGTTGCCCGTTGTCCGGCGACCCGCCTTGCGCGCGGTCCTGGCGTCGTAGAGGAAGCCGTGCAGGCGGCCGCCCTCGATCAGCGGCGTGCGCCGCGTGGGCGATCCCTCGCCGTCGAAGGGCGCGCTCGCGGGACCCTCGGGATCGGCGCCGTCGTCGGCGAGGGCCAGGGCGGAGTCGGCCACCTCCTCGCCCTCGCGGCCGGCGAACAGGGAGCGGCCGCGCTGGACGGCGTCGGCGGACAGCATGGCTCCGATGAACCCGACAAAGGAGGCGGCCACGAACGAGTCGAGCACCACCGGGCAGCGCCTGGTCTCGGGCTGGCGCGCTCCCACGAGCGCGAGCGCGCGCTCGGCGGCCTCGCCGCCGATCTGCTCGGCGTCGAGCGCATCCGGGTCTCGGCCCAACCCCACTCCCATGCCGGTCATCAGGTCGGCGCCCTCGCCGGCGAAGGCCGACGCGTAGGCCCACGCCTGCGTGGCGGAGTAGGACGATGAGAAGCCGCGCGAGTTCACCAGCGCCACCGAGCCCTCGGCGTCCGAGTAGACCGCGTTCTCGACCTGGGTGATCCCCTCGCGGGCGCGGGCGGCGCGTTCGATCGCAAGCGTGAGCTCGACCTTGCGCTCCGTGCTCCAGTCGGCCAGGGCGGACGAGGCGAGGCCGTCGACCGCGGCCGACCCGAAGTCCTCCGGCAGGCCCTCGTACTCGTCCTCGTCGGCCACCTCGGCGGCGGCCCGGGCGGCGCGGGCCACCTGTTCCACCCCCTGTTCCGACAGGTCGGTGCCGTAGGAGTAGCCCGCGCGTGCGCCGCTGAACGCGCGCACTCCCACACCGCGGCCGCCGGCGTCCGCGAGGCTCTCCACCTCGCCCCCGTACACGCGGATGCGGCGGCTCGTGGACTCCTCGGCCCAGGCCTCGGCGTCGCCGGCGCCGGCGGCCAGCGCGACGTCCACGGCCCGGCTCGCGGCCTCGTCGAGCCTCACGAGGCGGTGCCGCCCACGGTGAGCTCGCGCAGGCGCACGTGCGGCTGGCCCACCCCGGCCGGCACGGTCTGGCCGGCTTTTCCGCAATAGCCCGTGGCGATGGTCAGGTCTCCGGCGACCCCATCCACGGCGCGCAGGGCCTCCAGGCCGTTCCCCACGAGCGTGGCTCCCCGCACCGGCGCCGTGACCCTGCCGCCCTCGATCAGGTAGCCCTCCGACACGCCGAAGACGAAGTCGCCGGTGGCGGGCTCCACCTGGCCGCCGCCGAACGAGACCGCGTAGAGGCCGCGCTCGACCTCACCGATCAGGTCGTCGGAGGAGGCGTCGCCGGGCGCGAAGAAGGTGTTCGTCATGCGCGGCACGGGCAGGTGGCGAAAGGACTCCCGGCGGCCGTTGCCCGTGGGCCCTGCGCCGTCCCGGCGCGCGGTGAGGAGGTCGTAGAGATAGGAGGTCAGACGGCCGTCCTCGATGATCGTCGTGCGCTGCGTGAGCGTGCCCTCGTCGTCGACGCCGTCGCTGCCCCACTCGCCCTCTCGGCTGCCGTCGTCGTACGCGGTCACGAAGTCCTCGCAGAGCTGGTCGCCCATGCGACCGGCGTAGACGCTCGCCCCCTTCTGCACGGCGTCGGCCTCGAGACCGTGACCCACGGCCTCGTGCAGCAGGACGCCGCCGAACCCGTTTCCGACCACCACGGGGAGCCGGCCCGTGGGGGCGTCCACGGCGTCCAGCAGCGTGAGCGCCCGGCGGGCTGCGAGGGCGGCCACCTCCTCCGGATCCTGTTCGAGGAGCTCGAAGCCCGCGTGTCCGCCGCGCGTGTCGGTGCCGGTCTCCACCCGTTCGCCGCGGCGGGCCACGACCTGGGCGCTCAGTCGCACCCGCGTGCGGTCGTCGGAGGCCGCGTGGCCCTCCGAGTTGAAGATCTCCACCTGCCGCCGCGACTCCGCGTAGCCCAGGCGCACCTGGGTGACCTCGGCTCCGGCCGAGCGCGCCCGGTCGTTGCAGGCCCGCAGCAGCTCCGCCTTGCGGGCGGCCTCCACCTCCTCGGGGGCCAGCGCCACCGGGTGCCCGCCGGCCGGGGCGGCAGCCGACAGGGCGGCGGCACGGCGAGCGTCGCCGCGCACGGCCTGGGAGGCCGAGCCGGCCACCCGCAGGAGGTCGGGTTCGGCCAGACCGTCCACGTGCCCGTAGTAGGTGGACTCGCCCTGGACGACCCTCACGCAGGCGCCGCGCTCGCGGCCTCCCTGGGGGTGCTCGATGCGTCCGTCGTCGAGCGACAGCCCGAAGCCGTGCCGCGACTCCGCGTACAGCTCGGCGAAGTCGCCGCCACGTTCGAGGGCACGCGCCAGTACGCGCTCGGCCAGGTCCGGCGAGACGAGCGTCATTCGCCGTCGCCCGTAGCGCGCCGGGAGCGCCGGCGCCGGGTGCCCTCGTCGGCCGGATCGGGCTCGGCCGCGAGATCCACCATCTCCTCGGCCAGCTCGAGGATGCGCCCGTGCCCGCGGGCCTCGGGCTGGATCAGGCGGGCGTAGCCCGTGGGGTCGTAGGCCAGCACACGCGGCTCGCGCTCGCGCTGCATGCGCCGCACGGTCGCGGCCACGGAGTCCACGAGCCCGCCGGCCCGCGAGATCGGCCCCTTGCGCTTCTCCTTCACGCCTTCACGCCCCGTTCTCCCGGAGGTCGCGTCCCGAGCTCCGGCACCGGCGACTCACCCGCGGCCTCCTCCTCGCTCGCGGGTCGGCCGGAGCCGGCCCCGGCGTCGGCGGCAGTGGACCGGCGGATCGCAGGCCCGCCCTCGAGCTCGCTCAGAACGGCGCGCAGATCGCAGAGCATGAGCGAGGAGAGCGCGCCGCGGCGGGCCACCACCGCGAGCGTCCAGCGCGGCGTGCGCGAGCCGTACACCCCGCCGCCCGCCACCTGGGCCTCCACCTGCTCGGGCGGATCGGCGTCCCAGTCGCGCGTGGACCGGTCCACGGTCTCGAACAGCTCGCGGGCCATGTCGCCGAGCCTGCGGGCGCGCTCCGGGTCGGCCTCGCTCGAACCCGCGAGGGCCCCGGCGGCGTCGAGCAGCACGGCCGCGCGGGCGTCGGCCGAGAGCTCACACAGGCGGTCCGCCGCGGCCTCCGGACTGAGCGTGTCGGCCATGACGGTCAGAATAGCCGCGTGCCCCTGTCCCGAATCTCGTGGCTCGTGACGGTCGCGATCTGCCTGATCGCCGCCTTCCTGCTCCTGCTGAACGGCTACTTCGGCTACTCGGGAGTGCTGCTGGCCGTGGCCGCCGCCGCGGCGGTCAACCTGCTCTAGGGCCGCCGTCGTCGACGCGGTCGGCGTACTCCTCGGGCTCGAGATGTATGAGCACGTCGGTGCCTCGCAGCCGCCCCGCGATCGCGGCCTGCAGCTCGTGCGAGACCTCGTGTGCGCGGCGCAGGCTGGTTCCGTCGCGGAACTGGACGTGGAGGTCGATGTAGCGCCGGCTGCCCGCACGGCGGGCGCGCAGCTTGTGAAAGCCGACGAGTTCTGGCGCCCCATGCTCCGAGATGGCCTGCCGCACCTGTTCGAGCTCGTCGGCGGGCAGCGCCTCGTCCACGAGCACCCGGCTCGTCCGGTTGAGGATGCGCACGCCGGCGAACACGATCGCCCCCGCCACCAGCAGGGCCGCGGTGGGGTCGATCCAGGTGGCACCGGTGAGCTCCACGAGCACGAGCCCGATCAGCACGCCGAACGACGTGGCGGCATCGGTACGCAGGTGGGCCGCATCGCCCTCCAGGGCAGGCGACTCCGTGAGCCGGCCTTGGCGGTAGAGGTAGGTCGACACCCCCAGGTTGGCCACGGCCGAGAAGCCGATCACGGCGATGCCGAAGCCCAGCGAATGGACCTCGTAACCCTCGGCCAGCCGGCGCGCCGATTCGAAGATGATCACGCCGGCCCCCACCAGGATCAGCATCCCCTCGATGGCCGCGGCCACGTTCTCGACCTTGTCGTGGCCGTAGGGGTGCGAGTCGTCGGCCGGCTGCCCGGCCTTGCGCACGGAGAAGAACGCGATCATCGAGGCCACGAGGTCGATCGCCGAGTGAGCGGCCTCGGTGAGGATCGCTATCGAGCCGGTGACCACGCCCGCCACCACCTTCAGCGCGATCAGCAGCGTGTTGGAGATGATCGAGACGGCGGCCGCGCGCTCCTTGCGCGGCGTCTGGGCCTCCGGGCCCACGGCTCGGCCGGGGGCCGCGGCGGCGGCGACCACGCGCCGGCGCGCCGGGCGAACCGGGTCCATCAGCGCCCCCTCCGGCGACGACCCCCGCGGCGCTCCCTAGCGCTCGCCCCCAGGAGAGCCCGGAGCGGGCCGGAGGGGCGGTCGGACTCCTCCGCGAGGGCCAGCATCCGGGCCAGCTGGCGGGCCGCCCGGCCGCGGTGGCTGATGGCGTCCTTCTCGACCGGTGAGAGCTCGGCCATCGTGCGCCCGTCCGGGTAGTCGTCGGGCACGAAGGCGGGGTCGTAGCCGAAGCCGCCCGTGCCGCGCGGCTCCAAGGCGAGGGTGCCCTCGCAGCGGCCGTGCACGACCTCCTCGCGGCCTCCGGGCTCCACGTAGGCGAGGGCGCAGACGTAGGCCACATGGCGGTCGCCGTCCTCCGGAACCTCGTCCAGCAGCTTGAGGAGGTTGTCCTCGTCGCTCGCGTCGTCACCGGCAAAGCGAGCCGACCACACGCCCGGGGCGCCGCGCAGGGCCGCTGCCTCGATGCCCGAATCGTCGGCGATCGCCGGCCGGCCGGTGGCCATGGCCGCCGCTCGCGCCTTTCCCAGCGCGTTCTGGGCGAACGTGGTCCCGGTCTCCGGCGGCAGCTCCACGCCGTCGGGCAGCGGATCGAGCTCGTAGGGGCGCATCAGCTGCGCGAGCTCGCGCAGCTTGTGGTCGTTGCGGGTGGAGAGGACCAGCCGCACGACGTCTCAGTGGGCCGCGACCGCCGCCTCCTGCGCGGCGCGCAGCCGGTCGATGCCGTCGGCGGCCAGCGCCAGCAGCTCGTCGAGGGAGGCTCGGGAGAGGGGCGTCCGCTCGGCCGTGGCCTGCACCTCCACGAGCCCGCCGTCGCCGGTCATGACCACGTTGGCGTCAACCTCGGCGGTGGAGTCCTCCGAGTAGTCGAGGTCGAGCAGCGCCCGGCCGTCGACGATGCCGCACGACACCGCGGCCAGCGAGCCGGTTAGTGGCAGCCGGTCGAGCCCGCCGTCGGACTGGACCTTGCGCAGGGCCAGCTCGAGCGCCACGAAGCCGCCGGTGATGGCCGCGCAGCGGGTGCCGCCGTCGGCCTCGAGCACGTCGCAGTCGATCCAGACGGTGCGCTCGCCGAGCGCCTCGAAGTCCACGACCCCGCGCAGCGAGCGGCCGATCAGGCGCTGGATCTCGACCGTGCGCCCGTCCGGGCGCCCCTTCGTGACGTCGCGCCGCTTGCGCTCGCCGGTGGACGCGGGGAGCATCCCGTACTCGGCGGTGACCCAGCCCCGGCCCCGGCCGGCCATCCAGCGCGGAACCTCCTTCTCGACGGTCGCCGTGCAGATCACGCGCGTACCCCCCACCTCGATGAGCGCCGAGCCGGTGGCGGTGGTCACGAACCCGGTGGTGATGCTCACGGGGCGCAGGTCGCCCGCGGAGCGGCCGTCCCTGCGCAGCGCGGCAGCGGTATCGGGCGCGCTCACGCCGCCACCCTGCCGGTCGCTCCCGCGACCTCGACGTGCTCGACGGCCCCGATGGGGAGTTGGAGGAAGCGCGTGCCGAGGCGGCGGAACTCCTCGGGATCGCCGCTGGCGAGGAAGCTGTAGTGGCCGCGCCGCTCGTGGTCGCGCTCGAGCGCGGCCGAGCGCAGCCGCGCGTGGATCTCCGAGGCGATCGCCTCGCCCGAGCTGACGATCGTCACACCGCGGCCCATCGTCCGCTGAAGGACCGGCCGGACCAGGGGGTAGTGCGTGCAGCCGAGGATCACCGTGTCCACCCCCGCCGCGCGCAGTGGACGGCAGGCGCCCTCCACGCAGCTCACCACGCGCTCGTCCACCTCGCCGCCCTCCTGGATCAGCGGCGCGAGCTCGGCAGAGGCCACCGCGTGCAGCTCCGCGGCCGGCGCAGCGTGGGCGAGCGCCCGGGCGTAGGCACCACTCCGGACCGTGGCCGGCGTGGCGATCAACCCGACCTTCCCGTTGCGCGTGGCCGCCGCGGCGAGCTGCGACTCCGGCCGCACCACGCCCAGCACCGGGACCCTCCCTTCGAGCTCGGCTCGCAGCACAGGAAGGGCGGCGGCGGTGGCCGAGTTGCATGCCACCACGAGCAGCTTGGCACCCCGGGCGAGCAGGATCCCGGCTAGCTCGCGCGCGAACGCGAGCAGCTCTTCCGGCGAGCGGTCGCCATAGGGGAAGCGCGCGGTGTCGCCGAGGTACAGGAAGTCCTCGTGCGGCAGCGACACGAGGCACTCGTGCAGCACGGTGAGACCGCCGACCCCTGAGTCGAAGACGGCAATCGGCAGGTTGGGCTCGCGCTCAGCCACGGCGGCAATGGTCGCAGGCAATACGGGCCTCGGAGTCGTCTGAAGGGGTATATGCGGCTATAAGCATTTTGCTTATAAGTAGCTAGACCGACTCATACACTCGGGAAGCGGCGACGCAGGTAGTCGGCGAACAGAGGCACGGTGAAGTCCAGGGTCCCGATCCGCGGGCTGTACACGAGCCCCTTTCGGATCAGCGACTCGCGCTGCACCGACAGCTGGCTCGCCTTTCTCTTCCCCATGGCCGCGACGATCTCGCGCACCGGGTAGGGCCCGTCTCCGATCCCGGCCATCGCCCGCATGAACTTCCGTTCGCCCGCGGTGGCGCGCTCGGCCCGGACGAAGAAGAACCCCTCGTCCAGGGCGCGCTGGGCGAGATGCCCGCCCCGCTCGACGTCGGCGCGGTCGATACGAGCGCCGCCGGCCACGTTCCACGAGTACTTGCCGTACTCCTGGATGAAATAGGGGTAGCCACGCGTGCGTTCGTGGGCCAAGGCGAGCGCGCTCTTGGCGAACGTCACCTTCTGCACCCATGCCGGCCGGGCCAGCGCCTCATCGGCGGCCTCACGGTCAAGCGGGCCGATGGTCGGATAGGTGAACAGCCGCTCGGCGTAGGTCTTTGCCTCCCCGGCAAGCGCGGGCAGGCTCGGCAGCCCCGCCGCCACGCACGTGAGGGGAAGTCCCTTCTGGCTGATGCGGTGCAGGCCGACGACGAAGGGCCCGAACTCCGCTGGATGGATGAACTGGACCTCATCGAACAGGAACACGACCCCTCGGTCGCGCTCCGCGGCCGCTGTGGCGAGCCCCACGAGCAGGTCGACGAAGTCGTCGCTGAGAGCGTCGGTGTCGGCCGTGCCGCGGCGCAGATCGAATCTGAGCTCGAACCCGTTGGGATCCACGACGCTGAACGTGGACAGCCGGTCGAGCACCGAGCGCAGCCGGCGAATCGCCTTGGCGCCGGGCTTGAGGTCCTCGATGAGCCGCCGGCAGTGGCGGGCCACCAGGGCCGGGAGCGAGGTCGACTCCTCGCACTCCTTGAAGACCGACAGCCAGCCTCGCTCCACCGCGATGTCCTCGAAGGTGTTGAGAAGAACCGTCTTGCCCACGCCGCGGAGACCGCGCAGGATCATGCTCTGCCCGGCGGTGCCCCGGTGGAGGCGCTCGAGCAGGATCACGAAGTCCTCGATCTCGGTATCCCGGCCCGTCAACGCGGGCGGCTTCGTGCCGGCCCCGGGGGCGTAGGGATTCGAGCGGGCGTCCACGGCTATCCACCACTCTACCCTTGTATAAGGACATCACTTATACCTCCGCCCACCAAGGCGCCCCACGGCGGGGTTGCTTCAGAACTGGACCTTGCGCACCGCCTCCTTGATCTTGCCGATGATCACGTCGCCGAGCTCCTTGCCCTCGTCGGTGCGAAAGCCCTTCATCGCGGCCACCACTCCGGCCATCACCAGGGCCACCAGCAGGATCAGGGCCACGTACTCGACCGTGCCCTGGCCGTGGCTCGAGCGCAGGCCGGCGAGGCCGGCGTGGATGCGTCCCATGAGGCGGTACATCGGTTCTCCCTTCGCGGATCTGACGGACGCGATGGATGCTCCGCTGCGTCGACGCACGGCTCCAGACGCGAGTGCACCAAGACAGACGCAGGGCTGTGACAAGGCGGCGACAGGCCGCCCTGCCATGATCAGCGCGGCATGTGCGGGATCGGCGCAATCTTCGATCCGGCCGGCACGTCGGGCCCCGAAGCGGCACAGCGCATGGTCGAGGCGCTTCGGCACCGTGGGCCCGACGGCGATGCGCTGAGACGGCTCGGGCCGCTGGCGCTCGCCCACACCCGGCTGGCGATCATCGACGTGGCGGGCGGCGACCAGCCGCTCGACTCCGAGGACGGCAACGTCACCGCGATCGTCAACGGGGAGATCTACAACCAGCACGAGCTGCGGCGCGAGCTGGAGGCCCGGGGACACCGCTTCGCCACCCACTCGGACAGCGAGGTGGTGGTGCACGGCTACGAGGAGCACGGGCTCGACTGCGTGCGCCGGCTCAACGGGATCTTCGCCTTCGCCCTCTGGGACCACCGCAAGCGGCGACTCATCGCCGCCCGCGATGCTCTCGGCGTCAAGCCGCTCTACTGGTGGACCGACGGGCGGCGCGTGGCCCTCGCGTCCGAGGTCGGAGCCCTCATCGCCGCCGGGCTGGTGACGCCGCGGGTCGATCGCGTGGCCCTGGATCACTACCTCGCCTGCCGCTTCGTTCCGTCCCCCCGCACCCTGTTCGAAGGGGTCAACAAGCTGCCGGCCGCCTCCACGCTGGTCGTCGAGGAGGGGAGCGCCCCGCGCGTGCTCAGCTGGCGAGAGGCCCCCGGAGCGACGTTCGCCGACACCGGCGAGGACGAGCTGGCGGCCCAGCTGGCGGAGCGCTTCGTCGACGCGGTCGAGCGGCAGATGATGTCCGACGTCCCCTACGGCGCCTTCCTGTCCGGCGGGGTCGACAGCGCGGCCGTGGTGGCCGCCATGGCGGCGCGCTCCTCAGAGCCCCCCACCACGTTCACGATCGGCTTCCCCGGTCACGGAGACGTGCTGGACGAGCGAGCCCCGGCAGCCGAGAGCGCCCGCCTGATCGGCACCGACCACCACGCCACCGTGATGACCGACGCGGACTTCCTCACCGAGCTCGCGCGCTGCGTGCCGAGGCTCGAGGAGCCCTGCGGCATCCCGAGCGCGCCCGCGCTGCTGCAGGTGTCGCGGTTTGCCGCCGAACGGGTGAAGGTGGTGCTCGCCGGGCAGGGCGCCGACGAGCCGCATGGGGGCTACGGCCGCCATCAGGCCGCCGCGGTGCTCGATCACCTGCGCTTCGTTCCCGCCGCCGCAGCCGGGCCGGCCGCGGCGCTGGCCCGGGCGCTGCCACGCGCCGCCCGGGCGCGCCGCACCGCCCACGTGCTCGGCGGCCGCGGCGACGTCGAGCGACTACTGCGCCTGGTCGAGATCACCGACGACCGCGTGCGCCGCGACCTCCTGACGCACGGAGAGACCGATGCACAGGCCCGCGGCGAGCGCCTCGACACCGCGCGCGGCTATCTCGGCGACGTGGCCGGCCGCGACCTGCTCGAGCAAGCTCTCTACCTCGACACCCGCATGTTCCTTCCGGACGGGATCCTGATCTGCAACGACAAGATGTCGATGGCCGCAGGCCTCGAGCTGCGCGTGCCCTTCCTCGACCTCGAGCTCATGCGCTTCGTCGAGCGCATCCCGGCCTCGGCCCGTGTCCGCCCCCGGGCCGGCAAGCGCCTGCACCGGCAGGCGATGGAGCGAATCCTCCCGCCCGGAATCGCGGGCCGCCCCAAGCACGGTTGGGCCACCCCCTACGACGACTGGCTGCGCGCTTCGCTCGGCGGCGAGGTCACGCGCCGCTACCGCCCCGGCTCGGCGCTGGCCGACCTGGTGGAGCCGACGGCGGTGGCCCGGCTGGTGGACGAGCACCGGCGCGGGCGGGCCGACCACAAGGCGGTGCTCTACTGCCTGCTCGAGCTGTCGGAGTGGCACGGCGCCTTCGTCGAGGCGAGAGAGCCGGTGGCGGCGTGAAGCGCCCGCGCGTTCTCTACGTGCACTCGCGCAAGGCCAGCTTCGTGGCCATCGACCGGGAGATCCTGAGCGAGCGCTACGAGGTCGAGGACCTCTATCAGCCGGGCCGCCTGCCCAATCCCGTGAAGGTGATCGGCGGGGTCCGGCGGGCCGACCTGGTGTTCGGCTGGTTCGCCTCGTGGCACACGTTCTTCCCGATCACGCTGGCCTGGCTGCTGCGCAAGCCCTCGGTGATGGTGATCGGCGGCTTCGACGTGGCCAACATGCCGGACATCGGCTACGGCCACCAGCAGGGCGGCGTGCGCAAGCACGCGGCGCGCTGGATCTTCCGCCGCGCCGGCCGCCTGATCACGAACTCGGACTACTCGCTCGCGGAGATCGAGCGCAACACGCCCATCCCTCCGCAGCGGGTGACGGTCATCCATCACGGCGTGCCCGACCCGTTCGGCGAGCTGCCCGCGGAGCCGAAGGAGCGCGTGGCGCTGACCGTCGGCGCAGTCGACGAGGGCACGCTCGTGCAGAAGGGCCAGCTCCCGTTCGTGGAGGCTTCCTACGAGCTGCCGGACGTTCGCTTCGTGCTCGCCGGCAAGTGGCTCGGCCACGCCGTGGAGGAGCTTCGCAACCGTGGTGGTCACAACGTCGAGCTCACCGGCTGGCTCTCCGACGAGGACCTGCTCGACGCCTATCGCCGCGCGGCTGTGTACGTGCAGGCCTCGCGTCACGAGGGCTTCGGCCTCGCCGTGGCCGAGGCGATGCTTGCCGGCTGCGTGCCGGTGGTGATGAACGTGACCGCGATGCCGGAGGTGGTGGGCGACGCGGGGGTTTTGATCGGCTCGCAGGACCCCGAAGAGGTGGCCGACGGCATCCGGCGGGCGTTCGAGCTCGGCCCTGGCGCGTCCGCGGCGGCGCGCGAGCGTATTCTCACGGCCTTCCCGATGGAGCGCCGCCGCGAGGGAATTCTGAGAGTGACCGAGGAGGCCCTGCGTGGCTGACCTTCGCAGCCGGCGGCGGCTGCGCGAACAGCGCCGCCTGCGCGAGGCACTTCTGCTCGACCTGGGCGCGCTCGTCTATGAGCTGCACCGCCAGGGCCAGCGCGCGCCGGAGCTCCTACAGGAGAAGGCCATCGAGCTCGGCAAGGTCGACCGCGAGGTGCGCGAGCTCGAGGAGGCGATGGAACAGCGGTGAGCGAGGAGCGCCCCTGCCCGACCTGCGGCGAGCCGGTGGAGCCGCGCCAGCTCGTCTGCCTCAACTGCGGTGGGCGCGTGGCGCTGGCCGAGCGGCGCTCGTGGGCGAACGAGCCGAGGACCGCCATCGCCGCGGCCCTGATGGCCGTGATCGTGATCGGCGCGGGCCTGTTCGGCTTCGCCATCGCCGAGCTCACGAGCGACGACGGCGGCGGCGGAGACGGCGGCGGCAGCGCCGGTGGCCCCGGCCCGGCCGTGGTGTCCGGACAGGGCCAGGAGACCGAGTCATCCACGCGCACGACCCTCCCACCCGAGCGGACGGCGACCGAGACCCAGCCGGCCGAAACGGTGACCGAGCCGACCGACACGGCCGCGACCGACACCACCGCGACCGAGACCATCCCGACCACGGCCGGCGGGCTGCCGGGCTGGCCCGCGGGCCTGCGCGCCCACACCGTCGTGCTCGTGAGCTCGAGCGACGGTCCCGCCGCGCGCCGCGTGGCCCGGGCCGCACGCAGCTCCGGCCTGGAGGCGGGCCTGTTCCGCTCCGACCCCTACAACCTGGGCACCGGGCTGTGGATCGTCTACTCCGGCCGCTTCGACACCCGCGAGGGAGCAGCCCGCCAGGCCGCCGGGCTCCAGGACCGCTACCCGGGCGCCTACCCCCAGCTGGTTCAGAGAGGCCAGTAGCGCCCGAGCACCTCGGCGGCCTCGTCGGCCAGCGGGTGGCGCTCGACCGCGGAGGGAGGCTCGCCGTCTCCGGCCAGGGCCTCCATCGTCTCCGCCACCGAGGCGGCCAGCGCATCGAGGTCGTAGCCCCCTTCGAGCACCGCCCCCACCGGCGCATCGAGCTCCGCCCCGAGCGCGCGCATCTGGCGCGACAGCGCACCGTAGGAGGACGTTTCGAGCGCCAGGCCGCCCAGAGGATCGTCGCGGTGGGCGTCGTAGCCCGCGGAGATCAGGATCAGATCCGGGCGGTAGGCGCGAGCGGCGGGAGCCACCACGTGCTCCACCAGCGACAGGAAGGCCGGCTCACCGGTGCCGGCGGGAACCGGCAGGTTGAACGAGAAGCCCTCGCCCTCCCCATCGCCGACGTCGCTGAGCGGTCCGCTGCCCGGCCAGAACGGGAACTGGTGGATGCTCACGAAGAGCACCTCCGGGGAGCTGCGAAAAATCGTGTTGGTGCCGTTGCCGTGGTGCACGTCCCAGTCGAGCACGAGCACGCGCTCGGCCCACAGCGAGTCGATCGCGTGGCGCGCAGCCAGCGCGACGGTGGCGAACAGGCAGAAGCCCATGGCCCGCGAGGGCTCCGCGTGGTGGCCGGGCGGGCGCAGGCAGCTGAAGCCGGCGCGCTCGCCCTCGCCCAGCAAGGTCTCGACCAGGGCACAGGCCCCGCCCGCGGCCCGCAACGACGCCTCCCAGGACCCCGGGCTGGTGGGAGTGTCGAGGTCGAAGGCCGCCCCGCGCGCGCACATCTCGCGCACCCGCTCCACGTACTCGGGCGGGTGGACGCGCAGCAGCTGCTCCTCGGTCGCGGCCGGCGCCTCGCGCCTCTCCCAGCCGAGCCAGTCGCGGCGCTCGAGCTCGGCTTCGATCGCCACGATCCGCTCGGAGCGCTCGGGGTGGCCGGGGCCGGTGTCGTGGGCCAGCGAGGCGGGGTGGCTGATGAAGGGCGGAGACACGCGCGCCGGTACGGTATCCCGGCGCGTGGCCGAGCCCCTTCGCACCGACGTGGCAGTGGTGGGCGCCGGCGCCGCCGGGCTCTACTCCGCGCTGGTCGCGGCCCGCCAGGGCGCACGGGTCGCGCTGGTGAGCCGCTCGCCGCTGGCCCAGACGGCGAGCTACTGGGCGCAGGGCGGGATCGCGGCCGCGCTCGCGCTGGACGACTCTGCTGAGCTGCACGCCGAGGACACCCTGACCGCCGGGCGCGCCGCCGCGCGCGACAGCGCCGTTCAGGTGCTCTGCCGCGACTCTCCCGACGGGGTGCACGACCTGCAGGAGCTGGGCGTGCAGTTCGACGCCGACCGTTCCGGGAACCTGGCCCTCGGGCTGGAGGGCGGGCATTCGCGCCGCCGCATCGTGCACGCGGGCGGCTCCGCCACCGGCCGCCGGATCACGCGCGACCTGTCCGCGCTCGCCGCCACCCACGACAGCATCGCGGTGCTCGAGCCGCGCGCCGCCACGGCGCTCGTGACCCATGAGGGCCGCTGCGCGGGCCTGGCGTCGCGGTCGCGGGCCGGCGATGAGCTGATCGTGCTGTCCCGCGCGGTGATCCTCGCCACCGGTGGGATGGCGGCGCTGTGGGCACGAACCACCAACCCCCGCGGCGCGGTGGGCGCGGGGCTGACGCTCGCCGTGGCGGCCGGCGCCGAGCTGGCCGACCTCGAGTTCATGCAGTTCCACCCCACGGCGTTGCGGCTCGACGGGCCGCGTGACGGCTTTCTCATCACCGAGGCGGTGCGCGGCGAAGGCGCGCGGCTGCTCGACTCCGAGGGCGAGCGCTTCGTGGACGAGCTGGCACCGCGCGACCAGGTGGCGCTCGCGATCGAGGCCGAGCTGGGCCGCAGCGGCCGGCAAGCGGTGAGCCTCGACATGCGCGAGGTCGACGTGGCCCGCTTCCCCAACATCGGCGCCGCGCTGGCGGAGGTCGATCTCGACCCGGAGCACGACCTGATCCCGGTGGCTCCCGCCGCCCACTACACGATGGGCGGCATCGCGGCCGGCCTCGACGGCAGGTCCACGCTGCCGGGGCTCTACGCGGTGGGCGAGTGCGCCTGCACCGGCATCCACGGCGCCAACCGGCTGGCGTCGAACTCACTGGCCGAGTGCTTCGTCTTCGGCCGGCGCGCCGCGCTGGCGGCGCTCGGCGACCCCGAGCCGCCGTCCGGGCCTGCTGCGCCCAAGCCGGCCGGGCCCGCCGCGCCGGCCGAGGAGACGCGCGCGGCGCTGTGGCGCGACGCCGGGCTGCAGCGCGACCCCGAGCGCCTGCGCGAGCTGCTCGCCGACCCCTTCCCGCTCGCCCGGCTGATTGCCGCCTCGGCGCTGGCGCGCGAGGAGAGCCGCGGGGCCCACCAGCGCACCGACCACCCGGACACCGATCCCGCTCTCGACCACATGCATACCCTGGTCGGGGCCGGCTCCGAGCCGCGCTTCGAGCGATGGGAATGACCCCCGACACCCCGGTCCACGAGCTGTTCACGGAGTCGATGACGCTGCTGGCCTCCGGGGTCGCGGTGATCACCGCTCGCCGTCCCGACGGCGCGCCGTGTGGCCTGGCCGCCACGTCGGTCGCCTCCTTCAGTGCCCACCCGCCGTCGCTGTTGTGCTCGATCTGGCACAGCTCACGCTGCCACGACGCCCTGATCGCGAGCGACCACTTCGGGGTCCACCTCCTGCGCAGCGACGAGCTGGCGCTCGCCCAGCGCTTCGCCGACCGCGAGCTGCCGGACAAGTTCGAGGGCCTCACCTGGTCCTGGGACGGCGACGTGCCCGAGCTCGAGGGCACGCTGGCCTACCTGCGCTGCCGGCGCGCGGACAACTTCGTCCGCTACGACCACACGATCCTGATCGGCGACCTCGACGGCGGGCGCATCGAGGAAGGCCACCCGCTGGTCTACGCGCGGCGGCGTATGGACTGGCTCATGCGGCCGATGCGGTAGCGAGGCCGACGCCGATGACCTTCAGGCGGCGCGTGAGCGCGCTGTAGGCGAACGCGGCCTGCTCCTCGCTCGTGTAGCCGAAGAACTCGTACTCGTCGCCCAGCGCATACCCCTTGGGCACGAGCACGCCGGCGGCGAGCGGCAGCAGCTCGTTGAGGGTGGCCTGGACTCGCTCCCGCAGCTGCGGGTCGGCGCACTTCTGCTGGAGGAACCAGGTCCCGTAGGCCACGTGGCGATGCTCGTCACGGGCGATGTTCGAGAAGCCCTCCTGGAAGCCGGGCAGAGCTCCGCCTTCTCGTACCAGTCGAGCATGAAGTGCTGCCCGGTGAGAGCGAGCGTCCCCTCGATGACCATGTGGTACGCGGTGATGAAGTCGACCTTGGCGTCGATGTCCGAGGGATCCGCGATCAGGCGCTCGCCGGCCTTCACGAGGCGCTCGTCGAAGAGCTCCACGAACGAGTCCGTGAGATGGACGCGCACGGCGGCGAGCCGTTCCTGGATGCGCTCGTGGTCCACCCCGAGCACCTCGCGGTAGTAGCGGTCGAAGAACTGCATGTGACGCGCCTCGTCGACCTGCTGGGTCGTCAGGAACGCCTCCTCCTGCTCGTCCTCGTAGGCCATAACGAGCCCGGAGAACTGCGTGGTCACCCGCTCCTCGCCGACGAAGAACGAGCTGAGCCCCCACAGGTGCTCGTCCTTCTGCTCCTCGGGCATCGCGGCCCACTGCTCCTTGTCGCGCTCGAGGTCGATCGCCTGCGACTGCCACTGCTGGCGCTCCCACAGCTCGTACAGCTGCTGCGGATTCATCAGCTTGAGCGTCCGGTTGAGGTACGCGTCGTCGGTGATCGTGGCGGGATCGCCCTGGCTCGTGAGGTCAAGAAGGCTGGCCATGTGCCGATCGTAACCCGTGTAGTCGAGACAGGCCTCTTAACGCCAACTCAACATTCAGAGCGTTGGAGCGCACGAGGAATACGGCCGAGGGCAAGGGAGGCCCGATGTACCAGTTCAGTCGCTCGTTGTACCGGGAGTTGGCGCGAGACGTGGTGGCATGCAGGGGCGAGGACGTGGCCACCACCCGGCTGCGCTTCCTCAGGTCGTGCGAGTCGTCGATGGAGCGGCTCGCACTCGACCGCCACTACTTCGCGAAGCCGGTCAAGACGCTCTTCAGGGATGTGCGCCACTTCTTCCCGATGACCGAGCAGCTGCGCGTCTTCCGGATGTGCCAGAAGCACATGACGCTCGCCACAGAGTTCGTCGACACCCAGCTCCGGACCGGTGTCACGTTCGACGGCAGTCCCGTCTGCTGTCACGCAAGCACGCGCCGGGGTACCGCGTGCCAGCGTGTGCCGCTGCCGGGAAGCAAATACTGCCCGTCGCACAAGCACCTCGGTGAGGTCGTCGCCGAGGTGGTTGCCGCCTAAAAGCCATAGCGTCCACCCCGAGATGATTCTCGGGGTGGACGTAGGCGGCACCTTCACCGACGCCGCGCTCCTGACGGACGAGCGGCTCCACACCGCGAAGGCGCCCACCACTCCCGACGACCAGTCCGAGGGCGTGATCAGCGCCGTGCGGGAGGTGCTCGGCGAGGCGGGGGCGGAGGCGAGCGCGGTCACGCGCTTCGTCCACGGGATGACCGTGGGCACGAACGCGCTGCTGGAGGGAAACGTGGCGCGCACCGCGTTGCTGGCCACCGAGGGCTTCACCGACCTGGAGGAGCTGGGGCGCCAGGCGCGCCCCGAGCTCTACCGGCTCTGCGCCGGCCACCCGCCGCCGCTCGTGCCGCACGAGCTGCGCGTGGCGGTCCCGGAGCGGACCGGCCCCGACGGGGTGCTGCGCGACCTCGAGGAGGACGAGCTCCGGCAGAGGCTCGGCGACCTCGAGGCCGAGTCCGCCGCGGTGTGCCTGCTGTGGAGCTTCCTGCATCCCGAGCACGAGCAGCGGGTGGCCGAGCTCCTGGGTGAGGAGCTCAGCGACGTGCACGTGTCGACCTCGCACGAGACGGCGGGCGTGTTCCGCGAGTACGAGCGCTGCGCCACCACGATCGTGGACGCAGCCCTCTCGCCCCTCCTGCGCGGATACCTCGAGCGCCTGACCGCACGGGCCGAGGAGGAGGGCCTCCCCGAGCCCGAGGTGATGCTCTCGAGCGGCGGCACCGCCGGGGCGGGCACGGCAGCGCGGCACGCCTCCTGGACCGTTCTCTCGGGTCCCGCGGGCGGCGCGGTGGGCGCCGCGCGGGTGGCGGGCGACGCCGACGCCGTGGGGCTGGACATGGGCGGAACCTCGTGTGACGTGTCGCTGATCGTGGGCGGAGCAGCCGCCGTGGGCAGCGGGCGCGAGGTGGGTGGGCGGGCGCTCGCCCTGCCGATGGTGGACGTCCACACGGTCGGAGCCGGCGGGGGCTCGATCGCCTGGCGCGATTCCGGCGGCGCGCTCCGGGTGGGCCCCCGCTCGGCCGGCGCCGACCCGGGGCCGGCCTGCTACGGGCGCGGCGGCGACCAGCCCACGGTGACCGACGCCAACCTTCTGCTCGGCTATCTCGACGCGTCCTCGCCCCTGGCCGGCGGCGTGGAGCTCGACCGCGACGCCGCCGAGCAGGCGGTGTCGTCGCTCGGCGACGAGCTCGGGCTGGACACGGCCGAGACGGCCGCCGGCATCGCGCGGGTGGCCGGCGCGGCCATGGCCCAGGCGGTCCGTGTGGTCACAGTCGAGCGGGGCATCGACCCTCGCGGCATGACCCTCATCCCGTTCGGTGGCGCCGGCCCGCTGCACGCGGCCCAGATCGCGGACGAGCTGGGGGTCGATCGGGTGGTGGTCCCGCTGGCCAGCGGCGTGCTGTCGGCGCTCGGCCTCGTGGTGTCCGAGCGCCGCCGCGACCTGGTGGAGAGCGTGTTGCTCGCCGGGGACGAGCTCACCGGCGACAAGGCCGCGTCGATCGTCGAGCGCCTGGGCGACAAGGGACGGGAGGAGCTGGGCGAGTCCGAGGCGGAGCTGCGGGCGACCTACGACCTGCGCTACGCCGGCCAGGCGTTCGAGCTGTCGGTGCCGGGTGAGCTCGCCCCCGACCCGGAGAAGCTGCGTGCCGACTTCGACAAGGTCCACGACGAGCGCTACGGCTACAGCGATCCCGACGCCGAGCTCGAGCTGGTGACGATCCGCGTGGCCGCCGCCCTGCCCGGGGCCGAGCTCGCTCCCGCCACCTCGGACGCCGCGGAGGAGCGCGGCAGCCGCACGGTGCGCTTCGGCGACGAGGAGGTGGAGGCCGCGATCCTGGGGCCGGGCGACGCCGAGACCGACGGCCCGGCGATCTTCGAGCTGCCCGGAGCCACGCTGGTGGTGCCGCCCGGCTGGCACGCCCAGGCCGACGCCGACGGCGTGGTGATGGAGCGGTGAGCCGCCTGGACCCCGTAACGCTGCAGGTGATGCTCGGCGCGCTCAGCGCCGCCTGTGACGAGATGGGCGCGGTGCTGGTGCGCTCGGCCCACTCGGCGAACATCAAGGAGCGCCGCGACGCCTCCACCGCGCTGTTCGACGGGCGCGGGCGCATGGTGATGCAGGCCGAGCACATCCCGGTCCACCTCGGCGCCATGCCCTCGGCCGTGGCGGCGGTGCTCGACGAGGAGCACGAGCCGGAGGTGAGCTGGATACTCAACGATCCCTTCAAGGGCGGCACCCACCTGCCCGACATCACGGTGATCACGCCTCTGTTCCACGAGCGCGAGCTGATCGGCTTCGCCGCCAGCCGCGCCCACCACGCGGACGTCGGGGGCACCCAGCCCGGCAGCCTGCCCACCGACTCCCGGACGCTCGAGGAGGAAGGGGTGGTGATCCCGCCCACCAGGATCGAGGCCGAGACCCTGCGTGGGCTCGTGGAGCAGATGCGCGGCCCGCGCCAGCGCGAGGCCGACCTGCGCGCCCAGCTGGCCGCCGGGCGGGCCGGCGCCGAGCGGGTGACCGCCCTGATCGAGCGCTACGGATTGGACACCTACCGCGACGCCCTGGAGGAGACGCTCGACTACGCCGAGCAGCGCACCCGGGCCCGCATCGCAGAGCTCGACGACGGCGAGCGCGAGGCCCGCGACGTGCTCGAGGCGGCGCCCAGCGGGGACGACGACGAGGGCGAGGACCTGGAGCTGCGTCTGAAGGCCACCGTGGACGGCGACTCCGTGATCCTCGACTTCAGCGGGTCCGCCGGCCAGCACGAGGGCAACCTCAACTGCCCGCTCGCGGTGACGCTCTCGGCCTGCTACTTCGCCGTGCGGGTGCTGGCCGATCCCGATGTGCCCGCCTGCGAGGGCGCCTACCGCCCGGTGGAGGTGATCGCCCCCGAGGGTTCACTGCTCAACGCCCGCGCTCCGGCGGCGGTGGTCGCGGGGAACACCGAGACCTCGTCGCGGGTGGCGGACCTGGTGCTGGCCGCCTTCGGCCACGCCCTGGGCCAGGGGACGATGAACAACTTCACGCTCGGCAACGACGGCTTCAACTACTACGAGACCCTCGGCGGCGGCCAGGGCGCGTGCGAGGACTCGGACGGCCCGAGCGCCGTGCACGTGGCCATGTCCAACACGCTCAACACCCCGGTGGAGGCGCTGGAGCGGGAGTTCCCGCTCAGGGCTGTCGAGTACTCACTGCGGCGCGGCTCGGGGGGCGCGGGCGAGCGCCGCGGCGGCGACGGCGTGGTGCGCGAGCTCGAGGCCCTGGAGGAAATGCACTACTCGCTGATGACCGAGCGCCGCCGTCACGGGCCGCCTGGTGCGAACGGCGGCGAACCGGGTAAGCCGGGGCGGAACCTGCGAAACGGCGAGGAGCTGCCCGGGAAGGCCTCAGGAACGCTCAGCGCCGGCGACCGGCTGCGAATGGAGACACCCGGAGGTGGAGGACATGGAAAGGCCTGAACGCGTGGGGTTCTACGGACTGGGCATCATGGGCTGGCCGATGGCGGCCAACCTGGCGCGTGCGGGCTTCGAGCTGTCGGTGTGGACGCACAGCGAAGGCAAGGCCGATCGCTTCGTGTCCGAGCACGGCGGCCGGGCCGGCGCGACGCCGGCGGCCGCCGCCGAGGGCGCCGACGCGGTGATCACGATGGTCACGGACTCGCCCGAGGTGGAGTCCGTGCTGTTCGGGGACGAGGGCGCCGTGGGGTCGCTGGCCGAGGGCACGCTCGCGATCGACATGTCGACGATCGCCCCGTCGGCGTCGCGCGCGATCGGCGTGCGGCTGGCCGAGAGCGGCGTCGACTTCCTCGAGGCGCCGGTGTCGGGCTCACGGCCGAAGGCCGAGGACGGCACGCTCACGATCATGGTCGGCGGCGAGACGGAGACCTTCGAGCGCGCGCGGCCACTGTTCGAGGCGATGGGCGAGCGGATCGTCCACGTGGGGCCCGCCGGGCACGCCCAGCTGGCCAAGCTCCTCACCAACACGATGGGCGCCGTGCATGCGGTCGCACTGGGAGAGGCCGTGATCGCCGTGCGCAAGGCGGGCATCGACCCCGACGCCTTCCTGGAGGTCGCTTCGGGGAGTGCCGGCAACTCCACCGTCCTCGGCCTCAAGGGCCCGCCGATGCTCGAACACGACTTCGACCCCCTGTTCAAGCTCGACCACATGCTGAAGGACATCCGGCACTGCCTGGCCGAGGCCGAGGCGCTCGGCGTGGAGCTGCGGCTGGGCCGCGTGGTGGAGGGCATCTACGCTCGCGCGTCGGAGCTGGGCCACGGCGATGAGGACTTCGCGGCGGTGATTCTCGCGCTCGAGGACCCCCGCTAGCCGGGCGGACTCTGGCCGGTCGGCCAAAGTTCCGACCTCTACGTGGCATTCGCTACGAAATTTCCCTTGCATGCTGGTCTTTCGTGGGTAACAATGGCCGCCCGCGCCCCCCGAGAATCAAGCGGAACGCCAGGCGGCGCTTATGGAGGTTTTTCTCGTTTATGCCAGTCGCATTGAAGGAATGGGCCGTCACCGTGCGGGCACTCGCCGAGGGCGAGCAGCTCATCACGCTCCGTAAGGGCGGAATTCGCGAGGAGAACAAGCATTTCGAGATCGAGCACGATCGCTTCTTCCTCTATCCGACTTTCGATCACCAGCGCAACGACCTGATCCGGCAGTCACACGTGCCGGAGCTCGACCGGGCCCTCGAGGAGGGCGTCTGGCCGGACAACGAGCCGCCCGCCGAGGCGCTCATCCGCGAGGGCGGGATCACCCAGCCCGAGCGGGTGCGCATCCGCGCCTGGGCCGAGGTGGCCGCGAGCTACCTGATCACCGACCGGCGCGCCATCGACGCGCTGTCGCCCTACTACATCTGGACCACCGACTACGCGGAGAAGCGCCTGGCCTGGAAGCGCCGCCATCCCCTTCACGTGATGCTGCTGCGCACCTACCGCATCCCGCGTCCGGTGACGGTGAAGGTGCGGCCGGAGTACCACGGTTGCCGCTCCTGGCTCGAGCTGTACCGCGAGCTGCCGTTCGAGGGCACCCCGGTGCTCTCGGACGACGAGTTCGAGCGAGCCTCCGAGGAGATCGAGTCGATCGCCTCGGACGCGGTGCCGGTTCTCGCCTGAGGCGAGCGCAAGCGAATCACCCGGCTACGGCGAGCAGCCCGGCCTCGTCCCAGACCTGCGTGCTCGCCCAGGCCCCGAGGCCGGTGCGCCCGCAGCGCAGGTCAACCGGCTCGGGTTCGGCAAGCGGCAGTCCCGCGGCCAGAGCGCCGTAGTTACGGCTGAGACCCTCGGCGGCGTGGTCGCCGAGGTGCGGGCGCAACATCTCCTCGTACTCGGCCGGCTCGATCGTCTCCCAGCGCACCGGCCGAGCGAGCGCCACCGATAGCGCGTCGGCGGCCTCATGGCCGGTCAGAGCGCGCGGGCCGCCAATCAGGCGGCGCTGGTGGCCCGGGCCGCGGACCGCCGCCGCCACGTGCTCCGCGAGGTCGGCGAGCGCGACCCAGGGCAGCGGCAGCTCGGCCGGGAGCGGGTGGGCGATCACGCCGTCACTCACCAGCGGGGCCGACCACGGCGCCGCCAGGTTCTCCATGTACGGCCCCGCCGGACCGAGCAGCGTGGCCGTGGACCGTCCCTCCTTCAGCGCCCGGGCCAACGCGACGCGGGCGTCGAGATAGGGCAGGCCCACCGGCTCCGCCGGCAACGGTCCCCCGGCGTTGAACACCACGCGCCGGACCTCCTCGCGCCGCAGTGCCTCGGCGACGCGCTCGGCCTGAACGATCGCGATCTCGTCGAACACCAGCGGAAGCTGGACATACACGGCGTCCGCACCGGCATAGGCCCGGGCGAGAGCATCGACATCGGCCACGTCGGCGCTGAACGGGTCGCAGCCCATGGGCATCCCCAGGCTGCGAGCGGGGCGGCGCGCCACCGCCCGGACGTAGTGGCCGTCGTGGAGCAGGCGCCGCGCTACGGCGGCACCCTGGACTCCGGTGGCGCCGTGAACGGCAATGAGCAGGGGGGTGCGAGACGACATCTCTAGGCTCCTCGGCCTGAAACTGTGATTCACAGCTTATAGCTATGTTCCAGAGCGAAGTCAAGCTCAGCTGCCGAATGCGCCGGCGTCGGGCGGCACGTCGACCGCATGCTCCTGCAGCGCCTCCAGCGGGACGATCTCGAGCGCCCGCTCGTGAGTGCAGGCGAGCACCACGAACGCCGCCGCGCCGTCCTCGTGGGCGCGCAGCCAGTTCGCGGCAGTCACGCACCAGCGGTCGCCGGGCTCGAGGCCGGGGAAGCCGAAGCGGGGCATGGGTGAGCTCAGGTCGTTGCCGATTCCCCGCTGATGGTCGAGGAACTCCTCGGTCACGACGGCGCAGATCGTGTGACTGCCCACGTCCTCGGGGCCGGTGTTGCAGCAACCGTCGCGGTAGAAGCCCGTGACGGGGTCGCCGCCGCAGGGCTCGAGCTCTTCTCCCAACACGTTGCGTGCCGCCATGCCCGGCAGTATTCCGTGCCGGAGCTCAGCGCGGACAGCACCAGCCCGACAGGCGCGGGAAGCCGGCGCCGTTGCCACCGGGATCGAACTGCCGGGAGACCCTGGAAAAGGCTCGCGCGCCGTCGCGGCCGATCAGGAGCCACTGGTTGGCTTCGGGCCAGGCCACCAGCAGGCGTTTGCCGCCCGGCGCCCAGGCGAGCTGGCTGAACGTGCCCGGTCCGGTGAACAGCCGGCGCCGGACCAGGGGATCGCCACTCAGCCGCAGCTCTAGGACCCGGGAACCTCCGCGCCGGGCGACGGCGAGCGCCGCCCGGCTGCCGGAGGGGTGGAGCGCCAGCGCCAGCGGACGCGTGCCGCGCTCGAAGCGCAGCTCGCCCTGAAGGCGGCCGGTGCGCCCGTAGACGCGCAGGGCGCCGGGTAGCAGCACGGCCAGGCGGCGGCCGTCCCGAGTCCAGGCCAGCTCGCGCGGCACGGCCCCGGTGCGGGCGGTCCAGAGCCGCGCGCCCGTATCGGCGTCCACGGTCACTAGGCCCGGGGCAGCAGCGCTCGCGTAGGTGAGCACGTAGCCGCCGCGGGGCCGCCAGGCGGGGGTGACCCGGGCGACCGCCGCGGCGACCTTGTGGTCGAGCTGCCCTCTGCCGTCCACCACGCGCAGGCCGGTGGCTCCCCGGGCGCTCTCGAGATAGGCCACCCGGTAGCCGTCGCCGGGCGACCAGGCCGGATGGCTGACGCGCCCGCGCCGGGCGAGTGACCAGCGCGGCAGGCCGGTCGAGGGCTCAATCGCGGTCAGCTGATGGCCGCGCGTGCCGATCACGAACAGTCCGCGCGGCGACCAGCCCACCTCGCTGTAGTCCCCCAGCCCGCGAAGCCCACCGCCACCTCTCACCACCCAGGCGCCCGATTCGGAGACCGCGAGCAGGCGCCCGCCCGCCGGGAAGCCGCGGAGCGTGGGCTGGCTCTCGTCGGGGCCGAGCCCCACGCGCTCCTCGATCCAGTCGCCCACGGCCGCGCCGGCGGGGCTGAGCGCCGCCACCAGCCCGGCCGCCACGAGGGCGGCCACTAGCGCGAGCCGCAGCGCCGGCCGCCGGCGGCGCCGCGCCACGGGCGACCGCTCGGCCAGCGCGGCCTCGATCACGGGCCAGCTGCGCCGTTCTGCGGCCAGCTCACCGGGCGCCGGCTGGTCCGCCAGGGTCTCGCGCAGCTGCCGTTCGAGCACCGAGCTCACGTCTCCTCCACCAGCTCGGCGAGCCGGTCGAGCGCGCGGCGCAGCCGCGAGTTGACGGTGCCCCGCGGGAGATCCAGGAAGCCCGCGATCTCTCCCGGGGTGTACTCGAACAGGTAGCGCAGCGCCACCAGGGCCCGCTGCTCGGGTCCCAGCTCCCGCAGGGCGTCGAGCAGCCGGTCCGAGAAGGGCAGGCTGGGCCGATCGGGCTCCGCCTCGACGGCCTCGGCGGCCGAGGCGTCCACCTCGCGCCGCAGGGCCCGGGCACGGGCGACGTCGATCGCCCGGTTCACGACTATCCGGTGCATCCAGGGCCCGAACGGCCGCCGCCGATCGAAGCGGTCGAGAGCCCGCACCGCGGCCAGGAAGGCCTCCTGGGCGATGTCCTCGGCAGCCGCCGCGTCGTGGACCACGAGGTAGGCGGCCCGGTAGGCCCGCGGCCACTCACGCCGAAACAGCGCCTCGAGCGCCTCGGCCGAGCCGCGCTGGGCCTCCCGCAGGAGCCGCCGCTCGCTCAGGCCTTCAGCCGGCCGTCGCGCCGCAACTCGAGCAAGCGGCATCAGGGCCGCCGGACGATCCTCACTCACACTGACAGCGGAGCTTCTCACGCGCTTCACCCGCAGTCACTACGAACGACGGGGGCCGAGAGGTCCCGCGGCGGCCACGGCAATCGCTCGTGCACGATGATGCCGCGCCGTGCCCCCCTCCCGCGCCACGATCTCGCTCGCCGCGTTACGACGCCACGTCGTGGCCCACCAGGGGTTCGTCACCCGGCAACGCCGCGCCGATGCCGACGAGGTCGCGGCGGCGGTGGCCCGCCTCTCCTGCGTCCAGCTCGACTCGATCAGCACGGTCGAACGCAGCCATCGCATCGTGCTGGCCTCGCGCGCCGGCATCTATCCGCGCGGCACGATCTCGGCGCTGCTGGGCGCGGGCCGTGTGTTCGAGTACTGGGCCCACGAGGCGTGTCTGCTGCCGATCGAGGACTACCCGCTGTTTCTCTGGCGGATGCGCGGACGCGGCCATTGGGACAGCCACCGCCGCGCGCTCGATGACCATCCGGAGGTGGCCGAGCACGTGCTGGACGAGATCCGCACCCGTGGCCCGCTGGGCTCGCGGCACTTCGCGGGCGAGAGCGGCGGCGGGATGTGGAACTGGAAGCCCGCCAAGCGCGTGCTCGACTCGCTCTGGGACCGCGGCGACCTGGCGATCGCCGGCCGCCAGGGCTTCCAGCGCCTGTACGACCTCAGCGAGCGGGTGATTCCGCGCGCGCTGCTCGACGCGCCGGCGCCAAGCGACGCCGAGGCGCTGCGAGCGCTCGTCCTGCGCGCGGTGCGGGCGCGCGGCGCGCTCACCGAGAGCGCGATCGCTGAGCACTACCGGCTGCCCGGGCGCACCGCAACCGTGCGGCCGCACGTCGAGGCCCTCGTACAGGAGGGCTCCCTGCTGCGTCTGGCGGTCGACGACGGCGGGCCGCCGGTGCTGGTGCCGCGGGAGCTAGAGCCGGACGAGCTGCCGCCGTCCACGGCCACGTTGCTGTCGCCCTTCGACAACCTGCTCTGGGACCGCCCCTTCGCCGAGCGCCTGTTCGGCTTCCGGCACGTGATGGAGATCTACAAGCCCGCAGCGCAGCGCGTCTACGGCTACTACGTGCTCCCGCTCCTGCGCGGAGACCGGATCGTCGGCCGGGCCGACCTCAAGTCCGACCGCAAGGCCGGTGAGCTGCGCGTGCTCGCCTTCCACCGCGAGCCAGGAGTGCGCAATTCGTCAGCTCTCGAGACTGCCTTCGGGCGCGCGCTCGAGCGGCTCGCGCGCTGCGCCGGGCTCGAGCACGTCGAGCGCCGCTGACTCAGCCAGCCGTCTTGTCCAACAACTGCAGGAGGTCGTGGGCGGCCAGCTCCACGTCCTTGTGGCGCCACTCGGCGGCGCGGTAGACGCAGGCAATCAGGCCGCTGCGGTGCACGCGCCGGAAGTCCCCGCAGACGAACGCATACCTGGCCTTCGTCTCCTCCTGGGCCCCGTCGGTCAGGCCGAGGAACCACCCCGCGTAGTCCTCCCAGGAGTGTGATTCGAGAAAGGCGTTCTCCGCGGCGGCGCTCGGCTGGACCTCGCCCCACTCGCTGTCGAGCACGTACTGGCGGGCCTCGATGCGCTCCCGCGTGCGAGCCACTCCCTCGCGGTTGACCGAGTACGAAGCCATGGCACGGCATTGTGACGCGCTCGGCGGAGCGGGGCTGCGAGAGTGGCGCGCGTGCCCTGGGTCGAGTCCCATTCGCTCTCCTTCTCCGCCCGCCACGAGTCCAGCCAGCGGACCGAGGCCGCCGGAGTGCTCGCGGCGCTGGAGGACTTCCGCGCCGCCGTGGAGGGCCTGTTCGAGCGCACGCCCGGCGACATCGCCGTGATCCTCCACGCACGCAGCCTGGCCCTGACGCTCGCCCATCCCTGGCTGCCGCTCGCCCGGCGGGTGAGCGCTCCGGCGGGACGGCGCTACTTCGCCGGCTGGTTCACCGAGACCGAGATCCATGTGCTGTCACCACCCGCGCTCAACGCGCGCGCCTCCAAGGTCGAGGGCTCGCGGGAGGCACTGCGGCTGTCGCCTCAGCACGAGTACTCCCATCTGGTGATCGGCGCCAACAGCCCGGACCTGCCGCCGCCGTTCTCGTACGCCGCCTTCCGGCGCTACGTGCGCTGGGCCTGGTTGTGCGAGGGAGCGGCCACCTGGCTCGCGGGGCAGACACCCCATCTGCGACCGGCGATCGTCCGCCGGCTGCGCGAGGGCGGGCGTCCCGAGTTCCCGCCGGCCCCGGCCGACGCCATGCTGCTCGGGGGCACGATCTTCGACCTGCTCGAGCGCGAGGCCGGCACCCGCGCCGCCGCGGAGCTCGCCGTGCGCCCGCTGGAACGGGGACCCCGGTCGCTGCTGGTGGACGCCTTCGGGCGCCAGCTGCCCGGCGTGGAGCGCGACTGGCGCGCCGAGCTGGACTCGCTGTCGGCGGCCGCCTGAGGCGGCCGCGCCTAGAGCCCAAGCGTCTTGGCGATGATGTTCTTCTGGATCTCCGAGGTGCCGCCGTAGATCGTGGTGACCACGGCGCTGCGCAGGTGACGCTCCATCGGATACTCCGTGGCGTAGCCGTAGCCGCCCATGATCTGCACGCCCTCCAGCGCGCAGCGCTTGGCCAGCTCGGTGGCCGCGAGCTTGGCCATCGACGCCTCCTGGGGCAGCATCCGGCCCGGATCCTCGTCGGTGAGCGAAGCCACCCAGCGCACGAGCAGGCGGACCTGGGCGATCTCGGTGGCCATCTCCGCGAAGCGGTGCGAGATCGCCTGGAAGCTGCCCACGGGCCGGCCGAACTGGCGGCGCTCCTTGGCGTAGGCGAGCGCATCGTCGAAGGCCCGCTGCGCCAGACCTAGGGCGGATGCGGCGAGGATCGTGCGCTCGTAGTTGAGGCCCGCCATCAGCTGCGTCCAGCCCGCCCCCTCCCCACCGAGCAGCGCATCCTCGGGCACCCGCACGCCCTCGAGGTGGATCTCGTTGGTCTCCTCGCCTCCGAGCGTCTTGATGGGCGTGAGCGTCATTCCCGGCGCGTCGCGCGGCACGAGGATCATCGACATGTCCTCGTGGCGCTCGCCCTCCCCGCTGCGACAGACGATCAGCACATGACTCGCCTTGTGCGCGTACGAGCACCACATCTTCGCCCCGTCGAGCACCCATTCGCCGTCGTCGAGCCGCGCGCGGGTCTTCAGCGCGGCCACGTCGGAGCCGGCGTCGGGCTCGGACATGGCGATCGCGAGGGTGCCTCCGCGCACCACGCGGCCGAACAGGTCGCGCTTCTGCTCCTCGGTGCCGAAGCGATTGAGCGCACCCACCACGATCAGCGTGACCCCGTAGGCGGCCACCGGGATCTGGCCGTGGGCGGTCTCCTCGAGGAACAGCGTGGCGTCGAGGAAGCTCCCGCCCGAGCCGCCGTACTCCTCGGGAATCTGAAGGCCATACCAGCCCAGCTCGCCCATTCGGGCGGCCACGGCGTCGTCGTGGGCCTCCTCGGCGCGATCGAACTTCTCGCGGGAGGCGAAGTCGCGGATCGCCTCCACGAACGCGCTCTGCTCGTCCGACAGACCGGTCTGCGTGCCCGCCGCGCTGATCACGTCAGACCTGCGCGGGCTCGCGCGGCTTGAAGCGGTTGAGCTCGCGCAGCGCGATCACCATCTTGTGGACCTCGTCGGGCCCGTCGGCGATCCGCAGCCAGCGGCCCTGGCGCCACATCGCCGCGAGCGGCACGTCGTCGGACATGCCGAGCGCGCCGTGCACCTGCATCGCGCGGTCGAGCACGGTCTGGTGCATCTGAGCGGCGATCACCTTGATCATCGAGATCTCCTGGCGAGCGGCGCGCTTGCCCTCGGTGTCCATCTTCCAGGCGGCGTGCAGCACCATCAGGCGCGCGGAATCGATCTCCATGCGCGACTGCGCGATGAAGTCCTGCACGAACTGCTTCTCGGCCAGCGGCCCCCCGAACGCCTCGCGGTCGTGCGCGCGCCGGCACATCAGCTCGAAGGCGCGCTCGGCCGATCCGATCGCGCGCATGCAGTGGTGGATCCGCCCCGGCCCGAGGCGATCCTGGGCAATGGAGAAGGCGGCGCCACGCTCGCCGAGCACGTTCTCGGCCGGAACGCGGCAGTCCTCGTAGAGCACCTCCCAGTGGCCCGGGCCCTCGTCGTGGCCCATCACCGGCACCGGGCGCACGCCGACGAAGCCGGGGGCGTCGAGCGGGACCATGATCATCGAGGCGCGCTTGTGCGGCGGCGCGTCGGGGTCGGTGACCACCATCGCGATCGCCACCGCGGCGCCGTTGTAGCCCGACGTGAACCACTTGTGGCCGTTGATGACCCATTCGTCGCCATCGAGCTCGGCGCGCGAGACGAGCCGGGTGGGGTCGGAGCCCGCGGTGTTGGGCTCGGTCATCGAGAAGCAGGAGCGGATGTCGCCCTCCAGCAGCGGCGTGAGCCAGCGCTCGCGCTGCTCGGCGCTGCCGTGCTCGGCGAGGATCTCCATGTTGCCGGTGTCGGGGGCCGAGCAGTTGAAGACCAGGGGCGCCACGCCGCTGCGGCCCATCTGCTCGCAGAGCATCCCGTACTCCCAGTTGGTGAGCCCCGGGCCGTAGCGCTCGTCCGGCATGAACAGGTTCCACAGGCCCTCGGCGCGGGCGCGCGCCCGCAGATCCACGAGCACCTCGGGATAGGCCACGCCCGGGCGGACCTCGCGGTCGAGCGCCTCCATGGCCTCGCGCTCCACGGGATCCACGTGCTCCTCCATGAAGCCACGAACCTGGTCGAGAAGAGCGGCGACGCGATCGGAAGGCGCGAATTCCATGGGCGCGCAAGCCTACCGGCAGCGAGGGTTCAGACGTTCTGCAGGAGCAGCCAGGTGATCAGGGCCGTGGCCGCGCCGCCAAGGGCGATCACGGCCATCAGCACGAGCGGATTGGCGTGGGCGGGATGGATCGTCTCGTTCGACTGCAGCCCGGTGTCGAGCAGCAGCTCGCGGGCGGCCTCGGCGCCGGCGAGCGGGACCATCACGTCGCGCGGCCCGGCGGCGAGGAAGTCCGGGACGTCGAAGCCGGCGCTGCGGCGCAGCACGCTCGGCACCCCCTCCTCCAGCAGCAGGCCCTGGATGAACTCGGCCTCCGCCTGGTTGCGCCCGCCCGCCACCCTCACCAGCTCGCCCTCGGTGTAGACCGGATTGATCTTGCGCGCGCGTTCGTGGGCCTCGTTGAGCGGAGCCTCGATCGCCTCACGGCCCACGTCGACGAGCGGCATGCCGCACGAGGCACAGAAGGTGTCGCGCGACGAGCCCTCGCGCCCGCACGACGGACAGGCCAGCTCAGGCGACGACGAGGTCGTCCTCCTCCACTCGGCCGTCGGCGATGCGCCACGAGCGCACCACCGGGGCGTCGCCGTTCTCGAGCGACACGATCAGGTAGCTCCAGTGGGGGTAGGACGCAAGGTTGATGTCGGTCTGCGACGGCTCCGCCGGGCTGCGCGGATGGGAGTGGTAGATCCCCACCTCGAAGCCCTGGTCGTCGAGCTCGTTGACCGCGAACAGGCTCCGGTGGTCGAGCTCGTAGCCGTAGGGCGAGTGGCGCTCGTTCTCGGCGCGCACGACCTCCTGCACCTCTCCGTCGCGGGCGCTCAGGTAGCCGCAGCACTCGTTGGGAGCTTCCTCGCGCGCGTGCGCGACCAACTCGTCCCAGTGGGCCTTCGAGATCCTCACCCGGCGAAGGCTAGTGTCGCCCGCGACACTAGTGTCCGGCCCATGCCCGCCTCGTTCACCAGGCGCGGAGCTCTGGGCGCGGGCGCCGGCGCGCTCGCCCTCGTCTCCTGCGGCGGTGGCGATCCGCCACCCGTCCGGCGGTGCCCGGCCCGGGTCCGGTGCTGCGCTGCTGGGGTCCCTGCTCGCTCTCGAGCGGGCGGTGATCGCGGCCTATGCCGCTGCGGCCGAGGTGATGCGCGGCGAGGCGCTCGCTACGGGCCGGCAGATCCGCGAGCAGGAGCGCGAGCACGCTCGCATCCTCGAGCGGTCGATCCGAGACCTGGGCGGCGACCCGCCGCCCGGACGTCCGGCCTCGGAGTACGCGCGCACCTTCCCCCGGCTCGGCTCCCAGCGCGACGCCCTGCGCTTCCTCGAAGACCTCGAGCAGCGTCAGGTGCGCGCCTACCTGGAGGCGCTCGCGGAGCTCCCCGATCTCGAGCTGCGCCGGCGGGCGGCCGAGATCGGCGCCGCCGAGGGCGCGCAGCTCGCCGCGGTGCGGGTGCTCGACGGGCGGCCCGCCTCGCCCAACGCCTTCGAGACGGGCGCCCTGTGACGCTCAGCCGGCGCGGCCTCCTCGCCGGCGGCGCACTGCTCGCGCTGCCCGTGGCCGCACAGGCGCGGGAACGCAGCGACGCCGACACCCTGGGCGAGCTGCTCGCGCTCGAGAACCGTCTGGTCACGGCCTACGAGGCCGCGCTGCGCCGCGACGTGATCGACGCCGGCCTCGGCGAGCTGCTGCGCGACCAGGAGCGCGAGCACGTCCGCGGCGTCCAGCAGGCGCTGGACGAGCTCGGCGGCGGCTCCCCGAAGGCCTCTGTCCCGGACGCGAAGCTGGGTCGTGCGCTGCGCGGCCGGCGGGCCTTCAGCGCATACGCGCTGGAACTCGAAAAGACGACCACGACGGCCTACGCCGACGCTGCCTCGGGCATCGCTCGGGTGGGCCTGCGCCAGCCGCTCGGCTCGATTCTGGCCTGCGAAGCGGCACATCAGGTGGCGCTGCGCGCGGCAATGGGCGACAGTCTGGTCGGCGTGGAGTAGCCTGGTACCCATGGGATTCATCTCGGCACCGGGACCGCTCGAGCTGATCGTGATCCTCGTCATCGCACTGGTCGTCCTGGGGCCGAACAAGCTCCCTGAGGCCGCCCGTTCCGTCGGCAAGGGCATGCGCGAGCTGAAGGAGTCGCTCTCGGGTGTGGACGACGACGACGAGGACGAGTCGACGACCGAGCGCGCGGCCTAGTTCACCAGAACGACGCGCTCTCGAGGACGCCCTCTTCCTCGAGCTGGTCCACCGTCTTGGTGTAGACGCCCGAGCTGAGGTACTTCCAGCCGTCGTCGGGCACCACGAACACGATGTTGCCTTCGTCGAGCTCTTCCGCGACGCGCACGCAGATCGAGGCGATCGCGCCGGCCGAGACGCCCACGAACAGGCCCTCCTCCTCGAGCAGCCTCTTCGTCCAGATCACGGAGTCGCGGTTGGAGACGAAGATCTTCCGGTCGAGCAGATCGAGGTCGATGATCGGCGGGATGTAGCCGTCCTCGAGCGAGCGCAGCCCCTGGACGAGCTCGCCCTGGAGCGGCTCCGCCGCCACGATCAGCGTGTCGGGGTCCTCCTCCTTGAGCCGCCGCGCGTTGCCCATCAGCGTGCCGCCCGTGCCCAGGCCCGCGACGAAGGCGGTGACCTCGTCGAGCTCTTCCAGGATCTCCACGGCGGTGCCGTTGTAGTGGGCCTCGGGATTGGCCTGGTTGCCGTACTGGTAGGGCATGTAGTAGCCCGCATCCGCCTCGGCCATCTCGAGCGCCATCGCCACCGCGCCGTTGGAGCCCTGCTCACCTGGCGAGTAGACGATGTCCGCGCCGTACATGCGCAGTAGCTGCGTGCGCTCGGCGGTCACGTTGTCGGGCATCACGACCTTGAGCGGGTAGCCCTTGCGCCGGCAGATCATGGCGAGCGAGATCCCGGTGTTCCCGGAGGTGGGCTCGAGGATCGTCTGACCGGGGCCGATCAGTCCCCCGTCCTCCGCGCTCTCGATCAGGGCGCGGGCCACCCGGTCCTTCACCGAGCCGGTGGGGTTGTAGCTCTCGAGCTTCGCGTAGATGCGCACACCGGGCTTGGGGCTGAGCCGGCGCAACTCGACGAGCGGCGTGTTGCCGATCGCCTCGATGATGTCGCCGTACTTGCCTCCGCAGGGCTTGTTGTCGAGTTGCGGCTGCAGCACTTCAAAAAGTGTAGTACCCCTCGAGTCTCGGCCGCGGCGTCCCGCGTAAGCTTCCGGGCCGCCCAAGCCCCAAGGAGTGGAACATGCACGTCGCGCGCCGGTGCCGGATCGTCTTCGCAGCCGCCCTCGCCCTCATGGCGCTGGCCCTCGTGGCCACGCCGGCCGGCGCCTCCGGCGGGGGTGAACCGCCCTCACCCGGCGACCCGGGACTCGGTGACCGGCTGTTCCCGAACCTGGGCAACGGCGGCTATGACGCACTCCACTACAACCTCGACCTCCGCTATGGGAGCGCCCCGGAGGATCCGATGCAGGGCACCGTCACGATCGTGGCGCGCGCGACTCAATCGCTGTCGAGCTTCGACCTCGACTTCGGCGGCGCGAGCGTGGGCTCGGTGTCGGTCAACGGGCGCCGCGCCGACTGGGCTCAGGAGGACGAGGAGCTCGTGATCACTCCCAAGCGGGCGCTTCGCAAGCACCGGAAGTTCGTGGTCCAGGTGTCGGACTTCGTGGCCGTTCCCACCGTGCCGGACTCCGAGGTTCCGGCTTCCGAGGCCTTCTTCTACACGCCCGACGGCACCGCCACGGCGGGCCAGCCCGACCTGGCCCACCGCTTCCTGCCCTCGAACGACCACCCGAGCGACAAGGCGAGCTTCAGCTTCCGCCTCGACGTGCCCAGCGGCCTGCTGGCCGTGGCCAACGGCGTCCCGGCCGGGCGCCGCCAGCGCGGCGATCGGACGATCTGGTACTACCGCCAGCGCGAGCCGATGGCCACCGAGCTGATCCAGCTCGCGGTGGGCGACTACGACTTCATCTCGCGGGGCCGCCATCACGGCGTGGATGTCCGTGACGTGATCGCCCCGAGCCTTCACCCCACGATCGGGCCGCTGCTCGACGTGGAGATCGGCCACATCGACTGGATGCAGGATCGGGTGGGCCGCTATCCCTTCGACCTCTACGGCTCACTGGTCGTGGACGCGGAGCTGGGCTTCGCGCTCGAGACTCAGACGCTGTCGCTGTTCGACAAGTTCTGGTTCACCGAGTACGGCCAGGGCGTGTGGGACCCGACGATGCTCCACGAGCTCTCACACGAGTGGTTCGGCGACAGCGTCTCGCCGTCCGAGTGGAGCGACCTGTGGGTCAACGAGGGCCACGCCTCCTGGTACGAGTTCGTGTGGGCCGAGGAGAACGGATTCCTCGAGGAGGACACCGAGGACTACCCGAACCCCACTGGCTACGCCGACTTCGACGACCTGATGGAAGCCGTCTACGCGCTCGGCGATCAGTGGCGTTCCGACTACGGTCCGGTCGCCCTGCCCGCGAGCGCCGACACGCTGTTCAGCCTGAACGCCTACCACGGCGGAGCGCTCGTGCTGTACGCCCTTCGCGAGAAGATCGGGCGGGCGGCCTTCGAGCGGGTCGAGCGCGCGTGGGTGACCCGCTACCGCAACGAGTCGGTGGGCACGGCGGACTTCATCGCCCTGGCGTCGAAGGTCGCGGGGCGTGACCTGCGTGGGTTCCTCGGCAACTGGCTGTACGGAACCACTACCCCGCCGATGCCCAACCATCCGGACTGGACCGTGCTTCCTGTGGAGGAGGAAGCGCCGGCCGCACTCGCCGCCAGTGCGGGCGGGGCGAGCCGGCGGTCACTCGTGAAGTAGCCGCTCCGAGGGCTCCACGCGCCCGAACTTCATCTCGATGTTGCGCAGCGTCGCGGCGTGCAGCTGTGCGTCGAACGAGGACACGCCGTCGCTGACCATCACCATCTCGAAGCCGCGGTGAAAGCCCTCGCGGACGGTCTCCTCCACGCAGATCTGCGTGACGGTGCCCACCGTCACCACCTGCGACACGTGACGGGAGCGCAGTACGTCCTCGAGCATCGTGTTGTGAAACGAGCCGTAGCCGTACTTGTCCACCACCGGCTCGGCAGCGAGCGGCTCGAGCTCGGGGATCACGTGGTGCCCCGGCAGCTCGGTCCCGTCGGCGTAGGTGCGCACCACGCCGGGCCAGCACGAGCGTAGCTCTGGGCCGCATTCGGGCGACCAGCTCCAGAGGAGCGTCCGCTCGGGTCCCGCGCTGAAGCGGGTGAAGACCACCGGCCGCCCACGCCGCCTGAAGGTCTCCAACAAGGCGGCGATCACCGGAATGGTCGCCCGGGCGTCCGGGACCTCCTGCGGTGCGCCTTCGCGAACGAAGTCGTTCTGCATGTCGACCACCAGCAGCGCTGCCCGCCCCGGGTCGAGCGCGAACGGCTCGCCGTTCACGGCGTGGCGGCCCACTCGGTGATCACGGTGTCCTCGTGCGAGTACGCGGGGGCACAGCAGCACAGAAGTCGAAGGGGCTCGTCCTCGCTCGCCCAGATCTTGTGCTTGACGCCCGCGGCGATCACCACGGCGTCCCCCGGCCCCACCTCGTGCTCCTCTTCGCCCAGGCGCATGCGGCCCGTCCCGTGCGTGAAGAGGTAGATCTCCTCGGTCACCTCGTGGTAGTGCTCGTCGGTGGCCTCGCCGGGCGCCACGGTGGCCTCGGCCAGACTCTGGTTCAGCGCGCTACCGGTGGAGGGGCCGGCGAGCTCGCGGATCTGGGACCCGTCGAGGGTGGTGAAGGATTCGGTCTCGTCAAGCCGGTGGATCTGCACCCGGCGCAGGCTAGTGGCCTGAGTCGGAAGTTCGGCTTCAGCTTCCCGAGCGGCCAGACGTGTCCAGACGCCGGGAAGGTGCGCCCGAGATGACGACTCAGGCCACTAGGGGAGCGCACGGCGGTAGCGCACCTCGAGGATGTGCGCCCAGGCCTCTTCTGTGCGCTCGCCGCCGTCGAGGGCGAAGCCGTTGCGCTCGTAGAAAGCATTGGCGCGCTCGTTGGCGGCGAACGACCAGACGGTGGCCGAGGCGTAGCGCCCCTCGCGCAGGAACTCGAGCGCGGCCTTCATCAGCCGGCTGCCCACGCCCTGACGCCAGCGCCCGGCGGCCACGAAGAAGGTCCGGAGCTCGCCCACATCGGGGCCGGCGTCCGCGTCCCGGCTGGGCCCGCATACGGTGAAGCCGGCCAGCTCCCCGCCCGGGCCGGCCTGAGCCACGAGGGGCGCCAGGGCAGGATCGCCGAGCCCGGCTCGCAGGCGCTCGGGTTGGGCCTCGGGGAAGCTGTGGCCGGCCGGCAGCAGCGGGGTGAACGCCGCCTTCGCCGACTCCTCCCAGAGCCGCGACCAGGGCTCGAGATCGGCCTCCCCGGCCCGGCGGATGATCAGAGGGTCAGGCCCCACCCGCCATGGCGGGCAGGATCACGACGGTGTCGGAGTCGGCCACGCCTGTGTCGAGCCCCTCGAGCACGCGCACGTCCTCGTCGTTCAAGTACACGTTCACGTAGCGGTTGAGCTCGCCGTCCTCGGAGAAGAGCTGCGACTCCGTGGCGGGGTGCTCGCCGGCGAGCGCGCGCAGCAGCTCGCCGACGTTCGAGCCGGACGCCTCGACCTCCTTGGCGCCGCCGGTCGATGCACGCAGGACGGGCGGGATCTTGATCGTGCTCATTGGGCGCGCGAGCCTATCCGGCACCGGCGCAGAACGCTTCGTAGTCGGGGAACACGCCCATCTCCTCGTCCGAGATCTCGCCGGGCTCACGCGAGCAGATCGGGCAGTCCGGATCGCGCCGGACCTTGAGCTCGGTGAAGGTCGTGCCGAGAGCGTCGTAGAGGAGCAGCCGGCCGGCCAGCGGCTCGCCCGCGCCGGTGATCAGCTTGATCACCTCGACGGACTGGAGCAGCCCCATTACGCCGGGCAGCACGCCGAGCACGCCGGCGGCGCCGCACGACGGTGCGAGCTCGGCCGGAGGCGGCGTCGGGTAGAGGCAGCGGTAGCAGGGACCCTCGTACGGATGGAAGACCGACAGCTGGCCCTCGAAACCGAGGATCGAGGCCGACACCACGGGGATCTGCTTCCGGACGCTGGCGTCGTTCAGCAGGTAGCGGGTGGGGAAGTTGTCGAGCCCGTCGACCACCACGTCGTACCCGTCGATGATCTCCATGATGTTCTCGGCGCCCAGCCGGACCGGGTACTTCTCGACCTTCACGTCCGGGTTGATGTCGTGGATCGAGATCTCGGCCGAGTCGACCTTGGGCACGCCGATGCGATCGTTGGAGTGCGCCACCTGGCGCTGCAGGTTGGACAGGTCGACCACGTCGTTGTCGACGATGCCGATCGTGCCCACCCCGGCCGCCGCGAGATAGAGCGCGGCGGGCGAGCCGAGGCCGCCCGCGCCCAGCAGCAGCACCTTCGCGTCGAGCAGCTTGAGCTGGCCCTCGAGGCCGATCTCGGGAACGAGCATGTGGCGCGAGTAGCGCTCGCGCTGCTCGGGGCTCAGGGCACGCGGAACCTCGACCTCGTAGCCGCGGTCCTTCCACAGGGTGATGCCGCCCCGCATGGAGGCCACGTCTTCGTAGCCGAGCAGGTCCTTCATCGTCTGGGCAGCGAAGGCGGAGCGGTTGCCGGAGGCGCAGTAGAGCACCACGCGCTGCGAGTGGTCGCCCACCGCGCCCTCGATGCGCGACTCGAGGTGGGCACGCGGCACATGCACCGCTCCGGGCAGATGCGACTGCTCGAACTCATGCTGCTCGCGAACGTCGACGATCACGGCGCCGTTGCCGTTGCCGTTCTGCGACAGGTCGTGGACCTCCTTGGGGTCCACCTCTTCGATCTGCTCCTTGACCTTGCGGAGCAGCTCAGCACCACTGGCCATCTGAAAACCTCGGAATCCTGGTCGGAATTCGTTACTTCAGAAAGTGTAGCGACGGTCGGCGCCTGCGACTGCGCCCGCCGCGGCCCTCCCGGAAAGGTACCGGGGCGCCCTTTCGAGCGCCCCGGTAAAGACCCAGACCCAGCTGTGTGCGGATGAAGCCGCACGAACATTGTCGTCCGGCGCGACCCCTGCCGATATGGGTTCGAGACCCCATCTTGACCCGTAGAGACGACTCCCTCATCGGCCAGATCGTGGCCGCCAACGTGCTGCTGGTGGCGCTGACGCTGCTCGCCGCGACGCTCGCGGCCGGGCTCGATCTGACGGTCGCCGGCCAGCGCTGGTCGTTCATGATCCTGGCGCTGTCGATCGTCCTCACGCTGTGCGTGAACCTGTGGATGCTCCAGCGCCGCTTCCGGCCCCTCGAACGGCTGATCGACCGTGTCGAGCGGATCGATCCCGCCACGCCGCTCACCCATCCGCTGACCGAGCCCGAGCCGGTGGCGGAGATCGACCGCCTCTCGTGCTCCTTTCGCAGGCTCCTCGACCGGGTCGAGGACGAACGCCGGCGCGCCGGCACCCTGGTCCTGCGCGCGCAGGAGGACGAGCGGCGGCGCCTCGCGCGGGATCTCCACGACGAGGTCAACCAGGCGCTCACCGCGATCCTGCTGCGCCTCGAGGCGCTGGCCCACGACCTGCCGGCCGAGCGCTCGGGCGAGGTGGCCGAGCTCAAGCGACTCGTGAATCAGGCAATGGACGAGCTGCTCAACCTGGCCCGGCAGCTGCGCCCCTCGGCTCTCGACGACCACGGGCTGGTGGCGGCGCTCGAGGCCCAGCTCAAGCGCTTCTCGACGAACACCGGTGTGGAGGTTCGCCTCCACCGCCTGGGCGACCCCGACGCCCTGCCCGATGACGTCCAGACCGCGATCTATCGCGTGACCCAGGAGGCGCTGGCCAACGTGGGCCGCCACGCCGGGGCGACCGTGGTCGAGGTCGACCTCGAGGCCGATCACGGCTGCGTGGGGCTGCGCGTGCGCGACGACGGCGAGGGCTTCGATCCCGGCGCGGTCACCCGCGCGGGCGTGGACGGCCCGGGCGGGCGGCTGGGGCTCACGGGCATGGCCGAGCGGGCGCGCCTCGCCGGCGGCGCGCTCGACGTGCGCTCGGCACCCGGCGGCGGGACCACGGTCTCGCTTCGGATCGGGGCGCCATGATCCGGGTCCTGATCGCCGACGATCACGGAATCGTGCGCTCCGGCCTGCGCATGCTGATCGAGCGCCAGGCCGACATGAGCGTCGTCGGCGAGGCGGAGGACGGGATAGCCGCCCTTCGCTGCGCCCAGGCGGAGCGCCCCGACGTGGTGGTGCTCGACGTCTCGATGCCGCGCATGACGGGCCTTCAGGCGGCCCGAGAGATCCGCTCGCACCTGCCCGACACGCGCGCGCTGCTGCTCTCGATGCACGACGACGACCGCTACTTCCTCGAGGGCCTCGAGTCGGGCGCCGCCGGCTACGTGCTCAAGCGGGCGGCCGACACGGACCTGATCGGCGCGCTGCGCATGGTGGCCGACGGCCGCATGTTCCTGTCGGACGACTCGCAGAGGGCGCTCGTGAACGACTGGCTCGAGGGCGGCCAGGCCCAGCCCGACGATCCGCTCAGCCCGCGCGAGCTAGAGGTGGTCAAGCTGGTCGCGGAGGCCTACACCAACCGCCAGATCGCCGCGACCCTCAACGTCTCCGAGAAGACCGTCGAGTCCCATCGCGCCAACGTGCTGCGAAAGCTCGGCATGCGCGACCGCGTGCAGATCGTGCGCTACGCGATCCGTCGTGGCCTGATCGAGCCCTGAAGAAGTCCGCGGAGCTCGCGCAGCATGGCGGCGGGTTCCTCTTGGACATCTGCGTACGTGTAGCGCCGGAATTCGTCGCCACGGGCGCGAGCCTCGCGCTCGCGGCGGCGGTCCTGCTCCCAGGCGTGGCGGGAGCGGTGATAGCGGTAGCTGTCGAGCTCGACGGTGAGCCCGACCTCGGGCCAACGGCAGTCGACGAAGTGGGTGCCGGCGCGGCGGTTCGTCTCGGGAAGCTCGAGCCCGGCCTCGGCGAGGACTCGGAGAAAGCGGCGCTCGAGGCGGCTCAGCGTGACCCTTGTCTCGCCGCGCAGCACCCTCGCGCAAGGCTCCCTGCGCCAGGGGCGTTCGGGCGCCGCTCGAGCACGGCCTCGACCTGCTCGGGCGTGGTGTGATGGCGGATGCCCGCCTCGTGGAAGGCGCGTGCCAGGGCTTCCGGCGAAAGACAGGCAGCGAGGGCGACGAGTGTGCACGGGACGGTCGTGACCGGTATCCCGCGCCAGACGGTGGCGTCGCGGGGGTCCATCCGGCGGCGACGTCGCGTCTTCACGCCCCTGACGCGCCGCTCGGTGGCCGCGGTGACCTCGGGGGGCGGAGCGGAGCCCTTAACCAGACCGAGCAGGTGGGCGGCCGCGAGCCCACTCAGCAGTGCCTCGTTGCCGCAGGCGAGCACGGCAGCCGCGTAGCGGGCTTCCAGGCTCGGAGCCGCGTGGCCGACCCGGTACACGCCGGAATGAACGCGGATCAGCGAGCCAACGTGCAGCCGATGCCGGATCTCCCGACCCGAGATCCCGGCGTCGAGTAGCTGGCGCCGCGTGACCACGCCGTGCCTGCGCGCGCCGATCTTCGCGATCACCCGCTCCACTGTCCTGCCCTGCATACCCACCAGGTACCTAATCCAGGACGGCGCCGAGATTCGCCCCCTCTAGCCTGCACGACAGGTGAATCCGCGGCTGCTCATCGCCCTGTTCCTCATAGCCATCTTCTCGCTCGGAGCCATCGCGCTCGTCGCGAACTCGCGGAGCGGCGACGGCGACAGCGAGATCAGCGCCGACGGCACCCGCTTCGAGGGCGCGATCATGCCCAAGGGCGTGCGGGCGCCGGACTTCGAGCTGCGTGATCAGGACGGCGAGCCGATCTCGATGCGGGGGCTGCGAGGCAAGCCGGTGGTGGTCACCTTCCTCTACACGACCTGCCAGGACAGCTGTCCCATCATGGCCCAGACCGTGCGGGGCGCGCTCGACCAGCTGGGCCACGACCTGCCCGCCATCGCGGTGGCCGTGGATCCCCCCCGCGACACCCCCGATCGCGCGAAGGCCTTCCTGTCCAAGCAGCGTGCGCTCGGCCGGATCGACTTCGTGCTGGGCAGCCGCAGCGCCCTGCGACCGGTTTGGGACGGCTTCTTCGTCCAGCCCCAGTCGGCGACGCACGACCACGACGCCCGTCTCACGCTCGTCGACGCCAAGGGCTTCCAGCGAGTGGGGTATCCGGGCGCCGAGGCCACGCCCGAGCGCCTCGCTCACGACCTGCGCATCCTCGAGCGCGAAGCCGCCGGCTAAGCCCGCCCCGCGGCCGCCCTCCTGGCCCGCCCCGACAGCTCTCTCACGCTCGCCGGGTCGAGGCCCGACAGCCGGCCCTCGGCGCGCAGCGCCAGCGCCGCGTCGATCAACGCAGGATCGTGAGCCCGCGAGCGCGCCCACGTGGCGGCCTCCCCCTTGGTGGCCCACTCGCCCGTCTCGGCCCAGAGCCACGAGCGAGCGGCATTCAGGACTGTGTCGGCCGAGTCCGGAGCATCGGCAGCGAACCAGTCGAGCGAGGCCAGCACGGCCTCCCGCACGCGCTCGGGCGGTGGCTCGGGAGCGAGCGCCTCGAGCGGCGGGCCGAGGAGTGGGGTGCTGCGCCCCCGCGCGATGGCCAGGTCGAGCACGAACCAGAAGGACTCGGCCGCCGCCGGATCGAGGTCCGCCTGCTCGATGTCGGGTCCGGTGTTGAGGTTGAGCGCGAACTCGCCCTCGGCCAGCCCCGCGCGCGTGTAGACCACGAGCTCGAGCCGCCGCGCCGGTACGGGCCGGCGCTGGTACGAGAGCTCGGCGGCCAGGCCGAGCAGCGACTCGGCCGGGACCGGCCGCTCGATCACCACCGCCACGTCCACGTCACTCGACCCGGGCTCGAACGCCCCCGCACCCGCCCCGCCGACGAGCGACACTGCCACCAGGTCCTTCCCCAACGCCGTTCGCAGAACGCTGAGCAGCTCCTCGAGGTAACCGGCCAAAGCGGGATTCACGCCAGACAAGTGTGGCGGGATCTTTCTCCGACCGGGCGAGTAGGATTTGGGTCACGATGATGTTCTCCACGAAGGCGGAGTACGGGGTGCGGGTGATGGCTCACCTCGCCCAGCACAGCGGCGACCGGCCCATCTCACTCGGCTCCATCGCCGAGGCCGAGGGCCTGCCCCTCGCCTATCTCGAGCACCTCGTGCAGCGGCTGCGCAAGGCCGAGCTCGTGGAGTCGCGCCGCGGCGCCCACGGCGGCTACACGCTGGCGCGTGAGCCCGAGAACATCAGCATGGCCGAGGTCGTACGTGCGCTGGAGGGCGACATCGCGCCCATCGAGTGCATCAGCGCCGACCCCGACGGAACGCTCGTCTGCGTCCGTGAGGGCCTGGACGGCCACGAGCCCTGCGCCACCAAGCTGCTGTGGACCCGAGTTCAGGGATCCATCGTGCGAACACTGAACGAGATGACGCTGGCTGACCTGACCCGGCCCGCGACCCGAAAGACGGAGACCCTGACCGCATGACCCTTGAAATTCAGAACCTGCACGTCCGAACGGAGGATCGCGAGATCCTCCACGGAGTCGACCTCGTGGTGAAGAAGGGCGAGACCCACGCCCTGATGGGGCCCAACGGCTCGGGCAAGTCCACTCTCGCCAACACGCTCATGGGCAACCCGACCTACGAGGTCACCGAGGGCCGCATCCTGCTGAACGGCGAGGACCTGACCGAGGCCGATCCCGACGAGCGGGCCCGCGCGGGCCTGTTCATGGCCTTCCAGTATCCGGCCACGATCCCGGGCGTCTCGGTGGCCAACTTCCTGCGCATGGCCATGAACGCGGGGCGCGACGAGCCGATCAAGGTCAAGGAGTTCGGCAAGCTGCTCGGCGACAACATGGAGCTGCTCAAGATCGACCGCGCCTTCACCAGCCGCTACCTCAACGAGGGCTTCTCCGGCGGCGAGAAGAAGCGCGCCGAGATCCTGCAGCTGGCGATGCTCCAGCCCGACTTCGCTGTGCTCGACGAGACCGACTCGGGGCTCGACATCGACGCTCTGCGGATCGTTTCCGACGGCGTCAACGCGATGCGTGGCGACGAGCGCGGCTTCCTCATCATCACCCACTACACGCGCATCCTCGACTACGTGAAGCCCGACTTCGTGCACATCCTGATCGACGGCCGCATCGTCCAGGAGGGCGGCGCGGAGCTGGCCACCGAGCTCGAGGAAAAGGGCTACGAGTGGGTCCGCGAGGAGGTGGCCGCGAGTGCCGGCTGACTTCGTGGAGGACCGCCGCCGGGCCGCGCTCGAGGTCTACGAGTCGGAGGAGGTGCCCACCTGGCGCCGCTCGGGCTTCTGGACCACCAGTCTGCGCGGGCTCGATCTCGACGGGCTCGAGCCTCGGCGCTACGAGCCGGTGGAGGAGCTCCCCCAGATCGTGCGCCAGGACCTCGGCGATGAGGAGCACGCGGCGCTGATCGTCCAGCACGGCGCGGGCGTGGTCCACAGCCACGTGAGCGACGAGCGCATCATCGTGATGCCGCTCGAGCAGGCGGTGGAGGAGCACCCCGAGCTGGTGGAGCCCTACTTCGCCAAGCGACTCCCCTTCGACGAGGGCAAGTTCCCCGCGGGCAACGCGGCGTTCTGGACCGGCGGAGTGTTCGTCCACGTGCCCAAGAACGTGCAGATCGAGAAGCCGATCCAGGTGGTCTGGCTGATCGACGAGCCCGGCACCGCGCAGTGGGCGCACACCCTCGTTGTGGTGGGCGAGCACGCGGAGGTGAAGATCCGCGAGTACTTCCTCGCGCCCGACTTCGAGGGCCAGGCCCTGCACTCGGGCGCGTTCGAGCTGTACGCGCTGCCGGGGGCGCAGGTGGACCTCGCGCACTATCAGGATTGGGGCTCGGGCGAGGTCTACGACCTGTCCACCCGCCGCGTGGAGATCGGGCGCGACGCCCGCGTCAAGTGGGTGCCGATCCACCTCGGCGGGCGCCTGACCAAGCAGACGCTCGACATCATCACCGCCGGGCCGGGCTCGGACATGCGCCACACCGGCATGTACTTCACCGAGCGCGACGAGCACCTCGACCTGTTCACCTCCGACAAGCACGAGGCCGGCCACACCACCGGCGACACGGTCTGGAAGGGCGCGCTCACCGGCGACTCCCGCGCCTCGTATGAGGGCCTGATCCACATCGTCCCGAAGGCCCCCGAGGTGGACACCTACCTGCAGACTCACCAGATGCTGCTCTCCCCCAAGGCCAAGGGCGACGCGATCCCCTCGCTGATCGTCGAGGTGGACAACGTCAAGGCCTCGCACGGCGGCACCGTGGGCGAGCTCGACCCCGAGCAGATCTTCTACATGATGACCCGCGGGATCTCGCGCGCCGAGGCGGTGCGCGTGATGGTGGAGGGCTACTTCGAGGAGGTCGTGATGCGCCTCGATGACCCGGGTCTCGAGGATCTCGTGCGACGCCGCATCTCCGAGAAGCTCGCCGGCGCCGAGGACCAGGTGCGGGAGTTCATCGGCGAGCGGGCCGAGGCTTCGTAATGGCGGTGACGGCACATCGCCCGTTGGTCGATGTGCGCTCCGACTTCCCCGTGCTCGCCCGTGAGTTCGACGGCCGCCGCGTGGCCTACCTCGATTCCGCCGCGACCTCGCAGCGCCCCCAGCAGGTGATCGCGGCGATGGACGATTTCCAGCGCCACTCCTACGCCCCCATCCACCGCGGCGTGTACGAGCTGGCCCGCGAGTCCACCGATGCCTTCGAGTCCGCCCGCACCCGCATCGCCGAGTTCGTGGGCTGGGACCCGGCCTGTTCGATCTTCACGCGCAACGCCACCGAGGCGATCAACCTCGTGGCCTACTCGTGGGGGCGCGGCAACGTCGGCGCCGGCGACGAGGTGCTCATCACCGAGATGGAGCACCACTCGAACATCGTGCCCTGGCAGATCCTCTGCGAGGCCACCGGGGCGCGGCTGCGCTACCTCAGCGTGGCCGACGACGGCGAGCTGTCGCTCGACGAGCTCGACTCGGTGCTCGCCGAGGGCCGCGTGAAGCTCGTGGCGGTGGCCCACATCTCCAACGTGCTCGGCACGATCAACCCGGTGGCGGAGATCGTCCGCCGGGCGCGGGCGGCCGGGGCGGTCACCCTGATCGACGGCTCGCAGTCCGTGCCGCAGCTCCCGCTCGACCTGAGGAAGATCGACGCCGACTTCTACGCCTGGACCGGGCACAAGGCCCTCGGGCCGACGCTGGGACTCCTGCACGGCCGCCGCGAGCTGCTCGAGGCCATGCCCCCCTTCCTGGGCGGTGGCCACATGATCTCCCGTGTCGAGCGCGAGCGCTCGACCTGGAACGAGCTGCCCTACAAGTTCGAGGCCGGGACCTCGGCCGCCACCGAGGCCGTAGGCCTGGGCGCGGCCGTCGACTATCTCGACTCGCTCGGCATGGACCAGGTGCGCGCGCACGAGCGCGACCTCGTCGCCTACGCACTCGAGCGGCTTCCCGAGGTGGAGGGCATCACCCTCTTCGGACCCACCGATCTCGACCACCGTGGCGGAGTCGTCGCCTTCGCGATCGAGGGGATCCATCCGCACGACATCGCCGAGCTGTGCGACCGCGAGGCGGTCTGCGTGCGGGCCGGCCACCACTGCGCCCAGCCGCTCATGCGCGCGCTCGGGGTCGGCGCCACGGCCCGCGCGTCGTTCCACGTCTACAACTCGCGCGACGAGGTGGATCGACTCGTGGACGCGCTGGGCAAGGCACGCGAGGTCTTCGATCTCTGATGGACGCTCTCTACCGGGACTACATCCTCGAGCACTACAAGAACCCGCGGAACTTCGGCGAGCTCGAGCCGCACGACCTCGAGTGGCACGACCACAACCCGCTGTGCGGCGACGAGCTGGGAGTGCACGTGATCGTGGAGGACGGCCGGGTCAAGGACCTGCGCTTCTGGGGCCAGGGCTGTGCGATCTCCCAGGCCGCGGCATCGATCACGTCGGACGATCTGATCGGGATGCCGGTCGAGGAGATCAAGAGCCTGGGTGCCGAATGGGTGATCGACCAGCTGGGAATCGAGATCTCCCCCACGCGCCGCAAGTGCGCGCTGCTGTCGCTCAAGGTGATGCGCGGCGCCACCACGGGCGACGCGTCCTGGCCGGAATAGCGGCCTAGGACTCCAGGCCGTGCTCGGCGGTCAGCCGGCCGATGCTGTCGAAGTCCATCTCGAGGCTGTAGCGCGCCTGGATCGCTGCGAGCGCGGCGAAGTCGGGCTTTCCCTCCGCGGCGAGCACGGGAGCCAGGTCGGCGAAGTACTGCTCGAAGCCGGCGGGGGAGATGAGCTCGAGGAGCCGGGTCTCCTCGTCACCGGGATTCCAGAAGGCATGCGGGATCCCGCGGGGCTTGCGCACCAGCTCGCCGGGGCCCGCCTCCACCACCTCGTCTCCGATCTGGGCGCCCATCCGGCCGGCGAGGACGAAGGAGAACTCGTCCTCGTTTCGGTGGACGTGCATGGGCGCCGCGAGGGTTCGCGGCGGGATCGTGTGCTCGATGAGGGCAAAGCGCCCCTCGGTTTCTCCGCCGCGCATCAGGAAGCGGTTGCCCAATCCCGGGAGATCGGCCCGCTCGCCCTCGCCTGGAGCGGTCATGTGCGCCACCCTACCGGCGGTCTGTTTGAGCGCGGGTGGTGCGGGCAAGGCTGAACTCATGAGCACTTCAGTCAACGACGTCCCATCGCTTCCGCTTGCCGACGGGAACACCATCCCCCAGCTCGGATTCGGCGTGTTCCAGGTTCCGCCCCCCGATACCGCGGAGGTCGCGACGCGGGCGCTCGACGCCGGCTACCGGCACATCGACACAGCGGCGGCGTACGAGAACGAGGCGGGTGTGGGCCAGGCGGTGCGGGCGTCCGGGCTCGACCGCAACGACGTCTTCATCACCACCAAATGCTTCAACGACGATCAGGGCTACGAGGAGGCCAAGCACGCGCTACGCAACAGCCTCGACCAGCTCGAGATGACGCACGTCGATCTCTATCTCATCCACTGGCCGGTGCCCGCGCACGACCGCTACGTGGAGACCTGGAAGGCCTTCATCGACATGCAGGCCGATGGCCTCGCGCGCAACATCGGCGTGTCGAACTTCCAGCCGCCCCATCTCGAGCGGCTTATCGACGAGACCGGCGTCACGCCGGCGGTCAACCAGGTGGAGCTGCATCCCCGTCTGCAACAGCCCGGCCTGCGCCGCGAGCACGCCGATCACGGCATCCTCACCGAAGCCTGGAGCCCGCTCGCCCAGGGCGAGGTCCTCGACGATCCGGTGATCGTGGGGATCGCCGAGGCGCACGGCAAGACCCCCGGGCAGGTGGTGATCCGCTGGCATCTCCAGCTCGGCAACGTGGTGATCCCGAAGTCGGTGACTCCCGAGCGGATCGACGAGAACTTCGACGTCTTCGGCTTCGAGCTGTCCGGCGACGAGATGGCACAGATCGAGGAGCTCGACGCCGGTGAGCGCACCGGGCCCGACCCCGACACATTCGTGCGGCCCTGACCCCACCGTGAGATGATCCGCTCGTGGCCGGCAGGTTTGGCGCGAGCGTCGTGATCGATCGCCCCATAGAGGAGGTCTTCGCCTTCCTCGCCGACGGCGAGAACGATCCCAAGTTCAGCCCCCGGGTCCAGCAGATCGCGAAGACCACCGACGGCCCGCCGGGCGTGGGCACCCGCTACGCCAGCACGGTCAAGGACGCCGGGATGACCACCCAGCGCGAGTTCGAGTACACCGAGTTCCAAGACCCGACCCGTATCCGCTGGGCCGAGCGCTCGAAGAACGCGATCACCGTTCCCGACGGGGGTTATGACTTGGCTCCTGCGGGCGAGGGACGGACGGAGCTGACTTTCTTCAACGAGTTCGAGGCCCACGGCTTCGGCAAGCTGATCGCGCCTCTGGCACTGCGCTCGGCCCGCAAGGGTGCCGACGACTTCGCGCGTTCGATCAAGGCCGCGGTCGAAGGCGCATAGGACGGCGAGCGCGCGGTGCGCGCGAGCCCACGCCAACTCCTACCCCGGGACTCGGGAAAGCCTCTCCGGACGCTAGTATGTGGGGTCGATATGGCTGCTACCGACAAGACGCGAATCGCCAAGCCCAGCCCCATCAAGGAGGACGAGCAGGGACAGCTCGTTGCCAAGAAGGGAATCAGCCGCGAGGTCATCGAGGAGCTCTCGAAGATCAAGGGCGAGCCGGGCTGGATGCGCGACAAGCGACTCAAGTCGTTCGAGATCTTCGAGCGCAAGCCGATCCCCACATGGGGCGTCGACCTCTCGGATCTCGACCTGTCGGAGCTCGTTCTCTACTCACCGCCCACGGCAGGCCGCTACGACAGCTGGGACGACGTGCCGGACGAGCAGAAGGACACCTTCGAGAAGCTCGGCATCCCGCAGGCGGAACGCGAGCACCTCGCCGGCGTGGTGGGCGTGTGGCGCCAGGAGCCCTTCTACGAGGGGCTGAAGAAGGAGTACGCGGACCTCGGAATCATCTTCTGCGCGATGGACACGGCGGTCACCGAGCACGAGGACCTCGTGCGTGAGTACTTCATGAACAAGTGCGTGCCGCCTCAGGACAACAAGTTCTCCGCGCTGCACGGCGCGGTGTGGTCAGGCGGCTCGTTCCTGTACGTGCCGAAGGACGTGAAGGTCGACCTTCCGCTCCAGGCGTACTTCCGCATGGAGGGCTCGGGTGAGGGCACCTTCGAGCACACGCTGATCATCGCCGACGAGGGCTCCGAGGTGAACTACATCGAGGGCTGCACGGCGCAGACCTACTCGGCCAACTCGATGCACTCCGCGGTCGTCGAGATCTTCGTCAAGGAAGGTGCGAAGGCGCGCTACACCACGGTCCAGAACTGGTCCAAGGACGTCTTCAACCTCAACACCAAGCGCGCGATCGTCGAGGCCCACGGCACCGTCGAGTGGGTCGGCGGCTCCATGGGCGCAAAGAAGGTCATGCTCTACCCCGGCTCGTTCCTGATCGGGGAAGGTGCGCGGGCCGACCATCTGAACGTCGGCGTGGCGTCGGGCGACGTCTGGAAGGACACCGGCGCCAAGGTGGTGCACCTCGCGCCCAACACCACCTCGAACATCCTCGCCAAGTCGATCTCCAAGGACGGCGGGATCATGGGCTACCGCGGTCTCGTCCGGATGGGACACAACTCCCAGGGCTCCAAGTCCCACGTGCAGTGCGACGGCCTGATGATGGACGATCGCTCGCGCTCGGACACCTGGCCCGACATCCAGATCCAGAACCCGCACGTGACCGTGGCCCACGAGGCCGTGGTCGGCAAGATCTCCGACGAGCAGCTCTTCTACCTGCAGTCGCGCGGCCTCAGCGAGGAGGAGGCGGCGGGAATGATCGTGAACGGCTTCATCGAGCCGGTCACGAAGGAGCTGCCGATGGAGTACGCCGTCGAGCTGAACCGCCTCATTCAGCTCGAAATGGTCGACTCGATCGGCTGAGCCGGCTGCGCGGCATCGTCAGCCTGCGTCATCGGCCGCTCGCGTGCGGAGCACGCGTCGCGGCCTGCTTCCTTGGCTGACGGGCCGCTCGCCCGCTCAGCTCGATCGAAGCCTCTGCGGGTCGCCGCCGCTCAGCCGCGCTGCGTGGCTCATGCCGTTGCCGCGAACGCTGCTATCCACGCGGCAACCATTCGCTCCGCCGATGCAAGGGTCGTCGTCTTTCCCGAGCTTTCGCTGACGGGGTACGAACTCGATGCCCCGGTGCTTGGTGCGGACGACCCGCGGCTCGCGCCCATCATCGAGGCCTGTGCCCAGACCGGGTCGCTGGCGCTCGCCGGCGCCCCTGTCGAGGGCGAGGCCGGGCTGCCGCACATCGGCATGCTCGCCGTCGACGGCGGCGGGGCCCGTGTGGTCTACCGGAAGATGTGGCTGGGCCCGGTCGAGAGCGTGAGATTCGCGCCCGGGCAGGAGCCGGTCGTGCTCGAGGTCGACGGCTGGCGGCTGGGTCTCGCCGTGTGCAAGGACACCGGCGTCGAGCGGCACGCCGCCGACACCGCCGCGCTCGGCATGGACGTCTATGTCGCCGGCCTCCTCGAGCACGCGGAAGACGCGGGCGTCGTCGAGGAGCGCGCTCGCCGCGTAGGCGCCGACCACGGGGTTTGGGTCGTGCTGGCCAGCTTCGCCGGATCTACCGGGGGCGGCTATGAGCGAGCGGCCGGGCGCTCCGGAATCTGGGCCGCCGACGCCACCGAGGTGGACCGCGCCGGCACGGAGTCCGGGTCGATCGCGCGCGCGACCCTGCAGCCGAGCTTCGTCTAAGCCCCGTCCTGGAGCCGGGCGCCGTCAGGCTCGCTCGAGAGCCAGCTCGGCGTCGCGGGCGAGCGTCCGCAGGATCTCGGCCGCCGGCAGGATGTCGTGGACCAGGCCGGCGGACTGCCCGCTGAACGGAGTCAGCTCGTGGGGCCGGCGCTCCCGCACCGCGGCCATTATCTCCTCGCGCAGGCTCTCGGCCCGTCGCCCCGCCTCCTCGTGGCGCCCCTCCCATGCGGCCACGAAATCGGTGCGGATAACGCGCGGGACCACGTCGTAGCCACCTTCGCTCGGGGGCATGATCGCGCCCCAGGCCTCGAAGCGCACCGCCGTCTCCGACTCGACCTCGAGGATCTGCTGCTTCCACTGCTCGTGCGCGCCGGCCTCCTCGGACGCCAGGAAGCGGGTACCGATGTTGGCGCCGGCAGCGCCGAGAACGAGAGCCGCGGCCAGACCACGGCCGTCGGCCACGCCACCGGCGGCCAGCACCGGGATCGGAGCAACCGCGTCGGCCACCTGAGGCACCAGCGCCATCGTGCCCACACCGGCCGCCAGCCCCTGCCCACCCGCCTCGCTGCCCTGGGCGATGATGACGTCCACGCCGCCCTGCGCCGCCTCCCGGGCCTGGCCCACCGTATGGACCTGATGGATCACCGGCACACCGGCCGAGTGAACCCGATCCACGAGCAGCCGGGGATCGCCCAGCGCGAACGACACGGCCGCCGGTGGATTCTCGAGCGTGGCCGCGAGGGCGTCCTCATCGAGCACGGGCACCACGTGGTTGACCACGAACGGCCTGTCCGTGAGCTCCCGTACGCGGCTCATCTGGCGGCGAAGGTCGTCCGCCGACTCGAATACCGCCCCGATGCTCCCGAGGCCTCCGGCGCCGGACACAGCCGCGACGAGCTCGGGCGAGGTGGCGGGCCAGATCGCTGCCTGAAGCACCGGCACCTCGATACCGAAGAGCTCACAGAAGCGGGTGCGTAGGGGCGAGGCCATCTATCCCGATGGAGGAGCGGCCATTGCCACAGCGTATGCCCGCAGCGGCCGGCATGCGAGGATCCTGCCGGATGATCCTCAGCGGCGCCACCAACACGCGGGCGGGCTGCATCGGCCACGTCTCGCTGCTGGCCAGCCCGAGCGTCTACGCGGGCGTGCGCGACTTCGTGCGCTAGAGCGGACCTCCCCTCCTCGCGGCCCCAGGGCCGCGAGGAGGTGGATGTCCAGTGCTACTGACCTGCGCGCCCGAGGGCTACTTCTTGCAGGTCACGCTCTTCGTGTCGGTGAGCTTGCCGCCCTCGACGATGTTCTCGAACTTCAGGGTCCACTTCTTGCCGGAGCAGCCGGTGGACTCGATCACGCCGCGCTTCTTGCCCTTGACCTTGGTGGTCCCGGTAAGGCCGAACCGCAGCGTCTGGATGGCGGACTTGACGCCGGGGACGGGCTGCTGGATTCCCAGCGGGATCTTCACGGTGATCACGCGGCCCTTGACCTTGCCCTCGAGCATCTGCGCGATGGGAAGCGGCTCACCCTTGAGGAAGAGTCCGAGGTTGCCGGAGGTGGTCACGAAAGCCGAGACGGTGAGGTTCTCGGTGGTGCCGACGGCCGTGGCGATGGTCAGGCCCTTGCCGACCTTCGAGCCCTTCGGGCAGACGCTGGCGCTCTGCGCCTGGTTGGCCTTCGTGGGCGAGCAGCGCTTGCCCTTGGCCCAGCTCTTGCCGTTCCACTTGAGGCCCTTGGGAAGAGTGATCTTCAGAGAAGTCGACGTCGGGGGCTGGCCCTGGCCGTTGACCGTAGCCTGCTCGATGCCGAGGTTCAGCTTGACCGGCTTCGGCTTCTTCTTGGTACCAGACTTGGCCGGCTTGGCCGAGAAGGACAGGTCCATGGTCGTATTCGAGACCTGGGCGTAGGCAACGCCTACGAGTGAGAGAGCCAGCGCGCCGACTAGCGCGAGGCCGAGGGTTTTCTTCAGCACGGATCCTCCGTCGTCGAGAGTTAGGTGTAACCGTACGCGGGCCGAGGGCCTCGCGCATGCTGCAGACCGCAATAGGTATACGGCCCAGGCCTTAAGGACACCTAAGCGCCCCAGAAGTTTCGCCAGAACGCGACGGGGCGGCCCGAAGGCCGCCCCGATCTTGAAGCGCGTCTAGCTGGGTCTGGTCAGCAGGGACCAGTCTTCGTGGCGGTGAACTTCTTGTTCGACAGGTCCACGAACACCACTCGCACGGCGCGGGTCTTGCCCTTGCATCCGATCTTCGAGTAGTAGCCGACGGTCCGCGTCTTGCCCTTGACCTTGGTCTTGGCCGTCTTCTTGTTGACGGTCGAGGTCGTGTCGACCACGGCGTTCGACAGCCCCTGGACGGGCTCGTACAGGTTCCGCTGGACCTTGAAGCGCAGCTCCGCGGTCTTGAGGCCCTGATACTTGACGTTCACGTACTTCGCCTTGATCGTCTCGTTGATGGGCGTCGGGCAACCGGGTGCCGGCTCCTGGCCAGGCCCGCCGTCGAGCCGGATCGCCATACCGCCGTTCTTCCCGGCGTCAGACAGGTTGTAGAGGCGGAGCCGCAGGTTGCACGCAACCTGTGAACCCGGGCTCCGGTCGGACGTCGCGCCGAACTGGTTACGCACGGTGCCCTTGCCCAGCGCGGCCTTCTTGCACTTGGACGACGGCTCGGGCAGCGCAGCCGCCTGGGAGAACTTGCACGCCTTGAACAGCTTCGGATAGGTCACGAGACCCTCCGGCGCGATGCGGTACTCATCGATCGCCGTCGGGCGCAGGCCGCCCTCCGCGCTGACCTCGTACCCGAATCCCAGCTTGACCGGGACCGGCTTGGACGGGCTTCCCTTCCCGGCCGGCTTGGTGGTCGCAAGATCGACCGTGTAGATGTTGTCACCCGTCTGCTGGGCAAAGGCGATGCCTACACCCAGAGCAAGTACCGCCACGGCGCTCACCGCAGCGATCAAACGCTTTCGCATTCCTCCTCCTGAAGGTTCGTACATGGGTACGGGGCCCGACTTCGGGCCACCCTATAACACCTTGCCGCGTTCGAGTTGCGGTTCTGATCGCGGATGCTCGCGGTCGCCGCCCGCTCGCAGGTCGGGCATGCTTGGGCGGTGCGGCCGCCCCCCGAAGCCGAGATCTACGCCCCCGAGTTCCCGCCGGGAATGGACTGGCTCAACGTCGCCTTCCTGCGAATGAACACCCTCATGGGCCAGGGAGCGGTGCTGGTGGAGTTCTGGGATTTCGCCCGCGTCAACTCCCTGCGGACCCTGCCCTATCTCGTCGAGTGGCATCGGCGCTACGGCGACCGTGGCCTGCGGGTGATCGGTATCCACTCGCCCGGATACTCCTTCGGGCGCGACCCCGAGACGGTGGCGCGCAACGTCGAGCGGCTCGAGGTGCCCTACGCCGTCCTGCTCGATCCCCAGCTCGAGGTCTGGCGCCTCTACGGCAACCGCGGCTGGCCGGGGCGCTACCTGTTCGACCGGACCGGCCGGCTCGCCTTCGTCCACTACGGCGAGGGCGAGTACGGCGAGACCGAAATGGCGATCGGTGAGTGCCTGGACATCGAGGTCGAAGCGATGGATCCGTTGCGCGCCGAGGACGCGCCCGGGGTCCTGCTCGAGCCGCAGACGGCCGACATCGTCCTGCCCGCCGACCGAGAGCGCCTCGAGCTCGTACGCGACTGGACCGACGGCGAGGACTGGATCGAGTCGGCCGACGCCGGAGCGGCCGCGAGCTTCAGCTACCGGGCCGGCGAGGCGTACGCGGTCCTGTCGGGCGGCGGCCTGGAGCCCGGACTGCACGAGACGGGCGGCACCGTGGAGGCCGAGAACCCCGGCCTGCGGCTACACGGCGTTCAGTTCACGCCCGCGCCGCCAGGGCGCGACGGATCTCCTTGGGAAGCATGAAGCGCACGTCCTCCTGGACGACCTCGAACTCGGAGACGTCCTCTGTGCCCCGCGCGCGGAAGAACTCCACCAGCCGCTGGACGAGCTCCTCGGGCGCGCTGGCGCCCGAGCTGATGCCCACGACGCGCTTGCCCTCGAGCCACTCCTCCTGAACCTGGCCTTCGTTGTCGATCAGGTGCGAGTCGGCACCGTGGTCGCGGGCGACCTCCACGAGCCGGTTCGAGTTGGAGGAGTTGCGCGAGCCGATCACGAGCACGAGGTCACACTCGCGCGCCATCTGGCGGACGGCCATCTGGCGGTTGGTGGTGGCGTAGCAGATGTCGTCCGACTTGGGCCCGGTGATGTTGGGGAAGCGCTCGCGTAGGCGGCGGATGATGCGGTCGGTCTCGTCGACCGAGAGGGTCGTCTGGGTGAGGTAGGCCACGCGGTCCGGGTCCGCGAGCTCGAGTGCGTCCACGTCGTCCTCGGTCTCGACCAGCACGAAGCACTCGGGCGCCTCGCCCATCGTGCCCTCCACCTCCTCGTGGCCGGCATGCCCGATGAGGACGATGGTGTAGCCCTCGGCGGCGAACTTCTTGGCCTCCACGTGCACCTTGGTCACGAGCGGGCAGGTGGCGTCGATGGTCTTGAGCCGGCGCGTCTCGGCGTTCTGGTGCACCGATGGGGCCACGCCGTGTGCCGAGAAGACGACGGTCTTGCCGGCCGGAACCTCGGTCTCCTCCTCGACGAAGATGGCGCCGCGCTCGCGCAGCTGCTCGACCACGTGCTTGTTGTGCACGATCTCCTTGCGCACGTAGACGGGAGGGCCGTAGAGCTCGAGCGCGCGCTCGACGGTCTGAACGGCCCGGTCGACGCCCGCGCAGTACCCGCGCGGCGCCGCCAGCAGCAGTCTTTGCGGGGTTGCGGACACCTCCAGCAAGGCTAGCGGGGCCTTCAGAGACCGCGCAGCAGCTCGTACATCGTCTCCCCCACCGCATCGACACTGCGCTGCGAGACCGCACTCAGGTCATCGCAGGTCTGGTGCCAGCAGCGGAAGTCGAAGTCGATCAGGTCGATGGACGGCACGCCCCGCTTCAGGAACGGGATGTGGTCGTCGAGGATCCCGCCCTGGGTGTCGTCGGGGAACACCCGAGCTGCCCCCACCCGGCGAGCGGCGGCACGCAGCTCTCGCCACAATCGCTCGTTCGAGTAGGCCTCGCGCGGGATACGCAGACGGCGCTCGCCGACGAAGTCGAGCAGGATCATGGCCCGCGCGTCATCGAAGCGACGCGCGGCCACCTTGGCGCCGCGCAGGCCGAGCCGCTCGAAGTCCTCGTCCGGCGCGTCACCCGGGCTCTCCTCGCCATCGAAGAAGACGAAGCGGATCGTGTGACGCGGGCGCCTGATCGTGCGCGCCAGCTCGGCCACGACGGCGGTACCCGAGGCGCCGTCGTTCGCCCCCACGAAGCCGGGGAGGTCCTTGGTGTCGTAGTGGGCGCCCACCACCACGTAGCCGCGCTCGCGACCGCGGACGGTGCCGATCACGTTGCGCAGCCCGCCGGGCACGGATTGGTAGTGGCCGCGCGGCACCAGGCGCTTCAGGCGCGCAGCGAGCTTGCGTGACGCCTCCGAGCCGGCCGGCCGCGGACCGAGCTCGACCTGCTCGGCCAGCAGGTCGTAGGCCCTGCGCCCGTCGAAGCGGTCGACCTTGGCCCGCGGCGCCGGCCGGGTCGCGGCGCCGTCCGCCTCGCCGTCGGTGAACGGAAGGTTGTCGGTGGCCACGAGCGCAACGAGCACGAGGCCGAGCAGGACCTGGAGTGCGAGCACGATTCCCAGCAGCTTCACACACGGGATTGTCACGGGTAGGCTCAGCGCCGTGAGCACGCAGGGCCACAAGGACCGCCTGACGGCAATCGACGCCTCCTTCCTGCACCAGGAGAAACAGGCCTCGCACATGCACGTGGGAGCGCTCGTGATCTTCGAGGGGCCACCGCCGGCGCGCGAGGAGCTCTGCGCTCACATCCAGTCCCGGCTGCAGCTGGTGCCGCGCTACCGCCAGAAGCTCGCCGTTCCCCGCCTCGAGATGGGACGGCCGTTCTGGGTCGACGACCCGAGCTTCAACCTCGACTACCACGTGCGCCACACCGCCCTGCCCAAGCCGGGCAGCGCCGACCAGCTGCGCCAGCTCGTGGGCCGCATCTTCTCCCAGCGCCTCGATCGCTCGAAGCCGCTCTGGGAGCTGTGGATCATTCAGGGCCTCGAGCACGGGCGCTTCGCGCTGATCTCCAAGACTCACCACGCGTTGGTGGACGGGGTGTCGGGGGTGGACATAGCCACGGTGCTGTTCGACCTCTCCCCGGTGCCCGCCGAGGTGGCCGAGGACGACGACTGGGCTCCCGAGCCCGAGCCCTCGGACGCAGACCTCGTGGCGGAGGGGATCAAGGGTCTCGTGCGCACGCCGATCGGTCTGGCCGGCGGCGCCCTCGATGCCGCGCAGCATCCCGGCCGCACCCTCGGGCGCGTTCGGGAGGCCGCCGAGGGCGTCGGCGAGGTCGTGTGGGCCGGGATGAACCCGGCGCCCGACGTACCGCTCAACGTGGAGATAGGACCGCACCGCCGCGTCTGGTGGGTGCAGAGCCGGCTGGCCGACTTCAAGGAGATCAAGGACGCGCTCGGCGGGACGGTCAACGACGCCGTGCTGACCGTGGTTGCCGGCGCGCTCGGCCGCTGGCTGCGCGAGCGCGGCGTACGGACCGAGGGGCTCGAGCTGCGCGCCCTGGTGCCGGTCTCGATCCGCGGTCAGGACGAACGCGGCGCGCTCGGAAACCGGATCGCCGCCATGCGCGGCCCGCTGCCCGTGTACGCCTCTGACCCGGTCGAGCGTCTCGCGATCGTGCGCGAGGGCATGGGGCACCTGAAGGAGTCGAAGCAAGCGCTGGGCGCCGAGGTGATCTCCGGGCTGCAGGATTTCGCGCCGCCCACGCTGCTGGCCCAGGCGTCGCGGCTCAACTTCTCCACACGGCTCTTCAACCTGATCGTGACCAACGTGCCGGGCCCGCAGTTCCCGCTCTACATCCTCGGCCGGGAGATGCAGGAGATCGTGCCGATCGCGTTCCTACCCGAGAACCACGCGCTGGCGATCGCGATCATGAGCTACAACGGCAAGGTCGATTTCGGTCTGCTGGCCGACTACGACGCGATGGCCGACGTCGAGTCCGTGGGCGCGCACCTCGAGCAGTCGCTCGACGAGCTGCTCAACGCGGCTCGCAAGCAGAGCGCCAAGACGGCCCGCGCGAACGGCTCGAAGAAGTCCGCCGCCAAGCGCCCGGGCGGGGCGGCGGCCGCCAAGCAGAAGAGCTGACCCCGGCGCGCCTCGAATGGTTTCGAGAGTGGCGGTAGCTAGGGTGCTCCTGCCATGAAGAAGCTGATCGCACTGGCGGTATCCGTTACCGCGGCCGCCGTTCCCGCCGCCGCGGCCGCCGCCCCACCCAAGCCCTTCGGCCATTCCTGCACGTCGCAGAACGGCACTCTGTTCTGCCCCACGGCAAGCGACGGCCAGCGCGTATCGAGCTTCGACGGAGTGCCCATCGACGTGGACGTGACCCTCCCGCCGAGCGGCAACGGGCCCTTCCCCGCGATCGTCCTCATGCACGGCTGGGGTGGAAACAAGGGGGCCTTCGAGGCAAGCTCGCCAGACGGAGGCGGAGGCGCCAACTATCACTACAACAACGTCTACTTCGCCCAGCGCGGCTACGCGGTGATCACCGCCAGCGCTCGAGGCTTCGGCCGTTCTTGCGGTGTTGCCGATTCGCGTGGCGTTCCCGCCTGCGCCCGCGGATGGGTCCGGCTGTCCGATCAGCGCCACGAGAGCCGCGATACCCAGTACCTCCTCGGACGGCTGGTGGATCAGGGCGTGATCAAGCCGAGGGCGATCGGCGTGAGTGGCATCTCCTACGGCGGGATCCAGAGCATGAACCTGGCCCGCCTGCGTGATCGCGTGAGGCTCGCGAGCGGGCGCTTCCGGCCCTGGCGCAGCCCGCGTGGCCGCAGGCTTCGCATCGCCGCCGCCTATCCACGCTGGGGTGGCTTCGACCTCACCGAGTCGCTGCAGCCCAACGGACGCTACCTCGACTTCAAGCCGTTCCGGGCGGCTCAGAGCACCAGACCCGGCGGCGTCTCCAAGGAGACCTACAACAACGCGCTCTACGGCGCCGGGAGTGCGTCTGGCTTCTACGCACCCGAGGGCGGGCCGTTCAGCGCGGACATCACCGGATGGAAGACGCTCACCGACCGCGGCGAGCCCGCTACGCGGAGGGCGCTGGCGGTCGGGCGCGAGCTCACCACCTACCACAGCGCGGCGGGCCTGTCGGGCCCGAGTGCGCCGATGCTCATCGAGAACGGCTGGACCGACGACCTGTTCCCCGCGCCCGAGGGTGTGCGCGCCTACCGCACCGTCGGCAGCCGCAAGCGCGCCTACGTGGCTCTCCAACTGGCCGACCTCGGGCACCCGCGGGGTTCGAACAAGCCCGCCGTCGACCGTGCGCTCAACGATCAGGGTTCGCGCTTCTTCGACGCGATCCTCAAGGGCCGTGGCAGTCCTCCGCGCAACCGGAGCGTGACCGCCTACACCCAGACTTGCCCCCAGGATGCCCCGGCAGGCGGCCCCTACCGCGCCCGCAGCTGGGCGGGGCTCCATCCGGACGAGCAGGCGATGGGCGTCCGCGGGGGCCAGACCATCGCGTCCTCCGGGGGAAACCCCGCTCAGGCGGTCAATCCGCTGAGCAACAGCGCCTGCACGACCTTCCCGGCCGGTGACGCTCCCGGCACGGCGGTGGTCAGCCGCCGGGTGGGACGCGCCTTCACCCTGCTCGGCCTTCCCACCGTGCGCGCCTCGATCAAGACCAAGGGCCGCGGTGGCTTCATCGCCGCCCGCCTGTGGGACGTGCACGAGGGCCGGCAGACGCTGATCTCGCGCGGCGTCTACCGCCTGCGTGACAACCAGCGCGGGCGCATCGCCTTCCAGTTGTTCGGCAACGGCTGGCGCTTCGAGCCAGGCCATCGCGTGAAGCTCGAGCTGCTGGGCAACGATCCCGGCTATCTGCGCACCAGCAACTTCGATTTCACCGTGCGCGCTTCCAAGCTGCGCGTCGAGCTGCCGACGCGGTGAACGAGCAGCGCGTAGCCACCAACGGCGTCGAGATCGTCTACGAGACGCTCGGCGACCCCTCCGGCACGCCGCTGCTGCTGGTGATGGGCCTGGGGATGCAGCTGATCCACTGGGATCGTGAGCTGTGCGAGGAGCTGGCCGGGCGGGGCTTCTTCGTGATCCGCTTCGACAACCGCGACGCCGGCCGCTCCACGCAGATCGACGCACCGGTGCCGCCGATCATGCGCGCCATGGCCGGCTTCACGATCGACTCCCCGTACCTGCTGGGCGACATGGCCGACGACGCCTTCGGGCTGCTCGACCACCTCGGGATCGAGCGTGCCCACGTCCTGGGAGCCTCGATGGGCGGGATGATCGCCCAGGCCATGGCCATCGAGCGGCCCGAGCGCCTGCTCTCACTCGTCTCGGTCATGTCGACCACCGGCGAGCGCCGGGCCGGGACGCCGAAGCTGCGGGTATGGAGCGTGCTGATGCGCCGCGCGCCGCAAGACCGCGAGGGGTACGTGGATCACTTCGTGCGCGTGTTCCGGATGATCGGCTCCCCCGGCTTCGCGCAGGACGAGGCGCGCACACGTGAGCTGGCCGCCGCCACTTTCGAGCGCGGCCATCACCCAGCCGGAACGGCGCGGCAGCTGGCGGCGATCCTGGCGTCGGGCGACCGGACCCCGCGCCTTCGCGAACTGCGACTGCCGACCGTGGTGATCCACGGAATGGCCGACCCGCTTGTGCCCTACCGCGGCGGCGTGGCCACCGCGCGGGCGATCCCCGGCGCGGAGCTGGTGTCGGTGCCCGGGATGGGCCACGACCTGCCGCGCGAGGTGTGGCCGAGGGTCGTGGACGCCCTCACGGCCAACTCGGAGCGGGTTGCGGCCGCCCAGCCGGCCTGACTAGCCCGGCGCGCGGTGCTCGGGCGCCAGCCGCCGGGCCAGCGCCAGCGTCTCCTCGTCCAGGTCGGCCTCGACGATCTCGTGGTCGCGCGCGTACTGGTCGATCAGCGCGTCTCTCACCGTGGTCCAGCCGGCGGCGCCGTTCTCGCCGGCCACCGAGCCGGTCACCTCGGGCCGCCAGTCGAGGCCGAGGGCGGCGTAGACGGGGCCGAGCGCGCGCTTGATGCGCTCCTCGCCCGCCACCACCAGCACGACCCCCGTGTGGGAGCCGCCGGCCACCACCCGCTGCCCCACCCCGGCGAGCTTCGCCGCCCCTCTCGCGTTCACGCTGTAGCGACCGGGGCAGTACTCGCCCGGCACCTCTCCCACGCGGGCGTCTAAACCGAGTCCCTTGAGCGCCGCGGCGATCCGCAGCGCCGTTCTCTCGAAGCGCTCGTGGATGCGGGCCCGCGGGTCCGGATCGGGCAGGGCATGGCCGAGCTCGATCGTGTCCTCGTGGAAGATCGCCGCGCGGCCACCGGCGAGGCGCACGACCGCCTCGAAGCCCTCGGCGCGCGCCGCGCGGACCGCATCCTCGTAGCCGGGCACCACCACGTCGCGCTTGGCGAACGCCACGAACGCGCCCGGTCGCGCCAGCCGGAGCGTGGCGGGGAGCTCGCCGGCACCGACGCGCAGCATCAGGGCTCGCGAAACGGCGACGTCGAGGGCGGGATCGTCCTCGAACGAACGCGTTACCAGCTGAAGGGGCGGCAGGCCCGGCGCGTCCTCAGAAGCCGAGCGCGAACTTGGCCTCTTCGCTCATCCGCTCGGGCGTCCACGCGGGCGTGAAGGTCATCTTGGGATACACCGACTCGACCCCGTCGAGCTCGCCCACGAACTCCTCCATCTGCTCGGACACCTGAGGGCCGATCGGACAACCCGGCGAGGTGAGCGTGAAGCTGATGAATACGTCGCTGCCCTCGACCTCCACGTCGTAGACCAGCCCGAGCTCCACGAAGTCGAGCCCCAGCTCGGGATCGATCACGTTGGTGAGCGCCTCTTGGACTTCATCGACGGTTACGGTCGCCATGGTTTGAGGATACGCGAGGAGCGTCGGCCGCCTCCTACGCGAGGAGCGCAGCGCGAGCGATGGTCGCGCGAGCACCGCAGCGTCTGCCTAGTAGGGTCAGTCGAATGCCCCTGCTGGCGCTGATCCTGGTGTTCATCGTGGTGCCGCTGGCCGAGCTCTACGTGATCCTCAAGGTCGGCGACGCCATCGGTGTGGTGTGGACGATCCTGCTGCTCGCCGCCGACTCGCTGCTCGGCTCGCTGCTGCTGCGAACCCAGGGGCGGAGCGTCTGGAACCGCTTCAACAGCGCTCTCTCGGAGGGCCGGATGCCCCACCGCGAGGTGATCGACGGCGTGCTCGTGATCTTCGGGGGCGCCTTCCTGATCACCCCCGGGTTCATCACCGACATCTTCGGCCTGATCCTGCTCATACCCCCCACACGAGCGGTGGTGCGGCGGATCGCGGTACGGCGGCTCGGACGCCGGGTGGCGGTGGGCGTGGTCAACCGCGTGCCCGGCCGCGCGGACCCGGACTTCGACGTCGAGGGCACCGCCAGCGATTACGACCACCGGACCCAGGGGCTCGATCGGTGAGCGCCGCGGCGCTCGCCCTCTCCTTCTTCGACCCCGCCCACGAGATCTACGGGACGGCGAGGTCGGGAGCCACGATCCTCTTCGAGGGCCGGCATCCACGGGCGCTTCCCCAGGGGCCCGACATCGAGGCGAACGGGGACGGCGTCACGGCCCGGCTCGCGGGCGAGCTCGATCTCGTGGTGGAGCCGATCTCCGAGCCCGCGGACCTCGGCGAGCTGAGCGTGCGCCTCGCGCGGGTACGCGGCGAGGCTGCCGGCCGGAAGGTCGACTGCCTCGGCACCCTGGCCGAGACCTCGACCCCACCGCGCTGGGAGGAGCTCGACGCCGTGCGGACCGTGTCCGTCCTGGTGGACGAGCAGCACGCGCTGATCCTGCTGGCCAAGCGTCCGCGCGGGGCGCTCGGGCACGGCCAGGAGCACGTGACCGCGACGCTACTCGACGAAGGAATCTTCAAGCCGGTGGAGGAAGCGCGCCTGTCGACGGTCTATGACGGCGACGGGCGCCAGCGCAGCGCCGGGCTCGAGTTGTGGCTCCCCGGTGAGGAATTCCCCCGGCGCGGATCGGGGCTGGTCACGGCCGGCTCATCGCTCGCCCTGGACGAGCTCCAGGTGCACGCCGCCGTCTTCCGCTGGCGCCTGGAGGGTCGCGAGGCCATCGGGGCGTACGAGCTGATGGCGCGCACGGAGCCGCCGGCCGCCGCATGACCCGGGCGCTGATCTCGGACTTCGGCGGCGTGCTCACGTCGCCGCTGCAGGAGGGCTTTCTCGCCTACCAGGAGGAGTCCGGCGTCTCGCTCGAGGAGCTCGGCACGGCAATGGCGAAGGCCACCCAGGAGCACGGCGACCATCCGCTGTTCGCCCTCGAGCGGGGCGAGATCCCGGAGACCGAGTTTCGCGACCGCATCGAGCGGCACCTCGAGGCCGGGTTCGACCTCGGCCGCCTGCGCAGCCTCTACTTTGACCGCCTGGCTCCAAACCGCGAGATGATCGACTACGTCCGTGAGGTGCGCGGGCGCGGCGTGCGCACCGCCCTGCTCACCAACAACGTGCGCGAGTGGGAGCCGCTGTGGCGGTCGAAGCTGCCGGAGCTCGACGAGCTCTTCGAGGTGGTGGTGGACTCGGCCTTCGTGGGGCTGCGCAAGCCGGACCCGGCCATCTACGAGCTGACCCTGGAGCGCCTGGGAGACGGAGTGCGGCCGGAGGACTGCGTGTTCGTGGACGACCTCGACATCAATTGTGACGCGGCCCGCGAGCTCGGCATGACCGCCGTGCGCTTCGTGGATCCGGCGCAGTCGATCCCGCAGATCGAGTCAGCGCTGGCCCAGTAGCGCCGCGAGCGTCCGGCACATCGCCGCCCGCGCGCGCTCGACGCCGAGCCCCTGGTGGGCGCGGTAGCCCTCCCACACCGGCCACGTGGCGGCAGAGACCAGGGCCGGGAGCAACACGGATCGCTCGCGGCGTTCGAGCTGCTCGAGCTCGGGTCCGAAAACGCGACCGACCTCCGCGGCGGCGGCGCGCCGAAAGGTGTCGAGCCAGCCCGCCACCACCCCCGACTCCGCCTCGAGGAGCAGCGCGGCCCGGGCCACCGGCGTGACCTGCTCGAGAATCGCGCAGCGCTGGGACACGAAGGCCTCCACGCGTTCGGGCAACGGGCGCGACGGGTCGACCGGCACGTTGCCCGCGAGCACCCGCTCGAACTGGCGGCGCCCCACCGCCTCGTAGAGAGCCTCGCGATCGGGGAAGTGCTGGAACACCGAGCGCTCCGAGACGCCCGCACGTTCGGCGATGCGCTCCGCCGTCGGCCGCAACTCGCCGTCCTCGAGCAGGGAGAACAGGGCGTCGAGGAGCGCCTGCCGTGTGCGCTGGGCGCGGACGGTGCGGCCGTCGATCTGCTCCTTGGCGCCGGGCTGCATGGCCGGCCAAGAATAGAGCTGCCCATTTCGAGACTTTTTTTCGGAAAGAGCGGGCTAACCGCATTTGGGGGTATTGACCCCCGGGAGGGCTATTGATCTACTCCAATGCAGAGACGCGGACCTAGCGCAGAGAGCGAAGCCAAGGGGTTGTAAGGCTCGCCGCGCCGAACCGGAGACTTCGGTCACCGGGGAGCGCACCCCAAGCGCGAAGTCTGCGTCTCGTTTTGTTTTCTGGGGTCTCTAGCGGGTGCGGGCCCGCTCACGCAGTTCCTGCTTCGCCTTCCTGCGGAAGCGAATGATCTTGCTCGCGTTGACCCGGTAGCGGGCGAAGGTGGAGCTCGGCGGCAGCTCGAAGCCGCCGACCATCTTGTGCGGGACGAGCACCCAGGACTCGTCGTCCTGGACGAGGTCGCCGCGAACCTGGAAGTTGCGCTGCCACAGGAAGTCCGGGTCGTGATCGTGGGCGGTCAGGCAAGCGAGCCCGGGCTCGACCGGCAACCCCTGGACTCCGCCGCCGATCCGGATGCGCCGGGTTTCGCGGTCCACGCCGATCGGGAGCCGCACCGCGAACGGGAAGCCGTCGGGCGCGACCAGCGACAGGACCGCGCTCGGATAGCGCTCGCCGAGCTCATCCATGCGCTCGTCCCACACGCTCCCGCCGCCCTCGGTGCCCGCATGCGCGGCCGGCGGCTCCTCAACGTGGCCCGAGCGCACCTCCTCCATGTGCGCGTCGAACAGCTGCGGCTCTTTCGTGGCGTCGCCCGCGGGCCACGCGTAGATCCGCTCGGGGCGCACGTGCACGTAGATGCGCGTGTAGTACCAGTCGAACATGCGCGCGAGCGCCTTGGGCGGCTGGAGCTTGACCGTGGCCGGAAGCTTGATCGCGGACTCGCGCAGATAGCGCTCCCGGTTGGCGTCGAGGTCGGTGTCGTCGACCTCCGCGATGCCCTGCACGAGCACCTGGGGCGCGTCGGTCACTCCGCTGCCCGTGGGGTCCGAGAACAGGAGCGCGACCTTCGGGTTGGCGCTCGCGTCCTTGGCCTTCTTGGGATAGCCGAGCCCAGTGGTCACGTCGATGCAGGGATCGCCGGGTCCGTAGTAGGGCGTGACCGGCCAGGAGATGGGCTGGCCACGGCGATCCACGGTCGTGTACTCGGTGGTGATGAACGAGCTGAAGGCGCGCTGGATCTCTTCCGGCAGCGAGGCGGTCATCGGCGCTCGCTAGTCAATCACGGCCAGACGTCCAACGTTCGTCCAGATCGGCTTGCCCGCGTCCAGTTCGGCCCGCGCGCGGCTCAAAGCGCGCCGCGCCGGGGTCGATGGAGCTTGCGATGGCAAAGCTCTCCTCCGAGCGCGGCTCCTTTCTGGTGGAGGTGATGGTGGGCGCCGTGGTGCTCGCCATCGCCTCCACCGCGATCCTCACCGGCATCGATGGCTCCCAGGACACCGGGCGCCGCAACAAGGACCGCTCGCTGGCCGCCACGCTCGCCCAGCAGGACATCGAGCGCCTGCGCTCCCTGCCCATCACCTCGATCTCGAACCTCGACCAAACCCGGACGGTCCGGCTGGCGAGCGTCGACTTCAGGGTGCGCTCGCAGACCGACTGGGTCCGCGACTCGAGCGGGGTCGTGAGCTGCACCGACGACTCGACACAGGCCGAGTACCTGAAGATCGCCACGACGGTCGACTCGCCCGCGAGCCGCAACTTCCCCGTGGAGGAGACGACCCTGCTCACCCCGGCGCCCGGCGCGTTCGCGGCCAACACCGGAACTGCGGCGGTGCTCCTCACCGACCGCGACGGCAACCCCCTCAGCGGAGTCCGGGTCACGCTGGCCGGCCCGAGCAGCTTCGCCGAGGACACGAACGAGCTCGGCTGCGCGATCTTCGGCTACATACCGGCCGGGGACTACGAGGCGACCGCCAGCGGCGGCGTCTCCTGGAACGGCGAGGTGCCTCCCAATGCGCCGGTGACCGTGAATCCCGGGCGCACCAGCCTGACCCAGATGGAGATCGACCAGCCCGGATCGCTCCGGGGCGTGTTCGTCAAGCCGGCCGGCTCGCCGGTGACCCTTCCGGCCCGCTCCGGGCGGCTCTCGGTGGCCCACGCGAAGCTGCCGAACGGGGTCAAGTCGTTCCCGCTGGCGGGGCCCACCACGCCCACCACCTCCCTCGTCGCGGACAACCTCTTCCCCCACCGGGACGCGTACGGCGTGTACGCCGGCGACTGCGAGGCCAACAACCCGGCGCTGTGGGACTCGAACTACTTCCGCCCGGGCGTGCCCGGCTACATCGTGCTCGACCCGGCTGACTTCGAGGAATCGGTGAACGTGACGATGCCGTCGCTGCGGGTCCAGGTGAGGCGGCCCACGTCCGGCACCTCCTCGGGCACCGGCGCCTGGACGGCTCGCATCAAGCTGCGCCAGATCGACAGTCCCGCGTTCCTGCCGGCGGAGCCCCTGCTGACCGACGTGGACTGCACCGTCGTGATCACGCCCTCGAGCGGCACGGCCCAGGCCGCCAGCGGCACCGTCCCGGCGAGCTTCGACTTCGTCCTTCCCTTCGGCCACTACCGCGCCGTGGTCGACAACAACGTGAACAGCGGGACGAGCCGTCGCAGCGCACAGGGCGACCTCAACCTCACCGACCCCAACCACGACGCGGCCCTCCTCCAGCTGCCCAACTCGAACTCCGGCCCGGCCAACCCGTCGTGGTAGCGCGCCTGCGACAGGTCCATTCGGACGAGGGAGGCTTCACGCTCGTCGAGCTGCTGGCCGCGATGGCGATCGGAACGATCATCCTGATGTCGGCCTTCTTCCTCCTCGACCACGCCAACTCGGCGACCCAGGAGGTCCTGAACCGCCAGGACGCGATCCAGCGCGGCCGTATGGCGATGGAGCGCATGACGCGCGCCCTGCGCTCGCAGGTCTGCCTCAACGACACCACCGAGCCCATCACCTACGGCGGCCCCTGGAAGGTGCAGTTCTACTCCGACCTGAGCGACGGCTCGAGGAACGTCCAGAGCCGGGTGCTCGAGTACGACGCCACCACCAAGCGGCTGCGCGAGCAGGTCTACTACGGCCTGGGGGTCTACCCCGACCTGACCTTCCCGACGGTGCCCAGCGAGACGCAGCTGCTTCTCGACAAGGTCGAACCGGTCACGGTTGGCGCCGCCGCCCAGCCGGTGTTCCGCTACTACGCCTTCCGGACCGGCGGAGCGCCCGGCGACCTGCAACAGCTGCCGACACCGCTGAGCGTGTCCGATGCCTCGCTCGTGGTGATGGTGAAGATCTCCTACCTGGCCCTGCCGGACCGCGCCCGGCCACAGCAGAGCGAGGCCAGCACCCTCCTGAACGACGTCTACGTCCGCCTCGCCGACCCGTCAAGGCCCACGGAGGGACCACGATGTCTTTGAAGCTCAGGCTCCGGTTCATGAAGCGCAACGCCGAGCGCGGCTTCACCACTGTCACGCTCATGGGGGTGCTCGCCGTGGGCGGCATGCTCACCGCGGCCGGCTTCGCCGCCGTGGACCCCGACATCTCGCTGTCGCGCGAGGACCAGGACTACAAGCAGTCCTACGGGGCGGCCGAGGCGGGGCTGCAGTGGTACCTCAACCGGCTCGGCCAGGACAACAGCTTCTACGTGCGCTGCGCCAACGTGCCGCGCCCCAACGCGACCGAGTACTCGCCGGTCAACCAACCCTGGAACCAGACGGGCTCGGATCCGCGTATCTGGCGCAAGCTGCCGGGCGAGGAGGCCGACTACACGGTCGAGCTGCTGCCCGCGCCGGGCTACCCCAGCTGCATCGAGGGCAATCAGTACTCGATGGTCGACACCGGCGGCAACCTCCGCCTGCGCGTGACCGGCCGGTCGCGCGACGAGTATCGGACCGTTCGGGCCACGCTGCGCCGGAAGAACTTCATCGACTTCATCTACTTCACGCAGTTCGAGACGCTCGACCCGGCGGCCTACTCGGGTGCCGGCAACGTGGCCACGGCCACCAGCCAGTGCTCGACCTTCCGCGCGGCGCGCACCAGCTTCTGCCAGGAGATCCAATTCGCGCCCACCGACGTGATCAACGGCCCGCTGCACACCAACGACAACCTGCGCGTGTGCGGCAGCGCCACCTTCGGGCGCAACCGGCGCGACTCGATCGAGGTGAGCGGCCAGCCGTCGTACGTGAACAGCGGGAGCTGCACCGCCACGCCGAACTTCCAGGGCACGCTCGTGTCCCCGGCCGACCAGCTCGGGATGCCGCCCTCCAACGCGGCGATCCGGTCGGTGGCACTGCCGGGCTACGTGTTCAGCGGGCGCACGGACATCACGCTCAACGGGTCGTCGATGACGGTCACCACCTACAACACCGCCACCACCCCCGTCACTCCGGTCACCCGCACGCTCGCCCTGCCGTCCAACGGGGTGATCTACGCGGCCAACACCTCCTGCAACGGCGGGTTCATCCGCTCCCAGACCTACACCGATCCGCGCTACGGCTGCGGCGACATCTGGATCAGGGGCCGCTACGACCAGGACCTGACGATCGCCGCGGACAACGACATCGTCGTGCGCGACGACGTGACGCGCGGCCCCGAGGGTGTGTTGCTGGGCCTCGTGGCCAACAACTTCGTGAGGGTCTACCACCCCGTCGACTTCACCCAGACGAGCGGCCCGGGGGGCTGTGAGAACACCGGCAACTGGACCGACACCCGGGACCTGCGGCTCGACGCCGCGATGCTCACGCTCGCGCACTCGTTCATCGTCGACAACTGGCACTGCGGCTCGCCACTAGGCGACCTGAACGTGTTCGGGGCGATCGCACAGCGTTTCCGCGGCACCGTGGGCACCGGCGGGACGTCGATCTCCACCGGCTACCGCAAGAACTACGTCTACAACGACCGGCTGCGCTATCGCGAGCCCCCGTTCTTCCTCGATCCAGTGAAGGCCTCGTGGCGGATCTCACGCGAGACCGAGCAGGTGCCCGCCGTGGACGGCCGCTAGGCAGCGTCGGCCAGGAAGCCCACGATCTCGCGGGCCACGAGCTCCGGGGCGGTCACCATGCCGCCGTGTCCGAAGCCCTCGAGGGTGTGCACCTCGGCCCGCGGAAGCGCCTGCGCGAAGCCGGTGGTGGAGCGGCGCGCCCAGTCGGGGCTCTCGGAGCCGACGAGCATCAGCACCGGGATCCCCAGCAGTCCCAGGCCGAGCTGCTCCAGCCGCAGCGCGCCCTCTGCGCGCAGCTCACGCGGCACGGTCGGCGCCACCTGCTTGCGCAGCTCCCACGCCGGCGTGGCGCGCATCTGCTCGATCTCCTCGTCCGTGTAGCCGCCGATCACGTCGAGGAACTCGCGCACCTGGACCTCGGCGTCACCCGACTCGATGAGTGACTCCCAGCGGTCGATACGGGCCGGCTCGGCCAGCACACCCCCCATCGGCGGCTCGTAGAGCACCAGCCTCGGCAGCCCCTCGATCAGCGGAGCGGCGCCGGCGGCAACCAGGGCGCCGTAGGAGTGGCCGAACAGGAGAGCGTCCTCGCCGGCGTCGCGCACCACGGCGGCCACGTCCTCGAACTCGCTCTCGATCGCGTACGGCCCCTCGGCGTCGCCGGACTCGCCACGGCCGCGCCGGTCGATCGCGATGACGCTGAAGCGGTCCTCGAGCAGCGGACGCAGCACGTCGAAGCCCCAGCGGGCCGAGCCGGCACCGTGCACCAGCACGAGCGGCCGCCCGCTTCCCGCCACCTCGCAGGCGATCTCCACCCCGGCGGGCGTTGTGACGTGACGAACCACGGGCCGGGCAGCCTACCGGCGCAGATCGGCGCAGCCCGGCCGTCCCCACAGCCCCCGCCCGGCGCGTCGCGCGCGCCCCGCCACCCGCTCGAACTGCTCCGCGTACTCGACGTTGGGAGGAACCGTGAGCACCTGGGCGTAGCCGCGGGCCACCAGCAGCCGGTTCAAGAAGCGCCCGCCGCGCAGCCACACATACGCGAGCGCCCGCCCGTAGCGGTCGCGCTCCTCCACGCCGAGCCGGTAGCGCACCGGCGCCCCGATGGGCGCCGTCCGCTCGACGAAGGCGGAGGCCCGCTGCCCGAAGCACTCGTCCTCACCGAAGACCTCCGGAGTGTCCACGCCGATGAGCCGCACCTTGCCGATGCCGGAGAGCCACAGCGTGTCGCCGTCGGTGTGCCGGGTCACGCGCGCGGAGACCGAGCCCGCCGGTCCGCGCGGTGCGTTTTCGTCCGACAGGGGATCGGAGCAGCCGGCGAGTGCCAGCACGGCCAGGACCCCAGCGAGTCCCAGCGAGCAGCGAGAATTAGCCGAGCGAAAAGCGAGCAGCGCAAGGACGCAGGATCTGACGCGTGCTCCGCACGCGAAGATCCGAGGACGCCGCGATGCAAAGCTTTGCAGCCGGCTAATTATCGCTGCCGAGGCGGTCCCAGCAATAGAGCTCCACCGCCTCCGCGGCGAGCTCCATCAGTCGCTCGTGTGAGAGCCACGGAAGTACGGTGCCAAGCGCCTGCTCTTCACTGACGCCGGCCTCGAAGGCGTCCTCGCCCTTGAAGCCGGCGGCGATCCGCAGCGCCTCGCGGCGATGCTTGCCCAACCGTGCGAACGCGCCGAGCAGGAACTCCTTGTTCGCGATCGGCTGGCCCACCTCCAGCGATGCGTGCCATGCCGCGAGCATCGAAAGGTCGTCGTCATCGAGCTCGTCGACGGCCTTGGCGTAGTGAACCTGCAGCTCGTCATCCGGGATCTCGTCGACCCACGCGCGCACGACCTCACCGAGCAGCTGACGGCGCGCCTCGCGCCCCACGCTCTCGGCGACGACCCTGATCGCTTCCTGTGGCTCGATGAAGCAGAGAGGCATCTGCCTTCGCTCTCCTCCGGTTGGCATGACGGACTGGTCGGAGAGTACGACCCGGTCCTGACGGAAAGCACGCTTCGGACCGCGCCAGAGAGGGCTACGCCGGGGTGCCCTCGGCGCGCAGCGTCAGTTCGGGCCCGTACGAACACAGCGCGCTGCGGCCCGGACAGTCGCCGCAGAGGCCGACATGTGGCTCTGCGGCAGGCGTGAAGCTGCCCTCCACCACGCCGCGGGCCAGACCCAGAAGCTCGGCCTCGAGCGCCGCGGCGTCCTCGTGCGTGTACGTGGCCACGGCCGGTTGGTCGGGCCGCTCCAGGAAGCAGTGGACCACCTCCACGCGCTTGGCGCCGGAGCGCAGCACGGCGAGCGCGTAGACGATGCGCTGGGTGGAGTACGACCCGGCGACCAGATCCTCGGGCTCCCTGCCGAGCAAAGGGTCGCTCTTCCAGTCGACCACGAGCACCCCGGTGTCGCCCTCGTCCGCATGGACGTCCACCACGCCGTTCATGAGCACCGTGCGCCCTCCGGCCGAAGGAGGGGTGACGGTGAACGCGAAGGGCAGCTCGGTGCGCACGCGGCGGGCCGCCGCGATGCGCTCGCGCAGGCGCGATCCGGCCACGCGCTCCACCATGCCGCGCAGATCCGCCACGGCCTCGGCGCCGGAGGGCACCCCGAAGCCCTCGAGCTGCTGCGCCACCTCGGCGTCTTCGGGAATCAACGGGCGCCGGAAGTCGAGCCGCTCGAGCATTCCGTGGACTATCGAGCCGCGCAGCAGGGCGCTCATGCCCGGCTCCTCCTCGCCGGGCTCCGCGGCCGGCGGCGGCTCCACGGGAGCGAGTCCGAGGGCGCGCTGAAGGTAGAACCGGTAGCCGCAGCGGCGATAGGACTCGAGCCCCGAGTAGCTCAGCCTGCTCACCGGCAGAGCTCGCGGAGCCGGCAGCACCCCCAGCTCGAGCAGCGGCTGCTCGTGTCCCGGCTGAGCGGGCCCCTGCTCGCGGATCGGAGCCCGGTCGGCGGGCGCCAGCAGCTCGTCGAGCGTCTCGGGGGTTAGGCGGGTGAAGCCCACGCGGATCTCACGTCCGTCGCGCTCGTCCACGTGCACACCGCTCGCCGCGTCCCCTGCCAGCCCGGGGCCGAAGCCGCGCCAGACCCAGCGCATCGGCTCCGCGAGGTCGGAGGGGTCGGGCAGCTTCTGGAGATCGGTGGCTCCGCTGAGGATCAGGTGCTCCTGGGCTCGCGTGGCGGCGACGTAGAAGATGCGCTGCTCCTCCGCCTCGGCCACCACCTTGCCCTCGGCCTTCATCCGCTCGAGACGCTCCGAGTCCACGGTGCCGCCGAGGCCGGCCAGGCGCAGGCCCAGCGTTCCGTCGTCGGAGATGCGCAGCGTGCCGTCGTCGTCGCGCCCTTCCTTGCCGAGGTCGCACAGGCAGACCACCGGGAACTCGAGGCCCTTGGCCCGGTGCACGGTCATCATGCGCACGGCGTCGATGGCCTCTGCCTCGAGTGGAGCCTCCCCCTCGCGCGCCTGGAGCACGTCACGCTCGGCCACGGCGTCCACGAAGCCGCGCAGGTCGCGGCCCTCGTCCGCCTCGAACTCGCGGGCCATGCGCATGAGCTTGCGCACGTTGGCCATGCGCCTCACCCCGCCGGGCAGCCCGAGCAGGTGACGGTCGTAGCCCGTGGCGGTGACCGCGCGGTCGATCAACGTCTCCAGCGACACCTGGGTGGCCACCCGGCGTTCGGCTTCCAGCCGCTCGACGGCCCTGGCCAGCCGCTGCCGGTCGCGCTCGGGCAGCCGCTCGAGCAGCTCCGGATCGGGCTCGGAGATCGTCCACCACGTGCCGCGCTTGATCCGGCGCGCGTGCAGCCCGATGAGGGCCACGCCGTCGAGGGAGAGGCCGCCGAGCGGTGACGCGAGGACCGAGTAGACGGCGAGCTCGTCGAGCGGGTTGGCCAGCGCGGCGAGCCAGTGGCGCAGGTCCGAGACCTGCTGCTGGGCGAAGTACCCGCGTCCGCCCACCACGTGCGCCGGAATGCCGCGCTCCTCCAGCGCGCGCTCGAAGAAGCCCATGGCCGTGGTGGCCCGGAACAGCATCACCACGTCGCCGAACGACCACGGCCCCTCGCGCGTGAGCTCGTCCACCCGCTTGGCCATCAGCCGGGCCTCGGCCGCGCGCCAGACCGGCGCCCCGCGCAGGCTCGCGCCGAATGGGTCGGCGGAGAGGTCCAGCGCAGCGTCCCAGTGCGCCTTCGGGCGGTCCACCACGTGCAGCTCCACGCACGGCTCGGTGCGCGGAGGCGTGGCCCGCGCGCCCGGGCTCTCACGCAGCGGCTCGAAGTGCGCACCCCACGTGCGCTCGAAAGCCAGGTCGATGGCGTCGAGCACTTCGCCGCGGGCGCGGAAGTTGACCGTGATGCTGTGAGCCGTGCCCGCGGCGGCGGCGTGCTCGTGATGCTCCTGGAAGACGCCGACGTCGGCGTTGCGGAAGCGGTAGATCGACTGGTTCTCGTCGCCCACCCGGAACAGGTTGTCCCGCGTGAGGAGGCCGAGCAGCTCGTTCTGCAGGCGATTCACGTCCTGGAACTCATCCACCAGCACGTGGGTGAAGCGGCCGGCGTAGGCCTCGCGCAGCCCCTCGTCGCCGGCCAGCAGGTCCCGGGCCACCAGCTCGAGGTCCTCGAAGTCGAGCCCCGAACGCCCGCGCTTGGCCCGCTCGTAGCGGTGGCCGTACAGGTCGAGCAGCTGGCGCAGCAGAGAGTGGTCGCGCTGCTCGCGAGCGGACAGGGCGAGCGAGCGCAGCGCGGCGAGCGCGTCGCGGTACTCCTCGCAGGCCTGCGTGGAGAGCGCCTTGGCGCGGCCCTTCAGCTTGAGCTCCTCGAGCCGCTCGGGCTCGGGCGCCGAGCCGGACTCGGTCGAGGCCAGCAGCTCGAGGCAGCCTTCGAGGCGCTCGATGGCCCCGCTCACGGTGGGTGACACCGTGGCGAGGGCCAGCTCGGCCAGCGCCGCGCGCGCGGCCGCCTCCAGGCGCTCGTGCTCGCCCGCGGGCCGCGGCGGGGTGATCTCCTCCAGCGCCGGGTGACGCTGCCCGCGGCTGCGCAGGTGAGAGTGAACGGTGCGGACCATGTCGCGCAGGCGGTCCGGGGTGTAGGCGGCCACCATCTCGATCCTGTCCGGGTCCACCCCATCGGCCATGAACTCCTCGAGGGCCCCGTCGAAGGCGTCGAGCGCCAGCCGTTCGCCCTCCAGCTCGTCCAGCACGCGGAAGCCGGGGTCGATGCCGGCACTGAGGGCGTGCGCGCGCAGGATGCGCGAGCACAGCCCGTGGATGGTGGACACCCAAGCGCTCTCGGCTGCACGCGCCTCCTCGCGCCGGCCGAGCTCGAGGAAGCGGCGGCGCACGCGCGCCTTCATCTCCTGCGCGGCCTTCTCGGTGAAGGTGATGGCGAGGATGGACTCGACGGCCACACCGTCGTCCAGAACCGCGCGCACGAAGCGCTCCACCAGCACCGTGGTCTTGCCGGTCCCCGCTCCGGCACGTACGAGCAGGGAGCCGTCGCGGCGCTCGACGGCCTCGGCCTGTTCGGGCGTGAGCTCGCTCACTGCTCGCTCCGGCAGATCGAGGGGTAGCTGCAGCCGCCGTTCCACGCGCAGCTGTCGGGCTTGGCGCACAGCTCGCCCCGGCGCATGAGATCGTCGGTCTCGCGGATCCGCGACAGCGCCCAGTCGAGCTTCTCGCGGAAGGCGTCGCGTTCGAGACGATCGCCCGACACGAATCCCGAGCCGAGCTCCTCCACGCCCGCGGCCACCATCCCGCGCGGCCGTGGGTCCTGGCTGCCGAGCGCCACGTACACGCCGCCGGCCGCGCGCAGGCCAAGCAGCCGCTCCACCACCAGCATGTAGAGGGCGGCCTGGAAGCGGTTCTCGGGCTCCCAGCTGGCGACCTTGTAGCGGTCCACGCGCTTGCCGCTCTTGTAGTCGAGCACGAGCGCCATGCCGTCGCTCGTGTCCACGCGGTCGATGCGCCCGCGCACGCGCAGGCCCTCGGCGATCTCCACCGGCTCGTCGCCCTCGTCGAGCCCGAAGCGCAGCTCGAGCCGGTCGGGCTCGAAGCCGCTGTCCGAGTCCGCCTCGGCGCGCAGGTAGCGCAGCAGGTCGAACTCGAGCCTCCGGGCCGCCGCCTTCACGCGGGTCTCCTTGGGCGAGAGCTGGAAGTCCGCTCTGTGCGCCTGCAGCTCCTCCACCAGGATGCGCTCGGCGTGGGCCAGGTTGGCGTGGCTCACCCGGCGCTCGCCGGTCTCGGCGCGCAGCCGCGCGTAGGTGTGCTCGAGCACCGAGTGGGCGTACTCGCCGCGCACCATCGCCTCGGGATCGGGGGCCAGCGCCTCCGGATTCAGCACGCTCTCCACGAGCCACTTCACCGGACAGTCGGCAAAGCGCTCGACGGCGTTGGCCGACACGGCGTCGCGGCCGGCCAGCTCGGCCAGCAGCGGCGCGCTCTGGAGCGGTCCGGGAGGCGCCTCCTCGCGGCGCGGCCCGTCGGCCGCCAGCGCGCGGTCCCACTCGGCCGCGGTGGGCGCGGAGTCGGGACTCCAGGTCACATCGGCGAGCGAGCGCTCGCGCAGCTCGGCCGGGCCGGCGAGCAGATCGCGCACGTCGTCGACGAAGAACGACTCCGCCTCGGGGTTGCCCTCCTCGTCGCTCGACCGCGACGAGAGCACGAGCAGCCGTTCCGCCCGCGAGGCGCAGACGTAGAAGAGGTAGCGCTCGCGGTCGAGGCGGTCCTCGCGGACGGGCAGCACCAGTCCGCTGGCGGTGGCGATGGCGCGCCGGTCCTCGTCGGACAGGAACGGCTCGGGCGCGGCGCCGCGCGGGAACTCGCCCTCCTGCAGCCCGCACACGAACACCGCGTCGAAGCGCCGGGCCCGGATCGACTCGGGCGACGCGACCTGCACGCGGTCGGGCTGTGGGTTCTCGCCCAGGTGGACCTCGAGCTGCTCGAGCACGCGGTGGACCCGGTCGGCGTCGGGGGAGCCCGAGCCCCGGCCGAGTACGCCCCGCAGCTCGCCTAGCGCGGCCTGGCCGGCGCGCTGGGCACGCGCCTCGTCGAGCTCCGGCCCGGTGAGCACCGCCGCCTGGCGCTGGTGGGGAGCGCTGAACAGCCACGAAAGCCTGCGCTCCAGCTCGGCCACGAACGCCGCTCCGTCGCGCGCGTTGCGCAGCCGGTCGAGCTCGTCGAGCGGCCAGCGCTTGGCCTCCCACAGCTCACGGGCCTGGTCGGCCCCGTGTGCCCCCTGCTTGCGCACCTCGGCCTCCAGGAGGTCGGCCAGTCCGGGCTCTCTCAGGAGGCCGGGGGTGCGCAGGTACGCGAGCAGGTCCTGGGCGCTGCCGGCGGGCGTCGTGCAACGGATCAGGGCCAGAAGGCCGCGGCCGATCCCGGTGTGCCCGAAGGGCACGGTGCGGTCGATCGAGTAGGGAATGCCGTAGGAGCCGAAGACCTGCTCGACGAGCGAGGCGTAGCGGCCCGGCTCGCGGAACACCACGGCCACGTCGCCCGGCACCGTGCCGCTGCGGAGCAGCTCGAGGACCCGGGCGCCGGCCAGCTCCACCTCGGCGCGCTCGCCACCCGCCGAGTGGAACGAGATCGCGGCGCCGGGGTCGACCGCCGCCCCGGAGCCCTCGAACAGGAGCCGCTCGAGATGGTGAAGGGCGTCACGCGACTCGCTCGCGTAGTGCTCGTCGACGGGCTCGAGCGTCTGCTCGCTCGCGCCGCGCGCGAGCAGCTCCTGGCGGATGCCGGCGGTGGCTCGGAAGGCCTCGCGCCCGGGCTCGAACGGCAGCGAGACCGTCACGTCGGCCCCGCAGCGGGCGGCGATCGTCTCGAGCGCGTCGAGCTCGAGGAGCGTGAAGTCGTCGAACCCGTAGACGAACAGGGGCGTGGCGCCCCAGGCCGCGGGCTGCTCGCGCAGCGCATCCAGGGCGCGCCAGGCGAACAGCTCCGGGTCGGCCAGCCCCGCGGCGTCGAGGCCCGCCCGATAGCCGCGGTACACGGCGCCCACCTCGTCGGCGTACGCGCGCCGCGGCCCGGATCCGCTCCAGTCACGCAGGGCACGGGTGAGGCGGGCCGGCTCGACCATCGAGCGCTCGAGCTCCGCGACGAAGCGCGCCGCGGCCCGGACGAAGCCGGGCTGTCCGGCGGACTCGGCGAGGACGGTGAGCTCGGTACGGCGCACCGCCTCCTCGACGATCAGCTCGCGCTGGAGCTCCGACGCCGGACGCTGGCTGTAGCCCGCCCGGCTCGCGATCTCCTCGAACAGCCAGCGGAAGCGCAGCACGCGGGCGCCGAAGACGGCGCCGCGCTCGGCCAGCTCGCGCTGGGCGTGCTCCACGTCGCCGAAGGCCGGCACCACCAGGATGGGCTCGTCGTCGAGGCGCGACCTGAGCCCTCCCAGCACCGCACCCGCCTTGGCGGCGTTCGCGGGACCGGTGACAAGCGTTAGCGCCACACCGAGAATGAATAGTGCGTGGACACGACGGACAGGGAGTCGGCCTCAGCCTCCGCTGTCTGACGCGAGCACGCCGCTCGAGGCCGCGGCCTCGAGCGCTTGGACGAAGCGGGCCGGCGGCAGCAGCACCGGGGCCTCCTGGAGCTCCCAGCCGCGATTCGGCCGCATGATCCAGCGTGCGATGCGCACGCGCTCGGGATCGAGACGCTCCACGCGCAGCTCGTCGCGCAGCTCGCCCGAGCGGCCCGGGCTGGCGCCGTGCGCGCCCACCGCGGCGGTCCCGGCGGGCGTCAGGCCCGAGGGGTCGAGCAGCTCGCGCTCGGCCGCCTCCGCGAGCAGGGCGGGCAGGTCGGCCAGGATCAGAACCGGCGCGCCGCGCACCAGCTGGCCGGCGTGCCAGGAGGCGAGGCGCAGGCCGCCGGGCACCTTCTCGAGACGCACCTCGCGCCCGTCCTCGTAGGGCCCGGCTGCGGCGAAGACACCCCGTGACACCTGCGGCGCCGCCGCGCCGCCCCGCGACGAGCCGCTCCTCCGGGAGGAGCGTCCGGCGGATGCGCTGCGCGGGCGGCTGGGCTTGAGCCCGGGGTCGAGCACGGTTCCCTTGGCGCAGATGGGACATTCCGCCGTGAAGCGGTTGTGGCGGCAGAACACGGGCACCGGAGCCAAATGTAGTGCCGTGACTCGGAAGTTCGTGTTCAGTTATCGGGCTGGCTGTGTGTGACTGACGTTCGACGGCGACGGAGCCGTGCCAGTGGCACGGCGAGGAGCCGGCGGGCATCAGGCGCGCACAGACACCCGAGAACTGCCACCGAACTAGCGAGTCACGGCACTAGTGCCACCATTCCCGCATGCGCACGGCCGTGGTCTCCGACCTCCACCTCGGCTCCCTGGCCGGGGGCGACGTGGCCGCCCGCCCGGCGACCCGCGAGCGCCTGGCCGAGAGCCTCGCGGCGGCGGACCGAGTGGTGCTGCTCGGCGATGTACTCGAGCTGCGGGAGCGGCGCGTCGCGGAGTCACTGGCCTATGTGCGCCCGTTCTTCGAGGCGCTGAGCGAGGCCCTGGCGGGGCGCCCCGTGGTGCTCGTGCCGGGCAATCACGACCATGCCCTGGCTGAGCCGTGGCTGGCGCGCCTGCGGCTGGAGGGCCGGCTCCTGGAGGCACACAACGAGTGGAGCGTCGAGCCCGGGGACGGCCCGGCGGGCCGCCTGGCCGCACTGATGCCGGACGTGGAGCTGAGCCTGGCCTACCCCGGGCTGTTCCTGCGCCCCGACGTGTACGCCACGCACGGCCACTACCTGGATCTGCACCTCACCGTGCCGCGACTCGAGTCGATCGGCGCCACCGCCATGGGGCGGCTCACCCGGCGTGGCCCCACGGCCGCGTCGGCCGCCGACTACGAGGCCGTGCTCGCGCCCATGTACGCCTTCTTCCACGGCCTGGCCGAGGCCGCGCCCGCCTCGGCCCTCAGGCGCGGGGGCACGCTTTCGCGGGGCGTCTGGGAGCGCGTGAACGGCCACGGCGGCGCCGGCCGGATGCTGCTCGGGCGGATCACGATCCCGGCAGCGGTTGCCGCACTCAACCGCCTGGGCCTGGGGCCCCTGCGCGCCGAGCTCACCGGCGAGGAGCTGCGCCGAGCAGGGCTCGCCGCGATGCGCCGAGTGGCCGGCGCCCTCGCACCGGGCGCCGAGCACGTGCTGTTCGGCCACACCCACCGCGCCGGCCCGCTGCCGCACGACGACGCCGCCGACTGGCGGACGCCCGGCGGCACGCGGCTATGGAACACCGGCACGTGGCTGTACGAGCCATCGTTCGTGACGGGCCCCGACCGGCGAAATCCCTACTGGCCCGGAACGGTGCTGCATCTCGACGAGACCGGCGAGCCGCGTCTCGACAATGTGCTCGAGGAGCTGCCCGCTCTCGCCTCGTGACTCAGCCGGCCGAGCTGCCGACGGTCGCCTCGAGCTCGTCCAGCACCTTCTGCTCGCTCTCCGAGACCTCCTTGCCGCCGATGCCCAGGAAGCCGCCCTCCTTGTGGGCGTGCGCCACCGTGTCGGCGAGACCGAGGATGAACTGCCGGTAGGCGGCGGTCTCCTCGGGCGTGGCCTTGCCCTCCACGAGCGCGATCGCGGCCTGCAGCCGCGCCGGGGCCTGCTCGCGCAACTGCTCGACCGAGCCGAGCTCCTTCGAGTCGACCTGAGGAGGCGAGGACACGAGCTCGTCGAGCAGCTCGTCGCCCGCGCCCGTCTGGCGGGCTTCCTTGTAGGCGCGCGCCAGCGACATGCTTTCCCGGATCGTCCCACCGCGATCCGCGGCGATCACCATCATCGCGGCCAGGGCCGGCGCCTCGGTGACCCTGGACCATTCCTCTGCGTTGAATTCCGCCTTGGTCGTCATCGAGCGAGCGTAGTGGCTGCTCCCTCAGACCTCCGCGACGGCTAGAGTCATTCGTTTGATGTCGGACGGCCCTTCGAACGAGATGCACACCACAGCCGGCCGAGTCTGGATGCTCGCGGAGAATCCCCGCCAGCCCGAGCTCGTCTTCTCGTTCGCGTTCGACGAGGAGCTCAACGAGGCGGTCAAGCGGCTGCCCCGGCGCTGGTTCGACTGGCGTCGCAAGCATTGGCGCGTGCCGGCGGACCCGCGCGCGTCGAAGGCGGTGGAGCGCCTGCTCGAGCGCTTCCCCGAGCTGGTGGCCGCGCCCGAGGTGCTGGCCTGGCTGAGTGACTCCGACCGCTTCCGGGCCGTCGGTTCCGTTTTGATTCACGACGGCGCCGGAGCGTTCGTGCTGCGCGTGCTGTCGGGCGACACGCCGAGCGAGCTCGATGACGCGATCGAGGTGGCTCAGGACCGGCTCGTGGTTCCCTTCAGCGAGGCGAGCGGAACGCTGCTGCTGCAGCTGGACGGGGTGCAATTGGACGATCTCGCGCGTTCGTCGGCGCGCGAGCTCAGAGCGGGCGAGTCTCCGCCCCCGGCTGAGCTCACGCTCGGCGTGGGCGACGACGGCGAGCCCGAGGTCGTTCTGTTCTCGGGCTGGGACCCCGCCCCGTCGCGCGCGTTCAAGGGCCTGCCGGAGGCGCATCCGGTGGCGCGGCCCGGGCGCTTCTTCACCAGCAGCCGGGCCTGGGGCGTGGGCGTGCCGGCCGACCCCGCCCTCGCGCTCGATCTGATCGGCTTCGTGGACGAGCACCCACGGATGCGAGTGGACGAGTCCGTGCGCGAGCTGCTTCGCGAGCTGCGAGCCGAGCACGAGCGCGCCGCCGCCACGGTGGCCCTGTCCTACGCCGAGGACGCTGAGCTCGACGGGCTCGAGCTGGGTGGCGAGCTGCATCCCTTCCAGCGCGCGGGGGTGCGCTACGCGTTGGAGCGCCGCCAGACGTTCATCGCCGACGAGCAGGGCCTCGGCAAGACCGTGCAGGCGCTGGCCACGCTCGAGTGGGACGAGGCCTTCCCGGCCGTGGTGATCTGTCCCGCGAGCATGAAGCTCACCTGGGAGCGCGAGACCCAGCACTGGCTTCCCGGCCGCAGCGTGGCGGTTCTGGACGGGCGAACCGACGCCACCTGGAGCGCCGAGGCGGAGGAGGCCGAGATCCTGGTGCTCAACTACGACATCCTCGAGGCCCACGCCGAGCGGATCGCGAAGCGCGGCATGACCGCGCTCGTGCTCGACGAGTCGCACTACGTGAAGAACGCGGGGGCGCAGCGCACCAAGGCCGCGCTCGAGCTGGCGGCTCAGCTGCCCGAAAACGCCCTGCGCCTGGCGCTCACCGGAACCCCGGTGCTCAACCGGCCCGAGGAGCTCGTCTCCCAGCTGCGCATCCTTGGGCGCCTGCGCGAGTTCGGCAGCGGCGCCCGCCTCACCCGCCGCTTCCGCGACGCCGGCAGCGACGACCGGCTGCACTGGAACCTGCGCGCTCACTGCTACGTGCGTCGCACCAAGCGCCAGGTGCTCCCCCAGCTGCCGGCCAAGCGCCACGACGCTGTCCCGGTCGCGCTCGCCAACGAGCAGGAGTACCGACTCGCCGAGCACGACGTGATCGCCTGGCTGCAGACCCTCCCGCTGGAACTGCGCACACTCGACGCCAAGATCGCGTCGGCGCTGCGCGCGGAGCAGCTCGTTCGCCTCAACCACCTGCGTCAGCTCGCGGCGGCGGGGAAGCTGCCCGTCGCCCTGGCCTGGATCACGGACTTCATGGCCTCGGACGAGCCGCTCGTGGTGTTCGCCGACCACGTGGCCATCCAGCGCGCGCTCACCGAGCGCTTCCCGAACGCTCCCCACATCCTGGGCTCCGACTCGGCCCTCACCCGCCAGCGAGCCGTGGACGCCTTCCAGGCCGAGGACGGGCCCCAGCTGATCATCTGCTCGCTGAAGGCGGCCTCGCAGGGCATCACGCTCACACGTGCCTCGAACGTGGCCTTCCTGGAGCTCGACTGGACCCCGGCCCGCCACGACCAGGCCGAGGACCGGCTGCACCGGATCGGCCAGGACAGCGCCGTCACCGCCTGGTACCTGCTGGCGCCGGACACGATCGACGAGACCATGGCCGAGCTCCTGCAGCGCAAGCGCAGCGTGATCAACGCCGTGACCGACGGTCAGCTACGCGACGACGAGCGGATCGTCGACGCCGTGGTGCGCGATCTCAGAAGCCGGCGTCCGGGTGAGCTGCGGGTCGTGGCCTGAGCGCTGCCGGTCGCCGAGGGACGCTCACGCTTCCGCGGCCGCCGCTGCGCCGACGCGTATCCGTCTCCGCGCCGGAAGCGCCGCCCCCGCCAGGGCGCCCAGCAACGAGAGCCCGGCCGAGACGGTCATCGCCGGGACGAAGCCGTCGGTGAAGGCCTCGGCTGACGCGTAGCTGCCGGCGCCGGCGAACACCGCGACGCTCAGCGCGATGCCGAGGACTCCGCCGAGCTCGCGCATCGTGCTGTTCGTGCCGGCCGCCTTTCCGATCGCCTCCGGAGGGACCGAGCCCACCACGGAGTTCTGCGCCGCCGGGAAGGACATCGACACGCCGATGCCGGCCACGATCAGCGGCGGGATCAGCTCCGAGTAGGCCATTCCCGCCTCGGCGATCAGGGCGATCCAGCCCATCCCGGCCGCCTGCAACAGGGGGCCGGCCACCATGAACGGGCGCTCGCCGAAGCGGTCCACGAGGGTGCCGGCCAGCGGGGCGACGAAGAACAGGGTCGCGGTCCACGGAAGCAGGCGCAGCCCGGCGTCGAGAGGTCCGTAGCCGAGCCCCGTCTGCATGAACTGAGCGAGGAAGAACACGCCGCAGAACAGCGAGCCCACGGCGAAGAAGATCGCCGCGTTCCCGGCCGAGAAGGCGCGCGAGCGGAAGAAGCGCATCGGAAGCATCGGCTCCCGGGCGTGGAGCTCCCAGGCGACGAACGCGACCACGAGCAGCGCGCCCGCGCTGAGCGTGCCCACCACCTCGAGGCTGTCCCAGCCGGCGATGTTGCCGCGCACGAGGCCCCAGACCAGGCCGAGCACCCCGCCGGTGACGAGGGCGAGCCCGGGGATGTCGAGGGCGGAGTCCGCTCCGAAGCTCTCCGGAACGCGGGCCAGGACGAGCGGCACCAGGAGCAGCCCGAAGGGGACGTTGAGCCAGAAGATCCACTGCCAGGTGAGGCCCTCCGCCACGGCCCCGCCCACCAGCGGCCCACTGGCCACCGCGAGGCCGGTGAGGGCGAAGAAGACTCCGAGGGCGGTGCCGCGGCGCTCGGGAGGGAACGCGGCGCTCACCAGGGCGAACGCGAGCGTCATGACGAGCGCTGCGCCCATGCCCTGAACCGCGCGCGCGGCGATCAGCCAGCCGATCTCGGGCGCCAGCGCACAGGCGGCCGAGGCGAGCGCGAAGAGCCCGAGGCCCGCGGCGAACATCCGGCGGCGCCCGTAGCGGTCGCCCAGCGCCGCGGCGCTCATGAGCAGGACCGCGAAGCTGAGGTTGTAGGCGTTGACGGTCCACTCGAGCTGGTCGATCGAGGCACCGAGGTCCAGGCGGATCGTCGTCAGCGCGGTGGTCACTACGAGCGTGTCCAGTGCGGCCATGCACGACGCCAGCGACGCGAGCACGAGCACCCAGACTCTCGAACGGTTCTGTACGGCTGCTTGCGTGGTCATGGCAAATGAGATCCGCTGCCGCGGCTCAATCCATCGCACCGGCGAGTCCGAAGCGCGCGAACGCTTCGGGCCGGTGGAAGGCGATGACCGCGGCGATCTCACCGCTCGGGTCGAAGCTCAGCACCTCGATCGCGTGAGCCACGTAGCCCTTGCCGCGTCCCGAGCTGCGGTAGACCCCGAAGGCCGGCTGGCCGTTGGCTCGGATCGGAACGCGTCGCCAGCGCCACGGCTGCGACAGCGGATGGGCCGCCAGGAAGGCGCCGATGGCGGTGCGGCCGCGGTACCAGGCCGGCCTGGGCGGCATGGCGAAGGAAGCGTCCTCGGTCAAGAGGGCGACGAGTGCCTCCACGTCAGCTTCGTCCCAGGCGTCCACGTAGCGCTGCACCACGTCGCGCAGACGCTCGTCGCCGATCGAGCGCAGCGTCTGCTGCTGGCTGAGCACGGGCAGCCGCTCGTCCACCGCCTGGTGGGCGCGCTGCAGGGCGCTGTAGATGGCGGCCGGGGTCGCATCGATAAGCGTGGCGATCTCGGCCGGAGCGAAGCCGAGCACGTCGCGCAGCAGCAGCACGGCCCGCTGGCGCTCCGGCAGGTGCTGTAGGGCCGCCACGAAGGCGAGCTCGACGCTCTCGCGCTGTTCGTAGCGCGCGTCCGGCGAGGCGCGGCCGTCAGCAAGGGTCTCGTCGGCGTAGGGGTCGAGCCAGACCGGCTCGGCCGGCGGCTCCGCCGGCGGGTCGTGGGGATCGCTCGGCGGCCCGTAGTCCACCGGCAGCACCCGCTTGGGACGCCGCTCGATGGCTCTCAGGCACACGTTCGTCGCAATCCGGTACAGCCACGCGCGCAGCGAGCTGCGGCCCTCGAAGCGGGGCAACGCCCGCCAGGCGCGCAGCAGGGTCTCCTGTACGGCATCCTCGGCGTCGGCGCTGGAGCCCAGCATTCGGTAGCAGTGAGCCATCAGCTCGGCGCGGTGGCGCTCGGCCATGAGCTCGAAGCTCCGGGGGTCGGTGGCGCTGGTGGCAGTCATACGTCTACTGAGACCCCACGGAGGCGGCAAATCGATCGGTCGGCGCTGGATTCGGTCGCCCGCGTGGATCTACAGATGCGAGATCCGTGACCCGGCCTCCTCCCGATCCCGTCGTCCACCTCGAGCTGCACACCGCGAACCTCGCGCGCGCCTGCGGCTTCTACTCGAGTCTGTGCCAGTGGACGGTCGAGCCCGTCGACGCGGGAGCGCGGCCTG
>CAVTGV010000007.1:0-383248 GCA_963734365.1 uncultured Thermoleophilaceae bacterium | reverse complement strand
GGCTGGAGTTCGAGATCGACAAGCGGGACATGGTCGGCGTCCGGCTGGACCGCAAGCGCAAGCAGAACGTCACAGTACTGCTCAAGGCCCTCGGCTGGTCCGACGCCCAAGATCCTCGAGGAGTTCGGCGAGTACGAGTCGATGCGGCTCACTCTGGAGAAGGACCACACCTCGACCCAGGACGAGGCACTGCTCGACATCTACCGCAAGCTCCGCCCGGGCGAGCCCCCGACCCGGGAGGCGGCGCAGGCGCTGCTGGAGAACTACTACTTCAATCCCAAGCGCTACGACCTGGCCAAGGTCGGCCGCTACAAGATCAACAAGAAGCTCGGTCTCGAGCTGCCGTTCGATCGTCAGGTGCTGACCATCGAGGACATCGTGGCCGCGATCCGGTTCATCGTCGCCCTGCACGAAGGCGGGGCGACGCTTGGTTCGCCGCGCGGAGAGCTGATCGTCGAAGAGGACGACATCGACCACTTCGGCAACCGCCGGCTGCGTACGGTGGGCGAGCTGATCCAGAACCAACTGCGTACCGGCCTCGGCCGGATGGAGCGGGTCGTCCGGGACCGGATGACCACTCAGGACGTCGAGGCGATCACCCCCCAGACCTTGATCAACATCAGGCCCGTGGTCGCGGCGCTGAAGGAGTTCTTCGGCACCTCCCAGCTGTCGCAGTTTATGGACCAGACCAATCCCCTCGCGGGTCTGACCCACAAGCGCCGGCTGTCGGCCCTCGGCCCCGGTGGTCTCTCCCGCGATCGCGCCCACATGGAAGTCCGCGACGTCCACACCTCCACTACGGCCGGATCTGCCCGATCGAGACGCCTGAAGGCCCGAACATCGGGCTGATCGGCTCGCTGGCGTTCTCGGGGCGGGTGAACTAGTTCGGCTTCCTCGCGGCTCCGTATCGCAAGGTGGTCAACGGCAGGGTCGCGGACCAGATCGACTACCTGACCGCGGATGAGGAGGATCGGCTAAGCATCGCGCATGCCAACGCGAAGCTGGACGAGGCGGGCAATTCATCGAGGCCCGGGTCTGGTCCGCAAGCGGCACGGCGTGGCCGACGCGGTCGCAGCCCGAGGACGTCGATTACATTGACGTCTCGCCCCGGCAGATGGTCTCTGTGGCGACCGCGATGATCCATTCCTGGAGCACGACGACGCGTGCCGGGCGCTGATGGGCTCCGACATGCAGCGCCAGGCCGTCCCGCTGATCCGCCCCGAGGCCCCGTTTGTCGGTACGGGGATGGAGAAGCGGTGCGGTGGACGCTGGTGCGCGGCGGTCGGCAAGGCGGAGGCCGGATGGTCACGTCGGTGAGCGGATCTTATCGAGCTCGCCCAGGACGACGGGACGTACAGGACCTACCGGCTGAACATGCTCCGCCGAGCGAACAGGACCTGCATCACCCAGCGCCCGATGGTACCGGGGGCAGCGGGTCGAGGAGGGCACACGCTCGCGGACGGGCCATCCACGAATGGGCGAGATGGCGCTTGGCCGGAACCTGCTGGTCGCGTTCATCACCTGGGAGGGCTACAACTACGAGGACGCGATCCTCGCGAGCCAGCGCCTCGTGCAGGACGACGTCTTTACCTCGATCCATATCGAGGAGTACGAGGCCGACGCCCGGGACACCAAGCTTGGAGCGGAGGAGAGCGCCCGGGACATCCCGAACGTCAGTGAGGAGGTGCTCGAAGATCTGGACGAGGACGGGGATCATCCGGACGTGGCAGAGGTCAGCACCGGCGACATCCTGGTCGGGAAGGTGGCCCCCCAAGGGCGAGGGCGAGCTCACCCGGAGGAGCGGCTGCTAAGCGCCATCTTCGGGAAGAAGGCCCGGGAGGTCCGCGACACCTCGCTTGAAGGTGCCGCACGGCGAGTCCGGCACCGTGATCGGTGTTCGGGTCTTCGACCGCGACTCCGAGGACGAGCTCGCACCGGGCGTGAACCAGCTGGTCCGGGTCTACGTGGCGCAGAAGCGCAAGATCTCCGACGGCGACAAGCTCGCGGGCCGGCACGGCAACAAGGGCGTCATCTCCAAGATTCTGCCGATCGAGGACATGCCGTTCCTGGAGGACGGGACGGCGGTCGACATCGTGCTCAACCCGCTCGGCGTAACCGAGTCGGATGAACGTCGGTCAGGTGCTGGAAACCCACCTGGGCTGGGTCGCGAAGCAGGGCTGGGATCTCGACGCGCTCCCGCACCCGGTATTGACCCCGCCCCGGTAGAGCACGAGCTGTGACCGGTCGTACTGCTCACCGGCCCGGCGGAAGGTCTCCGCCCACGTGTCCTGGACCCGGATGAAGACGTAGGAGCTGAAGTCCTTCAGGTCCTTCTCGGGGTCCTGCGCCGCGGGGATCGACGTCCCGTCGGGGGCCTGCGGCGTCTGTCCGAACTGGTTGTCCACGCCGAACGCGGACCCCCCGCCGCCACCCCCGGACAGCAGCAGGACCACCACGAGGACGATCACGCCTCCGATGCCGAGCCCTCCGGGAAGCGCCATCCGGCCGCCCGGCAGGCCTCCGCCGGCACGCCCGAAGCCGCCTCCGCCGGCGCCCCCGCCGCCCCGGACGTCGACCACATCGCGGTTCTTGCCCGGTCGCTGCCAGCGCACGGCCTAATCCTCTCTTATCGGAGCGAGGTTCGTGCGCGCCAGATTGGGCATGAGGAGGGCGTCCACCACAACCGAGGAGTCTCCATGTACATAGGAGTCGGAACCGTTGTCGTCATCCTGCTGATCATCCTGATCATCATCCTGCTCTAACCCGACGGGCCGCCCTTTCTGCACGGATGTGCTGCGGGAGGCGCTCGCGGGGCGTAGATTGAGGACATGCCCCGCGGCCTCCCGCCCGGCCCCCGTCTGCCGAGGACCCTTCAGACCCTTGGCTGGTGGACGCGCACCGCGCCGTTCTTCGAACGCTGCCGGGCTCGCTACGGCAACCGCTTCACCCTCCTCTTCCTGCAGACCCCGCCGTTCGTGCACCTCGCCGATCCGGACGTGGTCAAGGAGGTGTTCACCACCCCGCCCGAGGTGCTCCACCCCGGGGAGGGTGCGCGCATCCTGGAGCCCGTGGTGGGCAAGAACTCGGTGATCCTCCTCGACGAGGGCGCCCACATGAGCCAGCGCAAGCTGATGCTCCCCGCTTTCCACGGCGAGAAGATGGAGCGCCTGACAGGGCTGGTGGCAGAGGTGGCCGAGCGCGAGGTGGCGAGCTGGCCCCGCGACGAGCCGCTCGAGCTCCACCCGCGGCTGCAGGCCCTCACGCTCGAGATCATCCTCCGGGCGGTGTTCGGTGTGGACCCGGGGGGCCGCTTCGACCGTCTTCGCACGAAGCTCAACACGATCCTCGAGCTGGGCGCCAGCCCCACCTCGATGCTGCCGGTGCTGCAGCGCGGGCGCCAATGGCGCACGTTCGTGCGTGATCGCGAGGAGGCCGACTCGCTGTTGTTCGAGCTGATCGACGAGCGCAGGCACGACCCCGGCGACCGCGACGACGTGCTCGCGATGCTGCTCGAGGCGCGCCACGAGGACGGCTCGCCCATGTCGGCCCAGGAGCTGCGTGACGAGCTGATGACGCTCTTGGTGGCGGGTCACGAGACCACGGCGTCCGAGCTGGCCTGGGCGTTCGAGCGGTTGGCGCGCACGCCCGAGGTGCTGCGGCGACTGAGCGAGGAGATCGATCGCGACGGCGACGACGCCTACCTGACCGCGACCGTGCAGGAGACGCTGCGCCGGCGGCCGGTGCTCCCCAACGCCGCTCCCCGGCTCGTGATGCAGCCCGTGGAGATCGGCGGCTGGACCTATCCCGCCGGCTGCGCCCTCGCCGCCAACGCGTACCTCATCCATCACGATCCGGCGATCTACCCGGACCCGTACGCGTTCCGGCCAGAGCGCTTCCTGGAACAGGGGCCGGGCACCTACACCTGGATCCCCTTCGGCGGCGGGCGGCGGCGCTGCCTGGGCGCGAGCTTCGCCCAGCTCGAGATGAAGCTGGTGCTGCGTGCCGTGCTGGCCGACAGCACCGTCTCCCCCGCGGGCAACGGCTTCGAACGGACCCGGCGGCGCAGCATCACGGTGAGCCCCGGGGCCGGCGCCGTGACAGTGCTGGGCAGCCGCGAGCGCCGGCCCGCGGCCGCGGCGGTCCAGGTCTAGTACTAGCTCTCGTTGCTCGGAGGCCCGTAGGTCCCGAACGCCCAGAGGTTGCCCTCGGGGTCGCGCACGGTGAAGTCGCGTGACCCGTAGTCCTGGTCGCTCAGCTCCCTGGCGATCTCGGCGCCGGCCGACTTCGCGCGCTCGTAGCGCTCATCGGGATCCTGGACCACGAGATAGACCGACGTGCGCCCGGCGCCACGGTTGAAGGCCTCGTCGCCCTCGCCGGTGGATCCGAGCATCACGAACTCGTCGCCGAACTTGAGCTCGGCATGGGCCACGCCCCCGTTGTCACCTTCGTGGACCGAGCTGCGCTCGAAGCCAAACGCTTTCTCGAGGAAGTCGATCGCCGCGTGGGCATCCTTGTACTTGAGGACTGGATAGACGGTCTGCATGGAGCAGAGGCTACGCCGGGGGGCGCGGCGCGTATTGGACAGAATTAACGGCGAAGGCTCGCGTCTGACCCTCAGCCGTACACGCCGCCACCGTCGGGCAGCCGCGCCCGCACGTAGGCGGTGGGAGTGGTGCCGGCGAAGTCGCGGAAGTCGCGGTTCAGGTGCGCTTGGTCGTAGTAGCCGCAGTCCTGCGCCACCTCGGCCAGCTCGAGCGTGGCAGGCTCTCTCAGGAGTCCGGAGACCCGCTCGAAGCGCAGCAGGCGGGCCACCGTCTTTGGCGGCATCCCGATCTGCTCGCGAAAGCGCGCTATCAGGCGGCGGTGACTCCAGCCGAGCTCGCGGGCCAGGCCGCCGACGCTCGCCCTCCCGGCGCTGGCCCGCAGCCGGCGCCAGGCCCAGAACAGCTCGTAGGACGCCGGGCGCCTGGCCTCCACGCGGCTGCCGATGAGGTCGTCGAGCAGCCGGAAGCGCGGCTCCCAGGCCGGGAGCTCCCACAGCCGTCCCACCAGCTCCTCCGCACCCCGTCCGAGCACGTCGTCGAGGCTCACCACACGGTTGGTCAGCTCGTGCATCGGCAGGCCGAAGAGCGTGTGGGCGCCCAGCGGGCTCAGGCGGACCTCGAGCCCGTGCTGAGAGCCGTCATGGTCGACGAGCGAGTAGGTGTCATGGAGCGCGGCGACGAACGAGGTCGCACGCACGGGAGGACGTGACCTGTCGCGCACGTCCGGCAGCGTGAGCGTGGTGTCGGGGCTGATGATGAGGGTCACGTCGCCCCCGGGAACCTCGAGCCTGCGCAGCGGCTCGGCGGTGCGCTCCACGTAGCCGGTGTAGTTGCGCACGTGCCCGCGAAGCCGGGGATGGGCGTCGCGGGTGACCATCTCCCAGCTGAGCTCGGGCGAGTCGTGGCGCGCCACCGTGGCCATCCGCGACGAGGTTACTCCCGGCGCCGCAAGGAAGTTGGCGCACGGGTGACGCCGCGCCGGATGCCCGCCGCCCGTACTGAGAGCAAGCAACGAAAGGACAGACATGATCAAGGTGCTCAATGGCCTCGGCATCAACAGCGAGATCGCTTACGGAGCGGCTCTCATCTCGATCGCGGCCAGCATCGGAGCGTGGGCGACCTCGCGCTCGAAGGAGGAGGCACCGGCCGCCAAGGCGGAGCGCTGGGGCATTTTCGTGGGACTGTGGGCGCCCACGTTCATGGGAATAGGCAATGCCCTCAAGGAAGAAGAGAAGTGAGTCCCGCCACTACTCGCGGCGCTGCGACCGGCGGTGGCGTGCTGGCGTCACGACCCGGCGCGGCCCTTATCGCCCTCGCCGCGTTCCTGTCGTTCGCCCTGTCTGTGGTGTTGTGGTTCACCGATTCACGTGAGGAGGCGCTGTTCGTGGGCCTCTGGGTGCCGTCGATCCTCTCGCTCGGCACGTTCTACGCCGCCCTGGGAGGCCGGGGGACGTGACCGCCTTCCTGCTGGTGGCGGGAGTCGTGGTGGTGGCTCTCGTCGTCACCGGCCTGTGGCTCATGGAGCACGCCGGCGTCGAGCCCGGCGCCCGCGCGACCGGCGAGGCCCAGGACCCCGCCGAGGAGATCGAGGTTCGTGAACGCTTTGAGCAGCGGTCGCGGTCCGGCCTCCTGGCGGAGCGTCCACCCGGCTGAGCCGCGTCCACGGACCGGGGACCCGGCGGTAGTATCGGCTCCCCCGGCCGACGGAGGATCAATGCGCCCGGCTTCGCTCACCTCTCTGTGCCTCACCCTGGTCGCAGCCGCGCTCGTGCTGGCGAGCCCCGCGGCGGCCCAGTCCCAGACCCCGCAACCGTGCCGGTACTTCACGTCCTGCACGCCGGTGGTCGGGCCGTGGGTGTCCACACCCAGCGATGGCAGCAACCTCTACGAGCTCGACTGCCCGGACGGCCGGCGGGCGTTGGGCGCCGACGCCGTGTTCCCGGGCGCCATCTATCCCGTTGGCATCGAGACGGCGGGTGGCCTGGGCCCGGGCAACACCGGTCTCGCGTTCGCCGTGTTCCCGGCCCCTGTGAAGGTGACCTTCAAGCCCGGCGTCGGCTGCGTGCCGGACGCCAGCCTTGGGCCCACCCGCCGGGCGGCCGTCCCGAGGCGCTACCGCACACGCGTGCGTACCACCCGCATCCATCCCGGTGACGAGCTGCGCGTGCGGCTCGGCTGCGCCCGCGGAGCGCGTCTGGTCCGCTCGGGGTCCGGGCTTGCGTTCTTCACCCGCCGCCCGCCGTCGTCCCGGCTGCTCAAGAGGCTCGAGCACCGTCACCGCCGCAGCGGATCGGTCACGCGAACGCGCGTCGCCGCGCCGGCCGGGGTGGGCGACAACGAGCGCGTCGAGCTCCAGGTATCGGTGGTCTGCCGGCCCGCGCGCTAGAGCCCTTCGCGCCGGACCGGGCTTTCGAACGCAATGAGGAGGAACGAGATGCTGTCTGAGGCCGACGCCTACAGCGGGATCGCAGTGCAAAACATGGCCGAGGCGAGGCGCTTCTACGCCGAAACCCTCGGTGTGAGGACGTCCGAGGAGTACGGGTTGATGTGGTTGCACCACGCCAACGACCGCCGGACGCTCATCTACGAACAGCCGAGCGCCGAGCCCGCCAGCTACACGGTGCTCAACTTCGAGGTTCCCGACATCGACTCGGCCGTCGACGGTCTGGCCGAGCGGGGCGTCGGCTTCGAGCGCTTCGAGGGGATCGAGCAGGACGAGCGAGGCGTCTTCCGTGAGGAGGGGCCCTACATCGCCTGGTTCAAGGACCCCTCCGGCAACGTGCTGTCAGTGCTGCAGGAAAAGTGAGGGACGGCCACCCAGCCGTGCTCGGCCGTAGCAAGCGCGACCGCACGTGCTCGCCCTCTCGCGCCTCATCGCCCGCGCAGCTCGAGCGCGACCGCGCCGATCACCAAGGCCGCTCCCACAAACGCACCGGCCCAGAGCGGCTCGTCGAGCAGGGTCGCGCCCATCACGGCGCCGATGAGCGGTGTGACGTAGGCATAGGTACTGACCAGCGGCGCCGGCGCGCTGGCCAGTAGGCGTGTGTAGAGCATGAACCCGACGAGCGAGTCGAAGACGAGCAGAAATACCGCCGCCCCGACGGATATCGAGCTGACGTCCGACCAACGAGCGGGATCGAGCTCGCCGAGCGACAGCGCGAGCAGCAACAACACCGTGCCACCGGCGAGCAGCTGAACCGCGGTGGCGACCACGCGATCGGCCGGTCGGTCGGCGTGCGCCGTGAGCAGGCTCCCGGCGGCCCACAGGATCGGCGCGATGCAGAATGCCGCGACCGCCCACGACGCCCCGCCGATCGCGCTGTCCGGCGCGGTCAGCACCACGATCGCGATGCCGCCGAACCCGGCCGCAAGCCGCACCTGCGACGCGACCGACACAGGGGTGCCGATCAACCCGCTCAATAGGACGACCCACAGCGGGATTGTCGCCGCGAGGATCGCGCCGAGGCTGGCGGTCACCTCGGTCAGCGCCACCATCGCGAGCCCTTGCCCACCGACCAGCAGCAACACGCCGGCGACCGCCAAGTGCCGCAGCTGCACGCGCGTGGGCGCGGGCCGCCCACGCGCCGCCACAGCGAGCGCGAGCCCGGCGACCAAGAAGACCAGCGCCGCCCCGCCAAGCGGCGGCACCGTGTCGACCATCAGCTTCATCGCCGGAATCGCCGAGCCCCAGCACGCATAGAGCGCGAGCAGCAAGGGCACGGTGCCGTCCCGCGACCTGAGGCCGGAGCTCACATCATCGTCGAGGCGGCGCGCCAGGCTGGTCGATCATGGCCGCCACGCTATGGCCGACCCCTAGAAGTCGGCTGTCAAGATCGTGCTCAGTTCGCGAAGTCGTGGAGCGGTCAGAGCGCCGCGCGCGCGGACGGGCGTGCATCCGAAGACCGAACGGAATCGGGCGGAGAAGTGGCTGTGGTGTGAGAAGCCGAGCTCCACGGCGAGCCTCGCCAGGTTGCGCTCACCCTCGGCGATGCGGTGGAGCGCGGCGGCGAGCCGGAGCCGAAGGAGGTATCCCGAAATCGTCTCGCCGTTCGCCACGCGGAACCGCCGGGCCAAGTGGAATGGTGAGCAGTGAACCGCACGCGCGACGTCAGGAAGACGCCAGGGCCGCGAGAGGTCGTCGGCGAGCAGCGCGCGGACTTGGTCGGCGCGGTCGCGCTCCGACTTCGAGACGCGCGGCTCGGCGCGAGACGTGTCCGTCAGTTCGCCTGCGAGGGCCTCGAGGAGAAGCATGGCGCCTTCTTCGCACGCGAGCGCGTCAGGGTCGTCACGACCAACGGCGCCGACAAACACCGAGGCGCCGAACTGCGTGCGCGGCGACAAGCGGCCGGAGCATCCGTTCAGCCGACCTATCGCCTCCTCGTGAATCTCGGCTCTGAACCCCAGCACCACGCACTCATCCCCACTGTCGAGCGGATGGCTTACGCGATAGCTCTCCTCGAGACCAAAGACGATCGCGCGAGTGGGATCGGCGAGCACGCTCTCACCACACCGATGGACCATGAACAGCCCGCGCCGCGGAAGGACGATCTGCGGCATTTGATTCCACTCCTCGTCGCTCGCCACCGACCGCGGCCGACAGCACCCCACCTGCACCACCTCGACAACCGACGTGTCAAGGAGAACCGCTGCCTCGAGATGCTCCACTTGACACATTCAAGCGCGGCCATGGGCCGAGGCCCTAGTCGAGGATCGTCAGATCGATCTGGCTGAGGCGCTCGGGGTCAGCGAGCACGTCCATCTCGACGATCCTCTGGTTTCGGATCGTGAAGCCCGCGATCGCAAACGGCCGTCCGTCGCGGAGGGTGACAGTGCCGACAGCGCCGTTCACGAGCGCCGGCCGCACGTCGATGTCGAGGCGCGAGAAGGCGGACGCCTGGCGGGCCACGTTGGCCGCCCCGCGGACGACCCTCGCGGAACCGATGGCGGCCGCGCCGGGGTCGGCTCTGAGGACCACGTCCGGGTCCAGCACCTCGACCAGCCTCTCGAAGTCGCCGTCGCGCGCGGCCGCGAGGAAGGCGTCGACGACCTGGCGCTGGGTATCGAGGTCGGCGTCCGGGATCGCCTTCTCGCCCTGCACGCGGCGGCGTGCCCGGCTCGCGAGTTGGCGCGCCGCCTCGGGTGAGCGGTCGACGATCGGCGCGATCTCGTCGAACGGCACCGCGAACATGTCGTGCAGGACGAACGCGAGCCGCTCGGCCGGGTTCAGCGTCTCGAGGACCACGAGCAGCGCGAGGCCCACCGAGTCGGCCAAGAGTGCCTCGTGCTCGGGGTCGGTGCCATCGGCACGATCGACGATCGGCTCCGGCATGCGCCCATCGAGGGGCTCCTCGGGCCGCGATCGGCGCGAGCGCAGGACGTTCAGCGACACCCGCGCGACGACGGTCGTCAGCCATCCGCCGAGGTTCTCCACCTCGTCCGAGTCGATCCGGTTGAGCCGCAGCCACGTCTCCTGGACGGCGTCGTCGGCCTCGCTCAGCGAGCCAAGCATGCGGTAGGCAACGGCGCGTAGCCGGGTTCGGTGCTCCTCGAATTGCTGCGCCAGAAACTCGCGCTCATCCATCGGTCACATCCGATCGTCGGGATGGGTCATAGCAGTAGACCCGCGCGATGCGGGACATGTGACCAAAGGAGAGCCACGATGCGAGTTTTCGTAGTAGGAGCCACCGGTGCGATCGGCACCAGGCTCGTCCCCCAGCTCGTCGACCGAGGCCACGAGGTGATCGGCACCTCCACGTCGATCGAGAAAGCGGAACAAATATGGGCGCTCGGCGCCGATCCCGTCGCGCTCGATCTGCTCAACGGCGCAGCCGTGCGCCGGACGGTGCTCGAGGCGGCGCCGGACGCGATCATCCACCAGGCGACGGCCCTGGCGGACGCGACCTTCTCGCGCAATTTCGACCGCACGTTCGCGCAGACGAACAGGCTGCGGACCGAGGGCACCGACGCCCTGCTCGCCGCCGCCCGCGAGGCGGGGGTCGACCGGTTCGTCGCCCAGAGCTTCGCCAGCTACCGGAGCGCCCGGGAGGGTGGGCCGGTCAAGAACGAGGACGACCCGCTCGATCCCACCCCGCCCGCGGCGACGCACGAATCGCACGCGGCGATGCGCCACCTCGAGGAGTCGGTCACGAACGCCGGCGGGATCGTCCTGCGCTACGGCGCCTTCTACGGCGCTGCCAACGACGGGCTGATCGAGCCCGTGCGCAAGCGGCAGTACCCGATCATCGGCCAGGGCGGGGGCATCACCTCGTTCATCCATCTCGACGACGCCGCCGCCGCGACCGTGCTCGCACTCGAACACGACGGGCCGGGCATCTTCAACATCGTGGACGACGAGCCCGCCCCGGCGCGCGAGTGGCTGCCGGCCTTCGCGGAGGCGCTCGGCGCCGGCCCGCCCCGCCGCTTTCCGCGTTGGCTCGCGCGGCTGGTGGCCGGCGAGGCGGCGGTCGTGATGGGAACCGAGGCGCGCGGGGCCTCGAACGCCAAGGCCAAGCGGGAGCTCGGCTGGGTGCCGCGCTATCCCAGTTGGCGAGATGGTTTCGTGGCCGCGTACGCGTCCACCGGAGGAGCGATCGATGATGGCCGGCTCATCCCGCAAGCCTGAAACGCAGGAGGGCTTCGTCACCTACGACGAGCTCACTGGGCCCGGCCTCGACGCCGCACGCTGGCGCCCGGCGCGCCTGCCGCTCCCGACCGGCGGCGAGCACACCCCGCTGGACCCGAACGCGGAGTTGGCCGTCGGCGAGGGCGAGGTGCGAGTGACCATTCCGCGTTTCTCGCTGTCCCACGACAGGTTTCAGGCCGTCGACAGCGCCAAGTACCTCGTCTTCTCGACCCGCGACTTCGTGGTGCCGCCGGATCGGCCCGCGACGTTCGCCGCCGGCCTGGCGGTCACGAACTTCGGCGGCGAGCCGGGCGACTACCGCCGGGGAATGGCCGCATTCCACGTCTTCGACCTCGACGTGAGCCAGCGCGTGTTCGCCGTCTGCGGCACCTCCACCCGTGTGCTGGCGCTGCACGAGCAGCTGGGCCTGGGCGGTGGCGGAGCCGGCGAGCCGTTCTACCACGTGGTCGAGTCGCCGTACGAGGACTTCGACGACGACTTCAGCCGGCTTCGCGAGTGCGAGGTCACGCTCGACCGGCGTCGGTCGGCCGCCTCCTGGCGCGTCGACGGCCACACGGTGTACGAGGTCCACGGCACCCTGATCCCCGAACGGGCGCGCATCGGGTTCGGGATCTGGACGATGCTGCCGATCCGGGACGGTCGCAGTCGCTCGCTCGACGGACAGGGCATCGACGCGCGCTGGCGCCGGTTCCGTGTACGCGGGGTCGATGCGTGAGCCGGCGTCGGTCACATGTTCGCGCTCTCGCGCGTCTTACGAGTAACAGATCAATTGTTGTCGGGAAAGGAAGAACAATGGAAAGCGAAAGCAGCAGCCAGAAGATTGCCGTCACGGGAGCGACCGGGCGGGTCGGAGCGCCGCTGGTGGAGATCCTCGAGCAGCGCGGGCACGACGTGGTCGCGATCGCGCGCTCCAAGGGTGTCGACGTGGTGAGCGGCGAGGGTCTCGACGAGGCGCTCGCCGGAGCGGAGACCATCATCGACGCGGCCACGGGGCCTTCGCCCGATCAGGAAGCGGCGACGGAGTTCTTCACCGCCTCGGCACGGAACCTGCAACGAGCCGGCGCCGCTGCCGGGGCGCAGCGGATCGTCCTGGTCTCGATCATCGGAATCGACAAGTTCCAGGGCGGCTACAACGCGGCCAAGCTGGCGCAGGAGCAGACGCTGCTTGAAGGTCCGCTCCCGGTCCGGATCGTGCGCGCGGCCCAGTTCCACGAGTTCGTCGAGCCCCTGGTCGGATGGATGATCCAGGACGGCGTGGCCCATGTGCCCCAGATGCGAACGCAGCTGGTGGCGGCCCGCGCCGTCGCCGAAGCCCTCGCCGACGCGGCTGAGGAGCCGGAGATCGAGAGCGGCAGGATCACCGAGGTCGCGGGGCCACAGGAGGAGCGTCTCGCCGACGCGGCCGCTGCGCTCTTCGCCAGCCGAGGTGACTCGATCGAGGTCCGCGAGGGCAGCGGCGGTCCGCTGGCCGACTCCGACGACCCGGATGCCGCGGCCTACGCGGAGGGCGCCGCGTTGCCCAACCCCGGCGCGAAACTCGCAGGCCCGAGCTTCGAGGAGTGGCTCGCACAGGGGTAAATGACGTCGTCACCGAGACCCGTCCATGAGTCGCTGCATGCGGGCGACCTCGGCGGCCAGGGGTTTTGCGGCCACTCGCTTCCCGAAGAGGTCCACCGCTACCTCTTCGTCCGCCTCCCAGGTCCCGGCCACCCGGCCTCGGCTGACGACGACGGGGCTGATCCACCCTCCCGCCCGGCTCACGGCCGCGCGATGTGCCGGCGGGACCAGGTTCGGGTCGCTGGTGCCCGGGCCGAGGACGTACTGATCGAAGCCGGGCAGCAGGCGGACGGCGGTGCTCGGTTTCGCAGCGGCCACGTCGTCCACGTGCTCAGCTCTCAGGTAGGCGGTCGTTCCGTCGACTTCGACCTCGGCTACGCCGTCGCCGAGCTCGGCGAACCATTGGCGTAGCCGAGCTTTCGGCGTGGCGCCCCGAAGCAACCACTGATCGAAGCCCGCCATGGTCGCCGGGCCGTGAGCGCCCAGGTAGGCAGGGATGACGTGTCCGGCTGCCTCGTCGGGGTCCGGAAGGCCGGACCAGCCACGTATTCTCGCCGCCGGCGTGGTGAACGTCACGCGGCTGCCGCGAACGCTTCCGTTGCAGAGCAGCCCTTGCCAGGCGAGAGGTTTCAGGACCGCGCTCCAGCTGGAGCGAATCTCCTCCGCCAGAGCCCGGTCACCCGACTGTCCGGCCACCGCGGCGATCAACTCGTCGCGGTCCAGCTCCGCTCCGCTCTCGAGCGTTGCAGAGACCGCATCCGCGAGGCGAGACATCCGGGCGGCCGGCAGGAACGCCTTCTGCCAGGACCCCTTCTCCCAGGTGCGGGCACTGGCGAGCAGGGAGAGGTAGGAGGCCGCCTCGTCGGCCGCCAACACGTGCAGGGTGCCGCGCATCGCCCAGGTGCGAACGAGCGACCGGCGCGACACCGCCCGCGACAGCCCCGAGTTGCTCGGCTTGGCCTGGCGGACGGCGACCGCAAGGGCCGCGGCCGAAGCCACCTGCGCCTGGACACCGCACAGCCGGCGGACCACCTCCAGGGCTGATCCCCCATCCCGCGGATCGAGATGGTGTCGCCGCATCCGCCAGGCCAACGCTTGGGCCCAGGAGAGGCGGGGTACGGCCATGGCCACCACGATATGAGGGCGCGCCGACGGTCGTCACGAACGTGGCAAGCTGGTCGAATGGCGACGTTCACGCTCGATGCTCTGGCTCTACCGATCGTGCAGGCCCCGATGGCGGGAGGCCCGTCGACGTCTGCGCTCGCCGCGGCGGTCTCCGGCGCCGGCGGTCTCGGATTCATCGCCGCCGGCTACAAGGCTCCCGACGCGCTGCGCGCCGATCTCGACGAACTCCGGTCGCTGATCGCGGATGACGTCCCGTTCGGGGTCAACGTCTTCGCCTCGCCCGGGCAGGGTGCCGGCGCCGAGGACGTGGCCACCTACGCCGAGACGCTGCGCGGCGAAGCCGAACGAACCGGCACCGCGCTGGGCGAGCCACGCTGGGACGACGACCGCTACGCGGAGAAGCTCGACCTGCTCTGCGAAGAGCGAGTCCCGGTCGTCTCATTCACGTTCGGATGTCCGCCACGAGAGGATGTGCAGCGCCTGCACGACGCGGGCGTCGCGGTCTGGCTGACGGCGACCACGCCCGCCGAGGCGGGGATGGCGAGCGACGCCGGTGCCGACGCGGTGATCGTTCAGGGCCTGGAGGCCGGCGGACACCGCGGCGGTTTCGACGACGGCGCGCCCGGCAATCTCGGGCTGCTGGCCCTACTGCAGCTGGTCCGCGCGGCGGTCGGCGACGCGTTGCCACTGGTGGCCACCGGCGGCATCGCGACCGGTCATGGCGTCGCGGGGGTCATCGCGGCCGGCGCTGCGGCCGCGCAGATCGGCACAGCCTTCATGCTCTGTCCCGAAGCGGCGACCACACCGGCGCACCGCGAAGCGATCGCGCACGGCGAAGTGCCGACCGCGCTGACGCGAGCGTTCACCGGGCGCGCCGGGCGCGGCATCGTCAACCGCTTCATTCGCGAGCACTCGGCTGACGCCCCCAGCGCCTACCCGGAGGTCCACCACCTCACCGCTCCCGCGCGGGCGGCCGCGCGCCGGCGCGGCGATGCCGACGGCTTCAACCTCTGGGCCGGCCAGGCTTACGACCTCACCGAGCCGGTGCCCGCCGCCGAGCTCACCGCCCGGCTCGCCGAGGACGCCCGGAGCGCGCTGGCCGCCGCAACCCAGCGACTGGGTTGACGCCAAGGGCTAGCGCGCGAGGTAGCCGCCGTCGATCACCAGCTCGATCCCCGCGGAGACGCCCCCGGGGGCAGATGGCGTTTACGCGGATCCCGTCGGAGCAGGCCGACATGCGACGCAGTGGCTTCGTCAGCGCTGATCGGCTGCTGCGCGGGCGATCCGCTCCGCGGCGGCGCGTACCTTGCCGACGAGGGCACGGCGGCGCGCGGCGTTCAGGCGCGCGCTCGGACCGCTGACTCCGACGAACGCGAGCGCCTCGCCGCGCGTGCCGCGCACGGTCACGGCAAGGCTCGCGAGGGCCGGCTCGAGCTCGTCGTCCAGCTCGGCGTAGCCCTGAGCGCGGATCGCCGCGAGCTCGGCCCGCAGCCCGCGCGCGGTCGTGATGGTGCGCTGCGTCAGCCGTTGGGGGCGGGCGCGCTCGACCCACTGGGCGAGCTGCGAGTCGTCGAGCTCGGCGAGCACGAGCTTGCCGGGCGCGGAGGCGTGGAGCGGAAAGCTGCGGCCGACCCAGTTGCTCGCGCCGAGCAGCCCGGGGGCATCGGCCTGGGCGATCACGTCCATAGCGGGTCCAGGACGCGGAACGGCCAGCGCGGCGCTCTCGCCGGCAGCGGCCGCCAGCTCTTCGAGCACCGGACCGGCCACCGCGACGATCGCTCGATCGGGATCGGCGGCCTGGGCGAGCCGCACCAGGGGGAGCCCGATGGTCCACCCGGCGCCGTCGGCCGTCCGCTCGACGAAGCCCTCGTCCGAGAGCGTGGCCAGCAGGCGCGCGGCCGTCGCGACCGGGAGCCCGCACGTGCGCGCGAGCTGCGCAGTGGACGGTGCGCCGCCGGCGCCCGCGGCGCGCACGAGTGCGGCCGCCCGGCTCAGCGACTGGGCGCGCGGCAGCCCCGGCGCGTGGACGCGCTTGCGGCGCGCGTCTCCGGCTGGTTCAATGGCTTCGTCGGTAATGAGCGAAGTAGATCACATTGTGATCGATGGAGGTGGACGGGGTGCTGGTCGACTGTGACATCCATGTGGGCTACGAGACGGTTCTCGATCTTGCGCCCTACCTGGACCCGGCGACCCGCGAGCTGGTGGTCAACTGCGGCACGAACGGGCTCGGCATGCCCAGCTATCCCTGGTATCACCCCACCGGCTGGCTGCGCGAGGACGCCTTCGACCGCGCGTCGACGGCGGTCGGATCGCAACTGGTCGGCCAGACGCTCGATCAGGTCCGGGCCAACGCGCTCGACCCGCTCGCCGTCGACCACGGCATCCTCACACCCGACGAGGCCGCCGCGTTCTCGATCATCCCCAACGGGATCCTCGCCGCCCACCTGAGCCGCGCCTACAACGACTGGCTGCTCGAGCACTGGCTGGAGCGCGAGCCGCGGCTGCGCGGGCTCGTCGTGGTGCCGGCGCAGCACCCCGAGGCGGCGGCCGCCGAGATCCGCCGCGTTGGCGAGCGCGACGAGTTCGTCGGCGTGTTCCTCCCAGGCGCAGCCCGGATCCCGTATGGCAACCCGATCCACGACCCGCTCTGGCGGGCGTGCGACGACCTCGGGCTGCCGGTCGTCGTGCACACGCACTTCGAGGGCGTCGGTATCGCGGGGCCGGTGACCGCGGCCGGCTATCCCGACCACTACGGCGAGTACCACGCCCTCTGCGGCTCGGGCATGCACGGGCACTTCGCCTCGATCCTCTGCCACGGAATCCTCGAGCGCTTCCCGCGGACCGGCGTCATGATGATGGAGGGCGGCCTCGTCGGATTCGTCGGGCTCCTCTGGCGACTCGACACGATGTGGCGCGCATGCCGAAGCGAGATGCCCTGGTGCGTACGTCCGCCGTCCGAATACGTCTTCGAGAGTGTCCGCTTCACCACCCAGCCGCTCGAGGAGCCGCCCGACGACCGCCTGCTGGCGCCGGCGCTCGAGGGGCTGCGCCCGTGGGACACGCTCTGCTTCTCGAGCGACTATCCGCACTGGGACTACGACGATCCCCGCCAGACGCTGAACCGGCTTCCGGCCGACTGGCGCGACGGCGTCGCCCACCGCAACGCAAGCCGCTTCTTCGGGCTCCCGGCCGCGGTCGCCGCGTGAGCCGCACGCTGCGCGAGCTGCGTCTCCCGCTCGCCGAGGCCCCCGCCCACGGCGAGCGCCGGATGGTCGAGCTCGGAGGCCACCGCATCGGGCTCTACCGCGTGGGCGAAGAGCTTCACGCGCTGGCCGACCGCTGCCCGCATCGCGGCGCGCCGCTCTGCTCGAGCGGGCGCATCGCCACCGCGATCGAGCTGCGCGACGGCCGCCCCGCGCTCGGCGCCCCGGACACTCTCGTGCGCTGCCCTTGGCACAAGTGGGAGTTCGACATCGCCACCGGCCGCTGTGCCGTCGACGCGCGCCTGCGCGTGCGCCGCTACGCGGTCCGCGTCGAGGGCGACGAGATCGTGGTCAATCTTCGCCACCCGACGCGCTAGGGCCTCCTGGCGAACCGCGCGTCAGCGCAGCTCCGCGATTCGCTCTGCAATGACGTTCGCGCTGGAGAGATCCGCCTCCGCCACCACACGCTGCCGGGCGGCGACGCATCGAGCGGATTGAGCACACCGCGGCGCGCCTGCCAGCGCATGAACGACAACGCCGCCCGTCGGAACGGCAGGTGTCGCGGCGCCCGGCCCGTCGGCCCGCGGAACACCCGCGCCATCAGAGCAAGACGCGCCGCCGGATCGTCGCGCACGGCCGCGACCTGCGCCTCAGCCAAGGCGAGCGCGCCCGCGTGGTCGCTCATCGCGAGTAGTGATATCTCGCCGTGGCTTGGACCACAAGCTAGGGTGCGGCGGCGCAATGACGTCACGCACCGAACCTCTGCTCAGCGAAGTCGAGAAGGCGCTGCCGGAGCGGCCCTTCACCATCGAGATGTGGGACGGCGGCCGGCTGGCCTCGACCAACGGCGACGCCGGGCCCACCTTCACCGTGCGCTCCCCAGCGGCGCTCGCCCACGCCCTGCGCGCCCCGGGGCAGCTCGGCCTGGGACGCGCGTACGTGTCCGGTGCGCTCGACGTGGACGACCTCGACGGGCTGCTCGAGGTGCTCGGAGGCTGGCAGCCGCCGCCCATCGACCGCGGCACCAAGGCGCGCCTGGCACTCGCGGCCGCGCGGGCCTGCGGGGTGGTACGTCCGCCGAGCGTCCCGGCCGCCGAGCTCCGGCCGCGCGGCCGCCGCCACAGCCTCGTGCGCGACGCGCGCGCGGTCCGCCACCACTACAACCTCTCGAACGACTACTTCGCCCTCTTCCTGGACGAGTCGATGACCTACAGCTGCGGCCTGTTCTCTCGCGGCGCGACCACCCTCGAGGAGGCCCAGCAGGCCAAGCTCGCCCTGGTGTGCGACAAGCTCGCGCTCGAGCGGGGCCAGCGCGTGCTCGACATAGGCTGCGGGTGGGGCAGCTTCGCGATCCACGCCGCGACCGAGCGCGGCGTGCACGTGACCGGCATCACCCTCTCCGAGCCGCAGGCCGAGCTCGCCCGCCGGCGTGCCGCCGAAGCGGGCGTGGCCGACCGGGTGGACATCCGCGTGGAGGACTACCGCGAGCTCAGCGACCAGCCTTTCGACGCCGTGGCGAGCATCGGAATGGTCGAGCACGTCGGCAACGTCCAGATCGACACCTACGCGCGTCAGGTGGCCCGCCTCGTGCGGCCGGGCGGGCGTGTGCTCAACCACGGCATCGCCCGGCTGCGTCACACCGATCCCGAGGCCGGGGCCTTCTCCGAGCGCTACGTGTTCCCGGATGCCGCGCCCCTGCACCTGTCCCGCATCGTGCTCGCCCTGGAGCGAGCCGGGCTACCGGTGGAGCACGTGGAGGGATTGGCCGCCGACTACGCCGAGACCCTGCGCCACTGGGCGCGCCGCTTCGACGAGCGGCTCGACGACGCGGTCCGCCTCGGCGGCGCCGAGCGGGTGCGTGTCTGGCGCGTCTATCTGCGCGCGGCGCGGCGGGGCTTCGAGAGCGGCTTCACCTCGGTCTACCAGGTGCGCTGCACGCGCCCGGACGGCTAGTTCGGCGAACCGCGGAGGAAACTCAGCGCCCGCTGGGCCACCAGCTGGGGCTGTTCGTCCACCAGGAAGTGGCCTGCCCCCTCGACCCGCTCGAACTCGACGGCGTCCGACGCCGCCGCGGACTGCTCCACCTGAGCTGCCGGGATCGCGGGGTCGCGGTCGCCGGCGAGCAGCAGCGTGGGTACGTCGAGCGCAGGAGCGGCGTAGCGGCCCGCGGCCACCGGCACCAGCTCGCGCAGGAGAAAGGTTCGGTAGAGGAGCTCGCCGGCGCGGCCGCGCTCGCCGTGCAGCCGGTCCAGGAAGGCGGCCTTGACCTCGGGATCGAGCGGCGGATCGGCGCTCTCCAGAGCGATCCGGGCCACGCCGCGGCCCACCCGGCCCCGGCCGAGGCCGGGGGTGGCCAGCGGGATCTGATACGCGAGCCGCCAGATGCCGAGCAGGCCACTTGCGTCGCGGGCCGGCCAGGGCGGGACGATGCTGCACGCCATCAGACGCTCCACCCGCTCGGGGTGGCCCAGAGCGAGCAGGAAGCCGATCCAGGCACCCCAGTCGTGTCCGGCCACGGGCACCCGCTCGAGCCCGAGCGCATCCATCAGGGCGAGCACGTCGCCGGCCATCGTCTCGCGGTCATAGCCGCCGCGGGGAACGCTGCTCCAGCCGAAGCCGCGCAGGTCCGGACAGATCACGCGGGCGTGCGGCGCCAGTAGTGGGATCACGCCGCGCCAGACGTACCAGTGCTGCGGCCAGCCGTGCAGCAGCAAGAGCGGCTCGCCGGCGCCGGCCTCGGCCACGTGCATCCTCACCCGGGGCGTATCGACGAAGCGATGCTCGACGCCGGCGACATCGGGCATGGCTGCGTCCACGGGCGAGACCCTAGCTCCCTAGCTCCTCCCGGAGCGAGCGGCCGGGCCCCGGCCGCGGCGGCCGCGGGGCCGCCGGCCGCCGTGCGAGGCCTGCTGCTTCGGCCGCGGGCGGCTGTGGCTGCGGCCGCCGGCGGCGCTCAGGCCGCTCTCCGCGAACTGGGCGTGCAGGCGGAGCTCGTCGGCTATGCGGCCCACGTCGTGAGCCTGGTCGCGCATCACGAACGTGATGCCGATGCCGGTGCGCCCGGCGCGGCCGGTGCGGCCCACGCGGTGGATGTAGGTGTCGCGATCCTCGGGGGCATCGAAGTTGATCACGTGCGTGATGCCCTCCACGTCGATTCCGCGCGCCGCCACGTCGGTGGCCACGAGGGCGGCGACCTGGCCTGAGTCGAAGCGCCTGAGCGCCTTCTCACGCTGGGACTGGGACTTGTTCCCGTGCATGGCCACTGCCTCGACGCCGCGCGCCTTCAGGCGCTTGACCAGACGGTCGGCGCCGCGCTTGGTGCGGACGAACACGAGGGTGCGCGAGTCGCGCTCCTCGCGCAGGGCGTTCACCAGCGAGCTGAGCTTGTCCTCGTGGGCCACGGGCACGAAGCGGTGCTCCACCTTCACGCGGTCCGCCTTGGGCGCCTCCTGCTCGTAGCGGTGCGGGTTGCGCGTGTACTTGGCCGCAAGCCGTCCGGTCTCACCGTCGAGCGTGGCCGAGAGAAAGAGCGTCTGGCGGTCGGCCGGCGTCTGGCGCACGATCCGCTCGACCGGCGGGCGAAAGCCCATGTCGAGCATGCGGTCGGCCTCGTCGAGCACGAGTACCTGCACGCGGTCGAGCCGCACCGCTCCGCGGGCGATCAGATCCTCGAGCCGGCCCGGGGTCGCGACGATGATGTGGGCGCGGCGCGCCAGCTTGGCCTGGCGCTCGAGCCCCACCCCGCCGTACACGGGTGCCACCGACAGCGCGCGGGCCGCGGCGATCTCACGCAGCGCATCCACGATCTGGGAAGCCAGCTCCCGGGTGGGAACGAGCACCAGCGCGGCGCAGCGGGGAGCGTCGGCCTCGATCATGTCGACCAGAGGTATGCCGAAGGCGAGCGTCTTGCCCGAGCCGGTGGGAGAGCGCACGAGCACGTCGCGACCCTCCAGCACCTGGGGCATCACCGCCTCCTGCACGGGGAAGGGAATGTCGATCTTGCTGCGCTCGAGAGCGCGCACGACCGTTTTGGATACGCCGAGATCGGCGAAGGACTGCGTGGACATTTCGTAACTCCTCACGACGGCGGGCCAGGGCCGGCCGCGAATGATCTGGGAGATTCAGCTGACCCAGATCGCAACGGCGTTCGGAGACGAGAACCTCGCGAACGACGGCGCCGCTCGCACCCCGAACGTAGCAGGGCCGAGTAATGAAACCGCCTGGCCCGGGTAGGGTCACCTAAGTACCGAGAGTTTTTCGCCTAGGAGGCTTACTTGACTACGACGTCCGTTTCGGACCCAGCGCTGCCCACGGCAGACGATGTGGAGCCGGTGGCCCACGAGACCGCCGACCGCATCGCCACGGGCACGATCACCATCCTGCCCTTCATCGCCCTGGGCATCGTCGGCTGGCAGCTCTGGAACGACCTCCTGCACTGGCACGACATCGTGGTCTTCGCGATCATGTACCTGCTCACCGGGTTCGGGGTGACCGTTGGATTTCACCGCCACCTGACCCACCGCAGCTTCAAGACCAGCCCCCCGGTCCGCGCAGTTCTCTCCATTCTGGGCACGCTGGCCATCGAGGGTCCGGTGATCTCCTGGGTGGCCGACCACCGCAAGCACCACGCCTTCTCCGACCAGGAGGGCGACCCCCACAGCCCCCACGTGGGTCATGAGGGCGGCTGGCGCGGAGCGTTTCGCGGGCTCCTGCACGCCCACCTCGGCTGGCTGTTCATCCACACTCAGCGCGGCAACCGGCGCCGCTATGCGCCCGACCTGATGAAGGACCCCGTCGTCAGCTTCGTGGACCGCACCTTCCTCGTCTGGGCCCTGGGCGGGCTCCTGATGGCCTTTGCGCTCGGTTACGCCATCGGCGGGACCTTCACCGCCGCGCTCACCGGCCTGCTGTGGGGTGGCGGGGTGCGAATGCTGGTGGTCCACCACGTGACCTACAGCATCAACTCGCTCTGCCACTTCTTCGGCCGGCGCCGCTTCAACACCGGCGACGAGTCGCGCAACCTGCTCTGGCTCGCGCCCTTCACCTTCGGCGAGTCGTGGCACAACAACCATCACGCCTTCCCGACCTCGGCCTCGCACGGGATGAGCCGCTGGCCGGTGGATCCCTCATGGCTCGTGATCCGGTCCATGGAAGCGGTGGGGCTCGTGTGGGACGTGGTGCGCGTAGACCCGGAGCGGATGGCGCGCAAGGCCACGGCCGAGGCCGCTTAGCTCTCCCGGCGGGCGTCGAGCCGCGCGGGCTGCCCGGGCGCCAGGTCCTCCTCGGCGTCGTCGGGCTCCGCCAGCTCCGCGAGCTCTGATTCTTCCGTCGGCAAGGGCAGGGCCCGCTCGGCGGGTGGCTTGCCCTCGGCAGCCGGCGCCTGCGCTTGGTTCCCGCGCCCCAACAGCGGCCCGATCATGTCGATGGGCAGCGGGAAGATGATCGTCGAGGCCTCGTTGCCGCTTATGTCGTTGAGCGCCTGCAGGTAGCGCAGCTGGAGCGTGACCGGGTTGGGCTGGATCACGTCCGCCGCCTGGGACAGCCTGTCGGCCGCCTGGAACTCGCCCTCGGCGTTGATCACCTTGGCGCGCCGGTTGCGCTCGGCCTCGGCCTGGCGGGCCATCGCCTGCTGCATCCGCTCGGGAATCTCCACGTCCTTGATCTCGACGATCGTGACCTTGATCCCCCAGGGCTCGGTCTGCTCGTCGATGATCTGCTGGAGGCTCTCGTTCAGGCGCTCGCGCTCCGAGAGCAGCGAGTCGAGGTCGGCCTTGCCCAGCACGGAGCGCAGGGTCGTCTGGGCGATCTGAAGGGTGGCGGCGATGTAGTCCTCCACCTCGATCACCGAGCGGTGTGGATCGATCACGCGGAAATAGGCCACGGCCGCCACGCGGACCGGCACGTTGTCGCGGGTGATCACCTCCTGGTGGGGAATGCGCAGCGCCACCGTGCGCAGGCTCACCCGCACCATGCGGTCGACCGCCGGCACCAGCAGCACGAGGCCAGGCCCCTTCTGATCGATCACCCGTCCCAGGCGGAACACCACGGCGCGCTCGTACTCGCGCAACACCCTCACCGACGCGCCGGCGAGCGCGGCGATCGCCAGCGCCACCACTCCGAGCACGATCAGCACTGCTGCAATCACCACGACTCCTCCCAGTCCTCTGCGCGCCGCACCGCAAGGGTCAGCCCGCTCACCCGCTCGACCACCACCGGATCTCCCTCAGCCAGCTCGCCGTCCTCGTCCATGAAGCTTCGCTTGGCCTTCCACAGCGCCCCGTCCACGAACACCTGCCCCATGCCGTTCGACCAGTTGCGCACCACTCCCGCCCGGCCGCTGAGCGCCTCACGGCCCGACGACGCGCGAAGGCGGCCTGCCGCGAGCGCCTTGCGGGTGGCCAGGGCCAGCCAGGCGGCGGATACCAGCGCGGCGGCCAGCGCGGCCGCCACCACGACGGCCGTGGCGGCCCCCGCTCCACTGACGGCGACCACCAATCCACCCACCAGGGCGGCGGCACCGAGACCGCCGAGCACCCCTCCGGGCGCGTGAGCTTCGGCCACCAACAATGTGACCCCGACGAGCACCAATGCTGCGCCGATCTCGACCATCTCGCTCTCTACTGATGTTAGGCCACGGGAGGTGCGGGCGAGCCGGCATCCCGCTCGGCCGTGATCACCACAGAGCGCGCGAGCATGTCCTGCACTCCCCGGCGCCGCGAGTCGAACAGGATCGGCAGGAAGCCCGCAAACATCGGCAGTGCGGCGAGCATGAGGTAGACGAGCCTCATGAAGGAGCGGCGCGGGCTCAGCGGCGTGTGGTCACGGGCGTCGCAGACGCGTATCCGCAGCAGGAGATTGCCGGGTGTCTGCCCGGTGCCCGACCAGAAGCTCACGAAGTAGGCGATCGTCCAGACGAACCAGGCCAGCCCGCCGAGACCCAGCAGAAAATCGTGAAACGTCTGAGGAAGGTCGAAGATCGACAGGGCGAGCCCGACCACCACGCCGACACCGGCGGCCGCCAGGTTGATCACCGCCGCGTCGACCGCGAAGGCGAGGGCGCGCGTGACGAGCCCCTCGTACGGCGTTCCCTCGTCGACCGTGTCCGGCTCACCGTGAACGCGGCTGGCCACCTCGTGGGCCCGCGGGGCGGGTATGCGGCTGGCCGGCGGTACCTGGGCCGGCTCCTCCGCGTGGCTCATGGCTCCGGTCTCCGCCGCCCGCGGCCCGGATCGGGGCGCTCGCCGCGTCTCAGCGCTCGGCGGGCGGCGCGCTCGAGCCAGTCGTCCGCACTACGCGAGCGCCACCTCACCTCGCCCGCCACCTGATCCGCGAAGCCGAGGCTCTGCCGCGTGATCGCCTCTGTGACCGCCGGGCTGCGGGCGATCTCCTCCACCAGCACCCAGAGATCCTCGCTCTCGAGCACCTGGGCGACCGTCTGGTCGAGCAGGCGGCTGTCGATCACCTGCGCGATGGCTCGCTCCGTCGCCGGGCTGTCGAGCGCGGCCTCCACCACCCGCTCGAGCTCCGGGCCCTCCAGCACGCGCGCGGCGGCACGGTCGACCGCGTCCCCGGCGAGCACGATCTCGGTGACCCTCTCCACCACGCGGTGACGCACGAGGTCGCGGCCCACCTCCTCGACCATCGGCCCCTCGAGGGCACGGCCGAGCGACTCGCGCACGAGCGGGCTGGCCAGGATCCGGTCGAGCGCCTCCTCGGTCACCCGCGATGCCAGCACCGAGTCCACCACCGCGAGCGTGGCCGCCTCGGCCGTGCGGCCGCCCAGCCGGACGGCGGAGACAACGGGCCGAAGGACGACGATGGCCACCGCTTCGGGCAGTCGCATTCAGCCATCATCGACGCCCGCGCCCGGGCGGGCAACCCGGGGCGCGATCTTTCACCTGCCCGCCGCCGCGAGCTTTACGCTTCCGGAGAGAAGTTCAACCCCTCAAGGAGGTGGGTGTTGTGGAGAGCTCAGCTGGCCCGGTGGAGAGCTCGGTAGGCCCTGACTCGGAGGTACGAGAGGCGGCCGGCGCGATAGGCAACCTGTGGTGGCTCTGGCTCGTGGCGGGCATCGCATGGATCGTGATCGCCCTGGTCATCCTGCAGTTCGACAGTGCCTCGGTCACCACCGTGGGCGTTCTGATCGGGCTCATGTTCCTGCTGTCCGGCTTCCAGCAGTTCATGGTCGGCGCCGTGGCGCCATCGTTCGGGTGGCTCTGGTACCTGTTCGGGGTGTTGTTCCTCGTCGCGGGCGTGATCGCGCTGATCAGCCCGGAGAACACGTTTGCCGCCCTGGCCGACATCCTCGGCTTCCTGTTCCTGCTGGTCGGCGTGTTCTGGACGATGCAGGCCTTCGTCGACCGTGATGTGAACGAGCTCTGGTGGCTCGGCCTCATCTCGGGAATCCTGATGATCATCCTCGCCTTCTGGACCGGCGGGCAGTTCTTCATCGACAAGGCCTACCTGCTGCTGGTGTTCGCCGGCATCTGGGCCTTGCTGCATGGAGTGACCGACATCGTGAAGGCCTTCCAGATCCGCAGGCTGAGGATCTAGTCAGAGCTGGCGCAACAGCGCCGTGAGCGCCGCGGCCACGAGGCCGCAGGCCACCACCGAGCCGGTGCGCCACACCACCAGGCCGCCCGCGGCGACTCCCACCGTCTCGGCGCCGACCGTGAGATGGTCGCCGTCGGCCAGCGCCTGGGTGGCCACCAGGGCGGCGAGCAGCGCGGGCGCCAGCAGCACGATCACGCTCATGAACCAGATCGGCAGGTCGCGCCCGCCGAGGGCCACCGGCCCCACGGCCTTGATGGCCGCCGTGACCAGCGCGCAGCCGCCGAGGAGCGCGACGCTGGTGCTCATGACTCGCTCCGGCCGGCGTCCCGCGCGGCGGCCTCGCGGGCGGAGGTGGTGAGCCCGGCCAGGGCCGCGAGGCTGGCCACCAGCACCGGCACCCCGGCGGGCGTGAAGGGCACGAGCGCCAGGGCGATGGCCGCGCCGCCGACTGCCACCGCCAGCGCCCGCCATCCACTCATCTCGGTGATCATGAGGGCGAGGAAGAAGGCGGGATAGATCGCGTCGAGGCCCAGGGCCCGCGGGTCGCCGATCGCGTCCGCGCCGAGGGCGCCGACGACCGTCCCGGTGACCCAGGTGGAGTACTGGATCGCCGACGCGCCGAACAGCAGCCAGCGGTCGAAGCTCCCGTCCGTGCGCACCGCCAGGGCCCAAGATGCGTCCACGACGGTCTGGCCCTGCGCCGCCCGCTTGAGCGGACCGCCCGGCAGCGACGGCGCCAGCGCGGCTCCCATCGGGAGGAAGCGCGAGTTCATCAGCGCGGCCGCGCCCACCGCAGCCGCCACGGTGCCTCCTCCGCCGAGGATGGCGATTGCCGCAAACTGGGCCGAGCCCGCGAACACGATCGCCGACATGACGATGGCGTCCAGCGCGCTGAGCCCCGCGTCCTGGGCCACCACGCCGAAGGAGAGAGCCAGGATCCCGCCGGCGATCGCGAAGGGCACGCCTGCGCGGACGCCGGCTGCGAGCAGGCGGGCGGTCGAAGGCCCGTTCACGGCGCGCTCGGGCTGAGTCTCCGGCGGCGAGGACATTGCCGCCGAGGCTACGCGAGGCGCCGTGTGGGGCGACTGGGACCTGCCTCGCGCTCAGCCGGCGAGCCGCGCGAGCCGGCGCTCAGTCAGCCGCCGGCGGCCGCCACGGCCTCGCCGCGGTCGAGGAAAGCGCGTATACGGCACACCCGGCCGTCCCGGATGCGAGCCACGTGGAAGACCGGGATCTTGCCGATGTCGATGTTCGATTCCTGCCCCCGGGTGCGGGCGAGCATGGAGATCACCACCTCGTCCCCGTGCACGTCGAGCTGCTCGATCTCGATGTCGCCCAGCTCGATCACGCCCACCACCTCCTCGCGCAGGAAGCGGACCACCTCGCCGGAGCCGTTGTAGGAGCGCTGGCCGGGCCACTCGGGGGCGTTGTGCCACTCGATGTCGTCCGTGAAGCAGAGCGCGGCCAGGCCCTCCGGGTCACCGGCGTTCCACAGCTCGTAGCCCTGCACGATCAGGCTTAGATCGAGCTGGGAGATACGCTGGCCAGTCTCCGGCATCCGAATAGGATCGCATGGCGGCCGGGGACTCACGCAACTCTCCAGTGAACGAAGCGGGTCACAAGTCCAAGGTCGCGGTGCTCGGCGGCGGGGTCGGCGGGATGACCGCGGCCTTCGAGCTCACCGCCACGCCGGAGCTGCGCGAGCAGTTCGAGGTCACGATCTACCAGCTGGGCTGGCGTATCGGCGGCAAGGGAGCGAGCGGCCGCAACGCGCAGCACGCGGAGCGGATCGAGGAGCACGGGCTGCACGTCTGGTTCGGCTTCTACGACAACGCCTTCCGGCTGATGCGCGATGCCTACGAGGAGCTGGGGCGCGAGCCGGGCACGCCGCTGGCCACGATCGACGACGCCTTCAAGCCCTGCGACCAGCTCGTGCTGTTCGACCGCCAGGGCGACGACTGGCACGCCCACGCCCTCGACTTCCCGCGCAACCTGCTGCGCCCGGGCGAGGCCGCTGAGCTGCCCACCTTCTGGGAGATGGCGGCCGTGGCCTGCCGCTGGGCGCTGTCGGCCTGGCGCTCGCTGAGACACGAGCGCGATCTCGACCTCAGCGAGCCCGACCTGCCCTTCGTGCCCGACTGGTTCGAGGACCTTGCGGCGGATCTGGCCGGTGACCTGCTCGAGCTCCCCGCCGAGGGCGCCGAGCGGCTGCTGGTGCTGGCCGAGCGGCTGGCCGGCGCGCGCGCCGGCAACACCGATCACCTCGTGGCCAGGCAGGCCGCCCAGCCCGCGCTGCTCGTGAGGTTGCTCAAGGGCTTTCGCGACTGGCTCTGGCTCGTGCTGCGCGAGCCCGTGCAGGACGACCCCGACGTGCGCCTGTTCTTCACGATCCTGGACGCGGGGGTGTCGACGGTGGCGGGCATCGTCGAGGACGGGGTGCTCGAGCGCGGCTTCGACGCGATCAACGACGAGGAATGGGCGGCCTGGCTGGCCCGGCACGGCGCCAAGGAGGTCACGCTCGGCGGCACGCCCGAGGGCCGCGCTCCGGTGCTGCGTGCCGTGTACGACGTGGCCTTCGGCTTCCCCGGCGGCTCGATCGCCGCCGCCGACGTGGCCGCGGGCACGGCCACCAGCGACCTGCTGCGGCTCGTGTTCAGCTACCGCGGCTCGTTCATGCGCAAGATGCAGGCCGGCATGGGCGACGTGGTGTTCACGCCGCTGTACGAGGTCCTGCGCCGGCGCGGCGTGCAGTTCAGGTTCTTCCACGAGGTCACCCGGCTGGGCGTGGCCCCGGACGACCAGCGGGTGGAGACCATCGAGGTCGTGCCCCAGCTGGAGTTGCGCGGCGGCGCCGAGGAGTACCTGCCGCTGGCCGACGTGCGGGGCCTTCCCTGCTGGCCGAGCGAGCCGCTCTGGGAGCAGCTCGAGCCCGCTGCACGCGGACACGACTTCGAGCTGCGGCCCAACCCGCTCGGCCGCGAGCCGCTCGTGCTGCGCCGCGGCGAGCACTTCGACGCCGTGGTGCTCGGCATACCGGTGGGCGCGCTCGAGCCGATCTGCCGGGAGCTGATGGACCGCGACGAGCGCTTCCGGAGCGGCATCGAGCGAGCGGTGACGGTGCGGACCCAGGCCTTCCAGGTCTGGGCGAACCGAGAGGCCGGCGAGCTGGGCTGGCGCCACGACGGCAACTCGGTAGCCGGCTGCTACGTCGAGCCGATCGACACCTACTGCGACATGACCCATCTGATCCCGCGCGAGGAGTGGCAGCAGGCCGACGGAGTGCGCACGATCGCCTACCTCTGCGGTGTCCTCGACGACCGCCCCGGCGAGGACCAGGCCGAGGCCACCGAGCGGGTCCGCCAGAACGCGGTCGAGTTCCTCGAGCGGGACATGCCCACTCTGTGGCCCAACGCGCGGCGTGCCGACGGCTCGTTCGACTGGAGCGTGCTGGTGGACCCGGGCGAGGGGACAGGCCGGGAACGCTTCGACGCCCAGTACTGGCGTGCCAACGTGGCTCCCTCGGAGCGCTACGTGCTCTCGCCGGCGGGCTCGGTGAAGCACCGGCTGCCCTCCGGCGAATCGGGCTTCGAGAACCTGGTGCTGGCGGGAGACTGGACGCGAAACGGAATCGACGGCGGCTGCGTTGAGGCCGCCGTGATCTCCGGGATCGAGGCAGCCGCCGGCCTCACCGGGCAGCGCCGCCCCATCCCGGGTCGCGGCGACGGCTGGCTGCGCCCCCGTGCCGTGGAGATGCCTCAGTACGTGGAGTTCGGAGGTCGCGCCACCGCCCCGCCTCCCTTCGAGTGCTACGGCGGGCGGCTGCGCACCCTGGTGCTGCGCGGCGACGAGGAGCGCATGGGCCAGCTGGTGGAGCGGATGTTCAACGCCCCGGCCGGGGACGCCGTGGAGTACCGGCCGCTCACCTCACACGTGCTGCTGCTGGTGGGCGAGTTCGGGCGGGTCTCCTCGCTCACACCCCCGTTCGACCGCTGGGGGGCGGTACGCGAGACACAGGCCTCGTTCTGGTTTCCCGTTCTCGCGGGGCGCCGGATCGGCGGCATGTTCACGCCGGAGCGCGTGGTGATGGCCGTGCCCTACATCTTCGTCGACAACCCGATGTCCTATCTGGGCGGGCGGGAGGCGTACGGCTACGCCAAGACGATGGGCAGCTTCAGCCCCGCCGATGGGCTCGGCGCCAGCGTGATCGTCCAGGCGTTCGGGGGCAACTTCGGCCGCGAGCAGGGGGCGGGCTGGTACCCCTTCCTCGAGATCCACGAGCGCGGACCGGCGCCTGAGGCCCAGTCGTCCGTCAGCCCGGTGGAGGGGCCGGAGGAGCTCATCGGGCAGCTTGTTGGCGGCCTGCCGGGCGACGCCGTCGCACTGATGCTCGACCGGCAGGTGGGCCAGGTGTTCCTCAAGCAGTTCCGCGACGCGGCGGACGGCACTCGCTCGTGCTACCAGTCGGTGGTCGAGGCGCCGGTCTCGATTCACAGGATGCGCGGCCGGCCTGCGCGGCGCGAGCTCGACCTCGTGGTCCATCGGCTCGACAGCCACCCGATCGGAGCCGAGCTGGGTCTGGAGAGCCAGCGCGCCGAGCTCGCCTTCGACATGGAGATCGACATGGTGGTGGAAGACGGTCGCGAGGTCGCCCGCTCGTTGACCTCGCTGCCCGCGGCCGGCCCGGGGGAGCCGGCTGCGCGCGAGCCCGTCACGGGCGACGGGGGCGTGCTCGGAGACGCGCGGCGCCTGGCGTCCTGGGGTATCGGCGAGCTCGAGCGTTCGCTCGGTCGCCTCTGGCGCCGCTGACAGGTGCGGCGAGCGGCGGCGGCCCTCCTTTCGTCAGGCCGCCGCCGGCCGCTGTGCGTCAGGGCTGGGGGATGGCCCTGGGTAGGTAGTGGTTGGAGCCGTGCGGATCCGTCCGGATGGCTTCCTGAGCCGCCTCCGAGGGAGACTGCTCCGGGGTGGCGATGGCGGCTGCCGTGCCGGCCTCGTTCTTGGCGGCCGCGCCCGCCGAGGGCGTGGCCACCGCCGGGGCGGCAACCGCGGCTGCGGTACGGGCCTCGTCCTTGGCCGCTACGCCATCAGACGGGGGGGTGGTCTCGGCCACGATGACCCTGGTGGGCTCCTGGGCGACGTCCGTGTCATCGAGGACTGAGTAGGCGGCCGTTGCTCCGGCCGCCCCTATCGTGAGCGCGAGCACCGGAACCAAGAGGCTCCGAGTGTTGGGCAGATGCGCTGCGTACTGCAAGATGACCTCCTTTGTGAGGTCGTCGGGGGATCGTCCAGTTCTAACCCCCCGCGCCGCGCGCCACTGGGAACTTCGTCACACGCAGGATCCACAGGGCCGGGCCGAGCACCAGCGCCGTGCCGCCGATGGCGAGGGCGGCCACACCCAGCGCCGACAGCGCCACGCCCCCCAGCAGCGCCAGCCCGGCGCCGGTCGCGCCCGAGAGCAGATCGTTGAATCCGAGCAGCCGGCCGCGCTCCGACGGATGGGTCAGGTCGGCCAGCTCCGCGGTGGCGGCTACGAAGGACAGGTTCCATCCCACGCCGAGACCGAACAGCGCCACAGCCGTGGCGGGCACGCTCTCCACCCACAGCAGGCTGATCACCGACACGCCCATCACGATCAGCCCGCCCGCCAGCGCGGGCGGTCGGCCGATGCGGTCGATCACGTCCCCGATCACGATCACCAGCGCATACATGCCGATCACGTGCGCGCCGATGATGGGGAACACGTCGTGACCCGCGTGATGCTGATGGTCGACCACCACGGCGCCGGTGAGCGTCATCACGCCGACCATCACGGCGAAGCTCGCCTGGGCGGCGATCAGGGCGGGCACCACCCGCGGGCGCCCGAGCAGCTCTCTCAGCGGAGGGCCGCCATCCTGGCGGTCCAGCGGCTCGTCGTGGTCGAGCAACTCGGCGATGCGGCGAGGGTCCGGGCGCACCAACGCCACGAGCCCGGCGCCGACGACCATGAACGCCCCCGCCGCCAGCCACAGCGGCGCGAGTGCGTCGCCGTCGAGCTCTCGCCCGGCGAGGATCGGGCTGAACACGGCCGGGCCCAGGAAGGCCCCGAACACCGCGCCGAAGAGCACGAGGGCGATGCCCCGGGCGCGCCGGTCGGGCGGGTACATGTCGCCCGCGGCGGTGCGCGCGAGCAGGGCGATCCCGCCCGCCGCGCCCACGCCGACCAAGCCGGCGAGAACGAGCGGACCGACCGACGTTGCGCTGCCCAGAGCCGCGAGGCAGCAGCCGAGCGCGCCGGTGAGGAAGCCGCCCGCGAGCACGGGCACGCGGCCGATCCGGTCCATCGCCCGGCCCGCGGGCAGCGCCGCCAGGGCTCCGGAGCCCAGCACGATCGCCGGGCCCAGGCCGAGCAGGCCCTCCACTCCGAGCACGTTCACGAGCGTGAGCGAGGCCACGGCCGCCGGACAGCTGCAGCATCGCGGAGTTCGTGGCCAGCGCGGCCGAGAGAAGCGCGGTGTTGCGCCGTATCGGGAGCGCGCCGGGCTGTTCCACCGAACTCAGCTCGAGACGGCCCGGCGAAACAGCAACAGGCAGATCACGGCGATCACCAGTGCGAGCACCGGAATGGCGTACCCGATCACCCCGACCACCGCGAGCACGAGGCCCACAACCCCTACGGCACCCGCGGCACCTCCCGCCACGACGAGCCGGTAGGCGCGCTGCTCGCGGGACCGCCTCGAGGGTGGACCGCCGGACCGTGGGCTGAGGCCGCTCATGTCCCTGAACGGTAGGGATCGCGGAGCCATGTGACGATTCGCACACCGACCGGGAGCGCCCGCCTCCACTCTGAGCAGATGAGACGGCGGACTCGCGGCTCGCGCGCGCAGCGCTACGAGAGCAGGCTGCCCGGCCTCGCCGGCTGGACGCTCGGCCTGGCGGCCGGCCTGTGCCTGCTCGTCGCCCTGGCCTACGTGAACGGCAACGCCGTGAGCACCAACGACGACTTCCTGGCGTCCGTGCACACCACGGTCACCCGCCCGGTGGTGGCCTCGGCCCTGGCCTTCGCCGCGCTGGTACTGGTGGCGTGGTGCTGCCGCCACCTGCTGCTCGAACTGCTCGCCTGGTGGCCCGGCAGGATCATCGTCGAGGAGTTCGAGGCGAGCCCCGCGGTCGACCCGGCCCAGCTGCCCCGCCTCACCGCCGAGTTCCGTGACCGCCTCTCGCGCTCTCACCTGCAGTCCCCCGCTCCGGTGCCCGCGCCCACGCAGCACGGCGACTTCCTCGACGTGCTGAGCGGCGGCGGCCTGGATCCAGGCGGCCTGCTCGCCAGCCTGCTCGGCCTGTTGCGCGCGGCCGTGCCCACCCACGCGTACGTGGTCAAGGGCGCGCTGCTCAGCCGCGACAAGCCGCGCGGCTGCGGCGTGACCGTGCACGTGGTGCGCCTGCCCGCCAAGGGCAGCCGTCCGCGCACCTTCTGGCACAGCACCTGGGAGGGAGCCATCCGCCGCGCCGCCGACCACGCCACGGCGTCGCTACTCCCCAGAACCCGGCTGTGCAGCTCACCCTGGTCCGGCTGGCGCGGCTACAGGCTGCCGTCCGACCTGGTGCACGACTATGAGCGCGGCGCCGAGCTCGAGGAGGAGCGTCGCTACGACGAGGCACTCGACCACTATCAGGAGGCGCTGCGCGAGGACCCCATGAACATCGCGCTGCGCCTGCAGATCGGCTTCCTTCAGGAGAAGCTCGCCCTGTTCCTCGACGCTCTCGCCACCTACGAGGGCATCCTGACGGTCACGCGACCGGGCGAGAACGCGATCGACCGCGACCGGCCGGCGACCGGCCGCGGGCGCCGCGATCCGCTGCGCCGCGTCTACCGCTCCGCCGCCCGCCGCGACCGCGACCGAGTCCTGCTGGTGGCCCGCTACCGGCGCGCGGTACTGCTGGGCGGGCAGGAGCTCCCGCGGCAGTGGCGACAGCTCCCGCAGGCGCCGGCGACCCGCCGCGACAAACAGCGCAGCCAGCTGCGCGAGCAGCTGCGCCCGGCGCTCACCGATCTGCTGGTGACCGCGCGGGGATCGAGAGCCGTACAGGCCATCACCCGCTCCACCTACGCCGGACTGGACGCGCCGAAGGACCGCCCTGCGTCGCTGGAGCCCCCCAGCGCGACGCTCGGCCGGCCGCCGCTCCAGCGGCTCGTGGACCGGCTGCGGCCACTCGGCCCGATCGACGAACGGGACCACGAGTGCTCGATCGACAAGGCGCTCGCCGAGCCCGCCAAGCGCGATCCCAAGCGTCGCGCCCTGCAGCTGCGGGAGCTGCTCGCCCTCGCCGCCCTCCACGAGCTCGGAGAGCTGCGCCGGGACCTGGGCGGCCCGCGACTGCGGCGCGACGACGCCCTCAGCGCAGAGGCACTCGACCTCTCGGGCGTATGGGTTCAGCACCACCTGCGCGTGCTGCTGGCGCGGCTCACTCGCCGCAAGGCGAGCGCCTGGGTGCCCGCGGCCCGGGATCTCGAGAGGAGCCTCGACCAGGTGGAGGGCCGCGCCGGCTTCCAGCGCTGGCAGGAGAACTACAACGCCGCCTGTGTGTATTCGCTGCCGCTCCTGCTCAGCGGGGATGAGCGTCCGGACGACCGGGAGAAGCAGGAGCTGGCCCACCAGGCGGTGCGACACCTCGAGCAGGCGATCGCCTGCGCCGACAGCGCCTACGTGGCCAGCCGCCGCGACTGGGTCCTAAGCGACGATCCGGACCTCGACGGCCTGCGCGCGGAGAGCTCCTTCAAGCGGTACGAGGCGAATTTCTTCCCCTCCGCCTGGCGAACCCCCCGGCGACCCCGCGATCTGCACAAGTGGGAGCTGTCGAGCTACACCTTCGAGCTCCTGTCCGCGGTCGCGGCGCGCTGGGAGCAGACCTGGATGCGCCGCAAGGACGGCCTGGACTTCGAGGTGGGCGTGGCCGAGCCGGCCGGCTGGTGCAAGGTGGAGCGTGAGGCCTGGAGGCGCGTCCGCCAGGTGGCGGTTGACCACCGTCACTGGGAGACACGGGTCGGCCTGATCAGGCAGATGGAGCGCTGGCAGCCGGTCCACCGCTTCGATCCGGTGGCCGTGGCCTTCCCGTGCTTCGCCGGCTCGCACGGCTGGGCGCCCGAGGAGGACACGCCCCTGGAGGTGGCCGACATCGTTCGCGACAACGACGAGCGGCTGCGCGGCCTGGCGAGCATCCTCGAAGACGCCCACGAGCAGGCCAAGTCCGAGTCGCTGATCGACGACCTCACCGATCTCAACGCGGAGCTCGTCCGCCTGGACGCCACCCGCTGGACGGTTCCACGCCGCGAGGCCCGCCGGCTGTGCGACGCCCACGCCACGCTCTGGCGCATGCTCGGCCGCTATCTCGCCGACACCAGCGACTCACCCGGAGAGCTGCGCGCGGCGATCGACGAGACACTGGCTCTGTGGAGCGAGATCCGGCGCCGCTGGCAGCCGCGCGGCGAGGCCGCGCCCGCCGCGTCGAATGGCGGCTCGCCCGTGGGGCCGCGCGAGCACGCTGCGTAGACCTCGAAGGCTCGCGCGCGCCGCGCGCTCGCCGTAATCTCTTAGCCCGCAGTGGCGGGCAGCGAGGAACGGCAGCAGGAGGGACTGGGACGGCGGATCGTCCGCCTGTTCCGGCCCTACCGCGGGCGCACGGCGCTGATCCTCGTCTCGATCGTCGTGACGTCCGGCCTCGGGATCGTCAACCCACTGCTCGTGCAGGTGGTGTTCGACGATGCCCTGTTCGTCCAGGGCGGGCCCGATCTCTCGCTCCTCTACCTGCTGGTGGGCGTGATGGTCGCGATCCCGCTCGTGCTCGGCGTGATCGGCGTGGGCCAGACCTATCTCACGAACTACGTCGGCAACCGCGTGATGCAGGACCTGCGCGACCGCCTCTACGCCCACCTGCAGTCGATGCCGCTGTCGTTCTTCACCGGCACGCGCACCGGCGAGATCCAGTCGCGCCTGGCCAACGACGTCGGAGGCGTGCAGACGGTGGTCACGAGCACCGCGTCGTCGATCCTCTCGAACGTCGTGACCGTGGTGAGCAGCCTGGTGGCCATGGTGGTCCTGTCGTGGCAGCTGACCGTGGTGTCGCTCATTCTCGTGCCCCTGTTCGTGGTGCTCACCTACCGCGTGGGGCGGCTGCGACGGGCGGTGAGCGCGGAGACCCAGGAGTCGATGGCGGAGATGAGCGCGATCACGCAGGAAACGCTCTCGGTGTCCGGGATCCTGCTCTCGAAGGTCTTCGAGCGGCGCTCCGACGAGATCGAGCGCTACCGGCGCGCCAACGAGCGCCTGGCCGCCCTCCAGGTGCGCCAGCAGATGACCGGCCAGGGCTTTTTCGCGCTCGTGCAGGCCTTCTTCGGGATCACGCCGGCGATCATCTACCTCGTCGCCGGGGTGAGCCTGGACGGCGGGTCCGCGGCGATCAGCGCGGGCACGATCGTCGCCTTCACCACGCTCCAGACGCGCCTGTTCTTCCCCATCGTCCAGCTGCTGCGGGTGTCGGTGGAGATCCAATCCTCGCTGGCCCTGTTCGAGCGCGTGTTCGAGTACCTCGATCTAGAGTCCGACATCGTCGATGCCCCCGGCGCCAGGGCGCTCGATCCCGGCGATGTGCGAGGAGAGGTGACGTTCGACGCGGTGTCCTTCGCCTACCCGCAGAGCACGCCGGCGGAGGATTCCTCGGACGGCGACCGCAGGCTGGCGCTCGACGGGCTGTCCCTCGAGGTCGAGCCGGGCCAACTCGCGGCCCTGGTCGGCCCGAGCGGGGCGGGCAAGACGACGGTCTCCTACCTCGTGCCGCGGCTCTACGACCCCAGCTCGGGAAGGGTGCTCGTGGACGGCGTCGACGTGCGCGACATCAAGCTCGCCTCGCTCGCCCAGATCGTCGGGGTGGTGACCCAGGAGAGCTACCTCTTCCACGCAACCGTGCGCGAGAACCTCCTCTACGCCCGTCGTGACGCCACCCAGGAGGAAATGGAGGAGGCGGCGCGGGCGGCACTGATCCACGACCGGATCGTGGAGCTCGACGAGGGGTACGACACGATGGTGGGCGAGCGCGGCTACCGCCTCTCCGGGGGCGAGAAGCAGCGCATCGCGATCGCGCGAGTGATCTTGAAGGACCCGCGGATTCTGATCCTCGACGAGGCGACCTCGGCCCTCGACACCCGCAGCGAGCGGCTCGTACAGGCGGCCCTCGAGCCGCTCATGGCGGGACGAACCACGCTGGCGATCGCCCACCGCCTGTCCACCATCTTCGCCGCCGACGTGATCTTCGTGCTCGACCGCGGCCGGCTCGTGGAGCAGGGCAGTCACGCCGAGCTGCTCGAGCGCGGGGGTCTCTACAGCCGGCTCTACCAGGAGCAGTTCCACGGCGGGCTCGTGGAGGCGTCCTGCGCCGACGGCGTGGTGCTGGCCGACGGCGGCGTGCTGTCCACCGGTGCGAGGGCCGACGCGGCCTAGTGCGAGAGGTAGCGCCGTCGAAGCCTGCGCTCGACGCCGGTCATTCGCGCGAGCCCGGTGAACAGGCGCAGGACGGGCGTGAGCGCGGACTGAGCCCCCGGCAGGCGGATGTCGGCCCAGTTGAGCACCAGCGCGGTGTGAAGAGGATTGCGGGGCAGGCCGCTCGCCGTCACGCGGCCGTCGGCGGCCAGTCCGTAGACCATCCTCAGCGAATCCTCGAAGCCGCTGTGACCGGGACGCAACTCCAGGTCCGCCTGCACGGGCACGCTGCCGTCGTTGCGCCAAGCGTGGCGCGTGCCGGGACTCACGGCCTCGTCGTCGCCCGGACCGAGGTCGTGCCGGGATTCGCCGATCTCGACCGTCAGGTGTCCCTCGCGCACGAAGAAGTGCTCGCTGTAGCTCGTGTGGAAGTGCGGGGTGACCTTGCCACCGGGCACGACCTCCATCGCCAGCAGCGAACGCTCGCCGCCGGACTCGGCGCTCGTCTCGAGGAAGGTGATCGCGTCACCCTGAACGGGGTTCTCGATACGCCGGGGCAGGAGCCCATCGGTGACCATGCCTCAATGACCACGGGCGGAGCGCCGTTATTCCCGGCTCAGGCCGCTGCGAGCGGCCGACCCTCGACGATGCGCGCCAGAGTGCGCACGCTCTCGGGATCGAACTGGCTGCCCGAATGGCGCAGCAGCTCGCGGATGGCGTCGCGCGGCTGCACCGGCTCCTGGTACGGGCGCCCGCCGGTCATTGCGCCGTAGGCGTCGCAGACCGAGATGATGCGGCTGGCCACGGGGATCCGCTCGTGGGGCAGCTCGTGCGGATAACCGGCGCCGTCGGGCCGCTCGTGATGCAGCCGGACGATCATCGCCACGGCCTCGAGACCCGGTATCCCCGCCACGAGATCGGCTCCCCACTCGGGATGGCGCTGCACCAGCCGCCACTCCTCGGTGCTGAGCGGCCCCGGCTTCTGGAGGATCTCGGCGGGCAGCCTGAGCTTGCCGATGTCGTGGAGCAGAGCGCCGAGCTCGAGCTCCACCAGGTCGGGGCGATCGAGACCCAGGCGGCGGCCCACGCGCGTGGCCAGCTCGGCGACCTCGAGCGAGTGGCGGAAGGTCGCGCCGTCGGCATTCGCCAGGGCGCCCACCAGCGCCCTGATCTCCGCCTGCGAGTCCCCCGCCATGAGCTCGCTCTGCTCGTCGTGGCGCAGTGCGCGGCTGGTAAGGCCGGCGCACTCGGCCAGAAGCTCCAGCTCCACCAGGCCGAATTGGGACGGCTCGCCGGCGGAGCCCACCACGAGGGCACCGCGGGGGCCCAGCGAGCCCGACAGCGGGGCCGCCGCGGCCGGCCTCATTTCCTCGAGGGCGATCGGCACCGCCTGTGGGTCCTCGGCTCCGGCGCTCGGAACGATCACCGGGCGGCCGGTGCGCAGCGCCATGCCCGAGAGGCCGCTGTCGGTGCCGAAGCTCTGACCCACCAGCCGCTCGCCCAGTCCCGAGCCCGCCACCACCGAGACGGTCTCGAGCCCGGGACCCTCGCGCACGAGCACGCACGCACCGTCCGCGCCAAGCACGGCCTGGGTGTGCACCGCGAGCCGCTCGAGCACGAGGGGGGCGTAGCCGAGCCGCTGGGGGGAGGGAATCGGGTCTACGTCATCCGCGCCCGGGCGGATGGCCGGATGGGCCGGAGCGAGCGGACCTTCGTCGCTGGTCGCGGTCAGGAGGGCGCCGGGCTCCACCGGCTCGCGGGCGCGCGCCTTCGAGCTCTCCCACAGGGGGAAGAGCAGCAGCGAGACGAGCACGGAGGCCACCACCCAGGCTCCTCCTACCAGCAGAATCGTCCACACCATCAGCCAGCCTCCCGGCCTTCCTGACATCCATGCCCGTTTGCCGAAACCGTCCTCGACCCCCCCGCCGAAACGGTGAGTGAGTTATCCCTTATCGGCAGAAGCGGCGCATCAGTCAAGCGCCGCTGCGCTGGATCGGTGGAGGCTTCGAGAGCGAAGTGCCCGAAGACGGGCCACCTTCGCCCCCGAGACAGATGGGGCATTGCGCGGCGCCCCCGGATCTGGATCAGCCCGGCGCCTCCGACGACAGGTCATCGCGCGCCAAGCTGATCGGCTCGACCAGCCGGGACAGCTGGATGCTCAGCTCGTACAGGGCCAGGAGCGGCACCATCTCGAGCATGAGCGTGATGGGGTCGAGCGTGGGCAGCAGCGCCGCCAGAACGGCAATGGCGACGATGGCGTAGCGCCGGCTCGCGCGCAGCTTGTCGTAGGAGAGCACGCCCAGCCGCGTGAGCACAAGCACGCCCACCGGAACCTGGAAGCCAAGGCCCATGGCGAGCATGGTCAGCGTCGCGAAGTCGTAGTAGTCGCTCGCCCGCAGCTGCGTGTTGAACTCCGACGAGTTGAACGAGAGCAGGAAGTCGAGTGCCGGGGGCAGGACGACCGTGTAACAGAACACCACTCCCGCGATGAACAGCACCGGCACCATGAGCACCAGCGGGAAGGCGAGCTTGCGCCCGTCCTTGCCGAAGGCCGGCACCAGGAACGCATACACCTGATACAGCAACACCGGCAGCGCCAGCAGCACCGCCGCATAGCCGGCGATCTTGAGCGTCTGGATGAACGGCTCGGCCGGCCCGAGCGTGATCGGCTCGCGCCCGTCGGGGAGCGGAGCGTTCACGATCTGCAACACCAGATCGCTCTGCCACGCGGTCAGGGCAAAGGCCACCCCGAAGGCCGCGAGCGCGACCATCAGCCGCGTTCGCAGCTCGTCGAGATGGTCGACGACGGTGAGCTCGTCGTCGTGGTCTACCGGCTTGATACGGCGCATGAGCCGAGCTGGCCCCGGATCAGGACTTCTTGGCCCCGGCGTCCCCGGCGGGCAGCTCCTCGCGATCCGAGCCGGTGACCGAGTCCTTGAAGCTCCGCATGCCGCTGCCCAGCGACTTGCCGAGCTCCGGAAGCTTCTTGGGGCCGAAGATGATGAGGGCGATGATGAGTACGACGATCAGTTCCATGGGTCCTATGCCAGGCATGGCAGGCTCCAGAGTTCGGGTTGGTCCCTGTTCATACGCAGCCCCGGGTCAGCGGATCACTCCTGGCGCGCCGGGCGGGCGATCACGGCGACCACGGGAGCCGGGCTGAGACGCGCGGTGAGCACGTCGTCGACGGCGAATCCGTGCTCGGAGAGGACGCCGGACAGCCGTCGCCCGAACCCGCGGGCCGAGCCGGCGTCCGACCACCCGGGAGCCTGATTGAAGAGGTACAGCCCGCCGCCCGGCGCCAGAAGGGTCCGGACCGTGGCGGCACGGCCCGGCCCGACGCCACGTGCTCGCGATTTCGCTTGGTGGCCGCCGCGATCATCTTCGCCGAGCGGTCGATGGCGACTATCCGGCCGCCGCTCAGCCGCTCGCACACCAGTGCCACCGCCACACCATGCCCGCAACCGACCTCGAGGAGCCGGTCGCCGGGCTCGACCTCGAGTACGTCCACCGCCCACGCGAGCCGCGCCGACGCCGCGGCGGTCACGGCGCCGGCTCGAACACGAGGGCGGTCACCACCGGACGAGACTCTGGCGCGGGTTGGTCCTCGGTCGAGTAGACGGAAAAGCGGACGGCCCTTAATCCGGTTTGCGATTCGGTCATCAGCGATAAGCGTCGCTTCAACCTCGCGGGCGAGCTTGACTGCGCGCGGTGAACACCGTTTCGCGGAGGCGAATGGGGATGCAAGCGTATGTGCCGGGGGGACTGCCTGAGCAGCAGAACGCGACCGTCGGCGTTCGCACTGTCGCCGGTCGGAGTGTCGGGCGGGTCATAACAGAGCGAGGCGGGCGCGTCGAGCTGAGCGAGCCGCCGCTGGATGGTCGGTACGGAGCGCCGTCGTTCTTGGTGGAGGCACGTGGCCGGCCGGGAGGCCTGTGATGGGAGTCGATGCCGCTGGCGAGGTCTGCCCGTTGGGCCGGTCAGGGTCGGAGCGGATGACTGCGGCGACGCTGGGACAACGTGCGCAAGAACTTGATCCGTTCGGGTTGGACGCGTACTTCACCCGCTCTCCCCTGCGCGAACGCACAGAGGTTTCGGTCGTCGCGCAGCTGAACGACTGCGTGCGGCGCGCGGCCGCTGAAGGCTGGACGCCTGCCCTCGCGCTCGCTGCCCTGCGCGACCTGGGATTCTTGGCATGCGCCGTCGAGAGACGACAGCCGGGAGTGATGAGCGCCTGCCCCGGACTCGAGGCGCTGCTCATCGACCTTGGCCGGGCCTGTGGGCATGTCCCGCGCGATGACAACTACACCTATGGACCGGCCAATCCGTACGGCGCCCGGATGCGCACATTCACCGGGCTCGACGAGGAGCGGCTCCTGATCGCCGCGATCCAGCACGGGCTCACCGGCGCCGACGAGGCCTTGAGAGTCGCGCTGGCCCTAAGCGAGCTTCCGGTAGATGCACCGGCGTTCCCGCGTTGCGTCGGCCTTGTCGCAGCGGCTTGGCACAAGATGATCGAAGCCGCGGTGGACATGCGGCGCAACATGCCGCCGCCAGTGTTCGCTTTTGAGATCCTCCCATGGCTCGTGCCGCTGACGGTCGGCGGCACAACCTATCGCGCGCCCACCGGCGCGGCCGGACAGAACTGCATCCTCGATTGGTTTCTGCATGCGGCAGACAGCAAGGATGAGCGGTACCAGCGCTTCTGGAGCCTCAACCGAGCCGAGATGATCCCCGAACATCGACAGCTCGTGCACGAGATCAGCAGCCGGATGCATGGATCGTCGCTTCTGTCGCGCATCGAGCGAGAGGTGGCCGCAAGCGGCGACTCGGAAGCGATCGATCGGTCGGTCGCCGAACTGGAGCACCTCCTGACGGAGATCTACAAGTTCCGGAAGGTGCATTACCGAGTCGCGTCAGAGTCACTGAACCTCAGGCCGTACCCCATCGGCTCGGGTCTCGAATCAATCGAGCTGCTCGACCTCATGCTGCAACACACGCAAGCGGCGCGAACGCGAGCCAAGCAAATCCAAGAGCACGGCACGCGAACTGTCGCCGCCGCGCCCGTCGGCGCGTAGCGTCTGGGCCGCGCTCGGCGTCGGCGCTCAGCGAAAGCCGATAGCGGCCCGGGCGTCGTTCGTCCGTCTGCCTGGCCAGCGCCGATTGCACGACGCTCACGCCCTCGGCGATCTCGCGGGTGTCCCACAGGCCGCGGTCCTGCCGGCGGCGGCCCCGCAGGGCGCGCTTGGCCCGGCTGATCCGCTGCGCCATCGTTGCCTCCGGCACGTAGGGCGCCTGACGCCGACCGCGAAGACTCTGCCTGGGACTCACGCCCTTACGAAGGACGGGGGGCCGTCCCGGCTTCAGAACTTGATGAACTCGCAGCCGGTGATCTTCGGCCGGTCGATCCTGTCGGCGGTGGTGCGGTCACGGCCCGTGCCGCAGCTCACCACCGAGTCGACGGCCGCGGGCTCGTCGCGAGCGTCGAGCTTGTCGGTGTCGGGGCCACCGAAGAGACGGTCACGCCCGAGCCCCGCTCGCAGCACGTCCCCACCCGAATCGCCGATGAGCAGGTCCCTGCCCGCGCGTCCGGACATGAGGTCGCGCCCGGCGCGCCCGCGAAGGATGTCGCGGCCGTCGCCTCCCACCAGGTTGTCGTTGCCGTCGTCCCCGGAGAAGTTGAAGCGGGTCGGCCCCTGGCCGCGCAGGACGTCGTCGCCCGCGCCACCGGTGATGTTCACCTGCGCCGCCTTGGTGTTCGACGTGATCGCCGCGCCGCGGTCGTCGCCCCCACCGAGCCGCGCCTGTACCAGCAGGACTCGATCCGGGATGCGACACAGCGCCCGGCCCTGGGAGTCGAGCTCGCAGCCGGGTCCCGCGGAGATGTCGGCGCCGGTGTCCGCCAGGCGCACCAACGTGCTGCCCACCGAGACCTGGACCAGCAGCCGGTTCTCCTCGCCGGGCGCCGCGTCGTAGGTGACCCAGTGCTTGTCACCCGAGACCACTGTGCTCGCCTCGCCCGCCGAAGCGACCTGAGCCAGCGCGCCGCATGCCGCCACGATCAGGATGGACAGCGCGAGGACCAACCCGATTCTGCGCCGGCGCCGCATGCCGGCAGATCATAGGCGCACAGCCGCTCGTTGACGCCGGGCGGCCGGCATGAGAGTGTCGCGCCGGGCGCGACCCAGCCAAGGCGGGCACAGGATTCGCGCACGGATTCGCCGACGGTCAAATCAAGGAGGCGGCTGTGGAGAAGCACGGTTCGGAGAGCTACTTCGTAATCGGCGAGGGTCTGCTGTCTGAGGCCAACGAGGGGCGCGACGAAGGCGCAGCCACGGCAGCCGCGGTGGCCGCGCTGTCCACCGCCGACAGCGGGCCTCCCTTCCGGTTCTCGCGCATGGGTCCGAAGGGGACCAACCGTCAGCTGGGCGAGGGCATCCGCAAGAAGGTCGGCCACGAGATGGCCGCCGGCGGCGGCGGAGCGCAGGGGGTCCCGGCCGGGTTCACCTATCTCGGCCAGTTCGTGGACCACGACCTCACCTTCGACAAGACGACCGTGACCTTCGGCGCGTTCATCTCGCCGGCGATGCTCCTGCAGGGGCGCTCGCCCAGTCTCGATCTCGATTCGCTCTACGGCGCCGGTCCGAGCGATCCGGAGTCGGCGAAGTTCTACGAGGCGGACGGCCTTCACCTGAAGATGGGCGAGACGGTGGCCGCCGAGGGGATCCCCAAGAAGAAGGGCTTCGACCTGCCCCGGGGGGAGGGCACGTCGCAGGCTCAGAAGCGCAAGGCCGTGATTCCCGATCACCGCAACGACGAGAACCTGGCGGTGGCGCAGACCCACGTGGCGATGATCCGCTTCCACAACCGGGTGGTGGACACCAAGCTGGGCGGCGTGCCGGCGAGCCAGAAGTTCGCCAAGGCCCGCGAGATCGTGACCAAGCACTACCAGTGGATGATCAAGACCGACTACCTGCCGCGCATCGCGGCACCGGGTGTGATCACCAACGTCTTCAACCAGGGGCGCAAGGTCTTCGAAGTCGGCGCGGCGCCCACCGACGTTCCGACGATGCCGATCGAGTTCTCGATCGCGGCGTTCCGGCTCGGCCATTCGATGGTCCGGCAGTCCTACAACTGGAACCGGATCTTCGACAACGGCGGCGGCACGCTCGACTTCCTGTTCCTGTTCTCGGCCACCAGCGGCGACCTCGGGGGCTTCCAGCGGCTGCCGAGCAACTGGATCGCGGACTTTCGCCGCCTCTACGACTTCGGCGAGATCCCCAAGCCCGGCCTGGAGGTGCCGGCGAACAAGTTCAATCGCGCGATGCGGATCGACACCACGCTGGTCAACCCGCTCGAGCACCTGCCCACCGGCTCGTTCGGCGGACCCAACGTCGGTTTCAACGACGCGCGCCGCAACCTCGCCTTCCGCAACCTCACCCGCGCGCGCATGGTGCGGCTCGCCACCGGCCAGCAGATGGTCACCTTCATGAAGAACAAGGGCGTGAACGTGACCAAGCTGACCGCCGCCCAGCTGCGCAACGGCAAGAACGGTGCCGACATCGACTCGCTCACCAAGACCCAGCGCGAGGCGTTCCTCAAGAACACCCCGCTGTGGTTCTACATCCTGCGTGAGTCCGAGTTCAACGGCGGCAAGCTCAAGGGCGTGGGCGCGCGGATCGTGGCCGAGACCTTCCACCGCGCGATCCAGGGCAGCACGCACTCGATCGTGCGCGACACCGCGTTCAAACCCTCGCTCGGCCCCAACAACAAGACCTTCCGGATGGTCGACCTTCTGTTCTTCGCCTTCGAGGGCAAGAAGGCGCTGCTGGCGCCGCTGGGATAGCGGCGCCCTTACTGTCCGCTATTCGCAGAACGCGATGAAGGGGACGCCGATCAGCGTGGTGCGCTTGGTCGTGGTGCTCACGGCGAACTGAATCCTGCCTCCGCCGTTCTTCGGGATCTTCACCAGCGTGATGCCGAAGACGCTGTCGGTGCTGTGGTCGACCTTGGCCTTCGGGAACGCCGCCTTGATCGCCGGGATCTTGGCCCCCACGCCGACGCCGCGGGCCCTGGCGCCGCCGCGGACGGTGATGTCGGTGACCTTGCGCGGTGTGGACTGGGTGAAGTTGACGTTGCCGGCGAGCGGTGCGAGCAGCCGCGCCGAGCGGGTGTTGGGCGCGAGCTCACAGCCCTTGCGAATGCGGCCGACCAGGCCGTCGGCCCGCAACTGCTGGAAGGTCCTCCCGATCTTGACTGCGCCGACCCCGGCGGCGGTGATCCGCTTGGCCGCGGCGGCCTGGCCGGTCTGGGCCGGGGCCACCGCGACCCCCACCCCGACGGCGGTGACCCCTACTGCGAGGACTGCAAGTACGAAGCGTCGTGCCCGGCTACGAGTGTCCATGCGCGCACGCTAACGGCAGGCGCGGCGGCGTGCACGATCACACGCCGCCGCGCCACCCCCCGAAGGTCAGGCCACCTCGTGGGCCGGCTCGGGGCGGCCCCCCGGCGTCGGCTCGTGAGCGGACTCGTCGCCGGCGGACTCCTGCTCTGCCGGCGACTCCCCCGGACGCAGGACGACCAGCGCCACCACGAGGGCCACCGCAACGCATCCGACTCCGATCAGATAGGCGAGGTGGTAGCCCGAGTTCAGCGCGCTGGCCGTGGACTCGCCGTCCGCGAGCAGGCCTTCGGTGCGCTCGGCGGAGATCGTGGCCAGCACAGCCAGGCCGATCGCGCCGCCCACCTGCACGCTCGTGTTCACGAGTCCCGACGCGAGACCCGAGTCGCTCGGCGTGGCGCCCGACATCGCCAATGTCATCAGCGAGGGGAAGCCGAATCCGGCGCCCAGCCCGAAGAGGACCATCGGAGGCAGGATGTCGACTATGTAGTTCGCGTCCACGGGGGTGCGCGCGAACAGCAGCAGCCCGGCAGCGATCAGGACGATGCTCGGCAGCAGGGTCGCCCGCGGGCCGAAGCGCATGTTCGCCCGTGCCGAGTAGCGGAAGGAGATCGTGCCCATCACGATCGTCGAAGGCAGGAACGCGAGGCCCACGTCGAGCGCGTCGTAGCCCAGGATGCGCTGCATGTAGAGGGCGCCGAGGAAGAACATCCCGAACATGCCCACCACCAGCAGCGCCTGGATCAGGTTCGCTCCGCTCACGTTGGCCGAGCGGAACAGCCGGAGCGGCATCAGCGGGTTCTCGATCTTCGCCTGGCGCACCAGGAACAGCGTCAGCAGCGCCAGCGAGATCGCGGCGAGCACGAGCGTCCGGGTCGAGGTCCAGCCCTGCTCGCTCACGCCGAGGATGGTGTAGACGCCGAGCATCAGGCCGCCGGTGAGCAGCACGGCGCCCGGGATGTCGGCTCCCTCGCCGAGCCCGATGCCGTCGCTGTGGTCCACGAGGCGCAACGCGAACAGCGCGGTGGCCACTCCGATCGGGAGGTTGACGAAGAAGATCCAGTGCCAGTTGATGGTCTGGGTGATCACCCCGCCCACGAGCAGCCCGATCGAGCCGCCGGCAACCGCCACGAACGTGAAGGCACCGATGGCCTTCGCCTGCTCGCGCGGCTCGGGGAACATCGTCACGATCATTCCGAGGATCACGGCGGACGTGAGTGCGCCGCCCACACCCTGGATGAAGCGAGCGCCGATCAGGAGCCCCTGGCTCTGAGCCAGCGCGCACAGCAACGATGCCCCGGTGAAGATGCCCAGCCCGACCAGGAACACCCGGCGCTGGCCGATGAGATCGCCCATGCGGCCGGCCAGCAGCAGCAGCCCGCCGAAGGCGATCAGATAGGCGTTGACCACCCAGGCGAGGTCGCTCTGGGAGAAGCCCAGATCGTCCTGGATCGACGGCAGCGCCACGTTCACCACGGTTGCGTCGAGGACGATCATCAGCATGCCCACGCACAGCACGTACAGGGCCATCCAGCGCCGGCGGTCGGCGTCCGGCGAGGCCTGGGTCTTGGTGTCAATAGTCACGTTTTCCTGAGTCCCTTGCATGTCCTACTTAGACAAGCAGGGGACGACGAACTAATCGGTGCCGGGAATCACCGCGGGAAGCCAGTCCCGCACCGCCGCGGCCACCGCCTCGGTGTCCTTGCGCAGGCTGTGGTTGCCGGGAACCGTGACCACGGTTCGCTTCGGTCCGGGCGACGGCATGCCGAACTGGTCGCCCTCGCCCTGCACAACGAGCATCGGCAGCGGGACGGCGTCGAGCTCGGCCTGGCGGCTCTGCGGAGGCTTTCCGCCCTTGCGGCGCGGCGGAAGGACCGGAAAGGCGAGACAGAGCACGGCAGCCGCGCCGGTGGCCTCGACGGTCCGGCAGGCCACCCGCGCTCCGAGCGAACGTCCCCCCACCACGAGGGACAGTCCTTCCAGCTCGCCCGCGGCGAGCTGCTCGACCACGGCGACCCAGCATGTGTCGAGCTGTCCCGCCGGTGCCGGAGAGCGCCGTCCCGCCACGCGGTAGGGCTGCTCCACCAGCGCGACCGTCACCTGCTCCGCCAATGCGACCTCGGCCGCGGCCACCAAGTCGGGCGCGCTCACGCCACCGCCCGCTCCGTGGCCCAGGATGAGCGCGGCGCGGGGTTGCTCGGCCCGCTCGAGGTGCGCACGCGCCGGGCCGTGCGGAGTGTCGAGATCGAGAACGCTCACCGCCGCCATGCTGGCAGCTGGACGGACGGCAACGCGTCTAGCGCCCGAACCGCCCCGTCAGTGTCCCGCGCGCGAGGGCCGCGCCGGCCAGGGCCCGGCGCACCTGATCGCGCGAAGCGTCCGGGCCGAGACCGAGTCGTTTTCGCAGGGCGTACAGAACGAACACGTAGCGGTGCGGGTCATCGCCCGCCGGAGGGCAGGGGCCTCCCCAGGCACGCTCTTCGAAGTCGTTCTCGGTCTCCGTGGCGCCGCTCGGCAGCGCACCCTCGGGGAACCGGTCGGCACGCGGTGGGATGTTCAGCACCGTCCAGTGCAGGAATCCGCCGCCGTCCGGGTCCTCGACCACGAGGGCCAACTCCTTCGCTGCCGTGGGCACTCCCCGCCACCGCAGCGGAGGCGACAGGTCCCCGCCCACACAGGTGTACTTCTCGGGGATCGTCGCGCCCGCGGAGAACGCCGGGCTCTCGAGCTGGAGGCCGCCCTTCGCACGCGGGAGCGGCTCCTGTGGCTCGTCGTCGCCGCCGCAGCCGGCGGTGGGTACGGCGGCGGCGAGTAGAGCCACCATGAGAGCCGTGCGCGCATGCACGATTCGCAGGCTAGCTCCGGGCCCGCCGTCCGAACTTGCACCGAGCGGCCAGAGCAGCGATGCTTGCCGAGGACTCGCAGTTCGTCTGGCCCAATGTTCTCGAAGTTACGCTCGATGCTCACTCGCCGTGCCGTTCGCGCTCGCCGTGGCGAGCACCTCGAGCGCTGTCCGGAATGCGGCAGCGACGCGGTCCATCCCGTCTGGTGGGAGCCTCTGAACGAGGATCACTGGTGGATAGCGCTGCGCTGCGGGGAGTGCCACACGTGCTGCGAGCAGCCGGTGACCAACGAGATCGCCCTGCGGTTCGACAAGGACCTCAACCGCGCTCGCGACGAGATCGCCCGCGAGGCGGACCGCCTCGGCCTGGAGATCTTCTCCACTCAGGCCGATGTGTTCGCCGTGGCCCTCGAGCAGGACCTCATCGGCGTGGATGACTTCGCGCCGAGCTCGCGCAGCTAGCTCTCCAGGACGGCTGGGCGCGGTACAACGGGGGTGTGGCGGTCACCACCTCGAGCTGTCCGCGCTGTGGCCACGGCGCGCCCGCCCGCACTTCGCGGTGCGGCGAGTGTGGCTTCGTGTTCTTCGAGGAGCCGGCCCGGCGCTCGCTCCCGCGGCCGTCTCCCGCGTGGCTCCTGTTGGCCGTCGTGCTGCTCGCCGGAGGCGCTGCGCTCGCGCTGCTCCTGCTACGCGACCCGGAACCCGAGCCGCTTGGTCCGCTGGCGCGCGCCCGCGCTGAGCAGCTGCTCACGCGACAGCTCCAGCGAGAAGGAATGGCCGAGGTGGGCTCGGTCCGCTGCGCCGGCCCGATCGGGACGGCGCGCCTCACTCGTTGCCAGCTCCTCTACACCGACGGCGACACCCAGCTGATGCTGGTCAGGCGAAGGGACGGCGGTCCACTCGAGATCGTGGTGCCGTATCCGGCGCAGCGACGGCCGGGCGGGTAGCTCGCGGCCGGGCGGCATGGGTCGTCGTGCCGCCAGCCGCCTTGCGCCGATCGCCAGACACGCGGTCAGCCGCTAGCGTGCGCGCGCGTGCTCCTTCGTGGCGTCGTGGCGAGCATCGCCGGAGCGGTGCTCCTTCTCGTGCCGGGTCTCTCCCCGGCAGGTGAGGTCGCGGTCTCCGGAGCCTCTGCCTCCAAGGCACCGGCCGGGCCGCAGATCCAGTCGAAGCCCAGAAAGGCGAGAAAGCGCTGCCGGGCGAGGCGGCACCCCGCCCGCGCGGGCCGGCGCTCGGCACGCAAGCGCGCCTGCTGGCGCGCTCGGCGCGCGACACGCCGGCCGCGGAGATCCACTCTCCGCGCAATTGCTCCCCGGGGCTCGGCGCCGCCCCGGTCCGCCCCCTCGTCGCCGCCCTCCTCCCGCCCGTCGTCCTGTGCCGGCGCCGACGCGATTCCGAGCGCCGCCAACCTGGCCTCCGTGCGAGCGGCCACGCTATGTCTCGTCAACGCCGAGCGCGCCCGTAACGGGCTGGCGCCGCTGGTGGACAACACGCTGCTCGATCTGGCGGCTCAGCGCCACGCCGAAGACATGACCGCGGCCGGGTACTTCTCCCACGACTCGGCCGACGGCCGCAGCTTCGACCAGCGGATCCAAGCGGTGGGCTACGCCGGGAGCTCGCTCGCCGAGAACATCGCCTGGGGCGGCGGGTCGCTGGGCACTCCACGGCGCGTGGTGAGCGGCTGGATGAACTCGCCGGGGCACCGCGACAACATCCTCAACGGCGCCCTGCGAGACAGTGGCGTGGGCGTGGCGCCGGGGACGCCCGAGGGCGGCGGCGGCGGGACCTACGTGCACGACCTCGGCGGCTTCTAGGCCTGCGGGGAACTTCGCCCTTCATCTACGGAAACGGTCGCCGGATCCTTACGGGTCCCGACTTCGTGGTCACCAACAACATCAGCTCCGGAAATCACGGCAGCGACTAAGACGTCCGAGGACGGGCGACACTCGCGAGCAATCTCTCCTACGGCTGGGGAAGGACGAGGCGACCGGGAGTGAAGGTGGTGAACTCGCAACTGCTCGACCCGGGGAGCGGACGCACCGGAGGCTTTCGTCTCGCACCCACGAGCCCCGCGGTGGACTCGGGATCGCCGCTGCCGGCGCCTAAGACCGACTACAGCGGCGTCGCGCGTCCTCGGGGAGCGGGCTACGACATCGGCGCCTATGAGCGATAGACCGCGGCTTCCCGCTGCGGATGTCGCGCCGCCCGCTCAGTCGTCGTCGTCGCTGTCATCGTCATCCGCGGACTCCTGGTCGTCCGCTGTGTCGTCTTCGGGCTCCACAACGTCGTCGGCCTCGGTCTCTGCCACCGCCGGCTCGGTCGCCACGGCGATCTCGGCCTCCGTGTCCTCCGGCTCCGGATCCGAGCCGGACGAGTCCGCGGCCTCCGCTGCAGCCACGGCCTTCAGCTCGGGAGCCACGTCCGTCTGGGCGGGCGCGGGCTGGGGAGCCGGCTGATCCGCGCGGACCGGCTCGACCGGGCGCTCCGGTGCGGGCGCCGGTCCTGCCGCCGGCTGCGGATCGACCACGGGACCCGGCTGCGGAGCCGCCCCGGGGGCGGGACCCGGCGCTCGGTGCCGTTCGGGCTCCGACACCGGCGCGGGCGGTTGCGCGGGCGCGAGCTCGAAGCTCGTGGGCGCGTCATAGTCGGCGCGACCCCGCCCTTCGGGATCGTGGTGACCGCCCCGGCCGTGCTCGTGCTCGTCGTGCTCGGCGGGCATCTGCCCGGGCGCCTCGGTGGACGCCATGAACGTCCCCTCGGCCTCGAGCTGGGGGGTGCTCAGCGTTGGGGCCTCTGGCTCGGATCTCGCAGAGCCGGTCAGGCCGCTGGGAGCGGCCGGGCTCTCGCTGACCGGGCTGAGCGCCAGAGCCGAGTCGCTCTGGGCCACCGCGCCGCCGCCCTGCGCCATGCCGCCCTGGGCCGTGCCGCCCTGGGCCATGCGCGTGGCCTGGGAGCGGTCCACGGTGCGGTCGCCGTACAGACCCCGGTGTGTGGATCCCGCCCGGAGCGGTGCGGCTGCCTCCGCAGCGGCCCAGCTGGACGACAGGTCCACGAGCTCTCCCCTCGACGCCTCCGTGGAAGCAGGGGGCGGCGGTGGGGGATCGGCGGATCCGTCAGTCGCGGCGCCGCCATCGCGGTCGCCGGGCCCGGCCTTGTCCGCGAGGGCCGGTCCATCGTCGTTCGGCGAGCCCAGGCCACTCTGCTGGCGAAGCTCGTCGAAGGCGTGGACTGCCGGGGAGCCGACCCCGGCAACCGCGGCTCCGCTCTCGACGGCCGACATTCCGGCGAGCAGTGCCATCGCGGCGGTGGCGTAGCCGCGGCGGCCCACGGTGAGCTGCGGCAACGAGGGAAGCCGGTCGAGCAGGGCACGCCGCTCTCGAAGCCGGGCAACCAGCGGCCCGGGCGGGCGGGCGAGCGGGCATTCCGAAGCTGCCGCCGCCTCCTGCGCATCGAGCTGATCCGGCTCGGCCGCGCTCGGATCGGCCGCCGGCATGTAGCGGCGGAGGCTTTGCGCCTTGAGGGTCATGATCGGCACTTCCGGACGCGGTCGCGCGCGCCGCGACCCCGGCTGCCCAGACGTCCGTCGTCGTGAAGCTGGTACGGCCGCCCTGGGTGGCGAGCGAAGCAGGACGTGGCTCCGCCTGGGCCTGGGGGGATGCCTGGGCCGCCACGCCGTTCGCGCTCGTGGCCGGCTCGAGCATGCCGATGGCGCCGTCGAGGAGACCGGCCAGATACTCCGAGCAGGAGCGGCACTCGCGCGCGTGACGCTCGAGCTTGAAGCCCTGCTCGATCGAGGTCAGGCCGGCCGCGAACAGAGCCATCTCGTTGCGATTCACATGGCCCGGGGCTTCCAGGCCGGATTCGACTCGCCGGATGAACCAGCGCATGCAGCGCGCGTAGTACTCGCGATCCACGCCGAGCTCGCCGGCGATCTCCGCAGGCTCGAGTCCGTGATGGAAGCGCAGCGCCGCTGCGGCGAGGACGTAGTCCATGCCGGTCTGGGGCGAGGCCGGGACCCGGGCGCGCTCCGTGGCGCTGGGCGCCGGCTCGGCGGCAGCGGGTGAGGCCTCGACGGGCGCCTCCTGTGGCGCGGCTCTCAGCGTGGACGGTATCTCCGCTGCATCCGCGCTCGAGCTGGGGAGCACCGAGCCGGGGCTACCCAGGACCGAGCGCTCTTCGACTCTGCGGTCGAGCTCGGTCTCGAACAACGCGACCAGCTCGCGATCGTCGCGCGCGGCGTCCTCAGCATGGGCTAGTGCCGCCGCGCTGACCGCGTCGAACTCGTCGGAGCCAAGCTCCGCGTGCTTGGCGCGCGCTCGCTCGAAGGCCTCGTCCAGGCCTTCGGTCTCCGGCAGATCGACTTCCGTCTTCCCGCTACCGTCCGTCATGTTGAGTGTCTCCTTGCGCCGCCGGTACCGTGTACCGAGCGGACGTGCCCTTGTCCCCCACCTTGTGCCTGCCCCCAAGTGTTGACGACCTCCGCGGCCTCCGAAGCGAGGTTGAGGGGAATCCCTGACACGAGTTCGCCGTCCGCGGGCACTACTGAGGGCCGGCGGGTCTCACCATTCACAGGACGACCATGACGACGGCCCAGCAGACAACCGCACGCTCCACACAGCCGCCCGGGATGGCGCTGCGCCAACCCGAGCTCGGCGACGTGCCGATCGTCTACGACAAGGCGTCCCGCAAGAGCCCGCCGCAGCTCCAGGCGCGTGACCTCGAGATCATGCGCGGGCTCTGGCGCTATGACTTCCTGACCACCTCTCAGATCGGTTTCGAGTGGTGGGCGGGCTGCCATCCGTCCAGACCGCAGATCCGCCTCGCGGAGCTGAGCGGCGCCGGCCTGCTGGCTCGCTTCCGGCCGCTCGTCCGGCGCGGCAGGCACCAGTGGATCTACCAGCTGGCGCGCGACGGCTTCCGCGCCGCTCAGCAGCGCGAGGGGCCCGCTGGGCCTTACGTCGACCAGGCGGTGCGCTGGAGCGACCAGTGGGCGGTGGACATGCGCCGGGTACAGCACCAGCTCAGGGTCAACGGCTGGATGCTCGCCTATCGGCGCCTGCTCGGGGCCGACGCCATCGACTGGCTCGGCCGGCGCGAGGCCCGGATCGCCCCCGACGCGGCGGACGACGCGGAACCCACCGGAGTTGCTCCTGACGCCGCGGTGCTGATCGAGCTCGATCCCCGAGCAGCACCGCTCGAGCTGCTGGTCGAGCTCGCCCGAGAGGAACGACCGATCCGGCTCGCCGAGCGCCTGCACCGCTACTGCCGGCTTCTGGACGAAGGCTGGCGCTCGCTCCCCCGCGCGCGCCGGGCCGACCAGCCGCCGGCCGCCGTCTTCATCGGAGCCGGCTACCGCGATGTGGAGCGCTTGATCCGCGCGGCTGACACCGAGCTCGCCGAGTCGGCGTCGGATGCGACCGGGGCCGGCGCACGGGAGCGCCTGCTGTTCTGCGCCGAGCCGGACGTGCACACGGGGAGCCTGCGCGCCTGGATGCTTCCGTCCGAGCCGGCGGGCGGGCGTGCCGCAGGCGAGTTCACCGCCCGCGAGGTCAGGCTGCCGGGGCGCGGCTGATCCAGCCGCGTACGCACGGTCGCCGCAAGCTCCACGCGTGACGCCACGCCGAGCTTGCGAAAGATCCTCGTCAGGCGGCGCTCTACCGTCTTCTCGCTCACGAACATGCTCGTGCCGATCTCGCGGTTGGTGAGACCGTTGGCCACGAGCTCACAGAGCTCGCGCTCGTCCTCGCTCAGGCCCATCCCGATCGCCGCCGAGGTGGACTGGCCGCCATTGAGTGAACCTCGCAACCGCCGCAGCTCGTGCGCCGCCTCGTCTCGATGGCGGACGGCTCCGCAGGCATTGCACTGTGCGTGGGCCGCGAGCAGCTCGGCCGCGGCGCTCGCACGGTCGCCGGCCTGAACGAACGCGCGACCGGCCAACACTCGCGCGCGCGCCGCGTCCACGGGCCGGTCGACGCTCTCGAAGAGGCCGGCGGCCTCGAGCGCGAGAGCCGCTGCCTCCGAGGTCTCGCCGATAGCCAGCCATACCGCGGCCCTCGCGCGCCGGGCCTCGCCCAGCGCCCCGGCCAGCCCGAGCGCATTCGCCGCGGACTCCGCTCGATCGGCCCACTCGGCTGCTGCCTCGATGCGCCCGGAGGCGAGCTCGGCGCCCGTCAGGACCTCCCACCAGTGCGGTCGCCATGCCGGCTCCAAGCCGGTCAGCTCATCACCGCCGGCTTCGCGCAATATCTCGTCCCGGCCGCGGTCCGGGTCCCCCAGGTCGATGCGTACGCCCGCCAGCGTGCATCCGGAGGGCCAGGTGAGTGGCCCGTGGGGAACACGTCGGCGCACCGCGACGGCTCGCTTGCCGGCTCGGCGCGCGCGTGGACCGATCGCCGCGGACGCTCGCCAGCTCGCAGTAGTGGGTGAGTGCCCAGACCAGCGGCAGGTCCTGGGCGGGGAGAGCCGACCCGAGCGCCAGCTGCACGAGCCCTTCGGCCGTGCGCAGCGCTCCGCGAACGGCTTCGGCGCGCGCCCGCAGGGCGGTCAGGTGGGCAACCCAGACATCCTGGCCGGTGGAGCGCGCGAGCGCGGTTGCCCGCTCGAGGTGCGTGGATGCGCTGGCGTAGCGCTCCAGGCCGATCTCGGCCAGGCCAAGCGGGATGAGCGCCTCGATTCGCGCGGCGAGCTCGTCGTCGGACGCGTCGTCAACCACCGCGCTCGCCTCGTCGGCGATCTCGGCGGCGCGCTCGACGGCGCCCACGTGAAGCTCGCAGAGCGCGACCAGCGCGGCCGCGTGCACATGCCGCCCCCGCTCTCCGGCCGTCCGCGCGCGGGACAGCTCCTCCGAGGCGTTGGCCGCAGACATCACCCCACTCACCTGCGTACCAGTGGTCCACGGCGAGCTCGAGCGGCCCGTCCAGCAGAGCTCGGTGGTCGCTCGGTCGCCCCAGCATGTGATCCAGCCGTGCCGCAGCCACGGCGAGAGCGGGATCCTGTGGGAGGAGCTCCAGCGCCCCGGCGAGCGCGGCGCGTCCTTGGTCCACGCGCCCCGTCAAGCCGAGCGAAAGTGCGAGCGGCACGATCAGGTCGAGGCGCTGCTGCGCATCGGCCTCCTGCGGCAACACCCGCAGCGCAGCGGCCAGCCAGCGGGCAGCGCCGGCCGGGTCGTCCGAGACGGCGTTCCTACCGGCGTCGCTCAACACGCCGAGCGCCTCACCGTTGCCGGCGTGTGCTCCACGGGCCACGTGATCGGCTCGGGCCGGCGCGGGCGCTCCGCGACCGGCGAGTACATCTGCCGCGCGCGCGTGCGCCTGGTCGAGCCAGGCAACCTCGGCTGATTCGTAGACCGCCCGGCGCACCACCGGGTGCCTCACCGTCAGACGGCCGGGCACCGGCTCGGCCCGCACGAGGTCGCGCTCGACCAGCTCATCAAGCGCCTTCAGCGCCGCCGCCTGATCGATGCCGGCGACCCGTGCCACCAGCTCCGGATCGAAGGAACCGTCGACCACCGCGGCCGCCCGCAGCACGGTGCGCGCCCTCGGCGAAACCGAGCTCAGCTCGTCTGCGATCGCATCTCGCACCACCGCTGGGAGCTCGCGTCGGCCGCTCCGCGCCCCGCGGGCCAGCTCAGTGAGGTAGAAGGGATTTCCGCGGCAGTCGCGCAGGATCGCTTCGGCGGTGAGCGGGTCCAGGCCGTCGCCGAGGACCCCCCGAGCCTCACGATCGCCGAGGGGCGAAAGCTCGATCGAGGTGAGGAAGCCCTCGCGAGCTGCGCTCGCAACACCGCTCGCCAAGCTCCGCGACGCCAGCGGGCGGTGGTAGGCCAGGACCAGCAACAACGGACCATCGATGCGTCGGCGCAGCAGGTGGGCGACGAAATCGAGCGCGGCGGCGTTTGCCCGGTGAAGGTCGTCGAAGACCAGAACGATCGGCCCCCGCCGCGCCAGGCCCTCGAGCAGGCTGCGAATTGCGCCGTACCGGCGATAGCGCTCGGCGGCCCGGGCGAAACGGCGCTCGTTGCAAAGGCTGTCGAGAGCCTGGGACAACGACCTGAGCTCGGCCATCCGCTTGGACCCGAGGCTGGTGTCGAACACCAGCTGCCCGCGCCGCTCGGCGTGCGCACGGAGCTCGGAGACGAGCCGGGTCTTGCCCACACCCGGCTCGCCGGTGAGCGCCACGCAACCGCCGTGCCCTCTGTCCAGGCGTTCGAGCGCAGCCGTGAGAACAGCGACCTGCTCCTCCCGCCCCGCTATCACGCCGGCCTCGGATTCATTTCTCCTGAGGACGCAGCTAGCGGGCAAAGAGTTCCACCCGCGCGGAGATCAGGCCCCGTGATCACGCGTTCACAAACCGCGACCCGGACCGGACAGAATCGAATTCATACTCGGGTCTTGCCGCGAATCACCTACAGCCCCAAGCGTGACCAGGCGGTGAGCTACCGCGCGACCGGGCCGCAGCCCTCGGCCGAGCCTGCCGCGGAGCCGCGGACACGAGCCGCCGAGTCCGCCGGCGGAGCCCCAGCAGGGCTGGCGCGGACTCCTCTTTCGGCTCTCGCGAGGGACCATCGCGGTAGAACCGGGCGACGCGGAAACCAGGCTTCGCGCCCTCGAGGCGAAGGCCGCGGCCCCGATCGCCGGCTGCGGACATGTTGCCGTGCTGTCTCGCAAGGGAGGGGTGGGCAAGAGCACCATCGCGCTCATGCTCGGACACGCGCTCGCCGAGCGGCGCGATCACGTGCTGGCCGTCGACTGCAATCCCGAGGCCGGCTCGCTGGCCCACCGCATCCGACGTACCACCCGCCATCACGCCCGGGAGCTCCTCGAGCACGAGGATGAGCTCCGCTCCACCGCAGACGTCCGGTCCTTCACCCACCGCGCACCCAGCGGGCTGGAGGTGGTGGCAACGCCGGAGGACCCGGAACGCTATTCCGCGCTCATGGACGACGACGACGTGCGCCGGCTCCTGAAGCTGGTCGAGCCGCACTACGAGGTTCTTTGTATCGACACAGGGCCCAACATCAACCATCCCGCCACCCGGGCGGTGCTGGAAGGCGCTGAACAGGTCGTGGTGGTCGTCCCCCCCAGCATCGAGGGCTCCCGGACGGCGGGCGCGACCTTCGAGTGGCTGTGGGCGAACGGACACGAAGAGCTCGCCGCCCGGAGCGTGGCCGTGATCAACGCGGCCGCACCACCCCCGCCGATCGACATGCACGATCTGACCACGCAACTGCGGTCGCACTGCCGCAAGATGATCCAAGTGCCGTACGACCCTCACTTGGCGGTCGGCGGCGAGGTGGACCCGAGCCGCCTTGGCAAGGCCACCAATCTCGCCTTCCTGGAGCTGGCCGCCGCGGTCGTCGACGGTGTGCAGCCGGTCAGTCCTGGTGGGAGACCTTGAGTCCGTAGATCTTCACCTCACCGTAGTTGCCCTCCGTGCACTGCTCGGTGTTGTCGCAGTTCGCCTGGGCGTAGGCCCCGGCCTTGAAGTAGGCGGCATCGGGTTCCTGCTCGATGGTGGCCTTGAGCTCCCCGTTGTAATACGCCTTGATCTCGCCGCCGCCGACCTCGAACTTCGCCTCGAACGGCGTGCCCAGGACGTAGTCGCTGGTGATCAGGCGGTAGTGCGGGTCGTTGCCCTTCGTGACGTAGAGGCTGGACCCCTCCAGGCGGAACACCGACAGGTCGTCGTCTTCCCCGTGAACCTGGCCGGCCACGACTCGCGGATTGCCCTCCGGAAGGCGAGTGATCGCCTGTTCGATCTCCAGCGTGTGCGTGCCCTCGCTCGTGGACCACCCTGCCTCGTCCTGGCCGTCGGCGGACATCTCCCGGAGCTCCGACCTGGGGTTGTCGGACCCGCTGGTGGTCACACCGTTAACCGGTGCGCGAAAACGCAGTGCACCGGAATCCTCCTTGGCAAACCAATTCGACTGGTACTCGTTGAGGGCCGGCTGTTCGATCTCATCGGGGCTCTCTTCGTCGCCCACGGGCAGCTGGAGCTTCCAGGGCTGGAGATTGACTGGCCCCGTCGCGGGTGTGAGGTTCCGGGGGCTGGCCTCGGCGGTGTCCTCGGTGTCCTCGGCGTCCTCGGTGTCCTCGGCCTCCGGAACCTGCGCGGTCTCCGGAGCCATTGCCTCGGATTCGCTGGGAGGTTCCGGCGGATCGTCCGGCTCGGGTGGGTCGGTGATGGCCGGCGCCGCGGGCACCTCGGCCGCCGGGACGGGCGCCGGCGGAGGGGCGGTCGGGACCGCGGGAGTGGCCGCAACGGGAGTGGTCGCAACGGGGGGAGCGGGCGGTGCCGAGGGAGCGGGCGGCGACACCTCGTCACCCAGGCCATCGGTGACCGTCTCTCGGGCCGGTGCGTCGATGACCGTCTCCTCAGCCGGCCCGCCCACAGCCCGCACCGTTCGGTCCTGTGGGGCGCGGGTGGTCGCCTGCGCGACCCCCGGCACGGCGGCAACCAGCCCCGCCCCGGAGAGCAGCGCCAGCCCGACGGGCCTCGTGATCCGCCGGCGCCGCAGCCCGGCGGTTGCGGTGAGCGCGTCTTCTGCTGGGCGGGGATCGGTCATCGCGACCCAGCCTGCCTCATCGCAGGGGCATGTTCCACCCGCGCGCGCGCGTGTTCGAGCGCGCGGTCAACAGCGCGTTGACCACCGCTCTCAGCCGCTCTCAGAGCGGGTTCGCGACGTACACCGTCCGCCTATGAGGTTCGCCAATTCCTGGCGCACCAGGACAAGCGGGAGGCCCGCGCGACGCTGTCAATCCGGCTGCTCAGTCAGGCGCGATCCTTTCGACTAGGCGCAGCTCGCGCACACGCTCGCTCGCAGCCCGGGCAAGACCGCTCAGACGCGCCCGGGCACACAGGACGTGCTGCAGGGCCTCGGCAACCGCCGCGTCGTGGGCCCGCCGACCCTCCTCGAGCTTTGCGTACGCAGCAGCCAGACCGGGGAGCCGCCGCGCTTCGTCTGCGTCTCGCAGCAGGTCGCTCAACGGGCCCTGGAGCTCCTCGTGGCCGAGCGACCCTCCGCCCCGCTCGAGCTCGGCGATCACCCTGCTCCGCTCCTCAAGTCGCCAGAAGCGAAGCCAGGCCGCGGCCAGCGCAGCCGGGTCGGTGCCGGCGCCCGGACGCTCGGCGATCGCGGCCCGCGCGCGGGCGAGCTCGTCATCGAGCGAATCCTTTCGAGGGCCGGCCGCTCGGTCGCGGTCCCGGGTGCGCCGCCAGCACCTGACGAGAGCTCGCTGGGCCGGCGCCCGACGATCCAGGTGATCGCGCCACGTCCTTGCCGACAGGCGCTGGCGACGCTCGTGTTCCGCGCACGTTTCGCCCAGGATTCGCGACAGGTCGGCCTTGGCCTCCTGGAGCTCTGTCCGCTCCCGGGCCGAGCCCAGCAATCCGAGCTGAAACGCCGCCGCACTGGACTCCCGCAGGTCCTCCCGTGCCGCCGCCGCCTGCGCGAGGGCGTGGGGATCGCTGGTGCCGTCCGCGAGGAGCCGCTGCCAGGCGTGGTCGAAGCGCTGCTCCGTCTCGAGCACGCTCAGGTCCGGAGCGTCGCCTCGCAGCGCCAGCTCCTTGGCCTCGGCCAGGCGTTCGGCCGCATCGAGAGCACTCGACAACTCGCGGCCGGAGCCTCGCTCGAAAGCAGCGGCGAGGGCCGCGGTGAGCGTGAACGCGGCGTCGAGCTCCTCCAGCAGCGTCGTCAGCTCCAACGCCTGGAGCCGCGACCGCCGGCGCACCAGCTGCCGGTACGTCTCGGCCACGCGCCCCCACCCCCCGTCCTCCCGCGGCGAGATCCCGCCGGCGAGTGCGACCGACAGCGCCACCTCGCGCAGAGCTTCGACGAGTGCGAGCTGCGGCACCTGCGGTGAAATGGGCTCGTCGCGACACACCTGCCGCCGCAGCGCCGCCTGTCCACGCTCACCGTGCCACCAGGGCGCAAGCGCCGGGGCCTCCCGGACGGCGGAGCCGGCCCGGCGTTCGAGCCGCTCGACCTCCGCGTTCAGCTCGGTCACGCGTCCCCAGCGGCGCTCCTCGTCCCGCAGCTCACGGAGCAACGCGGTGAGCTCCTCGCGATCGTCAGCGTCCTGCCGTGTCGAAAGGACGTCGAGCTCGCCGTCCAGCTCGGCTTCGAGCTTCGCCAGCCGACCAGGTCCACTACGCCGTTCCTCGCCCAGGCGCCGCCGAGCCTCGGCCACGCTTACGGCAGCTTGGGCGAGATCGCGCGCCGCCCGAGCGTCCTCGAGGCGCTCGGAAGACTCCAGCCAGGCCAGCGGCTCGACCAACCCATGGCCGTCGCGGAGTCGCTCGAGGTCGCGCCTGAGCTGCGCCTGGTCGGACACCTCAGCCACCCGCCTCTCCCCCATCAAGGCGCGCCTCTACTCGGTAGCCGGGTCCGCTCGAGCGAGCGAACACGTGGAAGCCCACCGACTCGAGCAGGGCGGCCGCGCGTGCCAGAGCTTCCGGAGCACGGCCTTCTGCCACCAGCGTCACCCCAGCCCGGGCCTCGACGGCAGCCTTGGCGTCGCGCAGCAGGATGTCGCGCGCGACCTCGGGTTGCGAGGCCAGGTCCCCGATGCGCACCGGATCGCCGGCCAGGTCGATCGCCCCTCCGCTGCGAAGGGCGCGCGGCTGCCGGTGATGACGCCCCGACCGGGCCTGGGTGGCGGCCAAAGCGCGTACCTCTGCCCGTGCGCTGTGACGCGCGATCGACGCGAGCCGAAGGCGGGCTTCGAGCGCCGCGCCCTCGGCCGCGCCGAGCAGCGGGTCCAGCCGGCGGAGCTTCTCGGCTGCGCCGCCCCTGCCCTCACGGACGGAGGCGACGGCATCGTGAAGAGCGTGGCGCAGCACCGCGCGTGCCCAGCGACGGTCACCTACGCCATCGGCAGCACCGGCCACACGCCACAGCGCCGCGATGGCGTGCTCGAGCAGCCGGCGCGGCACGTGACGGATGCCGGCAAGCCCGCGGAGCGCGCCGGCAGCGAGCCGGCGGCCGGCGGGACCCGTTGCGGACACCCCTCCGGCCGGAATCTGCCGAACCGGCCGGGTGACCCATAGATAGAGAGCGTGAATGCCGAGGGCGGCAGCAAGCGCCCCGCCGGAGACCAACATCGCACCCGCCCAGGGACTGCCTCCCCAGGACCTGCTGTAGGCCAGGGCGGCCAGTCCCGCGAAGAGGGTGTGGCCGACGAACTTGGCCTGCGTGACGAGCGTCTGGACGGCCACGCCCTGATCGAGCGGCACCCGCCGCTTCATGATCACGGGCTGACCGATCGTGTACTGGGTGGCGAACGCCTCGAGCAGTATGTGCCCCGCCACCATCGCCCCGAGCCACGCCGCGGTCGCCGGGAAGGACACCTCCGCACCGAGCAGGACTGCCGCGGCCAGAGCTGCTCCCGCGGCAGCGGTCGTCAGGTACGTACCCGGACGGCGATCGGCCAGGTGCGAGAGCGCGTTGAGGATGAAGGTGCCGCCCAGGATGTTGAACCCCGCCCAGGGCACGACCCAGCCGAAGCCGTAGGCGCGCAGCGCGGAGTTCGAGCGGGCGTCGAACGCGGTCAGTCCGCCTCCCATCAGCAGGGCGCCGGCGGCGGCGAGACGTGCGTCGGGGCGCTCGCGCAGCAGCCGCAGCGGGGCGGCGTAGGCGCTGCGCAGCTCACGCCATGCGAAGCGCCCGACGCGTCGCAGGCCCGGACGCCGACCCGTCGTCGACCTCATTTTCGGCATCCGGTCTGCCGGCGCCTGTGTCCACACGAGCAGGCCGGAACCCAGGACCGCGGGCACCAGCGCTGCGGCGGCGAGTCGCCACGAGTACGGGGCGAGCAACTCAGGCAGCGCGCGGAACGCCAGCAAACCAACCACCGACCAGACCGCGTAGCGGCTCATCAGTTTGGCGAGGTCGCGCTCGATCGTGAGGCCGGCCAGTTCCTCGCGCTTGCCCTCGGCATCGACCCGGTCGGCGAGCCACGTGAAGCCGGCGTACACGCCCGCCATGGAGCCGGCCCCGATCAGCCCCGCCGCCACCCACGTGATCCAGGCCTCGCCGGCCATCGCGTTGAGGGCCTGGCCGGCGGCGGCCACGGCCACCGACCCGAGCATGAACGTAGCGCGGCCGACGGTCTTGGCCAGATTGATCAGCGGCAAGGCGATCAGGGCCGCCCCCAGCTGCATCGCGAACCACACCGGCGCGTCCATGAAGCCGCTTTGGATGCGCTGCCAGTCGCCCACGAGCACGTTGCCGTAGAACGCGCCGTAGAGGACGCCGGTCGAAGCGACGATCGACCAACTCAGGTTCCTCTCGGTGGGCCTTGGGCGTAGGTCGGGACGACCGGCCTCGAGCTGGCGCCGCAGAGCGAGCTCGGCGCGGCGCACGACTGTGAGTGCGCGCCGCAGCGCCGGCCGGGACAGCAGTCCGGGGGCGGCCGCCGCCAGCTCGGCGCGGCGGCGCGAGCCTCCCGCGAGCCCGGCGATCGCCCGCTCGCGCTCGAGCTCGAGCTCTCGCTCTGCCCGCTCCAGACCGGTCAGCCCGTCCTCGCCGCGCTCGTCCGCCTGCTCGAGGAGCTTCGCCAGCACACGCAGCGCCCAAGCGTGACGCAGCGATGGCGGGAGCGGCGTGGGATCGTTCCTGCCCGCGGCGGCGGCGCGAGCTCGCTCGAGCTCGTCCAGCTGTGCCGGGCGCGTGCCCAGCCAACGCGCGAACTCGCGTCGCATCAGGTGGACCTCCGGCTCGGCGACGAGCGGCTCGATCCACGCGGGGAGGCTCACCGGCGCGCGCAGCAGCGCCGTCTCCGCGCGCCGCGTGCTCGCGGGCCGGCGGCGCTTGGCTTCTCGGAGGCGCCGCTCGAGCTCTTCGTAGCGCTGGACCATCGCCCGGTGGGCTTCCGCCTGGCGCAGCACGCGAGGCAGCGGAGCAGGCGCCGGGCGACCGTTAAGGCGAGCGTTGAGCTGCTCGACGTCGCCTTCGCCGCGGGCCTCGAGCGACGAACCCAGGACGTCTGCGACCAGTGCTTCCGCATCCTCGCGCGCGAGCGTCCTGTCGGCGAGGAGCTGATCGATGGTCCAGCCGGTGAAGGCGAGCGGCCAGAAGCGCGCCCGGGCGACAGCTTCCTGAGCCTCGCTCAGGCGGATCCGCAGCGCCTCCAGCTCGCCTCCGTGGCGAGCGGCACGGCGGGAAGGGCGCCCGCCGTGACCGTCGCTCGAGTCACCGACACCGGACGAGTCCGCCCGAGCCACCAGCTGCCGGCCGCGAACGCGCGTTGGCCCCTTGCCGTGCCGGCGGCGAGTGGCCGTTCGGGCGCGCGTGCGATAGCGCTGCGCGGAGCGTACGGCCATGACGGTTGCCACCGCCAGCACCGCAGCGGCAGCCACGAGGGGGGCCATGTCGGTCAGCGTCGGGAGCCAAGGCGAGCCGCCGCGAACCGGCGGCAGGGCCGCCACTGGAACGAACCGGCCCGGCAGCCGTAGGCGCCCGCGCGGCACGGCAAGCGCCTGGGCCCAGCCACGGGTGCCGGCCCGGCGGCCGAGTGCCCGCATCGCCGCTCCCGACGCCGCCTCGCGCGCGGACAGGGATCGCTGGCCTCTCGTGACCCGGTAGAGCACGTCTCGCTGAGCCCGGTAGCGCTCGTAGTTGTTGCCCAGGACACTCACCCGCCACAGCGGGAGAGCGCTGAGCCGCAGCTCCATGTGGTAGCCGTCGCTGTTGCGCAGCGAGATCCTGATGTCGCCGTGGCCACGCTCGTTGAGCCGCCGGCGCTCGCCGTCGTGCAGGCCGTTGCGGGTGGCGGCGATCTGCAAGCCGGAGTGGGGCAGCACCCGGGCGAGTGCATCGAGTGCGCCGGGCAGCTCGTCGGCCCTACGAACCACAACCGTCGCGCGGACTACGTCGAAGAGCACGGAGTTGTCTCCGCCGGCCAGCTCGAGCTTCTGCCGCGAGCGCTCCAGCGACTTGAGCGGGGCCACGATCACGCTCGGGCCGCCCTGGCGCCCGGCGAACCGCGCGGCAAGACGCCGCGCAGCGGCCGGATCATCGCTTCCCGAGACATCGACGAAGCGGGCGCTCAGCTCTTCCGCCAGCGCCTCGGCTACGGCGCGCAGCTCACCGAGCAGCCGGTCGCGTCCGATCTGCAGCAACTCCCCGAGGTTGTGCACCGGCTGAGGGAGATCCTCCCGGTCGACGTTCGGCAGGCGCTCGGCGATCGCACGGCCGACGAGTTCTTCGGCGGCAGGGTCTATCCGCAGCCTGAGGTGTACGGCCATCGTCTCCAGACGAGAAGGGAAGACCCGGCGCCGCGGGCGGATGCGGGACACCAACGCAGTCGAGCCGCCGCCCTGGGCCCTGTAGGCCACCAGGAGCTGTCCGCCTTCCTGCTCGAGCAGGGGACGGGCGTTCGGCTCCAACACGAGGTAGAGCGTGCGGATTCCGCGTGCCACGGCGATGCGCGGCATCTCCGCGACGGCGTGGCGGCCGGCGCTGTCGAGGACGTAGGCGTCCACGACCCCGCGGCCGGTCACCAGGAGCGGGACGCGCACGACCTCGACGCCCAAGGCCCCACCGCTGAGGCGGTACACCGTGCCCGTCGACAGCCGTGCGCGCGAATCTCCGGCGAGACCGGTGCGGGCATCGGCGGCGGCGAGCGCCACCCGAATCGGCTCGCCGAGCTCAGGGAGCGATGTTTGCTCGCGGCGTTGTCGGGCGAAATCGTGGAGGGCATTCAGGCTCGTCCCGAGCAGCAGGCGCCACGTGGTGGGCGGAACATGATGCTCGCGCCGGAAACGCCGGAGCAACCGCCGCACCCTCACCGCGTCACGTCCGCCTCGCGCCAGCACCCAGTGCGCACGTCTCGCGAAATCCGAGAAGAGCTGTTCCGCGCGGGCCCGCTGACCAGCGGCTTCGGCGGCCCATGCCAGCTTGAGCAGTGAGGCGAGGTGGTCGGCCTCGCCGTGGCCGGTATCCCCCTTGGCGGCCGCGCCCGGGCCCCGGCTGGGCGGCGCGCGCCCGCGCGGCGGGGCCGGAACTGCTGCAGCGCGGACGGCCCGCCGACGTTGAACCCTCGGCGCAAGGATGATTGCCGCGACGAGTACCGTCGCCGCACCCGCGACGACGGCGGTCGTGGATGGCGTGCCGTTCAGCCCGAACGGGAGCGCCACCAGGCCGGGAGCCGCGGCACTCTGGGGCTGAGCGCCGGGCCCAGGGCCGTTGGGCTCGGCGCCCTCCCGCAGCGCGGCCAGCTCATCGCGTAGGCGCGCGTGACGGCGGCGGGTCACACGCAGCGCGTCGCTGAGCTGGTGCTGGTTGATCTGCCACCAGCGGTCAAGGGCCTCCGGAAGTGGCTCCTCGTCCGCAAGGCGCCGGCTGACTGTTCGCTCGAATGCCGTGATCCAGTCGACGGCATCGGTGAGAGTCGGTGTGGCGTTCGGCCGTCGCTCGCCGTCGAGAAGGAGCTCGCCCCGGACGGCCAACTCGCCGGCGCTGCGAGCGACCCGCTGCTCGGCCCAGGCGAGTTGCTTCAGCGCCTCCTCGAGGCTGTATTGGCGCTTGCCACGACTCTCCCGTCGCCGCTGGTCGCGGACCTCCGCCGCCTGCTCCTGGGCGGCTCGCGCGTGGACCAGGGCGATGAAGGTACTCATCTGCGCCTCGCGGAACCGGAAGGCGTTTTCGTCGAGGTGCCGGACCTCCATGACAGACCGTGCGGCCTCGTTGGCGGTCGATAGCGTGGCCTCGACGGCCGCGGGCTCGAGCGGGAAGACATGGCCGACGTTGCTGGACTCGGCGAGTCGTCCGAGCAGGAGGTCGGGGTTTTCGACCCTGATTCCCACCGGGTGGCGCAGCCCTACGAACACGCGCGCGAACCCTTCCTCCGCCCGCGCCCGCTGCACGTCCCACGCGACGTTCTCCGAGATTCCCAGCTCGCTCAGCAGGGTCGCGACACCGAGCGTGGTCGCGCGGCGCACGAGCGCGTCGACGTCGTAGGTACCGGTGATGAGCGCCACGGGCGCCGCGACCCCGATGCGGTACACCTCGCGGAACACCACCCAGTCCGTCGCCGCCTCCAGTGCCCAGGTGTCGAACACGGGGGCCTCCGAGGACACGGACTCGAGGGCTTCGATGAGGCCCTCGACGGCGCCGAGGTCAATCACCAGCTCGAGGTCCATGGCGCGCAGCACCCGGTCCTCGCCCCGACCCTCGGCGGGGACGGTGGGCCGGGCTCCACCGCGAATGAAGCGCCGCGGAGTCCACCTGATCAGCTCGCCGGCCTTGTAGTAGAGCACGGGGTCCAGCGCCCCCTCGAGGAGCTCGAGGGCATGAGCCAACGTCGTCCGGGCCCGTGCGCGGATCAGCCGCTCGCGCTCCTCGCGCGAGTGACGCCACCTCACCCGCACGGCCTGCCGGCGGTGACGCATGTAGCCCCCGACCGACGTCAGGACGCCGGCGGCCAGCGACACCAGTAACGGATGCGAGACGGCCGGGTCGAGGATGAGAACGCCGCCAAGGCCGGCGAGCGACCCGCCGAGCACGGCCGAGAGGCCCGTCGCAAGCAGCGGACGCCGCGCACCGAGACGTCGCGTGACCCGCCCCCCGACCCACACTCCGGCCGTCGCGGCCACCACCGCCACCGCCACGCTCGGCCCGAACTCGGTGATGAACGAAGGGACGCCGCCGATGGCGAACGGAGACCCCACGAGGCCCGGCGCGAGTGAGCTGTATGGCCGGCCGGGGGCGGGCAACGGCGAGTCCCCACGGGACCGGGGCGGCATGCGATAGAGGTGGGCACCCCGCTGGGCGAGATAAGCCCGACTCCACCTGGAGACCACCGTAACGCTGACGCCAAGCGTCTGCGCGATCGGCTTGAGCTCGAGACCGTCTACCGCGAGCATCCGGAGGGCTTCGTACCGGCGCCGCCGTGCGTCGCGCCTGGGAAGGCTCCCCAAGTCCTCCTCGATCTGCTCGATCCAGTCGGGCATGAACTGCCAGAACAGGCCGCGCGGAGCCGGCAGATCCGACAGCGCACCGGCCTTTGAGTACGCGCTGAACAGATCAAGCAGCGATTCCGCGCTCCACCTCAGCTTCTGGGCCACGACCATTTCGCCGGCGTCCCGCACCGCTGCGACGAAGGGCTCGAGGTGCTCGAGCGCCTGCGCGGGAGGAGATGTGCCGATTGGCGATCCGATCGAGCAGCAGGAGCTGGGCGAGCCGGAAGTAGCGCTCGCGGGGAGTCAGCGACCGACCGAACACCCGCGCCCCCGGATCCCGGGCGAGCGCAGCCAGACTCGTACCCAGCCGCGCCCGTGCCGCCGGGTCCAGCCGCTTCCAGAGAATCCCCTTCGCCGGATCGGGCTCGTGTCCAACAGGCGCCGGTGCTCCGTCACGGACGCCGGCCCACGCCGTTGACTCCGCGAGCTCGTCGGCGGCCGTGAACAGCTCCCGGGCGCGGGCGTGATCGCCCGTCGCCACTGCGGCGCGCGCAAACCTGATCAACTCGGCGAGTGGGCCGAAGTCGCCTTCGACCGCCTCCTCCCTTTCGGCTGTAGTCGGGCTGTCAGCCCGAGCCGCCGAGGGTTCCGGGGCGGGAAACGGGTGCCGCTCAGCCGTCCGCGCGGTTTGGGGCCGCGGCCCGCCGTGCGGCCGTGGGCTCGCCGGCGGGATCTCCGTGCTCACTGCCGCCGTGCGCCCCTCGGGTGTCTCGTAGGAGACCAGCAGGCGGCCGCCGTCAGCCGCCAAGCGCTCGGCCTGCAGCTGGCCGAGAGGGATTTCGATCTCAGCGCCGCCCGCATCGATCGCCACGCCGAGCCGCTCGCCGAGGCGGCTGGTCGCGGCTTCGTTGGTGAGGAAGGCGTTGGCGGTCCCGCGACCGGTGGAGCCGAGCGTGAAGGTCACACCCTCGCCCGTGACTACCGGGGCGCCCGAGAGGGTCGCGGTGTTCCCGAGCCCGGCCGGTACGCCGGCGGCCAGCGCCACGCCGTCGCGAGTGGCCTGGAGGATCGACTGCGGCGACAACACGCTGCGCGCTGCCTCCCCGGGAATGATCGCCTCGACGGGCTCGGCCGGGCGGTCGCGCGGCGCGCTGTAGCCCTCCAGCGTCATGACTCCCCAGCGATAGGGGTCGCCCTGGACGCCGCCGAAGGGTGACCACGCCGTGCGCCTGCGCCCGATCCTCGGCTGCGCCGGGTCCGGGTCGTACACGAACACGTTCAGGCCGACGCGGCCATCCACCGGGGCGGCGGGCAGGAGAGCGAGCGGTATGCGCAGCTCGACCCAGTAGCCGCTGTACGGGTCGGTCAGGCCGGCGGCCAATCCGAGGCCCGGCGCCGTCTCGCTCGCCGGGCCCTGGCGGTTGTCGAGGAACCGATAGGCCACCGGGCCGCCGTCGGAGGTGCGCGGCATCACGCCGAGCTTCAGGGTCGTCGACGTGTTCTCGCTGGGCCGGCCGCCCGGGCGCGGATCGAGCGCGATCTCGATGCCGTTGGTGCGCTCAAACTGCTTCCCTTCGACAGCTGAGAACAGGCTTCCCGGCGCCTCGTCGGACACCCGCACGAGCACGTAGAGGTCGTCACCATGGCGCACGAGCCTCACGCCCGCGGACGTATCGGGCACGGTCTCGTGAGCAGAGCCGTCCCACACGCGCGAGGCGTCGATCTCGTCGACGGGGTAGTCGGCGGGATCGCCGTTCAGGCCCGGCGCCGTATCTACCACGGGGACGGTCGTTGTGGGGACGAGGTTGAGAAGCGCTTCCCGGCGAGACGTCGCGCCGTCGGACGTGGTCTCCACGACGATCGGGTAGTCGCCGCCGTCGATCGCGTTCGGGATCGTCGGGTCGGTGTTGGTGACCTCGAAGCGCACCGAGCCGCTCTCGCCGGGCGCCAGCCCCGCGTAGGGCTTGGCGGCCTCGTCGGCGCCAAAGCCCGCGGGCAGGCGCAGGGTTACGGTGCCGGACTGCGTGCGCGCGGTGAAGTTCGAGAGCGTCACGGTGACCGGCAGCGTCTCGCCCACGCCGATCGCGATACGCGTGGGAAGCAGACCGGCGAGCACGGGCCTTCCCACCGCATTCGCCCAGGCGCGGAAATCGGCGGTACCGGCCAGCGGCACGACCTCGCCTCGCACGGCGGGGGCCAAGCGAACCACTGTCGAAACAACGCCGGTACGGCCGCGTCCGATGACCCTGGCGCTGAGACGCACGAGCCGCCCGGGCTCGGCCGTAGGCGGCGGCGTGACCTCGAACCGGGCGATGCCGTCCGCATCGAGCCGCGCGATGCCGTCCCCGCGCCAGCCGGCGGGGAGCCTCAGAACGGCCCGCATCCCGCCCGTGCCGCCCACCACCCGAGCGCGCAGGCTCAACGTGAACGTCTCGCCCGCGGCGACGTCGAAGCGGCCGGCGTCGAGCTCGACCTCGCTCCCCAGCGGCAAGCCGGTAGGCGGCTCCACGAGTGCGTTGCCGAGCGCGGCTCCCACCCCCGCCCGCTCGGGCGACTCGGCCACGCGGGTGGCCACCTCGGTGAACCGCACAGTGTGCACCCGCTCGGGGTCCGTGGGGGCGTCCGGTGCCACCGACCAGCCCTGGGTGGCGTAGGCGCGCTGTGCACCGCGCTCGATCTGAGCGCCGGTCGAACCGCCGAGGGGCCGGCCGGAGAACAGCGAGTAGACGATGTCCGTCGGCTCGTCGGCAGTGAAGTCGTCCTCCGAGGCGGGGCCGGTTTCCGAGCCCGTGCCCGCCGCTCCGACTCGCAGCAGGCGACGGACACGCCAAGGGGCGAGGCCCTCGTCAGTGAGCTGGTTGGGGAAGCGCGCGGGATCGGCCGCGGCCTCGAACGCCTCGATCGCCAGGCGGGCGGCCATCTGGTGGTGGCCGTGGTTGCCCGCCGCGGGTGACGGGTTCATGGTCACGATCAGCTCGGGCCTCGTCGTGCGGATAAGGCGCACGAGGCGCTCGAGCGTCCGCTCGCCCCAGACGCTCGCCGCGAGCGATGCGCTCGTCGTGTAGTAGAAGTCGAGCCCGTCGAGGTAATAGACGTGGTCGATGCCGGCATGGGCCACCGCCTCGCGTTCCTCGGCCTCGCGCCGAAGACCGAGAGCGACACCCTCCTCGTCCCCGGCCGCGTTGGCGGAGCCCTCGCCGCGCGTGATCGTGGCCACGCCCGTTCTGATGCCGAAGTGCTCGCGCCAGTAGGCATACGGAGAGAGCGAGCCGATGTGGGTCGAAGCGGCCTCGACCGGATTCGCGAAACCGGCTTCGTCGTCGGGGTGGGCTCCCACGAACAGCACGCCGAGCTTGACCGGACCGGCGAGCGATCCGTCGGCGACGAGCGTGAGCGCCCGGAGCAGCTCCGCGGCGTCCGTCACCGTGGCCTCGTCCCAGTCCAGACCGTGCGCGATGGCAAAGTCGGCGAGCTCGACTTCGAGAGGCCCCTCCGGCTCCTGAGCAATCGCATAGACCGGCTCGAAGAGGTTGCCGGGCAACGGGGCCAGCGCGCGGTAGCCGACCGGGTGCTCGCGCAGCAGGTGCCGAGCACGGTCGTCGAGCCCGTAGCGCTGTTCGTAGCGGGCGAAGAAGATGTCGCCGGCGCCGCCGCGGATGGTGGGCGGGCGGGTGGCGCGTGCGGCAGGGATCAGCCGGGCGAGCAGGTCACGCCAGCCCGCGACTCCGTCGACGATCACGTCGGCCAGGGCGTTCAGGTCCGCGTTGCCCTCGCCGTGGCGCACCGCGACGAGCAGAACGTCCAGCTCCCCCGCCCGGCGGCGCTCGGCCAGCCAGCGGAAAGCCGACAGCCCGTTGGAGGAGTCATCGGCGTAGACGACACGCTCCACCGCGCGCCCCTGCTCAGCCAGCCAGCTCAGGTGGGCGGCGAACGACGTCGCCTTGGTCAGCTCCACGCCGACCAGTCGCGGCCTGATCTCGAGCGTGAACAGCTCGGGCGCGAACTCGTCGGCCTCCAACCCCTCGGCGCGCGCCAGCTCCGCGACGCGTCGCGACAGCTCGTAGACGGCAGCAGTGTCGGGCGCGCCGCGCCACACCCACACCCAGTGCACGCCCTTGTCCTCAAAGGTGGCGCCCAAGGCCTCGAACTCGGCGTGATGGCGAGCCGCGAAGCGCTGCACCTGCGCGCCGAGCTCGCGATAACCCTCTACGAACTCGAGCTCCGCCTGGGCGGAGGAGGCGAACGCCGCTCCGGACAGGCCGCGGATGGACATCCCCTCCGGCGCATCCATTGCGTACGCCGTGGCCGGATCGCGACCCGTGAAAGCCACCACATCGGCAAACAGATCGAGCCCGGCCGCGAACAGCTCGGCCACCCGCGGATCGAGCGCCGGCCGCACCTTCGCCGGATCCACCAACGGCGCCGCCGTGCCATCGAAGTCGGTGCCCAGCAACGTCCGGCCCGGCCGTTCGGTGAAGCGCGCCGACAGCTCGCCCGCGCGTGCCTCCAGCCAGCGCACCACGGCCTCTGTGGCCGTCGCGTCATCCGCCATGCCGTGTGCCGCGAGCGCGGCCTTCACGGCCTTGTCGAGATCGTCCGCGCCGAGCAGTGCCTTCCCGATCAAGACCTTCAGCTCGACGGCGGGGAGCCTGCCGAGCGCGAGCGAGAGGATCAGCGAGATCTGGTCGCCGGCGACGTCGGCACGGAGCGCCGCGATCTCCTTTGCGGTCAGCCCGGGAAGGTCGCCGAAGAGACGCTCGAGACGGTCGAGCCGGTCGCCGGCCCGCACCAGGGCGATAAAGCGCGGGGAGAGCCTGTACGCCAGCCCGCCGTCGCCGACGGTCCCGGCCCGCAGCCTTACAAGGCCCCCGCGCAGCAGCTGGTCGAGCGCCGTCGGCTGCACGTTCGAGAAGCCGCGCAGCCCGGCGCGCTCGCGAATCTGCTCTAGCGTGAGCCCGACCCCGGGCTGCCCTCGCTCGGCCCAGATCAGCAGGCCGAGTGCACCTGCCGGGGTGAGGGTGCCGGGCCTCGGGAACACCCCAAGCTCGCGGGCGTGTTGACCCACGATCTGGAGGGCCGCGGCGATCTCGCCCATGAGCCCGGCCTCGGTCCAGCCGAACCCGAACGCCTGGTCGAAGCTGTCGAGCTCGGAGAGAAGGTGCTCGAGGTCAGCCGACGGACGAGCGGCGGTCCCGTAGCCGAGCTCGAGGAGCGCCCAGAACGCGTCCGGGTCGGTCACTCGGTCGAGCGCCTCGTAGCCCCGCGGGTGGTAGTAGACCCTGAGGATCTGCAGCCGGCGCTGCCACGCCCGCTCGGCCGCTTCGGCCTCGTCGATCGAATATTTGCCGCCGCGCGCCTCGAGCGTGATCTCACGCTCGAGACGGGTCCAGAAGCCGATCGGCTCAGCCGGGGGCGTGGGCCCGGGCGTGGGAGCCGGGCGCTCGGCTCCTGCCGCTCGATGCTCGACCGCGTGGAACAGCCACAGGTCCCAGATCCGGTCGAAGATCCACTCGGGGGGCGCGCGCTCGCGCACGACCGCCTTCAGCCGTTCGAGCCGGGCCGCGCGCTCGTCTTCGGGCATGTCGACCGCCTGGCCAAGTGCGGCGACGATCCGTGCCCTGTCGACGGGATGGACGGGCAGGCCGTCCTCATCGAGCTCGTCGATCGCTCCGGTCTCCGTCGAGATGATCACGACCAGCGCGCGTTGGTTGTTGTGCACGGCCTCCTTGGGCGCAAGGTACATCCCCTCGCGCAGCGAGATCCCGAGCCAGACGTCGGCCTGCCGCTGCAGAGCGACCATCAGCGCGGTGTCCGCCTCCCACGTGACGCGCACCGGTTCGTACACGGAGCCGTCGTCACGTGTGAAGCGGAAGTTGTTGTTGATGCGGTCCACGCGGCCCTGCACTTGGGCGACGTAGTCCGGGTAGCGGCCCTTGTCGTGGATCGCGATGTAGGCGACGCGGCCGACCTTGCGCTCGCGATCGACGAGGTCCGGGCGAGCCTCGAGGAACTCCTCGAGAGCATCCAGTCCGACGATCAGGTTCTTCGTCTTGTCCGCGCGGTCCACCCGCCCGATCACCACTTCGACCCCGCGCTCGCGCTCGGCCGCGATCTCGGCCTCGCGTGCCGCGATCGCGGCCGCCGTGTCCTCATCCTCGAACATCCGCTCGAAGCGCTTGGGATCGATCGGCAGCGGGTAGCGCCCGACCCACACCCGTCGGCCGTCGGCCATCTCGACGACCGCGACGATCCGCTCGGGCAAGCCCTGCGGGGCGACGACCGTGGCCTCTCCCGGAAGCCGCTCGCGTACTGCGGTGAGGAAGTTCTGGGCGTCGCGGCGCGTGTGGAAACCGGCGACGTTGTTCGCGAGCACTCCAAGCAGGAGCGTGCGAACGACCTCCTCTGGGAAGAGCGCCAGATCGGCGGGGTCGCCCAGGAACGGGTAGTGGTCGAACCACGCAAGGCGAGCATCGGCTCGGGAGGCCCTCACGCGCGGGGCGACCGTCATCAGCTGGTAGTCCTCGATCAGAACGATCGGGTTTTCGCGACCTTCGATCTGGCGCAGGATCTCCGCCGCGATGTCTGCGTTCACCGCGTCATAGCCCTGCCAGAACGCCTGGTGTGGGAACGCCGTCTGCGCCAGGAGCGTGGCGAGCTCGTCACCGCGCGCTGTGAGCAGGCCCGCCAGCCAGGGGTGCAGGATGCGGTTCATGTTGGCCGCAACGGCCGGTCCGCTGAACACGAACGGGCTGTCGTACTCGAACCCCTCGAGCGACGCGGCATCGACCGGCACGTCGAGGCGTCCGCGCGTGCCGAGGAGCTCTCGCGTCCCCTCGTACGCCCAGGACACCCACCTCATGCGTGCCCAGCTCCTCGAGGCCAGCCGACCGAGCGCCGAGACCAGCCCTCCGCCGGAGCGGTCGAGCCTGACCCGACCGCCCTCCGAGTCGAGTGCGTCGCCCAGGCGCGCGTGACTGAACATGCCCCTCAGCGACGCGACCGTGACGCGGGGCACGCGCAGCGCGGACGGGTCGTCGGCCGCCAGCGAGCGGCCGTGCTCCTCGCGCTCGAGCAGCGCCTTGCTGCCGGCGACGTCTCCGGGCACCGGCCACTCGATCCCGCGGGTGCGCTGCTGCCCCTCGAGGGCCTCTTCGCCGAGTTGGCGCGCCCGGCGTGCGGTAGGTCCACCGCGCCGGATGGCCGCAGGTGTGTGCGCCTCGGCGGTGCCGTACAGCTCATGGGCTCGTGAACGGTCACCCGCGGCCTCCGCCGCCCGCGCGCTCTCGAGCAGGTTGACGATCTGGTCGAGGCCGTTGCCTCCCGTGTCTCCCCTGGCCGCCGCACCGGGACCGCGACTCAACGGCTTGCGCGAGAGCAGCGCGCCGTAGACGATCCCGGTGGTGGCGAAGCCTCCGTAGAGCGCGAGCACCGCTGGGGTGCCGGCGGCGGCCAGCGCCTTCTCGGTGAGGCCCGAGAAGAGGAAGTAGCCGGCCACCTGGGCGACGATCACGCGCGTCTTGCGGACCTGCCCGAGCTGCGGATCGACGCCGCTGCGCTCGAAGTCCTCGTCGACGAGCGCGAAGCCCTGGAGCTCGATGAGCTGCGACGCGATCGCGCTTGCGATGAACGGCGGGAAGAAGACGATCGGTCCTGCCGTGTAGTAGAGCGGGAGCGCTGCGACGCCGGCAAAGGCGGCCACCTGGATGAGCGTCGCGGCCACGGGCAGGCGGCGGCGCACTGTCGCGCTCATGCGGCCGGCGACGAACGAGCCCCAGCGCGCGGTGGCGATGCTCGCGGCGACCTTCGCGGCGAGCGTGACGACGGCGGCGGTGGTTGCGGCCTCGAGGTCGCCCAGATATACGCCGACCAGCACGCCCAGCCCGCCGACGAGCAAAGCATCGGTCGATCCACCGGCGAGCACCAGGTGATAGGGCGTCGGCTTGAACAGACGGGCGACGCTCCGTCGCGCGACACCGACCGGCGCGCGGCGGGTCGCCGTCCAGGCGCGGCCGACAGCGGCGCCGGCCGCGGCAGTGCGCCGCCTGGTCTGTTGCCATAGCCGAGAAACAGGCGCGCGCCTCGGCGGCGGCGGCCCGCCGCGGAGCGCCCAGGTGACCGCGATGGTGATCGGTGCGTAGACCGCCACGCCGGCGATGGCCAGCGCCGGCTTGAGCCCGAAGGCGCCGATCAGGCCGACGATGCCGATCGGCATGGTCCCCGCGCTGAGGTTCCACCAGCTGTTCACGATCGCCGTCCGCCGCTCGGCGTCGCGGCGCGGCAGGGGCCGGACCGTGTCCAGCCGGTCACGGGCATAGCCCTCGACCGAGTCGAACAGGCCGATGCCGAGGAACATCGGCGGGATCCACGCGAAGCTGGGCGCCACGGCGATCCCGACCAGCGCCCCGGCCGTGATCAGGCCCCGCACGAGGATCGTGCGCACCGTCCACACGTTGGCCCGCACCGACCCCCACAAGAGACCGGCGGCGGTGGCCCCGAACGCCACCTGCCCGAGCTGGATGACTGACGTGGCGTCGACGCCGAACTGGGTCGCGAAGAGATCGGTGGCTGCGAACGGAAGCGTGGCCGCCGCCGTGCCGGCGCCACCGAGGATCCCGACGAGAGCCGCGGGTACGGTGCGCCCGGCGCGCTCTCGCGAGGTCAGGCTCTCGCGGTCGAGGATCGGTCCGACCACCTTCTCCGGCACGCCGTTGATCGCTGCGTAGTCGAGGGCGGCCTCGTACACCCGGCCGAAGCCGCGCTGGGCGTCCGCGGCCCGGCTCTCCGCGGCCTCGCTCTCGGCGGCCTTCAGCCTCTGGCGCTCGAAGCGCAGGGCCACGCCGCGCCGGCGCAGCTCGACGATGTGAGCGGCGCGTGCCCCTCGCACCAAGAAGCGCGGCCGCCACGTGGCGGGCCAGCGCGGGAGCGGCACGTTCGCACGGCGCGTGCGCCGGAGGCCTTCCCGCAGGGTCGTGACCGCCTCGGCTGCCTTCGCGGGATCGTCCAGCGCGTCCAGCTCCGGAGCGGTCGTGATAGGTGAGGCCTCGAACGCGCGCGTGAGCTCGACGGTGTTGAGAAGGTCGAGCAACCAGTCGGCGGAGCGGTAACGGCCCCTGCCGCTGCGTACCACCACGTCGAGCGCCCCCGCCTCGGCCAGCCCGGCGAGCATTGTCTCCCAGGCCGCCACCTCGGCCTGCTCTGGGGGCAGGTTCGCGTAGCGGTCCCGGATCTCGGCGGCGGTGGAGCGGGTTGCCCGGCCGCTGTGCGTCCGGCGCGACAGCCGGTCAGCGGTCACCAGGTCGGCCAGCACGCGAGCGGCCCTCACGGGCTCGCCCGCGCGGCGCTCCGCGTCCGGCCGCTCGGCGATGCCACGAAGGCGGGCGCGCTCGGTGCGGTTCGCGCGGGCGTGCCGTCCCTTGCGACGCCGGTGGAGGAGGTAGTGGACGGCCACCCCGACACCGAGCGCGGCGACCGTCCCCACGGCGTAGGGAGTGGTGAAGCTCGGCTGGTCGGGCGCGGGCGGTGCGCTGGGGGCCGGCTGCGGCGCCGGGGTGGTGGGCTGTGGCTGGGCCGGCGCGCGCCGAGGCCCTTCCGGAGCCGCCTGGGGCGCGGCCGGCGTGGGGTGCACGAAGCGCAGCGTGTCCCCGGGGAAGAGCCGCTCCGGCCTCGTGATTCCGCTCAAGCGGGCGTCCTCTTGGACGCGCCGCGCGACCTCGGGCTGGAACGCCGGGTTGTCGTTGACCGTGGCGGCGGGGCGGCCTTCAGCGATTGCCGCGGCCGTCTCCTCGAGCTGGAGGCGGTCCTCCTCGGTCTGCCAGAAGGTGTCGCCCGATTCGACCGTGGCGGTGTCCGGACCGGTGGGACGAGTTCGAACTCGAACGGCGGGCCGCGGATCTGCACATGCCCGTCGTCCGTCCTGAGACGGCTGTCAGACAGCTGGATGACGGCCTCCCGGAGAACCGGTGCGCGGGCCGGGACACCGGCCTCCGCCGTGCCCGCGCCGACGCTCAGCGCCGTACCGCCGCCGGCCGCCATCGCCAGTGCCAGGACGGCACCGGCAGCGAGGGCGCGCCGGCCGCGCGGCGGCGACGTGGTCGCCGCCGCTCGGCGCGCCTTGACCAGGCCGTAGGTTGCGATCGCCCCGCTGCCGGCGAGGACGAGCAACGGAAACACGCTCGACCCGGCATCGGTCGCTGTGATCGACGCCACCGGCTGCACGGCGCCGGCGCCGCGCTCGAGCATGGCGACTACAGTCGCGCCGCCCGCGAGGGCGATCAAGGCCGACGCCTTGGTGTCCGAGTCCGAGCTGACCACCACGTCGGCCAGCGCGGCGGCCACCACCCCGGCGGCGAGCCCGTAGATGCCGCCCTCCACGCTCGCGGCGGCATCGGCGGCCGAGCCGTAGCCGATCACCCCGCCGAGCACCGTTCCGCCACCGGCCAGGAAGGTGGCGAGCAGATCGCTGCCGGTCGTCTTGCCGGACTTGTTGAGAGCCAGCCAGAGATCGAGAACGCCGGCGCCGATGACGCCGGTCACGAGCGAGCCGCCCACGTCGCCTGGTAGAACGCCGTCGCCGCCGAAGTCGAGCCATGCCAGGCCGAGGCCGCCGAGCACGCCGGAGCCCAGATTGATCAAGCGCGCCGTGGACCAGTCCCTGGCCCTCGCCAGGCGCCCCGCTGTCCAGACCACGCCCGACCCGATCAGCAAGCCGAAGGCCTGCTGGGCCTGAGCGGGATCGATGTTCGCGGCGAGCTGGGCGAGCGGCGTCTTCCCCGTCAGCTCCCAGCCCAGCGGCAGCGACAGCAGGCTAGGCCCGAAGGTCGCGAGGCGCGTGGGTCGGCTGGCGATTTCGGGCTGGAAGATTGGGTTGCCGTTGGTCGTCGCGGCCGGACGGCCCGTGGCGCTCGCCGCGACGTTCTTCTGACGCGCGACGGGCAGCGGGGGACCGCGAATGTTGACCGTGCTCGTCCTCTCGTCCACGGGTGTCTCTCCCACCTGGACGATGATTTCCTGTTGCGTCGGCGCGAGCGCTCGCACCCGCGCCCTACCGAGGGCGGCGCTCAATGCGGTGCCCGCCGCGGCCAACGCGAGAGCGAGGGCGGCAGATGCCGTGAGCTGACGCCACTCGCGGATCGCGGGGTGCGCCTTCTGGTCGCCGGCCGGGGCCGCCGCGGGCTGGGAGCGGCGCGGGGCGAGAAGCCCCTTGACGAGTCGGTAGCCGACGTAGAGCGACCCGGCGGTCGCGACGGCGAACGCGGACATCTGCGCAGCCTCGGCGGCGATCGGCGACACGTGGCCCATCACGAAGGGAAGCGCCAGGCCGGGAGCGAGCGAGGAATAGGCCGAACCGTTGCGGCCGCCGCTGGGTCCACTGTCATCCGATTCAGCGGGGGTCGTTGCCTCCTCGGTTCGCTGAGTGTCAGCCTCGGACCGGACGACGTTGCCTGTCAGGGCCAGACCGCGGGCCCTCTCCGCGATGCTCTCGATTCCCCACCGGTTGACCTTCGCGAACCTCTGATCAGCAGCCCGCAGCGCTCCCACGATGGTGGACACGCTCAATTCGGTTCGGCCGCTGGCCTCGAAGACCTGGCCGAGGATCCCAGCCCAAGCCGGCAGACCTCTCTCGGGCACCGCCGGTCGACTGGCGGCGCGGCGAATCGAGCGGCCGCGAACGCTCATGTCCGGCTGGCGCGAGACGTAGTGGCGGATCCACTCGTCGACTTGACGTTCGATGGCCGGCCGCGATCGGTCCGGGTAGGCCGTCGGGTTGTGCCTTCGCGCTATGTCGTGCGCGAGCTCGCGCACGGTGACACGGCGCACGTCGTTGGCACGCATCAGCGGGCGGATTTCGTTCCTCACCCTGCGCCGCTCGAGCGTCCGGGCCGCGGTGCGCTCGAGCGGGCCCACCTCTTGCGAGCCCGCAGCGCCACCGGCGGACCGGACAGCGGCCGGCGCCGGGGTACTCAACCTCACCGAGAAGCCGCCCCCCGCGCCGCGGTCGATCGCGATGACCCCGAAGCCGTGCTCGTCCGCCGCGGCGAGGACCTGCTCTGGGGTGGCGGTTGCCGGCCCTTCGCTTCGGACGGTCACCTGGGTCCCGGGCCTCAGGCCGCGCGCGGCCTGGTCGAGGGCGTGGGATAGATCGCGCGAGTCAGTCTCGTCTGAGCTCGACAGGTCGATCGTCAGCCCCGCCGAGCTTTGAGCGGCCGGTAGGTAGGTGACGATGTTCGGTTCGGCCGCTTCCTCGAGAAGCGAAGCTGCCGCGGCCAACCCACGAACAAGCCGAATCGGGCCCCTCTGTGTGAACACTGGACCCGAGACCGACGATCGATTCATCGCCATCCGTGCTCATGCGACGGAGCACTTCGAACGGATTGCGGATCGGCATGCCGCGACCGGCCCCCTTCGCCGCCCAGCAGATCGAGCAGGCGCTGTCCGAACGAAGTCTCCGCGGTGCCGGCGATCCTGCGACCCTGGCTCCTGTTGCGCGGTCCGCTCCGGCAGGTTCGGCGCGAGAGAGTCGCCTCGACCCGCGGCGACATCGACGACCGCGCCGGGCGGGCGCGCATCGTCAGCCGCCATCTCGATCGCCGGGCGCGGGACGCTCGCGTCACCGTGCGTGTGGGCAAGGCCGTTGAGGATGAGCTCCCCGATCAGCGCGCCGCGCACGATCCACTCGCGCAGCTCGTCGCGGATCCGCTTGCCGACGCTCGCGGGAGACTTCTGTGCGGTCTTGGAGGTCGTAGCCCTTGCGGCGCCGGGATTGTCCTGGAGTGGTCTCGGCAGGTATTCGACAGTCAGACGGTCGCCAGGCTCTGACCCGCGCCGCAATGTCGGGTACAGGAACTCGCCGGGAACATCGGGATTTGGTACGCGAGTGTTTCGAGTTCCGCCTCGAGACTTCGTAGAGAGGCCTGCTCCACGCGGGCCGAGACACGCTCCGCCTCAGTCACGTATTCGGCGCTGCCATTCCAAGTCGGCAGCGAGGGCTCGAGCGGCCACCTCGCGTCGCCTCAGGAACTCTTCGGGCGTGAGCAGCTGCTCGCCCCGGCCGGAGGCACGACGTTCCGCGCGATTGGGACGTGGCGCAGACTCGGAAGCACGGCTGTACGGGCGCTGTTTACGCTGCTCCCTCGACGCGGCCCGCCTCCTCGAGCCATGCGGGCCTGGTGAATCCGGGTCACACCATCCATCGCCCCGGACTCCGGGAGGTTCCTTCGTCGCTCGACTCCGGCGCCGGTCCGCTGCGCGGCCGGCCCCGGCCCACCCCCGGCGGAACGCGAGGGGCACCTGGGGCCGCCCAGGATCGACCGACGCGCGCATTTCCGCCAACGGCGGCCGTGCTGCCGCGCTGAGATCCTGCGGCCGCGACCGGCGGGGTCGAGGCCCGCGGCGGCACGCGAACGTGCATCGGCCTCGATGAGCGCGACCGCGCCGTCAATGACGGCTGCGCCCGCCGTGTCAGGCGTGTCGAGACCGCGAGCTTCGACTCGGACGGTCCGCCAACCGTGCGTTGGCCAGCTCCAACGGGGTGGCCGCGACCGCGGAGGCCGGATCCTCGGGACCCGCGTCCAGGAGCGCCTGGGCCGGATCGTCATCGAGGATCCGATCCCGACTCACTGCGAATCGATCGGGTGCGGCCGGCTCCGCCACCGGCTCAGGCGTGGAGACCGACGCGTCCGGGAGCGGCTGCGGCGACGAAGTTGTGCTCCCGCCTCTTGGCAGATCCGAGCGGGCCATCGCTCGGGCGCGCGCCCGGTCGCCCAGCCGGACCATTCCGCGTTCGATCAGCGAACCCGCGGCGCTGAGGCCCGTGGCCTCGCGGGCCACCTTGATCGGAAGGACCATGCAGGCGGCGCCGCAGTCCGTGAACAGCTGCGTTATGGGGTACTCGGAGTAGAGGTCGTCGTTCTCCTGTGGGCTGCGGCCAAGGGTCGACTGGAAGGGGATGGTCTTCAGGTAGTTCTCGACGAACGGGTTGTTACGAACTCCAGCGCCGCTCGGGGACTCACCGATCTCCGGTATGGCTTCGGAGGACAGGCGGATCGGCCGGCCCAGGGCCGAGCGGTTGCCGTCTGAGAGGTAGTTGGAGAGGCTGGTGTCGGCGTTGGATGCGGCGGTGAGGGCGAATTGCGGCATCTTCAGCAGCCCGTCCGCAAGATCGACGCCGCCGTTGAAGAGCATCTTCAAGGAGCCGGTGACCCCGTTCTCGTCCTCTCCGACGTGGAAGGGCTGCGGGAGGTTGTTGCCGAGCTCGGACAACGCGTTCGCGATGTCGGCGGCGTCCTGGTCCCGGCCGCCCGGGCCGATCTCCGCTCCACCGAAGAGGTTGTCCGACTCGAGTGGGACCACGGCGAGCTGCTCGGTCGCGCCCGGATGCCGGTCGTCGGCGCCGTGCACGCGGGTTCCATCGCCGTTCTGGCCTTCGGCCGCACCGCTGTACCGGCGGGCCGAGGCGAGCGGATCCTGCAGAGAGGCGAGCTCAGGCTGGTGGGCGCCGCCTGCGGCGAGCAGCACCTCCACGGGAGGCCGGACCATTCGATCCTGGGCGAGCGTGGCGGGTCCCGCCGGCGAGCCGAACAGCTCGTTGTAGCGGTCGCGCGCCGCCTGCCGCTCGGCCTCGGTGTAGGTCGGGATCTCGATCTGCTGTCCGGGCGCCCCCTCCATCGGCTGCTGCGGTTCGCCCCAGCCGATGTTCTGGAGGGTGTAGAGCTCGATGGCACGGTCGCGTTGCTCCGCCGTCGCCCGCTCCGCCACGGCGTCGTGGTTGGCCGTCGGCCGATAGGCCTCGGCCGCGTAGGTCGGATTGACGGAGTTCACCGTGTCGAACTCGGAGTCGGTGACCGGCACCCAGACCTCTCGCCCTTCCACGATCTCCTTGCGCTCGTAGCGAGCCGTCTCGTCGCCGTAGGCAAGGTGCGGCAGTGGGTCGAGCTCCTGAGCGGTGGGACCGTCCTCGTGCTGAAGCTGATCCAGGCCCAGCTCGAAGGCCTTGCGTCGGGCCTGGCTCTCGAGGGTCACCGGTGCGGGAGCGAAGTCCGCGGGCAGCGAAGGAAGTCCAGGGGTTCGAGGCGCGAGAGGGCCGACCGCCTCGGCGCCGGCCGCATCACTCAGGACCACCGTGCTCGGAATCACCGAGCCGCCGGGCTGCTGATCGGGGGTCTCGTAGCCGCGCATCTGCGGCGAGGTCTCGTCGTAGGCGCTCTGCAGCGCCAGCGCCCCGAGCGCCAGATCGTGGTTGCGCTGCTCGTCGGGGGTGCGTGGGGCGTCCGGAGGGGGGTCGCCGGCTCTGAGGGCGGCCAGGTTCTCCTCGTAGCGATCCCGCACCGCGAGGGGGATGATCGCTCCGGACTGGGCGCGCTGCGCGAAGCTCGTGGCGAGCTCAGCCTCCGCGCGAGCTTGCTCGGAGGCGCCATCGGCGACCGGTACCGGCGGGCCTGCCAGCCCGCCCGCCAAGGGCAACTCGGTCGAGTTGCCCGGATGATCCGTCCCGGTCAAAGCCGTTTGGCGAGCCTGTGGACTGAGCTCGCTCATGAAGTTCGCACAGTTGTGGCGATCTCCGCAGACCGCGGCCTGCTGCTCTTCGCTGAGCACATCGCCGGCACGGTCGACCGCCGCCCTCTGCTGCTCGGCCGGGAGCTGGTCGAGGTAGCGGTAGTGGTCGGTGACACGCGGGTCCTCTGGGTCGAGCCCCGCCGCGACGTAGTTCTCGCGCGTGAGCCGCTGGCCCTCGAGGCCCGTCTGGATCCAGTGCAGCAGATCGGTGCGCTGGCCCACCCTGGTGGGATCGTCGGGCTGCACGGTCGGAGGCGGTGGATTCGCCCAGGTGCTCTCGTCCTGGGGGATCAGCGGTGCAGCGGACGGATCCCTCCCGTTGGGCAACGCATCACCGTTCACCGGATCGAGCCTGAGAGCGCCTGTCTCGACGGCTGCGTCGAAGCGGGCTCTCTGTTCCGCCGTGAGCGAGTTCCGGTAGTCGACCGTGTTGGCCGCGGTGAGACGCGCGGGCAGCTCGGGCACGGCCGCGGGCGCTCCCGGCGGAGCGGCTCCTGGCGCCGGCGGCTGCCAGCCGGGTAGCGAGCCGTCGGCGTCCCACTCGCCGGCAGGGCCGCTGACGTCATTGGCGTTGTCCGGGTTAGGAAGGTTGGGCCCTCGCCCGCTCAAGGCAACGGGCACGGTGCCGGGCTCGGCCGCTGCGCTCGGGCCTCCGGCCTGGACGCGCGCCGGGAGTGCGCCATCGGGAACGTGCAGGATCGCGTCGATCTCAGAGCTCCGAGCGGACTCCGCGCCGTCGACCAGGTCGCTCGGCCCCCGGCTGGTGTTGCCGGCAGCCATCTCCGCCTCGGCGCGCCTGCGTGTCTCGGCCGCGCGCTCGTTCGCGGTGACGATCTGCGATGCCTGTTCATCGGACACCGGCGACCACGTGCCCTTCCCGGTGTTCACCTCTTGAGCACCGGGAGCACCGCGTAGAGCTCCGACGCCCGAGCTGTTCACTCCGGTCACGTTCTCGTCGGGCGCGTCGCCAGGGGTCCAGACGCCGTTGGTCCCGTCCTCGTTGAGCTCGCCGCCACCGGGGACGAGCAGCTGCTCGCCGGTCACGTTGTTGCGCCAGGCGCCGTCGGTGAACTGCACGTCGCCGTTCTCGGCGCTCGTGGGGACGAGCCCACCGTCGGGGTCGGCGAGGTTTGGCATCAGCGGATCCCCGGTCTCCGTAACGCCCTGCGAATCCTTGGGGACCCAGAAGCCACCGGAACCGTCGGGCCCGAGCTCTCTGCCCTCCGGCGTCAGCAGCACGTGCCCATCCGTGCTCTCCCAACCGGGTGCGCCGTCCGCGAGGAAGTTGCCCGTCCCCGTGTCGTTGGGGTCGTCGGGATTGTCGTCGTCGAGCCAGCCGTTCTCGGTCCGGACGTTGCCTGCGGCGTCGCGGGTGCCCACCGGCGGCGGCGTGGCCCCCGGGCTGGGCACGCCGAGGCCGATCACGGCAGCGTTCTGCGAGGCGGCGTCGAGCACGGTGTTGACGACGCCGCGATCGTCCCCCTCGGAAGGGCCGGCCGCGTCTACCCGAGTCTCGTTGCTGGAGTCGTCGTTGGTATCGGTGTCGGTGGGCCCGGGGGCGGCCTGGACAGGCGGGACCGGATCCTCCGGGACGGGGTTCTCGTCCGAGCCGGGCAGCGCCTGGGTGTCGGAATCGCCGTCCCCGGCCTGCTGAGCGTTCCAGGCATCGAGGTCGCGCTGTGCTGCGGTCGCCTCGTCCGGCACCTCCACCTTGTCCGGGCCATCCGCCGCGGTTGTCTCACCGGTCTCCCCGTGAAAGGTTGCCGGGTCGTACTCGGCCGGACCGTCGTCGACCACGGGTGCGGCCGTCGGCTCAGGCTCCTCGGGCTTCTCCGGCTCGCCCAGCTCCTGGGGCGCGCTCGGAGCTGACTCGCCCGCGAGCGCCAGAGAGCCGGCTTCGGCCGCCTCCTCCGTCAATCCGGGTGGGTCCCCCGCCGGTTCCTCCGGGGGAGGCGGCGGCGGCTCCGGCTCCGGAGGCGGCGGCGGAGCCTCCGGCTCCTGCGACGCCGCCCAGTCAGCCGGCGTCTCGTTGCCCGGCATCGTGTCGTTGGTCGGATCGCCGTCGTTGTTGGGATCCACCGGCGCGGGCGGCGGAGGGGTCGGCGCGGCACCGGCCGGCGGCAACCCTTCGCCCGGCGAGCCACCGGCCACCGGCCCGTCGGCCTGGGCGACAGAAGGCGAGGCGACGCACGCTGCCGCTATCGCGAACGGCGCGGCGGCCATGATCATCAATGACTTGAGTCGTCCGGCCGGCCTGCCCGCCCTGTCGCCGAGGGTGGCCGGCACCTCGAACGGATCCAGGCGATGGCGCTCGAGGCGCGAGCGCACGGCCTCTTCGGCAGCGGCGCGGGTACTGCGATGAGTGCTGGCGCGCGACGACATTGCGGGGCTCACCATGCCAGGCCGTCAACCGCCCGTCACCCCGCGCGTACGCGTAATAGAGGGCGTCCTTCGGAGCGTTCTTCAGCGCGTTGTGAATCAGCCGTGGAGCGCTCTACCACGGCATTCTGCGCGTACATCGGCCGCAAATTCGACCACGCGAGGAAAATCGCTCAGGGAGTCGGGCAGACCGGCCGCTGCTGGCGGCCGCCGTCCACCGGCGCGCGGGTGAAGCGCCGGCCCGCGGCCGTGGCGGACCCCAGCCCGAGGGCGGCCGCGTGCTCTGCGATCACGCGCAGTGCCTCGTCGATCTGCCGCCTGTGGGTCCGGTGATTGAGCACGCACGCGCGAAGCGCGTAACGGCCCTCGATCACCGTGTGCGAGAGGTAGACCCGCCCGCTCGCGTTCACGCGCTCCAGCAGCCGGCGGCCCAGATCGTCGGCCTGCTCGGCAGTCAGTCCCCCTGCCAGGCTCGGCCGGAACGTGACCACGGACAGATCGACTGGGCACGCCGCCTCGATCCCCGGGATCGACTTCAGGCCCTGCTCAAGTGACGCGGCCAGGTCGAGCTTCTCGTCGAGCGCGGCCCGGAAAGCACCCACCCCGTGCGCCTGCAGCGGCAGCCAGACCGCGAGCCCGCGGAAGGGCCGGCTCAACTCAAGCGAGTGCTCGGAGAAATCGGGCAGGCCCTCCGGGGCGGGTGGGTGGTCCTGCAGATATGGATCGTCGAGCTGCGAGCCGAACGCCGCTCGCAGGGCCGACCCGTCGCGCACGAGGAGAGCGCCGCAGCCGAAGGGGGCGAACAGGCCCTTGTGCGGATCGATGGCGATCGAGTCGGCCGCGCTGATGCCGCGGAGGATGCGCCGTCCGCGAGCGGTCAGATGGAACATGCCGCCGTAGCAGCCGTCCACGTGCATCCACAATCCCTCGCTGCGCGCCAGCCGGGCGATCGCCGGTAGGGGATCCACTGCTCCCGTACTGGTGGTCCCGGCGTTGGCGGCGACGAGCAGGGGGTTGAGACCCGCCCGTCTGTCGGCCGCCACCTGTTCGGCCAAGGCCTCGGTGTCGAGGCGGCGCTCGGGGGTCCCCGGCAACAGTCGCACCAGGTCGGGTGAGAACCCGGCGGCCCGGGCAGCCTTGGCAAACGATCCGTGGGTGTCGCAGGACGCGTAGAGACAAGCTGTGGACGGATCGCCGTCGAGGCGGGTTTCGCGAACCGCGATCAGCATGGTCAGCGCCGACAGCGAGCCCCCGGAGGTGAACACGCCCATCGACGTTTGCTCGGGCAGCCCGAACTCGTCGCACATCCAGCGCAGGACGGCGTTCTCGATCCGGACCATGTCCGGCGCCGCGGAGGGCTGCCCGACGAAGGGATTGACCAGGCTGGCCAGCAGGGTGGCCACGGCGGAGAGGTACTGACTCCCGCCGGGCACGAAGGCCATGAACCCCGGCGCGGTCACGTCGAGGCCCACACCGGCAGCGTTGCGAAAGGTCGCGAGCGCATCCGCGAACCCGCTGCCGCTTTCGGGGGGGAAGGCGGCGCCCACGGGCCCGTCCGCTTCGCCGCGAGCCGGAGACGTAACGGGGGCATCGTCGCGGGAGGCAAGAAAGCCGGTGACGAAATTCGATATCTCGTTACCGATCTGCGCCGCCGCGTCGGGGCTCGGCTCCAGGGCGTTCGCCGCGGTTTCAGACCACGCCCCACTCCCTACCGACAGCTCTCCTCCGCGCGTCACTAGAACGCGAGAGCTTCCGCACTGGTCGCGTCGCTGTCCAACGCGGAACTCAGATCGGTATACCGCGCAGACCGATCGCCCCCGGTCCACGCCCCCCCAATCTGGCACCCCCCCAAAATCGAACTACCTCGCACGAGATCGAACACAAACGCGCAGAAATGTGCTAGAAGTCCTGACGATGCAAACGGGGGTGCCGTGCTAGCGGTTCAGCGACGGGAGGGCATTTTGCGCGCGGTGCGTTCGGGCACCGCGCGCGTGCCCGACCTCGCTGCCGCCTTCGACGTGTCGCCCATGACCGTTCGCCGCGATCTGCGCGTGCTCGCCCGCGAGGGCAAGCTCGAGCGCGTTCACGGTGGCGCCGTGAGCGCCGAGGAAGATCGCCCCTTCGCTGAGATCGCGGTCGAGCGGTCCGAGGCAAAGGAGCGGATCGGCGCCGCCGCGGCCGGCCTCGTGCAGGACGGCCAGACCGTAGTGCTCGACGTCGGCACGACCGCGGTGCAGGTGGCCCGGCACCTCAGGGGCCGTTCGCTGACCGTCATCACCACCAATCTCGCCGCCTACGAGGAGCTGCTGCCCGAGCCTGAGATCACGCTGATCCTTCCCGGCGGGACGGTGCGGCGCGACTACCGCTCGCTCGTCGGCGTGATCGCCGAGGACTCGCTGCGTCAGCTGAGCGCCAACGTGGCCTTCATAGGCACGAGCGGCGTCGACGCAGAGGTCTCGGTGTGGGACACGACGATGGTCGAGGTTCCGATCAAGCGCGCGATGATGGCCGCGGCGGATCGGGTGGTGCTGCTGGCCGACCGGCAGAAGTTCTCGATGGGCGGCGTCGTGCGAGTCTGCGGCGCAGCGGACATCGATCAGATCGTGACCGAGACGGGCATCCCGGCCACCACGCAGATCGCAGTCGAGGAGGCGGGCATCGAGGTGACGATCGCATGAAGCTCACCATCGTCGGCGGAGGGGGCTTCCGCGTGCCGCTCGTCTACGCGGCCCTGCTCGAGGTGACCGAACGTCTGGACTTGGACGAACTGCTGCTGCACGACTTGGACGCCGAGCGGCTGGCCCGGATCGAGAACGTGCTCCAGGGCCTGGCGGAGGAGAGCCCACACCGGCTTCCCTTCCGCAGCACCACCGATCTGCAAGAGGCGGTCACGGACGCCGACTTCGTGCTCTGCGCGATCCGCGTGGGACTGCTCGAAGGCCGCGTGGTCGACGAGAGCGTCCCCCTCAGCCAGGGGGTACTCGGTCAGGAGACCACCGGGCCCGGCGGCATCTGCTTCGCCCTGCGCACGATCCCCGCGATGCTCGAGATCGCCGAGACGGTGGCCGAGCACGCTCCGAACGCCTGGTTCATCAACTTCACGAACCCTGCAGGGATGGTCACCGAGGCGGTGCAGCGGGTGCTCGGCGATCGTGCGATCGGGATCTGCGACTCCCCGTCGGGCCTGTGCCGGCGCGTCGCGGCGGCCCTCGGACGCGAGGCCGACGAGCTGTGGTTCGACTACTTCGGGCTCAACCACCTCGGCTGGCTGAAGGGCGTGCGCGACGGCGACCGCGACCTGCTTCCCGACCTGCTGGCGGACGATCGGCGGCTGGACGGCTTCGAGGAGGGACGGCTGTTCGGCGGCGAGTGGCTGCGCGCGCTTGGCATGGTCCCGAACGAGTACCTCTACTACTTCTACTACGCGGCTGAGACCGTCGACGCGGTCCGCCACAGCGAGACCCCGCGTGGCGCCTACCTGCTGGCGCAGCAACGGGAGTTCTACGAGCACAACGGACCGTCGCCCACGCAGGCCCTGGCCCAGTGGCGCTCCACCCGCCACGACCGCGAGCGCACCTACATGGCCGAGGCGCGGCTGGCCGCGGGCGACCAGGCCGACCACGAGGCGACCGGGAACGCGGGCTACGAGGCCGAGGCGATCGGCTTGCTGGAGGCCATCTCGCTGAACACGCGGGCCACGCTGATCCTGAACACGGCCAACCGCTCGAGCCTCGCCTTCCTGGACGAGCGTGCCGTGGTCGAGGTGCCGAACACCGTGGGCATGGCGGGCCCAGTGCCCGCGGCGATGGGGAGCGTGCCTCCTCACGCGCAGGCCCTGATCGAGACCATGAAGGACATCGAGCACCGCACCATCGAGGCGGCGATCACGCGCTCGAGAGAGCAGGCCATCGCGGCGCTCGCGCTCCATCCACTGGTGCCGTCCGTGCGTACCGCCCGCGCGATCTTCGACGGCTACCGCGCCCGCCTTCCCGAGCTTCAGGAAGAGTTCAGCTGATGGGCGTGGACCTGGTGTGCGGGACCTCCGCCTTCCTCGATCTCACCTTCCCTGGCCTCGAGGCCGTGCCCGCGCCCGGCGAGGAGCGCTTCGCGGAGGACCTCGTGCTGTCGCCGGGTGGCGGTGCCATCACGGCGATCGGCGCCGCGCGGCTGGGCCTCAGCGTCGCGCTCGCGGCGCCGCTGGGGAGCGACTACGCCGGCGACCTCATCCGTACGGCGCTGGCGGCCGAGGGCATCGACTGGGTCGGGAGCGCAGTGGAGCGCACACCCACGACCGTGGTGCTGCCCGCGGACGGGGACCGCGCGCTGGTCACCTACGACCCGACGGACGGGCCGACAGCGGCGCAGCTCGCGGCGCCCGAGCCGCGGGCGGCGATCGTGGGCCTGTCGCAGATCGGACTGGCGCCGGACGACGCCGGCGTCTACGCCCTCACCGGCGACTCTGATACACGAAGCGCGGGCGGGGCGCTTCCCGCCGACCTGCCGAGGGTGCGGGCCCTCCTCACCAACGAGCGCGAGGCGCTGGCGCTGTCCGGCACCCGCGACGCCGCCGAAGCCGCCTGGGCGCTGGCGGCCCACGTGCCCTGCGTGGTCGTGACCCTGGGCCGCGAAGGTGCGCTGGCGGTTGCCGACGGCGAGCTCGTGCGCGCCGCCGGCCGAGCCGTCGACACGGTCGACACCACCGGGGCCGGCGACCTGTTCGCCGCGGCGTATGTCTGGGCCGACCTCGGCGGCGCACCCCTGCTCTCTCGACTTCACTGGGCGGTGCTGTACGCCGCTCGCTCTGTAGGCGTCCCCACCGCTGTGGCGGGGGCGGAAAAACTCGCCGCGCTCGTCGCGGCGGCCACGGAGCTCGGCCTGAACCTCCCGGTTAGGCGGCTCCCGGTATCTCTGGAGGACGGAGAACGATGACGAACACCAGGCTCCTGCGCTGCTTCGCCGCGCTGCTCGCCTGCATGGCGCTTCTCGCCGGCTGCGGTGGGGACGACGATGACGGTGCCGCCGGCTCGGGCAAGAAGGTAGACGTGTCCAAGGAGGGCGATGTCACGCTCACCGTGCTGGACCAGCAGGTCCGCAGCGGGCAGGACGCGGCGCTCAAGCAGCTCAACGCCGAGTTCATGAAGAAGTATCCGAACGTGACCATCAAGCGCACGAACCGGTCGTTCGAAGATCTCCAGAAGACGGTCAGGCTGGCCGTGGCCCGGCCCAACCCGCCGGACGTCGTCCAGGCCAACCAGGGCTACGGCATCATGGGCGCGCTGGCCAAGGCGAAGGTCCTGCGCACGCTCGACGAGTACGCCGGCGCCTACGGGTGGAAGGACCGCTACTCGCCGGGGCTGCTGGCCTTCAACAGCTTCTCCGAGGATGGCAGCAAGTTCGGCACCGGCAACCTCTACGGCATCTCGCAGGCGGGCGAGATCGTCGGCGTCTTCTACAACAAGGACAAGGTGCCCGAGCCGCCCAAGACCATGGCGGAGTTCGAGTCGCTGCTCCAGAAGGCCAAGAGCGAAGGCGACATCGGGGTCCAGCTCGGCAACGAGGGCGACGACAAGTACGGCGGGATCCATGACTACGAGACGATCCTCGCTCACACCGCAAGCAAGGATCAGGTGCGCAACTTCGTCTTCGGTCGCTCCGGTGGCTCGTTCGACTCACCCGAGTTCCAGGCGGCGGGAGCCAAGTTCAAGGACTGGAACGACAAGGGCTATCTGACGCCGAAGGTCAACGGCACCGCGTACGACGCGGCCGTCCAGCGCTTCGGCAAGGGCGAGGGCTACTTCTTCATCGGGGGCACCTGGAACATCGCCACGCTGAAGGACGCGATGAAGGACAAGGTCGGGTTCTTCCTCATGCCCGGCGAGAACGAGAGCGACGAGCCGATCGCGCTCGGCGGCGAGGACCTGCCGTGGACGATCACCTCGAAGTCGGAGAACCCGGACGTGGCCGCGGCGTACATCGACTTCATCACCAACGACAATGCGACGAAGGTGCTCACCGAGACCGCCAACCTGCCGGCACCGCCGGTCGACGCGGCGGACCGTCCGAAGAGCGGGGTCGAGGCCGACGTCTTCGAGCAATGGGACAGGCTGAACGAGAGCGACGGACTGATCCCCTACCTGGACTACGCCTACGACACCGCGTACGACGACATCGGCGGTGGCATCCAGGAAGTCTTGGACGGCCAAGAGGACGTTCAGGGCTTCACGGACTCCATCCAGGGCAAGTACACGGAGTTCGTCGAGGGGTTGTAGCTGTCCGTGAGCCGTAGCCTGACCTCCGATCCTGCGACCGTCCCGGCCTCCTCCTCCCCGGGGCGGTTGCAGACTCCCGGGCCGCCCGCCGGCCGTGCCGAGTCCTCGGCCGGCGAGCGCCCGCCCGGGGAGCCGCGCAGGGTCGGCTACCTCTACGCGGCGCCGGCGCTTCTGTTCTTCGCGGCGTTCGTGCTCGTCCCGCTCGGGCGCGCCGCCTACCTGTCGCTGTTCGAGTGGGACGGCCTCACCGACCCGCAGTGGGTCGGCTTGGACAACTACGCCGACGTGGTCTCCGACCCCGAGCTCCGCAGCGCGTTCGGCCACGCCGCGATCCTGCTGATCTTCTATTCGGTGCTGCCGATCTGCCTGGGGCTTCTGCTGGCCGGGATCGTGGCTCGCACCCGCGTCCGTGGCCTGGCGCTGTTCCGGACGATCCTGTTTCTCCCTCAGGTCATCGCCCTGGTGGTGGTGGCCGCGATGTGGAAGATGATCTACGACCCCGCCAACGGTCCGCTCAACCGGGGACTGCGAGCGATCGGCCTCGAGTCGCTCGAGCAGAACTGGCTGGGAGGCTTCGACGTCGCCCTGCCCTCCGTGGGGCTGATCGGCACCTGGGTGATGTACGGCCTGGCGATGATCCTGTTCATGGCGGGCGTGCAGAAGATCCCGCCCAGCCTCTACGACGCGGCTCGCGTGGACGGCGCCGGTCCCTTCAGCGAGTTCTTCGCGGTCACGCTGCCCGGCCTGCGCGGCGAGCTCGCCGTGGCGCTCACCCTCACGACGATCGCTGCGCTGCGCAACTTCGACATCGTCTACATCACCACCGCGGGCGGCCCCGGCAGCGCCACCACGGTCCCCGCCTTCCAGGTCTATCAGCGCGTCTTCGAATTCCCGAGGGTCGGGTCTGCCGCGGCGGTGGGCATGGTGTTGCTGGCTACGATCTTCGCGCTCGCCCTGGTGATCAACCGCGTCGCCGATCGCGGGATGGCGCGATGACGCATCGCCGCGAGCAGGCGATGGCCTTCACGATCCTGGGCGTGTTCTCGCTCGTGGCCGTGCTCCCGATCGTGGGCATCGTGATCACGGCGCTCCAGGAGCCGGGTGGCCTCGAGTCCTACGGCAGCTTCGACGGATTTCACTTCAGCAACTTCACGCGGGCGTGGGAAGACGGCCACTTCGGTCCCTACCTGCGCTCGAGCGCGATCGTGGTGGTGACCGTGGTGAGCGTGGCCACCCTGCTCTCGATCATGTCGGGCTACGCCTTCGCGCTGATGCGCTTCCGCGGAGCGCAGGTCCTCTTCTACCTCCTCCTGCTCGGGCTGATGGTCCCCTTCGAGGCGCTGATCGTGCCTCTCTACTACGGCTTCATCGACGTCGGCCTGTACAACACCTACTGGGCGCTGATCCTTCCCCAGATCGGCACCTCGGTCGCCTTCGGCAGCTTCTGGATGCGCGCCTTCTTCCGCACGGTCCCCCACTCTGTGGTCGAGGCCGCGCGACTCGACGGCGCCTCGAGCTGGCTCACGCTGTGGCGCGTGCTGCTGCCGCTCGCACGGCCCGCGATCCTGACCATGGTGGTCCTGCTGTTCATGTGGACCTGGAACGAGTTCCTGCTCGCACTCGTGATGGTCGACACAGAGGACCTCCGCACCGCGCCGCTCGGGCTCGGCTTCTTCGTCGGCCGGAACACGAGGGATCTCACGCTGCTGTCAGCCGGGGCCGTGATCGTCGCGCTGCCGGTCGTGATCGTCTACGCGTTCCTGCAGCGCCACTTCATCCGCGGGATGGTGGCCGGGGCGGTGAAGGGATAGGCATGGCATCGGTCAGCTTCAAGGACGTGGTCAAGCGCTTCGGCGGCGTCACCGCCGTGGCCGGTGTCTCGCTCGAGGTGCAGGACGGCGAGTTCATGGTGCTGGTGGGCCCCTCCGGGTCGGGCAAGACGACCGCCCTGCGGATGCTCGCTGGGCTCGAGGCGGTGAGCGCGGGCGAGATCCGCATAGGCGACCGGGTGGTCAACAAGGTCGCGCCGGGTGAGCGCGACGTTGCGATGGTGTTCCAGGACTACGCCCTCTACCCGCAGATGTCGGTATACGACAACCTCGCCTTCGGCCTGCGCCGGCGCAAGCTGGGCAAGCCCGAGATCGAGCGCAGGGTCACCACGGCGGTCGAGATGCTCGACATCGCCCCACTGCTCCAGCGCAAGCCCGGTCAGCTCTCTGGAGGGCAGGCTCAGCGCGTGGCGCTCGGCCGGGCGCTCGTGCGCGACCCCCAGGTGTTCCTCATGGACGAGCCTCTCTCCAACCTGGACGCCAAGCTGCGCATGCAGACGCGCGGCGAGATCAAGCGCCTGCAGGGCGAGGTGGGCACCACCACCGTCTACGTGACCCACGACCAGGTGGAGGCGATGACGCTCGGTGACCGGATCGCCGTGATGAGCGATGGCGAGCTCGAGCAGGTGGGCACGCCGGAGGAGCTGTACGAGCGGCCGGCCAACCGCTTCGTCGGAGGCTTCATCGGCAGTCCCGCGATGAGCTTCTTCGACGCCGCCACGAACCGTGAGGAGGGCGCCGTCCGGTTGCGCGGCGGCGGCCTGGACCTGTCCGTGCCCAGCGGGCCCGAGCTGCCCGCCGAGGTGACCGTGGGCGTGCGCCCGGAGGGTGCACGAGTCTGGGAAGCGGGTGCGGGTCTGCTCGGACCCTTGCGTGGACGGGTGGAGTACGTCGAGGCGCTCGGCCGTGAGACGTTCGTGGGAGTCGAGGCCGGCGCGGCGCACCTGGTGGTGCATCAGGATGGCCGTGCTCCACTCCTACCCGGTGACCAGATCGAGTTCGGGCTGGTGCCGGCGGACCTGCGCTACTTCGGTGCCGAGGACGGCCTCGCGCTGCGTTCCGAGAACGGCGCGCGGCCCGAATCGGGATGAACGGCGACCGCATGCGCGCCGACATGGTTGCGCAGCCGGAGGTGCTGCGAAGGCTGATCGCCCAGCGCCGAGACGTCGTCGCGGCGCTGGCCGCCGACAATCCCGTGGGCGTGGTGATCGTGGCGCGGGGATCTTCCGATTACGCCGCCATCTTCGCGCGCTATCTGCTCGAGGCGGTGACGGGTCGTCCGGTCGCGCTGGCCGCCCCCAGCCTGCACACGCTCTACGGGCTCGGCCCGAGCCTCGAGGGTTGGCTGGCGCTCGGGATCAGCCAGTCGGGCCGCACGCCCGAGATCATCTCGGTTCTCGATCGCTACCGATCGGCCGGCGCCCACACCGTCGCCGTCACGAACGATCCGGACAGCCCATTGGCGGCCGCGGCCGACATCGACCTCGCGCTTGGCGCCGGGGAGGAGGAAGCGGTCCCGGCCACGAAGACCTTCAGCGCACAGCTGGCCACGGTGGCGATCATCGCGGAGGCACTTGGACCGGTTCCCTGGGACACGAGCGACTGGGAGCGCATCCCGGCGATGGTCGAGAGCCTGCTCGACGATCCGGGTCCGGCCGACCGCGCGGCAGCGCTGCTCGGCGACACGCGTGAGCTGATCGCCGTCGGGCGCGGCTACCTGATGTGCGTGGCCCTCGAGGCTGCGCTCAAGCTGCGGGAGGCCACCGGCGTGCGCGCCGAGGGATGGTCCGCCGCCGATTTCCGCCACGGCCCCGTGACGGTCGCCCGTGGCGATCTTCCGCTGCTCGCCGTGAGCGCGTCCGGGCCGGCGGCGGCCGACGTCGAAGAGCTCGCCGCCCAGCTCGGCAGGGCGGGCACGCCCGTGCTGCATCTCGCAGACCGCCCCGACGCGGAGCTTCCCTACCCCACCGGCCTGCCCGAGCCGCTGTCCGTCCTGCCGGCCAGCATCCGCGCCCAGCAGCTCGCTCTGGCGCTCGCCCTTCGCCGGGGGATCGATCCCGACCATCCGCCCGGACTGCGCAAGGTCACCGCGACCAGGTGATGCGGGGAACTCTCGAAGACAGACGGGAGTCTTGGATAACGAGATGAGAATTGGACTGCAAGTGGAGATGGTGCGAGCGGTGGACACGAGCATCCCGTCCGGAACGGTGGGGTGGGTGGTCGCCATCGAGCCACCGTCCGGGCGGGCGCGGATCGCGTGGGAGACCGGCGTCGAGTCGATGCTGCCTGGGGCGCGCGACCACGTGGTGGTGCGTCGTCCGGGCGAGCCGGGCAACCTCAGGGGCTGAGATCGCCTCGAGCGACAAAGGCCCCGGCAAGCGCCGTTCTGGACGAGACTCCCAGCTTCGCGAACGCACGGGATAGATAGGTCTCCACCGTCTTCTCGCTGATGAAGAGCTCCGCGGCGATCGCGCGGTTGGTCCGGCCGGCCGAAGCGAGCTGGGCCACCTGGTGCTCTCGCTTGCTCAGCAGGCTGAGGACTCCGGGCCCCGCCCGGTCCGGCTCGGCCCTGCGGACCATGCGCCGGCCCAGCAGCCGCAGCTCGCGCGCGGCCTGATCGCGGTACCGAAGCGCCCCCAGGCCTTCGAGGCTCCCGTGCGCTTGTCCGAGCTCCTCCAGCGCCCGGACGCGCTCTCCGGCTCGGCCGAGCGCGCTGCCGAGCAGTACGCGGGAGCGCGCGGCTTCGAGGTCGGCACCGCGTTCGGCGAAGCCGGTAGCTGCCTCCTCGGCGAGCCGCGCGGCAGCCGCGACGTCGCCGCCGGCCAGCATGAGGCCGGCTCGCGCGCGGAGGGCTACTGAGGTCTGGGTCGGACGCCCCAAGCGCAGCGCTGTGCGCTCGCAGCGCCCGACCCACTTCTCGGCGTCGCCGAGCAGTGCACCCCCGAGCTCGGCGTCGGCGAGGACCTCGTACCACTGCGTGCGGAAGGCGGGTTCCACCAGAGTCAGCTCCGGCCCCCCCGCCGCCGCCAGCAGCTCGCCCCTGCCGTTTTCGTGTTCACCCATCTCGATCAGCGCGGCGCCGAGCTGGCACCCCGCGAGCCAGCGGAAGGCCACCGGACCGCCGTCGGTCAGCTCGAGCGCCCGCTCGGCGGCAGCGACCGCGCCGGGCAGGTCTCCGCTCAGCCGAGCCACGCCGGAGCGCAGCGCCCAGGCCGACATGAGCGCCGCGGATCCGTCAGCCGTGCCCTCCTCGATCGCCGCCTGCGCGGCCGCCTCGGCGTCGGCCAGCCGCCCGGAGAAGGCGTGTGTCATGCCGAGATATACATGGACGAACGCCAGCCACTGGGATTGCCCGGTGGCGTCCGCGATCCTCAGTGCACGCCCGAGTGCGTCAAGAGCCTTGGTGCTCCGATCAGCGGCGAGACATGCATGGGCAAGGCACAGGAGGGTGCGCACCGGGCCGCGTAGCTCCGAGTCGGCCAGCGAACCCACCGCGCGCTCGGCCACGTCGAGCGAACGAAGTGCGTCTTCGGTGGCGCCGCAGCTCAACTCGCCCAGCGACAGCAGCGCCTGTGCCTCGGCGAGCATCACGCGGTCGCCGAGCTGCTCGGCGACCGCCACCGCGTGCCGGGCACGCAGCGCGGTGGCGTTGAGCTCGCCGGCGAGCCAGTGATCCACCGCCAGCTCGATCTCGAGCACGCCGACGACAGCGGAGTGATCCTTGTCGAGGCCGTCGAGTGCCTGCTCGAGCGGCACCCGCACGGCGCCGAAGCGGCTCTGCGCATGATCGAGCCGCGCGAGCTCCGCAACGATCTCGCCACGCGCGACCGCATCAGCGGCACTCTCATTTCCTGGACCGACGAGCTCCAGCGCCTCGGCAAGCGCCGCCCGCGAGCTTGCGGTGGAGCCGACTGCGCCCCGGGCGGTGGCGAGCGGGACGAGCAGATCGAGCCGACGCTCACGTTCACTCGCCGACAGCAGCCGCAGAGCCGCCTCGAGCCAGCGGGCCGCCGTGGCGGGCGCACTGGTCAGGCTGGCCTGGCCTGCGCGGCTGAGCGCGGCGATCGCCTGCTCGTCGCCGGGCATGGCCGAGCGCTCCAGGTGGTGCGCACGGGCGGCGAGCGAGGCGGGACGCTCCACGAGCGCCGCGGCCGCCCGGCCGTGTGCCTTGATGCGCGAGCCTTCCCGCGACCCCTCGTAGACCGCGCGGCGAAGGACCGGGTGGGTGAATGACATCCGCGACCGATCGAGTTGCTCCAGCACCAGCTCCCGGGCCAGCAGCTCATCGCTCGCCGCGCGAGTCTCGACCTCGGAGAGCCCGGCGACGGTACGCGCCAGCCCGACATCGAAGCGCTCGCCGACCACGGCGGCCGCCTGCAGCAGCTCGCGTGCCCCTCGAGTCAGGCCCGACAGCTCCTCCTCGATGACAGCGCAGATGCTCTCCGGCAGTCCTCCCCCTGACGACCCTCGCGCAAGCTCCTCCAGGTAGAAGGGATTGCCTCGACTCTCGCGGTGCAGCGCCCGGCGCGCCGCCGGGTCGAAACGGTCACCCAGCACCTCGCCCGCCTGTTCTTCGGTCAGTCGTCGTGGCCTGATCTCGACGTACCCGCTCGACGCGAGAGCGCTCTTCAGCGACGGCGGGAGCCGGCGCGGCCGGTAGGCCATCGCGATCATCAGCCGCCCGTCGAGCGGATCGTCCAGGAGCCGTCGGATCAGTCCGAGTGAGGCCTGGTCGGCCCACTGCAGATCGTCCAGCACGAGCACCACGGGCGCACGTTCGGCCAACCGTTCGAGCACCGCCCGGACAGCCACCGGCAGCCGGGGGCCTCTCGCGCGCCACTCCGCGGACGGGTCGACGCCCGCTCCCGCCACTGACGGAAACACGCTCGCCAGCTCAGACAGGTTTTCCTCGCCGAGCTCGGCGGCCAACCCGGGCGTGAGCGTGCCCAGGTGCGCATCGAGTACGTCGATCGCGAGCGCGAACGGCACCTCCTGCTCGAACTCCGTTGCCCGGCCCGCGAGCACCAGCCGCTGTTCGCCGGCCGACCGGCGCAGCTCCTCGAGCAGCCGCGTCTTGCCGATGCCGAGCTCTCCCGTGATGCCGATGCACACGCCACCACGGGCCTCGAGCGTGTCGGCCGCGGACGCGATCGCCGACCGCTCCCGCTCACGCCCGATGAGCTCTGCTCCGAATTCTGCATCCACGTCACACAAGACCTCCGTGCTCGCCGGCCTGTTCCGGTCAATCGAGCATCAGGTGATCAGCGGCCGCGATCGGATGCGGCCCGGCAACGTGCCGACTGCTCAGGTGGGAACGGCGCCCTTGCCGGTCCAGGCGGCGAGCTCGAGCAACGCGCGGCGATCCAGTGTCCGGCTGGTGAGGATGCACGTGCGGCCGCGCCGCAGCCAGGTGACGCCAGAGACCCCGTTCTCACGGAACGTCCTGAAGCGGACCCCGTCGACGACCGTGGTCCTCGCTTCAGGAGGCGCGAGCGGCTCACCCCCGGCGATCGTGTAGGCCACGCTCCGGCGGCCCTTCTCGTAGAAGACGGTGGTGGCCCCGCGGCCCTCGAGCTCGTCGGAGCGGACTCCGCTGGCGCGCCAGTCGAAATTCGGCTCCAGGTTGGGGTAGGGGAGGCCGGCGCCCCGCTGACTGAGCAGCGCGGGATTGTCCTGATCGGCGGATGGCGCTCCGGCTTCCGGGGCCTCGCCGCCGAGCTCGATGGCCTGTGCGACCCATGGCTCGTCGGAGCGGCCGGCGAGCAGCAGTGCCACGGCCAGGACGCCCGCCGCAGCCGAGCCCGCGAGCACGCTCGCACGCAGCTTTCCTAGGCGAGGCGCGCGGCGGCGTGCGGTCGAGCCCGCGGTCTGCCTTTCTACACGCGCGTGTAACGCCGCGGGGGCGGGCAGCGCGACCGACCGCACCGTGGTGACGGCGAAGCTCTGGCGCCTCAGGGCCGCCTGGAGGCGCGGTGACGCGTCGAGGCGCCGCATGACCTCGGGCCTTCGTCGCGGGGAGAGCAGGCCGTCGGCCATTGCGCCGACGTCGAGAAGGGCGCCCTCGACCGACGATCCCCTGCGGCTCAGGTGTCGGAAGACGGCTATACGGAACGCCCTCCTTCCGAAACTTGGGGCTCGCTTTCGGTCAGCTGCTCGCCGAGCAGGTCGGCGATCCTGTCGCGGGCGCGGTAGAGCCTGCTTCGGACCGTTCCCTCCGGGATGCGCAAGGCCTTGGCTGCCTCCTCGTACGAGAGACCGGTCACGTCGACGGCCACCAGCGCGAAGCGGAAGTCCTCGGGCAGCTCGGCGATCGCCGCGTAGACCAAGCGGGCTTCGGCCTCGCGCTCGGGCTGCATGTGTCCAACTGAATCCACGGGCTCGGACCCCGCGCTGATCTCCTCGCCGCGCGGCTGGCGCTTCTCCTTCTTCAGCTGGACGAAGAAGGTGTTTCGCAGCGCGCGCAGGAGATAGCCGAGATCGTCGTCCTTGCGTAGGAAGCGAGGGCGGGCGAGCACTCTCGCGTAGGTCTCTTGGACCAGGTCCTCGGCCCACTCGCGGTTGCCACACAGGCCCCACGCGGATGCGTACAGCCGGTCGACATGGTCGCCCAGGCGAGTAGGGTCAAGCTGCCGGAGAGATTCCGCCATCGGAGGGGGTGTACCTACCCTCCGCGGCGCTTCCGCACACTGGCGATTCAGCTATGCGACGCGCAAGGCGGCGCGTGGAGTGTACACCGCCCTCAGCCACGCCGGGCGCCGAGGGAGGACCCCTCGGCGCCCGTGGCTGACCCCCGCCCGCGAGGGGAGGAGAGACCCGCCGGGCGGGCTCAGTCGTTGTCGTAGAACACCCGGCTCAGCTGGCCGCGTACGGCACCGTCCGGGAACGACGTGGAGTGGAAATTCACGTAGTAGTTCTTCGGCTTGGCGAGCAGCCGGCGAAGCGCTGCCAGCTCACCGGGCTCCGTGAGCGTCTTGCAACCGCTGGACGCCCCGGGATCCCCTGCCGGGTTCCCATTTGCGTCCTTCGGGACGTTGGCGAAGGGGATCACCACGTCCCCGTTCGTGCCCGCGGGAGCACGATGTATGTGCGCCGCCATGGGTGTTTCGGCGCCTCGGAGCGAGAACCCGTAGCAAATGGTGCGCTCGTCGACGATCAGGAGCATGGCGGTGCCCTTGGCGTCCGGATCCCCGACTCCGTCATTGCCCTCCTGATCGATCTCCGCCTTCCCGGTCATATAGGCCGACAGGGCCACCTGCGACTGCTCGTAGTCCTTGAACTGGCGGAACTTCTTGCGCCACTTCGAACCGTTGTGCTGGGGCGTGGTGACCTTCGCCGTGGGGTTGTCGGACGGATAGTCGGACCCGGCCGCGAGCGCGCCCCCGACACCCACGGCGGCGACCACCGCGAGGCTCGAGACGATGGTGAGTAGGCGTGTCATCTGCTGTTCCTCCTGGAACTCGTGTGTGCCGTACAACCGGGAATGACGGGCCTCTGAGCCCGGTGATTCCATCTGGGCACGTGATAGGGGGAGCAGCGATCGGCGTTGGCTTCAGGCGTCACCGCCGCGAACCTGGACATGTACGCCGGGGCAGGTGGGCCCCGCCGTGCCCGGTCCGGATGCCCCTATGATCTCTCTGACAAGCCGTATGAAGCGTCCACGTGGCCAACGATCCGAACGTCGGCCGGCTACGGAAGGCCGGGGCACCCTGTCACCTGTCGAGCAAGATCTCGTGCTCGCGCTGGCGGACGGTTCACTGACGGCGGACGAGCGCGTGAGTGCCGAGGCGAAGGTCCTGGCCTCGCCGGCCGGCCGCGAGGCGCTCGAGCGCCAGCGCAGCGTGGCGGCACTCGTGAGCACACGCACGCGGGCGCCGCGTCGCCTGCAGGCGCAGATCGCGACCCAGGTCGCCGGAGCAAAGCGTTCGCGGCGGCTGGCGGCGCGACCCTGGGTGCTCACGGTCGGTGGTACTGCCGCCGTGTTCGCTGTCGTGTTGGCTCTCGTCTTCACCGCCGAGGGCGGCACCCCATCCGTCGCTCAGGCGGCGGAGCTCGGCGCCAAGCCCGCCACGGCGGCTACGCCTGCCACCGCGCCCGGGGAGCCAGGCCTGCTCGACAAGTCCTTCGAGGGGGTCTCCTACCCCGACTGGAGTGGGGAGTTCGGCTGGATGGCCGACGGCGCCCGCAGTGACAGTCTCGAGGGGCGCGATGCAGAGACCGTGTTCTACGGCCACGAGGGACACCGGATCGGCTACACGGTCGTCTCCGGTGACCCGCTCGAGATTCCCGACGGAGCCCGTCACGTGACGGAGAACGACGTGGACATGTGGGTCTACAAGGATGGCCCCCGCGACGTCGCGGTCTTCGAGCGGAACGGCCAGACCTGCATCCTGTCCGGCGAGGTCATACACGCGACCACGCTGGAGAGGCTGGCCAGCTGGAAGGCCGGAGGCGCCATCGACCACTCGGGCATGGAGCACCAGCACTAGTGATCTGAGTCCGGGCGAGCGCGGGAACTTTCCTCGCGTCGTTGAGTCAGACACTGCAATGACCACTTCATGCACTGCCACGAACGGCGCCCATGAGAGCGAGGACCCCGCCCGCAACCCGTGGCTGGGGGTTGAGGTCCGCCACCTCGCCGCGCTCACCGCGGTCGCGCATGAGGGCTCCTTCAGGGGCGCGGCCAACGCGCTCGGTTACGTCCAGTCGGCTGTGTCGCAGCAGGTGGCTCACCTCGAACGGGTTGTCGGCCACAAGCTCTTCGAGCGCAAGCGCGGCGCACCGCCCACGCTCACCGGCGCCGGGCGACTGCTTCTCGCCCACGCCGAGGAGATAGTGGCCCGCCTCAGCGCGGCCCGCATCGATCTGCACGCGAGCGAAGAGATACAGGCGCCGGTGTTGCGGCTCGGGACGCTCGAGTGCACCAGCACGCGCGTGCTGCCGCGGATCCTCTCGGCGATGCATCACTGCTCCCCCGGCGTGCGGATCCGCCTCACCGAGGCCGACCATGGCGACGACCTGCTCGGGCGCATTTTGGACGACGAGCTGGACCTGGCGTTCGTCCGCGGCGTGGAGCTGGAACCGCGCTTCGCGTCGGTGCGGCTGATGTCCGATCCCATCGTGCTGGTGGTCGCCGCCGACTCGGAGCTCGGTGGCCGAACCGGGGCACCGACGCCAGAGGACATCGGCGCGCTCGAGCTGATCGGGCATCGCATGATGTTCGACCTCGAGCCGCGGCTGCGCGACGCGGGCATCGAGCCCCGCTACACGATCTCCTCCGAGCGCAATGCGGCGACGCACGCCCTGGTGGCGGCGGGAGTGGGCGCGGCGATAGTGCCCGCGCTGGCGGTGGACGCCAGCGACCCACGCGTTCGCGTGCATCCGCTCGACCACCTGGTCGAGCCCGCGACAATGCGCCTTGCGTGGCTGCGCGGCCGGCAGCTACCGCCGGCGTGCAGCGCATTCACGGAGCTGGCCCAGCGCATCGTCGAGACGATCGACCTCGAGCCGGCGCCCGGCCCGGCCCTCGCAGCGGCGGCCTGACCGCCGTCGCCGAGGAAGGTCGTGACGCTTAGAGTCACGGCCTCACGGGTACCTCACGGTCACTTAGATGAGCCGGCACCCACGTGCGGGCCACAACCGAAGGCCGCTGGGCCTTCCATCCCTGAGGAAGAAGGGAGACATACAGTGAGGAGACTCACCCCCCTGGTCGCGCTAGCGGCCATCGCAGTCCTCGTGCCCGCCGGTGCCGCAAGCGCACAGCGCGACGGTAGCCCCGACGATCCTCGAGCCAAGGCGTTCGTCAAAGAGGTCTCGGTAGACCGTGTCGAGCACCACCAGCAGCGTCTACAGCAGATCGCGACCGCCAACGGCGGCACGCGCGACGTGTTCGGCCCGGGCTACACCGGCTCGCTCAACTACGTCGTGCGGGTGCTCGAGAAACGCCGGCTACGACCCGCAGATCACGCCGTTCAACTATCCGTTCTGGGAGGAGACCGCACCGCCCGTCCTCAACCAGGTCACGCCGACGGCGAAGACCTATACGCCGGGCACCGCGGAGCAGAGCGGCACGCCCGACTCCGACTTCATCACGTTCGGCGGCTCGCCCGACCGCGACGCTCGACAACGTGCCGCGTCGTGCCGGTCGGCGGGATCGTGATCCCGAGCCCGGGCGGCACGGACAGCGGCTGCGCCGCCGGGGACTACACGGGCGCTAACGACCCTGCCGGTGCCGTGGCGCTGATCCAGCGCGGCACCTGCGCGTTCGTACAGAAGATCGACAACGCCGTCGAAGCCGGCGCCGTGGGCGTGATCATCTTCAACGAAGGCAACACCCCGGACCGCCAGAACCCCGAGTTCTTCGACCTCGGCGGTGACCTCGGCGTTCCGACGGTAATGGCGAGCACCGCGGTCGGCACGGAGCTGTACAACGCCGCCAGCGCAGGCGGGCCCGGTGACGGTCGACCTCAGCACGTTCGGCACAGTTCACCGACCGCTTCTTCAACCAGGTGATCGCCGAGACCGACAAGGGCGATCCGGACAACGTCGTCGTGGTCGGCGCACACCTCGACTCGGTCCCGGAGGGGCCGGGAATCAACGACGACGGGAGCGGCACGGCGCTGCTCCTCACGATGGCCCAGCGCCTTGCGCGTCCCGGTCATCCGCTGAAGCAGAAGATCCGCTTCGGCTGGTGGGGCGCCGAGGAGGAGGGCCTCGTCGGCTCGAGCTACTACGCCGAGAACCTCCCGCAGGAGGAAGTGGACAAGATCGACGTGATGCTCGACTACGACATGTTGTCGTCGCCGAACTTCGCCCGTCTCGTGTACGACGGTGACGGCTCCGAGGCAGACAACCCCGCCGGTCCGGAGGGCTCGGGCACGGTCGAGGAGGTCTTCCGCGAGTGGTTCGCGTCGAAGCGCCAGCCCGTGGTGGGCATCCCGTTCGACGGGCGCTCGGACTACGTCGGCTTCACCGATCGGGACATTCCCGCCGGCGGCGTGTTCGCCGGGGCCGAGGGAGTCAAGACCGCGAATGAGGAGCGGATCTTCGGCGGCGACGCCGGCTCCTGGTACGACCCCTGCTACCACCAGGCGTGCGACGACATCACCACGGTGCTGACCGGCGTTCCGCCGCTCGAAGCCGAGGGGCTGGCCGTCGACATCCAGAATGCCACCGACGCCGACAAGGCAGTTGCCGCGCAGAAGATGCGCGGTGGCTCGCGCCGCAGCATGATCGAGCTGGGCGCCGGTGCGACGTACGCGACGTGGTACTTCAGCTCGGTGAACGACCCGTTCGGCACCGGCGCGAGGACCGCGAGCATCGCCCGCGCCACGGCCACGAAGGCGGCCGAGAAGCGCGGCCGTAACGCGCAGTACCGCTTCGAGGGCCACAAGCGGCTCGCCCGCTAAGACCACCGGCACGCCGGGCGCCGTTCGCGGCGCCCGGCGGCGGCCGGGTGGACAAATGTTCGATGGCGGCAAAAGTGCGAGGCCCGCTGGTCCGTTTCTCCTACAGTGATCCGGTTCTCGCTCAGCACCGCCCTCGTTATCGCAACGATCGCGCTGCTGTCAGCCGCCCCGGCGGGCGCGGCCACCGCGAGCTTCGACGTCGATCCGAGCAGCCCCGTGCAGGTGGGAACGGAGGTCACGTTCACATCGACCTCCATCGTGGATCCCCTCTCGGGCCGACCTTCAACTGGAGCTTTGGCGACGGCGCCTCCGCCACAGACCCCGTGGTCACGCACACCTTCAGCCAGCCGGGCACGTACACGGTCACGCTTGCCGTGAACGACCTGCTCGGTCCGGACTCGGCGTCGCAGCGTCATCACGGTCAACGCTCGGCCCTACCTCCAACGGTGTCGGTCACCGTCGCGCCGACTGCGGCCCTCATCGATCAAGGGGTGACCTTCACACCACACGTCACGCCTGACACAGGGGCCACCATCACGAGCGCTGTCTGGATCGATCGGCAACCAGACCATTCCGGTCTCGGGACCCCCCGGGCCCATCACTCGGCGCTTCTCCACCAGGGGCCCACGCTCAGTGACCCTGAGAGTGACCGACAGCCGAAATCTCAGCAACGACGCAACGACGCCCTTCCGCATCCACGCCCGACCGACCGCAGCCTTCGATGTCTTCCCGGACACCCCCGCGGTCGGCCAGAAGGTCGTGCTGTCCTCCTACTCGACTGACCCGGACGGGCCCCTGTCCGCCTGGGCTTGGGACCTCGACGCCGACGGCGCCTTCGACGACGCGTCCGGACCGCGGGTGCCCGCCATGATGTTCACCACCCCCGGCCGTCACGCGGTCGCCCTGCGGGTCACGGATGGCGACGGAGTGACGGACACGGCATCGACGATCGTCGACGTCAAGGACTCCAAGTGGCTGGCGCCGATCTCCCCCGCGGGCAACGTCCAGCCGAACTCGCCCACACCGGCCACGATCACCGACAAGCCCTTCCTCCGAATGCTGTCGCCCTTCCCGGTCGTCCGCCTGGCCGGCTGGCGCACGATGACCGGCGCGCGCATCGAGATCCTTGGCGTACGGGCCCCTGCGGGGTCGCGCGTCCTGGTCCGGTGCCGCGGCAAGAAGTGCCCGGTCAAGAAGGCAAAAAGATCTGTCGCGATTAAGAAGCCCAAGCCCGTGCGGCTCCCTCGCTTCCAGCGCTTCTTCCCGGCCGGGTCCGTGATCGAGGTGTTCGTCCGGCGCAGCGGCCGGCTCGGCAAGTACACCCGCTTCAGGATCCAATCGCAGCGCAAGCGGTGGAGGCGCATGGACGGCTGCGTGACTCCGAACACCACTCGTGCCGTGACGTGCCCGGCGGACTGATCAGCACACGCGTCCTGGTTGTGGCAGGCGCGTGCCTCGCCACCCTGCTCGGCTCGTTCGCACTGTCTCGCCCTGACAGCAAGGCGGAGGGCGTCGAGTCATTGCCGAAACCCGCGCGCGTGCTCGGCACAGTCGCGCCCGCCTCGCTGCCGGGTCTCGGTGAGGCCAGCAAGCTCCCGGCGATCGAACGCAAGGCCCGGCCCCGAAGGGTCCAGCGCGGGCCCGCGCCGGCGCCTGTGACCCCGGCGCCGGCGCCCGAGCCGCTCGAGCCGGTCGAGCCGGAGCCCGAGTTCCAGCCCGCGCCGGTACCGGTCGCGCCCGCGCCGGTTGCGCCGCCCCCCGTGGTGCCGAGCCCGCCTGTGAGCGCTCCGCAGCCCGCTCCCCCCGAGCCGGCGCCGGACCCACCCCCCGTCTACCTCGATGACTCCGGCTAGCCGATGACCGTCGTGAACGCGCATCCGGGCACAGACCGCCGCGAGCTTGCACGAGCGGCTGCCACGCGTTCCAGGATCGAGCACCGGAACCTCCTCGGCGCGCGGCTCGCGCGTGACGAGAGGAGCGGCCGCGTATCGGTGAGGCTCGAGAGCTGCTCCGCCCCGACGCTCGCTCGGGTGCTCGCTCGGAGGAAGCTCTCGACGCGAGACGCGGTGAGGGTCTTGCACGACGTCGCCTCGGCGGTGAACGCCCTCTCACGTCACGGGCTGGTCGCGCGCGAGCTGACACCGCGGAACATCTACCTCCACCCGAGCCGCGGCGCGATCCTCGCCGATCCCGGAATTCCGTTCGAGCTCGCCCCCCGCCGGTCGTCGGAGGCCCGGCGCAATCTGGCGTATCGCTCACCCGAGGAGCTCGACGGAGGCCGCGTCGACGTGTGCAGCAGCGTCTACTCGCTCGGCGCGATTCTCTATACGACGCTCACAGGCCGGCCACCGGGAGCAAGCCCGGGCCGGCGCGCCTCCGGCGCTCCGGTAGAGGTGCCCCGCCGCCTTGCGACGGTCATCGAGCGCGCGATGGCGGCCGACCCGGCGGACCGCTACGCGGACGTTCGCGACCTGACGCTCGCGGCGTTCGCGGCGTCCCGTCTGGAGATTGCGTCGAGCGCGGATGCCCGCCCGAGTCCCCACAGACCCATCGCTCCCGCGGCGCCGAAGGCCGCGCCGCGACGCCGTCCGGAGCGGACGCCGCGGCCCAAGAGCGACCCGAAGCCGGCGGCCGCTCCGAGAGCCGAGGTCAAGCTGCCGCGGCCCGAGGTCAAGCGGCCGCGCGTCAAGTTGCCCGACGTCCGGCTTCCCGACGTCAAGGTGCCGAAGCTCAAGGTGCCCCAGGTCAAGGTGCCCCAGGTCAAGGTGCCGCGGGTCAAGGTGCCGCAGATCAAGCGGCCGCAGGTCGACGTGTCGCGACTCGGCCTGCCCACGCTGCCCAAGTCGCCGCCCCTCCCCCGCCCGGCCGTGCTCGCCACGATGGCGGCGTTGCTCGCCTGCGCCCTGGCCGGCCTTCTGCTGGGACGAAGCGGCGGCGAGCAGGCCCAGGCATCCCAGATCGGGAGCCGCGCCCTGACGGTCCAGCTTCCCGCCGGATGGGAGAGCACCGAGGTGCCCAGTGATCAGGCCGGCGGCCTCTCGGCGGCGGTCGCCGCAGCGCCGCTCGGGGAGCAGGGTGCGGGCCTGGTGGTGGGCCGCGTATCCGACACGGTCACCCTGGACCGGCGCTTCCGTGGCGAGATGGCACCTGGGAGCGCCCGAACCGAGATCCAGCTCGGCCGGCTGCAGGCCTGGCGCTACGGGAAGCTGGCACTCGGCGCAGATCTCGTGGCCACGGCCTATATCGCGCCGACCACGGGAGGCCCTCTGCTGATCCTCTGCCAGGCCCAGCCGCAGCAGGCCCCCACACGACTTCCCGAGTGTGAGCGCATGGCGGCGACGATCGCGCTGCGCGCGGGGCGTCCACTTCCGGTGTCGGAGATCGACTCGCGTGACGAGCAGCTGGTTTCGGCGATGACCAGCCTCAGCCGGGACCGCCGCGTGGGCCGCCGGCGCCTTGCCCGCGCCAAGCTCGCCGGCGGCCAGGCCGAGGTGGGGCGTGCGCTCCAGCGAGCATACGTCCGCTCGGCGCGACGGGTCGAGGCCATCCTCGCCACGGATGGGACCGCTCCCTACGAGGAGCTCGCCGGCTCCCTGAGCGCGACCGCAGATGCGTATGGAGAGCTCGCCGCGGCAGCCGCGAAGAATCACCGCGGCCGCTACCGGGCGGCGATCGAAGCAGTGCGCAAGCGCGAGGAAGCCGTTCGCCGCGAGCTGGCAGACCCGGACGCCGGATAGGCCGGGAGGCTCATCCCGCGGCCGGGGCGGGCTGCAGGCGCGCTGCCACTGGAGGTCCGGCTCCCTTCGCCCGCGCAAGCAGCACGAGCCCGAAGAGCGTGACTCCCAGGGCCAGGATCGAGACGGTGATGCCGAGCGTCGACTCGTGCAGTTGCTCGTCGAAGATGATGATGCCCAGCGGGATGCTCGACAGCGGGTCGAAGGCCATGTTCGAGGCCACGGCTGCCGACAGCGCACCGGTCTGAAGCGCCGCCTGCTGGAGCCAGAAGGCGGCCACGCTCACGGCGATCAGCGCGTAGAGGTGCCAGTCCCACACCACCTCCAGGATGCCCTCGTCGAAACGGGACATGGTGGCCTTGGTCAGAGCGGCGGCGAAACCGAAGAGGATGCCGGCCGCCGTGCCCAGCAAACCGGCGCGCAACGCCGGGCTGCGCCCGCGGGCGAGGAGGTAGAGGACGAGGGCGATACCCACGCAGGCACCGCCGACCGCCAGCCAGACGCCGATCGAGGCATCGTCGCTGCCCTCACTGGTCTTGCTCACGATCAGAAGGGCGGCCAGTCCGCCGGTGACCACGAGTGCTCCCACCCACTCGATCCTGCGGATGCGACGCTTCGTGACCACGCGCGCGATGGGAAGCGCGAACACGATGGTGGCCACGAGCAGCGGCTGCACGATGACCATGCGCCCGATGGCGAGCGCCACGGCCTGGGCGGCGAAGCCGAGCCCCTGGGCGGCGAAGCCGAGCAGCCACACCGGCTCCTGCACGAGGCGAACGAGGAACCCCGCGCCCACGTCGTCCCCGGACTTCTGTGACGCCGCCTTCTCCTGCAGCACGAGCCCGAGCGCGAAGAAGAACGCCGCGACGAGGGCGAGCACGATGTCCACGGCGCGAGTCTACTTCGCGCGTCCGGCTGCTCCCGGCTGGATCGCCGAAGTCCGAGTTGTGGTCGGCGCTAGCGACGCGGGCATCAAGTCGCGGCGGGCACCACGCACAGCTCGGGCCGATCGGGTCTGTTGAGCGCCCGCCGCAGCGAGATGAACGCCACCGCGCCCAGGAGCAGGGGCAGCCAGAAGAGGATCACGCGGTAGACGAGCACCGCGGCGGTGGTGGTCGCCACCGGGGTGCCGTACACGATCAGCGTTCCGATCAAGCCGCCGTCGATCCCTCCGAGGCCGCCGGGCAGGGGCAACAGGCCGCCCAGCTGCCCGATCAGGTAGCCCATCAGGATCACCGTGATCGGAGGCGAGTAGTCGAAGGCCTGGAACGTGGCCCAGAGAACCGCGTTGTCCCACGCCCAGTAGCCGATCGAGCCGGCGATCACGAGCAGATTGCGCGAACGCACTATCTGCACCGCCTCACCCGTCCCGCCCACCAGCGCCTTGCGCACCGCCCCCAGTGCCCTGCGTGTCCGTCCTGCGTCGGCCGATACGGGTGCGCCCACGCCGAGCCGCGGCACCACGAGCACCACGGCGATCACGAGCGCGGCGCCCGCCGCCGGCACGGCGGTCAGCCAAGGCGAGAGGTCGGGCCCGAGCAGGCCCACCGCCATGGCCGTGCCGAGCACCGCCACGGCGATGAAGTTCACCGAGCTCTTGATGAGAAAGAAGGCCACCGAGCGGTTGGCGATTCGCTGCGCCGGCATGCCGCCCTCATGCAGGATCCAGGCGCCGAGGGCCAGCCCACCCGCGCCGCTCGCCGGCACGATCGAGCCGGCGGCGAGCTCCGACAGGCCGATCTCCCAGCTGGTGCGCCACGGCATGCTGTTGCAGAAGATGGGCCGGAACATCAACACGTAGGACACACACGACATGGCCTCGAATGCCACGGCCAGCGCCAGCCACTCCGGCCGCGCCTCGGTCAACAGGTCCCGGACCTTCCCCAGCCCGGGGGCCAGCAGCAACACGAGACCGACCACCGCGAGCGCGGCCACGATCTGGGCAGTGCGCCGGGCGAGCTTCCGCGGCGCGAACTCGTCCGGAATCGCGACGCCCACCGGTTGGTCGATCGGCACGGCGCGGAACTTCCGGCCATCGGATGTCCTCAGCTCATCCAGAGCCCCAACTCTCGCAGCGCCGCGAGCTGGGCGACTAGATTCGCCCGGGTGGCGAAGGTCTTCACCATCGGGCACTCCACCCACGAGCCCGAGCGATTCGCCCAGTTGCTCGGCGATCAGGGCGTGGAGATGGTGGTCGACGTGCGCCGCTACCCCGGCTCGCGGCGCGTCCCCTGGACCAGCCCGGGAGAGATCGAGCGGGCGCTCCCGGTCGATTACCTTCACCTGCCGGGTCTGGGCGGCAGGCGCCCGGCGGCCCCGGACTCGCCGAACGGCTTCTGGGAGAACGACGGGTTTCGCGGCTATGCCGATCACATGGCGAGCGGGGAGTTCTCGGGCGCGCTCGAGCGGCTCCTCGAGCTGGCGGCGGAACGCAGGCCGGCGGTCATGTGTGCCGAGCGCGCTTGGGTGCGCTGTCACCGGCGCCTGCTGGCCGACGCCCTGGTGATCCGTGGATGCGAGGTGTTCCACATCGATACGCGCGGGCGCACCGAGGAGCACCAGCTCACCAAGGCCGCCGTGGTGGACGGAACGCGGATCGTGTACCCGCCGATACAGGAGGCGCTGGACGTGTGAGCTTGGCCCGACCGCCGGATCGGAGAAGATCGCACGCGATGTCCGCCGCCCGGGATCTCGTGAGCGAGGCGTTTCGCACGGACGAGCACAGGCTCGAATGGCGAGCGGGGATCGCCGGCGCGGTGGCCACGGTCGGGCCGCTGGCGATCGGGATCGCCTCCGGTGAGGCGGTGCTCGGCCTGATTGCCGGGATCGGCGGGCTGAACACGTCGCTCTGCATACCCGGCGCGGGACTGCGCTCACGGCTGTGGTGGGGCTCGGTCGCGGCCGCGAGCGAAGTGGGGGCGTTCGCGCTCGCCAACGTCGTTCAAGACCACGACTGGGCCGTGGTCGTCGCGACCCTCCTGTGGGTGAGCGGGTGGGCCTTCGTCCGCGCCGCTGGACGCGCGGGTGCCATCATCGGCTTTGCGAACGCGGCGGTGTTCGTGGTCCTGGCCGGCATCCCGGCGAGCCCGGAGCCGTTCGGCGAGCGGCTGCTCTGGTTCTCATTCGGAGTGATCGCAAGCTTCGTCCTGGTGATCGCTGCCCGCAGGGGGCCTGAGCCCTCGGAGCGTGTGGTGCGCGACTCTCTGAGGGCGGTGCGTGTGGCCGTCACCGGCCGCGACTCGGCGCTCCGGGCCCACGCGGCGCGGCTCGGACTCGCGGTGGCGGCGGGCACGCTCTTCTACCTCGTGATCGATCTCGCGCACGGCTACTGGGTGCCCCTCACGACTCTCGCGATTCTCCAGCCGGAAGAACGGGCGACGCGCGTGCGCAGCCTGCAGCGCGCCGTTGGCACCTTCGCCGGCGCGGGATTGATAATCGCCATCACCCTGGCCACGCACGAGCCCTGGGCGCTCGCCGCGGGCGCCGCAGTGGCCGCCTTCGGCCTGTTCGCGCTCGACGAGCGTGGCTACTTCTGGCTCGTTGCGCTGATCACACCCACGGTCCTGTTCATGCTGAGCGCTGTCGACTTCCAGGGCGACAAGATCGGCCTCGAGCGCCTAGCCGACAGCTCCCTCGGCATTCTCATCGGGCTCGCGTTCGCCGAGGTGGCCTGGCGGCTCTGGCCGAGCCCCGTGCGGCCGGCTCAGCGCACGGTCACGAACGCCGGCGGCTGACCGAGGCGAGCGTGCGGCTGGTTTTCGCCGCGTCAGTCTGCATATCGAGCTCGTGGTAGGTCGCAAGAGCCCGTGACAGATGCTCCTGCGCCTGCTGTCCGTCTCCCTGCGAGTTGCGCCGGAGCAGCATGCGGCCAAGGTCGGCCTGCGTGTGGGCGAGGCCCGGACGAGCGCCCATCCTCTCGTTCATCTGTATCGCCTCCTCGAAGTGTCCCGCGGCGTCGTCGAAGCGACCCAGCTGGGTGGCGAGGAGGCCGAGCGGCCGGCTGGCGGAATCGAGTGTGAGCTCGGGCACGGCGGCTGCGTTGAGCGAGCCGTAGGGCAGCAAGAGCTCGTACAGGGGAGCGGCATGTGGGGTGTCTTCGAGGATTGCGCAGGTCTCGGCGAGCAGGCAGATGCCGCAGAGCCACTCCTCGTCGACGTGCCAGTCGGACAGGTCGCGCCGCGTGAGCTCCTGGAGGAGGGCCTGCGCTTCCTCGTGCCGCTCCCCGCGGGCGTAGACGTGAGCGAGAACGGCCCCGTGCACGAGCGGTGAAGGGAACTCGCCCTCGCAGCCGACGAGCTCCCGCTCGAAGCCCTGGAGTCGCCCCTGCTCGCGAAGCAGCAGGAAGAGCTGGAGCTTGCGTGCCGCCACCGCGCCCCATGTGAGGACGCGCTCTCCCACCGCCGCCGCTTGGTCGATCAGCTCCGGCGCCTCCGAGAACCGGCCGTGTGACAGCGCCAGCACGGTCTGTGCCGTGGCCAGCGCCCAGTGCTGGGCCGGCTGCCTCAGCTCCCCGGCAACGCGGGTCATCGAGTCGAGCTCGGCCGCGCGCCGGTCGGCGTCGCCGAGCGCCCAGGCGGCCCAGAACGAGTGATCGTGCCCGTCGAAGAGCCTCTCCCGATCTCCCGTCCTCGCTGCCAGGGAGACGATCTCGCTTCCTTCGGCCAACTGCCGCTCGGCGGTCCAGGGCGCGATCAACGCGGACGCTGCCGCGGCGGCCGCGTAGGCGAGCGTTGCGGAGTCGCCGATCCTGCCCGCGATCTGTAGGGCCTCCTCGATGATGCGCTCTCTGGGCTCGCGAGAGGGTTCGTGGCGGAGCGCGGCGGCCAGGCGCGAGAGCAGCTGGACCCGCAGCACGCTGTCCTCCTCACCGACAGCGGAGAGCCCCTCCTCGAGCAGAGGCACGAGCCGTTCGTCCATCAGGGCGTGTTGCCAGACGAACCGTCCGCCGTAGCCGGCGGCCGCGCGGGCGAGCACCTCGGGCAGCTGCGCGGACCGCGCCAGGTCGGCCGCGTGCAGAAGGGTCGACTTCGCCCCGGGGTCGTCTCCGGCCCGGCTCTGCGCCTCGCCCAAGGCCAGAAGCAGCTCGCAGCGAAGTAGGGCGCTCGCGGCGCCATCGAGCCCGAGCGCCTCGAGCGCCATCTCGTAGAGGCGCACTGCCTCCTCGTACGCGAGCAGATCGATGGCCAGAGAGCCGGCCCGGCGGGCGTAGTCGACCGCCTTCTGGCCGTTTCCGCCCGCGGCGGACTCGAAGTAATGGTGCGCGAGCTCCGGAAGATGGGGATCGAGGTCCGGCGCGTAGAGAGCCTCGAGGGCCTCCCCGGCCTCCCGATGGAGCTGCACCCGGCCACTTCTCGTCAGACCGTGGTACGCCGTGTCCCGGATCAGGGCGTGGGCGAAGCGCATGCGGCCGATCGCGCCGGGCACCTCGGAGACCACGCGTGTCTCCATCGCCTCGTCGAGCAGCTCGAGGATCTCGCCGGGACTGAGTCCACTGACACTCGCCAGGGCGTCGAGATCGAACTCGCGGCCGAGCACCGAGGCCAGCGTGAGCAGCCGGTTGCATGGGTCCGAGAGATTGCGCAGACGGCGGCCGATCACCTCTCTCACGCTCTGCGGGATCGCCAGTGGCGCCGCTACCGGATCCTCCAGGCGGTTCTCCTCGGCAAGCAGCCGCACGATCTCGCCCACGAACAGAGGGTTGCCCTCGGTCTCCGCATGAACCGCTGGAGCCAGCTCCGTACCGGGCCTGCCCGGCGCCGCGAGCTCGATGAAGTGGACGACGTCCTCCTCGCCGAGGCCGGCGAGCGCGAGCTGTCGCGTGACGGGCTCGCGAGCCAGCTCGGTGAGAGTCGTGGTGAGGGGATCCGCCGGGGTGGGATCGACGTCGCGGTACGCGCCGACGATCAGCAGACGGCTGTCGCCGAGCTCGCGAGCCACGAACTGGAGAAGCAGAAGCGATGGCTCGTCTGCGGCGTGCAGATCGTCGAGCACCAGCACGAGGGGCCGCGCCGCCGCCGCGCTCTTCAGGAAGGCCGTCATCGAATCGAAGAGCCGGAAGCGCGCTCCCTCGGACTCGAGCGGCCGCGCCGGCGCCAGATCGGGGAGGAGGTCGCGGAGCTCGGGGAGGAGCTGCGCCACGTCGGCGGCTCCGTCGCGAAGTTGGGATCGGAGCGTGTCCGCGTCGGTATCGCGGAGGTACGACCGCAACGACTGGACCCAGGGCCAGTAGGCCGGGGCGCCGCCCGCCTCCCAGCAGCGGCCGACGAGAATCCGCGCTTCGCGCGCTCTGGCGTGTGCGATCAGCTCCTCGGCGAGACGGCTCTTGCCGATACCGGGCTCGCCCACGAGCAGAAACAGCCGTCCGCGGCCGGCGACCGCGTCATCGAGACCCTCCACGAGCTCGGCGAGCTCGCGCTCGCGGCCCACGAGCGCGCTGCGCGGACTCTCGACTACGCGATCGGCTGCCGCCGGCTCTTGCGCCGCTACCAGCTGGAGTTCCGGGTCCTGCGCGAGGATCGCCCGCTCGAGCTCGCGCAGGTGGTCGCCCGGCTCGATGCCCAGCTCCTCGACCAGCACCCGGCGCGCGTCCTGGAAGGCCTGCAGCGCATCGGCCTGCCGCTCGCAGCGGTAGAGGGCCAGCATCAGCTGCCCGCGCAGGCGTTCGCGGAAGGGATGCTCGCCGATCAGCGCCTCCAGCTCGCCCAGCACCTCGGCGTGGGCGCCCAGCGCCAGCTTCGCTTCGATCAGTTGCTCGGACGCCGCGACCCGCAGGTCGTCGAGTCGCGCGATCTCGCGCTGCGCGAACCGCTCGTAGGCGAGGTCCGCCAGCGGCGGGCCGCGCCACAGGGAGAGCGATTCCTCCAGCACCGCGGCGGCACGTCCCGGGCGGCCCGCAGCGAGCTCGCTTCTCCCCTCGGCCACCAGCGCCTCGAAGCGGTGCGCGTCGAGACGGTCAGGATCGAGCGCCAGCTCGTAGCCGTGTTCGCGGGTCACGACCACGCCGGCCGACGCTTCGTCCGCTCCGCCTGTGAGCGTCTTGCGCAGCCGGGAGATGTAGACCTGCACGGTCTTGGCGGCGGTGGCCGGCGGGCGCTCTCCCCACAGCTCGTCGATCAGCCGGTCGCTGCTGAGCGTCTCGTTGGCGTGCAGCAGAAACAGAGCCAACAGCGCGCGCTGCTTGCCTCCTCCCAGCCTGACGGGGCGGCCCTCATCGAGTGCCTCGAGCGGGCCGAGAATGCGGAAATCCATGCCGGCGGGGCCAACGGAAGCCAGGCATTCCAACGTACAGCAGCCCTGCGCACCCCGCCATTCCTCTGTTACCGGGCTGTTGCCGCCTCGTCGCCGCGCTGAAACCCCGCTCCCGCAGGATCGGCATCGACGTCGACCGACAAACGGAAGCGGCGAGCCGCCAGGCGGCCGCCGCGGACAGGAGGCAGTAATGGGCCAGGCAATCCCCAGCCGTCACCCCGCAGTCGTACTTCGCTCCCACTACAACCACCTACGGGCGCTGCTCGTCATCCTGGCGATAAGCCTCGTCGGCCTCACCACCGCCGTCGTGATCCTCGCCACAGACGACGACCGTGACACGAGCGCCGCCTCGGCAACGCAGGCGAGCGCGCCCGGCCCGACCGGCAGCGTCCGCTACGACGGCGGCCCCGAGGAGGGAACCGCCGCGCTGACCCAGCGCTCGGCGCCGGCGACCTTCGACCCCAACTCGATCAAGGAGTCGCCCGGCGTGCGCTACGACGGCGGCCCCGAAGAGGGCACCCGCGGCGCGCTGTCCTCCCCCGCGGCGTCGAACGCCGGGCCGAACACCCGCTACGACGGCGGGCCCGAGGAAGGCAGCAGGGGCTCCGACCGATAGCCACCGCCCCCGGCCCACCAGAACCGGCGAAAGGCGCTGCATTTGCGGCGCCTTTCGTCGTGTCAGGCATCACAACGCCCCGACCCGCACCAGCGACTTGATCGCCCGCCGCTCGTCCATCGCGGCGTAGGCGTCCGCGACGCCGTCGAGGTCGGTCTCGTAGTCGAGGACGCGGCCGGGCTTGATCCGGCCTTCGAGGACGTCGTCGAGTAGCTCGGGGACGTAGGCGCGGGCCGGCGCCGCGCCACCGCGGACGCCCTTGTTGCGGAAGAACATCTCATCGATCGGCAGCTCCACGCCGTGCGGCACGCCGACGTAGCCGACCATCGACCCCGGGCGCGCGATCGACAGCGCCGTCTCCATCGCCTGACCGGTGCCGACGCATTCGAGTGTGGCGTCGACACCGACCCCGTCGGTCAGGTCCATGACCGCCTCGGTGGCCTCGTCGCCGCGTTGCTCGACGATGTCGGTGGCGCCGAACTCGCGCGCGACCTCCTGCCGGCCGGGGTGGCGGCTCAGCGTGATGACGCGCTCGGCACCCAGCCGCTTCGCCGCCAGGACACCGGAGAGCCCCACGGCGCCGTCACCAACCACCGCCGCAACGCTGCCGGGCTGCACGTCCGCGCAGACCGCCGCATGGTGGCCCGTGGCCATCACATCGGACAGCGTCAGCAGCGAGGCGAGCATCTCGTCCGAGTGTCCGGATCCCGGAACCTTCACCAGCGAGCCGTCGGCGAGCGGCACGCGCACTCCCTCACCCTGTCCGCCGTCACCGTTCATCGGGTAGAAGCCGCCGTTCACGCACGCGGTCGTGATCCCGTGGCGGCAGTGCGGGCATGTTCCGTCGCTGAAGGCGAAGGGGGCGATCACGAAGTCGCCCTTCTTGACGTTGTGCACGTCCGCGCCGACGTCCTCGACAACGCCGACGAACTCGTGGCCGATCGGCCCCGGCTCAAACGGTGAGTCGCCGCGGTAGTACCAGAGGTCTGAGCCGCAGACGCACGCGAGCACGACGCGGACGATCGCGTCGGTCGGTTCGGCGATTGCCGCGTCGGGCCGGTCGCCAACCTCGATGCGGTGGGGTTCTACGAAAAGGGCAGCACGCATGGTCACAGCAAAGCAGCCCGACCGACACAACCCGCCCCACCTGAGCGGAAACGGGGCCCCAGAAACGACGAAACCCCCGCATCAGCAGGGGCTTCGTGAGGTAGCGGGGGCGGGATTCGAACCCGCGACCTTCGGGTTATGAGCCCGACGAGCTACCTGACTGCTCCACCCCGCGTCGTCGACGTACGAGGGTACCAATCGTGAATCCGCCGTCAACAGCACGCGGCGTGTAGCGTCGCGCTCGCATGCGCAACGAGCGGGGCAGAAGATGAGGGTGGCCGTGGTGGACCAGGGGACCAACACCACTCGGCTGCTGGTGGCGGACGTTGTCGACGGGACGGTGGCCGAGATCGAGCGCCGCACGATCATCACCAAGCTGGGCCAGGGTGTGGACGCCACGGGACGTCTCGCCGACGAGGCCATGGACCGGGTGCGTGAGGCGCTTGCCGGCTACCGGGAGGTGATCGACCGCTGCGGAGCCGACCGGATCGTCGCCGTGGCCACGAGCGCCATGCGCGACGCCGACAACGGCCCCGCCTTTCGGGACGAGCTGAACGAGCGTTTTGGCATCGAAGCGCGCACGATCTCGGGAGACGACGAGGCGCGCTTGACCTTTCTGGGCGCTACCGCGGCTCGCCCGCCCGCAGAGCAGGACGCCCCGGTGGTGGTCATAGACATCGGCGGCGGCTCGACGGAGTACGTGATCGGCCAACCGGGCGACCCGCCCAGCTTCAACGTCTCGACCCAGATGGGATCGGTCCGCCACACCGAGCGCTTCCTTCACACCGACCCTCCCGAGCACGAGGAGCTCGAGCAGCTCGCCGGCGACGTGCGGCAGGTGATCGATCGGAGCGTGCCGGGCGAGGAGCGCGAGGCCACCTCGCTGGCAATCGCGGTGGCGGGCACGGCCACGACGCTCGCGGCGATCGATCAGGAGCTGGACCCCTACGACTCGGACCGGGTCCACGGCTACCGTGCCGGCCTGGCCGCCGCCGAGCGAATCCAGGCCATGCTCGCTGCGCTGCCGCTGGACGAGCGGCGCGAGGTGACGGGACTGCATCCCGACCGGGCGCCGACGATCGTCGCGGGCGTGACGATCCTGGTCGAGTCGATCCGCGCGTTCGGCCTCGACGAGGTCGAGGTGAGCGAGGCCGACATCCTGCACGGGGCGGCCCTTGCGGCCGCCGAAGACGCCGCCGGCACCTGAACAAAGAACCGCCCGCATCATGCGGGCGGCTCTCGAAACAGCCCCATCAGGACGGGCAGGGGTACGTGCCTTGAAGGGGCCTTGCGGTCCGGACGGCGGGAGGCGCCGATACGATGCGGCTTCGCCCGAACCTATGAACCAGAGTGAGCACCGACGGTGTTTGCCGCACGGACGCTCAATCCGGCATGCGGGATCATAAACCAGATTGCGTGCTGGTGGAAGGGCGCCAAATACGCCGGGCCGATTTGCGTTTACGCAAGGTTGGCCTTTCGGGGATAAACCACGGAGGGATCGGTTAGAACGTTGACCAGCGCCGGCTTGCCGGAGGCGAAGGCACGCTCGAGCGCAGGGCGCAGATCGGCAGGCTGCTCGACCAGCTCACCGTGTCCGCCAAGCACTCGCACCACCTCGTCGTAGCGCAGTCCGGGCTGAAGGTCGGCCGCCACCGAATAGCCGTAGATGAACTCCATCGGGTGCTTCTCGAGCGCCCAGATGCCGTTGTTGCCCATCACGCCCACCACGGGCACCCCATGGCGCACGAAGGTGTCGAACTCCATGCCGGCGAAGCCGAACGCGCCGTCGCCGAGCAGCAGGCATACCTGGCGGTCGGGGTTCGCGATCTTGGCCGCCAGGGCAGAGCCCGGCCCGGCGCCGAGACAGCCGTAGGGGCCCGGGTCCATCCAGCAGCCTGGCTCGTAGGTCTCGATCATGCGCCCGGCGAACGAGACGAAGTCGCCGCCGTCGCCGATCACCACGGCGTTGCGATCCAGCACCTGGCCCAGCTCGTGATAGACGCGCATCGGGTGAAGCGGCGCGCGCTCGTCGCTGAGGTCGGCCTGCTCGGCCGCCCGCTTCTCGTCCTCGGTCGCGCGCAGCGTGACCACCCAGTCCGCGCGGTTCCCGCCGGGCGCGGCGCCCGTCCGCAGCGAGTCGAGCGTCGCGCCGACGCTGCCGTACAGCTCTGCCGCCACCTCGCGTGGATGAGGACGATCCGGCGCCGTCGAGCCGATGACCACGAGCTGAGTGTCGTCCCCGAAGGAGCCTCCGAAGCCGAGCCTGAAGTCCATCGGCACACCCACAACGAGGGCCACGTCGGCACCCTTGAGGCCGGTGCTGCGCGCACGGGAGAAGAACATCGGGTCGTCGGCCGCCACGCAGCCGCGCGCCAGGCCGTTCAGGAACACCGGAATCTCGAGCTCGCGGCAGAGGGCCTGCAGCTCCGACTCGGCGTGGGCCCAGTAGAGCCCGGTGCCCGCCATCACCACCGGCCTCTCCGCCCCGCGCAGCAGCTCCGTCGCGCGCTGCAGCGCATCGCCGTCGGCCACGGGCAGCCCCGTCGGATCGGGGACGGCGGCGGGGGCATCGGCGTCCACGTCGGATTCCATGAACACCTGGTCGAGCGGGAAGTCGACGAAGGTGGGTCCGCTCGGCGGCGTGAGGGCGGTCTGGAGCGCCTCGTCAACGAGGCCGGGGATCTCCGCCGTGGACGACGCCGTGCGTGCGAGCTTCGTCACCGGCGCGACGAAGGGCACGTGGTCGATCTCCTGAAGGGAGCCCATTCCCCAGCGCAGCGCCGGCGCCCGGCCTCCCAGCGCCACCAGCGGGGTGCCGTTCATCAGGGCCGAGGCCATCCCGCTCATGCCGTTGGTCACGCCCGGCCCGGCGGTGAGCGCACAGACGCCCGGCTCGCGAGTGGCCTTGGCCCAGCCCTCCGCCGCGAACACCGCCGACTGCTCGTGGCGCACGTCGACGATGTCGATGCCCTCCTCCCGGCAACCGTCGTAGATCGAGAAGAGGTGCCCGCCAGAGAGCGTGAAGAGCTTCGTCACGCCGTGCGCCCGCAGGCGCTTGGCCACCAGCCTGCCGCCGTGGAGGGCGGTCCCCTGTTCGGTATCGGTGTCGGTCGACACGGGCTCGCGAGCCTAACCGATCGGGTATAAGCGAGCCGTGAGCGAGCGGCTGGACGGTGACTTCAACGGGACCTTCCCCTTCGAGGCACGGTTCGTGAACGCCGGGACGGTCAGGCTGCACTACGTCGACGAGGGCCCGCCCGACGCCGCACCCACCCTCTTCGTCCACGGCAACCCCACCTGGAGCTACATGTGGAGGCGGCCGATCGCCGAGCTCAGCGCGAGCGGCCGGCGCTGCGTGGCCTTCGACCACATGGGCTTCGGCCGCTCTGACAAGCCGCCCTACCTGTCGGGCTACTCCCTGCGGGCTCACATCGACAACGCGGTCGCGCTGATCGACGAGCTCGACCTGCGTGACATCACCCTCGTGGTCCACGACTGGGGCGGCCCGATCGGGCTCGGCGCGCTCCTCGAACGCGCGGACAGGCTGCGGTCGCTCGTCCTCGTGAACACGTGGGCATGGGAGCTGCCGAGCTTCCTGCCTCCGTTCCTCCGTGAGTTCCGCAGCGAAGGGCTCGGCGAGATACTGGCGCTGGGAGGGAACCTGTTCGTGGAGTCGATCCCCGGCGGCATGGCCAAGCGGGAGGTCGACCCGCTCGTGATGGAGGCCTACCGGGCGCCGTTTCCCGACTACTGGTCGCGTGTGGGCACTCTCGCCTTCCAGCGCGAGATTCCGCTCACGGAGCGAGACCGCAGCGCCTCCGTGATGGGCTCGATCCACGAGCGGCTGGACAGCCTCGGCGTTCCCGTGCGCCTCATATGGGGCATGCGCGACCCGGTGTTCCAGCCCATCTTCCTCGAGCAGTGGCTCGAGATCTACCCGGACGCGGAGGTGATTCGCGTGGCCGGGGCCGGGCACTTCGTGCTCGAGGACGAGCCCGAGACCGTGGTGGAGGCCCTGTTGGACTAGGTCGCGGCGGACGCGCGGCGCGACGCGGCCTCGATCGACTCCACGTTGCGGGGCAGCACCTCCACCCGCAGGCGGTTGCCGAACACCACGTGAAGGATCACGCCGCCGAAGCGCTCGGCGAGCGAGCGGGCGTCGGAGAGCGCCGTCTCGATCTCGGAAGCCTCGACGCCACAGGCCTCGAGGAAGCGCGCGGCCAGCGGGCCGTCGAGCTCGCGTGACGTGAGCTCGAGCTGCTCTGTGCGGAACAGCCCGGCGGTGGCGCCGGCCGTGGGCTGGATGACCACCGCGGCGATGTCGTCGGAGAGCACGCGAGCCTCGGTGCGAACACTGTCGATCAGCCCCGCGGCCGTGGCCTCCGGCCCGAGCTCGTCGAGCAGCCGCTGGAGGTTCTCGCGGCCGAGCATTCCGCCCTCCACGCGGGCCTCCACCAGGCCGTCGGTGAACATCGAGGCGACGGCGCCGGGCACCAGCGGGACCGTGGTCTGGCGCAGCCCGGTGCGCACGCCCACCCCGATGGGGGGCGAGGAGCCCGCGGTGACGGGCTCGTGGGGCTGGGGGCCGACCACGATCGGCGCGGGGTGCCCGGCGGTCGCGTACGTCAGCGAGCCCGTGTCCGGGTCGTGCACGGCGAGGAGCACGGTGGCGAAGTCCCCGCCCAGGTTGTCGTCGATCACACGGCCGGCCACCTGCAGGGCCACCCGGGGCTCGAGGCCGGCCTCGAGATAGGCGCGCAGCGTGTAGCGCATGAAGGCCGTGCGGGCCAGCGCACCGCGTCCGTGGCCCGAGACGTCGCCGAGGATGAAGCCCACCCGGCCGCCCGCCAGCGGGAGGACGTCGTAGAAGTCGCCGCCCGCACCGGGGCCGTCGGCCGGCCGGTAGGCCACCGAGGTGCGCAGCGCGCCCACTCGCTCCGGCACCGGCGGCAGCAGCGCGGTCTGAAGCAGACCGACCTCTTGGAGGAGCTCGGTGCGCTGGCGGGACAGGCGGCGGTTGCGCAGGCCCAGGAGCAGGTAGCCGAGCGCGAGCAGCAGCACGAGGGCGCCGAGCGCCGCAAGGGCGATCTTGATCGAGGTGGGCAGGAAGCTGAAGGAGGCGGCGAGGTTGCCGTACACCGGAGCGCCGAAGATGGCCTGTTCGTTGCGCGCGTTGCCGTCGTTCGAGCCCTTGTCGTCGTCGCCGTTCCCGCCGTCGCTCTCATTGGCGGCGTCGCCGGAACCCGAGGTCGGGGTGAGGCTCGCCGGGGTGAGCGCCGTGGGCACGGCCTCGGCGCCGAGGACGGCGCCGGTGCCGGTACCCGTGCCGGTGCCAATATCTGTGCCCGCGCCTCCGGACCCTCCGAAGCCGGAGCCACCGTCGCCACCGCCGCCGCCGGAACCGAATGATCCGCTGCCGTTCAAGTTAGGAGTTCCGCGCCCGGCGCCGCCCGGCTCGCTCTGCAGGGTCCCCAGCGGCGGGAACGCGCCCGGGTTGTTCCCGCTGTTGGACGGATTCTGCGAGTCGCCGGAGTCGCCGGAGTCGCCGCTGCCGGGAGCTTGACCGGGGCTGCCGTCACCCAGCCCGTTCACGTTCAAGTCCTCGGTCTCCTCCGGCGGAGGCTTGCCGGCACCGCCGGAAAGACCGGGGTCCTCCTCGCCACCTGCGCCGGGCCGGCCGGCCGTTCCGCCGTCGTCGATTCCGGGCGGCGCGCTGTCGGGATCCTCTCCGTCGCCCGGCTCGGGCTCTGTCGGAGGCTCCTCGGGAAGCGTCGGGTCGACCGGATCGTCCTTGCCGCCGCCGCCGACCGGGACCTCGGGCGGCGGGTCGGTGGGAGGTTCGGCGGGGGGAGCGGGGTCGACCGGAACGGCGGGGTCGACCGGCACGGCGGGATCAACCGGAACGGCCGGATCGACCGGCACGGCGGGATCGACGGGCGGCGGCGCCGGGTCGGCCGGAGGAATGAGATCGCTCGGCGCGGGGGCAGGATCGTCCGCCGTGGCCGGATCGGGCAGCGGCGGAACATCGCCGGGCGCCGCAGCAGCAACCGCGCCGAGGGGGCCTCCACCCAGAAGCACGAAGGCGAGCGTGCAGAACACGGCAACACTCGCGAGCGCGCGGGCCACGAGAACCCGCGCCTCGTGACGCAGGGGATGAAGGGAGGCCACGTTCACTACTTCGGCATTTGTTGCGTGGGCTTGAGTCCGCAATGACACCCGACTAGAACATCCGTCCAAGCCGGCATTTCGGAATCGTTGACATCGGCAATGCCCGCGGGCTGCCCGCTATGCGAGCAGCGACGCCCCTCCGTGAGCAGGATCACGCTTCCAGTATGCCTGTGATTTCTGTGTACGCGAGCCCTGATTCGGAGTCCACCCATATGGCGGGTACGTCCTCCAGGCCGCTTTCAGCCTGAAAAGCGGCCCCGCGAGCGCCTGGCCTGGCCGAATCTCATACCCGCCCTCGTGCGCCATCTCACGAGGCTGCGTATACGCCCCCGCTATTCCGGGTCGGGGCGCTCCTGGCCGGGCCAGGACCCGGTGGTCCGGTAGAAGGCCGTCCGGCTGCCGTGATCGGTGGCCTCCTTGACCATCCGGAAGACCGCGCCCTGGATCGCTCCCGCCAGCAGGAGGCGGCTCCAGCGAATGTCGCGGTGCTTGGAGTCCGGCGGCTCTTCCTTGTCGACCAGCCCCCAAAGCTGGTCGAAGACCTTGCGCGAGATGAAGCCTGCCAGGAGGCTCGCGCCGATCGAGATGGGGAGGAACAGCAACTTGGCCATGCGGGGTGTATACCCGACTTCTAGGATCCACCTGCCCGGGTAGGCGAACTGGTACAGCCGGCGCCCTTAAAAGGCGCTGCTCTCCGGAGCATTGTGGGTTCGAATCCCACCCCGGGCACTAACGGTTTGGTCCCGAACCGTTTGGGTCAGCGCCCGCGGCCGAGCTGGTCGCGCCGGCCCCCGGAGCCGATCCCCGCGGAGTCCGCCACCCCGATGAAGCCGATCGCGGCGATGACGCCGACGACGGTCCCGAGGAAGTTGAGCTCCCAGATGCCTCCCGTACCGATGAGGCTGGCAACCACGCCGCCAACCAGGGCGCCGGCGATGCCGAGCACGACGGTCATCCCGGCGCCGATCCGCTGCCGTCCGGGCAGCAATAGACGGGCGAGCACGCCGATGACGATTCCGATGATGATCAGGCCAAGGATCTGCACGCTTACCGATTGCCCGCCAGGAGGGACTTGCAAACCGGTTCGGAAGAGGCAGGGCGCGCAACTCCGCCATTGCTACGGTGTTTCCGGGCCGGGTACCCCCTTTTCAGAGGGCCCATTTGTTTGCGAAGCAGCCGGCTCGGCCGGCTGCGCACGACGAGTTTTCCGTTTTGGAAGCTTCCGCACTAAGGCAATCGGCTGGATTGCCCGCGCTCGCCGGGCGCTCTCCCCTGCTGCGATTGCAGAGCGACGAGCGCCTGGTGGCTCTCATCCGGCGCGGGCACCACGGCGCGTTCGAGGCGCTCGTGCAGCGCTACCAGCCTCGTCTGCTCGCCTTCTGCCGCCACATGCTCGGCTCCCAGGAGGACGCCGAGGACGTGCTTCAGGAGGTGTTCGCCGCCTCGTTCAACGCGATCTGCGCCGACGAGCGGCCGATCAACGCGCGTCCCTGGCTGTACCGGATCGCCCGCAACCGCTGCCTCAACCACCTGCGCCGCCCCCAGCCGGCCGGCCAGGACTCGATGGACATCTTCGAGCGCGACGGCGGCACCACCACGGCCGACACCGTGCACAAGCGCGAGGAGTTTCGCCACATCGTCGCGGACGTGCAGGAGCTGCCGGAGACCCAGCGCACCGCGCTGCTGCTGCGCGAGATCGACGCTCTCTCCTACGACCAGATCGCCGAGGCGATGGACACCACGGTCCCCAGCGTCAAGTCGCTTCTCGTGCGCGCGCGCGTGGCGCTGGCCGAGGCCTCGGAGGCGCGTCTGCTCACCTGCGAGGAGGTGCGCCTCGAGCTCGGTCAGGTGGCGGAGGGACTGCTCAAGTCCTCGCCTCCGGTGCGGCGTCATCTGAAGAGCTGCGATCGCTGCCGCACCTTCAAGGGTCAGCTGCGCACGACGACCAAGGCGCTGGCGGCCATCTATCCGGTGGCGCCGCTTCTGTTCCTGAAGAAGTTCTGGGTGGCCAAGCTCGGCATGGGTGGCGTGGCCGGCGGCGCGGCCGCGTCGAGCGGTGGCGCGGGCGCTGGCTTGGCCGGCACCGGCATGGCCGGCGCCGCGGCCACGGCGGCCGGCGGCATTACCGCGGGCGGAGCCGTTTCCGCCGGGGTGGGCACGCTCGCCTCCAAGGCGGCCGCCGGTATGGCCGCTGCGGTGATCGTCACGGCCGGCGCCGTAGAGGTGAAGCACGTGAGTGAGCGCCAGCCGGTCACGCCCGCTCCGGTGGTGGCCACCCGCGTGCCCGACGTACCGCTCGCGACGCCGCTCACGGCGCCCGCGCCGGCGAAGCCCGCGCGCGAGAGGCCTGAGGCCAAGCCCGCCGCCGCCAAGCCCGAGCCCAAGCCCGAGCCGAAGCCCGAACCGGTCGCGGCGGTCCCGGTTGTGCCGCCCGCACCTGCGCCGGTGCCGGCACCCGAGCCGGCCCCGGTCCCCGAGCCGGCACCGGTCCAGGAAGAGAGCTCCACGGTGGTGCTCCCGCCGCGCCCGGAGGAGGAGATTCCGCCGGTGGAGGCGCCGCCCGGCGAGCCGGTCGACCCCACCCTCCCTCCCGGCGAGCCAACGGATCCCACGCTCACACCGCCGCCCGCCCCGCCGGCCGGCGAGCCAGGAGCTCCGCCCGCCCAGCCGCCCCTGCCGCCCTCGCCCTGACCCGCAGCGGGGACGCCGTAGTGATCGAGTTCGACGACTTCATCAAGGTCGACATCCGCGTGGGCCGGGTCGTTCGAGTGGAGGACTTTCCCGAGGCTCGCAAGCCCGCCTGGAAGCTGTACATCGACTTCGGGGCGGAGATCGGCGAGAAGCGCTCGTCGGCGCAGATCAAGAACTACTCGCGGGAGGAGCTCGAGGGCAGCCTCGTGGTCGCCGTGGTCAACTTTCCGCCACGCCAGATCGGCCCGTTCATGTCGGAGGTGCTCACGCTGGGCGTGCCCGACGAGGAGGGCCGGGTGATCCTCCTGCGCCCGACCAGCGACGTCCCCGTCGGCGGGCGCATGTTCTGAGGATCGTGCGCAGCCGGTAAACGGCCGCGTCCCTAGGCCGAGCCGACCGGCGCCAGCCCGATCACCTTCAGACGCCGCTCCAGCGCCGTCATCGCGAACGCGCGCGTCTCCTCCAGCGATGCGCCGAGCACCTCGGTCTCGCCCTCCACGTACCACTTGGGCTGCAGCACGCCGTCGGCGATGGGCGCCACCTCGGCCAGCGTGCGGGTCATCGCCTCCGCGTACTTCGGGTCGGCCTGGGCCATCTCGCGCAGGAACCGAGCGCCGAAGGCCACGTGCCGGTGCTCATCGCGGGCGATCTTGTTGAAGCCCTCGCAGAAGCCCGGCAGCGTGCCCACCTCCTCGTTGTACTGGAGGATGAAGTGCTGCCCCGTGAGCGCGAGCATGCCCTCGATCACCATGTGGTAGAGCGTGACGGCCTCCACCAGCAGCTCGAGGTCCTCCGGCCGGCGCGCCAGCCCGTCCACCCGGCGCTTGAGCATCTCGTCGAAGAGCTCGTTGAACTCCGGGTTCACGTGGCCGCTCGTCTCCTCGAGGCGGCCCTGGAGCGAATCCGCCTCGAGGATCCCGACCTCCTCGTAGAAGCGGTTGAAGAAGCGCACGTGACGCGCCTCGTCGGCGATCTGGGTGCAGAGGAAGATGCGCATCTCCTCGGTGGGCGCGGCGCGCATCATCGGCCCCAGCTCCTCGGCGACCTTCTGCTCTCCGATGAAGAACGACGACAGGCCGTACATGCGCTGGAAGCGCTCCTCCTCGGGGATGCGTTCGTGCCAGTCGATCCGGTCCTGGGTGAAATCGAGGTCCTGGGTGGCCCACTGCTGGCGCTCCCAGAGGTTGTAGAGCTGGGAGTAGCTGAGGAGGTTGACCTCGCCCCTGTCCGCGGACTCCATCACCGCCGGATCGCTGGTGGCCTGGAAGTCCTCGCGCTCGGTCCGCCGGATTACGGATTCGCTCACGGCAGTCTCTCCTCGGTGCTGGTGGGCGGCGACGCGCGCAGCGTATCGAATGGTTGGCTGGCCAGCCAGTTTTTCGCGGAACGCGCCCCGGCTCAGGGCCCCGGCTCGGCCGTCGCCTCGATCCGCACCCGGCCCCCGCCCTCCAGGTAGCGCCCGACCAGCACCTCTCCGGGCCGCAGGCCGGCGAAGGTGGTCGAGGCGGAGGCGATCCCGTCGCTGACCTCGATCGTCTTGCCGGGGAACGTGAGCCCGTACGAGAGGCCGTCCCGTGCCCGCAGCTCCACCCGGATCGAGATGAACGCGGGTACACGGACCACACGCGGCTTGATCTGGCCGCCGCTGCCCGTGAACAGCGCGAGCGTTCGCGCCGGCTCCTCGTCACCCGCTCCGCCCTGCTCGTCCTCGGGCGACGTGGCGGGCCCGGTGTCGGTCTCCGTGTCGGGCTGGGTCGGCGCCGGCTCCTCTTCGGTCTCGGTCGCCGTGGCCGTCTCGTCCTCGGTGACGGTCTCCTCTTGGGTCTTGGGGGGCGAAGTGGCCTGGGTCTCGTCCTTCTCGTCATCGGAGCCGCATGCGCCCAGGGCGAGCGCGGCGCCCAGGAAGACGACTCCGACGAAATGCCGACTGGACCGGCGCAGAAAAGGCCCGATCATGGTTTGTGCGGAAGAGGACGATGACCGGGAGGCCATGGACACACGGTAATCGCCTGATCGGCGTCGATCCGATCCGCCGCCGCCTGTGGATCGGCGGCCAGCGCGTGCACCACGGAGCCACGGGCCTGGCGCTCACGGTGCTGGGCGCGGCACTCGTGGCGCACGATTGGAAGGATCGTCCGATCTGGTTTCAGCGCGGTACTCAGGGGGGCTAGAGGCTCAGCGAGGAGCCCGGCTCCAGGATCTCGACCGTGCTCGAGCGCCGTCCCTCGCCGCCGGTGCGCCGCTCCACGTCGGCCTTGAACGCCTGATCGTCGGTCTCGATCGGCGGGAAGGTCCCGTAGTGGCACGGGATCACGGTGCGGGCGCCGATCAGCTCGCAGGCCTGCACGGCGTCGTGGCGGTCCATCGTGTAGTGGCCGCCGATGCACACCAGCGCGGCATCGAGCTCGTCTCGCTCGGCCACGAGGCGCAGGTCCGAGAAGAGGGCCGTGTCGCCGAGGTGGTAGATCGTCTTGCCGCCCAGGTTGATCACGAGGCCGGCGGGGGTGTTGACCGTTCCACCGGGGGTGGTAGAGGTGTGCCACGCGGGCACGAGGCGCACCCAGCCGCCCTCGAACTCCACGGTGCCGCCGAGGTTGGGATCGGACACGTTCTCGATCCCGTGGCCCTCCAGCTCGTCGGCGAGCTCCACGATGGCCACGCAGTGCGCCTTGGTGCGCTTGGCGATGTCCACCACGTCGCCCCAGTGATCGCCGTGACCGTGGGTCAGGAAGATGTGCGTCGGCTCCACCTCGGACGGCTCGGCGGCCGCCTTGGGGTTGCCGGTCAGGAACGGGTCGATCAGCACTCGGGTGTCGCCGTCGCTCAGCTCGAAGCAGGCATGGCCCAGAAAGCGGATATCCACGGTCAGGTTCCTCCGGAAGGGTCGGATACGTCGTCAGAGTCGTTCTCGTCTTCGGCGAAGCGGCCGGCTCGGCCGGCTGCGCACGATCCTGATATTCCCAGTTCACGGGCGAGCTCCCAGCCGACGGCCACGCCGATCAGCATCGCCATGCGTGTCTCCTCGGCGATCAGCGCCTCGATGCGGGCGGTGCGCTCGGACTCGTCGGCCTCGCCCGCGGCGGTCCGCACCTGCATGGCGTGGGCCTCGCCGAACCAGCCGCCCTCGTTGAGCGCCTCGCCCAGGATGCGCTGAAGCTGGGGCGCGGCCGCGGCCACGAGCCGCTCGGCCCCCTCGAAGCGTGCCGGCTCGGAAAGAGCGCGGACGGCCGCCTCCAACTGCTCGTCCGTGAACATCGGCGCTGATACTAGGAGACCGTCAGTACGCGGTCTTGCGGGTGAACAGCGGCAGCGCCAGGCCGAGCAGCGCGCCCACCGCGGCGCCACCCGCCGCGACGCCGATGTTGGCGGCCTCGGTGGTGAGCGACAGCAGCACGAGCACCAGCGCGATCACGTAGACGCCGAGCAGGTCGTTGTCGCGTTCCTCGCCGCGGCGAGCCGCCATTCGATCGTCCACCAGCCAGGCGCACAGCATTCCGAGGGCTGCACCGTTGGCGCCGAAGATCGAATACGGCGAAGAACTGTCGAGCAGGGGCGGCGTCTCCAGGGCAACCGCAAGCCCGGCTCCGGCCGCGCCGCAGAGCACAAACAGCAGCACGGGCACGAGCGGCCCGAAGCGGCGCTCCAGCAGGCTTCCGAAGATGCCCACCGGTACGAGGGCGACGAAGGCGTAACCGAGCTGGTCGGCGTGGTGGAAAGGGGCGATGAACCAGCGCCAGACTTCGTCTCGGAAGGGGAGGATCAGGTAGCCCACGTCGAGCAGCGGCTTGGCCGCGTAGAGCAGCAGCGTGGCCACGCACACCAGCAGCAGCGCGAAGGTCGCGTAGGGCCGGGTATCCGGGGCGATCCCGGCGATCTCCTCGGAGCGCAGCCGCGGCAGCCGGGCCCGCCCACGGCGCTTGGGCTGCGCCTCGCCGCCGGAGCGGTCGATCTTGGGTGCCCGTTTGCGTATGCGCTGCCCGCAGTAAGGGCACTCGGTGATGTACGGGCTCACCTCTGACCCGCAGTTCTTGCAAACGACGAAAAGGTCGGGCTGCGACACGCCCTCTCAGAGTACCCGCAGCGGTCCAGCTGCCCCAGGCGAAGCAGCCGGCTCGGCCGGCTGCGCACGACTCCTACTCCCCGGGAGTGCCAGCCGGTCTGGGCACCGTGGCGTCCAGGATCTCGCGCACGACCTCGCGCAGATCGTGATTGGCCTCGTAGACCACCGCCTGCCGCGAAGCCCCGTTGCCGTTCTCGAGAATGTCCTCGAGATGGTCCAGCTCGGCCGCCGAGCCGAGCTCCTCCGCGTGAGGGTGCAGCCGGTCGATGACCCTTCGCGCCAGCTCGGGAACGGGAACCCGCGCCGTGTCGGGCAGGTCCACCAGGTGCGCCCCGAGCCCGTGGCGCGCGGCGAGCCACTTGTTCTCGTCGAGCATCTCGTAGGGATAGCGGGAGAGCTGCTTGCCGGCCTCGTAGTGCTCCGCCAGCTCCTTGACCATCGCCTGGATCAGGGCGGCGAGGCCGAGCGTGTGCTCCACCCGCGTCTGTGAGTCCATGCAGCGGATCTCGACCGTGCCGAAGTTGGGGTGGGGGCGCACGTCGTACCACAGGTAGGTGTAGTCGCCGATGACCTTCGAGCTCATCATGAACTGGATGCGCTTGGCCCAGTCCTCGAAGTCGTCGTAGCGCGGCGGGATGCCGTTGCGCGGAAAGGCCCTGAAGATCGGGGTACGGCTCGAGTCGAGGCCGGTGCTGTCGCCGCGCCAGAAGGGCGAATTGGCCGACAGCGCCAGCAGCAGGGGGACGTGCACCCGCATGCCGTTGGTCACGTGCACGGCCTTGTCCGGGTCATCGACCCCCACGTGCACGTGGATGCCGAAGATGAGCTCCTGGCGCGCCACGAACTGGAGGCCGGACACGAGATCTCGATAGCGAGGCCGAGTAACGATCCGCTGGTCCTCCCAGAGCGCGAACGGATGGGTGCCCGCGGAGCCGATCGATATGTCGCGCCGCCCAGCGATCTCCTGCACCACGCGCCGCATGCCCCGCAGCTGCTCACCGGCCTCGACCGTGTTCGCCAGCGGGGTCGTGGCGATCTCGCACACCGACTCCATCAGCTCGGGCTTGACCTCGCCCTCGAGCTCGGCCTCGGCGGCATCCTCGAGCAGACCCTCGATCGAATTGGACAGATCGAGGGTCTCATCGTTGACCAACATGAGCTCCTCCTCGATCCCGAGGGTGTAGGAGGGCCCGGTGAACCGGTGCTCCACGGGGCCATCGTATCCAGCGAAGTCGGGCGGAAAGGGGGTATAACCCGTGTGAACTCTCGGTGAGTACCCGGTAAGGAGAACCAATGACACTCGGCTACGACGGCATGCTGTACATCCTCGCGTTCGACCATCGCGGCTCGTTCCAGAAGAAGATGTTCGGAATCGAGGGCGATCCCACGCCCGAGGAGACCGAGCGGATCGCGGACGCCAAGCACCTCATCTTCGAGGGCATGCTCAAGGCGACCGAGGAGGGTCTCGAGCCGGGCACCAGCGGCGTTCTGGTGGACGAGCAGTTCGGCGCACCCACCGGCATGCCGGCGGAGGCGAAGGAGCGCGGGTTGCTGCTTTCCATGCCGGTGGAGAAGTCGGGGCAGGACGAGTTCGACTTCCAGTACGGCGACGATTTCGGCGAGCACATCACACAGTTCGACCCCGACTTCTCGAAGGTGTTGGTGCGCTACAACCCGGACGGCGACGCGAAGATGAACGATCGCCAGCGCGAGCGCCTGGAGCGGCTTGGCCGCTGGCTCCACGAGAACGACCGCAAGTACCTCTTCGAGCTGCTCGTGCCCGCCGAGGAGTTCCAGCTCGAGAAGGTCGGCGGCGACACCGATCGCTACGACGCCGAACTGCGTCCCGAGCTCATGCGCCGCACGATCCGGGAGTTCCAGGAGGGCGGCGTCGAGCCCGACATCTGGAAGATCGAGGGCGTGGACAGCTCCGAGGACTGCGACTCGATCGCGAAGACCGCCCGGCGCGACGGCCGCGACGGCGTGGTGTGCGTGGTGCTCGGCCGCGGAGCCGACGACGACAAGGTCGACCACTGGCTGCGCCAGGGCGCGCCGGTACAGGGCTACGCGGGCTTCGCGATCGGCCGCAGCATCTGGTGGGACGCCCTCAAGGGCTTCCTCGACGGCAACGTCGAGCGTGAGGACGCGGCGCAGCAGGTGGCCGACAACTACCTGCGCTTCGTGAGGGTGTACCAGGAGGCGGCCAGGGAGCCCGCACGGGCGTGAGCCTGAGGGTCCGACAGCGCGCTGCGAGACCGAATGGCGTTGGTAGCCTTCCGCCCCTCATGCGGATGAGGCAGTCGATAGCGCAGTTCGAGGAGGCCTTCCGAGAGGAGGCGGCCGACTCGATCGAGCGAAGGGAGCACCTGCGAAAGCGCTCCGCGCACAGGGCGCGCGTGCGCCGGGTGCAGCGCACGCGAAAGGCGGGCAAGCTCCGCTTCGCGCTGCTCGTCCTGACCCTCGTCGCCACCGCCGTGATCGTGACGATCGTCATGTTCCAGACGCTGGCGATGCTGGCGGGCTGAGCCCGCAGAGCCGTAGGCTCAGGGTGAGTTGGCCTCGTTCAGCGCCTTTTCCTCGTCCTGCTTGATCTCGACGTAGACCTCGCGCCGGTAGACCGGCACCGAGCGCGGCGCCTCTATACCGATGCGAACCTTCTCGCCCATGATCGCGAGGACCGAAATCTCGATCTCGTCGCCGATCATGATGCTCTGATTCGATTTGCGCGTTAGAACGAGCACGCTGAACTTCCCCCCTGCCAGACGGGTTCTCCCACTCCAGTAGACCATCGTTCACATCTGTGCGCAAAGGGGAACCGTTGGTAGTGTCCGGCTCCGCTTGGCACGCCGATCTCTAAAGCCGCAGCTGAACCAGATCCGGACCTGGGTCCGGCAGGGACGAACCGACGCCTGGATCGCCCACCAGCTGGAGGTGTCGGTGGCCGACATCCGCTCGTTCAAGCGCGAGCACGAGCTGTCTCCCGCCGACGCCCCCGAGACCGAGGGCAACGGCCCGGCCGCGGTGATGGAGGCCGACGAGCAGGATCTGCGCGCCGAGGACGACGCGCTCGTGGCGGCGGCGCTCGAGGCGGAGCAGCAGGCCGAGGAGGAGGCCTCCGAGGACGAGGAGGAGGCCGAGGACGCCGAGGACGCCGAGGACGGCTCCGACGAGGACGCCACGGACGAGGACCGGCCGCGCCGGCGGCGGCGCGGACGCCGCGGCGGGCGCGGGCGCCGGCGGCGCCCGAAGGCACTCGAGGGCACCTTCGACCACGGCGAGGAGGGCTATGGCCTGTGGCTCGATCCCGCCGTGCAGGACGATCCCGTCTACGCCGAGCACTGGGCCGGCCACCGGCCCGTGACGGTCTCGGTCGAGCCCGATCGCATCGTGATCCTTCGCGCCGGAGATGAATCCGGCGACGACGGGGACGACACCTAGCGCTCTCGCTAGCGGTCTCCGACGGAAATACGGTCGCGGGTCGGCGAGCGAGAACCAAGCATGGGCGTGACCGCGAGCGCAGCCAATGCAGCGCATTGGCGAGCATCGTGGGCGCGGTCAGGCGACGGTTCGCAGCCGCCGAGCGCGGGCGTATTTTCGGAGGCGACCGCTAGATTCTCGCCACTGTGGCCTACGCAGTGGAGAACGCCCTGTACCAGTGGCGCGAGGGAGAGCAGCGGCTCGCCTCCGCCCCGGAGCCCGCGCGTGCCGACCTGGATGTCGCCGCCGACGCCGTCGTCGAGGAGCTCCGGCGCCGGCTGGGCTCCACGTTTGTGCTCGATGAACTGGCCGAGCTCTACGCCGCCGGCACCGAGTGGGCCACGGAGCTGGCCTGGCGCCACGCCGCGGGCGGTGACGGTGTCGCCGTGGTCGACGCCGCGTTCAACCGCTACGCACGCGAGGCCTCCAACTTCGCCGGCGGCCGCCCGCGGGAGAAGCACGAGCGCCCCTGACGGCCATACGCGAGGAGCCAGCCCGAGCGCTGGTCGGGCGAGCACCGCAGCGTCGTCTACCTAGGGAGGTTCTCGATCACGTAGGAGCGCTCGCCTTGGCGGACCATGCCGAGGCGCCGCGCCTCGCGCTCGAGCGCCCCGGGATCCTCCAGCGCCTTCACGCGCCGCTCGAGGACCCTGTTCTGGTCGCGCAGGTCGTGCAGCTCGGTCGACTGGTGGCCCGCCGTCCGGGACTGCTGGATCCAGTGCTTGGCGGGCGAGACGTACAGGACGAGGATGAACAGCAGCGTGCCCAGCAGCGCCAGCCGGCCGAGGCGGTCCCAGCGGATGCTCGAGCGGCGTCGGCTCGGAAAGGCGGCTGCGGCGCGTCCCATTCGCACGGCCTTCGCCACGCGGCGGCGCGATCCTGCCCGCCGGGCGTGCTTGCGGACTAGCTGCGAAAGACCGTGCGTCCGGGGTAGCTCGCGTCCGGGCCCAGCGCCTCCTCGATGCGAAGCAGCTGGTTGTACTTGGCCGTGCGGTCCGAGCGCGACGGCGCCCCCGTCTTGATCTGGCCGCAGCCGGTGGCCACCGCCAGGTCCGCGATGGTGGTGTCCTCGGTCTCGCCCGAGCGATGGGACATCACCGCGGTGTAGCCGGCGTCCTGAGCCGTCTTGACGGCGTCGAGGGTCTCGGTGAGCGTTCCGATCTGGTTGACCTTCACGAGGATCGAGTTGGCCACCCCGAGATCGATCCCGCGCCGGAGACGCTCGGTGTTGGTCACGAAGAGATCGTCGCCCACCAGCTGCACGCCGTCGCCGATCGCCTCGGTGAGGGCCTTCCAGCCGTCCCAGTCCTCCTCGTCCATGCCGTCCTCGATCGACACGATCGGGTAGCGGCCGGCCATCTCCGCCCAGTAGGCGGACATCTCCTCGGGCGAGAGCGTGCGGTCCTCGTGCTCCAGGACGTAGGCGCCCTCGCGGTAGATCTCGCTGGTGGCCGGGTCGAGCGCGATGGCCACCTCCTCGCCGGGCCGGTAGCCCGCCGCCTCGATGCCCTCGATCAGGACCTCGAGAGCCGCCTCGTTGGAGTCGAGATCGGGGGCAAAGCCCCCCTCGTCGCCCACGGCGGTGGACAGGCCGCGCTCGTGCAGCGTCTTCTTGAGCGCGTGAAAGACCTCCACCCCGAGGCGCAGGCCCTCGGCGTAGGTCGGGGCGCCCACCGGGACGACCATGAACTCCTGGAAGTCGACCTTGTTGTCGGCGTGCGCGCCGCCGTTCAGCACGTTCATCATCGGCACGGGCAGCACGTGGGCGGCCTCGCCACCGAGGTAGCGCCACAGCGGTAGGCCCGCCTCCGAGGCGGCCGCCTTCGCCCCGGCCAGCGAGACGCCCAGTATTGCGTTGGCCCCGAGCCTGCCTTTGTTGGGCGTGCCGTCGAGCTCGATCATCGCTTGGTCGAGCTCATGCTGGGCGGCGGGGTCGATCCCGGCGACCCTCGCGGCCAGCTCGTCGTTGACGTTGGCGATCGCCGTCGTAACGCCCTTGCCGCTCCAGGCGCTCCCGCCGTCACGCAGCTCCACCGCCTCGAACTCGCCCGTGGACGCTCCCGACGGCACCGCCGCCCGGCCGGACGCGCCCGACTTGAGCAGGACGTCGACCTCCAGGGTCGGATTGCCGCGGCTGTCCAGGATCTGCCGCGCGTGAACCTGCTCGATCTCGCTCAATCTGCCTCCACCTGTTCCTTGAAGCGATCCGCCGCCCGCCGCAGGGCGAGCTCCGGATCGACGCCAGCGTCGACAGCATCGCGCACCGCCGCCAGCAGACGCTCGCCGGGGTCGTGACCGCCGTCGGCCAGGGCGTGCCCCGCTGCGCCGGCGCGCTTCAGGACCTTCTGCGCGTAGAGCGTGGAGGGCAGCGTCTGTGGCAGCTCGCCGAAGATCTCTCCCCCGCGCTCGTCGTCGCGCTTGATCTGGTTCCAGTTGCGGATCACGTCGCCGGCGGTGTCCGCGGCACGGTCGCCGAATACGTGCGGATGACGGCGAATCAGCTTCTCGCGCACGTGGTCGGCCACCTGCGCCAGGGACCCCTGGCCTCGCTCCTCCAGGAGCAGGGACAGGAAGTAGACCTGGAACAGCACGTCACCGAGCTCGTCCACGAGCTTGGCGTCGTCGCCGCTGTGGGCGGCATCGGCCAGCTCGTAGGCCTCCTCCACGGTGTGGGGCACGATCGAGCGCTCGTCCTGCTCGCGATCCCACGGGCACTCCACGCGCAGCCTGCGCGTGATCTCGTCGAGGCGCGCGAGCGCGCTCGAGAGATCGCTGTCGCTCATCGCTCTACGGCTGCTCGGAGGGGGCCTGCGGCGTGGGAGCCGGCTGCTGGGACTGACCACCGGCGGCCGGAGCGGTGTTGGTCTTCTCCTTCGGGCCGTTCTTGCACTCGGCGACGCGGAAGTCGTCGGCGCAGTCGGTCTTGTCCTTGTACTCCTCGCGGAAGTCCTTGATGAACTTGTCGAGCGCCTTCTGCTGGCCCTGTGAGCGCAGCAGGTTCCGGATCGTCTCCTTGGACTGATCGAGCGACTGCTGCGTGGCCTTCGTGATGTTGTCGACCTCGAAGACCGTCCAGCCGAACTGGCTCTTGACCGGGCCCTCGATCTCACCCTTCTTGGCGTCGAAGTAGGCGGCGTCGAGCGTCTTCTCCTGCTGGCCCTTGGACACGGCCGGGAGCTTGCCGCCCTGCGCCTTCGAGGCTTCGTCGATCGAGTACTTCTTGACCACGGACTTCCAGCTCTCGCCGTCCTCGAGCGCCTTCTTCGCCTGGTTGGCCTTCGCCTCGGTCTTCGTGAGGACCACGTGCAGGTTGCGCGTCTCCGGCTGGGCGAAGCGCTTCTTGTTCTTCTCGTAGTAGGCCTGAACCTCTTCGTCTGAGACCTTCTTCGAGTCCTCGGTGACCTTCTGGGTCAGCTTCTGCTGTAGCTGGTCGAGCTTGACCCGGAAGAGGATGTCCTTCTCGGACATGCCCGAGCTCTTGAGGAACTGGTTGTAGGCCTTGTCAGTGGGGAAGGCCTGCTTCTTCTGGTCCTCGAAGGAGGACTTGATCTCCTTGTCGGAGACCTTGATGTCCTGCTTCTCGGCCTCCTGCTGGACCCAGGACGCCTGGATCAGGAACTGCATGACCTCGGTCTTCAGCGCGTCGTACTCCTTCTTGCACTGATCCTTGAGGCTCGCCTTGCTCGGCTTCTTCTGGCCCTGCGGAGCAGGCTGCTTCTGCTTCGCGGCCACACACTTGGTGTAGTCGGGCGGATCCGGCGCGGCGGTGGCGCCACCCTCGGCCCCCTGGCCCATGGACGCTGTGGTGAGCCACTTGTCGAAGTCGTCCTGGGTGATCGTGTCGTCGCCGACCTTGGCGACGGCACCGGTGGGCACGTCGTTGCCGCAGGCAGCCACGGCGAGGGAGGCGACGGCCACGAGGGCGAGCGCGAACAGCGACTTGATCGAGGCGTGTTTCATCTGAGCCATGTCTACTTCGGGGACGTAAAGGTGAATTAAGACGGAACCGAGGCTCCGGCGGCAGCAGTGGGCCGGAAGCGACGGCGAAGGGTAGCGAAGCGCGTGTGGGAGATCAGGCGGTCGGCTCGGTGGCGACCTCGAGGATCGCCTCGGACGCGGTGACCACGGCGCGAAAGCGCTCCGAGGGCTCGTCGGGCAGGAGCACGCGCACCGTCTCACGGCCGGACTCGTAGAGCGCCTCCGGCACCCGCGCCCGCAGCGCCTTGGCACCGGTCGAGTCGAGCTCGATCGGGGTCACCGACATGCGGCCCGCGGCGAAGTCCACCGAGCGCGCCCCGGCTCTCCCGAGCTTGATGCGCGCGTCCTGGAGGCGGATCAGGTTGTCGAGTGCCTCGGGGATCGGGCCGAAGCGGTCGGCCAGCTCCTCGCGCAGCATGATCAGCTGCGCGATCTCGCGGGCGCCGGCCACGCGCCGGTGGATCTCGATCTTCGCGGCCTCGTAGGGCACGTAGTCGCCGGGCACGAAGGCGTCCACCGGAAGGTCCATGCGCACCGGCTCCTCGCCCTCGTCGGCCGAGTCGCCCGCCAGCAGCCGCACGGCCTCGTCGATCATGCCCACGTAGAGCTCGAAGCCCACGGCGGCGACGTGGCCCGACTGCTCGTCGCCCAGGAGGTTGCCCGCGCCGCGGATCTCGAGGTCGCGCATCGCGATCTTGAAGCCGGAGCCGAGCTCGGTGTAGTCCGACAGGGTGGCCAGCCGCGCGCCCGCCTCCCCGGACAGCGCCGCGGCGCTCGGATAGAGCAGGTAGGCGTAGGCGCGCTCGCGCGAGCGCCCCACCCGGCCGCGGATCTGGTAGAGCTGAGCCAGCCCGAGCTCGTCCGCCCGCTCGACGATCAGCGTGTTGGCGCTCGGTATGTCGAGGCCGGACTCGACGATCGTGGTGCACACGAGCACGTCGGCGTCACCGCGCAGGAACTCGAGCATGATCGCCTCGAGCTGTCCCTCGGCCATCTGCCCGTGCGCCACGGCCACGCGGGCGTCGGGCACGAGCGCGCGCACCCGCTCTGCGGTCTCGTCGATGGTCTCGACCCGGTTGTGGAGGAAGAAGGCCTGGCCGCCGCGTGCCAGCTCGCGGCGCACCGCCTTCTCCACGAGCTCCTCGTCGTACTCGCCGACGTAGGTCCTCACCGGCCGCCGCCCCTCGGGCGGGGTCTCGATCACGGAGATGTCGCGCAGCCCGGCCAGGGACATCTGCAGCGTGCGCGGGATCGGCGTGGCCGACAGGGACAGCACGTCCACCCTGAGCCGCAGCTGGCGCAGAAGCTCCTTCTGCTTCACGCCGAAGCGCTGCTCCTCGTCCACGATCAACAGGCCGAGGCTCTTGGGGCGCACGTCGCGCGAGAGCAGCCGGTGCGTGCCGATCAGGATGTCCACCTGGCCCGCGCCGAAGTCCGCGAGCGTCCGGCGCACACTCGCCGGCGAGCGGAAGCGGGAGGCCACCTCGATGCGAAACGGGTAGTCGCGCAGGCGCTCCGAGAACGTGCCGAAGTGCTGCTGCGCCAGCACGGTGGTCGGCACGAGGAACATCACCTGCTTGCCGTCCTCGGCCGCCTTGAACGCAGCGCGCAGCGCCACCTCGGTCTTGCCGTAGCCCACGTCGCCGCAGATCAGGCGGTCCATCGGCCGCGCCTCCTCCATGTCCGCGCGCACGGCGTCGATCGCCTCGAGCTGGTCGGGGGTCTCGCGGTAGGGGAAGGCGTTCTCGAAGTCGCGCTGCCACTCGCTGTCGGCCGGGAAGGCGTGGCCGGCGCGGCGGCGGCGCTCGGCGTAGAGGTTGATCAGCTCGCCGGCGAGCGCCTGGGCGGCGCGGCGCGCCCTCAGCTTCATCTGCTCCCACTGCTTGCCGCCGAGCTTGGAGAGCGGCGGGTCGCCGGCGTCGGCCCCCACGTAGCGGCTGATCTTGTGGAGCTGGTCGCTCGGCACGAACACGCGGTCGCCGTCGCGGTACTCGAGCTCCAGGTAGTCGCGCGTGACCCCACCCACGGTCTTGGTCTCGAAGCCGGTGAAGCGAGCGATGCCGTGGTCCTCGTGGACCACCGGAGCCCCTGCACGCAGGTCGCTGAACGAGGCCACGGTGCCGGCCGCGGGACCCGACGGGCGCTCGCTGCGGCGCCGGCGCAGCAGCCGGTGCTCGGGCAGCACGGCAAGCTTGAGCTGAGGGGCTATGAAGCCGTCGCGCAGGCTCGCGTGGGCGAAGGTCACCGACGCCTCCTCGGGAGCGGGCTGCCCGTCGAGGAACGCGGCCTGCACCCGGGCCAGGTTGAGTTGGGCGCGCTCGGCCTCGCCGCGCCTGGCCCAGGCCACGAACGTCCGGTAGCCGGAGCGCACCAGCTTCTCGAGCTCCGGCTCGGCGTCCTTCAGCGAGCGCGCAGCGCTGTCGGCGGACTGTGCCCGGAACTCGTGGGGCTGGTCCTGCGAGATGCTCGACAGCCGCAGGGCGGCGCGCCGTGCGAGCGACGCATCCAGCTCCTCGGGCGGCACGTACAGGTGGTGGGCGTCGGCGTCGTGGAAGCTCGTGGTCACGTCCTCCCAGTAGTCGCGCAGGGCCGGGGCCAGCTCCTCCTCGGCCGACACCGCCACCAGGGCGTCGTCGGGAACGAGGTCCAGCAGCTCGCGGAAGCGCTCCACCGGGAGCACCTCGGCCACGTCGGGACGCTCCGATTCATCGCTCTCGGCCGCGATCTCCGCCAGCTCGCGGTGTTCGGGCGCGAGCTCGGCCGCGGGAGCGATCTCCACGCGCTCGGCCTCCTCGAGCGAGCGCTGGGTGAAGGTGGAGAACCAGGTGAGGCGCTCCACCTCGATGTCGAACAGCTCGCAGCGCACCGCGCGCTCCTCGGTGGCCGGGTAGACGTCGAGGATGTCGCCGCGGATCGCGAACTCGCCGCGGTCCTCCACCTGCTCCACGCGCTCGTAGCCGCAGGCCACCAGCCGCCCCGCCACCTCGTCGAGGTCGAGCAGGCCACCCTTCTCGATCTCGAAGCCGTGGGGCCGCAGCTCCGGATCGGGCAGCTTCTCGGCCAGCGCCACGGCACTGGTCACGAGCACGGCGGGCGTGTCGCCGAGCAATGCGTCGAGCGCCGCCACACGCAGCCCCACCAGGTGGGGCGGCGGCGCGAGATGGGACTCGTAGCGCATTCCCCGCGCGGGATAGAAGCGGACGGTACGCGGGCTCAGGAAGGCCCTGAGGTCCGCGGCCAGGTCGCGTGCGGCGCGGTCGTCGCCGGCCACCACGAGCGCGGAGCGATCCGGGTCGGCGTCGATCAGGGAGGCGAGCAGATAGGGGCGCATGCTGGCCGAGACGAACACTCGCTGCGGCTCGTGGCGTGCCGCATCGGCAAGGGCGCCGACCGACTTGTCGTGCTTGGCGTAGGTGAGAAGGCTTCTGAGCATGCGCTGCGGCCGCCTGGAGCCTGTCCGGGCGGCCTTCGTCTTCGATTCTAGGCACCGTACTGGCGCTGATTGCAGGCTTGCGCGTGTCGCTTCCGGCGCCGAAGCGGGTAAGGAGGCACGCGTGAGCTCCATCGAGGTGCGCGACCTGACCAAGCGCTTCGGCAGCGTGATGGCCGTGGACGGAGTGAGCTTCGACGTCGAGCCCGGTGTGGTCACGGGCTTCCTCGGCCCCAACGGCGCCGGCAAGACCACCACCCTGCGAATGATCCTCGGCCTGGCCCGGCCCACGAGCGGCACGGCCAGCGTGGAGGGATCGGCCTACGCCGGTCTCGCCGACCCGATCGCGACCGTGGGCGCAGTGCTGGAGCGCTCGGGGTTCCATCCCGGGCGGCGCGCCCGTGACCATCTGCGGACCGTGGCCCGGGCGGCGCGCCTGCCCGAGTCGCGGGCCGACGAGGTGCTCGAGGCGGTGGCGCTCACCGACGCCGGCGGCCGGCGGGCTGGCCAGTACTCGCTGGGAATGCGCCAGCGGCTCGCCCTGGCCACCGCGCTCCTCGGGGAGCCGCGCATCCTGATCCTCGACGAGCCCGCCAACGGGCTCGACCCGCAGGGCATTCGCTGGCTGCGCGACTACATGCGCTGGTACGCCGCCCAGGGACGCACGGTCCTCGTGTCGAGCCACCTGCTGGCCGAGATGTCCCAGACCGCCGACGCGGTGATCGTGATCGCCCGGGGCAAGGTGGTGGCCCAGGGCGCGCTCGACGAGATCGTCTCGGGGGCGTCCAGCGGCGGGGTTCAGGTCCGCAGCCCGGCGGCCGACCGGCTCGGCGACGCGCTGCAGCGCGAGGGCTTCGGCGTCGAGGCCGGCGGCGACGGTGCGCTGGTGGTCACGGGCACGGACGCCGCGGCAGTCGGCGACCTCGCCCTGCGTGAGGGCGTGGCCCTTCACGAGCTGCGTGAGCGCGAGGCCTCGCTGGAGGATGTGTTCTTCGAGCTGACCGGCGAGGAGTCGAGGCCGTCGTGACGGCACTCGTGAGCTCCGAGCTGCTCAAGCTGCGCACCACGCGCACGGCCTTCGGCTTCCTGGTGGCGGTCGTGCTGCTCACGCTCGGGATCGGCGCCGCCGGCTTCGCCACGCTCGACGCGGCCAGTGAGCAGGACGTGAAGGACACGCTGTCGGGCGCCGGGGTGGTGTCGGCCCTGCTGCTCGTGCTCGGCAGCGTCGCGGCTACCGGGGAGTACCGCCACGGCACGATCACCTCGTCGCTGCTCGTGTGCCCGGACCGGCTGCGCTTCCTCACCTCCAAGCTGCTCGCTTATCTGCTCACCGGCGCCGGCCTCGGCCTGGTGGCAATGGTCGTGACCCTGGCCGTGGGCGTGCCCTGGCTCTCCGCGCGCGACCAGCCGGTGGACCTGCTCGGAGCCGGCGACTACATCTCGCTCATCGTCCAGGGCGTGGCCCTGGCCGCGCTCTGCGGCGCCCTCGGCGTCGCGGTGGGCGCGCTGGTACGCAACCAGGTGGCCGCGGTGGTGGGTCTGCTCGTCTATCTGTTCGTGCTCGACCCGGTGCTGTCGCTCGTGTCGGACGACGTGGCCGCCTATTCGCCGGGCGGCGCGATCGGCGGCCTGGGCGGCAACAGCCCCGACTACGCGATCGACCCGCTGCCCTCGGGACTCGTGCTGCTGGGCTGGACACTGCTGCTGGCGGGCGCGGCCGTGCTGGCCGAGCGGCGCCGCGACGTGTTCTGACCGGCCTCAGCCGGAGCCGTTGACCACGCGGTCGAGCTCGTCCGCCGCCCGCTCCACCAGCTCGCGCACAGCTTCGGGAGGCTCCGAGAAGCGGCCGAGCACGTGGCGGGAGACGATCTCGGGATCGGTGCTGTCGGGCCGGCCCACTCCCACCCGGACGCGCCGGAAGTCGCCGCTGCCGAGGCCCCGCTTGAGGGACTTGAGGCCGTTGTGTCCCGCCAGGCCCCCTCCCAGGCGCGACTCGACGCGCCCGAAGGGCAGATCGATCTCGTCGTGGACCACCACCACGTGGTCGAGGTCGACGCCGAGCGCCCCGCGGGCGGGACTCACCGAGTCGCCCGAGTCGTTCATGTAGGTCTGCGGCAGGAGGACGCCCACGCGCGGGCCGCCGGGACCGGTGCGGCCGTCGGTGTACAGGCCCCCGTAGCGCTTTCTGGCCTTCGGCAGGTCCCAGCGCTCGGCCGCCATGGCGGCCGCCTCGAAGCCGACGTTGTGGCGGGTTCGGGCGTAGCGGTCCCCGGGGTTGCCGAGCCCGACGACCAGCCAGTCGACCTTCCCGCCGCCTTTCTGGCGGCGGAAAAGGCTCAGGACTCCTCGCCCTCCGCGGCCGACTCGCCCTCTTCGCCCTCGGCCTCTTCGCCCTCGACCTCTTCGCCCTCTTCGCCCTCTTCGCCGACGAGTTCGGTCTCCTCCTCGATCTCGGGCTCCTCGACCTCGGTGGGCACCACCACGGTGGCGATCACGGTCTCGTCGGGATCGTCGAGGAAGGTCACGCCCTCGGGCACAGGGATCGCGGCGAGCGCGAGCGTCCCGGCGATCTCCATGCCGGACACGTCGACGGAGATGTAGTCCGGGATGGCCGTAGGGAGAGCCTCGATGTTGAGCTGGTGGGTCACGTGCTCCAGCACGCCACCCTCCTTGATGCCCGGCGCCTCCTCGGCGCCCTCGATGTGCACGCCCACCACGGTCTGGATCGTCTCGTCGAGGCGGACCTCGAGCAGATCGATGTGCATCACCTCGTCACGCACCGGGTGAAGCTGCTGATCCTTGACGATCACCGGGCGCGTGCTGCCCGCCACCTCGAGATCGATCAGCGCAGAGCCGTCGACGAGGACCTTGCGCAGCGCCAGGGCGCTGACCGAGAAGGCCGTGCTGTCGCCGTTGCCGCCGCCGTAGACCACGCCGGGCACGAGCCCGTCGCGGCGCAGGCGCTTGACCGCGCGGGTACCCCTTTCGGAGCGCTCGTCGGCGGTGAGTGTGGGTCGCTGTGAGGAGGCCATGACGGCTGGCCAGTGTAGCGGGACGAACACCCTTACCCTGGGTTGCGTGGCCCCGGACGACAACTCGATTCCCACCGGCCGTATCCGCCGCACCGCCCAGGTCGGCACCGTCGTGGGGACCGAGGGCGTGCGCTACGCGGGCACCCGCGCGGCCAACCTCGCTCGCTCCCGGGAGGGTGCATCGGAGGCGCTCGATCAGCGCCACCTCGAGGCCGCCGAGCGGATGGTGCAAACGCTCGGGCGCATGAAGGGCGCGGCGATGAAGATCGGCCAGCTCGCCTCGTTCATCGACACCGAGTTCCTGCCTCCCGAGTACCGCGAGCTCTACCAGGAGCAACTGGCCACGCTTCGCTCCACCGCGCCGCCGATGCCCTGGAAGAAGGTGCGCTCCGTGCTCGACGAGGAGTGGACGGAGCCCGTGGAGGAGCTGTTCGAGGACTTCGACCACGAGGCCGCAGCGGCCGCCTCGATCGGCCAGGTGCACCGCGCCGTGCTGCCGGACGGCCGCGCGGTGGCGGTCAAGATCCAGTACCCCGGCGTGGCCTCCGCCATAGCCGCGGACATGCAGAACGCGGGAATGATCATGCGCATGGCCAAGGCCCTGGCACCGGGCCTCGACGCCGGAGCGGCCGCCGCCGAGCTGAAGGAGCGGGTGATGGAGGAGCTCGACTACGAGCTCGAGGCGCAGTCGCAGCGCGCGTTCGCGCGGGGCTACCGCGGACACCCGTTCATACACGTGCCCGATGTGGTCACGCGACTGTCGACCGAGCGCGTGCTGGTGAGCGAATGGGTGGACGGTTCCGCGTTCGAGGAGGTGCGCAGCGGCTCGCAGGAAGAGCGCGACCGCTTCGGGGAGATCGTGTTCCGGTTCTGCTTCGGCTCGATCTACCACCTGCAGCACTTCAACGCCGACGCCCACCCCGGCAACTACCTGCAGATGCCGGACGGGCGCGTGGCCTTCCTCGACTTCGGCATGACCAAGCACCTCGACGACGACCAGATCGAACTCGAGATCGCCGCCCTGGAGGGCGTGTTCGACGACGATCCGGAGGAGCTGCGTGTGGCGCTGCACGACCTCGGCTTCCTCCGCGACCCTCGCAAGGTGGACGCCGAGCTCCTGATGGAGCACGTGCGGGCGGTGGGCGGCTGGTACATGGAGGACCGCGAGGTCACGATCGACTCCAACCGTGTGATGGAGTCCATTGCCGCCGTGTCCGACCCGCGCTCCTCGTTCTACCGGCTGATGCGGCGGGAGAACCTGCCCGCCAACGAGCTGATGGGCCGGCGCATGGAGTCCGGAGTGCTGGCCGTGCTCGGGCAGCTCACCGCCACTCGCAACTGGTACCGGATCGGCCGCGAGTGGTGGTTCGGGGACGACCCCTCCACCGAGCTCGGCGAGCAGGAGCGGGCCTGGGCGCGCAGCGGCTCGGGCGGCGCGCGTTCGTTCAGGCGCCGGGCTTGACGGCCATGTCCACCACCACGAGCAGGAGGATCGTCACCTCGAGCGCGTTGACCATGAGCACGCGGTTGATCCCCTTGCGCACGGCGGGGGCGCTCGGCCCGCCGTCCGCCGCGGCGGCCTCGATCCGTCGGGCCTCGAGCGGGTAGAAGATCACGCCGAGCGCGAGGCTCAGCACCCACGCGAGCAGCGCCAGGCTGATCCAGAGGTCGCTGAACTCGTAGCCCACCTCGCGGACCAGCAGGATCCCGGCCACCAGCAGAACGATGGCGAGCGGGGCGTAGAAGCGCGCCGAGAGCTTGAGGGCGTTGCGATTGAACTGGAGCAGTGCCTCGTCGTCACCGGTCTTGGCGGTCCAGCGGGCGAGCACGTGCACGGACACGCCACCCCCCACCCACAGCACGGCGCAGACCAGGTGAAGCGACAGGTAGAGCTCGTACATGGCCGGCGGAGCTACCCGGTGTCAGAACAGCTGGTTCTCGCCCTGGAACATCTCGGACACCGAGTCGTCGATGAAGATTCGGCGAATCGTGTCCTCGAGGAGGTCGGCGCAGCTCAGCTGGGTGATGAGATCGGGGGCGCCGTCGCGCAGCGGCACGGTATCGGTGACCACGATGCCCGCGAGCGGACCCTTCTGGAGGACTTCGAACGCGTTGCCGGAGAACAACCCGTGCGTGGCCACCGCGAAGACCTCGTTGGCGCCCGCGTCGAGCACGGTCTGCGCGGCGGCGCTGAGTGTGCCGCCCGTGCCGATGATGTCGTCGACGATCAGCGCGGTGCGATCCTTCACGTCGCCGATCACGTACCCGATCTCGGCTACCTGGTGGGCTGGCCTCTCCTTCTCCATCAGCGCGTAGGGAGCGCCGACCTTCTGCGCGAACTTCTGCACCAGCTTCACGCGACCGGCGTCCGGGGCAATGATCACGAGGTCGCGGCCAGCCAGGCGGTCGGTGACGAACTGGGTGAGGATCGGCATCGCGGTCATGTGGTCGACCGGCTTGGAGAAGAAGCCCTGCAGCTGTCCGGCGTGGAGGTCCATTGCCACCAGGCGATCGGCGCCGGCGGTCTCGAGCACCTCGGCCACCAGCCGCGCCGAGATCGGCTCGCGCGGCGATGACTTCTTGTCCTGGCGCGAGTAGCCGAACCATGGGGTCACGGCCACGATCCGGTGCGCCGAGGCGTGCTTGGCCGCGTGGATCATGAGCAGCAGTTCCCAGAGCGCGTCGTTGACGGTGAGTCCCTCGCGCTCCGAGCCGCAGATCGACTGCACGATGAACAGGTCCGCGCCGCGGACGGACTCGGCGTAGCGGCAGTACACCTCGCCGTCGGCGAAGGTCTTGAGACCGGCGTCGGTGAGGGCCACTCCGAGCTTGCCGGAGATCTTGCCTCCCAGCTCGCGGCTCGCGCGGCCCGCCGTGATCATCAGCCGCTTCTCGTAGCCCGCCGGCAGGCTCGACGGGAGCACCGGCGCAGGGGCCGTATCGAGGAGCTTGCTCATTGCGGTTCCTCCTCCACGCGGTCCGCGTATCCCTCTACGTTCTTCTGCCGTTCGCGGGCGATGCCGAGCGCTCCCTCGGGAATGTCGCCGGTGATGACCGAGCCGGCCCCAGTGTACGCGCGATCGCCGACGTCTACAGGCGCAACCAGAGAGGTGTGCACGCCTGTCTTCGCGCTCTTTCCGAGCTTCGTCCGGTGCTTCTCGCGGCCGTCGTAGTTGGCGGTGATCGTGCTGGCGCCGAGGTTGGCGCCCTCGCCCACGTCGGCGTCGCCGATGTAGGAGAGGTGGGGCACCTTCGCGCCCGCGCCGATGTCGGAGTTCTTGATCTCCACCGAGGTGCCGACCTTGGAGCCCTCGCCCAGAACGGTGCCGGGCCGGAGATAGGCGTACGGACCCACGCTCGCCCGGTCCCCGATCTCCGCCTGCACCGCCACGGTCTCGAGCACGATGGCCGCCTCGCCCACCCGTGTGTCGGTGAGCGTGGCGTGCGGGCCGATCTGGCTTCCAGCGCCGACGCTCGTCGCGCCGAGAAGGCTGACACCGGGGCCGATCGTGGCGTCCACGCCGATCGTGACCCCGACCTCCACGCGGGTGCTTGCCGGCTGGAGGAAGGTCACGCCGGCCTCGGCGTGTTCCTCGATGAGGCGCCGCTGAGCGGCGGCTTCGGCGTGCATGAGCCCGACCCGGTCGTTCACGCCCAGGGCGGTGCCGGCGTCGTCGGTGAGGTGGGTCGTGACCACGCCTCCCTCGGAGGCGATCACCGGGAACGCGCCCGTGAGATAGAGCTCGCCGTCCACCAGCTCGACCCGGTCGAGGGCGCTCCACAGCCTCTCGGCGTCGAAAACGTAGGTGCCCAGGTTGACCTCACGCACGGCGAGCAGCTCGGGCGCCAGCCCCTCCGTGTACTTCGTCTCGACGATGCGCTCGACGCGGCCGTCGCCGTCGCGAACGATTCGACCGTAGCCCGCGGGGTCGAGCTTGTCGGTCGTGAGGATGGTCGCGGTGGCTCCCTCGTTCTCGTGCTGGGCGAACAGGTCCGCGATCTGCTCGGCCGTGACCAGCGGCTGATCTCCCGACAGGATCACCATCGGTCCGCTGGCAAGCGCATCGCGGGCGGCCAGCACCGCCGCCGCAGTGCCCTCTCCCTCCCGCTGCTCGACGGCCTCCGTGGTCTCAGGCAGCTCGCCGGCCACGCCGTCTTCGGGCCGCACCACGCAGACGACGCGACCCGCCCCGGCCTCGCGAGCCGCGTCGATCACCCACTCGATCATGGGCTTGCCGCACACCCTGTGGAGCACCTTGGGCGTGCTGGAGCGCATCCGGGTGCCATGGCCGGCGGCCATGACCAGGACCGAGAAAGGGGCGGCCATCGGACCCGGCAGGCTACCGGAGCGGCGCGGGCTATTGCGTGCGTTCGAAGGAGCTCACCCACTTCCGAATGGTGTTGTCGGAGACGCCGTACTTCCGGCCTACGGCCGTGTAGCTCTTCCCGGCCAGATCCGCCGTCAGCTGTCGATGCGTCGGTCGCTGAACTTTCCAGGCGCTCGGCCGAGGCCCGCGCAAATGACTTCTGTCGTGGCGCGAGCCGCAGCCGAGAGAGCAGTAGCGCTGGCGCGAGGACCTCGGTTGAAAGAGCTCGGCGCAACGCAGGCATTGCCTCGGCTCGAGCTTGTTCTTGCGCCCGCAGTGCGTGACGAGCGTTGCAGCACAGTTGGGACAAACGATCCTGAGATTCTCGAGGCGGTTGTCGTCACGGATGCCGTTGACGTGATCGAGAATCAGCGACATGCGCCGCCCGCACCAGACTTCGCCCTGACCGCACAGCTCACAGGCCCGGAGCTTCACCCCCTCGTCAAACAGCCTTCTCTTGAGGTGGCCACGGTGGTACCGCGATCCCTCAACGAGAATCTCCTCCAGCGACCGCCGATCGACGTGACCCTTGCGATCGCGATGGGTCGCGTACGGATCAAAATGCTCGGTCGAGATCGCCCAGATCTCCAGGTACTTCTTCAGGATGAGATGGGCACCGCCAGACGGACACATCTCGAGCCGGCGGAGAGTCTCGGAATAGGAGCGAGACTCGGCAACCGCCACCCGAGCAGCCTGCTCTGTGTACGAGGGACCTCGTCCGGCCATGCGAACCTATGTTCGCAAGAGTCCAGGACGGACCAGCTGGGGAGGGGGGATTCGAACCCGATCCGCCTGGTGATCCAAAGTCACCCGTGCTGCCAATTACACCACTCCCCAGTGGTGTGCCGCGAAGGTACCAGTAGCGGGTGCGCCCTACCGGTCCTTGCGCTGGCTCGGCACCCGGCCCGCCTCCGAGCCCTTCTCGTGGGCCGGCCCTGCCGGCGGCATGATGCCGAGGACCCTCATCGCCTTCAGGCCCAGCGAGAGACGCTCGCGGCCGTCGGTGGAGGAGACGTCGAGGCCGGTGAGCTCCTTCACCCGTTCCAGCCGGTAGCGGATCGTGTGCCGGTGGGTGTAGAGCTTCTCGGCGGTCTTCGCCACGTTGCCGTCGGCGTCCAGGAAGGACTCGAGCGTGCGGACGAGCTCGGTCTCGTACTGGTCGTCGTAGGTCACGAGCGGCGCCACCGTCTCGTCGAAGAAGCCCTGCAGCTCGCGCGGGTCCTCGCTCATCGCGGGCAGCAGCAGACGGTAGGCGCCGGTCTCCTCGAATGACAGCTCCGCCAGCCCGCGGGCCTCAGCCACGTTGGCCGCCAGGAGCGCCTCGGCACCGGCGCGGTGGAGGTCGGCTGGGTCCACCGTGTGGCGGGAGCGGGCCACGGTGAGCGCGAAGCCGGGAAGGTGAGCCTCGAGCTCGCGCAGCACGGCGCCGGCGGCGCGGCGGGCGCCGGCGGCGTCGGGGCCCGGTACGAAGATCACGAGCTCGCGCTCGTCGCGCATCTCGGTGAGCGCGGCCAGGGCACCGCGCTCGATCGCCCGTGCACCGCGCTCGGCCAGCGTGACCACGCGGGCGCGCCAGTCGCCCTCCTCGGGGTGATAGGGACGGGCTCGCACCACGAGAGCGGTGGCGCCCGAGCCGAGGTCACAGCCGAGCTCGCCGGCGCGGGCGACGATGTTCTCCCGATCGGTGATGCGGCGGCCCAGGAGGTCCTCGAGGAAGTCTCCGACAGCCTCCTCGCTCGCGCGCTCCGGCGCTCGTGCACGCTCCAGCTCGAGGCCCATGAGGTTGCCCACCAGCCGCAGCAGGGCGGCCGGCGGCGGCTCCGCGCGCGGCCGGTAGCGCAGCTCACCGACGGTCAGCTCGGCCACCCGGAGAGCCACCGTGTCAGTGTCGCCCTCTCCCGCCATCACCGCGCGTTCGTCCTCCGGCGAGGCGCAGGCCACGGCGAGCACGCTGCTCGAGGAGTCGAGCACGATCACACTGGCGCCGAGCGCCCGCCCCGCGGCACGAGCCACCGAAGGCAGGCCGGCGCCGGCCTCGACGGCCTCTGACACCTCGTCGAGCGCCTCCAGGAAGGAGCGCGAGTCGGCGGCCGCGGATGCGGTTTGACGGCCGGCGGACATCAGCCGATCGTATCGACGCCCGGCTCGGTCGAGTCGCAGTTTGAGCCAAACAGCACGCAGCTAGCGCGGTCGCTAGTGACCTGAGTCGGAAGTTCGGCCTCAGCTTCCCGAGCGGCTGGGCGTGGCCGGGGACGCACACGGGATGAGTCGATGCGCAGCATCGGCGATTCCCGTGGGTGGCGCCAGACGCGTCCAGACGCCGGGAAGGTGCGCACGAAATAACGACTCAGGTCGCTAGGCGTACTTGTCGTACGACCAGACCACCGCGAGCCCCAGTGCCGCGCCCGCTCCGAGCAGGCTGGCGAGGATGAAGAGAGTGAGGACGCTCGCCGCGATCTTCTCCCAGAGCCGGCCGTAGCAGCGCCAGGCCGGCATCAGGATCAGGAAGATGTAACACGCTCCCACCAGGCCGGCGGCGAGGCCGATGGTCAGCTCTGTGCTCGTGAGATCGCTCATCGCTCCACGGGGGCGAGCGGCGGGGCGGGCGGCCCCTGCTCGCGCTGGCGCCCATTGTGGCGCATGTACTCGACGACGAGGACGATCGCCGTCAGCGCCGCGAAGATGCCGCAGCCGAGCCCCCATCCCGCCGCGACATCGGACCAGTAGTGCACGCGCAGGTAGATGCGGGTGAGGCCCACCACGGCGGCGATCGCGATCGCCACGAGCAGTACCGCGGCGTTGGTGATGAGCCCGAGCCGTCTCGTGAGCACGAGCGCGACCGCGACCCACGCGACCGCGTACGCCGCGTGGCCGCTTGGAAACGAGGCGAACGAGGTGTCCACGAGCGGGTTGGCGGGGCGCGGCCGGTCGACCGCCCCCTTCGTCACGTGGACGCTCACGTAGATCAGCGCCAGCCCGCCCACGAGCACGGCGATCTCCGCCCAGCGGCGCCTTTCGGCCAGGACGATCGAGGTCACGAGCAGGAGCACAATCACCGTGGGCAGGGCGCCGAGCTGCGTGACCACCTTGGCGATGTCGACCGCCATCTCGTTATAGAGACGATCGGCGATGTCGAGCAGCTCCGTGTCGAGCGGGGTCGGGTTCAGGTTGTTCGACAGGTCGAACACGTAGAGGAAGAAGACGAACATGCCCACCCCGGCTACGGCCAGCGTGGTGGTGAGCTCGAGGCCGAGATCGCCGGGCGTGACCCGGTTCCACACGAAGCGCACCTCCGGTGCGATCCAGCGCCAGAGCGGGCCGATCACCCGGCGGTACACAGGCCGCCCCACGGCGAACAGCGGGCGGATGAGCGGGTCGCGCTGGTGAGCCAGTAGCCAGGCCTTGATCTCGGCGCGGCGCCGGTACACGACCACCACGCCGACGATCACGGCAACCGTGATACCGAAGCCGGCCACCGCCTGGCCGGCGAGCTTGACCACACGGTCGAACGAGCGCCAGAAGATGAAGCCGAGGACGCAGAAGATCGTCGCCCACAGGCCCGTGCCGACGATGCTGTAGGGGATGAAGCGCCGGTACGCGAGACCCGAGGAACCCGCGATGAACGGCGCCAGCGCACGTACCAGGCCGATGAAGCGGCCGATCAGGATCGTCTTGCCGCCGTGGCGGTCGAAGTAGCCCTCCACCTGCTCGAGCCGCTCGTGGGTGATCTTCACCCTGGGCCCGTGCTTCTCGAGGAAGCCGCGGCCGAGCTTGCGCCCGATGTAGAAGCTGGTGGTGTCGCCCAGGATCGCGCATATCCAGACCAGGCCGATCAGCGGCAGCAGCTCGATCTCTCCCTGGCCCGCGATCACTCCTCCGGCTATCACCACCGTCTCGCCGGGTGCGACGAGGCCCACGAAGGCGCCCGTCTCGAGGAAGGCCATCACGCCGACGAGCGCGTACGTCCACGGGCCCAGCGCGATCGCGATGTCCTCGATGATCTTCTTGGGATCGGGCAGCGCCGAGAGGACCCCGGTGGCGTAGACCAGAAGCGCCAGCGCGATCAGAATCCCGATGCCCTTGCGCTCGAGCGAGAGGCGTCGCCAGCGCCACACGATGAATGCCACCACCAGCACAGCGGCCACGGCGGCGACGATCTGGAGGGCGGACATCGCGGCTGAAGGTACCCGAGCGCTCCGGCGAGCTATCCGGGCGCGCCGGCTTGGCGGAAGCGCGCAACGAAGCCGCGGGAGAGCGAGGCCGCCGTCGCCTCGGCCGCGGCGGCTTCGCCGAACAGACCAAAGCATGTGGGCCCGGAGCCGGTGACCGCGGCGCCCAGTGCCCCGGCCGACTCGAGTTGCTCGAGTATCCGGCTCAGCTCGGGCCGCAGCGAGAGCGCCGCCGGCTGGAGATCGTTCTGCAGGGCGGCGGCGAGCCGGGCGGGATCAGCCACGGCGTCCCGGGCCAGGGCCCGGATCCGCTCGGGTTCGAGCATTTCGCGCGAGCCGCCGAGACGGTCGAGCTCCGCGTACACCTCGGAGGTGGACAGGCCCTCCGGGTCGGGCACGAGCACCGCCCAGAGCGGCGGCAGGTCGACCGACTCCACGACCTCGCCGACACCCTGCACGAGGCAATGGGCGGGCTCGATCTGACTGGGGACGTCGGAGCCGAGCCCGGCGGCCAGCGCGCGGAGCCCGGCGGTGTCGAGTGGAGAGCCCGCCATGCGGTTGGCGATGCGCAGCACCGCGGCGGCGTCCGCGCTGCCCCCGCCGAGCCCGGCCGCCACCGGAATCCGCTTGTCGATGCGGACGGCCAGGGCGGGGAGGGCCGGCGCGGCCTCGCGCCGGAAGGAGTCGATGGCGACCGAGGCGAGGTTGCGGCCCGGAACGCTCCGGCAGTCCACCGTGTCATCGCCCCCGTCGATCGCCTCCGCGTGCACCTCATCGGCAAGGTCGATCGACGCGAACAGCGAGCAGAGCGGATGCAGTCCGTCCGCCCGCGGCCGGCCGACCTGAAGGACGAGGTTGAGCTTCGCGGGGGCCTGCTCTTCGAGGAGCACGGCGAGGAGGCTACGACGCGGCCGGGGCGGGCCTCAACGCGGGCTCAGGGGCGCCAGGCGCGCGGCACCGAGCGCGTCGGCCAGCCGCGGCCAATCCGCGGGTGCCAGGCGCTCGGCCCGGGCGTCCTCGGGCAGCCCCAGCCCGCCCAGCGCCGCGCGGGTGACAGCCCGTAGGTCCGGGGTGGCGCCCGGCGTGAGCGCCAGCGATCCGGCGAGCGCCTTGCGGCGATGGGCAAAGCCGGCGTGCACGAGCGCCACCAGCTCGGCGGGCGGAGCCGGCGCCTGCCTGCGCAGCAGCAGACAGCGCGGAGTCGACGTTCGGCTGGGGATGGAAGACCGTGCGGGGCACGCGGCGCAGCAAGCGCACCTCGCAGGCCAGCTGGGCGAGCACCGACGTGGCGCCGTAGCTCTTGCGTCCCGGCGCGGCCGCCAGGCGATCGCCCACCTCGCGCTGGACCATCACGACCCACAGCTCCGCGCCGGGAAGCTCCGCGATCGACTTGAGGATGACCGTGGCCGCGACGCCGTAGGGCAGGTTGGCCACCACCTTGCCAGGCGCGGGAGCAAGCTCCGCGAGGTCCATCCTCACGGCATCGCCCAGGTGCAGCTCGGCGTTGGGAAAGGGCTCCAGGGCCTCGCGGAGCGGCGCCTCGAGCGACCCGTCCACCTCGATCACGTGCAGGTGCGCCACCCGCGCAGCGAGGTACTCCGACAGCACGCCGAGCCCCCCTCCCACCTCCAGCACCACGTCTCCCGGGTCGAGCTCGGCCGCGCGGCCGATCACGCCGAGGATGTTGTCGTCGATCAGGAAGTTCTGGCCGAGCTCCCGGTTGGGCTGCACGTCGAAGGCCCTCAGCCGGCGCAGGCTGGCCTGGCGAGGAAGGTCGCGCGTCGGCCGGTCCGGCGGCCCGCTCACGGGCCGAATATCCCCTCCGCATTGGCCTCCACCGTGCGCTCGAGAGCCTCGTAGCTCACCTCGCGCAGATCCGCCACGAAGCTCGCGGTGTGCGTGACGTTGGCCGGCTCGTTGGGCTTGCCCCTCAGCGGCTGCGGCGCGAGGTAGGGGGAGTCGGTCTCGACCAGCAGCAGCTCGGAGGGCAGCTCGCGCGCCGCGGCCTGCAGGCCGGTGGCCTTGGGGTAGGTGACGTTCCCGGCGAAGGAGCAGTAGTAGCCGCGTTCCACGCACTCGTCGAGCCGCTCCGGCGCCGAGAAGCAGTGCAGGATCACCGCGGGCAGATCGGATCCGTGCTCGCGGAGCACCGCGAACGTGTCGTCCTCGGCCGCGCGGGTGTGGATCACGACCGGCAGCCTCATCCGGGCGGCGAGCTCGAGCTGGGCCTCGAAGGCGCGCCGCTGGTCCTCGCGTGGGGCGTAGTCGCGGTAGTAGTCGAGTCCCGTCTCGCCGATCGCCCGCGCCCGCGGGTGCCCTGCCGCAGCCTCGATCTCCTCGAGAGCTCGGGCGTCGAACCCCTCGGTCTCGTGAGGATGGCGGCCCACGATCGCCACGACTTCGTCGTGACTGCTCGCGGCGTCGAGGGCCCGCGCCATCGAGGGGCCGTCCGTGCCCACGGTGGCGAGCCGGCCGACGCCGGCCGCCCGGGCCCGCGCCACGAGCTCGGCGTCCGGCGGCTCGCAGGCGTCCAGATGGCAGTGGCTGTCGATCACCGCGCGCTCCGGGCGCTACGCGGCCGGCGCCTCGGCCTCGACCTTCGGGAAGAGCTGACCGGGCTCCCCGATTCTCGCCCCGCCGGCGACCGCCCCCAGCTGCGCCCGCTCCAGCGACAGGTCCGGCTGGCCGAGCGCCTCCAGGAGCCGCTCCGCGGACTCGGGCACGAAGGGATGCACCAGCACCGACACCACGCGCAGACCCTCGGCGAGGCTGTAGAGCACCTGGTCGAGGTGAGCCGCCTCGGCGTCGTCCTTGGACAGCTGCCAGGGCTGCTCCTGCGTGACGTAGCGATTGAGGAGCTTGATTCGCCTCCAGATCTCGTCGAGCACCGCCGTGAGCTCGAAGCGGTCCAAGCCGCCCTGAACCGCCTCGGCGAGCCCGTCGAACTCCGCGACCAGCGCCTCGGCGGGCTCGGCGTCGGGCACGACTCCGTCGCGGTAGCGATCGATCATCGCCAGCGTGCGGCTGGCGAGGTTGCCGTACTCGTTGGCGAGCTCGCTGTTGTAGCGCCCCTCGAAGGCCTCGGGCGACACCTCGCCGTCCGCCCCGAAGCTGACCTCGCGGAGGAGGTAGAAGCGCAGAGCGTCGGCGCCGTAGAGGTCGACCACGCGGAAGGGCTCGATCACGTTGCCGAGCGACTTGGACATCTTGTGCTCGCCCAGCAGCAGGAAGCCGTGGATGGACACGTGCTTGGGCACCTCGAGATCGGCCGCCATCAGGAGCGCCGGCCAGATGATCGCGTGGAACTTGAGGATGTCCTTGCCGACCAGGTGGACCGTGGCGGGCCAGAAGCGCTCGGTGAGGTCCTCGCCGGGCCGCGCGTAGGAGAGCGCCGTGTAGTAGTTGAGCAGCGCGTCGATCCAGACGTAGATCACCTGCGACGGGTCCCACGGGACCTCCACCCCCCACTTGAGCCGCTGCCGGCTCAGCGAGAAGTCGAGCAGGCCTCCCTTGATGAAGGCCAGCGCCTCGTTGTAGCGCTCCTGAGGGTTGACGAAATCGGGACGCTCGGCGTAGAGCCGCTCCAGCGGCTCCTGGAAGGCCGACAGCCGGAAGAACCAGTTGTCCTCCTTCTCCTTCTCGAGCACGATCTTGTGGATCGGGCAGCGGTTGCCCTCCTCGAGCTCGGACTCCGTCTTGAAGTCCGCGCAGCGCGGGCAGTACCAGCCCTCGTAGTGGCCCGCGTAGACGTGGCCGTTGTCGTGGATCCGCTGCACCACCTCGGCGACCTTGGCCATGTGCTCGGCGTCCGTGGTCCGGATGAAGAAGTCGTTGGTCACACCCAGGCGCGCGGCCAGCTCCTTGAAGCGCACGGCGTTGGCGTCGCCCAGCTCGCGGGGCGTGATGCCGAGCTTCTCGGCCGCCTGGGCCACGGGCTCGCCGTGCTCGTCGGTGCCGGTGAGAAAGAACACGTCCTCGCCCCTCTGCCGCATGTGCCGCGCCAGGACGTCGGCGGCAATGGTCGTGTAAGCGTGCCCCAGGTGGGGCTCGCCGTTCACGTAATAGATGGGCGTGGTGACGTAGTAGGACATCCATGGTCGATGCTACGCGAACCCTCAACCGCGGCCGGTGAGGGGACGGAGGAGGGTCGACAGCTTCCCGGCGCTCCGCCGTGCCGTATCGCGGCCCTCGCTGGTGAGACCGAGGATCCCTGCTGCGAGCAGAAGGCCCAGACAGGCCAGGGCCCAGCCGAGGTCAGGTCCCTGCGAGCCGGCCGGGCGAGCCGCGAACGACGATTCCCCACGTGACGCCGGCTGCGCGTGAGGCTCACGGCCCGCGGCCTGCCCCGGTCCCATCCCGGCAGCGGCCGAGTGGACGGGCTGCGGCGCTCGGCCGGTCTCGTGCCGAGGCTCGGGGGCGGGCCGCGGCCGTCTCGGTGCTGCCCGCGCCGCGCCGGCGGGGCGCGCCGCGACCTCGGGCGCTGCGGTGGCCGCGGGCACCGGGGCTCGCGCGCCGCCGGGGGCCGGCACCCGCCGCGCCTGGGGTGCTCGCCGGGCCGCGGGTACTCGCCGGGCCGCCGGGATCCGCCTGGTGCCCGGGATCGGTCGGCCCACCGGCACGCGCCGGGGCCCCGGCGACACGACCGGCTCGGGCGCCGGAAGCGGCAGCGGCTCGGGTGCGACCCGCGCGGGCGCGTCCGCGGGAACCGGCGAAGGCAGAGGATCCCGCGGCCCGGCGACCGGGGGCGGCGGCAGGAAGGCCAGCGGATCGCGGTAGTCGTGGCGGCTGCCCGACACCCGCACCCCGAAGTGCAGATGCGGCCGCTCGGCCGAGCGACGGCCAGTGGTGCCGACCGCGCCCACGCGCCCGCCCGCGCTCACCCGATCCCCCTTGCGGACCGAGAGCGACGAGAGGTGAAGGTACGAGGTGTCGAACCCCTCGGCCGTCCGGATGCTCACCGTTACTCCCGACGATCCCGCGGTGCCCGCGAACAGGACCTCGCCGCCGGCCGCCGCGACCACCGGCGCCCCGACCGGGCCGGCGATGTCCACCCCGCGATGCTGGCCGCCGGCGTAGGGATCGCCGCCGTTTCGGTACGGCGTGATCACCTCCCCCGCCAGCGGCCAGGTCCACGCGGCCAGCGCGGGTGGCGCTCCGGCCAGCGGCGCGAGCAGCGCGAGAGCGAGGGCGATGGTGAGCGGAAGAGGTCGCATGTCCGCGACCGTACGGCGGGATTCCGGGATCTCGGTGCGGCCGTAGCTGTCCCGTGCGCGTTTGTAACGGTCCCGTTACGGTCGGGTGGCGTTCCGTTACGAGCCGTTGGGAGAATCGATGGTTCCGGCGCCTGGGTCAGGCTCGCGCGGAGATCGCACTACGCCCCTTCAGAACCCGCGGGCACCGAGACCTCCGCTCGCGATGTGGCGGTGCACCCGCCGCAGCCGATCGTGACCCGTAGGCCCGTCTCCTGGCAGGGATTGGCGATGGAGGCTGGTAGGTAGTTCACGGTGAGCGCGGGGCCGTCGCCCGCAGCGGCCACCGCCACCGCCGGTTCGCGGACAGCTGCGGGGACAGGCTCGGCTGCTGGTTGGGGGACGGGCTCGGCGGCGGCAGGCTCGGGCGCCTCTTCACGAAGGACGGTGACCGCGATCGCGATCGCCGCGACCACGAGGCCCGCAGCGATCAGGTAGGCGAGGTGATACCCGGCGTTGAGTGCCTCCGCGGCGCTCTCGCCGTCGGCGAGCAGCGCGTCCGTGCGTTCGGTGGCGAACGTGGCGAGTATCGCCAGCCCGATCGCGCCGCCCACCTGGACGCTCGTGTTGACGAGCCCAGACGCCAGTCCCGAGTCGCGCTCGGTGGCCCCCGACATCGCCAGCGTCATGAGCGACGGGAAGCCGAGACCGGCCCCGAGACCGATGAGGATCATGGGCGGCAGCAGGTCGACGACGTAGGTCGCGTCGACCGGCGTGCGGGCGAGCAGCAGCAGCGCGGCCACGATGAACGCCATCGCGGGGATCAGCGTCGCCTGGGGCCCGTACTTGAGGTTGAGCTGGCCCGCGAAGCGGAACGACATCGTGCCCATGACCACCGTCATCGGCAGATAGGCGAGTCCGACCTTCAGCGCGGAATAGCCGAGGATCCGCTGCATGTAGAGGGCGCCCAGGAAGAACATGCCGAACATCCCGACCACCAGCAGCGCCTGGACCAGGTTCGCCCCGGCGACGTTGCGCGAGCGAAACAGGCGCAGCGGCATGAGCGGATTCTCCACCCGCGCCTGCCGGAGGATGAACGCGGCGAGCAGTGCGATCGACGCCGCCCCCAGGATCAAGGTCTGGCTCGATCCCCAACCCTCCTCGGTAACGCCGAGGATCGTGTAGACGCCGAGCATCAGGCCGCCGGTGAGCAGCGCGGCGCCGGGGATGTCCGCGCCGGCCCTGAGCCCGATGCCCTCCCGAGCGGGTACGAGCCTGACCGCGAACAGCGCCGCAGCAATGCCGATCGGGAGGTTGACGAAGAAGATCCAGTGCCAGTTGATCGTCTGCGTGAGGATCCCGCCGAGCAAGAGCCCGATCGAGCCGCCGGCGACTGCGACGAAGGTGTAGACGCCGATCGCCTTCGCCTGCTCCCGGGGCTCCGGGAACATCGTCACGATCATTCCCAGGATCACCGCGGACGTGAGCGCTCCGCCGACGCCCTGGACGAACCGCGCACCGATCAAAACGCCCTGGCTCTGCGCCACGGCGCAGAGCAGGGACGCACAGGTGAAGACCCCGAGTCCGATGAGGAAGATTCGTCGCTGGCCGACCAGATCGCCGATCCGGCCGGACAAGAGGAGCAGGCCGCCGAATGCGATCAGGTAGGCGTTTACCACCCACGCGAGGTCGTTCTGCGAGAACCCCAGGTCCTCCTGGATCGACGGCAGGGCGACGTTCACGATCGTCGCGTCGAGGACGATCATGAGCATCCCGACGCAGAGGACATAGAGAGCCAGCCACCGCTGGCGATCCTCGCTCACGCGCCGACCAGGCTGTCCATTTGGCTGACGGCTTGTTTCAAACCCTCGACGGTGCCCGACTCGACCACCTTGTCCATGTCCTCGCGCGATTCGAAGGCGGACCGCATCTCCATCCGCGTGCCGCCGTCGCGCCCTGTGAGGTCGACCCTGACCGTGCTGACCGGCATGTCCTCGACCGGCGTTCCGTCCGCGTCGGCGAAGACGTCCTCGAACCGCAATGAGGTCGGCGGATCGACCGCAGTCACCCGCCACAGGCCGTGGTGCTTGTCGCCCTCAGGACCGGTCATGAAGTACGTGACCTCACCGCCCGGCGTGAGGTCGTGCTTCCCGAAGGTCGCCGGATAGCCCGGCGGGCCCCACCAGCGCTCGAGCTTCCGCGGATCCGACCACAGCTCCCACACCTGATCGACTGCAGTCTCGAAGTCGGCGATCAGAGTGATGGTCAGGGTGTCGTAGTCAGTGTCGACGCTGGTGACGCTCATTCAGTTCCTCTCATCGTTGAAGGAGGTCCGACATCCGCTCCACTCGCCCGCGCCAAGTGTTCTCGAGCTCGTCGAGGGCCTGACGCGCGCGGCCGACCGCGTCGGCATCGGTGCGCACGCGCTGCTCGCGCCCGCGCCGCTCCTTGGTGACCAGACCGGCCCGCTCCAGCACGGCGACGTGCTTCTGCACGGCCGCGAAGCTCATCGGGTACGCCTGCGCGAGTCGCGAGACCGACGGCTCGCCGTCGACGCAGCGGCGAAGGATGTCGCGGCGGGTCGGGTCGGCCAGTGCACGGAACAGCTCGTCGACCTCCTCGGCCGCCAGGTCATCTACAACCATCTAGTTGTAGATTACCCGGTCCCGGAGCGGACGCCGAGGACCGGCCGAGCTCAATCACCCGACGTGAGCGCCGCGTACAGCGCGTTGGCGCTCCCACCGGTCAGCTCGGCCACCACCGAGGCCGCCCGGCGCGGGTGCGCGCCGGCGTCCACGAGGCGGCGCAGGGCGTCGAGGCCGGCCGGCTCGGCACCGGTCCCGCCCTCGCCGCTCCCGGCCGGGCCGATCACCAGCACGACCTCGCCTCGAGGCGGCGCGTCCGCGTAGCGCGCCGCCAGCTCCGCCGCAGTACCCCGCACGATCTCCTCGTGGGCCTTGGTGAGCTCGCGGCAGACGGCCACCTCGCGCGCCGGCTCGATCTCGGCCAGCAGGGTGAGCGTGGCCGGCACCCGGCGCGGCGACTCGAAGGCCACCAGCGTCCCGCCCGGCTCCGAGAGCTCGCGGCGCAGCTCCCCCTTCTTTCGCGGGAGGAAGCCGTGGAAGCGCCACTCGTCGCCCGGCAGGCCCGAGGCCACCAGAGCGGTGATCGCGGCCGACGGGCCGGGCAGCACCTCCACCGGCAGCCCGGCCGCCACGCAGGCGCGCACGAGCACGTAGCCCGGATCGGAGACGAGCGGCATGCCGGCATCCGAGACGAGAGCCACCACCGCGCCGTCACGCATCCGCCGCACGAGCTCCGCGGCACGGGCCTTCTCGTTGTGCTCGTGGTAGGAGAGAAGCGTGGCCTTGACCCCGTAGCGGTCGAGCAGGATCCGGGTCCGGCGCGTGTCCTCGCAGGCCACGACGTCCGCCTCCCGCAGCGCGGCGAGCACGCGCAGCGTCACGTCCTCGAGGTTGCCGATCGGGGTCGGGCAGACCACCAGCCGGCCGGTCACTCGTTGCGCTCTCCGTCGAGTGTCAACAGAGCAGCCCCGATCATCCCCGCCTCGTCACCGAAGTGAGCCGGGACGATCCGGACCCCCTCGCGGGCGGGCGGCAGCGCCCGCTGGGCCACCACCGCGCGGGCCGGCTCGAGCAGCAGCTCGCCCGCACGGACCGCCCCGCCGCCGATCACGATCACCTCCGGGTTGAAGAGGTTGACCACCCCGACGAGCCCGTAGCCCAGCCGCCGTCCCACGTTCTCGAGGGCCGAGCGGGCGGCCGGGTCGCCGTCGTGGGCGAGCTCGGTGACGATGCCGCCCGTGATCTCAACCCCGCCGCCGAGCCGGCGGCCGAGCTCCGAATCCGGGAGCTCGCGCGCCAGGCGCTCGCCCTCGCGCCCGATCGCCCTGCCGGACACGAGCGTCTCGAAGCAGCCCCTCCCGGGGCACGCCCCCGGACAGTCCGCGCCGTCCAGCTCGAGCACCGTATGACCCAGCTCGGCGCCCAGGCCGGACGCACCCCGGTAGATCGCTCCGTTGAGGTAGAGGCCCGTGCCGATCCCGGTGCCGAGGGAGATCATCACCACGTTCTCGGCGCCCCGCGCGGCGCCCGCACGGGCCTCGGCCAGCACCGAGGCGTTGCCGTCGTTGTCCACCACCACCGGCAGCCCTACGCGCTCGCTCATGAGGTCGGCGAAGCGGACGTCGTCCAGCGGCAGATGGTTGGACCAGCGCGACATGCCGGTGCGCCACTCCACCAGCGCCGGTATCCCGAAGCCCACCGACTGGACGTCGGGAGCAGCCGCGCGCACCTCCTCCACGGCGCCCGTGAATATGTCCAATGTCTCCTGACGATCGGCTCCGCGCCAGGTCCGGTGCACACGGTGGTGGACCACGAGCGCCTCGTCGACGACCCCCCCGAGAAGCTTCGTCCCGCCCGCATCAATCCCGATAACCCGCCTTGGCGGCATGCCGGGTAGATATACAGAGGGGGGTGACCAATCCGACTCCCGGCCCTCCGGAGCGTCCCGAATACAAGGTGTACCGCGCCCGCAAGCGACCGCTTGCCCGCGGCGGTGACCTGGATTCGCTCAAGCGGCGGCTCTCCCGCAGCCGCGGCGACGACCCCCGCCCGCCGCGCGATGGCGACCGCCGCATCACGCCCGGCCGCGTCTTCAAATGGGTGGCGATCGCGGTGGGGGTCTGGCTCGTCCTGTCGCTGGTGCTCTTCCTGTTCAGCGCGACCACCCAGGAGGGGATCTCGCCAGAGGCCGACAAGGCACTCTCCTCGGGCGGCAACCTGTTCACCGGGAGCAACATCCTGGTGCTCGGCTCCGACGTGCGAACCGGCGACTCCATCGACGAGAGCGCTCAGGGCCCGGGCCGCTCGGACACGATCATGCTGGTCCACGCCGCGTTCGGCAGCGTTCGCAAGCTCTCCATCCCACGCGACGTGGAGGTGGACATCCCCGGACACGGCGTGAACAAGATCAACGCCGCCTACGCGCTCGGCGGCCCCGCGCTGACCATCGAGACGGTGGAGTCGTTCCTCGGCAACGGGCTCGAGATCAATCACCTGGTCGAGGTCGACTTCGAGGACTTCCCCGAGTTCATCGACTCCCTGGGCGGCATCACCGTGAACTCGAAGTCGCGGATCTGCTCGCCGCCCTTCGACAACTTCTGGAAGGGCATTCACTTCAAGAAGGGCGAGAACGAGCTGGACGGCCGGCGTGCGCTCGGCTTCGCGCGCGTGCGCAAGAACCCGTGCGCGCCGGCCGAGGACGACCGCGACCGCGCGGCCCGTCAGCAGGAGGTGCTGCGCGCGATCGGCAGCCAGGTCAAATCACCGAGCACCTTCTTCCGCCTGCCGCTGGTGAGCTGGAGCGCACCGAAGACCCTGAAGACCGACATGGGCGGCCTCCAGCTGATGGCCCTGTTCGCCGACATGGCCACCGGCAACTCGTCGGACACCGAGGTGCTGGAGGCCACCTGCTGCAACGGCAGCAACCTGTTCGTCACCGACGGCGCCAAGGCGGACGCCGTCAAGAAGCTCGAGAACGGCGGCTAGAACGCCGAGAAGGCGCTCAATCCCGGTGAGTCTCCGGGCGAGCGCCCGCCAGCCACTGGCCGAGCTCCGCACGGGACCCGATTTCCAGCTTGCGGTAGACCTTCGTGAGGTTGGCCTCGACCGTCTTGGGGCTGATGAACAGCTTGGCGGCCGCCTCGCGATTGGTCAGCCCGCGCGCCGCCAGCTCCGCCACACGCTGCTCGGACGGGGTGAGCTTGCCCGGGTCGCCGGGGCGGCGCAGCCCGAGGCGACCGAGCTCGGACGTGCAGCGCTCGGCCCACAGCGACGCACCCAGCTCGTCGAAGACCGCGCGGGCTGACTCGAGCGACTCGCGTGCCGCCCGCCAGCGCTTGCGCCGGCGCTGGATCCGGCCCATGGCGAGGAGGCTCCTCGCCCGGTCGTAGGGAATCGGATCCCGCTCGTGGGCGGCGAGCGCCTCGGCGAGGGCGCTCTCGGCCTCCTCGAGATCGCCCTCGGCCGCCAGCAGCAGCCCCCGGCAGCGTGCAGCCCAGGCCGACACCTGGGGCCGGCCGAGCGCCTGCGCTCGAGCCTCGAGCCATGCAGCCCAGCGCTGTGCCTCCTGGACGCGCCCGAGCGCCGCGAGCGCCTCGATGGCGTCGGGCAGGAAGGCGGGAGTCGCCGGCTCCCCCCAGCCCATCGCTAGGAGCTGCTCAAGCACCGGGCTGACCGCCTCGACGACCGCCTCGGGACGATCCGTCGACAGCTCCAGCCGTGCGAGCGCCAGCAGCGGCCAGAACGCCTCCCCCAGCTCCCCGATCGACTGGTATTCGGCCACGGACTCGTGCGCGAGCCGGCGTGCTCGCTCGGCATCGCCGGTCCAGCCGGCCAGCGTGGACTCGACGCTGAGCGCGACGGCGCGCGCGGCCGGAGTCCCGAGCTGCGCGGCGCGCTCGATCGCGTCGTCGACGACCCCGCGCACCAGATCAAGCGCCCCCGCCTCGCACGGGGTCGTGGCCATGCTCGGGCTCAGGTACACGAGATCGGTTTCGGCGCCACGCTCGCGCGAACGCTGTCGGACCTCGTCGATCAGCTCGCGGCTCTCCTCGAAGCGACCCGTCCAGCCCCAGATCCGGCCGGCGATTGCGGAGGGTGTGAGCATGATCGGCGTGGGACGCTCGGGATCCTCGAGTGCCAGTGCGCGCACGAGATCGCTCTCCGCGACACCGTTCCCCACCAGGAAGCCGATCATCGCTCGCACCACCAGCGCCTCGGCGAGGAGTCCGTCGTCGCCGACTCGCTCGGCCTCGTCCACCGCGGCCTGGCAGTAAGCCGGAGCGTCGTGCAGGCGCGCCGTGTTGGTGAGCACGAAGACGAAGGCCAGCATCAGCGTGACGCGGTCCACTCCCGGGCCCGCCTCCGCGAGCGCCTGCTCGAGGAGCGGCGCCGCATCCGCATAGCTGTTGTCCCGCATCCGGATCGTGCCCAGCAGACCGAGGGCTCGCGCACGCTCCGGGCCGGCGCCGGCCATGCTCCGCGCGCGCTCGGCCAGCGCCTCGGCTTGACCGAAGTCACCGGCCACCAGGTGGGCGTCGGCGGCGGATATCAGCCGCGCGGGCTGCTCGGCGCCGAGCCGTATCGCGAGCTCGTACAGCTCGGCGGCATCGGCTGGAGCGCCCCGTGCCTGGGCGTCCCGCGCGGCGTCGTCGAGCGCCGCCACCACCTGGGGCTCGGCGTCCGTGGCGGCGAGGGCGAGATGCCGGGCACGCTCCTCGGCGCCACCGGCGACGGACGCGAGGCGGCGATGAGCCGCGCGGCGCTCGGGACCAGCGGCGGACGCGTAGATGCCGCTGGCGAGGACTGGGTGCGTGAACGCGACGTCGGCTCCCAGGATCGTCACGATCTCGGCGGCCTCCGCGCGGCCGAGCAGCTCGGCCGCGTCGCGACCGTCGAGCGCTTGCTGGATCGCGGCGACCTGCGGGCGGGCCAGCGCCGCGGCGAGCAGCAACGCCTCGAGGACCTCGGGTTCGAGACCGGCCAGCCGGGCCGTCACAAGCTCGCGCAGGCTCTCGGGGAAACCGAGCTTCCCGTCGGTCCCGTCCGAGCCCAGCGTCCGCGCGATCTCGAGCGCCATAAACGGGTTTCCGGCGGCGACGCGGTCGATCTGCCGCAGCGTGGGCGGCGGGAAGGCCCGTCCCGTGCGCGCGTGGAGCAGACGGTGGATCTCGGCGCGCGTCAGTGGCTCCAGCCGGAGCGTCCGCAGGCGATCCGCCTCGCGAAGGCGGAGGGCGTGGCCGGGCGGTGGCTCTGGTGGGTTGCGCCACGCCGCGAGCAAACCGACCCGGCCGCGCAGGCGACGGACGCAGAAACCCAGGGCCTGGGCCGACGAGTGGTCGAGCCACTGGAGCTCGTCGATACCGAGGAGGACGGGGTTCGTCTCGCCGAGGCGCTCGACGAGTGTGAGGAACCCGGTCGCGACCGCGCGCGAATCGGGTGGTGAGCCATCCGCCGGCCCGGCGCGCAGGAGCGCCGCCTGGAGCGCCCGCCGCTGCGGAGCCGGGAGCTCGGCGATCGGTCCCTCGTCGACCTCGGACAGCAGGTCCGTGAGCGACGCGTAGCCGAGCTTCACCTCGCTGCCGACCCCGCGACAGGCCAGCACCGTGAGGCCTTCCCGGCGTGCCGCCTCGACACCGGCCCCCCATACCGTCGTCTTCCCGATCCCCGCCTCGCCTTCGAGCAGCAGCGCCTGCGGGCCGGTTTGAAGCGCGGAGATGAGGCGCTCGACCGCCGCCAGTTCCGCGTCGCGGCCGATCACGCTCGCCCCGTCATGGGGCAAGCATGCCACCCCGACGGGGATGGTCGGTAGGGAAACACCCGATGCTAGGGGTGCCGGGCCGGGCTTAGCGTCGACGCAGACGCAGCTCCCCCCGATTGATGCGCACTCTGGCCATAGCGATCGCGACCGTCTCGGCCGCGTTGATCGCCCCCCAAGCCGCCACGGCGTTGGAACCACTGGGCCCAGACCTCCGGCTCTCCTTCATGGGGCCGGACGGCAGCACGAACTACGGGGCCGCCCAAGCGAGCGTGGCCTACAACCGCGCGGCCAACGAGTACCTGGTCGTCTGGCGCGGCGACGACGACACGACGCCGCTGGTCGACGGGGAGAGCGAGATCTTCGCGCAGCGGACGTCAGCGCGTGGTGTCCGGCTCGGGCAACCGATCCGGGTTTCTGACATGGGCCCGAACGGCAACCTCAACTACACCGCCGAGGACCCGAGCGTGGCCTACAGCTCCACCGACAACCAGTACCTGGTCGTCTGGCGGGGCGACGACGCCACCAACAACGAGTACGAAGTCTTCGGCCAGCGTCTCACCTCGTCGGCCACAGAGGGCGGCGCCAACGACTTCCGAATCTCCGACCTGGGCCCCGACGGCAACGTCAACTATGCGGCCTACTCGCCAACCGTCGCCTACAACTCCGCCGACAACGAGTGGCTCGTCGTCTGGAACGGTGACGACAACACCGCCCCCCTCGTGGACGAGGAGATCGAGGTCTTCGGCCAACGGCTAGATCGCACCGGCGCCGAGGTCGGCGCCAACGACTTCCGCGTGTCCGAGATGGGCCCCGACGGCAACCCGGCCTACGGCGCCTTCCTGCCAAGCGTGGCCTTCAGCCGCGCGGACAACCAGTGGCTCGTCGCGTGGTCCGGCTCTGACAACAACGGGGCGCTCGTGGCCGGCGAGTCCGAGATCTTTGGCCAGCGGCTCACCGCGTCGGGCACACAGGGCGGCGCCAACGACTTCCGCATCTCCGACATGGGGCCGGACGGCGACGCGGGCTATGGCGCCTACGGCCCAACCGTGGCCCACAGCTCCGCGGACAACCAGTGGCTCGTCGTTTGGCAGGGCGACGACAACAGCGCCCCGCTCGTCGACAACGAATTCGAGATCTTCGGGCAGCGCCTCGACCGCACGGGGGCACCGGGCGGCGCCAACGACTTCCGCATCTCCAACATGGGACCGAGCGGTAACCCGGGCTACGGCGCCTCGACCCCGAGCGTGGCGTACGGCTCCGCCGGCAATGAGTGGTTCGTCGGCTGGTACGGCGACGACGACACCGGAGCGCTGGTCGACAACGAGTACGAGATCTTCGGCCAGCGGCTGGGCCGCACCGGAGCGCGGGGCGGCGCCAACCACTTCCGCATCTCCGACATGGGCCCGGACGGCAACACGGGCTACCTCGCCTACAACCCGAGTGTGGCCTACAGCTCCATCGCCGAGCAGTACCTGGTCAGCTGGGAGGGCGACGACAACACCGCCCCACTCGTCGACAACGAGTACGAGATCTTCGGGCAGCGCATCGGCGAGCCGGGTGGTGGAAGGGGACCCGGCGGCGGAGCAGGCCCCGGCGGCGGAGCACCGAATGGGGCCGCGCCGCGGCTCACCGGCCTGCGGCTCTCCCCGACGCGCTTCCGCCGCCTACCGGTCCGGCCGCAGCGTGCGCAGCGCCCGCACGCGCGGCACCAGAGTCCGCTACCGGCTCAGCGAGGCCGCGCGGGTCAGATTCCGCGTCCAGCGAGCGCTCGCCGGCCGGCGCGTGCGGGGCCAGCTGCCGGCAGCCCGACCCGCAACAACCGCGGCCGGCCGCGCCTGCAAGCGCTACCGCACCCTGCGCGGCAGCTTCAGCCACAAGGGCAAGGCCGGGCGCAACCGCTTCAAGTTCAGCGGCCGGCTCGCCCGCCGCAAGCTGCGCCCCGCGAAGTACCGCCTGGTCGCCACCGCCAAGGACACCGCCGGCAACCGCTCAACACCCAAACGCAAACGCTTCCGAATCGTCCGCTGAACGATGCCCAAGCCCCGGACCCTGGCCATAGCGATCGCGACCCTGTCGGCGGCCCTGATCGCCCCCCAAGCCGCCCCGGCTTTCGAGCCTCTGGGCACGGATTTCCGGCTCTCGTTCATGGGGCCCAACGGCAACCCGAACTACGACGCCGGCCAAGCGAGCGTGGCCTACAACAGCGCCGCCAACGAGTACTTGGTCGTCTGGCAGGGCGACGACGACACGAGTCCGCTGGTGGACAACGAACGCGAGATCTTCGCGCAGCGCGTGTCGGCGAGCGGTACGCGGCTCGGTGGCCGGATCCGGGTCTCCGACATGGGCCCGAACGGCACCACGACCTATTCCGCCGACAGCTCGAGCGTGGCCTACAGCGCCGCGGCCAACCAGTACCTGATCGTCTGGCGCGGCGACGACAGCACCGACGAGGAGTACGAGGTGTTCGGCCAGCGACTGACCGCCTCGGGCACAGAGATCGGCGCCAACGACTTCCGAATCTCCGACATGGGCCCCAACGGGGACCCGAACTACGCCGCGTACGCGCCGAGCGTGGTCTACAGCTCCGCCGACAACCAGTGGCTTGTCGTATGGCACGGCGACGACAACATCGCGCCGCTGGTCAACAACGAGTTCGAGGTGTTCGGCCAGCGGCTCACCGCCTCGGGCGCAGAGGGCGGAGCGAACGACTTCCGCATCTCCGACATGGGCCCCGACGGAAACCCGAGCTACGACGCCCTCACGACTAGCGCGGCCTACAGCTCCGCCGACAACCAGTGGCTCGTCGCCTGGTACGGCGACGACGCCACCGACGAGGAGAACGAGATCTTCGGGCAGCGGCTCGACCGCACCGGAGCACAGGGCGGCGCCAACGACTTCCGCATCTCCGACATGGGGCCCAACGGAAACCCCGGCTACGGCGCCTACTCGCCGAGCGTGAGCTACAGCTCCGCCGACAACCAATGGCTAGTCAGCTGGGACGGCGACGACAACACCGCGCCGCTCGTGGACAACGAGGCCGAGATCTTCGGGCAGCGACTCGATCGCACCGGCGCCGAGCTGGGCGCAAACGACTTCCGCATCTCCGACATGGGCCCCAACGGCAACCCGAACTACGCCGGCTACGAGCCAACCGTGGCCTACAGCTCCGCCGACAACCAATGGCTCGTCGCCTGGTACGGCGACGACGACACCGACCCGCTCATCGACGAGGAGAACGAGATCTTCGGCCAGCGGCTCGACCGCTCCGGCGAGCAGGCCGGCGCCAACGACTTCCGCATCTCCAGCATGGGCCCCAACGGCGACGCGAACTACGTGGCCCTCTTCCCGAGTGCTGCCTACAGCGCCGCCGCCAACCAGTACCTGGTCAGCTGGTCGGGCGACGACAACACCGGGCCGCTCGTCAACGAAGAAAACGAGATCTTCGGCAGGCGGCTGGGCGAACGAGTACCGCCAAGCGGTGGGGCAATGCCCCCCGGGGGACCCGGGGACAGCGTCGCGCCGCGGCTAACCGGACTGCGGCTGTCCCCGACGCGGTTCCGCGCCTACCGGTCCGGCCGCAGCGTGCGCAGCGCCCGCACGCGCGGCACCAGAGTCCGCTACCGGCTCAGCGAGGCCGCGCGGGTCAGATTCCGCGTCCAGCGGGCGCTCGCCGGCCGTCGCGTGCGCGGCCGTGCCGGCCAGCCCGACCCGCAACAACCGCGGCCGGCCGCGCCTGCAAGCGCTACCGCACCCTGCGCGGCAGCTTCAGCCACAAGGGCAAGACCGGGCGCAACCGCTTCAAGTTCAGCGGCCGGCTCGCCCGCCGCAAGCTGCGCCCCGCGAAGTACCGCCTGGTCGCCACCGCCAAGGACACCGCCGGCAACCGCTCAACACCCAAACGCAAACGCTTCCGAATCGTCCGCTGAGCTCGACCGGCAGCCGGACAACACGTAACAGCTCTGTTACGCTTCTGCGCCGTGAACGCGGTTCGCGCCATCGCAGATCCCGTAAGACGCGAGATCCTGGTGACGCTCCGGGACGAGCCGTGCACAGCGGGGCAGATCGCTGCCGGCTTCCATATCAGCCGCCCCGCCGTGAGCCGGCATCTCCGCGTGCTGCGCGAGAGCGGCCTCGTGCACGACGAGCCTCGAGGCCGGGAGCGCCTGTACCGGCTCGACACCGCTCCCCTGGCCGAGCTCGACTCCTGGCTCGAGGTCTTTCGAGACTCATGGAACCAGAAACTGGACGCGCTGGAGACCGAGGTCTACCGGACACGCAGGGAGCGCAGGGTCGCATGAAGCCGACGCCCTCGGGCCGGGTGGTGCCCACCGCAGACGGCCGCGACCTGGTGCTCGAGCGGACCTTCCGCGCGCCCATCGAGGACGTGTGGGCGAGCATCACGGAGAGCGAGCGCACCGCCCGCTGGATCGGCCCGTGGACGGGCGTGGGCGCCGCGGGCAACACGGTCGAGCTGACGATGACCGCCGAGGAAGGCGCGTCGTCGACCGCGGTCCACATCGATGCCTGCGATCCGCCGCGCCACCTGCGGGTGACCACGGACGACGCCGCCGGCTCCTGGCGGCTGGAGGCCCACCTGACCCAGGCAGGCGGGATCACCACCCTGCGGTTCACCCACCATCTGGACGATTCGGCCGATCCCGGCAGCATCGGCCCTGGCTGGGAGTACTACCTCGATCGTCTTGTGGCGTCGCGCGACGATGCGGCGATGCCGGAGTGGGACGACTACTACCCGGCCCAGAAGGCCTACTACGAGGAGGCCGCCGCCCAGGCCTAGTCGGAGGACTTGGAGGAGGACGACGAGGAGCTCGACGAGGAGTCTGAGCTCGACCCGCTCGACTCCTTCTTCTTCTTCGAGTCGCCCTTGTCGGAGGAGGACGAGTCGGAGGAGTCGGAGCCGCTCTCGGCAGAGCCGCCCTTCTTCTTCTTGCCGTAGTCGGTGTTGTAGAAGCCCGAGCCCTTGAAGTGCACCGCAACGGGGTGAAACACGCGCTGGACCGGAGCACCGCACGTGGAGCAGCTCTCGAGGGGATCGTCCACCATTCGCTGCATCACCTCGAAGAGGTGGCCTCGATCGCAGCGATACTCGTAGATGGGCATGGCACTCCCAGTATAGGAGTGCCAAGGGCAGCTCAGCCGGCGGGCGGCTGCGGCTCCTCGAGGTCGCGCAGCAGCGAAACCCGCGTGCTGTGCCACACCAGCCAGGCGGCGATGTGTCCGATCGGGCGCAGGGCCGAGACGACCATCCGGGCCAACCTACCCCGATAGTGCCCGCATCGACACGCCAAGGTCCCCGGGGCGGCGGAATTACCGACCATTTCGCCGGTTTGGGTAGGGTCAGCGCCGTGGTGACGATGGACAACATCGTGGCGCTGTCCAAGCGCCGTGGCTTCATCTTCCCGGCGTCGGAGATCTACGGCGGCATCGCCAACACCTACGACTACGGCCACTACGGCGTGCTGCTGAAGAACAACGTCATCGCCGAGTGGTGGAAGGCCATGATCCAGGAGCGCGACGACGTGGTCGCGCTCGACTCGGCGATCATCCAGCACCCGCGCACCTGGGAGGCCTCCGGCCACCTGGAGGGCTTCACCGACCCGCTCATCGACTGCCGCGCGTGCCAGCAGCGCTTTCGCGCCGATCACCTTCAGGAGGAGCTCGACGGCACCGGCAACAACCCCGAGATCCGCTGCGGGCACGCCCCCTCCAAGCTTCCCGGGCAGCACAAGGACTGCGATCTGACCGAGGCGCGCGAGTTCAACCTCATGTTCGAGACCACGATCGGACCGGTGAAGGACGCCGGGTCCACGGTCTTCCTGCGCCCCGAGACCGCGCAGGGCATCTTCCTCAACTTCAAGAACACGCTGCAGTACGCGCGCCGCAAGCCGCCGTTCGGCATCGCGCAGGTCGGCAAGTCGTTTCGCAACGAGATCACGCCCGGCAACTTCGTGTTCCGCACGCTCGAGTTCGAGCAGATGGAGATGGAGTACTTCGTGCCCCCGGACGAGGCCGAGCGCTGGCACGAGCACTGGATGGAGGCTCGGCTGAACTGGTACGTGGGGCTGGGCCTCGATCGCGAGAAGCTGCGGCTGCGCGAGCACGGGCCGGACGAGCTGTCGCACTACTCCTCAGCCACGAGCGACATCGAGTACCTCTACCCCATCGGCTGGTCGGAGCTCGAGGGCATCGCCAACCGTGGCGACTTCGACCTCACCCAGCACGCCAAGCACTCCGGCGAGAAGCTCGAGTACGTGGACACCGCGAGCGGCGAGCGCTACGTGCCGCACGTGATCGAGCCCGCCGGCGGCGTGGGGCGCGCGCTGCTCGCGCTGATGTGCGACGCCTATCGCGAGGAGGAGATCGAAGGACGCCAGCGCGTGGTGCTGGGCCTGCATCCCAAGGTGGCTCCGGTCAAGGTCGCCGTGCTGCCGCTCGTGAACCGCGAAGGCATGCCCGAGCTGGCGCGGCGGCTCTACGAGGAGCTACGAACGCTGATGCCCGCCGAGTACGACGCCGGCGGCTCGATCGGCAAGCGCTACCGCCGCCAGGACGAGATCGGCACGCCCTGGGGGGTCACCGTCGACGGCCAGACCAGCGACGACAACACGGTCACGCTGCGCGATCGCGACTCGCTGGAGCAGGTGCGGATCGAGCTCGACGGGCTGCCTGCCGAGCTCGAGCGCAGGCTCGCCGCCGCCTGACTCAGGAGGGGTCGCCCAGCAGGCCGCGCGCGGTTCGCACACCGAGATCGAACGCGGCCGCCTGATCCCAGTCGGGATCCGACAGCGACTGGATCCCGAAGCCGTCGCCGAGCGCGAACAGGATCGAGGCCACGGCCTCGGGCTCGGCCTGGAGGCGGATCACTCCGTCGCGCTCCTTCACGCGCAGCCAGCCGGCCAGCCGCTCGCGCCACTGGCGGTACAGCTCGGCCAGCTCCGCGCGAATCTCCTCGGAGTGTCGCGACGCGGAGAGCATCTCGTAGATCACCGCCTGGCCGCCGGCGTCGTCCTCGAGGAACTCGTTGAGGCCGACGACGAGGGCGTCGAGGATCTCGTCCTCGCTGCCCGCCTGGGCGAGCCGCTCGTCCATGTTGCGGTTGCGGACGTCGCAGTCGTGGCGGACGACCTCGACGAGCAGACGCTCCTTCGAGCCGAAGTAGTAGTGCAGGAGCCCGCGTGACACGCCGGCCTCGCGAGCGACGTGATCGAAGGTCGAGCCCGCCGCGCCGCGCCGGCCCACGCTGGAGCGCATGGCGGCGATGATGCGCTGGGCCTTGTCGCCTTCGAGCTTGCGGGGTACCTCTGTGGCAGCGGCTTCCATCGCTCGCGCGCCATCGTAGCTGGCTGGCCAGCCAGAGGCGAGGCACAACGAGATCGAAGGACCCGTGAAATGACGAGAGGCGCCCGGAGGCGCCTCTCGACCAAACTTCCTGAGGACGGCCGGCTAGGTGGTGCCCACCGGCTCGCTCGAGCTCGCCGTCGGCTCCGGAGTGGTGCTGGCGGTGTACTCGAACTCCTCCTCGGCGCCGAACAGCGCGTCAAGGACCTTCTTGCGTAGGCCCTCGCTCGCGACCAGCGCCACCCCGGCGCCGACCACGGCCAGAAGCAGAAGCCGACCCTTGCGGCTCTTCTTCTTCTTCTTGCCGAGCAGGGCGTCGGTCGCTTCCTTCAGCGACCCGGTGGCCTCCTTGAGCTCTCGCTGGACCTTCTTGTCGTCGAGCGCCTTCGCGGGACCCTTGCCGTTGATGCGCGAATAGGCCTTCTTGGCCGACACGGCAGCGTTGCGCAGGTTCTCGCGCAACTCCGGGTCCTCCATAAGCCGTTGTACGTATTGGTTGTTACGGACCGCCGCGCCGGCGGCAACCGCTCCGGCTCCGGCCTTGGCGGCCTTCTTCTTACCTGCCATTGCTCTCCTCGATCCGCCTGCGGTCGGCACACTCTACCCGGGATTCGCGCCTCGCACCCGGATTTCGTCCTCAGCGCCGCGGGCGCTTCTCGAGCGCGGCCGCCAGCACCTCGTCCACGTCGTCCACCAGAACGAACTTCATCCGCTTGCGCAGGTGGGCGGGAATGTCGTCGATGTCGGGCTCGTTGCGGCGCGGGATGATCAGCCGGTTGATGCCGGCGCGCTGGGCGGCCAGCGCCTTCTCCTTGAGGCCGCCGATGGGGAGCACCTTGCCGGTGAGCGTGATCTCGCCGGTCATCGCGGTGTCCGCGCGCACCGGCGCGGCCGCTGATCTGCGAGGCGAGCGCGGTGGCCATCGTGATGCCCGCGCTGGGCCCGTCCTTGGGGATGGCCCCTGCGGGCACGTGCACGTGCAGGTCGTGGGTGCGAAACCAGTCGTCGGGGACTTTGCCGTCGATCGACCCGGTGCGTGTCTTGACGTAGGAGAGCGCGGCGGCGGCGGACTCCTTCATCACGTCGCCGAGCTGACCGGTGATCTGGAGCTTGCCGTCACCGGGGTAGGCCGTGGCCTCGACGAACAGCACGTCGCCGCCCACCGGCGTCCAGGCCAGGCCGGTGGCCACGCCGGGCTCGCCGGTACGACGCTGGACGTCGGGCTGGAAGCGCGGCTTGCCGAGCAGCTCGATGACGATCGCGGGGCGCACCGTCCGCTTCGAGCGACGCTTGCCCTCGGCGAACTCGCGCGCGACCTTGCGGCAGACCGATCCGATCTCGCGCTCTAGGTTGCGCACGCCGGCCTCCCGCGTGTAGCCGTCGATGATCAGCTCGAGGGCGTCGTCGGTGAAGGCGATCTTCGAGCGGCCGACGCCGTTCTGCTCCATCTGCCGGGGCACGAGGTAGCGCTTGGCGATCTCACGCTTCTCCTCCTGGGTGTAGCCGGACAGCTCGATGATCTCCATGCGATCGCGCAGCGCGGGCGGCACGGGATCGAGCTGGTTCGCGGTGCAGATGAAGAAGCAGCGCGAGAGGTCGAAGGGAAGATCGATGTAGTGGTCGCGGAAGGTCGAGTTCTGCTCGGGGTCGAGCACCTCGAGCATCGCGCTCGCCGGGTCGCCCCGGAAGTCCATGCCCATCTTGTCGATCTCGTCGATCATGAACACGGGGTTGTTGGTCTCGGCGTCCCGGAGGGCGCGGATGATCGTGCCCGGCAGCGCCCCGATGTAGGTGCGCCGGTGCCCGCGAATCTCGGACTCGTCGCGCACGCCGCCCACCGAGATGCGTTCGAAGGCGCGGCCCATCGCCTCCGCCACCGAGCGCCCGAGCGAGGTCTTTCCCACTCCGGGTGGGCCGACGAAGCAGAGGATCGAGGAGCGGGCGTCGGGCTTGAGCTTGCGCACGGCGAGGAACTCGAGGATCCGGTCCTTGACCCGGTCGATGTCGTAGTGGTCGCGGTCGAGCACCTCGCGGGCGTGCCCGAGGTCCAGGTTGTCGTCGCTCGACTTTGACCACGGCAGCGTCGCCAGCCACTCGAGGTAGGTGCGGATCACCCCGTGCTCCGCGGCCTGGGGCGGAAGGTGCTCGAAGCGCGACAGCTCGCGCTCGGCCTGCTTCATCGCGTAATCCGGTAGCCCCGCCTCGTCCAGCTGGCGTCGCAGCTCCTGGGCCTCGATCTCCTGCTCGTCGTGCTCGCCGAGCTCGTCTTGGATGGCCTTGAGCTGCTGCCGCAGAAACCAGTCGCGCTGCCCCTTGTCCATCTCCGACTGCACCTGTGTCTGGATGCGGGTGCCGATCTCCACCAACTCGAGCTCGCGGGCCAGGATCTCCGACAGCATGCGCAGGCGCTTGGTGAGGTCGCGCTCCTCGAGCAGCGCCTGCTTCTCCTCGGTCTTGATGCGCAGCGCTCCCGCGATCATGTGGGCGAGCTCAGCGGCGTCGTCGAGGTTGGCCACCGCCACCAGCAGCTCCTCGGGCAGGTAGGGCAGCTCCTCGATGATGCGCGAGAACGTGCCCTGCACGTTGCGGTGAAGCGCCTCGAGCTCGGGCGAGGGGTGAACGATGTCCGGCGCCTCCTGAATGCGCGCGACCAGGTAGGGATCGGTGGCGGTGAACTTCTCGATCTGCACGCGCTGCGCGCCGTGCACCAGGATGCGCAGAGTGCCGTCGGGCACCTTGAGCATCCGCGCGACCACCCCGGCCACGCCGACCCGGTACAGGTCGTCGGGCCCGGGCTCCTCGGCCTCCGGGTCCTTCGAGGCGACCATTACGAGCATCCGGTTGCCGGCGAGGGCGTCGTTGATCAGCTGGATGGAGCGCTCCTGACCGACCGCCAGCGGCGTGAGCGCCTCCGGGAACGGGACGGACTCCCGCAGCGGCAGCACCGGCAGCGCCTCGGGAAGGCTCGTCTTCACCTCGGCGGTGACGGCCTCGCCTTCGCTTGCGGGGATGTGGATGCTCATCCGTCTTCGATGGGCACGCGGCGCACCGCCTGCTCGGCCCGCGCGAGAGGGATCGCGACCTCGAGCATGCCGTCCTCGTACGAGGCGCGCGCGGCCTCGGCCACCACGTCGGCACCGAGCTCCACGATCCTGCGGAAGGGTCCGTGCTCGATCTCGATCTGCTGGTAGAGGCGTCCGGCGGCCTCCGCGGGGCGGCGCTCGCCCGAGATCAGCAGCTGCCGCCCTCGGATCTCGAGAGCGACGTCGGAGATGTGGATTCCGGAGAGATCGGCCTTGACCACCGCCCGCGGCGGGTTGTCGGTGTAGTACACGTCCACCGAGGGCGAGAAGCCGCGCCCCCTCAGGCCGGTCTGCCGCTCGAACACGTCGCCGAACAGCTCGTCGATCTCCCGGCGCATGCGGTCGAAGTTGGCGAACAGGTCGCGCTGCGAGCTCACGTATTTCCGAGAATAGACGCCCGGGTGTTCACACCACAGTGACGCGGTTTTCGGGGAACCGGGAACTCTCTGGGGCATGAACCCCCGCAGCGTGCTCATCGCCCTCGTCGCCCTGCTCCTCCTGCCCGCCGCGGCGGCCGCCAAGCCGCGCGAGGTGGAGGTGCAGTTGATCGGGCTCAATGACTTCCACGGTCATCTCGAGTCCACGACTCCGGGGACGATTGCGCCCTCCCCCACCGAGCCGCGCGTGCCCGCGGGCGGGGCCGAGTACCTGGCCACGCACGTGCGCAACCTCGAGGCCGAGAGCCGCCACAGCCTCGTGGTGGCCGCAGGTGACCTGATCGGTGCGTCGCCGCTCCTGTCCGCGCTCTTCCACGACGAGCCGACGATCGAGGCCATGAACCGGATCGGGCTCGACCTCAGCTCGGTGGGCAACCACGAGTTCGACGAGGGCGCGGCGGAGCTCAAGCGCATGCAGCGCGGGGGCTGTCACCCCACCGACGGCTGCCAGGACGGCACCGCCTTCTCCGGCGCGAACTTCAAGTACCTGTCGGCCAACGTCGTCAGGGAGCGGACAGGCAGGACGCTGTTCCGTCCCTACGCGATTCGCAAGTTCGGCGGCGTGAAGGTGGGCTTCATCGGCATGACGCTGGAGGGCACTCCCGACATCGTGTCGCCGTCCGGGGTCGCCGGCCTGCAGTTCCTCGACGAGGCCGAAACGGCCAACCGCTACGCCCGCCAGCTGCGCAGGCGCGGCGTGCGGGCGATCGTGGTGCTGTTGCACGAGGGCGGCGTTCAGTCGCAGCCGGGCGGCATCAACGACTGCAACGGGATCTCCGGGCCCATCGTGGACATCGTCGGGCGCACCACCAAGGCGGTGGACCTGTTCGTCACCGGCCACACCCACTCGGCCTACAACTGCGTGATCGACGGCCGGCCCGTGACCAGCGCGAGCTCCTTCGGCCGTCTGATCACCGACATCGACCTGACCCTCGACCGGCGCTCCCGCGACGTGGTCCAGGTGGCCGCGAACAACCTGATCGTGACCCAGAACGTCTTCAAGGCGGGCGACATCACGCAGCTGATCGATCGCTACAACGCGATCGCGGCGCCGCTGCGCGACCGGGTGATCGGGCGGATCTCCGCCGACATCACCCGCACCACCGACGACTCCGGCGAGAACGCCGCCGGCAACCTGATCGCCGACGCTCAGCTCGCGGCCACCGCCGATGCGAGCACCGGTGGGGCCGTGGCCGCGTTCATGAATCCGGGCGGCGTGCGCGCGGACTTCACCTTCGCCCAGAGCGGCTCAGAGGGCGACGGCAGCGTGACCTACGGCGAGGCTTTCACCGTCCAGCCGTTCGGGAACTCGCTCGTCACGCTCACCCTTACGGGTGCCCAGATCTACGAGATGCTCAAGCAGCAGTGGTGCACCCAGGACTTCCCGCGCGTGCTGCTGCCCTCGGCGGGAGTGGAGTACAGCTACAGCCAGAGCGCAGCCGCCGCGCTGGTCGGGCAGCCCTGCGAGGGCGCCGCCAACCCGGTGACCGGGCTCACGATCGGCGGCGCCGCAGTGGATCCGGCGGCCAGCTATCGGGTGACGGTCAACTCGTTCCTGGCCGACGGCGGCGACAAGTTCACCGTGTTGCGCGACGGCACCGACCGGCTCGGCGGCGCGGTGGACACCGACGCGCTGGAGGCCTACGTGGCGACTTCGCTCACCGGTACGCCGATCGCGCCGCCGGCGCTGGACCGGATCGACGTGCTGCCGTAGGGGCTGCCCGGCGCTACACCTCGTAGGTGGCGCCTTGGCGGGCCACCTCGACAGGCCCGCCGAATGCGGCGGCGGCCTCGTCGCGGGCCCAGTCCCAGTCGAGCTCGTCCGAGATGTGCACGAGCACCACGCGGCCCGCGCCCGCGGCACGGGCCAGCTCGCCTGCCTCGGCCGGCGTGAGGTGTCCGCGCATCCCCGTGCGCTCGGGGCGCGGAAGGGTCGCCTCCACCAGCAGCAGGTCCGCGCCGCGCGCGAACTCGCTCAGAGCGTCGGTCGGGCGGGAGTCCGCCCCGTAGACGATCCGGTGGCCTTCGTTGTCGGTGAAGCTCATGGCATAGGTCTCGGTGAAGTGGGGGACGGCCTGGAAGCTCACCTCCAGCGGTCCGATCTCCACCCGCTCGGCCGGGTCGTACTCACGCAGGGCGAACGCGTTCTCGATCAGCTCCTCGGGACCCCACGTGCCGGCCAGCCGGCGAAAAGCGGCCTGGCCCCCGGGCGGGACGTGCAGCGCGGGCCGCGCCGGGTTGTCGGTCCCCGGCCAGCGGTCCACGGGCACCGGCTGCTGGCGAGGGGCGTAGGTGAGCGCGTAGGAGAACGGAACGAGATCGAGGAAGTGGTCGGCGTGCAGGTGCGAGATCACGACCGCATCCACGTCGACGTAGTCGATCCGCTCGCGCAGCTTGCCGAACACGCCGTTGCCGCAGTCGATCAGGACCAAGGTCCCGGCCTCCTCGAGCAGGTACCCCGAGCACGCTCCCCCGGCGTCCTGCCAGGACGGCGACTTTCCGAGCACGGTGAGCCGCATCCCGGCGACTCTAACCCGTGCGGGGAGTACTGTTCCGATTGGGGCGCGCCGGGAGTTGGGATGGAAGACCACACCGGCCTCGTAGGACGCACGGATGAGCTGGCCGCGATCGGGCGGATGCTCGGCGCGCGCGGCTCCTCGGCCGCGTCCCTGGAGCTCGAGAATGCGCGCGCGGCGCACCGGGCCGCGGCCGCGCTCGACGAGCGTCCGCTGCAGGCCACGGCGGCGGGGGCGCTCGCGCTGGCTGAGTACAACGTCGGGAACATCGCGGCCGCCCACGACGCGTTCGCGCAGGCTGCCGCCCTTGTCGACTCGCTGAGCGACGCCGAGCTCGGTGCACGCGTGGACGCGCTGCTCAACCTCGGCTGGGCCTGTCAGAGCCTCGAGCGCCACGCGGACGGCATCCGTCACCTGGAGCGAGGGCTCGAGGTGTCGCGCGCAACGGGACAGGGCCATCTGGTCGTGCCGCTCACGATCGGTGCCGCGATCTGCCAGACGTGGCTCGGGCGCCTCGACTCCGCCGCCGCGCGGGCCGACGCGACGATCGAGTCCGCGCGGCCCGCACTCAACGACCAGCCACTCGCGTGGTCGCTCACGCTGCGCTGCTGGATCGCCACGCTGGCGGGGGATCTGAGCCTGGCCGAGCGCTGCGGCGACGAGGCCCTCGGCGTGGCCGGCGAGGCGCTCACCGCGTGCTACGTCGCCGAGACGCGGCTCGAGGCCGGCGATCCCTCCCGAGCGCGAGAGGAACTGCTCGCCGGCGCCCGCGGTCAGGAGCTGCCCGTGATCGAGCTGAGCTATCGCCCCCACTTCTACGAGATCCTCACCCGGGCGGCGCTCGCCCTGGACGAACCTGACGAGGCTCGCGACTGGGCCGCCCGGGCCGAGCACTGCGTCCGTGACGGAGCGCTCGGCGGGCGCGCGGCCGAGGCGCTGATGGCACGAGCCGCCGTCCAGCTCGCGAGCGGCACCTCCCGCGACGCCGCCACGAGCGCCATCGCGGCGGCCGAGGCGGCCGAGCGGCCGGCGGACCGGATCCTGTCCGGACGGGCCCGCACCCTGGCCGGCCGCGCGCTGATCGCCGGCGGACAGCGTCGCCGCGGCGCCGCCGAGCTCGAGCGTGCTCTGGGAACGCTCCGAGCATGTGATGCACGCCGCTATGCGGACGCCGCGGCGCGCGAGCTGCGCCGCCAGGGACGACGCGTGGCCAGGCCGGTCACGCGCCGCGGTGCGGGCGACGGGATCGCCGCGTTCAGCGCACGCGAGCTCGAGGTGGCGGAGCTCGTGGCCCAGGGCCGTACCAACCGGCAGGTGGCGGAGGCCCTGTCTCTCAGCGAGAAGACCATCGAGAACCACCTCGGCAGGATCTACTCCAAGCTCGGCGTGTCGTCACGGGCCGCGTTGGCCGGCACCTTCGCGGCGGGGCGTGTGGAGGACTAGTCCCGGCGTCAGGCGTTGGGCTGCGGGAACGCGTAGGCCGCCGTGGTCCGCTCGCTGCGGAACACGAAGGCCAGCTGGCGCTCCGGTGCGAGCTGCCGCTCGGCCGGCCGGAAGGTGGTGCAGGGCTTGTCCAGGTTCAGCGCGCAGAGCTGGTTCTGATGAAAGAAACAGTCCTCACAGCGGGCGGGCTTTCCCTTCGGCACGGGCGGCATGCTGCACCACCGGCTGCCGGGATTCCAGTAACCGATTGCCGCACATTGCAGGGTCGGCTTGGGAAGCCCCGCTCGGAGCGCCTTTTTCAGGGGGGCGAACTTCGCCGCGTATTCTCGCCGCCGTGGAGCTGATCGCCGGAGCGACCGGATACGTGGGCAACCGCCTGGCCCGCCGGCTGGCCGCCGAGGAGCGGCCGGTGCGGGCGCTGGCGCGCAGGCCCGAGCGAGTCGAGGTGATCGCCGGCGTCCAGCCCGTGCAGGGCGACGTGCTCAGCGGAGCGGGTGTCGAGGCGGCGCTCGCGGGCTGCTCGACCGCGTACTACCTGGTGCACTCGATGGAGGCCTCGGACGATCCAGACTTCGCCGCACGGGACCGCCGCGCGGCCGGAGCCTTCGGCGCCGCCGCGGCCGCCGCGGGCGTGGAACGGATCGTCTACCTCGGCGGAATCGCTCCCGCCGGTCACGTGTCACCCCACCTGCGTTCTCGTCTCGAGGTCGAGCAGATCCTGCTTGACGCCGTGCCGGCCTCCACCGGGCTGCGGGCCTCGATCGTGATCGGCTCCGGCTCGGCCCCGTTCCGGCTGCTGGTCCGCCTTGTTGAACGGCTCCGGCTGTTGCCGATACCCGGCTGGCACGCGAACCGGACCCAGCCGATCGACGAGCGCGACGTGATCGAGTACCTGGCCCGTACCCCCGCCGAGCCCGGCCGCAGCCGGACGTTCACTGGACGTGTGCGGCCCCGACGTGCTCAGCTATGGCGAGATGGTCGAGCGCATCGCCGAGCTGATGGGCGTGGGGCGCATGCCGCTCAGGCTGGGCGCATCGCTCACGCCCCCGGCCAGCGCGGTGGTGGCCGCCGTGACCGGGCAGCCGCTCGAGCTCGTACGTCCCTTGATGGAGAGCCTCGAGGCCGACATCCTGCCGCGCGATCCGACGGAGGCCGCTCGCCTCTACGGGTTGCGGACGCGGAGCTTCGATCGCGCAGTGGAGCATGCCCTTCACGAGTGGGAGAGCCGGGAGGTGCTGGCGGCGCGGTGATGGTGGAGCGGACGATCCAGATCGCCGCACCGCCCGAGGCCATCTACGACGTGGTGATGGATCCCAAGCGGCTCGGCGACTGGGTCACCATTCATCACGAGCTCGAGAAGGCTCCCCCCGGCCAGCTCAGGAAGGGCTCGCGGCTCACCCAGTCACTCAAGCTCGCGGGCCGGAGATTCAGGGTCAACTGGACGGTGGTGGAGAACGACCCCGGCCGGGTGGTCTGGGAGGGCCGCGGTCCGGTGGCCTCGCGGGCCCGGGTCGAGTACGGCTTCTCCCCCAACGGCAAGGGCACGCGCTTCTCCTACTCGAACGAGTACGAGCTGCCCGGCGGCCCGCTGGGGAAGATCGCCGGGCGCGCCGTGGCAAAGGTGACGGAAAAGGAGCTGGAGGGTTCCCTGCGCCGTCTCAAGTCCTTGCTCGAATAACGGTTACAGTTAGCGGTCCTATGGCCGACTTTCTGGATGAGAAGCTCAAGGAAATAGACGCACGCCTGCGTGAACTGCGTCCCCTGGTGGAGGAGTATCACCGCCTCGAGAAGGCCCAGGAGGCGCTCTCAGGTGTGGACGGCCGCAAGCGCGGAGGCCGTCCCCGGAGCTCGGGCCGCACCCGCGGACGCGGTCGCGGGCGACCCCGCGGCAGCGGCTCCCGCTCGAAGGAGGCGCTGGAGCTGGTGCGGACTCGCCCAGGCATCACCATCGCGGAGATGGCCGACGCCATGGGGATAAAGGCCAACTACCTGTACCGGGTGATGCCCGGCCTCGAAGCTGACGGGCGGGTCGTCAAGCGGGACAAGGGCTGGCATCCGGCTTAGACCAGCCCCAGCTCCTTCACCGCACCTCGCTCCTCGTTGAGCTCGTTCACCGTGGCGTCGATCTTTGCCTGGGCGAACTCCGCCACCTCGAGGCCCTGCTCGATCGCGTAGTCACCGCCGTCCACCCTCACGGGGAAGCTCGATATCAGGCCCTCCTCCACGCCGTACGAGCCGTCAGACACGACCGCCATGGAGCGCAGGCCTTCGGCGCCGAGCACCCAATCGTGCACGTGGTCCACGGCGGCGTTGGCGGCGCTGGCCGCGGATGACGCGCCGCGCGCCTCGATGATCTCCGCTCCGCGTTTGCCCACTCGCGGGATGTAATCGTTCTCGTACCAGTCCATGTCCACCTGCTCCACCGCCGGCCGGCCGTTCACCTTCGCGTTGAACAGGTCGGGGAACATGGTGGGCGAATGGTTACCCCACACGACGAGGTCCTGTACCTCGTCCACGGTCACGTCCAGCTTTTCCGCCAGTTGAGCCACGGCACGGTTCTGGTCGAGGCGGGTCATGGCGGTAAAACGCCCGGCCGGGATGTCGGGCGCGTTCTGTTGTGCGATGAGGGCGTTGGTGTTCGCCGGATTTCCCACCACGAGGATCCTCACCCCGTCCGCGGCGCCCGCGTTGAGCGCCTCTCCCTGGGGCTTGAATATCTGCCCGTTGGCCTCCAGGAGGTCGGCGCGCTCCATCCCCTTCGTGCGCGGCCGCGCTCCCACCAGCAGGGCCACGTCAACGCCGTCGAAAGCCTTGCCGGGATCGTCGTGGATGTCAGTCGAGGCGAGCAGCGGGAAGGCGCAGTCCTGGAGCTCGAGGGCGGTGCCCTCGGCGGCCTTGACGGCATCGGGTATCTCCAGCAGCCGCAGCTCGATCCTCTCGTCGGGCCCGAGCATCTGGCCGGAAGCGATCCTGAACAGCAGCGCGTAGCCGATCTGGCCCGCGGCGCCGGTAACGGTGACTTTCATTACATCTCCTGTCATCCCACGATTTCCGCGCGTTAAAGCGCGTCTATAACAGCGTCGGCAAACTCGCTCGTACCCACTGCGGAGGGATCGTCACGCGTGGGCTTCAGGTCGTAGGTGACCTTGTCGCCCTTGCGGATGACCTCAGCGATGCCGGCCTCCATGCGATCGGCGGCGTCGGTCTCGTCGAGGTGACGAAGCAAGAGCACCCCTGACAGCAGCAGCGCCGTGGGGTTCACGCGGTTCTGGCCCTTGTACTTGGGCGCCGACCCGTGCGTGGCCTCGAAGATCGCGCTCTCCGTGCCGATGTTCGCCCCCGGTGCGAGACCAAGGCCGCCGATCATTCCGGCGCCCAGGTCGGACACGATGTCGCCGTAGAGATTGGGAAGAACGATCACGTCGTACTCCTCGGGCCGCGACACGAGCTGGTTGCACAGGTTGTCGATGATGCGGTCCTCGAACTCGATCTCCGGATGGCGCGCGGCCACCTCGCGGGCCACCTCCAGGAAGAGCCCGTCGGAGAACTTCATGATGTTGGCCTTGTGGGCCGCGGTCACCTTGCGGCGGCCGTTCTCCTCGGCGTACTGGAAGGCTGATTCGACGATCCGGTCGGAGCCGAACACCGAGATCGGCTTGATCGAGATACCCGAGTCGTCGCGAGTGGGCGAGTCGAGCTCGTCGGCGAGGAAGGCGCGCAGCTTCTCCACCTCCTCCGAGCCCTTCTCGAACTCGATGCCCGCGTAGAGGTCCTCGGTGTTCTCGCGAACGATCACGATGTCGGTCTCGGGGAAGCGCGTACGCACCCCCTCGTAGGCCTTGCAGGGCCGGATGCAGGAGTAGAGGTCGAATTCCTTGCGCAGGGCCACGTTGATCGAGCGGAAGCCCGAGCCCACCGGCGTGGTGGTGGGGCCCTTGATGGCCACGCCGCGCTCGCGGATCGAGTCGAGCGTGCGGTCGGGCAGCGGGTTGCCCTCCTCCTCGTACACGTCCACGCCGGCGTCCTGGAAATCCCAGTCGAACTCGACTCCGGTGGCCTCGAGCACGCGGCGCGTGGCCTCCGCGAGCTCCGGCCCGGTGCCGTCGCCCGGGATGAGGGTGACTCGGTGAGTCAAAACGGTCCTTTCAAGCTCTGGTTCTCGTCACGAAGCCGGTGATTATGGCGGCGGGGCGCTGGCCTGCTCGTTGCGCCTGCCACCATTTCGGTCTCATGTTCGGCGGCAGCTCCATCCAGCTGGGACGCATCTTCGGCATCCGAATCGGCGTGGACATCAGCTGGTTCATCGTGCTGTTCCTGATCATCTTCCAGCTCACTGGCTACTACGAGGACGTTGCGCCGGGCTCCAACGCGTTCCTGCTCGCCGCTGTAAGCGCCCTGCTGTTCTTCCTCTCGATCCTCCTTCACGAGCTCGGGCATGCGGTGGTGGCGCTCCGCAACGGGATCCCGATCGAGGGGATCGACCTGTGGATGTTCGGCGGCGTGGCGAGGCTCGGCCGCGACACCGACTCCGCCGGAGTCGAGTTCCGCGTGGCGGTGGCCGGCCCTGTGGTGACGCTGGTGATCGCCGCGGTGTGCTTCGCGATCGGCGCGGCGATCTCGAGTCCGAGCGACGTGGTGGAGAGCTCGCAGTTCGGCGACAGCGTGGTGGGGGCGAGCACGGCCGTGGTCGGTTACCTGGCCACCATCAACATCATCGTGCTCGCCTTCAACCTGATCCCGGGCTTCCCGCTCGACGGCGGGCGCATCGCCCGGGCGATCGCCTGGAAGATCACGGGGGACCGGAATCGCGCCACGCGCTTCGCGGGCACTCTCGGCCGCGGCTTCGGCTACCTGATGATCGGCGCCGGGGCGGTGAGCCTGATCGTGCTGGGGGACTGGGTGTTCGGCATCTGGCTCGCCTTCATCGGCTTCTTCCTGGCCCAGGCGGCAGCTTCCGCGGTCGCCCAAGCGCGCTTCTCGGACCGCATAGGTGACATCCGCGTGTCCGACGTGATGGACGCCGAGCCCGTGGCCATCCCCGACAGCCACACGCTCGCCGAGGCCGAAGACGAGTTCTTCCTCCGCTACGGCTGGCCCTGGTTCCCGGTGGTGGACTCCACCGGAAAGCTCGTGGGCGTGGTGTCACGCGAAGCGGTGGGAAGCGTGTCCGAGCCGGAGCGCCGGACGCACCCGGTGGCCTCCGTGATGGCACGCGACCACGGCGACAGCGGCCTGCACGCCCGCCTCGAGGACCCCCTCGAGGCGCTGCTGGGACAGGACGGCCTGTCGCGGCTGGGCGCGGTGATGGCGGTGGACGACTCGGGCGTGCTGCGCGGGATCGTGACGGTCGACGCGGTGCGGCGGGCGCTTCGGGGGACGGTGGCGGTCTAGGCGGCGAGCAGGCGGCGCAGCTGGCGAGCCACGGCCTCGGCCTCGCCTTGCAGGCGCCACGCGGTGATCCGGATCGGCCGGTAGCCGGCCTCGATCAGATCGGCGTCGCGAACGGGGTCGCGCTCGAACGCGCGCCGGGTCCGGTGAGCGGCGTGGCCGTCGGTCTCGACGATGAGGCGCTGGGCTTGCCAGAGGAAGTCGACCACGTAGCCCTCCACGTGGACGTTGACCTCGGGGTCTGGAAGTTTCGAACGCCGGCAGAGCTCCAGGAACCTCTCCTCGAGAGGGGTCCTGGTGCGGGTCGGACCAGGGCGGTGAAGGGAGAGCACCCTCTTGAGGCTTCCGTTCCCGGGGCGGCCCCGGATTGGCTCGAGGCCGGCGCAGTCGAGCCGCAGGTAATCGGCCTCGTCGATGGCGCGCTCGAGCATCCGCTCAGACACCACGTCAGCGAAATCGACCAGGGTGCGGCCGGGTGTGGTGATCGGGATGCCGCTGCGAACTGTGATGTCCTTGCTGGTGAGCGGCTGGCGATGGACCTTGACACCCTTTAGCCCGCGACCGCGATCACCGGGCACCGTCACGTCGATCCACGCCGGCTCCTCCTTCGAGATCCCCCAGAGAAACGCGGCGCTGCCGTGACTCAGCACCGCTCCCTTGCCGCAAGCGAGAACGGCAGCGACAAAGCGGCCCTCTCGCGGAAGCGTTGCATCGCCCGTGACGTAGACCCCGGGGTGGATCCGCCGCCACCGCCCGGCCCGGAGCCGGGCGGCGATCGCCCCTCGACCCAGCCCGAGACCCACCAGCTGCCGGCGAGCCACCACGCCGTGCTGCACACGAGCGAGCTCAGCGATCCGAGCCCGGAGGGGGGCCTTGGGCTCCTGTGCACCCATATGGTGCTCAAGAACCCACACCCCCGTCTTCGCCCCCTTCATTGCCCGTCGTTTGGCTCCGAGCCGCTGGCCCGCCACGAGGGGCCGCCCGTAACTCCCATAGAATCGGCCCCGCCCCCATGCCCCAGCACGATGTCCTCGTAATCGGAGCCGGCCTCGCCGGCCAGCGGGCCGCCCTAGCGGCGGCCGAGACGGGCGCATCGGTGGGCATCATCTCGAAGGTCCACCCGGTTCGGAGCCACTCGAACGCCGCTCAGGGCGGGATCAACGCCGCGCTCGATCCGCAGGACTCGTGGGAGTCGCACGCGTTCGACACCGTCAAGGGCTCGGACTACCTCGGCGACCAGGACGCCATCGAGATCATGTGCCGCGAGGCCCCCGAGGAGCTGCTCACGCTCGAGCACCTGGGCGTGACCTTCCACCGAAACGAGGAGGGTCGCCTCGGCAAGCGGGCCTTTGGCGGCGCCAGCGCGGCGCGCACCTACTACGTGGCCGACATCACCGGTCAGGCCATCCTGCACGTGCTCTACGAGCAGATGATGAAGTTCGACGAGGTCTACCGCTACGAGGAGTGGTTCACCACCGCGCTCGTGCAGGACGATGACGGCCGGATCGCCGGGGCTGTGACGCGCAACATCCGCGACGGCTCGATGGAGCTGTTCGCCGCCAAGGCCGTGATCCTCGCCACCGGCGGCAACGGCCAGATCTACGACCCGTCGACCAACGCCCTGATCTGCACCGGCGACGGGATCTCCATGGCGTACCGGATCGGCGCTCCGCTGATGGACATGGAGATGATCCAGTACCACCCCACCACGCTGGCCGGGCTCGGGCTGCTGATCACCGAAGGGGCGCGCGGCGAGGGGGCCCACCTCTACAACGCCGAGGGCGAGCGCTTCATGGAGAAGTACGCGCCCAACAAGATGGAGCTGGCTTCGCGCGATGTCGTATCCCGCGCCGAGCAGACCGAGATCAACGAGGGCCGCGGCTTCGACGACGGCACGGTCGCGCTCGACATCACGGTCGTGCCCCGCAAGCGGATCCACGAGGCGCTCAGGGAGATCGTCAACGTCGGCCGCGACTTCGCCGGGGTCGACATCACACGCGAGCCGATCCACATCAAGCCGGGCAACCACTACGCGATGGGCGGGATCAAGACCGACATCTACGGCCAGACGCCCATCGCGGGGCTCTACGCGGCGGGCGAGTGCGCCTGCGTCTCCGTGCACGGCGGCAACCGGCTGGGCGCCAACTCGCTGCTCGACACGCTCGTGTTCGGCCGCCGCTCGGGCGCGCACGCCGCGGATGCCGTCCACGCCACGGCCATGCCCACGCCGTCGCGGGCCGCCCTCGACGACGAGAGCCGCATGATCGACGCGCTCATCCGCCGCGAGGGAAGCGGCCGCCGGGTGTCGGAGATCAAGGCCGAGCTCGGCAAGGTGATGGACAAGTACGTGGCCGTGTTCCGCGACGAGGAAGGGCTCGACAACGCCCTCGACATCGTCCGCACCCTCAAGGAGGAGGCGCAGGACGTGGCCATCGACGACAAAGGCACGGTCTTCAACCAGGACGCGCTGGGCGCGCTGGAGCTCCAGTTCATGCTCGACAACGCCGAGGCCATCGTGGTGTCCGCGATCGAGCGCAAGGAGAGCCGCGGCGCGCAGTACCGCACGGACTTCCCCGACCGCAACGACGACGACTGGCTCAAGCACATCAACGTCGCGGCCAACGGGGCCGGACCCGAGATCTCCTACTCCGAGGTCACCATGACCCAGTGGGAGCCGCAGGAGAGAACCTATTAGTGGCTGACTTCACGCTCAAGATCCGTCGCTTCGACCCCGAATCGGGTGAGCCCGCCTACTGGCGTGACTACGAGGCCGAGCTGCCGCCCGAGCGCTCCGTGCTCGACGCGATCCTCCAGGTCAAGGACCGCGAGGACGGCTCGATCGGCATCCGCTGCTCGTGCCGGGCCGCGATCTGCGGCTCCTGCGGGGTCAAGATCAATGGTCGCTCGGCGCTCGCCTGCAACACCCGCATAGGCGACGCCGCGAAGAAGGCCACCGACGGTGCCGTGGTGGTCGAGCCCATGGGGAACATGCCCGTCCTCAAGGACCTGATCGTGGACATGGAGGCGGTGCACTGGAAGAAGGTCCGCCGCGTGGTGCCCTGGCTGATCCCGGCCGAGGAGCCGCCTGACGACCAGGAGTACATCGTGCCGGCCGAGGCCATGCTCGACGTGACCCAGGCGATGGCCTGCATCCATTGCGGGGTCTGCGTGTCCTCGTGCCTCTCGATGGAGGTGGACCCCGAGTTCATCGGTCCCGCCGCTCTGGCCAAGGCGTACCGCTTCGTGGGCGACCCGCGCGACGGCGAGCACGAGGCGCGCCTCAAGGATCTGGCCGAGGACGAGCACGGGATCTACGACTGCACGCACTGTTTCGCCTGCGTGGAGGTGTGCCCGAAGGACGTGGCTCCGATGGACCAGATCATGCGCCTGCGGCGCCGGGCCACCGCTGACTACGAGATCAAGGACTCGAACAACGGCTACGGCCACGAGAAGGCCTTCATGAACATCATCGAGAAGTGGGGCACCCTGTTCGAGGCCCAGCTCCTGCCGCGCTCGTTCGGCGACGGATCGCTCATCAAGGGCCAGCTGCGTCCCAGCGGAGCCAAGCAGCTCACCGAGAGCCTGCCCACCGTGATCAGCGGGCTGCGCTCGGGCAAGGTGAACCCGCTCAAGGCGATCCACCACTCCAAGCTGCCCGACCAGAAGCAGGTGCGGCGGATAATCCACGAGATCGAGTCACACGACGAGCGGATCGAGCTGAACCTCTACATCGTCGGTGAGATGGCCGGCGAGGACGAGGAGGGCGCGTTCGCCGAGGGAGCGGGGGAGACATGAAGCTTGCCTACTGGCCCGGGTGCGTCTCCCGGGGTTTCACACCCGAGCTGCACGGGTCGATGGCCAAGGTCGCCCCCCTGCTCGATCTCGAGCTGGTGCAGCTCGACCGGGCCAACTGCTGCGGCGCCGGTGTGATCGCCGAGCACAACCAAGAGCTCGTGGACACGCTCAACGCCCGGACCTTCGCGCTGGCCCAGGACGTCGAGGGCGCGGCCGGCATGATGAACATCTGCTCCACCTGCCAGGGCGCCCAGTCCGAGTGTCAGGAGCGGCTGGACGCCAGCGGCGCCTACCGCGACGAGGTCAACCGCCACCTGCAGGACGAGAGCCTCTCCTACGAGCCGGGTGGCGGCTGGTGGAACAAGAACTTCCTCTGGATCCTGGTCGAGGAGATCGGGCTGGACAAGCTGCGGGAGCGGGTCGAGCGGCCACTCGAGGGGCTGCGGCTCGCACCGTTCTACGGCTGTTACATCGTGCGCCCCTCGCGACGGCTCGGATTTGCCGACAACCCCGATCGCGAGATGTACCTGCACTGGGTGATCGAGGCGCTGGGCGGCGAGCCCGTGGAGTACGCGGGTGCGCGCAAGTGCTGCGGCTTCCCCGTGATCACCATGAACCGCACCACCTCCCTGCGCCAGGCCGGGCGCCACCTGGCCGACGCGATCGACGCCGGGGCCGACGCCCTCGTGACCCCGTGCCCGCTCTGTCACCTCAACCTGGACATGCAGCAGCCGGCCGCGTCGTCCTTCGTGGAACGCGACCTCGGCATTCCCGTCCTGCACCTCCCCCAGGCCGTGGGCTTGGCCCTGGGCCTCGAGCCCAAGGAGCTGGGGATGGGCAAGCACGTGGTGTCGACCAAGGACGTGGCACGCAAGGTGGCCGCGCTCGCCGCGGCCTGACCGAGCTCGACGAGCATTTCGACGGGCCGGACCTCGACGGCGACGTCTGGATCGCCTCATACCTGCCGGCGTGGAGCTCACGCGAAGCCTCCAGGGCCACATACGCGATCGACGGGCGCGGCCTGCGGCTGTCGATCCCGGCCCAGCAGCCACTCTGGTGCCCCGATCTGCATGACGGGCCACTGCGCGTGTCGGCCGTGCAGACCGGCAACTGGTCGGGGCCCGTCGGCAGCACCCTAGGCCAGCAGCCCTTCCGCGACGGTCTCGTCGTCAAGGAGGAGCAGCCGGCCCACCGGGGCTTCACCCCTCACTTCGGACGAGTCGAGGTCGAGTGCCAGGCCACCATCGGGCCGCGCTCGATGTTCTCGGCCTGGATGGTCGGCATCGAAGACCGCCCGGAGCGCAGCGGCGAGATCTGCCTGGTGGAGGTATTCGGCGACACCCTCGGGGACGGCTCCGCCGCCATCGGCAGCGGCATCCATCCCTTCCGCGATCCGGCCCTGGCCGAGGAGTTCTCGGCGGAGCGACTGCCGATCGACGTAAGCCGTCCGCACCGCTACGCGGTCGACTGGCGCTCCGGCGAGGTCGACTTCCTGCTCGACGACCGGGTGATCCGGACGACCCGGCAGGCTCCGGACTACCCGATGCAGCTGATCATCGGGGTGTTCGACTTCCCCGACCGGGCACGTGCCGGCGAGCCGGAGCCGGACCCCGAGTTGATCGTCCGCCGGGTCCATGGCCGCTGAGCGCACCTACCCGCGCGGCACCGACGAGTTCTCCCGAGTGCTCGCGTTCAGCGACGGCCTGTTCGCGATCTCGATGACGCTTCTGGTGGTGGGGATCGACATCCCGGACCTGAACGACGCCGACAGCGTGCGGGAGCTCGCGAACGCGCTCAACGACGACGTGGCCAGCTTCACCAGCTTCGTGATCAGCTTCCTCGTGGTCGGCCGCTACTGGCGGGCGCATCACGCCTCGTTCAGCCGGCTCGCCGCCATGAACGACCGCCTGATCGAGCTCAACCTGCTCTATCTCCTGTTCATCGCCTTCCTGCCCTTCCCGACGGGGCTGCTCGGCAACTACTTCGAGAATCCGCTCTCGGTGGCCGTCTATGCGGTTGTGGTGGCGATCGTGAGCGGAATGGAGGTGGTGATGTTCAGCTCCGCCCAGCGCCACGGTCTGTTGAACGTGTCGGTGCCGGCGGCCGTCTACCGCTGGGGCACGATGCTCTCCCTCTCTCCCGTCATGTTCTTCATCGTCTCGATCCCGGTCGCGTTCGTGAACACGACGGTCGCCGTGGTGCTCTGGTTCGGCACGATCCCGTTCGGGTTGTTCGTCGCTCGCTACAAGCCCGAGGGCGCCGACGAGTTCTTCTAGTGACCTGAGTCGGAAGTTCGGCTTCAGCTTCCCGAGCGGCTGGGCGTGGCTGGGGACGCACACGGGATGAGTCGATGCCAGAGCATCGGCGATTCCCGTGGGTGGTCCCAGCCGCGCCCAGACGCCGGGAAGGTGCGCACGAAATAACGACTCAGGTCACTAGGCGGCCGAGGCCGAGCGCAGCAGCCCCCGCACGTGGAGCAGCTCAGCCACCTGCACCGCGTTGGTGGCGGCGCCCTTGCGCAGGTTGTTGCCCACGATCCACAGGTTGAGGCAGCGCTCGTGTGACGGGTCGCGGCGGATCCGTCCGACCATCACCTCGTCGCGACCGGCCGCGTCGAGGGCGGTGGGGTAGAGCCCGTTGCCCGGATCGTCGATCACGATCACGCCCGGTGCGGAAGCCAGCAGCTCCCGGCACTCCTCCGGCGAGAGCGGGTCGCGTGTCTGCACGTTGGCCGACACCGAGTGGCCCGTGAAGACCGGCACCCGGGCGCACGTGGCCGACACACCGACGTCGTCGCGCCCGAAGATCTTGCGCGTCTCGCGCATGCACTTGCGCTCCTCGGTCGTGTAGTCGTCCCCGTTCTTGAAGGTCTCCACCTGGGGCAGCACGTTGAACGCGATCTGGTGCGGATAGACCGAGGGCGCCGGCAGCTCCTTGGCCTCGATCACGGCTTCGGCCTGGCTGTGCAGCTCCTCGACGGCCTTCTGCCCGGTGCCGGAAACGGCCTGGTAGCTCGACATCACCACGCGCTCGATACCGGCCTGGCGCAGCACCGGGCCGAGCGCCACCACGGTCTGCATGGTGGTGCAGTTGGGGTTGGCCACGATCCCGCTGTGGCCCTCGAGCGCCTCGGGGTTGACCTCGGAGACCACGAGCGGCACGTGGTCCTCCATGCGCCACTGCGACGAGTTGTCCACCACCACGGCACCGGCGTCGGCGAAGCGCGGCGCCCACTCGGCGCTCACGCCAGAGCCCGCGGAGAACAGCGCGATGTCGAAGCCACGGATCGAGTCGCCGTCCAGGGCCACCACCGTGAGCTCCTCGTCGCCCCAGCGGATGGTGCGGCCGGCGGAGCGCTCCGAGGCGAACGGCACCACCTCGTCGGCGGGGAACGAGCGCTCACGCAGCACGTCGAGCATCGTCGAGCCCACGGCGCCGGTGGCGCCCACCACGGCCACGCGCAGCATCTAGGCCACCTTCGGGCGATGCACGCCCGTCACGTCTTCGGGCAGCACGGCGTCCGCGCCCAGGCCGAACGCGGTGTGGAGGCGCCGGACGGCCTCTTCCACGTGCTCCTCGCGCACCACGCAGGAGATCTTGATCGGCGAGGTGGAGATCATCTGGATGTTCACCTCGGCCTCGCCGAGCACCGTGAACGTCTTGGCCGCAACGCCGGGATGGCTCTTCATTCCAGCCCCCACCACGGACACTTTGCCCATCCGAGGATCGGTGGCGATCTCTCCGAAGCCGAGCTCGTCCTTGAGCACCTGGAGCGAAGCGCGGGCCACGTCGAGATCCTCGCGCGGGACGGTGAAGGACATGTCGGCCCCGTGGCCCTCGGACTCGGGCTCGTTCTGGATGATCATGTCGACGTTGATGTTGGCCCCCGCCAGGGTGGTGAGCACGCGGCCGGCGATCCCGGGCACATCGGGCAGACCGGTGAGGGTGATCCGCGCCTCGGCGGTCGAATGAGTCACGGCTGTCACGAGCGGTCGTTCCACGGTCTGCTCCTCGTCCTGGATCACGGTACCCGGTCCGTCGTCGAAGCTGGACCGGCAGTGGATGGTCACTCCGTGGTTGCGGGCGTATTCCACTGAGCGCAGCTGCAGCACCCCGGCGCCGCTGGCCGACATCTCGAGCATCTCCTCGAACGTCAGCACCGGCAGCTTGCGCGCGCCCGGCACGATTCGGGGATCCGCGCTGAACACGCCCGCCACATCGGTGTAGATCTCGCAGACCTGGGCGCCGAGCGCGGCGGCGAGCGCCACGGCGGTGGTGTCCGAGCCGCCCCTCCCCAGCGTCGTCACGTCAAGCGACTGCTGCGAGACGCCCTGAAAGCCCGCCACCAGCACGATCTTGCCCCCGTCGAGCGCCTCGCGTATGCGGTGGGCCTTGACCTCGAGGATGCGCGCCTTGGTGTGCCCGGAGTCGGTGACGATGCCGGCCTGGGAGCCCGTCAGCGAGATCGCCTCGTGGCCCAGGTCGTTGATGACCATGGCCGCGAGCGCGCACGACACCCGCTCGCCGGTGGAGAGCAGCATGTCCATCTCGCGCGGATGGGGACGCGGGGACACCTCGTGCGCGAGTGAGACCAGCTCGTCGGTGTGCTTGCCACGGGCGGACAGGACGGCCACCACGCTGTTGCCCTGCTCGGCGCTGGTCACGATGCGCCGAGCTGCGCGCTGGATGCGCTCGGCATCCCCTACGGAGGTGCCGCCGAACTTCATGACCACGGTGTCCGCCGCCGGGGAGGGCATGGCGCCCAAAGATAGCCGCCGGGCCGGGGCCCCGTGAACCGCACTCGTACTAGCTTTTCGCCCGTGCTCGCGGATCCGCCCTGGCGGCGAAACCTGGCCCTGGCCGCGCTCACCGTGCTGGCCCTCGCCGCCGCGGCGGCCGGCGTGTTGATCGGGTCGGGTGAGGACGAGGGCGGCGGCGCCTCCACGGAGCTCTCGGAGCCCGGCCGGCCAAAGCCGCAGGACCGGGTCTCATTCCTCGCGCGCATCATCCCTCCGCCGGCGGGCTCGAGCCGGGCAGCGGCGGATCTCCCCCGCGCGGTGTCCCAGGGTCTGCGCGAGCTCCCGCTGGAGGGCAGGGTCGCTCAGCTGTTCCTGGTCGGCGTGACCGGGCGCAACTCGGGCGCCGAGGTACTCCGGTTGCCCGAGCGGCCCGAGCCGGGCGGCGTGGTGGTGGCCGAACCCGGCCATGCGGGCCCCGGCAAGGGTCCGGTTCCGCCCTTCGTGATGGCGGTCCAGGAGGGTGGGGCGCTCAATTCCTTCCCCGCCCTGCCACCCGCGCAGGTCCCGGCCGACCTGGACTCCGTGCGCGACGCGAGGCGGGAGACCCTCGAGTCGGCCCGCGCCCTGCGGGGCCTGAAGGTGAACGGCGTTCTCGGACCGGTGCTCGACATCGGCCTAGAGGGCGACTCCGCCCTGGGCGGGCGGCTCTACTCCGACGACCCGGAGGAGGTGGCCGCCTACGCCAGGGCCACGGTCCGGGCCTACGAGAGCGCGAGAGTGTTCAGTGCGGTCAAGCACCTGCCGGGACTGGGATCCGCGGACCAGTCGACTCAGGACGGCCCCGCCACCGTCGGCCTCGGCCTTCCGGAGCTGCGCGAGCGCGACCTGGTCCCCTTCCGCGCGGCGATCGACGCCGGCGTGCCCGGGGTGGTGCTCAGCAACGCGCTCTATCCCTTCAGCGACTTCACCGTCCCGGCTGCGCTGTCCGCGAAGGTGGCCCGGGACCTGCTGCGCGGCGAGCTCGGCTTCGGCGGCGTGGCGATCACGGACGACCTCAGCGATCCGGCGATCACCGCACTCACCACGGTGCCCGACGCCGCCGTGGAGGCGGTACGGGCCGGCGCCGACATGGTCTACATCTCGGGACCGGTGGACGATCAGCGGGCCGCCTACGGCGCGGTGCTGCGCGCGGTCCGCACGGGCCGCATCCCGCGCGCCCGGCTCGGCAGCGCGGTGCAGCGGATCCTGATGGCCAAGCGCAGCTACGGCGTCTTGCGCTGACCGTTCAGCGCCTCGGCCTCAACGCGGTTGTCGTTGAAGATCGGCGCGTGGGCCTTGTCGGTGAGCACCTGCGAGGTCGTGGCCTGGGCGCTGCGCCCGTCTCTGTAGTCGCGGTTCCACCAGCCCATCGGAGCCACGAGCACGCCGGGCCGGGCGTCGTCGGAGACCCGTGCCGCGCACGAGAACGACCCGCGCTCGTTCCACACCCGCACCTGGCCGCCGTCGACGATTCCGCGCGGCGCGGCGTCGGCGGGATGGACCACCACCTCGGGCTCGGGCTGGGCGGAGTGCTGACGACGCTGGTTGGCGAAGGTCGAGTTGAGGAAGAGATGTGTCTTGGGGGTGATCAGGGCGAGCGGGAAGCGCTCGGCGAGGCGGGCGTCGGTGACCTCGGCCGGCGGCAGGTAGTCCGCTCGCAGCGCCACCTTCCCGGACTGTGTGCCGAAGCCGCCGTCGGCGTGGGGCACGGGGCCCTGCCCGAGGTCGACCTTGGTCCAGCCGCGCTCGCGCAGACCGTTCTCCTCGAACCCGGAGAGCAGCTGGTCCACGAGCTGCCGGTCGCTGTCGGCGAAGCAGGGATCGGTCAAGCCGAGCCGCTGCGCGATCAGGCGGAAGGTCTCGGTGTTCGGCCTGGACTCGCCTAGCGGCTCGATCGCGGGCTCGCTCCAGGTGAGGTAGTGATGGCCCCAGGAGAAGATCACGTCGAGGTGCTCGAGCTGGGTGGTGGCCGGCAGCACCACGTCGGCGTGGGCGGCGGTGTCGGTCATGAACTGCTCGAGCACGACGGTGAAGAGGTCGTCGCGGCGCAGGCCGGCGAGCACCTGCTCCTGATCGGGAGCGATGGCGGCCGGATTGGAGTTCCAGCACACCAGGGCCCTGACCGGCGGGTCCAGCTCCGGATCGGTGAGCGCTCGCCCGACCTGGGACATGTTGATGCGGCGCACGGGGCCGGGCCGGAGATCTAGTCGCTGCAGCGGCACCTCGCTCACCGCCGCCGCGGTGGCCGTAGGGATGTAGGAGCAGCCCCCGCCGCGGTCACGCCAAGCGCCGGTCAGGGCGGGGAGCGAGGCCAGCGTGGCGTAAGCGTCGGGCGCGCCGAGGTGGCGCTGGGCGCCCACGCCGAGACGCAGGAGAGCCGGTCGCGTGGCGGCGAACTCGCGCCCGACGCGAGCGATCGTGTCGGCCTCGACCTTCGTGATCTCGGCCGCCCGCTCGACCGGGAAGTCCTCCAGAGCCGCCAGCAGCTCGTCGTAGCCCTCGGCGTGGAGACGGCACCAGGCCTCGTCCTGCAGGCCGGCATCCACGATCGCGCGCATCATCCCCATTCCCAGCGCGGCGTCGGTGCCGGGCAGGGGGCTGAGATGCTCGTCGGCCACCCGGGCGGTACGGCTGCGGAACGGATCCACCACAACGATGCGGGCGCCGGCCCTGCGGGCGTCCAGCAGCTTGCGCCAGAGGTGCGGCGCGGTGGACATCGGGTTCCAGCCCCAGACGATCACGTAGCGGGCATGCGGCCACTCCTCGGGATCCACCTCCGGCGAGAAGCCGTGCGCCATCTGGGTTCCGGCTATCCCGGCGCTGGCGCAGATCGTCCGCTCGAGGTCGGTGGCGCCGAGGGCGTTCATCACCCGCGCGCTCATCGTGTCGCCCTGGATCAGGCCCTGGGTGCCCGCGTACGAATAGGGCAGGATCGATTCGCCCCCGTGCTCGTCGCGCGCCGCGCTCAGCCCGGCGGCCACCCGGTCGAGGGCCTCGTCCCAGCTCACCTGGCGCCAGCCACCCTCACCCTTGGCGCCCTCACGGACCAGCGGATGCAGCACGCGCTCGTCCGAGTAGACCCGCTCGAGGTAGTTCGAGACCTTGCCGCACAGGAAGCCGGCGGTGATCGGGTGGTCGGGATCGCCGGCGACCTTCACGGCGCGCCCGTCCTCCACGCTCACGTGCATCGCGCAGGTGTCCGGGCAATCGTGTGGACAGGCGGCGCGAACCAGGCGGGTGGCCATGTGAAGATCGTACGCGGAGCGCTACAGCGCCTGCCGCCCGCGCAGCGCCCGGCCCAGGGTGATCTCGTCCGCGTACTCGAGATCCGAGCCCACCGGCAGACCGCTGGCCAGCCGCGTGACCACCACGTCGGGCGAGCGCTCGCGCAGGGCGTCGGCCAGATAGAGCGCCGTGGCCTCTCCGGTGGTGGTGGCGTTGGTGGCGATCACCACCTCGCGTACCCCGGCGCCGTTGTCCACGCGCCCGAGCAGCTCGGCCACGTGCAGGTCCTCGGGATCGACTCCGTCGATCGGCGACAGCGCACCGCCGAGCACGTGGTAGCGGCCATTGAACTCGCCCGAGCGCTCCATCGGGATCACGTCGCTGGGCTGCTCCACCACGCAGATCGTGGCGGGCTCACGGCGCTCGTCCTGGCAGATGCGGCAGGTGGCCTCCGTGGCCAGGTTGAAGCACACCTCGCAGTGGCCGACCGTGGCCTTGACCTCCCGGATCGAGTCGGCCAGCGCGAGCGCCTCCTCCTCCGAGGCGCTCAGGATGTGGAAGGCCAGCCGCTGAGCGGTGCGCTGACCGATGCCCGGCAGGCGCGCCAGCTCGGTGATGAGACGGTTGACGGGGGCGGCGAACAAGGGCCGTCAAGGGTAGCTCCGGGCGCGGTCGGGGCCGCCCGGGGCCTAGAGGCCGGGAAGGCCCAGCCCGCCGAGCCCGCCGGCGCCGCCCAGGCCTCCTGTGGCGGCATTCATCTTCGACGCCGCGAGCTCCTGCGCAGCACGGATGCCCTCGTTGATCGCCGCCTGGACCATGTCCTGGAGCATGTCGACGTCCTCGGGGTCGACGGCCTCCGGGTCGATCGTCAGTTGCTTGAGCTGCAGGTCACCGCTGACCTTGACCGTGACCATGCCCCCGCCGGCGCTCGCCTCCACCACCTCGTTGGCGAGCTCCTCCTGAGCCTTGGCCATGTCGGCCTGCATCTTCTGGACCTGCTTCATCATCTGGTTGAGGTTGGGCTGACCCATCGTTATCGGTCCTTCTCCTCGTCGGGATCCTCGAAGATCTCCTCCGCGCCGAACTCCGCGCGCAGGCGCTCGATGAGCTGATCGTGGTCGAGCGTGGCCGGCCCCGCCGGGGCGGCCTCGTCCGACAGCTCGAAGGCGAGCGCGAGCGAGTGCCCCGTGAGTCCGCGCACGGCCGTGGCCACGAGGTCGCGGTTGGCCTCCGCCTTCTTCTTGACGAACGCGGCATCGGTGGGGAAGGCGATCGTCAGGCGATCGGCCTCCACCGCGATCGGCGCGGCCGCGCCGATCGCCGCGCCGAGCATGCCGTTGTCACGGGTCACGGCTTCGGCCACGGCCGGCCACAACGCCTTGAGCTGATCGAGCTCCACGGCGCCGACCGGCTGAGGCGCCCGCTCGGCCTGCGGCTCGACCGCCACGGCAGCCGACGGGCCGGCGGCGGCCCGTGGGGCGCTCGCGCTGGCCGCCGCGGGCCTTGGGGCGTCCGCCTCGACCTCGGGCTCGGGCGCGCCGGGCCGCTCGCCGGGGCTCGCGCCCTCCAGGCGCCGCTCGAGCTGCTCGATCCGGTAGATCAGCGCCTGCAGGGAGAGGTCGGCCTGCGGCTGGGTCGCCTTGAGCAGGGCCATCTCCAGCTGGATGCGCGGTTCGGAGCCGTCCTTGACCGCCGTGATGGCCGCGGCCAGGAAGTCGATCGCGCGCAGGATCTCCCCCTGGGAGAAACGCTCGGCCTGCGACGCGAGGCGGTCGGTGTACTCGGCGGTGACCGAGAAGGAATCCGGCACCTCGCCCAGGGTCTGGATCACGAAGAGGTGACGCAGGTGCGCCGAGAGGTCGCGCATGAACTGCGTGTAGTCGCGACCGGACTGCGAGAGCTTCTGAACGCCGAGAAGCGCCGCCCGGGGATCGCGTCCCGCGAGAGCCTCGGCAGCCTCCAGCACGAGCTCGGCATCGGCCACGCCGAGGATGTCGAGCACGTCCTCGAGCTTGACCTCCCTGCCGCCGTAGGTGACCAGTTGCTCGAGCGTGCCCAGCGCGTCGCGGAACGAGCCGGTGGCCGCCCGGGCGAGCATGCCCACGGCGGGATCGGGGACCTCGATCTCCTCCTCGGCGGCCACCCTTCGCAGCACGCTCGCGATCTGCTCGAGCGAGGGGCGCTGGAAGTCGAAGCGATGACAGCGATCCACGATCGTGGCCGGCACCTTGTGGGCCTCGGTGGTGGCGAGCACGAAGACAACGTGGGCGGGCGGCTCCTCGAGCGTCTTCAGGAAGGCGTTCCAGGCCGCGGTGGACAGCATGTGGGCCTCGTCGAGGATGTAGACGCGCCGGTGGCCCTGCATCGGCGCCAGCGCCACGTTCTCGCGCAGCTCGCGGATGTCGTCCACCGAGTTGTTGGAGGCGGCGTCCATCTCGACAACGTCGAGCGAGGTGCCGGCCAGGATCGCGCGCGACTCGTCGGTGGCGGGATCGAAGTCGGCGCTGGGCCCGCCCTCGGCGTTGAGAGCGCAGGCCAGCAGCTTGGCCATGGAGGTCTTGCCGGTGCCGCGCGAGCCCACGAACAGGTAGGCGTGGTGGACCTTGTCCAGCTCGATCGCGTTGCGCAGCGTCCTGACGATGTGCTCCTGGCCGACCACCGAGTCGAAGGTGCGCGGGCGGTGACGGCGGTACAGGGAGAGCATCGGTCGCACCATGCTAGATGACTGATCAGCCGACCCGCAGAGGCCCCTGGGGACGCCTTCTCGGGGTCCGGCCGGACCGTGGCCAGCCGGCGCATGCGGTGGACACGACATCCCACCGCGGAGATACTCGCCCTCATGATCACAACAGTCGCCGTGGGCACAGACGGCTCTTCGACAGCCAGCGACGCGGTGATGGCGGCCGCCGAGATGGCGCGGCGCTACGAGGCAAAGCTCGTCCTTCTCAGTGCCTTCAGCCACTCCGGCGCCGCTCCCCGCAATCTGAGCGGATCCTCGCGCGAGATTCAGTGGAGCTTCAGCCCGGTGGCTCGTCTGACCGAGCAACTCGAGCAGACCCAGGAGAAGCTGCGTCGCGACGGGCTCGAGTGCAGCACCCTCATGGAGGAGGGCGATCCCGCCGAGGTACTGGTCCGGCTGGCCGATCGCTGCGGCGCCGACGTCCTGGTGATCGGCAACAAGGGAATGCAGCGGCGTGTGCTCGGCAGCGTCCCGAACACGGTTACCCACCAGGCCGGCTGTTCGGTGTTCGTGGTGAAGACGACCTAGAGCAGGTCGAGCATGGCGCCGATCACGGTCTCGGCGTCGATCTCGTGATGGCGGTACACGTCCTCGAGGTTGCCCGATTGGCCGAACTGCGTAACCCCGAGAGGCGTGAGCGGCACCGCATTGACCGCGCCGAGGAAGGCCAGGGCGTTGGGGTCGCCGTCGAGTGCCGTGACCATCGGCGCGGCCCGCTCCGCCGGCAGCAGCTCGTCGAGGATCTCGGGCGGATGTTCGCCCAGGCCGGCGCGGGCGCGGAAGGCTCGGAAGAGCAGGTCGGCGCTGGTCACGCAGATCACGTCGACCTCGTCGCCCAGCACGTCGGCCGCCTCGAGCAGCTCGGGGATCAGAGCGCCCATGCCCACGAGCGTCGCCCGCGGCCGTCCCGTGGCGACCCGCAGCGGATAGCCGCCGGCCAGCACCAGCCGCCGGCGCTCCTCGCTCGCGTCGTCCCCGGCCAGACCCTGCTCGACCGGGCGGGTGGAGAGCCGGAAGTAGGCCGACTCGCCGCCGGTCTGCCCGAGGCGCGACAGCGCCTGCAGCAGCGTCCACTCGAGGTCCTGGCCGAACGCCGGTTCCCAGAACGTGCAGCCGGGCTGGCCGATCCCGATCGAGGGCGTGACGATCGACTGGTGCGCGCCGCCCTCCGGGGCCAGCGTGACCCCGCTCGGCGTGCCGACGAGGATCGACTGGCCGCCGGCGTAGATCCCGAAGGACCAGGGCTCGAGGGCACGGCCCACGAACGGGTCATAGATCGTTCCGATCGGCAGCAGGGGCTGGCCGTGGCGGCTCCAGGTGGCCCCCAGCTCACCGAGCAGTCCGACGAGGTTCGTCTCGGCGATCCCCAGCTCGATGTGGCGCCCGGCCACGGTCTCGTGCCAGTGCACGAGCGTCTGCGGATCGTCGGCGAACCAGTCCCTGCGCTCGCCCACCGACCAGATCCCCGACTTGTTGATCCAGCCGCCGAGGTTGGTGGAGCTGGCCACGTCGGGGCTGACGGTTACCACCCGCTCCGCCACCTCGGGCGCCTCGTGGCCCAGGTCGACGAAGAAGCGCCCGAAGGCCTGCTGCGTCGAGGTCGCACCGCGGTGCGTCCGGCCGAGGCTCGGCGGCACCGTCACCGGCTCGCGCGGCTCCGGCTCCTCACGGGCCAGCGCAACCGCCGCGGCGTCGCACAGCTCACCCTCAGCCGAGCCGGGATCGAACCGGGCCCACGGCGCCTCGTCGTCCGCGCCCAGCCGCCCGGCCAGCTCGGCGAACTGCTCGTGAGTGAGCAGCGCCGAGTGGTTCTCCGGATGGCCTTCGATCGGCAGCGACCAGCCCTTGATCGTGTAGGCGAAGACCACCGTCGGCCGGTCGTGCTCGACGGCGCGGTAGGCCTCGATCAGCTTGGCCAGGTCGTGTCCGCCGAGGTCGCGGAAGCCTGCGCGCAACTCGGCGTCGTCGAGCTCGGCCACCAGTCCCGCCAGCTTGCGGCCCCTCCCCGGCAGCCGCTCGCGCAGCTCCTCCGGCTCGGCCCTGAGCAGCCGCTGGTACTCCTCGTTGGGCATCTCGTCGATGCGCCGCCGGAGCTCCGGCCCGCCGTCGCGCTCGAACAACGCGTCCAGCCGCCGGCCGTACTTGACGGTGATCACCTGCCAGCCCGCCGCCTCGAACATCCCGGCCAGCCGCCCGAAGGCGATGTCGGGCACCACCCGGTCGAGCGACTGACGGTTCAAGTCCACCACCCACAGCACCTCACCCAGACGCGCCACCCACGGGTCGGCGATCGCCTCCCACACCGCCCCCTCGTCCAGCTCGGCGTCTCCCAGGAGGGCGATCTGACGGCCCATCGGGGGCGCCTCGAAGCGGTGCGTGTCCAGATAGCGGCGCGCGATCGCGCCCCACACCGGGGCGGTGGCGCCGATGCCCACCGATCCCGTCGAGTAGTCGACGGGATCGGGGTCCTTGGTCCGCGACGGATAGCTCTGCAGCCCGCCGAAGTCGCGCAGCGTCTCCAGGTAGGGCTCGTCGAGGCGGCCCAAGAGGTAGTTGATCGCGTGCAGCGCCGGCGAGGCGTGCGGCTTGACCGACACCCGGTCCTCGGCCCGCAGCTCGGAGAACCACAGCGCGGTCATCAGCGACACCATCGACGCCGACGACGCCTGGTGGCCGCCCACCTTCACCCCCGAGCGGGTCTCCCGCACCCGATTCGCGTGATGGACGATCGCCGTGGCCAGCCACAGCACCCGCCGCTCGATCGCCCTCAGCGTGTAGAGATCAGGCGTCGCGGGCTGCCGCAACGGCGACGTTGTGGTCTGTGAACCACTCAAGGCCTGCGATCTTCCCATCCCTGACCGTCAGGAGGATCACGAACGGCATGCTGCCGCTCACACCGCTCGCCCGGCCGCGGGTGATCCAGGCGCCGCTGGCGACCACGCGCCCACCGTGACTCTCGAGCTTCTCCAGCTCGATGCTGCTCGACTCCCACACCGAGCGCCACTGCTCGATGTTCTGCCGGACGCCGTCGTGACCGCGGTAGACCGCCTGGTCGGGCCACTCCGCGCCCGCGTACATGGCGGTGTCCTCGGTGTAGAGCTCGACGACGCCCTCGATGTCGCCCGCGTTCCACCGCTCGATCAGCTGATGGACGATGGCGGCGTACTCGTTCTCGTTCATGGCATCGAGCGAAAGTGGACCGTGCACCCTTCGTCGAAACCGGTTCTCGGGCGTGCCCGCCGATCTTCGGCTCCGGCCAGGCTGATCCGCGGCGCACGGACGGTATCGCTTAAGGCTGCTTCCTCCCGGATCTGACCTGGTTCGCGAGCGTCCGCCGCGCGGGACCCGGCCATCAACGCCTCTGTCCGGCGTACTGACCCCGAGAGCCGAAGTCCCTCAGTCGGGAATTCAGCCCCACTAGAGCGGCTTGTGGGTGACAGGGCACCGCTACCTCCCCGCCTAGCACGGTCCACAGCACAGGCTAGCGGCTGAGCGTCTCGGCCAGGGGCACGCCGTCGGCCACCTGCTTCTCGCGCTCGATCTCCGCGTTGAGCTCGGCCCCGAAGAGCAGGGCGACGTTGGTGAGCCACAGCCAGCCGATGAGCACGATGGCGGCGGTGAAGGTCCCGTAGATCGCGCCCACGTCACCGATCCGGGACACGTAATAGGAGAGACCGTAGGAAGCCGCGATCCAGATCAACACCCCCACCACCGCACCGGGCGTGAGCCAGCGAAACGAGCGTTGCTTCACGTCGGGAGTGACGTAGTAGACGAGCGCGAAGACGAGCATCGCCATCGCCACGGCAGCCGGCCAGCGGACGATGCTCCAGATCTCCGCCGCGGTGTCGCCGAGGCCGATGAAGCCGAACAGGTCGTCCGCGAAGCGGCCGCCGACGAAGGTCAGGATCAGGGTCACGATCACGAGCACGAGCAGCACCGCGGTCGAGGCGATGTCCACCGCCTTGCGTTGAAAGAAGCCGCGCCCGTTTTGCACCTCGAAGACCACGTTCAGCGCTCGCCGCGCCGCTTCGAGCGCACCGGTGCTGCCATAGAAGGCCACCACCGCGCTCACCACGAGTGCCGTGGTGGCGGTGCCCTTGTTCTGCAGCGCGGTACGCAGCGAGTCGTCGAGCGGCTGCACCACCGACGCCGGCGCCACATCCTCCAGATAGTTGATGATCGCGTTGTAGGTCTCGGGGTACTGCCCGATCAGGCCGAGCAGTGAGAGCCCGAGCAGCGCGGCGGGAAACAGCGACATCAGCGCGTAGTAGGTGAGCGCCGCCGCGTGGTGGGTCATCTGGTCGTCGTAGAACGAGACGACCGTCCGCTTGATCACGGTGAAGGTTCGGATCACTAGGGATTACTACCGTGCCGTCCAGCCGAGGTCCATCGGCAGCGCCGCGCCGGTGAAGGCGCTGCCCTCGGGACCGGCCAGCAATGCCACCACCGCGGCCACCTCCTCCGGCTCGATCAGGCGCTTGATCGCGTGCGGCGCGAGGATCACCTCTTCGAGCACACGCTCCTCGGGCAGGTCGTTGGCCCGTGCCTGGTCGGCGATCTGGTTCTCCACGAGTGGAGTGCGCACGAAGCCCGGGCAGACGGCGGTGGCGGTGATGCCGCGGTCGGCGCCCTCGAGCGCCAGGGTCTTCACGAGCCCGAGCAGGCCGTGCTTGGCCGCAACGTAGGCCGCCTTGTGGGGGGAGGCCACGAGCCCGTGGGCGGAGGCCACCGCCACGTAGCGCCCCTCGCCGCTATCGGCGAGGGAGCTCCACGCGTACTTGGCGAGGAGGAAGGGGCTGGTGAGCAGCAGCGCGATGAGCTGGTCCCAGCGCTCCTCGGCGAACTCCTCGATGGGCGCCACGTGCTGGACGCCGGCGTTGGGGACGAGCACGTCGAGGCGGCCGAACTGATCGAGGGCCGCCTGGACCGCGGTCCGGTTGCCCTCCGCGCCGGTGAGGTCACACGCCACCGGATGGCCGGGACCGTCGCTGTCGGGCTCCAGGTCCGCGGCCACCACGCTCAGCCCCTCGCTCTCGAGGCGCGTGGCGATCGCGCGCCCGATCCCGCCGGCGGCGCCGGTCACGAGAGCGCATCTCGTTTCCCCTCCCGAGGACATCAGAGCGGCCCTACCCGGTTTGGAGCCTCACCACGCGGCTCGCGACACTAGGCTGGCGCCCCGCACCCGACCAGAGGAGCCTCGATGGCCCTTCGCATGCCGGTATCCACCGACGACGCCCCCGAGGCGATCGGCCCCTACAGCCAGGCGATCCGCACGGGGTCGCTCCTGTTCTGCTCGGGGCAGATACCGCTCGATCCCTCCACCGGAGAGATCGTCAAGAGCGACGTGGAGGGACAGGCGCAGCGCTGCCTGGAGAACCTGGCGGCGGTGTGCGAGGCCGCGGGCACGTCCCTCGCCCAGGCCGTGCGCTGCACCGTCTACCTCACCGACATGGGCGACTTCGCGCGCGTGAACGAGGTCTACGGATCGTTCTTCGGCGGCGACGACCCACCGGCCCGCGTGGCGATCGGCGTGGCCGCGCTGCCCAAGGGCGCCGACGTGGAGGTGGACGCGATCGTCGCGCTCTGACCCACGATCTTGCCCGGGTTGAGGTTCTCCCCGGGGTCCATCCCGTCGAAGAGAGCCCGCACCATCTGGACGCCCGGGGCCGAGATGTCCTCCTCGAGCCATTGCGAGTGCTCGGTGCCGACGGCGTGGTGGTGCGAGAGCGTGGCCCCCGAGTCGATGAAGGTCTGCTGGATCGCCGACTTGACCACGTCGTACTGTTCGAGCGGGTCACCGCCCGCCGAGGGCTTGAAGGCGAAGGTGAAGTACAGGCAGGCACCCGAGTGGTACGAGTGCGACAGGTGGCACATGATGTAGCCGGGCACACCGAGGTCGCCGAACGCTCCGCGGGCCGCGGCCATCACGTTGTCGTAGAGGCCGGGCAGGCCGCTCCAGGGCGCGGACGTCTCGGAGACGTCGGCCAGCGAGCCGCGGTCGAGCAGGTAGTCGCGGATGTAGGGCGTGTCGAACTTCTTCTGGTCGTACAGCGCGCCCGGGCCGGTACCGATGCACAGCCCCCCGTGGCGACTGACCGTCTTCCCGACGAGCTTGCGCTGGGCGTCCACGTGACGCTTGGTGCCCTCGTAGCCGATGAACGCGAGGCACATGGCCTCCAGATCGAAGTTGCGCCGCCGCTCGAGGAACACTGAGAGGGCCTTGGACTTGAGCTTGTCGACGAGCGAGTCGCGGGTCTTGGTGGAGAACGAGAACTGCGTCTCGTAGGCGTCGGAGACACGGGTCACCGACGGCGAAGCCTCACCGGCGGCGATCTCGCGCATGGCGGCCAGGCCCTCCGCCCACGACGGGAACAGGTAGCCGAGGATCTTGCGCTCTTCGGGTAGGCGGTGCACGTGCACCGTGGCCTCGGTGATGATCCCCAGCCGACCCTCGCTGCCCAGCACCATCTCGCGCACACTGGGTCCGGTCGAAGTGCTCGGCACCGGCCGGGTCACCAGCATCCCTGCCGGAGTGGCCACCCGGACGGCGCGAGTCAGGTCGGCCACGTCGCCGTAACGGTCGGACTGCATGCCCGACGAGCGGGTGGCCACCCACCCACCGAGCGTGGAGTAGCTGAAGCTGTCCGGGAAGTGGCCGAGGGTCCAGCCGCGCTCGTTCAGCTGCTCCTCCAGGTGCGGGCCCAGCACGCCGGTCTGGACCCGCGCCAGGCGCGAGTCGTCGTCGATCTCCAGCAGGCGGTTGAGCCGGCTCAGGTCGACGGAGATGACGGGGCGCGACTCGCCCGGCGGAGCCTCGAGGCTGCCCGAGATGTTCGTGCCCCCGCCGAAGGGGATGAGAACGGCGTCGGCGTCCATGCCCGCCTGCAGCACCGCGGCCACGGCATCCTCGTCCTCCGGCCGGACCACCGCGTCCGGGACCCGGCCGACGTCGCCGCCGCGGTGGCGCACCAGATCACGCAGGCTCTTGCCGCGCGCGTGGACGACTCGATCGAGGGGATCGGTCGAGACGCGGTCGCTCCCCGCGGCTTGTTCCAGCTCCGCCCGCAGATCCGCCGGAAGCGACGGTTCGGGAACGCTGAGCTGCTCGAAGGGCACGGGCCGGGCGGCCGGGCGCTCGACGTCGATCTCGAGATGGCGCCGGATGAACGGGCCCAGGGCCGGCTTATCCCGATGCGAGAACGAAACGCCCTCATCTCCCCAACCCCACCACTTCATCCGTGGTAACCATACGCGCGGCATGGAAGTCGACGCCATCAGCCGTCCCGATACCCCCCATCCGGTGTTGAGCGTCCTGGCCGACCGCGCCCGGAACGGCTCGACGCCCGGGGTGCGCGACGACGCTCATCGCCTTGCGCTGGTGATCGAAGGGGGCGGCATGCGTGGTGTGGTCTCGGCGGGTATGACGGCGGCGCTCGAACGCCTCGGCCTGACCAGGTGCTTCGATGTGGTGGTCGGCGCCTCGGCCGGGGCCTTCAATGGCGCGGGCCTGATCGCCGGCGTAGCCAGCCATGGACCGGCCACCTACTCCGGCCCGATGGCCTCGCGCTCGTTCGTGAACCCGGCGCGCGTGCTCGTGGGCAGACCCGTGATCGACGTCGAATATGCCCTCGACTACGCCTCGGCGGATGTCGACGCCGCTCGGCACGAGCGCGTGCTGGAGAGCCCGATCGCGCTGCACTGCATCGCGGTCGACGTCGAAACCGCCCGGCCCGCCGCCCTGTCCGGGATGCGCACGAAGCGCGAGCTGTGGGATGCGCTCCTGGCGTCGAGTCGCACGCCCTGGGCCGGCGGTCCGCCGGTGGAGATCGGCGGCCGGCGCTACATCGACGGCGGGCTGGGCGCGGCGATCCCCGTCACGGAGGCGCTGGCCGCGGGGGCCACACATGTGCTGGTGCTGCAGACACGACCGCAGGGCGTGCCGCGCAAGAGCGTGTCGCGGATCGCGGACCGCTTGATCGAGCGCCAGCTCCGCCGGCTCAATCCGGCGCTCGTGCCCCTCTATCGCGAGCGCCTGCCGTGGTACGAACGGATCGTGGACGACATCGCCCGGCGCTCACGCACGCCCGGCGCCGGCCCGCCCCACGTGCTGGGATTGCGGCCGCCCGCCGGTACGCCGGTGGTGGGACAGCTGGAGCGGCGCGCGCCGCTTCTGGCGCGGGCCGCGGCCGACGCGGAACGAGTTGTCCTGAACGGACTGGAACCGGCGCTCAGCGCTCCAGCAGAGCAAGCACCCGGTCCACACCCTCATCGTCGACCTCCACCACCACGAGCACTGCGCCCTGGTGCAACGTCTCCAGGTCCCGCTTGGCCGTCGCCGCGTCCAGGCCCAGATCCGTCAGGAGGCGTGTGATGCGCCGGTGTCCGGTGACGTGCATCTGCTCCACGCCGTCCGGGTAGCTAGTAATGACCTCGCGGTCGGTGTCGGCGAAGCTCCCGCCGCGGTGGGCGCCTTCACTCGCGAAATCGCCGGTCGAGGTGCCCTGCGGCACGGCCCCGCCCGCGAACTCGCCTACCGGAGCACCCGGCTCCGTGGTGCCGCCGAACTCTCCGACCTGCTCGCGGTGAGCATCCCGAACGGGCGAACCGGAGAGAACCAACAGGTCCTCACCTGGCACGCCTGAACCGAGCACTGAGTTCACGGCCTCCAGCGCCTCGACATGCGAGACGTACGAACGGCACAGGGCAGCCACCGCTCCTCCTTCGTCGGGATCCCGGCGAAGATACCGTCTCGCGGAGGGGCCGTGCGTTACTTGCTGTCGGGACTGCGCTCGATGCCCTCGCTGAAACGCCGCTCGACCTTCTTCTCGGGCGAGTCGGGATTGGACTCGATGCCCTCGCTGAAGCGGCCCGGCTCGCCGGGCTCGCCCTGACGCTCGCCGCGAGCGAAGTCCGGTTCGAGATCCTCATCCGGCGAGTCGGGCTTTTCCTCGTGGCCCTTCTCGAAGCTGTCTTCCTGCTCTGGGCGGGCTGGCTTGTTCTTGTCGTCCATGCTCCCTTGCTACCCGTGCCGAGTGCTGGTACTCAGCGGCCGTCGACGAGCCCCTCGCTGCGCGCCCATTCGATGGTGCGCGCGAACGTCTCCTGCACCGGCGTGTAGCTCAGCCCGAGCTCGCGCTCTGCCCGCGACCCGTCGTAGCGGTGACCGTGCAGGAGCGTGCGCACCATCTCGCGGCATACGGGCGGGTGCTTGCCGCGCACGCGGAACGCCGCGCCGATCACGCCGCCGGCCACCGACGCCGCGCTGGCCGGCAGGAAGCGCACCCTGCGCCTGACCCCGGAGAGGTCGCCCACCACCTCGAGTGCTTCCCGCGAGCTCATCGTGACCCCGTTCAGCACGTAGCGCTCGCCCGGCACGCCGCGCTCGGCGCCGAGCAGGTGCCCCTCCACGCAATCGGCGATGTCGACGATGCTGATGTTCGTGTCCACGAACGCCCGCAGGCGCCCGTTGAGGTAGGCGATCATGATCCGGCCGGTGCCGCCCACGCGGCCCGGCCCCTGGACCGACGACGGATTGATGGACACCAGCTCCACTCCGGCGCGGCGGGCGGCGGCCATGGCGGCGATCTCGCCCTCGTGCTTGGAGCGCTCGTACACCGACAGGTAGCTCCCCCGGTGCGGGGAGTCCTCGTTGCCCACGGTGCCGGCGGCCTCGCCGAGCGACGCGGCCGAGGATGTGAGCACCACCCTCGGCACCTCGGCGCGGGCGGCCGCCCGTACCGCCGCCTCGGCCCCGCGCACGTTCACGTGGAACAGGAGCCCGGGATCGGTGGGGCACATCGTGTTCACGCCGGCCACGTGGTAGACGAGCGCGCAGCCGGCCATTCCCGACGCGAGAGCGTCCTCGTCGAGCGTGTCGCCTCGCACCACCCGAGCCCCCTTCGCGGAAAGGGCGCGCTCGGAGGAGTCGGAGCGCGCAAGCGCCACCACCTCGTGACCGTCCTCGAGCAGCCGGGTGGCGAGTGCGCCGCCGATCAGGCCGCTGCCGCCCGTGAGGAAGACGCGGGTCACGTGCCGCGGTCCTCGCGCGCGACGGCGGGAAGCACGCGCACGAGGTAGTCGGCCGCCGACGCCACCGTGATGGCAGCGGCGGCCAGCATGGCCCACTCGTCCAGGTACAGGCCGAGGATCCGTTCGCCCGGCCGGAAGATCGCGAGGGCGATGGCCAGGAACTGGATGCTCGTCTTGAGCTTGCCGAGCATCGACGGCGCCATCACCTCGCCCTCCGAGGCCACCACTCCGCGTAACCCCATCACCACCAGCTCGCGGCCGATGATCACCGCGACGATCCAGGTGGACACACGGCCGGCCGCCAGCAGCGCGATCAGCACGCCCGACACGAGCAGCTTGTCGGCGGTGGTGTCGAGGAAGGAGCCGAGCTTGCTCGTGACCCCCCAGCGCCGCGCCAGGCGTCCGTCCACCCAGTCGGTGGCCGCCGCCACGCAGAACAGCACGACCGCAGCGAGCTCGGCCGAGTCGCCCTCGCCCTCGAGCACCAGCCACATCACCACCGGGGTAAGCAGGATGCGCACCGCCGAGCCCGCGGCGATCACGCGGGCCGAGCGGATCCTGCTCCCGGTCACGAAGGGCGTTGCCACGAGGCGCGCGCGGACTCTACCGGCGCTCGCCCTGCCGGCAGCGCCTGCCTGGCGGCGGCCGCGGCGGTCTCCGTGTCGCTTTCGCGCAGCGCCGCCTTGACGGCCGGGATCCGGCTCGCCGCCATGCTGAGCTCCCGCACGCCCAGCCCCGCCAGCAGCACTGCGGCGTCCGGCCTCCCGGCCAGCTCGCCGCACACCCCCACCCAGCGCCCGTGGGCCTCCGCGGCGCCGACCACCTCGGCGATGAGGGCCAGCACCGGGGACAGGGACTCGTCGAGCAGGCCGGCGAGCGCCGCGTTGCCCCGCTCCGCCGCCATCGTGTACTGGGCGAGATCGTTGGTGCCCACCGAGAAGAAGTCCACCTCGGGGGCGAACTGCTCCGCCTGGAGAGCGAGCGCCGGCACCTCGACCATCACGCCCAGCTCGAGCTCGGCCCGGCTGTCGAGGGCGGAGCGCGCCTCGTCGAGCAGCTCGCGAGCGCTGCGCAGCTCGTCCAGCGTGGCCACCATCGGGAACATCACCTTCAAGCGGATGGTCTTCGGCCACGCGCAGGATGGCGCGCAGCTGAGTCCGGAAGAGGTCCGGTTGGGCCAGCGACAGCCTGATCCCCCGCCGGCCCAGGAACGGGTTGTCCTCCGGCTCCTGGCGCAGGAAGGCAAGCGGCTTGTCCGCGCCCGCGTCGAGGGTGCGCACCACCACGGGGCGCCCGTCCAGGGCGCGGGCGATCTCGGTGAGCACGGCCACCTGCTCGTCCTCGTCCGGCGGGGTCGCCCGGTCGAGGAACAGGAACTCGGTGCGCAGCAGGCCCACGCCCTCCGCGCCCTGCTCTACGGCGCGGGCGGCCTCGGCGGCGCTGCCGATGTTCGCGAACACCTCCACTCGCCGCCCGTCCCCGAGGGCGCCAGGCTCCGCGGCGCGGGCCTCGAGTGCGCGGCGCTCTTCTTCGGCGGCCTCCTGCGACGCCCGCCGCTCGGCGACCGCCTCCTCCCCGGGATCGACGTCGATCACGCCCGCCTCGCCGTCGAGAACCAGCTGCGTGCCCTCGGGGATCTGCAGCAGGGCATCGCCCAGGCCGACCACGGCGGGAATCCCGAGGGCTCGCGCAAGGATGGCCGCGTGCGCGGTGGCGCCGCCGCGAGCCGTGGCTATCGCCCAGGCGTCGTCGCTGTCGAGACCCGCGGCCTCGCCCGGTGTGAGCTCGCCGGCCACGACGATGCCCGGACCCTCCAGTGCGGCCGCTTGCGGCGCGGAGCCGAGCTGGCTCAGCACCCGCCGGGCCACATCCTCCACGTCCACCGCTCGCTCCTGCAGGTAGGGATCGTCGAGCGCCCGGAACGCCGCGGCCGCCTCCTCGCTCGCGCTCTGCCACGCCCGCGCGGCCCCGGCGCCGTCCTCGATCAGCCGCTGCGCGGGGTCGGTGATAGCGGCGTCGTCCAGCAGCACGGCGTGGGCGCTGAAGATGTCGGCCGCCTCGGCGCCGGCGCGGGCCAGGACCTCGGCGTGCGTCTGCTCGAGCTCTTCGCGGGCGGCGGCGCGGGCCTCGTCCAGCCGCGCGCGCTCCTGCTCCGGGCTGCCCGCCGGCTCGTCGTCCTCTACGACCGGCGCCCGCACCTGCAGCCGGCGGGCGGGTCCGATGGCGATGCCCGGTGAGGCGGCCACGCCGCTCAGCCTGGAGCCGGCAGCGACCTCGTCCGGGCTGTCCGGCTCCTGCGGCTCGGACTCCTCCGGCTCGGGCGCCGGCGCGGCACCGTCCTCCTCGGCGTCGCCGAAGTTCTCCTCCGCGAGGGCGCGCAGGGCCTCTAGCGCCTGCTCCCCCTGCGACCCGCTCGCGTGGACGAGGATCTCATCGCCCTGGGCGACGGCCAGCGTGGCGAGGCCGACCAGGCTGCGGCCGTCCGCCGGACCCTTGGAGCGGGTGACGTTGGAGACCTGCACGTTGGCGTCGAGGCCGCCGACGGCGCTCACGAAGCGCGCGGCCGGCCGGGCGTGCAGCCCGAGCCGGTTGTGCACGCGCAGGCGCAGGTCGTGACCGGTGCCGTCGTCGTCGGCGCTCGCGGGCTCCGCGGCGTCGTCCTCCTCGACCTCGAGCTGCTCGGACTTCATGCGCAGCGCGCCGCGCGCCTCGCGGGCCACCTCGTCGAGCGCCGCCCCGGCTCCGGCCAGCGCCGCCGCGGCCACCGCACCCTCCACCAGCGGAGCCTCCGACAGGCGGATCGGCCCGCCGTCCGGCTCGGCCATCTCCGTCGCCATCTCGGCGCTCATCAGCGCGCTGCCGAGGTCCATGAGGATCAACACGCCGTCGGGCGAGCGGACCTTCTCCACCGCCGCGCGTACGCGCTCGACGTCGGTTCCGATCGCGCCGTCCTCCATCCCGCCCGCGGGCTCGATCGCCACCTTGCCGCCACCCATCTCCCGGGCCAGCTCCGACACGCCCTCGGCCAGTGCGGCGCTGTGGGAGACGATGACGAGGCCGACCACGGGGGATCGCCCGTCTACAAGCCCGACGCCCGGTGGAGCATCTCGACCGGGTGCACCGAGCGCACGCCGGTTGCGGACGAGATCTGCCAGCGGCAGGTCTCGGAGTCACAGACGGTCTCGTCGGAGCCGTTCTCCGCGACCTCCGCGAAGAGCCCCGCGCCGACCTTCTGGGCGATGTCGTACTTCTCGCTCTTGAGCCCGTACGTGCCGGCGACCCCGCAGCAGGAGGCGGTCGACTCGACCGTCCGCAGCTCCGGAATCAGCTCGAGCAGATCCATGGCGGGCTTGCCGACACCATGGCCCTGCTGCTGGCATGGAGCGTGGTAGGTGACCGTTTCCGAGATCGGCTTGAAGTCGGTCTTGAGCTCTCCCCGCTCGTGCATCGCGAGCAGGTACTCGCAGATGTCGAACACCCGTCCGGACACCACCTGCAGGTCCGGGTCGTCGCTCATGCCGAGGATCTCGAGCGCCTCACGCTTGAGCATCAGGGTGCAGCTCGTGGACGTGCCGACGATGTCGATGCCCTCGCGGGCATAGGGAGCCAGGCGAGCGGCCAGCCGGTGGACATAGCCGCGGGCGTCGTCGAACAGCCCGTTGGACTGAAGCGGCAGGCCGCAGCAGTCCTGCTTCTTGGGCACCTCGACGGAGATCCCGTTGTGCTCCAGGAGGGCGACAGTCATCTCGCCGAGACCCGGCTCGTAGTAGTTGGTCCCGCAGCCGTGGAAAAAGGCCACGCGCCGTGTGTTCGCCGGGACGGTGTGGTTGCGGGCCCAGCGCTGGAAGGTGCGTCCGGCGAAGCGCGGCACGGGCGCCCGGTGGTGGATCCCGATCGTCTTCTCCACGGCCAGCCGAACCAGCCGGTTGGCGAGGGTCCAATTGGCCAGGGGCGCCACGGGCGTGCCCAACCGCCCGGCGAGGGTGGGCCGGGCGAGCACGCGGTCGCGCAGCTTCACTCCCTGCGTCTCCTTCAGCTGCGCGCGCGCCTGGCTGTTGATCTCCGCGATGTGCACGCCCTGGGGGCACACCTGGGTGCAGATCCCGCAGCCCGAGCAGTAGTCCACCGACGCGTCGGGCGAGGGCTCGTCGTCGATGCGGAAGCGCTCGGACTGGGGTCCCGCGTACTTCGGCCCGGGGAACAGCGGCGTTACGTTCGAGACCGGGCAGTAGGTCTCGCAGATCGTGCACTTGACGCAGTGGTCGAGCGAGCCGCGCATGAGGTCGCCGAGAACGTCGTGGTGGCCGGCGGGCGTTGCCATCGCGATCAGCCCTCCGTAACCCCGGCCGCCGAGCCGGCGGGCGCCGACGCCGCGAGCACCAGCTCGGCCGCGCGATAGCCGGTCGACAGGCTTAGCCCGTCGCCGCTCTTCTCGCGCCAGGGCTCGGCGCCGGCGAGAGTCGCGCCGGCCACCAACACGTTCTCGTAGAGGCGCTCGCCACTGGCGTCGACCGGCCGCATCTCCCTGTCCACCGCCACGCCGGCCCGGGCCATCGGGTGGTCGTCGAAGTAGCCGGGCCGGAAGCGTTCCCCGCCGGGCTCGGGCACGCCGCTCACCGGCAGACCGAGGGCGGTTTCCCGTGCCCGCCAATGGGAGTCGAGCTCGAGTCCGCGGGAGGCGAACCCGCCGGTGGCCAGCACGACCCAGTCGGCGCCGCGGCGTTCCTCGCGCAGCCCGACCTGGGTGCGCAGCGCGCCGACGCGACCGGCCTCGTGCTCGGCGCCCGTGACCGCGGAGTTGAGGATCACCCGGCCGCCGGCCCGGCGCAGCGTGTCGTGCAGGGTCCGGTGAACCCGCATCCCCGGGACCGAAGGAGGCAGCGTGGGGATCTCGAACACGGCGCGGCCGAGCCGCTGCTCCAACTCGCTCCATACGCCGTGTGGATCGGCGTTGCCCAGCACCGCCGGGAAGGCGGCGCGCTCATCGACCCTGAGCTGGCGAACGACCTGTCCGGTGACCTCCCCGCGGAACGAGGGATCCTCGAAGGCGCGTGCAAACCCGAGCGCGTTCACGTCGGCGCGGCCTTCGGGCACGAGGTCGAGCTCGAGCGCGCGCGCGTTGACCCCGGCCCGCCTCAGGTTGTCTGCGGCCAGCTCCGGGTGGAAGTCCTTCAGGACCCGGAAGCCCACCACGCAGATCGGCGTCTCGCTGCTCAGGTCGCCGCGCGACATCGTCTCCGGCACCACCGCCGACGGCCGCGCCACGCCGACCGCGGTGGGCAGCAGCAGGTTCTCCTCGAGGCCTCCGACGTACTCGTAGGGAGCGAGCGGGCCGGCGGCCATCCGGTCCTTGAACCACTCCACCGCGGCGGCCACACCGTCGGCGCCGACGAGGGCGTAGGGATGATCGGGCCGGGACTCCACGAGGGCGCCAATCGCCTCGCCCGGCCGCTCGACGCGGTCGGGCGTGTAGCCGAGCACGTCGATGGTGCCCGCGCTCAGGTGGGTGGCGCCGACACCCTTGGCCAGCACGAGCACGCGCGCTCCACCCTCGGCGAGGCGTACCGCCGCGGTGAGCCCGGCCAGCCCCGTGCCGACGACGATCACGTCGTGATGGCTCACGCCGCCGGCTCCCCGTCGGGAAGGTGCTCCACGTCGAGCAGCCCTTGGAAGATCCAATCGTCGAGGCGCGCCTGGCGCAGCTGGTCGCCGTAGAGAATCGGCCAGACGCCCTTCCAGCGCTCCTGCAGGAAGTCCGTGAGCGACTCGGCGGCCTCGGACCCGTTGAGATGCCCGACGCCGTGAAGGATCCCGGTGGCACGGTAGATGCAGAAGCCGCCCTGGCACGGCCCCATGCCCAGGCGCATCGCACGCCGGATGTCGTCCAGGTTGGTGGTCCCGCGCCGGCGCATCGCGGCCTCGAGGCCGGAGCGGCCGATCAGCTCGCACTCGCAGATCAGCTGCTCCTTCTGGAGGTTCTGCTCGCGCTTGCGCAGCCGTGAGCCGAGGCTGTAGCCCTCTCCGTCGTCGTTGCCCGGAGGGCGCAGCTCATGGGTCGTGCAGGGCCGGTCGACGCTGAGCTGCTCGCACATCGCGTCGACGATGTCCTGAGCCATCAGGCGGTACGTGGTGAGCTTTCCTCCGGACATCGTGAGCAGGCCGTCCACGCCGTCGCGCTGGCGGTGATCGACCACGGCGTGCGTCCGGGATACGTCGCGCGTGTCCGTGACCTCCCCGGCCTTTGCGTCCTGGAAGAGCGGGCGGGCGCCGGCCCAGACACGGAGCGCGCGAGCCTCGCGGAAGCCGGGCACCAGCCGCTCGCCGTCGTCCAGCATCTGCTCCACCTCTTCCTGGGTGACCGGCAGCTCGTCCGGGTCGGCGGCGCGGATGTCGGTGGTGCCGATCACGCTGACCGTCCGGATCGGCACGAGGATGTCGCCGTCGGCCGGCATCGTGCAGCGGTTGATCACCGTGTTCACCAGCCGGTGGTTCATGGCGATCATGATTCCCTTGCCGGGAATGACACCCACGCCCTCGATGCCCGCCATGTGAGCGATCTGCGCCGCCCAGGCGCCCGAGGCGTTGATCGTGAAACCCGCCTCGATGTCGAACTCCTCGGCGGTGAGCTCATTGCGGACGCGCGCGCCGGTCACGGCGCCGTTCTCCCGATGCAGGTCGATTGCGCTGTGGTAGGGCAGGATGCGCGCGCCGTGCTCGGACGCGCCACGGGCGAGCGACCAAACCGTCTTCCAGGCGTCGATGGACGCGTCCGCCACACTGAAGGCGCGCTGGATGCCGGGGTTGAGGCGCGGCTCGCGGCGCAGCGCCTCGGCCACGTCGATCTCCTCGACGGGCATCTTGGCGACCCGGCAGCCCTCGAGGAACTGGTCGCCGTAGGCCGGATCGTCGTCGGGGGTGGTCACGAACAGGCCGCCGGTGTCCTCGATGCAGTCGGGGATCACCCGGCGCAGGACCGCGTTCTCGGCCACGCACTCCTCGGCGGCCAGCGGATCCTTGACCACGTAGCGGCCGCCGGAGTGCAGCAGGCCGTGGAAGCGCCCGCTGGTTCCCTCCGCGAGGTCAGCGCGGTCGATGAGGACGACGTCGAACCCGCGCAGCGCGGCGTCCCAAGCCACACCGGCGCCGGTGGCGCCGCCGCCGATCACCAGCAGCTCGGCCTGAAGCGTTGGCACCGCGTGAATCCTACTGCCGCGCCTACCCTGTCCTCATGCCTGGCGCGAACATCGCCCTCGGCCTCGCCGCGCTCGGGCGGCCCGCCTACATCAACGTCGGTCACAACGACGACATCACCGACCACAGCGTCGAGGGAATGGAGCGCAGGGCCCATGAGGTACTCGACGCCGCCTACGACGGCGGCGTGCGCTGGTTCGACGCGGCGCGTTCATACGGCCGCGCGGAGGAGTTCCTGGCGTCTTGGCTCGCACGCCGCGGCATCGAGCCGGGTGAGCTGACGGTCAGCTCGAAGTGGGGCTACCGCTACACGGCGGACTGGCGCCTCGACGCCGCCGAACACGAGGTCAAGGACCTGTCGGCCCAGCACCTCCGAAGCCAATGGCGCGAGACGCGCGAGATCCTCGGAGACCACGTGAGCGTGTACCAGATCCACTCGGCCACGCTCGAGAGCGGTGTGCTCGACGACCGCGCGGTGCGTGAGGAGCTCGACGCGCTGCGGGCCCAGGGCATCCGCGTGGGTCTCACCGTCACGGGTCCCGAGCAGGGGGCGACAATCGACCATGCGCTCGAAACGGGCGGCTTCGACACCGTCCAGGCCACCTGGAACCTCTACGAGCGCTCGGCCGAGGGTGCGCTGGATCGCGCCCACGAGGCCGGCCTGGTGGTTCTGATCAAGGAGGCGCTTGCGAACGGGCGGCTGGTCGCGCTCGGCGCCACAGAGGCCTTCGCGGCGGCGCTCGCCCGGCCCTGGGCCGACGTCGTGCTCAGCGGCGCCTCGACCGTGGAGCAGCTCGAGAACAACCTGGCCGCACTCGAGCTCGCCTGGGACGACGAGCTCGAGCGGCAGTTCAGTGGGCTCTCAGAGGAGCCGGCGGCGTACTGGAAGACGCGCGCCGAACTCCCCTGGAATTAAGCCTCGACGCTGCGGTGCTCGCCCGACCAACGCTCGGGCTGCGCTCCTCGCGTAGAGCGTGCTCTAGCCCTCGTTGGGCTCCTCGTCGGCCTCGAACCAGTCGAACGTCCGCGTGACCGCGCGCTTCCAGTACTTGTAGTACTCGTCGCGCTCGCTCGCGTCCATCTTGGGCTCCCAGCGCTTGTCCTCGACCCAGTTCTCGCGCAGGTCCTCGACCTCGTTCCAGAAGCCGGTGGCCAGCCCCGCCGCGTAGGCGGCGCCGAGCGACGTGGTCTCCGGGACCTTCGGCCGGATCACCGGCACACCGAGCAGGTCGGCCTGGAACTGCATCAGCAGGTCGTTGCCGACCATGCCGCCGTCGACCTTGAGCGACTCCAGCGCCACGCCCGAGTCGGCGTTCATGGCCTCGACGATCTCGCGGCTCTGGTAGGCCGTGGCCTCGAGCGTCGCCCGAGCGATGTGGCCCGCGTTGACGTAGCGGGTGAGGCCGGCGAACACGCCGCGTGCGTTCGACTTCCAGTACGGCGCGAACAGGCCCGAGAACGCCGGCACGATGTAGCAGCCACCGTTGTCGTCCACCGACTGCGCCAGTTCCTCGACCTCAGGCGCCGCCTTGATCATCTTCAGGTTGTCGCGCAGCCACTGGACCAGCGCGCCGGTGATGGCGATCGAGCCCTCGAGGCAGTACACGGCGTCCTGGTCGCCGATCTTGTAGCCGACGGTGGTGAGCAGGCCGTTCTTCGACGGCACCGGCTCCGTGCCCGTGTTGAGCAGCAGGAAGTTACCCGTGCCGTAGGTGTTCTTGGCCTCACCGACCGCGAAGCAGGTCTGGCCGAAGGTGGCCGCCTGCTGGTCGCCCAGGTCGCCCGCAATCGAAACGCCCTGGAGAGCGCCGCCGGCCTTGACCTCGCCGTAGACCTCACTCGAGGCCTTGATCTCCGGGAGCATGGACATCGGGACACCCATGATTCCCGCGATCTCCTCGTCCCACTGGAGCGTCTTGAGATCCATGAGCATGGTGCGGCTGGCGTTGGTCACATCCGTGATGTGCAGCCCACCGTCGGTGCCCCCGGTGAGGTTCCAGAGCACCCAGGTGTCCATGTTGCCGAACACCAGGTCGCCGGCGTCGGCCTTCTCCTGCGCGCCGTCGACGTTGTCGAGGATCCAGCGGATCTTCGGCCCCGAGAAATAGGTGGCCAGCGGCAGCCCGACCTTCTCCTGGAAGCGGGCCTGGCCCCCGTCCTTGGAGAACTCGTCCACGAGCTTGTCCGTGCGGGTGTCCTGCCACACGAGCGCGTTGTGCACCTGCTCACCGGTGTTGCGGTCCCACACCAGCGTCGTCTCGCGCTGGTTGGTGATGCCCACGCCCGCGATGTCGTCCGCGCTGGCGCCGGCCTCCTTCACCGCCCCGTCGATGACCTCCTGCGTGCGTGACCAGATCTCGCCGGCATCGTGCTCGACCCACCCCGGCTTGGGATAGATCTGCTCGTGCTCCTTCTGGTTGACGCTGACTACCTCGCCGCCGTGGTCGAAGACCATGCAGCGCGTGCTGGTCGTTCCCTGGTCGATTGCTGCCGCGTACTTAGCCATCAATTACCTCTCGGTTGGTCTTCGGTGAAACAGCGCCCCGCCGGGTGATCAGACGGGATACCACCAGTCGAACGCGAGCCCCCCGAGGCCCCCCCCGATCAGCGGACCGACCACCGGGATCCAGGAGTAGCCCCAGTCCGAGGGCCCCTTGCCCGCGATCGGCAGGATCGCATGCATGATCCGCGGCCCGAGATCGCGGGCCGGGTTGATCGCGTAGCCCGTCGGCCCTCCGAGCGACAGCCCGATGCCGAACACCAGGAGGCCAACGAGTAGACCGCCGAGCGCGACTGCCGCCGGCGCCGCGTTGGCGAAGATCGCGAGCACGCCGAAGACGAGCACGAACGTCCCGATGATCTCGGTTATCAGGTTCGCCACCGTGTTGCGGATGGCCGGCGCCGTGCTGTAGCACGCGAGCTTGAGCCCGGGATCCTCGGTCGCGCCCCAGTGGACAAGATATGCCAGCCAAACGAGCGTGGCGCCGATGAACGCGCCGACAAACTCGCCGGCGAAGTACTTCGGCACGTCCGACCATTCCGTTGTGCCCTCCAACGCGAACCCGAACGTCACGGCGGGGTTCAGGTGCGCTCCGCTGTACGCGCCGACCGCGAAGACGCCGAGCATCACCGCCATTCCCCAGCCGAACGTGATGACGATCCAGCCCGCGTTCTCGGCCTTGGATTGACTAAGCAAGACCCCCGCGACGACCCCGTTTCCCAACAGGACCAGAATCGCCGTCCCGATCACCTCAGCTCCGAAGATGCTCAAGGCGTCTCCTCCCTCTACGTGGAATTGCCGGAAGCGGCGCTGAGCCTATTCCTGTTTTTCGGCGCGTGTCAATCAGAGATCGAAATTGCCCACGCCTGGACATCGATTCGGCTCAGCCGCCCCCGTCGAATGTCGTGGCCGCCACCTCGAGCAGCAGCTGCGAGGAGGTGGCCCCCGGGTCCTGATGACCGACGCTGCGCGGGCCCAGGTAGCTGGCCCGCCCCTTGCGCGCCTCGAGGGGTGTCGTGGCACGCATCCCCTCGGCGGCCGCGTCCGCCGAGCGGCGCAGGGCGTCGTGAAGGTCCGCCCCGTCGTCCGCCGCTGAGCGCAGCGCGTCTAGCGCCGGAATGAGCGCGTCGACCATCGTCTTGTCACCCGGCTCCGCCTTGCCGCGCGCCTGGACGCCCGTGACGCCGGCGTCGAGCATCTCGGTCCAGCCGGCGAGATCGACCTCGTCCCGGCCGGCCGCCGCTGTTCCCATCTGCAGGAACAGGGTCCCGTACAGCGGGCCGGCTGCTCCGCCGACGCTCGACACCAGGGCCATGCCCACGGCCTTCAGCAGCGCCCCGATGTCGTCGCCCTCGACGCCGTCGAGCTTCTCCACCGCCTTGCGCATGCCGCGGTCCATGTTCGTGCCGTGATCGCCGTCGCCGATCGCCGTGTCGAGCTTCACCAACTCGGCGCGATGCTCGGCCACCTCGGCGGCGTAGGCCTGGATCCAGTCACGGACTTCTGTCGACGAGATGCTCAAGGCCGCCTCAGCCCATGCGCAGCGCCGGCGTGTCTGCCGGAGCGTCCCACAGGCGTGTCAGCTCGTCGTCGAGCTTGAGCAAGGTGATCGAGCAACCGGCCATCTCCAGCGAGGTGATGTAGTCGCCGATCAGTCGCCGCTCGATCGTGATGCCCTTGTCCTGCAGGAACTTGTTGAGCTCGCGGTAGACGATGTACAGCTCGATCAGCGGCGTGCCGCCCATGCCGTTCACGAACGCCAGCACCTTGTCACCGGACTCGAAGGGCAGATCCTCGACCACCGCGGTGGCAAGCCGCTCGACGACCTTCGCCGCCGGCTCCATGGGCTCCCGGTAGCGGCCCGGCTCCCCGTGGATGCCGATGCCGATCTCCATCTCGTCGTCGCCCAGCTCGAAGCTCGGCTCGCCCGACCCGGGTGTCACGCACGGAGTGAGCGCCATGCCCATGCTGCGGCCCTGGCCGTTGACCGTCCGGCAGATCTCCGCCACCTCGGCGAGCGACTTGCCGTCGTCGGCGGCCGCGCCGCAGATCTTCTCCGCGATCACCGTGATGCCCACGCCGCGCCGGCCGGCCGTGTACAGGGAGTCCTGGACGGCCACGTCGTCGTTGGTGACCACGGCCTCGACCTCGATCCCCTCGGCCTTCGCCAGGTCGGCGGCCATCTCGAAGTTGAGGACGTCACCGGTGTAGTTCTTCACGATGTGCAGGACGCCGGCCCCGCCGTCCACCGCCTTCGTCGCCTCGAGCATCTGATCGGGCGTGGGTGAGGTGAACACCTCGCCCGGACAGGCGGCGTCGAGCATCCCCGGGCCCACGAAGCCCCCGTGCATCGGCTCATGTCCCGAGCCTCCGCCGGAGATGATCCCCACCTTGCCCTGAACCGGCGCGTCCGCGCGCACGATCACGTAGGGCTCGTAGGTCACTCGCAGCCGATCGCCGTGCGCGGCCTCGATTCCCTCGAGCGCCTCCCTCACGACGGCGTCCGGGTCGTTGATGAGCTTCTTCACGCTTCCTCCTCCGCTCTGACACGGCGCCAGCCGGCCGTGCGTGGGGGGAACGTATTACGCCGTCGCCCCTGCCCGCAACGCGGGGCCGGCGATCGGCCTCAGGCGACGGGGGTGCCGGAGCGCTCGGCCACGGGCTGCGGGGAGGGCTCCGGGGCAGCCTCGCGCGCGATGATCGGCCGCCGCTCGACCAGCACCTGCGGCTCGACCTGCGGCTCGGGCGCGGGCGGCGGGGCGGGATGGCCCTTGCGCTCCCAGAAGCGCCGCACCTCGTCCATCACCTCACGCGGGTCCCTGCCCCCACCCGGGTCGATGGGATCACCGAAGCGCACCTCCACGTCGTGGCGCCGCGAGAAGAGGCGACCGGGCTTGCGCTTGGGCCAGTTGATGCCGGGCGGCATGGCCTCGTGCGTCCCGTTCAGGTAGATCGGCACGATCTTGATGCCGTGATTGGCCGCGATCACCGCGGCGCCGGAACGCACCTTCCCGACGCTGCCGTCGCGCGAGCGCGTGCCCTCGGGGAACATGACGAGGTTCCACTTTTCGTCGAGGAGGCGATCGACGTGGTCGGTGGCCCCGTTGCCCAGGCCACCGCCTTTGCGGCCGAGCGGAACGGTGTTGAACAGGAGGGCGACGCCGTTGGCCTTCCAGCGCTTGTCGTAGAAGTAGTCCGCCGCGGCGGCCACGGCCGTCCGGCTGCGCCACTTGGAGGGCAGCGCACGCAGGATCGTGGGCGTGTCGAGGTGACTCGAGTGGTTGGCCACGAACACCACCGGGTGGGCGAGCGTGTCGAAGATCTCGTCTCCCACCACGCGGTTGCGCACGTAGAAGTCGATCATCGGGCCGAGCCCGAGGGTGAGCAGGCCGGCGCGCGCCGCCTTGGCGTAGCTGCAGCGGGCCCAGGAGACGTCGATCTTCTTGTAGTGGCGCGCGAGCTCGCTGCCCTGCTGGCGCAGCTCCGCGCCCTTGCTGCGCAGCTCGCTTCCCCGCTGCTTGACCCCGTCGGGCAGCTCCGGCACGCGCTCCCGCAGCTCCGGAACGCGCTCGCGCAGCTCGGGTACGCGGCTCTTCATCTCGGTGGTGCGCGCCTTGCCCTGCGCGATGGCGCGATTGACTCTTCCGTCCCCCATGTCCCCAAGTACTCCATTCTCAGGGGAGGGTTTCTCGGTTATCTCGAGTTGACGTGAACCTCGCCCGTCCGGCCCTGGAGCGTACGCTCACCGGGCGGGTAGGTGGCCAGTTTGAGGGCCGCGACCACCAACAGCGCCACCACGGCCACGAGTGCCGCCAGGCGCAGGAGGTCCCTTCGTATGCGCTCGCGCCGAGCGCGCCGCCAGGTCTCCTCGGTCTCCGGCCCGAGAAGCTCCGTGACCGTGGCCTCGTCGAGCCCCAGGCCGCGGTCGCGACACAGTGAGAGCAGGGCGGCCGGACCGTTCGTCTCGACGACCTCCACGGCGTACACGTCGGCCAGCCGCTGGACCAGCCGGGCGTTGCGGCCCGGAAGCAGCACGAGCGCGTAGGGACGCGCACGCTCGGCGCGGAAGCCGTCCCTGTGGAGCTCGGTGGCCCCGGTGGCCTCGACGATCCCGGGAATCTCGCGCCGGCTCGCCAGCACGCGCCTGGCTGCACGCCGCGAGGGGTGCCAGGCGTGTACCCCGCAACCGCAGTCCGGGCCCGGCGGTTCATGCTCCGGTGACTGATCGCACGAGGCCTCGAGCCATTCGCCACCGGCGGGCCATGGGGCGCGCCGCTGGGGTCCGGCAAGCCGCTCGTCGCCCTTCGGACCGACGACCGTCCAGGCCCGCAGGCCATACAGGGGAGCCGCCACGAGCGGCGGGTCGCTCACGGCACCGGAGCTCATCTGTCGCGGGGTACCGTCCATGCCCATCAGATGATGGACGGGTCGGCGTCAGGTCACACGCTTGCGGGCGCGGTCCACCTCCCGGTGGCGACCGCTCGCCACCAGGTCCGCGCAGCCGCTCGAGCGCGTCGTGGACGTCCACGAAGCGCGTGTACAGCGGTGGCAGGCCGAGGCGCAGGGAGTCCGGCCCCCGGAAGTCGGGCACCACCTTCTCGACCTCGATCAGCGCCCGGCAGATCGGCCAGGCCTCCGCGTGGCGCAGGCTCACGTGGCCGCCACGGCGCGCCGCGGAGCGTGGGCTGCCGAGCTCGAAGCCGAGCGGGGCGAGCCAGTCCTCGGTCAGATCGACCAGGTAGGCGGTCAGCGCCTCGGCCTTGGCCCGCAGACGATCGAGCCCGGCCTCCTCGGTCAGCCGGGCGCCCTCCTCGATCGCCACCAGGGCGGGGATGTTGGGAGTGCCGGCGAGAAAGCCGCGGACGCCGGGCTGGGGGTCGAAGGCGCGTTCCATCTCGAACTGGTCGCTCTGGCCGAACCAGCCTTGAATCGGCGTCTCGAGGCCGGCCTGGAGGTCCTCGCGCACGTACAGGAAGGCAGGAGCCCCCGGGCCGGCGTTCAGGTACTTGTAGGTGCAGCCCACCGCGAGCCCGATCCCGCCGGCCCGCGCCACGCCGGCCGAATGGCTCAGATCCCAGATCACAGGGGCGGGCGCTGCCGCTTCGATGGCCGTCGTGTCGGCCAGCGCCCCCGACCGGTAGTGGACGTGGGAGAGCACCACCACCGCCACCTCACCGGCGCGCTGCGCTGCCCGTTCCACGTCGCCCGCGACCGGTCCCTCGATGCGATCCGTGTCGAATTCGTGCAGCTCGCGTCCGTGGGTGCGAGCGAGGCCCTCGAGCACGTAGCGGTCGGTGGGGAACTCGTCGCGAGGCACGAGCACGGCGCCCGGGCGCGTGGCGATCACCGCCCCGGCGAGCTTGTAGAGGTTGACCGTGGTGGAGTCGGAGATGATCGTCTCGCCCGGCCGCGCCTCGAGCACCGCACGGCCGACGAGGTCGCCCACCCGCACGGGCAGGTCGATCCAGTCCTCCCAGGCGCCCACGAGCTCAGAGCCCCATTGGTCGAGCAGCTTCGCCAGCCGCTCGCGGGTGGCGAGCGGCGGCCGGCCGAGCGAGTTGCCGTCGAGGTAGATGACGTCGGGATCGCCCAGGACGAAGCGCTCGCGAAAGGGTGCCAGTGGGTCCTCGGCGTCGAGCCGCTCGGCCTCCCGGCGCCCGCTCATCTCCGGGCCTCCAGCCAGCGCACCACGGCCTCCCAGGCACCCGACTGCGGCTCGAGATGCTCCATGTGGCCCACGCCCGGCAGCATGACGAGCTCGCAGGCATCGCCTGCCTCCGCCGCGCGCTCGTGGTAGCGGCGGGCAATCGCCGGCGGCACCACGTCGTCAGCCTCTCCGTGCACCAGCAGCTGCGACACCCCGAGCGGGATTCGCTCGATCGGCGAGGCCACGTCGTAGCGCCCCGGATGCTTGCCGGGAGGTCCGCGCATGAGCGAGCCCACCACCCCGCCTGAGAGCCCGAGCCGGTGCGCCTCGCGCAGATCGACCACACCGGCCTGCGCCACCGCGCCCGCCAGCCGGACGCCCGGCTCGGCGCCGGGGACGCCGGCGGGAAGTCCGGGTCGCGCGGCGGCCCAGAACGCGAGGTGACCCCCGGCGGAATGGCCCACGGCGAGCACGGTGCCGAGGTCGAGCGGCTCCTCGAGGCTTCCCAGCCGGTCGATGCCCGCAGCCACGTCCTCGAAGGTGGCGGGCCAGCCGCCGCGGCTGCGAAGGCCCAGCCGCCGGTACTCGAGATTCCAGACCGCCCAGCCCCTCGCGGCCAGATCGGCCACCAGCGGATCCTCGAGCCGGAGGTCGTAGCGAGCCCGCCAGAAGCCGCCGTGAATGAGGACGACGACCGCGAACGGCCCCGTTTTCTCGGGGAGCGTGAGCTCGCCGAACTGGTCGCGCCGCTCGCCGTAGGAGTACCGCCTGACCTCGATGCCGGGAGTATCGCCACCCCACGACCCGGAGCTAGACTCCTCCCCTCTCCCGGGCGCGTAGCTCAGTGGGAGAGCGCTCGCTTCACACTCCTCGGCGCGCCGTCTTGCTGTCTCCGCACTTTCTCCGTCTAGGAGCCCCATCGCGGGGAAATTGGGACCCGGAGTGGCGATCGACCGCTAGGGCTGGATCGGGGCGATCCGGCCGGAGTAGGCAGTGGCTGCCCGACCTTCGCGCGTGCCGCGGTGACTCCAGGTATCCCATCCCAGCTCGCCCACCGCTTACCCGCCGAATCGACAACCGCGACTGCATCCTCGTACTCGCGCTCCAGCGCGTAGTCAGTCGCGTCGCCGGTCCGCACGCGCCCGCGACGGTCAACCGCGAACACGGCGAAGCGCTCCTCCAGCGCCGGAAGCACCGGCGCCAGCGGTTGTGATCGGCCGCGGCGCCGTGGATCAACACAAAGCGGCGGACCCCTCGCCGCTTCGCCACACGGCGATCGGCGTCCCGTCCTCAGAGAGGACCTTCATAGGGTCTCCGCTCACGGGCTTCCTGGGGCTCGAGCGTTTCAGTCGCCACCATGATCGCGTTCACCGCCTCCCTCCAGCGCATCTGACCGCGTCGGCAAGCGACGCTCGTTGTGGCGACGCTGCCGCTTAGCGCGAATGTGAGCAGCGCTTCGCTCGTGCTCAGGCCGCTCGGAGCCGCTGCTCAGATTCGTCCAAACGAGCGGTGAGAGACGCCCGCAACCACGGACAGGCGGATCGCGGCCTCGCGTGTCGATGGCGACAATGTTAGATTCGCGCCGCGACCCCGCCGGGGCCGCGTGGGCTCGACGACGAAGGCCAAGGAGGTCGGGGGTTGCGCGAGAAGCCAACACGTAACCGGCGTTTTACGAGGCGTGGAGTGTCGCTGCCCGCCACGCTCGCAGTCATGATGATGCTGGCTCTGCCGGCGCTAGCCCTGGCTCACCTCGAGCGGCCGTCGTACTGGCCGGACCCGCGCCCCGACAACTCCGTCAGCCCGCCGGCCGGCGGTAAGGTGCCCAGGGCGCGCTCGTTGGCGTCGGCGGTGCGCGGGGCGCGACCCGGCCCCGAGGCCGTCGCCGGGTCCCGCCGCGGCGACGTGCTCGTCGTCTGCAAGGGCACCCGGGGCGCGCACTCGCTGGCCCTCCTGCGCGCATCGGTGCGCGAGGCCCGCAAGAAGGGCTACCGCCTCCGACCGAGCCAGCCGAAGCTCAAGCTCTCCAAGCGTCAGGCGCAGCGGCTGCTCGCCATCAACGGCGCGCTGGCGGCGCAGTGCGACTACCGCTCCGTCCAGGCGGCGGTTCTCGACGCAAGGAACAACGACCGGATCCTGATCATGCCGGGCCGCTACACCGAGCCGAAATCGCGCAGGGCCCCGGAGAACGACCCGAAGTGCAACCCGAGCCTGCTCCAGAGGGACGCCAGCGGGGACCTCACTCCGAGTTACGAGTACCAGGTCACCTGCCCCAACGACCAGAACCTGATCTACGTGCAGGGGCGCGCCGTCAAAGGCGAACCGCCAGTGCCGCCGCGCTCGGACCGCAGAGGGATCCCGCGGCGGGAGCTCGGCCGGTGCCTGCGCTGCAACCTGCAGATCGAGGGCACCGGGCCGAAGCCCGAGGACGTAATCATGGACGCCGGCACCGACTATCGCGGCAAGGGGCCGGGGGCGAAGCCGGGCGGCTATGCCAAGCACGTCGTCATGCGAGTCGACCGCGCCGACGGCTTCGTCGGACGTAACTTCCTCGTGCGCGGTGCGCGGGAACACACCTTCTACAACGAGGAAGTCGACGGCGTCCTGCTCGACCGCGTGAAGTTCTTCTGGGGCGCCGACTACGGCCACCTCTCCTTCACCTCCGACCACAACCTCGTCCAGAACTGCGAGGGGTTCGGCGCAGGCGACGCAGTGGTGTACCCGGGCGCGGCTCCCGAAACCGGCTCCCAGGCGACGGACTTCTACCCGGACGCCCCGCGCGCCAACAGCGTCATCAGGAACTGCGACCTCCACGGCTCTGCGCTCGGCTACTCGGGCTCGATGGGCAACGCCGTCCGCATCACGCGCAACCACATCTACGGCAACATGACCGGGATCTCGAGCGACACGCTCTCGGCCGCCGGTCATCCCGGCTTCCCCGCCGACAGCTCGGAGATCGACCACAACTACATCTACTCGAACAACCTCGACCTCTACACCGACCGTCCGCCCGTGGCGCCCCTGGTGGCAGTGCCGATCGGCACCGGGATCATCTACCCGGGCATGAACGACGCCCGCGTACACCACAACTGGATCTTCGACAACTGGCGCGACGGGGCGATGCTGTTCGCGGTCCCAGACTCCCTGACCAACGGCGGCGGCGCCGAGGGCGACATCTTCCCCGGCGTCTCGTGCCCGGGTGCGCCGGCCAACGGGCTGTCGACCTCGTGCGGCAACCGGTTCTTCCGCAACCGCGTCGGCAGAGCGCCGAAGGGGTTTCGCATCCCGGGTGCGATCGACATGTTCGGCAACGCCCACACCCGTGCCGCGAGGCAGAGGAAGCCGAACGGCAACGACTTCTGGTGGGGCGAGCTGTTCCCGGCCAACATCGGGAACTGCTGGTTCGGAAACACCGGTCCAGACGGGACCGCGGCCAGCGTGACCGGTCCAGGCAACGCCGGGCGTCTCCCGGGAGACGCGCCTCAGGTGCTGCCGTCGAACTGCGGCACCAGCGTCGGCAACAACGACGTTGCCAAGCTTGCCTACCTAGTCGACTGCGGGAACGGCCCCGACGACGCCACCGGCCCCACTGACTGCGACTGGTGGACGAGGCCGGCCAGGCCCGGCAGCCCGGCCGCACGGAACACGGTCCTGAGCCGAACCGCGGCGGCGCGGACGTTCGAGAAGTCGGCCGAGGCGGAGGCGCTGAGGAAGCGGCTCGCCGAACTGATGCCTTGAGGCGAGCGAGCCGCGCTGGCCTCGCCATGCTCGGGCTCGCGGCCGCCGCAGTCGCGCTGCCGGCTTGCGGAGGGACCGATGACGCCAACGGCCGTGACAGGGACGCCCCCGTCGACATCCGGGGCGTCGGCCTGATGAGTGGAAATTCCACGGCCCAGTTCGCGAACTGCCGGGATTGGCGCGGGGGCTCGGTGAAGCGGCGCTACGCGACGATCGAGGACATCCGCGGCCAGCTCACACCGCAGAGCTCGAAGTCGGCGGAGTCCGACCTCTCCGACGAGGACGCGTACCGAATCTTCCAGCGGGTGTGTGCCACCGGCTACTCCGACGAGCTGCGGCTCTACAAGCTCTACGCCCGCGCCCAGGCCTTCGCGCCGCTCACCACGGACGCGGGCGAAACGGATTTGTTGCCGTAACGATTTGGGCGGCCACCACGGGTGGGTTGTCAAGATTGTGCCTTGGCGCCTTGGGGATAGGGCACCGAGAGGCCAATATCCGGTCCCCCCAGGCCGCGTCCGCCCCGCACGCCGGATGCGCGCGGATCCCGGGCAAGCCCAGTCCCCGTCTACACTTGCTCCCCTCTCCCGGGCGCGTAGCTCAGTGGGAGAGCGCTCGCTTCACACGCGAGAGGTCGGTGGTTCGAAACCACCCGCGCCCATTACCTCAGGTGGTCCACACCGCTCCGCATAGCCCCGCAAATCGCATACGCAAGCGCCGTTGCGGGGCTTGCGGGGCTATGCGCGGGGCAAGTGTGATGCAGACTGTGACGCAGATTCGGGGTGCATCACGGTCGTCTCAAAATCCGGCCCAGGAAGAGCGATGGCGTGGCGGGAGGTTGCGATCAGAGGGATCGGGTACCGGGCCTATATGGAGACCCCAGAGACAGAGCCACAGGCACCGCCTGACGAGAAGCCGCCGCCGGAGGTGCCCGATCAGCCGGGCACGTCACCGGGCGAACCGGGCGAACCGGCCGAACCGTCGGACCCGAGCTAGCCGGTCGAGAATCCCAAGCCGGCTGAGTGCCACGGCCTGGCGGAGGCGAACTTCCGCCGCCGGCGGCTTCACCGGGCAGCGACTCATCCTTGCCGTGGCGGGGCGCGGGCGGGGCGGCATAGCCGTTCCCGCGCCCCCGCCGAACGATTCTCAGTCCAGCCCACGCCGCGTACGGGCCTCGCTCACCCTGCCAGGCCGCGGCTCGCGCAGCCACCGATGTCCGGCTACTGGTAGCAGGTGCTTGCCCCTGCCCGGCTCGACTTCGACTCCTAGCTCGCCACGAAGCACCACGGCGTGCACCACATGAAGGTGTAGCTCGGGCTGCCGAACTCGACATCGCCGAGCAGGCGGGCTGGTCGGAAGCGGCGGTCGAGGAGATGGTGAAGGCCTACGCCCACACGTCGATGGGCGCGCTCGACCGGAACCAGGCCGCGGCCGCGGGCAAGCGTGACGCAGATCGTGACGCAGACCCGACTCGATCCCGCTCCTAGAGCGGACCTGAACCAATCGCGCCCACGATCGTGCGCCAGGGCCTCAGCGCCCGACTGACCGGTGTGTCGGAGGCGATGGCCAGCCCGTTCCTGCCGTTCTTCATTGCGCGCGACGCGGGGATCGAGGATCCCGGCGCCTCGGGCGGTGCTGGCGGTATCGAGTGGATCGAGCTGGCCGGCGATGCTGACCGGCTCGATGCTTGGCTGGATGGGGCGCGGCTGCCGGTTCGTGTGGTCGAGGGGAGGCCTGCGGTCCGTGCGGTGGCGATCAGCGGGCGGACCCTGCGCTAGCGCTGCCTGCGAGCGGCTTGCGTGGCCTATCGCCGAGGGGCGAGACTGCTTCCAGTCGTTACAGGAGGGGTCATGGTCGTTCGTGTGTTTCGGCTGGGTCGTCCTTCTCTGAAGCTGAGCGAGCTCGCACGCTCGCTCGGTTGCACGGTGGAGGCCGTGGCGGAGGCCCAGGAGGCGGCGGCGAGCTACGCGGCGAGCTCCCTAGATGCCCCTATCGCGTCCGACGACGCGGACTCGGCGAGCCTGATCGATCTACTCGGAGACGACGACTCGGCCTACGACCTGGTGGCCGAGCGCGAAGCGATCGCGACGACATGGCGCCGACTGCCGGACGACGAGCGACAGGCCGTGGAGCTGCGCTTCATGCACAACCTGACCCAGAGCGAGATCGGCCAGCGGATGGGCTGCTCGCAGATGCTGGTCTCGCGCGTCCTGCGCCGTGCCCTGGCTCGGCTCGAGGTGGCCTCGGCCGGCCTGAGCGACCAGGATGCCCGCGCAGCCCCGACTGGGCTCATGCGGGGTCTCGACGCACTGCTGCCGGACGAAGGCCGGGCCGTCGGGCCAGAAGCAGGCCCGCCCCCACCAGCAGGCCACCCAAGCCGAGAAAGGCCAGGTCGTAGAGAGTCTCGTTGTCTCCGCTGCGCACGTGGTGGACCCCCAATAGATGGTGGTCGATCACGCCCTCGACGAGGTTGAACGCGCCCCAGCCCACCAGCAGCAGCCCGACCAGTTGGCGCCCCGGCCATGGCCTTCCTGGGGCCATCTCTCCCCACAGCAGGTACAGCCCCGCCGCCACGCAGATCCAGGTGGCGGCGTGGAACAGCCCGTCCGCCAGTGTGTTGTCCTCCAGGCCACCCACGCTCGTGGCCGAGCAACAGCCCTCGCTCGTGAGCATGTGATGCCACTGGAGTATCTGGTGGAGGACGATGCCGTCGACGAAGCCTCCGAGCCCGATTCCCAGAAGCAGCCCGGCCACGATGAAGCGCGAACCCATTGTGGGGCCCCCGTTACCCGAGCCGCCGGTGAGGAATCTCGGCGGCGCCTCTAAGCGCCCGAGCCGATCTGCTCCATCAAGCGCAGGACCGCCAGGTCCTTCGCCTTGGCCTCGATCATCACGTCGAAGTCCAGGCCCGCCGCATCGTGGCGAAGGAAGCCGGCGAAGGCCATCGCATCCACCGTGTCGGCGTGCGCTCGGGGATCGGGAAGGACGAGCCTGCGCTCGACCCGGCGGCCGCTCTTCTTCCTTCGCTCGGTCACGTCGAGCCTCGGCGACGAGTAATGGATCTTCGGCAGCACTCCCGCCGGCCAGGTGGCCAGTGCGAGAGCCAGCGCGTCCCGTGCGGGCACCCCCTCCGGATTGTGGCAGTGGTGATGCAGAACGTCCCACACCAGCGGCACGCCCAGTCGCCCGGACAGGTCGAGGACGTCAGTCAGCGAGTAGAGACGGTCATCGTTCTCGAGGACGACCCGCCTCCGCGCCGCCTCGGACAGCCGCTCGAAGCCGGCCGCAAACCGGTCGGCTCCGGCCTCCTTCCCACCTGCAGCGCCGCCGACGTGCACCACGACGACGGCCTCGGGCGGCTGGCCCATCCCGTCGAGCAGTCGCGCCTGCACCTCTAGCTCGGCGACGGCGGCCGACACCACCTCGGGCCTCTCCGAGTTCAGGACTGTGTACTGGCCCGGATGAGTAGACAGCCGGACTCCCAGCTCACGCGCCCGGGTGCCAACGGCGGCGAGCTCGTCGGCACACTCGTCGATCTGCGAGTGGAACTGCGGGAGCTCCGGGTGGCTGGCATAGGGTGCCAAGCCGGTGGCCATCCTGTACATGCGCAAATCCCGCTCTGCCAGGTAGTCGAGAATGTCTCCGAGGTAGGCGAGCGAGTGCCGGAGGTGGGGCTCGGACTGCCACCGTCGACTGTCGTGGGACGGCAGGCCACCGCCGCCCAGGACCTTTACCGCGAACCCCAGCCGCACCTCACCGCCGCCCGCTCGCGACCGATGACTCCGAGGGCCTCGCACCGGCGTCGGTCGTGTCTAGGATCAGCTCCGTCACAAGCGCGGGTGCGTCCCACATCGGAATGTGACCGCAGCCGCGCAGGGTCACGGTGCGGGCGCCCGGGACGCGCAGCCGCCGGGGACGTATCAGCCGGTCGAGCTCGCCGAAGGCGACGGTCAGCGGAACGCGGATCCGCTCGGGGTCGGTGAAGTGGTGCTCGCGCATGGCCACGTTCGTGGCGTCATAGGCGGTCGCCCGCGCGTAAGAGCCGACCATGCGCCGGGCGGCTCCGTAGGGGACTCGGTCCGGGTCGGCCACCACGTGCCCGAGGGCCAGCCGGCGCGCACGGCGGCTGAGCATGACCAGCGGGAGCACGGGCCGCAGACCCCGCGCCAGCTGCTGGGCACCGCCTCGCGCCGGCGCTCCCGCACGCCGCAGTGGAGCCCCCCACAGCCCGGCCGGACACAGAGCGGTGACCGAGCGCGCCCGATCGGTCTTCCCGAGCTCCAGCGCTAGCCAGCCTCCGAGCGAGTTGCCCGCCACGTGCGTGCTGTTGATGCCCAGCTCCGCCATCAGACCCGCGATCGCGTCGGCCAGGGCGAATGGGGTGGGCGTCACGCCCTCCGAAAGCGCCGGCGATCTCCCGAAGCCAGGCAGGTCGACGGCGATCACGTCCATGCGCCGGGCCAACGGCTCGAGCACCGGCTCCCACACGCATAGCTCGCCGCCTATGCCGTGCAGGAGGACCAGCGGCTCGCCGCTGCCGCTGCGTTCGAAGTTGAGGCTCACGGCCAGGGTACGCCCCGAAGCGCGAGTCAGATGATCGCTTGCGCTGGCGAGGGCGGGGACGCAAAGCCTGCCGAGGAGGACGACACCGGTCGCTCGTTCCCGAGCCGAGCGGCCGGAATCGTGTGCGACGCGCCAGATGCAGCTGTTCGAGGGCGCGTCGGTTCGAGGACGCGTCGGTTGGGGGCATCGACGCCCGTCGACGTGTCGACGGCCGGTGCCGGGGCCTACTACCCGGACCGGGCGCATCTACACGAATGATTCCGATGGGTCGCAAAGGGCCCGCAGGCCGATCCTCCTCTGACATCCTCGAGATAGGACCCGAAACCGACTTCCATTGGAGTGACCTTGACGAAGCAGCAGCAGAAGATCGTGCAGTACCTGAGTGAGGCCCATGCCTCGGAGCAGGCCCTCACGCGCCAGCTCCAGGCCCAGATCGCGATGACGCCCAGGGGCCGCTACCGCAGCGGGCTCGAGACTCACCTCGACCAGACGCGCCGGCACGCCGAACGGCTGGAGGACCGCCTGCGTGCGCTGGGGCAGGGCGACAACCCGCTGCAGATGGGGCTGGGCGTCGTGCAGACCGTGCTGGGACAGGTCGTTGCGCTGGGAAAGACCCCGCTCGACATGGTCCGTGGAAGCGGTGGCGAGGAGAAGGTGCTCAAGAACGCCAAGGACTCCTGCGCCGCCGAAGCGCTGGAGATCGCCACCTATACCGCGCTGGCTCAGCTCGCGCGGACGGTGGGCGACAGCGAGACCGAGCGGCTTGCGAAGTCGATCATGGGCGAGGAGCAGAAGATGCTTGACCGCCTGCTGAAGGAGATCCCTCGGCTGACCGACCTGGTGGCCCGCGCCGAGTTCGACGGGGAGGGCTCCTACGACGTGACCGATACCGGCGCTGCCGATGCGGTCCGCGAGGCGGGCGGAGCGGCCCGGCGAACGGCTCGCCAGGGCGCAGGCCGCGCCAAGCGCACCGCCCGGCAGGCCCGCAAGGTGCCGGGCGTAGCCCGTGCCGAGGGCACGGCCAAGGGAGCCGTGGCCTCCGAGTCCGACCTGGCGATCGCGAGCTACGACTCGCTCAGCGCCGACGAGGTCCAAGGCAAGCTCGCCGAGCTGTCACAGATCGACCTGGCCAAGGTCAAGGCCTATGAGCGCAAGAACCAGAACCGCTCAACCATCACCAGCCGAATCGATTCCCTCCAGGGCGACGAGCCCTGGCCGGGCTACGACGAACTGAGCGTGGACGAGGTGCGCTCCGTGCTCTCAGAAGCCGACGATCAGCGGGTCAAGGACGTACGCGACTACGAGCGCCGGCACAAGGACCGCGCGGGAGTGATGGAGGCGACCGAGCGCCAGCTCAGCAACGCCTGAGGTCTCTCGCAACTCAGCGGCGGCGGGACCGCGGCGAAAGCCGGCCGCGGCCCCGCCCGCACGCCCTCGGAAAAGAGGTAGGCTCGCCGCCGGCGATGAACGCACGGGGAGCACCGTGGAGGCTCGCGACGCGCACTTGGGGCGTCGTCGCGCTCGCGTCGGCCATTGCCGCGCCGTCGGCATCGGCGGCCTGGACGGCTCCGTCCACTCCGAACGCCGAAGGGGCCAACCTCAGCACGCTCTCGGCGGTGGATTGCACATCGGCGACCGACTGTGTGGCCGTCGGCCATGCTGACACCGGAGGCTCCCGCTCCACGCTGGCCGCGCACTGGAACGGCACGAGCTGGACCATCACTCCCACGCCGAATCCGGCCGGGTCGACGCTCAGCTCCCTGAACGGGGTGTCGTGCCCGCGAGCCGGCGTCTGCTTCGCCGTGGGCGGCTCGAGCTCGGGCCCGCTGGTGGAGCTGTGGAACGGCGTGAGCTGGACGATTCTGCCGAGCGAGAGCGTGGCCGGCGGGGAGCTGGACGCCGTCTCCTGCTCCGGGCTGCTCGCCTGCACAGCGGTCGGCCAGTACGCGGACGGCAGCTCGCGCCTGACGCTCGCCGAGCGCTGGGACGCCACCGGCTGGCACGTCCAGTCCACTCCCAACGTCGCCGGGGCCGAAATCAACCATTTGACCGGCGTGTCCTGCCCGGTGAAGCGCACGTGCACCGCCGTCGGAAGGTCGACGGCCAACGAAACGACCGCTCCGATCGCCGCTCGCTGGTTCGGGCGAATCGACGTCTGGGGGCTGCAGGCCGCCCCGAAGCCCGTCGGCGCTCAGAGCGCTCGCCTCGCCGCCGTGTCGTGTTCAGCCCCGCTGCCCTGCTTCGCCACCGGCAACTACGCCACGGCGGCGTCTCCTACTGCAAGCTCGGTCACAAGGACCCTGGCCGAGCGCCGGGCCGGATCGACCTGGTCGGTGGTCTCGACCCCCAATCCCGAGCCGGGGGCGGGCGACCAGAGCAGCCTGTTCGGTGTGAGCTGCCCGACCGAGAGGTTCTGCAAGGCCGTGGGAACCTCGACCACGCTGGCGGGACCGATCGCGATCGCCGAAGGCTTCGACGGGGCGACCTGGCAACTCGAGCCGGTACCGATCACGGGCTTCTTCCCCGTGCTGAACGGAGTCTCGTGCCCGACACGCCGGTTCTGCATGGCCGTGGGGGGCAACAGCTTCAGGTTCAGCGGCACGACGCTGTCGGCGCGCTGGACGCCCTGAGGCGTCCTTCACGAGCCGACCCAATCCGAGCTAGGGGGCAGCGCTGAGCCGATGCCGCTCGGCCCACAGCGCTGCCTGGGTGCGGTCGCTCACCCCGATGCGCTCGAAGACCCTCGTGAGGTGGGCCTTGACCGTCTTCTCGCTGATCTCGAGGCGGCGGGCGATCAGCTTGTTGGGCAGGCCCTCGGCCACCATCACCAGCACCTCGCGTTCGCGCGGCGTGAGCTCGGTGGCCGGGCGGACGTCGCGTCGCTCGGCCAGCAGCTCGGTTGCCGCCTTGGGCGCCAGCGGCGCCTGGCCGGCCGCCGCCGCGTGGATTCCGCGAAGCAGCTCGTCCGGCGCGGCGTCCTTCAGCAGATAGCCGGTGGCGCCCGCGTCGAGCGCGTCGAGGATGCGCTCGCGGTCCGAGAACGAGGTGAGCACCACGACCCGGGTTCCCTCACACGAGCTGAGGATGCGGCTGGTTGCCTCCACGCCGTCCAGGCCTGGCATCTGGAGGTCCATCAGCACCACGTCGGGACGCGTGCTCAGAGCGAGCTCGATCCCCTCGGCGCCGTCCGCGGCAAGACCGACCAGCTCGATGCCCTCGGCCTGCTCGAGCAGCTGGGCCAGTCCGCTGCGCAGCACAGGATGGTCGTCGACCACCAGGACGCCGATCATCGCGCCGCCACCTCCACGGTCAGCACGGTTCCGCGCCCGGCGCCGGAACGCACCTCGAGCCGACCCTGGCTGTCCCCCACGAGATCCTCGAGCAGGCGCAGGCCCAGGCTGGGAGCGTCCGCATCGCGTGCGGCCGCGGGGTCGAAGCCGCGTCCGTCGTCGCGCACGGCCAGCACCACAGAGCCGTTCGACCGGCTCACGCTCACCTGCACCCTGGACGGATCCGCGTGCTTCTCGACGTTGCGCAGCGCTTCCTGTGCGCTGCGGAAGATGAGCTCCTCCGTCTCGGGAGCGAGCCCCAGGTCAGCTTCGATGTCGGCCTCGACCTCGACACCCCGCGCCGAGAGCGGCGCGAGCAGATCCGACACGGCCGCGCCCAGCCCGGAGCGCTGCAGGCTGGGCGGATAGATCCCGATCAGGAGCGCCCTCAGCTCCCGCACCGCTCGGCGCGCCGCGGCGGCCGCGTCGCGGACCACCCCGACGGCCGCGGGCGGGCCCGTGCGCTCGAGCCGGTCACCGGTGGCGGCGAGCGCGTAGGACACCCCGGCGAGGTCCTGCACCACGCCGTCGTGCAGGTGTTGGGCGATGCGCCGCCGTTCGAGCGCCGACGAGTCGATCGCGTGCTGCAACAGGGCCTCGCGTTCGCGCTGGCGGCTGCGCAGCCGGCGGGCGAGCGACCAGGCCAGGGGCAGCTGCACCAGCCACAGCAGCAGCAGCGCCGCGCCCAGCGCCGGCGCGAAGCGCGAGTAGAGGCGCTGCTCGCTGGCGCTGATGGCCCCGAAGCGCAGGTAGTCCTCGAACAGCAAGCGCCGGCCGCCGGGTGTAGTGATCGGCAGGTAGACCTCGAGCAGCTTGCCGAAGCCCTGCTCGAAGCGGTTCTCGGGGCGACTGAGGTCGCTCACGTCCGCGAACACCAGTCGGCTGTGCAGTGCACGCCGGAGCTCCGGTTCGAGCGTGAAGCGCCGGCCCATGAGCGGCTGCTCGTCCGAGTAGACGATGCGCCCGCCCGGCGTCCAGACCTTCACTCGAACCACCGGGTCCTTCAACACCCGCGCTCGAATCACGCGTCCGAAGCGCGCCTGGGCGCTGCGATCGCCGGCCAGGAGCTGCCGGCTCAGGGCCGGCTCGGCGATGCCCTCGCCCGCCAGGCGGGTGATCTCCTTGGCGTCGCGGATGGCCTCCCCGCGCGCCTGACGGCGCAGGACGGCCGTCGCCGCGAAGCCGAGCGCCAGGACCGCCACCAGGCTCGCCGCCGCAAACCACAGCATCGGCCCACCCACCGAGCCGGCCGACCGGCCGGCCCCCCGGCGCCCTCTGGTCCGGCTGACCAGGCGAGCCATGTCCATACCCGGAGTGTGGCAATCGCCGAGGGTCGTAGGACCAATGTCCACTGGTGGGCTCGACCGCCGCACTGGCACCGTGATGAGCGACCCCAAGAGGACTCGAAAGGAGCTCGAATGAAACGGAGAAGCAAGGTCCTGATGACCGCCGCCGTCCCGGCTGTGCTGATCGCGCTGGTGGTCGCGGGCTGCGGGAGCAGCGGCAATGACAACGTCAAGGTGAGCCCGCCGGCGGCGAGCGCGAAGGCATCGACCCCGAACGGCGGCGGCGCCACCGTGGACGTCCGCACGAGCGGTCTCGGGAAGTTCCTCGTCGACTCACAAGGCCGCACGCTCTACCTGTTCGAGAAGGACACCACAACGAAGAGCATGTGCTCGGGCGCCTGCGCCAGCGTGTGGCCCCCGTCCACCACGAGCGGCCGGCCCAAGGCGGGCGCGAACGTGGATCAAGGCCTGCTGGGAACGACCGCCGGCTCGGATGGGAAGACCCAGCTGACCTACAACGGCCACCCGCTCTACCGCTACGTCGGCGACCGGGCCGCGGGTGACACGAACGGACAGGGCCTGACTCAGTTCGGCGGCGGCTGGGACGTCATCTCTCCCGCCGGCCAGAAGATCGAGGGCCACGGCGCGAGCTCGAGCACCAGCGAGAGCAGCAGCTCGAACGGGAGCAGCTATGGCTACTAGCGCCCCTCACATCGGCAGCGCGCCCGCGGCACGGAGGGCCGCGGGCGCCGTGGGTTGGACCGACGCTCTGTATGCCCTCGGCGCCGTCATGCTGGCCACCGAGGCCGCGGTGCACGTCCAGCAGTTCGCCTCGCTCTTTCACGCCGTGCGCTGGATCGGACCGCTCTTCCTCGCCAACGCCGCGGCCTGTCTGCTGGCCGCTGCGGCTCTCGGCATCGGGCGCGCCCGGCCGCTCGCTGCGCTGGCGGGGATCACGATCTCCGCGAGCGCGCTCGCCGGCCTCGTGCTGAGCTACGGAAACGGCCTCTTCGGCTGGACGGAGGCGGGCTGGCGCACGGCGATCGCGCTGGCCGTGGTCTCGGAGCTGGGCGCCGTGGTGGCGCTGGCCGCCGGGCTCGCGGCCAACGCCCGCGCCGGCTCAGGCGGGTGAGCCCTGCTCGTTGCGCGCCAGCCCTTCCGCCACCCGCTCGGCCAGCGCGAGCGTGGTGAGGTTGGTGTTGGCCCGTGGGATGGTCGGCATGATCGAGGCGTCGGCGACGTGGAGCCCCTCGAGGCCCAGCACGGCGCCGGCGCCGTCGACCACTCGACCGATCGCACACGTTCCGGTGGGGTGAAAGAAGCCGCGAGCGGCGGCGGTCACGTGTGCGCGCACGTCGATGTCCCGGCCCGGGCGTGTCTCGCGACCGGCGTAGCGGCGTATCGGGTCCTCTCCGGCGAGCCGCGCGAAGCGTCTCCGCGCCTTCCGCCAGCACCTCCGCATCGCGCGGATCCGCGAGGAAGCCGTGGTCGATCGCGAGCGGTGCAGACGGGTCGGGTGAGGTCAGGCGCACCGCGCCGCGTGACGCCGGCTTCATCGCGAAGACGGCCGCACTCGCCTCGTAGCCCCCCTCTTCGGAAGGGTCGATGCCGGGGAAGATGTTCAGGTCGCGCAGGCCCGACTTGCACCCGCTGCTGGTTGCGGCGACCGTGACCTGCGCCATGTACAGCGGCCGGGATAGCTCGTACTCCGCCGTCTCGTGCTGCAGCTGCTGCGTGCCCTCGAAGCCGAATCCGACGCCCACGTGGTCGCACAGACCCTCGCCGACGGGCAGCCCCCGGTCCGGACCGACTCCGCTGCGCAGCAGGATCCCCGGCGAGCCGTAGGCCCCGGCGGCCAACACCACTCGCCGGGCGCGCAGCTCTCCGGCGGGCGTCGCCACACCCACCGCCCGGTCGCCGTCGAGGAGCACGCGGTCCACCAGGGTGCCGGCCACGATCGTGAGGTTCTCGCGGAGTCGCGCCGGGTCGAGATAGGCGAAGGCGGCGTTCCAGCGCACCTCGCCGACCGCGTTGACCGGGTGCAGGATCGCGTCGTCGCCCGCGGCTTCGGCGAAGGCGGCATGCCACGGCGAGAGCTCCTCGGCCTCGATCCGGCGCACCCGGAGCTCGCGCTCCACGCGCCGCAGGTAGGGCTCGATCGCGGCGTAGCTCCAGCCGTGGCCCCATTCGTCGTAGTCGCCCGGTGCGCCCTCGAGCACGATGCAGGCGTTGTGCGCGGAGCAGCCGCCGACGATCCGGGCCCGCAGCTGCGATCGGTCCTCGCGCTCCGTCTCCCACGCGTGGGACAGAGCCAGGCGGCGGGCGTCGAGGATGTCCTCCGGCCAGCCTCCGTCCGCGTACGGCCCGTAGTCGGGCCCCGCCTCGACGAGGCAGACCCGGCGGCCGTCCTCGCTCAACCGCGACGCGAGGACGCAGCCCGCCGAGCCTCCCCCGACCACCAGGAGGTCAAAGCTTCCGCCGTTCGGCGGCTCAGCGCTCCGGCTCGATGTTGTGGTTGACACAGAAGGTGTTGTCGGGGTCGTAGTCCGCCTTGACGCGCGCGAGACGGTCGTAGTTGTCGCGGTAGCTCGCGCGCACCTGTTCCTGGCCTTCGCCCATCATGTTCACGTATGCGCCCCCGGCTGAGTGGGGATGGAGCGCGTCGTAGTAGTCGACGGTCCAGCGCCGGATCGCCTCGGCGTTGGCCGGATCGGGATCGACGCCGGCGTACACGGTGGCCCAGCGCGCGTCGCGGTAGCTCCACGCCGTGTCGCCCGGGGCCGGATCGTGGGCGGCCCCGTCCACCGGGTAGAGGTGCATCGTCGACTTCACGCTCGGCAGCTCGGCGCCGAAGCGGGCGTGCAGCGCCACGGCGTCGTCGGGGATCTCGTTGACGAAGTCCGCGCGCCAGTACCACTGGTCCCCCGGCCGGGTAGAGCCCGTCGAAGGCGCTCTGCAACGCGGGAAGCGGCATCGGCTGCACCCCGTGCATCAGCGGCTCCGGCAGTGCGTCGAGCAGCGGGGCCATCTCCCGAGCGGCCTCGTCCTCGCCGCCGAGATAGCACCACATAACGCCGCAGACCTTGCGGAGCCGGAGCTCGCTCGGGAACGGCTCCGCCGGCGGCACGGTCTGGAGGGCGTAGAAGCCGTACAGCTCACGTGGGGCGCCGGGGAGAAACTCGCGATACGCCGACAGCACCTCGGCCGCCTGCTCCACCGGCCAGAACGTGGGACCGGCGATGACCGTGTCCACCTCGTGCAGCCGGAACTTGAACGAGGTGACCACGCCGAAGTTGCCGCCGCCGCCGCGGATCGCCCAGTAGAGATCGGGATGCTCGTCGGCGTTGGCCTTGACCTGCGCCCCTCCGGCCAGCACGAGCTCGGCCTCGAGCAGGTTGTCGATGGAGAGCCCGCAGCTGCGAGTGAGGTAGCCGATCCCGCCGCCGAGGGTGAGACCCCCCACCCCGGTGGTCGAGACGATCCCGCTCGGGGTGCCCAGGCCGAACGCGTTGGTCGCCCGATCGACCTCCCCCCACGTGCAGCCGCCGCCAACGCGCACCGTCTGCTCAACCGGATCGACACGCACGTCGTTCATCGGTGCCAGGTCGATCACCACGCCATCGTCCACGGTCCCGAGCCCGGCGCCGTTGTGGCCACCGCCGCGAACGGCCAGCGGCAGGCCGCGGTCGCGTGCGAACGCGATCGCCCTCGACACGTCCCTCTCGTCGGTGCAGCGCGCGATCACCGCCGGGCGCCGGTCGATCATTCCGTTGTAGACGCTGCGCGCCTCGTCGTAGTCACTGTCCTCGGGCCCGATCAACGAGCCTTCGAAGCCGGGCAGATCCCGGCGTGCGGCGCCGGCTGTCGTGGTGGTGGCTGGTCATCGTCGTCCTCCTGCGGGTGTATCGGTTTCGCCCCCATTGACTCCGGCGCGGGGCCGATCCTTCCCCGGCTCAGGCGAATGCCTGCGCGACGCGCTTGCGTCCGCGAAACAGACGGGTGGTGATCGTGCCCTCGCACGCGCCGAGCAGCCGAGCCGCTTCGCCGTGGGAGAGCCCCATCACGTCGACGGCCACCAGGGCGTCGCGGAAGTCCCTGGGCAGTGCGCCGATTGCTTCGATCAGCTCTCGCTGCTCCACAGCATCGTCGGGCTCGGGCAACCCCGACCGCATCGTCTCGCTCGCGTCTGCGGGCAGCTGCGCGCAGCGGGGACGGCGGCTCGCGCTGCGCAGGCTCGTGAGATGGACGTTGCGAAGGGCGCGCAGCAGATAGGGCAGCTCGTCCCGCCGTTTGAGGCTCCGCGGCCGCGCCAGTACCCGCGCCATCGTCTCCTGCACGAGGTCCTCGGCGTCGTGAGGCGACCTGCTGAGCGCCCAGGCCGCCCGGTAGAGGCGGTCGAGGTGGCCGGGCAGCCGGTCCGGGTCGAGCGCGCCCTGTCGCGGGTGTCGATCTCGCTCCCAGTCCGGTCTCAAGGATGTCAGCACGACCGTTCGCACTTAGACCGACAATACGACCGCTCGTGCTAACTTGTCAAGGGATCACTCCGGGAGGGAGCCGTGACCACTACTCGAGCACGCAAACGACGCACTCGCGCCGACGGCGAGCAGAGCTATCGCACGATCGTCACGACGGCCGCTCGCCTCGCGACAATCGAAGGCCTCCAGGGCCTCTCGATCGGCCGCCTGGCGAGCGAGATCGGAATGAGCAAGAGCGGTCTGTACGCGCACTTCGACTCGAAGCAGGACCTCCAGCTCGCGGCCATCGGCGCCGCCGAGGACGTGATCAACGCCGAGGTCGTCACTCCCGCGATGGAGGCTTCAGAAGGCCTCGAGCGGCTCCGGATGTTGTGCGAGCGCTACCTCTCCTACGTCGGGCGCGGCGTGTTCCCCGGCGGCTGCTTCTTCGTCGCCACCGCCGCCGAGTGGAACACACGGCCCGGGCCCGTCCGGGACAGCGTCCGCGGCGTGCTGGCCGGGTGGAGCAAGCTGATCGAAGGCAACCTGCGCGAGGCCAGGCGCGCGGGTGACCTGAGGCGAAAAGCGGACACCGGTCAGCTCACCTTCGAGATCAACGCCCTGCTGCACGAGGCCAACGGCCACTACCTCCTGTTCGGCGACGCGTCGGTGCTCGACCGGGCCCGAGCGGCGATCGAGGAGCGGCTCACGCGAGACGGCTAGTGCCCGATGGTAGGTTCGTGGCGGACTCGCAGTCGATCGAGGGGGGCCGGTGACCGAGCAGAACGTCCAGATAGTCGAGGACGTCTACGAGGCGTTCGCGAGAGGCGATGTGGCAGCCGTGCTCGCAGCCATGACAGACGACGTCGAATGGCACGAGGCTGAGGGCATGCCGTACGGCGGCGTCCACCGGGGCGGCGACGCGGTGGCGCAGAAAGTGTTCGGCCCGATCACAACCGACATCCCCGATTTCGCCGTCACGCCGACCGAGATGATCGCGTCGGGAGACACGGTGGCGGTGGTGGTGCGCTACACGGGCACGGGCAAGAGCACCGGCGAGGACCTCGACCTGCCGGTCGTGCACATCTGGGATGTGCGCGACGGCAAGCTCGAGCGCTTTCGCCAGTTCGCCGACACGGCGAAGTTCCTCGAAGTGGTGCCCGCCGGGGTGGCCACAACCGGCTGAGCGAGCCGAAGCGGCCTCGTGCCGCGCGTAGTCAGCCGGCCGCCAGGCGCTCGTCCATGCGGTCGAAGAACGTGCCCCAGCCCTGGCCCGCGGCCTCGTACTGCGCCGCGGCCATGTGCCCCTCCTGGCGAAACCGCATCTCGGTGCGTCCGTCGCCGAGGTCGGTGAGCACGACCGTGCAGAGCTCGAACTCGGTCCCTCCCGGCTGATCGGAGATGGCGAAGACGATCCGCTCGGGCTCCACGACCTCGCGAAAGTCGCCGTGCCATCTGATCTCGCGCCGGTCGGGGCCGGCGAACATCGTCGCCCGCAGCTCGCCTCCGACCCTCACGTCCATGGAGACCGTCGCGACCGGCACGTCGGCGTGGGCGCCGCCGAACCAGTCTGCGAAGCGCTCGGGCTCGGTCCATTCCCGCCACACGCGCTCGCGGGGCGCGTCGAAGACGCGGGTGATGCTGAGGCCGGGGTTCGCTGACTCAGGCACGTTCGTCCTCCTCCTCGGGGCTGTGTAGGCGGGTCTCGAGCCGGTTGAAGCTGCCCTCCCAGAAGCTCCGGTAATGCTCGAGCCAGTCGGCGACGTGCCTGAGGGGTTCGCCGCGCAGCCGTGAGGGCCGCAGCTGTGCGGACCGCCCACGGGTGATGAGTCCAGCCTGCTCGAGCACCTTCAGGTGCTGAGATACCGCCTGCAGGCTGATCGGAAACGGCTCGGCCAGCTCGTTGACGGTGGCCTCACCGTCGGAGAGGCGCCCGAGGATCGCCCGCCGTGTGGGATCGGCGAGAGCCGCGAAGGTGGTGCTGAGCTGGTCGACCGCCATACGTGATCCAGTGCTCGCTTTATAAAGTGATTGCTAGAGTAGCGCAGCCCGCGGACGGCAGGCGGGACCGGCAACCGACAAGGAGGATCAGCATGGGAAGGATCGTCGTAACCGAATTCATGTCGCTCGACGGCGTCATCGACTCCCCCGGCGGCGACAACGACTTCGAGCGCGGGGCCTGGACATTCGAGATCGATCGTGGCAAGGAGGGTGACCAGTTCAAGCTCGATGAGACGTTCGCTTCGGAGGCCCTGCTGCTTGGGCGCCTGACCTACGAGGGCTTCGCGGCGGCCTGGCCCGAGCGCGACGACGACTTCGCGAAGAAGTTCAACTCCATGCCGAAGTACGTGGTGTCCTCGACGCTCAGCGACCCCGAGTGGAACAACTCGACGGTGCTCGACGGCGACGTGGTCGAGGCGGTGTCGAAGCTGCGCGACGAGGTGGACGGCGAGATCGTCGTTCACGGCAGCGCTCAGCTCGTTCAGACGCTCGTGGAGAACGGGCTCGTCGATGAGCTGCGTCTCATGGTGTTCCCGGTGGTGGTGGGCACCGGCAAGCGGCTGTTCGGCGACACCAGCGACAAGAAGTCCCTGCGGCTCAAGGACTCGACGATCGTGGGCGACGGCGTGGCGATCATGATCTACGAGCCCGCCTAGCGCTGAGAAGTCAGGGCCGCCCCGCCGCGTTGTTCTGGCGATGGGTCCGCCCCTCCGGACGCTCAGTTGCTCCATCACCCTCCTGGTGCTGGCGTCGGTGGCGGGGCTGGTTCTGCCCGCCGGCGCCGGGGCGGCCGGCTGCGGGGCCCCGCCCAACGAGATCGTGGCCGAGAACTGCAAGGCCGGGGCGCCCGCGAGCGAGTGGGACGTGTCCGGCTCGGGCGACCCCGCGATCCAGGGCTTCGCCACCGACATCAGCGTCAACCAGGGCCAGGCGGTGCACTTCAAGATCGACTCGGTCACCACCCTCTACCACCTCGATATCTACCGGATGGGCTGGTACGGCGGCGCCGGAGCGCGCAAGGTGGCCACGGTACGGCCGTTGACCGGATCGTCCGGGCAGCCGCTGTGCCTCAGCGCCCCGGCCACGGGGCTGGTGGACTGCGGCAACTGGGCGGTGTCGGCGTCGTGGACGGTGCCGGCCACCGCCGTCTCGGGCATCTACTTCGCCAAGCTCGTGCGCGAGGACGCCGGGGGCGGCTCGAGCCACGTGGTGTTCGTCGTGCGCGACGACGACGGCCGCTCGGAGCTCCTCTTCCAGACCTCCGACACCACCTGGCAGGCCTACAACCGCTTCGGTAACAACAGCCTCTACTTCGGTGGACCGGGCACGAACCCGGACCGGGCGTACAAGGTGAGCTACAACCGGCCCTTCACCACCCGAGGCGATGCCGCCGAGGACTGGGTGTTCAACGCCGAGTATCCGATGGTGCGCTGGCTCGAGCGCAACGGCTACGACCTCAGCTACACCACCGGCGTGGACAGCCAGCGCCGCGGGGCCGAGCTGCTCGAGCACGAGTCCTTCCTCTCGGTGGGCCACGACGAGTACTGGTCGGGCGGGCAGCGGGCCAATGTGGAGGCGGCCCGGGCTGCCGGGGTCAACCTCGGCTTCTTCTCCGGCAACGAGGTGTTCTGGAAGACTCGCTGGGAGCCGAGCATCGACGGCTCGAACAGCCCGAACCGGACGCTCGTGAGCTACAAGGAGACCCACGCCGGGGCGAGGATCGATCCCTCGGGTGTGTGGACAGGCACCTGGCGCGACCCGCGCTTCAGCCCGCCCGCCGACGGCGGCCGCCCCGAGAACGCGCTCACCGGCACGATCTTCACCGTCAACTGCTGTGCGGTGGACCTCCAGGTTCCCTCCGCCGACGGCCGCATGCGCCTGTGGCGCAACACCTCTGTCGCCGGCCTCCCATCAGGCGCGACGGCAACCCTGGGCCAGGAGACCGTGGGCTACGAGTGGGACGAGGACCTCGACAACGGCGCCCGCCCGCCGGGTGTCGTGCGGATGTCCTCCACCACCGCCACGGGTCAAAGGCTCGTGGACTACGGCTCCATCTACGACTCCGCCACCGCAACGCACCGCCTCACGCTCTACCGCCAGCCCAACGGGGACCGCCCGGACTCCATCGTGTTCGGCGGCGGCACGGTGCAGTGGTCCTGGGGCCTGGACGCCCAGCACGATCGCGGCAGCGCACCGGCGGACGCGCGCATGCAACAGGCCACCGTCAACCTGCTGGCCGACATGGACGCCCTGCCCGGCACGCTTCAAGCCGGGCTCGCGCCCGCTGCGCCCTCGGCCGACTGCACGCCGCCGGCATCCACTCCGAACGTGAGCCGGCTGGCCGTGACCGCAGGCGTGTCCGTGGGAGTGAGCGGCAGGGCCACCGACGCCGGGGGCCGAGTGGGCGGCGTCGAGGTGTCGGTGAACGGCGGCGCGTGGCATCCCGCGGCGGGGCGGGCCGCCTGGAGCTACAGCTTCACCCCGGGAGCGAGCGGCACGGCCACGATCCGCAGCCGCGCGGTGGACGACAGCGGCAATCTCGAGGGGATCCCTGCGTGCCGGGGCGAGCCCCGCCGGGGAGCGCCCCAAGGGTCCACAGAAACCTCCGGGCCGACCGGCAAGCCGCGCCGGCGCGACAGGACCGCGCCGCGCGTGCGGGTGGCGCCGCACAGGATCCGGGTCTCGCGCCGCGGCTGGGTGCCGCTGCGGCTCAGCTGCCCACGGGCGGAGACCCTCTGCCGCGTGTTCCTGCGGCTCAGCCGCCACGGCAGCACCGTGGCCCACGGGCGCTTCCGGGTGGCCGGCGCAAAGACGCGAAAGGTCAAGCTGCGCCTGAAGCCGCCGACGCGGCGGCGCCTCGCGGACGCCGGCGCCCTGCGCGTGCTCGCCACCGGAGCGGCGCGCGACGCCGCGGGCAACCGCGCCCGGATCAGGGTTCGCCTTCGCCTGCTCGCGCCGCCGCGGCGCTGAGCCGGCCGGTCACTGGCCCCGGTCGGGGAGCTGCTGCAGCGCCCAGCTGTTGCCGTCGGGATCGGCGAAGTACACGAAGTCGCCCCACGGCTGACGGTCCACGTCGCTGACCTCTACGCCGCCGGCGGCGAGGGTCTCGCGGGCCGCCTCGACGTCGGCAACCACCATCAACATGCCCTTGACCGACCCGGGCTCGGCCTCGGTGAGGCCCTCCCCGAGGGAGATCGAGCAGGCCGAGCCGGGCGGGGTGAGCTGCACGAAGCGCAGCTTCTCGTTCACCCGGTGATCATGGTCGGCGTTGAAGCCGGCGCTCTCGTAGAACGCCTTGGCGCGGTCGACGTCGGTTACCGGCATCGTCACGAGCTCCAGCTTGAAGTCCATCGATCTGTCTCCTTGGTCGTTGGTCGAGCCCGACCCTAGGAGGAATTGCGGTCAGTTCTCGTCCTCAATTGGTGAAACCCAGGATCAGCTGTGCGGTCTCGAGCGGCACGTCCAACTGCGGGCAGTGGCCGACGCCCTCGAGCTCGATCCAGTCGGCGTGGGGCAGCCACTCATCGCGGTAGCGGGCGGCGGCCGAGGGCCAGGGCAGAAGCCGGTCCTCGGTGCCCCACACGGTCCGCACCGGGCAGGTGATCTTCTCCGCGTCGAGGCTCCAGCCGCTGCGGCCGGCATGGTCGATCAGGGCCGGCGCCGCCGTGCAGCGCGCCACGCCGAGCGTCTGATGCACGAGCAGCTCGACCGGGATGTGCTCGTAGTTCACGGTGATCAGCTGCGTCGCGCGCCGCCGGCCCTCCGGGGTGGCGAGCACCGCATCCGCGTGGGCCGCGCCGGACTTGGCCAGACGCACCATCGTCGACTGCAGTCGCAGCACGTTCCGGAACGACTTGTCGCCGCTGGCCCAGCCGCCCGCCGGCGCGAGCGCCACCACCGTCCGCGCGCGCCCGCGCGCGGCGAGTTGGAGCGCGACATAGCCGCCGAGCGAGTTGCCCACGAGGTGCGCGCTCTCGAACCCCGCCTCGTCCATGGCCCGCTCCACCGCGTCGGCCAGCACGTGGTCGTCGACCTCACCTTCGATCGGCGGCCCGCCCGCGTGCCCGGCCAGCGTGGGCGCCAGCACGTCGTGCCGGCGCTCGAGTGCGGGCAGCACGAGCTCCCAGCTGCGCCACGTGTCGGCGAAGCCGTGCAGGCATACGAGCGGAGGCCCTGAGCCCCCGCGGTAGGAACCCTGCGCAGCTATCGAATCTCCACGGGCTCCGACCAGGAGATCATCGTCGAGTTGAGCCTGCGAAGCTCGATCCCGAAGGCCACCGCCGGTCCGGCCTTGAAGCCCGCGGCCGGAAGGGTCACCTGCCAGCCGAGTCCCAGCTCCTCCACCACCCCGCGAGTGATTTGGGCATCCTGGGCGAGAACGACGTGAATGCCGACGATGTCGGCGACATCGGCGGCGATAGCGGCGGCGTCTCCCTCCGAGCCCGTTTGGCCTATTACACGCACGGTGTCACCCTCGAGGGCCACCGCTGAGTCGAAATTCGGCTTGCCCGGCATCTACTCGCCTCCTAGTCGATCATCGAGCAGCGACCGCGCCTGAGCGGCCGCGACGGCGTTGCCCTTGCGCTCGTACTCGGCGAGGCCGTCCTCGATCGCGCGCTCCGACTCCTCCTCACGTTCACAGATCCGAAGCACGTCACCGAGATCGAGCATCGCATCACCGCGGTGTGACAGCAAGTCGGTGGGCTCTCCCAGCGCGACCGCCTCGCGAGCGAGCGCCTCGGCCTCCTCGCAGCCCCCTGCGCGGGCGAGGATCTTCGCCTCCACGCCGCGGCGGACCATGTGCGTCATCGTGTCGTCGGCGGCGGCGAGCCTGTCGGCCACGCGGCACAGCTCGCCGGCTTCGTCCATGCGCCCCTGGGCGTACACGGCCTGAGCGAGCAGTGCGGAGGTGGTGGCGAGCGTGCCGCCCTCGCTCATCGAGGAGAGCGTCTCCACGTCGGCGCGCAGCGACGCCTCGGCCAGCGCCGGCTCCCCGGTGAGCAGCCTGGCCCAGGCCTCGAGGTGCGAAACACCCGAACCCATGCCGCCGAGCTCGCGGAGGATCTCGCCTGCCTGGCCGAGCAGGCGGTCGGCGATCTCGAAGTCGCCCTTCATGGCGTGCAGATAGGCCAGCGGGTTGATCGTCGAGGCCGTAGCGAACGGGCTGGCACGCGCCAGCTCGCGGAGCTCCTCGCAGCGGGCGATGGCGTCGTCGACCGGGGTTGGACCCAGCGCGGCCGCCAGCGCGCGCCAGCCGATCACCTCGAACAGCTGCCGCTCGTCGCCCGCGCGGCGTGCACACTCGGCCGCCTCGCGGAAGGCGGCGTCGGCGCTCTCCACCTGGCCGCTGCCCCAGTCGAGCTGGCCGCGCAGCAACCAGGCCCTGCTCTGTCCGTACTCGTCGGCCTCGCGGTCGAGGACGGGCATCACGGCGGCGGCGACATCGCGGGCCTGCTCGGTGCCGACGCTCGTCTCGGTCTCCAGGCGCACCAGCTCGCGCTCCACCTGGGCGCGGGCCCGCAGGTTCGGCCGGGGCGCCTCCGCGATGGCCTGATCGAGAACGCGCGTGGCGTCGTCCATCCGGCCCGCTTCGAACAGCGTCGCTCCGAGGGCGGGCAGCAGCTCGGTGCGCGCGGCTTCGTCGGACCGGAGCAGCCACTCGGCCCGCTCGAGCAGTCGTGCCCCCGCCGGAGGATCGCCGCGCAGGAGGGCGCTCTCGGCCGCCGCGGAGAGCCGCGTCGCCGCCGCCGCGGCCAGTGAGCGCTCGCGCTCGCCGGAGTGGCCGAGCTCCGTGAGCAGGCGATGGGCTTCGCCCAGGTGGTGGCCCACGGTCTCGTCCTGCGCGTCCGGCCAGGCCTCGAGCCAGCGCGCCAGGTGCTCGTGCATCTCGGCCCGCTGCTGCTTGGGCAGGCCCTGGTACGCGGTCTCTCGAATCAGTCCGTGGGCGAAGCGGAATGCGTCCTGGCCGGGGAGATCGGAGCGGTCGGCCTGGATCAGCTGTCGCTGGACCAGCGACACCAGGTGAGTGGCGATCGCGGCTCGCTCCTCTTCGGGGAGCAGCTCGGCCACCGCGTTGACGTAGAAGGCCTGACCCTGAACGGATCCGTACTCGAGCGCGGTGCGCGCACCGGGCTCGAGGTGATCGATGCGGGCGGCGAGCACGGCCTGGATGCTCGAGGGCAACGCGGAGTCGCCGTTCTCCGCTCCCACCGCCACGAGCTGCTCGAGAAAGAGCGGATTGCCCTCGGCCATCTCGACGATGCCGGCGGCGGAGTCCGTCTTCAGGCCGCCGGCGCCGGCGGCCTCGACGAGCTCACGCGCCTCGCGCTCCGAGAGCGCTTCGAGCAGCACCAGCGACCGGTTGGGTAGCGGCGCGACCCAGCCCGGCCGCATCTCCAGGAACTCGGGACGGGCGAGGCAGATGAGAAGGATCGGATGCCCGCTCGAGAAGGCCACCAGATAGTCGAGCAGGTCCAGCAGCGTGGGCTCGGCCCAGTGCACGTCCTCCACGACCACCACGAGTGGCAGCTCCCCGGCCAGGCGCTCGAGCAGGCTGCGCACGGCCCAGAAGGTCTCCTCGGCCTGGGCGGGAGCCTCGGACAGGCCGATCGCGCTCAGCACCAGTCCCGCCACGCGCTCATCGGCGCCCACTAGCTCCTCGATTCGAGCCCTCGGCTCACTGCCTGCGATCTGACGGACGATCTCGGCCAGCGGCCGGTAGGTCACGCCGTCGCCGTAGGAGGGACAGCGGCCCACCAGGACGGTGGCCCGCTCGCCGACCTCGGACACGAGCTCCTGCACCAGACGCGACTTGCCGAGACCCGGCGCGCCGACCACGGTCACCGCGCGGCAATCTCGTCCTTCGCCCGCGCGGGCGAAGGCCGCCCGGAGATCCTCGAGCTCGCGCTCGCGACCGACGAAGGGGATCCCCGGCGACGGGAGCCGGCCCGGGTGGTCGGCCTGGAGCTCGATCAGCCGCCAGGCCTGCACCTTGGCGGACCGGCCGCGGAGGGCCAGGGGCTCGAGTCGCTCCGCCTGCACGGCGTCGCGGACCAGCCGATAGGCGTTCTCGCCGAGCAGAATCTCGCCGTCGGCCGCGTTGCCCTCGAGCCGGGAGGCCACGTTGAAGGCGTCCCCGGCCGCGAAGGACGTACGGCGCGCGCCGGCGCTCACGAACACCTCGCCCGATTCGACAGCGAGCTTCATCGCGATCGGCACGCCGCGCTCGCGCTCGAGCTCGGCGCTCAGGGCCGCCCCAGCCTCGCGCAGCTCCACGGCCGCGCGCACGGCACGGAGCGCGTCGTCCTCGTGCAGCTCCGTCATGCCGAAGACCCCGACCACGGCGTCACCGATGAAGCCCTCCACCGTGCCCCCGTGCCGCTCGATCACCGCGCTGCAGGCATCGGAATAGCGGTCGAGCAGGTCGTGCATCGACTCGGGGTCGAGCCGCTCGCCGAGGCCGGTGGACCCGACGAGGTCGGCGAACACGATGCTCACGAGCCTCCGCACCTGCCGCGGCGCCTCGCTCTGCGCCGGGACCGTCTCCGGCGCAGCCGTCTCGGGGATCGGCTCGGGTTCGCTCTCGGCCGCCGGGAGAGACAGTGCCGGATCCTGCGCGAGGATCGCCCGCTCCAGCTCGCGCAAGCGCTCCCCAGGCTCGATTCCCAGCTCCTCCACCAGCTTGATGCGCGCCTCCTGGTAGGCCTGCAGCGCATCGGCCTGGCGCTCCGAGCGGTAGAGCGCGAGCATCAACTGCGCGCGCAGGCGCTCGCGGTACGGATGCTCGCCGATCAGCGCCTCGAGCAGACCCACCACCTCGGCATGGCCGCCGAGTGCCAGCCTCGCCTCGATCAGCAGCTCCTGCGTCCCGACGCGCAGCTCGTCCAGACGCGCGATCTCGCTCTGGGCGAACGCCTCGTAGGCGAAATCCGCGAGGCAGGGACCGCGCCACAGCGCCAGCGCCTCCCCGAGGGTGGCCGCGGCCTGCCGCGGCCGGCCGGCCGCGAGCTCGGCGCTCCCCTCGGCGGACAGGCGCTCGAAGCGGCGAGAGTCGAGCTGCTCTGGTGGGACCTGCAGCTCGTAGCCACGCTCGCGGGTGACCACGTGCTCGTCGAGCGCACCGCCCGTCGCGGCCGCAAGGGCCTTGCGCAGACGCGACACCTGTACCTGCACGCTCTTGGCGGCCGCAGCCGGTGGGCTCTCGCCCCAGAGCTCGTCGATCAGCCGGTCGGTGCTCACCACCTCGTTCGCGTGCAGCAGCAGCAGCGCCAGCAGCGCGCGCTGCTTGCTGCCCCCGAGCGCCACCTCGCGACCCTCGTGGAGGGCGTCCAACGGGCCAAGTATGCGGAAGTCCATTACGAGTGAGGGACTGCGCTGCCTCAATGGCGAACGTACCGCAGCCTCGCCCGCCGGGCCAATGGCGGCCCGCGAGGGCCGGGCCCAGGTTCGGCCCTCGCCACCCGGGTATCTTCAGGGTATGGACCGTTCTTCAAACCGGCTCATCCAGATCGAGGCCCTGGGCCAGTCGATCTGGATCGACAACCTCAACCGCGAGCTGCTCGACGAGGGCCAGCTGAGTGCGCTGATCGATGACGACGGCATCTCCGGCGTCACGTCCAATCCCACGATTTTCGAGAAGGGGATGGGACACTCCGATCTTTACGACGACGCCATCCGCGAGGAGCTCGACGAGGCCAGCGATTCGCAGCAGCTGTTCGAGCGCGTGGCCTACCGTGACGTGCGCGACGCCGCCGATCTGTTGCGGCCGATCTACGACCGCACCGAGGGCCAGGACGGCTTCGTGTCCTTCGAGCTCCCGGCCGCGCTGGCTCACGACACGGAGGGCTCGATAGAGGCCGCTCACCACCACCGCGAGGCCATCGACCGACCCAACGTCTTCATCAAGGTGCCGGGCACCGAGGCCGGCGTGCCCACCCTGGAGGAGCTCACGGCCGCGGGGCTGAACGTGAACGTGACGCTTCTGTTCGCGGTCTCGCGCTACGAGGAGATCGCCAACGCGTATGTGTCCGGGCTGGAGCGGCGCCTCGATGCCGGCAAGTCCATCGAGGGCTCGGCCTCGGTGGCGAGCTTCTTCGTATCCCGCGTGGACACCAAGGTCGACGCGGCCCTCGAGGAGGCGGGTCACGAGGAGCTTCGCGGCCGAGCGGCTGTGGCGAACGCGAAGATCGCCTACGAGTCCTTCCAGCGGATCTTCTCCGGTGAGCGCTGGCAGCGGCTGGCGCGCGCGGGGGCGCACGTGCAGCGACCGCTGTGGGCCTCCACGTCCACCAAGAACCCGGACTATCCCGACACGCTCTACGTGGACGGGCTGATCGGCCCCGACACGGTCAACACGATGCCCGACGCCACGATCGAGGCCTCCCGCGACCACGCCATTGCCGAACGCACGGTCGACCGCGACGTCGAGGCCGAGCACGCGGTCATGCGGGAGATCCGCGAAGCGGGGGTGGACGTGGACAGCATCGTCCTGAGCGAGCTGGTCGACGAGGGCGTCGCGGCGTTCGGCGAGTCCTACGACTCGCTGCTCGAGACCCTCGAGCGCAAGAGCCAGGAGCTCGCGTCCGCCGCGCAGCGATGAGGTCGGACAACGAGCTGCGGCGCTTTCACGAGCAGCGCGAGCGCGTGGAAGACAACGAGGAGCGGGCGCCCGATCAGGAGCGGGAGGAAGACGCTCCGGACGAAGACGCGGTCCGCGAGGCTCAGCGGCGCTTGGGCGACGAGCCCGACGAGTCCAGCTGATCACCAGAACCTGACCACCGCGGCGTCGCCGCGGCGCACGGGTATGACGTACTGCCCGTTCTCGGGCTCGATGCGCCGCCAGTACCACGCGGGGATGTTCCCGTTGGCGTCCACCTGGGACCAGCGGTTCGAGATCGGGTTGCCGAGCGCGGCGCTCTTGCTTTTGATCGTGCCCTCGCCGCCGCGCAGCCAGATCGCGTAGCAGTCAGCGGCGGGCACAGTGGGGGCAAGCCGAACCACGTCGTCGTCGCCCGCGGGCGTGACGGCGGCGTCCTTGTTGACCAGGAACACCGTGTTGGTTCCGGCGCTGTTCACCCGCCAGCCCTTGATGGACGTGACGGTGTCACCCTCCCGCAGCCGCGAGCCCGTTCCGGTGCCGCGCAGAGGCTCGATCCGCGAGTGGCTCTGTCCCACGGCCGTGCCGGTGGCCAACTGCCCGAAAAGGACCATGGAGTAGTAGAGCGGCCGCGGACCGATGGTTCCGTCGGACAGGCCGATCGGGTTGTAGGGCGCGAATCCGTCGCCGCCGGGCCGAAGCAGGGCCTGGCCGTTCCAGCGGTCGGCGTGCTGGATGTTCACCCCCCGCACGCCCTGACTGGCCATGGTGAACATCCAGTCGAGTCCCCACAGCGCGTTGACCATCGTGTCGCTCACTCCCACCGACCCGCGCTTGGAGACACTGTTGGACTCCACCGCGTACACACCGCGGCCGCGAGCCGCCCTGACCGCGTGGTTCACGAGGCCGGCCAATCGGCGCATCGGCGCTTCGTTCAGCAGAAAGCGGGCTCGCTTGTCGACCGTGGAGCCGGCGCGCGGCCCGGGCCAGCACTCAGCCCGGCTGCGCGGGAAGCTGGTCATGTCCTCGATGCAGCCGCGGCGACCCCGAGCCTGGTAGACGCTCTGGGTCACGAACCGGTATCCGCCGGCCTCGATCATGTCTCCGAGGCGGCGTCGCCAGGCGGAGTAGGTGGGCAGGCCCGGGCCGGCCATGATCCGGCCGGCCCAGCGGTAGTGCCGGCCACGGCGGCGGTCGGCGCCGCGGTTGAGCAGCCGGCGCGCGGCGACGCGGTAGCGCTGGTTGGTGGCGAATCTGCCCCAGCGACCGCGCTGCCGTGGCTTCTTGGAGCGTCGGTTGCCCCCACGGCCGCGTTTGTGGCGCCGGTGGGTGCGGAGGCCGCGATAGTCGTGGCGGGTGAGGGCGTTGGGCTCGTGACCCACCGCGATGGCCCGTATCAATCTGCGGTTGTCACCCCTCACGTCGCCGCCGGGGAACTCCGTGCCGGTGAAGCCGAGGTTGATCCCCTTGAGAATCGTCTTGCGGGTACCGGCCGACCCGTCAGCCAGCGGCACTCCGAGTATCGCCTTCCAGTGCCTGTTCCTCGCCTCGAGATCGAGAAGGAAGTCCTTGATCAGCGCGTAGTGGCGCGTGCGAATTCGTGAGCGAAAGGAGCAGCCTCGGTTCAGTGGCTGGTCGAAGTAACACATCTGCTCCTGTGCCGTGCCTCCCACCCGCAGGGTCCCTTGCCCCATGGCGGCGAGCATGGACAGTGTCTTCTGGTTGCGCGGCGCCGGCGGGGCCGGCCAGGGCAGGGCGAAGCGGCGGTGGGCAGCCACGGTGAGAGGCGAATAGGACAGCATCGACGGCACGAGGTAATAGGGAATCGACACGCCGAGGAAGTCGTTGCGAACAAGCGGCGCATCGGTGCCCGGGGGTGACATGTCGACACTCACCGTCACGGTGGCCGCACGACTCTCCCCACTCGTGAGCAGGGCAATGGCCGCCAGCACCGTGACGGCGAGTGCGGTCCAAGATTTCACCGGGCCACGTCCACCGAGATGGTGACCGATGGCGGGTCACACCGCAATACACTCGCGCCGTGAGCTTGACTCGCCGCGCGTTCGTGAAGTCCGCCGCCGCGGCGGGGGTGGCTCTCGGCCCGGCCGGCCGCGCCCTCGCCGGCGCCCAGCCTGCCGCCGCGGGGCCGAACATCGTGGTGATCGTGGTCGACTCGCTGCGCGCGGATCACGCTTACGGAGACCGCGCCCACACCCCCAACCTCGACCTGCTGCTGCGCGACGGGCTTCGCTTCACCCGTGCCTTCCCGGAGGCCATGCCCACGGTGCCCGCTCGCAACTCGCTGCTCACCGGCCGCCGGATGTTTCCCTTCCGCGGCTGGCACGACTACCGCGGCCTGCCGAGGGCGCCGGGCTGGGCGCCGCTGCATGGTGTCGAGGAGACGTTCACCAGCCGGCTGCGGGCGGCCGGCTACTGGACCGGCTACGTGACCGACAACCCGTTCCTCGGGTTCGCCCAGCCCTACGAGCCTCTGCGGCGCAGCTTCGACCTGTTCGTGCGCCACGGCGGTGAGCTCGGAGTCAGCCGGCCTCCCTCCAGCGTCTCCGCGCGCGAGCTCAGGCACTGGCTGCATCCGGCGATCGACAACCCGGGCATCCGCGACCGGGTGCGCAAGTACCTCGCCAACGGGCACTACGCCCACGACGAGACCCAATCGTTCGCCGCGCGGGTGTTCAGGTCGGGCGTGGGTGCGCTCGAGCAGGCGGCCGGCCGGCCGCCGTTCGCGCTGGTGGTCGACACCTACGAGCCGCACGAGCCGTGGACTCCGCCTCGCCATTACATCCGTAGGTACGGCGACCCGGACTATCGCGGTCCCGAGCCCGCCATGCCGCGCTACAAGCGCGTGAGCAAATGGCTCAACCAGAACAACCGCGACCTCGTGCTCGGCCGGCTGCGCGCCCTGTACGCCGCCGAGGTGACGATGACCGACCGCTGGCTGGGCGTCTTCCTCGAGCGCCTGTACGAGCTGGGGCTCGAGCGCAACACGGTGATCGCCCTGGTGGCCGATCACGGGATCCAGCTCGGCGAGAACGGCTGGACGGGCAAGATCTCGGTGGCGCTCCACCCGGTGTTGATACGCGTCCCGTTCGTGCTCGTCGATCCCCGTGGGCGCCGCGCAGGTGAGCAGAGCGACTACTTCGCCTCGCTGCACGACCTCGGTCCCACGCTGCTGTCGATGGCCGGCGTGCCGGTTCCGCAGCGAATGAGCGGCGTCGACCTCTCGGCCCTGCTGGACGGAGCCAGGCCCCCGCGACGGCGCTACGCCTACGGGGGCTACGGCGAGAACCACTACCTGCGCAACGATCGCTGGGCCTACGTCTCCGACAACCGGCTGCGCCACCCGCAGCTGTACGACCTCGCGCGCGACCCCGAGGAGAACAGGAACGTGGCCCGCCGCCATCCAGAGGTGCTTCGGGAGCTGAGGGGCACGCTCGTGGAACGCGCAGGGGGCCGGCCGCCGTTCTACGGCACCTAGTACCAGAGCGCGCCAGCGTGATCCACGTCACACTCGGGCGCGGCCGCTCGCGAGACGCTGTCTCTCCACTTTCGGACGATCGGCAGGAGGGTCATGGAGATTCTGGTCTTTAGCGTCGTGATGCTGATCGGCGTGATCTACGGCTACTTCACGGTGGCCGGCAGCGGAATCGCCGAGCACCCCTACCACGATCCGCACGGGGGCGCCCCGGGCGCCTTCATCCCGGCCAGCGCCTCCGGCCGGGACGAGAGCATCACGATCAGGGACTGGTCGCGCGGCGCGCGCTGAAGCTTCTTCAGACGTCCCTGACGCCGAAGTGGACGTGGTTGTAGTGGTTGCCGCCGATGCTGGTGCGGTAGATCAGCTGGAAGCGGTAGCCGCCGTGGGTCGCGTTCACGAGGCCGAAGCCGGGCCAGGCGATGTTGAAGCGCTTGGCGAGGCTGCGGGCGAGCTTGTCCATCTCGGGCGTGGGGCTCCCGCCGTTGCTGATGTCGGCCGCCCACGCCACTGCCGGCGGACCCTGGTGATCGGAGCGCCCGCCGCTGACGGTGTTCCCGTGCCGGGCGTTGGCGGCATCGTTCTCCGCCGGGCTGCGGTGGATCCCGCACTCCTGGGCGATCCGGAGCACCACCGTGTCGATGATGTGCTTGGGCGTTCCCTCGATCGGCGCTGACGCCGCACGGGCGGCCATCGTGCGCTGTCGCTTGCGGCGGCTCGCCGCCCGAGCGAGCATCGCGGCGCCTGCGTAGCGCGGCGAGCGCGGGTGGCGAAGCCGGCGCGCGAATGCGGGTTTGACCTTGACGGACCTGCGCTCGTCGCCGGCGTAGCCGAGGTAGTACTTGGCCGTGCGGATCCGCTTGTTGGTCTCGGGGCCCTTCGCGCCGTCGACGACCAGGGGTGCGATGCCGTCCAGGTAGCGCTCGGTGAAGTGATTGAGCCTGCTCTGCAGGGCGCGGACCTCGTCCTTGGTGTCCGGCGCCGGCGCGGGCCGCGCCGGTCGCGTGGGGCGCGGGTGCGGCCGCGGCGGCCGCGGCTTTGCGGCGGGTGCGGGAGCGGGTGCCGGTGCGGGGAGAGCCTGCTCCACCCGCGCGTAGCGCGCGATGCGGGCCTTGCGGCAGCCGTCGAGCCGCCGGTCGAGACGGTGGATGTGCCGGTCGAGCTCCTCGTCGGAGAGCTCGGGGTGCGGCCCATTCGACCCGTTCGACCCGTTCGTGCTCGCGCCGTTCGACGCGGGTGCCTCGCCCTCGGCGGGCTGATACGCGGTGGCGAGGCCGGCCTCACGCTTCTCGAGGTCCACCAGCGTTCCGAGCTGGCCCTCTATGCGCTGGAGGCTCGCGGTCACGCCGGCGAGGCCGGCCGCCTGACCGGCTGGCGCGGCTGCCTTCCCGTTGGTCTTGGCTTTCGCCTTCACCAGCCCGCGCTGCCGGCGTCCGTACGCGTCGAGCTTCTGCCAGGCGCGATCGGCCGCGGCGTCGAGGCGCTGGTACTCGTGGACGAGCTGGGGCAGTTCCGTCGGGGCCTGGCGGCCGGGCCGGCGCCGGTCCTTCTCGCGTTTGACCGCCTTGAGCAGCGCCGCTGCGCTCAGGCGCCCGTAGGCGCCGTCCGCGAGCAGGCGGTGTTCGGCCTGGAACGCCTTGACCGCGCTTTCGGTCTCGGCGTCGAAGCGGCTCCGCGGGCCGTCGAGGTAGGCGTGCCCCGTCTTAGGCGAGCGCAGGACCGACAGGCGATGGGTGAGCCGCACCACCGCCGCGCCTCGATCCCCTCGGCGAAGGGCGTGGACTCCGGGTGGCGCGCGCGTGTGAAGTCCCGTTCGATCCGCCCGGAGCGGGCGCGAGGCAGGCGAGGTCGGCGACGTTCAGATCCACGTTCAGGCCCAGGACGTTGCACGGCTTCCCGTTGATGATCCCGCCGTACTGCCAGGCCCGCTGGCCCGGCCGGCGCCACAGGTTCGCGGGCATGCCCGTGGCCTCGTGCGGGTGGCGGCGACTCGCCGTGGTGCTCACCCAGCTGGCGATCCAGACGAAGTCCGCGAGCACCTTCCCCTTCGCCATTGCCGTGAGAGGCGCCGGATTGGCGTACACGCCGGGGCGCGCCCCTTCCTTGCGAACCGTGGCGCACCAGGCGCGGGCGTACTCGACCGTCTTGGACGGCGAGCTGTTGAAGGTCGAGAGCTCCACGTCCAGGCAGAGCGGGAAGTCGCCGCTGTAGCCGTAGGTCTTCGCTATCGCGAGCGCCTCGCGGGCGTCGGCCTGTCCCTGCGCCCGGGTGAGCGGGCCGTGGGACTGCCGGCCGACGTAGGTGAGCATGAAGCGGTCGATTCCGAGACGGGCGTACTGCCGGACCAGATCGGGACTCCAGCCGTGGCCGCCCGACTCGGGGCCACCGATGTAGACGTTCCACCAGCGCCCGTTGATCGCATCGAGCATCTGCTTGGCCGTGGCCGGCGGAGGGGCCACGGCGCGGTCGAGTCCGTGGAATGCGGGTGACATCCTCAGCTCCCCGCGAGCGCCGGCTCTTCGCCGTCCGCGAGCAGGTCCGCATCGAACTCGTCCATCTCCGCCAGCTCGTCGAGGTCGTCGAGATCAGAGAGTTCGGCCGGATCGGCCGGCGCCGTGACGGGAGCGGCCGCCGCGGTGCCGCCGTCGGCGAGCGCGAGATCGCGCTCCAGATCGGCCTGGCGCGCCTCGTGCTTCTGCCAGCCGTTCAACCACTGCAGGGCCGGCGCGAGCGCAATCAGCGCCCCGGCGATGAAGATCTCCTCGAGGGCGCTCTGGTCCACCTGATAGCCGGGAATGTGGTCCGCCAGCCAGGCGGCCACCGCGCCGGCCAGGGGCGCGAAGACGAGCGGGGTCAGCAGCACGACGAGCCGATTTGGGCTCATGCATCCTCCTTCGGGGGGCGTTGGAGAGGGCCAGCTCTCGTTCAGACGACGCTAAGCCGAGTGCGGGAAACAAGGTGTGACGATCGTCACTAGAGGCGGCGGTAGGTTGCCCACATGACGAACCACAGCCAGACCTCCAGGGCCATCCTGATCACGGGTTGCTCCACGGGCATCGGCCGCGCCACCGCCGAGCATCTCGCCCGCAACGGGCACACCGTGTACGCCACCGCGCGCCGCGCGGAGGCGATCGCCGACCTGGAGTCCGCCGGCTGCCGCACGCTGGCCCTCGACGTGACCGACGAGGCCTCGATGCAGGCCGCCGTCGACCATGTGACGAACGCGGAGGGAGCCGTGGGGGTGCTGGTGAACAACGCCGGCTACTCCCAGTCGGGAGCGATCGAGACCGTGGCCATGGACGACGTGCGGCGCCAGTTCGAGACGAACGTCTTCGGCCTCATGAGAATGTGTCAGCTGGTGCTCCCCGGCATGCGCGACCAGCACTACGGCCGCATCGTGAACATCAGCTCGATGGGCGGGAACTTCACCTTCCCGGGCGGGGGCGTCTACCACGCCACCAAATACGCGGTGGAGGCGATCAGCGACGCGCTGCGCTTCGAGGTCAAGGGCTTCGGCGTGGACGTGGTGGTGATCCAGCCCGGTCTGATCCGGACCGAGTTCGGCAACACCGCGGCGGCCGAGGTGCGCGCCGGCGAGGGTCCCTACGCCGAGTTCAACGCCTCGGTGGCGCAGGCCACCAAGGAGGTCTACGAGAAGGGACCGGTGTCGCGGCTGGGCGGCGGGCCCGAGACCGTGGCCAAGGCCATCGAACGCGCCATCACCTCCACCTCGCCGAAGATCCGCTACCGCGTCACGCCCTCGGCGCACCTGCTGATCCGGCAGCGGAGCCTCATGACCGACGGCATGTGGGACCGCTTCGTGGCCACCCAGTTCACGCGCCCCGGCAAGACCTGACAGCGCCCTCTGCCCTGAGCCCAGCCGCTTGGCGGTGGGGTACGCTGCCGGTGGACGGTGGCGCACGAGACTGCGATGGGCAGCCAGACAACCGCTGGTCGCGAGTTGCTCGAGCGTGAGCGCGAGCTGGACACGCTGAGCGCGGCGCTCTCCCGCCTGCGCGACGGGGCCGGCGGTGTGGTGGTGATCGAAGGCCCGGCGGGCGTCGGAAAGAGCAGGCTGCTCACGAGCGCTCGGGCTTCGGCACGCGAGGCCGGCATGCAGGTGCTCGAAGCTCGCGGCGCCCTGCTCGAGCGGCAGTTCGCGTTCGGCGTCGCGCGCCAGCTGTTCGAGCAGGTGGCCGTGACCGCCGGGGCCGCCGAGACCGAACGGCTCTTCGCCGGAGCGGCCGGGTTCGCGGCTCGCCTGGTGGGCGACCCCGGGCCCACTCTCGCTCCGCTCGACGGCGACGCGGACTTCGGCGCGCTCCACGGTCTCTACTGGCTCACGGTCAACCTCGCCGACCGAGGGCCGCTGGTGCTGGCGGTCGACGACGCCCAATGGGCCGACGCCTCCTCCGTGCGCTTCCTCGGCTACCTCTCGCGCCGTATCGAGGGACTCCCGGTCGTCCTGCTCGTAGCCGGCCGCGCCTCGGATCCGGAGGGCAGCGGCGACTGGCGCGAGCTTGCGGACGACGCCGCGGCCGAGATCCTCAGGCCGCATCCCCTCAGCGCTGAGGGGGCCGCAGCCGTGGTGCGGGACCGGCTCGGGCAGGAGGCCGATCAGGAGCTCTGCGAGGCCTGCCATCGAGCCACGGGGGGTAACCCGCTCTTCCTGCGCGAGCTCGTAGCCGCTCTGCGCGAGGAGGAGGCGGGGCCGGCCACCGCGGCCGCCGCGGTGAGCGAGGTGGGACCACCCGCGGTCGGGCGCTTCGTGCTGCGCCGCCTGGAGCGGCTGGGCCCCGCGGCCACTGCACTGGCCCGAGCGCTCGCGGTGCTCGGCGAAGAGCCCGACATCGGTGTCGTGGCCCTGGCCGCCGGGCTCGAGACGGCCGAGGCGCAGGCGGCGGCGGATCTCCTGGTCCAGGCCGACGTGCTCGTACACGCGCCGCACCTGAGGTTCGCCCACCCGATCGTGCGGGCCGCGGTGTACGAGGACATGCTCCCCGGCGAGCGCTCGGAGCGCCACCTCGCCGTTGCGCGATTGCTGGACGAGAGCGGTGCGCCGCCGGAGCGGGTGGCCACCCACCTGCTCCGCGGTGCTCCGGCCGGCGAGCTGCGCTGGGTGACCGTGCTGCGCGCGGCCGCCGCGAGCGCCGAGCAACGAGGCGCCCCCGCGGCCGCGGTGACCTATCTGCGCCGAGCGCTCGACGAGCCCCCACCGGACGCGCTGCGCGCGGAGCTGCTGTGCGACCTGGGCCGCTGGGAGCTGAACGAAGCGGAGTACGAGAGCGCTGAGTCACATCTCGTCGAGGCGCTGAGCGCTCCCGGGGACGCGGAGGTGCACGCCCGGGCGGGGGTCTGGCTGGCGCGCTCGGCAATCGCGTACGGAGGACCCGAGGCGGCCGCCACGGCACTCGCGGCGGTAACCGGCCTGATCGAGAGGATGAACCACGAGCACGCGCTCGAGCTCGAGGCAGAGGCGCTGACCCTCGCGCGGGTGGAGCTGCAGTTTCGCGGCGAGGTGGACGAGCGGCTGTCGCGCTTCGAGCGGCGCGCAGCGGGGAGCGCTCGCTTCGAGCCGATCGCCCGTCTCCATGCCGCCTGCGAGGGAATGATGCGGGGCGAGCACGCCGACACGGTGGCCGACGCGATCGAAGAGGCCCTGGCGGCCGGCCCGCCGTCCAATCCGTTCGCCTTCGGCATGGCCATAGACGCCCTGGTCACCACCGAGCGCCACGATGCCGCCGCCCGCTGGCTCGACCTCGCTCTCGAGGTCTCCCGCGCCCAGGGACTCGGCGCCCGGCTCGCAGGCCTGCATGCGCAGCGGGCGCTGCTCGGCCTCGCCGCCGGGGCGGTGGGACAGGCCGAGCTGGACGTGGAAACCGCGCTCAACCTGCCCGAAGCGCCCCCGTTCGTGCTTCCCAGGATCGCCGGCGTGGCCATCCAGGTCTTCATCGAGCGCGGCCGTCTCGACGCCGCTGTGTCGGTGGCCGAGCAGCACGGCGATCGCCTCGGGCGCGACCACGCGCTTGCCGACGAGTACCTGACGGCCCGCGGCAGGCTGCGTGTGGCGCGCGGTGACGTTCGCGAGGGCGTGGCGGACCTGCTCCGCTGCGGCGAGCTGCTGGAGAAGTACCAGGTGGAGCGCCCGTCACCCTGGCGCCCCGACGCCGCGGCGGCACTGGCCGAGCTCGGAGATGAAGAACGGGCCGAGCGGCTGGCCAGGCAGGCCATCGCCCGGGCGCGGGACTTCGGCGCTCCCAGCCGGCTGGCGCATGCGCTGCGCGTAGGCGGACGGGTGATCGGCGCCGACGAAGGCTTGGCGCTCATGGAGGAGGCCGTGACTCTCACCGAGAACTCGCCGGCGCGTCTGGAGAGCGCGTACGCGCTTGCCGACCTGGGGGTCGAGCTGATCGAGCGCCGCCGAAAGCGCGAGGGGAGAGAGGCACTGCGGCTTGCTCTGGACAGGTCGATCAAGTGCGACGCCACCGGTCTCAGCGAGCGCATCCGCGGCGATCTCGGGGCGGGCGGCGGCCGCCCGCCCCGACTCGAGCTCTCCGGAGTCGACGCTCTCACTCCCGCCGAGCGGAGGGTCTGTGGTCTGGCCGCAGGCGAGCTCACCAACCGCCAGATCGCCCAGACCCTGTTCGTGACCGAGAAGACCATCGAGCTCCACCTGACGAACGCCTACCGCAAGCTCGGCATCCGCTCGCGCTTCCAGCTGGCCGCGGTGATCGACCCCTAACCCTGGGGGAAAGCCTCGGGTCCTTCCCATTGTGCGGCCCGGCGCCCGGCTGCAGGCTCTTTGCCTGTACTCGATCGGAGGAAGCCGATGACTGGTCCGCTCTACCGCATAGGTGGTCTGTGCTCGAAGCATTGGAAGCTCGTGATCGCCGCGTGGGTGGTCGTCGCGCTGGGGCTCGCGCTGGCGGGCCGCGCTGCAGGCGATCGCACGAGCGACAACCTTCGGCTTCCGGGTACGGGCTCGACGCAGGCCACCGACCTGCTCGAGGCCCGCCTGCCCAGTCAGGCGAACGGCACCAATCCCCTGGTGATCAAGTCCAGCCAGGGCAAGCTCACCGACGACAAGAACACGAAGGCGGTCAACAAGACCGTCGACGAGCTGCGCAAGACACCGCACGTGACGAAGGCGGTCAACCCGCTCGGCGATCACGGAGCGCCGTTCCTGTCCAAGGACGAGAAGACCGCTTACATCCCGGTGAGCCTCGACGAAGGCCAGGGAGACCTCTCGAAGGAAGAAGCGCAGGCGGTCCTCGATGCCGGCGACCCGGCCCGGGACGCGGGCCTCGACGTGTCGCTCGGCGGCTACGCGGGACAGCAGCTCTCCAAGCCGAGCACTCACCAGAGCGAGCTGATCGGCCTGGCGGCCGCGACGGTGATCCTGCTGTTCGCCTTCGGCACCGCAACCGCGATGGCGCTGCCGATCATCACGGCGCTGATCGGGCTTCTGAGCGCCCTCTCGCTGATCAAGATCGTGGGCCTTGTTGTCAACGTGCCGACGGTCGCCCCCACCCTCGCCACCATGATCGGACTGGGCGTGGGGATCGACTACGCGCTCTTCATCGTCACCCGGCACAAGCTCCAGCTCCGCGACGGAATGGAGATGAACGAATCCGTCGCTCGGGCCACCGCCACGTCCGGAGGGGCGGTGCTGTTCGCGGGCACCACGGTCGTCATTGCCCTCGGCTCGCTCGCGTTCGCGGGCATCCCGCTGGTCACCACGCTGGGCTACACGGCCGCGATCGCCGTGGTCGTCGCGGTTCTCGGCGCCGTGACGCTCCTGCCCGCCCTCCTCGGTGCGCTCGGCCCGCGGATCCATTCGCTGCGGGTCAAGCTCGGGCGCACCCATCCGGACGACCACCGCCCGCACGGCTGGGCGCGATGGGCGCGCTGGGTGGCCCGGCGGCCGTGGCGGTCCGTGGTGGCGAGCACGGCCGTGCTCGTGATCCTGGCGCTGCCGGTGCTCAACCTGCACCTGGGGCAGTCGGACACCGGCGCCCTTCCCGAGTCGACCACGGCGCGGCAGGCCTACGACGCGCTCGGCACCGGCTTCGGCGAGGGCACCAACGGCCCGCTGCTGGTGGCCGCGAAGCTCGGCAAGGCGGCCAAGCCCGACCAGAAGAACCTGAACAAGATCGAGCAGCAGCAGAAGCAGCTCGACCAACAGCAGCAGCAGATCGAGCAGCAGGCGCTGCTCTCCGGAGCCACGCAACAGCAGGCCAAGACCGAGGCGAAGCAGCAGACGCAGAGCCAGACCAACAAGCTCTCCAAGAAGCGCAAGCAGGCGGAGTCCCCCGCCACCGATCCGCGGCTCACCACGCTGTCGGACGATCTGGCCAAGGCGCCGGACGTGAAGTCGGTGTCGCCTCCGACGCTCGGCAAGAGCGGCAAGGCGGCGGTGTACACGGTGATCTCGGGCTCCGCCCCCTCCTCGCAGAAGACCGAGGATCTCGTGAACCACCTGCGCTCGACCACGATCCCGGAGGCCACCAAGGGCACCGACGTGACCGCGAGCGTGGGCGGTCAGACGGCCGGCTACATCGATCTCGCCAGCCGGATCTCGGAGAAGCTGCCGGCGATGATCGCCATCGTCGTCGGCCTGAGCTTCGTGGTGCTCACGCTGGCCTTCCGCTCGCTCGTGGTGCCCGCCAAGGCTGCGGTCATGAACCTGCTGTCGGTGGCCGCCGCCTACGGCGTGGTGACCTTCGTCTTCCAGGAGGGCCACGGCGCCACGCTGATCGGGCTCGACGGGCCGATCCCGATCGTGAGCTTCGTGCCCCTGCTGATGTTCGCGATCCTGTTCGGCCTCTCGATGGACTACGAGGTGTTCCTGCTCAGCCAGATCCAGGAGCACTACCGCGAGTCGCAGCGACCCACTCGCGCGGTGATCGAGGGCCTGGCCAACACCGGTCGGGTGATCACCTCGGCGGCCCTGATCATGGTCTGTGTCTTCACGAGCTTCGTGCTCAACGGAGATCCGGTGGTGAAGGAGTTCGGCGTAGGGCTCGCGGTGGCGATTGCGATCGACGCCACGCTCGTGCGTTGCCTGCTCGTGCCGGCGGTGATGACACTGCTGGGCAAGGCCAGCTGGTGGATGCCGTCCTGGCTCGGCCGGCTCCTGCCCCGCATCAGCATCGAGGGCGAGGGCTACTTCGACGACGATGAGCCGGCCCAGCGACCCGCGCGGCCGGTGGTCGGGGCGGCACGATGACCCGGCGCGTTCAGCGGAGCTCGGTTGCCAAGCTGCTCACGAGGTCGATGGTGCGATCCACGTCCTCGCGAGTCGTGCGCGGGTTGATCGTGCAGAGGCGCAGCACGCTTGCATCCCCCACACGGGTCGTGCTCAGGTAGGCGAAGCCGTGGGACAGTGCGGCCGCGGGCAGGCGGGCGATCAGCTCGTCGCGCTCGCGGTCCGCTGCTCCGGGCGCCGCGACCCGAAAGGTGACGATGCCCAGCCTGGCGGGCGTGACGACCTCGAACGCGGCATCGTCTCGCAGCCTCGACTCCGCGTATTCGGCCAGCGCCAGGCCCTTATCGATCGCCGACCGAAACGCGGCGGCGCCGAACACCTTGAGCGACATCCACAGCTTGAGCGCCCGGAACGGGCGGGTGAGCTCCACGCCGCGATCGCAGAAGTTGACCTCCTCACTCGCGGCGGCCGCGTCGCGCAGGTAGGCCGGCGCGGTGCTGAACGTGCGCTCGAGCGCGGCGCCGTCGCGCACGAGCAGGCAGCCCGCGTCCAGGGGCTGGAACAGCCACTTGTGCGGGTCGACCACGAGCGAGTCGGCGAGCTCGAGCCCCGGCAGCTGAGCGCGGCCGCGAGGCGACAGCGCGGCAGGTGCACCGTATGCGCCGTCCACGTGCAGCCACAGCCCCTCGTCGTCGCAGAGGCGCCGCAGCGCCTCCAGCGGGTCGACTGCGCCCGTGCCAGTGGTCCCGGCGGTGGCGACCACGCATGCGGGCAGGCGTCCCGCCGCCCGGTCGCTCGCCACGGCGGCGGCCACCTCCGCGGCGACCAGGCATCCGTCACGGTCGCTCGGCAGAGAGCGGACGTTGCCGCGCGTCACGCCGGTCACGCGGAGGGCTCGCTCGATCGACGAGTGCGCCTCGTCGGACAGGTAGACGGTCGCGCGCGAGCGGTCCGCCCCGGCACGCTCCTGGAGCGCGACGGCCATCGCGGTGAGGTTGGCCGCCGAGCCGCCGCTCACGAACAGACCTTCCGTGGTCGGCGGCAGACCGCACATCTCGCGCAGCCAGTCGAGCACCACCAGCTCGACCATTGCGGCGCCGGGCGCAGCCAGCCAGGTGCCGGCAAAGACGTTGAAGCCGGCAACGAGCGCGTCGCTCAGGGCTCCCACCGGATTGCCGGGGATGGGGACGAAGCCGAAGAAGCGGGGATGGTCCACTCTCAGCCCTGAGTCGAGGACGTCGCGAAGGGCGGTGTCGAGCACAGCCTGGGGATCGCTTCCGTGCTCGGGCAGCGGCTCGCGCAGGCGCCGTTCCATCTCGTCCCGGCTGGCGCTCTGGCCCACCGGCGCGTCGTCGAGCGAGTCGAGCCGCTCGGCGATCGCATCCACCATCTGGTGGCCGAGCACGCGAAAGGCATCGGCATCCAGCGTCAGCTGCTCGTCCACGGCGCGGGATGATCACACACTCCCTGCTCCCGCTCTGGCCGAACGTCTGTTCGTGGGTCTCTAGACTCGAGAGAGCATGGCCAAGACCTGGGTGCTGGACACGGAGACGAAGGGAACGGGGGCCAACATGGTCCCGCTCGAGAAGGTTCTCGAGCAGCCGTCCAAGGACGACGAGAGCGGGCCCCCGCGCCGCAAGCGGGCGGCTCCGCGGCCGGACCGAAGCGCATCCGCGAGAGCGCCAAAGTCGCAGCGACCGCGCAAGACCACCTCCACGCCGCTGCCGCCCGGCCACGTCCGCAAGAAGGCCACCGGTGAGATCGGCAAGGTCCAGGCGGTGGATCCCCAGGCCGGCACGGTCACGGTGAGATGGCTCAAGCGGGGCGCCACGTCCACGGTGCCGCTGTCCGCTGTCGCGCGTCGCTGATTGCTCAGCCACGATCGCGTTCGCCCGGGCCCGGGTACTCAGACGGAAACCACGCAAGGAGGCCCCGTGAAGCGTCGTCCTCGCACGTCGCCGCCGCTCCATCTCGCTCGCGCCCACGTCGCTGCGAGCAGATCACGAGCGGCCAGATCCAGAACAACACGATCCAGAGCCGCGACGTGAGAGACGGCGCCCTGCAGGGACGTGACGTCGCCAACGGCTCCGTACAGAGCCGGGACGTCCGGGACGGCGCCCTGCGCGGCGTGGACGTGAACGACCGCTCCCTCGGCGGTGTCGACCTGGCCGACAACACGCTCGGCGACCGCGAGATCAACGAGCCGCAGCTCGACATCCAGGTGCTCGGCGGCATCGACGCCAAGCGCTACGTCAGGCGCGTGTCGCGGGTGCAGACCGAGACGGCGTCGGACGCCAACCCCGTGAAGAGCGCACCGCCGGCCCGTTGCCCGGCCCGCAAGCGGATCATCGGCGGCGGAGCGCGCGTGGTCTCGGCCGCCCCGGTTCCCGTCGCGCTGACCGCCAACGGTCCGAGCGGCAAGAGCTGGCTGGCCGCCGCCTACGCCACCGCAGGCGCCGGCAACTGGCAGCTGGTGAACGTGGCGATCTGCGGCTGAGCCGGGGCAGCCGGCCTCAGCCCTCCACACCGGTCGCGTCGTGCGGGGCGCCCACCGGCTTCGACTCCGGCGACCCGCGCTGGCGCAGGTAGACCGCCAGGATCGCCATGGATCCCACCGCCAGGAACTCCGACTGCCAGTTCTGCAGGTCTTCTCCCAGAAGTCGGGCCGCGTCAGGTAGTCGATCCAGGCGACGGGCTGCTGCTGGTGGTCGATGCGGTCGGCGTTGTACTCGACGACGCCGGTGATCGACTGCGCGAACCACGACCCGATCCAGATCAGGCCCATCACGATCAGGAGCGAGTTCTGATAGATGCGCAGACGCAGGCCGCCGGCCTTGGCCCAGTCAGGTGACTCGTCTCGCGCGTGCCGGCCCACGCTCTGCGCCGCGTCCGACTGCCGGCCGCCCTTGTCGAGCTCCTTGGACTCGGGCGACCCACGCTGAAGCAGCCAGACCGTGAGCAGGATGAAGAGGAAGAACTGGAGGTACTCGGACTGCCAGTTCTCGAGCACGGCGACGGCGAATTGCGACGAGACGAGGTAACGGCCCAGCGACATCGAGGGGTTGCCGTGAAGGGCCTGATCTTCGTTGAAGTCCGCGTGCCCCGCGAGGGCCTGGAGCTCAGGGCAACCAGGAAGAGCCCCAGGAAGACCAGAGACAGCGAGTTCTCCCGGACGAAACGGCGCACGCGCTCAGTTGTGGAGGAGCCCGATCACGATCGCCAGCGCGAGACCGGTGGCGATCAGCGTGGTGTAGAGCAAGAACATCGCGCGCACAGGTCAGCCCTCCAGGTCGCAGTCGTACGGTTCACGATCGGACGCGCTCGGCCGACAGCCGGCGGCCGCGATCTTCCAGCCGTCAGGACCTTCATCGAGGAACATCGCTCCCGATGGCTTCAGCTCGACGTACGCACTGGTGGACCAGACGCTCGTGCGATCGGTGCTGTCGCCCTGCCGCAGGTCGAGACCGAGGATGGCCTTCGCGCAGGAGCCTCCCTCCTGCTGCACCAGCTTCGACTTGGTGGAGGGCTCCAGCTCGGCGCAGGCCGCGGCTCCGTCTTCGCGTTGCAGAGCGGCGAGGAAGCGGCCGGACACCGCTGCCGCATCCGTGTCGCGCTCGCCGGTGCCGCACCCCGCGAGCGCGGCACAGACGAGGAGCACGGTGATTCGCTTCACGCGAACCTCGTGCCCCGGGCAACGGCCGGGAAACCGGCTCCGGCCTCAGCCTCCGCGGGCGTTCAGCTGATCGGCCACTTCAACCACCCCGCTGCGCTCGTGGAAGTCCACCGCCACCAGGTTCGGCACCAGGCCGCGGCGCCGTTGGCAGCGCTCGAGCCGGCGGCGCAGGAAGCTGCCACTGATCCGCTCGTTGCTGCGCACCGACGGCGGGAACGGGGGGATCCAGTGGTTGACCAGGTAGAGCGGGCTGTCGGCGTTGCCGCGGAAGCGGCGGCAGCGCAGCTGGCTCGGCCGGGTGGCGCCCAGCGGCGTGTCCTGCACGAACGAGAAGCCGTCCAGGTACCAGGGGCGCGTGCCGCCGTCCTGCTCGGCCAGGACCACGAGCCGGGTCTTGTCGCGGATCAGCCGGCCAAGGGTCGGCAGCGGCTGGTCGCGATCGATCTCGGCCGCCTCTGACAACAGCCCGGTGCGGGCCAGCGAGTTCTCCACCACGTCCACCGGCACGTAGGGCTCGATGAACAGGATCACCACCTGGTTGGGATGCGCGTCGAGAAAGCGCCGAAAGAGCTCGAACTGCTCGTCCAGGGGCTCCGACCCGAGCTCGCAGAGCGTGTGGCAGAGATAGGGCCGGCGCTCGCCCACAGGCTTCCCCAACCCCGCCCGGCCCACCAGCCGCTCGGCGGTGCGCAGAGCCTCGGGGCTCAGCTCCTTCCTGACCTTGTTGCGCGACGAGCCCTCGGCCTCGAGGTCGGTTCGCACCACCCCGCTCTCCGGATCCGGGGCGCCGTAATGGATGTCGAGCAGGAAGCCGCGGATTCCGTCCCGCAGCTGGCGCGCGATTCCGTGGCGCTGGTTGGCGAAGAACCAGCCCGGCTCGTCCGCCGCGGCGTAGGAGTTGTGCGTGGCCGGGAACACGACCTCGTTGAGCCGCTTGTCGCACAGCGCCGGTAGGCCGTTGCAGCCGGCGCTGGGTCGTGCGCTGTCGACGCTGGCGGCGGGTGGAGCCGGCAACAGGAGCGCCACGCCCACCACGGCCACCGCCAGGACCACCCCCACGGCGGCCGTGAGCACCAGCGCGCTGCGCGTTCCGGCCGGCGCGGCTGCACGCTCGCGGGGCTCTCGCCCGGCGAGCTCGGCCACTCCGGCCAGCACCAGCAGCACCCCCGCGATCACGAGAGCCGCCCGCCCCACCAGCGCCGGTTCGAGCACGAGGCCGGCGCCCAGCGCCACCAGCACCACGGCACGACCCACCCGCGCGGCGGGCCTCGAGGAGAGCGCGATGCGGCGCACGTCCCGCGCGACCACGCCGAGCCGCTCGCGGGTGAGGCCGCCGGAGCCGAGCGCGGCCGTGGCCACTCCCGCGAGGGCCACGAGCAGCGCGGCGTAGCGCAGGTCGGCGAACAGGGCGTTCCACAGCGCGCCGACCGCGTCGCGCTCCCGCTCGTCCTCGAGCCCCGCCGCGCCGGCTGCGCGCGAGACCACGAACAGACCGAGCGCGGTCACGATGGCCGCCACCAGCAGCCCGGCCACCGCGGTCGCCGCGCCGAGCAGCGTGAGCGCCCGCCGCGCGCCTCCCGCGAGCAGGGCGCAGGCGGCGCCGCTGAGCAGGGTGGCGGCCAGCAGAGGCCACCACAGGTCGGCGAGGTCCCGGCTCGCGCGTGCCGCCCGGACCACGAAGTTGCCCGGGCGCAGCTCGATGACCTTCAGCTCGACCGTCGGCGGGATCGCTTCCGCCGCCCGCGGCGAGACGCTGCGGATCGACTCGCGCACGAGGCCCTCGCCGAGGTCGAGGTCGAGCACGAAGCGCGACTGGCCGGCCACGAGGGAGCCGTGCGCCGCGCTCAGCGCCCTGGCGAACACCCGCTGGAACGCGGGCGTGCCGGCCAGAGCCCCCACGGCCGTGCTCACGAGCGGTCGCACAGCCAGCACCTCGGGCGTCACGTGCTGCGCCAGCCGGTCGACCACGCGGTCACCGACCACCGCCCGCACATCCTCGTCCTCGAGCGCGGATGCCACACGCTGGCCGAACGCCTCGCGGTCGACCAGCTCCGAGCGCGCGTACCCGGAGATCGCCGCCGCGGCCGCAAGCACCGCCGTGACGCCCGCGAGGACGGAGCTCGCACGAGAGGCCATGGGCGCGGGCGGCGGCTCCGGGCTCAGCCGTAGCTGTAGAGCCCGCGTCCCGTCTTGCGTCCGAGCAGGCCCGCCGCCACCAGGCGCTGCAGCAGCGGTGGGGGCGCGAACAGCTGCTCGCGATGCTCCGCGTAGAGGGTCTCGGAGACGCTCAACACGGTGTCCAGTCCGATCAGGTCGGAGAGCGCCAGCGGGCCCATCGGATGGGCGCAGCCCTTGACCATGCCGGCGTCTATGTCCTCGGCTGACGCCAGCCCCTGCTCGAACATGCGAATCGCCGACAGCAGGTACGGCACCAGCAGGGCGTTGACCGTGAACCCGGCACGGTCGGGCGCGATGATGGCCTCCTTGCCGAGCCGCTCCTCGCTGAAGCGCTGCGCCTCCTCGGTGGTGTCGGGAGCGGTGAGCAGCGAGGGGATCACCTCCACCAGCGCCATCACCGGCACCGGGTTGAAGAAGTGCAGGCCGAGCACCCGGCCTCCGCGCGAGCCGGCGGCCACCGCCAGCTCGACTATCGGTATCGACGAGGTGTTGGAGGCGAGGATGGCCCGCTCGTCTTCGATCACCTGCGCCAGCTTCGAGAAGACCCGGAGCTTGACCTCCTTGTCCTCGGCCACGGCCTCGACGATCAGCTGGCACTCGGCCAGCCGCTCGAGCTCGGAGGCCGTGGTCAGGCGGGCGAGCGCAGCCTGGGCCTCGCCCGTCTCGAGCTTGCCCCGCTCTACCCCGCGCTCGACCGAGGACTCGATCCGCGCGCGGGCAGCGTCCGCCGCGCCCTCGTCCACCTCCACGACCGTCACATCGAGACCGGCACGGGCGCAAACCTCGGCGATACCCGACCCCATCGTCCCTCCGCCGACGACCCCGACGCGCTCGATGCCGTGCTCGCCGTTGGTGCTCACCGGAAGGCCTGTATGCCGGTGAGCACCGAGCCGATCACGAGCGCGTGGACGTCGGCGGTGCCCTCGTAGGTCACCACCGACTCGAGGTTGTTCATGTGGCGGATCACCGGATACTCGAGCGTGACTCCGTTGGCTCCCAGCACCTGGCGCGCCGCGCGGGCCACGTCGAGCGCCGCGTTGACGTTTCCGAGCTTGCCCATGCTCACGTGCTCGGGGCGCAGGGTGCCGGCGTCCTTCATGCGCCCGAGGTGCAGCGCCAGCAGCGTGGCCCGGTTGACCTCGAGCGCCATCATCGCGAGCTTCTGCTGCACGAGCTGGAAGGAGGCGATCGGGCGGTCGAACTGGATGCGCTCGCCGGCGTAGGACAGAGCCGAGCTGAAGCACGCCCGCGCCGCGCCGGCCGCGCCCCAGACGATCCCGTAGCGGGCCTCGTTCAGGCAGGACAGCGGCCCACGCAGCGAGTCGGCGCCCGGCAGCAGGGCGGACGCGGGCAGGCGCACGTCGTCGAACAGGAGCTCCGAGGTCACCGACGCGCGCAGGGACAGCTTGCCGTGGATGTCCTGGGTGGTGAACCCGTGGGTGTCGCGCGGCACGAGGAAGCCGCGAACGCCGTCGTCGGTGGTGGCCCAGACCACGGCGACGTCGGCCACCGAGCCGTTGGTGATCCACATCTTCTGCCCGTTCAGGATCCAGTCGTCGCCGTCGCGCCGGGCGTGGGTGCGCATCGATGCCGGGTCGGAGCCCGAGTCCGGCTCGGTGAGCCCGAAGCAGCCGATCGCCTCGCCGGCCGCCATGCGGGGCAGCCAGTCCTCCTTCTGCTCCTCCGAGCCCCAGCGATGGATGGCGAACATGGCCAGTGAGCCCTGGACCGACACCAGGCTCCTCACTCCGCTGTCGCCCGCCTCGAGCTCCATGCAGGCGAGCCCGTAGGCCGTGGCGCTGGCGCCGGCGCAGCCGTAGCCCTCGAGGTGCATCCCGAGCAGCCCGAGCGCGCCCAGCTCCTGCGCGAGCTCGCGCGGCAGCCGGCCCTCCTCGAACCATTCGCCCACGTTGGGGGTCACGCGATCCGCCACGAAGGCGCGCACGGTGTCGCGGATGAGCTTCTCCTCGTCGCTGAGCAGGGCATCCACGGCGAGGAAGTCCTCGGGCCGGGTCTTGGTTCTGGGGGCTGTGGTCACGGACATGCTGTCTCCTTCAATGGTTTCCCGCTGGGTAAGACTAAGTTGTGGACGCAGCGGTCGGCGCTCATCTGGTGGGCGGTCTCAAGGCGCCGGACGCCGAGGCGGCGATGAGCAGCGCCGGGACCGTCCTCGGCCGGCACCTGCGGGCCGTGACCGACGGCGAGACCGGCGAGCGCGACCAGTGGATCGGCTGGCAGGTGGGCAAGCTGACGAGCGTCCCGGGCATCGAGGTCGCAGGTGTCAAGGAGACCTCGGCCCCGGACAACGAGGAGTACTCCGGCTTCCCGGCTCTCGCAGTGGACGCGTCGGTCACCGAGCTGCCGCTGCGGGCCCTCGGCTACGCCGACGCCGCTGAGGCCTCGTACCAGCTGTTCGACCGCCTCCGGTCGGAGGGCACCCTCCCGCCGGAGCTGAAGTTCCAGGTCTCGGTGCCCACGGCCTATGCCAGCGTGGTCGCCTGGATCCGCGAGGAGGATCAGCGGCGCTTCTTCGACGTCTACGAGCGCGCGATCGCGGCCGAGGTAAGGGACATCGCCGCCGCGGTTCCGCCCGGCGACCTCGTGATCCAATGGGACGTGGCAGTGGAGATCGGCGCGCTCAGCGATGCCTTCGCCGCCGCCGGTGAGCTCGCGGAGAAGACGTTCATCATCGCAGCGCTGCAACGGGCCCTCGAGATGCCCGGAAGCGGTGTGGAGCGCGGGATGCACCTCTGCTACGGGGACTACAAGCACCGGCACTTCACGGTGCCCGCCGACCTGTCGTTGTGCGTGGAGCTGGCCAACGGTGTGGGCGGCGCCGCCGACTTCGTGCACATGCCGGCGGATCGTGACTCCGGACGCGACCCGGCCTACTACGAGCCACTGCGCGATCTGAACACCGGCCGCCTCGCGCTCGGCGTCGTCGATTACGAGGGCGACGAGGAGCGCACCCGCGAGCTCATCGCCGCCGCCGCGGAGGGCGGCGGCGGCCGGGAGTTCGCGGTCGCCACCGAGTGCGGGATGGCGCGCATCGACGAGCGTGGACCGGGCCGGCCGTCACTCGAGCAGCTGCTCGAGCTGCATGCGCGCTGCGCGGCTCCTATCCGCTAGCCCCCTCAGCGGTGCCCGTGGCCCCTGCGGTCGAGCTGCGCCCTGATCTCGCCGCCGGGGTACTTCGTGCTGTGCACGTTGGCGTAGGTCACTCCGGCGCGGATCGCTGAGACGAGCTCGTCGAACTCGCCGGCGTCGATCCCCTGGGCGGCCGGCCCGATCACGTCGTCGGGCTCGAGCGTCCCGGTCACCGTCGCGGGTGCCGGCGGGCAGGCCTGCGTCCCCGCCGGGCCGTTGCCCAGGTTGGAGCACAGGAAGACGGAGATGCCGCCGCTCTGGGCCCGCCCGCCGAAGTGGATGTGCGCCTGGGTCACGCCGCCCTCGAGATCCGCGTAGCGCAGCCGGTAGTGGATCTGCTCCTGCGAGCGCGAGATCCGGGCCTCGAACGTGCCGTGGCCGGTGGTGGAGAGCGCCTGTGGATCCTCCTGATAGCCGGTGAGCCGTTCGCTGATGTCGCGGTCACCGCCCGCGATCGCGGTGGTCACCACCACCGCCAGTCCCGCCATGACGGCTACGGCAACGGCAAGCTTGAGACGCCCCTTCATTTCCTCACCTCCGGACGCAGTGCCAGTTGCCGGGGGCTACGCGCGCGAGGCGCGAGCGGTTCGATCCTCAGGCGGCCAGCGGCGAGGAGTGCTCGAACAGGAGCTCACCCGTGGGCAGCCGCTCCGGTGAGTCGCCGTCCAGCGAGGTCGCCTCGAGCGCGCGCAGCAGGTCGACCGCCGTCGACCGGACTCCCACCACGATCTCCGCCACCGCCAGGTCGCGGTCGCGGTCGAAGCTCTCGGCGGCGCGTGCGGCCGCTCGCGAGGCCAGGCGGCGGGCCTCCGCGGCGTCAGGCTCGGGATGGTCGAGCTCGGCCGCGAGCGCCCAGACCGTCTGGCCCAGGTCGTGCACGGCCTCGGACAGACCCTCGGGCGGGGTGCCTCCGTTGCGCAGGAAGCGCAGCACGTGCCGAGCGAGCATGCGCGCGTCGCGTACGGCCAGGTCGATATGCGGGGCGCTGCGCTCGTAGCGGTCGAGAGCACCCAGCGACGAGCGCCGGCCCGGCGAGAACCGGGCGGTCTCGCGGCCGAGGACCAGCGCGTCGTCGAAGGCCCGGATGGAGCCGTCAAGCGCGCGGGCGTCCTCGAGCGCGGCAAGCGCGCGGACCTCGTCGCCCTCGGCCAGCGCGGACGAGACCTGCTCGAGCGTCCGGCCCAGCCGCCCGAACACGTCCTGGACCGAGCGGCCGACAAGCAGAACCGGATTGAGTGGGAAGGCGAGCGCGCTGATCGCGAGTGCGACGCTACCCCCCACCAGCGCCTCGATCAGACGCGTGGGCGGAAAGGCGGTGCCGCTCGGCTCGAGCGCCACCAGCAGGATCGCCGAGACGGCCGCCTCGGTCACGAGCAGCGGTCCGCCACCGAGCGCCACGGCTGCGGACATGGCGAGGATCACCATCACGCCGAGCATCAGCGGCCCGGAGCCGACTGCCGTGACCAGCAGGTCAGCCACCCCGATGCCGAGCACCACTCCGCCGATCAGCTCGATGGCCCGCTCGCGGCGCTCCCCGTAGGTGGCCCCGATCGCGATCACCGCCGCGATCGAGGCGAACACCGGCCGCTCGCTGGGCAGGATCAGCTTGGCCAGGTACCAGGCAGCCACGACCGCGAGGGCGGTCTGCAGGATCGGCCAGGCGCGTGCGCGAAGGCGAAGGAGCGCGTGCCGAGGCCGCGTGGTCTTGAAGGAGATGTTCACCATGGGATCGTTCATCGCAGACGTACGGGTGCTGTTGCGGGGGTACTGCCGAACCGGCCGCTTGCCTTGAACGGCGCCCTCCCTCAGTGCGCCCGCGCAGCCGGTCTCCTTATGAATGTAGCTAGGCCGGGCCGCTTGGTTACATCTCGGCCGCAGCCGGATCGACGCTGGCGGCGTCCGGCTCGGCCGGCGCCTCCACGCGGCCGCCCGGCATGCCCACCAGCGAGACCACGAATGCGACCAGCATCAGCCCGGCCATCACGTAGACCACCGTCTGCATTCCCGATGCGAAGTCGTCCTGCACGGTCTCGAAGAGCTGCTGCGCCCGCCGGCCCGCGCGCTCGCTGAAGCCGGAGGAGCCGCCTCCGCCGTGGCTGAGAGCATCGGCGATCTGGTCGGCCCGCGCCTTGGGGACCCCCACCGCGCCCAGCGACGATTCGATGTTCGCCTTCTCACGCAGGATCAGGATCGTGCCGAGGATGGCGAGGCCGATGCTCGCGCCGAAGTTGCGGCTCGTCTGGGTGATGCCGGTGACCTCGCCGTAGCTCGTGCTCGGCGCCCGGTTGACCGCGTCGGTGGAGACGGGGCCCAGTATCAGCCCGATCCCCGCCCCCGCAAGCACGATGAAGTACCACTGGTTGCCGAGATCGAGGTCGGGCAGGCGCCAGGCCCAGAGGGCGAAGCCGATCGCGGCCAGGAGGCAGCCGGGCACCACCGACACGCGCGCGCCGCGCTGATCGAGGAGCCGCCCGCCGTACTGCGAGGCGGTGGCGAAGCCGGCGAAGAAGATCAGCAGGAAGAGCCCCGCCTCCGAGGCGCTCTGCCCGAGCCCGATCTGCGCGTAGAGACTCGCGAAGAAGAAGAACGGTATGAACACGCCGGACAACAGGAACAGCACGATGTTGTCCACGGCGAAGCCGCGATCGCCGAAGATCCGGATCCGTATCAGGGGCTCATCGTCGCGCAGCTCCCAGAGCACGAAGAGCACCAGCAGCGCCATGCCGGCGGCGATGCACACCCAGGTGACGGGGTCGCCCCAGCCCCACACGCTCGACTGCTGGAGGCCCAGCACGGCGAGGCCCATGCCCGCTGAGATCAGCACGGCGCCGCGGATGTCGAGCCGGGCCGGCTGGGGCTCGTTCGCCGGCTTGGATATCAGCGTGAGCACCACGGCCACGATCGCCACCGGGATGTTGACCCAGAAGATCGCCCGCCAGGTGATCTCGGTGAGGTAGCCGCCGGCCAGCGGGCCGACGGCCGTGAGGCCGCCGGTGACCCCGAAGAAGATCGCCATCGCCTTCCCGCGCTCGCGCAGCGGGAAGGCCGAGACGACGATCGCGAGAGCGGCCGGGAACATCAGCGCGGCTCCCGCGCCCTGGATCACGCGGAAGCTGATGATCCACGCCTCGGCGGCCGAGCCGGTGGGCGTGGCGCCGCACAGCGCGGACGAGGTGGCGAACACCACCACCCCGATCAGCACCATCGTGCGGTGTCCGACGATGTCCGACAGCCGGCCGCCGAGCGCGAACAGCGCTGACAGGGAGAGCAGATAGCCGTTCACGATCCACTGCACTCCGGTGGCCGAGAGCGAGAGGTCCTTCTGGAGCTCCGGCACGGCGATGCTCACGATCGTCTGATCGATGAACGTCATCGCGACCGCGAAGATCATCGCGACGAGCACGAGCCGCTTGTTCTGCGAAGCCGCCAATCGTGCTCAGGCGGGCCGGCCGCGCATCTGGCCCGCGAGTCCCTTGAGCACCTCGGGCAGGTCGCCGCGAGCGTGCTCGAACGCCTCGTCGAGCGCGCTCGCCGCCCGCTCGCCGTGCAGCCCGCCGCCGTGTCCCATCAGCAGGTGCCCCGGCACGTAGCCGCGCAGGCCTCCGGGCGGAAAGGCGCGCAGGAAGATGTGCACTCCCACGGGGCGGCGGCCCCCGGTGTAGGGCGGGGCCGAGCCCACCACCTCGGCCACGATCAGCGCCCGCTGCTCCTGCCACCACAGAGCGGTCTCGTGCCAGAGCGGGAAGCGGACGACCGGAATCGCCTCGAAGGGCGAGCCGGGCACCACGTCCGGGACCTTCACGTGCAGAACGCCGAGGCGCTCGGCCAGGGCGGCGCAGTCACGGTTGTGCCGGTCGAGCAGCTGCAGCACGGCCGCCGGCTCCCCGAGGGCGGTGGCGCGCTCGATGGCCTCGGGATCGTCCACGGGGTCGATCAGCCACACGCGGTCGTCGGCCACCAGCGCATGTGAGGTCCGCTCGAGCGGCTCGTCCATGACCCACGAGAGGCCGAAGTCGTACTCGTCGTAGGTCTTGACCGGCATCGGTGCGGCTCGTCAGGCGGAGGCCGCCAACTGCGGGATCGTGACGAACTCGTAACCCTCGGCGGTGAAACGCTCGAGCGTCTCCTCGGTGGCATCGATCGACCGCGAGCGGTCGTGCGCCGGATCGAGGTGGGAGCCGTCGTGGAGCAGGATCACGTCGCCCTCACCGGCCTTCGAGGCCTTCTTGGCGATCTGCTTCTCGCTCCACCAGCTGGGCTTGCGCCAGTCGTAGCACGTGATCGACCAGGTGACGGGCACGTAGCCCTCGGCGCGCATGGTTCGCAGCGTGCCGGGCCGGCGACGGCCGTAGGGCGGTCGCATCAGTGCCTGTCCGTCGGACTCGCTGAAGCTCACTCCCGACTTCTCCACGGCCTCGCGGCAGCGAGCCAGCTCCTCGCGCACCCCGCCGGAGCTGAGCAGCGGCATGCTCGGATGGCTGTAGGTGTGGTTGCCGATGGCGTGGCCGGCGGCGTGCAGCTCCCGGATCAGGCCCGGCTCGCGCTCGGCCCAGCGGCCGATCAGGAAGAACGTCGCATGGGCGTTGAAGCGCTCGAGCAGCGCCATCAACCGCGGTGTCTGCTCCGGGTTGGGACCGTCGTCGTAGGTCAGAGCCATCTTCTTGCCCGCGCTCGGCACGCGACAGATCGTGGCTCCGTAGAGCTGCGCAGTCGGTACCTGTCCGTTGTAGATGGCGAAGCCGGCACCGGCCACGCCCAGTCCCGCCCCTACTCCTGCCGCTCGCTTCACTTTCGTACCCCCCTGCGCGCCTTGCGCCTGAGCCGCCTCCGCGTGCGCTTGTCCTGGCTCGCCGCCGTGAGCGCGGTCTCCTCGATGGTCTGCAGGGTGGCGTCATTGCCCTCCTGCTCGTATCCGCCCAGCGCCTCGTCGAACTCGTCGAGACGGCCGAGGAACGTGGTCAGCACCTCGGGAGTCACCTCGGTCGCGCACATTCCGAAGCGCTCGCGTTCGAGGTAACGGGCATTCATCAGCTGTTCGAACTGCCCGTGGAGCGGCACGGCGAGCATGGGCTTGCCCAGGAACACCGCCTCGCTGAGCAGCGAGAACCCACCTCCGGCAACCACCGCCCGGGCGGTCCGGAGATCGTGCACGAAGCCCTCGTTGGAGCGCGGGCGGAACTCGAGGTTGCCGTCCACGGTGTCCTCCTGGGGGCCGCCCCTCATGCCGTAGACGAGGCAGCGCATCCCGGTCGAGCGCAGCGCGTCGAGCAGGTGCGGATCGCCGCTCGAGTACACCACGAGGTGGTCGCCGTCCTCGGCGCCCGCCGCCACCACCTCGGGCCGCACGATCGGGGCTATCAGCTTGGTGCGCCCGCGCAATATCGGGGCGTCGAAGAAGGTCAGCACGAGGTAGTCGCCCGCGGTGGGAACCATCCCGCGAGTCACGGCGCGGGCAATCGAGAAGTCGCTGTGCTCGGCCCCGATGATCTCCTTGTCGTGCTTGCAGCGATCGATCATGTGGATGTTGTCGACGCAGATCAGCGGCGTGTTGCTGAGGCGGGCGTAGATCCCGGCCAGCGGCTCGAAGTCGGTGATCACCACCTCGGGCTCCCACTCGTCCACCATGGCGAGCCAGTGCTTCAACGTCTCGGGAAGCTCCTTCGGGCCCAGCCGGAGGTTCTGCCGAACGGTGGCCCAGCGGCGGATCTCGCCCTCCTCCATCGCGAAGCTCGGGCCCATGATCTCGTCCACGCGCGGAAGGCGGTCCTTCAGGTAGTTGAAGGCCGCTCCCGAGGCGACCACGCGCACGTCGTGCTCGCCCAGCAGCGAATCGATCACCACCTGCGAGCGAGTGGCGTGCCCCATCCCCTCGCCGTTGACTCCGTAGAGCACACGCATCGTGGCCGGAGAGCCTAACCGGCGAGCGCGAGCTGGCGCGACTGCGCAAGCAGCCGCCCGTCGCGGCTGAAAATCTCGGCGTCCTCCTCGAGGAAGCCCTCGCGGGCGAGCCGGGTGGCGTAGCGGCCGAGCACCCAGTCGTGCGCAAGAGGCAGTGGAGCGCGCACGTGCACGGTCAGCTCCAGGGTCGGAACGGCGAGCGGGCCGTCCGACACGGCGAACACGGCCGGGAACCACGAGTCGCACAGCGCCACCAGCGCCGCGGCATCGAGTGGGCGCTCGTCGCGGAAGCGCAGCCAGCCCCCGGTGAGTGCCTCGTCCGCGCCTCCGAACACGGTCTTGCCGACGGCGGGACGAAAGTCGAACTCGCGGCCGAACGGCGGCGCCTCCGGCCGATCGGGCAGTTGGTCGATCTCCTCCGGCGGCGGCACCACCGGAGCGCGGGCGTGGTCGAGCTCGAGGCCCTCGCGGTCGCGCGCGAACACGGCCACGGCTCCCGCACACACGCGGCCGTCCTGAGACAGGGCGGCGCGCATGAAGCTCACCGAGCGGCCCTGGCGCTCGACGGTCACCTCGATCTGAGCGGGCCCGGCCTCGGGCGGGCGCTGGTAGTGGACGGTGAGCGAGCGCAGCGGCCGCTCCTCGGCGGCGGAGCCGGCGCTCATGGCGCGCACCAGAATCGCCGCCACGTAGCCGCCGTTGGGCCCGTTCACCACCCACCAGTCGGGCCTGATGTCGCAGCTGAAGCTCCCCTCGGCGACCGCGCGTACCGCCGTGTCCTGTTCGAAGTCGCCCATCGGGGCGGGCAAGACTAGCCAGCGGCATACTGCAGCGCGATGGAGGCGACCGCCGCTCGCAGCTCCCGCCCCGTGACCGTGATGCGCACGGGCGACCGGGTCTCACCCCTGGAGTTGTTCTTCGACCTCGTCTTCGTCCTGGCGCTCACCCAATGCACGGCGCTGATGGCCGACAACCCCACGTGGGAGGGGCTGGGTCAGGGACTGCTGGTTCTGGGCGTGATGTGGTGGGCATGGGTGGGCTACTCGTGGCTCACCAGCGTGGTCGATCCCGAGGAGGGGATCGTGCGCTTCGCGATCCTCGCGGCGATGGCGGCGGCGCTCGTGGCGTCGCTGTGCATACCCGACGCCTTCGGCGACCTGGGCCTGCTGTTCGCCGGCGCCTACGCGGTGTTGCGCGGGGCACACATCGTCCTCTTCCTCGTGGCGAGCCGGGACGACCCCGTGTTCCGCCGCTCCGTCAGCGGGCTGGCCGTCGGCACGGCGGTCGGGGTGGGCCTGCTCGTGGCCGCCTCGTTCACCGACGGCTGGCTGCAGGGAGGCCTGTGGGCGCTCGCCCTGCTCCTCGACGTCGGTGAGCCCTACGTGTTCGGGGCCGAGGGCTGGAAGCTCTCGCCCGGCCACTTCGCCGAGCGTCACGGGCTGATCGTGATCATCGCGCTCGGCGAGTCCATCGTCGCCATCGGCGTGGGAGCCGAGGAGGGCGTGGACGCCGGCGTGGTGGTGGCCGCGGTGCTCGGCACCGCGATCGCGTTCGCGCTCTGGCGGCTCTACTTCGACGTCGTCGCGCTGGTGGCCGAACGCCGGCTCGTGAACGCCGAGAAGGGCCGGGAGCGCAACGAGGTCGCTCGCGACTCCTTCTCCTATTTGCACTTCCCGATGGTGGCGGGCATCGTGCTCGTGGCGCTGGGCTTCAAGAAGACGCTCGAGCACGTGGATGATCCGCTCAAGCTCGTTCCGGCGGTGGCGCTCCTGGGCGGGGCCACGCTGTACCTGCTGGCGCACGTCGCCTTTCGCTGGCGCAACGTCCATCGCTTCAGCTGGCAGCGCGTGCTGGCCGCCGGCGTGTTGCTGGCGCTCATCCCCGCCGCGGTGGAGATCCCTGCCCTGGTTACGATCGCCATCGTCGCGGCGCTGCTCGCCGCGCTCATCACCTACGAAACCGTGGCCTTCGCCGAGCTGCGCCAGCGGCTCCGAACCAGGCTGCTCGAAGAGGAGGCATCGCATTGACCCGAAGGGGACCGCACCGTTTGGTGGTTGTTGCCCTCGTCCTGTCGGCCGCCCTCGCGGCGGCCGCTCCGGCCGCGGCGAAGACCGTGTGGCTGTGCAAGCCCGGCCTGAAGGACAACCCGTGCACGCCCAGCCTGCGGACCACGGTGCTGTCTCCCGATGAGAAGAAGCTCGCCACGCTCAACGTCAAGCGCCCCACCCGCCCGAAGTACGACTGCTTCTACGTCTATCCGACGGTGAGCAACCAGCCGGGCGTGCAGGCCACCAAGAGCATCGATCCCGAACTGCGCTCGATCGCGCTCTACCAGGCCGCCCGCTACTCGCGCGATTGCCGGGTCTACGCACCGGTCTACCGCCAGATCACGCTCGCCGGGCTGCGCAATCCGACCGTGACTCGGGCCGACCGTGAGCGCGCCTACTCGGACGTGCGTGAGGCATGGCGCGCCTATCTGCGCAAGTACAACAGGGGACGCGGCGTGGTCCTGCTCAGCCACTCACAGGGCACGTTCATGCTTCGCGACCTCGTGAAACGCGAGATCGATCCGTCGCCGAGGGTGCGCAGGCGACTGATCTCCGCGGTTCTCCTGGGTGGCGGGGTCACGGTGCGCAAGGGGCGCGACGCCGGCGGAGACTTCCGAAACGTCAGGGCCTGCCGCTCATCCAGGCAGACCGGTTGCGTGATCCACTTCTCGTCCTTCAACGGACCCGTGCCGGCGAACTCGGTGTTCGGCCGCACCACGAACGACCGTCTCGAGGTGCTGTGCACCAATCCCGCCGCGCTGGCCGGCGGCTCGGGAAAGGTCGAGCTGGTGCTTCCCACCACCCCCTTCGCGGCCGGCGCGATCGGATCCCTCATCCAGGTGGCCGCAGGAGGGCCGCTGCCGCGGGCGAGCACCCCGTGGATCTCCCTGCCCAGCGCAGCCACGGCCCGCTGCTCGTCGGCCGGCGGCGCGGACGTCCTCCAGGTCACCTCGAACCTGAAGGCCCGAACCCTCACCCCGGTGCCCGACGCCACCTGGGGCCTGCACCTGATGGACGGCAACATCGCGTTGGGGACGCTCACGAAGGTGGTGGCGCGGCAGGCTCGACAGTACCTGCGCAGGGCGGAGCGCTAGGGCGGCGCGGGCCCGCCGGCGCCGAGGCCGAGCCGATCCGGCGTACGGGCCACGGCACGCTCCAGCGAATCGGGGTAGGCCCGCTCCACCGCGTGGTCGAGCAGGGTCCGCTGCTGCGCGAGCTGGGAGCGCCGCGACTCCGGTGCCGCCTCCTCGAGACTCTCGAGCAGGGCGCGCATGCGCCGAGCAACCTGCGGGTCGCCGGCCCCGTAGTTGCGGATCTCGGTGAAGGCGAGCGTGAGCAGGTCGTCCCAGCCGGCGGTTGGCATCAACAGCCGCACGACCCCGTCATCGTCCACAACGGCCGAGCCGTCGAGGCGCCGCTCGGCGAGACGCAGCAGCAAGCCCTGCTCGGCGTCCAGGCACTCCACCGCGGTGGTGGGATCGTTCACGGCGGCCGAGAGCGCGCGGCACGCCACGTCCACCATCGCCCGCAGCGCGAACGCCGGGTCCTGGGTGATGGTGCGGCCATCGGAGAAGATGGCGCACTCGCGCAGCGCCCGCTCGTCGACCGCGCCTTCACCGTGTACGAGGAACAGCGGAGCTCCGGTGTGGACGTGGCCGCCCACCGGCAGCGCCACCTCCACGGCCACGCCCGCCTCGCCTGCGACCCGTACGGCTTGCGCGCGGTCGACCGCCGCGAGCACCGCCGGAGCCAGGATGTGGCTAACCACCGACGTGACCGTCTCTCGGGGACGAGCCACGCGCTCCACGTCCGAGCCGAGAGCGGCGGGGTAGACGTCGTCGATGGCCGCGTTCGCCCGCTCCACCAGGTGAGCGTAGATCTGGCGCGGCCGGAGGAGATCGAGCAGCCGCCCGATGAAGCCAAACAACGCCAGCAGCGCGGCCGTCATGAGGAGCAGCGCCACGATCACGGTGAGATCGGGGCGCACGTCAGCGTTGCCGGCACCGATCGGTCCAACCGCCACGAGCGCGAACAGCCCGGGAGCCACGAACAGCCCGAGTGCGTTCTTGACCACGGGGTCGCGGCGAAAGAGGAGCACCAACCGCGGCGAGTACTGCCCGGCACCGAACTGGATCACCAGCACAGCGATCGACACCACCAGGCCGGCGAACGTGATCATCCCGGCGGCGACCGCCTCGAGGATCGAGCGGGCGCTGTCCGGATCGAGATCCAGGACCGTGTTGTGCCCCCGTGAGCGGTCGATCTCCGGCACGACGATCCCGAGCACCGCCGCAGCCAGCAGGTATACGGCGGGGATCAGGGTGAGACTCAGGGCCAGGCGCTCGCGCAGGCGCACCCGGCGACGCCAGCGCGGAGACCGCTCGCTCGCGGACAGCCCCCGTACGGTGACGCGATCCATCGCCGCGGCAGCCTACGGACGGCACCGGATACGGTCCCGAAGCGCGCAGGGCCCACCGGAGTTAGGATCATTTCGTCGTCTCCGAGCGGAGGAGGAGCATGGATCTGGCCAGCCTGAAGGGAATCCCGTTGTTCGAGTCGCTGTCGACGAAGGAGCTGCGCGAGGTCGCGCAGCGCGCCGACGAGATCGACCTTGCCGAGGGCGCCGAGCTCGTCCGGCAGGGAGAGTTCGCCTACGAGTTCTTCGTTCTGCTCGAGGGCTCCGCCGAGGTGGTCCGCGACGGCGACTGCATCGCCGTGCTCGGCACGGGCGACTTCCTGGGCGAGATGGGCATTCTCGGTGGCGCCACCCGCAACGCTTCGGTGACCGCCACCTCACAGGTGCGGGCGCTCGTGATGTCGGAGCAGGAGTTCCGGAGCATGGCCGCCGTGCTGCCGAACGTGGCCGACCGCATTCGCGCCGCCTGCGACCGCCGCGCGAAGACGCTGGAAGCTCCACCCGCCGGCTGAGCCTTGGGCCGCCGCAGCCGGCGTCGCGAGAAGCAGGGGCGCTCGGGGCCCTCCGCGCCCGCCGCGTCCAGCGACTACACGGACGCCGACGGCAACGTGCTCACGCTGCGCGACGAGCTGAGCGAGGGCACGCGGCGCCAGCTCGACGCGCTGGAGGCGCGGCCCGCGGCCTCTGCTGAGGATCGCTGGCAGCGGCGGGTCGAGTTCCTCTTCGAGCGCTTGGCGATCCGCTGGGAGCTGGCGGGCCTGCCGCTCGAAGGGCAGAAGGAGCTGCTCGGCCGCTACCGGATGGCGGGCTCGGAGGAGCGCCGCTGGGTGCGCCAGACCCTGGACGAGCACGTACGCGCCCACCTGCCGGATCTCGCGTCCTAATTATCTGAGTAGTCGCCCAGCACGGGCTCGGGCGGACCCAGCCCCGCGGCCCGGCGCGCATCGCCGGTGGCGCTGTCCACGAGCTCCCAGGCGTGTCGGACCGCCGACCCGATCGCCACCAGCGCCGCCGGCGGCTCCACCGCGACCTCGGGCTCCGGCGCCGGCTCGGGCTCCGGCGGCGGCGTGGGGGGCAGCTTGCCGGCGCCGCGCGGCGCGGGAATCCCCGTCACGTCTCCCCCGCCGCCGCCGCCGGCGCAGTCGCGCACCCCCTGCGCCACCAGCCGGCCGCGCAGGGCATAGCCCTCGGGCCGCGCGTGCACGCCATCCTCGTAGAGGATGCCGCGCGTGCTCGTGGCGACTCCGTACCAGTCCACGAGTTGCACGCCGGGGTTGTCGGACGCGAAGCGCTCGATCGCCGCGTTCATGCCGTCCACTGAGACGCCGTTGTAGGGCGGGCGCAGGATCGTGGCCACCACCAGGCAGCGGTCACCGGCAACCTGGCGGGCTTCGTTCATGGTCGCGTAGAGCGCGTCGGGGTTGCGTGGATCGTCGTTCGTGCCGAGATCGAAGACCACGACCGTGTGATCGGTACGCAGGCGCGAACGCAGGGTCGCGAGCCCGTCGAGGCTGCCGCGGCTCTGCCGGCTGTCGATCTCCACGTTCGCCGCACGCAGGTCGCGCTCGAGGTAGGGACCGGTGCCCACCTGGAGGCTGTCGCCGACCACGAGCACGCTCTGCGGAGCGGCCTGAGCGGCCGCCGGCAGGCCGAATCCCAGTAGCACGGCCGCCGCGCCAGACAGAATCCAGCGCGTGAGCTTCCCGACGATCGAGTTCGCGGCCTTCTTCGTGGTCGTGTTCATCTTGTCCTGGGCGCTCATGCCTCACCCGAGAGCATGGCGGCCGTTCATCCTCGTCGCTTCCTATTTCTTCTACGGATGGGTGGACTGGCGCTGGGTCTTCCTCCTGATCGCCTCGAGCGTGGTCAACACCGTCGCGGCCCGCGTGATCGCCACGGCACCCTCGCAGGTGACTCGCAAGCGGGCACTGGTCGCGGCAATCGTGTTCGACCTCGGGCTGCTCGGCACCTTCAAGTACCTCGGCTTCTTCATCGACGAGACCAACTCGTTCCTTGACTCCCTCGGCCTCGGCTCCCCGCTTCCGATCGTGCAGATCGTGCTCCCGATCGGCATCTCGTTCTTCACCTTCCAGGCCATCTCGTACGTGGTCGACGTCTACCGCGGCGAGACGCGCGCCGCCTCGCTGGGGGATGTGGCGATCCTGCAGGCGTTCTTCCCCCACCTGGTGGCCGGCCCGATCGTCCGCGCCAACGAGCTCCTGCCGCAGCTGCGCGTGCCCCGCGACCCCAGGGCGGTGCTGGCCGGCCCGGGGCTGTTCCTGATCGCCGGCGGGCTGATCAAGAAGACCGTGATCGCCGATGAGCTGGCTCGCAGGGTGGTCGATCCGGTGTACAACGATCCCTCGGCGCATTCGGGGGGCGAGATCCTGCTCGCCTTCTACGCCTTCGCCGCTCAGATCTACTGCGACTTCTCGGGCTACACCGACATGGCGATCGGCCTCGCCCTGCTGCTGGGCTTCCAACTGCCCCAGAACTTCAACCGTCCCTACATGGCTCTGTCCCTGCAGGATTTCTGGCGGCGCTGGCACATCACGCTCTCGCGCTGGTTGCGCGACTACCTGTACATCCCCCTGGGCGGCAACCGGAAGGGAGAGGCGAAGACCTACCGAAACCTGATGCTCACGATGCTGCTGGGCGGGCTCTGGCACGGCGCGTCGTGGACCTTCCTGATCTGGGGCGGCATCCACGGCGGCGCGCTCTCGATCGAGCGCTGGGGTCGCGAGAACCTCGAGAACTTTCGCTTACCCGCCCCACTTGCGTGGTTCGTGACCTTCAACGTCGTATGCGTCGCCTGGGTGTTCTTCCGTGCGCCCAACCTCAATGTGGCCTTCGACATCCTCGGCGGACTCGGCTTCTCCGGCCCCTCACCGCTGGTCACGTTCCCTATGGTTTTCCTGGTGGTGGCCGCGATTGCGGTTCAGGTCCTGCCGCAGGGGTGGTGGCGCCGAGCCGAGGCCTGGGTGGTGGCCCGGCCTGTGGCCGCTCAGGGGGTCGCCTTCGGGGCGCTCATCGTGGCCGCGGACGCGGCAGTCGGCCAGCAGGGCGTTGCGCCCTTCATCTACTTCCAGTTCTGACCCATGGACCCAAAGCCAAACCGAGATCTGATGATGCCGGCCGGGCGGGTCCTCGTCGTGGTGGTGATCGCCCTGGTGATCGCGGCCGTGTTCAACTCCGAGGCGATCGTCCGCGCGGGCGAGGGCATGCAGCGCGGCACCACGCGTGACATCGTCCTGTCGGTCGGCCGGCCCCTCGACGACGTGGCGGGCTTCGTGGGTCTTCACCTTCCGCGCGAGGGGCTCGACCTGGCGTTCGGCCAGGAGGACAAGACGGCGTCGGGCACCGAGCTCGAGTCGGGCTCCGCGGCGATCCTGCGGCGGCGGGCTCGTGTGGAGGCCCGCCAGCTGAAGTTCCCGCAGCCGAAGCCCGGCAAGCCCATCGACCTTCTCGTGACAGGCGACTCGGAGGCCGATTTCCTCGGCCAGCGGATCACCGACCAGGCGCCGCCCGGCCTCCTCGACGTGGAGACCGTGGCCCAGAACGCCACCGGCCTGACCAACCCGGCCTTCTTCAACTGGGAGGTGAACGCTCAGCAGGAGGTGGCGGCTCGCGATCCCGACGCGGTGGTGATGGCCATCGGCGGCAACGACGGCTTCAACGTGGAGGCGAACGGCCAGCTCTACGGGCCTCAGGACCCGGAGTGGCAGACGGAGTTCGCACGCCGGGTGGCGGTGGTCGCGAAGACGCTCGGAGGCGACGGCAAGCGCCCGGTCTACTGGGTCCCCCCGCCCACCGCCCGCGATCCCGAGTTCGACGACATCTACGCCACGCAGAACCGCGCGGTGGAGCAGGCGGTGAAGGCCGTGCCCGGGCTGCGCTACGTGGACGTCTACTCGACCCTCAACAACGGCAAGTACAGCGACTCGCTCAAGATCGACGGCCGGCGCGTGCTCGCGCGGCAGTCGGACGGCGTGCACTTCAGCCGCGATGGAGCCATCGCCCCCGCCCGGCTCGTACTAGAGGCAATGGCAAAGGACTACCCCGCTCTCGATGACAAGGACGGGCCGTGAGGGGCTCACGGGTTCTGCTCGTCGCCCTGGCGGCCACGCTCGCCGTGGCGCTGCTCGCGCCCGCCGCGCCCGCCGGCGAACGGGCCACGGCCTCGCTGTCGCGCAACCTGCTCGTGAACGGCGACTCGCTGGCGGTGGGAACCGCTCCCTACCTCCCCCGGGCACTGCGGCGCTGGCGCGTGACGCAGTCCACGGCGATCAGCCGCCACGCGTTCGAAGGCGCCTCGGTGATGCGCTCCTACGGACGCCGCCTCCCCCGCGTGATCCACGTGAGCCTGGGCACCAACGACGATCCGCGCAGCGTCTCGAGCTTCCGCTCCGCGATCCGCTCCGTGATGGCGGTGGCGGGCCCACGGCGCTGCGTGGTGTGGACCAACGTCGTCCGTCCGCCGGTGGCGGGTGCCAGCTACTCGGGCTACAACCGCGCGCTGGCCCAGGAGTCCAAGCCGCGCAGCAACCTGCGCGTGGTCAACTGGGCGCGGATGGCTCGACAGAACCCGGGCTGGTTCGGGGGCGACGGTGTGCACCCGTCCGCCACGGGGTACGCCGAGCGTTCCCGCGCGGTGGCCCGCTCGGTGCGCCGCTGCCGCGGCTGAGCCGGCGGCGCAGCGCGATGGTCAACCGGCTCTACGTGATCCCGCTGTCCACGTCGTCGGCCACGGGTAGTGCGCTCCTCGCCCACAAGCGCATTCCTCATCGCGTGATCACGCTTCCCCCGGGTCTCCACGGCGGCCTGCTCCGCTTCGCCGGCTTCGAGGGGCTCACGGTGCCCGTGGCCGAGATCGAGGGACGCCGGCTCGAGGGCACGCTCACGATCTCGCGGGCGCTCGAGGAGCTCGTGCCCGAGCCGCCGTTGTTCGGTGCCGACCCGGTCGCGCGCGCCCGCATCGAGGCCGCCGAGCAATGGGGAGAGGCCGAGCTCCAGCCCGTGCCGCGCAGGATCTTCCGCTACTGCCTGGTGCACGACAGCGCGCTGCGCCGCTGGGCGGCCACCGAGGTCGTGGGGGCGCCGTCCGCAGCCGGTGAGCTGTTGCGACCGCTCGGGGAACGGCTCGCCCGGCGCTCCGGCGCGGACCGCGAGGCGGTGCGCGCCGATCTGGCTGCTCTGCCGGCGCTCCTCGACCGCACCGACGCTCTGATCGCCGAGGGCACGATCGGGGGCGAGCCCGCCAAACGCCGCGGACTTCCAGGTGTTCGCCAGCATCCGGGTGCTGCTCGAGTTCGAGGGGAGTCTCGGCCGGCTGGTGGCCGGCCGGCCCTGCGCCGACGCCGCACGGCGCGTGTATCCGTCCTGGCTCGGGCCCATCCCCCAAAGCCCGGTGCTCGACGAGCTCGGCCTCAGTTGAGCGAAGGATCGCTCGGCATGGTGGCCAGCAGCCGGTAGCTGCCGCCCTTGCGGGCCACCGCCTCGGACCAGAGATCGGCCTCGCCGAAGGGATCGTCGACCTTCGCTCGCACCACGATCCAGGCGTCCTGCTCGAGCTCGCCGTCCAGCTGTCCTGCCCCCCACCCGGCGTAGCCGGCATAGACGCGCAGGCGACGCAGCGACTCGTTGGGCGCTTCGGGGTCGAGGGTGCCGAGCGAGCCGAGCACGGTCGTACCGGCCTCCTCGGGGTGCTCGAAGTCCCCCAGCGCCACCACGGACTCGGGCGCCACGGGCCCACCCAGGCGCACGAGCTGATCGGAGTCCGGGAGCTCGGCCAGCGCAGGAACGACATCGGCGACGCGCACCTCGGCCGCGCGGTTGAGCACCACGCCCATGGCGCCGTCCGGCGTGTGCTCGAGAACGAGGACGACCGCGCGCCGGAAGTAATCGTGCAACGAGGGCGCCGCAATAAGTAGCTGTCCGCGTAAGCCGTCCGACACAGCAGTAGATTCTGCTCTATGAACGAGAAGCTCGACGTCGGGCAGGTCCTTTCGCGCACCTTCGCGATGTACCGCGATCAGTTTGCGCTGCTGATCGGGGCCGCTCTGATCCTGTTCGTACCCGTCGGTCTGATCAACGGCTGGTTCTACAGCGAGGGCGGCTTCCTACTGTCGCTGTTGGCGGGCGCCCTCTCGATCGTCGCGACCTTCTGGTACCAGGGCATGGTGGTCGAGGCTGCGCGGGACATCCTTGATGGCCGGCGCGATCAGACCATCGGCGGTCTGTTCTCGTCCGCCTCGCCCGTGCTGGCTGTACTGATCGGCGCCGGCATCCTGGCCGGAATCGGGATCGCCATCGGATTCGTGCTGCTGATCGTTCCCGGCCTGTTCCTGCTCACGATCTGGTCCGTACTCGTCCCGGTGATCGTGCTCGAGCGCACCGGGGTGTTCGATTCCTTCGGTCGCAGCCGCGAGCTGGTGAGGGGCAACGGCTGGCAGGTGTTCGGCGTTCTCGTCGTGCTGTTCCTGATCATCCTCGTAGTCAGGCTGGTGCTCTCGGTGATCATCGGAGCACTGCTCGACTCCTTTGTCGGCTTCGCCCTCGCCGACATGATCGTCAACCTGCTCACCGTCCCGCTGAGCGCGCTGGCGGCCTCGAACATCTACTTCGAGCTCAAGCGGCTTCGCGGAGAGCCGATACCGGGTGCCGGCGGCGAGCTCGCCGCCCCTGTCGGCGTCGCGCCGGAGGCGCCCACGCAGGGCTCATCGATGCCGCCGCCCCCGCCGCCCGGCTCGGGACAGGCTCCGCCGCCGGAGCCCGGCTCGCCGCCGCCGGCCGCGCCGCCGCCTGGAGGCGCGCCCCCGGCGGGCGGGGATCCGCAGCCGCCGTCGGGCGGCCCGCAGGCTCCGCCGCAAGCCTGACGCGGGCGCGAAGGCGCGCCCGAGCTCGTGGAGCTGTGGGCCGCTGGATGCGGGCCGGCTAGGCCGCCGCCGCGTTCGCCCTCGCCGCCGCCAGGAAGCGCCCGGCCAGCTCGCGGCCCCGGTCGTTCTGGGCGGCGATGCGTGCCTCGCTGTCGGCTCTGATCTGCTCCGGGTCCTGGCCGCTGGCCACAGCGTCGGGATCGCTCTGCCATTCGTCGAGCCAGGAGCCCAGGTCGCGCGCGGTGACCTCGGCGTGGAACTGCAGCCCCCAGGCGGGCAGATTGCCGAGGCGGAAGGCCTGCAGACACACTCCGCTGTGGGCGAGCGCCACGGCTCCGGGCGGCAGGGGCGCCTCGTAGGAGTGCCATTGGAAGACGTCGAATGCCGGAGCGAGCGGCCCAATGAGCGGATCGCCGCTCCCCTCGGGAGTGATCTCCACGCGGCGCCAGCCGATCTCCGGCTTGGCCGCGCGCCGCACGGGCGCACCCGCGGCCTCGGCCACCAGCTGGCAGCCCAGGCACACGCCGAGCGTCGGCACGCCGGCGGCCAGGAGCCGGCGCAGAAAGTCCTTCTCGGTGCGCAACCAGGGATGCCGATCCTCCTGGTCGGCGTTCATCGCGCCTCCGAACGTCATCACCGCGTCGAACCCGTCCGGCTGGGGCGCCGGCTCTTGGGGCGGGCGCCACTCGACGAGCTCGTCCACCGCGTCACCGAACACGCCCGCGCCGGCGTTGTCCTGGTGGACGATCGCGAGGACCCTCATTGCTCAGGCGAATGCGGAGGCGACCAGAACACCACTACCGCCAGGTCCTCCTCGATGGAGTGGAAGCGATGCTCCACGCCGGCCGCCACGTACACCACCGATCCCGCCTGGACATCGCGTTCCTCGCCGGCCACCCTGATCTTCCCCCGTCCCGAGCCCACGTAATAGACCTCGTCCTCCGAGTGGGGCTCCTGCGGGTCCTCGCCTCCCGCGGGCCAGAACGCGATCATCATCGAGAGGGTGCCGCTGGGAGCCCGGAAGAACTCCGCGTAGTCGTGGCCGGAGGTGTCCAGCCGGGCGACGAGGTCGTTGAGTTCGAAGCCGTCCATCACTCCGGTGTGAGGTAGGCGCCCGTCAGCCCGCCGTCAACGAGGAAGGTCGTGGCGTTCACGTAGGTCGACTCGTCGCTGGCTAGGAACAGCGCACCGTTGGCTATCTCCTTGGCCTGGGCGAAGCGCCCCGGCGGCAGGTGCACCATGCGCCTCTGTGCCTTGGCCGGATCGCTGGCGTAGAGCTCCTGGAGGAGCGGGGTGTTCACCGGGCCGGGGCAGAGGGCGTTCACGCGCACGCCCTGGCGGGCGAACTCCACGCCCATCTCGCGCGACATCGCCAGCACGCCGCCCTTGGCGGCGGTGTACGAGATCTGGGATACGGCGGCACCCACCACGGCCACGAACGAAGCGGTGTTTATCACCGATCCTCCGCCGCCCTCGATCAGGTGAGGGATGCCGTGCTTGCAGCAGAAGAAGACCGACTTGAGGTTCACGTCCTGAACGCGCTGCCACGCCTCGTACTCCGTATCCAGCACCGAGCGGTCGTCCTCGGGTGAGATGCCGGCGTTGTTGAAGAGCACGTCGACTCGCCCGAACTCCTCCTTGGTGCGCGCGTACACGCCGCGGACCTGCTCCTCATCGGTCACGTCGGCCTGGATCGCGAGGTCGCCGGCGGCATCGGCGCTCAGGTCGACCCCCACCACGGTCGCGCCCTCGGCGGCGAACAGCTCAGCCGACTCACGGCCGATCCCGCTGGCCGTGCCGGTGATCACGCAGACCTTTGCCTCCAAACGCCCCGCCACTCAGCCTCCCTCCGTCGCGTAGTAGACGTTCTTGACCTCGGTGTAGTGCTCGAGCGCGTGCGGCCCGAGCTCGCGCCCGAAGCCCGACTGCTTGAAACCTCCAAAGGGCGTGCTCACGCGCACCGACGTGTTCGAGTTGATCGACAGCACCCCGCTGTCGATCGCGCGCGCCACGCGGAGGGCCTTGGCGCCGTCCCGGGTCCAGATCGATCCGGACAGGCCGTAGATCGTGTCGTTGGCCAGCCGCACGGCCTCGGCCTCGTCGCGAAACGGGATTACGCAGGCCACCGGGCCGAAGATCTCCTCGCGTGACGCACGGTCGTCGTTTCGCATCGGCGCCAGCACCGTGGGCGGGAACCAGTAGCCACGTCCCTCGGGGGCGCTACCGCGGATGGCCACGGGAGCGTCGTCGTCGACGTAGGAGGAGACGGTCTCGCGCTGATCCTCGGAGACCAGCGGTCCCATCTCGGTCGAGTCGTCGAGCGGGTCGCCCACGCGAATCGCCTCTACCGACTCCTCGAGAGCGTCCATGAAACGGTCGACCGCAGAGGCCTCGACCAGGATGCGCGAGCGCGCGCAGCAGTCCTGGCCGGCGTTGCCGAACATTGCGGGCGGCGCCGAATGGGCGGCCTGCTCGAGATCGGCGTCGGCGAAGATCACGTTGGCCGACTTGCCGCCCAGCTCGAGCGTGACCCGCTTGATGGTGCCCGCGGCCAGCGCCTGGATGCGGCGGCCCACCTCGGTCGAGCCGGTGAAGGCGACCTTGGCCACATCTGGATGCTCGGTGATCCGCTCACCCACCGTGCGTCCCGCGCCGACCACCACGTTGAGCACACCTTCGGGCAGGCCGGCCTCCACGGCGATCCGCTCGAGCTCGACCGCCGTTAGCGGTGTGAGCGCGGCGGGCTTGAGCACGATCGTGTTGCCGGCGGCCAGCGCGGGGCCGAGCTTCCACGACGCGATCGCAAGCGGGAAGTTCCAGGGGGTGATCAGCCCCACCACGCCGAGCGGCTCGCGAAAGGTGAGGTCCACGCCCCCGGCCACGGGAATGGTGTCCCCAAGCAGCCGCTCGGGGGCGCCGGCGTAGTAGGCGAACACGTCGGCCACCATGCCGACCTCGCCGCGCGCGTCGGAGATCGGCTTGCCCACCTGGCGCGCCTCGAGCAGGGCGAGCTCCTCGGTGTGCTCGCGCACCGCCGTCGAGAGCCTGCGCAGGAGCTCGGCACGATCGCCGGGCGCGACGGCCCGCCAGGCGGGAAAGGCCTCCTTCGCGCGGGCGACCGCGGCGTCGGCGTCCTCGGGACCGGCCTCCGGCAGCTCGGCCATCACCTCCTCGGTGGCGGGCTCCACGACCTTCACGGAAGAATCCGTCGCAAATGGCATGGTCGCGAGACCTTTACATCGAGGTCAGGCGCTGTCAAGCTCGCGCGCCGTGCTCGATCCGTCCAACAACGGCCCAGCGCCCGTGATCGGGATCTGCGCGGTGCGCGAGCGGGCCCGCTGGGCCTTCTGGGACCAGACGGCTCACCTCGTGGCCGACACCTACGTGGACGCCCTGCAGTCCACCGGGGCGCTGGCCGTGCTGCTGCCCGTGGACACGCGCGCGCCCGAAGGGCTGCTCGACCGCATCGATGGCCTGCTCCTTATCGGCGGGGCCGACATCGATCCGCGCACCTACGGCGCCGAGCCCATCGACGCGATGGAGGCCACCTACTCCGAACGCGACGCCTTCGAGATCGCGCTCACCCGCTTCGCCGTCGCGCGCGGCCTGCCTTACCTCGGCATCTGCCGGGGAATGCAGCTTCTGAACGTGGCGCTGGGCGGCACGCTGGTGCAGGACCTGGTGGACGACCGGGGCGTGAGCACCCACCGGCGCATCGTCGGCACCTTCGAGGGCAACGAGCACGAGATCGAGCTGCAGGAGGGCTCGCTGGCGGCTCGCGCGCTCGGGGAGACGCTCCACGTCGGCCGCTGTCACCACCATCAGGCGGTCGATCGGATCGCCGACGGCCTCCTGGTCACGGGCCGCTCCCGGCCCGACGGCGTTCCCGAGGCTCTGGAGGCCGACGATGGCAGCTGGGTGCTCGGCGTGCAGTGGCACCCGGAGGCGTCGGACAAGCGCGCGCTGTTCCATTCGTTCGCGCAGGCGGCGAGCGCCAATCGGGCGGCGGCCGCGTAGGCGCAGCGGCTACGCCGCGGGCGCGTCCACCTCGCGCAGAGCGGCGACCTTGCCGTCCCTGACGGTCCAGATCGCCATGACCGCCATGCGCTCGGCGTCGCCGTCGTTGCGGTGTAGCTGCAGCGTGTAGGCCACCACGACGCGGTCGTCGACGGCGAACAGCTCGTCGAACTCGGGCCGGTCGATGCTCGCGAACTGCTCGCGATACTCACGCCCGCGCGCGAGGTAACCCGCCTTGTCGCTCGTCGCGCCGTTGCCGTGGTGGACGAAGTCCTCGGCGAACGTCGACTCGACGAGATCGACGTCGAAGTCGCGATCGCACATCTTGAACGTGATGTCCCTGACGAATTCGAGCGTGTCCACGTCCATCCCCTCGGTTCGCTACCGGGCTGTGGCGAGCCTACTCTCAGTGACTGATCCAGCTACCAAGGAGGCTCGTCTTGACCACTTCACTGATCACCGGCACCGACTTCATCACCGTGGCCACGCAGGACTTCGACGCCGCGGTGAGCTTCTACGGCGACGTCCTCGGGCTGTCTGAGTCCAAGCGCTGGGGCCAGATGCCGGCCGTGGAGTTCGAGACCGGCAACCTGACCATCGCAGTGATGCAGTCGAGCGCCTTCGGCATCGAGTTCCGCGCCAACAACCACCCGATCGAGTTCAGGGTCGACGACTTCGAGGCAGCACAGACCGAGCTCGAGTCACGCGGCGTGGACTTTCAGGGGGAGACGATCGACTCGGGCGTCTGCAAGCAGGCGTTCTTCGAGGATCCCGACGGGAACCGGCTCGCGATCCATCACCGCTACGCACCGCAGTAGCGAGCTCAGGCGTCGGCACGCTGGAGCAGGAGGTGGAGGTCCCGCTCCAGGGCGGCTCTGTGCTCACCGGGGTCCAGATCCCACCACGTCACGCGGATCACCGTGAACCCTGCGGCCTCGAGGAGCCGATCCCTGCGCCGGTCGCGCGCGAACGCCGCCCGGGTCCCGTGGGTCTCGTAGCCGTCGAGCTCGACGACCAGTTTCTGCCGGCGCCAGACGCAGTCGAGCTCCAACCATGTGCCGCGCACATTCACGAGGGCATTGATCTCCGGCCGCCGGAAGCCCGCGTCGTTTAGGAACTCCTGAAAGCGGTTCTCGAGCTCACTCCGGGTGGGGTTGACGAGGGGCTGCGCGAGCACGGCCCTGAGCTTTCCGGTCCCTGGGCGCTGCGGGTAGCGGAGAAGCAGCTCCGAGACGGGGACCTCGTGTGTGAGCTGCAGCGCCTCGACGCGCTCGACTACGCGCTGCAGCGCGCTGGGGCTGAGAATTCCGGCGAGGTCGATCAGTGCGCGGCCGACGGTGGTGACCGAGATACCGTCGACGGTGTCGCGCTCGTCGTCGGGCAGCGAGGAAAGGTGAAACCTCAGCCCGGGCCGCGGCCGAAGCTTACGTGGCACCGTGACATCGATTGCGGCAGAGCCGCTGCGTCGGACGCCCCAGAGTTCCCCCGCTGACTGGTAGCTGATCACAGCGTCCGCACCGGCCGAAAGAACGGCGGCCATCAGGCGCCCTCGGGGTGTCAGGACGGATCGGCCAACTGCCAGGACGCCAGGGAAGATCCGGTGCAGCCGTCGCTGCTTGATGCGGTGCGCCAACCCGCCGCGACCGAGCCCGAGGTCTCGCACCTGGTCGTCGGCTGTAAGCCCGTGCTGGACATCCGCGAGCGCGGAGATCGCCGCATCGACCCCATGCTCGGAACAAATCGCATGTATGTCATGTGAAACGTTCCAAGCAACGCGCCTGCGGGGCGGCATCGCCCGATCGTGCCGCAGAAACCGTTACACGTGTGCGACGAGTGTTACGTCTCTGCGTCGCGTTGGGCGCGCCGCGCGCGTGCCTCTTCCACGAGCGCTCCAATCACGCGGGAGGCCTCGTCCTCCTCGGGGTGCCACAGCACTCCGAGGGCGAAGCTGTGGTCGGGAAGCTCGATGGCCTCGACCACGCCGTCGTCGGACCAGCCGCTGGCCTCCACGCCCTCGCCCAGCTCGTCGACTCCCTGGTGGTGATGGGACTTGACCGCGGTCTCCGACTCGCCCACCACGCGGCGGGCCAGCGAGCTCTCGGACAGGCGCACCGCGTGGTCGGCGAACACGCCCGGCGTGTGGCGGTGATCCTCGTGGCCGACGCGGTCGGGCAGGTGCTGGTCGAGCGTGCCACCCGCGGTCACGTTGAGCATCTGCATCCCGCGGCAGATGCCGAGGAAGGGCATGTCGCGCTCCAGGGCCCGGTGGCCCAGCGCGAGCTCGAAGCGGTCGCGCTCGGGCCACGTCACCGCGGTCTCGGGATGCGGACGGGCGCCGTAGGAGCCGGCGTCCACGTCGGCGCCGCCGGCCAGGATCAGGCCGTCGAGCAGGTCGAGCAGCTCATCGGGCGACTCCGCGCTCACGTCGTCCGGCGGCAGGATCAGCGGCATGCCGCCGGCACGTGACACCGCCAGCGAGTAGCTGCGCGGCGACAGGTTGGCGACCACGTCCCACGCTGCCCAACGAGCCTGCTCGGTGGCCGCGCAGATTCCGATGACCGGGCGGCCGCCGGCCATCAGAGCCGTTCGAAGCCGCGGAACTTCTCCCAGTCGGTGACCGTGGCCTCGAAGGCGTCGAGCTCGATGTGCGCCCGGTTCAGATAGTGGTCGACCACGTCCTGGCCGAAGGCCTCGCGGGCCACCTCGGACTCGGCGAACAGGTCGCGCGCCGCGTAGAGCGTGTGCGGCACCCGCGGCTTGTCGGAGTCGTAGGCGTTGCCCTCGAACGCCGGCTCGAGCTCCAGCTCGTTGTCGATGCCGTGCAGCCCGGCGGCGATCATCGCCGCGAGCGCCAGGTAGGGGTTCACGTCGGCGCCCGGCAGCCGGTTCTCCACGCGCAGGCCCTGTCCGTGGCCCACCACGCGCATCGAGCAGGTGCGGTTGTCCTTGCCCCAGGCCACCGCGGTGGGGGCGAACGAGCCGTGCACGAAGCGCTTGTACGAGTTCACGTTCGGGGCGAAGAACAGCGTGAGGTCACGCAGGCAGGCGAGCTGGCCGGCAACGAAGCGGTCGAACAGGGCCTGGTCGTCCGCGAACACGTTGCCTCCGCCCTCCTTGGCCAGGGAGCAGTGGATGTGACACGAGTTGCCCTCGCGCTCGTCGAACTTCGCCATGTAGGAGATCGAGACGCCCTCCTGGGCGGCGATCTCCTTCGCACCGGTCTTGTAGATCACGTGGTCGTCGGCGGTGCTCAGGGCGTCGTCGTAGTGGAAGTTGATCTCGTGCTGGCCGAAGTTGCACTCGCCCTTCGAGTTCTCGACCTTCATGCCGGCGCCGGCCATCGAGTTGCGGATGCGTCGCAGCAGCGGCTCCACGCGGGCGGTGCCCAGCATCGAGTAGTCGACGTTGTAGAGGTTGGCCGGCTCGAGGTCGCGGTAGCCCTTTTTCCAGGCCTCCTCGTAGCTGTCGTTGAAGATCATGAACTCGAGCTCGGTGCCGGCCGTGGCGATCCAGCCGCGCTCGGCGAGCCGCGCGAGCTGGCGCCGCAGGATCTGGCGCGGCGAGGCCACCACGTCGGAGCCGTCCTCCCAGCCGAGATCGGCCATCAGCAGGACGGTGCCGTCGTGCCACGGGACCCGGCGAAGGGTGTCCATGTCGGGCGTCATCACGAAGTCGCCGTAGCCGCGCTCCCAGCTCGACATCGCGTAGCCGTCCACGGTGTTCATGTCGACGTCGACCGCGAGCAGGTAGTTGCAGCCCTCGGCGCCGTGCTCCGCCACCTCGTTCAGGAAGTGCTCCACGGTGAGCCGCTTGCCCTGAAGCCGGCCCTCCATGTCGGCGATCACGAGCAGGACCGTGTCGATCCCGCCGCCGTTGGCGTCTTTGCGCAGCTCGTCTAGCTTCATGTCCCCTCGCAATAAGGTTGGTCGACCGGGCCTTTGCGTGAGCCTAACCGCAACGCGCTGCCGTGCTCAAGCTCGGGTGTGGTAGGAAACGCAGATGTTGCTGCTCGGCATCGACGAGGGGACCACCGGAGTCAAGGCGGCCCTGTTCGACGAGCAGCTGCGTCCCGTGGCCGAGGCGCGCCGCGACAAGATCAATCGCCATCCCCAGGCGGGCTGGGTCGAGCAGGACGGCGAGGAGGTGCTGGCCGTGGTGGTCGACGCCGTCGCCGAGCTGCTGGCCGGCGCGACCGAGGAGGTGGTGGCCTGCGGACTCGACCATCAGGGCGAGTCGGTGCTCGCGTGGGACGCCGAGACCGGCAAGCCGCTCAGCCCGATCGTCGTATGGCAGGACAAGCGCTCTCAGCTCGTGCTGGATCGCCTCGGCGACCATGAGCCCGAGATCCAAGAGTTGAGCGGCCTTCCCTTCGACCCCTACTTCTCCGCCGCCAAGCTGGCCTGGCTGCTCGAGAACCACGAGCCCGTGGCGAACGCGCTCCAGGCCGGGACGCTGCGCATGGGCACGGTCGACTCGTTCCTCTGTGACCGCCTCGGCGCGGGCTTTGCCACCGACGCGTCGACCGCGTCGCGCACGCAGCTCCACGCGCTGGGCCAGCCCGGCTTCAGCGACCGGTTGTGCGAGCTGTTCGGAGTCCCGCCCGAGGTGCTGCCCGAGGTGCGCGACACCGCGGGCGAGCTGGGCACCCTCCGGCACGAGTCCTGGCCGGTCGAGCTGCCGCTGCGCGGCCAGGTGGTGGACCAGCAGGCCGCGCTGGCCGGTGCGGGCTGTGTGGTGCCGGGGCGAGTCAAGGCCACGTACGGCACCGGGGTGTTCGTTCTGGGCCACGCGGGCGACGAGGTGCCACAGCCCGCCGGCGGCCTCCTCCCCACGGTGGCCTGGAGCGTGGCCGGCCACACCGAGTACGCGATCGACGGTGGCGTCTTCGCCGCCGGGGCGATGCTCGAGTGGATGTGCCGCGAGCTCGGCATGGCCGAGCGCCCGGCGGCGCTGACCGAGCTCGCACGCGAGGCCACCGACAGCGGCGGCGCCCGGGTGCTGCCGGGGCTGGCCGGGATCGGCGCGCCCTGGTGGAAGCCGGAGGCCAGGGCGGTGCTCGCGGGCATCCATGGGGGCACGGTGCGCGCCCAGGTGGCCCGGGCCGCGCTGGAGGGCATCGCCTGGCGAGTGGCGGATGTGGTGGCCGCGATGCGCGAGACCGTGGACGTGCGCTCGCTGCGAGTGGACGGCGGCCTGACCAACGAGCCGCTGTTGCTGCAGCTGCAGGCCGACACGATCGGCGCGCCGGTGGAGGCGGCCGGCGCCGACGCCACGGTGCTCGGCTCCGCGGTGCTGGCGGGCGTGGGCTCGGGAGTGTTCGGCACGCTGGCCGAGGCGGCCGAGCTGCTCCCGGTGGACCGCACGGTCGAGCCCGAGCGCGACGAGGCCTGGCGCTCGTCCGAGCACGAGGCCTGGCAGACGTTCGTCCGCGCCGCGGCCGAGCTGCGCTAGGCCGGCGCGCTCCCCTCGGCGGGCTCCTCCTCGGTGATGCCCATGCCCTCGTCGAACGAGATGTTGGCCACCGGGCCCTTGTAGGTGTTCTTCGCGCTCACGAGCCACCAGATGCCCACGACGATGAACACGCCGCCCACCATCAGCGGCGAGTAGTTGACCGCGGACCAGGTGAAATCGTCGTTCCAGGGCACCGCCGCGGGCGTGAAGGGCAGCGAGAAGATGATCACGCAGAGCCCCACCCACACTACGGCGATGGTGTTGATCCAGCGGTACTTGTTGCCCAGCGTCCATACGCCGGGCTCGAAGTTGTCGCCCGCCCGCAGGCGCAGGTAGACCGGGGCCACGTAGGCGATGTAGAGCGCCACCACGGAGATGGAGACGACGGCGAAGAAGGCCACCGGGATGCCGGCCTCGTTGCTGGTGAGCGCCGGCAGGGTGATGATCGCGGCGAGGACGCATACGCAGTAGACGGCCGCCACGGGCACGTGGTTCTTGTTGACCGAGCTCCAGAGCCGCCAGCCCGGCACCGCGCGGTCCCGCGAGAAGGCGAAGAAGGTGCGCGAGCAGCTGGTGACGCAGGCCATGCCGCAGAAGAACTGCCCGATGGTGGAGATGAGGATCACCGTCTCGGCCCAGCCCGACTCCATGGCGCTGGTGAAGATCGGGATGGTGCCACCCGACGCCGCTTCGACGTCGATGGCCGCGAAGGTGATGGCCAGCAGCACGAACCAGCCGATCACCGCCGAGATGAACACCGACTGCCAGACGCCCTGCGCGGCCGCGCGCTCGGCGTCCTGGGTCTCCTCGGACACGTGGGCCGACGCGTCGTAGCCCGTGACCGTGTACATGGTGAGCAGGAAGCCCACGGGCAGCACGTAGAACCAGAAGAAGAGGTTGCTTCCTGATCCGTTCGAGAAGCCCGAGTTGTTGATCGTGTCGGTGAAGACGAAGTCGGCGCTCTGGTGGCGATCGGGGATGAAGATCAGGATGAGGATGATCACCGCCACGCCGACCACGTGAACGACCACCGAGATGTTGTTGAACAGCGCGACCAGGTGGGACGAGTAGATGTTGATCAGCGCGTGCAGGATCATGATCACGCAGAAGAGGATGAAGACCTCGTCGAGCTCCACGGCACCCTGGAAGTTGATGATCAGGTTGAGGTCCCAGAGGCTGAACAGGTTGGCCGCGAAGGTGGCGCAGGCGTAGTCGACCGAGGCCACGACGGCGATCAGACCCACGACGTTGAACCAGCCGGTGAACCAGGACCAGCCCGGCCCGCCGAGCTTGGCAGCCCACCAGTACGGGCCGCCGGCGGTGGGATAGGCCGAGCACAGCTCCGACATCGAGACGGCGACCGTGAGGATGAGCGCGCAGATGATCGGCCAGCCCCAGGAGATCGCGATCGGGCCACCGTTGTTGAAGGCCTGGCCGTAGGTGGTGAAGCAGCCGGCCAGCACCGAGATGATCGAAAAGGAGATCGCGAAGTTGGAGAACTTGCTCCAGACGCGGTTGAGGTCCTGCTTGTAGCCGAGCTCGGCGAGGCGCTCCTCGTCGCGGTTCACCGACGGCTGACTCTCACTCATCCGGCGTCCCTCCTCGTTGGTGACGCACCCAAGGGCCAAGGCGAAAGGTGTGCTCTCAACACCCTTTGTCGCGACTGTATGTGACAGACCGGACGAACGCAACCGACCGCACGATCGCTGTCCCCACCCGCGATGATGCCACCCCTCGATGAGTGACGAGCAGTTCATCCTGGTCGCCGGACTGCTGCTCAGCGGCGGCCTCCTGGCCTCGCTGCTCGCGGGCCGGGTGAAGCTGCCGGGCCTGGTGCTGTTCCTGGGGCTGGGCATGCTCGTGGGCTCCGACGGGCTCGGCTGGCTCGACTTCAGCAACTACCACGTGGCCGAGCTGATCGGCGTGATCTCGCTGGCCCTGATCCTGTTCGAGGGCGGGCTCACCGCCGGTTTCCGGGAGATCCGGCCGGTGCTGCGCCCCGCGCTCTCGCTGGCGGTCGTGGGCACGATGGTCACGGCCGCGGTGGGTGGCCTCGTCGCGGTCGCCCTGTTCGACTTCTCGCTCCTCGAGGGCCTGCTGCTCGGCTCGATCATCGCCTCCACGGACGGCGCGGCCATCTTCGCCGTGCTCCGCGCGTCCTCGCTGCGCAAGCGCCTGGCGCGCACGCTCGAGGGCGAGGCCGGCTTCAACGATCCCGTGGCCGTGCTGCTGGTACTCGGCTTCATCGACTGGATCAACAAGCCGGACTACGGGTTCGTCGACATGCTCTGGCTGTTCGCACGCCAGCTCGGGATCGGCGCCGTGGTGGGACTGGTGGTCGGCTGGCTGTCGGTGCAGGCCTTCCAGCGGGCACGGCTCGACACCCCGGGTCTCTATCCCGTCGCCTCGCTGGCCGCCGCCGCGGTCGGATTCGGCGCCGCGGCGAGCATCGAGGGCTCGGGCTTCCTGGCGGTCTACCTGGTGGGCCTGAGCCTGGGCAGTGCCAACATCCCGGCAAAGCAGACCATCACGAGCTTCCACGTCGGCCTGGCCTGGGTGGCCCAGCTCACGATGTTCCTGGCGCTCGGGCTGCTGATCTTCCCGAGCGACCTCGACAACGTCGCCGTGAAGGGGACGCTGCTCGCGCTGGTGGTGGTGTTCGTGGCCCGGCCGCTCGCGACCTTCATCGCCACGGCGTTCGACCGCTTCAGCGTCGGGGAACGCCTGGTGCTGAGCTGGGCCGGGCTGCGGGGGGCGGTACCGATCGTGCTCGCGATCTTCCCCGTCATCGCCGATGTGCCGCGCAACCTGGAGCTTCTCAACATCGTCTTCTTCGCCGTCCTGGTGTCCACACTGCTGCAGGCCACCACCTTCGAGGCGTTCGCCCGCCGGCTCGGGATGACAGAGGACGAGCCGGCGCTGCCCAGCCCGATCGCCGAGACCGGGACCATCCGGCGGCTGGGTGCCGAGGTCGTGGAGTACCCCGTGCAGCCCGACGACGCCATCGTCGGGCTGCGCACGCGCGATCTGGGACTGCCGCGTGAGGCGCTCGTGAACGTGATCGTCAGGGACGGTGAGGCGATCCCGCCGCGCGGGTCGACGCGCATCGAGGACGGCGACCGCCTGCACGTGCTCGTCCGCCAGGAGGTGGCGCCGGAGGTGCGCGAGCTCCTGGATCGCTGGCGGACGGGCCCGATAGGCCCGGGGACCATCGAGCGGCCGCGCCTGGCGGGCGTGTCACGGGTCTTCCACACCCGCCGCTGGAGCGAGGAGGACGGCGATGCGCAGCGGCCCGCGGAGGTGGCGGGGCTGCGCGTGATCGACCGCCTCCGCTCGCGCCGTGACGTGCCCGGTGCGCTCGTGTTGCTCGAGGACGGCCGCTACGCGGTCACCGGGCCCGTGCTCGCGCTCGGGTCACGCCAGGCCCTCAGCGACTGGATCCGGCGCAGGATCCGCTCCGGCGTGGGCGACACCGAGCGCGTGTGGTGGGAGGAGGTCCTCGGTGCCTTGGCGTTGTGAGCCACCCCCCTCTGCGCTTAGTGTCCTTTCATGCATGAGGAAGTCACCATCCCTGAGCTGACCGAGGTCGTGGCGCGGCTGTCCGCCCTGCTGGGCCCGCGCACGGGCGGCGTCGAGCCGCTCGACGGGGGGATCACCAACCGCAACTTCCGCGTGAACTTCGGGGGCACCGACTACGTCGTGCGCCTTCCGGGCAAGCGCACCGAGCTGCTCGGGATCGATCGCGAGGCCGAGTGCGTGGCCAACAAGGCAGCGGCCGAGCTCGGCATAGCACCCAACGTGGCGGCGATGCTCAAGTCGCCGCCCTGTCTCGTGACCTGCTTCATCTCCGGTCGCGCGATGACCGCCGAGGAGGTGGCGGACCCAGCCGAGCTGACCGGGGTGGCCCGCGCGCTGCGCTCGTTTCACGACTCCGGCACCGACCTGTCCACGACCTTCGACTCGTTCGAGCTGGTGGACGAGTACGCCGAGCTCGCCCGCGAGAACGGCGTCGACCCGCCCGAGCGCTTCGACTCCGCGCGGGCTCACGCCCAGCGCATCCGCGAGGCGATCGCCGGCCACGACGAGCATCGGCCGGTGCCCTGCCACGACGATCTGCTCACCGCCAACTTCCTGCACGACGGGGAGCGCGTCCAGATCATCGACTGGGAGTACGCGGGAATGGGCGACCGCTATTTCGACCTCGGCAACCTCGCCGTCAACAACCAGCTCGACGACGACCAGGAGTCCGCGCTGCTCGAGGCGTACTTCGGCGAGCCTCCGGACGATCGCCGGCGCGCGACGCTCAAGCTGTTCCGCTTCATGTCCGACTTCCGTGAGGCCATGTGGGGTGTGGTCCAGACGGGCATATCGGAGCTCGACTTCGACTTCACGGACTACGCCAAGAAGCACTTCGACCGGCTGGAGGCGACGGCCTCGGACCCGGACTTCGAGGCCTGGCTCCAGCAGGCCCGCGCTTGAGCGCCGGCCGCGACCTCCCCGGCGCAGCCCGCTGCGTGATCGTGGGCGGGGGCGTGGGCGGCACCTCGATCGCGTATCACCTCGCCGAGCTGGGCTGGAAGGACGTCGTGCTGCTCGATCGCAACCAGCTCACCTCCGGCTCGACCTTCCATTCGGCCGGGCTGGTGGGTCAGCTGCGCGGCTCGGTCTCGCTCACGAAGATGATGATGTACTCGGTCGAGCTGTACCGGAGGCTGGCCGCCGAGTCCGAGTTCGATCCCGGCTGGACCGAGTGCGGCGGGATCCGGCTCGCGTCCTCGGAGGAGCGAATGGAGGAGCTGCGCCGCCAGGCGGGCTGGGCCAAGACCTTCGGCCTGCCGCTGGAGCTGATCTCGGCCGACGAGGCGAAGGAGCTCTTTCCGCTCATGTCGACCGAGGGGGTGCTCGGGGCGGCCATGCTGCCCACGGACGGCTATCTCGACCCCTCCCAGCTCACGTTCGCCCTGGCCGACGGCGCCCGGCGGGGCGGGGCGTCGATCTTCACCGGCACGCGTGTGACCGGCATCGACTCCGAGCGGGGCCGCGTGACGCGGGTGCGCACAGAGCGCGGCGACATCGAGGCCGAGACGGTGGTGATCGCGGCGGGCATGTTCTCCGCCGAGGTGGGGCGCATGGCCGGGGTCCGGATCCCGATCGTGCCGATGTCGCACGAGTACCTCGTGACCCAGCCCTTCCGCGAGCGCGACCCGGCCAACCCGTGGCCCACGCTGCGCGACCCCGACCTGCTCGTCTACTTCCGCGAGGAGGGCGGCGGGCTCGTGATGGGCGGCTACGAGCGCCACTGCGCGCCCGCGTTCCTCGCCGAGGGCGACGGCGGCTTCGAGGCGATCCCCTTCGACTTCAACGGGCGCCTGCTCGAGGACGACTGGGACCGCTTCGAGGAGATAGTGGAGAACTCCCGGCGGCGCGTGCCGCAGATGGAGGACGTGAAGGTCACGCGCATGATCAACGGGCCCGAGGGCTTCACCCCCGACAACGAGTTCTGCCTGGGCGAGACCGAGATCGCGGGGCTGTTCGTGGCCGCCGGCTTCTGTGCCCACGGCCTCGCGGGAGCCGGCGGCATCGGCAAGTTGATGGCCGAGTGGATCGCCGAGGGCGAGCCGTCGCTCGACCTCTGGCACATGGACATCCGGCGCTTCGGCCGCCAGTACCGCTCCCCGTCCTACACGCTCAAGCGCGTCCGCGAGACCTACGAGACCTACTACGACATTCGCTATCCCAACCACGAGCGCGAGTCGGGTCGCCCGTTACGGGTCTCGCCGGCCAATTTGTGGCACCGCGAGCACGGGGCGGCGTTCGGGGAGAAGTCCGGCTGGGAGCGCGTGAACTGGTACGAGGACAACGCCGACGCGGGCGACGAGGATCTGCGCCCGCGGGGCTGGGCGGGCCGGCATTGGTCGCCCGCCATCGGGGCCGAGCACCACGCCTGCAGGCAGGCCGTGGCCCTCTTCGACGAGAGCTCGTTCTCGAAGCTCGAGCTGTCGGGGCCGGGCGCGGCCGAGCTGGTCGAGCGGCTCTGTGACAACCGGGTAGCGCGCGACGTGGGCCGGATCACCTACACCCAGATGCTCAACTCCCGGGGCGGGATCGAATGCGACTTCACCGTCGCCCGACTCGGCGACGAGCGCTTCGGCATCGTCACCGGCACGGCCTTCGGCAACCACGACCGTGAGTGGATCCGCCGCCATCTCCCCGCCGACGGCTCGGTTCAGGTTCAGGACCTGACCTCGGCCTCCGCATGCTTCGGGATCTGGGGCCCGCGGGCGCGCGACGTGCTGGCGCCGCTGACCCCGCAGTCGCTGGCCGGCGAAGACTTCCCCTACATGAGCCTGCGCGAGATCACCGTCGGAGACGTGCCCGTGCGCGCCCTGCGGGTGACCTACGTGGGCGAGCTGGGCTGGGAGCTCTACTGCCCCGCGGAATACGGGCTCGGCGCTGTGGCGCGCGCTGTGGGAGGAGGGCCGGCCGCACGGGCTGGTGGCCGGCGGCTACCGGGCCATCGACTCGCTGCGGCTGGAGAAGGGCTACCGCGTCTGGGGCGCGGACATCACGCCGGACGAGACCCCCTACGAGGGCGCGCTCGGCTTCTGCGTGAAGCTCGACAAGGAGGGCGGCTTCATCGGCCGCGATGCGCTCGCCGAGGCCGCCGAGCAGGGTCCGCGCGCGACCCTCTGCTGCCTCACGCTCGAGGACCCGCTCTCGGTGGCGCTCGGCAACGAGCCGGTCCGTATCGCCGGCGATATCGCCGGGCGCGTGACCACGGGCGGCTACGGCTACACAGTCGAGCGCTCGATCGCCTACGCCTACCTGCCTCCCGACCAGGCGTCGCCGGGCACGGCGGTGGAGGTCGAGATCTTCGGGCGCTGGATCGGCGGCGAGGTGGCGTCGGAGCCGCTGCTCGATCCGGACGGTGAGCGAATCCGGGCCTAGGTGCCGTCGTTACCGTCGGCGGGCGCGTCGGGCATCAGCCCGGCGAGGATGTGCTCGGTGCCCTCCATGTGCTCGCGCATGAGCCGCACCGCGCGGCTCATGTCGCCCTTGCGGAGCAGGCCCACGAGCCGCCGGTGCTGGGCGTTCGAGCTCTTGAGCACCTCGTCGGGATGCGCGATGTGGGCGATCAGGTCGCTCATCTCGCCCTGGACCAGGGTCATGGCGGCAAGCAGCCGGGGCGAATGCGCGGCCTCCGCCAGGCCGATGTGAAAGCGCACGTCCGCCCGCCGGTAGTCCTCGAAGGGGCCGCTGGTGGCCTTCATCCGCTCGGTCAGCTCGTAGAGGCGATCGAGGTCGTCAGAGGTGGCGCGCTCGGCCGCCAGGAGCGTGGCCCCGGTCTCCACGGCCACCCGGTAGTCGAGCACCTCCCGGACTCCGTCGCCGAGGTCGACCCCCGCCCCGGTCTGACCCATCGGAGGAGCCTCGGCCACGAAGGTGCCACCGGCCCGGCCCCGGAGTGAGATCAGGTGCCCGCTCTGGACCAGGGTGGTCAGCGCCTGGCGGAGCGTTGAGCGCGAGATCATCAGCTGGTCGGCGAGGTCGCGCTCGGACGGCAGACGGGCGCCCGGCACGAGGAGGCCGAGCCGGATCGCGGTACCGAGCCGCTCCACGGTCTCCTCGAACGTGGTGGGGGGCTGGACAGGCTGGAAGACGGCCTCCAGCGCCGGCCCGCGCTCGGGGGTGGTCGCGGGTTCCACGCAGGCAAAGGTACATGGGCCGTCCCTTTGGCGCTCCAGGTGCCTTCGGCGAAGCAGCCGGCGTGGCCGGCTGCGCACGATCCAGTTCCCTTCGGCGAAGCAGCCGGCGTGGCCGGCCGCGCACGATGTACATTGCCGCGCCGTGGAGAGCCGCCAGGAACGAGTGGTCGTGGAAACGGATCGCTACCGCGTGGAGGGCATGATGACGCTGCCGAGCGAGGGCTACCGCAGCCGAGTCTCCGATCACGTGAACCGGCGTGACCAGGAGTTCTTCACGATCGTCGACGCGGAGCTCGTGGCGCTCGACGGCTCGGGGAGGGACTGGAAGGCGCCGGTGCTGATGCTCGCCCGCCGCCACATCCGGCTGATCGTGCCGGCCTCCGAGGAGGCCTAGGCTCTCAGCCGATCGACCTCGTCGAGGCCGGGGCGGCCAGCCGGCGCCCGACGCTGAGCAGGCAGTGCGCGTCGCGGTCGCGTGCGCCCTGGCTGGGAGCTCCCAGCACCGCGACGAAGATGCGTCCGCCTCGGCCCTTGGCCGTGGCCACCATGCTCCACTGTTCCGCGACATGGCCGGTCTTCAGACCGTCGACACCCCGGACGCGCCCGAGCAGGGTGTTGGTGGAGGCCAGCCGGGCGCCGTCCGCGCCGGGCGCCGCCACGCCGCGCAGGCGCACGATGTGCCGCACCCGGCGGTCGGCCATCAGCAGCCGGGCGAGCTGCACGCTGTCGCGCGCGCTGGAGCGCTGGGCTGGGTCGGGCATTCCCGAGGGGTTGGCGTAGTGGGTGTGAGTGAGGCCGAGCCTGCGGGCGCTGCGGTTCATTGCACGCACGAAGGCCGCGCGGCCATGCTCGCTCGTCGCCGCGAGCGTCTCCGCGGCGTCGTTTGCGCTCGGCACGAGCAGGAAGCGAAGCAGCGCGTTGCGGTCGAGCCGCTCCCCGGGCACGAGGCCCGCCCGCGACTCGTCGGGCGCCAGACGCAGGCTCGGCACCGTCACCGTCTCCGACAGCCGCCCGGCGCGCAGCGCGAGACGAGCCGTCATGAGCTTCGTGATGCTCCCCACCGCGCGGGGCCGGTCCGCATTCAGCGCGGCCAGCGTGCGCCCGCGGCCGTCGGCGATCAGGAAGGCAGCGCTCTGCAGATGGCGGTCACAGTCCCTCGCGGGAGGCACGAGCGGCGCCGGCCCGCGGCGGGCGTGCTCGCCCTTCCCTGCGTCTCCGGAGAACGTGGAGGCCAGCGCGGCGGAACAGCACGCCAGGGCAAGCGCCACGAGCAGGCCGATCCAGAGCGTACGGCGCGTGGAGCGCGAATGATCGCGGCGGGGGGTCATCAGCGAGGTACGACCCCACGCGCGGGAGAGCTATTCCGGCAGTGTGACCAGCGTCACGCAGGCTCTCAGGAACCTTTCAGCCCACCGCCCTTAGCTATCCCGGACAGGCAGGCAAACAGTCCGGTCGGTGTGGCCGGCGAGGGGAGCGGAGATGAACGTCGCGATCAGAACGGCAGGAGCGGGCGGCATCGGAGTGGCGGTCACGGGCGCAGCGCTGCTGGCGCTGGCCGGCGGAGCCGCCGGCGCGGCCGGAGGGTTGCCGCAGGGGTCTGAGCGGGTGAAGCTTGACCCGGCTGACTTCACCGTTCGCATCGACAACCCGTACTGGCCGATGCGTCCCGGAAGCCGCTGGGTCTACCGGGAGACCGATGCCGAGGGGGCAAGACAGCGCGTGGTCGTCACGGTCACCCGGCGAACGAAGCTGATCGCCAACGGGATCACGGCCCGAGTGGTGCGCGACGTGGCCACCGAGAAGGGCAAGCCCGTGGAGAAGACCAGCGACTACTACGCCCAGGACAAGGCCGGGAACATCTGGTACCTAGGCGAGGCCACCACGGCGTACGAGAACGGCAGGCCCGTGTCCACTGAGGGCTCCTTCGAGGCGGGCGTCGACGGCGCGCAGGCCGGAGTGATCATGCCCGCCAGGCTGCGGGTGGGCCAGCACTACCGCCAGGAGTACCTCAAGGGCCAGGCCGAGGACAGGGCCTCGACCTTCAGCCTCAACGAGCGGGCGGAGGTCCCGTTCCGCTACTTCCGGAAGGCCCTCATGACCCGGGAAGAGAACCCGCTCGAGCCGAGAAACCTCGAGTACAAGTTCTACGCCCGGGGCGTCGGGCCAGTGCTCGCCGTGAGCGTGTCCGGCGGCAGCGACCGCGAGGAGCTCGTGAGCTACCACCGCGGTCGCTGACCTCCGCAGGGCGTCAGCCCGAGAGCCGCTGGCCGGTCTCGAGCAGCGACTTGAGATCGCTGAGCACCCACGCCCAGCCGCCGCCGGCCCCCCGGTCCTCGAGCTCGCCGCCGACCATCGCCGCGAGGCGCGGGGCGCCCTCGAGGTCGTGGGTCAGGGTGAGCCTCGTGACCCCGCCCTCGGCGGGCTCGAGCTCGTAGGTGAGGCGAGTGAAGCCCTCCGCCCGCAGATCGTCATCCATGAGCATGCGCCAGGTCTGCACGAGCCGGCGCGGGGGATCGGCCTCGATCACCTCCCCGTCGATCACCACCTCGGGTGCGCCGGCGGCAAGGAACTCCTCGCTCGCATGGGCGCGGTAGGCGCCGCCGGCCCGCAGCTCGTACTCCACCCTGCCGCCGTAGCCGTAGCGAGCGCTCCACTCGGGCGTCGTGATGGCCTCCCAGACGGCCTCCGGGGTCGCCCGGATGTAGACGCGGTGGATCTGTGTGGTCGTCGTGTTCTCGGTCGTGTCGATCATGCCGTGTCCTCCAGTTCGTTCTTCAGGTCCGCGAGCGCCGACACCTGGCGCTCGGTGTACTTGTCGATCCAGCGGTCGTGGATCAGGCGAATCGGCACCGAGTTGAGGAAGTGCAGCTTCTCCCGGCCCGACCGCTGGGTGACGACGAGACCCGCTTCCTCGAGCACACGTAGATGCTTCATCACCCCGAAGCGCGTCATCTCGAGCTCGGACTCGAGCTCCTTCAGCGTGCGGCCGTCACGCGCGAAGAGCCGGTCGAGCAGGAAGCGCCGTGTGGGGTCGGCGAGTGCCTTGAAGACGGAATCGTCATCGGTCATTGCCCGATGAGCATAGGTGACCAAAAGGTCACATGTCAAGTCTGCGCCCCGACGGATAGAAAGGGACGATGGACGACACTCGTTTCGAGCTGCGCGCCGTCGGGGAAGTGCAGTCGCCGTTGACCGATCCGGCGGCTGCACCCAAGCAGGGCCAGGAGGGCGGTGCCGAGGCCTGGCTGACCTTCGAGCCCGCGCTCGCCGATGCCCTGGAGGGACTGCGGCCGGGCGATCACGTGATCGTGCTCACGTGGCTCGATCGCGCGCGGCGGGACGTGCTTCGCGTGCACCCCCGCGACGACGCTGCGAACCCGTTGCGCGGAGTGTTCGGCACTCGCTCCGCCGACCGCCCCAACCCGATCGGCCTGCACCCGGTCGAGATCATCGAGGTGGACGGGCAGAGACTGCGGGTGGGGCCCCTCGAAGCGGTGGACGGGACGCCCGTCCTCGACGTCAAGCCCGTGCTGCAGGGAATAGACCGGACCCCGGCGGAGTCATCCAGTCAATGAGTCCTTCGAACATCGAGCGGCTGGCCCAGGCCTTCGCCGGCTGGGGCAAGGATGAGCCCGCGAACATGGCGGACATCCTTGATCCCGACTGCGAGCTCGTGGTGCCGGAATCCATCCCGTACGGCGGGACCTATCGCGGGCCGGACGCCGTGATCGGCTGGTTCACCCGCGACCTGTGGCGCTGGTTCGACGAGTTCAGCTCTACGCCGGAGGGCTTCGTCGACGGGGGCGACCAGATCGTCGTGCCGGTTCACGTGCAGGCGCGTGCCCGCAACGGCCGGAGCGTGGACGTCCACAACGTCTGGATCTACGAGTTCAGCGAAGGCCGGCTGATCCGCGGGCGCGTGTACGCCGACACCGCGCCGCTGCGCGACGCGGTCGAGGGAGTCACTCCGGACTGAGCGCTGCGCCCGCGGGCGCCGTCTCGACCATCTGCAGCTTTGCCGTGCGCGGCAGGCGTTTGATGCGGGCCTCCTCGCGCATCGCCTCGGAGCGGTCGCCCACCTCGATCGTCAGCGCCAGCTCCACCGGCAGCCGGCTGCGCGTGTAGCGGCTGGCGCCGCCCGTTCGGTGCTCGGCGAGGCGGCGCTCCACGTCGGTGGTCCAGCCGCAGTACAGGCTGTCGTCGGCGCAGCGCAGCAGGTAGACGAAGGGCACGCGCCGGCCGGCGTCAGCCGATCCGAACGTCGACCCGCTCGGAGTCGAAGGCCAGATGGCCCGCTATGCCCGTGGTCTCGGGGCGCGGATACTCGTAGGACCAGGCCGCCTCAGAGACGCCGCCAACCGTCCAGTAGCGCGCCTCGCCCTTGTATCCACAGATCGTGCGCTTTTCAGCCGGCTCGATGCCCGCTCGCACGTCGGCCCGGGGCACGTAGGCGCGCACGGGCAGCCCCGTCTCGAACAGCAGCTGGGCGCGGCCGGTCTCCGCGAGGGTCTCCCCGTTGCTCGTGATCAGCACCGGGCGCGAGCTCGGCAGTACGTCGATGCGGTGAAAGGGGTCGCGAAAGTGTCCGTTCACCCGCTCGTCCTCCACCCACCACTCGTCGGCGTGCTCTTGGTAGAGCGAGGCGTATCCCTCCAGCCAGGCGGCCTCGCCGAGCGGGGACTCGTAGGCCCAGACGGCGTTCTCGCGCGCGATCCCGTTCACGCCCAGCGACCAGTAGGAGGCGTCCCCCTTGAACGGGCAGTGGGTGGAGTGATCGGTGCGCGAGAGCACGGACGCGTCGAAGTCCTCGAGCGGCGCGTAGAGGCGCGGCGAGATCCCGGTCTCGTAGAGGAGCTTGGCGGCCAACGTATCGAGCACCGTGCTCCCGGCCACGACCGCGCGCACCCGCGGCAGGAAGTCGGCGAAGTAGAGACGGTGCGGCGGAGAGGCGGCCGCGATGTCGAAGTTGAAGGCGCCCGCGGGAGAGCCCGCCAGCGGTCCGGTGCCGAGGGTGAGGGACATGGCCCGACGATACCGACGGCCTCAGGGCAGGCCTTCGTTGAGCTCCTCCAGCAGCCGGCGGAGCTGGCGCATCTTGGTCCTGCCGAGACGCCTCGTCCAGTCCGCCTCGAGCTCGGCCACGAACTCGCGCGCGATGGCGTACACCTCCTCGCCCCGGCCGGTGGCGCGAACCAGCTTGGCGCGGCGGTCCTCGGGATCGGGCACGCGCTCCACGTAGCCGTGGCGCTCGAGGTGCTCCACGAGCTCGGCCATCGACTGCTTGGTGATCTGTGCACGCTGGGCGAGCACGCTCACCCGGGTGCCGGCGTCATCCAGATACTGGAAGACGTTGCCGTGCGGGCCGCGGACCTCGGGGTGCCCGCGCTGCGCAAAGCGCTCGACCAGCAGCTCCGAGCCGACGCGGAACGGCTCCCTCAGGAGGACCGCCAGGTTCTCCGGGGAGCGGCGTGCCGAGGTGTGGGGCAGGCGACTGGACATAGGCAGGCTTCCTGTCTATATTAGTCGAAGTCAACAAGACAGGCAGCCTGTCGTTAATTCGAGGAGACACCGTGCACGAGAGCATCAGGGTGGGCACCGACGCGCTCACCATCAGAGTGACCAGCGAGGAGAGCGGCGGCGCGGTCGCCGCCATCGAGGTGCAGATGCCCGCCGGCGGCGGCCCGCCCATGCTGCATCGCCACGACCCGTTCGAGCTCTACCGCGTGGAGAACGGCGAGCTCGCGTTCTACGTCGAGGACGACGATGGCGCCGTGAAGCGCAGCGTCGGGAAGGCCGGGACCGTCGTCTCGATTCCGGGCGGACGCGAGCACACGATCCGCAACGAGTCCGAGGAGGACGCGCGCGCGTTCGTGGTCTTCTCGCCCGGCGCGCCGATGGAGCGCTTCGTCCGCGCCGCCGGGGCCCTCGGCGAGCCGGACGTCCAGGCGGTCCTCGAGCTGGCCGCGACGCACGGCATCGAGATGACCGGTCCGGTCGAGGCGAGCGCGTGATGGCCTACCTGACCATCACTCGAATCTCGGGGGATCCCGACCGGTTGCTGGACGGCTACCGGCAGTCGTCGGACACCATGTCGGAGGTGGGTCGCGACCATGGCCTGATCCTCCACTCCGCTGCGAGGACCGACGAGGGCCTCGTGATCGTCAACCTCTGGCCCTCGAAGGACGGCTCGGAGGCCGCGGCTCGTGACCCACGCAGAAGCGAGGTGGTCCGCCGCCAGGGGCTGAGCCGGGAGCAGATCCGCCCGGAGCACCATGAGGTCGTCAACTACGTGGTCTTCGACTGACGTCCCCGTCGTGGAGGTCTCCGCGCAGCGGTTCTGAGGATCGCCCCCAACAGGGCGAACAGGGCAATCGCCAGCAGCAACAGGCTGATACCGCGGGACGCGCTGGCCAACGGCAAGTCCTGCTCGTCGTCCCCGGGCTGCGGCCAGCGGTAGACGCGCCGGAGCAGGCCGGCGAAGGCCCGTGCGCCGTCGGGGGTCAGGTGCAGTCCGTCCCAGGTCCAGGGCCGCCCCGAGCTGAGCTCGGCCCATCCGAGCACCCTCACCCGCGCCGGCCAGCGCCGGGCGGCGGCGGCGATCGCCTGTCGTGACGAGGCCGACTCCCGGGGTGTCACGAGGCCCAGCACTCGCTTGGGACCGAGGATGCGGCGCGCGCCGGCGATCTCGGCCGAGCCGATCGAGAAGTTGTTGCCGAGCGCCATGACCACCACGCTCGGCAGCGTGCCCGAGCGCCGGCGGCTCGACAGCACCTCCAGGCCCTCGCTCATGGAGCGACAGCCGCGCACGTCGATCTCGAAGCCGGAGCGCCGGAGCGGTTCGATCGCCCCCAGCATCACCGAGTCGCCGATGGCCAGGGGAGGCGGCGAGCGGCGCGGCTCCAGGGGCCGGTAGTGCTCGACGCCTCCGCACTCGGCCTGGGCGGCCGGAGCGGCGAAGAGGGCAGCGCCCGCGATCAGCGCGACGATCGCCCAGAGGTGCGCAAGGCGGCGGCCGCGGGTGGTGGATGATTCCGGCATGCCTGCTCCCACCGACATCCGCCCTCCCTTCACCGCCGACTCCGCCCGGGCGAAGGTACAGGCCGCCGAGGACGCCTGGAACACGCGCGATCCCGAGCGGGTCGCACTCGCCTACAGCGAGGACTCGGAGTGGCGCAACCGCAGCGAGTTCCTTCACGGCCGCGAGGAGATCAAGGCGTTCCTGCGCCGCAAGTGGGACCGCGAGCTCGACTACCGGCTGCGCAAGACGCTCTGGGCGTTCTCCGAGGACCGCATCGCGGTGCGCTTCGAGTACGAGAGCCGGGACGCCGAGGGCCAGTGGTGGCGCAGCCACGGCAACGAGATGTGGCAGTTCGCCGCCGACGGGCTGATGTCACACCGCTATGCGTCGATCAACGACGAGCCGATCGACGCGTCGGAGCGCCGGTTGGGCGAGACGGGCGCGTGACGCCCCGCGAACCAGGGCAGACCGCCTCCAGGACGCGGACGGTGCGCGAACGCGACATCGAGCTGTTCAGCGAGCTCACCGGCGACCGCAACCCGCTGCACTACGACCGCGAGGCGGCATCCCGTTCGCGATTCGGAGGAATCATCGTCCAGGGTGGCGTGACCTCCGGTCTGCTGAACGCCGTGGTGGCCGAGGACCTGCCCGGACCGGGCAGCGTCTTCCTGCACGTCGACTGGGACTTCAAGGCTCCGGTGCGGCCGGGCGACGAGATCACGGCCGAGGTCGAGGTGGTGGAGCTCCGCGAGGACAAGCCGTTGACCAAGCTGCGGACGACGGTCACCAATCAGGACGGCACGATCGTGCTGGACGGGTCCGCGCTCGTCTGGACCGAGGCAGTGTGATCAACCTCACTGGAATAACCAGCTCCGCGCCCGAGTCTCGGGGGTATGGACGCAACTGACACTCAGATCCACACCGATACCGAGACCCTCCAACCGCTCACCCTTTCTGAGCAGCTCGACGCGATGCTGATGGGCTGGCTCGAACGGCGGGCGGACCGACACACGCCCGAGCGGCTTGACACCCGGGCGGCCGCCCTCATCACGATCGCCGACCATGCCGTGCCCGAAGTCGAGGAGTTCTGCGCCCGCTGGAACATGACCGCGGAACGGACCGCTCCCGCCGACGGCCGCTTCGCGGTGCTGCGCGTGGACGGCCCGGCCCTGCCCGTGCAGGGGTTCACCGAGATCACCGGTATGTACCGGGCCTGAGCATCCGGCCGGCCCGGGCCCCGGCCATGTGGCACGCTCTGCCCGTGGATCTGATCGGCCGGCTCCTGGGCATCGACGTCTCCGCGCTCTCGGACGCTGACAAGACCCTGCCCGTGGTCGATCCGGCCGTGCGGGCGATGATCCCGGACGTGCGCATGGCCGGGCCGGCGTTCACGGTCCAGGCGGAGGACGACCATCTGCCGGTGATGGACGCGCTGGCCGAGGCCGCGGCCGGTGACGTGCTGGTGATCGCCACGAACGGGAGCTCGCGCGCCGTATTCGGCGAGCTGTTCGCCACGGAGGCGCGGCGCCGCGGGCTGGCCGGGATCGTCGCGGACGGGTTCTGCCGCGACCTGCGGGGCCTGCGCGCCATCGGGCTCCCGGTGTTCGCCCGCGGCACCACGCCCCGATCGGGCACCACCGTGTCGCGCGCCGCGCTCGGCGCCAGGATCGCCTGTGGCGGCGTGGAGGTGTCGCCGGGGGACATCGTGTTCGGCGACGACGACGGCCTGCTGATCGCCACCGCGGAGCGGATCGCGGCCGCGCTCGAGACCGCGGAGATGATCGGCCGCAGCGAGCAGGCCATCCTCGCCGCGCAGGAGCGGGGCCAGGCGCTGCACGGCCTGACCAACCATGCGGAACACGTTGCGGCGCTCGACCGCGGCGAGGACAGCGCGCTCGCGTTCCGGGTGGATGACTGAGTTCGCGCACGCGTTCGCACGCAGGACGCGGCTGTCCGGAGGCGACGAGCTGGCCACGATCCTCGCCGGGAGCCCGCCCGGCGTCCTGTCCATGACGGGCGGGTTCCCGAACCCGGCCACGTTCCCCACCGGCGAGCTCGACGAGATCGCCGGGCGGCTCGTACGCGACGACGCCGCCGTCGCGCTGCAGTACACGCCGTGTGAGGGGCTCCCGAGCGTCCGCGACTACCTGGTCGACCGCCAGGAGCAGGTGCAGGGCCGGCGCCCCGAGCCCAGCGAGATGATCGTCACCAGCGGCGGGATGGAGTGCATCACGCTGATGGGCCAGGCGCTGATCGATCCGGGTGACACGATCGCGGTTGAGGCTCCCACCTATCTCGCTGCGCTGATGGCGTTCCGCCGCGCCGAGGCCGACATCGCCCCGATCGCGATGGACGACGACGGGCTGTGCGTCGACGACCTCGAGACGCGCTTGAGTGACGGCCTGCGCCCGAAGTTCGTCTACACGATCCCGGAGTACCAGAACCCGACCGGGCGGACGCTGCCGCTCGACCGCCGCCGCGAGCTGGTGGAGCTGTGCCGCCGGCACGGGATCCTGATCTTCGAGGATGTCGCCTACCGCGAGCTCTCTTTCGACGGGACGGGCTTGCCGTCGCTCTGGTCGCTGGCGCCGGAGATCGTGCTGCAGACCGGCACGTTCTCGAAGACCTTCTCCCCCGGCGTGCGGCTCGGCTGGGCCGTGGGCCCGGCCGACGTGGTGGCCGAGCTCGCGGCCGCCAAGCAGAACACCGACCAGTGCGCCGGCGGTCTCGGGCAGCGCCTGGTGGAGGAGTACGGCCGCTCCGGTGGCTTCGAGCGCCACCTCCCGAGGGCCCGGGAGCTGTACGGGGCGCACTGGGCGGCGCTGAGTGCGGCATTGTCGAGGCACATGCCGGATGGGGTCGAGTGGACCGAGCCGACGGGTGGCTTTCTCACCTGGCTGACGCTGCCCGACGGACTCGACACGGTCGCGCTCCGGCCGGCCGCGATCGAAGCCGGCGTGTCCTACGTGCCCGGCCCGCCGTTCCACGTCGGCGACCGGGGTCACAACGCGATGCGGCTGTCGTTCAGCCACCGTACCGAGACCGAGCTGGAGACGGCCGTGGAGCGCCTGGCGGGCGTGGTCGCGGGCGCGAACTCGGGCTCCTAGCGACTCAGCGGAAGGCGTCGGCGTTCGCCGTGGCCCAGCTCTCGAAGCTGCCGGGCTCCCTGCCGAGAACCTCCGCCACCGTGGGAAGCACCTCGGACTCGTCGAGCTTGCCGTCGGCGAAGAAGGACATCAGCGCGTCCACGTACTCGGCGGGCATGGAGGCGCTCATCTCCTCGCGCGCCGCCTGCTCGGACTGAGGGTCGAGGCGCAGGTCGCGGTCCAGCACGCCGGCGAGGATCCGAAGGCGGTCGGCGGGGAGCAGAGACTCGGGGCCCGAGAGCCGGTAGCTCTGCCCCTCGTGGCCCGGTCTGCTCAGGGCGGCGGCCGCCACTGCGCCGATGTCGGCGGGATCGATCGTGGCCACGGCCACGTCGGCGAACGGCGCGCTCACCACGTCGCCCTCACGCAGCTGGGGTGCCCACTGGAGCGTGTTGGTCATGAACGAGTTGGGCTGCAGCATGGTCCAGTCGAGGCCGCTGTCCCTTACGGCCCGCTCGGAAACGACGTGGTAGCGCGTCATTGCGTTGTCCATGTCTCCCGCGGGGACCGACGACGAGGACAGCAGCACCACGCGCCGCACCCCGGCTTCGCGGGCGGCCGCCAGGAGATCCTCCATGCCCTCGTAGCCGCTCATCAGGAACACCGCCTCGGCGCCCGCGAGGGCCGGAACGAGGGACTCAGCCCGGTTGAGGTCACCGGTTGCGCCCTCCACGCCGTCCGGCCAGTCCCGCTCCTCGCGGCTCACGGCGCGCACCGGCTCGCCGCTGGCCGCGAGCGCCTCGACGGTGGCCCCGCCGGCGTTGCCCGTCGCTCCGGTCACCAAGATCATTCGCTCGTCTCCTCACTCGTTTTCATCGCTACGCGCCAACGCACACCTAAGCAACGCATCGCCGCCGAGACCCGCGAGCTGGTGCTCGGGGTGGCGAGCGACCTCTTCTACTGGCGTGGCCTGCGAGCCACGGGCATCGATCTCGTGGCGGACACGGCGGGCGTCGCGCCCACCACCCTGTACCGGCTGTTCTCTTCCAAGGACGACCTGATCGCCGACGTGGAGCGCGCCGACCGCCTCTACCGCGGCTGGTTCGCCGAGGCACTCGACGCCGGCGGCCCCGAGCCCCGCGACCGCATCCTGGCCCTCTTCGACGCCCTGATCGAGCAGGTCGGCCCCGAGCGCTGCCGCGGCTGCCCGTTCCAGATGGGACTCGCCGAGCTGCCGGACGCCAGCCTGCCCGCGCACGAGCGCGCCGTGGCCCTGAAGACCTGGGTGCACGACCAGCTCGGCGAACTCACCGCACAGCTCGACACGCCGGACCCGGCGGCCCGTGGCCGATCAGCTCTGGGTACTGATGGAGGGCGTGTACGCCGCGGCCCAGTCGCGAGACGCTGTCCCACTGGCTCGCGGGGTGCGCGAACTAGCCGAGACGCTGGTCGGGCCGGCCTAGGCCAGGTCGGACCTTCGCCGTTGCGCCGCGCCGACTTCCTGGTGCCACGCGAACAGGTGATGGGTGACCACGGCGCGCAGGTCCTCAGTGTCGAGGTCCGCCACGGCGTGGAAGGCCTTTTCGGGTGGCTCGATCTGCTTCAACTGCCCCCACAGGTGTAGCCCGAGTGCTGCCTGCTGGATGATCGGGTCGTCGTGGCCGGCCAGCGAGTCGCGGCCACCATCGGGGCTTGTCGGATCGTCACTAAGTGGCATCACGGTGGGTAACGCCCCAGCCCGGAAGAAGTTGGAGAGTTTTCGGGAGGTTGTTTGACCCCTCGCCGGCCGGGCACTCACTTGGTCCCGCAAGCGAGCCCAGACGTCCCCCCGGCGGCCTGGGCGCACCGGAGGCAACCGGGACAGCGGGACGGGCGCGGCACTCCGCCAGATACCGCCGCTCCCGTCGCGGGCGGGAGGGGACAGAACGGATTTCCAACCTCCCGCCCGCTCAACACTCAGCCTTCGTCCCAACGGGAGCAGAGAGGTGGGATGAAATCCCACCCTCTCCGGTGCGGGACGCCCGCCTGGCAAGGCATCTAGGCTAGGACCGCTCAGGAGAGGTGACCGAGCGGCTTAAGGTGCACGACTGGAAATCGTGTGGGCGGGTCAAACTGCCTCGTGGGTTCGAATCCCACCCTCTCCGCTCATTGCCCTGATCGTTGTCCGCCGCTGTGCGCGGGCGCGGGCGGTAGTTGCACCCTCACGCGGAGTCCCCCAGCGGCCCGGGGGGTGAGGGTGAGGGTTCCCTCGTGTGCTTCGGTGATGCTCTTGACGATCGCCAGGCCCAGGCCGACACCAGGGTGGTCGATGCGTATGCGCCTGCTGCCGCGCTGAAACGGCTCCTCCAGCGTAGAAACCAGCTGTGGGGTGAGCTTCTCGCCGGTGTTCTCCACGGTGAGCGCCACGCTCTCGGGGCGAACGCTGGTCGTGACCCACACGGCGCCCTGTTCAGCCAGGTTGTGGACGGTCGCGTTGTGCACCAGGTTCGTAGCCATCTGCTGCAGAAGGGCGGGTGAGCCGATGGTGGGGGTCACGTCGCCGGAGGTCTCGATGGTGACCCCGCGTTCCTCCGCGAGGGGGAGGAGCGTCTCGGTGGCTTCTTCGGCGATGAGGGAGAGGTCGACGTCCTCTCGTGGGAAGGACCGCTGGTCGGCCCGGCTGAGTAGGAGCAACGCTTCCGTGAGGTCGATCGCCCGGGTGTTGACGAAGTGGAGGCGCTCGACAAGTTCGTGGTCGTTGTGGCTCTGATCGTTGCGGGCCACGTCGAGCAGTGTTTGCGTGATCGCCAGCGGCGTGCGCAGCTCGTGGGAGGCGTTGGCCGCGAATCTCTGCTGCTCGGCGACCTGCGCTTCGAGCCGCGCGAGCATGTCATCGACGGTGTCCGCGAGCTCACGGAGCTCGTCGTTGCGCCCCGGTAGCCGGATCCGGTGGGAGAGCGATCCGGTCGCGGCGATGCGTGTGGCGTCCGTGATTCGGTCCAGGGGGCCGAGCATCCGCCCCGCGAGAAGCCACCCTCCCACGAGACCGAATACGACCAGGAATACCAGCACCGCGGCCGCGACTGGAGCGAAATAGCGCAGGAGGTCGGCGTGGCTGCGGACCACGAAGATCACACCGGGATGCACCCCACGCGAGAGGGAGAAGTACCCGGCGGCGAGCAGCAAGGCACCCGCGACCACCAGGAAGCCGGCGTAGCTGAGTGTGAGCTTGAGTCGGACGCTCAACCCAGGCTGTCTATCCACGGCCTTGTCCCTCAGGCCCCGTGTCGATGCGGTAGCCGACGCCGGCCACGGTGGCGATGATCCAGGGCTCTCCGAGCCGCTTGCGAAGCCCCGAGACCGTTATGCGCACGGCGTTGGTGAACGGGTCCGCGTTCTCGTCCCACGCCCGTTCCAGCAGCTCCTCGGCGCTGACGACACCGCCTTCGGCCGCGACGAGTACCTCGAGGACTGCGAACTGCTTGCGGGTCAGCGCGACATAGCGGCCGTCGCGGTAGACCTCGCGGCGGAACGGATCCAGTCGTAGGCCGGCGATCTCCCACACCGGCGGCCTGTGGTGCGCGCGCCTGCGGTCGAGCGCCCTGAGACGGAGCACGAGCTCTTGGAGTGCGAACGGCTTCGTGAGGTAGTCGTCGGCCCCGAGTTCGAACCCGGTGGTCTTGTCGTCGAGACGGTCGGCAGCGGTGAGCATCAGGATCGGCATGCCGCTGCCGGAGGCGACGATTCGCTTGGCGATCTCGTCACCGGAAGGCCCGGGGATGTCGCGGTCCAGTACCGCGATGTCGTAGGCGTTGACGCCCAGCAGCTCCAGAGCCGTATCGCCGTCGCCCGCGATGTCTGCGGCGATCGCTTCCAGGCGTAGGCCATCGCGGAGCGCCTCGGCCATGTAGGGCTCGTCCTCAACGAGCAACACGCGCATCCTCCGATGCTAGAGCCGGCGCATATCGGCGGCATATCGAAAACCGCATACGTGCCGGCAACCACGCGCCGCCTTCAATGGCGGCGTGACCCACAGGCAACCAGCACGAACAACGATCTACCGGACTCGGACTCGCTGGGGCCGCGTCGCCGGCCTGCTGGCAGTCGTCGCGGCGATCGCCGCAGCCCTCGGCCACCAGTTGCCGACGTCCATATCCTCGACGCCCACATCGTCCATCGACGTCCCCCGCAGTGAGCACCCTGGCGAGCCCGACGGTTCTGCCCCCAGCGGCTCGACGGTCTTCGATGACGAGACTCCGGATGTAGCCAACCTCGACTCCGATCTGCTCGGTGCCCTGCGCCAGGCGGCAACGGATGCCGCGGACGACGGGGTCGAGCTTCACGTAGACAGCGGCTGGCGTTCCCCGGAGCACCAGGCACGGCTTCTCCGTCAGGCCGTCTCGAAGTACGGCTCAGAGGAGGAGGCCGCCCGCTGGGTGGCCACCCCCAACAGGTCCGCCCACGTGTCGGGGGACGCTGTTGACATCGGGCCCTCCGGGGCCGCCGCGTGGCTGTCCGACCACGGCGCCTCCTACGGGCTGTGCCAGATCTACGGCAACGAGCCGTGGCACTACGAGCTGCGCCCGGAGGCCGGCGCCGACGGTTGCCCTGGCATGTACTCCGACCCGACGCAGGATCCAAGGATGCAGCGATGATGTGACCGGCAGGTGCCGGACTGGCTCGACGCGATCCTCGTCGGCGCTCAGAGACCCAGCTCGCGGACCCCTGGCTCGTTCCAGCCGAGGTGGTGTGCCAGCTCGTGGCGCAGCGTGCGCACGACCTGTGCTCTGAGCAGGTCGCGGTCGTAGCCGAAGTCGCGCTCGAGGGTGTCCTGGTAGAGCACGATGCGGTCGGGGTAGTTGTCGCGCGCGATGGTGTCGCCGAAGTAATGGCCGTAGGCGCGGTTCTCCTGGCCCCGCCAGGAGACCACCACCGGAACGTCGTCGAGGACACGCTGGAAGTCGAGCGGCAGCTCGTCGATCGCGTCCGCCACCAAAAGGTCGAAATCCGTGGTCTCCGTTCGGAGCTCCGGGTGCGCGGCCAGCTCCTCGCTGCGCCGGACGAGCCGCTCGAACTCGTGCTCGGTCATCGAGTCGCGGCCGGTGAGAGCCACCGTGCCCCACGCCGTGAAGAGCAGGAGAAGCAGCCCGCCGCCGATGAACACGGCGAGCCCGCCGGCACCGGAGAGCGAGGGCGGGTTGAGCAGCAGCAGGAGGACCCCGACCGCGAACAGTGCGGCGAAGCCCGCCTTGATCGGTCCCGAGACTGTCTCCTTCACCCCTACGAGAGTAGGGGCCTGTTCGCTACTCGTCAGATCCCGCGGCGTCGGGGTTGCCGGTGGCTGTGCCCTCGTCGTCGGCCGCGCCGCTTGTGTCGTCGGCCTCCGGGCGGGAGGGCTCGGAGGAGTCGTCGGGGACCTGCTCCGAAGGGGCCTCCTCGGGTAGCTGGTCGGACTCCTCGCGCGGGGTCTCGCTCATCGCTTCTTCCTCCTCATCGTCGGCCGGATCGGGTTGCGCCCCGGAGATCGCCGGGTCGTCCTCCTTGGCCTTCCAGTCGCGCCGGGTCTCCTCGATCTGCTCACCGAGCGCGCCCGAGCGCCTCTCCATGTCCTCGACCTCGCGCTCCAGGCGCTCGGCCTGCTCGTCGTGCTCCATGCCTTCGCTTTACCCGGACGCGCGGGACCGGAAAACGGAGACCGTGAGCGGCCCGCCACTCGGGGCCGCGCCGACGGACCAGCCGTGCGGCAGCCGCACCGAGCGGCCGGGCACCATGCGCGCAACACGCCCACTCCAGAGCTTGCGGCCGGCCTGCCTGACCTCCAGCCGGGGCCGGGTCAGGAACTCGGTCGAGCGCAGCGCGAAGCGCCCTCGCGGCGGCGCGTCCGCCGGGTCCTCATCCGCTGGAGAGACCACGTTGGGCGAGATCCAGGCCAGCGGCGCGTCGCAGCCCAGCGGCAGGCGCGGCTCCGGCCACCCACGTGCGCTCCCGAGCCAGCGGGCGGCCGCTCGGGCCGCGTGGCGCCCCGAGAGGGCGGCCACGTCGGCGGTCTCGGCGCCGTGGAGCAGGTTGCCGGCCGCGAACACGCCGCGGCGGGACGTGCGCAGCCGAGCGTCCACGGCAGGGCCGCGCGTGCCCGGGTCGAGCTCGAGGCCGCCGATCACCGCGAGCTCGTTGTCCGGGATCCAGTCGGCCGTGAAGATCACGCTGTCGCAGGCGAGCGCCCGCACGCGCCCGCTGTCGAGATCGGTGAGCTCCACCTCCTCGACCCGCGGACGGCCGTGTATGGCTGTGACCGCCGTGCGCGTCCACAGCGGCGCCCGGTAGCGCACGCGCGAGCCCGCGCGAAACAGTGCGAACGACTGGTGGTGCGGCAGCTCGGTGGTCATGCCCACCGCCCGTGCGCCGCCGTGGTCGAGCGTCATGAGCGCCGAGAAGCTCACGTGCTCGGCGCCGACCACGAGCGCGCGTCCGCCGAGCCGTCGCTTCTTCAGATAGACGAGCTGCTGGAGCGTCCCCGTGGTCATCACCCCGCCGGGGCGCGAGCCGGGCACCAGTCGAGCCGAGCGAGGTCGCTCGCGACAGCCGGTGGCGAGGATCACGGCGGCGGGCTCGAGCGTGATGCGTCCGCCGGGTCCGGTGAGCTCGAGCGGGCCGCCCGGCGCCCAGCCCGTGACCATCGTCTCGGCCATCAGGGTGGCCGCGCCGCCCGCGAGCGCCAGCCCGCGCAGGCGCGCGGCGTAGTCCGGCCCGGACATCACCCGGTGCAGGTCGCGCAGCCCGAAGCCCTGGTGCTTCGCGTGGCGCGGGATCCCGCCGGCGTGGTTCTCGCGCTCGATCACGAGCACGTCGCGCACGCCCTGCCGGCCGAGCTCCGCCGCCGCGGCCAGCCCGGCCGGGCCGCCGCCCACGATCACCACCTGGGGCTCGGCGCTCAAGCCCCCCGCTCCCGGGCGAGCAGGTCCTCGAGCTCGGCGCGGCAGAAGAAGCCCTGGCAACGCCCGAGGTGCGCGCGGGTCCGGCGGCGCAGGCCGTCGAGGTCGAGCGGCGGGATAGACGAGCCGAGAGCGTCTCGCACCTCGCCGCGGCTCACGCGCTCGCAGAAGCAGACGATCCGGCCGTAGGCGGGATCGCGCTCGATGAGCTCCGGCTGCTGGTAGGGGCGCGGGAAGCGCTCCCCGATGTTGGGCATGTGGACCTCGGGCGCCTCGCCGGCGCGTGACTCCAGCCGCAGCCCGGCGGACTCGAGCTCGTCGCGCACGTGCTCGGCAAGGGCCATCGAGGACGTGAGCCCCGTCGAGCGGATTCCGCCCACGCAGCCATAGCCCTCGTCGGCGTGGATGCTCACCTGGTAGTCGGCGTGCTCGGTGGCCGCGCGCAGTCCCACGTACACCGCGGTGACCTCGTGCTCGAGCAGCGCGGGCATGATGCGCGCGCCCTCGGCGCGCAGGTACTCGAGTCCGGCCGCCGTGGACGCGGTGTCGTCCTTTCGCTCCACGTTCTCCGCGGTCGGGCCCAGCATCACGTTGCCGAACACCGTGGGCGCGATCAGCACGCCCTTGGTGATCTTCGTCGGTACCGCGAGGATCACGTGCTCGACCAGCGAGCGCGAGAGCTTGTCGAACACGATCAGCTCGCCGCGCCGCGGCGTGACGGTGAAGCCGTGGTGGCCCAGCATCCGGTCGAGTTCGTCGGAGCGCAGACCGGCGGCGTTCACGAGGAAGCGCGTGGTCCACACCCCGCGCCCGTTGCTCGTGACCCGCAGACCGCCGCCCTCCAGCCGCTCGACGCCATCCACCGGCGTCCCACGCCGAAGCTCGCAGCCGGCGGCCACCGCCTCGGTGGCGAAGGCCAGCGGGGTGGTGAAGGGACAGATCAGGCCCTCGTCGGGGACCTCGAGGGCGCCAAGGGCCCCGTGACCGAGCTGCGGCTCGCGCCGGTAGAGCTCCTCCACCGGGAGCTCCCGGATCGGCTCGTAGCCGTTGGCCCGCGAGCGCTCGACGATGCCGGGGAACTCCGCCACCTGCTCGTCATTCCAGGCCACAAGCAGCGCCCCGGTGCGCTCGACCGGGATGCCCACGCGCTCGGCGTAACGGCCCAGCAGCTCATAGCCGCGCGCCACCAGCCGGGACTCGAGTGTGCCGGGCTTGGCGTCGAAACCGGTGTGCAGCAGCGCGGTGTTGGCCTTGCTGGTGCCGGCGCCCACGTCCGCGCCGGCCTCGAGCAGCGTCACCCGCAGGTCGAAGCGACTGAGCTCGCGCGCGATCGCGCAGCCCACCACCCCGGCACCCGCGATCAGGACGTCCGTGTCGAAACCGCGCTCCACGCGCGGCAGTATCGCTGGCTCAGGCGTTAACGGCGCCCGCCCGGGCGCGCATCTCGTCGATCGACTCGTCGGTGCAGGTGGCGAAGAAGCCGCCCACCACCTCGCGGATCTCGTCGAGCGACTCCGCCCGGTAGAGCACGGGCTGGTAGTGCGTGATGTCGTAGTCGGCGGTACCCATCTCGGTCAGGTCGATCGGCCGCAGCTCCATGGCCCGGAACTCGTCGATCTCCCCGAAGGAGGAGAGGATTCCCGCGCCGTAGGCGCGCAGCTCGCCGTCCTCCATCAGCACGCCGAACTCGACCGTGAACCAGAACACCCGCGACAGGAAGCGCAGGTTCTCCTCGTCGCGCAGGCGATGGGTGGCCTCGCCCGTGAGCCGGTGCAGCTCCGAGAAGGTGGGCGTGGCCAGCAGGTGCCCGTGCCCGATCACCTCGTGAATGATGTCCGGCTCGGGCGTGTAGAGCGGCTGCGCCGGGTGGCGCACGTACTGGGTCGAGTGGAAGATGCGCTCCGACAGCGAGCCGTAGAAGTCGCGCAGCGGAACCAGGCCGGCTGCGGGCACGTAGCGGAAGCCGGTGATGGGCTCGAGCCGGTCGCTCACCAGGTCGAGGCTGGGCACGCCGTCCGCGGGCAGATCGAGCGCCGGCTTGGCCTCGAGGAACTCGCGGAAGGCCAGCTGCTCGTGCTTGGGTGCGAGCTCACGGCAGACCGTGCGCCACACCTCCTGCTCGGCCTCCGTGTAGTCCACCGGAGGGGCAGGCTCGCCGGCATTCCAGGCGAGCGCCAACGCCGCGATCTCGTTGCGCCGTTCGCGGTACTCGGGATCGGCCGCGCCGGGGTGATCGTCGCTGAGGTGGACGGTGACCCCGTCGCCGTCGCTCGTGACCGGGGAGTAGAGCTGGCCTTCCTCGAACATGCCACCAGTGGATCAGTCAATGGCCCGACTTGCAAGTGTGGGCAGTCTTACTGGTCAATATGTCCAATTCTGCCCTCCGTTCGCGCTAGGATCTGGTCACTTTGACCAGTCCGATCGATGAGCTCGACGCCCGCCTGATCGCCGAACTCCGGGCGCAGCCGCGACTGGGACTCCTCGAGATCTCGCGCCGGCTCGGTGTGGCTCGGGGCACCGTGCAGGCCCGGCTGGCGAAGCTCGAGCAGCGCGGGGTGATCACAGGCTTCGGCCCCGAGGTCGATCCGGTCGAGCTGGGCCATCGCCTCGAGGCCTTCGTGCTGCTCGAGCTCACCCAGGGGCGGTTGGCCGAGGCCGTGGAGGCGCTCGAGGTCACGCCCGAGGTGCTCGAGGCCGACGCGGTGAGCGGCCCGCAGGACCTGATCTGCCGGGTGGCCGCGCGCGACACCGAACACCTTCAGGAGATCGTCAACCGCCTGCTGGCCACCACCGCCATCAACCGCTCCACCAGCTACGTGGTGCTCTCGCGGCCGATCAGGCCGCGGGTGCAGCCGCTGGTGGACGCGGTGGGCCGGGAGTAGCGCTCAGAGCGCGCGAGTCACGGTGATTGCCACCACGGCGATCAGCAGGGCGATGGCCAGGACCGCGGCGATTCTGGGTACCCAGCGGCGAGCCGCTGTGAGACCTGCGCGTGGCGGCGCATCGGTCGCGGCCTGGAACCCCATGGGGTCCGTGCCCGGCGGGCTCACTCTCCTCGGCGGCGGCTCCCACTCGAGGCCATCGGCCACGGGGTCGAAGGGCAGGGCCGGCGTCTCGCGCTGCGTCCCGGCGGCGGTCCGCGCGGCCTCGAGCTCTTCTTCGGCCGCATCAAGGCCGTCTCGCGCGGCGTCGCGCTCGGCCTCGGCGGCCCCGAGCTCCTCCCGGGCCGCCTCGAGGTCGCGGCGAGCCGCTGCCAGCTCGCTCCGAGCTGCATCGCGCTCAGTCTGAGCAGCGTCGAGTTCCTTGACGAGCAGGTCGCGCCGGGTATGGGCCTCCTCGAGCGTGCGCAGCGCGTCCTCGCGCTCGCGCGCCGACCGCTCGCGTTCGCCCTCCGCGGCAGCATGCCGCGCGAGAGCCTGGTCTCGCTCCGTCGCCAGCCGGTCGCGCGCGCCGGTCGCGGCGTCGCGCTGCGAGGTGAGCGTGTCCCGTTCCGCCACCACGGCCCGGGCCCGGGACATCCACTCGTTGCGCTCGCGGCGAACCTGGTCGCGCGTCGTCTCGGCCTCTCGCAGCCGGTCCTCGACCAGAGAGTGCTCGTGCAGAGCCTTGTCACGCTCGAGGACCGCGCGCCGCCCGGACGCGACTGCCGAGTCACGCTCGCCGAGCGCCCGCTCGATCTCGGCACGCAAGCCCTCCTCTCGCTCTCCGGCGGCCGCGGCCTCCTCCCGTGCCCTCTCGAGCTCCGACGCCAGCCCGCCGGTGGTGCCCTGCTCCAGAGCCAGGTTGCGCCGGAGCTCGGCAGCCGCGGCGACGTGTGCCGCGCGGGTGCTCTCGAGCTCCTCGCGCAGCCGCTCGGCCTCCTCCCGGGCAACCCGCTCTGCCTCGATGAGCTCCTTGCGGGAGGGGCCGGCAGCGATGCGCCGCCCACGCGGGCGCTGCCGAGGCTTTGGCTTGGCCGGCTGAGCGCGCTTGCGTGCGGCACGGCGGGTCCTGCCGGGTGCGGGAAGCGGTACGGCGAGGTCCTGGGCCACCGCCAGCTCGGCCTCGGCGAGCTCGATCGGCTCACCCTTCCAGCTGAACGCCGCCAGCCAGTCCGAGCCCTCGTCGGCCGCCCAGGGCTTGTGCTCCAGGAGGGCGAGCATCCGGCGCGACCGCCCATCGATCTCTATGTAGAGGGTTGGCCGGAGAAAGCGCCGGCCACGAATGCCGTACCAGCGGCCGCTCACCTCAAGCCGGTCGTTGCCAATCCATTCGAATCGCTCCAGATCGAAGCTCACGGCCGGAGTTCGTGCCTTGGCAGCCGGCCGCTTGGCAACTGACGTGCTCACTGCAGCAGGTGACGCTACACCCCGTGGGGCGCAAACAAGGCAGATCGGGCGGAGCTGCAATCACTCGTGCGGCCGGCGCGCTGGTGAAGTTCAAGGGCTGGGGCTGAGGGCGGCGCGGGCGGCGCCGCGACCGGTGCGCACCGCGCCCTCCATGTACCCACACACCCACTGGTCCGAGCCGCACACGTAGAAGGGCGGCTCGTGGGTGCCGTGCAGGGGGCCCACGGCCATCACATCGCCCGGCCGCCACGAGGTGATGTAGCCCTCGGTCCAGGGGTCCACGGCCCAGCGGCGGAAGAAGACACCGAGCGGCGAGCGCGCGCGCTCGCCGAAGGCCTGCGCCATCTCCTCGACCATCTCGTGCTCGATCTGCGCCGGCGACGTGGCAAGGAACGCGGCCAGCCGCTCCGGGGGCACCAGTGCCGAGATGATCCCCTCGCGCTGCACCCACGTGCCACCGAGCACGCCGGTCTCCCAGTAGGCGTCGCCGTTCTGGCCCTGGTCCTCCCAGAACGAGCTCTCGTACGCGAACACCACCTTCACCGCGAGCGCGTGGCGCTGGCGGTCGAGCGAGGCGCGCCGCGCGTCGGACACGCCCTCGATCGCCACGCGCCGCAGCGGGCCCACCGGAATCGCGCACACCACCGCCTCGGATTCAAAGCGCTCTCCGCTGGCGGTGGTCACCGCGCAGCCGTGGCCGCCGACCTTCACGTGGGTGACCGGCGTGGCGTAGCGGATGCGCGAGCCGAGCTCGTCGGCCATCACCAAGGCCACCGTGGCCGACCCCTCGGCCACGCGCTCGCATTCCCAGACGTCGTACGAGTAGAAGCCCGGAGCGCCGGCCGCCGCCTCCTTGCGCAGATCCGACAGCAGCGAAGTGCGCTCCACCGACTCCGCCGACAGGGCGAGCATCGAGAGGTCGCGTGCGCGCACCACGTCGGGCCCGGCGCCGCGGTCGCGCAGCCAGTCCCCCACCGAGCTCGCATCGAGGCGCTCGGCCTCGGGATGGGACCAGGGATCGTCCGGGTCGACCGTGGCGGCCAGCTCCCCGAACTCCCGGTCCAGCCGGGCGTAGGTCTCGCGGTCTTCCTCGCTCATCCACGGGTGGCCCTCGCCCACGTCACGGCGGCCGGCCAGCACCCAGGTCTCGTCGCCCGGCAGATCGGGGAAGGCGGGCACGAGGGTCAGCCCCAGCTCCTCCACCAGCCCGTAGTAGGCCCGCTGGTGAGGACCCACCACCTCGCCGCCGAGCTGGACGAGCCGGCCGTCCGCGAGCGTCGTCTGCTCCACCCGGCCACCGGGCCGGTTGCGCGCCTCGAGGACCACCACGTCGGCCCCGCCCGCGGCGAGGTCGCGGGCTGCCGACAGGCCGGCGAGCCCACCGCCCAGCACCACGACGTCGTGCTTCACCGGCTGCGCTTGAGGTAGGCCCGGGCCTGTCGCTCGACCAGCGGGACGAGATTCCCGAGCGCGAGGTTCACGTCGTAGTTGTGCAGGCCCCAGGCCGGCCCGAGGTTTTCGGTGAGCCGGGGGCGCGGGTCGGCAGCTCCGGCCAGATCGGTGACCTGCAGCCAGTTGGCCCCGTGGGCGCTGGTGCAGCGTCCGCTGGTGAGGCCGGTGTAGCGCCGCCAGGCCCCGGCGTCCGGCAGCTCCAGGAGCAGCTCGCCGCTGCCGCCCCGCAACGCGGCCGGGTTGGTGCAGAGCACCTCTAGCTCCGCGGCGTTGGGGCGGGGCAGGAAGAGGCTGCCGGCGCGGCCGAAGAACGCGCCCGGCGCGGGGGGCTTGAGGAAGCTGTTGTAGGCGATCACGCACCCAATCTGGCGAGCCGAGCGACAGGCGCGCACGTGCCTGAAGTCACCGCCGCGGTCCCTCCCCCTCCGGACGGTCACATCGCCGCCGATCAGCAGGGCGGAGACGAGCCGGCGTCGCTGACCCCGGTTGGGGTCGATCTCCTCCTTGACGAGCCGGGTGAGCATGCCGGTCCCCTGCGAATGGCCGATCAGGACCACTCCGCGGCCCCTGTTGTAACGGCGCAGGTAGCCCCGCCACGCCGCGCGCACGTCGCGATAGGCGATCGACAGGTTCTTCTGGTTGAGGCCCCCGCCGAACAGCCCCGCCACGGTGACCTGGCGGTAGACCGGCGCGAACATGCGGCAGCTGCCTGAGAAGCGGGACGCCTGGAGGCGCGCCACCGATCGCTGCTCAGGGCCGATCCGCCGGTTGGCGTTCAGCGTCTTCTGCCCGCTCACAGTGGGGTAGACGTAGAAGCAGTCCACCCGCGCACTGCCTCCGCGCGAGCCGGAGGTCCTCGTAGGGCCGCCGCCCGGGCCCACCACGGTGGTGTCGAGATCGCCCGCGCAGGGGTTCGTCTCGAGGCCGGGCTTGCATAGCCAGACAGTGCTCTTCGGCGAGGCCGCCGCGGCGGGGCCGGCGGCCAGCGCCCCGATCAGCACCAGGCAAACGAAAAGTACCCCCGCGATCCCCCTCATCGAGCAGAGCCTATCCTCGGCCCCCGGCACGCGGATATATGTACGGCGGTGCCTCTCCCCTCGCCTCAACGACTGGTCCTTGGACGGGGATCGGCACCGCCGCACATTGTCTGTTGCCCGGGGTGCCGAGGGTGAACCAAAGCGGGCGGCTCAGACCGCGAGCAGGGCGCCCTCGAGGGCCAGCAAATCCCGCTTGGTGTCGAGTCCGCCGCCGTAGCCCACGAGCTTGCCGTTGGCGCCGATCACCCGGTGGCAGGGCACGACGATCGCGATCGGATTGCGTGCGTTGGCAGAGCCGACCTTGCGCGCTCCGCCCACCGAGCCGATGGCCTCGGCCAGCTCACCGTAGGTCGTGGTGGTGCCGTACGGAATCGCCCGCAGCGCCTCCCAAACCCGGCGCTGGAACGGGCTCCCCTCCAGCCGTAGGGCGAAGCCGAACTCGGTCCGCTCGCCCGCGAAGTACTCGTCGAGCTCGCTGCGCTCGCGCGCGAAGCGCTCGTCGTCGCGGCTCCAGCCCTCGGCCACGCTCTCGCCGAAGGCGAGGCCGGTCACCGCGTCGGCGTCGCCGCTCAGCGTGAGTGGGCCGACGGGCGAGTGGTGGATGCTGAAGACGCGGTCGGCGCGGCTCTGCTTCCAGGCGGCGTACTCGCGCGGCATGCAGTTGGCGCACGGGCGGTATCCCGCGGCGATCGCGGTGGCCTCGTCGGCGAAGAACACGCGCTGGGCGACGTAGTGCCCGCGCTCGATCCAGCGCCGCGCCCCCTCACAGTCGAGCCGGCCGTAGACGCGGTTGCCGCGGTGACCGCCGAGGGTGCCCGGCTGCTCGCTCTCATAGGGGAGTCCGCTGCTGTCGATGAGGGTGAAGGTCATGCCCGGTGAACGCTGCCGCTTGGGTAATTGTGAGACATGAGCACAACCCAGTACTACGTGGCCAGCTCGCTCGACGGCTTCATCGCCGAGAGCGACGACACTCTCGCCTGGCTGACCGGCTACGAGGGCAGCTACGAGGGCGAGGACGCCGAGCAGATGGAGGGCTCCTCCGAGCGCTGGTACGAAGGCATCGGGGCTCTCGTGATGGGCTCCGCCACCTACGAGTTCGTGCTCGCCGAGATCGACAAGGGCGCCGAGTGGCCCTACAAGAACGAGCCGAGCTGGGTGCTCAGCACCCGCGAGCTGCCGGTCCCCGAGGGCGCCGACATTCGCGTGGTGAACGCGCGGGTGCCGGAGCTAATCGGCGAGCTGATGGCGGCGGCCGCGGGCAAGAACCTGTGGGTGGTGGGTGGCGGCAACGTGGCGTCACAGTTCGCCGACGAGGGCCTCCTCGACGAGCTGATCGTCACGGTCGTGCCGGTGGTGCTGGGGCAGGGCAAGCCCCTGTTCGACCGGCGCCTGCCCGGAGATCCGCTGAAGCTCGCCGGGGTAAGGCCCTTCGCGAACGGGATGGTGGAGCTGCGCTACGTGACCTAGGTGAGCCGCGTGGGCAGCCCGAGCTCCGCGAAGAAGCTCTCGACCTTGGCGGGGTCGGGCGGCACATCGGGGTAGCGCGCGAACGCCTCGTCGTCGAGCCCCTCGGTGCCCCGCGCGATGAAGGACGTGATCTCGCGGATCCGGTCTCCGTCGAAGGCCAGCACGTTGAGGGCGAACGGGCGATAGCACTCCTCGTCGGGCCGCCAGGTGTAGGCCCCGGCCGCCGGCTGGCCGTTCGCGCTGGCAGGGACGTAGCGCCAGCGCCAGCGTCCCGACAGCGGGCCGATCCCCAGGAAGTCCCTGATGGAATCGAGGCCCCCGTACCAGCTCGCCAGCGGCGGCATCGACCAGGCGGCGTCCTCGGCGAGCATTGCCACCACCTCGTCGATGTCCTCTCGCTCCATGGCGTTCATGAAGTCCTCCACGATCGCGCGGGCGCGCTCGTCTCCGAGTGAGCGCAGAGTGGCCTGCTGGCTCTGTTCCGGGAGCCGCTCGTCGACCGTGCTGCGCGCGCGCTGCAGCGCGCTGTTCACCGACGCGACCGTCGTGTCGAGCGAGGCCGCCACCTCCTTGGCCGAGAAGCCGAGTACCTCGCGCAGGATCAGGGCGGCGCGCTGGCGGGCGGGCAGCAGCTGCAGGGCCGCGACGAAGGCGAGCTCCACCGCCTCGCGCTGCTCGTAACGCGCCTCGGGCGCGCTCTCCACGTCCTCGAGTCCGATGCGCTCGTCCGCGTAGGGCTCCACCCAGACGGACTCCACCAGCGGCTGGCCGGGCCCGTCGTGAGGATCCGACGCCGGACCGTAGTCCACGGGAAGAACGCGCTTGGGACGGCGCGCGATGAGATTCAGCGAGGTGTTGGTGGCGATCGTGTAGAGCCACGAGCGCAGCGAGCTGCGGCCCTCGAATCGGCGCAGTCCGCGCCAGGCTCGCAGAGAGGTCTCCTGCAGGGCATCTTCCGCGTCGTGCACGGAGCCGAGCATCCGGTAGCAGTGGGCATGGAGCTCGCCGCGGTAGGGCTCGATGAGGCTGGCGAAGGCGTTCTCGTCGCCCCCGCGAGCCGCCTCGATGAACTCCTGCTCGTGCGCCGTGGCGCCTGGTGAAGAAGCGGCCATGTCCGCCAGACTAGCTCCCTTCGCCGCGCCGATCTTCGTGCGGCGATTAGTTTCGGCGGGCTCGCAGGTCAAAGGGGCGAGAGGGATGAGGGGCGACCCGTGAAACCCGTGGTCCACCTGGAGCTGCACACCGGCGACCTGGAGGGCGCTCGCGCGTTCTATGCCGCCCTGTGCGGCTGGCGCACGGAGGCGATCCGCTGCCGCCACGGCTCCTACGAGGCCATGGAGCTGGGCGGCCCGCTCGGCGGCGGCATGGTCGAGTGCAGCACGCAGCGCGCCGTCTGGCTGCCCTACGTGGAGGTGCCGGACATCTCGTCGGCCACCGAGAACGCCCGCCGCATCGACGCGTCGGTCCTGCTCGAGCCCCGCGAGGGGCCCGCGGGCTGGCGCAGCGTCGTCGCCGGCGCCGCGGCCGGCGAGGTCGCGCTGTGGCAGCCCAAGCGCTGACCGCTCACGCCCGACGTACGCTGTGCACGTGAGCACCCGGACGTCGCCCGCGGTCAACTATTCGTCCTATCTGCGCCTCGATGAGCTCCTGGCGGCTCAGCAGCCGCGCTCAGAGCAGCACGACGAGTTGCTCTTCATCGTCATCCACCAGGTCTACGAGCTGTGGTTCAAGCAGCTGCTGCACGAGCTCCACGCCCTGCAGCACCAGCTCGAGAACCAGCTCGGACCGCGCGCGCTCCACACCCAGCGCCGGTTGCTCGCCATCCTGAAGACCGTCGTCGCCCAGATCGACGTGCTCGAGACGATGAGCCCGCGCCAGTTCGCCGGCTTCCGCGATCGCCTCGAATCCGGGAGCGGCTTCCAGTCCGCGCAGTTCCGCGAGCTGGAGACGGTGCTCGGCCGCCGCGACCGCCGCCTGCTCGAGCACCACGCCCACGACGCCGCGGCCCATGCCCGCATCGCCGCGGCGATGGAGCGCCGCCCGCTGTTCGACTCCCTGCTCGTGTATCTGGCCGGTCGCGGTTGCGCGGTGCCGTCGGCCGAGCTCGACCGGGACGTGCGGCAGCCCAGGGAACCGTCCGAGGCGGTGCAGGCGGTGCTGCTCGACGTATACCGCGCCGACGGCGAGGAGGCACAGGTCTGCGAGCGACTCGTGGACCTCGACGAGGGCTTCCAGGAGTGGCGCTACCGCCACGTGAAGATGGTCGAGCGGACGATCGGCGACAAGGTGGGCACCGGCGGCTCGCCCGGGGCCTCCTACCTGCGCACCACCCTGTTCACACCCGCGTTCCGGGACCTCTGGGCGATCCGCTCGCAGATGTAGCTCCGCCTAGCCCTGGATCAGGCCGACCATGTGCCCCTCGGGATCGTTGAGCATTCCGATGATCATCCCGCCGCCGGGAACCTCGTCGGGGCCCATGACGCGCGTGCCGCCCAGCTCCTCCGCCTTCGACAGAGCAGCCTCGACATCGGGAACCTGGACGTAGAAGGTCAGGTGACCGTCGTAGCCGTCGGGGCCCACGCCGACGCCGCCTCCGATGCCGATCCCCTCGTCCGTGGTGTTCTCCTCCTGCTGGATCACGCCGTAGTTCATCGGGTTGTTGGCGTCGATATTCCAGTCGAAGAGCTCGGCGTAGTAGCCCCTCAGCTTCTCGCCGTCCTTGCCGATCACCTCGAAGTGCACCACTGGCTGTCCCATGCTCTCTCCTCTCGGCCGAGTTCCGCTCCGCGGGTGATACTGACGGCTTAGGCGGTGAACGTGCTCAGCCGCCTGGCGCTCAGGTGGCCTCGATCCGGCCCACCACCTCGACCCGCACCTCGACCCCGTCGACCTCGGCGGGCAGGTCGAGCTCGGGCGCCGCACGGAGGAGGTTGACCTTCACCGCCCAGCCTTCCCCGGAGCGGGTCAGGCCCAGGCCGTTGACCAGGGCCTCGCCGGCCAGCCGCTCGCCGAGTCTGGCCTTGGCCGCCCGCGCGGCGTCGATGCTCGCCGGCCCGCTCACCGGAGACCGGTCACCCCCAGGCGCTCGAAGACCGTGCCCAGCGGGTTCCCGTAGGTCACGCCGGCGCCGCCCGGACCACCGGTCTCGCTGCCGGCGAAGAGCAGCGCGGCGCCGCGCAGGGTCGCCTGGTCGACGATCAGCGAGCCCGAGTCGCCACCGGCGCTGAACGCCCCGCCGGCGCCGGTGATCTCGATCTGGTTGTCGAAGCGCAGTGTGCCCGCCGAGTACGAGACGGCGACGCCGTCCACCTCGATCGCACTCACGGTGCCGCGGGTGAACCCGGTGGTACGTCCCTGCTTGATCACCGCCTCGACCTCCGCCGGCGGCGCCGGCTCTCCACCGAGAGGCGCGCCGTCGATCTCGTTCACGAACTCGATCCCGTCGTCGAGCAGAGCCAGCGCGCAGTCCACCTCGTTCACGCCGGCCGTATCGAGCGCCACGAAGCGCTCCAGGGTTGCGATCCGGTCTTCGCCGCGGCGACCGCCGTCCGCGGGCCCTGGCTGGAGGATCTCGTCGCCCTCGCTGGCGCGGTTCTCGTTCGCGAGCACGTGGTTGTTCGAGAGCAGCCGCGCACGATCGTCGTCCTCGACGCGGACGAACCCACCCACGCTGCCGGCCGTGATCTCGAAGTGGCCGACCGACGCCCCCACGGGAACGGGTCGCCGGCGCTCGACGTCGGGCACGCTCTGCGCAACGACGCGCCCGATCCGGCGCACGTCGACCTCCCCGCCGGCCGCCCGCTCGATCCGTGCGAGCTGGTCGCCGCCGGCCTCGACGCCCTGAACGCGTACGGCGAGCCGGTAGTCGACCGCGCCCGCGGCGGGCGCAACTCCCAGCGCGATCGCGCCCTCGAGCCCGAGCGCCCCGGTGGGCGGCTCCTCGAGCAGCTCCCGCTTCAGGTCCCTCACCGCTTCCAGTCGCATGACTGAAGTGTCGCCCCTGCGACGCCGGCCTGACACGGAGCGCGTCGATCGCACCGCGCAGGGGTGATCCAGATGGCGCGATTACACTGGACCGCGGGCATGTGCCCAACGGTTTCCACTGACATCGAGCAGCGCCGCCAGACGGTGAGCGGCCACATCGGAGCCCTGCGCAAGACCCAGCACGGGCGGATGGCGCTCTATGTGATTTCCGTTGCGCTCGTCGCCGCGGCGTATTACCTCGCCGGGCGGCTCGGCCTCGAGCTCGGCTATCTCGACGGCGCGGTCACGGCGTTGTGGCCGCCCGCGGGACTGGGCCTCGCGGTGCTCTTCCTGTACGGCATCCGCCTGTGGCCGGGTGTCGTGATCGGCGATCTCCTGCTCGCGGACTTCTCGACGCCGCTGGGGACCGTCGTCGGCCAGACGGTTGGCAACACGGTGTCGCTGGTGGCGGCCGCGCTGCTGTTCCGACGCCTGGCGGGCGGAAGGGCCGGCCTGGCGCGCACCCTCGACGTCGTGGCCCTGGTCGTCTGCGCCGTTGTCGCCGCTCTCGTGAGCGCCGCCTTCGGACCTCCTGCGCTGCGCCTCGGAGACGTCGTGTCCGCGGACGAGCTCGGGCGAGTCTTCCGCACGTGGGCGTTGAGCGACATGGCCGGAGTGCTCGTGGTGGCGCCGGTGCTCCTGACCTGGGCCGCAACCGGCTTGAGGGGCATCCGCCGGCGCGACATCCTCGAAGCTGCTGTGGGCCTGGCCGTGCTGGTTGCGCTGGCGTCGCTGGCACCACAGCGGGACGTGCCCTACGTCGTGTTTCCGGTGCTGCTCTGGGCGGCGCTGCGCTTCGGGCCTCGAGGCGCGGCCACGGCGATCATGGTCGTCTGCTCGATCACGGTGTGGAACACGGCGCAGGAGACCGGCCCCTTCGTGCGTGAGTCGATCACGGACAGTCTGCTCGCCACTCAGGTCTTCATCGCGACCGCCGCGCTGACGTCCCTGCTGCTCGCCGCGGTGACGGCCGAGCGGACCGGCGCGGCCCGGGCGCTGGCGGACAGCGAGGCTGTCCAGCGGACGCTGGCCGACGAGCAGGCGGCCCTGCACAGGGTGGCCGCGGTCGTGGCCGAGGAGTCGCCGCCGAGGCGCGTGTTCCAGCAGGTCACCGAAGAGGTCGGGCGGCTGCTGGGGATGCCGGGCGCGGCGGTCGTCCACTACCGCGATGAGCGTTTGGCGACGGTTGTCGCCCTGTGGAGCGAGAACGCCCAGCCGCCCTTGCCGGTGGGCGCGTCGATCGATCTCGGGGGCGACACGGTCGTCGCAAGGGTGCTGAAGACCGGCGCCGCCCAACGCCTCGAGGACTACGACGAGGCAAGCGGCAGCCTGGCCGAGGCCATGCTTGGAGCCGGCTACCGCGCGGCGTTGGCCGCGCCGGTCCGCGTGGGGAGCGGATTGTGGGGGGCGCTGGTGGCGGCGTCCCAGTCCAAGGAGCCGTTGCCGGCGGGTCTCGAGCGCCGGCTGTGCGACTTCGCGGACCTCGTAGGGCAGGCACTGGCCAACGCCGACGCGCGGGAACGGCTGGCGGCATCGCGTGCCGAGCTGGTGGAGGTCGGCGACGCCGAGCGCCGTCGCCTCGAACGCAATCTCCACGATGGCGCCCAGCAGCGTCTGGTCTCGGTTGCGCTCCAGCTCCGCTTGATCGGCGCGAAGCTCGAGAACGATCCGGAGACCGCCGCCGACCTTCTCTCGGCGGCGCGGGAGGATCTGGCCCACGGCATCGACGAGCTGCGGGAGCTCGCGCGCGGGATACACCCTGCGCTGCTCACAGAGCACGGTCTCGGTCCGGCGCTCGATGCGTTGGTCACACGCGCGCCCGTATCGGTGGAGATCGAGCGGCTGCCACCGGAACGCCTGACTCCCTCGGTCGAAGCGGCGGCCTACTACGTCGTCGCGGAGGCGATCACGAACGTGGCCAAGTACGCCCGGGCCTCTCGCGCAACGGTGGACATCCGGCGTTCCAACGGCTCCGCGATGGTGACGGTGTCCGACGACGGCGTGGGCGGCGCCGACCCGGCCCGCGGCTCGGGTCTGCGCGGCCTTGCGGCTCGGGTCGAGGCCCTCAACGGCCGGCTCGACGTCGACAGCCCGCCCGAGCAGGGCACTCGCGTGACGGCCGAGATCCCCTATCCCGACGCGGACGACTCGAATGGCATCTGAGCCCACGGCGAGTCAGGTGGTGGAGGAGGCGTACCGGGCCTGGAACGCGAGCGGGCCGCGCGCCTTTGTCGCGTTCACGGCCGAGCAGGTCGAGCTGCACGACGCGCCCGAGCTGCCCGACGCGCAGACGTGGGTGGGTCACGACGCGGCCGTCGCGCGCCTCGACGACCTCGTGGCCAGCACCGGCGGCGGCTGGGCCGACATCGTTGACATCCGGCCCATGGCCGACGAAGTGCTGGTCTCGCTCAGATGGCGGCTGAATCGAGACAGCTCGGCGGTGCTGGCCTGCGTGTACCACGTCGTGAGGGTCGAGGGGGACCGGATCGCGCGTGTCCGCGTCTTCCTCGACGAGGACGCCGCGCTTCGAGCGGCACGCGACCGCTGAGCGGGGGCGGCCGCAGCCGCCCCCGTGATCGGCGTTCAGCGGGCGATGCGCCCGATGAGGGTCATGCGGTGGTGATTGGCGGCGTCCTCGAGAAAGCTCGCCTGGCCACTGCCGGAGGCGCCGGCGTAACGGCCTGTGCCGTACCTGACGTTGAACTCGGCGAGGCCGGTGAACGAGGCGGTCTCGAGCGGTCCCGAGCCGTCCTGGCACGAGACGCCGCGGACGCCGAGGACCAGCCGGTTGCGGGTGCCGGCACCGAGCTCGATGCGGCCCTTGAGCGGAGCGCAGATGCCGCCTTCGCCGTTCGGGAAGGCGTCCGCCACCTTGAGCTTGATCGAGCCCACGTAGGCGCCGCTTCCGACCGGGGTGCCGCGAAAGCGGCCGTCGGTCAGCTCGAGCAGGCAGACGCCGGTGGCATCACAGGGTCCATCGACGGCGGTGGCGTCGCCGCGAACGACGAGCGGCTCGCTGCGGTGCTTGGCGGTGTTGGCGTGGCCGGCGGCCCCGGCGGGGCCCGCGGCGACGGCGAGTGCGAGGCCGGTCAGCGCCACGACCAGCAGCCCGAGCACGGGCCGGAGGGTCGAACGGGTGGGGATCAACGACATGGTGATCTCCTTGCCAGAGGGTATGATCCACAGCTTTATAACTATGATCCACAGCTATGTCAAGTCGCCAGGCACCGCCGTAGAGTTCGTGCGGTGAGCGGCACCCCCGACCTCCCCCTCACCGGTGGCTGCAACTGCGGAGCGGTGCGATTCGAGGTGAGTGAGCCACTCGTGGCCGCCAGCTACTGCCACTGCAAGCGCTGCCAGCGACGCAGCGGAGCGGCGGCCTCGCCGAACGCCCATCCCGCACCCGGCGCGTTCCGGATCGTCGCGGGCGAGGACAGGCTGCGCGTATGGGAGCCCGAGGGCGGCGGCGAGAAATGGTTCTGCGGCGACTGTGGCTCGTCGCTGTTCGCCCGCAACCCGACTCACGCCGATCCGATCGGAATCCGGATGGGCGCATTCGACGCCGATCCGGGGATCCGGCCCAGCGTCCGTCAGTTCGTGGCCTACGCCGCCCCGTGGGAGCCGCTCCCCGCCGACGGATTGCCGCGGCACGCCGAGAGCCGCCACGCGGCGAGACTGAGGATCAGGCCAGCAGGGTGTCGTAGAGCAGGAAGACGTTGAGGGCGATGATGAGACCGGCGACCACGACGGCGACGGCGGTGGTGGCCCGGGCATTGGTCTGAGCGCCCATCAGGTCCCGGCGGCGGGTCAACAGGATCAGGGGCACGAGCGCGAAGGGGATGCCGAACGAGAGCACCACCTGGGAGATCACGAGGGCGTCGGTGGTGTTCACCCCGATCGCCAGCACCACGAGCGCCGGCGCCATGGTCACGGCGCGACGCAGGAAGAGCGAGATGCGCCGGTCGATGAAGCCCTGCATCACCACCTGGCCGGCATAGGTGCCCACCGACGAGCTCGACAGCCCGGAAGCCAGCAGTGCGGCCGCGAACGCGAGCGCAGCGCCGCCGCCCAGGAGCGTCTCGAACCCGGCATGGGCCTGCTCGATCGTGTCGATCGAGCTCTTCCCGTTCTCGTGGAACAGGCTGGCGGCCACCACGAGCATGGTCAGGTTCACCATCCCGGCGAGACCCATCGCCACGATCACGTCCACGCGCAGGAAGCGCAGGAGCTCGCGCCGCTCGCCGTCGTCGGTGGCCTTGATCCGGTCCTGGGTCAGGGCGGAGTGGAGGTACACCACGTGCGGCATCACCGTGGCGCCGAGGATCCCCACGGCGAGCAGGATGCTCTCGGTTCCCTCGAAGCTCGGCACGAGCCCCGCGGCCACGCCGCCCACGTCGATGTCGACCTGCGACAGGTCGTACGCGAAGCCGAGCAGGACGATGCCCAGCATCGCCACGATGGCCAGCTCGAACTTGCGGTAGCCGCGGGTCTGGAGGGCCAGGATGCCGAAGGCGACGACCGCGGTGATGAGCCCCGCCGGGAACGGCGGTATGCCGAATATAAGGTTGAGCGCAATAGCGGCGCCCACGAACTCGGCGAGGTCGGTGGCGATCGCGATCACCTCCGCCTGCACCCACAGGAGCATGCTCGCGGTCCGGGGGAAGTTCTCGCGGCAGAGCTGGGGCAGGTTGCGGCCGGTGGCGATCCCCACCTTGGCCGACAGGTACTGCACCAGCATCGCCATCAGGTTCGCGCCCACGATCACCCACACCAGGAGCAGGCCGTACTTGGCTCCGCCGGCGATGTTGGTGGCGAAGTTGCCCGGGTCGATGTAGGCCACGGCGGCCACGAAGGCCGGACCGAGCAGCGCCAGCCTTCCCCGCACCGGGCCGCGCGCACGGGCGCGCCTCAGCGCGGTGGGCTCGGGCGCCGCCACCAGCGGGTTGGCCGCCGGCACCTCCTGCTCGACCGTCGCCATCAGCGATTCGCCCGATCGGCCCCGGCAAGCTCGACCCGCATCGCGCCGGTGAGTTGGTCGCTCAGGGCGTGCGTGTCGCCGCCGAAGCTCACCGTCAGCGGGCCGCCGAAGGGCTCACGCTCGAGCACCTCGAAGCTGGCGCCGGGGGAGATGCCGCGCCCAGCGAGATACCTGAGCATCTCGGGGTTCGCATCCGAGACGCGCACGAATACGCCCCGCGCCCCGGGCTCGAGATCGCCCAGGGCCACGCCGGCGTCCTCGGCGAGCTCGAGCTCGCGGGACGGGATGGGGTCGCCGTGCGGATCGCGCTCGGGATCGTCGAGCGCCGCGGCCATCAGCTCCTCGAGCTCCTCCGAGATGTAGTGCTCGAGGACCTCCGCCTCCTCGTGGACGCGGTCCCACGGCATGCCGAGCGCCTCGGCGAGGTAGGTCTCGATGAGCCGGTGGTGGCGCATCACCTCGAGCGCCACCCTCTCTCCGGCCTTCGTCAGCGACGCGCCCTCGTAGGGCACGTAATCGATCAGTCCCTCGTCGTCCATCCGGCGCAACATCGCCGTGACGGCCCCGGGAGATACCGACAGCGCCTCGGCGAGAGCCGAGTTGCCGGCCGGCGCGCCCTCGGCGCGCTCGGAGATCTTGTAGATCGCCTTCGCGTAATCCTCGATCGCCGGCGAGCCACCGCCGCTGTGTGTTGACTGCACCACACAAATAGTTTTAGCACGCTAAAAACAAACCTGTCGCAGTACTGGTGCAGGATGCGGGCATGAGCGGGCTGTGGACGGTGCTCGGGGCGCCGCTGGACTCGTCGGGCGCGGGGCGCGGTGAGGAGCGCGCGCCCGAAGCGCTGCGCGCCGCCGGGTTGGCCCAGAGCCTGCAGGCGCTCGACGAGGGCGACGTGGTGTCGCCGCTGCGGGATTCGCGGCGCGATCCGAGCACCGGCGTCATCGCCTCGGAACAGCTCGCTCTCGCCTCGGCGACGCTGCGCGACGCGGTGGCCGACACGTTGCGCCGCGGCCGGCGACCCCTGGTGCTCGGCGGCGACTGCAGCATCCTGCCCGGCGCCCTCGCCGGCGCTCGCCTCACCGTCGGTGCGCTCGGGCTGTGGATGGTCGACGGTCACCCCGACGCCTTGGACGGCGCGACGTCGCCCACCGGAGAGGCGGCCGACATGGACCTCGCGATCGTCCTCGGCCGCGGCCCTGTCGCGCTGACCGGCCTCGCCGGCGTCGCCCCCATCGTTGCGCCCGGCCGTGTCGCGCTCATCGGCCACCGCCCGGCCACGCTGGACCGAGACACAGCCGCGGAGCTCGCGCTCGTCCCTCCCGAGGTCGCGCTCACCACCGCGCTCGACCTGCGTGCGCGAAGCGCCGCCGAGGTCGCCCGCAGCACCCTTGCGGCGGCCGCCGGCCGGCCCGTCTGGCTGCACCTCGACCTCGACGCCCTCGACGAGACCGACCTACCGGCCGTGACCTACCCCCAGCCGCACGGCCTGCACTGGGAGGAGCTCGTGGAGCTCGCGCACTCTCTCCTGCGCTCGCCGGAGCTGGTGGGAGTCAGCCTCGCCGACTTCGAGCCGGACCGCGACCCGGACGGGCGCTACGCCCGCGAGGTCGTCGGCGCCCTCACTGCAGCGTGGCCCCAGGCCGAGCGGTCAGTCCGGTAAACAGCGAGCATGGAGATTCGCCGCGCGATGCCGGTCGTCACGACCGACCAACCCGCCCAGACGCGGGCGTTCTACGAGGACTTCCTCGGATTTCGTGTCGCCATGGATGAAGACGGGATGCTCATGCTCGCGTCGAGGAGCACGCCGACGACGCAGGTGATCGTCGCCTGGAAGAGCCCGACCGCGGTCGACCCCGAGCTTGCGGATGTCGACGTCTCGATCGAGGTCGCCGAGGTCGACGCCGCATACGCCCGCGCCCAGGCCGAGGGTCTGGAGATCGTCCGCGCGCTGCGCGACGAGCCCTGGGGCATCCGGCGCTTCTTCGTCCGCGACCCGAGCGGGCGCACGATCAACGTGGCCAGCCACGTGGCCTAGATCCGCTCGATCTTCGCCAACCAGGCGGGCGCGCCCTGCGGGGCGAACCTCGTCTCGAGCAGATCCGGAGTGATGGAGGCAACGCTCCAACCGCTGCCGCGTTCGAACGCTGCTCCCAATTCCTCCTGACTGACGGGATGCGGGCCCCAGGGCTGTGGTCCGACGTCACCGAAACAGAGCACGTACAGGTGCCCGCCGCGACTCGTCACGGACGCCAGACTCGCCACGTAGTCGCGCCGCTCATCGCTGTCGAAGGCGTGGAACAAGCCGCAGTCGAGCACCGTCTCGAACACTCGGCCCAAACGGTCCAGGTGCAGGGCATCGCCAACCACGAAGTCAGCGTCTATGCCGCGACCCGCGGCGCTTTCGCAGCGCGATCGCCACTGCGGTCTCAGCCACGTCGACTCCCAGAACGTCCAGTCCCAGAGAGGCGACGTGAAGGGCGTTCTCGCCTGTCCCGCAGCCTGCGTCGAGAACCGCGCCGGCGAATGCGCCTTCGTCCGCCAGACGCAGTACCGCCGGCTGTGGCCGTCCGACGTCCCAGGGCGCCGGGCCCTCCTGGTATGACGCATCCCAGGGCCGGCCCTCGCGTCGCTCGTGACTGGTTGGTGGCCGACCGCCGTCGGACATCTCCGTCCCTTCCTCCCTACGGGTCAGGCGAATCGGCGAACCAGCCCGATCGGGCCGTCCAACGTTGATGTGCCGGTCACGACGGCAACCTAGCCGGTTGGCCCTTCGCGCAGCAAGACAGACCCCGAGCGGGTACCCTGAGACAGTCTGTTCATCGGCGCCGGACAGCCGGCAGCCGGAAGGGCAGGTGGTGTGAATGCCGATTGCCGCCACGGAACACGTCACGTCGCGCCCGCGGGTCTAGACCCGCCGCTGCCGCGACGCGCGTCTTCCGTTCTCACACCACTTCACGGAGGTCTTCTTGTCGCGCGATCAGCGCAACCGCGCGCGGCGGCGGAACCAGACCAGCTTCCGTTGCCGCAACTGCCGGCTCGACGTCTCGATGGACGCGCCCGGCACCGAACACCGAAACCACTGCCCCAGCTGCCTGTGGAGCCGGCATCTCGACGCCGGCGTGCCCGGCGACCGCGCCGCTGACTGCGGAGGGTCGATGGAGCCGATCGCGGTCTGCGTGCGGGCCGACAGCGAATGGGCGCTCGTGCACCGCTGCAGCGGGTGCGACACCGTCCATATCAATCGCATCGCGGGCGACGACAACCCGCTGATGCTGATGCGCCTGGCCGTGCGCCCGCTCGCCCAGCCGCCCTTCCCGCTCGAGTGGCTGAGCCGGCTGTAAGCTGGCGCACTGGGTCGTTGGATCTCGCGATAGCCTGCCGCGATGCCCGCTGTGGCTCGCTGCCTCGCCATCTTGCTGGCCTGCGGTGCAATCGTCGCTCCGGCCACTGCGCTCGCCGAGGTGCCGTTCGCGGCGCGTTACAGCGCGAACGAGCCGGGTGCCATCTGGGTGACCGGCAGCACTGTCATGACCTGTCCCGCGGCGGCGGCGAACTGCGCGGCGTCCCAGGCGGGCACGGCCACCGGAGCGGCTCTCAGCAACAACTCGTTCGCAATGGTCCAGGCGGACGCGGACTCCGACCCGGTGACGTTCAACTCCTCCAGCTCGACCTTCACGCCCCCGGCTGCGCACGACGTCCTGTTCGCCGGCCTCTACTTCGGCGGGCGGGTCACCAGCGGCGGCGGCGTTGGTGGCGCCCCGGCGCCCAACGCCCCCGCACGGGGAACGGCGCTGCTGCAGACGCCCACCAGCGGGGCCTATGTCCCGGTGACGGGCACGGTGGCCGACAGCACCGTGATCCCGGGCTCGTACGTGACGTTTGCCGATGTCACGGCGCTCGTGAGGGCGGGCGGGTCAGGGCGCTACTGGGTCGGGAACGTGCAGAGCGGCACCGGTGTCGACCGATATGCGGGTTGGTCGCTCATCGTCGTCTACCGCGATCCGGCACAGCCGCTGCGCAACCTGTCCGTCTTCGACGGTCTACAGACCATCCAACAGGGAGATCCACCGCTCGGGATCGGGGTGAGCGGGTTCCGGACACCGCTCAGCGGGCCGGTGCGAACGTCGGTGGGGGTCGTGGCCTACGAGGGCGACCGCGGGAGTTCCGGCGATCGACTGGCGCTCAACGGTCAGCTGCTGTCCGACGCGGCCAATCCCGCGACGAACATATTCAACAGCTCGGTGTCCTTCCAGGGCACGAACACGCTCTCCCAGCGGATCCCCTCCTATGTCAACGGACTCGGCTTCGACTCCGATCGCATCGTCGCGGACGGCTTCCTCGCGAACGGGGCGACGAGCACGTCGTTCGCCGCGTCCACCACACTCGACCAGTACCTGATCCAGGTCGTCACGTTCACCACCGACCTGAGCGCCCCCCAGCTGGTCGTCGACAAATCCGTGGTTGATCTGAACGGCGGCGACGTCGAGCCCGGTGACGTGCTGCGGTATCTCGTCACGACGCGGAACACCGGTGACGACGCCGCCACGGACCTGCGCGTCGGCGACTCGGTACCCGCGCAGACGAGCCTCGTGGCCGGGTCGCTGTCGGGTCCCGCCGGCGTGGCGGCCGCCGATGGCCGCTCGGTCGGGTTCACCATCGGCACACTCGCGCCGGGCGCGGCCTCGAGCGCCGCCTTCGACGTGCTCGTGGACGACGATGCGCCGGATGGTTTCGCGATCACCAACACCGCGACCGCGAGCGGCCTCGGGGCGTCGGCTGGGCGGCCGGTGTCCGCCACCTCGCCCGAGGTCACGTCGATCGTCCAACGCCCCCCGTTCGATGCGACCTTGATCGTCACTCCGTCGACCCCCACCGCCGGTGAGCCCGCGACCGGCACGGTCGAGTTGACGAACGATCTCGGCCGTCCCATCGACGACGTAGTCGAGACCGTCTCCGTGCCGGGCGCCGACGTGATCCGCGCGCGGCCCACCAGCGGGGGCCGCTGCACCGTGCGGGCGGCAGTGCGCTGCGCCCTCGGGCCGCTCGCTCCGGGCGAGCAGGCAAGGATCCGCGTGCGCCTGCGGCCGCTCGATCGCGGCACGTTGCGGCCTGTCGTACGTGTCCGTGGCGACGGCGTCGCGACTCAACGGATCAGGCTGGGGCCGGTACGTGTGAAGGCGGGGTCCGCTCGGCTGCGCATCCGCAAGTCGACCCCCGCGAACTTCACGCAGCAAGGACACGTGCTCAAGTACCGGATCGTCGTGACCGCTCGCAAACGTGCGGCCGCCGCGCACCGCGTGCGAGTCTGCGACCGCCCCGGGCGCGGCCTGCGGCTCCGCTCCGCATCGCGCGGCGGCGTGCTGCGCAACGGGCGCGCCTGCTGGCGGCTCGGGAAGCTCCTGCCAGGCCGTACCCGCAGACTGACAGCGGTTGCGCGCGTCACGGGCACGTCCGGAGTCGTGGCCAACACCGCCGTCGCTCGCAGCTCGAATCTGCGCGGCCGCCGACGGGTGGCCGACGTGGCGCGCGTGCAGGTGGCGCCAGGGTTCCCGGGGGCGTGCGCTGCCGCAGCCGGCCCCCACGCGCACGCGGCCTGCTGATCGGAGAGCGAAATTCTGCTCTCACCTGGCGCATTCTGCTTGCAGGCGCCCAGAAAAGTCGAGAGCATTCGTGCCGTTCTCTAGGGATGGAGCCCGAGTGACGGTAAGACCGTGGAAGGCGTCGGAGCCATAGGGCGCGCACCCGCCGAGCCCCAGGAACGGGATCGGCCGGCAGCGCCCGATCAGGCGAGCGAGCGCGTGACGATCGTGGAGGACGTGCGCGGGCTCGCCGGGCTCACGCGCGGATGGGAGCGACTCGAGCGCGAGGCGTCCAGCCCGATGCAGACCGCCCCATGGTCTCGGGCCGCGGCGGAGGCGCTGTATCCGGACGGGCGCCTCCAGGTGGTCCTACTCGGCGATCCCGGAGATCCCCGCGCCATCGCTCCGCTCGTGCGCTCACGGTCCCGTGCCGAGCTGATCGGGGCCGCGGAGCTCGGCGAGCCGGCGGACCTCCTGTTCGCCGATCGCCAGGCCGCGGCGGACCTGGCCCGCGCGCTCGCCGCCCAGAAGGCGCCGCTTCTCCTGAGGCGGCTTCCGCGCGACTCCGCCAGCGTCGCCTCCGTCAAGAGCGCTCACCGGATGCCGACGGGGGTGGTGGTCCGCCCCAGCCCGGGCCATCCTTCCATCGAGCTGTGCCACGGCTGGACCGCGCCCGAGGGCCTGCTCGCCAACAGGCGCGCCTCGGACTTGAGACGCGCTCGCCGCCACGCCGAGGCGCATGGCGAGCTCAGCTTCCAGGTGCTCGCCCCCACCCCCTCCGAGCTCGAGCCGCTGCTTGAGGAGGCAATCGATGTCGAGGCGGCCGGGTGGAAGTCGCGGGAGGGGTCGGCGCTCAAGACCGACGCCCCGCGGCGCGACTTCTACCGCCGCTACGCGAGCGAGGCGGCCAGGCGCGGAGAGCTGCGCCTGTGCTTCATGCGCATCCACGGTCGCGCCGCCGCGATGCAGCTCGCGCTGGAGTGGAAGAGGCGGCTCTGGCTCCTGAAGATCGGGTACGACGAGAGCTTCTCGCGCTGCTCGCCGGGAATGCTCCTCCTGCTCGAGTCGACCCGCTGGGCGGCGCGGCGCGAACTGCACTCGGTGGAGCTCCTCGGCGTCGAGGCGCCCTGGACGCGGATGTGGACCGAAGAGGTACGGCCGTGCGTGACCGTGGCCGTGTACCCGGCTCGCCCCAGCGGCCTGGCCGCCCTCGCCGGCGACGTATTGCCGCCTGCCGCGGACCGGCTCTCCGGGCGCGTCCGGGAGCTGAGGGAGAGATGGCAGCCGTCTCGGGCCTGATCGGCGCGACCGCCGGGCGCGTCGCGAGGCGAGCCGCCCGACGCTACGTGCCGGGGCCGCTGCTCACCGATGCCCTGGCTGTGCGGACCGGAGCCGAGCGCCGCGGGATCCTGTCGACGCTTGCGTACTGGGACTCCCGCTCGGACGACGCCGCTGCGGTGGAAGGTCAGTTCACCGACGCGATCGCCGCGCTCGACGGAGCAGCGGACGCCGAGATCTCGATGAAGCTCCCCGCGCTCGCGGAGGACCCGACCCGCTTGGAGCGCCTGGCGACGGCGGCGCAGGCCGCGGGCGTTCGCGTCCACTGCGACTCGCTCCAGCCCTCGACCCAGGATGCCGCGCTCGAGCTCGCGAGCTCCTGTCGGCCGGCCCCGGGCGTGACGCTGCCGTCGCGCTGGCGCCGGAGTGCCGACGACGCGGAGCGCGCGATCGGCGCCGGCCTGCGCGTGCGCGTGGTGAAGGGCCAATGGTCCGATGGCTCCCCGGAGGACAGTCTCGAGCGTGGCCCTTTCCTCGACCTGGTCGACCGCCTCGCCGGCCGGGCCGCCCTGGTCGCCGTGGCCACGCACCACCCCGAGCTCGCGATCCAGGCCGCACAGCGCCTCCAGGCGGCGGGCACGCCGTTCGAACTCCAGGTTCTCTACGGCCTGCCCGCTCGCGAGGTCGAGTCGGCGGCCCGATCGATCGGCGCGCCGTTGCGCCTGTACGTGCCCTACGGAAGCGCCTACCTCCCCTACGCGCTGCGAACCGCGTGGCGCAATCCACGCACCGTCGTGCGCCTTGGCCGCGACCTGCTCAGCCCGCAGCGCGGCTCGGTCAGCTCCGCCTGACAGCGCGCGGACCGCGCATAGGATTCGTGCCGGGGTGCGGATCGATCACGTAATCGTCGCCACGGCCGATCTGGATGGCGCGGCCGCCCGGCTGGAGCGCGAGCATGGACTGCGCGCCTGCGGAGGCGGGCGGCACGAGGGGCTCGGCACCCACAACCGGATCGTTCCTCTCGGCGGCGGCTATCTGGAGATCCTGGCGGTGGCCGATGCCGAGGAGGCGGCGCGGTCGCAGCTCGGGCGGGCGCTGGCCGCGGGCATTGCGCGGACCGGTGAGGGGCTGATGGGCTGGGCGGTCGCCGTTGACGACGTCGTGCCCGTGGCCGAGCGGCTCGGCACGCCGGTGAGCACGATCGTGCGTCAGGGGCTCAGCGCCCGACTGACTGGCGTCTCGGAGGCGATCGCCACCCCTTTCCTGCCGTTCTTCATCGCACGCGACCCGGGAAGCGAGGATCCGGGCGCCTCAGGCGGCGCCGGCGGTATCGAGTGGATCGAGGTGGCCGGCGAGCCCGACCGGCTCGATGCTTGGCTGGGCGGAGCGCGGCTGCCGGTTCGTGTGGTGGAGGGCGCGCCCGCGATCCGTGCAGTTGCGATCAGCGGACAGATCCTCCGCTAGGGCGGCCCGCGATCGGCTTGCATGGCCTACCGCCACCGGCGAGACTGCTTCCAGTCGTTACAGGAGGGGTCATGGTCGTTCGTGTGTTTCGCGCCCGGATTCGCCCTGGCAAGGAGGACGAGTTCGAGCGTTTCGTGATGGGCACAGGCGTGCCCTTGGTCACCGCACAGGCGGGCTGCAGCCACGTGACGGTCGGCAAGAGTCGTTGGAGCGATCAGCCCGAATTTGTTGTCGTGACGCACTGGGACTCGATTGACGCGCTCGAGTCCTTCGCCGGGGAAGACTGGCAACAGGCCGTCGTCGAGCCGGAGGAAGAGCACATGCTCACAGAGGTCTTCTGCGACCACTACGAGGCGATGGAGACTCGGTGATGCGGTCCAACCACTCGGCCAGCAGCTCGCGCGCGAGCGTCGTACCGCTCCCGGCCGCGTGGACGAGGTTCGCCGCGTGCTCCGGGCCCGACGCCCGCTGGGTCACCGGCCAGATGATCGGCGCCGGCGGCGGGGTCTTCTGAGCGGCTAGGAGTCGGTACCGACGGCCCGTTCCAGCCGGATCAGAGTGCCGGACCAGCCGCGGCGGGTGGCGTCGGTCATGCCGGGCACGCGTCGCTCGAGGTCATCGAGGCGATCGTGAATCAAGGTGAGTTCGCACGCGTCGGGCGCCACTGGACGCAGCACGATGGTCAGACGCGAACTCACGTCTGCGATCGGGCGACGGTCCGAGCCGACGAACTGCCAGCGCAGCACGATGCGCTCGTCGGGCACGAGCTCGAGGATCTCGCAGTCATACCCGCCGACGTCCCGGCCCTGAGCGTCAACCTGCCAGCAGCGGTAGTGCCCGCCGACACGCTCGTCGACCTCGACGCGAACGGCCTCGTACTCCACCGGCGCCGACCACCGCAGCATCAGGTCGGGGTCGAGCCAGGCGCGGTAGACCCTGGCCGGTGATGCCGGGATCGTCCGTTTCAGCGTGACGGACGTCACCGGTCGCCCGACCGGGCCATCAGATCCTCGAGCGCGTCGAGACGGTCCGTCCAGTAGCGCTCATAGCGCTGCAGCCAGACGCTGGCCGGCTCGAGCGGGGCGGCACGCAGCCGGCACCGGTGCTCCCGGCCTTCGACCGTCCGCTCGATCAGCCCCGCCTGCTCGAGCACCTTCACGTGCTTCGATGCTCCGGCGAACGACATCGCCAACGGCTCGGCGAGTGCCCCGACCGTGAGGTCTTCCGCCGTCAACCGATCGAGCATGTCGCGCCTGGCGTCGTGAGCGAGTGCGTGGAAGAGCCGGTCCAACGACATTTGTTTTACCATCCGGTTGAATATTAACCCCGATGGCGGCGATCCGCCCGCCGTCTGTCCGAGCCCGATGAGGAGGCCGATGACCATCCCGACCGCTGCAGTGTCCGAACAGGAGTGGAACTCCCAACGCGAGGCGTTGCTGGTCAAAGAGAAGGAACTGACCCGTGCACGGGACGCCTTGGCCGCCGAGCGGCGCCGCCTCCCCATGGTCCGGGTGGAGAAGGAGTACAGCTTCGAGGGGCCCGAGGGCGAGGTCAGCCTCCTCGACCTGTTCGAGGGGCGTCGACAGCTGATCGTCTACCGCTTCTTCCTGGACCCGGGAATGGACATCGCCGAGTACCCCGAGGGTTGCCCGGGCTGCACCTTCTTCGCCGACAACCTCCCGAACCTCACCCACTTGAACGCGCGCGACACGACGATGGTCTTCGTGTCGGCCGGCTCGCAGGAGGCGATCCGCAACTACCGCGCCCGCATGGGCTGGGCCGACTGGCGCTGGTACACCACGCTCGACGACTTCTCGGCCGACTTCGACGTGTCCAAATGGTTCGGCATCAACGTCTTCCTGCGCGACGGCGACCAGATCTACAGGAGCTATTACACGACCTCCCGGGCCGCCGAGGACCTCACCAGCGTCTGGGCGCTGCTGGACATCACGCCGTTCGGCCGCCAAGAGGAGTGGCAGGACGCGCCCGACGGCGTCCCGCAGGATCCCACCGGCTCATGGACGCGCAGGCACGACGACTACACGCCGGAGGACCTGGCCGGAGGCAGGACGAGCTGACATCTGCGCTGCGCGACAATGCACCGCCATGCGCGTCCGACCCGCCACCCCTGAAGACCTGGAGGCATGCCAGACGATCGTTCACGGACTGCCCGATTACTTCACCGACGATGTGCCCGACAAGCTCGCCAGCGACCTCGACGCGCACCACGGCTGGGTCATCACCGAAGACACTGGCGTGGTCGGCTTCGTCGTGGCCGAGTACCGGTCGTCCCGAGCCGCCGAGATCCTCTGGATCGCCGTGCGACACGACCAGCGCAACCAGGGGGTCGGCGCGACGCTTCTCGAACACGTCCTCGGTGCTCTCGCTGCTGACAACTTCGCCCTCGTCGAGGCCAAGACCCTCGATCCGTCCGATGACTACGAGCCGTACGTCGCGACCCGCGCCTTCTGGGAGCGCCACGGCTTCGTCCACATCGACACCATCGATCCGCTGCCGGGATGGGAACCCGGAAACCCGGCAGCCATCTACGTGTGCGCCCTGACATCCACCCGGTGAACTCAGTTGGTGACCCTGATGTCGCTCTGGCCAACTGCTCGATCCATCGGCCCTGGCAGCTCCCGGGGGTCGAGATCGTGGCCGCCGGGATCGGCGTGCGCCGCTTCCCTGCGCACGTCTCGGACGGTCTCGGAATCTGCGTCAAGTCCGGCGCTGCGCACGACGTCGTTGTGGACGGGCGGCGCTTGCGCTACCCCGCCGACAGCGTTTCGGTGCGCACGCCAGGCGCTTGGCGAGCGAGACGGCGTCACGGTCGTCCCCGACGTACCGGCCTAGCGGCTCCGCCGGACCGGTCGGCAGGCGATGGGCCTGGGCCGTGAACTGGCCACGCGAGATCACCGCGGACTCGCTGCCCACCTACTTCGCCTACAACGCCGTCTCCGCCGCGCCGCTCGTCGCTCCGATCCCGCTGCTGATCCTGCACGGCACAAAGGACGCCGCCCTTCTGCCCGAGTTCGCCCAGCAGGCCTTCGATGCCGCCGGGGGCGTCAAGGACCTCGTCTGGATCGAGACCGACAACCACGTCGAGCTGTACGACCAGGAGCCCTACGTGCCCGAAGCCGCCCGCCACGCCGTCGCGTGGCTCGAGCGGCACGTGACCACATGACGGCACATGGTGCGTCAGCGCTGGTGGCATGACGACGGTCGAGGCCAACGGCGTCACGCTCGGGGTCGAGCATTTCGGCGACGCGGCGGCGCCGCTCGTTCTGCTCGCGGGCGGCACGACCATGCTCTCCTGGCCCGACGGGCTGTGCGAAGCGCTCGCTCGCGGTGGACGCCACGTCGTGCGCTACGACCTGCGCGATTGCGGAGCGTCGACCACCGTCGATCCCGATGCGCCGGCGTACACGCTGCGTGATCTCGCAGCCGACGCCGCGGCGCTCGCCCGCGGACTCGACGACCGCCCGGCGCACCTGGCGGGCATCGGCGTCGGCGGAATGGTCGCCCAGGTCGCCGCGCTCGACCACCCGGACGCGTTCTCGGCGCTCACCCTCGCCGGGACGAGGCCCGTCGCACCGGGCCCGCCCGATGACGATCTGCCCGACCATGACGCGGCGACGATGGACCGCTTGTTCTCGGGCCCGATGCCCGACTGGTCCGACCGCGCCGCCGTGGCGCAGTTCGCGGCCGCCGGCGCGGAGGTCCTCGGTAACGACCCCGCCGCCGCACGCGTGACCGCCGAGCGCATCTGGGACCGCACGCCGGGCACGGAGCCCGCGGTCCAGATGGCGAACCAGATGGGCATTGTGTTCTCCAAGCTCAATTGCGAGCCGCGCTGGCGCGAGCGCCTGGCCGAGCTCGCGATCCCGGCGCTCGTGGTGCACGGTCGCCGGGACCCGTTCTTCCCGGTCGGCAACGGCGAGGCGCTCGCGCGGGAGATCCCCGGTGCGCGGCTGCTCGTGCTCGAACGAGCCGCGACAGCGATCCCGGATGAGGCCGCCAGTGAGGTCGCCGCGGCGATGCTCGCGCTCCCCGAGGATGACCCACCCCCCGCTTAGGACAGCCAGCCCGGCCGGGCCGCGCGAATGCGCGCAGCCACGTCCTCGGCGCGTTCTCCCTCGGTGCTCAACACCAGGTCCACACGCGCCAAGCCCGGCATCGTCCCGGCCAGCCCTTGCGCGTGCTCGACGAGGCCGGACAGCCCCGACCAGCCCGGAGGCTCGCGCTCGATGATGCGCTCGACCAGGCTCGCCGGCTCGGCCTCCAGCCGCACGAGGAAGATCTCGTCCGCGCCGACCACCTCCAGCAACTCGGCGACGTCGGCGTCGGCTTCCAGGGTCTGGACGACGAGCAGCAGACGGTGCCCGGCCTCACGGTAGCTCTCGCATGCGCAACGCACCTGCCGGGCCCACTGCTCATCGGTCAGGGCCGGGTGCGTCCACACAAGCCCCTCGACTTCGATGGCTGCGTGGGCGACGTTGTCGTCTGAGAGCGCATCAACGAGCGCGGTCAGCACCGTTGTCTTGCCGGCGCCCGGCGGCCCGGTGATTACGACCGCGAACACGCGACTCAGTGTGCCGGGCGACAGCGCCGGTAGCGAACTCGAAGACCTCCCGCGCCGCGTCTACCGCGGTCCCAGTTCATCGGGGCGCACGGATTTGGATGCGCCGAGGCAGCGGAGGGTCGTGCTGTGGAATTCTGCGCAATGAAGCACCCTCGATTGCGGCAACGCTCCTCGAGACGCTGCATCGCGCCAGCGTGATGAGTTCTTGGGCCGCTCGCCGTCACACACACTATGAACTCCATCACCGACGACCTCCGGCCGCTCGACGAGCAGGCCTTCGGCGCCCGCGTCGAGCCGCACCGCCGCGAGTTGCACGTCCACTGCTACCGCCTGCTCGGGTCGTTCGAGGAGGCCGAGGACCTCGTCCAGGAGGCGTTCCTGCGCGCGTGGCGCCGACGCGACACGTACGAGGGCCGCGCGTCGGTTCGCGCGTGGCTGTACCGGATCGCGACGAACGCCTGCCTCGACGCGCTCGACAAGCGCCCGCGGCGGCCGAGCGCGAGCGGCGAGGTCGCGTGGCTGCAGCCCTTTCCCGACGAGCTCCTCGACCAGCTGCCCGACCGGCGCGAGGGCCCGGAGGACGTGGCGCTCGCCAAGGAGACCGTCGAGCTGGCGTTCATCGCCGCGATCCAGCACCTCGCGCCGCTGCCGCGGGCCGTGCTCGTGCTGCGCGACGTCCTCGGCTGCTCGGCGAAGGAGACCGCGCGGCTGCTCGAGACAACAGAGGCATCGGTGAACTCCGCGCTGCAGCGCGCGCGGGCCGGGTTGCGGGAGAGCCTGCCCGAGGACCGCGAGGCGTGGCAACACGCCGCCGAGCCGACCGCCGCCGAGCGGCAGCTGCTCGCCCGCTACGTCGAATGCAGCGAGCGCGCCGACGCCGAGGGCCTGGCCGCGCTCATGCATGAGGACGTCCGCTTTTCGATGCCGCCGACGCCCGGCGTCTGGACCGGCCGAAGCACCGTCGTGCAGGGCTGGATCGACGGCGGGTTCGGATCGGAGGCGTTCGGCAGCATGCGGTGCGTGGTCACCCGCGCCAACGGTCAGCCCGCGGTCGCGGGCTACGTGCGCAAGCCGGGCGACGCCGCGTACGAACCGCTGGCGATCGACGTCCTGCGGGTGCAGGACGGGGTCGTCACCGAGATTGTCACCTTCGGCGGCGCCGTGTTCGAGCACTTCGACCTGCCGGCCACGCTCAGCGCGGCGGTCCGTACACCATGAACGCCCCTACCTCGATCACCATCACGCCAGTCTTCGTTGCCGACCTTTCCGTCGAGGGCGAGCGGATGCCGGTCTACGTGCACGTCATCAACCATCCCGATGCGTGCGTGCTGGTCGACACCGGCATGACGGAGCTGCACCCGGCGATGGCCGACATGGATCCCCGCCTCCAGCCGCTGAGCGAGCAGGACTTCGACCTCGCCGGCATCGACATCGTCGTCAACACACACCTGCACGCCGACCACTGCGGCGGCAACCACCTCTTCGCCGGCAAGCCGATCTATGTCCAGCGTCGGGAGCTCGACGACGCGCGCAGCGAGGACGACTACACCATTCGCGAGTGGGTCGAGGCGCCCGGCGTGCAGTACGTGCAGGTCGACGGCGAGCGCGAGCTGCTGCCCGGGCTCCGACTCGTCCCGGCGCCGGGCCACACGCCTGGCATGCAGATGGTCGTCGTCGAGACTGGCGGGCGCCCGGTCATCGTCGGCGGCGACGTGGCGGTGTGGTTCGGCGAGTTCGACGAGCCGCCCACCGAAGGCCGGCAGCGGGTCCTTGCGCTCGACCCCGAGCTCGTCTGGCTCACGCACGAGCACGAGCCATGGCGACCGCTTGGGTGCCGCAGGCCGAACCGGTCACGGCGGTCGCGAGGCGCAGCTCAGGGGGCCACGTTTGAGCAGTAGAACTGGCCGTACTTGTAGTAATACGGCGCGTCGGCATGGGCGCTGACCGTAGTAGTGCCGTCTGCCGCCACGCCGCTGATGTCGACGCTCGTGACGCCGGTCGGCCAGCACACCACATCCAGTTGCACCGGTGCCTGCGTCCCCAGGTTCCCGTTCGCGTCCGTCGTGGGGTTGATCCCCAACTGGGCCCCAGACAGTGTTGAACCGTCACTGTTGGTGAGTGTCACGTTCAGGGTCTGGTTTGGCTTCAGGCCGGACCCTGTCACCGTCCCCCAGCACCCCCGACGAACGGTCTCCCCGGGCGGAACACATACGTAGTAGGTGTTGGCGGCTTGCAGAGAGGCGGGGGCGCCGACGATCGACAGCGACGCTGGGCCGAACCGGCGCGGGCCTCCCGCCGCTTGGGCGGCACGGCGCGGCAGGCGGCCACCGCCCAGCCGCTTTACCTTGTAGCTGACGGTGCCGCGCGCGAGGTTGCGGCGCGGCCGGCTCAGCTTGAAAGTCAGCTCGTCGCCGCCGCGCTGGCCCGCCACGTGCAGCGTGCCGGTCGCGGACGGGCTGCCGGATGTGAACAGGCGCCGGTGCAGCCGCTTGATCGCCATCACCCCGGAGCGGCCACTCTCGTGCGCCCAGGTCACCCGCCGGCCCACGCCGCGCAAGGTCAGCCGGCCGCCGCCGAGCTCACCGCTCAGGGCGGAATGAACGAACACCGTGTGGCCCGCGGGAGGCGGCTGCGCAGATGCGGGCGCCGCCGCAGTTCCGGCCGCGACAGCACACCCTGCAAACGCCAAAACTCCGACCACGAGGAAGCATTTCAGGCGATCCATCTCACCGCCTCGTCGGCTCAAACTCGATGCGCCCCGGCGCCCCATCGGCCGGTCATGGGCCGGTACTCGGGTAGTAGTAGTTGAGCTCCCATACGCCACTGCCGTCCGCTCCGGTGCTCCAGTCCTGGCAGTAGTAGCTGGCCCAGTTCGTGTTCGTGCAGGTGTGCCCCGTGCTCCCTCCGCCGTTCCACTCCCACTCCGTGTTCAGGTTGAATGTTCCCTGCGGAGGGTTCGGGGGTGAGTTGGGATCCGAGATGATCGTCCAGCCGCCGGAAACGCTGCAGCCGCGCAGGAAGCCACCGTCCGAGCCCCAGGTGATGCTTTGGGCTTGGTCGAGTACGTACTGGAAGGGGATGCCCTGATCCCAGGTGTCGGTAGGCCACTTCGACTCTGAGGACGCCTCTAGTTCCCACGGGAGGTTGTTCGTAATCGTGATCCGGCAGTCGTTGCCGCCGTTGTCGCCCGCCCCGATCTGCGGGGCTCCGAGGATCGACAGGGACGCGGCTCCGAACCGGCGCAGGCGGCGGACTCCCGCCGGGCGGGAGAGACGTGTGTTGGCGAGTCGCCTGACCCTGTAGCTCACGCGGCCGCGCGCAGCCGTATAGCGCGGCCGGCTCAGCTTGAACGTTTGCTCGTCGCCGCCGCGGTCGCCCGTCACATGGAGTACGCCGGTCGCCGCCTTTCCCGGCAGGAACAACCGCCGCTGCAGCCTCTTGACCGAGACCACCCCGGAGCGCCCGCTGTTCGTGATCCAGGCGACCCGGCGGCCGACGCCATGCAGAATGAGCCTGCCCCCCTGGAGCTCACCGCCCTTGGCGGAATGCACGAACGTAGTGGCACCGCGCGCCGGGGCGCTCGTGAGCGCAAGCACGCCCAGCAAGGCGGCCACGGCTACGAGCCAGGCAACCCTCCACGAGTGCGCGATAACCAAGGCGAGGGGCATCGTACCAGCGGTGTGTGGTCAGCGCAGGCGGTGGGCTGGCGCCGCCAGCGCCACGATTCCACCGCTCTTTGACCGCCCGCCGGAGCGTCTGTAGGGTCGGACCGTGACCCCGGCATGGCGGCGTGGGGTGTTGTGTGGCCTGGCGCTTGTCGTTTGGCTGACACTGTCAGGGCTGGTCGTGGCTGGGGCGCGGGCGCAAGAAGCCACGCTGTCGTGGTCGACTCCGGGCGCATACGGGTGGACAGTGCCGGACACGGCGCACGCGCTGAACTTCGAAGTAGCCGGCGCGCAGGGCGGTTCGTCGTCCGGACAGGACTCCGCCCCGGGTGGGAAGGGGGCCTACGTGTTCACGCTGTTATTCCTGAACTCCGGGCAGGCGCTCACGATCTCTGTCGGGGGACAGGGCGGGCCAGGGGGCACTGGCGGCTATAACGGCGGCGGCGGGCTAGCGACACAGGGCTCGCTTCCCATGCTCTCGGGCGGCGGCGGAGGCGCATCCGATGTGCGTACCGGACCCGGACTGGACGATCGAGTGATGGTCGCCGCCGGCGGCGGCGGAGGCGGAATTGCCGGCACGAGCGGTGCCCCGCGCCGCCGCGCCGGCGGCGCGGGCGGCGCGAGCGCAAACACCGGAGCCGGGGCAGCCGGCAGCGGCGGCGCGCCGGGCACGGGGAGTGCGGGCGGCGCCGGCGGCGAGAGCGCCGGCGGTTCGGGCAGTGGCGGGACCGGGTCGCTCGGCCAAGGCGGCGCCGGCGCGAGCCTCCAGCCTGGCGGCGCCGATGGCGGCGGCGGCGGGGGCGGATACTTCGGCGGCGGCGGGGGCGGCAGCGGCGGAACGGCCGGCAGCGGCGGTGGCGGTGGCGGCTCGAGCTATGTCGATCCGGGGCCGGCGCGCTCCAGTGAAGTGATCGTCAACGACGGTCTCCGGAGCGGAGATGGATACGTGTTAGTGACAGTTACCGGAGAGTCGGATGCCGTCTGTCTTGGCCGGCCCGCGACGATCATCGCCAAGGCCGGCGGCGTCACCCGGGGTACGCCCGGCGACGACGTGATCGTTGCCACCGCGGCGCCCGACCGCATCGTCTCCGGCGCCGGGCGCGACCTCGTCTGCAGCCGCGGCGGCGCCGACCGGGTAAATACCGGGGCCGGCGCAGACCGGGTCTCGGCGGGTCCCGGTCAAGACCGGATAATGACCGGGCGTGGCGCCGACAGCGTCAACCCGGGCAGCGGCCGCGACCAAATCAGCACCGGCGCGGGGAACGACAAGGTCGGCCTGGCCGGCAGCGCCCGCGACGTCGTCCGCTGCGGGGCAGGTCACGACCGCGCCTACCGCGACGGGGCCGACCGGCTGATCGGCTGCGAGCGGATCCGCCGGCGATAGCCGGCAGCCTTATCCAAGGCGCCCGCCGGGGCCACGAGCCTTGATCTCGCGCCGCCGCCTGATTAGCCTCGCCCGAGGGCCACGCAGCGGACTGAGAGCCGCGTGTGGTGGCGCCAATTTCGTGTGCTGAACATCGGGATGCCCCCTGACTTCGAGCGACTCGGCCGCGCCGCCGCGTTCACCCAGGCTGTTGCGTGTGCCTGCGGGCTCGCGTCGGCCGGGTAGGCGGCCATCGAGGTTCCGCATTTCATCCACTTCGCGTCGGCGCCCTCGGCGCCCGAGGCGGTTGAGGACAGGCGGTGGTGGTGCCTAGGGGTCATCTGCGTGGCGCTGTTCATCAGCGCGATCGACATGACGATCGTCAACGTCGCGCTGCCGGACATGTCGAACGACCTCGACGCCGGCATCGGCGAGCTGCAGTGGGTGCTCGACGCGTTCCTCGTCTCGCTCGCCGGGTTGTTGCTCTTCGGCAGTGGGCTGGCCGATCGGTTCGGGCGGCGGCGGGTGTTTCTGTCGGGGCTGGTTGGCTTTGCGGCCGCGTCCGTGCTTACCGCGGCGTCGCAGACGGTGGGCGAGGTGATCGCCGCGCGGGCGCTCATGGGGGTGGCAGCCGCCTGCGTGCTGCCGCCGGCGCTGTCGCTGCTTGCAGTCCTCTTCCCGCCTGAGCTGCGGCCGAAGGCGGTGGGGATCTGGTCGGCGGTCGGGGGCCTCGGGCTCGCTGTCGGACCGGTTGTCGGCGGCGTGCTGGTCGACGTCGCCGGCTGGCGCTGGGTTTTTCTTGTCAACGTCCCCTTCGTGCTGTTGGCCGCTCCGCTCGGCCTGCGCTGGCTGCCGGAGTCGCGCCGGCCCGGCGCACCGCCGCTCGACGTCCCCGGCGTGGCTCTCTCCACCGTCGGTCTCACGGGCATCGTGTTCGCGCTCATCGAGGGTGTCGATGCGGGCTGGACAAGCCCGCCGGTGCTTTGCGCCGCGGCGGCGGGCGCCGCTGCCGGCCTAGCGTTCTTCGCCGTCGAGCTCCGCCGCACCGACCCGCTGTTCGACGTGCGTGTGCTTGTACGCCCGCGCGTGGCGGCGGGCGCGTTCGCCATCCTCGCCGCCTACATCGCTTCGCTCGGGATGCTGTTCCTGCTTCCCCAGTACGTGCAATACGTCCAGGATGGCTCGGCGCTGGCCTCGGGCTTGGAGGTTGCGCCGTTTGGCCTCGGGCTCGGTGTGCTCGCGACGCTGGGTGGGGGGCTCGTAACGCGATTCGGGCCGCGCGTCGTCCTGCTCGCGGGCCTGGTCACCGCGGCGGCGGGCTTCGTCCCCCTGCTGTTTCTCTCCGGGGATAGCTCGCCCGCGCTCCTGGTGCTCGGCACGGGGATCGTGGGCTGCGGCCTGGGACTCAGCGTCCCGCCGGCGACGGCGGTGATCATGAACGATCTCGGGGTCGAGAAGGCCGGCGACGGCGCGGCCGTGAACCAGCTCGCCAGGCAGGTCGGCGGCGCACTCGGTGTGGCGATCGTCGGAAGCGTGTTCGCCGCCATCTACGCCGCCCAAGTCACGGACGACGGCCGGCTGCCCGCCGTAGCGAAGGAGTCAATCGAGGACACCACCGACGTCGCGAGCCGCCTGCACGGCGCGGCCCGTATCGACCTCCTCCACGACGCCGTCACGAGCTTCGACGTGGCGGCCCGCTGGGGCCTTGCTGTGTGCATGGCCGCGTTGCTCCTCTCGGCGGCGGGCGCTGCCATCGGCCTGACGGAGGTGACTCGGACCAAACGATGATCACTGGCCGTTCTGTTCGGCCTAGCTTGGATCGCGCAGCGAAGCGACACCAGCGTGCTCTTGGCCGGATTTGGCATGGGGCTCGTCGTGGCGGCGATCGGTGGCCCGAAGCGTCTGTCGACTCAGGTGCGCGGCGTCGCGGAAGGCTTCTTTGTCCCGCTCTTCTTCGTCGTGCTCGGCGCGCGACTGGACTTCAGCGCACTGCTCGACCACTCCGATCTGCTGCTCGTGAGTGCGGTGCTCATCGTGCTCAATCTCGTCATTCACGCCTTCGCAGCCCTGGTACGCGCCGGCCACTGTCCGCGAGCCTGATCGCCACTGCCCAACTCGGCGTCCCCGCCGCCGTAGCGCAGATTGGACTTCAAGAACACGTCATCACCCCGGCCCTGGGCGCCGCGATAACCGTCGCCGCCCTGGCGACGCTCGGCCTCTGCGCCCTCGGCACGGAGCGGCTCGCCCGCCGAACAGAGCCCCTGCCCGCGCCGCCAAAAGCGCCAGGCCCGTCACCGCCACCAGTCGCAGCCTAAACACTACCCGCAAGCGACCCGACACGGCCTCGCTGGGCGGTGTCGTGAATCCCACTGGGCCTGCGCACTTTGCGTTCCGATGGCAGATTGCTATGGGGGGTACGATCGGCGCATGAGCGACTTCAGTGTTGTCATTGCCGGTGGCGGCATCGCCGCGGTCGAGGGGCTTCTGCGGCTGCGCAGGCTGTTGGGCGATTCCCTCGACCTCCGCCTGCTGGCTCCTGACGACGATCTGGTTTACCGGCCGACGGCGGTGCGGCAGCCGTTCGCCTTCGGCCCTCCGAAGCGCCACAGTCTGGATCGCATCGCGGCCGACAACGGCGCCGAGCGGATCCGCGACAGCCTTGCGTCCGTGGATCGCGACGCGCGCGTCGTCGGCACCGGAGGCGGGCAGACACTTGAGTTCGACGCGCTGCTGGTGGCCGTCGGCGCCCGCCAAGTCCCGGCCTACCCGCACGTGAGGACGTTCAGCGACGCGGAGGCCGACGAGACCTATCAAGGCGTCGTGCAGGACGTTGAGGGCGGCTACGCGAAGAGCATGGCGTTTCTGGTGCCTGAGGGCCCGGTCTATCCACTTCCGATCTATGAGCTCGCGCTGATGACGGCGGAGCGGGCGTACAGCATGGGGATCGAAGACTTCGAGGTGTCGGTGGTCACGCCCGAGCCGACTCCGCTGGCGGTCTTCGGGCAGGCCGCGAGCGAGGCAGTCTCCCGACTGCTCGAGGACGCCGGCATCACGGTCTATGCCTCCGCGGTTGCCGAAGTCCTGGAGGTCGGGCGGCTGCTCATCCAGCCCCAGGGGGCGGAGCTGCACCCGCAGCGCATGGTGGCTATGCCGCGACTGGAAGGTCCGGCCATTCCTGGTCTCGGCGGTGGGGGACCGCACGGCTTCATTCCGATCGACAACTCATGCTGCGTGCCGGGAACGATGGCCCGCATCTATGCAGCGGGCGATGCCGCGGCCTATCCGGTCAAGCACGGCGGGCTGGGGGCCCAGATGGCCGACACTGCCGCCAGCGCCATCGCCCGCCTCGCAGGGTCGGACGTGGAGTACACCGAGTTCCTGCCGACCATTCGCGGCAAGCTGTTGACGGGGAAGGCGCCGCTCTACATCAGTGCGCGCGTGGTCGGACCCAGCGGCTTTCTGTCCGAGGTCCACGACGAACCGCCGTGGCCGGAGGACGACAAGATCGTGGCCGAGGAGCTCGGCCCGTACCTGGCTCAGCTGGACGCCCGTCCGGCGTGAGCGCTTACAGGGCGCCTCGACCTCCTCGGCCGGATGTCGGCGTGAGCACGAGGATAGGCAGCTCTCTACCGCCCTTCCTTGCGACTCCGTCCATGTAGCGGTTGGCGTCAGTCGCCAGCTCGCGTTCCTCGCCCTTGCTGCTCGAGCTCGCACGTCCATTATCGAGTGGCGGATCCGCACGCGGGCTCGTGGATCGGCGTTGAGGTTGAGACACCACGCCGGAGGCCGCGGCGCACCGCGTTGGAACCAACCACAACAAGCTCCTCGCGGCGGCGGAGGTACTGCCGCCCGGACGCTGCATGCGCACGATGTATGTACCCGCGGCACCGAGGGCGCTCCGGATAGAGATTGTGGCTTCGTCGGTGGCATCGACTGAACTGTCGGAGTCGGGACGGAGCCGGAGAGCGCAGAGCACGGCAGCCAGCGAGGCCTCTCCCGAGCCGTCGCGAGGGACGACGGCTCGGGCTCCTCAAGGCATGTGCTGCCGCTTAGGTGGTGTCCCGCTCAGGTGGTGCCGGCGGCGGCGACCTTCGGCGCCGGGCTCTTGCGCCGCTGGGTGGCCTCAGCGGTTTCCACCGGGAGGCGGTAGATCATGACCAGGAACCCGATCCCGATCAGGAGCAGCGCGAGACCCATCACGAGGGCGAACGTAGCGACGCTCTCGGCGAAGAACGAGGTGTTCAAGGCCGTGGACAGCGCGGTCCCGGTCACCCAGATGTTGCGGGCGCCGTTCTCGATCGGCTTACCGGTCGCCTTGTCGATCCCAGCGGCCTTCTCGTCGTTGGTCGGCTTGCCGGCCGCGGTCAGATATCGGGGCATCTGGGAGTAGACCTGGCCGCCGGTGGCCTCGAGCGTGTGCTTGCGAATCCCGTCGGCAAACAGCTTGGCGTCCGCCCCGGTCTGGACCGGCTTGTTGGCGATCTGCTTGTCCATGTCGGGCGTGCCGACGATCTTCTCCTGCTTGATCGTGTCGCGGACCTCCGCGCGGCCGTTGATCCCGGTGTACATGGATCCGATGCCAAAGGCGATAAGGACGACGCTGGCGAGGATTCCGCCGTATTTCATGAATGGCTTCACTGTGAGCTCACTTACCTCGTGGGCGGCTCCGAGAGGGGCGCCGTCTCTGCCCTTATTAGAGCGTCATCGAGGGCGCGCTCCATCCGGATGCGGTACGTCGGTTAGGGGTGATCGTCCCTCGGCCGGTACGTAGTTGTCCGCAGCCCGCGACCGTCAGCGGTTTAGGGCGCCGACGGGCGGGCGGTCCGGCGCCGGCACGAGCCGGATCCTGGCATCCACGATGACAGCGCCGTCGGAGCTGGCAATCACCGGGTTGCAGTCCAGTTCGGCGATCTCCGGGTGGGCCGCCGCGAGCGCGGCCACCCGCTCGATGATGTCCGCCACAGCGCCAGCGTCCGCGCGAGGGGCACCGCGAAACCCGTCGAGGAGCGGGAACGTGCGCAGCTCGCGCAACATGGCAGCCGCTTCGCGGGGGCCGACCGGAGCCAGGCGGACCTGCACGTCGCCGATCAGCTCTGCCGTGGTCCCGCCGGCGCCGACGGCGACCAGTGGGCCGAAGCGCGGATCGCCGACTACGCCGACGATCAGCTCGACGCCGGCGGACGCCATCCGCTGGACGAGAAATCCTTCAGGGGCCACTCCAGCCGCCGTCAGAGACGAGCGCATCTCGCCCGCGGCGCGCTCGGCGCCGGCCGCCGTGAGGCCGAGACGCACCGCGCCCAGATCGGACTTGTGCAGCAGGCCGGGACCCGTCGCCTTGACTGCCACACGGCCGCCGAGCTCCTGCGCAGCCCGCCGCACGGCGCGCGGGGTCGTCACCGATCGGCTCTCGACGACCGGCAGGCCGAAGCTGCGCAGCAGGCCCTCCGCCGCGGCGGGGGACATCCAACCGCCCCCCGCGGCGAGCCCGTCGGCGACCACGGCGGCGGCGTGGTCGCCCTCGGCCGCCGGTGTCGGGGTGGGCGGGTCGGGCGGGGCGGAGCGATGCTGCGCGTAGCGTGTGGCGTGGCCGAGCGCGCGGGCCGCCTCCTCGACCGACGCGAGCAGCGGAACGCCCTCTTCGACGTTCGCCGGCGTGTCGGGGCCGAGGAAGACGGCGAGGATCGGCGTGCGGCGGGCCCGCGGCGAATCCCCGACAGCCCGGATGGCAGCAACCACCTCGGCGGCTCGCGTGCCGAGGGGGCGAACGAAGATGGCGATCACCGAGTCCACGGCGGGATCGTCGACTACCGCCTCCAGCGCGCGCTCGTAATCGGCGGCCGTCGCCGAGGCGATCATGTCGACGGGATTGGCGACCGACGCCTCGGGGGGAAGCACGGCTGCGAGCGCCGTGCGGGTCGGCTCGCCCAGGGGCTCGATCCGCAGGGCGTCGGCCTCGCAGGCGTCGGCGCAGAGGATCGCCGGGCCGCCTGCGTTCGTCACGATGGCAACCCTGTTGCCCTCCGGCAGCGGCTGGCGGCTGAGCAACGCAGCCACTTGGAACATCTCGCTGACGGTGTCGGTTCGGATCACGCCCGCGTGGCGGAAGAGTGCGTCGACGGTCGTATCCGCCGCCGCGAGCAGCGCGCCGGTGTGCGAGGACGCCGCGCGCTGGCCGGCCGCCGAGCGGCCGCTCTTGACGGCGATCACCGGCTTGTGGGCGGTGATGTTGCGCGCGATGCGGCCGAACTTGGCCGGGTTGCCGAAGGACTCGAGGTAGAGGGCGATGACGTCGGTTCGCTCGTCCGCCGCCCAGTACCGGAGGAAGTCGTTGCCGGAGAGGTCCGCCTTGTCGCCGGCGGAGATGAACGAGGACAGGCCGATGCCGTGGGTCCGGGCAAGGTCGAGCGCAGCGACGCCGAAGGCGCCGCTCTGGGAGGCGAAGCCCACCCGGCCGGCCGGCGGCGCGCCGGGCGCGAAGCTCGCGTTCAGTGAGACGGCCGAGTCGGTGTTGATGACGCCGAGGCAGTTGGGCCCCACGAGCCGCATTCCGGCGGCTCGGCACACGCCGACCAGCTCACGCTGGCGCTGCTTACCCGCGTCGCCCACCTCGGAGAATCCCGCCGAGAGGACCACGAGCGCACGCACGCCGGCCGCGCCGCAGTCGCGCGCGACGCCGACGACCTGGCCTGCGGGCACCGCGACAACGGCAACGTCTGCCGCCTCGGGCACGTCGCCTACCGACGCGTAGGCGGGCAGGCCCTCGATCGTCGCCGCGCGGGGGTTGACGGGGAAGACCGGACCAGTGAAGCCGCCGGCGACGAGGTTGGCCATGACCGCCGCGCCGATGCTGCCGGGGCGCCGCGACGCGCCGACGACCGCGACCGACCGAGGCCGCAGCACGTGCTGGACGGCAGCCACGGCGGCGATCCCTTCGCGTTCCTCGAAGCGGTGCCGCCCGTCCTCGGTCAGGGCAGTCGGGAGGGTGACCTCGAGCTCGCCCGGACGCGTGCGGACCTCGACGGGAAAGCCGGAGTCGCGGAACGTCCCGATCATCTTGTGGTTGCCCGGCAGCACCACGGCGGTCAACTGGCGAATTCCCTCAGCGGCCGCCGCCTCCGCGAGCTGGGCGAGCAGGAGGGTGGCGATCCCGCGACCCTGCCAGCGCTCGGCGACGGCGAACGCGACCTCCGCGTCCTCCGTGCCGTAAGGGATGTACTGGGCATGGCCCACCACCAGCCCGTCGGCCGAGGTGACCGCGAGGAGGCCCGTGCCGCGGCGTGGGTCGGTGAACCAGCGCGCCATCCCGGCGACATCCGCTGCGGCGCTGAAGAAGCGGTACCAGCGGGCCTCCTCGGACAGGTCGCCCAAGAAGCGCTCGACGCGCTCGACGTCATCCGCTCGTACCGGGCGGACGTGGACCGTGGAGCCATCGCGGAGCGCGATGTCGGATTCGGCCGCGGCGATTGCCATGCCGTCCAAGATCGCAGCGTCGGCCCCGGATCACACCCGTGCTCCTCCGCGAGACCGCTGCGGACCTCTACGCAACGCAGCCGGATCTGCGGCGCGCCGCCCTGCGTCACTGCGGCAAATCACGCAGCTGTTTGGGGCCATCTCCCGGATGCAAATCGCGCGTGCTGCCGCGACTCTCTCTGACATGCAGGATTCTCCCCTGAAGGTCATGATCGTGGGCGGCGGGGTCGCCGCGCTGGAGGCGCTGATCGCGCTTCACAATCTCGCCGAGGAGCGCGTACAGCTCCAGCTCCTTACGCCCCACGCCGAGTTTGCCTACCGCCCGTTGGCGGTCGCCGAGCCGTTCGGACTCGGCGAACAGCGCAGCTACGGCCTACTTCGAATCGGCCAGGAACACGGCGCTGCCCTTCATCTGGGGGAACTGGTGGCGGTGGACCCCGACGCCCACGCGATCCACACCCGAGATGGTAGTTCGCTGGGTTACGACGTCCTGTTGGTCGCCGTCGGGGCGCGCCCGATCGTGTCGATTCCGGGCAGCGTCACCGTCCAGGGTCCGGGGTATACGAGCCGCTTCCGTACGGTCCTGCGCGAGCTCGAGAAACGCCGCGTCCGCCGAGTCGTCTTCGCCGTTCCCTCGGGGGCGTCTTGGCCGTTGCCGCTTTACGAGCTGGCGCTGATGACCGCCGCGCGTGTCGCCGAGCGCGGCTTGCGCAAGGTCGAGCTGTCAGTCGTGACTCCTGAGTCCGAGCCGCTGGAGCTGTTCGGCCCGGCTGCCTCCGCCTCGCTGCGTGACCTGCTCGATGATCGCGGAGTGAAGTTGTACACGGCGCGCTACCCGGCCGACTTTCGCGAGGGTGAGCTGACGCTCGTGCCGTCGGGCAGTCTCCCGGCCGAGCGTGTGGTGAGCCTGCCACGGCTGCGGGGGCCGGAGATCCCGGGTCTTCCCAACGACCCCGAGGGCTTCGTCCACGTTGATCTCCACGGGCTCGTCCAGGGCCAGCCCGACGTCTACGCGGCCGGGGACGCGACGACGTGTCCGATCAAGCAGGGCGGTGTCGCGGCGCAGCAGGCGGACGCGGCGGCGGAGGCGATCGCGGCACGCGCAGGGGCAGACGTCGACCCGAAGAAGTTTCGGCCGGTCCTACGCGGATTGCTGCTGACCGGCTCCGCTCCGCGCTTCATGCGCGCCGAGGTCAGCGGGGGCCGCGGCGAGGCGTGGGATCTCTCCGAGCACGCGCTCTGGTGGCCGCCGAGCAAGATCGCCGGCCGCTGGCTCGCGCCCTACCTCGCCCTGCGTGACAAGGGGCTAGAGAGGGCGCCGGCGGGACTCCCCGTCGAGGTGAGCGTCGGCTCCGCACCAGAGACAGGGCAGGCAACGGTCTAGGACTAGCGATGGTCGAGCCCGGCCCGGTAAGGGCCGAGCTCGGCGGCCACTATCTTGTCGTCGATCGGCCAGGGCGGCGCCTCGGACACCTCAGACTTGAACCCCTGCGTCCCCACGAGCCGCGCGCTCAGGTACAGGGGCTTGCCCCCTGTGAGCAGCTTGCTGCGGAGCTGGGGAGAGAACGGGGGCCGGCTCGGCGCCGGCACCCGCGAGCCGGGCAATGGCGGCGGCGGCCGTGTCCGCCTGCTGCGCGGCGAGGCCACCGTGCTTGATCGGGAAGGCGGTCGCGTCGCCTGCCGCGAACACCAGGCTGCGCAACCGCAGTAGGCCCTCGACGGCGGCGACACCGCCGCCGCAGATCACGACGTGAAAGCCGTCCACGCACACGAGACTAGGAGGCCGCGGACGCTGCACATCTGAGAGCGCCGCGCACGCGGGTGTGGAGGACTACGGACACGGATCGGTGGGCCGCCCCGATGCCGAAACGGGAGGTCGCCGCTTATCGTAGCCCGGCGAGCAACCGAAAGGGAACCGATGCCAACCGGAACGATTGGCCAGCCCATTGCCCACACCTTCGCCGCGCCGCCTTTCGAGCAGGCCTCCGTGGCAGACGCGATGCGCATCGGCATCATCAACTGCCAGCCCGCCACCTCGCTCAAGGACGTCGCTCGCATCATGGCCACCTACCGGATCCACAGCGTGGTGGTCAGCCAGATAGAAGGGGGAACTCCCCTCGGCGTCATCAGCGACGTCGACCTCGCCGCCGCAGCCGCCCAGGGCTCGCATCTGAGCACGGCGGCCGAGCTGTCCCGAGCGGAGCCGGTAACCGTGGCCGCGGACGACTCGCTCGAGCGCGCGGCCCAGCTGATGGCCGAGCACGAGGTAAGCCATTTGGTCGTGATTCAGCCCCACAGCGGGCACCCGGTCGGAATGCTCTCGGCACTGGATGTGGCGGGCGTGCTGGCCTGGGGCGGCACGGCTTAGCCGATCCGATGCTCGCGCCGACCGCGACCAGGTGGATCTATGACTTCGCTGACGGCTCGCGCGAGATGCGGGATCTGCTCGGCGGCAAGGGCGCCAACCTCGCCGAGATGACGCACGTGCTCGGCCCGAAGCTCGTGCCGGCCGGCTTCACGATCACCACCGAGGCGTGCGTGGCCTACATGGACGAGGGCGGCAGCCCGCCCAGCGGGCTCGCGGACGCACTCGGCGAGGCTCTCACGCGGCTGGAGGAGCGGTCAGGACAGCGGCTCGGCGATCCGGACGACCCACTGCTGCTCTCCGTCCGCAGTGGGGCACGCGACTCGATGCCGGGGATGATGGACACGGTCCTGAACCTCGGCCTGGACGACGCCACCGTCGAGGCAGTCGCCACCCGGACCGGCAACCCGCGCTTTGCCTGGGACTGCTATCGCCGCCTCGTACAGATGTTCGGCGACGTCGTCCACGGCGTGCCCGGTGCACGCTTCGAGGACGAGATCGCGCGCATCAAGGCCGAGCGGGGAGTCACGCTCGACACCGAGCTCGACGCCGCGGCGCTGCGCGAGCTGACGCGCCACTTCCAGGCGTTCTACGACTTCCCGCCCGACCCGCGTGAACAACTCGAGCAAGCGATCAACGCTGTGTTCGGCTCGTGGATGGGCGAGCGCGCCATCGCCTACCGGCGCATCCAAGGCATCCCGGACGACTGGGGCACCGCGGTCACCGTCCAGCAGATGGTCTACGGCAACAAGGGACCCACCTCGGCGTCCGGCGTCGCCTTCTCGCGCGACGAAGTCACCGGGGCGCCGGAGCCGAGCGGCGACTTCCTTGTCGACGCCCAGGGCGAGGACGTCGTGTCCGGCGTGCGCACCCCGCGTGACCTTCGTGAGCTGGCCGGCTGGATGCCCCAGGTGCACGCCCAGCTGATGGACCTTCTTAGCAGGCTCGAGCGGCACTTCGGTGACATGCAGGACACCGAGTTCACGGTCGAGCAGGGCCGCCTCTACATGCTGCAGGCACGCAGCGCCAAGCGGCCCGCCCAGGCCGCCGTCCGCTTCGCCGTCGACGCCGTGGACGAGGGCCTCCTGAGCCCCGCCGAGGCGATCGCCACAATCGACGCGGGCTCGCTCAAGGCGCTGCTGCATCCCACGTTCGCCGCCGGTGCCCACTACGACGTCGTCGCACGCGGCGTCGCGGCGTCGCCCGGCGCGGCCAAGGGCGCGATCGTCTTCACCGCACCGGACGCCGTGGAGGCCGCCGAGGAGGGGCGGGCCGTGATCCTCGTGCGGCCGTTCACCGAGGCCGACGACGTCGCTGGCTTCCACGCAGCCGAGGGCATCCTCACGTCCGAGGGCGGCAAGGCCTCGCACGCGGCATTAGTGGCCCGCGGTATGGGACGTCCGGCGGTAACCGGCGTCGGCGAGCTGGAGGTCGACCTGCACGCCCGCGAGATGCGGATCGGCGAGCGGGTGCTGCGCGAAGGCGACCTGATCGCGATCGACGGCACCACCGGCCAGGTCACGTTCGACGACGTGCCGCTGGTGACACCGCGGGTGGACTCGCACTTCCAAACCGTGCTCGGCTGGTGCGACAAGCTGCGCTCGCTTGGGGTACGCGCCAACGCCGACACCCCCGAGGATGCCCGCCGCGCACGCGAGTTCGGCGCCGAGGGCATCGGCCTCTGCCGCACCGAGCACATGTTCATGGCCGCCGACCGCCAGCCCAAGATGCAGCGGATGATCATGGCCGAGGACGAGGCCGGCCGGCGCGCCGCCCTGGACGAGCTGCTGCCGCTGCAACAGGAGGACTTCGAGGGGCTGTTCGAGGTGATGGAGGGGCTGCCCGTCACGATCCGGCTGCTGGATCCGCCCCTGCACGAGTTCCTGCCCGATCCCCTGGAGCTGGTTGAGCGGGTCACCGAGGCACGCCTCGGCGGCGCCCCGGAGCTGGCGCAGCTGGAGCATCAGCTCGAGCGCCTCCGGGCCCTCGAGGAGGGCAACCCGATGCTCGGCACCCGTGGCGTGCGGCTCGGGCTGATCCACCCCGAGATCTACGAGACCCAGGCGCGCGCGATCTTTCGCGCGGCGCGCACGGTGCACGAGCGCACCGGCCATCGGCCCCGCGTGGAGATCATGATCCCGCTCGTGGCATATGCCCGCGAACTTGAGCTGGCGCGCGACCTCGTCATGCGCGTGGCCGTCGAGGAGGGCTTCGCAGACCCCGGCTACTTCGGTCTGGGGACCATGATCGAGCTGCCGCGGGCCTGCTTCGTGGCCGGTGAGATCGCACGCCACGCCGCCTTCTTTTCCTTCGGCACGAACGACCTGACGCAGACCGCCCTCGGGTTCTCACGCGACGACATCGAGGGCCGCGTCGTCCCTCACTACAAGGAGAGCGGAATCGTCGAGCGCTCTCCCTTCGCGAGAATCGACGAAGAGGGCGTCGGAGAGCTGGTGCAGATGGCGGTCGAGCGCGGCCGCGCCGCACACCCCGGGCTCGAGGTCGGGATCTGCGGCGAGCACGGCGGCGACCCGGCTTCGATCGCGTTCTGCCACACAGCCGGGCTCGACTACGTCAGCTGCTCGCCGTTCCGCGTTCCTATTGCCCGTGTGGCGGCCGCTCAGGCCTCAACCGGAACCGGAGCCAGAACCCGCTCGGCGAGCTCCACCAGACGCGTGGCGTAGCCCCACTCGTTGTCGTACCAGGCCACCACCTTCACCCCAGTCCCGTCGATGACGCTGGTGAGCGGCGCGTCGAAAACGGCCGAGTAGGGAGACCCGACGATGTCGGTGGCCACCAGCGGCTCCTCGCTATAGGCAAGGATCCCCTCTAGGCGCCCCGTTTCCGCCCGCCCTGCGAAGGCCGCGTTGACCTCCACGGCGCTCGTAGGGCGCTCGGCCTCGATGGTGAGGTCGACCAATGAGCCGGTGGGGACGGGCACGCGGACGGCGAAGCCGTGGAGCCTGCCCTCGAGCTCGGGGATGACCATCCCCAGCGCCGTCGCAGCTCCAGTGGATGTCGGGACCAGGTTGATCGCCCCCGCCCGCGCCCTGCGGAGGTCCTTGTGCGGCCCGTCGAGGAGATTCTGATCGGCCGTGTACGCATGGATCGTGGTCATCAGGCCGTGACGGATGCCGACCGCCTCGTGCAGCACCTTCGCCACCGGGGCCAGGCAGTTGGTCGTACAGGACGCATTCGTGATCACGTGGTGGGCCGCGGGGTCATAGTCCTCGTCGAAGTTGACCCCGAGAACCACGGTCGCGTCCGCGGGCTCGTCACCCTTGGCGGGCGCGGAGATGATGACCTTCTGAGCGCCGGCCGCGAGGTGCTCGGCCGCGCCCGCGCGTGTGCGAAAGCGGCCGGTGGACTCTATGACGACCTCGACGCCGAGCTCACCCCACGGGAGCCGCGCCGGGTCCGGCTCGGCCAGCACCCGAACCTCGCTGCCGTCGACGACCAGCCCGTCGTCGGCATCCTCCACGGTGCCAGGGAATCGGCCGTACACGGAGTCATGGCGAAGCAGCGCTGCGAGCGTGGCGGCGTCGGTGATGTCGTTGACGGCGACGATCTCGACGTCGGCGCCGCTTTGGTGGGCCGAGCGCAACAGCGCGCGCCCTACGCGACCGAAGCCGTTGATGGCAACGCGGACGGGCATGGGTCTCCTCGGAGTCGGGGGGTGCCGGTCACCGTACGACCCTTGGCGCCGCTCGCCATCGGGGATTTCCCGCGCCTCGTATCCGTATTCCGGGCTCACGCAACTCTTACGGCTGGATGAGCCGTCGAGGTCGAGCTCGGCGTGCTCGGTGGCCAGCTCGACGGCGCCCCCGGGCCCCCGAGTTGAGCCCAGTGCGCCGTCGCAGTCGCATGAAGGCGATCGAGGACGCCGTCGCTGTGCATTGGGTCGTGGTGGAAAAGCAGCAGGCGTTCCGCCTCGGCCCGCCGGGCGAACGCGAGCGCGTCGGCTAGGCTCGAGTGGCCCCAGCTGGCATGCGCGGAGTACTCGTCGTCGGCGTATCCCCTGCTTCGAGCCGCTCCACCGTCTCGCGCTGGTGGCGCTTGAACTCGCTCCCGTGGCTTTCTAGTTCGTGTACCAGTTGCGTCCCCTCCCGCTCGGCCCGGTTGATGGCCATGAGCCGGGCGTCCGCGCATCTCGACGGATCGCTTCCTCGGGGGGAGTGCCCGCCGGCGACCCCGGGTCGCCTCCGTCGCCGCCGACGCTCACCGCCACTGGGAGGCCGTTCGGATGCCACCCCAAGCCCGGCCTCACCCCGGGATCGGAGGCAGCCAGGTAGGCGCGAGGTGGCGGCCGCGACATGCCCCGGTGGCCACCAGAGGCAGTTGGTAACGGGCTCTCCGTCGTCCAGCCATGGCGAGCCCGTGGCCCCGGAGAAGTGCGGCGGCAGGGTCAGCAAGCCGTGCAGCACTCCAGACCACGGGGTGGGTGTCACATTCGCGGCCCCGCCTCGGCCGCGATCGCCTCGGCGGCGGCAGTCGCTTGGCTCGCCGCGAGAGTAGCTGACTCAATCCCCCTTGAGCAGCCCCTGATCCAATGCGTAGCGGACCAGCTCGGCACGGGTGGAGCGCCCTAGCTTCTGCTGGACGTGCGCGCGGTGCGTCTCGACCGTCCTCACAGACAGAAACAGCTGCTCGCCGACCTCGGCGTTCGTGTGTCCGAGCGCGATCAGGCGGAGCACCTCGAGCTCGCGCACGGACAGGTCGTCGGGCGGGCCGGCGGCCTCCTCGGGCGTGGCCGCCAGCCTCGCGCCGAGCGACGGGGCGAGATAGGTCCGGCCGTCGGCGGCGCGGCGCACCGCCTCGACGAGCTCGGCGTCCGCGGCCTCCTTGAGCACGTAACCAAGCGCCCCAGCCCGCAGGGCGCGGCGCGCATACTCCGGGTCCTCCTGCATCGTCAGCACGACCGTCGCGGTTTGCGCCGAGCGCTCGCGTACCAGACCTAGCGCCTCCAGGGAGGTCTGCGTGCCGGGCATGTTCAGATCGAGCACGAGCACATCGGGCTTGTGGCCGAGCACCGCGCGCAAGGCACTATCGATGTCGCCGGCCTCCGCGACCACCTCGATCCCGTCCTCGGCTTCAAGCAGCAGCCCGAGGCCGGAACGGACCACGCGGTGGTCATCCGCTAAGACGATGCGGATCGGCGACACCGGCCAGAGGCTACGACACACCCGTATGCTCGCAGCGTCCGTGTCCGGTTCCGATCGCGCAGCTGGCGACCGTGTCGACCGCCTCGAGCGGTTGCTTGCCGCCGGGCGCGTCCTGACGTCGGGGCGCGACCTCGAGACCGTGCTGGGCCAGATCCTCGAGACAGCGCGCCAGCTGACCGGCGCCAAGTACGCCCAGTTCTTGACCGTCGACCACGACGGGGAAGAGCTGGAAGCGATCGCAGACCCGCCGCGCGGCGGCGGAATCGGTGCCCCGATCAGGGTCCGAGGAGAGGCTTGGGGCAGCCTTCACCTGACCGAGAAGCAGGGCGCCGAGAGGTTCGACGATAACGACCTTGAGGCGATCGTCGTACTCGCCGACTGGGCTGCGGTCGCGATCGGCAACGCACGGCTGTCCGAGGAGGTCACCGCCGGCCGCCACGAGCTGGACCGCGCGCTACGCACGATGCGAACGGCGATGGAGATCTCGACCGCGATCGGGGGAGACACCGACCTTTTGCATATCTTGGAGTTGATCGTGGAGAGGGCGCGCGCGCTGGTCGACGCCGACGCCCTGCTGATCTGGCTACGCCACGGTGACCAGCTTCGGATCGCCGCCGCGGCTGGCAATGCCGATGTGCCCGACGACGCGGCGATACCGCTCGATGGGTCCACGGCCGGCGTGGCACTCCGGGCTGGACGTTCGCTCCGCGTAGAGGATGCTCAGCGAATGCTGATCAGACCTGCTGAGTTCGGCATGTCGCAGGCGAGCAGCACGCTGCTCGTCCCCCTGGTGCACCGCGGTCGGGGGCTCGGCGTGCTGGTGGCGTTCGACCGCCTCGGGGCGACGGCGAGCTTCGACGCCGACAACGAGCGGGCGCTGGAGGCGTTTGCAGCCGGCGCGGCGACGGCAGTGGCGACCGCGCGTCTCGTTGAGGAACAGCGCCTGCACGACTCGATAGCAGCCGCGGAATCCGAGCGCGGCCGCTGGGCGCGTGAGCTCCACGACGAGACCTTGCAGGGGATGGCGTCGCTCAAGCTGGCGCTTGCGGGTGCGCTCAGGGCGAAACCAGACCAGTCGCGACTCGTCCTCCAGTCAGCGGTGTCGCAACTCGAGCACGACATCGGCGCTCTGAGGACGATCATCGCGGACCTTCGCCCCTCCGCGCTCGACGAGCTTGGCCTCGTGCCGGCGCTGCGCACACTGGTCACCGCGGTGGCCGAGACTGCGGGACTCGATACCCGCGTGTCGATCGAGCTTGGCGCCGTGCGGCTGGGGCCCGACGTCGAGACGGTCGCCTACCGCGTCGCTCAGGAGGCGCTGACCAACGTCGTCAAGCACGCAGACGCTCGCACCGTGGCCATCGACCTGCGACTAGATGCCGAACGCCTGCGACTCACCGTCGCCGACGACGGGTGCGGGGTCGGCGACGTACGCGCTGGGGGCTATGGCATCGTCGGCATGCGCGAGCGTGCCGCACTTGCCTCCGGCAAGGTCGAGATCACGCAGGCATCTGCCGGCGGAACCCGTGTGACGCTCGAGCTGCCGCTCGGGTGAACTATCCGTAGCAACCACGGAGAGGCGGCGAGGAACCCTTCCCGATGTGCGGCACGCGCGGCTGGCGGACAATGCGGGGATATGACCTCGCCCGATCGCATCGATCCACGCCGAGTCGTCATCGTGGGCGGAGGCATCGCGGCACTCGAAGCCGTCTTGGCTCTACACGAGCTGGCCGACAACCGAGTGCGCGTCACCGTCATCGCGCCGGAGCCCGAGTTCGTGCTGCGACCGCAGGAGGTCGCGTGGCCGTTCACACGCGGGCACCGGAGCCGGCTCCCTCTCGAGGGTTTCATGGGCGAGCACGGCGGGAGCTTCCGCCGGACGGCGACGCTCAGCATCGACGCCGAGCTGCGCACCGTGCGATGCGCAACTGGGCCCGACGAGCCCTACGACGCGCTGATCATCGCGGTTGGAGCGTCGGCGCGGGCGGCGTTCGAGCACGCTCTCACGTTCGGCGCGGACATCTTGGCGCTCAACGGTCTGCTTGCCGAGCTCGAGCAGGCTGACTCGCGTGGCGTCGCGTTCGTCGTTCCGAGGGGCTGCACGTGGCCGCTGCCGCTCTACGAGTTCGCCTTGAAGACCGCGGATGAGGTCCGGAGCATGCGCCGGGGCGACGTCGAGCTTCATTTAGTGACGTCGGAGGTGGCGCCGCTCGACATTTTCGGCCCGGAGGCCAGCGCGGCCGTTGCGGAACTGCTGGAGGCCGCGGGCGTCACGCTCCACTCGGGCGCCAACGCAGACGTCCGACGCGGCGGGCACGTCGACATAGGGGCCGGCGAAGTCTTGGACGTCGCGCACGTCGTTGCTCTACCCGTCCTCGACGGCCCGCGTCTCGTGGGCCTGCCATCTGACGCAAACGGGTTCATCCCGGTCGACGAGTACGGCCGGGTCATCGGAGTCGACGCCGTCTACGTCGCGGGCGACGCCGCCGACCGACCGATCAAGCAGGGCGGCCTGGCCTGCCAGCAGGCCGCTGCCGTCGCGGCGCATGTCGCCGCGGTGGCCGGCGCCCCGGTCGACCCGACGCCCTACGCGCCAGTGCTTCGTGGCCGGCTGCTCACCGGGCACAGCGACCTGGGTTGGCAGCCACAGGAGGTGTCGGACGGTTACCTCGCCCCCTATCTCGAGGCGGAGGGGCTCATCGAGTCGCCACTGCGCGACGAGACCCCTGGTGCAGGGGTCGACGTGCGGCTTTCTCGCTCAGCTGGCTGGAGCGCCGTTCAGTCCGTGACTTCGAGGCGCTGAGTAGATCAAACTGACGGTGAGCCACAGCGGCAGGTCCCGGTTGCACCGGCGTGGAGAGTCATCACCACGGATGGCCCGGCGGATAGGATCATCCTCCGCTCCATCGCGTCGTCGTCCAGCTCGAGCTACTCCCAGGCTGCGCAGAAAGCTCCTCGGCCGGCGGGCGCCCACTGCCAGCAGCAGCGCGTCGTGGGACACCGCTTCCCCGCTCACGGTGTGGATGGTCTGGCGCGACCCCGCGCCCAGCTTCGCGCAAATCATGATTCATCGTCGAGACTGCGGCGAAGTACGCACCCGGGGAAAGGGACTTCGCGGATGACGCAGGCGCGCGCAGCGCTAAGACTTGCTACTCGAGCTACCACCGAGGAGGAAGGTATGGACAAACGCCAAGACGACTTCATAGGCGAGGTCCAAGTCCGAAGCAACGACAGCCAGGAGATCAAGAGCTTCGAGTTGTTCGCGCATGAGTTCCGGGTAAACGATGCGACAGGCGAGGTTGACTTCCTTGACAAGCAAGTCCGTGACCACCTGCTGCGCCAAGTGGAGGCCGGGGTCCTGCTGACCGTGAGTCACGAGATCGGAGGGCCGGTCGACGCTGGCCGGGTCACCTAGCACGGGCGGACTCGACGTGCGGGTGTAGGTCTAGCGACGGACCGGCCTCAGTCCAGAGTTCGCGGATCGCCTTAATCGGGCAGCACGCGATGGCGTCCCGCACGGCGTCCGCATCATCATCCGGCACGTGAGCGCCAGGCTCGGGCACATCGGTCGCTCTGCGACGGGAGCCGAACCTCTTACTCGTCCTCTCCGGTCTCTCTGCCATGGGAAAGGCGCGCGAGGAAAGAGACCCGAGAGCCGAGAGCCGAACGAACGCCGAGCTGAACCAAGTCTGTCCTGCGTCGATAAGCGCACCGGGCAGACGAGCCAAGTCTGCAAGAGCGTCGTGACGTTGCGACCGGCCCTCCCGCTTTGCGCGATTTTGGGAAGCGACGCAGCCCGACGCGGGACGCCTGCTGTCGTCCATTGCGGAAGTGCCGGACGGCCGCGCGCTCCACCTCGTTGCCCCGCTCGAATCCATCGTCGCCGCCAGCGCCTCCCATGCGAAGAAGATGTCCGGCGGTGCAAAGGTCGAGCGAGAGTTCGCATTGACCCTGGAAGACGACCGACGCCGAGGCGGGCTCGACGCAAAGCTGAAGCGCCCCTGACGCTTGGGTCGTACCCCGATCGAACAGATGCATCCGAAGCGCTGGCGCGCGGCGGACTCAAGACGACAACCATCACCTTCTCGGAGCGATTGCTCCCTGACCTCCACGGCCACGGGCACGACTAGCAAGTCGCGGCGCGAAGGAGAGCGAAAGGCGCCCGGCAGATTCGCGAACCTGAGACCTTCGGATGCGTAAACCGAGGCATTACCCAGGGTCGAGGCAAGTGAGGGGGCGTGCGCTGACGCTCGTTGACGAGCGCGAGCACGCCGGCGAGTGGTCACCTGGCCAACAAAGTGCCAGCAAATCGGAAGAGTTCGCTCTTGTAGCGGAGGGGGAGGGATTCGAACCCTCGAACGAGCTTACGCCCGTTAACGGTTTTCGAGACCGCCCCGTTCAACCACTCCGGCACCCCTCCGGGACGGGTCTAGCGTAGAGATAGTGGACCGGCCAGGCGGCGGTCGAGGGTACAGCGCGTAGGCGAGCGGTCAGCGTCAGCCGGGCACGACCCAAATCGTACCCCTGCGCGCAAGCCGGCGCGCAAACGGCTAGCCCGCTA
>CAVTGV010000006.1:0-403263 GCA_963734365.1 uncultured Thermoleophilaceae bacterium | reverse complement strand
AGCGCGTCGTCGGCGGTGGGCCCGTTCTACTGCCCGGCCGATCAGCGCGTGTACGTGGACCTCTCCTTCTACAACGACATGACCCAGCAGCTCGGGGCCTCCGGCGACTTCGCCTGGGCCTACGTGATCGCCCACGAGCTCGGGCACCACGTGCAGAACCAGCTCGGCACGAGCTCCGAGGTGCGGCGCCTTCAGCAGCAGAACCCGGGGGACACGAACCGGCTGTCGGTGCGTCTGGAGCTGCAGGCCGACTGCTACGCCGGTGTGTGGGCCCACACCGTCTACGAAGCGGGCGACCTCGAGGAGGGCGACGTGGAGGAGGCGGTGGGGGCGTCGGAGGCGGTGGGCGACGACCGGCTTCAGCGCGGTGCCTCGGGCGGCATCAATCCGGACTCGTTCACCCATGGCACGAGTGAGCAGCGGGCCCGCTGGTTCAACAAGGGGCGCGAGCGTGGGGAGCCGGGTGACTGTGACACGTTTTCGGTGGACTCGGTCTGAGTTTGTGGGGTTGCTGTCGGGCGGCGGCGCGCGTCACTCCCGTCCGCGGAGCTCTCGCGCTTCGCGCTCGTTCGCTCGCCGCAAGCGGCTCGCTCTGACATGCTCCGCGGCCGGGTGTGCCGCGCGCCCCCGCCAACGCTCGGCGTTGTAGGGCTGGGGCGCTGAGTTCCGCCGAGCCGCTTCCCGTCCGTGCTATGCGGCGGAAGGCGCGGCTCGTGGGGTGTGGTCTGGGGGGCACCTGCGGCGTTCGGAGAGACTCCCGCTCGCGAAGTATTCGCTCGCCGGTGCCGCTCGGGGACGAGCCGTTGCGCCGCACTCATTCGAGTCACCGTCGCGCTTCGACCCGGGGCTGTCGGGCGGCGTGCGCGGATATGGGGTGAAGCGTCTCTTGGACCGTGCAGTTTCTACCGACGCGCAGCCAGATACGCCATTCGTTGCCTGCTTCTTCTCCATTCCGGTCGTCCCGCGGCCGAAACATCTGCGCTCGCCTTCGTCGGACATCGCAAGTCTCGCTTTCCCGCCGCTGCTCGTTGTCCTATTGGAGGAGCGCGCCACCGCCGGATGTTGCTAATGGCCGTGCTACGGTCGCAACGATTCGGGTATGGACTTTCGGCTCCTTGGCCCACTGGAGGTGGTCGAGTGTGATCGCCCTCTTGCGCTCGGCGGCGCCAAGCAGCGCTCGCTCTTGGCGATCCTTCTGCTCCAAGCGAACGAGCTCGTCTCGGTCGATCGCCTGATCGACCTGCTGTGGGGGGCCGCGCCGCCCGCCACGTGCAACAAGAGCATCCAGGTCTACGTCTCCCGGCTGCGCAAGCAGCTGGGAGACGAGCGGCTCGCCACGCACGCGCCCGGCTACGTGCTCCACGTCGAGCCGTCCGAGCTAGACCTGGCCCACTTCGAGCAGCTGGTGGGCGAGGCGCGGCGGGCCGACCGCGCGCCGGGCCGCGCTGAAGCTACGCGACGCGCTTGCCCTCTGGCGCGGTCCGGCGCTCGCTGACCTGGCGTACGAGCCGTTCGCCCAGCCCGAGATAGCACGGCTCGAGGAGCTCCGGATGGCTGTGCTCGAGCAGCGGATCGACGCGGACCTGGTGGTCGGCCGCCACGCAGATCTGGTCGGCGAGCTCGAGGCGTTGATCGTCCGGCAACCCGCTGCGGGAGCGGCTGCGCTTTCAGCTCATGCTCGCCCTCTACCGGTCCGGCCGCCAGGCCGAGGCCCTCGACGCGTACCGTGACGGCTCGGCGCGAGCTCTCGGAGGAGCTCGGCCTCGAGCCCGGGGAAGAGCTGAAGCATCTCGAGCAGGCGATCCTGCGGCAGGACCCGGCACTCGACCTGGAAGCCGGGGTCCAGCGCCAGGAGCCGCCCGAGGGACGCGTGCCAGAGCGCGCGCTCTTGATCGTGCCGCGGGCGCTGGCCGCGCCTCGACCCGCTGCTTCGCCTCGCCGAGCCGCTGGCGGCCTCGGAGTCCGCGACACGAGCTGATCGTCGCGGGCGTCGTCCCGGCGGCTGAGCTGGGTGACGCCACCGTGGCTCTGGCAGAGCGCCGCGATCAGCTGCTGGCCGCCGGACTCGCCGCCAGGACCGCGGCGTTCTCCTCCCCGCAGCGAGGCGAGGACGTCGTCCGGCTCGCCGGCCAGGAGAACGTCGACCTGCTCCTCATGGATGCTGGATCGTCGCCGCTGGATGGCGACGCGCGCGTGGTCCTCGAACAGGCGCCCTGCGACGTGGCCCTGCTGGCGGAGGCCGGCGGCTCGCTGGGTGAGGGGCCCGTGATCGTGCCCTTCGGCGCGGGAACGCACGACTGGGCGGCGCTCAGGCTCGGCGCTTGGGTTGCCCGCGCGACGGGCGCCCCGCTGCGGCTAGTCGGCTCGGCTGCCGACGGCGGCGAGGGGGCACGCGATGCGAGCCGGCTGCTCGCCGACGCCTCGCTGATCGTCCAGCGCACCGCGGGCATCGTCGCCGAGCCGCTGCTCGCGAGCCCCGGCCGCCAGGGAGTCGCCGCACTCGCCGAGGGAGCGGGCCTGCTCGTGGTGGGGCTGTCCGAGCGCTGGCGTGAGGAGGGTCTCGGCCGCGTCCGGACCGAGCTCGCAACGGCCCCGCCGGCGCCGACGGTGTTCGTGCGGCGCGGGAGGCGACCGGACGGACTCGCGCCGGCGGAGACCCGCACACCCTTCAGCTGGTCGCTGACCAGATCCGCACGCGTAAGCCGGTTGCGCGCCGTTTACCGGCGTTTACCCGCGACCACCCCGCGTTGCAACCGGCTGGGCGCAAGCTGATCCGTGAATCCGGCCGCATAGGGCGGCCGGCCCTGAAGGAGGACGACATGCTTCGACGTAGACACATTCTCACGACCGCGGCCCTCCTGGTTGTGTGCGCCATGCCGGCGTCCGCTGCCGCGAGCGGCGACGTTGCTCCGCCCGCGTCCTCGATCGCGGCCTCGGCCGCCGACGAGTACCAGGACCTGCGCTCTGCCGACGCCGTCGACGCAGCCGAGCACCGCGGGCTCTACGAGGCCGACCGCGGTCGGTATGCGCTCAATCGGGACTACGGCTCGCCTGACGCAGCCGACGCCGCCCGGGACCTGCCGTCACAACAGCTTCCGGGACCCCTGCCGGTCCCGGGCCTTACACGGACTCGGAGCGCAGGCTGGTCGCGTCGCCCGAGGTGCAGGACATGGTGCGCGAGATCCGCGCCGAGATACGCGCGACGCCCACGGTGGTCGTGGCCGGCGAGCCCTCCAGCGGCTTCGACTGGAGGGACGCGGGCATCGGCGCGGCCGGCATGCTCGCGCTGTTCAGCATCGCGGCCGGATCGGCGCTGGTGCTGACCGGGCGCCGGCGCCGGCGCGGCGTCGGGGTGGCGACCCACTGAGCGACCCATCCGACCGGCCTCGCACGACGAGGGGCGGCGCCCGCTGGCGCCGCCCCCCCATGGTACGGTCGGCATGGGACTCGACGCCCACTCGGAGAGCGCGCATGAAGGCAGCATTCAGCCCGCGGCATGATGTTCGCCGGCTATCGCGTGGAGGCGCTGGTCGGGCGCGGCGGGATGGGTGTCGTGTACCGCGCGACCGACCTGTCGCTCGAGCGGCCGGTCGCGCTCAAGTTGGTCGCGCCCGAGCTGGCCGAGGACGCGCGCTTCCGGGAGCGCTTCCTGCGCGAGCCGCGGCTGGCGGCATCGCTCGACCATCCGCACGTGATCCCCATCTACGAGGCGGGCGAGCACGACGGCCAGCTCTACCTGGCGATGCGCTTCGTCGAGGGAAGCGACCTGCAGAACGATTCTCGAGCGCGAGGGAAAGCTCTCCGCCGGAGCGGGCACTGGCGGTGCTGGCCCAGGTCGCAGACGCGCTCGACGCCGCTCACCGGCGCGCGCTGGTGCATCGCGACGTGAAGCCCGCCAACGTCCTGCTCGACGAGGACGGGCATGCATACCTGACGGACTTCGGCATCACCAAGCAGGTCGGTGGAGACTCGACCGACACGGGCCGCATGGTCGGCACGCTCGACTACCTGGCGCCCGAGCAGATCCGCGGCGACCCAGTCGATGGCCGCGCCGACTGCTATGCGCTGGGCTGCGTGCTGTACGAATGCCTTGCCGGGCGGGCCGCCGTTCCGGCGCGCGACCGAGGCAGAGATCGCTGTGGGCGCACATGCAGGAACAGCCCGCGCCGCTGCGCGAGTATCCGCGACTCGATCCGGTGCTGAGCAAGGCGCTGGCCAAGGACCGGGAGCAGAGCTACGGGAGCTGCACCGAGCTGATCGAGGCCGGAGCCGCGGAGCTCGGGCTGGGGGCGCCCCGCGCCGCGCGGCGCCCGCTCATCCCGCCGCTCCTCCGCCGGCCCGGTCGCCTGCTCCTGGTCGGGGGGCTGCTGCTGGCAGCGGCCGTCGCCGCCGCCATCGTCGGCGCTCACGACCGGCGGCGAGGAAGCAGGGCCGAACCGCTCGGGGACGGCGTCGCCGCCATCGACCGCACCGGAACGCGGCTCGCGTCCTTCACCGGGACCGGCACGCCGCCGAGCAACCTCGCGGTGGGCGAGGGGGCCGTCTGGGTGCTGGGCTCGGACGACCGTACGGTCGCCCGCGTCGATCCGGAGACGAAGGCGGTGGTGAAGCGCTTCAGGACGCGCGACGTCCCGATCGACATCGCGGCCGGTGGAGGAGCCGTCTGGATCTCTCGGCGGGCGCACGGAGTCTCTCGGTCAACCCTCGAACAGCGGAGATCACGCGGAACGACCAGGCTCCCCGACGTGGCTCGAGAACGGCAATCTGTCAACCCCGACCTGGAACTTTCCGCAGATCGCGGTCGGGGCCGGCGCCGTCTGGGCGATCAATCCGGACCAGACCGTCTCGAGGATCGACCCCGGGACCGGCAGGCGCCTCGCGACGATCAAGGTGAACGCCGCTCACGATCGCTGCCGGGAAAGAGGGGGTCTGGTTCATCGGTTACCGACGAATCGGGGGTGACACGGATCGACCCGAGAACCAACAGCGTCGGACGGTCGATCCGGCTTGGCGCCCAGAATCTCTCCGCGGTGGCAGTCGGCGGCGGGCATGTGTGGGCGTCCGCGGAGGGGGATGGGCTGGTCTGGCGGATCGAGCCCGGACGTGACCCCGTCTTCCGGTCGATCGACGTCGGCGTCGGCGTGACGTACCTCGCCTCTGGCGCCGGGGCGATCTGGACGGCGAACCACCAGGACGGCAACGTCTCGCGCATCGACCTGAAGACGAACCAGGTCGAGGCGACTGCCGTCGGTGCCGTCCAGGCGCTCGCGGCCGGCGAAGGCTCGGCCTGGGTGAGCACCGCAGGAGCCGTGTCGGCAGACGGGCTCCCCGCTCCATCGTGCGGCGAGTTGCTGTCAGGCAGCGCGGATCCCGACGTCCTGATCGCCTCGGACCTCCCGCTCCAGGGGCATTTCGCCGCCGGCCCGCGCGCGATGGCCGACGCCATCCGGTTCGTGCTCGAGCGACGCGACTTCAGGGCCGGCCAACACGCACTCGGCTACCGCTCCTGCGACGACTCGACCGCCCAGACCGGTTGGATGGACAGCCGCAGGTGCGCGGCAAACGCCGACGCCTACGCCAGGGCGGAACAGCTCGTAGCCGTGATCGGAACCTATAACTCGGACTGCGCCCAGGTCGAGATTCCGAGCCTCAACCGGGCGCCGGGCGGGCCGCTGGCGATGATCAGCCCGGCGAACACATATCCAGGCCTGACCCGTCCCGGCCTGCCGGCGCCCGCGGGCTTCCGGGGCGAGCCGGACATCTTCTACCCCACCGGCATCCGCAACTACGTCCGGGTGTTACCTCTGGATGACATGCACGGCGCCGCGTACGCGCGATTGGCGCAGCAGCTCGGCCTGAGGAGCGTGTATGTGCTCGACGACGGCTCGGACTTCTGGAAGGGGTTGCTCAGCAAGCCGTTCCGGTATGCCGCGCAGCGGCTCGGGGTGCCGATCGCCGGATCGGCCTCTTACGACCCGGTGGCAAGGGACTACGCGAGGCTCGCGGACAGGGTCGCGCGCTCGGGGGCGCAGGGCGTCGTGCTGGGCGGCGACCCGTTCTTCGGTGGCGACCGGCTGGTACGTGCTCTGCGCGGCCGGCTCGGAACGCGGCTGAAGATCATGGCCGGCTTCTTCTTCCTGGGCGAGGGGGTTCCCGACGTGCTCAAGCAGGTCGGGCCCGCGGCTCGCGGGCTGTACGTGGGCACGACCGATCTGCCCCGGGCGTACCTCCACCCGACCCCTGCCGCAGAGCGCTTCCTGGAGAAGTTCGGCGCAGACGGATCGGACGGATTCGTGCTGGAGGCGGCGCAGGCGACCGAGCTCGTCGCTCGTGCCATCGCCCGTTCCGACGGGACGCGCGCCTCGGTGCTCGAAGAGCTTCAGGCGAGCCGGGTCAAGGGCGGCCTGCTCGGCACCTTCAGCTTCGACCGCAACGGCGACGTCACGCCGGCCACGGTGCCAATCGTTCGCATCACGGGCTCCACCCCGCCCGGAGCGGGCCTTCCGAGCAACTTCCAAGGAGCGGTCGTCGACCGCGTCGTAAAGATCCCGAGACGCCTGCTCCGCTGAGAGCCCGGTGCGGGTCACCACCGGCCACTGGGTGGTTTCGAGGTTGGGGCGTGGCGCGGTCCGTGCGGCTCAGTGGCGCATCGCACGGACTGCCGGTTCCTTGGCAAGGTGAGCCGCCCGCGCGCGAAGGCTGGCTTACACGTAGGGCCACGCGAACGCCTCGCAGCACTCCCGTCCGCGTCAAAGCGGACGTGTCGGCTGAGGCTCCCGGCACGACCCGAATGGACGACTAGCGACAGCCCGCAGCGTGAGTCCCGACACTCCTCTTTTGCGCGAAATGCACTAGCTCTCTCAGCCGCGATCGACCCGATGTGGCGGGTCGGACCAATCGCTGACTTGCGCCTCGTTCGACGCCGGCGCCCGACGTTGGCGGTCGTGTGCGACATGACGTGGTCGTGGCCGGGAGGCAGTCCGGCGACGTCCAGGTGGACATCAGCTCGCGCGATTCCGTGCGGTCCATGTACCGCCGAATCGGGAGCTTCGACGCGCTCGCATCCGCGGCCGGCGAGGCGCACTTCGGCCCTTTCGAGACCGTGACGGAGGAAGAGCTCGCGCTTGGCGTTCACAGCAAGCTGCTCGGGCAAATGCGCCGCGTCCTCCTCGGCAGGTCGCTGATCTCCGAGGGAGGCTCGTTCAAGCTCATGTCCGGCTACATCCTCGACGATCCGATCCCGGAGACGACCAACTTCGCCGTCGCAAACGGCGGCGTCGAAGGCTTCGTGCGAGCTGCCGCCCTCAGCCTCGAGCGGGCCCTTCAATCCCGGCCGTGCCCCCGTTCCGATGCTGGAGATCGCATCCGCCTTCCAGCGAAGCATCGAGGGATGGCGCACCGAAGAGATCGTCCGGGCATGGTGACCGGGCCGGTACGCCGAGCCTTGAACCTCGGGCTGCCCGTACGACGATCCTTCGGGTAACCGCACCGACTGGAGCTCACGATCGCCGTACGCTCAGCCCATGACCACCGACGACAAGAGGATCACTGGGCAAGTCGACCCTTCAGAGATCATGCAGGTCGGTATGGGGTTCTGGGCGTCGAAGACGCTCCTATCTGCAGTCGAGCTCGAGCTGTTCACCGAGCTGGGCGGCGACGCGATGACAGCTGCGGAGATCGCTGAGGCGCTGGGGCTTCACGAGCGGGCGGTTCCCGACTTCCCCGATGCGCTCGTTGCCCTCCGGCTACTCGATCGCGAGGGTGATGGGAGCGCTGCCGTCTACCGCAATACGGACGCAGGCGCGGCCTTTCTCGACAAGGCGAGTCCCGCCTACATCGGCGGGATCCTCGAGATGTCCAACGCACGGCTATATCGATTCTGGGGCGATCTCACCGTGGCTCTGCGGACCGGAGAGCCCCAGAACGAGATCAAGCACACCGGCAAGGCGGTGTTCGAGGAGCTCTATAGCGACGAGGGCAGGCTCGAGCAGTTCTTGAACGCGATGGCCGGGATCTCCGCGGGGGCGTTCCACGCGCTGGCGGAGAAGTTCGATTCCTCCAAGTACGAGACCCTCTGCGACGTGGGCGGCGCCACCGGTCAGCTCTCGATCATCCTCGCAAACCGGCACCCCCACATGAAATGCACCACCCTTGACCTGCCAGTTGTCGAGCCGATCGCCAAACGCACGATCGAGGCAGCCGGATTGAGCGATCGGGTGGAGGCGGTTAGCGGTGACTTCTTCGGCGAACCCCTACCCGAGGCCGACGTCATAACGATGGGACTGATCCTCCACGACTGGAACCTCGAGCGCAAAAAGCAGCTGGTCAAGGCGGCCTACGACGCTCTGCCGGAGGGCGGGGCCTACATCGTCATCGAGAACATCATCGACGACGCCCGCCGCGAAAACGCGTTCGGCCTCCTCATGTCGCTCAACATGCTGATCGAGTTCGGCGACGCGTTTGACTTCACGGGCGCCGACTTCGCCGCATGGTGCAAGGAGGCAGGCTTCAGGGAGGTAGACGTCCTTCCGCTCGCCGGTCCAACGAGCGCCGGCATCGCCTACAAGTAGCGAGGGCCAGCGCTTCCTGGATGCGCAGCCCGGCCCGCCAGAGGACCACGATCAAGCCACGCTGGCGTTTCCCTTGTGCGCCGTCGCTGGCCGTCCGCATGACGGCGACGATCTCCTCACCTTGGGCGGATCGGAGGGGCATGGGCGCCGGCGAGCGGCGTCGACCAGCGCGGTCACTACCTGGACACCCGGACGAGTGGGCGCCTTCTTAAGGCCGCATCGCTTCCGCAACTCGCGCAAAGCAGCGGCGGCTCGTCGCCGCGCCCAGCTGCTGCCTTGCATGGAAAGCGAAAGCGGAACCCGCCGCCAAGAGGCTTTCGCTCGTCGCGCATTGCGATAGCGAGCGGCGGGATACCTCCCGGCCGCGTTCGACGAGTCCTTTTCACGGCATCCCCTTGCAGAGCTGCTTGTAAGGGAGGCGCCGGACGCGTTGCGCGGTGAAGGAAATCTTGATTGGAGACGCAGGCGCCGCAATGCGGACACGCAGTCCCCAGACGCTCCTGGTCGTGGCGGCGATGCGGCGCCGGGGACGAGGCGAAGCTCGAACTGCGCGCGATGGACACGGACGGCGGCTCGGTGCCGTCGTGGACGCTCAAGGGCATCGCCTCGACGGTTGCGGACAACTTCTAGCGCCAAATCGCGCCGAAACTGTGCGCGCTAGCTAGGGTGGCCTGATGACTCAGATCAGCATCAAGCACGCGGCAGTTGCCGCAGTGGCAGCTGCCCTGGCGGTTCCCGCCGCGGCCGGCGCCCAGGCACCCCCGCCCCCGACGGCCGCCAACGGCGCCACCGTCACCACCCTCGCGCAGGGTCTGCCCACGCCGACGCAGTTCGCGTTCTACAAGCGCGCGGTCTTCGTCAGCGCGTTCGGCGACCCCGAGGACCCGACCGTCAAGGGCGGCGTCTTCCGCATCCGCAAGGGCAAGGCCCATCGGCTCAGGAACGCGCCCAGGACGGTTGCGGGCATCGCCTGGCGCAAGGGCACGCGCAAGCTCTACGTGTCCAACAACAAGCGTATCGTCGTCCTGAGCCGCTGGAACGGCCACCGCTTCCTGCGCTCCCGGACGATCTACAGGGGCCCGGCCGGCTTCAACGGCTTCAGCGGCCTCGCATTCGGCCCGGACGGGCGCCTCTACTCGGGCGTCCAGCTGAGCGACACGACGGACCAGAAGCCGGACACCTCGCCTTTCGCCCGCTCGGTGGTCTCGATGAAGCCGAACGGCAAGGACATCCGTGTTGTCGCGAAGGGCCTGCGCCAGCCGTGGCAGCTCACCTTCGTGCAGGGCATCGCGAACCCGTTCGTGTCCGTGCTCGCCGACGAGCGCACGCCGACACCCCCGGACTGGATCGTCAACGCCAAGCCCGGCCAGGACTACGGCTACCCGACCTGCACCCAGGCGGAGAAGCAGCCGTGCCACGGCTTCGACAAGCCGGTCGCCCTGCTCGACGACCACGCCTCGCCGATGGGCATCAGCCCGATCGGGCGGACGCTCTACGTGGCGCTGTTCGGCGGTCTCGGGCAAGGTCCGGTCGTGGTGTCGATGAACACCGCGGGCAAGCAGATCAAGCCGTTCCTGAGCGGCTACGTGGCTCCGGTGCTCGCCGTGGGCACGCGCAAGGGCAACGTCTACACCGGTGACCTGACCGGCGCGATCTATCGCGTCAAGGCCGGCTAGGGGAATTCAGGAAAGCTCCGGGTAGGGGCCGGGAATGCGCGCGATGACAGCCATTCCCGGCCGCCCGGAGAGTGCTGAGCGCCACCCCCTATTCGCCCACTACCGGGCCTAGGGCTCGCGCCCGCTGGGGCTTTCGCGTGATTGCACCATCGGCTCGAACTCGGCAATCGCCTTCGCCGCGCTATCGCTTTGAACGAAAAGCGACAGTAATCGGCTCTTCGGTTCGGACCTCAGGCTGAGACGCGCCGACCTCCCCCACTCAAGAGGCTAGACCGGGCCGCCGGCGAGCGATCTTCCTGGCTCTCTCGTCTCTAGACGCCACGCCGCTCAGTAAATAACGGCGTCCCGCCCGACCGCTCCGTAGGGTTCCTCGCGTGGAAAGGGCTGCCGGACGACGACCTACGAAGAGGTCTTCGATCGTTCGCGCGGGCAAACGCGATGAAAGCTACGATCTGGCGGTCGGAGCGGGGCTTTTGTCGCATCGGCTCGCCGCAGATGGGAGGCCTGTCGATACTCGGTGACGAGGGACTCGCGCGCGAGGTTGACGTTGTCTACGGACACGAGGCCGAGGGCCGGATTCGCAACTTCAAGACGCAGCTACGCGACTTCATGCAGATCCGTGCCGGCGACCTCGTCCTGATGCCGAACCGAGCGGAGCGGCAGATCGCCGTTGGAACGGTCACTGAGGAACTACGAGCATTGGCCCGAGGGGCCGGACACGGCGAACCACATTCGGCCGGTGGAAGTGGGCGGCCGTGGATATGCCCACGCGAGCTACTAGACGGAGTAAACCGGTGGGTAGATCGACCCGTGACTGTGTCCAGAGGTTCCGCGTGCTGAGGCGGCAGAGCCTCGTTGAGCACAGGGTCTCGTCGATCGGCCAGGAGATACGACTCCCGGAACCCCCCGGCACCGGTCGCCTTCATAACTTCCTTTGAAGCCGTGGCTCCAGCTGCGGTCGCCGACGACGATGATGCTGCCGCAAAGACGCTTGTCGCAGCCGATGGGCCGGCGTCTACTAGCCGAACGCGGTTGAAGGCGACCGACCGATCTCCGGCGGAAGCCGGGATTGGAACCGCGGCCAAGGTACCCTGGCTTGACAGTTCACGCTCGCCGGTGCCTCAGGGTCTTCCCAGGAGGGTTACTACGCTGTCTACCTGTTCGCCGCGGATGGTTCCGCGGCGTTACTCTCGCTTAACCAGGGAACGGAAAACGTCGCGGGCGGCCTCGAGCCACTTCGAAAGCGCGCGCTCATATTCGCGCCGCAGCGGGTCTCCGAGACCACGATCGGCGCACCGGTTTCTCTTGGGTCCAGTCTAACCGGCCGCGGAAGTACGAGGCAGGCAACGCCTACGCCGTTCGGTATGGTCGCGGCTCCGTACCGGGCGACGAGGCGCTCCTTACGGACCTCGTCTCGTCCTGGACTACGTCGACGCGGCCCGGCAGCCGGGCTCGAGTTCGATCCCGAGCTGGAGCCGACGCACCTGGTGTTCAAGTGGTCGCGAGGATCGCGAACCCCAAACTATCGAGCGCCATCGGGAGGTCGCGGATCGAGAGGGCTCGGTGTGGTGGGGGAAGTTCGGCTCCGGTGCGATGGGCGCGCAAAGCTCCCGCAGCTCGAGAGCAGCTCGACCGACGGTCTCGACACGCACGTCTACCTCTACGGCGACAAGCGCTGTTTCGCACCGGGCTCGCGGCGTTACGACCGATCCCGACCGAGGTGCCGACGATCGAGCGAATCCCGGCTACTACTCCAAGGACGACTGCAGCCTCTTCGCCTGGCTTACGAACTTCGAGGAGCTGGACCGCGTGGGCGCTCGACAACCTTCTTCTCGCAGCGACCCGGACCCGGCAAAGATTCGGGGCGCGCTCGGAAATCAGACGACGCCGCTCTTCGTCTACGAGAACGTCCGCCAGGCTCCTCTGAGCGGAGCCACGGAAGGTCGACCGACGCTGACCCTGGACTGGCTTAGGGCCGAGACCCTCTGGACGACAGCGGATCTCGAGGAGCTGCTGCGGCGCTCGATCCGGCCACCGGCAAAGGGCAGGTGATCCTCGCCGGCCCGCCCGGCACCGGCAAGACCTGGGTCGCCGAGCGACGTCGCGCGCTATCTGACCCAGGACCAGCCGCTACAGCGCACGGATCGTCCAGTTCCACCCGAGCTACGGCTACGAGGAGTTCGTCGAAGGGCTCCGCCCGGTCGCCGAGCGACAGGCGCGATCTCGTTCGAGCGCGGTCGACGGCGTCGTCCTGCGAGATGGCGGAGGAGATGGAAGGCACCGACGACCGTCCACGTCCTCGTCATCGACGAGCTGAACCGGGCCAACATCCCGCGCGTCTTCGGCGAGCTGATGTACCTGCTCGAGTACCGCGATCAAGCCGATCGACCTGCAGTACTCCCCGGCTTCGAGCTGCCCGAGAACCTGCGGTTCATCGCGACCATGAACACCGCCGACCGCAGCATCCGCAGCATCGACGTCGCGCTGCGGCGACGCTTCGAGATCTTCGAGTGCCCCGCCGACGCCGACATCCTCGAGCGGTACTACGACATGCCGACGGCACACCGACGTCGTCCGAACCTAGTCGACGGGCTTCGCGAAGCTCAACGACGAGCTGACGAGCACGTCTCGACCGCCACCACACCATCGGCCAGTCGTTCTTCATGGCGACCGGACTACGCCCGAGCGCTCTCGAGCGGACTTGGCGGCGGCAGGTCCTGCCGCTGATCGAGGACTACTTCTTCGACCAGCCCGACGTCGCGGACGACTTCTCCCTAGACAAGTTCTGGCCTAGTGCCTGAGACGCAGGTTGAGCAGCTCGTCGAGTCGACAGCAGCGGTTCTCTCGCTCGACCCCGAAGCGCAGCACCGCCTCAACGATGCCGGCAAGCGCCTAGCCAAGGGCACGGACCGGTTCGGCGAAGAGCTGACCCGACAGTGACGCGAGCCTGATCTCACGTCGAGCGAGTCGCCGCCTCACACGCTCGTGTGCGGGTCCGCGACGCCGTCGGGCTCGTGGCCATGCCGGGGTATGCAGCTGCACGTCCGACCGAAGATCCCCGTCGCCCATCTGCTCGAACTCATGCAAGCGGGCGAGGTGCTCCCGCGGTTCGCTGTCGGCGAGTGGACACCTAGCGTCCGAAGATGACCTTGCGGTGCTCGTCGCGACCTGGTTCGTCACTGCACTCGAGCGCACGCTCGAGGATGGCCTTGCCTCGGACTATCGCGAAGGCACGGCGAACTGACCGCCGTGCGTGGCCGCGTCGCACTCACACCAACGCCAGGCTCTACTACCGGGGGCGGATCGCGGTCATCGCCGACTACGAAGAGTTCGACCTCGACACGCCGCTGAATCGTGTCCTCCTTTAAGCTGCCCGTGCCATCGCCCAAGGCACACCCCTCCCAATGACGCTCCGCCGACGGGCACTACGAGCCACCGCCCGCATGGCGGGCGTGGGGCTCATGCGGCCGACCGATCTGCATGCGCTCCCCGACCGTCGCACCAGCCACTACTCGGACGCAATCAAGCTCGCCCACCAAGTTCTACGTGCCACAGGACGCACCCTCATCGCGGGGGCGAGCCGCAGCTGGACCTTCCTGATCAGAACTCCCGGCCCTGTCGAGGAGGGAGTCCGGGCCAGCCTTGCGGACGCTCTCGCTCCGCTATCGGTCGTCAAACGGTCAATAGCACTCGGCGGCTCAGCAAAAACCGTTAACCCCGACATCGTGTTCGGCTACAACACACACGTCGCCGACGTCAAGTACAAGGTCGGGGCCGGCGATTGGGACCGCGGCGACCTATACGAAGTCGTCGCGTTCGCCGCGGCGATCAGAACCCAGCACGCCGCGATCATCCGCTTCCGTACCGACGACATCCCACGCCTTCCGCCGGTGACGATCGGTGACTACACCATCCACGACGTCGTTTGGCGAGCACTACCGGAAACGTCACCCGACAACGCGGGCGCCGCGGTCGCGGAGCAGGTGTCGGAATGGCTCCAGTCGACGAGCACGGCTGGACGAGCCAGCCGCGACGCCGAAGGCAGCGTGACTGTGCTGCGACAGGTAGTCGCCTGAGCACGCATCACCGAGGAGACGCCCGTCGGGGAGCCATCCGCCTCGTGGATCCATCCAGTCGCCTACGCGATCCTCGAAACCGAAGCGACGATCACGCTGCACGCACACGGCTTTGACCCCGGGCTCGGGATCCTCCATACCGACAAGCGCTACCGCGGTTCGCTCGCACACGACCTGATGGAGCCGGTGCGACCCCTCGTAGACGGCATGGTCCTGGACCTGCTCGCCGAACACGCGCTCGAGAGAGGCGACGTGTACGAGACGCGCGAAGGCGTATGCCGGCTCGGACCTCCTATGGCACGCAGGCTCGCGCAATGGTCGCCAGCGCTTCGCCCCGACCTCGTGAACCATGCAGAAGCGCTTGCCTCTCTCTTGATCGGCGATCGGACTACGCGCCCCGCGCCACGTCGCAACGCGACGACTGCTGGCAAGGGAGGCAAGCGACGACTAGCGGGACGGGCGAAACCCTGAGCTACGAGCTGCTAGCCGGCCTCCGCTTGTCGCGCGAGGCGGCAGCGCACAATTCACGGGGCAGGCACTGCTGCTCTGCAGGGAGAGCAGCGGTCGAAGTCGAGGCCACAGCGGCTGCCGCTGCGCGGACGTTCACCATTGTCGCCTCACCCACGACGCGCATTCTCTACGACCCGCCCGGAGGCCCGAAGCTCCGCTCGCTTGGGTTCTGCTGTGTGTGACCACTCAGGATTTCGCCCGATTTTGCCGAGGGGATAGGTATGAGCGAAGACGCAACCGTGCGGATCACTGAACTCGCGCAGAAGCTCAACGTCAAGGCCTTCGTCCGGAAGGAACTGCGCAAGCTGCCGGAGATGCTGTACGAGGACGAGGAGGTCATGAATCTCACCCAGGGCCAGTACGAAGGCAATCAGGGCCTGGTGGTCGTGACGGATCGCCGGGTGATGTTTGTAGACGAGGGGATGATCCGCAGCCATCGCGAGGACTTCCCATATGAGCGCATCTCCTCGGTCCAATGCAAGAAGTCCCTGATGAGCGGGACGCTCACGATCTTTGCTTCCGGCAACAAGGCGGTCATTAAGAACGTCGTGCCGAAGGATCAGGCCGAGTCCATAGCCGAAGTTATCCGCTCGCGTATCGCGGGCGTGGCGAACAGCGGTAACGAGCTCACGGCTCAGTCTGCGGCAGCCGCATCCCACGACGATCCCTACGAGAAGCTCCGCAAGCTCGGGGAGCTGAGGGACGCTGGCGTGCTCTCGCAGGAGGAGTTCGCGGCCCAGAAAGCCGCCATTCTCCCGCAGCTGTAGACGAGGCTACGTGAGGCCTCAGCGTGCGCACGAGGAGGAGAAGGCTGGCCTACCACCTCCTCCACGGTCCGAGAATCGCTGGAGCCGGAGGACAACAATGCTGTTCACTCGCGTCCTCACCGTCCGAGCTCTGGCCGTGAGACAGTTGGCAGTGCAGTGAAGCCCCTCTACCCGAGTGAGCAGGCTAAGGCGAAAGACGACCAAATTCCGCTCGACGGGGTTATGGCCGAGTTCCGAGAGGCGCTGAACGACGAAATTGAGGCCGCCACAAGCTCCGCTGCTAGCTCAGCGGTCCCCCTGATCAACGGGAAGCGCATCGGGCTGGTCGGCACCTTCACCCATTACGCGTTCACGGTCGAGTCCGCGCTGATGTTGCCGACCGACGCCCAAGGGGATCTGCACACCCAGGGTCGGGCTCCAGTGGCGGCCTCGGTGATTTCGATCGAGGGTCTGGCCGTGACGGTCAGTGTCAGCGAGGACCTTGGATCATTCGTGCCGTCCGCTCGCCTTCAGAGCGACATGGTCTATCTGTTGCGCAGCCTGATCCGCCGCATCGAGGATTACGGCGAGCAGAAGCGGGCCAACCCGGCCGGCGACCGTCTGCTCGGCGCTGGAGAAGTCCACGGAGACGCGGTCGACCTGAAGTCCGCCCTGACGCCTGAGTTGCTGAGCCGTCTCAAAGGCCGCCGCCTCAACGAGCGCCAGCTCGACGCACTGGCCAGCGTCCTCGGCCGCGACACAACGTTCATCTGGGGTCCGCCTGGCACCGGCAAGACGAGCACAATCGGTGCCATTGGGGAGTGCCTCTACGCGACGAACCGATCCTTGCTCCTGGTATCGCATACGAACACTGCCGTGGATCAGGCTCTGCTTCGGATTGGCGATGCCATCGATGACGAGGAGTTGCGGAATGGTGCTGTCTTTCGTATTGGCCAGCCGCGAGATCAGCGGCTAGCCGAAACCGAAGACCTGTTGCTCTCGACCCACGTGCATCGGCGCAGCGAGGAGATGGTCGCGCGACGCGAGCAGCTGGAAGCAAGTCGGGCTGAGAAAGGCATCCAGCTCAAGGCTTTGGAGCGGCTGATCGAGCTCTGTGTTTGGGTACCAACGGCCAAGGCCGAAATCGCTGAGAAGGAGCACCAGCTCGCGACGCTTCATGGCATCGAAGCCGAGGCGGTCGCCGCCGAGCGGCGCTGGCAGGAGCTCGACCGAGAGGCTGAGAGCAATCGAGAGCTGCGGAAGCGTGCCGCCGAGGCGGTTGTCGTCCTAGATCGGTCCGAAGACACCCACCGCCACGTGGGCGAGGCCGAAACCGAGCTGCAGCGGCTGGCTGAGGCCGTGATGGAAGCGGCGGTTGATTTACAGGCCGAGCGGGATCGCCTCGATCAGGTGCGTGAGTTGGAGCCCCTGCATGAGCGTCGCCGAGAGCTTCCCACCTATTCGGAGCAGGAGAGAGCTGTTGCCCGGGCCGAGCGGGAAATGCGCGCCGCGACCTCGGTCCGTGAGGAGGCCAGCCAGCAGCTGGTAAAGCAGGAACAAGTCCTTGACGCTGCACAGCAAACGGGAACTCTGAGGAGGCGCCTGAAGGGTCTTCCCGCGCCAGAGGAGCAAGAGGGGGCTGTATCCAGAGCCAAGGAACATCTGGCCCTCGTTGGAAAGGCAACCGAGGAGACGGTCACCGCTCTGGTCGAGGCTCGGTCGCTGATGGACGAGATCGAGGAACTTGGGCGGGCCCTCGAACCACGGGACGAGTTGGGCTCGGTCCGCGATCGCCAGCAGGCCGTAGAGGATCGCGAGCGCACCCTTTCTACGCTTGAGGACCAACAACAGGCTCTATTAACCGAGGCGGCAGGCCTAGGCGCCAAGTTGGCGGCGGACGAACAGGTGCTACAGGCCTTTCGCGCCGAGTACGGCGAGGAGCCCGTGGCCCTGTCGAAGCGACTCGACACCAGTGCCGCGGCCGCTGCTGGGGCCAGGACGATCTGGCAGCGCCTTTTGGACGACGGCCGCAGGCGACAAGATGAGCTCAGTTCCTGGGGCGAGTCACGCTTGAGCTTTCTGCGCGAGTGCGGCCTCACAATCGAGCTCAAAGGCGAGTCCGCGGAGGAGACGGTGGCCTGTGTTCGCACGGCCCACCATGAGGCAGCCGCGCTAGCCGCCCAACATGACCTTACGCAGCTGCGAAGCCAAATCCCGGCGATCGAGGCCGAGATCAATCACATTGCAGCGGAGATCGGTGAGATCAATGAGGCGTTGGAACGTGTCGAGCAGATCCTGATCTCTGAGGCCCAAGTGATCGGCGCCACGCTCACTAAGGCGTATCTCGACGATCGGTTGCAGGAGCGCTCCTTCGACACCGTGCTTCTTGACGAGGCCTCGATGGCCCCGATCCCGGCGCTCTGGGCTGCGGCTGGGACCGCGAGCAGGAGCGTGGTCATCGTTGGCGACAAGCAGCAGTTGCCCCCGATCTCCCATGCATCGGACTCGGAGAAGCATCCGGAGGCGCCGGCGACGCGATGGCTGGGCCGGGACGTGTTCACTGCGGCCGGAGCGACAGAGAAAACCCCTTGGCTTGTCCAGCTGACGACGCAATACCGGATGAAGCCGGCGATCAGTGCCCTCGCTAATGAACTGGCGTACAAGGGCCTTCTCCGCGATGGCGACGAAATCCACTCCGAGGGCGCGCTCGGGGACTGGTACCGACGCGACTGGGGTCACGACGCTGACCTGCTGCTCCTGGACACCGAGAGCGTCGGAGCCTGGGTGACGAGCGTTCCTCGCGGTGGCCGGGCCAGTCGTCTGAACTTCCTATCGGCCACGGTCTGCGTCGACCTGGTCCGGGAGATGCTGCGCTCGGACCGCCCGCCGTGGCGGCCGGGTGATCACCCGCGGATCATCATCGTCGCGCCCTACAGAGCCCACGCTCGCCTGCTCGGCTTGATGTTGCGCGAGCAGAAGCTAGAGGGCGAGGTCGAAGCCGGCACTGTCCACAACTTTCAGGGCAGCGAGGCGCCGGTTGTGATCTTCGACACCGTGGTCGATGAGCCGCACTGGCGGGTCAACCTCTTCATGCCCTCGATCAACGAGGACATCCGCCGGCTGCTGAATGTCGCCATCACCAGGGCCCAAAGCCGCCTTGTACTGGTCGGCGACTTTCCATACATCCACAAGCTGGCCAAGAAGGCTGTCCTCAAGGATTTGATCGAGATGGCGGAGAAGCGCGGTTCGAAGGTCGAAGCAATGGATGTGTTGCAGTTGGGTCTTTCCGCACGCGCGGCCCGGGCCCAGTCACTCACCGAGGGCTCTCTCAAGGAGGATCGCGAGGCCGGACGGATGATCACCACACAGGAGGCCTTCTTCGCCAAGCTCATTCAGGATCTGGATGGGGCCGAAAACCGCGTGGTGATCTATTCGCCCTTCATGACTCAGAACAGGGTTGGGCAGATGGCTCCTCACATCAAGGCGGCGATCGAACGCGGCGTACGTGTCTACGTAATCACGAAGACCGCGACCGCAGAGGAGCGAAAGCGGCAGGTGGACACCTACCGTCACATCGAGGCCTCCCTGATCGAATGGGGTGTCGTCGTTGCCCACAAGCGCAACATGCACGAGAAAGTCGTCTTGATCGACGATGAGATCGTGTGGACAGGCTCCCTTAACACCCTCAGCTTTAGTGATACCCAGGAGGTCATGGAGCGGCGAAAGAGCGCAAAGATCGCCGCCGACTACATCAAGACCTTGCGTGTCAATGAGCTCTTGGAGCCGTTCGACGCCGAGGAAGCGCGCTGCCCAGTGTGCAGCGAGGAGTTAGTGGCGAGCGAGGGCAACGACGAGCCCTTCTTCTGGCGCTGCATCACCCCCGATTGCCACTCGCGCAGCATTGGCGATCCAGCGCCAAAGGATGGACGCATCGTCTGCCGGAACTGCGGCGAGGCGGTCGAGTTCATGGACATGCCCAGCGGCCCCCATTGGCGCTGCGTTGAAAATAAACGCCACCGCCAGAGAGTCGTAAGGAATCACCTCAAGCTGCCGAAGATGCGCGAGATCGTCGCCCAGCGAAATCTGAAGAAACTGGATCGGAGCTTCGGCCTGGATGGCTCAGACAAGAACGGAAAGTCGAAGCAACCTGCCCGCAAGGCGACTCAGCTGCAGGGCGACACAGAGGATGAGGCCAGGACGGTCACAGCGGTTGAGCTGGCACGACGGCTCGGGGTGGACCCGAGAACTTTCAGAGCCTGGCTACGACGGAGGGCCCGCGCTGGTCACGAACTACTTGCAGACCATCTCCACAACGCGCAATGGGAATTTAGTGAGGCTGAGACCACTCAGCTAACCCGCGAGTACCGCGAGGCGCGCTCGCGGGCGGAGGCAGCGGCCCACCGGGACTGAGAAATCCGATTCGTGACAACGCCAATCGCGGCAATTCTGCTTTGCACGAATTCCGCAAGTCGGTCACTCAAACAGGGCCCCCCCCCCCGAGAAGACGCTCGGTTGTACGGGGCGCGCACCCCGGGTGATCGGTTTCAAACTCTCTTAAGGCCTAACCCCCCACACATCACGCGCTATCGAGCGTTACGGCTGATCCGGTTTTTGATGCGCGGAGAACAACCCCCCCATACGTCACGCGGGATAAGAGAGAGTGGGCGTGAAACTTCCGACGTCCGAGCCAGGTCAGATGCCGGCATCCCCTTAGGTCGGCCGGCCAGACGACTTGTCGAACTGCGCGCGGCTAGCCTCCCTGCGCATGCCGGCAGCTGGTAGCGGAGGTTTCAAGACCGAGCAAGACTTCGCAGACCTCGTCGAGCGAGTGATTCAAGAATCGGGGCGTGACTATCTCCGGGAACCAAGCTTCGGAGGTGTGCGCCCCGACTTTGTGGTTCGCACGGAGGATGGTCGCCCCATCGTGGTTGAGGTCAAGTTGCGTCCGAGAGACTGGGCCCACACGCAAGCCCAGCTCAAGTACTACGAGTCGGTGCTTGGCGCTGCCGCGAGTCTGGTGGTGGTCCCGGAGATGCGGGGCTGGGATCTAATCGGAGCGACCACGCCGGACGCACTTGTCAGTCGGCTTGCCGCCATCGCGGCCCAGACTTTGGAAGACACGCCCCGGGCCGTCTCGGATATTGGCCCGGTCAAGCGTTTGCTGTTTGCTGCCATGCCGTTCAAGCCAGAGTACGACGACGTCTACTTCTTCGGCATGAGGCCGGCCGCCGAGGAGCTTGAGGCGACCTGCACTCGCATTGACCACGAGCAAATCGTCGGTGACGTCTCTGAGGCGATCCGGGAGCGCCTACGCGAGTGTGTGGCAGTCATCGGCGATCTATCCGAGGCGCGGCCGAACGTCTTGTACGAGCTTGGGTTTGCGCATGCCTTGCAGAAGCCCGCGATATTGATCTGCAGCACCCCGCTTGACGAGCTGCCGTTCGACATTCGTAACCACGCGACGATCCCATATGTTCGGGGCCAGACGCGCCAGCTTCAGGTGCGGTTGGTTGAGCATCTACGGCCGCTGGTAGGGGCCTAGAAACCCTGCGCGATATCGCTCCCCGCCAGCCGGTTCCAACGCTTTGGTGAGTCGCTGCCGTATCGCTGTGGGCGGAGGAGCGAGTGCGCGTACGCGGCGTCCTCCTCGTCAGCCGAACTTCAGCTAGAAGTGGCTCGTGACTGGATGCTCCCAGCTCTCAAGAGATTCGGCGAGGGCTGCGCTGCCGCGGGCTGCCCCTCGCAATGCGGTAGTCAAGTCCGCTGTGGGATCGCTCGATCGGGTGAGCCTGACCTTTTCGCGTAGCAAGCGGATCGAGACACCCATTCGGTAAAGGCCAGCCAAGACTTCCGCGGACAGCTCGAAATCGAGCCGCACCTCAGGTCGTACGGACCTTTGGATTGTCTCTGGCATCCTTGGACGGTCTACTGCATCCAGAGCTCGTGCGAAGCCATCCGCGGCTTCAGGCAACGAGCGAAGGAGATCAACTGCATCTCGCCGGAAACGATGTGCGGCTTGAAGCTGTAGTGACACATACCGGGGCTGTTCGCGTTCCCTCGCGCCCGCTGCCCGTTCGACGGCACGGACGAATGCGTTCAGGTTGGCTGCCGATCCAAGGACTGCGTCGCCCGTCTGGACGAGGGCCAGTTCTAGAGGAGATTGACCCACCGTCTCGCGATAGAACCGTCGCTCCACTGGCTTGTTGACCACGGTGAAGTCGTACTTGGGCGGATTTTCGCGAGGTATTCGAGGGCATCGAATTTGGATTCCGCGAACCAAGCAACCGCGCCGCAGGCGATAGCCGACATGGGCGCCGCGAAGATGTCGGCGGTGCTCAGCCCACCCAGCATCCCTGCTGCATATAGGCCGTGACGCTTGACGCTACGCCAGTAGCTGCGTGCCTCCTCCGCCTCCCGTTTGTCGCGGGGACGAAACAGCTCTACGAACGCCATTGAACCCCTGAGGGCGTCACATGATTAGCCGATCGAAGCGAGACTTGAAGAACGCGTATGTGCCCCCTCGACTTCTTGCCTCGACGAGCTCAGCGAGGTCATCGTCGTCGAGCGGGATGATGAAGCCCCGCGTATCAGAGGCGGTATCCCTACACCGCTCGAAGAACAGAGCCTTGTTCGAGATGGTTCTGCAGGCAAGGAGGCCGACCTCGCCGCGGCTTGGAGAGAACCGACCCGCAAGTTGATCGAGCTCCGGGTTGGCCACGAGAGCGTGATGCAGTTCTTCGTGTACTCGCACGATCTCGCTTGGACCTACACACCATATGAGCTTCAGAGCGTCAGCGCCGTCTGCGACCCTTGGATCTGGTTCTACGAGAACGAGCTCCCCGAAGCTGAGTGACCCGCCGCGGATGGGATGCCAGGCGTAGGGCGCCGCGCGGCTGACCCCGAGGCTGACCTCGGTAGGCGTTTCAAGCGGAAGTTTCACGCCCACTATCTCTTATCCCCCCATACGTCACGCAGTAGCCGTCGTGGTCGATCCCCCGGCGAGATAGGAAAGCCGACGGCCGGACTCGAACCGGCGACATCCTCTTTACGAGAGAGGTGCTCTACCAACTGAGCTACGTCGGCGCTCAGGGGGACGAGTGTAGCCCGGGCCCGGTCTTTGCTTGGCGATGGACATCGTCGTTGCCAGGACCGTCTTGCGGCGCGCTCGGGGCCTCGCTTTCAGGCCCGATCCGCCCGATGGCTGGGCGCTGCTGTTCCCCCGTTGCCGCTCCGTCCACACCTTCGGAATGCGCTTTCCGATCGACGTTGTCTTCGTCGACGCGCAGGGGCACCCGGTCCGCGTAACCCGCGCGCTCGCGCCGCGCCGGATCGTCTTCTGCAAGACGCGCCCACGCCGCCATCGAGACTCGCGCTGGCCAGGGTGAGATAATCGTCGCGATGGCTCAACAGCAACCGAGCAAGCTCGTGGCTGCCCTCGATCCGCGGCAGCCCATCTATCGCGACAGCTACAACGAGTACTTCGTCTTCCTGCTCTCCGTGGGGGGCGCCATCGCCGGCACTCAGGTGCCTCTCTACATCCTCATGGCGATCACCGGGATCTGGTCGCTTCCGGTGTTCGTTGGCGCCTGTGTCGTCTTCGAGCTCGCCGTCATCTTCGGGCTCGCTCGGCCTCAGATGAAGCCTCAGGAGCGCGCTCGGCTGGGTCGCTCTCTGGACGTTCGCCACGGCCGTGATGGCCGTGCTCTTCTACTACCTGGTCGCCGACCCCACGCTCTAGCCGGCCGGCCCGGCCAGCGCCGCCAGCCGGAACCCGAGCGCCGACAGCGCCAGGTCCTCGCTCACGTTCAGCTCCAGCGACTGGCGCACGTCCTCGCAGCGCTCCGCCGCCTCGCGCAGGCGGCGCGGGTCCACGGAGCGGGCGCGGTCGGTGAGGGAAGAGTCGCGGTCGGTGACGAGCACGGCCTCGTCCGCCTCCTCGGCCACGCAGACCAGGTCGCGAAACACCAAAGAAGCCAGCATCAGCGACAGGTCGAGCGACTCGGTCCGCGCCCGGCGCCCGTCGCGCTTCGCCGACTCCTCGAAGTCGCGCTCGATCGCCCGGCGCTCGCGGCCCTTGGGCTCGAGATCGAGTCGTGACGAAGCCACCGCGGCCAGCTCCTCCTCCGCCGCGGCGCGGCGCAGCTCGGCTCGCTCCAGCAGGGGTCGCCAGGGCTCGACCGGGGAAGCGGAGTCGGGCGCCAATGCCGCCCCCACGAACGCGTCCACCTCGGCTCGCACCTCCGCACCCTCGGGCGAGGCCAGGTACAGCGCCCGGGCCGCGTTGCCCAGCGCCAGCCGCGCGCACGACAGCGCCTCATCGGAAGGCACGCCCGCGCCCTCCAAGGAAGCCGCGATCCGCTCCGCCGGCAACGGCTCGAAGCGCACCAGCTGGCAGCGCGACACCACGGTCTCCAGCACTCGTCCCAGCGAGTCGGTCATGAGAATGAGATGCACGAACGAGGCCGGCTCCTCCAACGTCTTCAGGAGCCGGTTGGCCACCTCGTCGTTCATGGTGTCCACCCGCTCGAGCACGAACACGCGGCGCGAGGCCTCGAACGGCGTTCGGGTGGCGGCCAGCACCACGGGCTGCTCCACGTCATCCACGCGCATCACGTGCGCGCCGCTCGGGCGCACCCAGGTCAGATCCGGGTGGGTGCCGTGGGCCACGCGCAGGCGCACGTCGTCGGGATCGTCGGAGCCGGAGGCCAGCAGCTCGGCGGCGAAGGCGCGCGCCACCGTTCGCTTGCCCACGCCCGACGGCCCGTGGAACAGATACGCGTGCGAGGGCTGCGAGGCCAGCGCGTTGGCCAGCACGATCCGTGCCTGCGGATGATCGGCGGTCCCGTCCAGCGCGAGCCGCGCTCACGCCGACGCCCCCGCCCGCGCCGCCTCGACCTCGGCCAGCACGTCGGCGTGGATCTCGTCAGGAGAGCGAGTGGCGTCGACCCGCCGCCAGCGCCCCGGGTCGGCCTCGATCAGCCGCTCGTACGCCGTGAGCACCGCCTCCTGCAGCTCGGCGCCCTCGTCCTCGAAGCGGTCGGTCTCCCCCGCGCGCAGCCCGGCGTCGGCCACGGAGATGTCGAGCAGGAAGGTCAGATCGGGGCGCAGGCCGCGGGTGGCGAAGCGGTTGACGGCCGAGACGTCGTCGATTCCCAGCCCGCGCGCTCCGCCCTGGTAGGCCAGCGACGAATCCAGGAAGCGGTCCGACACCACCACGCGGCCGGAGGCCAGCGCCGGCAGGATCACGCCGGCCACGAGCTCGGCGCGCGCGGCCGCGAACAGCAGCGCCTCGCCCTCCGGTGACAGGGGCACGGACACGTCCTTGAGGATCGCCCGCACGCGCTCGCCCGCCTCCGTGCCGCCGGGCTCGCGCACGCCCAGGCCGTCCGAGCCCAGGGCCTCGGTGAGGAGCCGGGCCTGGGTGGTCTTGCCCGAGCGGTCGATTCCCTCGAAGGTGACGAACAGTCCGCGCACGGCAGCGAATCTAGTGCTTGGACAGGCTTACCGAACCCTTACCCGCCGCTGGCGAGCCGTTGGGTGGTCGCCGCGCATGCTGCATCTCGACCTTGAAGCCAGCGAAGGGAGCGCAGCATGAAGAGAGTCCTGACACTCATCCTGGGAGTGGCCCTGTTCGGGATCCTGGCCGCCGTGGTGGTGGCCCAGGTCGGGCAGGATCCGTCGGGGAGCGCCGGCACGGCGGGTACCACGACCGCCGAGGACGGCACGACCACGTCCGAGGACCGCACCACCACGACCGAGGACCGGCGCGGTGATGACGATCGCGGCCGCGATGACCGCAACCGCAACGACGACAACACGCCCGGCGACATCTCCGGCCCGTGCGACGAGGCCGAGCACGCCAACGATCCGCGCTGCGGCGGGGTCGGTGCGCAGAACCCGGCGCAGCCCAACAACGGCGTGGACATCTCCGGCCCCTGCGACGAGGCCGAGCACGCCAACGACCCGCGCTGCACCGGCGCCGGCGGCGGACGCGTGGAGGACGACCACGGCGACGACCGCCACGGCGGCGGCCAGGTCGACAACTCCGGCCCCGGCAACGCCGAGGACCGCGGCGACGACCACGTCGACAACTCCGGCCCCGGCAACGCCGAGGACTTCGGTGACGACGACATGGAGTTCGAGGACCACAGCGGCTCCGGCCACGGCGGCGGCGATGACGACGGCGGTGGCGACGACAACTCCGGCCATGGCGGCGGAGGCGACGACGACTGACGAGTTAACGCGGATGCCTCGCTCCGCCAGGCGTCATCCGCGGCGGGCGCCGGGACCTGCGTCCCGGCGCCCGTTTCACGCCTAGCATTGGCACGGATGGCCACGGGCAGGCGAACCGTCTTGATGGTCGAGGACGAAGCCTCGATCACCGAACCGCTGCGCGAGGCCCTCCAGAGAGAGGGCTTCGACACGGAGGTGGCCCGCACGGTGCAGGAGGCGAGGGAGGCCGCCGCGAACGCGATGCCCGACCTCGTGCTCCTCGACGTGATGCTGCCCGACGGCTCGGGCCTCGAGGTCTGCCGCGAGCTGCGCGAGCGCTCGAAGGTGCCGATCATCATGCTCACGGCGCGGGGCGAGGAGACCGACCGCGTGGTCGGCCTCGAGCTCGGCGCCGACGACTACATCGTCAAGCCGTTCAGCGCGCGCGAGGTGGCCGCGCGGATCCGGGCGGTGCTCCGGCGCGTCGACGATCCGCCCGCGCCCGCGGAGACCAAGAGCGCAGCCCCGATGACGGTCGGCCCGCTCGAGCTCGACCCCGGCCGCCGCGCGGCGAGCCTAGACCGGCAAGGAGCTCGACCTCACCCGCCGCGAGTTCGAGCTGCTCGAGCTGCTGATGCGCGAGGCCGGCACGGTGGTCACGCGCGAGCGCCTGATCGACGAGGTCTGGGACACCAACTGGTTCGGCTCCACCAAGACGCTCGACGTGCACGTGTCGAGCCTGCGTCGCAAGCTCGGCGACGACTCGGGCAACCCGCGCTTCATCCACACCGTGCGCGGCGTGGGCTTCCGCTTCGCCGCGTCCGACGAGCTGACATGAGCCTCCGGGCGCGCCTGCTCCTCGCCTTCGCCTACGTGCTCGTGCTGGTGATCGTGGCGCTGGAGGTGCCGCTGGCGCTCAACCTGTCCAAGCGCGGCGACTCCGAGATCCGCAGCAAGGCCCAGGGGCAGGCCCAGCTGCTGGCCGCCGGCGCCTCGGGCCGGCTCGACGACCGCGCCGAGCTCAACTCGATGGTGGAGACCTCGGCCCGCGACCTCGGCGGCCGCGTGATCGTGGTGAACGCGAACGGCCGGCTGGTGGCCGACTCGGCGAGAGAGGGCGCCCGGGGCGACTACTCGAGCCGCCCCGAGGTGGCCGGCGCGCTGCGAGGCAGCTCCTCTCAGGGCGAGCGCCACAGCGACTCCCTCGGCGAGGACATCCTGTTCACCGCGGTCCCGATCGAGCGCGACGGCCGGTCCGCCGGCGCCGTGCGGGTGACCCAGAGCGTGGACGACGTGCAGACCGAGGTGCGCAACGACGTGATCGCCCTGATCGGGGTGGGCGTGGTGGCCCTGCTGCTCGGTCTGGGCGTGGCCTGGCTGCTGGCCGGCTCGCTCGCGAAGCCGCTGCGCAGCCTGGCCTCCACCGCGCGCCGGGTGGCCGGCGGCAACCTCGACTCGCGGGCGGAGGTCACCGGCTCGTCCGAGCAGCGCGAGGTGGCCACCGCCTTCAACGACATGACCGCCCGGCTCGGCCGCTCGCTCACCGCCCAGCGCGAGTTCGTGGCCAACGCCTCGCATCAGCTGCGCACGCCGCTCACCGGCCTGCGGCTGAGGCTGGAGGCGGCGGCGGCGAAGTCGGACCAGCCCCGGGTGAGAGAGGACCTGGCCGCGGCCGAGCACGAGACCGAGCGGCTGGCCCGCCTGCTCTCCGAGCTGCTCACGCTCGCGGGTGAGCGCGAGCGGCCTCCTGCCGAGCCGGTGGACGTGAGCGAGGCGGTGGGCGGCGCGTGTGAGCGCTGGCAGGCGCCCGCGCGGCGCAGCGAGCATGAGCTGACCGTCGACGAGGGTGATCCGGCGGAGGTGCGGGCCCTGGCCGAGGACCTGGCCGCCATGCTCGACAACCTGATCGAGAACGCCCTGCACTACTCCCCCGCGGGCACGCGCGTGACCGTGGGGTGGCGTACCGAGGCGCGGCGGGTCCGGATCGCGGTGAGCGACGAGGGGCCGGGGATCGACGAGGCCGAGCGCGACCAGGTGTTCGAGCGCTTCTACCGCGGCTCGGCCAGCCAGGGCGGCGCGCCGGGCACCGGCCTCGGCCTGAACGTGGTCGAGGCACTGGCCAAGCGCTGGGACGGCGAGGCCACCCTCGCCAACCGCCCCGAGGGCGGGGCGCGGGCCGAGATCGTCGCTGCCCGCGCACAGCTCCTTACCCGCCCCTGACCCGCAGCTCGACGAGGCCTTACCGAGGCGCGGCTAGGTTCGAGGGCGATGAACGCGAGACGAATCGCAACCGGCGCGGCCCTGCTCCTGGCGGGGCTGGTGGCGGCCGTGGGCATCGGCCTGCTGGCCAACACGATCTCGGGCGACAGCGTGGGCATCTCGGCCGAGCCGCTCAGCGCGGGCGACACGCTGGCGCCGCCGGCGGCAGCGGAGCCCGACCGCGCCGCGCGCGAGGCACGACAACGCCGCGCAGCGCCGAGCCGCCGCAGGCGTGCCGAGCGCCGCCGGGCCGCCGCGCGCGCGGAACGCGCGAGGCAGCGGCAGGCCAACCCGCCGGCCACCGAACCGGCTCAGCCCGCACCGGCCACCCGGTCGTCCCCCCGGCCGACGACAACGGCGGCGACGACTTCGAGCCCGGCGACGACAACAGCGGCAAGGGCTCGAGCGGCGGGTCGGACGACAACTCCGGCAGCGGCTCCTCGGATGACAACTCGGGCAGCGGCTCCTCCGGCGGCGGCTCGGACGACTTCGACGACGACTGACGGCGGCCCGCCCGCGGTCCCCGGCGGCTAGCCCATCAGCCGCGCAACCGCGAACTCGTCGCCGCTGGTCCTCTGTCCCACAACCACGATCCGCCCGTTGCGCTGGAGCGCGACCGCGTGGCCGAAGGCGGCGACCCCGAAGTCGACGGTCGCCTTGCCGGAGCTGCCGAAGCCGGCGTCCGGAGAGCCGTTGGGGTTCAGGCGGGCGACCGCGATGTCCTCGGCGGCCTGCGTCGAGCCGGCGACGACGATCTTGCCGTCCGGCTGCAGGACGGCCGCGTCGGCCATGTCCGACAGCACCCCGAAGTCGATGGTCGCCGTGCCGTCGCCGTCGAACGTCGGATCGGGTGCGCCGTTCGGCATCAGGCGGGTGACGGTCATCATCAGGCTGCCGGCCACGTTGCCGGTCACCACGATCTTGCGGTCCGGCTGCACCAGCACGGATCTCAGGATGCCGTCGCCCGGCAGCGTGACCCGTCCGTCGCCGTCGAAATCGGGGTCGAGGTTGCCGCCCGTGCGCAGCCGCGCGACCGCCGCGCCGCCCAGCGAGGTTTGGCCGGCCACGAGAATGCGGCCGTTGGCCTGGCGCGCCAGCGCCATGCCGAACTCGGTGCCGCCGAAGTCCACCGCCGCCCTGCCGGCGGTGCCGAAGGTCTTGTCCAGCGCCCCGTTGGGGTTGAGGCGGGCGACCTGCATGTTCCCGCCCTCGGGCCCCGAGAAGCCGGCCACCAGCAGCTTGCCGTTGGGCAACACGAGCACGTCCGTCGCGTGACTCAGCGACCCCCAGCTGAACGTCTTCTTGCCGTCGCCGTCGAAGCTGGTGTCGAGCGAGCCGTTGCGGTTCAGCCGCGCGACCGCGACCTTCAGGTCCGAGCGCCCCACGAGCACGATCTTGCCGTCCGGCTGCAGCGCTCCGCCGAAGGCGTCCTCGTTGTCGCCGCCGAATCCGATCCTGCGCCTTCCGCTGGAGCTGAAGGTGGTGTCGAACGTGCCGTTGGCCTTCAGGCGGGCGACGCAGAACGAGTGCGCGGGCCCGCCGCCGCCCGCGACGACGATCCTCCCGTTCGGCTGCACCAGCACCACCGAGGCGGCGTCCACGCCGCCGAAGTTGATCGTCCTCTTCCCATCGCCGGCGAAGCTCGTGTCGAGAGCACCCGGGGCCACAGGCCGACCCTACCGGGCGGACCGCCGACGCTCTAGAGTCCGGCCCCCATGAGGACCCTGGTAACCGGCGGCGCCGGGTTCATCGGCTCGAACATCGTGGACGCCCTGCTCGAGCGGGGCGACGAGGTCACCGTGGTCGACGACCTCTCCACCGGCAAGCGGGAGAACCTGGAGAGCGCGCTGAGCAACGGCGCCCAGCTCCAGGAGGTCGACATCCGCGATGCCGAGGCGGTGGCGGGTGCGGTCGGGCAGGCGAGGCCCGAGACGATCTTCCACCTCGCCGCCCAGATCGACGTGCGCAAGTCGGTGGCCGACCCGGCGCACGACTCCGCCATCAACGTCGGCGGCACCATCAACGTGCTCGAGGGCCGCCCAGGCGCACGGGGTCCAGCGGATCGTGAACACCTCCACGGGCGGCGCCATCTACGGCGAGGGCCAGGTGCTGCCCGCGCCCGGAGGACCACCCGGTGGCCCCGGAGGCGCCCTACGGGCTGTCCAAGTTCTGCGCCGAGCAGTACTGCGAGCTGTATCGCCGCCTGCACGGCCTCAACACCGTCTCGCTGCGCTACGGCAACGTGTTCGGCCCGCGCCAGGACCCGCTCGGCGAGGCCGGCGTGATCGCCATCTTCTGCGGTGCCCTGCTCGAGAGCCGGACGCCGAAGATCTTCGGCGACGGCGAGCAGACGCGCGACTACGTCTACGTCGGCGACGTGGTGGACGCCAACCTGCGCGCCGCCGAGTACGAGGCCCACGGCTCGATCAACATCGGGCGCGGCGTGCAGACCAGCGTGGTCGACATCGTCAACGCCCTGGCCCGCCACTCCGACAACGGCTTCCAGGCCGACCACGCTCCGCCCCGCCCCGGCGAGGTGCAGCACATCTACCTCGACACCTCGCGCGCGCGTGAGGAGTTGGGTTGGGAGGCCAAGGTCGATCTCGACCAGGGCCTCGAGCACACGCTGGCCTCGCTGCGCTAGACGCTCGCGCATGCATTCGCGCGTCTGAGCGATTGTCAGTCTCGCGCTGAGCCGGTTCAGTTGGGGCCATGAGAACCGCAATCCTGCTCGGCAGCACACTGACGATGGGCCTGGCCGCCGGCGCGTTCGCCATCTTCGCGCACACGATCATGCCCGGGCTGCACAACACCGACGACCGCACCTTCGTGGGCGCCTTTCAGGCGATCGACCGCGCGATCATCAACCCCTGGTTCATGCTGAGCGCGTTCGCCGGTCCCGCGCTGCTCGCGGTGGCCGCCACAGCGACCAACCTCGGGCGCTCGCCGCTGCCCTGGGTGGCCGTCGCGACCGGCCTGTTCCTGATCGCGGTGGTGATCACGATGGCGATCAACGTCCCGCTCAACGACGCGCTCAAGGCGGCCGGCGATCCCGACCGGATCGGCGACCTCGCGCGCGTGCGCGACGAGTTCAACGAGGGGCGCTGGGTGGCCTGGAACCTCGTCCGGACGGTGATGACGACGGTGGCCTTCGGGCTTCTCGCCTGGGCGCTCGTTCTCGACGGAAGGGCTACGGGATGAACACGGCCAGATCCGGCGATCAACTGGACAACCCGGTCACCGGCCTGCGCACCGTGTTCCGGGCGACCTCCGAGGAGACCGCGGGCGAGCTGCTTCAGGTCGAGTGGATCGGTGACGCGTTCTGGACCACCGGCCCCGATCATGTGCACCGGCTCCAGGAGGAGCGCTTCGAGGTGCTGTCGGGCAAGCTCGGCCTGAGGGTCGATGGCGTGGAGCACGAGCTCGAGGAGGGCGACGTGATCGTCGCCGCCGCGGGTGTGCCCCACGCTGCCTGGAACGCCGGCGACGAGGAGGTGCACGTGCTCGTGGACTTCCGGCCGGCGCTCCGGACCGCGATCGCGTTCGAGTCGCTGGCCGCTCTCGCTCGCGAGGGCAAGACCAACCGGGCGGGAGCCCCGCGCAATCCGCTGCTCGCGGCGCTGGTCCTGCGCCACTTCGAGGACGAGATCTACTTCGTGCGACCGCCGCTCGCGTTGCAGCGGGTGGTGCTCGGCCCGCTGGCGGCGCTCGCCCGGGTGCTCGGATACCGAGCCGAGCACACCTACGACTACTCTGCCCGGAAGATGCCCGGATGACCGACGCGCCGGTTCTTTTCTCCCCCGGCGAGGGTGAGGAGATCAACGAGCGGCTGCGCATCAAGTGCGGCCGCGAGGAGCTGGTGCTCACCGAGACGAGGGGCTCGGCGTCGACCGTCCCCCACGTCCACGACCACCACGCCGACGCCTTCTGGCTGATCGAGGGCGACTTCAGCGTTCGGCTGGGCGACGAGGAGGTCGCGCTCGAGCCGGGCGACTTCGCCCTCGTGCCGCCGGGAATGGTGCACCGCTTCCAGGCCGAGGGCGCCCGCTGGCTCAACTTCCATGCGCCCGGGGCCGGCTTCGCGGAGTACCTGCGCTCGGGCGCGGACTTCGACGACCGCAACGTGCCCGAGGACACGGCATCGCCGGACGGCGGCGGGCGTGCTTCGCCGCCGGGGCGAGGGCGACCACCTCGACCTGGGCCCGGCGGGCGAGGCGCTGGATCAAGGCGGGGTCCAGCGACGGCATCGGCTCGATGGCGCTGATCGAGTTCGACATCGCTCCCGGCTTCGCCGGTCCGCTGCCCCACCGCCACGAGCGGATGACCGACAGCTTCTGGGTCCTCGACGGCACGCTCACCCTGCTGATCGGCGACGAGACGCACGAGGCGCCGGCGGGCTCGTACGCCTACGTGCCGCCCGGCAACGTGCACACCTTCTCCAACCCCGGCGACGAGCGCGTCCGGGTGCTCAACGTGATGGCGCCGGCGGGCCTCGAGCAGTACCTCAAGGAGGTCGCGGCCGCGCTCACCCCAGGCGAGGCGCCCGACCCGTCCGAGATGGCGAGGCTCGCCTCACGCTACGACTTCCTGCCCGTAGCCTGACCGGCATGCGCAAACTGATCGTCAACACCTTCCTGACCCTCGACGGCGTGATGCAGGCGCCCGGCGCCCCCGAGGAGGACACGAGCGGCGGCTTCACCGAGGGCGGCTGGTCAGTCACCCAGTGGGACGACGTGATGGGCCAGGCGATGGCCGAGTTCATGAGCAGGCCGGCCGACCTGCTGCTCGGCCGCCGCACCTACGAGATCTTCGCCGCCCACTGGCCGCACTCCGACGAGCCCGCCGCCGACCCGCTCAACTCCGCGACCAAGTACGTGGCCTCCACCACGCTGGACAGCGTCGACTGGCAGAACTCCCACCTGCTCGAGGGCGACGTTCCCACCGCCATCCGCGAGCTGAAGAAGCAGGACGGCCCGGAGCTTCAGGTGCACGGCAGCGCCGGCCTGATCCAGACGCTGCTGCGCGAGGACCTGGTCGACGAGTTCGGCATCTGGATCTACCCGGTCGTGATCGGCTCGGGCAAGCGGCTGTTCGGCGACGGGACCGTCCCGGCCGGACTGGAGCTAAAGGACACCAAGCTCTCAACCACCGGCGTGATCATCACGACCTACGCGCGCGCGGGTGAGATCCCGAAGGGCTCCTTCGCGCTCGACGAACCCACGGAGGACGAGCTCGAGCGGCGCCGGGCGATGAGGTCGGAATGAGCGACGCACCCGTCCTGCTCGGCCCCGGCGAGGGCGAGGACATCCGCGGGCGCGTGCGCATCAAGTGCGCGCGCGAGGATCTCGTCCTCACCGAGACCCCGGGCCCCGGGGAGACCGATCCCCACGTCCACCACCACCACGCCGACGCCTTCTACGTGCTGGAGGGCGAGTTCGACGTCCGCCTCGGTGCCGAGCAGGAGCAGCGGCGCCTTGGGCCAGGTGAGTTCATGCTCGCCCCGCCCGACGTGGCCCACGGCTACCGGTCCGAGTCCGGGCGCTGGCTGAACGTGCACGCGCCGGGCTGCGGCTTCGAGGAGTGGCTGCGCTCGGGCCTGACCAGCGACTTCGACCAGCACGACCCGCCCCCGGACGGCGGCCGGCCGGCCGCCGACGCCCTGGTGCTCGCCGCGGGCGGGGGCGACGAGCTGGAGCTCGGGCCGGGCTCGCGCGGCTGGTTCAAGGCGGGCGCGGACGACGCGCTCGGGTCGGTCGCCGTGGTGGAGATCGAGCTGGCGGCGGGCGCGACCGGGCCGCCTCCCCACTACCACGAGCGCCTCACCGACTCCTTCTACGTGCTCGACGGAACGCTCACCGTGCTGCTCGGCGACGAGCGCCACGAAGCTCCGGCCGGAAGCTACGCGCTGGTCCCGCCGGGCAACGTGCACACCGTCTCCAACCCGGGCGACGTGCCGGCGCGCTTCCTCAACGTGAGCGTGCCGAGCGGCCTCGACACCTACCTGCGCGAGCTGGCCGCGGCGGACCCGTCGCAGTACGCGTCGATCGCCGCGCGCAACGACGTGATCGTGGCCTGACCCGAATGGCCGGCTACCGCGAGAACGCTCCCCCGCCCGCGCTCGCCTCGCTGGTGGCCTGCACCTGGGAGCGCGTGACCGACGCCCCTCGCTCCCAGCTCGTGATCCCCGACACCTGCACGGACCTGATCCGCACGAGCGAGGGCGAGCTGATCGTCGCCGGCCCGGACACCGGTCCGCGCACGGTCGAGCTGCGCGCCGGCACGCGCAGCACCGGGATCCGGCTGCGGCCCGGCGCGGTGGCCGCGGTGCTCGGCCTGCCGGCCAGCGAGCTGCGCGACCTCACGCCCAGCGCCGAGGAGGTGCTGGGCCCCGAGGGCCGCCGCCTCACGGAGGCGGTGGTGGAGGCGCAGGCCCCCGCAGCGATGCTGCTGGCGGCGGTGGCCGCGCGCCTGGACGAGCCCGACCCTCTGGTGGTCGAGGCGGCGCGGCTGCTCGGCCTTCCGGGCACGCGGGTGGCGGGTGTGGCCGACCGGCTGGGAGTGAGCGAGCGCCAGCTGCGCCGGCGCACCTCCGTGGCGGTCGGGTACGGGCCCAAGCTGCTGGCCCGGGTGCTGCGCCTGCGCAGGCTGGTGGGACTTCACGCCGCGTCGCTCGCCGAGCGCGCCCTGGACGCCGGCTACGCCGACCAGGCGCACATGACCGAGGACGTGCGCCGCCTGACCGGCCTGACGCCCGTCCGATTTCTCAAAGACGCGAGGCTCACGGCGGCGTAGCGTCGCCGGCATGACCGTCGACCTCGCCGCAGCCGAGACCTTCGTCTACGACTCCGCCCGCCTGCTCGACCGCCAGCGCCTCGGGCGGCTGCTCCACGATGCACCTGACGAGTCCATAATCAACGCACTGCGCGCCTACCGAAACCCCGACCGGGGCTTCGGCCACGCGCTGGAGCCCGACTCGCGCTCGCCCCACAGTGACGTGGTGGGGGCCAATCACCTTCTTCACGTGCTCTCCGAGGAGGCACTGCTCGACGACTCGCTCACCGACGACGCGATGGCCTGGGTGGCCACCGTGGCCGACGAGGACGGCAGCCTGCCCTTCGTGTTGCCCAGCGCGGCAGACTTCCCTCACGGGCCGTGGATGCAGCCGCACCCCGGCGGCTCGTTCCTGACCATGTCGATCGCCGGGTACCTGCACGAGGCGGGCCGCTCTGGCGACTGGCTCGACCGGGCCAGCCGGTGGTGCTGGGACACGCTGGCCGACCTGGATGCCCGCGGCGCCTACTGGGTCAAGTTCGGGCTCGTATTCCTGGACCGGGTGCCCGAGGAGGAGCGCGCGCGCGAGGCCATCGAGGCTCTGCGCCCGCGCCTGGGTCCCGATGGCGGCGTGGCCGTGCAGGGTGGCCTCGAGGGCGAGCGAGTGATGCCGCTGGTGCTCTCGCCCACACCGGGCCTGCGCAGCCGGGCCATCTTCACCGACGAGCAGATCGAGACCGAGCTGCGAGAGCCTCGAGGCGGGCCAGCAGGAGGACGGCGGCTGGGACTTCGACTTCGGGCACTGGTCGCCCGGGCAGATCCTCGACTGGCGCGGCGCCACGACGGTGGATGCGCTGGTCACGCTGCGGGCCCACGGCCGGCTCTGAAAGCCCTTCCCCTGAGGCCGGCACCCTGGTAGCGTCGCGCCGTCCCGGCGGCGCCCCGAGGTCCGTCGTGTAGATCGCTAGGAGGCTGGCATGGATGCGATTGCTGTCTGGCGGACCAAGCGCGGCGTGGCTGTCGCCCTGACGACGCTGATCGGCGCAGGCCTCGGAGTCTCCGCGCTGGACAGCGCCGCGGCGAGCTCCAGCAGCGACCGTCTCGTGCAGCGGTTGATGCGGCTGGATCCTGCTGCGCGGCTGGGTGGGAACACGCAGGTGTCGGCGGCGCCGCGGGCGCGGCTGGTGGGGGTGCCGCGTCGGCATAACGCCATCCTCGGGCTCGGTCGTGGGCAGCTGGTCCTCGGCGGCAGAGGCCACGACCAGCTCGGCGCGCAGGCTGACGGGACGCGCATCCTCGGCGGCGCAGGGCCGGACCTGATCCGCGCCGGGGCCGGCGATCAAGTACTAAGCGGCGGCCGCGGTCACGATCACATCTACGGCGGCGCCGGTGACGATCGGCTCGAGGGCGGCCCGGGTGACGATCAGCTGATCGACCGCGACGGCGCGACGGTGGTGCGGCCCGGGGCGGGCACCAACCGCGTCGACGTGGCGGACGGCGACGGGGACGAACGCGTGCGCTGCGCACCGGGCTCGACCAACCGCATCAAAGCCGACCGCAACGACCGCCTGCACCCGAGCTGTCGCGGCGGGGCCTCGACTGTCAGCTACGCGGGAACCCCCAGCGGAGGCCCGCCGGCCCGCGGCGCGCAGCAGCCGGTCAGCGGCGACGGCAGCAACGGCAACCCGTACATCGCCGAGTGCGACGACGGCAGCGGGGTCTTCTGCAGCGTCAGCTCGTTCGCGTCGCGCAGCCTTTCCGGGCTGTGGAAGAACGAGTACGTGCCCGCCTACGAGTGCCCCACCTCCCACCCATGGCTGCACGCCCAGAACTTCGCCCCCGGCGGCACCGCGCTCCCGCAGGGCGTCGAGGTTCGCGGGCTGGGGCCGATCGCTGTGTCGATCACCGGCGTCTCGACCACGACGGACTCCTTCGCGAACGGCACCGCCACCGGCTTCCCCAACTCCAGCGCCACCAGCTGGTCGCTGGGCACGAACTCCTACCAGGTGGTCCTGCACTGCACCAACCTGTCCGGCGCGAACTACAAGGACTGAGCGGGCGGCTCGGAGCTCAGCGCCGCAGGGTCGCGCCCTGGTAGCGGCGCATCCGCCTGCCGCTGTCAGCTCGGAAGGCGATGGTGAGCGAGACCTTCACTCGTGCGCCGACGGGAAGCTGGGCCAGGCGCTGCCGAGCGCGTCTCGAGGCCCTCAGCTTCAGTGAGTACGCGCCCGCCCGCACCCGCTTGCCGACTCTCGCGAAGGTCACCTTGCGCGGCCGCTTGACCACGAGCGTGTAGGTGACTCGCCCGGCCTCGGGCGCTCGGCCCCTCATCGTGACGCCGCGTGCGAGCAGCCTGCGGAGGCTGAGCTTGCCGAGCCGCCGGCCCGCCGACGCCGCGTCGCGTGAGATCGCCTTCCGAAGGCGGGCCAGCGCCGCCGAGCTGGGCGCAGCGGGCGGGCTCGGCACCGCCGGCGGCGCAGGGGGCGTGGCGGGCGGAGTGGGTGTCCCCTGTGCGGACACGCCGCAGCCGGTGGGCGGCTGGGGCGGCGATGCGCCCTGCGCGCCGCTGAACCGGACCATCCTGGACACCGACGGCACTCCGTTCGAGTCGATGAGAAAGAGCATGTAGTACCCCGGCGGCGCGATGTTCGCGGACGCCGGCGCCGTGGCCGTGAGCGCGCACGAGCCCGCCTTGAAGTTGAGCGGGATGAAGCGCTGCTCCATGTTCACCGAGTGCGTGGCCGCGGCCACGCGGATCAGCGCGACCTTGCGGATCGACGCCGCGTTCGGGGTGCCGATCGTGAAGTTGGCGCTCCGGTTGAGCGCGCTGGGCGCCGCCGTGATGGCCGGCCGCGGCGCGAGCTGTCCCGAGCCGTCCTTCTTGAACAGGTAGGGCGGTGAGAACACCTGGGCGTTCTTGGCGAGGTAGCCGACGTCCTTGCAGGTGCCGCAGATCCCGCCCCCGGCCGACAGCACGCGGCCGTCGGGCAACAGAAGGGCCGTCGAGTGGTACTGGCGGGTGACCGACTCCGAGGCCATCGGTGCCCAAACGCCGGTGCGCGGGTTCCACAGCTCGGCCTCGTAGACGCCGGCCTGCATGTCCACCAGGTCGGCGTTCGAGGAGAGCCCGCCGGTGGCGAGGACCGTCCCGTCGGCGAGCACGGTGGCGTTGTGCTGGCGGCGGGCGTGGGCCATCGACCCGGTAGCCGTGACCTGCGGGGCGGACCCGTTGATGTCGACCACGCGGGCGCCGGCGGTGGGCGGGTGGCCGCCGCCGGTGACGAGGATCTTCCCGACGTCATAGAAGGCCCGGCTGCCGTAGTTGCGGTCGATCCCGTCCCGCGCGCCCAGGCTCTCCCAGCTGCCCCCGCCGCGCGTGTCCAGCGCCCGCAGCTCGTTGCTCGGGCCGGTGTAGATCACCCGGCCGTCCGGCGCCTGGTCCATCCACGGATAGAGCGGCAGGTCCCACTGATTGAGAGTCGCGCCGCTCAGCGTCCTCAGCCCGCCCGAGGTGGTGCGCACCTCCGGTGGGTCGGTCGGATCCGGGCCCTGCGGCACCACACCGCCGGTGATCAGCATCTCGCCGTTGGCGAGCGGCGTAACCGACGGGTACCAGCGCTCGCGCTGCATTTCCGGCCCCAGGATCCAGTGGTTGCCGTTCTGGTCGAAGACGTGCGTCTCCTTGATCCCGTTCAGCTGCGCGTCCTTGTTGCCGCCCGCGAGGAAGATCGAGCCGTTGGGCAGATGGGCCAGGCCGCTGCAGAAGACGTTGTAGCCGGTGGTGACGTTCGCCGGAGTTTGCGTGCCGGTCGCGGGGTCCCAGACCGTCCCCCGCGTGCGGTCGTGGACCTCGTGGCTCTCGCTCGGCTCGTCGTCGATGCTGTCGTAGGCCAGCACCTTGCCGTTGGTCAGAAGCGCGGTGTGGATCGCGACCACGGGCCAGTTCTGGACCCCGGACCACTGGCCGACCTCGTCCTCGTTGCCCACCGCCGCGGCCTGCGCGGCGGCCGCCCGGGCCTCCGGCGCGTCCGCGGCCCGGGTCTCGCGCGCCTGCGCGCGCTCCTCGGCCGGGCTGATGGAGACGCTGTCCTCCTCGATGTGCTCGGCGGTGGAGTCGAGGTCGTGCGCCAGCGCGGCCGGCGTGCCCAGCATCACCACTGCCGTGCCCAGGGCGAGGGCCAGCCAGGCGCGGATTGTCTGTGGACGGGGCACGCCCTGACAAACGCGTGACGTCCTGTGGCGCTTGTGGCTCACCCAGAACTGACCGCTCGAGCGGCCCCGATATTCCCCGCACGGTGCGGGCACAACATGTAGTGGTCAGGGAAGGAGTCGAGCACTAGAGGTAGTAGAATTAAACGTCCTGTGCGCTGCCCCTTCTGCACCTCCGACAGCACCCGCGTGGTCGACTCCCGGCTCTCCGAGCCGAGCGGCGACGCGGTGCGCCGCCGGCGCGAGTGCGAGCAGTGCGAGAACCGCTTCACCACCTACGAGCGGGTCGAGGAGCCGGGCGTGACCGTGTTGAAGCGCGGCGACCGGCGCGAGCGCTTCGATCGCCAGAAGCTCCTGCGCGGCCTCGTGCGCGCGGCCAACAAACGGCCGGTGTCGGACGAGCAGCTGGAGCGCCTGGCCGAGTCGATCACGGCGCAGGTGCGCCGCGGCGGGCCGGAGGTCGAGGCGGGCACGATCGGCGATCTGGCCGAGCGCGGACTGGCCGCGCTGGACCCCGTGGCGGCCATCCAGTTCGCCTCGGTCTACCGCAACCTGGCCGACCTCGACGAGCTCGAGGCGGTGGTCCGGCGCTTCAAGGAAGAGCCCCTTCCCGGCAGCGATCAGCTCGCTCTGGAGGGCTCTCCCGTTCCGTCCGACGCGAAGAGAAACATCGGTCGTTCCCCCCTGGGGACGTCCCAGAAAGCCGTGAGAGCGAGGAGAAGTCATGCCAGACAGCCGTAGCGCCGCCGCCCCGATCACCGCCGCCAGCGGTGGAGTCAGCATCCCCCGGCGCTATACGGAAGACGGCGTGCACCCCTTCGAGTGCATCGAATGGGAGATCCGCGACGCGCTCATCGGCGACCCCGAGAGCCCGGCCTTCGAGCAGCGCGGGGTGGAGTTCCCGAAGAGCTGGTCCCAGAACGCCACCAACATCGTGGCCCAGAAGTACTTCCGCGGGCGCGCCGGCTCGCCCGAGCGCGAGTCGTCGGTCAAGCAGATGATCGGCCGCGTGGCCGGCACGATCGCGGCCTGGGGACGTGAGGGCGGCTACTTCGCCACGGACTCCGACGCATCCGCGTTCGAGGACGAGCTCACCCACATCCTGCTCCACCAGATGGCGGCCTTCAACTCGCCGGTCTGGTTCAACGTGGGCTTCGAGGAGCACCCGCAGTGCTCGGCCTGCTTCATCCTCTCGGTCGAGGACGAGCTCGAGTCGATCCTCGAGTGGAACACCAAGGAGGGCAAGATCTTCCGCGGCGGCTCGGGCTCGGGGATCAACCTGTCGCGCATCCGTGCTTCGAAGGAGCACCTCTCGAAGGGCGGTCTTGCCTCCGGCCCGGTGTCGTTCATGCGGGGCGCCGACGCCTGGGCCGGCACGATCAAGTCGGGCGGCAAGACGCGGCGCGCGGCCAAGATGGTCGTGCTCGACATCGACCATCCGGACATCGTCGACTTCATCTGGTGCAAGGCGCACGAGGAGGAGAAGGCGCTCGCGCTGCGCGACGCCGGCTTCGACATGCGCCTCGACTCCGAGGCCTTCGCCTCGATCCAGTACCAGAACGCCAACAACTCGGTGCGGGTCACCGACGAGTTCATGGAGCGCGCCGAGCGCGGCGAGGAGTGGGAGCTCACCGCGCGCGTGGACGGCGCGCCCGTCGAGCGCGTGAGCGCGCGCGAGCTGCTCGACCAGATCGCCGACGCCGCGTGGCGCTGCGCCGATCCGGGCGTGCAGTACGACACCACGATCAACGAGTGGCACACGTGCCCGAACTCGGGTCGCATCAACGCGTCCAACCCGTGCTCGGAGTACATGCACGTCGACGACTCGGCCTGCAACCTCGCCTCTTTGAACCTGATGAAGTTCCGGCGCGAGGACGGCACGTTCGACGTCGAGTCGTTCGAGCACGCGGTCGACGTGATGATCCTGGCCCAGGAGATCGTCGTCGGCCCGTCGAGCTATCCCACCGAGGAGATCGGTGAGAACGCACGCGCGTTCCGTCAGCTCGGTCTCGGCTACGCCAACCTCGGCGCGCTGCTGATGGCCAACGGCGTGGCCTACGACTCGGATGAGGGCCGCGGCCTGGCCGGCGCCATCACGGCGCTGATGACGGGCCGCGCCTACCGCACCTCGGCCGAGGTGGCGGGCGCGATCGGGCCGTACGAGCGCTACGAGGAGAACGCCGACCCGCATCTGCACGTGATGCGCAAGCACCGTCACGCGGCCTACGAGATCGACGACTCGCTCTGCTCCGACAGCGAGCTGCTGGGCGCGGCACGGCGGGCGTGGGACGAGGCCGTGGACGTGGGAGCGGCCAACGGCTACCGCAACGCGCAGGCCACGGTGCTCGCCCCCACGGGAACGATCTCGTTCCTGATGGACTGCGACACCACGGGCATCGAGCCCGACTTCTCGCTCGTCAAGTACAAGGAGCTGGTGGGCGGCGGGATGATGACGATCGTCAACCGCACCGTGCCGCTGGCGCTCGAGACGCTCGGCTACGACGGCGCCACCATCGCGGGGATCGAGGCGCATCTCGCCGACAAGGCCACGATCGTCGGCGCGCCCGGGCTGGCCGACGAGCATCTGCCGGTGTTCGACGTCGCGGTGGGCGAGCGGGCCATCTCGGCCTTCGGCCACGTGAAGATGATGGCCGCGGCGCAGCCCTTCCTCTCGGGCGCGATCTCGAAGACCGTGAACATGCCCGAGTCGGTGACCGTCGAGGACATCGCCGGCATCTACTCCGAGGGCTGGAAGCTCGGCCTGAAGGCACTGGCCATCTATCGCGACGGCTCGAAGACCGCGCAGGCGCTCAAGACCGACGCCGGCGAGAAGTCCGACGCCGCGATCGAGGCCGAGGCGGCCGAGCCGCTGCCCGTGGCCCCCGAGCCGGCGCGCCCGGTGCGCCACCGCATGCCGCGCGAGCGCCAGTCGATCACCCACAAGTTCTCGGTGGGCGGCCACGAGGGCTACATCACCGCGGGCATGTACGAGGACGGCACGCTGGGCGAGGTCTTCCTCACCGACGTGGGCAAGGAGGGCTCGACGATCAAGGGCCTGATGAACGCCTTCGCCACCTCGATCTCGATCGGCCTGCAGTACGGCGTGCCGCTGGAGACGCTGGTGCGCAAGTTCGCCTACATGCGCTTCGAGCCGGAGGGCTACACCGGCAACCCGGAGATCCCGTTCGCCAAGTCGATGCCCGACTACATCATGCGCTGGCTGGCGGCCCGCTTCGGCGACGCCGACCTGCACGAGGAGCTCGGCATCCTCACGCCCGAGGTGCGCGCCCGCAAGGCGTCACAGGAGGCGCTGATGCGGGGCGACACGGCGGGGCCGGCGGAGGCGGACGCCGCCGAGGCCGAGCCCGGGGAGAACGGCGGCAATGGCGGCAACGGGCACAGCGTCGCCTCCACCAGGGAGGCCAAGGAGGCCAAGCCGCCCACGGCCGCGCTCACCGACGAGCCCCCCGCGATCCCGGCCAAGCTGCACGGCCTGGAGCTGGGCCCGGCCTGCGCGATGTGCGGAGGGATGATGCAGCGCACGGGCTCGTGCTACACGTGCTCGAGCTGCGGGAACAACACGGGCTGCGGCTGATTGATTGTCGACGACGAGCACGAACATCGCCATCGCCAGCAGCACGGCCAGGCACCTGCCGACCACTCCGGGTTGCCGGTGGCGGCGGGTTTGCTCATGGCCGACGATCCTCGTTGTCGTCGACGGCTGACTCGCCCGGGCTCATCCCGCCCTGCTTCAGTCCGAATCGGCGGCCAGCCAGCTCTTCGCCTCGGCGAGATCGCGGCCGCGGAAGCCCTTCGCCTTGCCCGGCAGCAGGAAGGACAGCGCGCTGAGCGCCGGGCGAATCCAGTCCTCGTCGCTGACCACGGCGACGCGATCAAAAGAGGCGGCGTGTCGCGCGCGGAACCCCGTGTCGGCCTTCACGGCGTCGCCCTCGACGTCGCGCGACTCCGGGCCCAGCAGGTAGAGCAGCCGCACCTTGTGCCCTTCGGCGATCTCCTGGCGAAGCACGGGCTCGACCGTCTCCTCCCAGTCATCGTCCTCGACCTCACCGACCGCCTCGAAGCCGATCGTCCCAACCGGCATGTCCGTCAACTGGCGCAACATGAGCATCGTCTCCAGTTCGTCGTGCGACACCCGAGCGACGGGCGAGGCCCGCACAGGCATGTCGCTGATCGTCACGTTCCAACCTCGCACCCAACCCCCCGCATCCTTACAGGGGGGTGATCCTCGGCGGGAATCGACGGACGCCACGGACGTCAGATCCTCTGGCACTCCCCCGCGGCACCCGGGCGGTGGACACACCAGCCTCCCTTGTGACACCCGCCGGGTTCCGCTTCAACTACAGGACCCATCCGGGCGTCGGCCTCGGGCGCCCGGGGAGGTCGACTGACTTGCTGCTGCCTTGCGCTCTCGCCAGGTTCCGCTTCTACTGCTGGCCCGGGGGCGCTGAGTCCGTGCTGCCGATCGGATAGACCACCAACCTCCAGGCTGGACGAGCCGCGTGGTCTCCTGGTCACCAGGTCAAGCCGGTCGCAGAGCAGCGCGGTCAACGCGGCAGCGTCACCTCCTGCCAGAAGCACAAGTTCGAGCTCCTCCTCCTCACCCGGCGGTGAAGGCTCCCATGTGGCCAAGCGGCCAGCGCCGGGGGCAATCGCCCGCGCGATGGATCGCGCTGGATCGTCGGGCTCCCTTCGAATTGGGTTGTGGTGACCCGGCGCTCAACGCGGATCCGCGGAACCGCCCCAGCGATCCCGAAGGTGTTGCACGCTCCGGGTCATTCGGGTTAGACCGGCAGACTGCCCGGAGACCGAGCCGAACCGGGCGCTTCCGGGCCGGGTGCAGCCTCTCCCCGACGCGCTTGCGGGACAGCCGGGCTCCCCTACTGGACCTTCTCGATGGTGATCATCCCCTTGAGCGCGTGCGGCGGTCCGCCGGCGCGGTCCGGGATAAAGCACTGGAACGCGTAGTTGCCGGCCTTCAGGTCGAGCTCGATGACCTGTGAAGTCCCGGTATCGATCACGCTCGTGGCGACGCCAGCCTCTTCGCCGCCCCTGAACGGGTTCGCGCTCTTCTCCTCGCTCTCGAAGAACTTGATGATTTGTTCCGGAGTCGCGTCCTGCTTAACGGGGTTCGCGATCAGGTGATGGAGCTGCTTGCCGGTGTTTTCGAACAGGATCGTGTTCTTGCCCGCCTTCAGTCCCGAGGCCTCGAAGGTGTACTCGCGAGCCGTGACCGTCGCGTCGGCCTCTGGAAGATCGGCCTCGGCGGCTTGACCAGTCACCTCGAGCGTCGCGCTCGCGGGCTTGTCGGTCTGGGTGTCGACGATCGCGTAAGAGCCGGGGTCCAGGACCTGCGTCGCGGTGCCGGTCGCGCCGGGCTTGGTGGTCCCGACACCACCGCCACCGACGATCCAGTCCGGTATCCGCTGGCTATCACCGGTGACCACCTTCAGCGCCTGCTCGGGCGTGTGGCCTCCCTCGAGGCGAATAAGCTGGGCCTCATGGGGGCGCTTGCCCGAGTTCGTGAAGGTGATCTCGACCAGGCCAGCCTCGATCGATTGCGGCGCCTCGATCCCCTGATCAGTCGCGTCGATCGAGAGCTGGGTTGCGTCGGCGGCCTCGCCGCCACCGTCGTCGTCGCCGCACGCGGCAAGGGCCATCACGGCCACCAGCATGAGCGCGGTCTGCGCGCTGGGGAGCTTCATTGTCCCTCCAAAGAGGTTGCGAGTCCTGCGACCCTAACGCCACTCTGCAGGCGCCGAGTAGCTCGGCGGCGGTCTGCGCCCGGCCTGGCGCCGCCCCTCGGCGCTCACGGCTCGCCAGATCGTTCGGGCCATGCGCAGCGCGCCCGTCCGGTTGAGGTGGATCGAGTCGTAGGTGAGGCCCGGCCGGTTCGAGGCAGCCCTCCAGTCGGCAAGCACGACGTCGTCCCGGCGGCGGTCGAGGTAGCGCAGACGCCCGTTCACGTACGGGAAGTACCACGAGTATTGGCCGAGCTCACCGACCGCGTGAGGCGGCACCGTCGCTGGGGTCGGCTCGCGCAACGTGACCCAGACGAATTGGCGGGCGCCGAGCCGGTGCAGGGTGCGCAGGAGTCGCTTGGCTTCGCGGTCGAACCGGGCGGCCCAGTAGGCGTGGCGGCGACGGTGTCGCTCCCAGAGCGAGTTGTAGCCGATCCCGACGATGACGAGCCGGTCCACCCGCTGGCCGCGTGCGCGGAGCTCGCTCTCGGCGGCCTTCACCATGAGCGCCGGCCGCCCGTACTTGACGACCCGCCAGCAGGGGCGTCGGGAGCGCAGCTGCGGCAAGCCGCCGAGCAGGACCGAGTCGACCAACACGGTCGCCCGGCGCTTCCGTGCCCAACCCGGGAACCCCTGGGCGTGCCGTGCCTTCGCGCGACAGCGCTGATTCGGACCGGCCGCCAGTCCCGACCAGGGCGCAGCGAGGAGCGCGAGTAGGGTCGCGACGAGCGCGGCAGCGGCGGCGCGGCAGAGGGCTCGCTCGGCCATGGCCTGCGCGAGCGCGAAGCGTTGAAGGGGGCCGCGCGGCGGGTAGATCTTGGTGGTCTTGGCTGGCATCTGCACCGGAAGTCAGCCGGTCGGGACGTTGATGGACTTCCCGAAGCTCAGCACATAGCGCCACCCGGCGACGCCGACGGGCGATAACGGACGTCGATGACCTGCAGCAGCTCGCTGGAACGGGCGCGCTCGTAGCGGTTGGGCGGCTCGAGTCGAGAACACCTGCCGAGCCCGATCCGCTTGAGCACCGCCGAGATGGTCGAGAGCGCCATCCGGAGGATCTCGGCGATCTCTCCGCGGCGGTCATGCGCAGCCGACGCAGAGCGGCGATCGCTTGGACGCGATCCTGGGAGGTTCGGTGTGGGATCGCAATCGACTGACTCTCGACAGCTGATGAGACGAGCCCGCGCCCCGCAGGGCTCAACCTCACCTTCCGTTAGACGCTGCGGAACGCCTTAGGGGTAGCGGCCCGGTTTCGACTTCGAGACCGCACGGACGGTGTCAGACGAGATCCCCCGAGTTGCCGACGAAACGCTGGCTGTTCCTGCATTGAAGATGCTGTTCCAGAACTGGCCGAAGCGGTCATCCATCCAGAAGGTGAAGTTGGTGGTGGCGAATCGCCCTGGCGCGTTGCCGGCAGAGTCAGCGAGGTTGTTGACCCCAACGATTCCCCAGCTGCCGTCGTTGAACTCCGCAAACACCGGCCCGCCCGACGAGCCGCCGTTCATGTAACACGGGGTGTTCACAATCGTGAACGAGTTGCCGCTCAAAGCCCCGCCGTTGTCGTTCAAGCCGTCCCACGTGCTGTCGCAGAAGTACTGGCCGTTGCCGAAGTTCCACTCGGCGGTGTTAAAGGCGCCGCTGGCCGGATAGCCGACGTTGTAGAAGTGAGTGCCCACCGGCAGTTGAGCGTTCCAATACGCGCTCCAGCTGCCGACCGTGTCGCCGGGATAGTTGCCGTTGGCGTCCGGGGCCAGCTCCACGATTCCCCAGTCGAGTCCTTGGTCTTGGCTCGCGCCGGTGGCGGCCCAGCCCTGGGGCACCCAGGACCGCGTAGCCCGCCAGACCCCGTAGGGAGCTTGTCCCTGGCCGCCTGAGGCATAGTTGCCGGGCACGAAATCAACCGCGCCTCTGTCCTGCATGTAGAAGTTCGTAGTGCCGAAATCCTTGCCCGAGTTCTGGTCGGCGTACAGGCAGTGGGCGGCGGTCAGCACGATCCCGCGCCGCACCAGCGTGCCTGAGCACCAGCCACCGCGCGGCTCCCAGTAGAAGCGACCCACAGCCGGCATGAGCGGGTTGGTGTAGCCGTGGTTTCGCAGGCTCGACGCCTCGGCCTGCCGGCCGGGCGCGGCAGCGGACCTGCCTGCCACTTTGCGGCAGCGCTGCTTGCGGTGCTTGCGCTTGACGCAGATCTTGACCAGCTTGCCGCCCCGCTTGTACTTGCAGACCCGCTTGCCCCGCTTCTTCTTGCAGCTCTTCCTGAGCTTGGCGCGGCTTCGCCCGGACCGCGGATCTCCGCTGCCCTCGCCGAAGCGAGTGCCCTTGCCCTCGCCCGGCGTGGCGCCGCCGGCTTCAGTCGTCCCGGTCCAACTGTCGAAGCGTTGTGGAGGTGTCCCGAAACTCGACGACGCCACCGAGCCCAACAGAGCAAGCGCCAGCGCCAAGACCAGCGTCAGTTTGAGCAGGCGGCGACCATGCGCCGGACCGCGAGAAGCGAATTGCATGAGGTTCCTCCCGAACCGTGAGGGCGAGTCCCTGACCGGCGGTCCAACGTAGCCCGGGTCGCCGCAAACGGCAACCGGCGGGGCGTAGCTCATCGGCCGTGCAGCCTCCAACGCCGCTGTCTGACCGGCTTAACCTGAGCGGCCTTAAAAAGGACCGATCGGAGGGCACGGGGAGATAAGAGTGAACGCTCGCACTCCTCGCCGCACTGCGATCGGTGTCAAGACCGGTGACGTTCGATCTTCCCGACAGCAGGGCCAAGGCTGTACCCCAGACGCGCCTGAGCGCCCGAACGCGGACTTGCACTCTGCGCGAAGCACGGGAGGGTTGGTCGGGCCGCTGGAGAGATCGGTTGAGTCGCGGCAGCACACCCCTGGCTGAGCGATGACCAGCGGCACTCTGGCCCGGCGGTCGCCACCCTCCAGTGGGACCGCCGGGTTCGCGTTGCTGCCGGCCTTCGGCGAGACAAGCCAGGTGAGCGCGTGATCGTCAAGATGTCCTGGACCGACAGGACGGCGCGATGCGAAAGAACCCCTACTTCGAGCTCGACGACGTCGATCAGATCGGCCGCCTCATAGTCGAGAACCCGTGGGCCACGTTGGTTTCGAACGCCTCGGGCGGCCTGGTGGCCTCTCACTACCCGATTCTGCTCGACGAGGACCGCAGCGACCTGTCGATCCTGACTCATCTGGGTAGACCGGACGAGCGCGTCCACGAGCTCGGCGAGCACGAGCTGCTGATCATCGTTCAAGGTCCCCACGGATACATCTCGTCCAGTTGGTACGGCGAGCAGTTCGAGGTACCGACATGGAACTTCATCGTGGCTCACCTCTCAGGGGTTCCCGAGATCCTGACCCCCGACGAGAACTTCGCCGTCCTGGAAAAGCTGGTCGACGGCTTTGAAGAACACGTGGCTGCGCCGCGCCGATTGAACGCCACGCCGGCGGCCACCGAGGACGCACGCCAGCTCAGTCGGGGCACCGTCGGACTACGGCTCACCCCGACCAGGATCGTGGCGAAGCGCAAGATGAGTCAGAACAAGCCGACCGAGATCGTTCGGACAGTCATCGGCGAGCTCGAGGGTGAGGGCCCCTACGCGAGTTCCGAGCTCGCCCGAGAGATGAGACTCGTTCATGACAGCCCGAGCGAGTCCGGCTGACGAACCGCGAGGCTCCGGCGTGACGGGCAGATGCTGGTGGCCTCAGGCAGGCGCCGCGGCCTCGAGCATCTCGCGGTGCTGCTGCTCGGGGAGCCCGGGAGGCAGCACCAGGTCGATCGCGTCCGCCCCTGCGTCCAGCCACTCACGAACCGCGGCCGGCGCCTCGTCGTAGGTCGCCATGACGGTCACCTCGCGCGCCAGTCGCTCCGCCTCCGGCGGCAAGCTAGGTGGCGCGCCGCCCCCGTTTGCCTCGAGCAGGGCCTCGACCTCACGGGCAAAGCCGAACTGGTCGCGGAGGACCCGTGGATAGAGCGGGCCCATGCTCGTGAGATAGGCGAGCAGCCAGCCGGCCGCCAGCTGCCGCGCACCTTCCTCGCTCTCGGCGACAGCGAGAGGGACGCTCGCGGTGACCCCCGTTGCACGGGGAGACTCGGCGGCAGCCTCCCCCTCTGCGAGCAGGGTCCGCCCATCGTCGAGCCGCGAGCGTGCCCAGAGGAAGGGCAGCCAGTGGTCGGCCAGCTCACCCGCAAGCCGGACGGATGCCGGGGCGAGCGCCGCCAGCGAGATCGGCACGGGTTCCGGGGGCGGCACGCCCAGGCGGAGCGGCCTCACGCCCTCACGGTCGAGCGGCAGCCGCTCACCCTCGAGCAGCGCCCGGACCGCGATGAGGGTCGTGCGCATGCGATCGACCGGCTTCTGCCAGGTGAGGCCATGCAGGCCTTCCACGAGCGGAGGGCTGCTGGCGCCGAGGCCGAGTGCAAAGCGGCCGCCCGACGCGCCCTGGAGGCTCGCCGCCGCCATGGCCAGCGTCCCCGGCGTGCGGCTCCAGACCGACAGGACGCCGGTGGCAATGCCGATCCGCGACGTGACCGCGGCAATACGGGTGAGCACCACCACCGCATCCTGCGTCCATCCTTCGGCGGCCCCGAACCGCGCATAGCCGAGCTCCTCGGCTCTCTGCGCCAGTCGGATGGTCGCCTCGGCGTCGGTCTGGAAGGGCGTTACACCGGCGCCGACCCGGGCGTCCATGGCGGGGCTGGCGCTCAGCCCGCCGGCGCGTCGAGCTTCACGCCGACCTCGTAGATCTCGACGGACGTGCGCTGGCCCATCGCTCCCGGAACGGGCGGATCCATCGCGTTCAGGGTCTCGTTGCCCTGCCGCAGATCGTCCTCGGTCTCGAACAGCGAGACGTTCATCACCTTTCCGTCCTCGGCGCGATGGAGAAGCAGCAGCCCCACGGCCGGCACGCCCTCCGGCGGTCCCGATTCGGCGCGCCGCTTGATCTCCTCGACCATCTGCCTGATCTGCTCAGGCTCGCCTCCCTCGAACGTCGCGACTCGAGCGTGCATGCGTCCTCCTGTCTGGGCCTTGACGGGGTCGGTACCAGTATCCCCGCGATCGGGCCTTCGGGGAATCAGGCCGGCCCGAGCAGGTCCCAGCGGTTGCCTGCGACATCGAGGAACACCGCCACCCGGCCGTAGGGCTCCGTGCGCGGCTCCCCGACGAACTCCACGCCCGCCTGTGTCATCCGGGCGTGGGCGGCGTCGAAGTCGTCCACGCGGAGGAAGAAGCCCACCCGGCCGGCGAACTGGTGGCCGACGGTGGCGCGCTGGGTCTCTCCGTCGGCCTGGGCGAGCAGCACGCCGGTGTCGGCGTTCGGGGGACGGACCACCACCCAGCGCTTCGGCCGGCCGCCGGCCGTGGTGAGGGCCGGCGAGTCCTCCGCCAGCTCGAAGCCCAGCTTGTCGACGAAGAACTCGATCGCCGAGTCGTAGTCGTCGACGATCAGTGCGAACTGCTCCAGGTGCAACGCGGGGCTCAGCGCGGAAGCGGCCGCGGCCGCCAGGCCGGGTCGAACGCCACCACGAAGCCGCTCTCGCCGCTGATCTGGGTCTGCGCCACCAGGCGAGCGGGCCGGCTGCTGCCCAGGCGCTTGGCGAACACGCCCTGGTCGGAGCGGGCGTAGGCGATCGAGGTGCCGTCCGGGGACCAGACGGGGTTGAACACGTCGTCGCCCACTCGCACCCGGCGCAGCCCGCGGCCGTTGGGATCGGAGAGATAGACGGAGCCGAAGGGATCGTCGAAGACGTTTCGAGGCGAGGGGCGGACGAGCACCAGGCGTCTCCCGGTCGGCGACCAGTCGGGCGCGACCCCGGAGGTCACGAGACGGCGATGCCCGCCGGTCGGGCGGGCGACATAGACGTTCCCGCTGCGGACATAGGCCAGCACGTTGCGGCGCGACCAGGCGGGCGCGCCGGCGTCGTTGATGATCAGGCGCGCGGCGCCGCCGCTCGCACTGCGTACGTACAGGTCGGTGGTACCGCGGTCGTTGGCTGCCCGTGAACACGATGCGCCTCGCGTCGGGCGAGAACGCGGGGCTGCCGTCGTTGGCCGTGACGGCGGGGAACAGCGCGACGCCGCCTCCGCCGTCGGCGTCGATCACGCCGATCTGCGTGCCCGCGTCGAACACGATCATCCGGCCGTCGGGCGAGTACGACGGCGACGAGTAGTCCGTGCCCGTGCAGTCACCGCCGCTGGGCACGCCGTCGGTGAGCTCGCAGTCGAGCAGGATGCGCGGGTTCTGAGAGCCGGGCGGCCGCGTGGCCAGTCGCCGGTGCTCCACGAGCGCCGGGGCCGAGTCGCCGCTGCCCGTGCGTTGCGCGAAGGCGATCCCGCCGTTGCGGCCGGGGAACGTGGCCTGGGCCGGCGCGGCCGAGACCAGTGCGGCCACCAGCAGCGCCATCACCGCAGCGAGCGAGCGCGCTGGGCGCCGAGCTGTCGTGGTTGCCGCCATCGCGACCACAAACAGCCGGCGGGTCGGGCAGTTGCGGCGTTGCTCGCTCACCCGACGATTTCCACCTGCTCGCCGATCGGCAGCCAGCGCACGCGCGAGCGGATGTCCTCGGGCGCCCGCGCGAACTCCTCTTCGATGGCCGCTCGCCCCTCCCTGAAGTGCCGCCAGCCCTCGTAGTGGATCGGGATCGTCGTGCGTGGACGGATGAGACCGCACAGCTCCACGGCGTCGCGCGCGGTCATCGTGTAACGGATCGGCCCGCTCACGGGGAACCGCACGCCGCCGAGATGGAGCACCGCGGTGTCCACCTGCACCCGGTCCGCGACCTCGCGTACCCCGTCGTAGAGCACCGTGTCACCGGAGATCCACAGCTGTCCGTGCTCCTGGCCGTCCCAGCGGAGGGCGAAGCCGATCACGTCGCCGATGATGAAGTGCGCGTGCGGGGGACCGTGACGGCACGGTGTGGCGGTGATCTCGATCGCCGGCCGGCCGGGCGCCTCGAGCGACGTGGTCTGCCAGGGCTCGAGCCCGCGCGCCGCACCGCCTAGCTGGTCCGCACCCGACACGGTGGTGACCACCGCGCCGGCCGCCGGCAGCAGGGCGCGCCCGGCGGGGTCCAGGTTGTCGCCGTGGTGCTCGTGGGTGAGGAGGACGGCGTCGATCGGGCCGATTTCGCTCGCGGGAATCGCCGGTCCCGTCAGCTTGCGCGACATCGCGCCCCAGCCGAAGTTGTACCTGCGCCCCGGGTCGTCGAAGGTGGGATCGGTGAGCAGGCGCCAGCCCCCCACCTCGATCAGCAGCGTCGGGCCCACCGATGTGGGTGAGGCGGACGCCGGTCACAGGGGCTCCGTGAGGTAGTGCTGAAACACGGGCGCCACCAGCTCGGCCACCTCGTCTGCATCCCGCGACGCCAGCGGCTCGACCTTCACGATGTAGCGCGCCATCACCATGCCAACGATCTGAGAGCCTACGAGCGAGGCGCGCAGCGGCGCGTCGTCGACGTCCAGGCTCTCCGCGATCCTGGCGAGCACCTCGCGGCTGATGAACTCGCGGACGAGGCGAGACGCCTCCGGCTCCGACGCCGCGGCCCGGACCATGCCGGTCAACCGCTGGCGGCCGGCGTCGGACTCGAGCACCGCCACGAGGAAGCGGGCCAACCTCAGGCCCACGCCGTCCTGGTCCCCGGCGATCAGGTGAGGGATCACCACCGCGGGGTCGAACGGCAGCTCCACCACGGTCGCGAACAGCTTCTGCTTCGAGCCGTAGAAGTGCGACACCAGGGTGGGGTCGACGCCGGCCTCCTGAGCGATGCTGCGCAGGGAGGTGCGGTCGAAGCCACGCTCGGCGAACTGCCTGCGGGCGGCGCCGAGGATCGCCTCGCGCGTGCCACTGTCGCCGGCACGGCGGCCGGGACGGCGACTTGCCTCCGTCTCGTTCATCGGCCCCTTGACAACGTTAATTCCGCGTGTGTAGAATTCTGCACGTACTGAATTCTACGCGAAGGAACCCATGAACGACCAGCCCAACACCCTCTCCGCCCGGCAGCGCAAGGTCGTGCTCGGCGTCGTGGCCCTTGCTCTGATGATGGTGGTCTCGGCTGTGAGCGGCCTGAACGTGGCTCTGCCCGATCTGGCTCGTGACACCGGCGCCACGCAGAGCGAGCTCCAGTGGATCGTGGACGCGTACACGATGGTCTTCGCCGGCCTGCTGCTGATCGCCGGCGCGATCGGCGACCGCTTCGGGCGCAAGGTCATCCTCATGGTCGGGCTGGTGGTCTTCGGCACTGCCGCGGCGGTCGCGCTGGTGGCGAACGATCCCACCACGCTGATCGGGCTGCGGGCCGCGATGGGAGTGGGCGCGGCGCTGGTGATGCCCACCACGCTGTCGATCATCACCACATCGTTTCCCCCGGAGGAGAGGGCCCAGGCCGTGGGCGTCTGGGTCGGCGTTGTGGGTGCCGGCGCGGTGATCGGCCTGCTGGGCTCGGGGCTGCTGCTCGAGTTCTTCAGCTGGAGCTCCTTCTTCGGCCTCAATGTGCTCCTGGCCGTGCTGGCGCTGATCGGCACCGTGGCGTTCATTCCCGCCTCGCGCCTGGACGACCCGCCGCCGCTCGACGTGGCCGGAGGTCTGCTCTCGCTGGTGGCGGTCACCGCGCTGGTGTTCGGCATCATCGAGGGCCCCGAGCGGGGCTGGAGCGATGTCCTCGTGCTCGCCGGGCTCATCGGCGGCCTGCTCGCCGGCACCGCATTCGTACTGCGCGAGCTGCGGCTCGCCCACCCGCTCCTGGATCCGCGGCTGTTTCGCCTGCGCGGCTTCGGCACGGGATCCCTGTCGCTGACCGTCCAGTTCTTCGCGGCCTTCGGCTTCTTCTTCATCGTTCTCCAGTACCTGCAGTTCGTGGCCGAACTGTCACCGCTCGAGGCCGCGCTGGCGCTGGTTCCCATGCCGCTCGTGCTGATCCCGCTGGCGCGCCGGGCGCCGCGGATCGCCGACCGCGTGGGCATCAATCGCACCGGCGCCGCCGGGCTCACGCTCATCGCGGCCGGTCTCATCGTCCTGTCCTTCCTGAGCACGGACCTCGCCTACTGGTACTTCCTCATCGGGCTCCTGCTGTTCGCCGCGGGCATGGCGCTGGCGGGTACGCCGGCCACCACGGCGATCGTGTCGTCGCTGCCCCCCGCCAAGCAGGGTGTGGCCTCCGCGGTCAACGACGTGTCACGGGAGTTCGGCAGCGCCATCGGCATCGCGCTCCTGGGCAGCGTGCTCAACGAGAGCTACCGGGCGAACGTGGAGGGCGCGGTGAGCCGGCCTGCCCGCTGACGTAGGGGCGCGGGCCGAGGAGTCGATCTCGTTCGTGCAGCAGGCGCCGCTCGAGAAGTTCGGCGCCGCGGGCGCGCGGCTTGCGGACCAGGCTCAGCAAGCCTTCGTCGACGCCACCGGCACCGCGTTCCTGGTGGCGGCCGGCGTCCTGCTGGTCACCGCGGTCTACGTGTTCGTCCGAGCGCCGCGGCGGCAGGAGGAGAGCGCGGGTCCGGAGGTAGCGGGCGAGAGCGCGGCGACCGTCCGGGCCTGAGCGCGCTCAGAACTCCGGCCGCGGATTCGAGCCCTCGTAGCGCTCGAGGCCGTCGTCGGGCAGTGGCTCCCAGACCGCCGCACTCGCCACGTGGGCGCGCCAGCTGGGCCGCACGCCGGGGTCCCCGTCGAACGCGGGCAGGCGCACGCTCATCTGGGACCAATCCTCCGGGTCGCGGCTGAACAGGTGCGCGCCGCAGTTGCGGCAGAAGCACTTCTCGAAGCCGCCGTCGGGATGGCGCCAGGCCTGAACGAGCTCCTCGCCCTGCACCAATCGGAAGGTCCGGCCGTCGATGCGGGCCTGGGCCGAGGAGCCCGATCCCGTGCGGCGCTGACAGCGTGTGCAGTGGCAGTAGCCCGCCGCCGCAGGCGGCTCGCTGAGCTCGAACCGGACCCCGCCACAGAGGCAGCCGCCGGTCACTGGAGCATCGTCGGTCACCGCAGCCGAGTCTCGCAGCCGGGCGCCGCTTTTCCTTACCAAGTCCTTGCCTCGACCTGGCCTGCCGCTTCCCCGCCGGCGTCGACACTGCGTGAGCAAGCTAATCGATGGAGGTCGAGACATGGCACGCAAGCTCACAGTCCTGGTCGCACTGGCCGCAGCGGTGGCGGTGGTGGCGAGCGCGGTTCCGGCAGGCGCCGCTGCTCCGGCGGGCACCAAGGCCCTGCGCGAGTTCGAGGGGACCGTGGTTTCCAAGAACCGCACCACGCGCTCCTTCCGGCTGCGCGACGAGGGCCGGACGTTCCGCATCTTCGTGACCCGCAACACCCGCTACGAGCGGGTCAACGGCTTCGCCGGCATCCATGTCGGCGCGCGCAACATCGAGGCCCACGCCCGCAAGCGGGACGGCCGCTGGATCGCGGTCGAAGTGGAGCGCTCGGGGCGCGACGACGACAACCGTGCCGGAGACGATGACCGTGGCGGAGACGACCGGCGCGGCGGAGACGACGACCGCGGCGGCGACGATCACGGCGGTGGGGGCCGCGACGACGGCTGACCGTCGTCAGGGCCTGGGCGGCGCCTCGACGGCGCCCGCCCGGGCCAGTTCCCCAATCGGGGGCAGCGTCGTCAGGACGCAGGCTGGTCGCCGTACAGGTAGCCCAGCACGTTGGTGCGAACAACGCCGTCCGGCTCGTACTCGAGGAAGAGGCGACGTCCACGGAGCGAAAGCACCACCGCCGCGACTCGTTCCCCGCCATCGCTGTAGTAGCCCACGCTGCCCGGAGGCGGCGACTCGTCTGGCCCGGCCAGCGCCACCACGGTCAGTGGCAACGGCGGACCCAGGCGCGGCACTCGGGCCACCAGCTGAGCAGGCGTCGGGAACCCGGGCAGCCCGCGTTTCCTTCCGTAGATCTGCGCTCCAAACAGAAGCTGGCCGAGCACGGTGGCACGCGCTCGTTCGTCCACCATGACCAGGCCGCGCCGGCTGAGCGGAACGCTCACCAGCAGCTGCTTCGGAAAGGCGATCCGCCTACGGCCGCGCCTGATCGTGCGTGCCGGCAGGGAGAGGTTGCAGTAGTCCAGACGGGGCAGCCTGCCGTCCACCAGCCGCCGGCCCCGCTTGGGGACACGCGCCATGTCCGAGAACTCGCTGGTGCCCGCGAAGCCCTCAGCGTCCGGCCGCGAGACGGCGACGCACGTGACGAGAACCCGCCTGCCCGCCACCCGGCGCCAGAGACGATCCGCCTTAGGGGTGAAGACGAATACGACCTTCCCGCCCGGGCGAACGATCCGTACACCCTTAGCTTCGCCGACCGCCAACTGGGCCTGAGCCGCCGGCACCCACAGCATCAGAACCAGGGCGGCGACGAGAGAGGTGAGCGCCGTACGCATCAGACCGCGCGCCGCGGCCGCGCCACGAGCTCCCCGCCGCAGTTGGGGCACACGCGGTTCATCTCGTCCGCACACGCGACGCAGAAGGTGCACTCGTGGCTGCAGATCGTGGCCTGCCCGTCGGGCACGAGCGCCGTTTCGCAGCGCTCGCAGCTCGTTCTCATCTCCGAGTGCCACCGCGTGAGTATCCCGCGGCGCGGGCTCGACCGTCGGGTTGCCCGTACCCCGGAACCCCTGGTACCCGGATAGGACGGCGCGGCGTCCTGGGAGATGCTCGACGTATTCCCGAGACAAAGGACCCCTCAATGAGCTCCACCGCCGCACAGCCCAGCCAGCCCGCCTCGTTCTCGAGTGCGCGGACCTGGTTCTCCGACAATGGCCTGACCCGTCCGCGCGAGCGACGCCTGCTCGGCGGCGTGTCGGCCGGACTGGCACGGCGCTATCGAGTCGATCGATTCGTGATGCGTCTCTTGATGATCGCGGGCGTGCTGTTTCTCAGCCCGCTGATCTACCTCGCCCTGTGGGTGCTGATGCCCGCCGACGCCTAGTGACCTGAGTCGGAAGTTCGGCCTCAGCTTCCCGAGCGGCTGGGCGTGGCCGGGGACGCACACGGGATGAGTCGATGCGCAGCATCGGCGATTCCCGTGGGTGGCGCCAGACGCGTCCAGACGCCGGGAAGGTGCGCACGAAATAACGACTCAGGTCACTAGCCCCGTGCCGGGACGGCGTCCCGCGCTCGCTCCTGGCGGCTCGTGAGGAACGCGCCCGCCAGGACGAGCGCGGTGCCGAGGATCGCCGCAAGCTCGATCGACTCGTCCAGGAGCAGCGCTCCCAGCACGATCGCCACCACCGGGACGAAGTAGATCGTGACCGCGCCGCGCGTGGCGCCCACACGGCCCACCAGCGTGGTGAAGGCCACGAAGGCAACGCCGGTGCCGAGCGCACCCAGCGCCACCATCGCCGCCAGGCTCGACCAGGCGAACTCGGAATCGGTGGCTCCCACCGCCGCTGCCGGGGCCAGCAGCACCAGGGCCACGGCCTGGGCGCGCAGGATCACCGGCAGCGCTCCGTTGCGCCGCTGCAACGGGCCAAGCAGATTGAACGCGCAGCCGTAGAGGACGGTCGCACAGAGGACGAGCGCGATGCCCAGTCCGCTGGACTCGCCCTCGCCGAGCGACGGAGAGGTGATGGCCACCACCCCGAGGAAGCCGATCAGGAGGCCGGCGGCCTGCACGCGCCCCGGTAGCTGCCGCACCACCAGCGCCGCCACGAGCGCCGTGAAGAGCGGCGCCGCGGCGTTGATCATCCCGGCCAGCGACGACTCGATCCACTGCTGCGCCACCGCGAACAGCAGGAACGGGATCGTGATCCAGATGACGCCCAGCAACGCGATCGGAGGCCACTGCGAGCGGTCAACTGGGCGCCGGGCGGCCGGCAACAGGACGAGCGCCGTGGCCCCGAAGAACACTCGGGAGAAAGCCACCACCGGAGGGCTGAGATGGTCGAGCCCTATCTCGATGAACAGGAAGGACGCGCCCCAGAGCCCGGCCACCACCGCCACGAGACCCCAGTCGGTGGTGGCAAAGGCCTGGCCCTGGGAGTCGGCCTCGGTCGTAGCGGTCACGGCCCGAGACTAGGCAACGCCTCGGGGCCGGGGCGCGTGAGATCAGGCGGCCGGCTCGAGGAAGCCCGTGACCGTGCGCAGGCGACCGTCGTCGGCGAGCGTGGCGAAGTCGACGCCGGCGGCCACCGGATCGGCGTCGCCGTTCTCTCCGTAGAGGCGCCAGGCGAAGCGCACGCGGTCGTTGTGGGCGTCGGGTCCGAACGACAGCTCGAAGCGGTGCCCCGGGTACTGCTCCTGCGCGCCGGCGATCATCGCGTCGATGCCATCGCCGCCCTCGCCCGACATGAGCGGATCGATGTAGCTCGCGTCGTCGCTGAAGACTCGGCCGATCAGCTCGCGACGCCGCGCCGGGTCGGTCTCGTTCCAGCTGGCGATGTATCCATGGATCACGTCGGTGAGCTCGGTCATGAATGACTCCTTTGTAGAGGTTCGGGAGCGGCCAGCGTGACCCGTGGAGGGCCGCGAGTCGATTACCTGCGAGGTAGGCGCCGGGCGCGCCGCCCGGCGCTAGGGTCGAGGCTCGGATGACGAGCGCCGGCGCCAGCACCACGGTCGGTCCGCTGCTGCGCGAGTGGCGCACGCGGCGGCGCCTCAGCCAGATGGACCTGGCGGCCGACGCCGGGGTGTCCGCGCGACACCTCAGCTTCGTCGAGACCGGCCGCTCGCGCCCCAGTCCCGACGTGGTGCTCCAGCTCGCGGACCGCCTCGAGGTGCCCCTGCGCGACCGAAACCACCTCCTGCTGGCCGCCGGCTACGCGCCGGTGTACGACCAGCGCGAGCTCGACGATCCGGAGATGGAGCCGGTGCGCGACGCGCTCACCCTGATCCTCGACGGCCACGACCCCTATCCCGCTGTGGTGGTGGACCGCGCGTGGGAGATGCTCGCGGCCAACCGGGCCGTTGAGCTCCTAACGGCCGGGGTGGCTTCTCACCTGCTCGAGCCACCCGTGAACGTGCTGCGGCTGAGCCTCCATCCCGACGGCGTGGCCCCGCGGATCGCCAACCTGGGCGAGTGGCGTGCGCATCTGCTCGACCGCCTCGGGCGCCAGATCGCGCTGAGCGGCGATCCCGCTCTCGAGACGCTGCTCGAGGAGCTGCGTGGCTACCCGGCGCCGGAGCACGATCCGGGACCGGACCACCCGGGCCGGGATATCGCCGTGCCGCTGCGCCTGCGCAGCGAGGCCGGTGAGCTGGCCTTCATCAGCACGGTCGCCACCTTCGGGACCGCGGTGGAGGTCACGGCCAGCGAGCTGTCGATCGAGTCGTTCTTTCCCGCTGACCGCTTTACCGCAGAGACGGTGCGGTCGTTCGTCGAGCGCCCGCCTGCGAGCTGAGCCCGAGCTCGGCCGCGACGAGCTCGTAGGAGCGGCGCCGCTCCTCGTGGCCGTGCGTGATCGTGAGGATCGCCAGCTCGTCGGCGCCGTACTCCTCCGCCACCGCCTCCAGGCCGGCCCGGACGGTGGCCGGTGAGCCGATGATGGTCCGGCGCCCGGGGGCCGAGCCGGCCGGCGAGCCCTCGCGCGTCTCCAGGTAGCTGAGCGCCTTCTCCACGGGCGGGATCTCGATCAGGCGGCCCTGGCGCAGCAGCGACATCATCATGCGGCCGGGCGCGGCCAGGCGCTCGGCCTCCTCGTCGCTGTCGGCGCAGATCACGATCACCGCAGCCATCACGTGCGGAGCGCCCAGGCGCTCGGAATCGGTGAAGCGGCCGCGGTAGTCGGCGGCTATCGAAGCTCCGTTCGGGTTGATGAAGTCGGCGAACGAGTAGGGCAGCCCGAGCTCCGCCGCCCAGATCGCGCTCTGGGGCGAGGAGCCCAGCAGCCACACCTCGGGCCGCTCCGGGCGACCCGGCAGCGTGGAGGACAGCCGGGCGAAAGGATGGTTGGCGGGCAGCCGGCCCTCGAGCAGCCCGAGCAGCTCCACGAGCTGCTCGGCGAAGTCGTCCTCCGGGCGCTGGCGGCGGTCGCGCTGGAGGGCGATCGTGGTCACCGGGTCGGTGCCCGGCGCGCGGCCCAGGCCCAGGTCGATGCGCTCCGGGTGCAGGCCGCTGAGCATGCTGAACACCTCGGCCACCTTCACGGGGCTGTAGTGAGGAAGCATCACCCCGCCGCTGCCCACGCGGATGCGCTCGGTGGCGCCCGCGATGGCCTCGATCAGGATCTCAGGGGCGGCGCAGGCCAGGGACGGCATGCCGTGGTGCTCCGCCACCCAGTAGCGCTGGTAGCCCAGCGCGTCGGTCAGGCGGCCGAGATCGACGCTGCGCTCCAGTGCCTCGGCGCCGCTCGAGCCCTCGGAGATCGGCGCCTGATCGAGGACGCTGACGCGCATCTCGCTCACGCCGCGCGGCGCCTGCGCTGCGGCTCGAGTGCCGGGTTCGACCAGCCCTGGTCGTCGGGATTCACGTTCACGCCGGGCGGCACGATCTCGTCGATGCGGTCGAGCACCTCGTCGGACAGCGTGGTCTCGGCGGCGGGGAGCTGCGACTCGAGGTGATCCATGGTGCGCGGGCCGATGATGGCCGCGGTGACCCCCGGGTGGCGGATCACGAAGGCGAGGGCCAGCTCGATCAGCGAGATCCCGGTGTCGTCGGCCAGCTGCCCGAGCGCGTCGGCGGCGTCGAGCTTGCGCTGGTTCTCGGGCAGCGAGAGGTCGTAGCGGTCCGGGAGCATGGCCGAGCGGCGCGAGGTGAGGTCCTCGGCTCCCTTGCGCCACTTGCCCGACAGCCAGCCACCCGCCAGCGGACTCCAGGGGATCACGCCCATGCCGTAGCGAAGGCAGGTGGGCAGCACCTCGGCCTCCACCCCGCGGTGCAGGAGCGAGTAGGGCGGCTGCTCGCAGATGAAGCGCTCGCGGCCCCGCCTCTCGGCCACCCACTGCGCCTCCACGATCTGGGAGGGCGGGAAGGTGGACGAGCCGATGTAGCGCACCTTGCCGGCGCGCACGAGGTCGGTGAGCGCACCGAGCGTCTCGTCGATGTCGGTGTCGGACTCGGGCCGGTGGATCTGGTAGAGGTCGATCCAGTCGGTGCCCAGGCGGCGCAGGCTGTTCTCCACCTCGTGCACGATCCAGCGGCGCGAGTTGCCGAACTGGTTGGGGTCGTCGCCCATCTTGCCGTGCACCTTGGTGGCCAGGAACACGTTGTCCCGGCGGCCGTCAGCCAGCGCCTTGCCCACGATCTCCTCCGACTCACCGCGCGAATACACGTCGGCGGTGTCGATGAAGTTGATCCCGGCGTCGAGCGCGCGGTGGATGATCCGGACCGACTTGTCGTGATCCTCCTCGCCCCAGGCACCGAACATCATCGCCCCGAGACAGAGAGGGCTGACCTTGACTCCCGTACGGCCCAGCTCGCGCATCTCCATGGCCGTCGAGACTAGAGGGACGCAATTCGGCTGCGTACGCCAAGTGGCACGCGCTGGAGAATCCGGGCTGATTTACGCAATCCGGCGGCCGTCTGAGGTGGCGTTCCGCAAGTGGTCGGGTGCGTATCCGTGTGCGGTCCGTCCGGCCGCGAAAATTTCTGTCGCTCGGTGACAGGTCGTGAGAGGATGGAGCACGGCCCATGGATCGACGCTCGCTGCTCGTCGCCGTACTCGCTGCCCTGGCACTTGTGGCGCTGCCTCTGCGACCGCTCAGGCGGAGGAGGCGGCCGCGACGGCGGACAGCAGCGCGACCGCGACGATCGCGGCCGAGCCGGCGCCGGCCCCGGCACCCGCGGAGACGACTCCCTCGGACGGCACGATGCAGGAGGCCACGCCGACCGATCCGCCCGAGACCACGGCTACGCCGGCGGCGCCTGCCGTGCCCCCGGTCGAGCCGCCCGCTCCGCAGGCCACGGATCCGGCACCGCCGCCCGCCCCGTCACCGGAGCCGGCTCCGCCACCCGTTCCACCGGCAGCCGCCAGCGCCGCATCAGGTCGCGCCTGCCGGCGGCGCCGATGCTCCACCCGTTTCCGGGCCGGCGGGCCCGAGGGCGCGATCCGCCGGTGCGACGCGACCGCCGACGACCAGCGTCGCGAGCCCTTCTACGCCGCACGGCCTCGAACTGACTCTTCCAGGCGTGGAGCGTGACCTGCGCATGCTCCAGGCGGACGTCGAAGCAATCGCCCGTCAGCTGGCGCGCGGAGCGACGCCGCCGCCGAGCCGGTTGAACGGCCTGCGCTCGAGGCTGGAGCGGCTGGCGCCGGTGCTGCTGGCGCTGAACGCCCGGGGCGACGGCGTGGCCGGGGCCAGCGAGCAGACTCGGCGACTGCTCCATCGCGTTCGTGCCCGGCTGGGCGAAGCTCAGGTCGGGACCGCCGGCCTGATCGTCGCTCTGCGCCGCTCGGGACTGCAGGGCCCCGCGGCGCTGGCACTGATGCGCGAGCTCGAGAGCTTCGGGGCGATCGGGCACGGACTCGACTTCACACCCGGCGCTCTCCTGCTCGCACCCACGCCGGCCCCGATCGTCCCGGCGCCCGCAGCGGTCGTGCTCACGCACACATCCGGCACCTCGCCCAGCGAGCCGACCGTTGCTCGCCCGGAGGCGGGAGACGCGCCGAGGGCGGGGGACGCGCCCAAGGGCGCGAGCCAGCAGCCGCCCGGCAGCTGGTCCTTCGCAGGCGGATCCTCGAGCGCGAGTGCGGGCGGCGCCCTGTCAGCCGCCGGCATCGCCGCGCTGGCGGCGCTGCTGCTCGGGCTCGCACTTCCGCGGCTGCTCACGCGCCTACAGCTCTTCCCCAGTCGAGGCCACGCCGTGGCGCTCGTGCTGGCGGTCGAGCGACCCGGCTAGAGCTCCGGCAGCGACACCGTTCCAACCGGGATGCGGTTCGTCCCGGTTGGCGTTTCTGCCGAGACGCAGCGGAGGAAAGGACCCGATGAGAGTGGATCCCCCTCGCTCGCAGCTGGCACCGGCGCAGTCCGGCCGGTATCGCCCCGCTACGAGCACGAATCAACACAGAAGACATGAGACATGGCTCCGGGCCACGCCGGCGAGCGTGTCCCGAGCGCGCGCAATCGTCTCTGAGGCGGCATTGGGAGCCGGACTCAGCGACGAGGGCACTCACGACCTGATTCTGGCCACGAGCGAGGCCGTGGCCAATGCGGTGCAGCACGGCGAGGCCTGGCCCAACGACTGCATCCTGCTGGTAACGGAGCCGTCGGCGAGCGGCCTGAGAGTGGAGGTATCCGACTGCGGCCGGTTCGACAGCACGCTCGAGCCCGCTCCAATGGATGCCACCGGTGGCCGGGGCATTGCCATCATCGCCGCCATCGTGGATCGACTGGAGGTGCGAAACGGGGACGGTCAGACCGTGGTCTGCTTCGAGCGACACGCGTCTGAAGCAAGCGAGCATGTCGCGGCCTGAGGCCGCCGAGGCAATCGCGGTGGACGAGGCTGTGTCCCTGCTGCGCGAGCTGGTGCGTTTGAACACGGTCAACCCGCCCGGGAACGAGACGCTCGCCCAAGAGCTGCTGGCGGCGCCGCTGCGCGACGCCGGGTTCGAGGTCGAGCTCGTCGGGCCCGATCCCGAGCGACTCAACCTCGTGGCCCGTCTACCGGGCCGTTCGCCGGGTCCGGTGCTCGGCCTGCTGTCTCACGTCGACACGGTCACCGCCGACCCGCGCGGGTGGGCGCACGACCCCTGGTCGGGCGCGCTCGCCGAAGGCTGCGTATGGGGCCGCGGCGCGCTCGACATGAAGTCGCAGACCGCGGCCGAGGTCGTGGCGGCCTGCTCGCTGGCCCGTGAGGGCTGGCGCCCCGCTCGGGGCGACCTGGTGGTGATCTCGGTAGCCGACGAGGAGGTCGGCGGCAAGGGCGCGGAGTGGGTCTGCGCCGAGCGGCCCGACCTCGTGCGCTGCGACTTCCTGGTCAACGAAGGGGCCGGCGCGGCCTTCCCAGTGGACGGTGAGCGCGTATACGACGTCTCGGTGGCCGAGAAGGGCGTCTTCCAGTTCACGCTGTTCACCGACGGCGTGGCCGGCCACGCCTCCGTCCCGGACATCGGCGACAACGCACTCTTCAAGCTCGCCCCGCTGCTCGATGCCCTCGCCGCGCGCCGCCCCGGCTGGGACGTCACGCCTCCCGCACGGGCGATGCTCGCAGGCCTCGGGGTCGGGGACGGCGCCGATCCGGCCACGGCTCTTGCTGCCCTGGAGCAGCGCGCGCCCGCGCTCGTGCCGCTGGTGGACGCCGCGCTGCGCGTGACGCTCGCGCCCACCATGGTCGAGGGCTCGAGCGCGATGAACGTGATCCCGGACGAGGCGCGCCTGCACGTGGACTGCCGCACGCCGCCGGGGATGCAGGAAGCCGAGGTGCGGGCTCGGATCGAGGACGTGCTCGGACCGAACGGCTATCGCCTCGAGTTCCACGGGTGCGTGGTGGGGAACGCCTCTCCCGCCGACTCGGAGCTGATGGTGGCTCTGCGGGCCTGGATCGAGATGAGCGATCGGGGCGCCCGCTGCCTGCCGACTATGAGCACCGGCTTCACCGACTCGCGCACCTTCCGTGCCGCGTTCCCGGACTGCGTGGCCTATGGGTTCTTCCCTCAGCAGCACATGTCGCTTGAGCTGCTCGACGAGCTGGTGCACGCGCGCAACGAACGCATCGACGTGCGCGACCTCACGCTTGCGGTCGACTGCTACCGCTTCCTGGCTCGCACGCTGCTCGGCTAGAGGCGACCACTAGCCTCGGCCGTCTGGCCGAACGCACCGACATCCGCAACGTCGCGATCATCGCGCACGTCGATCACGGCAAGACCACTCTGGTCGACGCCATGCTGCGCCAGTCCGGCGTGTTCGGCGCGCACGAGCACCTCACCGACCGCGTGCTCGACTCGATGGACCAGGAGCGCGAGCGCGGCATCACGATCCTGGCCAAGAACGCGGCTGTCCGCTACGGCGCGGTCAAGCTCAACCTGGTGGACACTCCCGGTCACGCCGACTTCGGCGGCGAGGTGGAGCGCGGGCTGACCATGGTCGACGGCGTGATGCTGCTGGTGGACGCCTCCGAGGGACCGCTGCCCCAGACCCGCTTCGTGTTGCGTAAGGCGCTCGAGCGCGGCCTGCCGGTGGTGCTCGTGGTGAACAAGGTCGACCGCCCGGACGCACGCATCGCCGAGGTGGTGGACGAGGTCTACGCGCTGTTCATCGACCTGGACGCCGACGAGCGGCAGATCGAGTTCCCGATCGTGTACACCAACGCCAGGGCGGGCTGGGCGGCGCTGGAGGAGGGAGTCGAGGGCTCGGACCTGCGGCCGCTGTTCGACCTGCTGGTGGAGCGCATCCCGGCGCCGGAGTACGACGAGTCGCATCTCCTCCAGGCGCAGGTGACCAACCTCGACGCCGACCCGTACGTGGGCCGCCTTGCTCTCTGCCGGATCCATCACGGCACGATCCGGCGCGCACAGACGGTGGCCTGGTGTCGCCACGACGGCTCGGTGCAGAACGTGCGGCTGAGCGAGCTCTACGTGAACGAGGGGCTTCAGCGGGTGGCCGCCGACGAGGCCGGGCCGGGCGAGATCATCGCGCTCGCCGGCATCCCCGAGATCACCATCGGCGAGACCATCGCCGACCCCGACGACCCGACCCCGCTGCCGGTGATCGCCGTGGAGGAGCCCGCGCTCGGCGTGACCATCGGCATCAACACCTCTCCGCTGGCCGGGCAGTCGGGCTCGCGGCTCACCGCGCGCCAGGTGGAGGAGCGCCTTCAGCAGGAGCTCGTGGGCAACGTGGCCATCCGCGTTCTCGACACCGAGCGCCGTGACACCTGGGAGGTCCAGGGCCGCGGCGAGCTGCAGCTGGCCGTGCTGGTGGAGGCGATGCGCCGCGAGGGCTTCGAGCTCACCGTGGGCAAGCCGCAGGTGGTCACGCGCGAGGTGGACGGGGAGCTGCATGAGCCGATCGAGCGCCTCTCGATCGACGTGCCCGAGGACTTCCTCGGCGTGGTCACGCAGATGCTCGCCCTGCGCAAGGGGCGCATGGAGAACATGGTCAACCACGGAACGGGCTGGGTGCGGCTCGAGTTCCTCGTCCCCACCCGCGGGCTGATCGGCTTTCGCACGGAGTTCCTCACCGAGACCCGCGGCGCGGGCATCCTGCACGCCCTGTTCGAGCGCTACGAGCCGTGGCAGGGCGACATCCGCACCCGGCCCACCGGCTCGCTGGTGGCCGATCGCCGCGGACCCACGGCCACGTTCGCGCTGCTCAAGCTCCAGGAGCGCGGGCAGCTGTTCGTGGGCCCGGGCGAGGAGGTCTACGAGGGGATGGTGGTGGGCGAGAACTCGCGCGCCGGCGACCTCGACGTGAACGCCGTGCGCGAGAAGAAGATGACCAACATGCGCGCGGCCGGCTCCGACGAAACGGTCAAGCTCGTGCCCCACCACCGGCTCTCGCTGGACCAGGCGCTCGAGTTCATCCGCGAGGACGAGGCGGTGGAGGTCACCCCCGCCGCGATCCGTTTACGCAAGGCCGAGCTGCGAGGCGATCGCCCGGGTCAAGAGCGCGCGGGCGCGCCGCGCCGCGCCGGCCTGAGGGGCGTAGGCTGGGCCAGGCCATGCGGACGCTGCTGAACATCATCTGGCTCGTGCTCTCCGGGTTCTGGCTAGCGGTGGGGTACGCGCTGGCGGGGCTCGTGATGTGCATCCTCATCATCACGATCCCGTTCGGGATCCAGGCCTTCAAGCTGGCCGGCTATTCGCTCTGGCCGTTCGGCCGGGCGGTGGTCAAGAAGCCCGAAGCGGGTGCGGGGAGCGTGATCGGCAACGTGATCTGGCTGGTGCTCGCCGGCTGGTGGCTGGCCGTGGGTCACCTCGTCACGGCCGTCCTGCTGGCGATCACGATCATCGGCATCCCGCTCGCCTGGGCGAACATCAAGCTGATACCGATGGCGCTGTGGCCGTTCGGCCGCGAGGTGGTGCCGATGGCTGAGCTCGATGCCGCCTACTACAGCAGTGCGATGGCGGTACCCGGCGGGCGCCAAGAGCTTCCGCCCTCAGCCGGGCGCTGACGCGGTCTTGACTCCGATGCGCCCGGTGTAGTCCACACGGGCGAGCAGCGGCGCGTCGGCACGCCCGGCGAAGAACTCGTCCACCGCCTCGCGCGCGCCGGTCCAGTGGCCGTAGTCGTCGACGATCAGCACGCCGCCCGGCTCGAGGCGCTCCCAGAGCTGCTCGAGCTCGTGGCGGGTGGACTCGTACCAGTCGGTATCGAGGCGCAGGAGCGCGATGCGCTCGGGCACGCTGGCGGGGATCGTCTGCTCCACCGGGCCGCGCACGTACTCCACGCGCTCGGCCGCGATCCCGGTGGAGGCCATGTTGCGCTGGACCTCGTCCAGCGTGGCGGCGGCCATCGTCGGATCGCCCGGCGTGGTGCTGATCGACTGCCAGTTGTCGCGGGCCGACATCCCGTCGAAGGTCACGTCGCGCTCGCCCGGCTCGCTCATCCCGGCGAAGGTGTCGTAGAGCCAGAGCCTGCGCTGCTCGTCGCCCTCCTGGCCGAGGGTCAGAGCGGCGACCATCGAGCTGCCGCCCCGCCAGACGCCGCACTCCACCAGATCGCCACGCACGCCTCGCCGGCACACGTGGCGCACGCCCTGCCAGAGCGCGTACATGCGCTCCACCGTGGTCATCGTGAACGGGGCACAGCGCGCGTGCACGGCGGCGAACGCGGCGTCGAGGTCGGGATGGGAGCGCTCGAGGCGGCCGGCGTGCGGCACCGGCTCGATCCGGTAGCCGAGCCGGGAGAGCAGCTTCCGCGGGATTTCCCGAGCGTGCACCGGGCCGGTTCTCAGGGCACCCAGCGGTCGCCGGCGGGCGTGAGCATCAGCTCGTGGGTGTAGGCCCTCGGCTCCTGCTCGGCCAGGAACTGCACGGCCTCGGCGACCAGGCGCTGGTCGGCGAGCGAGTTGGCGGGCGCGTCCCGGGTGTAGGAGGCGGTCTTGGGCGACTCGATGGTGGCGTCCACGATCAGGAGCGCCACGTGGATCCCCTGCTCGCGCTGTTCCTGCGCGGCGGCGTGGACCATCGCTCGGGTGGCCTGGCCGCCCGCGGACCAGAGTCCGCGGCCCGGCATGGCCCGGCGCGACGAGCCGCCGGTCACCTGGATCAGCGTGCCCCGTGCGCCGCCCTCCTGCAGCGCGGCGATCCCGGTGGAGAGGAACACGAAGGCCTGCTCGGCCACCGCCACCGTCCAGCCGCGGAAGCCCTCCAGGCTCGCGCCGGCGATGGGGCCGCCGCCGAAGCCGGCGCCGTCGTCAGGCGGGCGGCTGGCGCTCACGGCGTTGACGATCAGCTGCGGCGGGCCGAGCTCGTCGCGTGCCCGTGCGAGCGCGGCGGCGAGCTGCCCGCCGTCCGACGCGTCGGCTGCGATGCCGAGTGCACCGCGCTCGCCGGCCGCCTGAACGGTCTCTTCGGTGCGCGCCACGGACGCGACCCGCCAGCCGTGCTCGATCAGATGACCGGCGATGGCCCCACCCAGGTTCTTCGCCCCCAGCACCACGGCCACCCTGTCTTCGGTCGTCGTCATGGCCCGACTACAGCAGCCAGACGACCACGAGGATGATCAGAGCGATCCCGATGCCCACGCCGGTGATCGACAGCGGTGTGCGGTTCTCGTTCCAGAACCCGGGCTTGGCCCGGTCCCGTGAGATGTGGCCCTCGGGCGGCTCGCCGGTCCAGTCGTCGTCGTCCCAGGCGGTCATGAGAGAAGTTGTACCTGCATATCCGGCCGTCGGTACCGGGTAGAACTAGGGAATGGCCACGACGTCGAGCGGGCACACCGGCTCCGGCCGCGACGAGACAGAGCAGGAACGCCTCGACCGCAATCTCACGGAGATGCTCGGAGAGCTCCGGATAGCGCTGCCCGGGGTGCAGGTGCTGTTCGCGTTCCTGCTGGTGGTCCCCTTCAACCAGCGCTTTCCGGAGATCACCAACTTCCAGCAGACGGTGTACTTCGTGACCCTCCTGCTCGCCACGATCGCCACGGGCTTCCTGATAGCGCCGGTGGTCCACCACCGCGTCCAGTTTCGGCAGCAGGACAAGGAGCGCATCATCGTCACGGCCAACCGCTTCGCGGTGATCGGCCTGGGGTTCCTGGCCACGGCGATGACGGGCGCGATCCTGCTGATCACCGACCTTCTCTACAGCTCGACCACGGTCACGATCGTGGCGGGGGCGGTGGCGCTGATGTTCCTGGTGCTGTGGTACGTGGTGCCGCTGCGGCGGTCGTTGCAGAACTCCTAGGGCCCCGGGGCTCCCCGATACCGTTCCGGGCCGTGAGCGCGCCCGACGGCACAGCTCCAGCGGTGGTCGTGGACCACGTGACCAAGCGCTTCGTGGTTCCCCACGAGCGCCGGAACACGCTCAAGGAGCGTGCGCTGCACCCGTTCCGCCGCGGCGGCGAGCACACCTTCGAGGCGCTCGACGACGTGAGCTTCTCGGTCGAGCGGGGCGAGTTCTTCGGGATCGTGGGTCGCAACGGCTCGGGCAAGAGCAGCCTGCTCAAGTGCCTCGCCGGCATCTACCGGACCGATCAGGGCGAGATCTACGTGGACGGTCGCCTCTCGACCTTCATCGAGCTCGGGGTGGGCTTCAACCCGGAGCTGGCCGCCCGCGACAACGTCGTCCTCAACGGGATCATGCTCGGGCTCTCGCCGCGCGAGGCGCGCGAGCGCTTCGAGGACGTGGTGCGCTTCGCCGAGCTCGAGGAGTTCGTGGACTTGAAGCTCAAGAACTACTCATCGGGCATGCACGTACGGCTGGCGTTCTCGGTGATGATCCAGGTGCCCTCCGACATCCTCCTCGTCGACGAGATCCTGGCCGTGGGGGACGCCTCGTTCCAGCAGAAGTGCTTCGACACGTTCTTTCGGATGCGCGAGGAGGGCAAGACCGTCCTCTTCGTCACGCACGACATGGCCGCGGTGCAGCGCTTCTGTCACCGCGCGATGCTCCTCGAGCGCGGGCACATCGTGGCGATCGGTGATCCCGATGAGGTGGCCGACCGCTATCTCCAGCTGAACTTCGAGGGCATCGGCGAGGATCGCGCCGACGGCTCCGGCAAGGTCCGGGCCGGCGACGGAGACGCGCGGGTCACGGACGCCTGGATCGAGGACGAGCACGGCGCACGTCTCGGCGCGCTGCCTCAGGGCCGGCCCTGTTCGGTCCACGCGAGCGTCCATTTTGACCAGCCGCTCGAGGATCCGGAGTTCGCCGTCGCGCTCGTCAATCCCCAGCACCAGAACGTGTTCGTTGCGAACTCGGCCACCCGCGGCGAGCAGAGCGGCCATTTCGAAGCGGGCGAGACCGTGGACTTCACGGTGTCCTTCGAGAACGCGCTCGCGCCGGGCCGCTACGCGGTATCGACACTGATCTCCCATCCCGGCGGCCGGATCGCGGACCGCTGGGAGAACATCTTCTCGTTCGTGGTCACCGGTGCGGGGGCGGCCGGCGGCATCGTCGACCTGCCCCACGACATCCGCATCGAGGCTCCTGGCCGAATTCCCGACCGCGCGCCCGGGGGATGACCACCGCGCACGCCGGCCGGGTGGGCCGGCCGATCAGAGGGCCTTCCGCGCTCGGCAGCGATGCCTCCCGGCTGCTGGCCCTGACGATCACCCTCGCCGTGATGGAGTTCAAGCTGCGCTTCTTCGGCTCGGTGCTCGGCTACTTCTGGCAGCTGATGCGGCCGCTGATGCTGTTCGGGATCCTGTACGTGGTCTTCACGCAGTTCGTGCGCTTGGGCGACGACGTGCCCTTCTACCCGGCGATCCTGCTCACCGGGATCGTTCTCTACACGTTCTTCGCCGACGCCACGAGCGGCTCGGTCACGGCGGTGCTGGACCGCGAGAACCTCGTCCGCAAGATCGAGTTCCCGCGGCTGGTGGTGCCTCTGTCGGTGATCACGCTGGCCTTCTTCAACCTGTTCCTGAACCTCCTCGCCGTGCTGGTGTTCGTGCTGATCACCGGCGTGACTCCGAGACTCGAGTGGCTGGCGCTGCCCCTGATGCTGTTCCCGCTCGGCGCCTTCGCGGGCGGGCTGGCGATGCTGCTGTCGGCGCTCTACGTGCGCTTCCGGGACCTGCAGCCGATCTGGGAGGTGGTGGTGCAGATCGCGTTCTACGCCTCACCGATCCTCTACGTGATCGAGGTCATCCCCGATCTGACGCTCCAGCATCTGGTGATCTGGTTCAACCCGCTGGCCACCATCCTGGTGCAGGCCCGCCACTCCCTGATCGACGCGAACGCGCCCAACTCCTGGGACGCCGCCGGCGGGGCCGAGTACCTGCTCATCCCCGCGGCAATCGTCATCGCCCTCCTGGCGCTCGGCTTCTGGGTCTTCAACCGCGAGGCGCCACGGATCGCCGAGGAGCTGTAGCGGCCACCTCGCTGAAGAAGCTCTCGAGCTTGTCGATGCGCCGCTCCCACGCGTAGTCGGCCGCGGTCTCCAGGCCGGCGGCGATCAGGCGGGAGCGCAGCTCGGCGTCGCCGAGGATCCGTTGGAGCGCCTGACTCACTGCGCCGGGATCCGCGTCGGCGATCAGGCAGTTCTCCTCGTGGCGGCAGAAGTCCCGGTTGCCGTGGGCGTCGGTGGACACCACCGGCGTGCCGGCGGCCATGGCCTCCAGCAGCGGCAGGCAGAAGCCCTCGTGGATCGAGGTCTGGACGAACACCGTGGCCTCGTTGAACAGCTCGTTCACGCGCTCGTCGCTGGGGCGCTCGAAGTAGCGCGCTTCGTACTTGGGGCCGAGCTCCGGCTCCACGCCGAACATCCACAGCTCGGGCCGGGGCTCCAGCGCGCGCCAGGCGTCGATCGTGAGCGGGAGGTTCTTGAGCGGCAGCGAGCGACCGATGGCCAGGACGACGTCGTCGCGCTTGGGGCGGTCGAGCCGGCGGAAGTTCCCGAGGTCGATTCCCGGCGGGATCAGCTCGGCGGACAGGCCCAGCTCGCCGAGCCGCTCGCGATTCCAGCCCGAGATCGTGATGTAGCGGAACTCCTCGCGGTAGCTGGCCAGCACGCGGTTCTGCGCCGCCTGGTCGCCGGGGTAGTAAGAGGTCTCGATGTCCTGGACGAAGTAGACGGGGATGCCTCGCGTGACCGAGGCGCGCCAGACCCAGGGCGCGGTCTCCCACCAGGTGGCGACCTTGATGGCGTCCTCGTCGGCGAGGGCGGCCGCGAGCTCCTGATAGGTCGCGAACTCCCTGACCGGCGCCTCGAGAGGAAACCAGTCCGGCTGGCCCGCAAGTGAGAAGAGCTCCACCTCGTGGCCGCGGGCCTGCAACCGGTTGAGGTGCTCGAAGACGTCGCGGTGACCGCCCCCGACTCCGGTGTCCTGGGTCACGTAGATCACGCGCAGGTGGCCGTCGTCGGTCTGGACCCTGCGAGCATCGAACCAGTCGCCCCACTTGGTCCAGAAGTGCTGTTGGGAACGCAGCTCACGCTCTCCCACCTCGGTGCCGCGGGTGGGCGATTCCACGTGCGTGAGCCGGGACGTGGGTTCGTAGCGAACCTGCCAGCCGGCCTCCCAGGCGCGCAGGCAATAGTCGACGTCCTCGTAGGCCATGGGGAACTGGTCGTCGAAGTCGCCCAGCGCCTCGATCAGCTCACGGCGGAGATACATCGCGGCGCCGGTGACCGCCAGGGCGGTGTCGGGCACGTTCGCCGGTCCGTGATCGGGGCGCTTGAAGCGATAGCGATGGTCGAACCACAGCGGCGCGCCGAGGTTGCGGTGAGCGCCCGCGGCCTGGATGCGTCCGTCGGGATACAGCAGCATCGGCCCGACCACGCCGGTGTCGTCCTGGTCGTAGGCGACGTACTGCAGGCTCTCGAGCCAGCTCCGGTGGGCGATCACATCGTTGTTCAGCACCACGACGTCGCGATCGCGGCCGGCGCGCGCGAGGCCGCGGTTCACCGCGGCGGCGTAGCCCTGGTTGGTGGTCCCGAGCTCGAGCTCGGCCCCCTCGAGCTCACGCAACCGGGCCTGATGCTCAGGACTGCTTCCGTCGTCGACGACGACGATTCGGGTGCGCGCGCCATCCACGGTGCGCCGGAGCCGCTTGACCGCGTCGATGGTGATGGACGGGTCGCCGTAGGTGGGCATGACGATCGTGACGGGGCGGCCGGCGCCTTTGTACCACTGGCGGACTCGGTGGTGGTGCGTCCAGTTCGAGAGGCGCGTGCGGACCCGACGCTCGGCGCCGACCAGGCGGAACGGCGCGGCGACCAGGCGGGCGAAGAATTCACGCCATCCGTGGTGCTTGATGGTCAGATAGCCACGCTGGGGGAGGTCGTTGAGGAACGGCCTTCTACGACGCCGGCGAGGTAGGTTGGATCCTTCGCCCATCATCTTCGCTCCGAGACCAGATCAAAACCCGCTCGCCGCTCGAGCGAGCAGGCGCGCGTGATTTGCGCAGGCAGACGGTCGGCGCGCGATCCGAGCGCGGTGCCCACCGCGCGGAGCGCATGGTGCCGCAGGGAAACGGCGCCGGTGCGAATGCTCACCGCTCCCGCCTCTCCCTCGACGCGCGCCAGAGTTACGTCATCGCGGACGGCCCGTTGGACTCCCATCGCCAGATCTCTGATGCTGGGCGGCACAGCGACCGCCTGCACCTCACGCAGGCCGCGCCATTCGTCGAACGAGCGTCGCAACTGGTCTATGGGCTTGTAGTCGTGCGAATGAATGACGGCGGCGTCGGAGCGGTAGACCTTGGCGTACCCGGCGGCCAGCATGTCCCGCGCCAGCAGCTGATCCTCCGCGTAAGCGACCTCGCGGAAGGGAACGCTCTCCCACGCCGCTCGAGCGATGCAACCGTTGGCGTCCGTGAAGAAGAGCCGGCGAGTGGCGTCGGGCGCGCTTTGATCGGCGATGCCGCGGACCTCCGGCGCGAGCGAGTCGAACCAGTCGTCGAGCTCGCGCCGCACCATCACACTGGCATCGCTCCGCGCGCGGTAGGGACCAAACACGAGTCCCACGTCCTCGCCGACCTCGAAGCCCGCCAACAGCCGCGCCAGCCAGCGATCGTCGGCGGGTACCGCGTCCTGTGTTAGTAACGCGACGTGTGATCCGCTGGCGCGGCGCACGAGAAGGTTGCGGGTACCGCCGTGTGAGTACCGACCGGGAGGGACATCAATAACTTCGGCGCCGTAGCGGCGGGCGAGTCGTGGCGACCCGTCAGTCGACCCCGAATCGGCAACCAGCACTTCAACGTCCTTATCGAGGCGCTGCGCTCGGACCGCCTTGAGCACGTCCTGGAGCAGTCCTCCTCCATTGCGAACCGGCATGGCCACTGTCACGTCAGCCACTTCGGCGCCTTAGGCGGTCAGCGAGTGAGCGCAGAGGGGCGGTCATCCGCCACCAGGCGGAGTTGTAGACATCCATCAGGGCTCGCTCCGTCTCCTCGTAGAAGCGGCGCATATCTGCCGCCGTGTCGCGAGCGGTCAGATACTCGTCGTGCCACCTGGTCGCGCTGCGCTCGGTGTCCACGATCCGCCGCGCGAGCTCCTGAGATTCGTCGAGCCCCGCCGCGACCACCACTGGGCGTACGGGGGGTGCCGGCGTATTCCCGCAAAGGGCCACCGTATACAGCTCTTCCCCGGGCTCGATTCCGGTGAGCTTCGCGAACGTGATTCCTTCTGCCGCGCGACCAGAGGCATCTCTCGCCAGCTCGGGAGGCACGATCGTGGACGCGAGCCAGTTCCGCTGCAGGAGGAGCTCAACGCTCGCGAATCGCTCATTGAGTAGCTCCACGAACTCCTGATGTCTGAACTCACGCTCGTGAAACTCGTTCTCCACCAGGTACTGATCTTTGTTGGGAGTAGAAATCACCAGCACGCCCTCATCGACCAGTACGCGCCGAAGCTCATCGAGCACGCGCTCAGGATCCCGGACGTGCTCGATCGTCTCGAACGACACGACGAGGTCGAAGGCGCCGTCCTCGAAAGGCAGTCGTTGGATGTCGCCTTGAACGAACTCCGCCGCTGGATAGCGCAGACGCGCGTGTTCAATCGTCCCCGCGTCAAGGTCGATTCCGACCGCCGAAGTCGCGCTCGCAGCGGCGATGAGATTTGTCCCGTACCCCTCTCCGCAGGCGGCGTCCAGCACTCGGCGCGACTCGGCGAGCTGGGCAGCAAGGTGGTAGCGGACAAGATGCTCGGCGTGCACCACCTCGCCGTGCTGGAGCCTCGGGTACGAGCCGCTCTCCGGTTGCCTCGAGTGAGTGCTCGGTCCTTGGGTCCATCAAGGACGCACCCACTCGATCCAATCCCAATCGCGCCCACACAGACGGCGCGCCTGGTCAGGGGCGACCGTGATCAGCCGCGACGGACCGATCCGCTCGAGTGCTATCGGTCCGAGGACGCCGCGCCATCCGTCGCCCGGTGCGAACGAGCCCCCGGGGCGCACCAGCGCCACGCGATGCTCGCCCCGGTCGAGTTCGACCTCCCCCGCCAGCTCCCACTGACCGGGCGAGTTGATCTCATCGGCCGCTCCAACCTTGCGCCCGTCCACGTACGCGGCCGTTGCCCGGCCAAAGCTTCCCTTGATCCACACGCGGAAGCGGCCCGCCGTGGTCCGTGGCCTGAACTGCATCTCTCCCGGCGTGAGCGGGGTCACCGTGCCGGGTGGCTCGACATTGGGAACCCAACCGGGGGGGCGCAGGCCGGCGTGAAGGGGGTCGCCGAGCTCGACCTCCTGATGGGCCGCGGCAACCAACCGGTCGCTCGGATCGGCCTTGGCGGCCAGTGCCCTGACCTGGTCGCAACGAGGACGGTCGACGGCAAGGTGGCGTCGCTGAAGGGGAAGGTGCTCCAACACCTGCGGACCGTCCTGGCGTCTCCAGACCTCGTAGTAGTCATTCGTGTACGCCAGCCTGAAGGAGGCCGGCGGCCGGCTCGCGCCCGGTGAGCGCCGCTTGATGATGCCGGGAAAGCTGTCCACGTAGTCGAGCGTCAGGGCATCGAGGTCGTAGTAGTGGCCGAAGATCGGGCGCGGCTTGCGCATCTCGGCCGGCCGGGGCGACTCTGCCTCGAAGGCGGCGTTGACCCTGATGTCGCGCATGAAGTACTTGGCGAACTCCTCCCACTCGTTGATCAGCCATAGCCCCCCGCCGCTTGCGTGCTCCGCTGCGTCTGTCATCGCGTCTACGCGGTCCGGCGGAGCCTCCATGACCTGTCGGTACCCCATGGTGTCCGACACGACCACCCCGACGATCATCACGGTCAGCGCGAGCGCTGCGACCACTTGCACCCAGCGCATTCGCTGCCGGAGCAGCAAGAACCCCCCGATCGCCGCCATGAGCACCACGGCCGGCGACAGCACCACCAGGAGCTTGGCCCCCGCGTAGGGCGAGAGTCGAGGGACGAGAAAAGCCGCCACCACCGCCGCCGGAATCAGCAACAGCAGGCCCGCGGGCCGCCGGCGGCGCAGCTCCAGCGCCACGCCCACCAGCGCGAGCAGTCCGATCACGACGATCACCAAGACATTCTTCGTCTCATCCTCAGGCTTCACAGGACCGCGATAGTCCGACGCGAACCAGACGCCCGCCGCCTCATCAAGAGGGAGCGGACGGATGAGATGTCCGAGGAATGCCGAGCTGGCTCCGCCCTGGCTGGCAAAGGCATCACCGGCGTGCTGGGCGAAGCTCGTGACGTCGGACAGGTTCACCGCCACCGCCAGGACGCCTATCGCCACACCGGCAAGTGCGAGACGACCTATGGCCACCACCCCGCGGCCCTCCACGAGAGCCACCACGAGGAGCAGCACTCCCAGGACGAGCGCGTAGGCGGCGCCCACCGCGCTGAAGACGTGTAGCAGGGCGGCGGCGCAGAGCGCGATCAGCACCGCGATCCGAATGGTCAACTCGCCGTCCAGCGCCTCCCGAGCGAGGGCTGCCCCGGCGGCCAGCAGCACGACCACCAGCACTTCCTTGATCGACCCGTGCAGCCCGTAGCGATATACCAGCACCGCCCCGACCGCAAGCACGCCGGCCACCGCCGCGGGCAGCGCCCCGAGGCCGGCTCGCCGGGCGAGTTGGGCCATTGCCATCGCGCCCAGGCCCGCGATCGCGGCGACGATCGGGTGGTAGACCGGGGCGAGATCCGCACCCGTAAGCGGCTGCACAGTCGCGAGCAATCCGTGAGCCCCCATCGGGTAGCCCAGTCTCACCGGGACCGCCTGGATCACCGCCGTGGTCGAGTCGATGGCTGCCGGAAGGCTCACTCCATGACGCGACAGAAGCTCGGCGAAGAGGAAGTTCGATGCCGTGTCGTTCACGAAGTTGTAGCCCGGCCAGGTCCAGTGACCGGTCAGGGCCACGGGCGCCAGATAGAGCGCGTAGCCACCCAGGGCGGCCAGGCCCGGCGAGCCCGGATTCAGCCTGGCGGGAAGCGACCTCCCCGCGAGGACGAAGCCGGCCAGCACGCACGGAAGGGTGATCACAAGGACGATCCCCGACCCTCCGTGTAGCCGGTAGATGGGAATCACGAGGGCGATCAGGATGGCCAGCCCGACGGGGCCCAGGAGGGCGTTGGGGAGCTCGAGCCCCAGAACCCGCTCGGCGAGCAGGGCAAGGCCGACCGAGAGGCCGTAGAGCACCAACGGCGCCCAGATGAAGGCGAGGAGAGTCTGCATTACGTGCTGGCGAGGCAGGACGCGCTCTGGGACCGGCCCGCCGAGGCCACCGGCACCGGCCGGTGCCAACCGCCCGGATGCTAGAGAAGCAACGGGACCCCTCCCCGCACCGGCGGTCGCCCGCTTCGCGTCAGAATGCGCCTTCGATGACACGTGTGGCTCTCCGCTGCGACGGCGACGACCGCTTGGGCGCCGGCCACGTCGCTCGCTGTCTGCGCCTCGCGGCGGCGCTTGAGCAACGGGGGGCGCGCTGCGAGCTGGTCGGTCGCCACGAGGGGGCAGCGGCGGAGCTAGTGGCCGCCGGCGGCATCGGCTCGCGTCCGCCGGAGCCAGGAGCTCCCGCGGGCCGGCCTCCTGACGCCGACGCCCTCGTGGTGGATTCCTACGAGCTGCCGGCCTCTGAGGTCGAGGCCGCTCGCAGGGAGCTTCCGGTGGCCGTGGTGATCGACGGCGATGACGCCCCCACCGGGGTCACCGTGCTGTCCTACCACCTGGACGCCGCCGACCGCCTGCCCGGCGGGGCGGCACTGCTGGGACCGGATTACGCCCCGCTGGACCCGAGATACGCTGCCGCCCGGCGCCCGCGCCGCACCCGGCGGGTGCTGGTGACAGTGGGAGGCGGCGTGGCCGGACGCGCCGCCCTGGCCACGGCTCTCGACGAGTTGGGACGCCGCGACGGCGAACACGAGCTGTTCGTGGCCGCGCGGGAGCGCCCGGTTGGAGCGCCGCCGGGCTCGAGCTGGGGATGGGAACGAGCCGGCCTGGTTGATCGCGTGGGCTGGGCAGACCTGGCTCTGAGTGCGGCGGGCGCCACCCCATACGAGCTCGCGTGCGCCGGGGTCCCGGCTCTCCTGATCGTCGTGGCCGACAACCAGCTCCGCGTGGCCCGGACATTCGGCCGCGCTGGGCTCGCCGTTTGGCTCGATGCGCGCAGCGGTCTCGACTCCCAGGCAATCGATGGCAGCTGGCGGAAGGTTCTCACCCGCGCCTCTGACCTGGCGACCGCGGGGCCTTCGACCCTCGACGGCTACGGTGCCTTTCGGGCCGCGGACGGCCTGCTTGCCGCGTTCGAGGGCCGAGACCCGAAGCCGCCGCTTCGCTACCGGCCCGCAACCACCGCCGACGCCGACCTGCTGCTCGCCTGGCGCAACGATCCCGAGGTCCGGGCGGCGTCACGCTCGAAAGCGAGGGTGTCCGCCACCGACCATGAGGCTTGGCTGTCGAGAACGCTGAGCGACGCTGCCCGGACGCTCCTCGTCGTCGGCGATCCGGAACGGCCGGTGGGGAGCGTGCGCTTCGACGAGCAGCCGCGCGGTGCCGAGATCAGCGTGGTGGTTGCGCCGGATCGCCGAGGCGCCGGCCTCGGGTCACGGATGATCGCCGAGGCCTCCGAGCTCTACCTGAGCTCGCGGCCCGGTGTATCCCGAGTCCTGGCCGAGATCCTGGATCACAACCGCGCTTCCGCCGCCGCGTTCGAGCGCGCCGGCTACCTGCCCGCGGGCATCGAGGTCCCCATTGGGAGCCGCATGCTCGCCTACACTCTGGCCTGACCACGATCGGCCGTCGACGGGAGGGCGGGCAGATTCTGCAAGGCAAGACCATCCTGGTGACGGGCGCCACGGGCTCGTTCGGCACTCGCTTCGTCGAGCGGGTGCTGCGTGAGCAAGAACCCCACGCCGTGCGGCTCTACAGCCGCGACGAGCTCAAGCAGTCCCATGCCCAGCGGCGCTTCGCCGACGACGACCGCTTGCGCTACCTGATCGGCGACGTTCGCGACCTCCCCCGCCTGATCCGGGCCACGCGCGGGGTCGACGTGATCATCCACGCCGCGGCGATGAAGCAGGTTCCGGCCTGCGAGTACAACCCCTTCGAGGCGGTGAAGACCAACATCGTGGGTGCGGAGAACGTGGTCTCCGCCGCGATCGAGAACGAGGTGCCGCTGACGCTGGCGCTGTCCACCGACAAGGCCGTGAATCCGGTCAATCTGTACGGCGCCACGAAGCTCGCGGCCGAGAAGATCGTGGTGCAGGGCAACGCTTATGCGGCCGACTCGCCGGCGCGCTTCGCGAACGTCCGTTACGGCAACGTGGTGGGCAGTCGCGGATCGGTGGTGCCGATCTTCAAGGCGCAGGCCGACAGCGGAGTGATCACGATCACCGACGAGCGGATGACCCGCTTCTGGATCACGCTCGACCAGGCCGTCGACTTCGTGCTGCGCTGCCTGTCCAGGACGGGTGGCGGCGAGGTGTTCGTTCCGCGAATCCCGTCCATGCGTGTGACCGACATGGCCGAGGCTCTCGCACCCGGATGTCAGCGCGAGGTCGTGGGGATCCGGCCGGGGGAGAAGGTTCACGAGCTGCTCGTGACCGAGGACGAATCGCGGCACTCCTACGAGATCGACGACGGCTACGTGATCCTGCCCGAGCACGTCTCCTGGGAGCTCAAGACCGTCGCGGGTCAACCTCTACCTGCCGGCTTCCGCTACTCGTCAGCGGACAACGACTGGTGGCTGTCGGTCGCTGAGCTGCAGGAGATGTGCGCGGACGTGACCCCGGCGCTCGCGTGAGCCAGACGTTTCTTCCCTACGGTCGCCAGGAGATCACCGACGCCGACGTGGCGGCCGTCTCGCGCGCGCTCCACGACAGCCTGATCACTCAGGGGCCCACCGTTGAGGCCTTCGAGGACGCTATCGCCGGCTATCTCGGCGCACGCCACGCGGTCGCCTTCTCGAGCGGAACCGCGGCCCTCCACGGCGCCAGCTTCGCGGCCGGCCTGGGGCCCGGCGACGAGGCGATCGTGCCGCCGCTCACCTTCGTTGCCTCGGCCAACTGTGCGCTCTACCAGGGCGCACGCCCGCGGTTCGTGGACATCGAGCCCTCTACGTGGAACCTCGACGTCGAGGCGGCGGTTGCCGCCGCGGGTGAGCGAACACGAGCGGTGGTTCCGGTGTCGTTCGCCGGCCTGCCGGTGGATCTGCGCGGCCTGGACTCGATCCGCCCGGGCACCGTGGTGATAGAGGACGCCTGCCATGCCCTCGGCGGCCGGCGGGCCGCGGCGCCGGTGGGCTCGCCCGGCGGCGCTGACATCACCTGCTTCTCGCTGCACCCGGTGAAGGCGATGACCACCGGCGAGGGCGGCGTCGCCGTCACCGAGGACGATCAGCTGGCGGGCCGCCTACGTCTGTTTCGCACCCACGGAATCGCAAAGGAGGGCCTCGACCCAGGGCCCACCGACGGCGGCTGGTACATGGAGATGCAGGAGCTGGGCTTCAACTACCGCATCACGGACTTCCAGTGCGCCCTGGGGCTGTCCCAGCTCGAGCGCCTGGACGCCTGGGTCGAGCGCCGTAACGAGGTGGCCGTTCGCTACCGGGAGCTGCTCGCAGGCGAGGAACGGGTGGATCTGCCTCCCGCGGCGGGGGATGGAGACCTTCACGGCTACCACCTGTTCGTGATCCGGGTGCGGGAGGGCCCGGAGAAGCGGCTGAAGGTGTTCAGCGGTCTCCGCGACGCCGGCATCGGCGTGCAGGTGCACTACATCCCCGTCTATCGGATGCCCTATTACCGGGACAAGCTGGGCTATCCCCAGGACGAGTGGCCGGCCACGGAGGAGTACTACGGCGGCGCGATCTCGCTGCCTATCTTTCCGGCGATGACCGACACGGACGTGGAGCGCGTGGTCAGTGAGCTCCGGGGGCTGCTGTGAGCTTCCGGACGAGTTTCGAGATTGGCACCACACAGGTGGGCGGCGGGGCTCGCTGTTATGTGGTGGCCGAGGCCGGCGCCAACCACAACCGCGACCTCGATGTCGCCCGCGAGCTCATCGACGCGGCGGCCGATGCCGGGTGCGACGCGGTGAAGTTCCAGACCTACTCGGGCGCATCGATCTACTCGTCGAAGACCCCCCAATTCGAGTATCTGAAGGACGATCGCACCCCGCAGGAACTGCTGGAGGCGATCTCGCTGCCGCGCGACTGGCAACCGCTGCTGGCCGAGCACGCGCGCAGTCGGGGCATCGACTTCTTCTCGGCGCCGTTCGACTACGAGGCGGTCGATCAGCTCGCCGAAGTCGGCGTTCCGGCCATGAAGATCGCCTCGTTCGAGATCGTCGACCTGCCGTTGATCCGCCGGGCCGCGGCCACGGGCATCCCGCTGATCCTCTCCACGGGCATGGCGGTCTACGGCGAGATCGAGGATGCCCTCGGCGCCTGTGCCGCCGAGGGCAACGACTGCGTGGCGCTGCTGCGCTGTGCGTCGGTCTATCCGTCGGCGGCAGAGATCATGAATCTGCGCGCGATGGACACGATGCGCCGCGCCTTCGGCGTGCCGGTCGGGCTGTCCGATCACACCACCGGAATCTCCGTGGCCGCGGGCGCAGCTGCCCTGGGTATGGAGCTGCTCGAGAAGCACTTCACGTTGTCGCGTGACATGGAGGGCCCGGATCATGCCTTCGCGCTCGAACCGGGCGAGCTGAAGGCGATGGTGGCCTCCGTGCGTGAGGTCGAGGCCGCGATGGGCAATGGCCGTCTCGAGGGTCCGTCGGAGGCCGAGGCGAAGGAGATGTACTCGCTCGCGCGTCGCTCGATCGTCGCGGTCCGCGACATCCCTGAGGGCACCGAGATCACGCGCGAGATGCTCACCACGAAGCGCCCGGGGTACGGGATCAGGCCGAAGCACATGGAGCTGATGGTCGGAAGGACCGCCCGCGTGGACATCGAGGCCGACGACGTGCTCACCTGGGAGATGGTCTGACCCGCGCTCAGACGCCGGCGCGGTCGACGAGCTCCCGCCAGGGCATCGCCTGATCGGGACTGTCCAGCACGGCCACCAGGGCGCGTATCCGCTCCAGGTCGTCGGCGGTGTCCACGCTCCAGTCGAGGTCCGAGCGGTCCTCGTCGCCCTCGACCGACCGCAGCGTGAACAGGTCGGGCCGCTCCCGATAGGCGAACCAGGTCACGTGCTCGCGCGACTCCGTGGACGTCGCCAGCTCATCGATGCGCCTCAGGGTGTCGAGCCACAGCGCCTCGGCATCGAGCCCCTTGGGATAGGTGCGGCGCAACACGTTGGAGGCGTAGTCACAGTGATCGGGCGCGTCCACCAGAGCGCCCACCACACGGTCCACCACATCCGGATCGAGCAGCGGGCAGTCGCCCGTGATCCGAACCACCGCGTCCGCGCCCACCGACTCGGCGGCACCGCGTACGCGCGACAGCACGTCGTGCTCAGGCCCTCGGTAGGCCGCAACGTCTTCGCGGCTCGCGAGCTCGACCAGGGCGTCGTCAGAGTGGTGCTCGGTGGTGGCGAGCACCACCTCGTCGACGCGGCCGGCCGCCCGCAGGCGCCGGAGACTGTGCGCGATCAGAGGGATACCGCCCACGTCGGCAAGCACCTTTCCCGGCAGCCGCGTGGACCCGGTACGCGCCTGGACGACTGCGATGACCTTCACTCGCGCTTTTCGAAGACCCAGTACGTGAGGTCGTCCCAGCGCCCTTCGTCCTCGGACAGGAAGCCGCTGTCGACGAGCTCGAGCTCATCGAACAGGCGCGCGTACAGCCCGCCGAAATCCTGCTTGAACAGCGCGCCCTCCTGGCCTCGGTAGGGCACCTCGGTGAGTTCGTCCGCGTAGTACTCCCCGGCGAGAACGTAGCGGCCAGAGCAGCGCACGATCTCGCGCATCATCGGCTCGAGCTGGGTCTCCGGATGCTGATGGATCAGCACGCCCATCGTGAACACGAGGTCGAAGCCGGTGTCGTCGAAGGGCAGCTCGCGCACCGCTCGCCAGCCGCGCGTCGACCCCCGGAACGCGCTGCCTCAACACGTTCAGCGCGCTCTCGTTCACATCGACGCCCGCGACGTTCTCGGGACCCAGCGCCTCGGCTAACCATTTGATGTTCCCGCCCAGGTTGCATCCCACCTCGAGCGCGGAACGCGGCTCGAGCTCAGCGAGCAGTCGCTCCCAAAAAGCGCGGCGGCCGGACTCAGCGTCTTGGTTGCGCTCTGTGTAGGCGTCACCGAAGTCGCCGGCCCAAAGCTGTTCCAGGCGTGAAGCGGAGTTGGGTTCGCGCATGATCGGGCGCAAAGATACCGTCGAGCCACGCTGGCTGAGCAGGGCTCTCCAGCCCGCTTACCGGCCCTCGAGCCGCTGCTAGCTTGCCCGTGCGATGGCTTGTGACGTGCTCAACCTCGAGTGGAGCTCTTCCGGGCGCGACCGAGAGGTGGCTACCGCGATCTGCCACACGCTTCGGAGGCGTGGCTTCAACGTGGTCGAGGAGTGCATCTTCAATTACCGCTACTACCTTCTGAAGTACCGGCCGCGGCTGATGTACGTCGCCGACCCAACGGGAGCGCGCATCAATCACGAGGTCTCCCTGTTCGCCGACCGAATTGGTATCCCGTCCGTGTGCGTAGACGCCGAGGGCGACTACCTGTCGACCACCGCGGACCAGATGTTCTGGGGCCATATTGCCGATCGCCGCCTTCGGCAGCGACTCAAGCTCCAGTGGTCCTCTCGTGCCCGGGAGCGGGCCCTATCGGTTGCCCCTGACACCGGTGGACGACTCAAGGTGACAGGCGCGGTCGGGTTTGACCGGTACCGGAACGACAGGTTCACCTCGAAGGGGCACTGGCAACGCAAGTACCGATTCGCGCAGGAGCGAATGGTGGGAGTGGCGGGATGGACCTTCGACTACCTGTCGGTGCCTGCTGAACGCGCTTCCCGCATCCGCCTCTATGGAACGGAGGCGGTCGAGCGCTTCGACCACGACCTTGGCGCTCTGCGGGCGCTGCTTGCGGAACTGATCCGGGGTAGGCCGGAGACCATGTTCCTCCTGAAGCTCCACCCTGGACTCATCGACTTCTCGGAGACGGAGTTTGCGGGCCTCGAGGAGATGGAGAACGTCCGGGTGGTGAAGAACGAGGAGGCGGTCGGAGACTGCATCAACGCATGCGACGTCTGGATGGCCTATGACTCGACTACCTGCATCGAGGCCTGGCTGCTTGGGAAGCCAACCGTTTTCGTAAACCCCTCGGGCGGAGATTTCGCAAGGAGTGACAACGCGCGGGGTACCCCCGCACTCGAGACGCTGGACAGCGTTGACGCCGCACTGTCAGAGCATGAGGCCTCCGCTCGCATAGCCGCCTTCGACGCGCTCGAACCAACGAGGGCACGCCTGCTCTCCGAGATGCTGGGTTGGGTCGACGGGAAGAATCACCTGCGCGCAGCCCATTACATCGAGCGGCTCCTCGACAGCATCCCCGAGCCGAGCCCATTTCCGCTGTCCGAGAGGCCGGCAGCCTATAAGCACAATCTCCTGCATTTCGGAGCGCTCCGCTTCCCCAAGGCCCCCAGGCTCAAGCACCGTGCCACCGGCAGCTTCGACCGCGAAGAGCTTCAGCGTGTTCAGCGACGGACGGCGGCGGCGCTGCAACCTCTTCCCGACTCGCTCACTGCCCAGGAGCTCGCGGAGCTCGAGGCGGTGAACGCTTGAAGGCCAGGGTCCTCGACTACCTCCGCTGTCCGGTGTGCGGCGGCGCTTTCACTGTCGCGCAGGCAGCGGAGGCGCACGGAGAGGTGCGAGACGGGACGCTCGCCTGCGGCGGCTGCGGAGCCCGCTATCCCGTCCGGCGCTACGTCCCGCGGGTGGCCCCGGGAGTCAACTACTCGGACTCGTGGGGGGAGCTCTGGAATGAGACGGGGGCGATCCTGCGTGACAGCTTCACCGGCCTGCCCTTCCACCGCAACGCCCTACACGGAACCTACGACGAGGACGCCAACGGCCTCGTCGAAGGTGTGAGCCCATTCGGGTTCGCCTGGCCCACAGACCTCAGTGGCCAACGGGTGCTGGAGGTGGGGCCTGGGACGGGGAACTTCACCGAGCACCTGGCCGACACCGGAGCCGACCTCGTCTGCGTCGACATGTCGAACGCGATCGACACGCTCCCCGAAGAGCTCCTCACGCGTGCAAACGTGGACGTCATCCAGGGAGACATCACCACCGGCCTTCTGGGCACGGCGCGCTTCGATCGGCTGTGGGTCTTCCAGGTGCTTCAACACACGCCCTCCCCGCCGGCGACGCTGAACCAGCTGGGTGGACTCCTGCACGAGGGGGGCGAACTGGCCTTCACGTCGTATGCGACCCGATACAACCCCTGGTACTACCGCCTGACCAAGCGCGTTCCCGACCGTCTCGCGTGGCGCGCGATCGCTTGGGCGGTGCCGCGGCTGCTGCCGCTCAGGTATTCGCTCATGCGCCGTCCTCGCAAGCTCACCACCCGCCTCGCACTGGCGTTGCTCGAGCCGGTGGATCCTCGTGACATCTACGCGCGAACGCGGCTGGGCGGCATGCGCGACTACATCCACGGCGCCCTATGGGAGCGCACCGCCGACCACGACCTGCTCGTCAGATACGTGGTCGTGAACACTTTCGACCGCATCACCCCGGAGTACACCAACAGCGCCGGCCACGAGACGATCGAGGGATGGACTCGTGAGGCCGGCTTCTCGAGCGTCGAGACCTGGGGCCGCGGAGGCGTGCGGGCCCGGGCGATCAAGTAGCTGCCGTGGCTGGGGTCGGGGGCCCGCCAACGGGCGTCACCGATGACGACGAGGCGGTCGCCGTCGAGACGGAGATCCACCACGGAAATCAGTTCATCAAGATCCTTCGGCACGGATCGTGGTTCTTCGCCGCCAGCCTTCTCACCAAGCTGGCCGGGCTCGTCCTGGTACCGATCTACACGGACTACCTGTCGCCGAGCCAGTACGGCGTGCTGGGCACGCTCGACGCCGTCTCGCGCCTGCTCCCGCTGTTCATCTCGCTCTACCTCGATGCCAGCTTCATCCGCTTCTACTACACCGAGCGCCGGACCTCGGCCGAGGCGGTACGGAGGCTGTACAGCACTCAGTTCTGGTTCGTAGCGGTTTGGGGGTCGGGAGTCTGCGTAGTCGGCCTCGCCCTGGCTCCGACGCTGATCCAGCCGCTGGTGGACACGCCTTTCATCCCGTACATGCCGCTGGTGTTCGCCGCGCCGCTCTTCACCCAGCTCGGGATCATGGGATCGCAGGTAATGCGTGCGGATCTCCGCGCCCGCGAGGTGAGCATCATCAACATGGGCAGCTTCGTGGTAACGGCCGCGGTGTCCCTCACCCTGCTGATCGGCTTCGGCTACGGCGTGAGCTCACTGCTCTGGGGGCTGACTGTCGGGCCCTTCTTCTCCTTCCTGGTCTTCACCGTGATAGCCGTGCGCCGCCGGCTGCTCGTATGGACCTTCGACTGGCCGACGCTTCGACGCAGCCTGCTGTTCTCCATACCTCTCATGCCGAACCTCGCCGGGGGCTGGATCAACGGGTTCTCGAACAGGATCATCCTCGCCGGGTACGGGACGCTGGCCGACGTTGGTCTGTTCACCATCTCCGCGCAGCTGGCGTACGTCATGTACTTCCTCACCGATGCGGTGACCCAGGTCCAGGACCCCATCGGAATGTCCGCACTCACCGACGACGCCGAGGCCGGCAAGCGCCAGATCGCTGAGTTCTTCTCGGTGTTCGCCTGGGCCGTGCTGGCCGCGTTCCTGGCCGTGACCCTCTTCTCGAAGGAGGTCGTGACCCTGATAACCGCGCCGGCCTACCACTCCGCTTATGAGCTCGTGGGAGTGTTTGCCTTCGCCTACGTGGGGGGCGCCGTCTACCGAGTCTTCACGGTGGTGCTCACCTACCACCGCAGGCTGTGGGTCATCGGCGCCGGCGCGGTCGTGTCGGCCAGCATGAACATCGTCGTGATGTTCCTGCTCGTGCCCACCTACGGCCAGACGGCCGCGGCGTGGTCGTTTCTCGGCAGCACGCTGGTGTACACGCTCTGGATCGCCTGGTGGTCCCAGCGCACCGACCGGGTGCCGCTCAACTGGCGCGTGCTGAGGCCGGCCATGGTGGGAGCGGCCCTCGTGATCGCCGCCTACCTCGTACTCGACAGCTTCAGCCCGGGCGCGCTGGTGGAGGTTCCGGTCAAAGCGGCGCTGCTAGGGGCGTATGTCGGGATGATCTTCGTCGTCCCGGGCATGTCACCCCTGCGCGCGGGAGTGGTCAACCAGACGCGGGCGCTACGCGCTCGTCTGGGCCGTTGATGTGCGTCCCCGTCCCGGGTGAGTCGTGCAGCGCCGATCCCACGCGTTCGGCGAGCACCTTTGCAAGGAGGTCGTGTGCCTTGGCCGTGAGGTGTATGCCGTCGGATATGAGCTGCTCGTCAAGCGGCAGAAGTGCATTGACATCAACCAGGCGATCGCCGAATACCCGCCGGAGCGCTTGGTTGTAGCGCACGACGTTCGCCCGGTATCCGGGGCTGCGTCGCTCCATGTGGTCCGGCTTGTTGGAAATCGCAATCGCAAACGACGTACATGCCGGTTGGGCCGCAGCCAGCCGATCGAGCAGCACGCGCAGATTGGCCTCGAACTCATTCGCGTCCACGTACACGAGCTTCCGCGCTCGGCAGATCAGAGGACGCAGGGCGTGGATCGCACGCATCGCGTAGCCCCGTGTCAGCCGCCCAAACCACGGGCGAAGTAGGACTGAAGTCGATCCCTTGCGGAACACCCTCGGGGCGCAGTCGTTGATGCCCAGGTGCAGTACGAGCACATCCGGGCGCCGAGGAAGGACCTGAAAGCGCGCCTCGTAGAGAGCGTTCTCGCTGTCGAGCCCAACCGAGGAAACCGCATCCACATCGGCGTGGCCGGCCAGCAGGGATCGCAGTCTCGCGGGATAGGTGTCCGCGTAGGCGGTGCGTTCCTCCGTCTCCAGGAACTCGCGCGGCATCGCAAGTGAATCGGAGAGCAGGAGGACAAGGGGGCGTCCGGGGCCACCGGTGCGGGCTGCGTCGCTCATAGGTCCTCGATCAGGTCCGCGTAGCGGCCGGCGAGAACCGGGTAGGTGAAGGGCTCCACGTCAAAGGCAAATCGACCATCTCGGTCGGTGGTGGATCGCTCCGGCAAGGTACGCAGGAAACCCGTCAGGTCAGGTTGAGAGCTCAGGTCGACGGAGTGCCCGAAACCGTGGTCGCGGACGATCTGATCCACGAAGCCACCGTAGTTGAGCGAGATCTGGGGTACTCGCAGGAGCGCGTACTCGTAGACCTTCGTCGACGCTCCGTAGGGAAACTCGCGCGCGTTGAGCTGCACGGCGTAATCGCTCTCGGCGACCCGCCGTAGCGCTTCGGGCTGGCTCGTCGGAGGACGTAGAACCAGCACTCCGCCCTCCACCAGGTCGGCGTTGGCACGGCCCACCGACTCGAGCATGGGGCCCACGAGCTGGACCTCGAACCGTGGGCCCGCCGGTCCGAGCTCGCGGAGGGCGTGAAGCAGCGCATCGAGCGGGCGGCCCCGCCCGTTGGTGATGTTCCCGACGTGCGTGAGCCGAGTGATGCTGTCGGCGGTGGAGGCGCCGAGATCGCCGACTGAACTCGCCTCGGGGTCGACGCCGTTCGTGATCACGACGGCGCGCTTGCCGGGGGTCTCTCGCACGAACAGATCGAGGAGGGGAGGCGTGACCGACACCACGGCGTCCGCCTCGGCCACGGCTTCGCGTTGCCAGGCGCGAATGCGCTGAGCTTGCCGGCGCGACAGCGAACGGAACGGGTTGTCGGCCCACGGGTCGCGGAAGTCCTGGATCAGCTTCAGCCCCGGGCGGCGGCGCTTCAGCTCCGCCGCCCAGCGGTTGGCCTGAAACGGATGTCCGGTGGCCACCGCCACGTCGATCCCCCGCTCGTCGATCAGCCGCTCGCAGAACCCCACCAGATGGCGCCCCCAGCGCTGGGCCTCGTCGTCGTAGAACAGCGCTGCGTCGAGCCCCCGTAGCGCCACATAGCGTGCCCCGACCCTCCAGCGACCGCGAAGCGGTCGATGCCGGAAGCGGTGAGGGGAGCCTGAGGGAATCCGGTGAACGGTCACTCCCGGCTCCGACGCGTCGGCCATGAGCGTGTTCGGGCCATAGGCCGGCCAGGGGACGCTGACCACGTGGATCTCGTGGCCGAGTCGAGCGAGGTACTTGGACAGCTTGGCCCACCGAAACCCGCCCACGCCGGCGTAGGGCGGGAACTTGTAGGCAATCAGCAGAATCGGGCGACGGCCGGAGCTCATGAAGGCGCTGATTCCTGCCACCAGCCGAAGCACGCCACCCGGAACCAGAAGAAATGGTCGGCCCGCGCGCCCGCCAGATAGTCGTCGAAGCCCGCTCTCACGCGGTCACGATCGAGAAAACTCAGGTCTACTCGATCGATTCCTGATCGCAGCCACGGCTCCAGCAGACGGCGCTGCCACAACTCTTGGGGCGACGTGAAGCCCATCTTGTCGGTCCGGGTGCGGATCTGCTCGGGCACGTACGGCGCCGTCGCGTGGCGCACCACGCGCTTGGTTTCTCCCCGGGTCAGCTTGAGGCGCTCAGGCAGCCTGAACGCCCACTCCACGAGCCGGTAGTCGAGGAAGGGGAGCCGGGTCTCCAGCGAATAGGCCATCGAATTGCGGTCCTCGTAGCGCAGGTACTCGGGCAGCGCCGAGAACATCAGGTTGCCACGCAGCGTGTGCTCGAACGGGTCACGATGAAAGATGGGCTCGGGGGCCGCAAGCGAGCGGGAGAACGTCGGGTGGGTGATGGTGTGCTTGCGGGCCGCCACCGGCTTGCGCAGGGCGTGCGCGATCCCCCCGGCCAGGCCCGAAAGGAGTGTCCGAGTGTCGATCTCACGGTGCCGGCGCAGCCAGCGGCCGTCACGCCACAGCTCGCCCAGCCGACCGTGAAGCGCGTGGCTGGCCAGCAGTTTCAGGTAGTGGCCCGTATAGCCCCCGAACGCCTCGTCGGCCCCTTGGCCGTTGAGCAGCACAACCAAGGGCGACGACCTGCGGACGTCCTGGTAGAGCAGCCATTGGCAGTAGACGGACAGGCTGCGAATGGGCGCGTCCTGAGTGCGTAGGACCTCAGCCAGTCCCGCGGCCAGGCCGTCCGGCTCCACCAGCACCAAGTGAGGCTGGAGCCCGTCGGCCTGCCTCGCCACGGCCTCGACGTAGGACTGCTCGCTGTAGGCGGCTTCGCGGTAGACCGCCGAGAAGGAATGGAAGCCGTCGTCAGGGAAGCGCCCGCGCCCGTGAAGGTTCGTGACTATCGCCGAGCTGTCGAGACCTCCGCTGAGGAGGCTGCCCACGGGCACGTCGCTCCGCATCCGCAGGTCGATCGCGGAATCGAACAACCCGGTGAACTCCTCGACCGCTTGGGGCAGCTCCAGCGTGTCCCGCCGGCCATCGCGATCGAGCCTCCAGTAGGCCTCCACCCGCAGGCGGTGGTTGGCGAAGTCGTACTCCGCGAGATGTCCCGGCGGCAGCTGGCGCACCTCCGGGTGCAGCGTTTCCGGCCTGTGATCGATGCGCGACTCGGCCAGGTACTCGGCGGCAGCCGTCTCGTCGAGACCGAGGTCGATGAGCCCGGCCAAGAACTTGAGCTCGGACCCGAACAGGAACGCGGTGCGGCCGTGGTGGTAGTAGAGCGGCTTGACGCCGAAGCGATCCCGAGAGAGAACGAGGCGCCGGGCGTCGACGTCGTACACCGCGAGCGCCCACATGCCGTTGAAGCGGGAGAAGCAGCCGGTGTCCCACTCGTCATAGGAGGCGGCCACGACCTCTGTGTCGGTCTCGGTTACGAACTCGTGCCCGAGCGCCTCGAGCTCGGCGCGCAGCTCCCGGTAGTTGTAGATCTCGCCGTTGTAGATCAGCCAGCGCCGGCCTCCCCGACCGGCGAACGGCTGGTGGCCGTTCTCCGACAGGTCGATGATGGCCAGCCGGTGATAGCCGAGCACCCAACGGGTGGGGCCGGCGCTGCGGAGGTCATCGAGCTCGCGCCACCTGCCCGTCGTGCGATCGCCGGCGAAGGAGGCGCCGGCGTCGTCGGGTCCCGCCCCGGCACGAAAGCCCTCGTCGTCTGGACCGCGGTGGGCGAGCCTGGTGTGGGCCGAGTAGAGGCGTCCGAGGTCGACCTCATCACGGTCGAAGACCCCAGTGATCCCGCACACTGTCGTCAGCCCCGTCGGGCCCGGCTCAGGCTGACAGCCGCCGCCGACTCGGCAACCTCCCCGCGAGCGCGGCCCACGATCTCCAGCAGCCGGCGCGACTCCACCTCCCAGTTGAGTTGCGTCGCGGCAGCGGCAGCGTTCGCTCGCCACATCGCCAGCCGCTCGGGGTCGCCGAGCACACCCTGGATCGCCTCGGTCAGGGCGCCGGGCTGATCCGGATCGAACGTGAGGCCGACCTGGTGTCGATCGATCACGGCCCGAAGTTGAGGGAAGTCACTCGCCACCACCGGGGTGCCCGCCGCGATGTACTCGAAGATCTTGTTGGGCAGACCGTGGAAGTTGTTGAGGCTGGTGTTGAGGAAGGGGATGATCCCGACGTCGGCCGCGGCCGCATAACGAACGACGTCGGCTATCGGGACCGCGGAGGCCACTCGGACTCTGTCGGCGATGCCGAGCTCATCGGCCCGGCCACGCAATTCGTCCATGTAGCTCGGGAGCCCGGGACCCATGATCACCGCCGCGCAGTCCTCGAGCTCGCGCACTGCGTCGACCACCATCCGCAGCGGCCGGTGCGGATACACCCCGCCTATGTAGAGAGCGATTGCCAGCTCGGGATCGAGATCCAGCTCGGTGTGTAGGTCGGGGACCCCGGCGGCGAGGGGATCGGGATCCATCGAGGGGACGTTGATGATCACCGGTGGCACCGGCACGCCGTGGTTGGCGGCGAACACCTCGGCGTGGCCGGGACTGCTCATCCACATCGCCTCCACCCTCGGCAACAGCGCCCGCTCGACCAAGAGCCAGCGCCGGCGGGCGAGCGGGCTGTGGGCAGGCAGCTCGGCAAAGACCTCATGCGAGTCGTAAAGCAGGCGAGCACCCAGCCGGCGGGCCGCGAGAGCAGCGACGGGGAGGGTGTTGAGGTCGTGCGCGAGCACGATGTCGGCCGGCTCGGCGCACGCCGCGCGCAGGGCCGCGCGGCCGAATCGCATCCAGGCCATCGCCCCGTAGGCACGACCAGCCAGGTCCTTCAGGCGCGCGGCCGGCCCGCGACCACGTTCCGCGGCGTTGACGGAGGTGGCGCCGCCACCGGACGCGGCCGAGCCGCGCCGGGCTGCCGTCCATCGCGCGCGGACGGTTCGAAGTTTGTCGACCGCCGCCATGGCTCGCGGCTGGCCCTCTACGCGGACGATCCGAATTCCATCGCGTCGCTCGCGCCGGGGCACGCCGGGCGCGGCAATGGCCACCAGGCGAACGTCGTAACCGGCCCGGTCGAGCGTTGTCCCCTCCTTGAGGACCCGCGAGTCGTGCTGAAACGGGTTGAAGAGCAGCATGCAGACGCGTTCGGCGCGGTCGCGCATCTCACGTCCGGCAGCATCGCATGGTTGCTTCGGTCACGGTCATCAGAAGACACGGAGTGTGGCACCACACTTCGCAACAATGGAGCAATGGCGGTAGTTCGAGATTCGCACTGGATCGAGCGAGAGTACGGCCAGGAGAAGTGGCCTGAGATCGAGCGTCTGGTCGACGAGGTGGCGGCTGACGAAGGCGATTTCGCCCGGCTCGTGTACGAGGTCGTGCGCCGGGAGCGCTACTCGATCGGTCCGCTCGAGTCCACGGAGGCGATCTTCGGCGGGGTCCGAACGCATGTCCCTGCCGCGGTTATCCGGGGTGGATATCAGGCTCTGATCGTCGACACGCTGCTGAAGCACTGCACGCCAGAGACCGACTTGGTGGTGGAGCTGGGCTCCGGGTGGGGCCGAAACCTGCTGCTGACCTGGCTCGCCGGCGGACCTGCGTCAGCCCGGTACGTAGCGGCCGAGTACACCGAGGCCGGCAGGCGCGTGGCCGCCAGACTGGCGGCCCTTGAGCCTGGACTCGATCTCGCCTCGGTTCCGTTCGACTACAAGGCACCGGACCTGAGACCCATCGGAACCGGCCGGCACGCGCTGGTGTTCACCGCTCACAGCATTGAACAGATCGCGTGTCTCCCCGATGCGATGACAGCCGAGGTGCGCAGGCTTGCCCAAGAGGTCACCTGCGTGCACTTCGAGCCCGTGGGATGGCAGTTCCGCGAGTACAAGGCGGAGGGTTCCTCGGAAGGTCACGCCGCGGCGAATGACTACAACGCCAATCTCGCAGAGCTACTGCGACGGCGCGCGAAGGAAGGCGAGTTGGAGGTTCTCGAGGTCATCCCGGAGGCGGTGGGCATGAACCCCGCCAACGCGACAACGGTGGTCGTCTGGCGCTCTTTATGATGGACGCCTCGCCCTAGACCTCCTCGAAGGAAGTCCCTTGCCTCTCAGCATCATCCTCGTGGTCGGCGCGCGGCCCAACTTCGTGAAGGTGGCGCCGCTGCTGCACGCACTCGCGCAGCTGGACGATGTCCGGCCGAGTCTCCTGCACACCGGCCAGCATTACGACTGGGCGCTGTCCCAGGCGTTCATCGAACAGCTAGGACTCCCCGAGCCCGAGGACCACCTCAGCGTGGGGTCGGGCTCTCACGCTGAGCAGACCGCAGGTGTGCTCATAGGCGTCGAACGGGTGCTAGAGCAGCGGCGCCCCGACGCCCTCGTGGTCGCCGGCGACGTGAACTCAACGATGGCCGCCGCCCTCGCGGCGGCCAAGAGCGGTACTCCGGTGGCTCACTTGGAGTCGGGGCTCCGCTCCCGCGACTGGACGATGCCCGAGGAGGTCAACCGAGTCGTGACCGATCGCGTCTCGGACCTGCTGCTTTGTCCTTCTGAGGACGCGGTGCAAAACCTCATCCAAGAGGGCGTGAACCCGGACGCGATCGCGCTGATAGGAAACACGATGATCGACAGCCTGGTACGGCTGCTTCCTGCCGCCCGCGAAACAGGAGTCGTGACCCGACACGGGCTCGAGCAGCGCGGGTACGCGCTCGTGACCTTGCATCGCCCCGCGCTGGTGGACTCCCCCGGCGAGCTGGCGGCACTGCTCGAGGTGCTTCGCGACCTGGCGTCAGAGCTCCCTGTGGTATTTCCGTTACATCCGCGCACCAGGACGCGCATTGAAGAGTACGACTCGGGATCGCTCGACGGCATCATTGCCCTTCCTCCGGCTGACTACCTCGAGTTCATCTCGCTCGAAGAGTCGGCTCGCCTCGTAATCACCGACTCAGGCGGCGTTCAGGAGGAGACCTCGGTGCTGGGCGTGGCTTGCCTTACGTATCGCGACACGACTGAGCGGCCGATTACCGTGACGCTCGGCACCAATCACCTGGTGGGCACCGACGCCGCCGCCCTCGCCAGAGCATGCCGCGCTGAACTCGCTGGGGAGCCTCCGGGACCGGTCGACATCCCGCTTTGGGACGGGGAAGCCGGCATCAGGGCAGCGCAGCGCGTCGACGCCCTCGCCCGCCGCTCTTCACCGTTGCCGGCCTGAGCCAACGGCCGTGAGGCGCTGGACGTGGTCCGACAGCTCGGCCGCGATGCGCGGATAGGAGTAACGGCCAGCGGCCTCGCGCCGGACCGCCGCCGCCTTTGGTCGGGACATGAGCTTCTCCAAAGCCGCTGCGATCGCGACAGGATCGTCTGCCGAGGCTGCCGACCCGGCACCTGTCTCGCTCACGATGCGTGCCGCCGCCGAGCCCTCGCCCAGCACAAGGATTGGCCGCCCGGCGGCCAGGTACTCGTAGAGCTTGGCCGTGGCCTCGCTGCGTCGCCCGCGACCTGTGAGCAGCAACAGCGTGTCGGCCGCTTTTTGTAGCCGCAGGGTCTCCCTTCGATCCAGCGTGCCCACGGCGCGTACCGACCCGTCGTCGCCCGCAGCCTTGATCTGTTCTCGCTCCTCTGCGGAAAGCGGCCCTGCGAACACCAGCTCCACCCCAGCAGCGAGGTCCGGGTGACGTTGGCGGAGGATCTCAAGGCCATCGAGCAGCGGACGAGGCGACCGTCCCGAGAATCCCATGCGGCCCGTGTGCACTATTGAATGACGCTGCGGATCCAGGCCGACGTCGCCGACGTCCTCCCCCACCGCCTCACCCGGGTCGAAGCCGTTGGGGAGCGTAATCGCGCGTGCTCCCAGCCGCGTCCGCAGGTCATCGGTGATCTCGTCGGTCACCGTTGTTACCAGGTCCGCCCGGCGGACCACTGCCCGTTCCAGCCCCGCGTCGAGACGGCTCTGAATGGAGAGCGGCCACTCCGGGTGGGTGGACTCGAAGGTCCAGCCGTCTCGCAGGTCGGCGATCCAGGGCGTGCCCGCGCGCGCCAGCGCCATGCCAACCAGGTGCCCCGACTCCGGAGGAGAGGTGGTAAGAACGCAATCGATCTTTGTGGCGCGCGCAAGCGCGCGAGCTCTGGGCAACACGAACGGCAGCCAGCCGATCAGTGAAAGGTCGGGCACAACGAGCGAGGCGATCGGGCTGGGCTCGGCGTAGGCCTCGCCGCCTCCACGTGCCCCCTCGAAGCTCGCGCGCCTCCAATTCACCCGGCTGGCCACCAAGTCACGGCTGCGCACAGTGCGGCTGGCGTCAGGCACTGAGCCGTGGCCCGACGCGAGGGACGTAAGCACGGTTACCCGGTGACCAAGTCGTTCAAGATACTTGGCCAGGCCATGTGTGCGCCGGGCCGCCGAGAACCCCGCCGGGGGCGCAAATTGCGCGACGATCAACACGGAAGCCCGCGGCGCGCTCACGCCGTCTCTCGTTTGATGAATGTCAGCCGGATCACATCGCCGGGCGGGCCGTCGACATGGCGGGCCAGCAACCCATAGAGGGGGCCAAGGGCGATCAGCCAAGGGAAAAGCCGCACGTAAGCGCGATGCCAGTTCGGCCACAGACGCGACACCCGTCGCGAGATCAATTTCAGCGCCGGCACTGAGGCCACCAAGGCGGCTACCCGCCCTTCGTCGTACCAGCGTTCGAAGAAGTAGCGCCCGCTCACGGCTTCCTGGGACCCATAGACCGGAGCCTTGCGCCAGTCCTCGTGGTAACGCTCCGCGTAGGGCAGAGTGACCACCACACGGCCGCCGGGCCGCACCACCCGCGCCAGCTCTGACAGCGCCGTCCGGTCGCCGTCGCCGGCAATATGTTCGATCACCGAAATGCTGTATGCCCGATCGAAGCACGCGTCCGGCAAATCGAGATCGCGGCCATCGGCGACAGCGAACGTCAGGTTTGGCTCGTGGCCGGCCAGCCGGCGCCAGGTGTCCACCTCAGAGTGGAGCGCGTCGATGCTCGTGACGATCGTTCCTTGCCGTGCGAGAGCCACGGCGGGGAGCTTTGGACTGGCCAGGTCGAGCACGCGCTCGCCCGCCGCAGCTTGCAATTGCTCCAAAGTGTCCGGGAGCTCGAGGTACCGGCTCGGGTCGAGCGGCACCACGATCCGGATCAGCGCCTCGCGGCTGGGACCGTCGCGGAGCAGCGAACGGGCGCCCAGCCGGAGGCTCAGCCCGTACAGAGTCGCCCAGCCGCGCACTATGCGCGTAGCCGCCTAGCGGTGCGCAATCCTCGGTACACCGAGACGATCGCCCGACTGATCAGGACGTTCGCCGCGACCGCTAGGCGATGGCCGTCGCCCCAGCGCTGCGCGCAGTCAACGTGCTCGCGGAACTGGCGCTCAAAGCCCGCCATGCTCAGCGTGCCCTCGGCCATCCGGAAATTCGAGAGCCAGCACCGCAGGATGATGGGGCGGTGGTGTCTGGCCACCCGCAACCAGAGATCGTAGTCGTGAGAGATGGCGTAGCGCGGGTCGAGCGGGCCGGCCTCCTCCAGGGCGGTCCGCCGCACAAACGTGGCTGGATCCGAAACGAAGTTCTGCGTCAGGTAGAGCGGGTACGACCAGTGGCGCAGTAATAGGTTCTTGTAGGCCGTGATCGGCTTTCGAATCTCGCGACCGCGACCGTCGATGATTCGGCAGTAGCCGGTGACCCAACCCGCATTCGGATCGTTGGCAAGCGCCCGCCCAACGGCCCTCAGGGCACCCGGCTCGTAGCGGTCGTCCGCGTTGAGCCAGCCAACGATGTCTCCCGAAGTCAGCTCTACGCCTTTGTTGGCGGCGTCCACGCGTCCATCATCGGGTTCGGACACGTAGCGCACTCCGAGCTGGTCGAGCACCGCGATTGTGCCGTCGGTGGAGCCCCCGTCCACGACAACGTGCTCCAAGCGCGGATACCCCTGCGCCCTGACGCTCTCGATCGTCTCACCGATCGTGTCCGACGCGTTTAGGCACGGCGTGACGATGCTGATAGTCGGGAGATCCACGGCGGGCGAGTCTGGCATAGCGGTCACCTACTCTCGGTCCGATGCGTATCGGATTCGCCCTGCTGACACTCTTTCCCGGACGGGTGGGTGGCTCGGAGACCTACGTGCGCGGCCTGCTTGGGGAATATGCCAACGGAGAAGGCCCCGAGGTAACCGTTCTGGCTAACCGCCACGTGATGGAGGCTTACGCCGGCTTCGCCCGTGGGCCTGTGACCCTCAGGCACATTGAGTCGTATCGGTGCGGCGACTCGGACGCCACCCGGCTGCTGGCCATGGCCCAGGCCGCCGCACTGCCGCGGGTGGCGGCGCGCGATGTCCCTACGGGACTCGATCTCGTGCACTACCCCGTGACAGTGCCCATCCCCGCCACACCCGTCCCGCGGATCGTCGCACTGCACGACGTCCAGCACCACGATCTGCCGGACTTGTTCTCGCGCGGCGAGCGCGCATACCGGCGCTGGGCCTATGACCGAGCAGCGCGCACTGCCGACCAGGTGATCACCGGGACGGAGCATGCGCGCGGGCGAATCGTCGATGTGCTCGGGGTTTCTCCTGAGCACATCGAGGTCGTCTACCACGGGATCGATCACCAGCGATTCACGCCCAGCGCCAACCCCGAGGACGTGCGCCTGGAAAGACCTGGAATGCCGGAGCGGTTCCTCGTCTACCCCGCCAACCTGTGGCCGCACAAGAACCACGAACGTTTGCTCGAGGCGCTTGCCGCCCTGCGGGACCGCGAGCTCCACCTGGTCCTCACTGGACAGGAATATGATCGGCTCGGCGCCCTGCGACGGCGGGCGGACGCGCTAGGTGTCGGGAGCCGTGTTCATCATCTTGGCCACGTGACCGCCCAGACACTGGCCGGCCTCTACCGGCGCGCTCAAGCCATGGTCTTTCCGAGCCTCTACGAGGGCTTCGGCGCCCCTCCGCTGGAGGCCATGGCCTGCGGCTGCCCGGTCGCCTGCTCGGACGCCGCCTCTCTGCCCGAGGTCTGCGGGGACGCTGCGCTGCCCTTCGACGCCAGGTCGGTAGAGTCCATCTCTGTCGCAGTGGGCCGCGTGACTGCCGACAGCGAACTGCGGGAGCGGCTGCGAGAGGCCGGTCTGGCACGTGCACGATCCTTCACATGGCATGGCTCGGCCGACCGTCACCGGGCAATATATGCGCGCGTGGCCGCAACTCGGAAGACTTGAGCGCATTCATCAAACGATGAGCACGGACACGAAATACCTTGCGGTCGTTCCGGCCTACAACGAGGGCGAGACGGTCGCCGGTGTTGTCGGCTCACTCAGCGAGCATGTGCCCAGCTATGACGTGCTTGTCGTGGACGATGGCTCGACCGACGGGACCGGCGAGCTTGCCCGAGCGGCCGGTGCCGCGGTGGTTCGGCATCCCTTCAACCTTGGGATCGGCGGCGCGGTGCAGTCCGGCTTCGTCTACGCGCTCGAGAATGACTACGACTACGTCGTTCAGGTCGACGGCGATGGACAGCATCGCCCGGAGGAAATATCCAAGCTGATGCACGCGATGGACGAGCACCCGGGCACGGACATGGTGTGCGGGTCGCGCTTCCTTACGAAGGAGCACGGGTATCCCGCGCCCGTCAGCCGTCGCACCGGCATCCACTTGTTCGCGTTCCTGCTCTCGCGCATCGTCGGCCAGCACGTGAGTGATCCCACCTCAGGCTTTCGCCTCTACAACCGTCGCGGTATCGCCTTGTTCGCCCGTGACTATCCACACGATTACCCCGAGGTGGAGGCGGTGTTGATGGTCCACTTCCACCACCTCCGCATGCGCGAGGTACCGGTTCGGATGCTGCGCCGTGAGGGCGGGGTCACGTCAATCACCTCGGGCAAGTCGGCGTACTACATGATCAAGGTCCTGTTGGCGATCTTCATCGGCCTAGTCCGAGCACGCCCTGTGCCCGAGCCGGGTGGCGACGCGCCCGTTGCAGCCTCGCAGGGGATCTGATGGAGACCAAGATCCAAGTCCTCGCCATCGTTGTGAGCGCTTTACTGCTGGTTGGCGTTCTAGAACTCGTGCGCCGCCGGGCGTTCCTAGAGCGCTACGCGCTTCTGTGGCTGTTCAGCGCCCTGGTGCTGCTTGGGCTGTCGGTCTGGGAGGGCGCGCTCCAGCGGCTGGCGAACTTGGTCGGGATCGTGTATCCACCGAACGCACTCTTCCTGATCGCGTTCGGTTTCGTGCTCATCCTGCTCCTGCACTTTTCCGTCGCGGTGTCGCGGTTATCTGACCAGACGAAAGTGTTGACTCAGCGGCTCGCCCTGCTCGAGCACCGCCAGCACCGCACCGAAGATCAGCTACAGGAACGGAACGACGGCGTGGAGGACGAGGCCGCGCCGCCGCGCGAGCCGTTCCGACGTAGCGGCGTGGGGTCGCGATGACGAGTGTCGCTGTCATCGGTCTCGGCAGGGTTGGGCTGCCCCTTGCCCTTTCCTTCGCCGATCGCGGGCTTGACGTGTTGGGCGTGGAACGTCATCCCCCCGTACTCGAGCAGGTGCAGGCGGGGCACATGCCTTTCCAGGAGACCGGCACAGATGCGCTGCTGACCCGAGTGGCCGAGCAAGGCAATCTCGGTCTCACTCAACACGTGCAGGACGCGGCTGAGGCGGACCATCTGGTGCTCACGCTGGGGACGCCGGCCCATGTGCACATCGAGATCGACATGTCGCAGATCCGGCGCGTAATCGACGATCTGCTGCCCGTACTCCGAGAGGACCACTCGCTGATCCTGCGCTCGACCGTGGCGCCGGGGACGACTGACTGGGTAGCCGGCTATATCGAGCAACGGCGCGGTTTCCACGTGGGCGAGAACCTGTTCGTGTCCCATGTGCCGGAGCGGATCGCCGAGAACCACTTCCTCGAGGAGATCGCGACCCTGCCCTGCATCATTGGCGGCGTAGGGGACGGGTCCGCGGCCAAGGCCGCCGAGCTTTTCGACGTCTTCGGGACGGAGATCGTGTCGACCAGCCCAGTTGAGGCCGAGCTGGCCAAGATCTGGACCAACATCCTGCGCTACACGCAGTTCGCCCTGCCCAACCTCCTGATGATGGAAGCCGAGCAGTACGGAGCCAACGTCTTCGACGTGATTGAGCTGATCAACCACGACTACCCGCGCGGCGGCATGGGGCGGCCCGGGCTGACTGCCGGCGCCTGTCTGCGCAAGGACTTCACCTTTTCGGAAGAGCGCTCGAGCTCTCCCGGCATGCTCTTGGCGGTTTCGCGGGTGCATGAGACCGTGCCACTCTTCCTGGTTAAGGGCCTGCGGTCACGGCTAGGCGCTTCGCTGCGCGATCGCAAGGTCGCGGTGCTCGGCCTGAGCTTCAAGCGCGACTCCGACGACGTGCGTGATTCCCTCTCCTACAAGCTGGTGCGTCTGCTCGAACGCGAATTGGCCCACGTCGCGCGCCACGATCCCCATGTGCCGGGCGACTCCGAGCCGCTCGTGGATGCCCTCGAGGGTGCCGACGCCGTCGTCATTGCCACCAACCATTCGAGCTTCGAGGGCTTGCTGGAGCGCCTGCCAGAGGGACTTCTCTTGGTGGATCCGTGGAACGTGACCGGCTCCGGCAGGGTTTTCGGCTTGGTGAGACATCAGGCAGCGGTCGAGCCGGCGTGACCCGCGTGCTGGTCACCGGCGGCGCCGGCACGATCGGCGCTGCAGTGGTGCGCCGCCTCGCCGGCGAGGCCGGCTGGGATGTGCGTGTATCCGACCAGCGCGATGCCCCGGACTGGATGCACGAGACGGCCGAGGTCCACACCGGCGACCTGCGTGTGCTTGACGAGGCACGCGCCGCGATGCGCGGCTGCACCCATGTCATCCATCTCGCGGCGATCGTCGGCGGAATCGCCAACTTCCACAAGCTGCCGCACACTCTCACCGAGGTCAACAATGCGCTCTACAACGGTGTCTTTCGTGCCGCGCTCGAGGAGAGGGTCACGCGCTGTGTGTACGTGTCGTCCTCGATGGTGTTTGAGCGGGCGACCGAGTTTCCCACTACCGAGGAGCACATAGCAGACACCCCGATACCCCGTTCGGCGTACGGCTTCTCCAAGCTGACTGGCGAGGTCTACTGCCGGGCTCTACACGACGAGCACGAGCTGCCATACACGATCTGCCGCCCCTTCAACGCCTACGGGCCGGGCGAAATGCCGGACGACGAGCCCGGCATCGCGCACATGGTCCCCGACGTGATTCGCAAGGTGCTTGCTGGTCAGCGCCCGCTGCAGATCTTTGGGTCCGGAGAGCAGACCCGAACGCTCACCCACGTCGACGACATCGCCGACGGGATCGTGACTGCAATGGAGCACCCGGCCGGCGAGAACGAGGACTTCAACGTGTCCGCCTCTGAGGAGCGCACCGTGGCGGAAATCGCAAGGGTGATTTGGCAGGCGTGCGGTGAGGACCCGGCTGCGTTCGAGCTTGAGCACCTGCCCTCCTTCGAGGTCGACGTCCAGCGGCGCTGGCCGTCCGTGGCCAAAGCAAAGCGGCTGCTCGGCTGGGAGGCTCGCATCGACCTGAGGGATGGCATCGCCGGCACCGTCGACTGGCTTCGCGAGAGGGAAGCCCTAGCCCCCTGAGCATGAGCAGGCGCGCGCTGGTCACCGGAATCACCGGCCAGGACGGTTCGTACCTGGCCGAGCTTCTGCTCGAGAAGGGCTACGAGGTGCACGGCATGGTGCGGCGCTCGTCCACCGAGACCTTTCAGCGGCTGGCGGGGTGTCGCGACTCCGTGGTGCTCCACACCGGCGACCTGCTCGACCAGCGCTCCCTGGTGGACGTTCTGCGCGCAAGTGAGCCCGATGAGATCTACAACCTGGCCGCGATGTCGTTCGTCGCCGCCTCGTGGTCGCAGCCCGTTCTCACCGCCGAGTTCACCGCCACCGGCGTGACCCGGATGCTGGAGGCCATGCGCGAGGTGGCGCCCGAGGCGCGCTTCTACCAGGCCTCCTCCTCGGAGATGTTCGGCAAGGTCCTGGAGGTGCCGCAGCGCGAGAGCACGCCGTTCTATCCGCGCTCCCCCTACGGCGTGGCCAAGACCTACGGGCACTTCATCACGGTCAACTACCGCGAGTCGTATGACCTTTTTGCCTGCTCGGGGATTCTGTTTAACCACGAATGCTTGCATGCGCAACTACCTTTGATGGTGCGCGAGAACGGCACGCAGGCGGTACGGACGCCGGCCGATCTCGTGCCGCTGCGAAGGAAGGGTCCGAGTGTGCAGACCTTCGAGCCCTCGGGCCTGCTCGAGGTCTGGGACGGCGCAGACTGGACGCCGGTGAGGGCGATCACCGCGACGCGTCGACGCAGCCGCGATCCGGATCATCGCCTGCTCTCGATTCGGACGCGCGGTGGGGTGGTCGAGGCCACCGCACATCACCGCATGCTCGACGAGGACCATGAGGAGCTTCGCGCGGACGCCTTGGACGAAGGCGATCGGCTGGCTCTCTGCGAAGAGATGCCACATCCGCCGCTGTGGACGGTCACCACCGAGGAGATGGCCGAGTTCTTGGGTCTGATGGTCGCCGACGGCTGGGTCGAGCGTGATGGGCGAAGCGCGTGCTTTACGAACAATGACGCAGAGATCAGGCGACGGGTCGGCGAACTCTGGGCTCGGCTGTTCGTGGGCACGACCTACGGGTGGGAGGGGCGGTCGGGCTTCGACGCCGAGGCCAGCGTTGGGAAGCTGAACTTGAATGGTGCGGTGGGCGCCCGCGGTTGGCTGCGGGAGCAGCTCTACACCCCCACGGCCCACAAGCAGGTCCCACCTCTGGTACTCAACGCCGACACCGAGATCTGGGAAGCGTTTCTGCGTGGCTACTACGCCGGCGACGGTCTCAAGAAGGGCAAGGGCATGTCGGTCAAGACCAACAGCCCCGTGCTCGCCCAGGGCCTGTGCTGGATGTATCACTGGCTCGATCAGCCGGCGTCGGTCTACGTCGAGCAGCGCGCGGGTCGCGCCTATTACCAGCTCAACCTGGCCTCGGCCGTCCGCGTTGGTGCAAAGGGGCAACACCTCCGCAAGGACCCGGCCGAGATCATGCGGATAGGTGAGCCGGTCGAAGAATCGGAGTTCGTGTTCGACTTGGAGACCGAGAGTGGCGTCCTGTGCGCCGGCGTGGGCCGGGTGCTGGTGCACAACTCCGAGCGCCGCGGGCTCGAGTTCGTCACCCGCAAGGTCACCCACGGCGCCGCCGCCATCAAGCTCGGTCTGGCCGAGGAGCTGGCCCTCGGCAACCTCGACGCCGAGCGCGACTGGGGCTACGCGAAGGACTACGTGGAGGCCATGTGGCTGATGCTCCAGCAGGACGAGCCCGAGGACTACGTGGTGGCCACCGGCAAGGCCAACAGCGTGCGCCGGCTGGTGGAGGTGGCCTTCGAGCACGTGGGACTCGATCCCGACGAGCACGTGCGGGTCGATCCGCGCTACCTGCGCCCGGCCGAGGTGGAGCACCTCGTCGGGGACGCCGGCAAGGCCCGTGAGAGGCTGGGCTGGGAGCCGCGGACGAGCTTCGACGAGATGGTCCGGCTGATGGTCGATTCCGATCTCGAGCTGCTCGGCAGCGGCGTCCCGCAGAAGCAGGCCGGCTGATGGCCGACCCACCCGGCTCCGCCGACGTCGTCGTCGTCGGCGGCGGCATCCTGGGCCTCGCGGTGGCCCGCGAGCTTCACCGGCGCGCGCCCGAGCGCTCCCTGGTCGTGCTCGAGGCCGCAGCCGAGGTGGGCACCGGCCAGACCGGCGCCAACAGCGGCGTGATCCACGCCGGCATCTACTACGCACCCGGCTCGCTCAAGGCGCGGATGTGCGTGGCCGGCGCACGGCAGATGTACGACTACTGCGACGAGCACGGGATCCCGTACCAGCGCTGCGGCAAGCTGATCGTGGCCCGCGACGGGAGCGAGCTGGGGCGTCTCGACGAGCTCGAGCGGCGCGGGCGCGAGAACGCCGTGCCCGGGCTGCGCCGGCTCTCGGCGAGCGAGATCCCCGAGATCGAGCCGCACGCCCGGGGCGCCGCGGCGCTCCACTCGCCGGAGACCGGCATCGTGGACTTCGGCGCCGTGGCGGGGTCGCTGGCGCGCGAGCTTGCGGAGAGCGGCGCTCCGGTGATCACCGGGTGTCCCGTCGGCGGCTCGGAGCAGCGCAACGGGGGGATCGTCCTCCGGCACGCCCGCGGTGAGACCGCGGCTCGCTTCGCGGTGTTCTGTGCGGGCGGCGCCTCGGATCGGCTGGCCGAGGCGTCGGGCGCTTCCGCGGACCCGCGGATCGTGCCGTTCCGCGGCGCCTACCTCTACCTGAAGCCGGACAGGCGCGACCTGGTGCGGGGCATGATCTACCCGGTGCCCGACCCGTCGCTGCCCTTCCTCGGGGTCCACCTCACTCGCCACATCGACGGCGAGGTCTCACTCGGCCCCAGCGCGCTGCTCTGGCCACAGGGCGCCCGGGAGCTCACCTGGCCGGGCACCTGGCGCATGGGCCTGCGCTGGTGGCGCACGGGTATCACCGAGCTCCGTCACGCAGCCAGCAAGCGAGCCTTCGCCGCAGCCGCGGCGGACTACGTGCCCGAGATCGGGCCCAGCGACTTCCACGGAGGCTTCTCCGGCGTGCGCGCCCAGGCCGTGGCCCGCGACGGCGCGCTGGTGGACGACTTCGTGCTCTCCGAGACCGGGCACGCGCTCCACGTGCGCAACGCTCCCTCGCCGGCCGCCACCTCCTCGCTGGCCCTCGCGGGGATGATCGCGGACAACGTGGATAGCCTGGCGCGCCCATGAACCGCCTGGAAACACGCCTCGAAGGGCCGGTACTGCTCGAGCCCACCGTGCACGGCGACTCGCGCGGCTTCTTCCTGGAGACCTTCAGGGCCACTCAGGTGCGCGAGGCCGGGATCACGGACGAGTGGGTGCAGGACAACCAGTCGCGCTCGGCTCACGGCGTGCTGCGCGGCATGCACTTCCAGCCCGGCATGGCCAAGCTCGTGCGCTGCGCGCGCGGGGCGATCCTCGACGTGATCGTGGACATCCGTCCCGGCTCGGCCCAGTTCGGGCGCTGGGAGGGCTTCGAGCTCGACGACGAGAACCACCATCAGCTCTACGTGCCCGACGGCTTCGGTCACGGCTTCTGCGTGCTCTCCGAGGTCGCGGACGTGCTCTATCGCTGCTCCGCCTACTACGACCCGGCCGCCGAGGCCGGCTTTCGCTTCGACGATCCCGACGTGGGCATCGAGTGGCCGTCCGGGATCGACTACGAGACCTCGGAGCGCGACCGCAACGCGCCGCTCCTGCGCGAGCTCAACCGGAACGGCTGACGATGCCGCGGGCGAGGCCGCGCTCCTCGCGCGACAGCACCAGCGAGTAGAAGGCCGCCCAGTAGGCGAGCACGCCCCCGGCGGCCAGCCCGAGGACCGCCGGCAGCGACTCCGGCGACAGCCCCAGGCGCGCCGCCACCAGCACGCCCGCGAGCAGTGCCCCGAGGGCGTAGTTGGGCAGCCACGCCACCCGCGCGAGCTCGGCCAGCGAGGCACCGGAGGCTCCAAGGCCCACGCGCAGCAGCAGCGGGAAGGCACACACGAACGGGATCGCGGTGCCGAGCGCCGGGCCCTCCAGGCCGAGCTCGGGCGTGAGCACGAGCGTGAGGACGAGGTTGAGCACCGCGGTGCCCGCGAACACCAGGCCGGCGGAGCGCGCCCGGCCCACGCCGACCAGGAACCCGGGGGTGACCACGAGCCCGCCCAGCAGCACCCAGTAGGACACGAGGATCGCCAGCGCCGCCCCGCCCTCGCCGTAACGGTCGCCCAGCCAGACGTCGAGGATCGGCTCGGCCAGCGCCATCAGCGTCACGCACAGCGGCACGAACAGCGCGAGCGTGTAGCGCGTGCCGCGCAGGGCGAGCTCGCGCAGGCGGCGCTGCTCGCCGCCGGACACGTAGCGGGACGCCGTGGGCACCACCGGGACGGCCAGCGCGCCGGCGAGCGCGTAGAGCAGGTTGTGGGCGCGCAGCGGTCCCTCGAAGCGGCCCACCGCGGACGGTGAGCGGTACGCGCCGAGGATCACCCGGCTGAACGCGTACATCGCCAGGTTGGACAGCTCCACCACCAGCAGCCAGCCGGCGGTGGGGACGATCCGCATCGCGCGCTCCCGGGTCACGCCGCCGCGATCGAAGCCCACCGGAAGCCCGGAACGCCGGGCCACCACCGCCGACATCAGCCCGCTCAGCAGGGGAATCGCGCCGCTCGCGGCGATCACGACGGCCAGATCCGCCCCGCTCAGGATCAGGGTGAGCATCAGCGCGAGATAGATCCCCACGGCCACGATCTCCGTGAGCGCGCCGCGCACGAAGAGGCGTTCCGCGCGCAGGGCGTCGAGGTTCACCGACGCCGCGATCCCCAGGCCCGTGAGGACCCCCAGCCCGGCGCCGCCGGCGCGCGCGTCGCGGGCCAGGTCGCCGTCGAGGATCAGGCCCGCGATCCCCAGCGACGCTCACGGCGATCAGCAGCCCGGTGAGCAGCCCCACCACCGCATAGAGCGCGGCCGCGGCGGAGAACACCCGTCCGCGCTCGGCGCGGTCGAGGGCGCTCGCCATCGCCCGCACCGCCGAGCTGGCCACGCTGTTGCGCAGCACCAGCAGGTAGCCCGCGAGCGAGGCCACCAGGCCGTAGGCGCCCAGCTCCGCCGGCACCAGCCGGCGCGCGAGCACGGTGACGATCACCAGCAGCGCGACGAGGCCGCTGGCCTGGGCGAAACCTTGCACGAGCGCGCCCGATGCGAGCAGGCGAGCCTCGCCGGGCCCCGGCGCACCTTCCTCGGACGGCGCAACCCCGGCAGGCGGCACGGGTTGCAATCTACGCGACCCTCCGGCGAGCTTCGCCGCTGCCCGTTCACGTGAGTACGCTCCCTTTCGCGCCATGACCCAGTCCCGCCCCGACCCAGGCGTAGGCGCTTCCTCGCCCGCCATCGCCCCTGCCGCCGCGCGGACCCGCTCCGTGCTGGGCGCTCCGGTCTCGGTGATCGACTACCGGGGCACGATGGACGTGATGGACGAGCTCGTGGCCACCCGCGAGCGCGGCTACGTGTGCGTGGCCCCCGTGCACGCCGTGATGGAGGCGCGCGACGATGCGGAGATGCTCGCCGCGCTGAGCGGCGCGACGCTGGTGGTGCCGGACGGCATGCCGCGTGGTGTGGGCCGCGAATCTGCTCGGCGAGCAGCTTCGAGACCGCGTCTACGGCCCCGAGCTGATGCTGCGCTACAGCGACCGCTGCGCGCAGCTCGGCCACCGGGTCTGGCTCTACGGCGGGCGCGACCAGGGCTCGCTCGTGCAGCTCGCCCTGTCCATGCGCCGCCGCCACCCCGGCATCAAGGTCGTGGGCGGCTACTCACCTCCGTTCCGGCCGCTGACCGCCGACGAGGAGGCGAGCATCGCGGCCGAGATCAACGCGGCGCGTCCCGACGTGCTCTGGGTGGGCATCGGCGTGCCCAAGCAGGAGAAGTGGATGGCGCACATGCGCGACCGCCTCGACGTGCCGGTGATGTGCGGCGTGGGCGCCGCCTTCGACTTCCACTCCGGCCGCGTGCCGATGGCGCCGCGCTGGATGCAGGAGCGCGGGCTCGAGTGGGTCTACCGCACCGCGCAGGAGCCGCGGCGGCTGCTTCCCCGCTACCTCTACACCAACCCGCGCTTCGTAGCCGCGTTCGCCCGCCAGTACCTATCCGAGCGGCGCCAGCCGCGCGTAGACTCGCGCGATGGCGCAGAGCGTCGCCGTCGTCGGCCTCGGCCGCGTCGGCCTGCCGCTGGCGCTCTCGTTCGCCGACCGCGGGCTCGACGTGATCGGCGTCGAGCGCGAGGCAGCGCGTGCTCGACGCGGCTCGACGCCGGCCAGATGCCGTTCCACGAGACCGGCACCCAGGAGCTGCTCGAGCGCGTGCTGGCGAGCGGCCGGCTCGAGCGCACCGCGCGCCGTGCCAGGACGCCGCGCGCGGCGGACCACATCGTGCTCACGCTCGGCACGCCGGCCTACGTGCCACATCGAGATCGACATCTCGCAGATCCGCGAGGTGATCGACGACCTGCTGCCGGTGCTGCGCGAGGGCCACTCGCTCGATCCTGCGCTCCACCGTCGCGCCCGGCACCACCGAGTGGGTGGCCGGCTACCTCGAGCAGCGGCGCGGCTTCACGGTCGGCGAGGACCTGTTCGTCGTCGCACGTGCCCGAGCGGATCGCGGAGAACCACTTCCTCGAGGAGATCGCGACGCTGCCCGTGCATCGTCGGCGGCGTCGGCGAGGGCTCCGGGCGCGCGAGGCCGCCGAGCTGTTCGAGGTCTTCGGCACGGAGATCGTCCAGACCACGCCCGGTGCAGGCCGAGCTGGCCAAGATCTGGACCAACATCCTGCGCTACACGCAGTTCGCGCTCCCCAACCTCCTGATGATGGAGTGCGAGCAGTACGGGGCGAACGTGTTCGAGGTGATCGACCTGATCAACCACGACTACCCGCGCGGCGGGATCGGCCGGCCCGGGCTCACCGCCGGCACCTGCCTGCGCAAGGACTTCGCCTTCTCCGAGGAGCGCTCGAGCGCGCCCGGGCATGCTGCTCGCGGTCTCGCGCGTGCACGAGACGGTGCCGCTGTTCCTGGTCGAGGGGCTCAAGTCGCGCCTCGGCGGCTCGCTGCGCGACCGCAAGGTCGCGGTGCTCGGGCTGACCTTCAAGCGCGACTCCGACGACGTGCGCGACTCGCTCTCCTTCAAGCTGGTCCGCCTGCTCGAGCGCGAGCTGGCCCACGTCGCCCGCCACGACCCGCACGTGCCCGCCGAGTCCGAGCCGCTCGAGGCCGCGCTCGAGGGCGCCGACGCCGTGGTGGTGGCCACCAACCACTCCGAGTTCGAGGGCCTGCTCGAGCGGCTGCCCGAGGGCGCGCTGCTCGTCGATCCCGTGGAACGTGACCGGCGCCGGGCCGCGTGTTCGCCGACGTGCGCGAGCGCGCGCGGTCGAGCGCCGAGTGAGCCGCGTGCTCGTCACCGGCGGCGCCGGCACGATCGGCGCCGCCGTGGTGCGCCGGCTGGTGCGCGACCCCGACTGCGAGGTGCGCGTGTCCGACCAGCGCGAGGCGCCCGGCTGGATGCGCGAGGCCTGCGAGGTCCACACCGGCGACCTGCGCGATGCTCGCCGAGGCGCGCGCGGCCGCGCGACGGCTGCACGCACGTGATCCACCTGGCGGCGATCGTCGGCGGGATCGCCAACTTCCACAAGCTGCCCGCACACGCTGCTCGAGGTGAACAACGGCCTCTACAACGCCGTCTTCCGCGCGGCGCTCGAGCGAGCGGTCGAGCGGCTCGTCTACGTCTCGTCCTCGATGGTGTTCGAGCGGGCCACCGAGTTCCCGACCCCCGAGGAGCACCTGCGCGACTGCCCGGCGCCGCGCTCGGCCTACGGCTTCTCGAAGCTCGCCGGCGAGGTCTACTGCCGCGCCCTGCACGACGAGCACGGGCTGCCCTACACGATCTGCCGGCCCTTCAACGCCTACGGGCCCGGGCGAGCTGCCCGAGGACGAGCCGGGCATCGCGCACATGGTCCCCGACCTGATCCGCAAGGTGCTGGCCGGGCAGCGCCCGCTTCCAGATCTTCGGCTCGGGCGAGCAGACCCGCACGCTCACCCACGTGGACGACATCGCCGACGGCATCGTGACCGCCATGGCCCACCCGGCGGGCGAGAACGAGGACTTCAACGTCTCGGCCTCCGAGGAGCTCACGCGTGGCCGAGATCGCGCGGGTGATCTGGGAGGCGTGCGGCGAGGACCCGGCGGCGTTCGAGCTCGAGCACCTGCCGAGCTTCGAGGTCGACGTGCAGCGGCGCTGGCCCTCGGTCGAGAAGGCGCGCGCGGCTGCTCGGCTGGGAGGCGCAGGATCGGACCTGCGCGAGGGGATCGCCGGCACGGTCGAGTGGCTGCGCGAGCGGGAGCCCGCGGCCCGCGGCGGGTGACGAGCCCTCGCCCTCGTGACCGGCGGCGGCGGTTTCGCCGGCCGCCACCTACTCGACCTACTCGGGCCCGGCACAGTCGCGCCCCGAGCCGCGACGAGCTGGACCTGCTCGACGCCGAGGCCGTGCGCCGGGCGCTGGGCACGGCGAGCCCGGGCGTGGTCTTCCACCTCGCCGCCCTGCCGTCGGTGAGCCTGTCCTGGCGCGAGCCGGCCAAGGTGATCTCCGAGAACGTGGCCATGACGGTCAACCTGCTCGAGGCGGTGCGCCTGGAGGCCCCCGCCGCCACGGTGGTGCTCTCGGGCTCGGGCGAGGTCTACGGGCCACCCGAGCGGCTGCCGGTGGACGAGGCCGCGCCGCTGCGTCCGCAGAACCCCTACGCGGTCTCGAAGGCCGCCGTGGACCTGCTGGGCGCCCAGTACTGGGACGCGCTACGGCGTGAGCGTGGTGCGCATGCGCGCCTTCAACCACGCGGGACCGGGCCAGTCGGACGAGTACGTGCTGGGCACGCTCACCCGCCAGGTGGCCGAGGCCGAGGCGGCCGGCGCGGACGAGGCGCTCTTGCGCACCGGCAACGCCGACTCGGCGCGCGACTTCACCGACGTGCGCGACGTGGTGCGCGCCTACGTCGAGGCGGCCGCGCTCACGCCCGGCGCCTACAACGTCTGCAGCGGCACGGCGGTGACGGTGCGCGATCTGATCGAGCTTGTCCGCGGCGCCGCGAGCATCCCGGTGCGCCACGAGATCGACCCGGCGCGGGTGCGCGAGCACGACGTGCCGGAGATCCGCGGCTCGGCCGCGCGGCTGCAGACACGCACCGGCTGGGCGCCGCGGATTCCGCTCGAGCAGACGGTCGGCGACGCCCTCGAGCCTGGCGTGGGAGCTGGGCGGGTGACGGCGTGACGCGCTGGCGGTGGTGATCGTGACCTACGACAGCGCCGAGCCGCATCGGCAGCCACGCTCGCCGCGCTGGAGGGGCAGCTCGCGGACGGCGACGAGCTGGTCGTCGTCGACAACGCCTCGCGCCGACGGCACGCCGGCCGCGGTGCGCGTCGGCGTCGCCGCGAGCGCGGGTGCTCCAGCAGGGCGCCAACAGCGGCTTCGCCGGCGGCTGCCAGGCGGGCGCGGCGGCGTCGAGCGCGCCGCTGATCCTGCTTTCCTCAACCCCGACGCCCAGCGCCGCGCCGAGGGCGCCTCGCCGCCCTGCGGGCGGTGGCGGGCGAGCGCCCGGGCTGGGGCGCCTGGCAGGCGCTCGTGACGATGGACGGCGGCCGAGCGATCAACACGGCGGGCAACGTGGCCCACTACCTCGGCATCAGCTGGGCCGGGACGCTGCGGCGCTGCCGGTGGGCGAGGCGCCCGCCGAGCCGGTCGAGGTGCCGTTCGCCTCGGGCAGCGCGATGGTGGTGCGCCGTGACGCCTGGGCCGCGGTGGGCGGCTTCGACGAGCGCTACTTCATGTACTGCGAGGACCTCGACCTTCGCCTGCGGCTGTGCTCTGCGCGGCTACGGCGTCGGGGCTCGCGCCGCGGGCGCGGTGGAGCACGACTACGAGTTCCCGAAGGGCGCGCGCAAGTGGTTCCTGCTCGAGCGCAACCGCTGGTGGACGATCGTCAGCGACTATCCCGGCGCCCCTGCTGGCGCTCGCTGCTGCCGCCGCTGCTGGCGCTCGGAGCTGGCGCTGCTCGTCGTCGCCGCGCGCGGCGGCTGGCTCACATCGAAGCTTCGCGCGCAGGCGACGGTGGTGCGCGAGCTGCCGCAGATCCTCGCCCGCCGCCGCCACGTGCAGAGCCGGCGGGCGATCTCAGCCGCGAGTTCGCCGCCCGCCTCTCGGCCGACCTCGACAGCCCCTTCCTGCGGGCCGCTCGCGCAGGCTAGACGTGTTGTCCGGCTAGGGGGCTCTCACTGCGCGTCTCGCGGTGCTCGCGCTGCAGTCCGCCGGCCCGCGTCCAGGCTTCTCTGCAGCTCCTCCAGCACGCGGACCACGCGCACGCCCGCCTCGCCGTCGGAGCGCGGCGCCTTGCCGTCGCGCAGCCGCTCCACGAAGTGGCGGCACTCGATCGTGAGCGGCTCCTCGTTGGAGATCTGCGGCGAGAAGACGTCCCCCGAGCGGGCGATGTACTCGCCGTAGCCCCGATAGGTCTGGTCGAATCCCTTGTCGTAGAGGGTGAGCTTGCCCTCCAGCGCCATGTCGTCGAAGGTGGCCATCTTCTTCGACCCGACGACCGTGAAGCGGCGCTCCTTGTGGGGATCGAGCCAGGACAGGTGCAGGTGGGCGGCCACGCCGGACGCGAAGCGCAGGTAGCAGAAGACCACGTCCTCCACGCTCTCCTGCATGTAGCTCTCGCCGTGGGCATGGCACTCCACCGGCTCGTCACCCGCAAGGCGCAGGACCACGGAGACATCGTGCGCGCCGAGCGACCACAGCGCGTTCTCCTCCCGCCGGACCTTTCCGAGGTTCAGGCGGTTGCCGTAGATGTAGTGAACGTCGCCCAGCTCGCCGGAGTCCACGAGCTCCTTCAGCCGCTCGACACCGGGGTGGTACTCGAGCAGGTGCCCCACCATCAGGGTCCGCCCGGCGCGCGCCGCGGCCTCCACCACGGCCTCGGCCTCCTCGGTGGACTGGGCGAGTGGCTTCTCCACGAAGCAGTGCTTGCCGCCCGCGAGCACGCGCAGCGCCACGTCCGCGTGGGAGGGCACCGGAGTGGCGATCGCCACGGCGTCGAGCTCGGGGTCGCCGAGCATGTCGTCGAGCGAGCCGGTGGCGCGGGCGCCGGGGAAGCGGGACGCCACGCGGTCGAGCACGTCCTGAGAGCCGTCGCAGATCCAGCTGAGCTCAGCGTCGGCGAGGCCGTCGAAGTTGCGGGCCAGGTTGGGACCCCAGTAGCCGAGTCCCACCACGCCGATGCGCACGGCGTCGCTCACAGCTGGCCGACCCGCGCGCCGCATGCCGCCACGACTTCCTCCACCTGATCGTCGCGCAGCTCGGGGCCCATCGGGAGGGCGAGCGTGGTGGCCGCCAGCTCCTCGGTCACCGGCAGGTCGGGTCCGGCCTCGCGGTAGGCCGCCATTGCGGGCTGGCGGTGAACGGGGGTCCGGTAGTAGCCGCGTGCTCCGATGCCCGCCTCGCCGAGCCGGGCGGCCAGGGCATCCGCGTCCGGGGTGACCACCACGTACAGGTGATAGACGTGCTCGGCGCCGGGCGTGCTCGCCGGCAGCCGCACGTGCTCGGCCAGGCCCGAGCGCTCGTAGCCCTCGGCGGCGCGCCGCCGGGCGGCGTTCCAGCCTTCGAGCTCGGGCAGGAGTAGGCGCAGCACTCCGGCCTGTAGCGAGTCGAGGCGTGAGTTGTAGCCCACGTCCGTGTGGTGCTTCTTGTCCTTGGAGCCGTGAAAGCGCAGCGTGCGGGCGCGCTCGGCCACCTCGGCATCGTTGGTGGTGATCGCGCCGCCGTCGCCGAGGCAGGGCAGGTTCTTGGAGGGGAAGAAGCTGAAGGTGGCGGCGTGGCCCAGTCCCCCCGCCCGTTGCCCGTCGAGGGTTGCGCCGGCGGCCTGCGCCGCGTCCTCGAGCACGGGCACACCGAGCTCGCGGAGCTCGGCGACCGGCGCGACGTTGCCGAACAGGTGCACCGGCACGATCGCGCGGGTGCGCCCGGACAGCGCCGGCCGCACGGTGTCGGCGGTGACGCAGAAGGTCTCGGGATCGACGTCGCAGAACACCGGGACACCCCCGGCGTTGACGATCGCCTCGGCGGTGGCGTAGAAGGTGAGCGAGGGGCACACCACCTCGTCGCCCGGCCCCACCCCGAGGGCCCGGAGCGCGATCGTGAGCGCGTCGGTGCCGTTGCCCACGCCGATCACGTGCTCCACGCCGAGGTAGGCGGCGAACTCCTCCTCGAAGCCCTCGACCTCGGGGCCGAGGATGAAGCGGCCGGAGTCGGCCACGGCGACGAGCCGTTCGGCGATGCGGTCGCGATAGGGGTCGAGCGAGGTCGCGAACAGAGGGACGGTCATGCGGCCGAAGAGCCTAGACTGCCTACGGCCGGCCGCACGTCGATCATCGGCGCACCATCGGCCGACGTGCCGCGACGCATCGTGCGACGGACCAGCGTCCAAGCGCGACCACCCAGAAGATCCACAGGACGACCATCATCACCACGTAGGCATCAGCCAGGAACGGCGTCGTGGTATCCGAGTCAGATAGGTGATGATGAGCACGGGGATCACGCGACTTGCAACAGCGCCGTCTCCCGCAGGTACCCGGCCATGATGAAGAACGGCAGGCCCCAGATCAGTACTGCAGCAGAAGTTCACGCTGAACACATAAACGCTCAGCCAGAGCAGGACCGTGGCGTCGATCGGTGCCGGCCGGTAGCGAATCAGGAAGCCGTGAGCGCCAGAGCACGATGATCGTGGTGACGCCGTTGGCCCGGCTCACCCAGTTGGCGACGTCGTTGGGATCGCCCGCCAGCGCCAGCGCCGGGGAGAGTCGCCTCTCAGGCGAAGGCCGGATCGAGAATGGACTGGGTCCGCCGCGCCCCGGAACACCGGACCACACGAGCACCTTCTTGAAGCCGTCCGGCTCGGCGAGCAGGAACGGCAGGCAAGCCACCACCACGAGCCCGCCCACCACGCTCACGAGTTTCGCCGCCTCGCGCAGGAGCGGCAGAGGCGACCAACGGACGACAGCAGGAGGGGGACGGTCTTCAGGAGTCCTCCGATCCCGAGCAGCACGCCCGACCACAACCAACGGGGGATCGACCTCCTTGACGCTCCCAGATCATCAGGCGAGAACGCCGGTGAGCATCGCCACGGAGTCCAGCTGTCCGTGGTAGCCGGAGATCGCGATGAAAACCGGACCCAGCATGACTAGAGCGAATCCGGCTACGCGCCTTCCTTCATCCGCCCCACGCCGGCCGAGATAGACGTAGACGGCAACCGCAACGGCCAGATCGGCCGCTATCGGCAGGAGCTGCACCAGATGATCGCGAAACGAAAGGTGGAAAGCCAGGGCGAGCTTGTATGCCCCTATCAGCCAGAGCAAGTAACCCGGCGGGTACGGGTACAGGATCGCGCCCGCACCCACGTTGCCCGCATAGCAGTGCAGCGGGTCGTCGAGCGTCCGCTAGGCCCACTATCTCGAAGTGAAAAGGTCTCCGCTGCCGTACCAGTGAAATGCCAGGAAGAGGCGTACGGCCAGCCCTACCGCGCCGATCACGAGCAGCGGATAGAGCGCCCCGGGTCACGCGGCGAACGTACACGGCCCGGCCTCGAGTGGCCAGCCTGATCGGCTAGAGCCGCTCGTAGAGCGCGAGCAGTGCCCTCAGGTGGCGCCCTTCCCCGAAGCGGTCGCTCGCGCGGGCCAGCAGGGCGTCGCCCTCGCGGCCGCGCCGGTCGGGGTCGTTCCAGAGCGCTGCCATGCGTTCGGCGAGCTCCCTGGGGTCATTGGGGGCCACGCTGTGCTCGTGGCCGGCGAGCTCGGGCGGCGCGCCGAGCGTGGTCACGATCACCGGCACCCCCGCCCCCATTGCCTCGAGCGCCGCGTAGCCCGCGAACTCGTGGTAGCGCGAGGGCAGCAGGAGCATCGCGGCACCGGCCAGCTCGCGCTGGAGCTCTTCGCGTCCCAGCCGGCCCAGGAACTCCACCGGCGCCTCAAGCCGCGCGGCCTGCTCGCGGAGCTCCTCAGCCACCGGACCCTCGCCGGCCACGCGCAGAGGCACGCCGCTGAGAGCCGCCGCCTCGATAGCGGTGTCGATCCCCTTCTCCGGGGAGAGCCGCGCCGCCACGAGCGCGTAGCCGCCCTCGTCGGCCACGGAGTGGCGAGCAAACGCCTCCTCGGGCAGGAAGTGCGTGAGCACCTCCACCTTCTCGGCGGGCAGCCCGAGGCTCGCCACCTGGCCGGCGGCGTGGCGGCTGGGGACGAGGAAGCGATCGACGGCCTCGATCACGGCGGGCTGGTGTCGCGCGAGCGCGGCGGCGTACACGGCGGCCTCGGGCACGGAGCCTCGGCAGTTGAGCACCAGACCGGGCAAGGTCCGGCGGTGATGGCAGCGCGTGCAGGGACCGCCGTCACGAGCCGCCACGCCGATGGCACAGAACAGGCGCACGTTGTGCAGCTGGAGGACCACCTTTGCGCCCGCCTCCCGTCCCGCCGCCAGGGCGCGCGGACCGAACAGCGGCAGCATGTTGTGCACGTGGATCACGTCGGCGCCGAGCTCGCGGACGGCGGCGCCCACGTCGGCCTCCTCGCGGCCTCCCCGCCAGAGCGCGCGGGCGGCCGCAGGGCGTGAGACCTCGGCCGAATCGCGCTCGAGCAGGGCGTGCGCCACCCCCGCCCGCCGGAGCGCCGCGACCTGGAGCTCGACGGCGCGCTCCTCGCCGCCCTGGAGGCGGTAGCGGTTGTGCACCACGAGAACCCGCATGGGCCAGGGCTACGCTATCCAGCGATGGACGCGCCGGCCGTCACGGTGGTTGTGCCCACGCGCGGCCGGGCGGCATACCTCGAGGTGGCCCTCGACTCGCTCTGCCGCCAGCGCACGCGGGCCGACTACGAGCTCCTCGTCGTGGACGACGGAGCCACCGACGCCACCCCGGAGGTGGCCGAGCGCCTGGGCGTGCGCCGGGTGAGCCACGGCGAGCCGCGCAGCCTGAACGCGGCCCGCAACACGGGCGTGCGCGAGGCGCGCGCAGCGCTGATCGCCTTCGTGGACGACGACATCCTCGCTCCGCCGGGCTGGCTGGAGGCACTGATCGAGGGCGCCGCGCGCTACCCCGAGGCCGAGGCGTTCGGCGGCCCGATCCGCGCCCGCTTCGAGGGTCCGACGCCGAGGAGCTGTGGCCGCGAGGATCCGCCGATCACCACGCTCGACCTGGGTCCGGGCGACCGCGAGGCGGAGATGGTCTGGGGCGCCAACCTCGCGGTGCGCCGCTCGGCCATCGAGCGGATCGGGCCCTTCGACGAGTCGATCGTGCGCCCCCACGGCGACGAGGAGGAATGGCTCGAGCGGCTGCGGGCCGCAGGGGGCCAGATCCGCTACATCGCGGCGGCCGGTCTCGACCATCGCCGCAGCGCGGCGGACGGGCGCCTCGGCCGCCTGGCCCGGGCGGCCTACGTCCGCGGACAGGCCGCCCGAGCCTCGGACGAGCGTCGCCGGCGCGCACCCGGACTCACCCGCGAGCTGCGCGTGCTGGCCGGGTGCGGCTGGCACACGGTGCGCCGCGCCTGCCCACAGGGCGTGGTGATGGGCGCTCACTCCGCGGGCCGAGTGGTCGAGACGCTGCGACGAGGATGAGCGGCCTCCCCGATCCGAGCACCTTCCTGTCCGGCGACAGCGGCGACGTCACGGACCCGTGGCGACGGCTGAAACGCCGCGCCGGCGAGCTCGCCTACAGTGCGCTCGACGTGGCCGGCGGCACGCGCCGGCAGGCCGCGCGCCTGGCCGCTCGGGGCCCCGCTCTCGATGTCCTGGCGATCGGTGTCTACCGGCCCGGCTCGCTGATGGGCGCGGCGGCGCGGGAGCTCGCGCGCTCACGGCATCGCGTGACGGTCGCGCTGGGCGCAGTGGGCGCACCCGAGCGCGGGCTGGAGGAGCTGACCGTGGCCGGCGGGCTGGCGGGCGGGAAGTTCGAGAACCTCAACCGCGTGCTGTCGGCCTCCGAGCCCCAGCCGTCGGGATGGACCGTGGTGGTCGACGACGACGTGTCCCTGCCGAGCGGCTTCCTCGATCGCCTGCTCGGTGTCTGCACCGCCTTCGGGCTCGACCTCGCCCAGCCCGCGCAGACGCTGCTCAGCCACTCGGCCTGGAAGGTCACGCGCCGGCGTCCGGCCTCGCTGGTCCGCGAGACGCGCTTCGTGGAGATCGGCCCGGTCACGGCCTTCGGCCCCGCTCCCGCTCGGGAGCTCCTTCCCTTTCCGGAGTTGCGCTACGGCTGGGGACTCGACCTGCACTGGGCGGCGCTCGCCGCGGAGCGCGGCTGGCGCCTCGGCGTGATCGACGCGGTGCCGGTACGTCACGAGACACAGCCCGTGGCCGCCGGCTATCCACGTGACGAGGCCGAGCGCGAGGCGGCCCACTTCCTGGCCGGCCGTCCCTATCTGCCGAGCACCCTGGCGGGCGAGACGGTGGCCCTCCATCGACGAGCGCCGGGCTGAGCGATGCGACTGCTCTTCGTCTGCAACGACATGCGCGTCGGAGGGGCCGAGCGCCACTGGGCCACCCTGGTGCCTGCGTTGCACGACCGCGGCGTGGACGTCCAGGTGCTCTGCCTGACCGGCGAGGGTCCGCTGTTCAGCGAGCTGACCGCCCGCGGGGTGCCCGCCACGTTCGTGAACATGCGCAGGCGCACGGACTTGGCCGGGATGCGCCGGGCGCTCGGGTACGCCCGCCCCCGCCCGGACGCCGTGGTCAGCCGCGACGTGAATGCGCAGATCGTGGGCGAGGCGATCGCCGAGCGGGCCGGCGCTCCGCACGTGGTCAACGAGCACACCCCGCTGACCACGAGCGGCCGCCTGGTGTCGCCCCGCGCGCACCAGCGGGTGCTCACGCGCCTGGTGGCCAGGCGGGTGGACGCCGTGATCTGCGTGAGCGAGCGCCAGGTGCCGCCGCTGGCGGCGCTCGGGTACCCGCGCGACCGCATCGAGGTGGTCCACAACGGGGTGTTCGAGAGCGAGATCGCCGGCGTGGAGCCCTCGCCCGAGCTCGAGGGCGACGGGTTCACCGCGCTGTGCGTGGCGGGCCTGCGCCCGGAGAAGCGGGTCGACCTGTTCATCCAGGCCGTGCGCGACGCGCGCCGCTCCAATCCGCGGCTCACCGGATACGTGGCCGGCGAGGGGCCCGAGCACGAGCGGCTCGCGCGGCTGGCCGAGGGAAGCGGAGTGGAGCTGCTCGGCGTGCGCCTGGACGCTCTCGAGCTGATCCGGGCCGCCGGGCTGGTGTGCCTGCTGAGCGAGGCCGAGGCGCTGCCGATGAGCATCCTCGAGGCGATGGCCCTGGAGCGACCCGTGCTGGCCTGCGACGTGGGCGGCAACGCCGAGGCGGTTCAGGACGGCGAAACGGGCTATCTGGTGTCCGCCGGCGACCTGGCGGGCGCTCAGCGAGCCCTGCTCACTCTCGCCGACGACGGCGGGCTGGCGCGGGAGATGGGCCTGGCCGGCCGGCGCCGCCAGCGCGAGCGCTTCAGCGGCGAGGCGATGGTCGATGCGTATCTGGAGGCGTTCGAGAGGCTCGCAGCACCGCGCGCTCCCACGCTTGCGCATCGGCCTCCGGAGGATGGCGCCGCGTGACCGCGCGGCTGCCCGCCGCGAATCGGGCTCGCAGCTCCGGGTCGCGCACCAGGCGGCGCAGCGCTTCGGCGATGGCGCTCACGCTCTCGGGATCCACGAGCACGGCGTTCTCGCCGTCCACCGCCAGGTCCCCGGCCGCGCCGGCACGCTCGGAGCAGATGAGCGGCAACGCGGCGGCGGCCCCCTCGCGCACCGTGGCGCCGAAGGGCTCGTAGGTGCTCACGAGGGCGAACACGTCCGCCTCGCCGTAGACGCCCGGCAGCCCCGATGGCGCCACCGGACCGTCGAAGCGCGCGGGCACCCCGAGACGCCCGGCCATGGAGCGAAGCTCGCCCTCGAGTGGCCCGCCGCCGCGCACCACGAGCTCGGCCTCGCCCGCCTCGAATCCCGCCCTGGCGAACGCCTCGAGCAGGCGGGCGAGGTTCTTGTCCGCCACCAGCCGCCCCACCGAGAGAACACGTACCGGGCCATCCGCCGCCGCGGAACGGGCCGGCAGCGCCACGAGGTCATCCAGCTCGGCGCTCTGCAGAGCCACCTCCACGCGCGCCGGATCGATGCCCATGCCGGCGAGCCGGACCTGAGCCTGGGTGCTCGCCACCACGAATCCGGCCACGCGCGGGGCGATCAGGCGATGGAGCCGGAGCTGCGCGCCGGACAGCGACTCGTCGCTCCAGGGAGTGAGCTCGCTGAAGATCACCAGCGGCGTCGAGCGGCGGCGCGACCAGGCCAGCGCGCGCCAGGTTGCGGGCCCGTACTCCCAGCTCACCACGCAGTCGGGCCCGGCCCGGTCGAGCGCCGCGCCCAGGCGGCGCGGGAGCGTGACCGGGCTGCGCCCGCGGCGCACACGCTGCCACGCGGAGAGCACCTCGCTGGGATAACCCTTGCGCGCGGCGAACCACGAGGCGGGCTGATCCCAGCCCGGCTGTGCCGCGGCCAGATAGAGCACGAGCGGCTCGATCTGCCCACGCTCGGCGAGCGCGCGAAACAGCGGCTCGCGGTACGGAACGGGGACCGGGGGCACGATGGCGGCGCGCGGCGGCACGCCGCAACTTTGCCGCACCGGCCGGGTCGCAGCGTTTAGCCATGCGTGAACCCCGGGCAAGATCTTGCGCTCAGCGGATGTGCGGCGAAGGCGCCGTAGTGGTTGCTAGCCTGCAATCCGCAGTTCGGGAGATGCCCACCCCCCTTTGCGCCAGGTGTCCTTTGCCCTGTCGTACGACCGGTCGCGGATCGGCCCTCGATATCTCCGAGGAAGGGAACCCCACATGGTGAAGCGAGTAGCACGACACCTGCCAGTGCTTGCCGCCCTAGTGGCGCTGGCTGCCCCTGCCACGGCGGCCGCCAGTCCCAGCCAGGTGATCAGGGACTGCTCCGACGACGGCGCGCTCAACGGCAAGTACACCAACCGCGAGCTGCGCAAGGCCAAGAGCCAACTGCCCACCGACCTCGCCGAGTACAGCGACTGCCGCGAGATCATCGCGGCCGCCATCACCAGCGGCTCCGACAGGGGCGGCGGCCGCGGCAGCCCCGGCGCGGGAGTCGGGGGAGCGGGCGCCGCGGATCCGGGTGAGGCCGCTGCCCGGGGCGCCGACGCAGCCGATCTGGACGCGATCACCGGTGCCGCGAAGAATGGCGAGGCGCCGAGCGTCAAGATCGGCGGCGAAGAGGTCACGCCCGGCACCAACGGTCTGTTCGACCTGGCCAGCGCGTCCAACGAGGTGCCCACCCCGTTGCTGCTCGCGCTGATCGGGCTGGGGCTCCTGGCTCTGGCGGGCGGGTTCGTGGCGTTGCGCGGCCGCGTACCGCTGCTCAACAAGATCCCCACGCCGCGTGTCCCGTTCGGTAAACGTCGCTAGCGCGATAACGGTCGTCCTGGGCGGCGCCCTGGCGGGCGTCGCGTTCGGCGCCGCGGGGGGCACCCAGCTCAGCCGCACCACGATCACGGAGGTGCTCGTGGTTATCGCGGGTGCGCTCGTGGTGGCCGCCGCGCTGCTCTGGGGCCGCCGCGCGCCGCTCTACGGCGCCACCAGCCTGGCCATGTTCGGGCTGCTCGCGCTGCTCACCTCGCTCTCGGTGTTGTGGTCGATCGTGCCCGAGCTGTCCTACATCGAGGCCGGGCGCACGCTCGCCTACCTGGTCATCTTCGCCGCGGCGATCGCGGGCGCCCGGCTGGCTCCGCGTGAGACACAGTCCGTGCTCGCCGGCGTTCTGATCGGCGCGATGCTCCCGGTGATCTACGCCATCGCGTCCCGTATCTGGCCGGGCGCGCTCGCGGAGGACGAGCTCTCCAACCGGCTGGGCGCCCCCTTCGGGTACTGGAACGCCGTGGGCACCGTGGCCGCGCTGGCCACCCCGGCCGCGCTCTGGCTCGGTTCGCGCCGGACCGGCAGCCTCGTGGCGCGGGCGGCCGCCTATCCGGCGATCGGCCTGTGCGTGCTGGCGATCCTGCTCACCCAATCGCGCGGAGCGCTGGCGGCGGCGCTCGTCGGAGCGGTGATCTGGTTCGCCGTCGTCCCGCTGCGGCTGCGCAGCATCCCCGTGGTGCTGGTGCCGGCGCTGGCCGCGGGCGCCGTGGGCGCGTGGGCGCTCTCCAAGGACGCGTTCTCGAAGAGCCTGCAGCCGCTGGCCGCCAAGGAGGCGGTGGCGGACGAGTTCGGTCTGCTGGTGCTGCTCATGTGCCTGGTGCTGCTGGGCATCGGCTACGCGATCAACATGGGCGACGCCCGTGGCCTGGTGCCGATTCGCGCGCAGCGGCGCATCGGCGTGGTGGCGGTGGTGCTCGCCTGTCTCGTGCCGCTCGTGTTGTTCACGTCGGTGGCCTTCTCCGACCGCGGCCTGTCGGGCACCTTCGACGACCAGGTCACAGAGCTCACCAGCGAGACCGAGGTGTCGCCCGCAGAGGGCGGCGATCGCGTATTCGCGGCCGCCTCCACACGCGGCAAGTACTGGCGCGAGGCCGACCGGGTCTTCGACTACCGCCCGTCGATCGGCCTGGGAGCGGGCGTGTTCGCGGTGTCCCGCCTGCGGGTTCGCACCGACCCGGCGGTCACCCGCCACGCACACGGATTCGTGCCCCAGACGATGGCCGACCTCGGCGTGCTCGGAGTGATCGTCACCACTCTGCTCTTGCTGGCCTGGATCGCGGCGGCGCTACGAGCCACCGCGCTCCTCCCGCGCAGGATCCCCTTCCTCCAACGCGATCGCGACGAGGCCACTCTCCCTCCGCGCCGCGACTGGGACGGCGAGCGAATAGCCCTTGTCGCGCTCGCGCTGGTGGCCGTGGTGTTCGGCGTCCAGTCCGATCATCGATTGGACCTGGTTCATCCCCGGCCCGGCGGCGATGGCCTTCGTGGCGGCGGGCTTCGTGGCCGGTCGCGGACCGCTCGACGCCCTGAGCGCCACGCTCCCCCAGCCGCCCGAACCGCGTCCTGGTCGCCCCTCCACCGAGCGCATCGTGGCCGCCGCCGCGGTGGTGCTGTGCGGGCTTCTGGTGGCCTGGGCGGTCTGGCAGCCCGAGGCCTCTGACCGTGCCACCAACGACGCCTTGACCCTGTCCGAGCAGGGCCGCTTCGCCGAGGCGCTCACCAAGGCTCAGGACGCCGCCGACATCAATCCGCTCACGCCCGATCCGCTGTCTGGTGGCGGCCGCGATCGAAACCAGCGCCGGACAAGAGACGGCCGCCGAGCGCAGCCTGGAGCGCGCCGTTCTGCGTTATCCCGGCGATCCGCAGACGTGGTACCGGCTCGCCGCCTTCCAGCTGGGGACGCTCGACGACCCCGCGGCGGCGCTCGAGACCATACGTGGGGCCCTCTACCTCGACCCCTACTCGCCGCGCAACCGCCAGCTCTTCCTCGACGCCCGGGCGCGGCAGCGCGAGAAGCAGACGCTCGAGGCGCAGCGCCGGGCACGCCGGCAGGCCGAGCAGCCCTAGCGATTCGCCACGGCGAGCAGCGTTCGGCCGCGCCGCCTGAGTGAGACCGGCTCGAAGCCCAGCTCGCCGAGCAGGCGCTCGAGCGAGCGCCGGGTGAACTGCCGCAGATGAGGCGAGAGCGGATCGGGCGGGCGCACCAGCGGGCGAGTGGCAGGCGTGGTCACGGCCAGGCGCCCGCCGGGCCGCAGCACGCGGCGGATCTCCGACAGCAGCAGCTGCACGTCGCGCACGTGCTCGATCGTCTCGGCGCACAGCACGAGGTCGAAGGCGGAGTCGGGGAAGGGCAGCGGCGCGTCGGGCTCCAGCTCCACCAGCTCGGTGCTCGCAGGCAGGCGCTTTCGGGCCCGCCCGAGCGCCACCGGCGACACGTCGGCCGCGGTGACCTTCGCTGCCTCCAGGACCGCCGTCAGCCGGCCGTCGCCGGCGCCCAGGTCGAGCGCGTGCTCTGCGCGCCCGAGCCCACTCACGAACTCGGCGAGCAGCCGGGGCGGCGGTCCCCCGTCGTCGGGAACGAGCTCCCACAGCTCGTCGTCGTAGCGGCTAGGCACGGGCGATCAAGAGCAGGGTGTGCGCGAAGGGGGCGGCGCGGGACCGGTCACCCAGGCCGTCCAACCGGTGAACTCCGCGCTGCAGGGCCGCGGGCAGGCGGCGCCAGCCGTAGGTCAGCCCGTACAAGCGGGGATCGAGCCCGGCCGCCCGCGCCCCGCGCGTGAGCAGCCTCGGAGAGAGCGGGATGTCGTCGGGGGTGCCGTGCAGCGCCGGACCCAGCCCGGCGCGGTTGGCCAGGGCCAGGCCGGCGCCGACGGGATGCCACGAGCCGGGCTCGACCGCCACCAGCGCTCCACCGGAGCGCAGCAGGCGAGCGGCCTCCTCGAAGACGGCCCGGAGGGGGCCCTGATAGGCCACGTGATGGAGCACCAGGCGGTACAGCACCACGTCGAACGAGTCGTCGGCATAGGGCAGAACGCCGGCGCGGCCCACCGCCCCGGCGTCGAGCTCGCCGCTCGCCACGAGACTGTCCACCAGGCCGCGCGTCGAGGTCCACGCCGGTCATCCGGAACGCGGGCCGCGGGAACAGGTGGCGGCCCGGATGCCGGCCACAGCCGACGGACAGCACGTCGCCGCCCTCGAGCGGCATGTGGCGGCGCAGCAGCTCTCGCTCGCGGCGCATCTCCTGGTCGTAGTGGACCTGGAGCGTGTCCGCCTGGCTGACGCGGTCTAGGAGGTTTTGCTCGCGGTAGGGCTCGCTCACCACGCGCCCCGCGCCCGGATGACCGCGGGGATCGTCTTGAGCAGGATGGTGAGGTCGAGGAAGACCGACCAGCGCTCGAGGTAGAGAAAGTCGAGCCGCACCAGCTCGTCGAAGTCGAGCTCCGAGCGCCCGGACACCTGCCACAGCCCGGTCATCCCGGGTAGGACGAGGTAGCGCTTGCGGTGCCAGTCCTCGAGCCGGTCGTAGTCGCGCTGGGGCAGGGGCCGCGGTCCCACGAGCGACATGTCGCCGCGCAGGACGTTGAAGAGCTGCGGCAGCTCGTCGAGCGACCAGCGCCGCAGGAACCGTCCCACGCGCGTGACCCGGGGATCCTCGCGGATCTTGAAGATCGCCCCGCTCAGCTCGTTGCGCTGCTCGAGGTCGAGCTGCAGGCCCTCCGCCCCGGCCACCATGGTGCGGAACTTGAAGCAGGCGAACGGCTGGCCGCCGATCCCCGGCCGCACCGAGCTGTAGAAGACCGGGCCGCGCGAGGTCAGCCGAATCGCCAGGGCCGACAGGATCATGACCGGCGACAGGAGGATCAGGAGCACCACGGAGCCGACGATGTCGAAGACGCGCTTGAGTGCGAAGTCGGCGCCGTCGAACACCGGGGGCTTGAGCTCGAAGAGCGGGAGCGCCTGGCCGGGCACGAACTCCACACGCTCCATCAGGATCTCCATCGTCGACGGAGCCACCGACACGCGCACCCCGTGCTCGTGGCAGCGCTCGACCAGCTCCACCGCCTCCTCCTGCGGGAAGTCGGCGTCGGCGATCAGCACCTCGTCGATCGCGTCGAAGTGGCGCTCGAGCTGCTCCAGGGAGCGGAAGTCGCGCAGGCCGTCCATCAGCGCGACGGGTGAGCGCGCGACGAAGCCGTAGGGCTCGATCTCGCGGCTCTCACGGAGCGCGTGGGACACGGCCTGGATGTTCGATCCCGAGCCCACCAGCACCGCGCGGCGGCGATAGCCGGCGGCCCGCAGGACCAGGCCACTGAGGCGCTCGAAGCCCCAGCGGAATCCGGAGACGTAGATCAGCGCGAAGAACAGCGACCCGTAGAAGATGTAGTAGGACTGGAACTGCTCGCCCTCCACGATCGCGTAGGCCAGCAGCACGAGCGTGACCTGGAACAGCGAGGCGATCACCTTCGTGGAGCCGGGCCGCTGGGCGCGCTGGCGGTAGAGGCCCGAACGGGCGAACAGCAGCACCATCACCAGCCCGCCCAGAGGGAAGAACTCCTTGGCCTGACCCCACATCTGGTCGATCTGGTCCGGGGCGGTGAGCGCGGCCTTGACCACGAGAGCGGTGTAGATGGCCAGCAGAAGCCCGCCCAGGTCGAGGGCGCCGAGGGTGAAGACACGCACGGCGCCACGCAGAAGGTCGAAGCGCAGGACCCCGCTGAGAAGCGGCTTTCCGGCCCGTACGTCGCGCTCGCGCACGACGGCGGGCTCGACCTCGTGCAGCTCTTTGATCAGTCCGTCAGGCAAGACACTCGATCCCCGTGACAGGAAGTACAACAGCCCCGGGCCGCCAATGTATCGGCACGGGAGGCCGCTTTCACGGTTCCGGGCGCCCAATGGGGACACCTGGGCGGTAACCGGCGCCCGGATCCGCGCTCGCAGTGGGGTCCCCGGCGGGACGAAAAACCCGCAACTTGCGGTAACCAGCCCTCGCAAATGGGGGCGAGGCCCGGCAGGATCTCGCCTCAGCCGTGGAGATGTGGAAGCGAGGAACGCGACCCGCACGGGGTGAGATCGATCAGGCGGCGCTGGCGCTGCTCACACGCCACGGTGGTCAGATCATGGCCACGGCCCGGCGCTACGCGGCCACGCCCGAGGACGCCGAGGACGCCTACCAGCGAGGCCTCGAGATCCTGCTCACCAAGGCGCCGACCACGCGCGAGGACGAGCTGATTCCCTGGCTCAAGACCGTCGTCAAGCACGAATCGTTCGCGCTGCGCCGGCAGCGCGAACGGCACTCTCCCGTCACCGACGACGGCCATCTGAGCGACCGGCCCACCGCGCCGGCGATCACCCACGACCAGGCCGAGCGACTCGAGCGGCTCAGCCATGGCGCGGAGGCGCTGCGTGAGCTCAAGCCGCACGAGATCCGGGCGATGGTGCTCAAGGCCGAGGGCTACTCCTACCGCGAGATCTGCGAGGTAACGGGTTGGTCGTACACGAAGGTGAATCGCCTCTTGGTCGAGGGCCGCCAGGCGTTCCTGGCGCGGGTGGCGTCGATTCAGGGCGGCGGCGAGTGCGAGCGCCATGCGCCGCTGCTGTCCGCGCTGGCGGACGGCGAGGCCAAGTCCGAGGACGTCGCGGCGCTGCGGCTGCATCTCAAGACCTGCCTCAACTGCCGGGCGCGGCTCAAGGAGTTCCGCGACGTGCCGTCCCGGGTGGCCGCGCTGGTGCCGCCGGCCGGGCTGCTCGCGGGTCAGGGTGACGGCCTGCGCGGGGCGGCCGAGTCGGCGCTGGCGGGCATTCAGCAGAAGGCCGAGACGCTGATGGGGATCGCCCAGCAGCGCGCGGCGTCGATGGGCGATCGGGCCCACGCCGTGGCCGAGCTGGCCACGGGCCAGAAGCTGGCCGCCGTCGCGGCCTCGGCGGCGGCGCTCGCAGGCGGGGGCACGGCCATCGAAGAGGTCACGGGGCGGACGGGCCCGCCGCCGCGGCCGCACGCGGCACAGGTGCAGGCCAAGCCCGTGAAGGAGGAAGTGGCCGTGGAGGCTGCGCCGGCTCCCGTGGCCGAACCGCCGGCCGCCACGCCCGCGCCGCAGCCGGCGCCCGCGCCCGCTCCGGCGGCTCCCGCGCCGGCGCCTGCGCCGGCTCCGCCGCCCCCACCACCCCCGCCGGACCCGGCCAACGAGTTCCTGCCCGGCGATTCCGGCGGCTCCACGAGCGCGGCCACGCTGCCGGCGGCCTCGGCGCCGGCCGCTCCGGCGCCGGCCACCTCGGGCACGTCGGGCTTCGCGCCGGCCGGGCGGCGGAGGCTCCGGAGGAGGAGGTGCGGGCGGCGAGTTCGCGCCGTGACGCCGCGGGCAGGCCGGCCGTCCCGGCGGCCGCCGTCTACTCCGCGCGCCCGAGCGTCGCCGCGAGCTGGGTGCGGGAGCGCACTCCGAGCTTCTTGTAGACGGCCGACAGGTGGTATTCGACCGTGCGGTCGCTGAGGAACAGCGCTGCGGCCACCTGCTTGTTCGAGCGGCCCTCGGCCACGAGCTCGGCGATCTCGCGCTCGCGCTTGCTCAGCGCGGCCTCGCCGTTGGCGCGCTGGCCCCCGCGTCCGGCGGTCGGCAGGCGCACGCCGAGGGTGCGCAGCTCGGCAGCGCCGGCGTCGCGGATCTGGAACGCGCAGCCGCGCGCGGCGTCGGCGGCGGCCCGCTGGAGCATGTCCACGGCCTGGGGGCGCTTGCCCGCCGCGGCCAGGGCCCGGCCCGCCAGCAGCCGCGCCTCCGCGGCGTCGCGGGGGGCCCCGACCCGGTCGGCCGTGGCCACCGCCTCGGTGGCCAGCTCCGCGGCGGCGTCCGCGTCGTCACGCGCGAGCAGCACCTCGGCGCGGGCGCAGGCGCCGCGCACGCCGCCCGAGGGCAGGCGCAGCGCGGCGGCGTGGTCGGCCGCCCGCGTGGCCCAGTCGTCGGCCTCGTCAAGACGCCCCGCGGCTATGCCCGCGCGGGTGAGCACGAGCAGCAGCCAGGTGCTCCAGGTGGGATTGGCGTCTTCCACCCTCGTGCCCGCCGCGTCCAGCATGTCCGCGATACAGCGCTCGGGATCCTCCGTTGCGGTCAGAGCAGCGACGCTGCAGCTTCCGGTGCGTGTGAGGTCGCTTGGCTCGAGACGCGGGAGCAGCTCCCTGAACTCGGCCCCGGCCCGCTCGGCCTCGAGTGCCTCGCCGCGGAAGTGGTGCACGAGCGCCTTCTCCCACAGCGCGTACTGCAGCAGGTGGGGCACGCCCTGCAGCCGGGCGCCGTCCTCGGCGGCCTCCCCCTCACGCAACGCGGCCTCCAGGTCGAGCAGGTTCACGAACGCCATGGCCCTCACGATCAGCAGGGGGACAAGCGCGTGGCCCTGGCGGGTGCGGCGGGCGATCTCCGCCGTGCGGGCGGCCGTGGCCTCGGCGTCGGCGAAGCGCTCGGCGTGCATCTCCATGATCCCGAGGTTGCGGCCCACGTCGAGCCGGGCGGCCACGGCATCGTCATCGGCCGAGCGAAATATGGCGGCGGAGGCGTCGAGGGTCGCGTAGGCGGTTTCGGGATCGCCCTGCCACAGCGCGCCCAGGGCGCCCAGCCCACCCGCGCTCGCCTCCAGCACGGAGTCGTCGCCGGCGGCCTTCGCGGCGTGCTCGGCCCACTCGCGCATGTCGGCCGAGTCGCCCCGCCAGAAGGCACCCACCGCCATCTCCAAAGAGAGCGTGGCCCGTCCGTCGGGTGGGGCGTCCTCGAGCGCGGCGAGGAGGCGGCGCTTGGCATCGGCGTGGCGGCCCAGCACGCCCTCGAGTCCCGCGCACGCCGCCACGAGCGCCAGCCGCTGCGGAGTGGGCTCGCGCGGTAGGAGGTCGAGCACCTTGACCAGCGCCTCGTGGCTCTCCTCGAGGCGGCCCGCGCTCGCCAGCGCCAGCGCCCTCGGACCCAGCAGCATCGCGTGGCGCAGCGGTTCGCCGGCTGGCAACAGGCGCTCGGCGGCCGCGTACCAGCGAGCGGCGGTGGCGGGAGCGGTGTCGGTGGCCGCCGCCGCGGCTTCGGACAGCAGTGCGATCGCGTCCTCGTCGCCGGGCCGGGCCGAGCTCTCCACGTGATAGGCGCGCAGCGCGGCACTCGCCCCGCGGCGCTCGAGAGCGTCGGCGGCGCGCTCGTGGGCGGCCAGGCGCCACGCGGGCGGGGCGGCGTCGTACACCGCCCGGCGCACGAGCGGATGCCGGAAGCGAAACGCGCGGCCGTCGCCCGTGGCCCGCACGAGGTCGGCGGCCACGAGCCGGTCGAGCAGGACGAGCGCGTCGCCGGCGAGCAGGCCGCCGCATTCGGCGGCTAGCTCGGGATCGAAGCGGTCGCCCACCACCGCGGCGCCGTCGAGCAGCATCCGGGTGGCGCGGGGCAGCGCCGACACCTCGAGCTGCACCGCGGCGAGCAGCGTCGGCGGCAGCTCGCCCTCAGGCTGGCGTGCCGCGCGGGTCAGCTCCTGCAGGAACAGGGGGTTACCGGCCGCCTCGCGCACCACTCGCTCGCGCAGATCGGAGTCGGGCAGATCGTCCACGAGCTCGAGCGAGGCCTCCCGGTCCAGCGGCTCGAGCTGCAGGTGGCTCCAGGCCGGAGCTGCGCGCGCGGCGTCGAGCAGCCGTGGCGCGGGGTCCACAGGCCGGAGCGCGAAGGCGAGCAGGTGCGGCCCTCGCGGAGGCCGGCGCAGCAGGTGGAGCACCAGCTCGATCGAGGCGTCGTCGGCCCAGTGCAGATCGTCGAGCAGCAACGTGACCGGGCGCTCGCGGGCCAGCATCTCGATCAGCGCCCGCAGGGCGCGGTGGTAGCGGAAGCGCTCGGCGGCGCTCGCGTCGCTCACGAGCGGCGCCGTCGCGTGCGCGGCCGCCGCCGGCAACACCGCCTCCAGATCGGGACCGATCGACTCCACGCGCCGCGGGTGCAGGGTCGCCACGTGATCGTCGAGCGCGTCCACCACCAGCCCGAAGGGCACGTCCTGCTCGTGCTCGGCCCCGCGGCCCTCGAGGACCAGCATGCCGGCAGCGAGCGACTGATCGCGCGCCGCGATCAGAAGAGCGCTCTTACCAATGCCCGCCTCGCCGAGAAGGCCGAGAGCCCTGCTGGAGCCCTCCTGGGCGTCCCTCACGGCACGCTCAACGGCGGCGAGCTCCTTCTCGCGGCCGACCAGCTGCACAGCCGCAGTGTATTCCGCTGCCGGTCTGACCCCCGGGGAGAGGTCCGGGGGTCACCCAGGGGTTTACCGGGTACTCCCGGGGGTCCTTGTCGGCGAGGTTGGTTTGGCCCCCAACGACGGAGACTCGCAAATGACAAGCATCGCCCAGGCGCCCGTCCAGAGCGCCGCGCCGGCAGGGAGCCGGCGACTCGATCCCCACGACGCCGCGTCCCACATGCCGCGGCTGCGCCGCCTGGCCCGCGCCGTGTGCCCCTCACCGCACGTGGCCGACGACGTCGTGCAGGAGACCTACGTCCGGATCCTGGCCCGTCCGCGCTATCTGCACGGCGACGACGACTACTCGTATCTGGCCCGGACGCTCCGCAACGTTGTGGCCAACCACATGGCCGGCGAGAACCGGCGCCGGCCCGCAGTCCACCTCGACGAGTTCGAGCCGCCCGACGCTCGCGGCACCGCCGATCCCGAGGCGAGGCTGCTGGCGGGAGAGGTCTACGGCGTGATCGCGGACCTGCCCCAGGAGAAGCGCGACGTGATCGCCGCCGTCGACGTGGCCGGGCTCAGCTACGCCGAGGCCGCCGAGACCCTGCGACTGCCGATCGGCACCGTGATGAGCCGGCTGCACCGGTCACGCGGCGAGGTGGCCGAGGCGCTGGCCGCCTGAGGCGGCTCAGCGCTGGGCCATACGACGGGCGCTCACCGTGCTCGGCTCCACAGGCGGCGGTCCCTGGGCCGCGCGCCGTGCCTCCGCGACCCCGGCCGCGCGCAGCTCCTCGAGCGACGCGCGCAGTGCGACCTTGGGCGTCATCTGGCGCCGCGCCACCGCGCGGATGCGGCTGACCACCCGCAGGCGCGCCCCCGCCAGCAACAGCACGATCCCGGCGAGCGCTATCCAGAGCGCCTCCAGCCCGGAGTAGGGAAGCGTTCCGCCGCTCGTGGCGGGCGCCTGGGCGCCGTTGTCGGCCGGCGGCGCCGGTGCCGGCGTCGTCTCGGCAGGCTCGTTGGGAGCGCCGGGCACCTCGTCGGTGGGCTGTTCCTCCCCGGTGGGGGGCTGAGGCTCCTGGCCGACGGCGGGAGTGGCCAGCGCGAACGCCAGCACTGAGAGCAGGGCGAGGGCTAGGAGCAGGTAGCGAGTCATCGGCGGGAGGTTCGCCCCGGGGCCTGACCCCACCTGCCGGGTGCACGTGATGTTGCGCGCTCAGACGCCGCAGGGCCGGACCGTCACCCGCCCGCGGCGGGCGCGGACGGTGAGGTGCAGCACGCGGGTGCGCCGGTCGTAGCGGCGGCCCGTGACCCGTGCTGCGCCCGTGACGCTCACCCGGCACGGCGTGAACGGCCGCTTCAGCACGCCCAGCGACGCCTGCACCCGCCAGCGCCGCCGGCGCTCGTCGGAGATCGACAGGGCCCAACCCCGTGACGACTCGCGCGATCGCAGCCGCCCGCCGTTCTCCAGCGCCGCGGAGGAGCGGCCGCGCGGGAAGGCCAGCAGCACCCGCCTGCCGCGGCGCTCGCGCAGCGACACCGCGGTGGGTGAGCGGTCGCCGTAGCCGGCGAGGGTGTCCACGTCGGGCGTGAGCAGCGGCAGCAGGGTGCCGGCGCGGGCCAGCAGCGGCAGCTCGTCGAGCGGCGCCGGCAGGCTCACCCGCCGCCCGCCGCGCAGGACCCTCGCCCGGCCCAGGTCGAGCCCGCCGTCGGACTCGCGGTAGCGAGCCGAGCGCCAGAGGTCGACCCAGCGTCCACGCGGCAGGTAGAGGCTGCGCCGTGCCCTGCCGGGCCGCAGAACCGGAGCGGCCAGGAGGTCCGGACCGAACAGGAACGAGTCGTCCACGGCCCCGGCGCGGCGGTCGTTCGGATAGGCGAGCACGAGATGGCGCATGATCGGCAACCCGCTGCGCCTGTACTGGTCATCGGCGGCTGCCAGGTAGGGGTAGAGCTGGGTGCGCAGCTTGGCCCAGCGGCGCCAGACGGGCTGGATCTCGGGATCCCACACCTGCGGCCGGGGCGAGTCCGGCACGCGGATGCCGTTGGCCTGGGTGCGCATGACTCCCGATACTGCGCCGACCTCGATCCACCTGGCGAGCAGCTCCGGCGTGAGCCGGTTCTCGAGCAGCGCGAAGAAGCCGCCGATGTCCGAGCCCCAGGTGCTCACTCCCGACAGCCCCATCGTGAGCCCGTTGACCACCGCGGACTCGAGGCCGTCGAAGCCCCAGTCGACGCTCGGGTCGCCACCCCAGACCACGGGCGCGCATGCGGCGCTGCCGGTCCAGCCGGAGCGCACGAAGCGGATCGCGTGCGGCGCCGCTCGGCCAGCCGCGCAGTGGTACTGCGCCGGGAACAGGTTGTGGGTGCGAAGGCCGTCGCTGCCGTCCGCGAAGCGCGCGTCCAGCGGGGTGTACTCGCCGAAGTCCTCCATCCAGCCGTCGTGACCGTCCGCACGGGCCTCGCCGAGCAGCCGGCCGTAGACCGCCTCCGCCGACGGGTTCGTGAAGTCGAACTGCGCAACGTCGAAGCTCTCGAGGGTGCTGTAGCGGTAGGTGTACGTAGCGCCGCTCGCGGTCCGCGCGAGCAGCCCGCGGGCCGCTGCCTCGGCGTACGCCGGGTGCGTGGTGCAGATCATCGGGTTGAAGTAGGTGGTCACGGCCAGGCCGCGCTCGTGGAAGGCCCGCACGCGCTCGCGCTCGGCCGCCCTGCGGCCGGCCTGGTCCGCGCAGGGCAGGTAGTGCGTGTAGGTCTGGGCCAGCGACAGCGGCACGTCGTCGCGCTGCAGGCGGTCGAGGATCGCCTGCTCGTCGTCGCGGGGCTGATACCAGGGGCCGAACACCGCCGGGCTGGGCGGCGGGGGCTGGGGACCGCCGGCCGAGCGGGTGAAGCGCCGCAGCACGTCGGCCGGCCGCGGGCCGGCGAACACCCGCATCCCGAGGAAGGGACGCTCCACGTCCACCTCGGCGCTCCAGCGGTCTGCGCCGGGCGCTGGCCGAGCCGGAACACGCTGCGCTCCGAGTTCTCGAGCAGCACCCCGTAGCCGGCGCTGGACAGGAGCCACGGGACCGGGAAGTAAGTCGCGTCCGGGCGCGGATGAAAGCCCCAGGCGGGTACGAACGACGGGATCAGCCCGCGCTCGTCCTCCTCGAACGGTCCCTCCGCAACGTAGTTCTCCACCTCGTGGCCGCGCTGATCCACGGCATTCGAGCGTTCGCCGAAGCCCAGGTAGCGCTCGCCGCGGCGCGCGTGCATGAACACGCCCATGCCGGTCACGTCCTTCGTCGCGCGGCCCAGCACGCGAACCCGCACGAAGTAGAGATCCGGCTTGCCCGCGTTCATGTAGACCACCCGCAGCCGCCGTCCGGCCGGATCGCGCGTGGCCAGCACGGCCTCGCCCCCGTCGGGACCCGCGGCCTGTTCGAGCACCCGAGTGGCGCGAAACCAGCCCCTGGGCGTGCGAAAGCCGAAGGTCCCGGGTGCGCCGGCGAGCACCACCCGGCCGTTGCCGTCCACGAAGGAGAGGCGCCAGGGCTTGCCGCCACTGCGGCCGTGCAACTCGCCCGCGGGGGCCGCGCCGGCCGGCGCGGCGAGTACCAGCGCGCACAAAACGGCCGGCGCGAAAAGGCGCGCCATCCACATGCGCGCCACCCTAGAGCGCGGCGTAGGCTGGCGGCATCGGCGAGCCCGCCTATACCCGCAAGCCCGTGGACGAGCGGCGTCGCCAGCTGCTCGAGCTGGGAGCCGAGCTGTTCGCCCGCCACTCGATCGACGAGCTGTCGATGGCGCGGATCGCCAGCGAGGCGGGCATCTCGAAGGCGCTGCTCTACCACTACTTTCCGAGCAAGCAAGCGTTCTTCGTGGCCGCGCTCGAGCAGGCCGCGGACGAGGTGCGGCAGCGCACCGAGCCCGACCCCGCGCTGCCGCCGGCCGAAGCGCTGGCCGCGAGCCTCGACGCCTTCCTCGCCTGGGTGGAGGAGAACGGGCTCGCCTACCGCAAGCTGCTCGCGAGCGCCGCCAGCGTGCCCGAGGTCGGGGCGCTGATCGACGACGTGCGTGAGCGCACCACGCAGCGCATCCTGGCCGGCCTCGGCGCCACAGACGACGCGCCGCCGGCGGCGCGGGCCGCCGTGCACGGCTGGCTGTGGTTCATGGACGGCGCGATCGCGGACTGGCTCGAGCACCGCGACCTCGAGCGCGCCGAGCTTCACTCGCTCCTGCTCGGCACTCTGGTGGGCGCGCTCGGCGCTGCGGGCGCGCAAGGCCTGACCCCGCGGGTGTAGCTACGGCCCGCCCCGGAAAGAACCTGGACAACCGGATGAGAGGAGCCTCATGTCCAGCACGCTCGACCGCCGCAGCTTCCTCGCTCGCAGCGCCGCCGCCGCCGGAGGCGGCCTGCTCACCAGCGGCGCGCTCGAACGGCTGAACACGGGCGCCGCGGGGGCGTCGACCCGCAACGGGCACGGGCACCACCGCGACTCCTACGGCGCCCTCGAGCGGGTGGCGGACCAGCGCGGCGTCGAGGTACTGGCCCTGCCCGCAGGATTCAGTTACGTGACCTTCAGCCACAGTGGCTCGACCATGGCCGACGGCAACCCGACCCCGCTTGCGCTGGACGGAATGGGCGCCTTCGCGGGACGGCACCGCCGCGAGGTACGGCTCGTACGCAACAGCGAGGATCGCAACCCGCCCGGCCCGGGGAGCGTGCTGGGCGATCCGGGAGCGAAGTACGACGCCCAGGCCGGCGGCGGCACCACGACGGTCGTTTACGACGAGCACCGGCGCGAGCTCGTGGCCGACTGGGTGAGCCTCAACGGCACGACGATCAACTGCGCGGGCGGCCTGGGTCTCGGGCGCCGCAGCTGGCTGACCGCCGAGGAGACGGTGGGCGGACCGGACAGCGCGAACGAGGCCCTGCGCTTCCCCAAGCGGCACGGATATCTCTTCGAGGTGCCGGTGGCGCGTGGACCGGGCGATCTGGAGACGGGCGTGCCCCTCAGGGAAGCCGGCCGCTTCTCGCACGAGGCCGCCGCCGTCGACCAGCGCCGCGGGATCGTCTACGAGACCGAGGACCCGGGCTCGGGCGTGGGCGCCGGCTTCTACCGTTTCCTGCCGCACAACCCCCGCAGGCTCGCCCGCGGCGGGCAGCTGCAGATGCTGGCGGTGCGCGGGCAGCCGGAGATCGACATGCGCGAGGGCCAGCGCGTCGGACGATGGCTCGACGTGAACTGGGTCCACATCGACGAGCCCGACCCCGAGGTGGAGAGCGTCAGCGATCCGCGCGGTGTCTTCACGCAGGGCCGAGCCAAGGGGGGCGCGCTCTTCAACCGGCTCGAGGGCTGCTGGGAGGACCATGGGCGCATCTTCTTCGTGTCCACCAGTGGTGGCGACGTGAAGAACGGCGACGTGAACGCCGACGGCTACGCGGAGGGCTTCGGCCAGGTCTGGGAGTACAAGCCGTCGCGCCGCGGCGGAGCCGTGCGCCTCGTCTACGAATCCGCCGACGCCACCGCCCTCGACTCGCCGGACAACCTCACGGTCACGCCGGGAGGCGGCCTGATCGTGTGCGAGGACGACGCGTCGTCTGCGCTGGTGGACACGCATCCGCTCGCACCCGGCATCGAGAACGTAAACCGGCTGATCGGCATCAACCGCCGCGGCGAGGCGTTCGAGCTCGCCGTGAACGTCCTGAACGGCTCCGAGCTGGCCGGCTGCTGCTTCAGCCCGAGCGGCCGGACCCTGTTCTTCAACCTCTATGGCGTTGGGGCGTTCGCCGACGATCCGGTCGAGGGCATGACCTGCGCGGTCACGGGTCCGTGGCACCGGGGTCCGCTCTAGGAGAGGTCCCCTCCACCCAGCGCTCGTCGGCCCCCTCGATCTCCTTCTTCCAGATCGGGGCCTCGGCCTTCACCCGGTCGATGATCTCGCGGGCGCCCGCGAAGGCCTCGCCGCGATGGGGCGCGGAAACGGCCACGATCACGCTCGGCTCGGAGAGCGGCACGTCGCCCACGCGGTGCTCGACCGCGGCGGCGCACAGCCCGTGGCGCTCCACGGCCTCGGCGGTGATGGCCGCCATGCGCTCCTCGGCCATCTCGGCGTAGGCGTGGTACTCGAGCCGGTCGACTTTGCGGGTGACACCCGAGAAGGTGATCACCGCACCCGCGCGGGGGTCGCGCACGCGCTGCGCGAGTGAGTCGAGCGACAGCGGCTCGACTGCTCACGCGCGACCAGGTGGTGGCCGAGGCTCCCTCGCCGCCGCTCACGGGCGGGATCAGGGCCAGCTCGTCGCCCGCGTCGAGCACCTGCTCGGAGTCGGCGTACTCGCGGTTGACCGCCAGCACGAGCGGAATGCCCTCGGCGAGCCCGGCCAGCGAGTCGAGCGCGTCAGCCACGCGCGCGCCGTCCGGAAGGTCGAGCGTGACCTCCGGCGCGCCGGCGCGCTCGCGCAGCATCGCAAATAGGCGAACGGTCACCTCCATGGGCCTCCGATGCTACGTCAGGAGCCGAACTCGAATCCGACTGCGCGCCCCGGAGCCGTGCAGCGCACGCGCCCCAGCTCGTAGCCGACCCGGCGGTACTCGCAGCGATAGCCGCCCGCCCGGCAGACCTTGTCGCGCGGGCTGGCGGGTGCCACACAGTCGTCGGTGCGTCCCCAGCGCTTGACCTGCCTGCGCGCGACGCGGCAGCTCACTCCACGGGCCTTGACGCGACCGGCGAAGAATGGTCCCGTCGTGAAGCTGCGCGGCGTCGGACAGCGCTTCAGGGCCGCGGCCTGCGCATGGCTATCCGCCTGCGCGCCCGAGGACGACGCGAGCGCCAACGCGAGCAGCGCAAACGGGACGGGAATGCGGATGAGCTTGGTCATCCGCCAGTAGTACCCCCGCGGGGAGCTTTCATACCGGAGCTTCGGAACGGCGCTTGGCGAGAGCCCAGGCGGCGATCACGCCGCCGAGCGCGCCGAAGAAGTGGCCCTGCCAGGAGATCCCGTCCTGGGGCATCAGGCCGCCGAGCAGCGCCGTGCCCCACACCGCGGCCACGGCGACGCCGATCAGGATCTCCAGCACGCTGCGGTTGAACAGCCCGCGGGCCAGCAGGTAGGTGGCGTACCCGAACACCACTCCGCTCGCCCCGATGTGGAGCGTGCCGGCGGGGGCCACGAGCCAGGTCCCCAGCCCGCTCACCACCATCACGATCGCGGTCACGGCGAGCACCCGCACCGCACCCTGGAAGGCGATCACCAGGCCCAGGACCACGAACGGGATCGAGTTGGCGAGCAGATGGCCGAACCCGGCGTGCAGGAACGGAGCGGCCACGACGCCGAACAGCCCCTCCGGGTCGCGCGGCTCGATTCCGTACTGGTCGAGGCTGTGATTGAGGGCCACGTCGAGGATCTCGAAGGCCCACATGGCCGCCAGGAGAGCCAGCACGATGCGAGCCCCCTCAAAACGCGAGTCGCGTGCGGTCGCCGGTGCTGAGCTCACGCTCCGAACCGTATCCTTGGCTTCTCAATGGCCACTAAGTCCGAGCAGCAGCCGAGCATCGCGCCGATCGTCGGTCCCGACGACCCCCGTCGCTTCACCGACTCGGGCATCGAGATCAAGCAGGAGTACGACGCCGAGGACGTCGCCCCCGGCCTGGAGGAGCGGCTGGGCGAGGCGGGCGAGTACCCGTTCACACGCGGGATCCACCCGGACATGTACCGGGGCCGCAAGTGGACCATGCGCCAGTACGCCGGGTACGCCTCGGCGAAGGAGACCAACGAGCGCTTCCACTACCTGATCGAGCACGGCTCCACCGGCCTCTCGATGGCCTTCGACCTCCCCACCCAGCTCGGCCGGGACTCCGATGACCCGCTGTGCCTGGGCGAGGTCGGCCGCACCGGCGTGGCCATCGACTCGATCGACGACATGCGCCGCGTGTTCGACGGCATCCCGCTCGACCAGGTGTCGACCTCGATGACGATCAACGCGCCCGCGGCCGCGCTGCTCCTGCTCTACGAGCTGGTGGGCGAGGAGCAGGGCGTGCCCGCGGAGGGGCTCACCGGCACGACCCAGAACGACATCCTCAAGGAGTACATCGCCCGCGGGAACTTCATCTACCCGCCGGGCCCGGCCATGCGCCTGACCACGGACCTGTTCGCCTACTGCCGCGAGCGGATCCCGAAGTGGAACACGATCTCGATCTCCGGCTACCACATGCGCGAGAAGGGCTGCTCCGCCGTGCAGGAGGTGGGCTTCACGCTCGCCAACGCGATCGCCTATGTGCAGGCCGCCATCGACGCCGGCCTGGCCGTCGACGAGTTCGGCCCCCGGCTCGCGTTCTTCTTCAACGGCCACAACAACGTCTTCCAGGAGGTGGCCAAGTTCCGGGCCGCGCGCCGCATGTGGGCCCGCATCATGCGCGAGCGCTTCGGCGCGACCGACGAGCGCGCCATGAAGATCCGCTTCCACACCCAGACGGGCGGAGTCACGCTCGCCGCCCAGCAGCCGCACAACAACATCGTGCGGGTGGCGCTGCAGGGCTTCGCCGCGGTGTGCGGCGGCACGCAGTCGCTGCACACCAACGGGTTCGACGAGGCGCTCGCGCTGCCGAGCGAGACCGCCGCCCGCATCGCCCTGCGCACCCAGCAGATCCTCGCCCACGAGTCCGGCGCCGCCGACACCGCCGACCCGTTCGCCGGCTCCTACTTCGTGGAGGCGCTCACCGACGAGATCGAGAACGCGGCCCAGGCGCTGATCGACCGCATCGACGAACTCGGCGGATCCGTTGAGTGCATCCCCTTCATCCGCGCGGAGGTGGAGGAGTCGGCCTGGGGCTACGAGGAGCGCTACCGCCAGAAGCAGGACATCGTGGTGGGCGTGAACCAGTACGTGACCGAGCAGGTCGACGAGGTCGAGATCCTGCGCGTGGACCCGGAGGCCGAGCGCCAGCAGGGCGAGCGCCTCGCGAAGTTCAAGGAGGAGCGCGACCAGGACGCGGTCGGGCGCCGGCTGGAGGACCTGCGCCAGGCCTGCGGCGGCGACCAGAACCTGCTCGAGCCGATGCGGGCGGCGCTAAAGGACCGCTGCTCGCTGGGCGAGGTGTGTGGCGTGATGAGGGAGGAGTTCGGGGAGTATTCGGAAGCATGAGCAGGCACACCGTGCCTGCTCATGACCACTTCGGAAGCGTGAGGCTTCCCCCGCTCCTCGGCCCGGTCTCCCCGGCGGACGGCGCCGCCGTCTCTCGGCGCAGCGGCTAGAGGTGCTCGGGGACGACCTCGGGGCGCTGCTCGGCCGCCGCATCCCCTCCGACCACAGCCGTCAGACGCTGGCCGACGCCTACGCGGGCCGCGGGCTCGGCGCCGGCTCGCGGGTCATGGACCTCGGTTGCGGCCGCGGGGACTCGGTCGACCTGTTCCGCTCGCTCCAGCCCGAGGTGGACTGGGTGGGCGTGGACATCGAGCAGTCGGCCGAGGTGGCCGAGCGCGTGCGCAGCGACGCCCGCTTCGTCAGCTTCGACGGCCAGTCGCTTCCGTTCGAGGAGCAGAGCTTCGACCTCGTCTACTGCAAGCAGGTGCTCGAGCACGTGCGCCGGCCCGAGCCGCTCGTGGCCGAGGTGGCGCGCGTGCTGCGCCCCGGAGGCTGGTTCGCGGGCTCGACGTCCCAGCTCGAGGCCTTCCATTCGCGCAGCCTCTTCAACCCCACGCCCTACGGCCTGACGGTGCTGTGCGAGGAATCCGGGCTCGAGCTGGTGGAGCTGCGACCCGGGATCGACGGCTTCACCCTCGTCGCCTGGCGCGCGCTCGGAATGCCGCGCTTCTTCGCGCGCTGGTGGGCGCGCGAATCGCCGGCCAACCGGGTGATCGAGGCGGCGGGGCGCATGGCCCGGCTCGACGCCCGCACGCGCAACCAGGTCAAGCTCACCCTGTGCGGGCAGTTCGCGTTCCTGGCGCGGCGACCGGCGGCACCTCGCCCACCCGGCACCTCGCCCACCAATTCGTTTGTCAACTGATCAGTCGGCAAACGAGTTCCTGAGCACGATGTGCCGCGTGCGCCGAGTGGCGACCGCCCGCGGGCGATCGAATGCGCCGGGGAGGAGACCTCCGGCGACGAGCGAACGGGAAGGTGATGCCGGATCTGACCGCCAAGCGGACCCTCGTCAAGTCGGCGCCGGAGCTGTGGGACGAGCTGAGCGAGGCCGAGCGCCTCGGTAAGCACCTCGAAGCCTTCGGCGACATCAAGATCACCAAGCTGGAGCCTGAGCACACGGTCGCCTGGGAGGGCGAGCATGCGAGCGGCACCGTCTCGATAGAGCCCTCCGGCTGGGGAACGAAGGTCACGCTGACGGCGGAGCTGGACGACGTGCTGGAGCCGGACCCCGAGCCACCCGCTGCAGAAGCTCCCGCGGAGGTCTCCGTGGCGGACATTGCGGAGGACATCCCTCCGTACGAGGAAGAACCTCTCGCTGTGGCGGAGGCCGAGGAGCCGGACGCGACCACCACCCGCCGAGGGTTCTGGTCGTGGCTGTTGCGGCGCGAGCCGAGGCCGGAGCCGCCGGAGGTGGTCGCGGAGCCCCAACCCGAGCCCGAGCCCGAGCCCGAATGATCGCCGAGGCCGAGCCGGAGCCGGCCGTGCCCGAGCCGGAGCCGGAGCCGGCCGAGCCGGAACCGGAACCGGAGCCTCCCCCCGGCATCGCCGCCGACGAGGCCCGCGCGGTCCTCGACGAGACCCTCGAGGCTCTCGGGGCCGCTCACCACCGCCCCTTCTCGCGCGGCTGAGCCCGGTCGCCCGCGTGGAGGCGACCCGGCGTGAGTTCCTGGAGGCCGGCGCCGCCGCCGCCCTCGCGGCGTCGCTGCCCGGCTCGCTCGACGCCCAGGCGGCCGCCGCGTCCCGCCCGAACTTCCTCGTAGTGATCGTGGACACCCTCCGGGCCGACCACGTCGGCGCCTATGGCGGCCGAGCCCAGACGCCCTCCATCGACGCTCTCGCGGCACGCGGCCTGCGCTTCACCCACTTCTACCCGGAGGCCATGGCCACCGTCCCGGCGCGGCGCTCCATCTTCACCGGCCGCCGGATCTGGCCGTTCAGGGGATGGCAGCCCACGGCGGGGCTCCGCGACACGCCGGGCTGGGCACCCATCAGCGAGCCCGCGCAGACCTTCACCAGCGCCCTCAACCAGGCCGGCTACTGGACCGGATACGTGACCGACAACCCGTTCCTCGGCTTTGCCCGGAGCTACGGCCGCTTCCGCGCGAGCTTCGACCATCTCGGGCGCGTGGGCGGGCAGCTGGGCCGGGTCGCCGACGGCGAGTCCGTGTCGCGCTCGGAGCTCGACCGGTGGCTGGTCCCGGAGTTGCGGGTGCGCCACATCGAGGAGCGCATGCGCCGTTTCCTGGCCGCCGGTCACGGCTACTGGCATGACGAGACGCGTTCCTGGGCCGCGCGAGTGTTCAGCGCCGGCGCTCAGGCGCTCGAGCGAGCCGCCGCCGCCGAGCCGTTCGCGCTGGTGGTCGACACCTACGAGCCACACGAGCCCTGGACCCCGCCGCGGCAGTACATCGACCTCTACGGCGACCCCGGCTACGACGGACCGGAACCGGGGATGAGCCGCTACGACCGCGTCGACACCTGGCTCAGCCGGCGGCGCGCACCCGAGGTCCTCGGCAGGATGCGCGACCTCTATGCCGCCGAGGTGACCATGACCGACCGGTGGCTCGGGCTGATGCTCCTGCGGCTGGGCCAGCTGGGCCTGACCGCCAACACAGTGATCGTCCTGGTGGCCGACCACGGCTTCCTGCTCGGCGAGCACGGCTGGACCGGCAAGATCGCCTCGATGCTCCATCCGGAGCTGATCCACGTGCCCTGCGTGATCGTCGATCCACGTCGTCCCGGCAGGCGCACGAGCAGCTTCCTGGCCCAGACCCATGACCTCGGCCCCACGATCCTCTCGCTGGCGGGTGTTCCGCGCGGGCCGGGGATGGACGGCATCGACCTGTCGCCCCTGCTTCGCGGCAAGCGGCCGAACGAGCGCAGCTTCGCCTTCGGCGGCTATGCCAACTGGCACTACGCCCGCACCACCGAGTGGGCCTACATCTCCGCCAACACAGGCCGCGGGCGGCGTCTGTACGACCTCGATCGCGACCCCGACGAAGCGAAGGACATCGCTCGGAGCCGTCCCAAGCGCATCAAGGCTCTCCGGCGCGCCGTCTACCGGCGCTCCGATGGGCGGCCACCGGTGTTCCGGTGAGTGCCCGGCGGCTTACCGGCCGCCGGTCCAGACAGAATGCGCACAGTGCCCGTGACTCGAAGGCAGTTCGTCGTCGCCGGCGCCGCGGCGGCGATCGGTGGCTCTGCGCTGTCCGTGCGCGACCGCACGCGGCGAGAAGGCCCTCCCAACGTGCTGGTGATCATGGTCGACACGCTGCGCATCGACCACTGCTACGGCGATCATGCGCGCACGCCAAACATGGACGCCCTCATCCGCCGCGGGCTCTCCTTCACGCGCGTGGCTCCCGAGGCGATGCCCACCGTGCCCGTGCGGAACGGGTTCCTGAGCGGCCGCCGGGGATTCCCGTTCAGGGGCTGGCGCGACGTCGACGGCCTGATGAACTCACCCGGCTGGTTTCCCCTCAAGGACATCGAGCACACCTGGACGAGCACCCTCCGGCGCGCCGGCTACTGGACCGGCTACGTCACGGACAATCCCTTTCTCGGCTTCTCGACGCCCTACGAGCCGCTGCGCAGCAGCTTCGACCTGTTCGTGCGCCGCGGCGGCCAGGTCGGCGGGACCGACAAAGGCGTCTCGCAGCGCGAGCTCGAGCACTGGATGCACCCGAGCATCCGCGGACCCGAGACTGCGGATCGCCTGCGCAAGTACCTGGCCAACGGGGGGAGCGAGCGCAGGGAGAGCCAGACGTTCACCGGCCGGCTGTTCCGCTCGGGCGTCTCGGCGCTGAATAAGGCGGCGCGACAGCGGCCCTTCGCCCTGGTGGTGGACACATTCGGGCCGCACGAGCCGTGGACCCCGCCGCGCAAGTACATCGACCTCTACGGCGACCCGGACTGGCGTGGCCCCGAGCCAGGCACGCTGCGCTACGGACGCGTATCGAACTGGCTCGATCCCGACGAAGCTCCCCAGGTGCTCGCCCGGCTGCGCGCGCTGTACGCGGCCGAGGTCACGATGACCGACCGCTGGATCGGCCTCCTGCTCGACCGGCTGCACGAGCTGCAGCTCGAGCGGGAGACGATCGTCGTGCTCGCCGCCGACCACGGAATCTTCCTCGGCGAGCGCGGCTGGACGGGCAAGATCTCGGTGGCACTCCACCCCGAGCTCGCCCACGTCCCGCTGGTGATTGCGCATCCCGAGCGCCACCGGGCGGGACAGACCACGCCCTACCGCGCCTCTCCACACGATCTCGGACGGACGTTGCTCTCCATGACCGGAGTCGAGCCGCCACCGCTGATGCAGGGCATCAACCTCTCTCGGCTCTTCAGGGGCGTCCAGCCGCCGCGCCGCGACTATCTCTACGGCGGCTACGCCAACAGCCATTACCTGCGCAGCGACCGCTGGACGTTCTTCGCCGACAACCGGATGCGAAAGCCGCATCTCTTCGACCGGCACCAAGACGTCGCCGAGCTGCACGACGTGGCCGAGCGCTATCCCGACGTGGCTCGCGAGCTGCATTCGATCGTGGTCGACCACGCGGAGGGCCGGCTGCCGTACTACCCGGACTGACTCCCGGCACGGGGTAGTCTCAGCGGCCCATGCGCCAGAAGTCGCCGGAGACCTACGAAGAGAAGCTCGCGCGCCTGCAGGAGCTGCGCGAGCAGACCATTCACCCGAATCCGCAGGCGGAGGAGAAGCAGCACGCCAAGGGCAAGCTCACCGCACGCGAGCGGATCGACAAGCTGCTCGACCCCGGCTCGTTCGAGGAGCTCGACACGTTCGTCCGCCACCGCACGAGTGACTTCGACATGCTCGAGAACCGGCCCTGGGGCGATGCCGTGGTCACCGGTCACGGCACGATCGACGGACGACCTGTGGCGGTCTTCTCCCAGGACTTCACCGTGTTCGGGGGGTCGCTCGGCGAAGTGATGGGCGAGAAGATGGTCAAGGTCATGGACCTGGCCGCGCGGATCGGCTGCCCGGTGATCGGCATCAACGACTCGGGCGGCGCGCGCATCCAGGAGGGCGTGGTGTCCCTGGGTGCCTACGGCGACGTGTTCGTGCGCAACGTCAAGTGCTCGGGTGTGATCCCGCAGATCTCGTTGATCATGGGGCCGTGCGCGGGCGGCGCCGTGTACTCCCCGGCCATGACCGACTTCATCTTCATGGTCAAGGAGACCTCGCACATGTTCATCACGGGACCCGACGTGATCAAGACGGTGACGGGCGAGGAGGTGGAGTTCGAGGAGCTGGGCGGCGCGATGACCCACAACACCAAGTCGGGTGTCGCGCACTTTGCCGCGGACGACGAGGAGAGCTGCCTCGAGGACGCTCGCTACCTGATGTCGTTCCTCCCCCAGAACAACCTCGAGCTGCCGCCGCGCATGGACACCGGCGACGACCCCGATCGCCAAGAGCAGGAGCTCGACTCGATCGTGCCGGACAACCCCAACAAGCCGTACGACATGCGCGACGTGGTGCACCTGCTCGTGGACAACGGCGAGTTCTTCGAGGTTCACGAGCACTTCGCACCCAACATCGTGGTGGGCTTCTCGCGCCTCAACGGCCGGCCGGTGGGAGTGGTGGGCAACCAGCCCAGCCAGCTCGCCGGGGTGCTCGACATCGCCTCCTCGGAGAAGGCCGCGCGCTTCGTGCGCTTCTGCGACGCCTTCAACATCCCGCTGCTCACGTTCATGGACGTGCCGGGCTTCCTCCCCGGCACCTCGCAGGAGTGGGGCGGCATCATCCGCCACGGGGCCAAGCTGCTCTATGCGTTCACCGAGGCGACGGTGCCCAAGCTCACGGTGATCACGCGCAAGGCCTACGGCGGGGCCTACGACGTCATGAACTCCAAGCACATGCTCGCCGACTTCGTTTTCGCCTGGCCAACGGCGGAGGTGGCGGTGATGGGCCCGGAGGGCGCCGTGAACATCATCCACCGGCGCGACATCAGCTCGTCGCCGACGCCGGACCAGCGGCGGGAGAAGCTGATCGGCGACTACAAGGCGCGCTTCGCCAACCCCTACTCCGCGGCCGAGCGCGGCTACATCGACGACGTGATCATCCCCCACGAGACGCGGCCCAAGCTGATCCGCGCGCTGGAGACCCTGCAGACCAAGCGCGTGGACACGCCCAAGCGCAAGCACGGAAATATCCCGCTTTAGCCGACCGTAATTCCCCGGCGCCATGGCGGTTGGATCGCCATGCGCACTCTCACTGCCGTCCTCCTCGCCTCAGTCGTGGCCTTCGCCGCGCCGGCTGCCGCCCAGGCCGGCGACGGCGACCTCGCCTCCAACGTCGGCTGCTCGGTCGACTGCATCAGAACCGCGCTCGTCTACCCGTCCACCAATACGGTCGCCGTCAGGGTCGAGACCGACACGGCGGCGCACATCCAGGTGGTTCTGCGCAAGCGCACCGCGATGAACGTCGTGGTCGCCAACCGCTCGAGCACCGGCCTGCACAAGGCGTTCGTGACCTTCGTGGGCGGTCTGCAGAGCGACACGCTCTACGCGATCAGCGTCAAGGCCACCGACTCCGCGGGGCACGTCAACGAGCGCTCCAGCACCTTTCGCACCCTCGATCCGCAGACCATCGGCGACAACAGCGGCGTCGGCGATCTCTCCTCCGGCGCCGGCTGCGCCGCCCAGTGCATCCGCACCGCGCAGGTGACCGCCGGCCTGCGCGCCGCGAAGATGACCGTGAACACGAACGTCCCGGCCAGGCTGATGATCAGCGCCGACCCCTCGGACCCGCTGCCCACCAGCCAGGGCCCGAGCTTCGCCCACCCCGACGTGAGCCTCACCACCTCCGGGCTCAGCACCCAGTGGTCGGGAGAGCTTCTCGGCCTGGTGGCGAGCCGGCGCTACAACGTGATCATCCGCGCGATCGACGCGAACGGCCGCATGTCGGTGCGGCAGGGCACGTTCGAGACGGCGAAGCGCCACGCCGTCGTGACCTTCAAGCGCATCCGGGTGTCCTACGACGGCGACAAGGGAGCCAACCGGGGCGAGCTGGCCTTCCACGGGAAGATCAACGGCTACTGGCGAGTCAAGCGCAAGGAGGGGAAGGTCGGGTCGAACTCCACCGTGCACTTCCCCAACGGCGGCACGGTCGGCTACACCGACCTCACGCGCTGGATCGACCTCAAGGTCCAAGCCGTGGAGCGCGACTCCAAGGGCACCTGCTACGACTCACTCGGCCCCGGTCCGTTCTCCGAGAAGCTCTCGGGCAGCCACAAGAAGAAGTGCCACAAGCGGACGTGGAACACCGCGGTGGGCGAGTTCGACCTCGACGAGGTGTTCGCCCAGGACGGCCTGCTGCCGGGCTTTGGAGGCTGGAGCAGCTTCGACAAGACGATCTACGCCGACCGCGGACCGATCCGGTTCAAAGTCGATGTGGGCTTCGAGGTGTGGTCGGAGTAGCGCTCGCGCTCAGCCGGCCATCCGGAAGCAGCTCCGGTCGAGCAGCTTGCCGTACCGGCGTTCCTTGCGGGCACCGCGGCCGGGCCAGACGAGCCAGCAGTAGCGGCCTGGCTCCAGCCGGTGGTTCTGCCCGCCGAAACGCCACTCGGTGTCCAGCTGTAGCCGAGGCACCTCCGGCCAGCGGCTGAGCACCTTCTGTCCGTCGTGCACGAGCTGAACGTTGTAGTAGCGCGCGTGGCGGATCCGCTTCCAGGTGAGCAGCGGTGCACGCCGCAGGTGTGCTCCGTCGGCCGGGGTGAGCAGCGCAGAAGACGTGGGAACGGCGGTGGTGCGGTCCGTGGCGCGGTTTCCCGCCTGGTCGACCAGGACCACAACCCAGCGGTAGCGCTTCCCGTTCCGCAGCCTGGGATCGGTGAAGCGCGAGCCCGGGCCGCGGTAGACCAGCTTGGCCTTCGAGCCGCGAAACCGAACGACGTGGGCGACGCTGCCGGGCGTCATGGACCAGCTGAGGCTGACCCGATGGTTTCCGGGGACAACCGTGGTCAGCGGCGGCGCCGGAGGCGTGGCGTCGTAGTTGATCACGAAGGAGCCCACGCTCACGTGGCCGGCCACATCCCGGCAGAGCCCTCCGATCCTGATCCCGGCGCCGTTGGGCCCGGCGTAGTTGCCCTTGCTGCACGCCGCGACCCCGGACGTCGCGTCGGCGCCCCGGAAGGCGAAGTCGACGGGGTGGTTGTACCAGCCGTTGTAGTCGGGAGCACGACTCCTGGCCGGGGCCAGGATCCGAGGCGGAGTTCGGTCGATGCCGATCCAGACGGTCTTGGTGTTCAGCGTGCCCGACCACACGACTCTGCACGTTCGCTGCGCCCGTCCTTCGGTCGTGAGCACCAATGGACCGCAACCACTCGGTGTACCGCCGGGATCCCACTGCCACGAGAGCGAGACCGACGAGGTCGTGTACCAACGGTTGCAGCCGTCGCGCTGCGCCGGCGGAGTGTCACAGTTCGCCGTCAGCGTCTCGGCCTGAACAGCAGCCGGGAGCACGAGGCCGCCGCCGGCGGCCACTACGAGCACAGCGACGGTGCGTCCCAGTCCACTCACCGCAACTGCCCGTTCATCACCCGAGTCGCCACCGCGAGCAGCGTGCCGCTCACCATCGCCAGAACGAGCAGGATTCCCGCCGCGAGCAGGAGCAGGCCCGAGCGCGATTCGTCGCCGGAGCTGACGCTCGGGAGCAGCGATTTGATCTGCACGGGCTGCACCGTGGCGACAGCCACCTTCTCGGCGGCTGTACTGAGCCGCTCGGCCGCGGCGCGCCGCTCCTTCTGGCGTCGCCGGGCCGTGGCCCTCGCGGAAGCCGCCGGCTCGGCGCTCGGCTGCGCCTGTGGCGCGACCGAGACGGTCCGCGCAGAAACCGCCGGCTCGGCGCTCGGCTGCGAAGGAGTGGGCTGGTCACCGGCCGGCACCACGGCCGGCTCCGGCGGCGCGACCGGCGTCACGGGGGCGGGTGGCGTGGGCGCCGGCGTGGCGGGGGGCGGCGCGGCCGGAGGCGGCGTGGGCGGAGTCGCGCCCGGGACCGGGTCAGGAGCTGGGCTCAGGTCGGCGCCCGTCGGCGACGGATCGGGCTGAGGCGTCTGCGCCTCAGCCGTACCGAGGGCTCCGAACGCGAGGGCTCCGAACACGAGTGCGAACGCGATGCCCAAGCGCTGCGGTGCCAGACGCCGATATGCGGCGGTGCGTCCCTTCGCGAATCCTTCGGACGAGTCCTGAGCCTGCGGCTCCAAGAGGGTGACCCTTCCCTGGTGACCACTTGGTTTTATTGCGTCACTTCGAACGTAGACCCACCTCTCCGGGATGTCAATCTGCAGAATTTGCAGCAACAAGCGCCGATCCGGGTTACCGTTGAAGCAGGCTCACCAGCGCGGAAAGGATTTCCACGGCACAGGAAAAACGGACAGAGCGCGATACGGCCATGGAACGGCTGCTGGCTGCGTACCGCACGAACGGCGATACGCGAGCGCGTGACCGGCTGGTCCAGCTCTACCTGCCGCTCGTCGAGTCGCTTGCAGACCGTTACGCCGGGCGCAGGTCGGAGCGCCACGATCTCGTGGAGGTGGGGTCACTCGGACTGGTCGACGCCATCGACCGCTTCGACCCCGACGGCGGCTACGAGTTCGCAGCCTTCGCCGTGCCCATCATCGCCGGCGATATGAAGCGACATACCCACGACCGGACCACAACGGTGTCGGCTGAGGCCGAACGCAGCGGGCGGCTCCTGCTGCGAATGCCCCCTCCACTCCACGACGACCTCGCGGCGGCGGCGCAGCGCGGAGGGCTGAGCCTCAACCGCTTCATCACCGGCACGCTCACCGAGGCCGTCGGCCCTCAGACCGCGAGCGGCGGTGAGCCCGACCCTCAGGCCCCACGCTGGCTGCCCGCGGCGATCGTCGCGAACATCGTGGTCGTCGTCATTGCCGTGCTCGCTGCCCTCGTGCTCCTGATGATCGCCTGGCAGAACGGCTGGTAGCCGCCGGAGCGCCTGACCTGGCGGCTATTCGATGATGATCTTGAAGATCGAGCTGAGCTCGTCCCCGTTGCCCGAGGTGCCGCCCACCAGCGAGCGGAGCGGCTCCAGGTAGGGCTTGACCGTCTGCCACTGCGGGTCTGCGCTGATCTCGGTCGAGTCGATCAGGCCGAGCACCGCGGGCATGTCGAGGAAGAACGAGGCGTCAGAGCCTTGGATCGAGCGCGAGGCGTCACTGAAGGCCTGGGAGTCGCCCAGCGTCTGCGAGGGCTCGATGGCATCCGCCGCGGCCTCGTCGCCGTAGGCGATCACGAAGCGGTCACCGCGCAGGAAGACGTGGATCGGCTGCGGCACCTCGTCGTCGCGAATCGTGAAGCCCTTGCCCCCACCCGGGGCGGAGAGCGGAGCGATCGTCGTGCCGGAGCCGCCCTGGGCCCGTGCCAGCCGGCCCAGGCTGACGATGAAGCGCTCGGTGGCCGCGGGATCGGTGGTCTCGACCACCAGGCCGCCGTTCAGGTTGGACACGCTCGTGCCGCGCACGAACAGGCCGAAGTCGCCCATCCAGTCGAGCACGTCGGACTGGAGGTCGAGGCCGGTTGCGTTGCGCAGCTGGTCCTCCACCACGTCGCGGCCGCCCACGCTCGAGCCGAAGGCGTCGACGTAGAAGTCGAGCAGCTTGCCGAGGTCGGGCTGAGCCAGCGCGAGCCAGGAGTCGCCGGGGAGCTCGTCGATCAGATCGCTGCCCTGACCGAGGAAGGGCACCACCTTCGACAGCGACTCCGGGGCGTCGCCCTCGAACACCACGCCGTCCTGCTCGGCGGCGACGGTGGTCACGTAGGGCTCCTTGAAGAGGTCGCGCAGCGACTCGAGCGCCTCGCCGCCGCCTGCCTGGCGAGTGGCGTCGAACAGCTTGGGCGAGTTCAGATAGATGAACCCGAGCCGGTCCTCGGCGATGTCGGCGGTGGCGTCCTTGAAGCTGTCCTCATCGGCGAGCGGGGAGCCGCCGTCCGCGGTGTCGATGGCGGCCCGGACGGCCTGCTCGGTGCCCAGCACGAGGAACCCGTCGAACACGCCGCCGGCGGTGTCGTCGCCGGTCGAGAGCAGATAGTCGGTGTCCTTGTAGCTGCGCTCGCGGGAATCGCCCTTGACGGCCTTCTCGAACGCGTCGCGGGCGGCATCCTCGTCGTCGGCGGCGATCATCACCGCGCCGCTCTCGAGCTCACCACCCTTGCTTGGAGCTGACACGAAGAACCCGGCCTCGTCACCGAGCCAGGGCTCGACGTCGTTCTTGTAGCTGAGCGGGGTGTCGGATTCCGCGAGCGCGTCCTCGACGAGTTCGCGAATGCGCTCGCCGGCCGAGCCCTCGCCGGGGAAGCGGGAGACGATCGTGTCGATCGCCTTCTGCTGGTCCCCGTCCGGGGCCAGCGTCATCTCGCCGTACATCACCGCCCCGGAGGGCACGAGCGAGTCGGCGCTCGATGCGGCTTCGTCGTTACCGCAGCCGGCGACCGCGACGGCGCAGAGGGACAGGGCGGTGACAAGAAGGGTGAGTGAGCGCATGTGTGTCCAGTATCGGCGGATCAGGGCAGGACTACAGGGTGACGGTCTCGGCCCGAACGCGCGCCGCACCGTTTTCATCGAGCAGGGCGAGACAGAGAGCGAGGTCCTGTATAGCGAGTCCGGTGGAGTCGAAGAGCGTGACCGCGCCAGAATGTGACCTCCCGGGGGCTGCCCCGGTGAGCACCGCACCGAGCTCCGTGACCTGATCGCGGCCGATCAGCCCCGCCTCGAACGCGCCGGTGAGCTCGCCACCGTGGCTGGCCTGGGCCCACTCGTCGCAGAAGAGCTCGGCCGCGGCCACGGCTTCGGGCTCGGCCTCGGCCTTGCCCGGGCCGTCCGCTCCCAGCATGTTGAGGTGGAGCCCGGGCCGCAGGTCGGCCACGCCCACCACCGGCTCGGATCCGGGGGTCACACAGGTCACTACGTCGCAGGCCAGGGCGTCGTCACGGGCTCCGGCCTCCCAGCCGAGCTCGCCGGCGAGGGCCCCGGCGGCCTCCGGGTCGGGGTCGAAGCACACTCCCGGCCCGTACTCGGCGGCCGCCAGGCAGCGGGCCGCCCAGGCGCCGTGTAGGCCGCAGCCGATGATGCCCACCGTCCGCGCGTCCTCACGGGCCAGCTCCTGAGCCGCCACCGCCGCCACCGCACCGGTGCGCAGAGCGGTTACCGCACGCACGTCCACGAGCGCCAGCGGCCTGCCGTCGACCGCCGAGGACACGCAGATCATCCCCATCACCACCGGCAGCCCGGCCGCGGGATTGCCGGGGAACGAGGTGACCCACTTGAGGATCGCCAGGCCGCCGCCCTGGGCCGGCATCGCCCTGAAGTCACCGTTTGGAGCCACGTCGAGGTAGACCTTCGGGGGCATCTGGAAGTTCCCGGCGGCGTACTCCACGAAGCCGTCGCGCACGCGCTCGATGGCCTCCTCCGGCGAGATCGCCGCCAGTACGGCCTCCTGGGTCAGCAGGGCGAGTTCAGGCACTGCGACTACGCTACCCACGCCCGTGTCCCGCAACGGCAAGCAGCGCCCGGCCCGGCCCCGCATCGAGCTGCGCCAATCGGCCTCTCCCGAGGAGGCCGCGGCGATCGCCGCCGCCATCGAGCAGTTCCTGCGCGACACCGCGCCCCCGCCCGCGGCGCCGGCGGCCTCCCTGAGTCCATGGGCGCGGGCCGGCCTGCTCGAGGGCGCCGGGCACCGGCTCCAGGCGTCCTCGCCGTGGGGCCAACGGGACGCGTGGCGCGCGCTCTGAGCCCCGCCGTGCGGGAGTGTGGCTAACCGAACCCAGCGGGCCGCGAGCGTTCGCTAGCGTCGTTTGAATGCAAGACGACGCCATCGTCGTCCAGGGCCTCCAGAAGTCGTACGGCGACGTAAAGGCCCTGTGCGACGTCGACTTCAGCGCTTCCACGGGCACCGTGCTCGGCCTGCTCGGCCCCAACGGGGCGGGCAAGACCACCGCCGTTCGCATCCTCGCGACCCTGTTGGAGCCGGACGGGGGCAGCGCCCGCGTCGCGGGGCTCGACGTGGTGCGCGACGCGGCCAAGCTGCGTTCGCAGATCGGCCTGGCCGGGCAGTACGCGGCGGTGGACGAGAACCTGACCGGTTTCGAGAACCTGGACATGGTCGGCCGCCTCTATCACCTGCCCCGTAGCGAGGCGCGCGAGCGCGCCGAGGAGCTGCTCGAGATCTTCGACCTGACCGACGCCGCCAAGCGCCTGGCCAAGACGTACTCCGGCGGCATGCGCCGGCGCCTCGACCTCGCCGCCGCGCTCGTGGTGCGCCCCCCTGTGCTCTTCCTGGACGAGCCCACCACCGGGCTCGACCCGCGCAGCCGCCTCGGCCTATGGGAGGCCATCGAGGCGCGTGTGGCAGCGGGGACCACGGTTCTGCTCACCACTCAGTACCTCGACGAGGCCGACCGCCTGGCCGACCGGATCGTGGTAATCGACCAGGGCACGGTGATCGCCGAGGGCACCTCGGACGAGCTCAAGTCCAGGGTGGGCGGGGAGCGCCTCGAGGTGACGCTCAGCGATCCCGGCCAGGCCCAGGTGGCCATCTCCGCGCTGGCCGAGATCGCCGGCGACGAGCGTCCGGAGTGCCCGGACCGCGTGCTCAAGATGCCGCTCGATCCGGAGCGCGGAGGGATCGCCGACGCCGTCCGGCGCCTCGACGACGCCGACGTGGGCATCGACGACATCGCGCTGCGCCGGCCCACGCTCGACGACGTGTTCATGAACCTGACCGGTCACGCTGCCGAGGAGGAACGCGAGTCCGGTGAACGGACGCGAGAGGAGACCTACGCATGAGCTCCTTCGCGCTCTCCGATCTCCGACACGCTGGTGCTCGCCGTCCGCAACCTCAAGCGGATCCCGCGCCAGCCGGACCTGCTGACCGGGTACACGATCCAGCCGGTGATGTTCGTGCTGCTGTTCGTGTACGTCTTCGGCGGCGCGATCAGCACGCCCGGCTTCGACTACGTGGACTTCCTTATGCCGGGAATCATCGCCCAGTCGATCGCCTTCGGCGGCTTCACCACCGCCCTGGGGTTGTCCGAGGACGTGCAGAAGGGCCTGATCGACCGCTTCCGCTCCCTACCGATGTCCCGCGCCGCGGTGCTCACCGGGCGGACGATCTCGGACATCGCGCTCAACTCCCTGTCGATCGCCGTGCTGCTCACCGTCGGCTTCATCGCGGGCTTCGGCTTCATCGACGCGAGCGCGGGCGAGATAGTCCTCGGTCTCGTGCTGCTGATCTGCCTGGGCTACGCCTTCTCGTGGGTGTTCGCCCTCGTCGGGCTGGTCTCGTCCTCGCCCGAGACGGCCAACGCAATCGGGTTCACGGCGATATTCCCGCTCACGTTCGCTTCGTCGATGTTCGTTCCCACGAGCTCCATGCCCGACGGACTGCGGCAGTTCGCGGAGGCGAATCCCTTCACCACGATCACCGATGCCCTGCGCTCCCTCTGGCTCAACACGCCGGCCAACACCGACGTGTGGATGGCCTTCGTATGGTGCGCGGTCATTGTTGTGGTGTTCGCGCCGCTCGCCGTGAGGCGCTACCGGCACGTGGCGGCGCGGTAATTCTGCGCATCAGGTAGAAATATGGCGAAACCCGATCGGGTTTTGGTACTTTGCGGAGATGGAACCAAGCTCCGCCGCGCCGAACGCCGAGTTGGACGCCAAGCCGCAGAGGGGAAAGGGCCGTAAGGGCTCGCTCGAGAACCCCGAGGTCTACGACAACGTTCCGGGCCACGTGATCCCGATCATCGAGCGCGAGTTCGACGATTTCGACAACGAGGCCGAGAAGTTCCTCGACGGCCAGACGGCCGAGGACGACTTCATCGGCTTCCGGCTCAAGCAGGGCGTGTACGGCCAGCGCCAGGCCGACGTGCAGATGTGCCGCATCAAGCTCCCGATGGGCGGAGTGACCCCGGAGCAGCTCGAGATGTTCGCCGACGTGGTCGAGGAGTACGCGCCGCTGGACAAGGGCCACATCACCACCCGCCAGAACATCCAGATCCACCACATCCCGCTGCGCGACATGGCCGAGCTGATCCGCAAGGTGTCGGACGCCGGGCTGTCCTCGCGTGAGGGCTGCGGCAACACCGTGCGCAACGTGACCGGCGACCCGTGGGCCGGCGTCACCAAGGGCGAGCTGTTCGACATCACCCCCTACGCCGGGGCCTACGTGCGCTACTTCGTGCGCCACCCCACCACCCAGCTGATGCCGCGCAAGGTCAAGACGGCCTTCACCGCCACCGACGAGGACCGCGCGATCACCGGCATCCACGACATCGCGTTCATCCCGCGCGAGCGCGACGGCGTGCGCGGCGTGGAGATCCGCGTGGGCGGCGGCACGTCGATCATGCCCCGAGTCGCGCCGACGCTCTACGACTTCGTCGAGCTCGACAACGGCGACTACCTGAAGGTGTCGGAGGCGGTGTTCCGCATCTTCGACCGCCAGGACTGGCTGCGAGTCAACCGCGCGCGGGCGCGCATCAAGGTGCTGATCGACAAGATCGGCATCGACGCCTTCCGCGAGCAGGTGGAGGAGGAGCTGCTGGGTGACTGGGTGACCGAGCGCGACTTCGACCCGGCGCCGCTTCTGTTCGCCTACGACGAGGAGGCGAACGTGCCCGCGGCGGCCACCGTGTACGGACAGCCCAACGGCGACGGCGCGGCCTTCGAGCGCTTCCGCGCCTCCAACGTCGAGGCACAGCGCCAGCCGGGCTTCTCGAGCGTGCAGGTGCGCATCGTCCGCGGCGACCTCACCCCGGAGCAGTTCCGCGGCCTCGCCCGGATCGCACGCGACTACTCCGGCGGCTACGCCCGCACGACCGTGGAGCAGAACCTGCTCCTGCGCTGGGTTCGCGACGAGTCCCTGTACGAGGTCTGGCGCGCGCTCGACGAGCTCGGCCTGGGCGAGGCCGGCGCGGGCCAGATCGTGGACACAGTGAGCTGCCCGGGCACCGACAGCTGCAAGCTCGGCATCACCAGCTCGATGGGTCTCAACCGGGCGGTGATGGAGCGCGTGGAGGCGATGGGGATCGACGATCCGCTCACCAGGCGCATCCACATCAAGATGTCGGGCTGCCCCAACGGCTGCAGCCAGCACCACATCGCCAACATCGGCTTCTACGGCGCGTCGATCAAGGTCGGCGAGAACACCATCCCGGCCTACGTGGCCCACATCGGCGGCCAGTACGAGGGCGGCGAGGTGGTGTACGGAACCCGCCTCAAGGTGCGCCTGCCCGCCAAGCGGGTGCCCGAGGCGGTGGAGCGCTGGCTGCGCATGTACGAGGCGGAGCGTGAGGACGGCGAGGAGTTCAACGCCTACGCCGAGCGCGCCGGCAGCGTCCGCTTCGAGGACGAGGTCCGCGAGCTGGGCCTGCCGGTGGAGTTCAACCTCGAGAACATGAGCCACTTCATCGACTGGCAGCGCAAGGAGCCCTTCCAGGTGATCCGGGGCGAGGGCGAATGCGCGGTCTGACCACCACCACCGCCGAGGAGACGCTCCGCCGGGCAGTCGACGAACACCATCCGCGGCTCACGATGGCCTGCTCCTTCCAGAAGGAGGAGACCGTGCTGATCGACATGCTCATGCGCATCGAGCCCTCGGCGCGCGTGTTCACGATCGACACCGGTGTGCTGTTCCCCGAGACATACGAGGTCTGGCGTCAGATCGAGGACCGCTACGGGCTCTTCGTCGAGGTGATGGACGCCACACCACCCAACGGGACGCCGTGGAGCGCGGCCAACTGCTGCGGCTCGCGCAAGGTCGACGCTCTCGAGGCCGCGCTGCTCGGAGTGGACGCCTGGATCACCGGCATCCGGCGCGAGCAGTCGCCCACGCGGGCGGGCACGGAGCACGTGGAATGGGACACGTCACGCGAGGTCTGGAAGTTCAATCCGCTTGCCGATTGGACCGACCAAGACGTCTGGCACTACATCGAGGAGCGCGATCTCGCGTACCATCCGCTCCACGACAGGGGGTACGAGTCCATCGGATGCGCCCCCTGCACTCTGCCGGGCAACGGCCGTGAGGGCCGCTGGGCCGGTCAGGACAAGACGGAATGCGGCTTGCACGCCTGATGAAGACGCTGCCGGGCCGCGTATCCTGCGGGCCGGACCAAACATGAGCTACGAGGTCGAACATCTGCGGGCGCTCGAGTCCGAGGCCATTCACGTGATTCGTGAGGTGGCCGCCGAGCTCGAACGCGGTGTGCTGCTCTTCTCCGGCGGCAAGGACTCCGCGGTGCTTCTCCACCTCGCTCGCAAGGCGTTCCATCCCGCCGCTCTCCCTTTCCCGGTGATGCATGTGGACACCGGGCACAACTTCCCCGAGGTGATCGAGTACCGCGACAAGGTGGTGGCCGAGCTCGGCGCCCGCCTGATCGTGGCGTCGGTGCAGGACTCGATCGACAACGGCCGGGTCACCGAGGAGAAGGGCCCGCGGGCCTCGCGCAACCGGCTGCAATCGGTGACCCTGCTCGACGCGATAGAGAAGAACGGCTTCAAGGCGGCCTTCGGCGGCGCCCGCCGCGACGAGGAACGCGCTCGGGCCAAGGAGCGCATCCTCTCCTTCCGCGACGACTTCGGCCAGTGGGACCCCAAGGCCCAGCGGCCCGAGCTCTGGAACCTCTACAACGGCTTCGTCAAGCCCGGCGAGCACGTGCGGGTCTTCCCGCTGTCCAACTGGACCGAGCTCGATGTGTGGCAGTACATCAACGAGGAGGAGATCGACCTGCCCTCGATCTACTTCGCCCACCCGCGCGAGGTGTTCCAGCGCGACGGCATGATCTACGCCATCTCGGAGTTCGTGGACCTGCTGCCCGACGAGAAGCCCTTCGAGACCAGCGTGCGCTTCCGCACCGTGGGCGACATGAGCTGCACCGGCGCGGTGCGCTCGGACGCTGCGACGCTCGAGGACGTGGTGGCGGAGATCGCGGCCACGCGGATCACCGAGCGCGGCGAGACGCGGGCCGACGATCGCGTCTCGGAGGCGGCCATGGAGGACCGCAAGAAGGAGGGTTACTTCTAGTGGCCACGGGGGCCGCCACCAACGGCAGCGCCATGCTGTCGCGCCCCGCGGAGCTCGTTCGCTTCGCCACCGCCGGCTCCGTCGACGACGGCAAGTCGACCCTCATCGGCCGCCTGCTCTACGACACCAAGTCGATCTTCGAGGACCAGCTCGCGCACGTGGAGCGCACCTCCGAGCAGCGCGGCGACGGGTACGTGAACCTTGCTCTCCTCACCGACGGCCTGCGGGCCGAGCGCGAGCAGGGCATCACGATCGACGTGGCCTACCGCTACTTCCACACGCCGCGGCGCAAGTTCATCATCGCGGACACCCCGGGACACGAGCAGTACACGCGCAACATGGTCACCGGCGCCTCCACGGCCGACCTCGCGCTGATCCTGGTCGACGCTCGCAAGGGCGTGCTCGAGCAATCGCGCCGCCACGCCTTCATCGCGTCGCTCCTGCGCATCCCCCATCTCGTGGTGTGCGTGAACAAGATGGACCTGGTCGACTTCGACCAGGAGGTCTTCGAGCACATCTGCTCCAACTTCACGGGCTGGGCGGCCAAGCTCGACATCCAGGACGTGACCTTCATCCCGATCTCGGCCCTCCACGGCGACAACGTGGTCGAGCGCTCCGAGCGCATGCCCTGGTACGAGGGCAGCTCGCTGCTCTACCACCTCGAGCACGTGCACGTGGCCTCCGACCGCAACCTCCAGGACGCCCGCTTCCCGGTGCAGTGGGTGGTCCGGCCCATGAACGACGAGCACCACGACTACCGCGGCTACGCCGGCGAGGTGGCCTCGGGTGTGTTCACCGTCGGCGACGAGGTGGTGGTCCTGCCCTCGGGCCTCGAGACCCGCATTGCCGGGATCGACACCATGGACGGCCCGCTCGACGAGGCCTACCCGCCACTGTCGGTCACACTGCGCCTCGAGGACGACGTGGACGTCTCGCGCGGCGACATGATCTGCCGGCCGCACAACCGGCCCGTGGAGGCGAAGGACGTGGACGTGATGCTGTGCTGGATGTCCGAGCGCCCCTTGCAGCTCGCGGGGCGCTACCGCATCAAGCACACCACTCGCACGGCGCTCGCGAAGGCCGACGAGATGCGTTACCGCATCGACGTGAACAGCCTGCACCGCGACGAGGAGGCCACGGCACTGTCGCTGAACGAGATCGGGCGCCTGCGGCTGCGCCTGTCGTCACCGCTCTTCCTCGACGAGTACCGCCGCAACCGCGTGACCGGCAGCTTCATCCTCATCGACGAGTCGACCAACGACACCGTCGCTGCAGGCATGGTTCTGTAGGACACCCCGCTCTAGTCTCTCCGGCGCATGGATCTCGCCCTGGTCGCGTTCGGTCTCGGCGTCGGTGTACTCGTCGGCATGACGGGAATCGGCGGAGGGTCGCTGATGACACCGATGCTGATCCTCGTCTTCGGCACGACCCCGATCACCGCCATCGGCACCGACCTCGCGTACGCGGCCGTGACGAAGACGGTCGGCGGCTACAAGCACTGGAGTCAGCGGACCGTCGACATGGAGCTCTCCATGTGGATGGCCGTGGGCTCCGTGCCCGCCGCGGTGGGCGGCGTATACGTGCTCACGCTGCTCGAGGATTGGGCGGGCAGGGACTTCGAGGAGCTGCTGCTCACCATCCTCGCGGTGGCGCTCCTTCTCACCGGCGTGGCCACCCTGGTGCGCGCGTTCCTCAAGAGCATGCATGCGCGCGAGCGCGACACGATCGAGATGGAGACGCGCCACAAGGTAGCCGCGGTGGTGCTCGGCGTGTGTGTGGGCTTTGTGCTCGGCATCACCTCGGCAGGCAGTGGCGCGCTGATCGCGGTGGGGCTGATCCTGCTGTTTCGGCTCTCGCCGACGCGGGTGGTGGGCACCGACGTGTTCCACGCCGCGATCCTGCTCTGGGCCGCGGGACTTGCCCACATCGTCGCCGGCAACGTGGACTTCGCACTGGCGGCGAACATCCTCATCGGCTCGGTGCCCGGGGTCTGGCTCGGGAGCCACTGGTCCGTACGCGTGCAGCCGGCGGTGCTGCGGGCGACCCTCTCGGTAGTGCTGATCGGCGCCGGGCTGGCCCTGCTGATCAAGGCGGGGCTCGACCTGCCGCTCTGGGTCCTGTTGCCCTTCCCGGTCGGCGTGATCGTCCTCATGGTGGTGACGATGCTGCGCGCAAGCCGCGCACGGGCGGCTCAGGCGGCCCGGGAGGCCGCGCTGGCCGCGGCCGCCGCCCATCCTCCACAGAGCACGGCCGGTGAGCCGGTGGGCGGGCGGGCCGGGCCATGATGGTCGTGATGACGCCGGAGGCCACCCCGGCGCAGATCGAGACGGTGGTCGAGCGGCTCGAGAAGGCCGGAGTGCACGCCAAGGTGATGCCCGGAGAGCTGACCACGGCGATCGGTGCGATCGGCGATCCCGAGGGGGTGCGCGAGCTGGGCCTCGAGGGCCTGGCCGGGGTGGATCAGGTGATCCCGATCTCGCGGCCCTACAAGCTGGCCTCGAGCGAGCTCTCCCATCACGCGGCCACGGTCTTCGACGTGGACGGGCGCAGGGTGGGCGGCGGCGACACCTTCTGCCTGATCGCCGGGCCCTGCACGGTGGAGAGCCCGGAGCAGACCTTGGCGGTGGCCCGCGCCGTGGCCGCCGCCGACGCCTCCATGCTCCGCGGCGGCGCCTTCAAGCCGCGCACCTCGCCCTTCTCCTTCCAGGGCCTCGGCCTCGACGCGCTCGCGATCCTGGCCGACGTGCGCGAGGACACCGGCCTGCCGGTGGTGACCGAGATGACCTCCGTCGACCTGGCCGACCGCTACGCCGAGGTGGTCGACGTGATCCAGGTGGGTGCGCGCAACATGCAGAACTACGGGCTGCTCGAGGTGGTCGGGCGGATGGGCAAGCCGGTGCTGCTCAAGCGCGGCCTCTCCTCGACTCTCGACGAGCTCCTCCAGGCCGCCGACTACGTGCTCAAGGAGGGCAACGAGCGGGTGATCCTGTGCGAGCGCGGCATCCGCACGTTCGACACCGCGATGCGCTTCACGCTCGACCTCGGCGCGGTCCCGTGGCTCAAGCTGCACACCCACCTGCCCGTGATAGTCGACCCCTCGCACGCCTCGGGCGACCGCCGGCTCGTGGGGCCGCTGTCGCGCGCGGCGGCGGCGGTGGGCGCCGACGGGATCATCGTCGAGGTGGCCGACGATCCCGAGGCGGCGCTGTGCGACGGGCCCCAGCAGCTGTACGCGCGCGACTTCGGTGAGTTCGCGGCCGAGGTGTCGGCCCACGCCGGGCTCGTGGGGCGGACGCTGGCCTGAGCCCAGGGGCCCGGGCCCCGCTTGCGTACCCACCGGTATCCAGATACCGTCCAGTACGTGAACTCCACCACCACCGCCGCCCCCTCGCTGCCGCCCGGGCCGTCCTGGCCCCGCGCCGTCCAGACCATTCGCTGGCTCGTCCGGCCCACCGCGATGATGGAGGAGCTCCACCGCCGCTACGGCGACATGTTCACCGTGGAGATCGCCAACGAGGGCACCTGGGTGTTCCTGACCGATCCGGAGGCCGTCAAGCAGGTGTTCACCGGCGACCCGCGCCTGCTTCACGCCGGCGAGGCCAACCGCATCCTGCTCCCGCTGCTCGGCCACCAGTCGGTGCTGCTCCTCGACGACGCCGCCCACATGCGCCAGCGCAAGCTGATGCTGCCGCCCTTCCACGGCGAGCGCATGCGCAAGTACGAGCAGGTGATGGCCGAGGCCGCGCGGGCGGAGGTCGAGCGCTGGCCGCTCGGCGAGGCCACCGCGGTCCGTCCCGTGACCCAGCGCATCACGCTCGACATCATCACCCGCACCGTCTTCGGGGTGCAGGACGAGCGCCGGCGGGAGCGCCTGATGGGGATCCTCGGTCACGTGCTCGAATGGGGCGGTGACCCCAAGCGGATGGCCATGCTGGCCATCCTCGGGCCACATCACACCGCCAGCTCGCGCATGTTCCGCAACGTGCGCCGGCCGGCCGACGAGCTCATCTACGAGGAGATCCGCGCACGGCGCGGCGCCGCCGATCTCGAGGAGCGCGACGACGTGCTGTCGATGCTGCTGCAGGCTCGTCACGAGGACGGCGCGCCCATGACCGACGAGGAGCTGCGCGACGAGCTGATGACCCTGCTGGTGGCCGGCCACGAGACCACCGCCAGCTCGCTGGCCTGGGCCGCCGAGCGCCTCGTGCGCCACCCGGAGGCGCTCGCACGCCTGCGCGAGGAGGCCGACGAGGGCGGCAGCGACTACGCGGACGCCGTCTGCAAGGAGACGCTGCGGCTGCGCCCGATCCTGTCGCTCGTGGTGCGCCGGCTCAAGGAGCCGATGGAGATCGGCGGCCGGCTGCTGCCCGAGGGGGTGACGGTGGCCCCCTGCATCTACCTGGTGCATCGCCGGCCCGACGTCTACCCCGATCCGCTCGCGTTCCGGCCCGAGCGCTTCCTGGAGCAGCCCGCCGGCACCTACACCTGGTTCCCCTTCGGCGGTGGCGTACGGCGCTGCCTGGGAGCGAGCTTTGCGCTCTTCGAGATGCGCATCGTCCTGCAGGAGCTGGTCCGCGGGCTCGACCTGCGGGCCGCCGATCCGCGCCCGGAGCGCTTCGTGCGCCGGGCCATCACGAACGTGCCGCGCCGCGGCGGCGAGGTCGTGGCCGAGCGGCGAGCCGAGGTCCGGGCCGCGGTTCCCGCGGCTGCCGCCGCCTGATGGCGGTCGAGCCGCGCCTCACGCGCAAGGAGCGCCAGGCCCACACCCGGGCGCGGCTGATGCACTCGGCGGCCAAGGTGGCCGCGGCGCGCGGGCTCGAGGGGGCATCGCTCGATCTCGTGGCCGAGGAGGCCGGCTTCACGAAGGGAGCGGTGTACGCGAACTTCGAGAGCAAGGAGGCACTCTTCCTGGCGATGCTCGACGCGCGCTTCGCCCAGCGGGTGGCCGAGCTCGACCGGGTCCTGGCCGGCGAGGGCACGATCGAGGAACAGGCAAGGCAGGCGGGCAGCGACTTCATCGCGGCGATCGAGGCCGAGCCCGAGTGGGAGCGGCTGTTCTTCGAGTTCGCTGCGTATGCCGCCCGCAACGAGAGCTTCCGCCGAGAGCTGGTCGAGCGCTACCGCCACCTGCGCGAGCGGATCGCCGAGCTGTTGGAACGCCGGGCGAGCGAGCTGGGGGTGGAACCGCGCCTGCCGGCAGATCAGGTGGCGATGATGACCTTCGCGATGGCCAACGGCGTCGGGCTGGAACGTCTGCTCGAACCCGAGGCGGTGGACGACGACCTGTTCCCCAACATGCTCGCCACCTTCTTCGCCGGGCTGAACCCCGAGGCCGGCTAGCGCGCAATCGCGGCGCCGGCGCGGGCGGCCGCGTCCTGGGCGCGCCGGATCTCCGCGGGCAGGCGCAGGCGGCCCCGGACCGACCGTCCTCCCAGACGCCCTTCCACGCGGAGGCCGCGCAGCCTCAACACGCCCCCGGGCACGCCCCGGCCGCCCGAGATGCGCAGCTCGCCACGCTGCCTGCGCGTCAGGTACTTGACCAAGCGGCCGCTGATCCGAACTCCGGGGACGAAGGCGAGCTCACGCAGGTGCAGGCTGCCGCGGCGGTCGATGCGGTAGCGGCCGGCCCTCAGGCCGCTACCGCGCGCCACGTCGGGATCCTTCGGGTCGGCGATGAACCCGGCCAGGGCGTCGTCGAGCACGTCCCAGAGCGTGAGCCCCAGGGCGCTCACCACGCGGCCGCGGCTCCCTTGGACTCCCGAGCTGGCAGTCACCGCGGCCAGTTTCGTCGGCGCGGGCGGCGTGGCGGGAAACTCGCGAGGCGTGCGCCGGCAGCGGGTCCCCTTCGCGCCGCCGCCGAGGAAGCGGCCGAAGGCGCGAATGGTGCACCCGGTCGCGTCGCCGCCGAGCGCCGAGTGGCCGGTGGCCGGAGCCACCACGAGCTTCGCGCGGGGAAACTGCGCGGCCACACGCCGGGCGTTCTCGACCGGAGTGCGCAGGTCGTCCTCGCCCTCGATCAGGAGCACCGGCACATCGGGTAGAGGCCCGCCGCCGAATGCGGGCGCCGCGGCCGAGGCGGGCCAGCTCCCGCAGAGCTCGATCAGGTCGCTGTCGAGGGCGGTGGCGCGATCGAAGGGCTCGAACGCCTCAGCGGGCAGGGCGGCGGCCGCCGCGGCGGCCCGGGAGCGTCGCAGCGGCGGCTCGGCGGGGGTGGTGCGAGCCCAGGGGAAGACCGTCTCCTCACAGGTGGTCGCGGTGTAGAGCATGGCGCTCAGCTCCCGGGGCGGCGGCGCCACGCCGTCCAGCATGAAGGCCCGGCGGCGCAGCCGCAGCAGCGGCGCGGCGTCTCCCGCCAGGGCCGAGCGCACCGCGCCGGGAAACGCCCCACGCAGCGACGGGTCGAAGTCGCCGGCCAGCAGCACCGAGAACAGATCGCCGCGGCCCATGGCGGCGGCGCGGGTGCGGCCGCCGGCGCCGACGATGCGGCCGCGAAGCGGCGCGCTCGACATCCGGCGCACCAGTCGCTGGAGATCGTTCACCGGGTCGCGGGTGAACGCTCGGCAACCGCTGCGGCAGACCGCCCGCAGGGCGCGCGGCACGGCGGCCAGGGTGTCGAGGTACAGGTAGTTGGGACCGGCCGGCTCCACCACGGAGTCGAGCACGAGCCGCTCGAGGGCTCCGGGGTGGCCAAGTGCGTACCCGAGCGCGACCTTGGTGCCGTAAGACGTCCCGTAGAGGGCGATCCGCTCCGCCCCCAGGGCCAGCCGCACGCGCTCGATGTCCTCCACCGAGTCGCGGCTCGTGTAGAGCGCGCGCCGCGGCCCGAGCGCCCGGGCGCACGCGCCCGCCGCGGCGCCCGCCTCGAGCAGGTTGGCCCGCTCGAGCCGGCGGCAGCGCAGCACCCCCGACCGCCCGGTTCCGCGCTGATCGAACACCACGAGGTCGCGATCGCGGTAGGCCGGATAGACCACGGCGAGGGCATCCCCGTCGAATGCCGCGGTGGCGGACTGCCCGGGCCCGCCGGCCAGCACGATCAACGGCGGCCGGGTGGCGCGCCCGCGGGCGCGAATCCGCTTGACGAAGAGGGAGATCCGGCCCGGCACCACGCCGGAGTGGTCCAGGGGCACGCTCACACGCGCGCACTGGTAGCCGAAGCTCCCGCAGCGCTTGAAGCGCAACTGGGCCTGAGCCGGCGCCACGACAGTCAGGACAACCGCCAGCGTGGCGACCAGGGCGGCGGCTTTCCTCACGTCCCCCATTATGGGGGTCCGCGTCGATAACCTCCCCGCCGCTCATGTTCGAGAAGGTTCTGGTTGCCAACCGGGGCGAGATCGCCATCCGGGTCATGCGCACGCTCGAGGAGCTGGGCGTGGCGAGCGTGGCCGTGTATTCGGAGCCCGACCGCGACTCGCCCCATGCCCGGCGTGCCGACGAGGCCTATCTGCTCGGGCCGGGTCCAGCCACCGAGAGCTATCTGGTGGTCGACAAGATCATCGAGGTCGCACGGCAATCGGGCGCTCAGGCCATCCACCCCGGGTACGGCTTCCTGGCCGAGAACGCCGCCTTCGCACGCGCGTGCGACGAGGCGGACATCGTGTTCATCGGGCCGCCGGCGTCAGCCATCGACGCCATGGGCTCGAAGACTCGGGCTCGCGAGATCATGCGCGACGCCGGCGTGCCGATCGTGCCCGGCACCACCGATCCGGTGGAGACGGTCGACGACGCCCGCAAGGTGATCGACGAGGACGTGGGCTACCCCGTGGCCATCAAGGCCGCGGGCGGCGGCGGCGGCAAGGGCTTCCGGGTGGCCGAGTCCGAGGACGAGCTCGAGAAGGCCTTCGAGGGAGCGGCCCGCGAGGGCGAGAAGTTCTTCTCCGACGCCACGGTCTACGTGGAGCGCTACCTGCCGGATCCGCGCCACGTGGAGGTCCAGATACTGGCCGACGCCCACGACAACGTGATCCACCTGTTCGAGCGCGACTGCTCTGTTCAGCGCCGTCATCAGAAGCTGATCGAGGAGTCCCCCGCCCCCGCCGTCGATCCCGAGCTGCGCGAGCAGATCGGCAAGATCGGCACCGACGCCGCGCGCGCCGTGGGCTACCGCTCGGCCGGCACGGTCGAGGGCCTGCTCCAGGAGGGCGAGTACTTCTTCCTCGAGATGAACACCCGCGTGCAGGTGGAGCACTGCGTGACCGAGATGGTCACCGGCATCGACATCGTGCGCGAGCAGCTGAAGGTCGCCGCCGGGGACGAGCTGAGCTACGCGCAGGAGGACGTGATCCTCCGCGGCCACGCGATCGAGTGCCGCATCAACGCGGAGGACGCGTCGAAGAAGTTCGCGCCGGCGCCGGGCCGGATCGGCAGCTACCGGGAGCCGGCGGGCCCCTTCGTGCGCGTCGACTCGGGCGCCGAGGAGGGCTACGAGGTGCTGCCGCTGTACGACCCGATGATCGCCAAGCTGATCGTCTGGGACGTGGACCGGGAGGCCTCGACCAAGCGCATGCTGCGCGCGCTCGGCGAGTACGAGATCGAGGGCCTCAAGACGCTGGTCCCGTTCCACCGGGCGCTGCTGGCCACCGATCAGTGGGCGCGCGGTGAGACCTGCCGCGACCTGGTCGAGGATCCCGCCTGGCTCAAGGAGCTGGCCTTTCCGGCGGCGCAGCCCTCTGGCGAGGACGAGGAAGAGGCCGAGAAGATGGAGCGCGACTACGCCGTGGAGGTCTCCGGCCGCCGCTTCGACGTCAAGGTGATCGGCGAGGCGATCGCTCCCAACGGCGCCGGTCCCGGAGCGGCCGGCGCTGCGCTGCGAAAGGCGCCCAGGCGCGAGCGCAAGGAGAGTGGCGGTGGCGGGGCGCCCGGTGAGCTGATCTCCCCGATCCAGGGCACGGTCCTCAAGGTGTCGGTCGAGCAGGGCGCCAAGGTCGACGAGGGTGCGCTCATCTGCGTGATCGAGGCGATGAAGATGGAGAACGAGATCACGGCCCCGTCCGCTGGGACGGTGGAGGAGCTCTCGGTCTCAGAGGGCGGCTCAGTGGCCACCGGCGACGCGATCGCGGTCATCAAGTAGGAGGCATGCCGTCCGCGCTCGTCGTCGGGGCGGGGATCTTCGGCTCCGCGCTGGCGGACCGGCTGATCTCCGACGGCTTCCGCGTGACCCTGATCGACGCCCTCGAGCCGGGCGACCCGCGCTCGGAATCGGGCGGCGAGACGCGCATGTTCCGCTTCTCCCACGGTACGGACCGCCTTTACACGGAACTTGCGTATAGGACTCTCGAGCGCTGGCGCGAGCTCGGCGCGGGCGTGCTGGTGGAGGCGGGTGCGGTCTGGTTCGCCCGTCGTGAAGACGGCTGGGAGGCGGACAGCGAGCGCACGCTGCGTGAGCTGCGGATTCCCGTCGAGCGGCTCGACCACGCGGAGCTCGCGCGCCTGTACCCGAGCCTGCGAGTCGACGATCTCGCCTACGGGATACTCGAGCCGCTGGCGGGGGTGCTGCGCGCCGGCGAAGGGGTGCGCGCGCTGGTGGCCAGAGCCGCGGCCCGAGGGCTCGAGGTCCGGCGCGGAGTGGCTCGGCCCGACGGGAGCGGGGTCGTGGTGGAGGACACCCGGCTCGAGGCCGACCACGTGGTGTGGGCCTGCGGCGCCTGGCTCCCGAAGCTCTTTCCCGCGCTGGTCGAGCTGCGCGTGACCCGGCAGGACGTCGCGCTGTTCGACGTTCCCGGCGCCTGGTCCACGCCGCCGGTGCCGGGCTGGCTCGACTTCGACTCCTCGTTCTACGGCCACGGCCTGATCGAGCCGCACGGGATGAAGGTGTCCAACGACGCGGAGGGCGCTCCCGTGGATCCCGATTCCCGGCCCGAGCTGGCGGACGCCGCCTACGTCCAGCGCTCTCGCGACTACCTGGCCCACCGCTTCCCCGAGCTGGCCGGCGCCCCCGTCCGGTCGGCGCCCGTGTGCCACTACTCGATCACCGCGGACGGTGGCTTCCTGTTTGCCGCGCATCCCGAGCAGCCGAGCGTATGGCTGCTCGGCGGCGGGTCGGGCCACGGCTACAAGCACGGGCCGGCGGTGGCCGAGCACGTGTCCGAGGTGCTGCGGCGCGAGGCCGAGCCCGAACCGCGCTTCGGGCTGGGCGAGCGCGCACCGTCACGCGCCCTGCGCACCGCGGGCTCGTAGGCCGAGGGCGGCCCGGCAGGACAATCCGGCCGCTCGTCGTACACCGGGACTACCGTGGCCCCCGGGTCGACGACCGTGCAGCGCCCAGCGCGGAGGAACGTCGATCGACGTCCTCCCGCTCGCCGGCGCCGCCGGCTTCTGTTCGTGATCGTGCCAGTCGCCGTGATCGCCCTCATGGGGCTGGTGGAGGTGGCCTCGGGCCTGGTGTCCAACGCGCCGGACAAGCCCCAGCCCAGCGCGGCAAATCCGCTGCCCTTGATCGACGAGCCCGAACCGGCGCGGGAGCGGCCCGCGCGTGAGGCGACTGCGCAGCCGGCGGCGCCGGAGCGCGAGCCGGCGATCGCCCCCGGCCCCGTGCGTGGCGCGATCAATCCGGACGTGCCGGGCATCACCACCTTCCGGGGCAACCTCACACGGAGCTACTACGGCGAGGGCCCGGTCCCGCGGCGGCCGCGGATCCTCTGGCGCTTTCCGTCCTCCGGCGGCCTGTGCTCGCCGTCCACCGACGAGACCGGAACGCACCAGTGGTGCGGCGTGGGCTGGACGGGCCAGCCCAACGTGATCCCGAAGGGCGGCAAGCTCGAGCTGCGCTTCGGCGCCTACGACTCGAACTACCACTTCCTCAATGCCCGCACCGGCCGGCAGCTGCGCGAGGACTTCGTGACCGGCGACCTGGCCAAGGGCTCGGCCACCTCCGACCCGGACGGTTACCCCCTGTATTACGCAGGCTCGCGGGACAACCGGTTCCGGATAGTGGCTCTCGACCGCGGAAAGCCGACCGAGCTGTGGTCGCTCGACGCCGACACGAGCGTGCCCGACCCCACCTGGAACAACGACTGGGACGGCGCGGCCCTGGTGGTGGGCGACTATCTGATCGAGGGCGGCGAGAACTCCTGGCTCTACGTGATCAAGCTCAACCGCGGCTGGACCCGCGCGGGCAAGGTCCGCGTGCGCCCGCGCGTGGTGCTGACCGTTCCGAGCTGGGACGACCGGCTGGCCGCCGTCGCGCCCGACCGGCACTTCTCGATCGAGAACTCCGTGGCCTTCCACGACGGGGTCGTGTACTTCTCCAACTCCGCCGGGCTGGTGCAGGGCTGGGACCTCTCACGCGTGCTGCGCGGGGGACGGCACGCCGAGCGCGTATTTCGCTTCTGGACCGGCGACGACACCGACGCGTCGATCGTGATCGATGAGGACGGGCAGCTGTACGTGGCCAGCGAGCTCGAGAAGATGAACGCGCGCTCGGAGCAGGTGGGGCAGCTGATGAAGCTCGACCCCGGCCGGCCGCGCCGGCCGCTTCTGTGGTCCGTGCCGATTCGCGAGACGAGCGACGGCAAGGGCGGCTCCTGGTCCACGCCCGCGCTCGACCGCGAGTTGGTCTACGTGGCCACCAACGCCGGCGGCCTTCTCGCGGTGGACCGCGACACGGGCAAGGAGCGCTGGCGGATCGCGCTGCCCGGACCCACATGGAGCTCTCCCGTGGTGGTGGACGACGTGCTCCTGCAGGGCGACTGCGGCGGCATACTCCACGCCTACGACGTGAGCGATCAGTCGGAGAGGCCCCCCGAGCGGTGGACGGTCGAGCTGGGCGGGTGCATCGAGGCGACCCCGTCCGTGTGGAAGGGCCGGATTTTCGTGGGCACCCGGGCCGGCGCGATGTACGCCCTCGGCGACTAGCCGGCCCGCACCACCAGCGTGTGCCGGCCCCGCGCCGGCGCCCGGACCAGAACCTCCAGCCCGCGATTCGTCGTACGAACGGAGTAGTCGGCTCGCTCCCCGTCGAGCCGGACGCGGCCGACAGCGCTGCCACGGGGCAGTGTGTGGCCGATCAGCAGGCGACGCAGGCCGGCCCGCGCCCGCACCGCCGTCACGTAGCGCCCTCCGCCGCGCCGCGCCGCGACGTCCACGGCTCCGTCGCCGAGGCGGATGGCCGCGCCCGCCACTCGATGCTGGCCGGCCGGCACCTGCGGCACCACCTCGAGCCGGCGGCGCCCCATGTCCGGGCGCACGCCGAGTTGCTGGCGCACCACCGGCCAGGCGGTTCCGTAGGCGCCCCAGGCCTGGAGCACCATGGCGCGGTCGTTGAAGGGCTGGTCGATCGAGCGCTCGTAGTCGGGCGACGGCGCGATCTCCGGCATTGCGCCCGGCTGCTCGTCGGGTGCGGGCAGCTGGAGGCGGCGGTTGCCCGACGTGTAGCGACCCTGCTGCTCCGCGCCCAGGCGGCCGTAGTTGCCCTCGCCCACGGCCATGATCGCGTTGTTGAGCGTGAAGGTCTTCTCCTCGTCGGGCGACGCCGGAGCGTTGTCGCAGCCGGGCCGACCGGTGTGGAAGGTGCCGAAGGGTCCGGTGAAGCATGGGCGCTCACGGGTGGTCAGGCCGGTGCGGCCGTTCGCCAGTGTGGACAGGCCCGGCACCAACCGGCCGCCGCGCACGAGCTCGGCCTCCATCGGGGTGGCTCCGATCCAGTGTCGCTGGTAGAGCTGGGTGTCCCCCGGGTCGTCGAGCGAGTCGGCGTAGGCGGGCACAGCCGGCATCCACCACTCCGCCTCGAAGCGGCGCTCGAGCGCCGACGCTCGCGAGGCCGCCCAGCGTGCCGTGGCGCGGTCGCCCTTCGAGCGGGCCAGATCGGCGAGGTCGCGCAGGCCGCGGATCGTGTAGACCGTCACGTCGAGCTTCTCCTCGCCCATGCCCTCGCGCTCCACGTTGCCGGGGCCCTCGAGCCAGCCGTCGCCGTCGGAGTCGAGCGTGGACAGAGCCCAGCGCATGCCGCGAACGGTGAAGCCATACATCTCGTCGCGGAAGCGGTCGTCGCCGGTCCAGCGCCATACGAGCGCCACCGCGCTCGGGAACTTGACGGTCTCGTCGGTGTTGCCTGCGTCCTCATTGGCGCCGAAGTAGACCGAGCCGTCGGTCACCACCTCGTGGACCACCTTGCCGGTCGAGCCGTTGGCCACGCGGCTCACGTCGCGCAGCGCGCGCAGGTGGTCCATGATCGGCTCGAACTGGCCGAGGGCCACGCTCGCGAAGGCGGTGTACTCGCCGTCGGTGGCGAACAGCCACTGGTAGTCCGGCCAGCCGGCCCCGATGAAGCGCACGAGCGGCACGGTGCCGGACGGCTCCGGGTACTGCTCGCCCCCGCGCACCTTGCGAATGCGCAGGGTTTCGGCCACCTGCACCGAGTCGGCCAGGTTCTGCTTGCTCCAATCGATGCCTCGCGCGAGAAGCGGGTCGCCGGGCAGTGACAGGCGAGTGTGGGCGGCCAGCCGCTTGCGACGGGCGATCTTCCCGCGCAGCGCCAGATCGGCCACGGCGAGGTCGTCCGCGGCGAATCGCCGGGCGGACGCCCCGCCGTTCGACGAACCGGTCACCGCAACGGTCAACGTACGCTCTCCGCCCGCGGGAACCCGGAGCCGGTAGTGCAGCCGGCCGCCGGCGCCCTTGCCGTAGGCGGTGTCGTCGCAGCGCTCGGGCGGAGCGGGCGTGCCCTCTCCCGACGGCGGGCAGATCACCGGATTCGTGACCGGCCCGCGGAACGCGGGGCCGGTCTCACCGGACCGCGGCGCCGGCCGCGAGGTCACGGCCGCGCGCCAGGGCTTGCCCGGCTCCGCGAAGTTGAGAGCGCGGCCGGCGTAAGCGGCCTGGTCCTGGCCGTTGAACGTGAGCTGAGAGGGCGTCGTCTCGCCCCAGGGATACGCGCTCATCAGCTCGGAGTGCGCATCGACCAAGAGGTTCACGGTGCGTGCGGCGCCCGTCGAGCGCAGCCGCAGCTTCATGACGACCGTGCGATCGCCGTCGGGAACGAAATCGGTGCGGCGGATCCTCAGCCCCGATCGCTCCGGGAAGTCCATGCGCGTGTAGCCGTACCCGCTGGTGAAACGTGCGGCGTCGTTGAGCCAGTGGCCGTCCACGGCGAACCAGATGCCGTCGAGCAGCTTCAGCGGCGGCGACCACACGCCGCCCATCTCGCCGCGGGTGTGGAAGCCCATCGCGGGAAAGTTGCCGGCCTCGGTGCCCACCACGTAGGCCCAGCTCCCCGAGGCCACGTAGCGGCGCTCGTCGAGACGGCTGGTCACCGACAGCTCGGGTGACTGCGCCTTCGCGGCGGGCGCGAGAGCCAGCAGTACTGCGCAGACGGCGATCAGTTTGGTGCGCACGGGCGTCCTCCTCCTGGCCTGCAAGTGCCCGAGGCGCGCTCGGAGGAAACGGTACGGTGCGCCAATGAGGCAGCTGACCATGACCGAGGAGCGCCGAGTGGAGTGGGAGGAGGTCTCCGACCCGCTGCTGCGCGAGGCCAACGACGCGATCGTCCGGCCGCTGGCCGTGGCGCTCTGCGACCTCGATCAGCCGATCTTGCGGGGCGAGGCGCCCTTCCCCGGACCGATCGCTCTCGGTCACGAGTTCGTGGCCGAGGTGATCCAGGCCGGTGACATGGAGCAGATCGAGCCCGGCGTGGTGGCGGTGGTGCCGTTCCAGATCTCGTGCGGAGAGTGCGCCCGCTGCCGGCGCGGACAGACCGGCGACTGCCTGACCGTCCCGGAGCGCTCGATGTTCGGCTTCGGCCCCTTCGGCGGCGACTGGGGCGGGGCGCTGTCCGACTACGTGCGCGTGCCCTTCGCCGACCACATGCTCGTCCCCATTCCCGAGGGCGTCAGCCCGGCGGCGGTGGCCAGCGCCAGCGACAACATCCCGGACGCCTGGCGCACCGTGGCCGGGCCGCTCGAGCGCCGCCCACGCGCCGACGTGTTGATCGTGGGCGGCGGCTCGCCGAGCATCGGCCTGTACGCGATCGAGGTCGCGAGGGCGCTGGCGGCGAGGAGCATCACCTACACCGACCACGACCCCGAGCGGCTGCGGATCGCCGAGCGACTGGGCGCGGAGGTCCACGAGGGCGAGCTGCCGCGGCGGCTGGGGCCGTTCCCTGTCACGGTCGACTGCGGCGCCACCCGCGACAGCCTGGCCCTCGCGCTGCGCTCGACGGAGCCCGACGGCGAGTGCACCAGCACCGGCATCATCTTCGAGCCCGAGACCCCCGTGCCGCTGCTCGAGATGTACACCTCGGGCGTTCACTTCCATACCGGCCGCGCACAGGCGCGGCCGCACATCCCCGCCATCCTCGAGCTCGTGGCCGAGGGCCGGCTTCACCCCGAGCTCGTTACCAGCAACGTGGTGGCGTGGGACGACGCGGCCGAGGCCGTTCAGGTGCGCGAGCGCAAGCTCGTCATCGAGCGGGACTAACCCACCCGGCCGAGGTTCTCCGCGTGAATCTCGCGCTGCGCCTTCGTGCTCCGGCCCTCGGGCAGCGTGATGCGTTCGTCACCGCGCTCGAGCGCGTCCAGGTACTCCACATCCTCGTCCAGCAGGCGCAGCGCCGCGTCGCGAGCGTGGTAGGGGCCGTGACCCGGCACCACCACCTCAGCCCGCTCGACCAGCGCGCCCAGGCGGGCCAGGGTCGCCCGATAGTCGTCGAGCGAGCCCCCCTCGGAGATCCAGGGGATCTCGACGGCTGAGACGTAATCACCGATCACGAGCACGCCCAGCGGCTGAGCGAGCAGCGCCATGCCGTCCGCTGTGTGCCCCTCCGCCGGGTGGAGCTCCAGCTCGATGGCGCCGTCCCCGCTTCCGAGGTCCAGCCGGCCCGGCACCGGCAGTCCCTGCACGGCGCCCAGGGCCAGCGGGGAGGACCGCTCCACGTAGTACTCGTCGTCGTAGTCGCGCAGCTCGCGCTGGGCGGCGCCCGGCTCGCGCTGCAGGCGCTCCACCGACAGCTCGGCCATGCCGAGGGTCAGGCCCGGATACGAGAGCCGGCCCAGCAGATGGTCGAAGTCGGCGTGCGTGGCGAGCAGGCCGTCGGGCTCGAAGCCCGCGCCCGCCAGCAGGCCGGGCAGGGCATCCAGCTCGTCCGGGAGGTAGGGCGAGTCGATCAGGACGGCTTCGCCGCCGGCCCGCAGCGCCACGGCGTTGACCTGCCAGAAGGCGCTCGTGACCACGAGCGCGTCCGGGCTGACGGAGACCGCTCGCAAGCGACAGCCGTCAGGCGGCCTTGAGCAGCTTGCCGGCCTCGCGGAAGCTGCGCACCTCGGCGTCCGGCTTCTTCTGGCCGGGCTCGAGCTCCTCGCCGTGCCGGTTGACCCAGATCACGGGGATCTTCTGCTTGGTGCAGGGCTCCACGTCGGTCGGATAGCCCGACGCGATGTGGACCCAGCGCTTCCTGGTGGACTCGATGCGCCGCGCGCACTCCTTGAAGTGCGCCGGGTCGGGCTTGTAGGAACGCACCTGCTGGGCGGTGACCACGAGGTCGAAGTCGGTGCGCAGATGGCGGCGCGTGGCTCCGAGCAGCTTGTCGTCGATGTTCGACAGGATCCCGATCTCGTACTTCTTGGCGAAGCGCTCCAGCTGGGCGTTGGTCTCCCGGAAGGCCTGCCAGGCGGGCACGCTGTTGGGGAGGAAGTTCGAGCGCGACGGCTCGAGATCCCAGCCGAGCTCGCCGGCCACGCGCACTGCCGTGCGGCGCAGGACCTCGGCGTAGAGCTCGTAGGAGCCGCGCTGGATATCGCGCTGAACCTCTACGAAGCGCGGCACCAGCGCGTCGCGGTCGATGGTGAAACCGTCACGGTCGGCCTCCTTCTGGAATGCGTCGTACACACCGCTCTCCCAGTCGATGAGGGTGCCGTAGCAGTCGAACGTGACGAACTTGACTTCTTTGGGTAGGGCCATGAATTCTTTTCGATAGGGTCGTGAGTCGGCCGAGCGCGGCGGCCGACTCTATCTACCAGGCATGGATCTCCTCGAATATCAGGGAAAGCAGCTGCTGGCCAAGCACGGGGTACCAGTGCCCAAGGGTCGGCACGCGGCTTCGGTTCGTGAGGCGGTGGAGGCTGCGGAGGAGATCGGGTTCCCCGTGGTCATCAAGGCCCAGGTGCAGATCGGGGGCCGCGGCAAGGCCGGCGGGATCAAGCTCGCGGCCGGCCGCTCGGAGGCCGAGGAGCACGCCGAGGCGATCCTCGGCATGGACATCCGCGGCTTCACCGTTCACGAGATCTACGTCGAGCAGGCGAGCGAGATCGACGAGGAGTACTACGCCGCGATCGTGTTCGACCGCTCGGCCAAGAAGCCGATGGCGATGCTGTCCCGCATGGGCGGCATGGACGTGGAGGCCGTCGTGGAGACCGATCCCGAGGCCATGCGCATGCTGCACGTGGACCCGCTGCTCGGCTTTCAGGAGTTCCATGGGCGCCGGCTGGCATTCGAGTCGGGCATCGCCGCCGACGTGATCCGCCCCGTGGGGGCGCTGCTGGCCAGGCTCTACGAGGTCTTCGTGGCCGAGGACGCCACTCTGGTCGAGGTAAATCCGGTGCTGATCACCAAGAAGCGTGAGGCCGTGGCCCTCGACGCGAAGGTCACGATCGACGGCAACGCCCTGTTTCGCCACCCCGATATCGCCGAGCTGCGCGATCTCTCGGGCGAGGACGAGCAGGAGCGCATGGCGGCCGAGCGGGGCCTCACCTACGTGAAGCTCGACGGCAACGTGGGCATTCTCGGCAACGGCGCCGGGCTCGTTATGTCCACGCTCGACGTGGTGGCCCAGGCGGGCGGGCGGCCGGCGAACTTCCTCGACGCCGGGGGCGGCTCCAAGGCCGAGGCGATCACGAGCGCCGTGGAGGTGATCCTCTCCGACGACAAGGTGAGCGCCGTGCTGTTCAACATCTTCGGCGGCATCACCCGTTGTGACGAGGTGGCCAGGGGATTGATCGAGGCCTTCGACCAGATCAAGCCCGAGGTGCCCTTCGTGGTGCGCCTCGACGGCACCAACGACAAGGAGGGCCGCGCGCTCCTGGCCGAGGCCGATCTGCCCAACGTGCACACCGAGGCGACCATGCTGGGCGCCGCCGAGAAGGTCGTGGAGCTGGCTGACTGATGGCAATTCTCGTCGACCACGACACCAAGCTCTGCGTCTCCGGCATCACCGGGCGCGAGGGAACCTTCCACTCGCTGCGCAACCGCGAGTACGGCACTGACGTGGTCTCCGGGGTCACCCCCGGCAAGGGCGGCCAGGACGTGGACGGCGTGCCGGTGTTCGACACCTTCCACGAGGCCGTGCGCGAGACCGGCGCCAACACCGCGATGGTGTTCGTGCCTCCGCGCTTCGCGGCCGACTCGATCCTCGAGGCCGAGGACGCCGGCATCGAGCTCATCATCACGATCACCGAGGGCATCCCAGCCCACGACGAGCTGCGTGTCTACAACCACCTGCACCGCGGCCCGTCGCGGCTGATCGGACCCAACTGCCCGGGCATCCTGTCGCCGGGCAAGGCCAACGTGGGCATCATCCCGGCCCAGTTCTTCAAGGAGGGCAACGTCGGCCTCGTGTCGCGCTCGGGCACGCTGACCTACCAGATCGGGAACGAGCTGGCGCAGTCGGGCTTCGGCAACAGCTCGATCGTCGGCATCGGCGGCGATCCGGTACCGGGCTCGAGCTTCGTCGACGTGATCGAGCTGTTCGAGGCCGATCCCGAGACCGAGCTGATCGTGATGTGCGGCGAGATCGGCGGCTCGGCAGAGGAGGAGGCGGCCGAATACATCGCGGAGCACGTGTCGAAGCCGGTGCTGGCGTACATCGCAGGCTTCACCGCTCCACCGGGCAAGACGATGGGCCACGCCGGCGCGATCGTCTCGGGCTCCAAGGGCACGGCCGTCGCCAAGGAGGAGGCACTGGAGGCCCGGGGCGTGCGGGTGGGCCGCAATCCCACCCAGGTGGCCGAGATCGCCGTCGAGATACTCGGCGCAAAGGTCTGACGAGGGCGGGCCCGCGGTGACGGACGCGCGGCTCCAGGCGGTTGTCGAGCTCTGGACCACGTACCGCGAATCCGGTGCCGACACCGCGATAGCCCTTCTCCACCCCGACGTCGAGTTCGTCGACCACGAGGGCCGCAGGTTCGAGGGGCACGACGGCGTACGCGGGTTCTTCGAGGAGTTCACGGTCCGCGGCGAGGAGTTCCGGGCCTCACCGTTCACGTTCGAGCTGCACGAGCCCGACCTGCTCGTGGTGGGCCACCGCCGGATCAAGTCCGACGAGGGCCTGCAGGGCGACTACCTCTTCTTCGTGCACAGCGTGAGCGACGGCCGGGTCTCGCGAATAGCCGCCTGCAACAGCCGCGAAGAGGCGCTGGCGGACATCGCGGCGCGGGCTCCCGACGGTCCGGCGTAACCCGCGGCCGGCTCTATCTCACCCAGAGCTGGTCGGTGAGCACGCCCCACAGCTGGTGATGCTGGACGTTCTCGACTCGGTCGGAGACGAGCGCGACGCGCCGGCGGTTGAACAGGGGGACTGCGGCGGCCGCGCCGGTGAGCCGGCGATCGACGCGCTCCCATAGGAGGTTTGCCGCGGTCGGATCGGAGCTCTGCCGGGTGAGCGCACGACGCATCAGGGCGTCGGCCGCGGGATCGCACCATGGAACGAAGTCGTCCCTGAGCTCTGATCGCGGGCCAAAGGCGTCGCAGCCGAACAGGGGCTGGATGAAGCTCGAGGACGCCAGATAGTCGGTCACCCAGCCGACCCACCAGAGGTTGACCGGTCCGGTGGGGTCGGCGATGGCCGTCCAGTAGGCGGGCACCGAGAAGAGACGCAACGAGCTCCGGTAACCGAGTCGCTGCATCAACGAGGCGAAGTACCTCCCGACCTGCTTCTCGCTGCGGTTCACCCAGATTCGCACACGCGATCCGCTCGTCCTCGATTCCCTGACGAGCCGTCTTGCCCTTGCCCAGTCCGGCGAGCTCCACGTACCCGCTGCGTTCGGGTGGAGCGTGTAGGGACATGATGGGCGGTAGCCGGCGAAGCCCGGAGGAAGTAGCTGGCAGGTCGGGCGGGCGATCTGGGCGCCACCTGCCAGGTCGGCGACCTTGGCTCGGTCCACTGCGTAATTGACCGCTCGCCGAGCGCGCACGTCATCGAACGGCGGCAGCCCGGTGTTCATGAACATGAGGTCGAGCTGCGGCTCCGGATCGGAGTGAAGCTGCGCCGCGTCGCGGACGGCGAGCCGGCGCAAGCGGTCCGGATTCAGGAGCCCGTAGTACACGGCCCAATCGAGATTCAGCAGGTCCGAGTCGCCGTGGCGGACGGCGTCGATCTGCGCCTCGGTCTGAGCGCTGACGTCGATCGTGATGGCGTCGGGAAATCCGTCCGGCCGAGCGTCCTGCGACCACACACGGAAGTAGCGGTTGCGGACCAGGCGGCCGCCTCGGGCGGGGTCGAAGCTGGCGATGCGGTAAGGCCCGGTGCCGGGAAGCGGCTTGCGGCGCGCGAAGCGCAGCGGGCTGTCCGCCGGCACGACGCTCGCGAGCGGAAGCGTGAGCTTGTGCAGGAACTCGGCGTCGGGGTCCCTCAGGTGGATCGTGACGGTCCGTGCGCGGCTATCCGTCTCGATCCCCTCCGAGAGATCGCAACTCCGTGGCTCGCTCCTGCAACCCTGCCGCGCCGCGAATGCCCTGGTAGTAGGCCGACGAAGGCTCCTTGCCCGTGAGCCGCAGCAGCCGCTCGAGCGAGAAGCGGAAGTCCTCCGGACGAACCGCGTCGCCGTTCGAGAACCGAACGTCCCTGCGCAGCGTGAAGACGTAGGTCCTTCCATCGGCGCTCGGTGCGGGGGCCTCGGTGGCGAGGTCACCGACGATCGTCGCGCCCCCCGCTCCCCCGACCCGCCTGTAGGTGACGAGGCCGTCGTACGCAAGCGACGCCAGCCACGCAGCCTGGGCGTTGTTGTACTCGACTGGGTCGGCACAGCGGCACGGGGTCTCGTCCGGCGGTGGCCACGCGAGCCGCAATGTCCCGCCGCGGTGGCTCTCCCGCGAGGCCACCGCCGCCGCCCACACCGAGCCGCCCGCCAGCGCCAGCGCGCTGGGGCTGGCGCCGACCTCGATCGCCGGGCTCACCTCGAGTGTCTGCGGGTCGATCCGCGACAGAGTCCCGTCACCGCCGTTCGCGACCCACACCGCCCCTGCGCCGGCTGCGATCGCGGTCGGCTCCGCCCCGACCCGAACGGTGTCGGTCACGCCGTCGGTGGCCGGGTCGATCCGCGACACCGTCCCGTCCTGGCGGTTGGCGACCCACACCGCTCCCTCTCCGACGGCAACGGATCCAGAGCCGTTGCCCACGTTGATCGCGTTCACCACCCTGCCCGAGTCGGCTTCGATGCGAACCACGGTGCCGCTCGCTTCACTGGCGACCCACAGCGCACCGGCGCCGGCCGCGATCGCCGTGGGGCTGGCGCCGACTGCGATCCGCTTCCTGGGCGCCTCGCCCGAGCGGTCGATGCGGGTCACTCTTCCGTCCACCGCGGTCGCCACCCACACCGCTCCATAGGCGACCGCTATCCCGCGCGGTCCGTTACCGACCTTGATCGTCCGCAAGAGCTTGTTCGTACGGGGGTCGATCTGCGAGACGGCGCGACGCTGCGCGCTGGCCACCCAGGCGGACCCGTCGCCGAAGGCCAGGGCGGACGGATCGGCGCCGACGTCGATCGTCGCGACCTGACGCTTCTCGGCATCGACCCGTGAGACGGTCCCATCGCGTGCGTTGGCCACCCACACCGACCCGGCACCGGCCGCAGCGGCGCTGGGACCGCGACCGACGGCGAAGCGCTCGGTGAGCTCGCCCGTGGCGGGGTCGAACAGCCCGACGGCGTTCTCGGCGCTGCCCGAGGGCTCGTCATCGCCGTTTCGGGCGACCACTGCCGCGATCACCGCCGCGAGCGCGAGCGCACCACCGAGCGCGACGAGAAGGCCGCCGCGCCGGGCCTGGCGCAGGGCGGTCCCGACCCCCTCGGCCGGAGGGGCTTCTATCGCCGGGTCGTGGGCGAGGATGGAGCGCTCCAGCTGTTGCAGCCGGGACCCGGGCTCGAGCCCGAGCTCCTCGGCAAGTGTCCGCTGCGCGTCGCGGTAGCACTCGAGCGCATCGACCTGGCGGCCCGACCGGTAGAGCGCCAGCATCAACTCCTCGCGCAGCCGCTCGCGTGTCGGATGCTCGCTCACGAGCCCCTCGAGCTCCGGGATCAGCGCGGCGTGGCGGCCGAGGGCCAAGTCGGCCTCGCAGCGGTTCTCGAGCGCCACCAGACGCAGCTCCTCCAGCCGGGCAACCTCGTTCTGCGCGAAGGGCTCGTAGGCGACATCCCCCAGCGGCGGCCCGCGCCAGAGCTGGAGGGCAGCCCTCAGCCTCTCGTGGGCGCCGCGGGCGTCACCGCCGTCCAGGGCCTTGCGCCCCTCGTCGGAGAGTCGCTGGAAGCTGTCGGCATCCACGACATCGGCTCCGAGCTCGAGCGCGTACCCGCCGCCGCGCGTGACGAGCACTCCATCCCCGAGTGCCTTGCGCAGGCGCGAGACATAGACCTGCACGGTCTTCACCGCCGTGTCGGGCGGCCGCTCGCCCCACAGCTCGTCCACCACCCGATCAACCGAGACGGCCTCGCCGCGGTGAAGCAGCAGGATGGTGAGGACCGCGCGCTGTCGGGCTCCCCCGAGCGGCACCTGCCGCCCATCGACCAGAACCTCAAGCGAGCCAAGAATGCGGAACTCCATCAGGCCAATCCGCGCCCTCCTCAGCCGACGTTACCACTGTCGGGCGCCTGCGTTTACCCGTCTGCTGCCGCCGTCAGCCGAGCGTTTACCGCTCTACCAGAGGCTCCGCCACGAACGGATCGCACAGGGCGATCTCCATCGAAGGAGCTGACATGAAGTGCAACAGCAGCGTGCGACGGGCCCTGGCGCTCGCCACCATCGCGGGTGCGCTCGCCGCGCCCACCGCCTCGGCGGCTCCGATCGAGCAGATGCTCCCGCGTAGCGTGCGAGACGCCGACCGGACGGATCAGCCGGCGCCGGTGCGCGTCGTCCATGTGAACGCGGACAATGGCTTCGACTGGGCTGACGCGGGGATCGGCGCGACGGGTGTGCTGGCCCTCGTGGTCATCGCCAGCGGTGCCCTGATCGCCACCAGGCGCAGGCCGGCCCCCGGGCACACCACCTGACGCGACGGCGCACGAGCCCACCGTGGTTGTAGGTATCGTGGCGGCTCGTGCCCGAGTTGACCAACATCTCGCTGGCGCGCGGCGCTCCCTCGCTCGACATCGTCGCTGTCGACGAGTTGAGCGCCGCCGCGCAGCGTGCGTTCGCCAACGACCCGGGAGGCATGTGCGCCTACGGCACCGCGCCCGGGTACCTCGGTCTGCTCGAGTGGCTGTCCGAGAAGCACGGCGTGGAGCCCGGTCGGCTGATCGCCACCAACGGCTCGATGCAGGCGGACGCCTTTCTGTTCACGCAGCTCGTGGAGCCCGGCGACGTGGTGGTGGTCGAGGCCCCCACCTACGACCGCACGCTGCTGGCCCTGCGCAAGATGGGCGCAGACGTTCTCCCCATACCGCTGGAGGACGACGGCATCGACGTGGACGCGCTCGCGTCCGAGCTCGAGGACGGTGCGCGGCCCAAGCTCGCCCACATCATCCCCAACTTCCAGAACCCCGCCGGCTGCACGCTCTCGCTGGACAAGCGCCGGCGCCTGCTCGAGCTGGCCGACGAGTACGACTTCATGATCTTCGAGGACGATCCCTACGTGGAGCTGCGCTTCGACGGCGAGGACCAGCCGACGATGCTCGACCTCGACGGCGGCGAGCGCGTGGTCTACGCCTCCTCGTTCTCCAAGACGGTGTGCCCCGGAATCCGCGTGGGCTACCTGGTGGGTCCCACCGCCGTGATCTCCGGCATCCGCAAGGAAGCCACCGAGACCTACATCTCTCCGAACATGGTGGCCCAGGGCATCGTGGCCGAGTTCTGTCGCTCGGGCGCGATCAAGGGATCGATCGAAACCGTGAAAGTTGCCCTGCGCGAGCGTCGCGACGCCACCTGCGAGGCGCTGTCGCGCCACCTGCCCCACGCCCGCTTCGTGGTTCCGCAGGGGGGCTACTTCCTCTGGGTCGACCTGCCCGACGGCACGGACGTAGCGTCACTGTTCGAGCGCTCCAAGGAACGCGGCGTGATGTTCGTGAAGGGCAGTGACTTCCTGCTCGAGGGCGGCGAGAACTCGCTGCGGCTTGCCTACTCGGCTGTGCCTCCCGACCAGATCGAGGAGGGCATCGCGCGCGTGGCTGATGCCTACCGCGAGCTGGCCGGGGCCGCTGCGTGATCCAACTCGCGCGTCCGCGCGACGTAACCGAGCTCTTTCGCGACACCTTCCGCGTCTTCTTTCGCCACGCGTGGGTGTTCATCGCGCTGTCCGCCGCGGTGGTGGTCCCGGTGCACCTGGTGGTGGAGGGGATCGGTCTCGAGATGCTCACCGGGTCCTACGACAAGTCGCCCAGCCTTGCGGAGAACGCGGTGCCCACGGTGGTCGACTTCCTGGTGGTCTCGCCGATCATCACCGCGATCTGCATCCACGCGCTGCGGGCGATCGCGGGGGGCCAGCGGCCCGGTCCGGCCCGCGCTCTCGTGTCCGGCTACGAGGCCTTCACGCCGCTGTTCTTCGCGGTGCTGCTCGCAGCGCTCGGCATCGCAGCCGGCTTCGTCCTGCTCATCCTGCCCGGCGTCTACCTGTTCGTGCGCTGGTTCTTCGTGCCTCAGGCTGTGGTGATCGAGAACGCCCGCGGATGGTCCGCGCTCGTGCGCTCGGGGGAGGTGGTGCAGGGATTCTGGTGGCGCGCCTTCGGGCTGGTCATCCTCATCACCCTGGCGGTCGCGATCCCGGGGCTGCTGATAGCCGCGCCCTTCGCCTCGATCGCCGACAGCACCGGGAACGCGTACTGGGCCCTGGCCGGAACCATCCTGGCCGCCTCGGTCACCGCCCCGGTCCCGGCCCTCTACTCGATCTTCCTCTATTACGACCTGTTGGCGCGGCGCCTGCCGCCGGGCTACTAGTGGCGCATGCAGTAGTCGGCGAGCACGCGCGCGTGCGACAGAACCGAGTCGAGCGGCGCCGTACCACGATCCGCGTACAGCTCGAGCAGATAGGCCCGTGAGCGGTCGGCGGCGGCCACCACCAGCACCGCGTCGTAGCCCAGCTCGGACAGCACCGCCAGCTCGGCCGGGTCCGAGCCCGGCACGTGGCGGCCGGCAATGAACGCGTCACGATCGGCCAGAGCCCGTGCCGTGGCGGGAAAGTCGGAGAGCGGATAGGTCTCGTCGGCGGCGGCGTCCACGAGCCGCACGCCCGAGGGCGCGTCCAGCACGCTCTCGATGCCGCGGACCGTCCGCAGGCCGCTGCCGTCCTCCGTCGTGCAGGAGATGGACCACGCCGCGGCGTCGAGCGCGCGGGCCAGCTCGTGAGCCAGCAGCTCGAGTGCGGCCAGCGGCCCGCGGGGCTGCTGCTCGTCCAGCAGATCGACGACCCTGGGCACCAGGTCGTCCACCGCCCGCCGCCCGGGCGCGCGCGGGATGCGGTCGCGCTGAGGCCTGACCGGAAGATTGGCCTCCGCAGCTAGGCGCAGCCGCAACCGCCCGGGCCCCTGGTCCTTGGCCTCCAGCAGCGCAGCGTCGGCGGCGGCCAGCAGATCCTGGGGCCCGCCTGCGCTCGACGCGCTCGACGCAGCCCCCCAGCAGACGCTCACCCGCTCGCCCACATCGGCCGCGATGCGACGGCTGGCGGCCCGGGCGAAGCGCTCGGCGGCCGACATCGGAGAGCCGGGCAGGAGCACACAGAACTCGTCGCCGCCGGCGCGCGCGACGAGGGAGCGCGGAAAGGCCGAGGCGGTGACGCTGAGGGCGCCGGCCACTCCGCGCAGGAGCGCGTCGCCGGCCGGGTGCCCCTCGCGGTCGTTGACCTCCTTGAGGCCGTCCACGTCGCAGGCCAGCAGAGTCATGCTCTGGGCGCCGGCACCCGCCAGACGCTCATCGAGCAGGCGGCGGTTGGCCAGCCGCGTGAGCGGGTCCTCGTAGGCGAAGCGCGTGACGCGGCCGAACTGCTCTGCGCGGCCGATGGCCTGCGACACCTGTTCGGCGATCGCCTGCAACAGCCTCACGTCCCGCTCGGCGAAACGCCGGCCTCCGCGGCCGGTGGCCCACAACTCGCCCCACATCACGGACTCGTAGATCACGGGGACGGCGAGCTCTGACTCCTTGCCCAGCCGGTGCAGCAGCGCCACCGCCCCCGGGTCGGCGTCCGGATCGTCGATCGCGGACACGTACGGCTCCCCTCGGCCCAGCAGATCGGTGACGGCCGGGAAGTCGGCCAGCGGGTACTCCTCGGCCTTCGGCCAGCGCTCCTCGCCGGGACCCAGCTCCCCGACGTTGATCAGCGTCTGGAGCACGCCCCGCTCACGCCGCCAGCGGCTGATCGAGAACGAGGCTGCGCCGAGAGCCGTCAGCGACTCCTCGGCCACCACCTCGATCACGTCCTCCATGCGCTCGGCTCCGAGTGCGGCCTGCCCGATCTTCAGCACCGCCCGCAGGGCGGCCAGATCGCTGCCGTTGTCCGACTCGAGCAGGTCCAGCACGGCGAACTCGCGCGCGCGAGCCTCATCCGCAGCCTCTCGATGGCGTTCTTCGGACTTCACAACCGACCTCTTCATGGATCGGTCGCGAGGGGGTCAGACTTGACTCCCGGCTAGCGCCCGTAGCGCTCCTTGCCCAGCACCAGCTGGTCCGGCAGCGCCACCCGTGGCGGCGGCGACGGGTCGGCCACCACCGACACGGTCTCCGCCACGCTGCGGGTCACGGAGTGCATGGTTCCCGAGGCGTCGAGCTGGATCTCGTCGCTGCCGGCGCTCGCGAGCCTGCCCTCGAGGCCGGGGTGAAGGCCGCTGTCCTTCAGGTAGTGCAGCAGGTCCTCGGCCTCGTTCTCGAAGCGCAGGACCCGGACGCTGGCACCCTCCTCGACGTCGGCGAGCGGCACGCCGTGCTCGCGCGCGCCCTCGAAGATCGGATGTCCGTGCGGGCATGTCTTGGCGTCGCCGATCGCCCGCAGCATGCGCTCCTCGACCACCGGGGACATCCAGTGCTCGAGCCGCTCGGCCTCCTCGTGAACCTGGTCCCAGGGGATGTCGAAGACGTCGGTGAGGAAGCGCTCGATGAGGCGGTGGCGGCGGACGATCTGCGTGGCCTGCTCGTGGCCGGACTCGGTGAACGTGAGCGACTTGTCCGCGGCCCGCGTCACGTAGCCGTCCGACTCCAGACGCCCGATCATCTCGTGCACGGTGGGCGCCGAGACCTGCATGGCGCGCGCGATGTTCGCGCCCGTGATCGGCAGCTCGGCCTCCTGCAGCCAGTAGATGATCTGGAGGTACTCCTCCTCGGCGACCGTGACCTGCGCTTCGGACATGCCGACAGATCCTACCTGCGGGCAGTGGCCGTCACTACCATGCTCCCGCCAATGCAGGTTGGCCCCGGAACCCGCGTGCTCGTCACGGGCGCGTCGCGCGGAATCGGCGCGGCGATCGCGCGCGCGTTCGCGGCGCGCGGCTGCACGCTGGGCCTGGTCGCCCGCCGGCTCGCGCCGCTCGAGCAGCTGGCCTCCGAGCTTCCCGGCGGGCCCCACGAGGCCATCGAAGCCGACGTGGCCGACGCCGTCTCGATCGCGTCCGCAGTCGAGCGCTTCGGTCAGGTCGACGTGCTGGTGGCCAACGCCGGGCTCACTCACTACATGCCCTTCGCGGAGCTCCCGCTCGAGAGCGCCGAGCAGATGAGCGACGTGAACTGGCTGGGCACGCTCTACACGGTCAAGGCGGCCCTGCCCCGAATGCTCGAGCGCGGTCGCGGCCACGTGGTGATCATCTCGTCGGGAGGCGGGGTGCGCGGCTTTCCGGAGGCCGCGGTCTACAACGGCACCAAGGCGGCCCAGCGCGGGTTTGCCGAGGCCCTTCGCCTGGAGCTGGCCGGCAGCGGAGTGTCCGTGACCACCGTCTATCCGGGCGAGGTCGAGACCGCTCTCCACGACCACGAATGGGACCGCATGCCGGCCTGGTATCGCCGCGACCGGCGGGTGCCCCCGGGCCCGCTGGGGGAGCGGGTGGCCACGGCGGTCGAGGAGGACCGCCGGGAGCTGTTTCACCCCCCGCTCGTGCGCCTCCTGAGGGTGGTCAACGGCCTGTCGCCCGCTCTGGGCGACCTGATGCTGCGCCGGATCCTCGGGCGGGCGGCGGCTCCGCCTCGGCGCTGAGCAGCTCGAGCACCCGCCGCACGTCGTCCTCGCCGTTGTAGAGGTGCCAGGAGGTGCGCAGCATGCCCGCCCGCGCGGCTGCCATCACCGGCGAGCCGCGCAGGCGCTCCTCGGCGCGCGGGAGCTCGGCCGACACGATCGCCGAGTGGCCGGGCGCGAGCCCGAGTCCCTCCCGGAACAGGTTGGCCAGCCGCAGATCGTGTTCGTGGATCCGCTCGATCCCGATCTCGTTGAGCAGCTCGAGGGCCGGCGCCGCGGCCACCCAGGAGAACCAGGCCGGGCTCACGTCGAAGCGGCGGGCGTCGCCGGCCAGTCGCAGCGGCGGCCCGTAGTACGAGGAGTGTGGATCGGCGCCGGCGTACCAGCCCGCCGACTGCGGCGTGAGCTGCTCGGCCACCTCGGGGCGAACGGTCATCAGCGCCGTCCCGCGCGGGGCGCACAGCCACTTGTAGGCGGCGCAGACCAGGACGTCGAAGCGGCCGGCCTCGATCGGCAGCCAGCCGCAGGCCTGGGTGGCGTCGACCACGGTCGTTGCGCCGTGCCGGGCCGCCGCCGCGACGATCGCGTCGAGATCCGCGAGCTCGCCGCTCGACGACTGCACGGCGCTGAAGCTCACCACGTCGGTGCGGGAGTCGATCGAGTCGGCGAGCCGCGCCGGCGGGACGCAGCGCACGTCGATGCCCCTGCCCTGGGCCATGAACGGCCACAGGGCGGAGGTGAACTCGGGCTCCGTCGACAGCACGCGCGCGCCGTCGGGAAGGGAGGCGGCCACCACGCCGACCATGGTCGAGACGTTGGCGCCCACGGCCACCCAGTCCGCCGGGACCGAGCACATGGCGGCGAAGGCCCGGCGGGCCCGGTCGGTCTCCTCGCCCCAGTGCTCCCAGCTGGTGCGGCCGCCGCGCCAGTCGTCGAGCGCCGCCTGCAGGGCCTGCCAGCCCACGTCCGGCGGCAGCCCGAAGCTGGCGGTGTTGAGGTAGATCCCCTCGGGGTGCCACAGCGCTCGGGCGCGGTCGGAGATCACGAGGCCACGGTAACGTGCGGGCCCTCGTGGCCCTGCCCCTGTCCCCACCAGTCAAGCCGCAGCTGGCGCGCTCGTCGCGCGAGCTGCCCGAGGGCGAGGGCTGGCGCTACGAGCCCAAGCTGGACGGGTTTCGCACGATCGTGTTCCGCGACGGCGACGACGTGCACCTCCAGAGCCGCAACGGCCGGCCCATGAACCGCTACTTCCCGGACGTGGTCGAGCAGGTGCTCGCACTCGAGTCGAAGCGCTTGGTGCTCGACGGCGAGATGGTCGTGACGGTCGACGGGGTCCAGGAGTTCGACCTCCTCTCCCAGCGCATCCACCCCGCGGCGTCGCGGGTCGAGCGCCTGGCCAAGGAGACTCCCGCCGCCCTGGTGGCCTTCGACCTGCTGGCCGAAGGCGACAAGTCCCTGCTGGCGCTGCCCTACGAGGAACGGCGCGAGCGCCTGGCCGCGGCGGTGGGCGACCCGGTGGAGCTCACCGACACGACTCCGGATCGCGACGCCGCCGGCCAGTGGCTGGCGGGAACGGGCGAAGGGGTGATCGCCAAGGAAGCCGCCTCGCCCTACCTGCCGGGCGAGCGCACCGGAATGGTGAAGATCAAGCGCGTCCGCACCGCCGACGCCGTGGTGGCCGCCTTCCGCTTCGGCAAGGAGGAGGGCACAGTGGGCTCGCTGATCCTCGGCCTCTACGACGACGACGGCGACCTGCGCATCGTGGGTCACACCTCGAGCTTCAAGGCCAAGCAGAAGCGCGAGCTGGTGGAGCTGCTCGAGCCCTATCGCACGGGCGAGCGGGGACAGGGCGAGGCGAGCCGCTGGAAGTCGGACGAGGAGCTCGTCTGGGAGGGGCTGCGCCCGGAGCTCGTCGTCGAGGTGAACTTCGACCACATCACCGGCAACCGCATCCGCCACGGAGCGAAGTTCGTGCGCTGGCGCGAGGACAAGGAGCCCAAGGAGTGCGTGCTGGCACAGCTGCGCGACTGATCGCGGGCACGCTGGCGGCTCTCGCCGTGGCGCCCGCGGCCGCGCAGGCGCAGACGGGTTACTCGATCCCGCCGGGAAACCCGTTCGCGGGAACTGCCGGTGCGCGCGCCGAGGTCTACGTCTACGGCATGCGCAACCCCTACCGCTGGTCCTTCGACCGCCAGACGGGCGACATGTACGTGGGCGACGTGGGAGGAATCAACGAGGAGATCACGTTCATTCCCCGCGCCCGCGAGGCCGGCGCCAACCTCGGGTGGAACTGCCTGTCGGGCACGGCGTCTCAGACCCCGTGCACCCCCGCCGGGCAGTACGTCGGCCCGGCCTTCGAGTACCCCAGCAGCGCCGACGTGGTGATCGGGGGCTACCTGGTTCGCGATCCCGCGCTCCCAGCGTTCGCCGGCCGCTACCTCTACGGCCGCTTCAACAGCGGGCTGTATCTGCTCGGCGCCCGAGCCACCGGCCCCGGCGCGCCGGTCTCCTCGGTCAGCATCGCCGCGGTCTCCGGATTCGGTGAGGACGGCGCGGGCCATCTGTACGTGAGCTCGCTCAACGGACCCGTCTACCGCCTCACCCAGAGCGGCTCCGCGCTCGCCGCCTCCCCGGTCGGCGACTTCGCCCAGCCGGTGAGCGTCGCGGGCGTCGCCGGGGACCCTCAGCGCCTGTTCGTGGCCGAGAAGGCCGGACGCGTGCGCAACCGCGACGGCAGCCTGTTCCTCGACCTCACGGGCCTGGTTCGGGACATCGGCGGCGAGGAGGGCCTGCTCAGCGTGGTGGCGGCTCCCGACTACGCGTCGAGCGGAAGGCTGTTCGTGTTCTACGACGACAACGCCGGCAATCTCCAGATCGACGAGTTCACGCGCACCAGCCCCAACGCCTCGAGCCTCAGTACGCGCAAGCCGGTGCTCACGATCACCCACGCCCAGGCCGACAACCACAACGGCGGTCAGCTCCTCTTCGGCCCCGACCGATATCTCTACTCGTCGATCGGAGACGGCGGCACGCAGGGCGACCCCGAGGGTGACGCTCAGAACCGCGGCTCGCTGCTGGGCAAGATCCTGCGACTGGATGTCCACGTGGCCGCGCCCCCGCCTCCGGCGACGGTCGCGCCGGTGCGGGACACCAGCGCGCCGAGGATCCGGGTACGGGTCAAGCGTCGCCAGCGCCTGCTGAAGCGCCACGGCGCGGTGGCCTACGTGCGCTGCAACGAGACCTGCGCCGTGCGGGCGGCGGGCGTGCTTCGAATCGGCAAGCGGCGCTTCCGGCTTCGCGGTGCGGCCCGCAGCGCACGGGCGGCGCAGGCCACCCGGCGGGTGCGGCTGAAGGTGCGGCTCAAGAAGCGCAGCACGCGCGCGCTGCGACGGGCGATGCGGCGTGGACGCCGGCCGCTCGTACGCGTCGGGCTGCGCGCGACGGATGCCGCAGGCAACCGCTCCCGGATCGTCTACCGCCGGGTCCGAGCTCGCCGCTGAGACACGAGCCCGGCAACCCTGTACACCGGTCGAAGGAATTCGTTTGTCGGCTGATCAGTTGACAAACGAATCTTGCTGGGCAGGTGTTGGGCCTCAGCCCGAGCCGAGCTCGGCCAAGCGCGCCTCCAGGAACGCCCGCTCGACCGGGTTGTCCACCAGCTCGAGCGCGCGCCGGTAGGCCAGGGCCGCCTCCGAGTCGCGGCCCAGGCGCCGCAGCAGGTCGGCGCGTGCGGCCGGGAGCAGGTGGTAGCGCTCGAGCCTCCCGTCGGCCTCGAGCTCGTCGATCAGCGCCAGTGCCGGCCCGGGCCCCTCGGCCATGGCCACAGCCACCGCCCTGTTGAGCTCCACCACCGGGGAGGGCGCCACCGCCACGAGGCGATCGAAGAGCGTCAGCACCCGCGGCCAGTCGGTTCCCCCGGCCGCCGGTGCCCGGGCGTGCTCCGCGGCGATCGCGGCCTGCAGCGCGTACGGGCCGGCCGTGGCCACCGGTGGGGACACGGCGCGGGCCGCGAGCAGCATCCCCTCCTCGATCTCGCCGGCGTGCCAGAGCGCACGGTCCTGATGCTCGAGCAGCACCAGTTCACCGGCGGGGTCCACGCGGGCGTCGCGGCGGGAGTGGTGGAGCAGCATCAGGGCCAGCAGGCCCGCCACCTCGGGCTCGTCGGGCATCAGCGCGGCCAGCACCCGGGCCAGGCGAATGGCCTCGTCGCACAGCTCGCGGCGCACCAGCGTGTCGGCGCTCGTGGCGAGATAGCCCTCGTTGAAGATCAGGTAGAGCGCCGCGAGAACGGAGCGCAGCCGGTCGGGCAGCTCGTGGTCGTCGGGAACCTCATAGGGGATGCCGGCGTCGCGAATCTTGCGCTTGGCGCGGACGATGCGCTGCTGCATCGTCGTCTCGCGGGCGAGGAAGGCACGGGCCACCTCGGGTGTGGAAAGCCCACCGAGCAGCCGCAGGGTCAGGGCCACCCTCGCCTCGGGCGCGAGCGCAGGGTGGCAGCAGGTGAAGAAGAGCGTGAGCCGGTCGTCGGGTATCGAGCTCATCTCGTCGCCCGCCTCGTCGTCCACGGAGCTCGCGGTCTGGAGCGCCTCGAGCTCGCGCAGCTTGTCGACGTAGCGCCGCTCCCGCCGGATGCGGTCGATCGCACGGTTGCGGGCCGTCCGGATGACCCAGGCCCCGGGATCGGTGGGCAGGCCGTCGCGCGGCCAACGCTCCACCGCCACCACGAACGCTTCCTGGACGGCCTCCTCGGCCAGGTCGATGTCCCCGAGGATCCGGATCAGGATGGCCACCGCGCGCCCCGACTCGCGCCGGAACACACGGTCGACCACCCCATCGGTGGCCGCTACGCCGGTCGCGACGCCTCCTCGGCCTGCTCGGCCGCCGCGCCCGCGGTCTCGTAGTCCATCACCGGCCGGACCTCCACGCTCCCGGTGTGCGCGCCCGGGACCTTGGCCGCCCACGCGAGCGCCTCGTCGAGGTCGGCGCAGTCCAGCACGTAGTACCCGCCCAGCTGCTCCCTGGTCTCCGCGAACGGGCCGTCGGTGAGCATGGGCTCGCCGTCACGGACGCGCACGGTGGTGGCCGTGGCGGTGGGCTGCAGGCCGTCGCCGGCCACGATGATCTCGCCAGCCTCCTTGCCGAAGGCGCCGTAGGCAGCCAGCGCCTCCCGCGCCTGCTCGGGCGTGGCGTCCGCCCAGCGTTGCTCGTCGCCGTAGATGGACAGCATGTACCTCATCGAAGACTCCTTCGCTCAGCGCGGCGCCGGTCGCCACGTGCGGGTCTAGGACGAATGGTGACGGGCGAGATCGACACCGAAGTCACGATTTTCGTCGCTGCGGCAGGATATGGCGATGGCGCAGCTCGAGGTGAGGCAGGCGGACGTGACGAAGCTCGAGGTCGACGCCATAGCCAACGCCGCCAACACGCGCCTGATGCACGGCGGCGGCGTGGCGGGTGCCATCGCTCGCGCCGGCGGCCCGGAGGTGCAGCGCGAGTCGGATGAGCGAGCTCCCATCGAGCTCGGCGCGGCGGTGGAGACCACGGCGGGCGAGATGCCGGCGCGCTGGGTGATCCATGCGGCCACCATGGAGCTGGGTGGACCGACCTCGGCCGACATCATCGAGCAGGCCACCCGCTCGACTCTCGCCAAGGCGGAGGAGCTGGGCGCGCACTCGCTGGCACTCGTGGCCTTCGGCACCGGCGTGGGCGGCTTCCCGCTCGACGAGGCGGCCCGGATCATGGTGGAGGTCGCGGGGGAGCACGAGGGTGAGCTCGAGACGATCGTGTTCGCCGTGCACGGCGCCGAGGCGGAGCGCGCCTTCACGGAGGCGCTGTGACCCAGCCCGTGCTGGTGGCGCCGGACTCCTTCAAGGGCACCTACTCGGCCGCCGAGGTGGCCGCTGCGATCGCCGAGGGCCTGCGCGACGCCGGGCGCGAGACCGTGGAGCTCCCGGTGGCCGACGGCGGCGAGGGCACCATGGAGGTGCTCGTGAACGCGCTGGGTGGCGAGATCGTGACCACCACAGCCTCCGATCCGCTAGGACGCAGCGTCGAGGCCTCGTTTGCCCTCCTGCCCGACGGCTCGGCGGTGGTCGAGACCGCCCAGGCGAGCGGGCTGGGCCTCGTGGCCGAGGTGGAGCGCGACGCCTGGGCCGCCAGCACGCGCGGCACCGGTGAGCTGATCGCGGCCGCGGCGGCGGCGGGTGCGGGCCACGTGATCGTGAGCGTGGGTGGCTCGGCCACCACCGACGGCGGCGCGGGCGCGCTCGAGGCACTCGAGGAGGCGGACCTCGCCGTGGAGCTGGACGTGCTCTGCGACGTACGGACCCCGTTCGAGAAGGCGCCGAGCGTGTTCGGCCCGCAGAAGGGCGCGGGCCCGGAGCTGGTGCCGGAGCTCGAGGAACGGCTCGCGGCGCTGGCCGAGACGCTCCCACGCGACCCGCGCGGCGTGGAGATGACCGGAGCGGCCGGAGGGTTGTCCGGAGGGCTGTGGGCGCGCTTCGGCGCGCGCCTGGCGCCCGGCGCCGCCTACGTCCTCGACGAGATCGGCTTCGACGACATCATGCGGGCCTCGGCCTTCGTCGTGACCGGCGAGGGCCGGCTCGACGACCAGACGCTGCAGGGCAAGATCGTCGGCGAGGTGGCCACGCGCTGTCGCCAGGCCGGCGTGGCCTGCCACGCGGTGGTGGGCCGCAACGAGCTGGACCCGTTCGCACAGCGCATCATCGACCTCGATTCGGTCGAGGAGGCCACCGACCCCGGCGAGATGCGCGCCGCGGGGCGACGACTGGTCGACTAGCCCGCGCTGCGGCGAGCCACCGATACCGAGTAGGCCTGCGGGCGGAAGCGCAGGATCGGGTCGCCGCTCAGCTCGATCCCGTCGGTCACCCGGGTGGGATCGAACACGAGGATGTCGCCGTCGCGCTCGCGTTCGGGATCCGGCCCGGCGAGCACCAGCCGGCCCACCTCAACCTGCTCGCGCTCGGGCGGCCAGGCCTGGGTGGAATCGTCGACCGGATCGTCGTCGGCGGCGATCACCACGAGCATCCGAAAGGCGGCGCTGTCGCGGGCGGCGATCTCCTCCTGCAGGTAGTGGGCGCCGCGCCGCCGGGCCTCCTGCTCGTCCAGCGTGACCTCGCCGGCCTCCGGCTCGAAGCGGTAGCGCACCCAGCGCTCGCGGCCGCCGGCGTCGAGCCAGCGGTAGGCGTGGATCGAGTTGTAGGCCACGGTCGCGTAGCTCTCGGGCGGATCGGTGCCCAGGGTGGCCTGGATCGCCGGCAGCGCCTCGGGGTGCTCGCCGAGGAAAGCGCCGACCTTCTCCATGTCAGGCTGTCCCGTCTCGGGGTCCGGCCTGCGGGCGCGTGTGAACTCCACGAAGTCCTCGGGTGTCCGCACGATGAAGCAGGGCAGGCTGAGCGCCACCACGTCGGTCCGGCTGCCATCCGGGAGATAGAACTTGACCGCCAGGCCGCGTCCCTCACGGGCGTAGTCGGGGATGCCCGGATCGCCGCCGCCGTTCGAGAAGCGCGCCGTGACCCGCACCGCATCCGCCTGCATGTGGGCGGCGCGGGTGAGGCCGCAGGAGTTCGGCGTGAAGGTCCCCGCGAGAACCGTGCCCTTGGCGTGCGCCGCCCGGGCACCGCCGTGGGCGCCGGTCAGATCGTTGATGGCGTCTACTGCCTGCTCGGCCAGGGACTCGTCCATGGGCCGACCCTAAAGCGCCGGGGCGAGGCGCGCGGCCTCGATAGCGACGGGCGCCCCGCGAAGGGGCGCCCGTGCTGCCTCACCCGTGCGACGGCCGGGGGCCGCCGCGGTGCTGGGGAACCGCGCAACCGCGTTGCTGCGACGGGCGGGCCCCAGTTCTCCAACGATTGTAACTTCGGTTACGAGATGACGCCAGCGCTCAGCGCGATTCCGCGAGCGCGCGAACGACGGCCTCGTAGAAGCCCTCGCTCATGGGCGCCTCGGTGCGCTCGACGTTGGGGAAGGCGGTCGTGTCGAGCGCCGCAGCGTTGGCCACGAGGAAGAAGCGTCCCACCACCGCGGCGACGTCCAGATCCTCGCGTGAGTCGCCGACCGCGATGCAGTCGCCGGGCGCGTATCCGCGGGCGCGCATGTGCGCGGTCACCGCCACAGCCTTGGAGCAGCCCGCCGGGATCAGGTGATAGCCGTGGCGCTGCGGCCCGATCTCGCCGTTGTCCACGAGCCTGAGCCGGTCGTGCCCGCTGGAGGCCAGCAGCTCGTTGGCCTCGGCCACGTCCACCAGACCCCGGAAGAGGTGCGACACCTCGCGGTCCGCCGCCCAGGGCGTGTGCGACTCGAGCCGTCCCTCGTAGTGGCGCAGGAGGAGGTCCGGGGCGCCCGTGGCCGCGATCTGCTCGTGAATCGTCTCGCCCTCGCGCGGCTGCCAGTCCCCGCACAAGAACGTGACCTCGCCGTCGATCACCAGCCCCGCGCCGACCTCGAAGATGTAGGAGCTCTGGCCGAGCAGCCTGGCGTCCTCCATCACCTGCGCACGGCGGCGGCCGGACTTGATCACCACCTCCGCCCCGGCTCGGTGCAGGGCCTCGAGGGCGCGGGCGGCGAGGAGGGTGAAGTCGCCCTCGGCGGTGCGAAACAGCGACGCGCCCCGGCCGAGCAGGGTCCCGTCGAGATCGGTGTAGACGCAGCGGATGGGCATGGCGGGGCGCGTACCATGGCAGGGCGTGGCCCGCACTGAGATCTCGTACCCCTGGGATGGGGTCCTGGAGAAGGGCCGCGACGAGGAGCTGGTCGCGACGTCCCGAGAGCGCGAGCAGGCGGCCCTCGTGGAGCCGCTTCCTGACGACCTGCACCCCGCCCTGGCGGAAGGGCTCGCGGAGGCGGGGATCGACGGGCTCTGGGCCCACCAGGCCGACGCCCTGGAGGCGGCCCGCCGCGGGCACACGATCGTCACGACGGGCACGGCGAGCGGCAAGTCGCTGGCCTTCAACCTGCCGGTGCTCGACACGCTGGCCCGCGATCTCTCGGCCCGCGCCTTCTATCTCTACCCCACGAAGGCGCTGGCCCAGGACCAGGCCCGAGCCCTCGCCCGTCTCGGCGGGCGCTACCTGCGCCACGCGATCTACGACGGCGACACCCCGCGCGAGGAGCGCCGCGCCATCCGTGGGCGGTCGAACCTCATCCTCACCAACCCGGACATGCTGCACGTGGGCGTGCTTCCCAACCACCGCTCCTGGGGCGACGTGCTGGCCAACCTCGCCTGGGTGGTGGTGGACGAGGCCCACGTGTACCGGGGCGTGTTCGGCTCGCACGTGGCCAACGTGCTGCGCCGGCTGCGCCGCCTGGCGCGGGCCTACGGTGCCGAGCCGCGCTTCGTGCTCACCAGCGCGACGATCGCCAACCCCACCGAGCTCGCCGAGCGCCTCACGGGCGCCGACGTCCAGCTGGTCGACCGCGACGGCGCACCCAGGGCCGAGCGCCAGATCGCCATGTGGAACCCACCGCTCGTGGACGAGAAGCTCGGCCGGCGTGCCTCCTCGCTCTCGGAGGCGGCGAACCTGCTGGCCGAGCTCGTGGAGCGTGAGGTCCGCACGATCTGCTTCCTCAGGTCACGGCGTGGCGTGGAGCTGATCCAGCGCTTCGCGCGCGAGCGCCTCGAGAGCGCCGGCCGCGCGGATCTGGCGGAGCGGATCGCTCCCTACCGAGCCGGCTACACACCGATGCAGAGGCGCGAGATCGAGCGCCGCCTCTCCGAGGGAGAGCTGTTGGCCGTGGTGGCCACCAACGCCCTCGAGCTCGGGATCGACGTGGGCGAGCTGGACGCCGCCCTGTGCGTGACCTTCCCCGGCACGGTGGCCAGTCTCAAGCAGATGTGGGGGCGGGCGGGCCGCCGCCGCGCCGGGCTGGCGATGTACATCGCGGGCGAGGACGCTCTCGACCAGTTCTTCTGCCGGCACCCCGACGAGTTCCTGGAGCGGCCCGTGGAGCAGGCGATCCTCGACCACGAGTCGGAGGAGATCTTCCTGGCCCACCTGGCCGCGGCCGCCTACGAGCTGCCGCTCACCCCGGAGGACGCCGACGTGTTCGGCCCGCGCTGGGAGGAGTTCGCGCAGCGCCTCGTGAAGCAGGGCCGCCTGCGCGAGCGGGGCGGGCGCTATCTGCCGCGCGGCGACGGCTACCCGGCGGCGGGGATCGCGCTCCGCTCCGCGTCGCCGGACTCGGTGGCGATCGTCGAGGGCGAGGCCGGCGAGGTGATCGGCAACGTGGAGACCTCGCGCTCGCTCTCCACCGTCCACCCGGGTGCGGTGTACCTGCACATGGGAGGCGCGTACGAGGTCGAGGACTTCGATCTGCCCCAGCGGCGCGCGCTGGTGCGGCGCTTCGAGGGCGACTGGTACACGCAGCCCAAGAAGGAGTCGGAGACCTTCATCGAGCAGGTGCGCGAGCGGCGCGAGACCGGCGGGGTGGCGCTGTCCTTCGGGATCGTCTCGGTCACCGAGCAGGTGGTGGCCTACCAGAAGAAGCGGGTCTCCGACCACTCCGTGCTCGACCTGCTCGCGCTCGACATGCCCGAGCAGGAGTTCGTCACTCAGGCGCTCTGGTACGAGCTGCCCGAGGCGTTCCTGGCCGACGACTTCCCGCTCGACGTGCTCCAGGGCTCGCTCCACGCGGCCGAGCACGGGCAGATCGCCGTTCTGCCGCTGATCGCCATGTGCGACCGCTGGGACATCGGGGGCCTCTCCACGGCCTATCACCACCAGACGGGCCGGCCCACGATCTTCATCTACGACGGCCATCCCGGCGGGGTGGGAATCACGCGTGTCGGCTACGAGCGCTTCGAGGGCCTGGTGGGCGACGCGCTGCGGCTGATCTCCGAATGCCGCTGCCGGGCGGGCTGCCCGTCGTGTGTGCAGTCGCCCAAGTGCGGGAACCTCAACGAGCCGCTCAACAAGCGCGGCGCGATCGAGCTCCTCTCACGCATGTCCGCCTCCTGAGAGCAGCTCCGGCGCTGCAGGATCGCTTGCACGGAGCAGGAGATCCTTCCCGGATCTAAAGGTCGCCGGAAACATCCCGATGCGATGCGTGCGGTGCGGCTTCGGCGAACTCTTCTCCTGCTCGGCATCGCGGTGCTCGCCGCCGCGGTGGTCCCGCCCTTCGCGCAGGCCGACAACGGGGGTGCGCAGGCGCCCGCGGCCGGCACGACCGGCACGACCGCGGGTTCGGGTGGCGGGGTCGTGGCGGGTGAGCAATCCCGCACCCGGGCCAAGAAGAAGCGCACGAAGGCCAAGCGCCCCGCACGCAAGCGCCCCGCACGCAAGCGCTCCGCCCGCAGACGCCCAGCGCGCAGGCGCCCGGCACGCAAGCGGCGCGCCCATAGGAAGCCGGCCGTGCCGGCGCCGACCGGCGAGGCCGGCCACATCTTCCCCGTCGCGGGTCCCTACGACCTCGGCGGCGCGGGCTCGCGCTTCGGCGCCCGCCGCAGCGGCCACCGCCATCAGGGTCAGGACATCGCCGCGGCCGAGGGGACGGCCGTCGTGGCGCCGCACGCAGGCAGCGTCGAGTTCGTGCGCTACCAGCGCGACGGCGCGGGCTGGTACGTGGTGCTCGACGGGGACGACGAGGATCGCGACTACGTGTTCATGCACCTGCGCCGCGGCTCGATCACCGTCGAGCCCGGCCAGCGGGTCACGGCGGGCCAGGCGATGGCCCAGGTCGGGACCACCGGGAGCTCGTCGGGCGCGCACCTGCACTTCGAGATCTGGGTGGGCGGCTGGTACGCCGGCGGCGACCCGATCGACCCGCTGCCGTTGCTGCAGCAGTGGTCCGTCGCCGCGCCCGTCTCCTAGTCGACGGCGAGCTTCATCCGGCCGCGCAGGCCGTCGGTCTCGGCCGACATCGATCCCGTCAGGTCCTCGAGCGGGCCCGTGAACAGCTGGGCGCCAAAGCCCTCCACGCCGCTGAGCCCCAGCTGCGGGCCGAGCTGTCTGATGACAGCGTTGGCCAGCGCCCGCGCGTCGGAACGCAGCGCCAGGGCACCCTCCGTCCCGTCGACCGACTCGGGATCCTGCAGCGCGATCTCGCCGGCACGCTCAGCGTTGCTGGCCACCACGAACACCCCATCGGTCACGCCGAAGGCCGCCACGTCGCCGTCGGGTCCGCCCAGCGTGTAGAAGGGATTGCCGCCGCTCGGCTTCTCGACCTGCAGGTCACCCAGGCCGGCGCCCCCGGCGAAGGCCGGAAGCACGGCCGCGATCTTGGCCAGCGTCTTCTCGAACTCCGCTGCGTTCTTCGGCTCTGCCCGCACTCCGAATTCGCCGTCGAGCGAGAGCGAGGCCGACATGTCGCCGCCGAGCTGCGCGATCAGATCGTCGTCGATGCTGATTCCCAGGCGGCTGTCGAGCGTCTGCTTGGCCTGCTCGTAGTCGCCGAAGCCGGAGGGATCGACGGACTGAAACGCCGCTTCGGCGAACTCGATCACCTGGCTCGGGTCGCGCAGGCCGAGGCCGATCTCGCCGGGACGGGACAGCACCGGCGGTGACTCGTCGCCCGCCGCCATCGGCAGGTCTTCGTCCGTGAGGCCCTCGGGATCGGTGCGCACGTTGAACCGCAGCTCCACGCCGCCGTCGCTCGCCGTGGCCGTGAGCCCCAGCGTGCGCAGTGCATCGACCCACTTGACCTTGCGGGCCGCCTTGCCGTCGGCGCTCGTGCCGATCAGCTCCTCCAGGTCCGCGTACACGCTGGCCAGCGAGTTGCCGGGCAACCCCTCGAGAGCCTGCTCGTAGTCGTCCTGGCTCAGGCCGCCGTCGCCGTCCGCGCGCTCGAGCGCCTGGTCGAGCGCCTTCTCGGAGCCGGCCAGGACGACCATGGCGCCGTCCACCGCGAAGATCGTGCCGCCGTCCTCGTACTTGGTGGCTCCGGCCGTCTCACCCGTCTCCTTCGCGCCGCTCTCGTCCACCAGGTTGTCGAGCGCGTCCTCGTCGTCGGCTTCGAGGGCGGCGACGAAGTCGTCGTTCCGCTCATCACCGACGAACGAGGCCACATCGAGCGCGCCCACCACGAATGGATTGCCGAGCACAGGCTCCACGTCCTGCTCGAAGTTCACGCCGCTGTCGGCATCGGCCAACTGGTCGGCGATCAGCTCCTTGACCGTCTTGTCGCCGAACGGGAACTTGCCGAGAATCGAGTCGAGCGCCTTGTACTGATCTCCGTCCAGATCGGTGTCGATCGCCACCGCGAACGGGGAGTCGGCGGGAAGGTAGGCGAGGCCGGCATCCAGTGGGCCCGAGCTGTCGTCGTCACCGCCGCACCCCGGGAGGACGATGGCGAGCAAGCATGCGGGCAGGGCAAGGAGGGGAAGCGAGCGCCGCATGGGGCAGCGCACGATAGCTAGGCGCCGGGTCTGCCCGAGACCGTCCTCATGCCGTCTAGCGTGAACTCGAGGGTGCGCCGCCAGTCGTAGGGCATGACGCCGATGGCGTCCGCTGCCATTGCGCTGCCCAGCCCGCACATGAGCGTGCGGACATCGTCGACCACGACCTCGGAGCGAAGCTCGCCGGCCGCCTGCGCCCGGTCGATCAGGCGCTGCGTGGCCTCCGCCAGCTCGCCGGCGGCGGGCGCCACCCGCTCCAGCGCATCCTTCGTCATGGCGAAGATCATGCGCTGCTGAGAGGCGTCGGCCTCCATCACTTCGGTGTGCTCGCGCAGCAGGTCCGCGAACGATTCGAACGGCCGCTCGTCCTCCTCGAACTTCGCCCGCGCGCGGGCGGCGAAGGTGGTGAGCTTGACCTTCACGAGCTCGCTGGTGAGCGCGTCCTTCGTCGGAAAATGGCGGTAGAGAGTGCCCACTCCCACGCCGGCGCGGCGGGCGATATCGTCCATCTGAGTCTCGCTGCCGTACTCAGCAAAAGCCTCCCGTGCGCCGGCCAGGATCCGGTCACGGTTGCGGCGAGCATCGGCGCGCATGATTCGTGCGCCGGGATCGACTGCGGCCTCCGTCGTCCTCATGGGCAGATCCTAACTCCGCGGGTTGACAAACGGAACCTCAATTCCGTATCGTACCGGAACCGGAACTCCATTTCCGTTTGTGAGGAGAATCACTTGAGCCCCACCGACACAGCCCGCGCGAAGAACCTCGCTCTCGCCCTGCTCGCGACCGCGCAGTTCGTCGTCGTACTCGATGCCTCGATCGTCAACGTGGCCCTTCCCTCGATCGGCCGCGATCTCAACTTCGCCCAGGGTGACCTCTCCTGGGTCATCAACTCCTACACGCTCTTCTTCGGCGGCTTCCTGCTGCTCGGCGGGCGGCTGGCCGACCTGCTCGGCAGGCGCCGGATGTTCATCTGGGGAATGTGGCTGTTCGCCTTCGCGTCCCTCGCCGGCGGCCTTGCTCAGAGCGATATCTGGCTGATCGTCGCGCGCGCCGTGCAGGGTCTCGGCGCCGCCCTCATCTCCCCCGCCGCACTGGCGCTCGTGACCACCACGTTCGCCGAGGGCGCGGAGCGCAACAAGGCGCTAGGTGTCTGGGGCGCGGTGGCCGGATCGGGCGGAGCGGCCGGCGTGCTGCTCGGCGGAATCCTCACCGAGTCGCTCGGCTGGGAGTGGGTGCTGTTCGTGAACACGCCGATCGGCATCGCCGCCGCGCTGATCGCTCCGCGGCTGCTCGAGGACAGCCGCGACGAGTCGCGGGCGTCGTTCGATGTCGCCGGCGCAGTCTCCGTCACCGCCGGCCTGGCACTGCTCGTCTACACGCTGGTGGACGCCAACGACGCGGGCTGGGGCTCGACCCAGACCCTGGGGCTGGGCGCAATCGCCATCTTCCTGCTCGGCCTGTTCCTGTTCATCGAGTCACGTCAGCGTCACCCGCTCATGCCGTTCTCCATCTTCCGGCTGCGCACGCTGCGGGGAGCCAACGTGGTCGGCCTGCTGCTCGGCATGTCGCTGTTCTCCATGTTCTTCTTCATCTCGCTGTACATGCAGCAGGTGCTGGACTACGAACCGCTCAAGGCCGGGCTCGCCTACCTGCCGCTGGCCACGCTCATCATCGTGTCGGCGGGGGTCGCATCCCAGCTCGTCACGCGGGTGGGGTTCAAGCCGACCCTCATCGCGGGAATGCTCTTCATCACCGCCGGACTGGTCTGGTTCGGTCAGGTGAGCGCTCCCGGCGGCACCTATGTGGGCGACGTCCTGTTCCCGTCGATGCTCGCGGCCATCGGCCTCGGGCTGGCCTTCGTGCCCGTCACGATCGCCGCGGTCACCGCGACCAAGCCCGACGAGGCCGGCCTGGCGTCGGGGCTGATCAACACCTCGCAGCAGGTCGGCGGCGCGCTGGGCCTTGCGTTGCTGGCCACCGTGGCCACCAGCCGGACCGACGACGTGTTCGCCTCCGGCGAGCGCAACCCGGCGATCGCTCTCACGGAGGGCTTCCAGAGCGCGTTCCTCGTGGGAGCGGGAATGGCGCTGCTGGGCGCCGTGCTGGCGGCCGTGCTGATCTCGTCGAAGGACAGCCGCGAGCATGCCGAGGCGGCGCGTCGCGGCGAGGCCGCGCCGGTCCCGGCCTGAGGCGGCCTGCTGAGAACGGACGGCCGCTACCATCGTCGCGCTGCTTCGGCGAGGTAGCTCAGTTGGTAGAGCACACGACTGAAAATCGTGGTGTCGCCGGTTCGATTCCGGCCCTCGCCATCGCTCCATCTCCGCTTTCTCCCGGCAGCCGTCCCGGACACGCCGTCGCCAGTTGTTTACGTTGCGGTCGGCCGCGGTCGGCCGCCGCTGCGCGCGGGGTTTCGATCGGATCCGTCGGGCGCTACCGCAGCTGGTCGCGGCGGCGGGTCAGGTAGGCGGTCTCGGCGGTGTTGCCAGCGAGGTCGATGGCTTTGTCGTAGGCCGCGCGCGACTCCTCGCCGCGGCCCAGCCGGCGCAGCAGGTCGGCGCGGGTGGCGTGGTAGGCGTGATAGCCGGCCAAGCTGTGCTCAAGACGGTCGACGGCCGCCAGTGCCACCTGCGGGCCGTCGAGCTCGGCGACCGCGATGGCCCGGTTGAGGGCGATGATCGGCGAGGGGTCGAGGCGGACGAGCTGGTCGTAGAGGGCGAGGACCTGCGACCAGTCGGTGTCGCGCATGTCGCGGGCGGAGGTGTGCACGGCGTTGATCGCGGCGAGGATCTGGTAGCGACCCGGAGCCACCCCGGCGGCGGCAGCGGCGAGCCGCTCGCGCACCAGCCGGTGGCCCTCGGCAATCAGCGCCGCGTCCCAGGCCGAACGGTCCTGCTCTTCGAGGGCAACCAGCTCGCCGCCGGCCGAGACCCGGGCGGGGCGGCGGGCCTCGATGAGGAGCATCAGCGCCAGCAGCCCGGCTGCCTCACCGTCGTCCGGCAGGAGGTCACGGATCAGGCGGGTGAGCCGGATCGCCTCGGCGGTCAGGTCGTGACGTAGGGGATCGGTGTCGGGGCCGGTGGCGAGGTAGCCCTCGTTGAAGACGAGATAGAGGACGGCGAGTACGCCGGAGACGCGTGCCGGGAGATCCTCGGCGGACGGCACGCGATAGGGGATGCGAGCCGCCTTGATCTTGGCCTTCGCGCGGGTGATCCGTTGCCCCATGGCACTCTCGGTCACCAGGAAGGCACGGGCGATCTCGGGCATGGTCAGGCCGCCGACCATGCGCAGCGTCAGTGCCAGGCGGGCTTCCATCGCCAGCGCCGGGTGACAGCAGGTGAAGATCAGCCGGAGCCGGTCGTCGTCGATGGCGCCGAGAGGCTCGGGCGGATCGTCGTCGTACACCATCTGAGCCTTCTTGTGCTTGTCGTCGCGCTTGTTCTCGCGCCGGATCCGGTCGATGGCCTTGTGGTTGGCGGTGGTGGTCAGCCAGGCGCCGGGATTGGGGGGCACGCCGTCGGCCGGCCACCGCTCGACGGCGGTCGCGAATGCCTCGGCCGCCGCCTCCTCGGCGATGTCGAGGTCACCGAAGCGCCTGGTCAGGGCGGCGACCACCCGGGCCCACTCCTCGTGGTGGGCCCGGGTGACCGCCTCGCGGACGTCGACCCTGTTCACGCGAACGGCCGCACCTCAACCCTGCGGTTGCACTGCTTCGACCCCTCGGCGGCGAGCTTGAGCGCCACGTCGAGGTCGGGGGCCTCGATGACCCAGAAGCCGCCGAGGTACTCCTTGGACTCCAGAAAGGGCCCGTCGGTGACCATCGCCTCCCCACCACGGTTGTCGATGACGGTGGCCGTGTTGGGCGAGGCGAGGCCGCCGGCGAAGACCCAGTGGCCCTCGGCCTGGAGCCGGTCATTGAACACGTCGATCGCAGCGTCCTCGTCCGGGGTGGAGAAGCCGGCCTGGTCGTGGATCACGGAAATCAGGTACTGCATCAGGACGCTTGGGTCGGCGGGTACTGCGGCGGGCCGGCCGGCCGGAAGGTCTGGATCGTCACGCCCTTCGTGTCGACGCGCGACTCGACCAGATCGAGCACCAGATCCGGGCCGGTCTCCGCGAACAGGCGCGCGCCCTGGCCGAGAATCACCGGAACGACAACCAGAGTCATCTCGTCGACCAGATCGTGCTCCAGCAGCCACCGAGTGAGAACGCCACTGCCGTGCACCTGCAGCTCACCCCCCGGCTTGGCCTTGAGCTCCGCGATGGCCGCCGCGAGGTCGCCACGCAGGACGGTGGTGCCCGACCAGGCCGGATCGGTGAGCGTGGTCGATGCCACGTACCGGGGCTGGGTGTTGAGCGCCCGCATGGTGGGCTCCCAGCCAGGGACGTCCTGCTCCGTCAAGGTGCCCCACGTGTCGGCGTAGATCTCGTAGGTCCGCCGGCCGAGCAGGAAGGCGTCGGCGCGCTCGTAGGTCTGGTTGATGAGCGCGTGGGTGTCGGCGTCGCCTCGCCCCAGGGCCCATCCGCCGCGCTCGAATCCGTTGCGGCGCTCCTCCTCCGTCGCGCCGCCGTTTCCCTGCATCACTCCATCGATGGTGACCTGAGTCATGGTCGTCAGCTTCATATCGCGATTCCTTTCCCTTGGCGCCGCCCCTTGTGGGCTGCCTCACCCCCACTACGATCAGCACCGCCCCGATCCGACAATGGGCGATGAATTCACGCGAGGGGTAGGTCTCTACCGACATGAGCGATAGAAAAGTAGTTCTCAAAATGGTCATGTCCCTCGACGGTTTTGCCACCAGCCCCGACGGGACCCATGAATGGATGTTCGAGTGGTTCGGCGACGACTCGGGTGAGTGGAGCCTCCGCGCGCTCGAGGAGGCCGGCGTCCACGCGATGGGCCGCCGCAGCTACGAGATCATGGGCCCGCACTGGGCCGCGTCCGACGGGCCGATCGCAACCGCGATGAACGAGAAGCCGAAGGCTGTCTTCTCCCACACCCTGGAGAAGGCGGAATGGGGACCGGCCGAGATCTTCGGCGGGGACCTGGGCGCGGAGATCGCGGACCTGAAGGCTCGGGACGACGAAGGGACGATCCTGGTCCACGGCGGCCCCGACTTCGCCAAGTCGCTGACCCGCCTGGGCCTCATCGACGAATACCAGCTGACGACGGTCCCGATTGCGATCGGCGCGGGCCACAGCCCATTCGCCGAGCTGGGAGAGCACCTGAAGCTGGACGTCGTCGAAGAGGAACGCTTCCAGAGCGGAGCCCTCGCGCAGATCCTGGTGCCGAAGCGATGAGCGACCGTCCAAACTGATCCGAGCCGCCACGGTTCCCAGCGGCTCATAACCCGAAGGTCGCGGGTTTGAACCCCGCCCCCGCTACTCGTGGCAACTATGCGCGCCGCTCAGCCGAGGCCGCGGCGCACGGGTATCCGCACTGAGCCGCACAGCGCTCGATGACCGCGCCCTGGTCGCTGGTGGCCGTGGCCTCGACCGTGGCGCGGGCCGCTCCTCTGCCGTTGCTGCCCAAGCGGCCCTTGAGGTGAACCAGACCGATCCGACCACCGGCCAGGGCGGTGAAGCGCAGGTTGAAGCGGTTGAGGCGCAGCGGCTCGTAGTTGAGGTAGCGCGCCCAGAAGCGGGAGTCAAGTCCGCCAACCGGACGTCAAGTCCCCAACCGGACGTGCGTCTCATCGAATCCGCAGTTCGTGTGCCAGGCCGCGGGCGACAACTGGCCAATTCGCCCAAGCTAGTCCGCCGCGCGGCCGGTAGCATGCCGAGCCGTCAGCGGAATCTCTCGGTTCGGGGACGGATCCATGGGCGCAAGGGAAGAGTGGCGGGGGGACCTGTTTCGGTCGGATCTGGCGGGCGTACTGCCGCACCTGAGCGCGGACGCCCGGATCGATCGTCCGCATCGGGACACGATCACGGTCTTCTACGCGCGGGACGGCGAATGGGTGGAGGACGAGCGCCCCATGCGCATACGGGCTTACGGGGACCTTCCCGACCTCTCTCCGCACACCATCTCGGGCTTCCTCCACCACCGGCTGGCGGGCAAGCTGCAGGTCAAGTCATCGGTGAGCGCCGGGATCTGCGACGAGGTCGACACCGAGCCGGTCCACGCCGGGCTTGATCACTTTCCAGGACTGCCGCAACACCTCGAGTTCGACTCGCTCACGTACAGCCCCCACAGCCTGCGCGTCGCGCGCCGCCAGCACTATTCGGCGGCAAAGCTGCTGGGTCGCTCCGAGGCCGATACGGAGCATCATCGAGTGACGCTCGACCTGGAACGTCACCTCTTCCGGCTCGACAGCGAGCAGCCGACCTACCTCGGCGATCTCGGCCCGCGACTCGAGATAAAGACGCCCGCGCCCGAGGAGGTCCAGACCGTGCAGGAGGCACTCGGGGTCGCGGATCTGTGCGTCCGGCTTCCCTATCGCTCGCTGGAGCTCGTGTTCCAGGATCTGCTCCTCGGCGAGCTCAGCGTCGCGCGGACTTCCGCGTTCCCCGAGATCGAGGGCAAGCTCGAGGTCAGCGGGGCTCGTGACACCGACGAGATCGGTCGAGCGCTGCTGGACTGGGTGAACGCGCTGCCCTCCGCACGACCGCTACTGCCCCACCCGAACCAGATCGTGCGCATGCGCCGATATTACGTCTGCGAGTCCGAGGTCGACCCCCGTCAATGGACGGTGGTGGAAACGATGGGCGGCAAGTTCTCGGTCAAGATCAAGGCGGCGGACCGCACCGACGGCGCCGCGCTGGTGCGGGACACCGAAGCCTCGCACTCGACCGATCGGGAGGGACGCAACGTCCCACTGGGGCAGTTCCTGGACGAGCACCGGCTGAAGCCGATCAACCTCTTCAGGAAGCGACAGATCCAGGTGCCGTTCGCGCTCGACAACGGCCACGCGTACCTTGTCAAGATCGATGATTGCCAGGACCCGGCCGGCCACCGGCTGCGCGAGGTCGAGCTGGAGACGGTCGGCAGCCTGAGCGGCGAGGTCCTCGACGAGACGGCGATCGTCGCCGACACCAACCGGATGGTCGACCAGCTGCTCCAGAGCCCGCTCGGGAGCGAGCTCGCGCCGACCACCCAGTCCAAGCACGCATTCTTCGCTCGCTGGACCACCCCCGTGAACGCCGGGGGATGACCCGGCGACAAGCACTCGTCCTCACTGCGTCGTGTGGCGTGGCGGCGATGACCACGCTCGATACGACCGTGGTCAACGTCGCGTTGCCCTCGATCAAGGCGGAGTTCAACGCCCCGATCACCTCGGTGCAATGGGTGGTGACCAGCTACACGGCCGTCTTCGCGATCCTCATGGTCCCCGCAGGCCGGATCGCGGACATGTTCGGGCGCGAGAGGATGTGGACCGCAGGGGCGGCCACGTTTGCGCTCGCCTCGCTCGCCAGTGGCGCTGCGCCGAGCCTCGAGCTGCTGCTGGTGAGCCGCGTGGTACAGGGGATCGGGGCCGCGATGATGAAGCCGACGACCGTGGCCATGGTCGCGGCGGCGTTTCCAGCCGAACGCCGCGGCTGGGCGCTGGGCATCATGGGCTCCGCTCTGGCGGGTGCTGCGGCCCTCGGTCCGGCGATCGGCGGGGTGATCGCCGAGACGCTGGGCTGGAGGGCGATCTTCTTCGTCAACGCACCCATCGCTCTGGCGGCGATCCTGGTCCTGCGGCGCGTCGTGGCTCCCGCGACACGCGCGGCGCCGGGCGGGACGATCGACGTGACCGGCGCCGGGCTCCTCGGCTCGTGCCTGCTGCTGATCATCCTGGCGCTCACCCAGGGCGAGGAGTGGGGTGGCCAGTGGACGCTGGCAATGCTCGCGGCCGCCGCCGCGGTGGGCATCACGCTCGTGGTCGTCGAGCTTCGGCAGGACACCCCGATGCTCGACCTCCGGCTGTTCAGGCAACCCACGTTTGCCGCGGGAAACGCGGTCACGTTGCTCACGTCGCTCGGCTTCTTCGCCGCGTTCTTCCTGCAGTCCCTGTACCTGCAGGAGGTCGCCGGGTTCTCCATCTTGGAGTCGGGCCTGCTGCTCGCCCCGCTGGGGATCGCCACCCTCCTGACGTCGACGGTCGGGGGGCGCTTCTCGGACCGCGTCGGGGCGCGTGCCCCGATCGTCGTCGGGCTCATCCTGTGCGCCGCCGGCCTGGGTCTTCTCTGGCAGGCCGGGCCGGACAGCTCGTACCTGACACACGTGATGCCGGCGTACGTCCTCGAGGGCGCAGGATGGGGATTGGCGTCCGCTCCGCTCAACTCGGCCGTGATCTCGGCGGCGGGGATCGACCGAGCCGGAGAGGCCGCCGGAGTGATGTCGACGCTCGACAAGTTCGGAGCCGCCCTCGGTGTCGCGTTGGCCAGCGCTGTCTTCAACGCGCGGTCCGACGACGCCATCGCGGGAGAGCTCAGCTCGTTGGGCGTTCAGACCAATCCGCAACAGCTCGACGAGCTCAAGCGTGCGCTGGGAGCGAGCGACCTCGGGAGCCAGGTCGAGCGAATCGTCCCCGGTGACCCGAGCGCCGTGCTGAACGGGCTCCACGAAGCCTTCATGTCGGGCTTCAGCCGGGTCATGGCGCTCAGCGCTGTGGTGTTCGGCCTGGCGCTGCTCGTGGCCGTCTTCGGGCTCCGGCCCGAGCCCGGGCGGCGGCCGGCCCGGAGGCCGATCCTGCCGCACCGCGTGCGGGACGCCCATCAGCGGCTGCCCGGGAGGTTGGAGGGGTGAGCGCCGGCACGTTCACCGACCCGGACCGGGCGCGCGGAGCGGTAATTCGACGGTCGGGCAGCTTGTCTTCGTCCCCTCGTCCAGCTGTGCTTGCAACGCGGGATAGTCGCCCGCGATCTGCGCCCGAGGCAGGCCGTCGAGGGCGAGGATTGCATCGCCGACGGCGAGCACCTGAGCGCGCATCTGGCTGAAATCGATCGCCCGTCGCCCGAACACGGGGTCATAGAGACTCCACGGCCCCGAGATCATCGCGAGCGTCGGGACCAGGTTTGGGTGAAAAGCGTTGCCCAGGCCACCCATCGAGCAGATCGGTGGCGCCTGGTCCGGGTTCGGCACCCCCAGTCCCTTGAGGACCGCCGTCCGGGGGAGGTTCCTGCGCTTGGTCGCCGCAACCGCCGTCTGGCGCAGGGCATCACTGTCGCCCGCGCCAAACAGAGCCGGGTCGGCCCGGCCGGTGAATTTCAGATGCCTGGCGCCGCCTTGACCGGTCGGCAGGATCTCGCGCGTACCGAGGTGCTCGATCGCGAAGGCGAACGCCGTCTTCTGCTTGTTCAGGGGCTAGTGGTCTGGGTTCAGGCCGTCGTCGCGGAACCCGTCGTGAGCGCTCGAGAACACCAGCTCGAGCGTGCGCGGGTGGCAGCGCTTCGGCAGCTTGGCGTAGTAGCGGGCGAAGGCCAGCATGCCGATCACGCCGTTCTCCTGGACCCACGAGTTGCCGTCGGTGTTGGCCGCGAGGACGATCTTCTCCGCGCTGCGTCCAGGAAGCCTGGCGATCAGATTCCGGGTCTTCTTCCGAGCGACGCGGGCACGGACCGTCACGCGGCCGGAGCTGCCCTGCGCTGCGAGAGCCTTGAGAGGCGTCCCCTCGGCGCTGCCGACGAAGACCGCCGGCACCCTGTAAAGCGTCCCTACGTGCGGGTCGTAATAGCCACGCACCTGCTTGCCCGGCACGTCGAAGGTGAAGACGACCCCGGCGGCGCCGGCCTGGCCCGCCGCGACGAGCTCCTCATGGAGCGTGGCGAGGTAGGGACGGGTGTAGTCGGTGTAGCCCGCGAGGTCGGGCGTCTGGTAGAGGCCCAGCAGCGGGCCGAGCGCGCCGAAGGGCAGCGAACCGATCGGGAAGTCACGGATGACCACCCTGCCCGCCGCATCCGCGGCCGTGATCTCCTGATCCGGCGCTAGATACACGAGCGGGCCCCCCTCGCCCCTCCTTGCGGTCGGCTTGGACCAGTGAACCGCTCCAGCGTCGCGGACGTTCACCGTCGACCCATCGGGTCGCGTGACGCTGAGGCCACCCGCGGCGCCAATGTCGAGACCCGGTCCGCGCTTGAATCGAGTGCGGGGAAACCAGCCGTAGGGCTTGAACGATCGCGAGCGGACGCTGAGCCCCTCTGCGTGGACCTTCTTCTCCAACCAGTCGATGGCCTTGTTGTGGGCCGAGCTGCCCAGGATGCGCGGACCGAAGCTGTTGAACTTCGCGGTCATCCTGCGCAGCTGTGCCCGGCCCGCGAAATCGGCGGCGCTTACAACGGTGGGGCACGACGCACCGGCCACGACCGGGCGCCCGGCTGAGCTCTCACGCGCGGGCCCCGCAGCCGACGCGCCCACCGCGGGCACCGCGGGCACCGCGAAGAGTGCCGCCAGGCACGCGAACAGACCTGCGGCTCTGCCGCCCATCCGCAGATCCTAAGAGGTTGTCGACTCAGGTTGCCGCGGTGCGCTCGTCCTCTCCGAGGACCATGATGCCGTAGACGATCCACACGCATAGGAAGAAGATCGCCAGCGACCACCACGGGTTGGAGCCGCCGATCGACAGCAGCGCCCCGATCGCACCCAGAGTGCCGCCGATGATCCCGATGACCCGGCCATAGGTGTTGCCCGCGATCAGCGAGAAGCCTCCGGTCAGCTGGATGATGCCGAGCACGATCAGGACCCAGCCCATCGTGTTGAGGTTGGTGAAGATGTACCTCGTGTCGTTCGTGAAGATGTTCGCGCTGTCCAGCGCGCCGATGCCGTAGATGATGTTCAGCGTTCCCGCGATCAACAGCAGAATCGCTGCGAATGTGGCTCGACCTGCACCTCTCACCTGGTACCTCCTTGGTTGACTCGCTCGCGTGTCATTGCTCTCCCGGCATAGGGTTCAGCTGCCGGTTTCGGGCAGCGGTGCCGCTCATTGCTCCATCCTGGTTCGCGTCGTTCGCGCCATTCGGGCGGATTCCTGCCAACCGTATGAGCGCCCGCCCCCGATCACGTCACCCCGCTGGGATGAACTTCATCACGGCGGTGCTCGGCCGGCGGCGGAGCCCACGCGGCCACCGAGGTCGGCACATGGCCTGGAGAGGCTCACCATTTGAGCTCGATTTCGAGTTCCCTCTCGTCGTCGTCGATCTCGATCTCGAGCTTGAAGTCGACTTCGTCGGGCACGTGGACCTTGAAGTGCATGCCGCCGCGGTCGAACTCGACGTCGTTGTGGCGGGCGAGCGCGTCGGCGAGGGCGTGCAGGCGGGCGGCGGCGTCCTCGCGGCTTAGCCGTTCCTTCTCGGTGATCTCCATCAGGTCCATTCGGGCCTCCTTGTTGTTGATGTTGCCGGTTGCTGGTCGCGGCCGCGGGCGATTCGCGCCAGCTCGGCCACGCCGGCCCAGACGCCTTCGGGCGCCATGGCCGAGGGCGACGCCCCCGGGTGCTTGCGTGCGATCCGCACACGCAGGACTGCGGGCAGAATGCGAAACCGCAGCGGCGGGTCGAGCACGAGCGCCTCGCCGTCGATTCCGGCGGGGACGGGTCGGTCGGCGTCGACCTCGAAGCCCGGCGCCGACCACTCGCGCCACGGCCGCTGCGGCGACCGGGCGCCCTCGCCGCGCCCCGAGGGCGCGCCGAAGACCGTGATCCCGAGCAGGCCGTCGTCGATCCGCGGCCGGGTGCCCGAGCCGACGGCGCGGCCCAGCCGGTAGCGGTTGTTGGCCACGAGCACCGCCCCACCCGCGTGGTGCGCGTGCCCGCCCGGGCCGGTCCAGCGCAGGTCGAGCTCGCCGCCGCCGGGGCCCATCACGTCCGGCACCGTGTCGAGCAACGTACGCAGCTTCGCGTCCCGGTAGCCCTCCCGCTGGACGGCCTCTGCGTACAGCCCGAGAGAGACGTTGTTCACGAACACACGCCCGTTGACCTCGGCGAGGTCGACGGTTCGCTCGCCGCCGTCTACGAAGGCGTCGAGGGCGCCGACCACGTCATCGCGATCGACGCCGAGGTCGAGCGCGAAGTGGTTGCGCGTTCCCGCCGGCACGCAGGCGTACGGCAGCCCGCGCTCGGCCGCGACCGCCGCGACGACCGCCTGCGAGCCGTCGCCGCCGGCCATCGCGAGTCCGTCGGCGCCGCGCTCCACCGCTCCGCGGACGAGCTGTCTCGAGGTCGTCGCCGGCCTTCAGCTCGATCGGCTCGATCCCGCGCGCGCGTGCCTCGGCGGCCAGCGAAAAGCGCTCCGCCTTCCCGCCACCCGAGCGCGGGTTGAAGAAGAGCACCGGTTGGCGCGGCGCCGACGCCGGCGGCAGGTCCACGTGCACCGCGAGCGAGGCACGCGCGGCCGCCAGCGCCACCAGCAGCCCCGCCACCACCAGCAGGTCGACGAGCGGCGGCCCCTCGAACACGAGCAAAGCCACCGCGCCTGCGAGCGCCAGCGCCGCGACGGTCAGCCCAGCCACACGGGCAGCCCCGCGCCGCAACACGCCGTACCAGGCCGACGCCCCCGCTACCAGCACACAGCCCGCCAGCCCCAGCCCGCGCGGGAACTCGTTGACCGCCACCACGACGGCGAGGACGACCGTGGCGGCTCCCACCACCAGCGCGACGACGGCCGCTGACTGCTGCCTCCTCATAGGATCGAACCTCCTTGACCACGAACGCCGAATCCGCGGGCCCCCGGCCGCGCCGCCCGGGCTGGGTCGAGGACGCCGAGCGCGTCGATCTCGCGATCTATGCGGCCATCGCCCGCACGCCGACACCGGCGCTCGACGGAGCGATGAGCCGCCTCTCGCGAGCCGCCGACTACTCGCGCCTCTCGGTGACCGCCGCTGCGCTGCTCGGGCTCACCGGTGGAAGGACCGGCCGGCGCGCGGCCGCGACGGGACTCGCGTCGCTCGGGGTCACCTCGGCCGTGGTCAACGTCGGCGCCAAGCGTCTCGCACGCCGGCGACGGCCCGACCGGCTGGCGGGCGACGTCCCGCTCGCGCGACACGTACGGATGCCGAGCTCGCGCTCGTTTCCCTCCGGTCATTCCGCCGCCGCCTTCGCATTCGCGACCGGCGTGGGCCATACGTCCCCGGCAGCCGCCGTCCCCCTGCACGCACTCGCCGCGGTCGTCGCCTACTCCCGCGTCCACACCGGCGTGCACTACCCGGCCGACGTGCTGGCCGGCGCCCTGATCGGCACCGCACTCGCGCAGCTCACCACCCACCTGGGCCGGGCCGGTGGCCGGCGTAGACGGTGAGGTCGCATGGAAAGCAACACTTCACAGCCAACCCTCCACCTCCACACGCGACCAGTCATCGCCCCAACGGGATGAGATCGAGCCGATCCGCGATTTCATCCCATCGGGATGACGACCCATCCGCTGAGGGGCGGTTCCATGGGTTCTAGATCTCGCCCCAGCGGCGAAGGGAGCGACAGCATGGCTGACGTTGAGACTCCGGTCGATGGCTCGGAGGCGGTCGGGACGCGTAAGCGCGACGGGCGGGAACCCAAGCCGAAGGCGATGGCGCACCCCTCACCGGGGGAGCGAGCCGCGAGGGGCAAGGCGGCGCGGGCGGTGGCGCCGCGATCGGGGCATGGCGCTTGGGAGCCGGCCTCTGATCGGCGAGATCCGGTCGAGCTGCTGGAGGAGCAGGCGGCTTCGCGGGTGGCCGACCTGGTGCCGATCCGCTATGGGCGGATGCTGGTGTCGCCCTTCACGTTCTTCCGCGGTGCGGCCTACCCGATGGCGGCCGATCTGGCCGGCGAGCCCCGGACCGGGCTGAACGTGCAGCTGTGTGGTGACGCGCATCTGTCCAATTTCGGCGCTTTCGCCGCATTTGATCGGCGGCTGGTATTCGGCATCAACGACTTCGACGAGACGCTGCCGGGCCCGTTCGAGTGGGACGTGAAGCGCCTGGTGGCGAGCTTCGCCGTGGCCGGCCGGGATCGCGGCTTCGGCGCCAAACAGCGGCGGTCGATCAATCGTGCTGTAGCGCGTTCGTACCGGGAGGCGATCAGAACCTTCGCGGAGATGCCCAACCTCGAGGTCTGGTACTCCCGCATCGACGTCGAGGACATCGCGGCAGTGGCGGCTCGCACGGGCACGGCAGAGCAGAGGAAGCGGTTCAAGCGCAACCTGGCTAAGGCGCAGTCGAAGGACAGCATGAAGGCCTTTGGGAAGCTCACCGAGATCATCGACGGTGAGCCAAGGATCGTGAGCGATCCGCCTCTCATCATCCCGATCGAGGAGATCGCGTCGGGCACGGGCAAGGATGAGATCGAGGAGTTCGTCAGGGGCGTGATCCGCTCCTACCGGCGGACCCTGACCCACGACCGCCGCCAACTGCTCGAGCGCTTCCGCTATGTGCACGCGGCGCGCAAGGTCGTCGGCGTGGGCAGCGTCGGCACGCGCGCCTGGATCGTGCTGATGCTCGGCCGCGACGAGAGCGATCCGTTGTTCCTGCAGCTAAAGGAGGCGCAGCCATCGGTGCTCGAGCCGTTTCTCGGGAAGAGCACGTTCGACAACCACGGCCAGCGCGTCGTCGAGGGCCAGCGGCTGACACAGGCCGCCAGCGACATCATGCTCGGCTGGATCCGCGTCAGTGCCTTTGACGATGCGAGCCGCGACTTCTACATACGCCAGCTCTGGGACGGCAAGGGCTCAGCGCTGGTCGAGATGATGAACCCGCAGGCGCTCACGATGTACGCGAAGCTGTGCGGCGACGCGCTCGCCAAGGCGCACGCCCGCTCCGGTGACGCGATCGCGATCGCGAGCTATCTCGGTGCGAGCGACAACTTCGACCGCGCCCTCGCCGCGTTCGCAGAGTCCTACGCCGACCAGAACGAACGCGATTACGGAGCACTGCAGGAAGCCGTCAAATCCGGCCGCGTGGCGGCCGAAACCGCCCTGTAAAGGGCCCGACGAAGGGAACCCATGTCCGACAGACCTGTATTTCTCTACGCCGCCATCTACGACGAGATCGCCGATGCCGAGGCCGACTACGAGGCGGTGTTCGACCTGCACGCCGCGGGAGCGATCGGGACCTTCGACTCCGCGGTGATCCGCAAGGAGGAGGACGGCAAGGTCCGCGTGACGAAGACCGAGAAGCCGACCCAGCACGGCGCCTGGACCGGGGCCGGCGTCGGGGCACTCGTGGGAATCCTGTTTCCGCCCGCCCTCATCGGCAGCGCGATCGTGGGCGCCAGTGCCGGCGGATTGGTCGGGCACCTGTCGCGTGGGATCTCGCGAGGCGACCTCAAGGAGCTTGGCGACGAGCTCGACGCCGGAACCGCCGCGGTGATCGTGCTCGGTGAGTCGAAGATCGAGGAGCAGCTGGAAAAGGCGGTGAAGCGCGCCAACAAGCTGATCGAGAAGCAGGTGGACGCCGACGCCGACGAGCTCGAGCGCGAGATCAAGGCGGCGGCCCAAGAGGGCGGCGAGCCCGGCCGGTGATCCCGCTTCTCCTTGCCGCACGAGGTCTCGGGCGCGCGCTGGCCGCCGTCTGGCGCGATCCCGAGACGAGGGCGCTGCCGGTCGTCGCGGGCGTCCTGGTGCTCACGGGGACGCTCTTCTACTGGCGCTTCGAGGACTGGACCGTTGTCGAAGCGCTCTACTTCTGCGTCGTGACGCTGACGACGGTCGGCTTCGGAGACCTCTCCCCGACGAGTACCGGGACGCAGATCTTCACGATCATCTACATCCTCACCGGACTCGGCGTGCTCGTCGCCCTGCTGGCCTCGGTCGCGCAGCAGTACATCAGGCAGAAGTCGGAGGGCGGGGGTGCGCGAGCACGTCTGAGTGCTCGCCGAAGCCGGGCCGGGGCATCGGAGGACGAACCGCGGTAGCGGGTTTCGACCAGCTCGCCGGTAGCGCGCCCGGGCGCCCATACTCCTCCAGGCGCGTGGCGAGTGACCAAAAATCCCCTGAGCGGCGCTCCAAGCGGCGTTCGGCTTCTCTGTCGACCCGTATCGGTGCGCTCGTGCGAGCTATCGAGGACAGTGACGCCGCCCGGATCGAGGAGGCGGTTCTTCGGCTCAGCCGCTCACGACGCGTGTTCTCGCCACTCGTGTTCGCGGTCGGCGCCTTCGCGCTGCTCTTCGACGGCCTCAGGCTGCTCGTGTCCAACTGGCGCCTCACCCTCGTACAGGTCCTCCCGGCGGTCTGGATCTGGGTGGCGATGCTCGACCTCAAGTTGCACGTACTGCACGGCCATTCCTTCAACGTGCTCCGCGGGCCGATCCTCGCCCCGATCATCCTGGCCATCGTCGCGATCACCGCGGCGAGCTTCTTCCTCAACGCGGTGTTCGCCTTCGCCATCTCGCGACCGGGTGCCCCCGAAATCCGGCCGGCAGTCGCGCAGGCGCGGCGTCATCTGACGCCGATCCTCGTTTCGGGCGCCATCGTCGGCCTGCTGCTCGCACTGTCGACGACGGTGGTGACCCGCTGGGGGCGCCCCTGGTTCACGGTCTCGCTGGGAGTGGTCGTCGGCGTGATGATGGTCAGCTACGTCGCAGTGCCCGCGCGACTGATCGGCGCCAAACCGGCCCAATCGAGACGGGAGAGGCTCACAACGAGCGTCGTGAGCAGCGCGTTGGGGGCGACGGTCTGCGCGCCGCCCTACCTCCTCGGCCGCGTCGGCCTCCTGATGCTCGGCTCGAAGCGTTCTCCTGATTCCCGGAATCGTCTTCATCGCATTGGGCGTCACGCTGCAGGCAGGCGCAACCGGGGCGGTCAGGGCGATCAAGATGAGCGCCAGCCTCACCGGGACCCGCCAGGCCAACCCAGACACCTAGATCCGGCGGATTTGAGCCGGCTCTACGCCACGGGCGCGGGCGTCTGGCTGAGCCGACCCGAGAGCGCCAGCGCCACCGCACCGACCACCACCAGCGCGGCCGCGTAGATCTCTGCGGTCTCCTGAAGTCCGAGCTGTGTAACCGCCACCCCCGCAGCCACTGCGGGCACGCTGAACGCGAGGTAGGACACCACGAGCACGGACGAGACCAGCGCGGCTCGCTGATCGAGCGGTGCGAGCTCGCTGAGCGTGCGGAACACGCCCGCGAAGGCTGGACCGAAGCCGAGTCCGGCGATCGCGCTGCCCGCCAGGAAGAGCCCGTTCGACTCGAGCCGGAGCGCCATCAGGGTCAGGGCGACGCCGGCAATCAGCGCCGGCAGCCCCCAGCGAGCGGTCGTACGGGCCGACGTGTGGCGGAGGCGGACCGAGGTGACCGCACTCACGCCGGCCATTACGAAGATCGGCAGGCTGCCAGCGAGGTGGCTCTCGGCGCCCAGCACGCCCGCAGTGAGCGAAGCCCCCAGCGAGAGGAACAGCCCGCCGAGCGCCCAGACGGCCCCGAGCGAGGGAAGGGCGGCCACGAAGGCGCCGCGCATGGGGCGCGGCACGGAAATCCGGGGGACGAGCGATCGGCGCCACCCGCCGTCGCCGTCGACCGTCTCCGGAATCGAGCGCACCACGAGCAGCGCGAGCAGGAAGGCTCCCACGAGCAGCCAGAAAACGAGTCGCATCGGATCCGGGCCGTAGTCCACGAGCAGTCCGGCCGAGAGGGCGCCCAGGGCAAGTCCGGCCATCGGCGCAACCGCGCCCATCAGCCCGCCCAGCCACGGCTTCGAGCCGGGTTGCAGATCTAGCAGCGCGGCGCTGAGAGCCCCCATCGCGGTTCCGGTGGCCAGGCCCTGGAGGATGCGCGCGGCGAACAGCCAGCCCACCGCGCTCGCCTCGGCGAAGAGAAGCATCGCCACGATCTCGACGAGCAGGGCAGCGAGCAGGGTCGGGCGCCGGCCGATGTGATCGGAGAGCGAGCCGACAACGAGTAGGGCCGCCAGCAGCGCGATCGCGTAGACGGCGAACACGCCGGTGAGAGTGATCGCGGAGAAGTCCCACTCGCTCTGGTAGACCACGTACAGCGGCGACGGCACCGCCGAGGCGAACAGCAGTGCGCCGAGCACGCCGGCCAGCACCCAGAAAGCCGTGTTGCGGCGCAGCTCCATCCCCATCAGGGTTAGCAGGTGCCTTCCACCGCCGGACACCTGGCCAGCTTCGCCCGCTTCGTGGCGCGGCGGGGTGAGCGCGAGCGCGCCGATGCAGCCGCGATGAGCGAGCTGGCCGCCCGCCCGCTGCCGCTCGCGCGCGGGCTCGAGCTCGAATGGCTCGGCACGGCGGGCTACCGCCTGACCTACGAGGGCCAGACGCTGCTGATCGACCCGTACTTCACTCGCGTGCCGCTGTCAGCGGTGCTGCGGCGCACCCCCGTGCGGGCGGACCCGGCGCTCCACGCTCGCTTCCTGTCCGCCGAGAACCGCGACGTGGTGGGCATCCTCGTCGGGCACACCCACTTCGACCATGCGATCGACGTGCCGGAGCTCGCGCGCTCGCTCGGGGCGGACGCGTACGGCTCGCGCTCACTGGTGCGCCTGATGGCCCTGCACGGCCTGCGCGAGCGAGCGGTGGAGGTCGAGCCCCACCGCGCGTACGAGCTCGGTCCGTTCACCGTGCGCTTCGTGCCGAGCCTCCACTCGAAGCTGCTGCTCGGCCACCGCGTGCCCTTCGACGGAGAGCTCACATGCGAGCACCTCGACTCACTCAACCCCGCCGCGTATCGCTGCGGCCAGGTGTACGGCATCCACGTGGAGGTGGCCGGCACCAGCTTCTACCACCAGGGCAGCGCGAACCTCATCGACGACGAGGTGCCGAGGGGCGGCGTGGACGTGTTCCTCGCCGGCATCGCCGGGCGCAGCTTCACCGACGCTTACTGGGAGCGCATCCTCCGGCCCCTCGACCCCGCGGTGGTGGTGGCCAACCACTACGACGACTTCTTCCGGCCGCTCTCCGGGCCCCTCGGCTTCTCCGTCAACGTGAACCTCGCCGCCTTCCCCGAGGAGATCGGGGCGGTGAGCCGCGACACCGGCGTGGCCGCTCTGAAGCCGCTGATGACCGCGAGGGGCGGCCCTCAGGACTGACCGGCCACCAGGATCACGTGGCACCCGTCGGGGTCGGCGAACGTGACCGCTCGCGTCCGCCAGTACGGGTTGGCCGGGCTTGCCGGCGTCTTGCCGATCCGCTCGGCGATTTCGGCTACGGACGCATCGTCGTCTAGGTAGAGCACGAGCAGGTTCTCCGGATGGGGATCGGCTGCAGGGTGGACGCCGCCGGTGGTGAACTCGAGGTGCGCGCCGCTGCCCGGGAGGTCGAGGAACACGCCGTCATACCCCTCATGGCCCTCGAAGCGCCCGATCTCCGGGAGCCCCACCCGATCGCGATAGAAACTGACGATTGCCTCGAGGTTGTCCGTGTGTCTGGCCAGACGTACCTTCATGCCCGGATGATCGCAACGCCTCGCTGACGCCTAGGGTCTCGCCGCATGCCCGGCCTCGACTCCACGGGTGTCCCGCGGCGGCGCGCGATCGTCGCGATCGCCGTGGCCGCGGTGACCATCGACGCGGCGCTGCTCGGCCTGATCGCCCCCCTGCTGCCGGCGATCGAGGAGCGCACGGGTGCCGGCGAGGGCGAGCTCGGTTTGGCGCTCGCCGCCTACGCGATCCCGATTGCGCTCCTCTCGCTGCCACTGGGCAGGGCCGCCGACGTGCTCGGCAGGCGAGTGCTCCTGGTCGGAGGACTGGTGTTGATCGCGGGGGGCTCCGGTCTGATCGCGGCGTCCGACTCGCTCGCGGTGCTGATCGCCGCCCGGGCGGTGCAGGGGGTCGGATCGGCGGCCAGCTGGATCGCGGCGCTGGCACTGGTCTCCGACACGGCTGCTCCGGAGAAACGCGGCCAGGCGCTCGGCGTGGCCCTCGGAGCGACTGGAGTGGGTTCGATCGCCGGGCCGGCACTCGGTGGTGTGGCCGCCGACACGCTGTCCTTCGAGGCGCCGTTCCTGATCGCCTGCGGCTTCGCGCTGGTCCTGCTCGTGGCGGCGCTCGTGGTCCTCCCGCGTGAGGTGCCTCGCTCGCGTCAGGCGGTCCCGGCGTTGTCGGTGATCGTGCGCTCGATCAGATCCGGGAACGGGGCGTTCGCCGCAGCGATCATCCTCGCCAGTGCCGGTGTGCTCGGGCTGATCGAGGTGATCGCGCCGCTCGACCTGGACGCCCGGTTCGACCTCTCGAGCGCCGCCATCGGCCTGCTGTTCGCGGGTTCGATCGCCGTCGATGCGGTATTCGCTCCCGTCGGCGGCCGCTGGGGCGACCGGCGGGGTCGCAGCGGGCCGGCGGTTGCCGGCCTCGCCGTGACCGCGCTGTCGGCGCTGCTGCTCGCGGTGCTGCCGGGCGTGGCGGGCACGGCGGTGGCGCTCGGTGTCTACGGCGCCGGGTTCGGCCTCGCCTTCTCCGCAGCCGTTCCCTGGCTCGACGAGTCCTTCGACGAATCGGCCCGCGGCTTGGCCTACGGGGTGCAGAATCTCCTCTACGCGGGCGGGTACGCGCTCGGCCCGGTGCTCGGCGGACTGCTCCTGGAGCTGGCCGATGCCGACGTGGCCTACGTGCTCACCGCGGCGACGGTGGCCGCCGGCGCCGTCGCCCTCCTCGTGCTCACGCGGCGAGGCCGGCCGCGAGCCATATCCTCCTAGCCATGCTCGATCACGTCGGACTCGAGGTCTCGGACTACGAGCGCAGCAAGGCGTTCTACACCGAAGCTCTGAAGCCGCTGGGGCTGGAGCTCCTGATGGAGCCGGTGGCCGGTGCGGGAGGGTTCGGCCTGCCCGCGGATCAGAAGCCGTTCTTCTGGATCGCCACGCGCGGCGGTCCCGCGGCGTCGGGTGTGCATGTGGCCTTCGCCGCGCCGAGCACCGAGATCGTCGACGCCTTTCATGCCGCGGCGCTGGCCGCGGGCGCCACGGACAACGGCGGCCCGGGCAAGCGCGAGATCTACCACCCCCACTACTACGGCGCCTACGTGCTCGACCCGGACGACAACAACGTCGAGGCGGTCTGCCACAGCGCTTGACCCGGCCGTGACCGCCTACGACCCGTCGCAGTGGACGGACCTCTTCGTCGCAAGTGCGGGAGCATCGGCCGCGCTCACCGGCCTGGTGTTCGTGGCCGTCTCGATCAACATCGACCGGATCCTGCGACTGGCCGGGGTACCCGAGCGGGCGCTGGTGACCCTGCTCCTGCTGCTGGGCGTGCTCGTGGTCTCGCTGGTGGGACTCGTCCCCGAGCTGTCACGAACCGCTCTCGGCCTGCTGCTCCTGGGACAGGCGTTGCCCTGGATCGTCGTCGTCGCGGCCCTCGGCTACCGCAGCGTCGCCGCAGTCGACCGCCGCGACTGGCTCGCCAGCCGCATCGTCCCGCTCGCCCTCGGCACTGTGCCCTTCGTGGTCGGCGCCGTGAGCGTGCTGGCCGGCTCCGGCGGCGGGCTGTACTGGACGTTCGCGGGCGTGCTCGGTGCAACCCTCGCCGCGGTGCTCACCGCCTGGGTGCTGTTGGTGGAGATCCTGCGCTAGCGGGAGGGTTGCGCGGGCCGGTTCACCCACAAGGGGTGAGGCCCCCGATCGTGCATCCCGCCTACGATCTGCCCCATGGATGCAGACGAGGTGGAGCTGGGCCCTGTCGACATCGTGGTGATCGGCTTTCCGGCCGACGCGCCCATGACCGGTGAGGCGGTACCGATCATGCTCGACCTGGTCGAGCGCGGGATCATCCGCGTGCTCGACGTGATGTTCGTCGTAAAGGAGGCCGACGGTACGTTCTCGGGCTTCGAGGCCAGCGGCCTCGACGAACGGGGTGTCGGCGACCTGACGGAGTTCGAGGGAGCCTCCTCGGGCCTTCTGGGAGAGGACGACGTGGCCACCGCCGCCGATGCCATCGAGCCCGGCACTGCGGCTGTGATGATCGTGTACGAGAACCGCTGGGCGGGGCCGTTCGCCGCCGCCGTGCGGCGCAACGGAGGGGTGCTGCTGGACAGCCAGCGCATTCCCGCCCAGGACCTGTTGGACGCGCTCGACGCCGTCGAGAGCGGCACCTGATCTGAGAGGAGCCATCTGATGCCAGGACTTCTTCGCGGCGTGGCCCGTACCGCCGTGATCGCCGGTACCGCCACCAGCGTTTCCAACCGGGTGAGCCGCCGCCAGGGCCAGCGCTGGGCCGCCCAGGAGGCGCCGCCCCAGCAGGAATACGCCGCGCCGCCTCCGCCGCCTCCGCCCCCGCCGGCGGGCGAGGACCGCGTGACACAGCTCAAGGAGCTCGCAGGCCTGCGCGACCAGGGCGTGCTGACCGAGCAGGAGTTCGCCGCGGAGAAGGCGCGGATACTCGGGAGCTGACGTTCCCGGCCGCTGCCGGCGGCCGGTTTTCACACTCCGGGAGCTCTGGACAGCCCTCACCGGATCGCATACGGTCCCGTGGGCCGGCGCAAATGGCTCGTGCCCCTGCCGACTCGGGGACTGCGTCAGGCCGGAGGCACGGTTGCCCACCATTCCCGCTCAAGGTCAAGGCGCGCACATGGCGCGCCGCGTCGGCATGCCCGGCCTGCTCGTGCTGGCCGGCGCCGGCCTGCTGCTGACGGCGACGTTGGTGACGGTCACGCTCCTGGGCGACATGCCCGACAAGGGCGCCCTCGCCTGGCGCTCCGCGCTGATCGTGGCAACCCCCATCGCCGTTGGGCTCTACGCGTGGCGCGACGGCGCCCACTGGCGCTTCGGCAGGCTGCTGGTGGCAGCCGGCTTCGCCTGGTTCCTGGCCGGCCTGGCAGGCTCGAGCGACAGCATCCTGTACAGCATCGGGCGGGTCGCGGGATGGACTGTGGAGGCCGGGCTGATCTACCTGATCCTGGCTTTCCCCTCCGGCCGGCTGACCGAGCGAAAGGACCGCTGGCTGGCCGGCGCCGCCATCGCTCTCGTCGCCGTGCTCTTTCTCCCGACCGCCTTCGTGACCGAGGCCTTCCCGACGCCGTCGCCGTACTCCACCTGCAGCGACGGCGCCTGCCCCGCGAACGCGTTCATGCTGCCGGGCTCCGAGCCGGCCTTCCTCGGCGACTTCGTGGTGCCGCTGCGCGAGGCGCTGGCGGTGCTCCTGTTTCTGGCGGTGGTCGCCCGTCTGGCCGGGCGGATACACGACGCGAGCCGGCTGGTGCGCAAGACGCTGATACCGGTCCTGGTGGTCGCGATCGCCCGGACCCTGGCTATCGCCGTCGCGCTGGTGGCGCGGCGCCTGGATGCCGACGAGGCGCTGGTTACCACGATCACGGCGATCATCGCCTTTGGGCTGCCCGCGCTGTCGGTTGCCTTCCTGCTCGGTCTGCTGAGCTGGCGCATCCACACCGCGGACTGCCTCGTGCGACTGGCCCACGCGCTCCGCGAGCCACTGGAGCCCGCCCAGCGCCGCGAGCTGATAGCCGAGACGCTCGGCGATCCGAGCGTGGAGCTCGTGCACTGGCGGCCTGATGACGGAGGCCGGTGGCTGGGCTTGGACGAACGGCCCGTCGCGCTGCCCGCAACAGGATCGGGACGCTCGAGCACGCCGATCTTCGACGACGCCGGGCCGGTGGCGGCGCTCATCCACGACGAGGCCCTCACCCATCATCAGCCGTTCGTGGAGGCGGTGGGGACCTACGCCTTCGTCTGGGACGACAACTACCGGCTCACTGCCCGGGTCGAGAGCTCCCTGCGTGAGCTCCACGAGTCGCGCGCGCGGATCCTCGCGGCGGCTGACGACGAGCGCCGGCGCATCGAGCGCGACCTGCACGACGGCGGTCAGCAGCGGCTGGTGGCACTGCGCATCCGGCTCGTGATGGCGGACGAGCTAATGGGTGAGAGCCCCGCCAGGGCGAGGGAGATGCTGCGCCGGCTCGGCGATGACGTGGACGCCGCGCTCGACGAGCTCAGATCGCTGGCCGCGGGTGTGTACCCGTCGCTCCTCGCGGCGAGCGGCCTCAGCGCCGCGATCCGCACGGCCGCGCTCGAGTCCACCGTGCCCGCACGCGTGAGAGTCGACGGCGGCGACCGCTACCCGCCCGAGGTGGAGACCGCCGCCTATTTCTGCTGCGTCGAGGCTCTGCAGAACGTGGCCAAGCACGCGCCGCAGGCCAAATCGGTGGACATCGCCCTGTGGCGAAACGGCGATCTGCGCTTCGAGGTGAGCGACGACGGCCCGGGCTTCGATTCCGGGAACGGCCACGCGGGCAGCGGACTCGTGAACATGCGCGACCGGCTGGCCGCCGTTGGCGGCAGCCTCGAGCTCAGGTCCTCCGACGGAGAGGGAACGTCGGTGATCGGCACCATCCCGGTGGACGCGGGCGGCTAGTGACCTGAGACGGAAGTTCGGCTTCAGCTTCCCGAGTGGCTGGGCGAGACGCGCCCAGACGCCGGGAAGGTGCGCACGAAATAACGGCTCAGGTCACTAGGCCGCCGTCTTGCGGTAGCGCTGCCACAGCCGCCGGAGCATCTTCGGGCCGAACTCCTGCTTGCGTACCAGCGCCGAGGCCCCCGACGCCTCCACCGCGGGGCCGATCGCCGTGAACTCCTCGATCGAGATCAGCACGACCACCACGTCCGGATGATCCTGGGTGATCCTCCCCGCCGCCTCGATGCCGTCCATGCCCGGCATCCGCACGTCGAGCAGCACCAGGTCGGGGGCGAGCTCCACCACGGCATCGAGGGCCGCCTCTGCCGACGCCACACCGCCCACCCACTGGAACCCCGGCGTTGCGGTCACGACCTCGCGGGCCACCTCGAGGAAGATCGCCTGATCGTCGACCCCAAGTACGCAGACCCGCTCCTCGATCTCCAGGTTCATGGCCTCCCTCGGCAGCCTAGGACCGGAGCGGCAAGGCCTGCGTCATCCGATGGGGGTGAAGTTCAGCCTCGTCTTGGCAGCAGCATCAGCGCGCCGATCAGGAAGCACAGCCCGCCGAGGGATGTGGTCAGGTTGGCGGCGGCCAGATCGAGGATCGTGCCCTCGGCCGGCACGATGAACGAGGCGATCGCCGACACTCCGAACAGGACACAGCCGGCGAGGTTGATCGCGGCCATCGTCCAGTCGCGGTCGCGGCGCACCGGGCGCAGGCGGCCGCCCGTGGCCACCCAATAACCGAGCACACCCGAGACGAGGAAACAGACCGAGCCGAATGCGTCGGGACCCCACACGAAGCGGTCCGTCTGCTGGCCCGTGAGGCTGTCCCGGGTGGCGTCGAAGGTGCTGAGGTTGAACAGCAGCGTGCCGGCGAACTGAACGGCCGCGCTCCACCACGACGGGTCGGGGGCCCAGCGGCCGTGGCGCACCGTGGACTCCCGCACCTCGAGCCCGGCCGCAACCGTGAAGAAGATCGAGCCGACGAAGAAGATCCAGGCGTCCGCCTCCGCGCCCACGAGCTGGATGACGCCGGGAAAGGGGCCGAGGAAGAAGCACGTGGACCCGATTGCGAAGCCGATCGCGATCGACCGGTCCCACAGCACCCGCGTCTCCGCCCGCGGGGCGAAGGCGAGCGCGTGCCCTACCACGACCAGGCGGTCAGTAGCCGACGCCCGTCTTGACGCGCTTGCGGTCGCTCTTGTGCAACCCGCCCTTGTGGCGGAGCGTTTCGCACGCCTCGTCGATGTCGTCAGCCAGGGTGGTGGCCAGCGTGTGGCCGAGCGTGAGCTTGACCAGCGCCCGCATCATCTTCACGTGATCGGCGTTGGGGGGAAGGGTGTAGGCCGGGACCATCCAGCCCCGCTCCGACGCGAGTTGGCCGGCCACGTCGAACTCGTCGAAGTTGTGCTCTCCCTCGAGTTGGAAGGCCACCAGCGGCAGCTGCTCCGCCCCCTCCCTGCCCATCAGCTTGAAGTCCCCGGAGCTTGCGATCCGCTCCGCAAGGGCCCGGGTGTTGGCCTGCATCGTCTCCATGATGAACTGGTAGCCGTTGTGCCCGTAGCGCACGAAGTTGTAGTACTGCGCAAGCACCATGGCCGAGCCCGTCGAGAAGTTGAGCGTGAAGGTGGCGTCGGTCTTGCCCAGGTAGTTCTCGTAGAACACGAGGTCCTCGGGCAGGTCCGACTTCTCCCGGAAGACGAGCCAGCCGATCCCCGGGTACACGAGGCCGTACTTGTGCCCTGACACGTTGATCGAGCGCACCCGATCGAGGCGGAAGTCCCATTCCGTGTGCGGGTACAGAAAGGGCCAAACGAAGCCGCCGCTGGCGGCGTCCACGTGAAGGGGCACGTCCAGCCCTTTCTCGTCGTGGAGCTTCACCAGGAGGTCGTTGATCCCGACGATGTCGTCGGAGTGGCCGGTGAAGGTGGTTCCGAGCACGGCCGCCACGCCGATCGTGTTCTCGTCCACGTGGGGCTCCACGTCCTCGGGTCCGATCGTGTACTTGTCGGGCTGGAGCGGGATGATGCGCGGCTCCACGTCGAAGTAGCGGCAGAACTTCTCCCAGACCACGTGAACGTCGCCGCCGAACACGAGGTTCGGGCGCGCGGTGTCCTTGCCCGCCGCCTCCCGGCGTGCGCGCCACTTCCACTTGAGCGACAGGGCCCCGAGCATGATCGCCTCCGACGATCCCTGGGTGCGAGCTCCCGTGGTCTCTCCCGGTGCGTGGAAGAGGTCCGCGATCATCCGGATGCAGCGCTGCTCGATCTCCGCCGTCTGCGGGTACTCGGCGTGGTCGATGAAGTTGCGGTGCAGGTTCTCGGCGATGATCCGCTGGGCCTCGGGCTCCATCCACGTGGTCACGAAGGTGGCCAGGTTGCGCATCGGGATCCCGTCGAGCACGAGCTCCTCCCCGATCAGGCGCATGGCGTCCAGCGCGGCCATGCCCTTCTCCGGCAGCTGGTTGTCCGGCGCCGGCTCGAGGAGGAACCGATTGCCGTAGTCCTTTGCGAGGTCCTCGAGCTGGTCGGCCAGGCGGTTGTCGTCGCTCGTGCTCATGGTCGCCGACCGTACCGTGACCGGCGTGTGCGTGCATCCCCCGAACCGGATGATCCGATCAGCCAGGGCGCCCCAACAGCTCGTGGCCGTCGGCCAGGAACAGCAGGGTGGCCTTCACCCGCTTGCTGACCTCCACTTCGCCGGCCAGCCCCAGCTTCATGAAGATCGAGTGGATGTGCTTCTCCACGGCACGCTTGGAGAGATCGAGTGAGGAGGCGATCGCGAGGTTGCTCTTGCCCTGCGCGATCTCGGACAGGACCTCGCGCTCGCGCGGGGTGAGCTGCTCGAGCCCCGACGCCTCGGCCCTGTCGCGAGCGGCCACCAGCACCTCCACGATCTTCGGGTCGATCACGGACCCCCCGGCGGCCACGGCCTCGATCGCCGAGGTGAGCTGATCGAGATCGTGGACGCGCTCCTTGAGCAGATAGGCCCGCCCGTCCGAGCCCGACCCGAGCAGCTCGAGCACGTAGCCGGCATGGGAGTACTGGCTGAGCACCACAACCCCCACGTCGGGATGCGTCTCCCTCAGCTCGGCCGCTGCCTGGATGCCCTCGTCGGTGTGGTTCGGCGGCATGCGGATGTCGGTTATCACCACGTCAGGGGGATCTGCCTCGACCGCGGCCATCAGGGAGCCCAGGTCGGCGTGCGCGCTCGCGACCTCGATGCCGGGCCGGCGGCCGAGTATCTCGCGCAGGCCCTCGCGGACGATGAAGCTGTCCTCGGCGAGCACGACCCTGATCACCGGCCGACCTTATCCCCCGGCCGCGCGCCTCGCCTGTGACGGCGTCCGCGGGGCTGCCGGCGTCGGGTGCGAGGCCCATCGGCTAGCCATCGTAAGCGTCGTCCGGCGATCCCTCGCTGTTCTTGGGTGCCAGCGCCCCGTGCGTGGGTGAGGTAGGCCGTACCGACAGAGGCAAGCCCGCGCCGTTGTCCGGTCCGATGCCGGCTGGGAGGCTCCTTCTCGGTGGCCCTGGCCGTGACCGCAGCCGTGCAGGACTCGCACCGCAGGCTCGCCGCCGTGCCGGCCACGAGCGCGCTGCTCGAGCTTCGCAGCCGCCCGCCGGCGCTGCGGCCCGGGCTGATACCCCGGGAGCGCCTCGTGCGGCGGCTCGCGGAGGCGCGCCGGCGTCCGCTGGCCCTCCTGCGGGCCCCGGCGGGGTACGGGAAGACGACGCTCCTGCACGAGTGGACGGCGCATGACCCGCGCCCCTGCGCCTGGGCCACGCTGTGCTCCGAGGACAACGACCCGCTCACGCTGGTTTCGGTCGTGGCGCTCGCCTTCGAGGCGGTGGACCCGATCGGGTGGGAGGTCTTCGACGCGCTCTCGTCCGGCCGGCCGGATGCCGATGAGGTCGCCCTGCGGCGCCTCGCCCGGGCGGTCAGCCGCAAGGAGCATCCCTTCGTGCTCGTACTCGACGACCTCCACGTGCTGCGAACGCGTCCGGCGCGTGCGGTGGTCAGGGCGCTTCGAGCGGCGCTTCCGCCCGGTGCCCAGCTCGTGATGGCCTCCCGCGGCCGGGCCGACCTGCCGATCGGGCGCCTGCGCGCCCAGGGCGACTCGATCGAGCTCGGCACCGAGGACCTCGCGATGACCAGGTCCGAGGCGGCTGCGCTCCTCGCGGCGGCCGGGCTCGAGACAGGGGCGAAGGACCTGTCGGCGCTCGCCCGGCGTACCGGCGGCTGGCCGGCGGCTCTGTACCTGGCGGCGCTGTCACTGGCGGGACAGGGCAGCGCGTCTGTGGAGGCGTTCGGAGGCGACGACCGCTTCGTGAGCGAGTACGTGAGGGAGGAGCTGCTGGACGGCGTGAGTCCGTCCCAGCTCGAGTTCATGATGCGGACCTCGGTGCTGGAACAACTCACCGCCCCGCTGTGCGACGCCGTCCTGCAGCGGGATGACTCGGCCGGCGTGCTGGAGACGCTGGCCCAGGCCAATGTGCCGCTGGTGGCGCTCGATCGCAGCGGCACCGCCTACCGCTACAACGCGCTCTTCGCCGACGTGCTGCGCGGAGAGCTGCAGCGCCGGGAGCCGGAACGCGAGGCCTGCCTGAACCGCCGCGCGAGCGCCTGGCTGGAGAAGCAGGGTGACCTGAACGCGGCCGTGCGGCACTCCATGCAGGCCGGCGACCTTCCACGCACGGCCCGGCTCCTGTGGAGCCGCACTCCGGCGGCGGTGGCTCAGGGCCATGGCGAGGCCATCGCCGGCCCGCTTCGCCGGCTCGGCGACAGGAACCTCGTGGACATCCCGCTGCTCGGGCTGGTGGCGGCCGGCTGCTCACTGCTGGCGGGCAATCTCTACGAGGCCGAGCGCTGGACCACGGTCGCCGCCGGCGACCCGTGCCGGCCCTCTTCGGGACGCCGGCGCGAGCTCGTGGACGGGGGCCTGGCGCTGATGCGCGCGGGGATCGGCCGCGGGGGCGTGCGACGCATGGCCGCCGACGCCTCTCGCGCCCACGCGCTCCTCGAGGAGAGCAGCGCGTGGCGCCCACTGGCTCGCTTCTTCGAGGGTGCGGCGCTCCACCTCGGGGGCGACGCCGACGCGGCCCGGGTCCTGCTCGAGGAGGGCGCGCACCGCGCGGCCGTGTCCGCTCCCCTGATCCAGGCGCTCTGCCTGGCACAGCTCGCTCTCCTGGCCGCCGGCGACGGCGACCTCGCCCGCGCGTCGTCGCTCGCCGCGCGCGCCCGCGCCCAGGTGGAGCGCTTCAACCTGGAGGGCAACCCCGCGGCCGCCCTGGTGATCGCCGTATCGTGCGAGTTCGGTGCGCCGGGACGGGAGACGAGCGCAACGGAGCGCGACATCGGCCTCGCGCTGGCCCTGCTGGGCGGTCTAACCGATCCCAGCCCCTGGTACGACGCCGAGTGCCGCATCGTCCTGTCCGGTGCGGTTCTTCGGGCGAGCGGCCCAGCAGCCGCGGCCGAGCTGCTGGCCCCGGCGCTGGCGGCGTTCGGCTCCAGCGCTGAGGCTCCCGTGCTCGCCCGCTGGCTGAGCGAGACGCAGGAGCGGATCGAGTTCGCCTCCGGCTCGCTGGCCGCGACCGACTGGTCTCTCACTACGGCCGAGCTGCGCGTGCTGCGCTATCTGCCCAGCCATCTGTCCTTCCGGGAGATCGCCGATCGCCTGTACGTGTCGCAGAACACGGTCAAGACGCACGCGCGCGCCATCTACCGCAAGCTCGACGTGTCGTCGCGCGGGAGGGCCGTGGAACTGGCCCTGGGCGCCGGGCTGGTGGAACCGGCGGCGGGCGGATGACGGACGACCCGATCCCGGCTGGAGATCAGGCGCCCGAGCCGGCCTGAGGGATCGCCTCCGCAGTCCCACGCTCGTGTGGAGCGCCACGCTATCTCTGCCCTCAGCCTGAATCGGCGGCGTCTGCGGGGGAGCGTCCTGCTCATGCGGCGAGCGCCTCGGCTCAAATCCGCATGTTGGCGGACACTCGTAAAGAAATCGGCGTCGCGGGACTTCGTGGGGGCGGCGCGAGGAAGAGGTTCCTGGACCTCCTCCAGCAGCCGCCTCTACGAGCGCCACCGACGAGGAACCCTGCCGCCGGCCAACCTTGCGCGATGACCATCGCGGTCTGCCGGTCCCTTCCGCCGGCGTCCCGGCGGGCCGGCGTCGCTCAGGGAGTGTTTGGGTGGGGTGGAAACTCGTCTGCGGTTTGGCGGCGCAGCATCTCGATGCCCACCACGGCGAGCACGGCCAGCAGCACGATCACCAGGATCTGGCCGAGGTTGTTGATGCCGGGGATGATGGCGAGCCAGAGCAGGAAGAACACGGCGACGACGGCGTAGACGGCGGCCGGGTGATCGCGCAGGTAGGGCGCGAGCGCGCGGCGTAGGGCGACCTCGCGGCGGCCGGGTCCTGCGAGCAGGCCGGCGGCGACGAACGCGACTCCGATGATCAGAGCGAAGATTGCTCGTTCGCGCAGCGTTCCGGAGACGATGTCCCAGACGGACTGGATGGCCGGCTTGACCGTCTCGGAGCTTGCCACCCCGTCCACCACGGCGCCGCCGATCAGCCGCCGCGTGACCAGCACGAGCAGCGTCGCGGTCAGGATCCCGCCTCCGGCCGCGATCAGCGCTTGGCGGCGCCACCCCTGCGCCAGGTAGATCGCGGCCAGGTACAGGAAGAGCGCCAGCAGCGGCAGCACGAATCCCAGATTGCGCAGCGCCCGCACGAGGGTCTGGACGCCGTCGAGCTGATCGGACTTCAACACCACCAGCTGCCCGGGGTTCTGTATGGCCTGGCGGCCCAGCAGGGCGGTGACCCGCGCCTGGGTCACGGCCAGCTCGCTGTCGAGGGGTTCGACGTTCGCCTGTGCGGGATCCTTGAGCACGGCCGCGGTCCGGTCCGCAACTCGGGTCAGCCGGCCGTCGAGGGCCGACAGCCGCTCGTCGAGCTTCGCCAGGCGGTCCTGCAGCGCGGCCGGGGCCTTGCCCTGAACGCCCTCGACCGTCTTCTGGACGTCCGCGACCTTCCCCTGCAGCTCGGCGGTGTTGCTCTGGAGCGTCTGGAGATCCTGTTGCTGCGCGGCGCTGAGCGTGCCCGCCTGCACCTGGGCCAGGTCGGCGCGCACCGTCTTGATCCGGGCCTGAACCGTGGTCAGGAGCTGCTTGAGGTCCTTCGAGGTCTCCTGGACCAGGCTCTGGATCTTGGAGATCGTCGCCGGGTCCACCCCCAGCCGGGTGGCCAGGTCGGCTATCACCTGCCCGTACTCGATCGTCACCACGCCGCCGGTTTTCGAGACGTAGTCCCCCTTGTCCTCGATCAAGCCAACGAACTGCCCGTGCGACGCGCGGACGGCGGTTGCGACGAGGTCCTGGACACGCGGCGAGGCCAGCGCTTTCTCCGAAACGTTGAGAGCGAGCTGCCTCGTTGCCGCCGCGATGGGAGCAGACAGCGCCTTGACATTGTCCGGCAGCTTCTCCTCTATCTCACCCTGGACATCGACGTTGGCGTAGAGCTGATCGACGAGGAAGAAGCTGAGCTCCTCCTGAACATCCTCGTCCTTGAGAATCTCGTCGCTGGTGTTCACCACCTCGTCCGTGTTCAGCACCGCCCGCTGAACCCAGTTCGCGGTGATCGAGACGATCAGCAGCAGCGACGCGACCACGATCAGCGACCACACCAGCGCACGGCGACGCCGCTTGGGCTGCGGAACCGGCTCGGGTGGTGACGTGTCGGATTGGTCGGCCACTACCTAAGAATCCGTCCGCAGACTCGGCGGCGGTGGTCAGCTGGTGGCCGTTCTTGGGACGCCTTAGCGATCCCACCCTCGGGCTCGCCGCCGTCGGCGTCGATTCCGACCCCGGCCGCGATCCAGGCGCCGTGCTGCGTTGGCATCTTCGAAAGCACGCACCTCTCCTAAACAGCCAGGGACGGTTCGGAGCATCCTCCGGCGAGAACCACGCGACATCACCCGAACGGGATGATCTTTGCCACCACAACCGCGCGAGGCCCCGCATGCCCGGGAACCGATCGGGCTGGTGGTACTAGCGCTGCCGGGCCCACCGGGTGGGCGGTGGCCACCCGTCGTGACATCGCCCCCAACCTGCGCGAGCCGCGCTGGGCCTGGGGCGCCTTCGGCGTCGTGGTGCTCGGGCTGCTCGCCTGGGCGCCCACGCCCGCGTTCCGGCAGGTGATCCCGGCGCTGGTCCTCATCGCACTGCTCGCCCTAGAAGGGTCGGCCGATGGCCGAGCCGCCCGCGATGTAGGAGAATCGGCGCATGTGCCGCTGGAACGCCTACATCGGACAGCCGCTCGTGATGGGCGAGCTGCTCTATCGGACAAAGCACGGCCTGATCGACGAGAGCCTGCACTCGCGCATGGGCGCCGAGACCACCAACGGCGACGGCTTCGGCGTGGGCTGGTACGGCGCTCACGATCGCAGCACCCCCGCGCGCTACCGCTCCGTGAGCCCGGCCTGGAACGACCTCAACATGCTCGAGCTCGGCGACCATGTCGTGACGCCTCTCTTCCTGGCCCACATCCGTGCGGCGGTGGGCAGTCCCGTGCAGCAGACCAACTGCCACCCCTTCCGCTACGAGCGCTGGCTGTTCGTCCACAACGGGGTGATCAAGGACATGCAGGCAATGCGCCGCGAACTGCTCATGCAGGTCGATCCGAGACTGTTCCCCTGTATCGCCGGCTCCACCGATTCGGAGCTGCTCTTCCACCTGGCCCTGACGTTCGGCCTCGAGGAGGACCCTCTCGCGGCGATGGAGCGGGCGGTGGGGCTGGTGGAGAATACGGCGCGGGAGCAGGGAATCGACGACCCGGTCCAGATGACCATCGGGATCAGCGACGGCGAGCGGCTATGGGCCATCCGCTACTCCTCCCAGCACGAGTCGCGCACCCTGTTCCTCTCCGAGGACATCGAGGCGCTGCAGCGCCTCCACCCCGAGAACGAGCGCCTTCAGCAGCTGCACGAGGGCGACCGCGTGGTGGTCTCGGAGCCGCTTGGTGGACCTGCCCGGCGCCTGGCACGAGGTGGCCGAGTCCACCGCGCTGATGGTGGCCGGCGGCGCCGTCGAGCAGCGGCCGTTCGAGCCGGCTTAGTCACATGGAGTCGTCCCTTCGGGGTCCGCGCGTGGTGCTCGAGCCGATGCGCTCCGAGCACGCAGGGCGGTTGCGCGAGCTGCGAGTGGCACCCGAGGTCGAGCGTTGGTGGGGCCCAGCCGAGGAGGGCTGGCCGCTCGAGGTGGAGGAGGAGCTCACGAAGCTGGTGGTGAAGGTCGGCGGCGACGTGGTGGGCTTCGTGCAGTTCTGGGAGGAGCCGGACCCGGAAGCCCGCTACGCGGACATCGACATCTTCATCGCGGCGGATCACCAGGAACACGGTCTGGGCAGCGAGGCGATGACCGTCGCCCTCGCCCACCTGACGAAGGAGCGCGGACACCACCGCGTGACTCTCACGACCTCACCGGAGAACGCGCGGGCGATCCACGTCTACGAGAAGCTCGGCTTCCGGCGCGTCGGCGTCCTGCGCAAGTCGCAGCTCAACGCGGCGTCAGGCGAATGGGAGGACGAGCTCCTGATGGAGCTCGTCCTCTGAGTGCCGTCTCAGGCGGGTGCGGGACCGCGGCTGCCGCCGGCCCGCCGGACGATGAAGCCCGCCACGAGCAGGACGATCACCACGCCGATGAGCGCGCTGAGGATTCCGCCCCAGTCGAACACGTCGTCGTCGCCGATGCCGAGTCCGGCCGTGAAGACCAACCAGCCGAGTGCGGCACCCACCAGTCCGAGCACGATCGACGCGAGCCAGGACCTCCACCCGCTCATGCCCGAGAGTACGTCGTTGGGGACCAGTGCACGGCCTATGAAGCCCGCCACGAGCCCGAGAAGAAGTGCTCCGATCACCTGAAACCTCCTATAGACAGTTCGCTATTCCAGCTACGCGAACGTGTGATGAAGGTTACAGGGGTGGGGCGCCGCTATGAGGGTTTACGCGCCCTGACGATCGCCGAGCTCGCATGCTCGTGGACGCGGTGGCTCTCGCGGATCTCGACGTCGATGAAGCCCGCCTCACTGAGCGCCTCCTGGAACTGGGCGCGCGTGAGCGCCCCGGCGATACAGCCCGTCCACTGCTCCATGTCGGCTCTCGTGGCCTCGTCCATGTCGGGGTCGGCCACCACGTCGGACACCGCGAAGCGGCCGCCCGGCCGCAGGACGCGCGCGGCCTCACCGAGCACGGCTCCCTTGTCGACGGACAGGTTGATCACGCAGTTGGAGATCACGACGTCGACCGAGTCGTCGGCGAGCGGCAGGTCCTCGATCGTCCCCTTCAGGAACTCCACGTTCTCGGCGCCCGCCTCGGCCGCGCTCTCACGCGCGAGGGCGAGCATCTCGTCGGTCATGTCCACGCCGATGGCACGACCGGAGGGGCCGACCCGTCGCGCAGAGATCAGGACGTCGGCTCCCGCGCCCGAGCCCAGGTCGAGCACGGTCTCGCCCTCATTCAGGTCAGCGACGGCCGTCGGCACGCCACAGCCCATCGAGGCGTTCACGGCGGTCTCCGTCGCGCCGTCACGTTCCTCGCCGTAGAGCTTCTCCCCGAACACCCCGGTCTCGTCGACAGGCAGCGTGGACGAACCGCAACAGCCGGCGCCGCCCTGATTCTCGGCCGCCGTGCGAGCCGCCGCCGCGTAACGCTCCCGTACCGCCTCTCGGGTGTCGCTCAACTCAGCCATTGCGATAGCTCCTCCAACGCGTCGGGGATGACGTAGTAGTAGGCCCAGAGGCCGCGCCGCTCCGAGTCGACGATGCCGGCTTCGCGCAGCCTCTTGAGGTGGTGTGAGAGCGTCGGCTGGGAGATGTCGAACAGCGGGACGAGCTCACACACGCACACCTTGCCCGCGTGCTTTCGCAGCACGTCGACCAGCTGCAGCCGAACCGGATCCCCGAGAGCCTTGGCCACCTCGGCCATCCGCGCGGCCTGGACGCGTTCCACGTCGGGAAACACGACCGGCTCGCAGCAGGGCGCGCCGGCGGAGCGCTTGAGCTTCGGCGCGAGCTCGAGGTCCAGGGTCACCAATCAATCTATATCGATTGAATCGATAGTTGTCAATCGATACGATCACGCCCTCATGACACGGGTGCTCTTCGTCTGCCTGCAGAACGCCGGCCGCTCGCAGATGAGCCGGGCGCTGTTCGAGCGAGCGGCGACCGGCCGGCACGAGTCCGAATCGGCCGGTACACGGCCCGCCGCACGTGTCCACCCCGAGGTCGTGGCGGTCATGGCCGAGCTGGGCATCGAGCTCGGCGGGCGGCGACCGCAGCGGCTCACCGACGCCCTCGCCCAGAGCGCTGACGTAGTGGTGACCATGGGCTGCGGAGACGAATGCCCGTACATAGCCGGGAAGCGGTACATCGACTGGGTTCTCCTCGACCCCGACGGCCTGCCCCTCGAACGGGTCCGTGAGATCCGTGACGAGATCGCGGCGCGAGTGGAGGGGTTGGTGGCCGAGCTCGACCGAGACGGTCCCTGATTCGGCCTCAGCTCTCCAGCCGGCCGTGCGTGCGCAGCAGCTCGAGCACCTCGTCGTGGGGCAGCGCCTCCACCACCCGCCCGTCGCGGCCATCGGTGCGCTCCGCGTGCCAGAGCGCGTTGAGCACGGCCTCCTCGGTGGCCTCGACGGTGGCCGTGAACAGCGGGTCGAACTCGACCTCGGCCACCGACGGCGCGGTCGAGAAGGCGAGGAAGATCTCGCCGCTGCCGTGATGGGCGGTCGAGCCCGTGCGCGCGAGCCCGAGGCCGGCGCGGCGGGCCACGCGAATGAGGTCGGCGGAGGTCAGGGGAGCATCGGTGGCCACCACGGCGATGCAGCTGCCCGCAGGCGTGGGGGGCCCGCCATCGGAACCGCTCCCCAGCAGTCGTCCCACGGGCACGCCGTCCACGCGCAGCTCCTCGTGCGAGCCGAAGTTGGCCAGCACCAGCACGCCCACCGTGTGGCCCGTTCCGGCCGTCCTCCGGCTGGCGCTCCCGATGCCGCCCTTCCAGTCGAAGCAGATCATGCCGGTTCCCGCCCCCACCGCGCCCTGGACCACGTGCGAGGAGGCATCGGCCAGCGCCCCGCTCGCGTCGGCCGCTTCCACCTGCACGGTGCGCGCGTCGTTGAGCCAGCTGTCGTCGCACTCGCCCACCATCGGGATCACCACGGCGTCGACGCCCACCACCGGATCGGCGGCCACGGCCGCGGCCACCGCGCCGTCGTATACGCGGCCGACGGCCATGGTCGAGGTCAGATAGACCGGCGTCTGGAACACGCCCCACTCGGCCACGTGCAGCGACCCGGTGAGCTCGCCGGCGCCGTTCAGGGCCGTCACGCCCGCCCGCAGCGACGACGTCCGAAGCGTGGCGGGATCGGCCGGCACGATCGCGGTCACCCCGGTGCGTGCGACGCCGCGTCCGGCCGGCGGCTCGGGCTCGTCGCGCCACACGGTCACGTGCCCGACCCGCACCCCGGCCACGTCGGCGATCGAGTTGGCGGGCCCGGGCTCGAGCTCGCCGATGCGAGCTCCCTCGTCGCGCAGGCTGCGGGAGGCCTCCATTCGCGCGCACCCTACCTGCGGATACGCTCGCGCCGTGGGACTCGCCTTGCCCGTGGTCTGGAGCGATCGCCACCGCCTGCACGATCCCGGCGGGGAGGTCTGGGTGGGCGTTCGCACGCCCGGCACGGAGCTGCCCGAGCGGGCGGAGCGGATCCGCGCCGCGCTCGAGTCGGCCGGGGCGGAGCTGGTGGACGCGCGGCCACAGCCCGAGGAGGCGCTGCTCAGCGTGCACGATCCCGAGCTGGCCGCCTATCTCGCCGACGCCTGGGAGGACTGGGAGGCGTCGGGGCTGACCGCCGACCCCGGCCAGGATCGCGTGGTGCCGTACCTGTTCGCGCACGTGGGCCTCGTGGGCGATGGCCCGCCGGTGGTCCCGGCCGCCGCGAGCGCGCGGGCCGGGCTGTTCGCCTACGACACCATGACCCTGATCGGCCCCGGCACCTGGGAGGGCGCGCGGGCGGCGCTCGACACCGCGGTCACCGCGGCCGAGCTCGTGCTCGAGGGCGCGCCCGCCGCCTACGCCTGCTGTCGCCCGCCCGGCCATCACGTGACGCGTAGCGCCTTCGGCGGATCGTGCTACCTGAACAACTCGGCCGCCGCGGCGGCGCGGTTGCGCGCGGCCACCGGCGAGCGAGTCGCCGTCATCGACATCGACGCTCACCACGGCAACGGCACCCAGGCGATCTTCTACGGAGACGCCGAGGTGCTCACCGGCTCGCTGCACGTGGACCCCGGCGCCGGCTGGTTTCCCCACCTGGTGGGTTTCGCGTCCGAGACGGGGGCAGACGACGCACGCGGAGCCAACCGCAACGTGCCTCTGGATCCGGGCAGCGGCGACGAGGACTGGGTCGCGACCGTGGCTGCACTCGCCGAGTGGGCCACGGCCGGAGGCGCCCGCCACCTGGTGGTGGCTCTCGGCGTGGACGCCGCGGGGGACGATCCGGAGAGCCCGCTGAACGTGACCGCTCACGGCTTCCGCCAGGCGGGGCGGCGCCTCGGCGCGCTCGGCCTGCCCACGGTGGCGGTGCAGGAGGGTGGCTATGACCTGGAGCGGATCGGCCCGCTGGTGGCCGAGGTGCTCGCCGGCATCGAGGAGGGAGCGCATGGCTGAGTCCGCATCGATCTGGGTGGGGCGCGACGAGCACGAGGGCGTGCTCGCCCAGCCCCGCAAGGACCTGAAGGCCCCGCCGCACTGGCGCCTGGAGGCCGTGGCGGCCACGCGGCGTCCGCGCTCGCTGACCGTGGGCGCCGCCCGTACCCACGCGGCCTTCATCGAGGACGGCGAGACGTCGGATGTCTGGCTGATCGAGCTGGAGGCCCACGCGCGGCCCGAGCGGCTCACCACCGGCCGCGAGCCGGCGCCCTACTGGGAGGACACCGAGCCGCGCCTCTCGCCGGACGGCCGGCTCGTGGCCTACGCGGACCAGGGACACGTGTGCCTCGTGCCCACCGCCGGAGGCCCGGTGCGCCGGCTCGCGGAGGGCTCGAGCCCAGTGTGGATCGACGACACCCGGCTCGTGATCAGCGTGGAACGGGGCGACACCACCAGGCTGGCGCTGGTGTCGAGCGACGACGCCTGGCCGCGGCGGCTGGCCGTGGCCGCCGGCGAGCTCGAGCAGCACGGGGACGAGGGGGCGGCCGCGGTGTCGCCCGACGGCCGCGAGGTGGCGTACGTCTTCTACCCGCGCGCCGATCTCAACCGCAGCGAGATCCGGGTGGCCGCGCTCGAGGGCGGCGAGGTCCGCGCGCTCAGTGGCACGGCCCGGATGCACGACAACGAGCCGGCGTGGTCGCCCGACGGCCGGCAGATCGTCTACGCCTCCGAACGCAGCGGCTTCTACGAGCTGTATCTGGTGGGGCGCGATGGCGAAGATGAGCGACAGCTCACCAACACCCGGGCCGACCACACCGAGATCGACTGGCATCCCGATGGCGATCGCCTGGCGGTGACCCGCGGCCGGCGCAACCGCTACGACCTCGTGGTGGTCGACACCGAGTCGGGCGAGGCGGAGGTGCTCGCCGAGGGGGGCCTGTGGAGCCGGCCGCAGTGGACGCGGGCGGGAGCCCTCGCGGCGGTGTACGAGGACCACGCAACCGCGCCCGAGCTGCGGCTCGTGACCCCCGGCTCCGCTCCGGCGCAGTGGCACGCGCCGGCGCCGAAGGCCGTGACCAACGCGCCCCATGCGGAGCTCGAGGAGGTGGTGTTCTCATCCTTCGACGGCCTCGAGATACCCGCGTTCCTGATGCGGCCACGCGAGCCGCTGCTGGGCGAGCCGGTGCCGGCCGTGGTCTACCCCCACGGCGGACCCACCATGTCCTACGGCGACGAATGGGACGGCCACGCGCAGTACTTCGTCGATCGCGGTTACGCCTGGCTCGCGCCGAACTTCCGCGGGTCCACCGGGTACGGGCGCGACTTCGAGCGGGCCAACCACGGGGTGTGGGGAACCGAGGACGCGCGCGACTGCCTGGCGGCGGCTGACTACCTGCGCTCGCTGGACTGGGTCGACAGCGACCGGCTCGGCATCTTCGGGGCCAGCTACGGCTCCTACATGGCGCTGCTGGCGGTGACCGACGACCCGGATTACCGCTTCCGCTGCGCTGTCCTCAAGTACGGCGACTGCGACATCGTGACCTCGTGGGCCCAGGGCGACCGCGACGGGGTTCAGGACCTCGAGCGGATGATGGGCCCGCCATCAACGGCACGCGCGGCCTACCGGGCGGGCTCGCCGTACCACCGCCTCGAGAACGTGGAAGTGCCGCTGCTGATCGCGCACGGCGAACGCGACGAGCGCGTGAGCCCCAAGCAGTCCGAGCAGCTGGTGGCGGAGCTGCGGCGGCTGGGCAAGACCTTCGAATACGTGACCTACCCCACGGAGGCGCACGGCCTCCTGCGCGAGGGGCCGCAGCTCGACTTCTACACGCGCCTGGACCGCTTCCTTAACTGGAATCTCATGTAGAGCCGTGAGAGAGTCCGGTTCTTCCTGGCGCAAATGACGGAGGGGACTCGCGTGAAGAGGATTCGGGGGAGACTGGCCGCAGCGATCGTGTGCGTCGCCTTGCTGGCGGCCTTCATGGCGGTGTCGGCCCAGAGCCAGGACGACGGCGAGCCGGTGGGCGGAGGCAAGGGCACGGTCTTCGACGTGGGCGATCCGCAGGGGATCGACAGCATGAGCCCGCTCATCGGCGTGACCGTGGCCGCCTACGAGGCCTGGAACATCCAGTACGCGACCCTCACCGACAAGGCGGCCAGTGACTTCCACGTGATCCCCGGCCTGGCCAAGTCGTGGAAGAGCTCGAACGACGGCAAGACCTGGACCTACAAGATGCGCCCGGGCCTCAAGTGGTCGGACGGCAAGCCGCTGACCGCCGAGGATGTGGCCTGGACGGTCAACACCTCGCGCGACGAGGAATGGATCAACCACTCCGCCACCACCCAGAACCTCGATGCCGAGGCCAAGGACGACACCACCCTCGTGATCAAGTCGAAGGTGCCCGATCCCAAGCTCCCGGTGATGGATGTCTACATCCTGCCCAAGCACATCTGGGGCAAGTTCTCGGCCGATGAGCGCGCGAAGTACGACGGCAACGACGGCGTCGGCTCCGGCACCTTCGTGCTCGAGAAGTTCGAGAAGGGCCAGTTCGCGCGCTTCCGGGCCAACCCCAACTACTGGGGGGGCAAGCCGGCCGTCGACAAGGTCGTGCTGCGCAAGTTCAACAACCCGGACGCGATGGTGGCGGCGCTGAAGACCGGGGAGCTCGACGCCGCCGAGGACCTTCCGACCTCGGGCTTCAACCAACTGGAGAAGGACGACAACATCGTCACGGTGCCCGGCTACCAGGGCTCCATGGGCGAGATCGCCATCAACGGCGGGGACGGCCTGAAGAAACCCCACCCGGCGCTGCTCGACCCGCAGGTGCGCCTGGCCATCTCGCACGCGATCGACCGGGAGACGATCGTCAAGCGCGCGCTCGAGGGAATGGGCAAGCCGGCCGAGACGGTGAGCGTCTCCCCCGACCCCAAGTGGACGCCGAAGCTCGAGCCCGGCGACGTCCCGGATTTCGATCTCGACAAGGCGAAGGCGATCCTCGACGAGGCCGGCTACAAGGACACCGACGGTGACGGCGTCCGCGAGATGCCGGGCGGCGGCCAGCCGCTCAACTTCAAGTACATGGTGCGCTCCGACAGCGTGAACGCCCGGCCGATCGCCGAGTTCTTCACCGGCTGGCTGAAGGAGATCGGCATCGCCACGACCAACAAGGTCCAGGACGACAGCCAGCTCACGACGACGATCGGCAAGGGCGACTACGACATGTTCTTCTGGGGCTGGACGCCCTTCGTGGACCCGGACCCGCTGCTCTCCTACTTCACCTGCGGCCAGATCGCGAGTGACCCCGACAACCCCACCGACTACTACAACGACGCCAACTACTGCGACCCCGAGTACGACAAGCTCTACGAGCAGCAGAAGGTGGAGCTCGACGACGCCAAGCGGGTCGAGATCGTGCACGAGATGCTCAAGCGCCAGGCGCAGTGGGGCGTCTACAACACGCTCTACACCGAGCCCGACTCGCAGGCCTACGTGAAGGACCGCTTCACCGGCTGGGTGCAGCAGCCCGCGAAGACCGGGCCGGTGCTCTACTCGAACACGTCGCCGACCTACGCCCGCCTGAAGCCCGTGTCCGCGAGCGCCGACTCGGACGACGGCGGCGGTAGCGGAGGGATCATCGCGATCGTCGTGGCCGTGGTGCTCGCGCTCGGCCTGGGTGCGTTCTTCGTCACCCGGCGCCGCAGTGCCGACGAGCGGGAGTGACTGCTCGCTTCGTCACGGGAAAGGTCCTGGGGTCGCTGGTCACGCTCCTGTTCGTCGTCTGCTTCAACTTCTTCCTCTTCAGGGTGGTGGAGTCGGACCCGGTGGCGAACCTGTATCGCGGCCGGAACCTGAGCGAGTCCCAGCGCGCCGAGCTCACGAAGCAGTTCGGGCTCGAAGGGTCCACCGGGGCGCAGTTCGTGGCCTACCTGAAGCAGACGGCCACGCTCAACCTCGGCCGCTCCTACACGACCAACCAGCCGGTCTGGGACGAGATCAAGCGCAAGGCCGGGCCGACCATCTCGCTGGTGGGCATCTCTGCCGTGCTCTCAGGGGTGTTCGGCATCCTGCTCGGGATCGCCGCGGCCTGGCGAAGACGCAGTAAGACCGACTACTCGGTCACCGGCTTCTCGATCGCCACCTACTCGATGCCGGACTTCTGGCTCGGGATGATCCTGTTGACGACCTTCGCCGTGGGGCTCGGGTTATTCCCGGTCGGTGGGATCACGGATCCGGCGTCCACCGCCACCGGGTTCTCGAAGCTCACCGACCAGGCGCAGCACCTGTTCCTGCCCTGCCTGACGCTGACGGTCGCCTACCTGGGCGAGTACGCGATCGTCATGCGCTCCTCGCTGCTCGACACGATGCGTGAGGACTACCTGGTGCTCGCGCGGGCCAAGGGCCTGCGCGACGCGCTCGTGCGCAACCGCCACGCCGTGCCGAACGCGCTGCTGCCTGTGGTGGCGCTCTTGGCGATCAACTTCGGCTTCGTTCTCTCCGGCGCGATCGCGGTGGAGGCGATCTTCTCCTGGCCCGGCCTGGGTCTCGCCACCTACGAGGCGCTCAAGGGGCCCGATCTGCCCACGCTTCAGGGGCTCTTCCTCGTGTTCAGCGCGGCGACGATCTTCTTCAACTTCATCGCCGACATGCTGTACGCCTACCTCGACCCGAGGGTCAGGCCGTCGTGAGCGCCGTAGCCGCACCGTCACCGCGCAGGATCACCTGGTTGCGGCGGCGTCGCGCCCTGGCGAACTCCTGGCGAGAGTACCGTCACCACAGGCCCGGAATGATCGGGCTCATCCTTCTCGTGGCCATCGTGCTGATGGCGATCGCCGCGCCCTTGCTGGCCGACGAGTCCGGCCTGCGGGCGGTCAACACCGTCGACAACCCGACCTGGGCCAACCCATCCGAGTACGGCCTTCTGGGCACCGACAACTACGGCCGCAGCGTGATGACCCAGTTCATCTGGGGGGCCCGCATAAGCCTGCTGGTGGGACTGGCCGCGACGGTGATCGCCATGGTGATCGGCTCGGCCGTGGGTATCGCCTCCGGCTTCTTCGGCGGGCGCTTCGGCGGCCTGCTCATGCGGGTGACCGAGTGGTTCCTCGTGATCCCGTTCCTGCCGCTCGCGATCGTGCTGGCCGCGATCCTGGGGCCGTCGGTGCAGAACATCATCCTGGTGATCGGCATCACGTCCTGGCCCCAGACCGCGCGGTTGATCCAGGCCCAGGTGCTGACTCTGCGTGAGCGCGACTACGTGGACCGAAGCCGCGCGCTCGGCGCCTCCAACTGGCACCTGATGTCCCGCCACATCCTCCCCAACGTGTCTCCGCTGATCCTCGCCAACACCACGCTCACGGTGCCGGTGGTGATCCTGTCGGAGGCCACGCTGTCGTTCCTCGGCCTCGGCGATCCGCAGAACCCCTCGTGGGGCAAGATGCTCGACGACGCGTTCGAGGCGGGCGCGGTCACGCTCGAGGCCTGGTGGTACATCCTGCCGCCGGGCGTCGGGATCATGCTGGTGGTGATCGCGTTCACGCTGTGTGGCACCGCGCTCGAGGAGATCCTCGATCCCCGGCTGCGCGACCAGCGCCGATGAGCTCCTCCGCCGAGCCGGCCGCGGTGGCGGGCGCCCCCCTGCTGTCGGTGCGCGACCTGCACGTGACCTATCTGCCCGGCACCGCGGCGGTGCCCGCCGTGCGCGGCGTGAACCTCGAGCTCGAGGTGGGCGAGACGCTGGGGCTCGCGGGCGAGTCCGGCTGCGGCAAGTCGTCCCTGGGCGGCGCGCTGCTGCGCCTGCTGCCCCGGGGCACCGAGGTGACGGGCGAGGTGCTGCTCGAAGGCGAGGACATCCTCGAGATGAAGCCCGGCCGTCTGCGTGCCGTCCGCTGGACCGGCGCGGCCATCGTCTTCCAGGGGGCGCTCCACACCCTCAATCCGGTACAGCGCGTGGGCGACCAGATCGCCGAGGCCATACGGCTGCACTCAGCGACGAACGGCGGCAGCGTCAAGGGACGCGTCGGCGAGCTGCTCGAGCTGGTGGGCCTGCCCGCACGAAGAGCCCGGGACTACCCGCACCAGCTCTCGGGCGGGCAGCGCCAGCGGGTGCTGATCGGCCTGGCGCTCGCGTGCGACCCGCGCCTGCTGATCGCCGACGAGCCCACCACCGCGCTCGACGTGATGGTGCAGGCCCAGGTGCTGCGCCTGCTCGAGGACCTGCAGGAGCGCTTCGGACTGGCCATCGTCTTCATCACCCACGACCTCTCCACGCTCGCCGAGGTGTGCAGGCGCGTGGCGGTGATGTACGCCGGGCGCATCGTGGAGGACGGCCCCAGCGCCGAGGTGCTCGGGGCGCCCGCACATCCGTACACGCGCGCACTGGCGGCCGCGTTTCCCGTGATCGGCGATCCCGCCTTCCGGATGCAGCCGTCCGGGCTGCCCGGCGACCCGCCCGATCCGCGCATGCTCCCGAGCGGCTGTCCCTTCCATCCGCGCTGCGCCTCCGCGGTCGAGATCTGTCCCTCCACGGACGTCGAGCTGTGGCCGGCCGGTCCCGCCCGCTCCGCCGCGTGCGTCCACGCCCCCGGGTCGCCCGTGAGCCCGTGAACGACGCCGCGCTGCTCGAGGTGCGCGATGTGCACGTGCAGTTCAAGGCCCGGCGTGGTGTGGCCCGGGCCGTGGACGGGGTCAACCTCGAGATGCGCAGCGGCGAGGTGCTCGCTCTGGTGGGCGAGTCGGGCTGCGGCAAGACCACGCTTGCGCGCACGATCATCGGCCTCGAACGGCCCCTGAGCGGCGAGGTGCTGGTTCGCGGCGAGACGCTGCGCCACGACCGCCGCTCGCTGCGCAAGCACCGGACTGCCGCCCAACTGATCTTCCAGGACCCCTCCGGTGCTCTCAACGCGCGACAGAACATCTACGAGGCCGTGGCGGAGGGCCTCCGGATCCAGCGCGTGCGCGGGGACGAGGAGGCGCTGGTGGCCGAGGCGCTCTCGCGCGCGGGCCTGCGCCCGCCCGAGCGCTTCTTCACGAGCTATCCCTACGAGCTGTCCGGCGGCCAGCGCCAGCGGGTGATCATCGCCGGGGCGATGGTGCTCGAGCCGAGCCTGCTCGTGGCCGACGAGCCCGTGTCGAGCCTCGACGCCTCCGTTCGCGGGGAGATCCTGGCCCTGATGCTGCAGCTGGTGCGCGAGACCCAGGTGGGGATCCTCGTGGTCACCCACGACCTCGGCCTGGCCTGGAACATCGCGGACCGAGTGGCCGTGATGTACCTCGGGCGGATCGTGGAGGAGGGACCCACCGAGGAGCTGCTCACCTCGCCGAAGCATCCCTACACACAGGCGCTGCTTTCCGTGGTGCCTGAGCTGCAGGAGATGGAGCAGCAGATCCTCACCGGCGAGGCCCCCGACCCCACTCGGATCCCCAGCGGCTGTCGCTTCCACCCGCGCTGCCCGCTGCTCGAATCCGGCGAGGCCGCCCGCCTCGGCATCGAGGAGCAGTGCCGGGGCGACGACCCGCAGTTCCTTCCGGCCTGCCACGCTGTGAAACCCGCCAACGTCCCGATGGAGAGCCCATGACCGACACGCTCGCCTACCGCTACTACACCGATGCCGAGGTCTTCGAGCGCGAGCGCGAGCGGCTGTTCGCGTACACGTGGCAGTACGCCGGCCACCTGGGCGAGCTGGCCGAGCCCGGCACGTACTTCACGCTGCGGACCGGCGACGTGCCGCTCGTGGTCGTGCGCGACCGTGAGGGCGAGCTGCGCGCGTTCGTGAACGTGTGCCGCCACCGCGGTGCCGAGGTGGTGAGCGGCGCCGGCACGTGCACGAGCCTCCAGTGCCACTACCACGCGTGGACCTACGGGCTCGACGGCGCCCTCCGCGCGGCCCCGCGGTCCGAGTCCGACCCGGGCTTCGACCGTGAGGCGCTCGGCCTTCGCCCCGCCCAGGTGGACACCTGGGGTCCCTTCGTGTTCGTCAACGCCGACGCCGATGCCGCGCCGCTTGCCGAGACACTCGGCACGCTGCCGGAGCTCGTGCGCGACGCGGGCCTCGACGTCGACTCGCTGGTCTTCCACTCGCGCGCGGCCTACTCGATGGAGGCCAACTGGAAGGTCGCGGTGGAGAACTACCTCGAGTGCTACCACTGCGCGGTGGCGCACCCGAGCTTCAGCGACGTGATCGACGTCACCCCGGAGGCCTACCGGCTGGAGAGCCACGCCACCTTCGCCAGCCACTACGCTCGCCTGCGCGAAACGCCGCGCAAGGTCCACTACGACACCGGCGGCGACGTGGACGGCCAGTTCCACATGATCTGGCCGAGCATCAAGGTCAACGTGTGGCCCGGCCGCGCGAACATCTCGATCGGACCGCTGGTGCCGGTGGAGGCCGCCCGTACGGACGGCTTCCTCGACTACTTCTTCGGCGCGGACATCGATTCGGACTGGATCGCGGACTACATGGAGCTCGACGACCAGGTGGGCGCCGAGGACCGCGTGCTGGTGGAGTCGGTGCAGCGCGGCATACGCTCGGGCGCCTTCGACCACGGTCGCCTGCTGCTGCCGAGCGAGCAGCTGATCGGCGATTTCCAGCGCTGGGTGGCGACGTCGCTGAACGGCGACGGTCCGCAGTGACGACGCGCTTCACCTACACGAGCGGCGCTCTCGGAAGCGGCGAGACCAACGCCGAATTCGAGTCGGAGCTGGCCCGCGCTCGCGACGGCACTCCCGCCGAGCCGCTGCCCCACCTGATCGACGGGCAGGCGGTGGCCGAGGGTGAGCCCTTCGAGCGACGCGACCCGTCCTCGGACGGCCGCCGGCCAGCCGCGCCCACGCGGCGGGGCCGGACGTGGTGGCCCGCGCGGTGGAGGCGGCGCGCGCGGCCGCCCCGGATGGGGCGCCACCCCTTACCCGGAGCGCTGCGATCTGCTGCGGGCCATGGCCAGCGGCATCAGCGAGCGCCACCTCGAGCTGGCCGCCGTGGCGAGCCTCGAGGCGGGCAAGGTGCGCACCGAGTCGATCGCCGAGGTGCAGGAGGCCGTGGACCTGATCACCACCTACGCCGACCTCATGGAGCAGAACGACGGCTACGACAGGCCACTCGACAGCTTCGTCGCCGACGAGCGCAACTCCCACGTGCTGCGGCCGTACGGCGTGTTCGCCGTGATCGCGCCGTTCAACTTCCCCGCGGCGCTCGCGGTCAACATGGCCGCGGCCGCCCTGATCGCGGGCAACAGCGTGGTGCTGAAGCCCTCGGAGGAGACGCCCTGGACAGGAGCGATCCTGGGCGAGATCGCCGTGGCCGCCGGCCTGCCCCCCGGGTGCTCAACGTGATCCACGGCGGTCCCGAGACCGGTCGCGCCCTGGTCGACGCAGCGGTGGACGGCGTGGCCTTCACCGGCTCCGCCGAGGTGGGCCGCGCGATCGCCCAGCGGATGCAGGAGGGTCCCTTCGCGCGGCCGGCGCTCACCGAGATGGGCGGCAAGAACCCGGCCATCGTCGAGCGCGGCCGCCGATCTCGACAAAGCCGCCGAGGGGGTGGCGCGCGCGGCGTTCGGCCTCTCCGGTGAGAAGTGCAGCGCCTGCTCGCGCGCCGTGGTGATGGACTCGGTGCACCACGAGTTCGTCGAGCGGCTGGTGGCCTTCACCCGGGGTTTGGCGCCCGGAGATCCCGCCGACGCCGAGGCCTTCCTCGGTCCGGTGGTCAACGAGGACAGCGTGGCCCGCTTCGAGGCCGCTGTCGCGGACGCGCGCCGTGACGGTGCCGTGGCCGCAGGCGGCGGGCGGCCCGACCTCCCCGGCCTGTTCGTCGAGCCCACCGTGGTCACCGGTCTGCCGCGCGGGCACCGGCTGGAGCGCGACGAGCTGTTCCTCCCGTTCGTCACGGTCTCGGCCGTCGGGCTCGCTGGACGAGGCCATCGCCGAGGCCAACGCACCGGTCTACGGGCTCACGGCCGGGATCTTCAGCGAAGACCCCGCCGAGCAGGAGCGCTTTCTCGACACGATCGAGGCCGGCGTGGTCTACGTGAACCGCCGCGCCGGCGCCACCACCGGCGCCTGGCCCGGGACCCAGACGTTCTGCGGCTGGAAGTCGAGCGGCTCGACGGGCAAGGGGGGCCTCGGGCCCTACTACCTGCCCCAGTTCATGCGCGAGCAGAGCCGGACCGTCGTCAGCTGAGCTCGGCCGCCAGCTCGGCGAACACCGCCAGGTAGCGGTCCACCTCGGCCTCGCCGTGGGCCACGCTGAGGTTCCACTCCTGCTGGCGGCCGGGCGTGGTGTACACGCCGCGGTTCATCGCGAAGGTCCACACGAGCTCGGCCAGCTCCGGATCGTGCGAGCGCTGGAAGGAGGCGTAGTCCACCACCGGATCGCGGCCGTAGCTCACGCTGCCCTTGCCGCCGAGCGCGGTCACCCGGGCGTCGAGCCGGCGCTCAGCGAGCACGGCCTCGCACCCGGCCGCCATCCGCCCGCCCAGCACTTCCAGCCGCTCGTAGGCCTCCGGCGTAAGGACCTCGAACAGGCTGGCGCGGGCCGCGGCCATCGACAGCGGGTTGCCGTTGTAGGTGCCGAACTGGGGCACGCGCCCATCCTCGATCTCGCCGGCCAGCTCCGCGGTCATCCCGATGGCCCCGGCGGGCAGGCCACCGCCGAGAGCCTTGGCGAGCGTGACCATGTCGGGCTGCACGCCGAAGCGCTCGGTGGCGCCGCCCGGCGCGATCGTGAGCCCGGTCTTGACCTCGTCGAAGATCAGCACCACGCCGTGGCGGCGGGTGGCCTCCCTCACGCTCTCCAGGTAGCCGGCCCCGGGAAGCACGAGCCCGACGTTGGTCATCGCCGCCTCCATGATCAGGCAGGCAGGCGGGCGGGCGGCGATGGACCGCTCCAGTCCCTCGGCGTCGTTGAACTGGACGGTGTGCACGTCCCGGCCTACCGATAGCGGCACACCCGTGTCGTGGAGCCCGGCCATCGCAACGTCGTTGTGACCGTTGTAGGAGCCGAAGATCTTCAGCACGCCGTCACGGCCGGTGTGTCCGCGGGCGATCCGGACGGCCGCCATGTTCGACTCGGAGCCGGAGTTGGTGAAGCGCCAGAGCGGCAGCCCGAAGCGGCGGGCCAGCTCCTCGGCCACGGCCACGGTGTCCTCGGCGGTGGCCGCGAAGTGCGTGCCGTGGGCGTGGCGGCTCGCGAGAGCGGCGCCGATGGCGGGATGAGCGTGGCCCTGGACCATCGCGCTGAAGCCGTTGTGGAGATCCACGTACTCGTTGCCGTCGAGGTCCCAGACGCGCGCTCCCTCGCCGCGCTCCACGTAGACCGGCCACGGCGTGCGCATCTGAAAGGACGAGGCCACGCCGCCGGGCAGCACGCGCCGCGCGCGCCTGAGCATCTCTTCCGACCGCGGCGTGCGGCGGTCGAGCTCGGCGCGCTCGCGGGCGCTCAGCTCGGCGATCCGACGCCGGTCGAGCTCGACCTGGCTCGAGGCCTGGAGGCTCATCGCGGTCAGCCTAGTCGAGCTTGATGCTTGATACCCCCTACGGGTATACTATCTCCGCGTCCATGGAAGCCTCCGCACACCATCAGCACGGCCCGATGCCCACGGCGGGGCGCGCGCTCGACGCGATGGCCCTGAGCGCCACGCTCCACTGCCTCACCGGCTGCGCCATCGGCGAGGTGCTGGGCATGATCATCGGTACCGCACTGGGCTTCTCGGCCTGGGGCACGATCGCCCTGGCGGTGGTGCTGGCCTTCATGTTCGGCTACGCGCTCACGAGCCTGCCGCTGCTGCGGGCCGGTCTCGCGCTCGCGGTGGTCGTGCCAATCGCGCTCGCCTCGGACACTCTCTCGATCGCCACGATGGAAGTGGTGGACAACCTGATCATGCTGGTGATCCCGGGCGCGCTCGACGCCGGGGTGGGTGATCTGTTGTTCTGGGGCAGCCTCGCCGTGGCGCTCGTCATCGCCGGCGCGGTGGCCTTCCCCGTCAACCGCTGGCTGCTCGCCCGGGGCAAGGGCCACGCGGCGGTGCACGAGACCGGGATCCACGGCGGCCCGCCCACCGCCGTGGTGGGCGCGGTGGCGGCGGTCGCCGCCGTGTTCGGCAGCGCCGTGCTGATCGCGGAGCTGGTCTAGCCGCGCCGACACTGGCGGCGGGACCCTGGGCCAGGTTATGCTGGCTCGAGATGAGCCTCTGGCCCCGGGGGATTCCGTTCGTTGTGCTCGTTGCCTGCCTCGCCGTCCCGAGCGGGGCGTTTGCGGCCACGATCACCGTCACGCAGCAGGGCGATCCGCCGCTGGCCGATCCCTCCGGCTGCTCTTTGCGGCAGGCGGTACAGGCTGCCAACGCGAACGCCGCCGTCGGTACGTGCACGGCGGGTCAGGCCACCGCCCTCGACACGATCGAGTTGCCGATCTCGGTCCGGCTGTCGACCGCCGGAGCCGCCGACGACACCAACGTGGGCGGTGATCTCGACGTACTCGCCGGCGGTCCGGTCCGGATCGTGGGCACCGGGATCGACCCCAGCAGAATCAATCAGACCGTCGTCGAGCGAGTCCTCAACCTGGTCGCCGGCACGCTAACGCTCGACCGTGTGATCGTGAGCGGGGGCCGGGCGACCGCGGTGCTGCCCCCGGGCAGCTTCGGCGGCGGCATCCTCGCGCGCGGACACCACGCTGACGATCACGAACTCGACAGTGAGCGGCAACACCGCCGTCCAGGCGGCGGGGATCTCGAACGGCACCCGCATGAACATGGACAGGGGCGGCGAGGTCCTGATCTCGAACAGCACGGTCAGCAACAACATCTCGACCGCGGTCGGCGGCGGCGGCATGGGCGCCGGGGGCATCGGCAACATCAACGGCGTTCTGAACCTTGTCAACAGCACCGTAAGCGGGAACGAGAGCGGCGCCCGCGGCGGCGGCATCTACAACGAGGCGCTCACCGGAGGACCAGCGCCGTGACCGTCGCGAACAGCACGGTCGCGAGCAACGCCGGCGAGGGCGGAGCGTCCTTCCACAACTCCGGGAACGGAGGCGACGCGCGCTTTCTCATCAGGAGCAGCCTGATGGCAGGGCCAAGGCTGAGCGAGAACTGCGGCGGCTCAGGCAACGGCCGCTTCTCCTCCCAGGGCTTCAACATCGCCGACGACGACAGCTGTCCCCTGACCGCATCGACCGACCGACCCCAGACGGACCCCATGCTCGGCCCACTCGCCGCCAACGGCGGCCCGACGCTCACCCACGCGCTCTTGCGGGGAAGCCCCGCGATCGATCGCGGCACGAGCGACACGGCGCTCACGGGTGTTGGCGTGCTCACCACCGACCAGCGCGGCCTGCCACGGCCGTCTGACTTCGCTCAGGTCGACAACACCCGCGACGGCACCGACGTAGGCGCGTTCGAGCTTCGTCCACCCCCGGGTCCCGGCCCCGGACCAGTCGACCAGAGCGTCAGGATCGCGATCTCAGGCAGCGGCTACGCATGAATCGCCGACGTGTGGTGCGCCTCCGGGTCAGCTGCCCCCGGGCGGAGCAACGCCCCGTGCCGCGGCAAGCTGACGTTGCGCACCCGCAAGCGTCCGCTTCCGCGACAGCGTTGTGGTCCTCGCGCCGCGCGCTTCGAGATCGACGCCGGCAAGAGCAGGTTCTGAAGCTCAAGCTCGCTCGCCGCAAGCCGCCCTGATCGTGCAGCCGCGCGCCCGCCTGCTCGTGCTCGCAGGTTCAGCACGCCGCCGCAATCGCGCACGCTGCGAAGCCGTTCAGTGCTACCGCCCCGCGCTACACAGACTCTCGCCCGCCAACTTGCGCCGGCCGCCGCCTCCGCTCAGGCGAGCCCCTCCAACTCGTACTCGCGCAGGAAGCCCTCGAACAGGCGCCGGTGGCCCTCCTCGTCGTGGAGGATGTCGATGACCATGTCCTGGGTCACCGGGTCCTTGCCCTCGCAGAACTCGATGATCTTGTTGTAGTGCTCGATCGCGCCGCCCTCGGCCTCGATCACGCCCTTGATCACGTGGACGATGTCGGTCTGCTCGTCCGGCGGCTGCAGAAATGACTGCTCGGCGCTGAAGTCGAGTGAGCCCGGCACCACGCCGTATAGCTCCTTGATGCGCTCGCCGTACTTACGGGCGTGGCTCAGCTCCTCCATGATGTCTTCTTCAAGGGACTCGATGATCTCCTGGGCGCGCACACCGTCCGGGTTGATCGAGTTGGCGATGTAGCTCATCACCGTCTCGATCTCCATCCAGTACGCCTTGGTGAGCATCTCGATGAGCTGTTCGCGCTCGTCGGCGAGCTCGTCGCTGAGGATTCCGTGGCGGGGTGAGGTCTCGGTTGCCATGCGGTCGCCTACCTTTCTCGCAATGGGTCGAAACGTTCTGCTTCTAATTGTGACTGTCTCGCTGGCCGCCGCCGTGCCTGCCGCGGCCGCACCACCGGACTACCCGGCCAGCCCCGCTTCAATCCGTGCCTACCACGACTCGGGGCGCTGGGACCGGGACATCAAGTCGGTTACGGACAGGGCCAGGCGCTGGGTCAAACACAGCACGGGTTCCGCCCGAGCTCCGCGCCGGCCGGCCATCGTGTTCGACATCGACGAGACGTCGCTCGACAACTACCCGTGCATCGAGCGGGCGGACTTCGCCGCCACCGCGCTGGCCACGTGCGTGGTCGCGTTCGACAGTCCGGCGATCCGCCACACCCGCAGGCTCTTTACCCTGGCCCACAGGCTCAGGCTGGCGATCTTCTTCGTCACCGGGCGCCCCGAGGGCCTTCGCGAGGGCACGCTGCGCGATCTGCGCGATTCCGGGTACCGGGGGAAGTACACGCTCCTGATGAGGCCCAACGACTACGCCAAGCCCTCGCTGGCGCCCTACAAGACCGGCGCCCGCCGGAGGATCACTCGCCGCGGCTACAAGATCCTCGCCAACGTCGGCGATCAGCGAAGCGACCTGTCCGGGGGCTTCGCCGAGCGCCGCTATCTCATCCCCAACCCGATGTACCGCTCGCCCTAGCCGTGGCCGAGACGCAGACCGTCATCCCCGGCGACGAGCACATGGAGCACATCGGGCGACCGCCCGAGTCGCTGTGGAACCGCATCCTGGCCGAGCCCGCTCGCGCGCCCGAGTACATCGCCCTCGCCGCGTCCGAGCGCTTCGGCCCCCAGGCCGAGGAGTGGGTGCGGATCGCCGGGCCCGGCCACACGCCCGAACGACTGGCCAAGGTCGCCTACCGAAAGCACGTGCGCCTTGCGCGCCTCGAGGGAGGGGCACTGGGTCTGGGCGGGGTGTTCACCGTCGCGCCGGACGTGGTTGCCCTCCTGTGGATCCAGAGCCGCATGGTGTTCTACATCGCGGCCGCGTACGGCTATGACCCGCGGCATCCGATGCGGCCGGCGGAGTACCTCGCGCTGCAGGGTCTGTACGAAACGCCCGCGGAGGCACGCGCGGCGCTCGACGGCGTGGGCAAGCACCTGGCGCGCGCGGCGGTGGAGCAGGCGATCTCGAGCCGCAACGCGGACGCCCTCCACTTGCGGTTGGCCAAGTATGTGGCCAAGCGCCTGGCGCGGCGCTACGCCGGCCGCTACGTCCCGCTGATCGGAGCCCCGCTGGGAGCGCTGCAGAATGCCGGCGTGACCAAGCGGCTGGGCCGGATGACGCTCGGGTACTACGGCGGGTCGGGCCGGGGGTAGGCCCCCTCAAGCCCGGCCGTAGACGGGCACCGCCGCCCCGCTCGTGGGCTTCGACTCCTCGGAGACCAGGAAGCGGACCACCTCGGCGATCTCCTCGGGCCGGACCCACTTCGAGTGGTCGGCGTCGGGCATCGACTCGCGGTTGGCGGGGGTGTCGATCACGCTCGGCAGGATCGCGTTGCAGCGAATTCCGTGTGACCGGTATTCGGCGTCGAGCGCCTGTATGAACGCGAGCACGGCCGCCTTGGCGCTCACGTAGCCGGCCGCACCCGGGAAGGGCTGCAGGGCGGCTCGGGCCGAGACGCCCACGAACGCGCCTCCGCCGCGCTCCATCATCCGCGGCATCGCCGCGTGGGCGAGATGAAACGCCGGGGCGAGGTTCAGGCTGTGCATGCGAAAGAAGTCCTCGGGGTCGGTCTCGTGCACCAGTGGCCCGGAGGCGAAGCCGCCCACGAGGTTGACCACCGCCTCGAGGTCGTCGACCTCCGCCACGGCGCGCGCGGCGGCGCCGGGATCTGACAGGTCGGCCTCGATGAGCTCGGCCCGGCCACCGAACTCGCGCTCGGCCCGCTCGCGCTCGCGTTCGACGATCCAGGTGACCGAGCAGCTGTAGCCGCTGTCCATGAGCTTCCGGACCACCGCGCTGCCGAGGGCGCCGGTGCCGCCGCTCACGAGCACGCCCATGTCAGGTTCTCGATCCGGGGGGCGACTCCATCTGCGTGCAGGCTATCCCGTCCGAGTCTCTGACTACCTTCAAAATCCCGATGGAGCAGCCCACTCTCATCCCCACCAGGTGCTTCGTTCGCGACCTCGCAAACGGCCAGGATGTGGACTCGACCTACCTCGTGCGGGCCCATTCCCGGCGCCAGAAGCGCAACGGGGAAACCTTCATCAAGCTCCAGCTGGGCGACCTCACCGGGAGCGTCGAAGCCGTTGTCTGGGACGACGTGGAGGAGCTCGCGCCGCTCTGCCCCGGCGGCACGGTGGTGCGGGTGTTGGGTCGATACACGGTCGACGAGCGCTATGGCGCGACGCTCACGGTCAAGCGCCTGCGGGCGGCGGCCGAGAGCGAGTACGACCTCGCCGACCTGACCGAAGGACCGCCCATCCCGTACGAGCAGATGGCCGGTGACCTGCGGGAGCTGGTGGGCACGATCCAGCGACCTCACCTGCGCGAGCTGCTCGCGCGGCTGATCGGACCCTCCACCGAGACCGGCCGGATCTATCACGAGGCCCCGGCGGCCAAGTACTACCACCAGGCCTACCGCCACGGGCTGCTCGAGCACTGCCTGTCCGTCGCCCAGGGGGTGAGCGCGCTGGCCGCCACGTTCTCGGGCCTCGACCGCGACGTCGCCGTCACGGGAGCCCTGCTGCACGACATCGGCAAGGTGGAGGCGTACGCCTCCCGCAACGGCGCGATCGAGCTGACCGACGCCGGCAAGCTGCTCGGCGAGATACCGCTGGGCTACTACACGGTGCGTCGCACGATCGAGGAGATCGCCGGCTTCCCGGCCGAGGACACCGAGGCCCTGCTGCACATCATCCTCAGCCACCACGGCAAGCTCGAACACGGCAGCCCGGTGATCCCGTGCACGCGTGAGGCCACGCTCGTGCACTTCATCGACAACCTGGGCGGCAACCTCGGCAGCTTCGACCGCATCGAGAAGTCGCTGGCCGACGGCGCACGCTGGTCCGAGTTCGACCGCGGGCTCTCGACCTCGGCCTATTTCTCCCCGCGGGCCGAACGCGCGGCCTGAGCGGCCGGCGGCCGCGCCCGGGCTGGGCCTTCCTCCCCGCGCTCGGCGGAGCGCTGGCGCATGCGCCGGTCCTGCGCTTCGACCTCGCTCCCTCGCTCAAGCGACCGCTCGATCTCGGCTGGGCGCCCGGGGGCATTCGGCTGCTCGGCGACAACAAGACGCTGCGCGGAGCGCTCGCCATGTTCGCGGGCACGCTCGGCGCCACCGCGGCGCTTCACCGGGCGCCGTGGTACCGCACCCGGCTGACGCCGGCGCTTCGTGCGGCGGGACCATGGCGCCACGGCGCTGCGCTGGGTGTGGCGGTGGTGGCGGGGGAGCTTCCCAACAGCTTCCTCAAGCGCCGCCTCGGCATCGGGCCGGGTGAACATGCCGGATCGTGCGTCGGCGTGGCGCTGTCGCTGTACGACCAGATCGACTTCGTGCCGCTTGGCCGCGCTTCTCCTGCGCCCGGCGTGGCGGATGTCGGCCGCTCAGCTGGCCGAGGCCTGCGCCGTGGTGGCGGCGACCCACGCCGCCGTGAACGTGGCCGGGCATGCGGTGGGAGCGCGCGCCAGTCCGCTCTGACCAGACCGCACCGGGGTCAGCCCAAACCGCCGAACCAGGCCGCCAGCCCGATCAGCGGGAGGAGCAAACCGCCGGCGACGCGCAACAGCGCCTGGCGGGTATCGCGAGACAGAGCCGAGGCGACGAGGAACGCGCCCGCGGCGAACAGGGCCACCACGAGCCACTCCGCCCACGGCACGTAGACGCTGCTGCCCGAGCCCGCGGGTCCCGTCCAGTGGCACTTGGTCGCGCCCGGAGGCCAGACGCTTGTGTGGGTCTGCTGGGACGCTCGTTCGCTCTGCGCACCGGGACCGCGACAGACATCGTCGATGTCGGCCTCGAAGGGGATCGCGCCCACGCTCACCCACGCCCAACCCAAGACCAGCACGAAGACGGCTACCACAAACGGGGACCGGGGCGCCATGTGGAGCAGTCAGCCTACTGCCAAAGGCCGTAAATAGCGGGGGCTCACCGGCGAGGGGGCGCGGCCGGTTGGTTTCCCGCTTATCCTCGTGCGTCGATGGCCAAGGACACCGAGAAGCTAATCCGCCAGCTCAGCCTGATCTCGTTCCTGATGGCCGAGCGCCGTCCCGTCTCCGCCCTCGAGATCAAGCAGGACGTGGAGGGCTACTCGCAGATGAACGACGAGGCGTTTGCCCGTCGCTTCTACGCCGACCGCGCCGAGCTCGATTCGCTGGGCATCCACCTCAAGGTGGACAAGCCGGCCGAGGGCTACTACGAGGCCGAGAACTACTCGCTGCCTCCCGAGAACTTCTACCTGCGCGCGATCGAGTTCACCGACGAGGAGCTCGGCGCGCTGCGCATGTCCCTGTCGCTGCTCGACGGCGAGTTCGCCTATGCCGAGCCGCTGCGCCTGGCCCTACAGCAGCTGTCCTGGGGAAAGCCCTCACCCCTCGACGCACCCGAGGAGCTCAGCGTCGCGCTGGCCGTCACCGCGGGCGCCGGCGGGCGTGGCCTCTCGCAGCGGCTGTCCAAGGTCGAGACCGCGATCTTCCGCCGCAAGACGATCCTGTTCGAGTACTACACGATCGGGCGCGACACCGAGGAGCGTCGCAAGGTCGACCCCTACCACCTGCTCTACCGGGGCGGGCAGTTCTACCTGATCGGCTACTCCCACGAGCGCGACGACATGCGCGTGTTCCGGGTCTCGCGGATCCGCGGCAAGGTCGGTTACTCGTCAAAGGCCGAGCACGACTTCAACCGGCCCGAGGAGTTCGATCCGCGCATCTACGCCACCCGGACGGACTGGCAGCTCGGGGATACCGTCGGCCGCGCGCGCATCCGCCTGTCCGACCGGATCGACTGGCTCGCCCTGCGTCACTTCGGCCATGCCGGCGATGTGTCGGAGACCGACGGCGGAGTGATCTTCGAGACCGACTACGCGAATTCGCGGCAGATGGTGTCGTGGGTGCTGGGCCTCGAGGACCAGGCCGGCATCGAAGGCCCGGAGGAGCTGGTCCAGGAGGCCCGGGAACGTCTCGAGCTGGTGATCGAGCGGCACACCGGCGCGCCGGAGCTGGCCAAGCCGGCCTCCAAGCGCCGCCGGCAGGTCGAGGAGGACGACGACGAGGGCCACGAGTCGCCGATCCGGCCGGAGCGCTTCGCCCGCCTCGTGACCCTCGCCGGGATGCTCATCGATGCGGCTCGCGAGGGGCGCAAGCTCGACGTGCGCGAGCTCTGCGAGCGCCTCCAGGTCTCCGAGCAGGAGCTGCGCCAGGACATCGACGTGCTCAACGTCGTGAACTTCGGCGGCGGCTCCTACGTGCTCTACGCGGAGGTCCAGGGCGACCAGATCGAGGTCGATCCCGAGCCCTACGGCGACAACTTCGCCCGGCCCGCACGCCTCCTACCCCTCGAGGCCAAGGCGCTCGTGGCGGCCATCGACCTGATCGGCGAGCACCTTCCGGAGGGCTCCCTGGCGAGCGCACGCCAGAAGATCGTGGACGCCCTCGGGCAGGACCCGGCCCAGGAGGGCCTCCAGATCACCACGGCCAAGGGCGACGACTCCGAGGTCGCGCGCGTGGTGTCCGAGGCGATCACCGCCCGGCGGCTGCTGCGCATCGAGTACTACAAGGAGAACGAGGACGAGTTCATCGAGCGCACGATCGAGCCCTACAAGCTGGCCAACGGCCAGGAGGGCTGGTACATCCACTGCTGGGACCTCGAGAAGGACAAGCCGCGCTCCTACCGGCTCGACCGCGTGCGCGAGGCCACGGTGCTCGACGAGAGCTTTGAGCCGCGACCCGGGGTGGAGCCCGACGTTCACGGCTGGCTGTCCACCGGTGAGGTGCCCGCTTCCACGGTCGCGCGCATCTGGGTGTCGCCAGAGCGAGCCCGCTGGGCGCGCGAGGACCGCCGTGTCGTGCAGGAGCTCGCCGACGGCTCGCTGATAGTCGAGCGCAGCTACGCCTCGCACGATTGGCTGGCCCGCGAGATCCTCAAGGAGTGCGGCGACGCGGTGGTGCTCGAGCCCGAGGAGGCCCGGCAGGCGGTGCTGGACGCGGCCGAGGCGCTGGCCGGCGCCGTCAGGCGCTAGGCGAGCGCGTCGGCCATCCGGTGCAGGCGGCCCGCCCAGGCCCGCTCCTCGGCTGAGGCCTGTGGGCGGTCGTCGATGGCGAGTGCCTCGGCTTGCCCTCGCAGGGCGGTCCAGGCAGCGGCTCGGTCGCTGTCCAGTCCGGCGGCCTCGGCGTAGCGCTCCACGCGCAGCCGGGCTTCGGCGATCGCTTCGCCGGGGCTCTCGGGAAGGTCGATCACGAGGGGATCGAGGAGGCCCCAGATGTCGGCGTGACGGTCGGCGCACACCGCATGCGGATCGATGGCCTTCCACGTCTCGCCGCTGCGGAGGACGTTGCCGGGGTGAAGGTCCGCATGGATGAGAATGTCGCTGTCGCGGGGCCGCGTGAGCTCGTCCAGCAGGGCGACGAGGTCCGGGCGGCCGGCGAACGAGACGCGCCAGCTGCGGGTGTACTCAGCGGCGCCCGGGAAACCGGCCCCGGGGAAGCTGTCCGGCGGCCGTCCGAGGGCATGTAGCCGGGCCACGACCTGTCCGAGGAGGAGTAGCCGCTGGGCCCATGGGATGCCGGGCGCCTCGAGCGTCCATCCGGGCTCCACCCGCTCCATCAGGACGGTGAGGCCGTCGTCGCGGCGGCCGAGGAGCGTGGGAACCGGCCCCGCTCGGCTGCCAGAACGACAGGGCGTCGGCCTCGGCGGCGAGCTGGGCCGTGCCGGCGTGACCGCGCGGACTGACCTTGAGGATGGCGGGGCGCCCGTCGCTCGTGACCACGCCGCAGACGAGCGCGACGAAGCCTCCCGGCAGCGGCTGGGCGTCCCGCAGGCGCCAGGCTTCGAGCGCGGCCGCGCAGCGCTCGCGAACGTCGTCGGCGAGCCGGTCCAGGGCCGCCTCGGGCCAGTAGGTCCGCCAGCTGATCGCCAGCCGGCCAAGCGTCGAGTCGAGCGCCGACGGCGCGCCATCGGGTGCCCGCATCGCCACAGCGTTACCAGAACTGGATGCGCCGCCCGAAGGCGGCGCATCCGTGTCCGGTGTATCTACGAGGCGAGGGCTAGCGCTTGCTCTTTGCCTTCGCCTTGGCCTGGGCCTTCGCCACCGCGGGCCCACCGCAGAACTGACCGATGTTCACCCGGTCGCCGCGGTCGACCACGATGTTGCGATTCGCCAACACGCGACCGGCCCGGTCCTCGCAGCTGAGCTGCCAGGCCTCCTTCGACCCGATCGTCGTGGGCCGCGGGCTCTGGAAGGCCACGAAGCCGTTCGACCAGTCGTCGTACGGCGCGCCGTCGACCTGGTCGTAGTTGACCACGTGAGCCGTGTACTGGCCCGGAGGCGGATCGAACAGCGTGGCGTCCTCTGTGGTGTCGCCGAAGCTGGCGGACTGAGTGACGACCTCGCCCGCAGCATTGACGATGTACAGATCCCAGTCGGTCTCCGGATTGGTCCACTCGATGTGAACGGTCATCCGGCCGTTGTCCACGTTCGGCGGTCCGCCGACGGTGAACGGGATGGCCTCATACGCTCCCGTCGTGTAGTCGCCCTCGGTGTTCTCCGCGGGCTGACCGGCCGGGTTGGCCAGTGTGATCTGGGCCTGCGGCGGACCCGTCGGGTCGCGGCCGAAGCGGCCGGCCACCACGGGACGTGTCGACGGGTTCATGTTCCACGTGAACCTGCCGCCCTTGCTGCGGTACTCGCTCTCGAGCGAGTCCGGGAACAACTGCGCGGGCCCGATGTCGTTCCCGAAATCGTCGTTCCACACGGGTGAGGTGGACGTCATGAAGCTCTTCTTGATCTTCAGCGTCCTGCCCTTCGGCGCCCGGCCGGTGACCACCGCGTGGTAGCGCGGATTGGCCGTCGCCTCGAGCATCTCGTAATACGCCTCACGGTTGCCGCCCTGCCCTGCGCCCGCTGCGTCGCCCAGACCCAGGTACTCGTTCACCACTCCCACCTGGTACGGCGGATGGAAGTCGACGTCCCCGATCTCGAACGTGTAGCCGAGACCGCCTGCGCTCCAGAACGTCCAGTCCTCGGTCGCGCCGGTGGTGTCGTACAGCCCGAAGGACGGGATGTTCGAGTAGCCGTTGTGACCCGCCATCCTCGCCCCGAGGGACTGGAGCAGCGGCTCGTCGAGCGGGAAGCCCACGTCGGCCACGCCCGGCGGGCGCAGCACGAGGTTCGAGAACGTGTGGTTGGTGATCAGGTTGGTGATCTGCCGCTCGGAGTGGAGAGCGCGGATGTTCTGCGTCTCCGGCTCGGAGAACGGCCCGGTCCCGCGGAACGTGTCGTCCAGCGGGTTGGTGCTGGCGCCGGAGCCGCCCCAGAAGCCGCCGTAGTTGCGGTTCGGGTCGACGCCGAGCAGACGTCCGGCCGTCGGGTTGTTGTCACACGGACCCGGGGCCGCCGGGTTCGGCCAGCAGTTCTTGCGCTTCATCTCGTAGGAGAAGCGCCCGAACTCGGTCTCCGGCGGGAAGTCCGGCGCCTCGCGGGAGATGTTGAACCCGTCGGGGTTCACGATCGGGATGATGATGTTGCGGGTCTCCCTGACCAGGCGGGTGGTCCGACGATCCTGCCCGTAGTTGGTCAGGAGGTCGTAGGCCCACTCGAGCGAGTGCTCGGAGGCCGGCCACTCCCGCGCGTGGTGCACGCCCATGTTCAGGAAGATGGGCTTGCCGTCACGGATGTTGTACGGGTGGGTCGCGATCTCGATGCCCACCACGTCGCGGCCCAGATGGGTCCGGTAGTCCAGCGTGATCGGCTTGACGAGGTTGGGATAGCGCCCCGCCAGGAGCTTCAGCTCGAGCTCGTAATCGGGCAGGCGCCGGTACGTCGTCCGGCCGCTCGGCAGCTGGCTGCCGGCCTGCGCCACACGGGCGCTGTAGCGGCGGTCGGCGCGACGGTAGGCCTCATTGCGCTTGACCACGTCCGCGATGCGCACCTGGTAGCGGAACTTGTTCCGCTTGAGCACGGCCGCGTCCTCGTTGCCGTACAGCACGACGTCGATCGAGTTGGCGCTGCCGCTCTCGGTCAGGTCGAGACCGAGCGTCTGCAGGCGCTGCTTGTCCTTGCGCGTGGGCGTGGAAACGCTCACCACCTGCACCGGCCCGTTGACCTTCGGCGACGGAGTGGCGAGGTAGCTCACGGACACCCGCGCCTTGCTCGCCTTGCCGGCGAAGCGGCAGGCCTGGACCAGCAGCCGCTGGCCCTTCCTGACGAAGCCCTCGGCCAGCTCGTTGCCGTGAAGGGCGGCCGAGCCGGCGACGTAGCGCTTGGTCTTGGCGTCGAACACTCCGAGGTCCCAGTCGCCGCGGCCCTTGAGGCGGGCGCGCAACAGACCTTCGGCCGTGGCCTTCGTGCGCAAGACGTCCGTTCGCGCTCGATTACCGACGAATTTCGTATGACAACCCTTGGCGACTGCCTTGGATGCCGTGACGGTGGCCTTGGTCGCGGCGCTCGCGCCGGCGGCAAACAGCACCGACAGCAGGCACGCCAGCGCGGCGACGGCAGCGATGCCGCCGCGGCCTCGCGCCGCGATCACGCGAATACCTCGTTCATCCGGTACTCCTCCTCAAGAAGTTGGGGAAAACGGAAAAGCCTTACCCAGGGACCCGGAAAACGATGCGCCGGGTACGCTGGCCGACCGATGCCCTCGCGCCGCGAGCAGATCCGCATGTCGCAAGACGAACTGAACGCCTTCCTCGGCGAGCAGAAGGTCATGCAGTGCGCCACCATCGGGCCGCGGGGCCTTCCGCACCTGGTCCCGCTGTGGTTCGTCAGCGAAGGCACGGAATTGCGTGGCTGGACCTATGCAAAGTCGCAGAAGGCCAAGAACCTGGCCCGCGATCCGCGGGCCACGCTGGGGATCGAGGACGGCGTCGACTACCAGGATCTGCGCGGCGTGATGTTCGAATGCGACGTGCAGGTCGACAGCGATCCGGCGGAGGTGGAGAAGTACGGGCTGGCGCTGTTCGCCCGCTACGCCGGCGACCTCGTGCCGGAGATCCGGGAGATGGTCGCCCAGCAGGCACAGAAGCGCGTGGGGCTGACCTTCGTTCCCTTTCGCGAGGTGACCTGGGACCACCGAAAGCTCGGGGGGGCGTACTGAGGTGATCGAATGAAGGGCCTGATCCTCTCGGGCGGCAAGGGCACGCGCCTGCGCCCGCTCACCCACACGAGCGCCAAGCAGCTCGTTCCCGTGGCCAACAAGCCGGTGCTCTTCTACGGCATCGAGGCGATGGCCGAGGCCGGCATCGACGAGGTCGGGATCATCATCGCGCCCGAGACCGGCGCCGAGATCCGCGACGCGGCCGGCGACGGCTCGCGCTTCGGCATCTCGATCGAGTACATCGAGCAGGACGCCCCGCTCGGCCTGGCACATGCGGTGCTCACGGCCGAGGCCTACCTCGGCGACGACCCCTTCGTGATGTACCTCGGCGACAACCTGCTGCGCGACGGCATCGTCGCCCTGGTGGACACCTTCCGCAGCGAGGAGCCGGACGCCCTCATCCTCCTCACCCCCGTGCCCGATCCGGAGTCCTACGGCGTGGCCGAGCTCAACGGCAGCGGCCGCGTGTCGCGTCTGGTGGAGAAGCCCACCGAGCCCAAGTCGGACCTGGCGCTGGTGGGTGTGTACATGTTCACCCCGGCGATCTTCGAGGCGGCGCGGTCGATCGAGCCCTCCTGGCGCAACGAGCTGGAGATCACCGACGCCATCCAGATGCTCGTGGACGGCGGCTCGCGCGTGGATCCGCACATCGTGCAGGGCTGGTGGAAGGACACGGGGCAGGTGCAGGACATGCTGGAGGCCAACCGGCTGATCCTCGACGAGCTCCCCGAGCGCGTGGAGGGCGAGCTGGGTGACAGCCGGGTGGAGGGCCGCGTGGTCATCGAGGCGGGGGCGCGTCTAGAGCGCGCCACCGTGCGGGGCCCCGCCATCATCGGAGCCGGCACGCACATCAAGGACGCCTACATCGGTCCCTACACGGCGGTCGGTGACGACGTGGTGATCGAGCGGGCGGAGCTCGAGCACTCGATCGTGCTGTCCGGCTCGAAGATCGCCGACCTGGAGTTTCGTATCGAGGCGAGCCTCATCGGCCGCAACGTCACGATCTGCCGCGGGCCCGCCCTGCCCAAGGCCTACCGCTTCGTGGTCGGGGACAACGCGGACGTGCAGATCCTGTGAGGCTCGTGGTCACAGGGGCCGGCGGGATGCTCGGGCAGGACGTGGTGCGGCTGGCCGGACCGGATGTCGTCGCGCTGACCCGAGCGGAGCTGGACGTGACCGACCGCGATGCGGTGGCCGAGGCGATCGGCCCCGACGACCTCGTGATCGACTGCGCGGCCTGGACCGACGTCGACGGAGCCGAGGCCAACGCCGACGCGGCCATGCTGGTCAATCGCGACGGCGCGCGCAATGTGGCCGAGGCCGCGGGACGGGTGATCCACGTGTCCACCGACTACGTCTTCGACGGTCGCAAGGACGAGCCGTGGGTGGAGTCCGATCCCACCGGCCCGCTGCAGGAGTACGGGCGTTCAAAGCTCGCAGGCGAGCGCGCGCTGGCGGACGTGAATCCCGACCACCTCATCGTCCGCAGCTCATGGCTGTTCGGGTCAGGGGGGGCGAACTTCGTCGCCACAATGCTTCGCCTCGGTGATGAGCGAGATGAGCTGCGCGTGGTCGACGACCAGGTCGGCTGTCCGACCTTCACCGGGCACCTGGCCGAGGGCTTGCTGGAGCTGGCGCAGAGCGGCGAGCGCGGCGTGCGCCATCTGGCCGGCGCCGGGTCCTGCTCATGGTTCGGCTTCGCGCGGGAGATCTTCGAGCGCGCGGGCGTCGACTGTCGCCTGGAGCCGTGCACCACGGCCGAGTTCCCGCGCCCCGCCCCGCGGCCCGCGAACTCCGTACTGACAACTGAATACGAGGGGTTCGGGCTGCCTGCTTGGCAGGACGGGCTCGATGCCTATCTGGGGGTGCGCGCGTGAAGCTGCTCGTCACCGGCGCGGCCGGCTTCATCGGCTCGACGTACGTGGCCCTGGCGCGGCGAGACCACGACGTCACCGTTCTCGACAAGCTCACCTACGCGGGCCGGCGGGAGAACCTGCCCGATGAAGTGGAGCTCGTGGTCGGCGGGATCGAGGACCGTGACCTCGTCATGGAGCTGACGACTGGAGTGGACGCGATCGTCAACTTCGCGGCGGAATCGCACGTGGACCGCTCGATCGCCGACCAGGACGCCTTCGCCCGCACGCACGTGATCGGCACGAGCGTGCTGCTCGACGCTGCCCGCGAGCGGAGCGTGGGGCGCTACCTGCAGGTCTCGACCGACGAGGTGTACGGCTCGATCCCGGAGGGCTCGTTCACGGAGACCTCGCCGCTCGATCCGTCCTCGCCCTACTCGGCCACCAAGGCGGGCGGCGACCTGCTGGTATCGGCGCACGCCCACACCTACGGGCTTGAGGCGCTCATCTGCCGCGGCTCGAACAACTACGGCCCGCGCCAGTACCCGGAGAAGCTGATCCCGCTGTGTGTGCTGAACGCGCTGCACGGGGATCCGCTGCCGGTCTACGGTGACGGACGCCAGGTGCGCAACTGGCTCTACGTGGAGGACTTCGCCCGCGGGATCCATGCGGTGCTCGAACGTGGGCGCCCCGGCGAGGCGTACAACGTGGGCGGCCCCGACGAGTGCGAGAACATCGAGGTCGTCCGGCGCATCCTCGAGCTCACCGGGCGCGACGAGTCGCTGATCGAGTACGTGCGCGACCGGCTGGGCCACGACCGCCGCTACTCGCTGAGCTCGGACAAGATCCGCGCCGAGCTCGGCTGGGAAGCCGAGGTGCACTTCGAGGAGGGGCTCAAGCGCACCGTGGACTGGTATCGCGACAACGAGGCCTGGTGGGCTCCGATCCGCTCCGGTGAGTACCGCGAGTACTACGAGCGTCAGTACGGCCGCTCGCTGTCGAGCCCCTGAGGCGGCCTACCCGCCGGCGCGCCGGGCCGTGAAGCAGTACTGGATGCAGGCGAAGTAGAACGCGTCCCGCTCGCCCAGCTCTCTCATGTCCTCCTCCCAGGCCTGCGCCTCCGCCTCGCTCACGCCGCCGCGCCCGGCCACGTAATCGCGCATCAGCGGGAGCAGCGACACGCCGTAGGCCTCCGGAGTGAACTCGGCGGTCGCGAAGGCGTGGGCCTCCATCGCGACGTCACCGAACCCGGTCGCGCGCAGACGCGGCGCAAGCGTCCGTGGCAGAGATCGGTGCGCCAGATGGCCGTCCCAGGCGCGCAACACCCGCCGCGTGCGCTCGGGGTCGGTCGAATGGATCGAAAGGGTGGCCCAGTCCACCGCCCAGGCAACGAGCCGGCCCCCCGGCCGCAGCACTCGCAACAGCTCGCCCAGCGCCGCGTCGACATCGTCCACGTACTCGAGCACCTGAATGGTCACGACGGCGTCGAAGCCGCCGTCGTCGAGCGGGAGTGACCTCGCGTCCGCCTCGAGGAAGGACACGTTCTCGTGACCCTCACAACGACGGCCGGCCACGGCGAGCATCTGCGGACTGGCGTCGAGGCCCACCACCGCGCCCTCGGGACCCACCTGCTCGAGCATCTCCAGCACGTAGAAGCCCGGGCCGCAGCCCACGTCCGCCACCCGCTCGCCCGGCGAAGCTGCCAGCGCCTCCCCGACGATGGCCCGCCGGCGGAGGATGTCGCGGCGGCGGTAGACCTCCTCCAGCTGCGCAGCCGTCTTCTCGTCAAAGGTCAGCTGACTCATCGTGCTGCTCCTCTTGTTGGCGTACTTACACGGTACGACCGCCTGAGTGCGCGCGGAATTCCCAATTCCTCCGTCGAGGCGTCGATAGCCTCGAAGGGGTGTTCCGAGAGGAGACACCCGCCCTCGAGCTGCGCAGCCTGACCAAGCGCTACGACGACGGCACGCCGGCGCTCGAAGACTTCGACCTGCGTATCCCGGCCGGTTCCTTCTTCGGTCTGCTCGGCCCCAACGGCGCCGGCAAGACCACGCTGATCAGCGCCGTATGCAACCTGCTGCGCGTGACCGCGGGGGAGATCGAGGTGTTCGGCGAGCCTCACCACACCATGGCGGCGCGGCGCTCGGTCGGGCTGGCCGAGCAGGACATCAACCTCGACCGGTTCCTGACCGTCCGCGAGACGCTCACCTACCACGGCGGCTACTTCGGGATGCCGAAGGACGAGGCCGAAGCGCGCGCGGCGGAGATGATCTCGATCTTCGGGCTCGGGGCCAAGAGCGACACCCGCGCCCCCAAGCTGTCCGGCGGCCAGCGCCGGCGCCTGCTGCTGGCCCGCGCGCTCATGCACAGTCCCCGCCTCGTGATCCTCGACGAGCCCACGGCGGGAGTGGACTTCGAGCTGCGCACCGAGCTGTGGGAGTACATCCGCCGGCTGCACGCCGAGGGCACCACGATCCTGCTCACCACTCACTACCTCGAGGAGGCCGAGAACCTCTGCGAGGAGATCGCGCTCATCCGCGACGGTCGCCTGATAGCCCGCGACTCGGCCAACGGGCTGCGGGAGCACTTCGAGGTCGACCGCCTGCAGGACGTGTACGTGAAGGCGATGTCCTCGTGACGGGGCTCGTGTGGCTGTGCCGCCGCGAGGTGCTGCGCGTGTCGAAGCTCTGGACCCAGACGGTGCTGGCGCCCGTGATCGCCTCGATGCTGTTCATCCTGGTCTTCGGCCTCTCGCTGGGAGGCCGGATCAAGCAGGTGGGCGGAGTGGACTACGAGGTGTTCATCGTTCCCGGCCTGATCACGATGGGCATGGTCCAAGCGGCCTACGCCAACAACTCCTCGTCGATCTTCCAGGCGCGCTTCGACCGCTATATCAACGACGTGCTGTCGGCTCCCATGCCGAGCTGGCAGATGAACCTCGGCTATCTGGTGGGCGGCTTCTTCCGCTCGCTCATGATCGGCGGCTCGCTGCTGGTGCTGGCGGTGCTGCTGGTGGGCCTGCCGGTCGAGCAGCCCTTCGCGCTGATCGCGGCCATCGCCTTGGGGCTGCTGCTGTTCGCCTCGCTCGGCGTGATCGTCGGGATCTACGCCGAGGTCTGGGACTTCACCACCTTCATCAACAACATCGTGATCCTGCCGCTCGTGTTCGTCGGCGGCGTCTTCTACTCGGTGGACGTGCTGCCCTCGCCGTGGCACGAGCTGTCGCACCTGAATCCGGTCTTCTACCTCGTGAACGCCGTGCGCTTCGGCTTCCTGGGCGAGAGCGACGTGTCCTTCTGGCTCTCGCTGGGCGTGATCGCGGCGCTGGCGGTCCCCGCCTTCCTGTGGGCCCAGTACCTGTTCAGCAGCGGCAAGCGCTTGAAGCCCTAGCGACCCGGGTGGTCGAGTGCCGGCGCTGCCCGCGGCTCGTGGAGTGGCGGGAGCGGGTGGCGCGCGAGAAACGCGCCTCGTTCGCCGACCAGGACTACTGGGGCCGCCCCGTTCCGGGCTTCGGCGACCCAGCCGCACGGGTGTACGTGCTCGGCCTCGCGCCGGCGGCGCACGGCGGCAACAGGACGGGCAGGGTGTTCACGGGCGACCGCTCGGGCGACTGGCTGTTCGCGTCGATGCACCGCACCGGCTTCGCGAACCAGCCCCGCTCGGTCGACCGCGGCGACGGCCTCGAGCTGAGCGGCGCCTTCGTGGCCGCGGCGGTGCGCTGCGCGCCGCCCGCGAACCGGCCTCTGCCCGAGGAGCGCGACAACTGCCTTCCCTACGCGACGGAGGAGCTCGAGCTGCTGGAGCCTGCCGTGATCCTGTGCCTGGGTGCGTTCGCCTGGGACGCCGCGTGCCGCCTGCTCGACATCAGGCCGCGGCCTCGCTTCGGCCACGCGGTGGAGTTCGAGGCCAAGGAGGACGGGCCCACGCTCCTCGGCTGCTTTCACCCGAGCCAGCAGAACACCTTCACCGGCAAGCTCACCGAGCCGATGACGGATGCGGTGTTCGCCCGCGCCCGCGAGCTCGCCTACGGCAGCTCGACCGCCTCGCCCAGCAGCCGGTAGCCGGCGATCGAGGGGTGGGCGTTGTCCGACGTGAGGCGGAGGCGCATGCGTCCCGGCCGCGCGGGATCCTCGAGGACGCGGTACCAGCGGATCAGCTTCGCTCGCTCGGTCCTTGCGATTCGGCCGATCAGCCGGTTGAGCCGGCGGATCTCGCCGGCGGCGTCCGGATAGCCGCCGTTCCAGGGCAGCAGCTCGACGATGGCCACGTCGAGTCCGCGGCGCTTGCCGGCGCGAACCATCGAACGGAGATTGGCCGCCGCCTCTGCGGGCTCGATGCCGGCCGCCAGGTCGTTGACCCCGCCCTGGACGATGAGCGCGTCGGCCCCCCGAGTGCAGGCGTCGAGGCGGCGCGCGATCTCGTCGGTGCGCTCCCCCGGCGCGCCGCAGTTGCGAAAGCTCGTGCCCGGCAGGTGGCGCTCGGCCCAGTAGCCGTACTGGCTGCGGCGGTCGAGCTGGCTGCCGATCTGAGCGCGGATGCCGGGGTTGGGATCCCAGCGCGGGGTGCCGGCGGTGATCGAGTCGCCGAGGGAGGCCACCAGCTCGGTTCCAGGCGGCCGCTGCTCGGCCGGCGTCCGATCGTCGTGATCCCCGCCGCAGGCGGGCAGAGCGGCGGCAGCCAGGGCGAGGGCGGCGGTCAGGCGTCTCAAGGCGTCAAGCTTGGCGATCGGCAATTTTTCTGTTGGGACCTGCTGCTAGGCTGCCCGCCGCAAGAACCCATATAGCCGAGTCTCCGGTCGCCCAGCGTCCGGGGAGCGGGGGAACCAAGTAGTTCGGGGCGAATCACAGCGATCCGCCGTGTAGCGCCACTCTTCTGGCGCGAGCCCGACAGCTAACCCCGTAGGCGCCCAGAAGAGAAGGAGCACCTGCGTACATGAGAAGGTCGCTGCCGGTAATCGCCGCGGTCGCCATGAGCCTCATCCCGGTCGCGGACGCGATGGCCGCCGGCTACGCCTCGCGCACCCTGGCGGTCGGCTCGAGCGGCTCCGACGTACGCGCCCTGCAGCGCTACCTCGACCGCGCCGGCTACGAGACCGGCGTGGACGGCGAGTTCGGCCGCGGCACCCGCACGAGCTTCATGAGCTTCGAGCGCGCCGAGGGCCGCCGGGCCAACGGACGCGCCTCGCGCGGCGAGCAGCGTCTGCTCCGCCGGCGCGCGGCCGGCGAGGAGAGCGCCGACGAGACCGCATCGACCGACACGTCGGGCGAGGGCGGCGCGGGCTACGACGAGAGCGCTCCGGTCACCGAGGCTCCGGGCGAGGACGGTTACGTGGGCGACGACGGCCTGGCCGTGGCGCCTGCATCGGCGCCCCAGGAGGTCAAGGACATCATCGCCGCCGGCAACAAGATCGCCCGCAAGCCGTACAAGTACGGCGGCGGCCACGGCCGCTGGCGCGACTCCGGCTACGACTGCTCCGGCTCGGTCAGCTACGCGCTCCACGCCGCCGGCCTGCTCGACGCGCCGCTGGCGTCCGGAGGTTTCATGACCTGGGAGAAGCGCGGCCGCGGTGAGTGGGTCACGATCCGCGCCAACGCAGGCCACGCCTACATGATCGTCGCCGGTCTGCGCTTCGACACCTCCGCCCGCAAGCTCACCGGCAGCCGCTGGAGCGAGCAGATGCGCTCAGCACGTGGCTACGCCGGACGTCACCCCGAGGGACTCTGAAAGGAGACCTGACATGGCAGTAGTGGTCCCGGCCGTTCTGCTCCTCTCCACCTTCACCGGCCTCGTGGCGGGCCGCTGGCAGGTTCTGCTGGCGGCTGCGGCGGCGATCCCGGCCTGCCTGCTGCTCCTCGGTCCCGAGCCGGGCGCCCTCGCCGTCCTCGCCTCGGCGGGGCTGGCTCTCGGGGTCCAGCTGCACCGCGTGGTGGCCGAGACCACCCTGCCGCGCGCGGGCTAGGGGCCGGCCAGCGCCAGGCCCTCAGGGGGTCTGCTCGTCATCTCCGCAGGCCACGGCGCCCAGCGAGATCAGCGCTGCGACGGCGAGGGTGGCCTCTCAGAGAGCCCACAACCTTGACGCGGTACGCTCGGGGGTCACGTGAATTCGGACCCGCTCGCAACCTTCACCCCGCAGGTTCGTGACTGGTTCACGCGCGCCTTCGAGCGGCCCACCGAGGCGCAGGCCCAGGCCTGGCCCGCGATTGCGGCCGGCGAGAACGTGCTCGTGTCCGCGCCCACGGGCTCGGGCAAGACGCTCGCCGCCTTCCTGTGGGCCCTCGACCGCCTGGTGGCCGAGCCCAGCCAGCCGCGGCGGACGCGGCTCGTGTACGTCTCGCCGCTGAAGGCGCTCTCCTACGACATCGAGAAGAACCTGCGCGCGCCGCTCAAGGGCATCGGCGGCGACGTGAGCGTGGCCATCCGGACCGGCGATACGCCGCAGAGGGAACGCCAGGCGATGCTGCGCACGCCGCCCGACGTGCTGATCACCACACCCGAGTCGCTCTACCTGATGCTCACCTCGCGTGCCCGCGAGTTCCTGGTGGACACCGAGTGGGTGATCGTCGACGAGATCCATGCGGTGGCGCGCACCAAGCGCGGGGCCCACCTCGCCCTCACGCTCGAGCGGCTCGAGGAGCAGGCGGGACGAAAGCTCCAGCGCATCGGCCTGTCGGCAACGCAGAAACCGCTCGAGGAGGTGGGACGCTTCCTCGCCGGCAGCGGCCGCGAGTGCCGCGTGGTCGACACCGGGGTGCGCAAGCCGCTCGACCTGAGGATCCACGTGCCGGTGGAGAACATGTCGGAGCCCGACGCGCACGACGTGACCGATCCGGCGGTGGGAGGCATGGGCACCGCCGCCGGCGGGGGCGATCTCGTCGGCAGCGGCCTGGCGGTGTCCGACCCCCCGCCCACCACGCAGCGCTCGATCTGGCCGGCGATCTATCCGGAGTTGCTCCAACTGGTGCGCGAGCACCGCTCCACGATCATCTTCGTCAACAACCGGAGAGGGCGCGGAGCGGCTGGCCGTCCGGCTCAATGAGCTGGCGGCCGAGGAGGACGGGGAGACGCGGACCCCGGAGGGCGAGCCGGTCTACATCGCTCGCGCGCACCACGGCTCGCTGGCCCGCGAGGAGCGGCTGATCGTCGAGGACCTCCTGAAGTCCGGTGAGCTGCCCTGCCTCGTGGCCACCTCGTCGCTCGAGCTCGGCATCGACATGGGCGCGGTCGACCTCGTGATCCAGGTGGAGTCCCCCAAGTCGGTCACCGCCGGGCTGCAGCGGATCGGCCGCGCCGGCCACAACGTGGGCGACGTCTCCCGCGGGCGCATCTTCCCGAAGTTCCGGGCCGATCTCCTCGAGTGCGCGGTGGTGGCCAAGCGCATGCGCGACGGGGACATCGAGCCCACCGTGGTGCCGCGCAACCCGCTGGACGTGCTGGCACAGCAGATCGTGGCGATGACCGCCCCGGGCGACGAGCTCAAGGTCCCGGCCCTCCACGACACGATCCGGCGCGCCTACCCGTTCGCCGAGCTCTCGCGTGAGCTCCTCGACAGCGTGCTCGACATGCTCGACGGGCGCTATCCCTCGGAGGAGTTCGCCGAGCTGCGCCCGCGCATCGTCTGGGATCGGGTGGAGGACACGATCCGCGCTCGAAAGGGAGCGCGCCAGCTGGCCGTGACCAACGCCGGCACCATCCCCGACCGCGGCCTGTACGGCGTGCACCTGCCCGACGGTCGGCGGGTGGGCGAGCTCGACGAGGAGATGGTCTACGAGGCCCGGCCGGGTCAGACCTTCCTGCTCGGCGCCTCCACGTGGCGCATCGAGGAGATCACCCGCGACCGGGTGATCGTGACCCCCGCGCCGGGCGCCCCGGGCGCCGTGCCCTTCTGGCGCGGGGAGGGAGTGGGCCGCCCGAAGGAGCTGGGCGCGGCCATCGGGGCCTTCTCCCGCGAGGCGGTGGACCAAGAGCCGGCCGAGCTGGCCGCGGGCTACGACCTGGACGAGCGGGCGGCGAAGAACCTCTCGGCCTACCTGCGCGAGCAGCGCGATGCCACACGCGTGGTGCCGAGCGACCGCACCATCGTGATCGAGCGCTTCCGTGACGAGATCGGCGACTGGCGACTGTGCGTGCTGTCGCCCTTCGGCGGGCGCATCCACTCGGCCTGGGCGCTCGCCCTGTCCGCCCGCATACGCGACGAGTTCGGCCTCGAGTCCGACGCGATCTGGTCCGACGACGGCATCATCGTCCACCTGCCCGACTCCGACGAGCCGCCCGGCGCCGAGCTCGTGATGGTCGAGCCGGACATGCTCGAGGAGCTGGTGGTGAAGGAGCTGTCGAGCTCGGCGCTGTTCGGTGCCCGCTTCCGTGAGAACGCGGCCCGCGCGCTTCTGCTGCCACGCGCCTACCCGGGCAAGCGGACACCGCTGTGGCAGCAGCGGCTCAAGGCTCAATCGCTGCTCGAGGTGGCCAAGCGCTACGGCCAGTTCCCGATCGTGCTCGAGACCTACCGCGAGTGCCTGCGCGACGTGCTGGACCTGCCGGGACTGGAGGAGCTCCTGCGCGGCCTCCACACCCGTGAGCTCTCACTGGTCGAGGTCGAGACGCAGCGGGCCTCTCCGTTCGCGTCGTCGCTGCTGTTCGACTACGTCGCGACCTACATGTACGAGGGCGACACGCCCAACGCGGAGCGGCGTGCCGCGGCACTGTCGCTCGACCGGGACCTCCTTCGCGAGCTGCTCGGACAGGAGGAGCTGCGCGAGCTGATCGATCCCGCCGCGCTCGACGAGCTGGAGGCCGATCTCCAGCGCCTGAGCGAGCGCACGCGGGCGGCCAACGCCGACAGCCTCCACGACGTGCTGCGCGCCGTGGGCGACCTCACCGCCGCCGAGGCCCAGGAGCGCTGCCTCGAGGCCGTGGCGGCGCGCCGCATCCTCGGCGACCTGGAGAAGAGCCGGCGCGCGGTGAAGATGCGCATCGGCGGCGAGGAGCGCTGGATTGCGAGCGAGGATGCGGGGCTCTACCGCGACGCGCTGGGAGCGGTGCCGCCCGGGGGGCTGCCTGCGGCCTTCCTGGAGGAGGTCGAGGAGCCGCTCGCGCGCCTGGCGCGTCGCTACGCCCGGACCCACGGTCCGTTCACCACGCGGCAGATCTCGGACCGCTACGCCTTCGATCTCGGAGCGGTGCTCCGTGAGCTCGAGCGAGCGGGCTCCCTGATCCGCGGCGAGCTGCGTCCCGGCGGCTCCGAGCGGGAGTGGTGTGACCCGGACGTGCTGCGTCGCCTGCGGCGTGCCTCGCTGGCCACGCTGCGCAAGGAGGTCGAGCCCGCCGAGCAGCGCGCGCTCGCGCGCTTCCTGCCGGCCTGGCAGGGCGTGGACGGCGCGCCCCCGGGCGGCGCGGGCGTGGACCGCCTGCGCGAGATGCTCGTGCCCCTGCAGGGCCTCGCGCTCGCCCCCACGGTGTGGGAGCGCGACGTGCTGCCGCGCCGGGTGGGCGCCTACTCGCCGGCGTGGATGGACCAGCTGTGCGCGAGTGGCGAGCTCGTGTGGGTCGGGGCCGGTGCGCTCGGCCGCAACTCCGGCAAGGTGGCGCTGTACTTCCGCGAGGACGCCCGCTGGCTGGGGCCACCTCCGCGCAAGGCAGAGCTTCCGGAAGGAGCGGTGCACGACGCCCTGCGGGAGCGGCTGGAGCGCGGCGCCGGCTTCTGGAGTGATCTGCTGGCCGACCTCGCCGAGGCCGAGCCGCTCGAGCTGCAGGAGGCGCTCTGGGATCTGGTCTGGGCCGGCGAGGTCACCAACGACGCCTTTGCACCGCTGCGCTCGCCACGACTCACGCTCGCGCGAAAGGAGCGTGACGCCGGCCGCCGCTTCGCACGCCGCCGCCGCCCGGGCGCCCCGCAGGTCCAGGGACGCTGGTCGCTCACCGCGCCGCTGTTCGCCGATGCCCCCGCTCACGGGCCACGCGTGCGAGCACTGGCCGAGGTGATGCTCGAGCGCTACGGGATCGTGACCCGCGAGACGGTGCTCGCCGAGGGCATCCCCGGGGGCTTCGCCGGCCTCTACGGAGAGCTCGCCAACCTGGAGACGCTCGGCACCGCCCGCCGCGGCTACTTCGTGGAGGGCCTGGGCGGGGCCCAGTTCGCGCTGTCCGCGGCGATCGAACGGCTGCGCTCGATGCGCTCCGATGAGTCCTCGGGTGCCGTGGTGCTCGCGGTCACCGATCCCGCCAATCCCTACGGCGCCACCCTTCCCTGGCCCAAGCGCGAAGACGATGACTCGGGCCGCAGGCCGGCGCGGGTGCCGGGTGCCTACCTGGTGACCCTCGATGCCGAGCCGGTGCTCTACGTGGAGCGCGGCGGCAAGGCGCTCCTGGCGCTGCGTGAGCCGGACGAGGTCTGGCTGGGGCCGGCGCTCGAAGCGCTCGCCGATGCCGTCAAGCGCGGTCGCGTGCCGCGCGTGGGACTCGAGCGCTTCGACGGCGAGCCCGTGGTGGGCACCGAGGTGGGAGCGCGGCTGATCGAGCTCGGCTTTCGCCAGAGCCCGCGCCGCCTTACGCTCAGCGCATGAGCGAGCTCAACCGCCGCTTCTGGGACGAGCGCGTGCCCATTCACACCGCCGGCCAGTTCTACGACCTCGGCGGCTTCCGGGCCGGACGCGAGACGCTGCGGCCCTTCGAGGTCGAGGACGTGGGCGACGTGACGGGCCGGACGCTCGTGCACCTGCAGTGCCACATCGGGCTGGACACGCTCTCCTGGGCTCGGCACGGAGCGCGGGTCACCGGGCTCGACTTCTCCGCTCCCGCGATCGAGGCGGCCCGCGAGCTGGCCGCCGACCTCGGCGTGGAGGCCCACTTCGTCACGGCCGACGTCTACGAGGCCGTGGAGGCGCTGGACGCACGGCGCTTCGACGTCGTCTACGTGAACGTCGGCGCGATCAACTGGCTGCCGGACATCCGCCGCTGGGCCGGCGTCGTGGCCGCCCTGCTCGAGCCGGGCGGCGTGTTCTACATGACCGAGGTCCACCCCTTCAGCTGGGTGTTCGGGGACAACGAGCTCACCGTCGAGCACGACTACTTCCACCACCGCAACGACTGGGACGAGCCCGGCACCTACGCCGACCCCGGCGCCGCCACCGTCCACAACCGCACCGAGGAGTGGCAGCACCCGCTGGGCGACGTGGTGAGTGCGCTGGCGGGCGCCGGGCTCACGCTCGAGTTGCTGCGCGAGCACGACCACGCGCTCTATCCCCAATGGCCGTTCCTGGAGGAGCACGACAAGGTCTGGCGGATGCCCGCCGGCGCGCCGCGGCTGCCGCTGATGTACTCGCTGCGCGCCCGCGCTCCGTACCCTCGGTGAGGTGCCCGAGGGCGACACGATCCACTACGCGGCGCGGCGCATCCGCGAAGCGCTCGTGGGCAGCGCGATAGAGGAGATCGAGACTCCTCATCCCCGCCACGCCCGCGATCGCTGGCCCGAGCGCCTGCAGGGGCGCGGCGTGCGGGCCGTGGACGCCACCGGCAAGCATCTGTTCATCCGCTTCGAGGGCAACTTGACTCTCCACTCGCACCTGCGCATGACGGGCAAGTGGGGCGTATACAGGCGCGGCGAGCGCTGGCGCCGCTCCCCGCGCCGCGCCTGGCTCGTGGTGCGCACGCGCGAGCACGAGGTGGTGCAGTTCGACGGCCCGGTACTCGAGCTGATGACGGACTCACGCTCGCGCTTCGACCAGCGCCTGGCCGGCCTCGGCCCGGACATCCTGGCTCCCGAGTTCGACGAACGACGCTTCCTGCGGCTGCTGCGCGGCGACGACCAGAGCCGCGGGATCGGCGACGCCGTGCTCGACCAGCGCAACCTCGCGGGGATCGGCAACGTGTGGAAGTCCGAGGGCTGCTTCCTGGCGAGTGTCGACCCGTGGCGGCGCCTGCGCGACGTGAAGGATGAGGAGGCGCTCGCCATCGCGCGCGCGGTCAAGCCTCTGATGCACATGTCGGTGGAGCGCGGCGGGCGGATCGTCAGCTACGAGCCCGAGCGGCCTCTGCGTCGCGGCGAGCGGCGGATGTGGGTGTTCGAGCGCACCGGCCTGCCCTGCCGCCGCTGCGGGACCCGCATTCGCGCCCGCGGGCAGGGCGACGACAACCGGACCACGTACTGGTGTCCCTCGTGTCAAGCGTGATCAAGGTTGGCCACAAGGGCGCCGACCACGTGGCGCCCGGCAACACGATCGAGAGCTTCGAGGCCGCGCTCGAGCACGGGGTCGACATGATCGAGTTCGACGTTCTGCGCACGCGGGACGGACGCCTCGTGCTCGCCCACGACTACGAGGACGCCGAGAGCCGCGACTGCCTGAGCCTCGACGAGGGCCTCGATCACTTCGCGGGAGAGGCCTACGCGGGCGTCGAGCTCGACGTGGACATGAAGCTGCCCGGTTACGAGAGCGAGGTGGCGGACGGCCTGGCCCGCCGGGGCCTGCTGGAGCGCTCGCTCGTGTCGAGCAACTTCCCGGACAGCCTCCTACGGCTAGGTGAGATCTCCCCTGGCCTGCGGCGCGGCTGGTCGGTGCCGCGCGTGCGCCGCAACTGGCTGCGGTCGCCCCTGGCGCTGCCGGCGTACGTGATCGTCAGAGTGATGCGCGCTCGCCTGCCCGGCCAGGCCGCGGCCAGGATCAGGACCGGGGGCTGCGAGGCGGTGATGGCCCACCAGGTGCTGGTGAGCAGGCGCCTCGTGAGTGAGGTGCATGCGGCGGGCGGGCAGGTCTATGTCTGGACCGTGGATGACGCGGGCCGCATCCGCACGCTCGAGGAGCTCGGCGTGGACGGCGTGATTACGAACGATCCGCGGCTGTTCGGCTAGCCAGAGACGGTGCAGCCGCCCGTGACCTGCGTGGCCGTGCGGCCGGAGCCGAGCTGCATCTCGGCCACCGCACGCAGCTGATAGCTGTTGCCGGGCGGGACGGTCAGCGAGAAGGTCCAGCCCGCCTGGCCCCAGGTGTACTCGGCGGAGCCCGCCGACTGCCAGGGCGAGGTGGCGGCGCCGCTCAGCGGCACCCAGCCGCTCGGGCTCAGCCACTGGGCGGTGAAGCGCACCTGCATCTGGCCGCTCGAGCCATCCCCGGCGAGCTGGGCGCGCGCGCCGAGCTGCGTGGGGCTGCAGATGTTCACGTTGGCCCACGAGGACGAGAGGCTGTCCTGGCGGGCCGAGGCAGGCGCGGCCATGACGGCCGCGAGGACCGCGCTCAGGGCGATTGCGGTGAGCTTGCGTGAAGCCAAATCGTCGTCTCGGGTCCTACGCCTCCTCTGCCGGAGACTAGACGACGCGGCCGCAGGCCGCTACCAGATCAGGCACATGGCCTTGGAGGTCCCGGTGGGATCTCCGCCCCCGACCCTCTGCTTGCCGGTCTCCGTGAGGAGCACCTGCCGGCGCACCACCGACCGGCGCGCGCGCCGGCGCTTGCGGCTCGCCTGGACCTGGTCGCGCCAACTCAGCTCGACCACCCCGCGGATCACGTACGTGGTCCCCGTGGGGGGCGAGGTGAAGCGGAAGGTCCAGCCGGCCTGGTCGGCGCCTTGGTCCATCCGGCCCACGAAGTTCCAGCCGGTCCGGCCCGCACCGTTCACCGCCAGCCAGGACTGCTTGGCGCGGCTCCACCACTGGGCGGTGTAGCGGGCGTAGACCTGCCGGCCGCTGCCGTCGCCCGGCACGCTGGTGCGTACGCCGAGGGCGTTGGGAGAGCGGTCGGTGTCGCAGATGTTCACCGTGGCCCAGAGCGGCGGCGGCCCCTCGTAGACCCGAAAGCGCTTGCCGGCGGCGCTCGCCGCGGACGCGGCGGCCGAGGCCACGGGCCGCGGCGCGCTGGAGGCGGGCACCACTCCGGGCGGCAGCTTGGGAGCCGCGTTCGCGCCGGGAGGGAGCTTCAGGGCGGCGTGAGCGGAGGGCACCACGAGAAGGGAGATGGCCAGGGCGAGGAGGGAGAGGGCGGATCGTCTTGCCACGCAACCGGTTATCGGCCCCGCGGCGCCCGTCTTTAGGCCGACCTGCGAATTTTCGTGATGAGTTCGATGCTGTGGCGTAGTACTGGCGTGGGCGAGGCGGTTGTACAACCAGTGACCCTGATGCCGGCCACGCGGACGGAGGGATTTGCCGAGCTCTACGAGCGCAGCTTTCCGCGCGTGTACGCCTACGTCGCCTCGATCCTGCGTGACCGCGCGGCCGCCGAGGACGTGACCGCACAGGCCTTCGAGCGGGCCTACCGCAAGCGCCGTAGCTATCGCCCCGAGCGGGGCAGCGCGGACGCGTGGCTGTTCGGGATCGCTCGCAACGCCGCGCTCGACGAGCTGCGTCGGCGCCGGCGGCGGGCGCGGCTCGAGACCGATCCCGCCGACCACGAGGCCCCCGGGCTCGACGACCACGCCGAGTTCGCCGTGCGCCGCGAGAGCGTCCGCCGCGCGCTCGCTTCGCTGGACGGCCAGGAGCGCGACATGATCGCTCTCAAGTTCGCCGGCGGACTATCCAATGCGGAGATCGGGCGGGTGCTCGGGCTGTCCGAGTCGAACGTGGGCACCCGCCTGCACCGAACCATCACCAAGCTGCGAGAGGCATGCCATGAGTGAGCGCGATCCGGCCACCGCGACGATGGAGCGCGATCTCGCGGCGATCGACGAGGCGCTCGACGCGGGCGCCACCACCCACCCCGACCCCGACGCCCGCGTGCTCCAAGAGCTCGCGCTCGCGCTGCGCGCCGACGCTCCAGAGCCCGATGCCGAGTTCGCCCGCGAGCTGCGCGGGCGCGTGGATGCGGGCTTCCCGCCGACGCAGGATTCCCTGCGCGGCCGGCTGGCGGCGGCACGGACCGCCCTCGCCCGGCGCCCGCCGGGCACCCTGCCCGGGCTGGCTGTCGTCGCCGCCGTGCTGCTGGCCCTCGTGCTTGTGGTGAGCCTGAGCGGTCCCGGTGATGGGACCGACGCGGATGGTGGTGGAGGCAGTGGCGGCGGCTCACTCAGCCCGGGCGGCACTCGAGCGGCGGCGGTGGCGCTGTGCAGGAGGTGTCGCCCGGAGCCGACCAGGGATTTGCGCCCGGCCGGCGCACCCGCAAGATCGAGCGCACGATCTCGCTGGAGCTCGAGTCGCCCGCGGACGAGCTGGCCAAGGTCGCCGACCGGGTGACCGCGGTGACCGGACGCTTCGGCGGCTTCGTGCTCAGCTCGTCGCTGTCCACCGGCGAGGACGGCTCCGGAGGTGACTTCGAGCTGCGCATTCCCGCCGAGCGGCTCCAGCCTGCGCTGCGCGAGCTCTCGTCGCTGGCCACCGTGCGCTCCCAGCAGCAGTCGGGCCGGGACGTGACCCGGCAGCAGGTCACGGCCAAGGACCGGCTGCGGTCGGCGCGGGCCGAGCGCGCCAGCCTGCTGCGACGGCTCGAGCAGGCCACCACCGACGAGCAGGCGGAGGCCCTGCGCCGCCGGCTCGACCTGGTGGCGGGCGAGATCAACGGGCTGCGCGGGCAGCTGCGCGACCTGCGCCTGCGCACGAACTATGCGGTGGTCGACGTGAGCCTGCTCCCGAGCGATGGCGACTCGGGTGGCGGGGGCGGCGCCGGTGCGAGCTTCGACGACGCCGTGGGCGACGCCGGAGACCTGCTCGTGGGCACCGCGGGCGTTCTGATCCGCATCCTGGCTCTCGCGCTCCCCCTGGCGCTGCTCGGCCTGATCGGGTGGCTCGCCGGGCGGATCTTCAGGCGCCGGCGCCGCGCGTCGGCGCTCGTCTGAGCCTCAGCCGGGCAGGTCGGGGCGCCCACCCTGCGTGGCCACCGCGAGCGCGGCGAGCCGGCAACCGGCGGTCAGCGCCGCCTCGGCTTCGGCTCCGAACAGGCGCGCCGCGATCAGGCCGGCCGCGAAGGCGTCGCCCGCTCCGGTGGAGTCCACCACCTGGGCCACGGGCTCGGCCGGCACGCGAACGACCTGGCTGCCGTCGGTCCACAGCGCACCGTCCTCGCCGAGCTTGACCACCACCTCCGGCACCCGCTCGGCCAGCCGCAGGGCGGCCTGCTCCGGGTTGTCCACCCCGGTCAGAGCCACCGTCTCCTCGGCGTTCGGCAGGAGCATCCCCGCGCCCTCGGTGAGCTCCAGGAAGGTGGGAGAGAGGAGCGCGGCCGACGAGGGGTCGACGGAGACGGTGAGCCCGGCGGCGGCCGCCCGCTCGAGCTCGGCACGCGCACCTTCCCGGGATCCCTCACGCAGCAGCGCGTAACCGGCGATGTGCAGGTGATTTCCGGCCACGACGAGCTCGTCGGCGAGGGCACCCGGGGCCAGCCGGTCGTTGGCCCCGGCGTCCGGGAACATGGTGCGCTCGCCGTCCGGGTCCACCAGCACGACGCAGGTACCCGTGCCCACCCCCGGAGCGCGCGACAGGTACGTCTCAACGCCCGCGCGCCGCAGCGCCGCCTCTGCCGCGCTGCCGGCGGCGTCGTCGCCCACGCAGCCGGCGACCGCTGTGGGGGTGCCGGTGAGAGTGAGCCAGGCCGCGGTGTTCCCCGCCTGCCCGCCCCCCTGCATCGTCACCTGGGCGGGCGAGTCGCTGCCGGGGGCGATGGGCCCCGCGAGACGGGCCACCACGTCGGTCATCACGTCCCCGAGGACGATCGCCGAGCTCACGCCGCGAGGGCGCTCGCGATACGGCCCGCCAGCTCAGCGTTGCGAAGCACCAGCCGGACGTTGACCTCGAGGCTCTCGCCGCCGGTCTCTCGATGGAAGTGGTCGAGCAGGAAGGGAGTCACGTCCTTGCCCGCTATCGAGCCGCCCTCGACGGCGGCCAGCCCCGAGGCCAGCACGCGCTCGTGCAGGGCGGGATCGAGTTGCTCGCCCGCCGGGAGCGGATTGGCCACGACCACGGCCCGGTCGGCGGTGCCGAGCTCGCGCCCTGCGCGGATGACCTCGGCCACCTCGGCCGGCGACTCCACCCGCCAGCCCACCGGATACCCGGAGTCGGACAGGTAGAAGCCGGCGAAGCGATCGCTGCCGAAGCCGAGCACGGTGACGCTCAGAGACTCCAGGCGCTCCAGCGTGGCGCCCACGTCGAGGATCGACTTGACCCCGGAGCAGACGACCACGATCCCGGTGCGGGCCAGCGTCTCGAGGTCGGCCGACTCGTCCCTGGTCTCAGGCGCGTCGCGATGGACGCCGCCCAGGCCTCCGGTCGCGAACAGCCGGATGCCCGCCAGCGCGGCGAGGTGGGCGGTGGCGGCGACCGTCGTGGCGCCGTAGCCCCCGCGGGCCGCCACCGGCGCGAGATCGCGCACACCGCACTTGACCACGTCGGGACGGCCGGCCACGGCGTCGAGTGCCTCCTCGTCGAGGCCGATCCGAGCCTCCCCGGCCACCACCGCCACGGTGGCCGGCAGCGCCCCGCCGGCACGCACGGCCGTCTCCACCTGGCGCGCCACCTCGAGGTTGCGCGGCCGCGGAAGGCCGTGGCTGATCAGGGTGCTCTCGAGAGCCACAACCGGGCGTCCTCGCGCAAGCGCCTCGGCCACCTCGGGAGCGATCCTCATGCGCGCGCAGCCTATCCGCGGGCCCTGGTCGCTAGGCGTCGGTCTCCACGCGCACCGAGAATCCCTCCGCCCGGGCCGCGGCGAGCAGCTCGCGGTTGCTCTCGGCGCCGCGGGTCTGCAGCACGAGCTTGATCGCCGTCTCCCTCACGTGCAGGTCGATTCCGTCGCGCAGGTGCTCGACGTCCACCACGTTCGCGCCGCAATCGGCCACCACCCGAAGCAGCCCGGCCAGGGCGCCGGGGCGGTCGGGGACGACTGTGGACAGAACCATCCGGCGGCCCGCGGCCGTCTCGCCGAGGCGGATGCACTCCGAGAGGAGAGAGGCGTCCACGTTGCCCCCGGACAGCACCGCACAGACGTCGCCGCCGCCGTGGGGCCGCACGCAGCCGTGCATCAGGGCCGCCACGGCCACGGCCCCGGCGCCCTCCACCACCAGCTTCGAGCGCTCCAGCAGCAGCACCATCGCCTCCGCCACCTGGTCGTCGGACACCGTCACGACCTCGTCCACGTAGCGCTCCACCAGCGGCAGCGTGAAGTCGCCCGGGCGCTTGACGGCGATGCCGTCGCAGATCGTGTTGGCCGAGCGGGCGCCCACGGGCCGGTGGGCGGCCAGGGAGTCGATGTAGGGAGCGCAGGCCTCCGCCTGCACGCCGACCACCTTGGCCTGGGGCAGCGCCGTGGCCAGCGCCAGGGCGATGCCGCTTGCCAGGCCGCCGCCGCCCAGCGGCACCACCACCGTGCGGACGTCCGGCGCCTGGCTGGCGATCTCCAGCCCGATCGTGCCCTGGCCCGCCACCACGAGCGGCTGGTCGAATGCGTGCACCAGCATCATGCCCTCGTCCTCCGCCAGCCGCCTTGCCTCGCTACCCGCCTCGTCGTAGCCGCCCTCCACGAACCTCACCTCGCCGCCGTACTGGCGCACCGCGGCGACCTTGGCCAGCGGAGCCTGCTCGGGCATCACGAGCATCGACCGGGCGCCGGCGCGACGGGCCGCGAAGGCCACCGCCTGCGCGTGGTTGCCGGCACTGGCCGCCACCACGCCGGCGTCCACCGCCTCGCCCGAAAGGCGGCTGATCGTGTTGGTGGCGCCGCGCGCCTTGAACGACCCCGTGAGCTGCAGGTTCTCGGCCTTGAGCACCACCCGGGCCCCCACGCGACGGCCCAGCTCGCCCGCCGAGGTCATCGGGGTCTCGCGCACGTGACCGGCGATCTGGCGGGCCGCATCCTGCACGTCGGCGTGCGTGACCGGTTGGGGAGCAACAGAGGACATGTTCATCCGGCATTATCCGCCCATGAGCAATGGCAGCGAGACGGCGCGCCTGCTCGCTCGCACCGAGGTCTTCAACGATCTCGAGGAACGCGAGCTCGAGGAGGTGGCTCAGGTGGCGGTTCCGCGACGCTGGGACCGCGGCGAGATGATCTTTCGCGAGGGCGATCAGGGCGACACCTGCTACCTGCTGCGCTCCGGCGCGGTCGTGCTCACCCGCGAGCACCAGGATGGCCGGATGGTGGCGCTGGCGGAGCTGCGAGCGGGAGCGCTGTTCGGGGAGCTCGCGATGTTCCGCGGCGAGACACGCTCCGCCACCGCTGAGGCCATCGAGGCCACTGCGGCGGTGGCGCTCCTTGCGGGGGACATGCAGCGCCTGATCCGGCGCAATCCGGACCTCTCGCTGAAGCTGCTGGCCGCGCTCGCGGAGCGTGTGTCGAAGACCAACGAGCGGCTGCTTCAGCAGTCGTTCCAGACCGTCGCGGGGCGCGTGGCGAGCGCCCTGCTGGCCCAGACGGTCGCCCGCCAGGACGAGGGCGCGCCCGAGGAGGGCGTGCTGATCCGCTCCACGCAGGCGGAGATCGCCCACCTGGCCGGCACCTCGCGGGAGAGCGCCAGCCGCTTCCTGGCCACGCTCGAGCGCGCGGGCGTGGTGACCCTGGGTCGAGGAAAGGTGACGGTGCATGACCCGGGACGACTCCGCAACTACATCCACTGACCGGCGGCGAATGGTGCAGCGCCAGCTGCGCCGGCGCGGGATCGAAGACGAGCGAGTGCTGGACGCGATGGGCCGGGTGCCGCGCGAGCTGTTCCTTCCCGAAGACCAGCGCCGGCGGGCCTACCGCGACGGCGCGGTACGCATCGGGGAGGGCCAGACGATGTCTCAGCCCTGGATCGTCGCCTGCATGGCCCAGCTGCTCGAGCTCGACGGCTCCGAGCGGGTCCTCGAGGTGGGCACCGGCTCGGGCTACGCCGCCGCCGTGCTCGGGGAGCTGTGCCGGGAGGTGGTGACGATCGAGCGCTTCGCCGGCCTGGCCGAAGGGGCCCGGGCCGTGCTCTCCGAGCTGGGCTACGACAACGTCGAGGTGCGGGTGGGCGACGGAGCGCGCGGAGCACCGGAGCGCGCGCCGTTCGGCGGAATCTCGGTCACCGCCACCGCTCGGCAGGATCCGCCCGAGGCGCTGTTTGCGCAGCTCGCTCCGGGAGCCGCGCTGGTCTGCCCGGTGGAGCGCGGCCGCCGCGAGCTGCTCGTCCGCTTCCGCGACGGAGTCGAGGAGGCCGTGGCGTCCGTGCGCTTCGTGCCGCTGGTGGAGGGCGAGTGAGTTAGTCTGCGCGCGGCGTGTTGGTCCTCAACTTCTATTCGCCGGTCTTCATCGACCAGCTAAAGCGCGGCCGCAAGACCGCCACGATTCGCCTGGGCGACAAGGGACACAAGTACCGCAAGGGCGAGGTGGTGCTCGTCACGGTCGGATTCCAGCATTCGCCGCGCGAGAAGATCTTCGAGGCAGTGATCGATTCGGTGGAGGTCAAGCAGGTGCAGAACCTCTCGCGCCGGGACATCGAGCACGACAACCCCGAGTTCCGCCGGATCGACGAGATGGTGCACTTCCTGGAGCAGATCTACGGCCGCAAGGTCGAGATGGAAGACACGGTCACGGTCGTCCGCTTCTCTCAGATCTCCGATCGCCCTTCGGAGATCCGCGAGCGGCTGCGGCCGGACGCACCGGCCCAGAACTAGCCCCACGGGCCGGGCGGTTCGCCCCCGAACCCGGCTCGTTTCCCCTGCTGTTGAGCGGATGGGTGCCTTGGCACTCCCCCTGCTAGAGTGCCAGCCGTCGGCACTCTCGACTCGAGAGTGCCACCAGTCTTGCAAGCATCCAACGGAGGTAGTGCCCATGAATCTTAAGCCTCTGGGCGATCGTCTCATCGTGCAGGCGATCGAAGAGGAAGAGACCACCGCAAGCGGCATCGTCCTTCCCGACACCGCCAAGGAGAAGCCGCAGCGCGGCAAGGTCCTGGCAGTCGGTGACGGGAAGTGGGACGAGGACGGCGAGAAGCGGATTCCGCTTGACGTCGCCGAGGGCGATGAAGTCCTGTATTCGAAGTACGGCGGCACCGAAGTCCAGGTCGAGGGCGATGATCTGCTCGTCCTGCGTGAGTCGGACGTGCTCGCCAAGGTCGCGGGCTAGAGAGGAATAGAACATGGCTCACAAGGAGCTCAAGTACGACGTGGAGGCGCGTCGCGCGCTGGAGGACGGCGTGGACGCCGTTGCCAACGCGGTCAAGGTCACCCTCGGCCCCAAGGGTCGTTATGTCGTGATCGACAAGAAGTTCGGCGCCCCCACCATCACCAACGACGGCGTATCGATTGCTCGTGAGATCGAGCTCGAGGAGCCGTTCTCCAACCAGGGCGCCCAGCTCGTACGCGAGGTGGCCACGGCCACCAACGACGTGGCGGGCGACGGCACCACCACGGCGACCGTGCTGGCTCAGCGCATCGTGCGCGATGGTCTGAAGAACGTGGCCGCCGGCGCCAACCCGCTTGCACTCAAGCGCGGCATCGAGAAGGCGGTCGAGCAGGTCGTAACCCAGATCCAGAAGGTCTCGACCGAGATCTCGGGTAAGGACCAGATCGCTCGCGTGGCGGCCATCTCGGCTGCCGACGACGACATCGGTGACGTGATCGCCGATGCCATCGACAAGGTGGGCAAGGACGGCGTGGTCAACGTCGAGGAGGGTCAGACCTTCGGCATGGACCTCGAGTTCACCGAGGGCATGCAGTTCGACAAGGGCTACATCTCGCCCTACATGGTCACCGATCAGGACCGCATGGAGGCGACCCTCGAGGATCCCTACATCCTCATCGCCAACCAGAAGATCGGCTCGGTTCGGGACATCCTCCCGGTGCTCGAGCAGGTCATCCAGTCCGGCAAGCCGATCCTGGTGATCGCCGAGGACGTGGAGGGCGAGTCGCTCGCCACCTTCGTGGTCAACAAGCTCCGCGGCACCTTCACCGGCGTCGCGGTCAAGGCTCCCGGCTTCGGCGACCGCCGCAAGCGGATGCTGGAGGACATCGCCATCCTGACCGGCGGCGAGGTCATCACCGAGGAGATGGGCCTCAAGCTCGAGAACACTCAGCTCTCGCAGCTCGGCCGGGCCCGCCGCGTGGTGGTCGCGAAGGACACGACCACGATCGTGGACGGCAGCGGTGAGAGCGACGCCATCAAGGGTCGCATCAACCAGATCAAGACGGAGATCGAGTCCACCGACTCGGACTTCGACCGCGAGAAGCTGCAGGAGCGGCTGGCCAAGCTGGCCGGCGGCGTCGCGGTGGTCAAGGTCGGCGCTGCCACCGAGACCGAGATGAAGGAGAAGAAGCACCGCGTGGAGGACGCGCTGCAGGCCACCCGGGCTGCCCTCGAGGAGGGCATCGTGGCCGGCGGTGGCGTGGCGCTGCTGCGCGCTCAGGACGCGATCAAGCTCGACGCCTTCGAGGGCGACGAGCGCACCGGAGCGAGCATCATCCTCCGCTCCCTGGAGGAGCCGCTGCGTCAGATCGCGGACAACGCCGGTCTCGAGGGGTCCGTCGTGGTCAACGACGTGCGCCGCTCGAAGGGCAAGAACCAGGGGCTCAACGCCGACACCGGTGAGATCGTCGATCTCGTCGCCGCCGGCGTGATCGACCCCGCCATGGTCACGCGCTCTGCGCTGCAGAACGCGGCGTCGATCGCCAAGAACATCCTCACCACCGAGGCGATCGTTGCCGAGATGCCCGAGAAGGAAGCCGCCGGCGCCATGCCGGGCGGTATGGGCGGCATGGACGGCATGATGTAGGAGAGCGGGCACTCCCGCTTGGTGGCGAAGGCCCGGCACGGACGCCGGGCCTTCGCACGTTCTGGGGGTCCGGCTAGGCCGCGGCGGGTGTGCTCACGCGGGCGCCGAGCACCGCCGGCATCGCGTGCGGGCTCACGCCCAGCGCCTCGGCGTCGGCCGTTCCCCGAGGCGTGACCATCGGCTCCTCCATCAGCTCGGCCTCCTCCCAGGTGGCGAACACGTGCGGGCCCACGGCCAGCCGCAGCACTCTCAGCGACGCACGAACGAGAGGCAGCGGCACGTGCAGGAGACGGCGCCGGCGCCCGTACGCGCGCAGCGCCAGCCGGACGATGTCGTCGTAGGACATGGTCTCGGGACCGGCGAGCTCGAAGCGGGGCCCGCCGGACGGCGAGCCGTTGCTCAGCGCGGCCGCCAGGCCGTCGGCCACGTCCTCCGCCCAGATCGGCTGGAAGCGGGCGCCGCCGGAGCCCGACACCGGGATGGCCGGCAGATAGGAGAAGCGCTCGAGCAGCGTGAGCCAGGGATCGCCGGGGGCGTAGACGATCGACGGGCTGAAGGTCGTGGTCTCCAGGCTGGAGGCGGCCACGGCGTCCTGAGCCAGCGCCTTGGCGCGGAAGAAGCGGGTGCGCGAGTGATGACTCGCGCCGAGAGCCGAGAAGAACAGGAAGCGCCGGGCGCCCGCGCGCTCGGCGGCGCGCACCAGGCGCAGAGTGGCCATGGCGTTGAGCTCCTCGATGGAGGCGTGCGCCTGGTCGCGAATGGAGGCCGCGAGGTGTACCACCGTGCTCACGCCGCGCAGCGCGTTGCGAAACGAGGCAGGATCGGCCAGGTCGCCGAGAGCGATCTGAACGCGCACGCGCTGGTCCCCGAGCCGGCGTGGATCACGTACCAGGCAGCGCACCGGCTGAGGCTCGGCGGTGAGCCGGCGCAGCAGCGCCGAGCCCACCGTGCCCGTGGCTCCGGTGAGCAGGATCACCGGCGCCCCACCACCACCATCCGCCAGGGCGACCGCTCGTTGCGGTGAGTCTGCACGTCGCCGAAGCCCGCCTCCTCCATCCAGGCGCGGATCTCAGAGGGCTTGAAGTTGCGGCTGTGACTCCAGGCGTAGAAGAGCAGGCTCGAGATCGCACCGTGCTCGGACACGGGCTCGCCCGGCTCGGGCCGAGCGGAGTCGCCGATCACGAGCGCACCTCCGGGCCGCAGCGCCGCGTGGGCCATACGGCACAGCTCGCGGTCGCGCTCCTCCGGCAGGTGGTGCACCAGGTTGAAGACCGACACCACGTCGAGGTCCTCCCCCAGCCCCAGCTCGAACACGTCGCCCTCGCGAAAGCCGACGCGCTCGGAGAAGCCCTGTTCCTCGACGATCGCGCGGCCGATCCGGACGCTCGGGGGAAGGTCGAGCACCGTGGCCTCGAGGTTCGGGTGCCGGCGGCACATGGCCATGGAGAAGCCGCCGTGGCCCCCGGCCACGTCCACGAGCCGGCGCGGATCCGACAGCGGGATGAGGGCGGCGTTGTCGTCCTGCTCGGCCCGGGATACCTCGAAGAGCCCGCGGATGTAGGCCTCCCAGCGGTCGCTCTCGTCGCGCCGCTCCTCGTGCATCGCGTAGGGCCTGCCGCTGCGCACGGCGTCCGGAAGCAGGTCGAGCACCTGCCAGTGGAGGTCGGCCTGCGCGCCGCTGAAGGTGGCGATCGAGTCGGGTGACGAGCGCACCAGTTGCCGCTCCGTCACCGTCGCGTTCGAGAAGCGCCCGTCCTCGGCCTCCACGTAGCCCAGGGTGAGCAGGGCGGTGAGCAGCGTCTCGGCTCCCAGGCGGTCGAGCTCGAGGCGCTCGGCCAGCTCGGCAGCGCTCGCGGACCCGTCGTGGAGCGAGTCGAAGACCCCGAGCATCACCGCCGTGGACACGGCGCGAGCCGCCACCAGACCGGTGAAGGTGTCGAGGAAAGGATCGGGCTCGGAGCGCTCCAGCATCGACAGCACACTAGTCCGAGCGGGGCCAGGCCGAGGAGAGGCCGTCGGTACAATGCGGGACCTCGCGCCCCGCCCCCGCGCTCGTGGACACGAGAAGGAGATCATGGCCTACGTCATAGCCGAACCCTGCATCGACACGAAGGACAACTCGTGCGTCGAGGTATGTCCGGTCGACTGCATTCATCCGACCCCGGACGAGCCCGACTATGACGCGGTCACCATGCTCTACATCGATCCCGAGGAGTGCATCGACTGCGACGCCTGCGTCGAGGCCTGCCCGGTGGACGCTTGCTTCGCCGAGGATCAGCTGCCGGACGAGTGGCAGCAATACACACAGATCAACGCCGACTACTACAAGTCGAAGAGCTAGCCGGCGGGACGCTCGCTCCAGGCGTGAGTGGCCAGGTAGGCCGCCGCGGCTGCCACCAGAGCGGTGGCCCCCAGCGCAAGGCTGGTGATGGCGAAGGCGTGACTGGCCGTCTCGGTCCCAGCTTCGGGGGTCAGACCCAGGTAGAGGCTGCCGAAGCCCGCGACGCCGATGGCTCCCCCGATGAGAAGGGTCGTGGTGCTCACGCCGCTGATGTCGGGCGCGTAACGCTGCGGGACGCCGTTGGTCACATGCGCGATCAGGGTGGCGAAGCCGGTGCCGAGCCCCAGACCTCCGCAGGCGAGCAGGGCCACGAGTAGAAAGTCGCCCGGCCGCGTGGCAAGCAGAACCGTGCCGATAGCCAGGTAGGCGCCCGCGAGGAGGAGGTACCCGGCGGCGGGCAGCGTCGGAGCCAGGCGTCCGGGAAGCCGCCGGGTGATCTGCCCGGCCGCTCCGAACGCGGCGACCCAGGGCACGAGGATCAGGCCCGAGGACAGCACGCTGCGGCCGAGACCCTGTTGGAAGTACTGGGCGAGGCTGAAGAGCAGCCCGTAGTAGGTGCCGGTGGCCGTGAGCAGAGCCAGGAGGGCGAGAAGAATGGGCGGCCGCCCGACGACTGCCGTGTTGATCAGCGGGCTGCCGCCGGCGGCGGCCTCGCGCCGCTGAGTGAGCAGGAAGCCCCAAGCAGCGGGGAGCGAGGCGGCGAGGCTGGCCCACGTCCACGCGGGCCAACCCTCGTCGCGACCGAGGGTCAGCGGCACCACCACCAGCAGGATGGCCACCGAGAGCGTGAGCACACCGGGCAGGTCGATGTGCCTGGTGGTGCGCCGCTCGTCGGGCGGAAGCAAACGCTGGCCGATGATCAGCGCCGCGAGACAGATCGGCACGTTGACCAGGAAGATCGGCCGCCAGGCGCTGCCCGCGATGTCGGCGGAGATCAATACGCCACCGAGAATCTGCCCGAGCACAGCGCCGCTCGAGAGAGCCACGGCATACAGGCCGATCGCCCGGAGACGCTCCTGCCCGGTGAAGTTGAGCTGTATCCCGGTGAGGGTCTGCGGGAACATCAGCGCAGCGGCAGCACCCTGCAGCACCCGGGCCATCACGAGCACACTCGCGCTCGGGGCCAGGCCACAGAGCAGCGAGGCCAGGCCGAACGCGCCGAGCCCGAGCAGGAACAGCCGCCGGTAGCCGTGGGTCTGGCCGAGCCGGGCACCGGTGATCAGAAGCACCGCGAAGGCGATCAGATAGCCGCCGATCACCAGCTCCACCGCCGCACCGGACGCGCCCAGATCGGCTCGAATCGCCGGCGTGGCGACATTGGCGATCGTCGCGTCGGCCTGGGACAGGAGCGGGGCCACCAGCAGGATCGCCAGGGCGCCGGTGAGACCGGGACGCACCGTCGCTGATGTCGAGGCGGGAGACGCCATCCCTGTAGAACGCCTCACGCGCCTAGCCGTGAGATGACCCTGCCGCTCAGCCGGTGCGCCGAAGGTTGCCGCGGCCGGTGGGCCACGGCACGTGCTTGGCGTTCGAGCGCGGTATCCGGAACACGTCGAGCCCGTGGTCGAAGGTCGAGACCACGATCTCGAGCCGGCCGTCGCCGTTGAGATCGCCGATCGAGGGCGCCGCGGCCACGCCGACGCCGTTGGCGTCCGTGCCCTGGTGACGCAGGCGAACGTCGTACAGCCGCCTCCCGGAGGCCGAGAGGACGATCAGCCGGCCCGAGCCACGGGACGGCCCGTAGGTGCCGAAGATCAGCTCCGGCATGCGGTCGCGGTTCAGATCGGCGGCCACGACCTCCGACGCGAAGGTCTTCGCCGCTCCGCGGGCGTAGTCGTAGCGCCACAGCCGCCTGCCGCCCGGCCCGATCGCGTAGACGTGCCCGTCGGGCACCGAGGCGACGATCTCGCGGCGGCGGTTGCCCCGGATGTCGACCACGGTCGGGGCGGGGATGCCGCTCGGGGGATACCAGTCGCCGTCCGGCCGGACGGCCGGCTTGTCGCTCAGCGGCGGGCTCCTGAAGCCCCGATGCCTGCGCGCGGAGCGCCGCCCGCTGCCCTGGGCGGAGTCGAGGACCATGAACGCGTAGGCCTGCGTCTCGTAGGGCTCCTTGCGCTCGACGTTCGGCACGCCGATCACCTCGTTGCGTCCGTCCCGGTCGAGGTCGGCCACCGACGGTGGGGACGCTGTCCACTGGAGCCACGGGGTCTTGCGCACGTCGGGCCACGGGCCCACATGCCGGTGATAGTGGCGTGCCTCCACGCGCGGGCTCAGCCACCGGATGAACTGGCCCCATCCGAGCCGGCCCCCGAGCTGGCCGCTCTGCCGGTTGGTGTACCAGCGCGACGCGAGCATGGACGTGCCGTCGGAGTTGAAGACGTTGATCTGGTGGTTGTCGAAGGTCACGACGATCTCCAGTTGGCGGTCATCGTCGAGGTTCCCGATGCCCACGTTCTCGCCGTAGGTGCCGTAGCCGTGGTTGCCGACGCCGTTGAAGCCGGCATCGTTGCCGGCGCCGGGCAGGTCGTTGTACCGAGGCCAGGCCGTGACCGGCGCGCCGGGCGGCCGGTAGCGCGCGCCCGAGCCGTCGAAGACGAACACCTGCGATCCGCTCGGGGATGTGTTCGTCGTCGTCGCCACCACCTCCACCCGGCCGTCTCGATCGAGGTCGGCCGCGGCCAGGCCACGCGTCTCCGGGCACTCCCCGCCGCTGCAGGTCGAGGCCGGCCATCCCGGCTTGAGCCGCAGCCGGCCTCCGACGAGGTTGTAGGCCGCCACCGTCCCCTCGTTGCCGCCGACCACGATCTCCGGCACCCGGTCGCGGTCCATGTCGGCGACCACGCTCGGCGCGTACACGCGCCCCTTCGTCGCCGAGCCTTTGCCCAGAAGACGCCCCTTGGCGTCGAACACGAACGTCGAGTAGAACGGCGCGACGATCTCGAGCCGGCCATCCCGGTCGAGGTCCACGAGGCCGGGCGAGGAGAACCAGCCGGTCTCGCCGGTGGCGATGTTCCTCACGAAGCGTGGCGCGGCCACGGCCTTGCGCGTGGCCTTGGCCGCGGTCACGGGCGGGCTCGGGCTCGCTTCCGGGGCGAGGAAGGCCAGTACGCCGAGGACGGCGAGGACCGCCGCAAACGCCCGCTGCATTCCCGCAAAGCTAGCCGCCCCGACGGGCGTCTATCTTGCGGAGGCGGACAAGGCGTCGCCAGGAAGAAAGGGAGCGCATGCTGGGAGACCATCCGATCGACGTTGTGCTGCTGGCCACCGATCTCGAGGCGTCCAAGGAGTTCTATGCGGGCAAGGTCGGCCTGGAGATCCTGCACGAGAGCGAGGAGGAGGTCACCTACAAGTGCGGTGGCGACAGCCAGCTGGTGGTGACCAAGAGCACCACGGGCACGGCCGACGAGCAGACCCAGGCCGGCTGGCGGGTGGACGACCTGGCCGCCGAGCTCGCCGAGCTGCGGTCGCGCGGCGTGGAGATCCAGGAGTACGACATACCCGGTATCGAGACGGTCGACGGCGTGGCCGACCTCGGGTTCGCCCTCATGGCCTGGATCGTGGATCCGCACCGCAACGCGCTCGCCATCATGCAGCTGAAGTGACCCGCCGGTGAACCTGCGGCTGCGGGAGTTTCGCGACAGCGATCTGGACATCCTCGCCGCGATGGTCGGCGACGCCGAGCAGATGAACTTCTATCCCCGCCCCAAGACTCGAGCTGAAGCGTCAGCCTGGATCGACCGAAACCGCGCGCTCTATCGAGAGCGCGGATACGGATCCTGGCTGATCGAGCTGGGCCCGCAGTCGCGCTTTGCCGGTTACTGCGGGATCAGGCCGCTGGACCTCGAGGGCGTCTCGGAGATCGAGATCGGATGGCACGTGCACAAGCAGTTCTGGAGCCAGGGCATCGCCACGCGAGCGGCGACGATGGCCCGTGACGCCGCCGCGAGTCGCTTCGGGCTCTCGCGCCTGATCGCCGTGGTGCATCCCGATCACGCCGCCTCGCGCCGGGTTGCGGAGAACGTGGGGATGCACCAGGAACGGACGACGGTGCTCGAGGACGACTATCCCGCCGTGATCTACGCGGCCGATCTTCCGGGCCCGGGGTAGGCCCGGCAGAAGTCGCGCACGGCCTGGTCGAACCGGTCGGGCTGCTCGAGGTTGGAGACGTGACCGCAGCCGGGGATCACGACGAGCCGCGTGTCCGGGATCGCCTTTTCGAGCTGGCGGGCGACGCTGAGCGGCGAGCGTGCGTCGAGCTCGCCCCAGATCAGCAGCGTCGGCACGTCGATGCGCGGCAGCAGATCACGCTGGTCGGCCTCGGCCATCACCAGTAGCTGGGACCTGAGGCTGGCCGGGCGCACGTCGGCCGCGATCTGCTCGAGCAGCGGAACGAACTCGGGCGGCGGATCGCCGGCGAACAGCCCTGGAAGCGTGGGGTCGAACTGCTCAGCTTCGAGCATGTCGCCCAGGCCCGCGATCCGGGCGCGTATCTCCTCCGGAGGCAGCGACCCCTTCCAGCCGGCGTAGCTGTCGACCAGAATCAGCGTGGCGACGAGCTCGGGACGGTGGCGATAGAGCTCCTGCGCGATCGTGCCGCCCCAGGAGAGCCCGGCCACGTGGACGGGGCCGAGGGCAAGCGCCTCGATCACCGCCGACAGGCAGCTTGCGTAGTCGGCGAGGGTGAAGTCTCCAGGCACGTCCGAGGACCGTCCCGCCCCGGGCTCGTCCCAGGCGACGACGGTGAACTCGTCGGCCAGGGTGCGGAGCTGGGGCTGCCACCCGCGGCCGTCCTGGGCCGCCCCATGTACCAGCACCAACGGTGGTCCCTCACCGGCGCGCTCGTAGGCAATGTCCAACCCATGCGCCCGGACGACGTGCACTGTTGCAACGTACACCGAGCCAGTACGTTGCGAGCGTGTGCCCGCGCGACCAGGGTTGGGAGGTTCGCGCCGAGCAGTGGCTGGCCTGGGCGAGGACTCCCGGCCACGACGCGTACTGGGACTATCGCGACGCGTTCTTCGGTCTTCTGCCGGCTCCTGCGGGGCGGACGCTGGAGATCGGCTGCGGCGAGGGGCGGGTCAGTCGAGACCTGACCGCGCGCGGTCATCGCGTCACCGGTCTCGACGCTTCCCCGACCCTGTTGCGGGCGGCCGCGGAGCTCGATCCCGGCGGCGACTACGTCGTGGGTACAGCGGAGGCGTTGTCCTTCGCGGACGCGACCTTCACCCTGGTCGTGGCCTACAACGTCCTGATGGACGTGGAGGACATGCCCGGTGCAGTCCGGGAGGCGGCGCGGGTGCTGGCTCCCGGCGGCCGGCTCGGCGTGTGCGTGACGCACCCGTTCGCCGATGCCGGGAGCTGGGAGACCGAGACCGAGCCCGCGCGCTTCGTGGTGACGGGCTCGTATCTGCAGGACGGACCCTTCCAGGTCACGATCGAGCGGGATGGGCTGACGATGGTCTTCGACGGCAGGGCCTACCCGCTGCAGAGCTACGCGTCGGCGTTCGAGGCAGCCGGCCTTCTCATCGAAGCCATCCGTGAACCGAGGCCGGCGCAAGGCGGCGTGAGCGACGGTCAATGGAGCCGTCTGCCCATGTTCCTCATGCTGCGAGCCCTGAAGCCTTAGGCGCCGGCCAGGCGCTCCGCCAGCTCGGGCAGACTGGCCACCGACACGTCGGCGTCGAACTCGGTGTGGCCTTCGAAACCCGGTCCGTACTCGAGCGGGCGGCTGACCGACGCCGTCTGCAGGCCCGCCCCGCGCGCTCCCTCGAGGTCCCAAGGGTGGGCGGCGACCATCATCAGCTCGGCCGGTTCGATCCCCAACAGGCTCGCCGCGGTCCGGTAGACCTCGGGAGCAGGCTTGTAGGCGCGCGCCAGCTCGGCCGAGAGCACGCAGTCGAAGCGCAGGTCGCCGTGACGGGCGAGATCCACGAGTAGGGCGATGTGGCCGTTGGAGAGCGCCGCGGTGACGTGGCGGGCGCGTAACGCCTCGAGGCCCTCTCTGACGTCGGGCCACGGGTCCAGGCGGTGCCAGGCCGCCACGAGGCGCCGGCGCTCTTCGCCCGAGGCCTGCAGGCCTCGCTCGGAGAGCAGATCGCCGAGCGTGACGAGGTGAAGATCGTCGAAGTCACCCCATTCCCGCGAGCCCGCGTTGACCTCCGCGAGGATCGGCCGGTAGCGCGCGCGCCAGTCGTCGGCGAGCTCGGCCGGATCGGCGTCGATGCCGGTGGCCCGAAAGGCGTCGGAGATCCCCGAGCGCCAGTCCACCAGAGTCCCGAAGACATCGAAGGCCAGCGCTCGCACGGATGATCGTTCGACGTCGTTCGTACATCTCCTAGTCTCGGGCAAATGGCGTATACGGATGCGGAGGCGCGACAGGAGCTGCTCGACGTGTTCGCGGGCTCGATCGAGCACATCGGAGTGGCCCTCGCCGCTCTGGGTGCCGCGTACGAGCAGCTCGACGAGCGCAACGCGGACCGGCTCGAGGCGGAGCTCTTCGGGCCGGTCCAGGTGGCCTACGGGCGGGCCAAGGCCGCGCACTCACAGTTCGCGGCCCGCCACGGCCTGAGCGCTCGCGTGTTCGACGCACCGTCGCCGGGCCTCCCCTCGACCGGCGCGAGGGGGTTCATCGACGGCGCGGTGAGCGCCGTGTCCGAGGCCGACGCCGGGCTGTCCGGGTTGCAGGACTCGTGGCTGCCGACCGAGGTCGGCGACGTGGAGCTGAGAGCCGCACTCAGCGACGTACGAGAGCGGCTCGGCGGCACGAGCCGGCGAGCCCGCGAGCTCGTTCGGACGCTCGGGCGTTGAGCCCTCAGCCGGGCGCGGGCGCGGAGTACGCGACCTGTTCGGCGAAGAGCTCCTCGAGAAGGCGGGCGAGTCCGGCATCGCAGGACGCGGCCGCCCAGCCGCGCGGCCACGAAGCTGGACCGAAAAGCTAGGCCATCGGAAGCGCGGTCCCGGTGATCTCCGGGACCGGCGGGCCCGACGGCGCCTGCAGGACGGCCAGCTCCTGCGGGGTGGCCGCGATGATCCCCCGCGTGGCGTGGTAGATCGCCTGGGCGGCGGGCGCGTCGGGATCCTCGAGCACCAGCGGGCGGCCCTCGTCGGCCGACACACGCAGCTCCTCCTGCAGCGGGATCTTGCCGAGCAGAGGCACGTCGAGGTCGTCCGCCAGGAGCTGTCCGCCACCCTCGCCGAAGATGGTGAAGCGCTCGCCGCCGGGCGTGGTGAAGCCCGACATGTTCTCGATCACGCCGAGCACCTCGAGGTCGAAGCGCAGCGCGGTGTCGGCCGCTCGGGCCGCGACCTTCTGGGCCGCGGGCTGCGGGGTGGTGACCACCACGAAGCGCGCCTGGGGCAGCAGCTGCGCGAGGGTCATCGATACGTCCCCGGTGCCCGGAGGGAGGTCGATCAACAGGTAGTCGAGCTCGCCCCAGTCCACGTCCTCCAGGAACTGGCGGATCGCCTTGTGGAGCATCGGGCCGCGCCACGTGATCGCCTGGTCGCGCTCGTTGAGGAAGTGCTCGATCGAGATCGCGCGCACACCCGCGGGCCCCTCGAGCGGGATGATCTTCCGCTCCGCCGAGACCTTGGGGCGGCCGTGCACGCCGAGCATGCGCGGGATCGAGTAGCCCCACACGTCCGCGTCGAGCGCCGCCGCCTGGTGGCCGTCGGCCTGAAGCGCGGCAGCGAGGTTGGTGGTGATGGTCGACTTGCCGACGCCGCCCTTGCCCGAGCCCACGCAGATCACGTTCTTGACCGCGGCGAGAGCGCCCTCGGGGAGGCCGCCGTTGCCGCGGCCGAGGCGCTGGGAGAGCGTCGACTTCTCCTGGTCGGAGAGCACGTCGAAACCGACGTTGACCTGACCGACCCCGAGGCTCGAGACCTTCTCGCGAACGGCCTGCTCGAAGTGGGAGCGAATGGGGCAGCCCGGAGTGGTGAGCGAGACGATGACGTCGACGCGACCCTCCTCCGGCTGCTCGATCGAGCGGACCATGCCGAGAGTCACGATGTCCTTGCGCAGCTCCGGGTCGATTACTCCGCGCAGGACGTCCTGGATCTGTTCACGGGTTGGCATCACAACCATTGTCGCAGGCCTCCTCAAAGGCCAACGGCGCCCGTAGGCGCCATTGGCTGAGGGAGGAGAGATACTGCACTGCCGGCGAGATATGGGGCCGGCAGTTCTTCCCGAATCCGCTCTCTCCGGGCGGCCGGGGGAATGCTGTGCGCCTAGGCGAGCGCGCTCACGCGGTCGACGATGCCCTCGGCCTGCGACTGCACCTCGCGGCGCGTGGCCTTGACCTGGCGCTCGAACTCACGCCGGTTCTGCTTGGCGGTCTTGACGACGCCGTTGCGACGCTGGCGCAGCTGGCGCTCGACGCGCGTGCGGGTCTTCTTGCTCTCGCGCACGGCGCGGTTGCGGGCGGTGGTGCCGCGGCGCTCGGCCTTGCGCAGGTTCACGGAAACCCGCTTGGCGACCTTGTCGAGCTCCTTCTCGGCGCTCTCGCGACCGCCGACGTACGGCTTGGCGACGTCGACGACGGCGTCACGGGCGATGAGAGCGGCGCCCACCGGAATCAGCACGGCACGCTCGGCCTGAGCCTGCACGACCTGGAGCCTGTTGAGCTCGGCCTTGGCGCGGGTCTCGGCGGCCTGGGCGGTCGCGGTCTGCGTCCGCTTGGCGGAGCTCCGGGCGGTGGTGGCGCTGCGCTTGGAGGCGTTACGACGACGCGTGGCAGCAGCCTTGCGGGCGGTCGCCTTGCGCTGGGTCTCTGTCTGGGTAGCCATTGGTGGGTCTCCTTTTCGGGTCCTGCCCGTCCCTCTGGACGTAAGTTTATTAAATCTAAGCTCGGTAGAACTATACCACCGAACACATGTACGTAAACCACCACCGGCGGGCGGTTACAACCCCGCTCCGAAAGGCGCTCAGGCAGCCTTGTCCGGTGCGGTGCGCTCGAGCCAGCCGGCCGGCTCGCTCAGCTCGGCCAGGGTGGGGAGGGCCTGCGGGGAGGCCCACACGCGGTTGAGGCCATGGATCCCGGCCTCGTCCACCACGGCGTCGCTGAAGCCCTTGCCGAGCTCGTACTGCCGCAGCTTCACGTCGAAGCCGAGCAGCCGCTCCACGAGCAGCTCCGGAGTGGAGCGGCTCTGCCGGCGGGCCGTCATCGCGGCGCGCAGGTTCTCGTGGCCGGGAATGGCGCGCTCGGCGATCACGTCCATCACGTGTTCCGAATAGCCCTCGATCACGGCCATCGCCGCCTGGATCGTGTCCATCTGGGCCCGCTGGGCCTCGTTCTGGACGAGCGCCGCCAGGCCGCCGTCGCGAAAGGCCTCGACGAGCTTGCGCGGGTCGGGCAGCGACGGCATCCCTCCCGCGGTGCCGTGATCGATTCGCACCTCGACCGTCGCGAGGTACTGGCGCAGGAGGCCGCTCATGTGGCCGCGCAGCCAGGGGACGCCCTGGAACTGGAAGACGTGCGTGAGCTCGTGCGCCGCCACCCAGCGCCCGAACGCCAGTGCGTCCACGTCGAGCTCGCGCACCGCCTTGTGGAGGTTGGGAGCGACGAACAACAGCCGCGGCGGCGCATCGCCGCCGAGCAGCGAGATGTCGTACTGCCCCAGCACACGCTGGGAGACGTAGCCCATGACCAGGCCGGTCTCGGCGGCAAGCGTGGCCGAGGCACCCATCCGCAGTGCACCCGCCAGCGGGCCGGCGAAGGCGAGGCGCTCGTCCAAGCGCGCGGCCACCGGGTCGAGCACGGTGGCCACCGAGTCGATGTTGATCGAGGCCCACTCCGAGCGGCTCACGGCCTCGGCCGGTGGCCGCGGGGCGGAGGGCTCGAGGCCCGTGTACTCCGCCACGTGAGGCTCCATCTCGTCACACAGCGCGGGCAGGTCGAGACCGGAGTGCGGCGATCCCTCACCCCCACCGGCGAGGCGCGCGAGCGTGCGGGCAATCGACCAGTCGACCATCTGGCGCCAACGGTAGCGGTATGCCGGTGTACCCCAAACCCAGTTCAGAAATGCCTGATCGGTCTATCAAGGCGGCGGTCGTGGCGTCGATACACAAATTCGTCTGCACACCTCGACGAACGGACCTTCAATGAAGCGCTTCATCACTCGCAGGAAGCTTGTCGGTATCGCTGTCGCTGTTGTTGCCCTGGCCACGGCCGGGCTGGTCTCCGCCGCGTGGCTGGCCAACGGAACGGGCTCCGGCTACGCCAAGGCCGGCACGGCGTCGGCGCTCACCACCGTGGACGTCTCCGCCTCCACAACGGCCTCCCTCTACCCCGGTGTCAGCGGCAACGTGACGCTGCGGGTGAGCAACACCAATCCCTATCCGGTGCGAGTGACCGGCGTCTCCAACGGCACCGGCTCGATCACCCCCGACGCCGGGCACGCCGCCGGCTGCACCACCACCGGGGTCACGTTCTCGAACCAGACCGGCCTGGCCATCGACGTGCCCGCCAACGGGGCCACCACGGCCACGCTCAACGGAGCGGCGAGCATGTCGAACGCCTCCTCGGACGGCTGCCAGGGCGCGACGTTCACGATCCCGGTCAACCTGACCGGCGCGAGCAACTAGGAGACAGGGAGCCCATCCGACTCGGCGGGGGGCCGCACGGCCTCCCGCCGTCCTCCGGCGCCCGACATGAGGCGACCCCTCCTTCTCCTCGCGCTGCTGGCCGGCGTGTTCGCAGCCGCAGCGACGGCTGACGCGCTCGTGGGCAGCGAGCGCGCCGGCTCCACGCCGGCGGCGGCCAAGCGGCACCTGAGCCATCACGGCCTCCGCGTCTCGGCTCGAGTGGAGGGCCTGCTCTACCCCGGCGCACGCCTACCCGTGACCGTGCGGGTGGCCAACCGCTGGCGGCGCCCGTTGACGATCCGCCGCGCCCGCGTCTGGGTCGAGCGTGCGCCCGCCGGTTGCTCGCCCGCCTCGCTGCAGTTCGACGTGTTCCGCGGCTACGTTGCGCTGCCGGCCCGCAAAGTGCGCCGGCTGACTCTCAGCGTCGCGATGCTGCCCTGGGCGCAGAGCGCCTGTCAGGGCGGCGTCTACCGGCTGAAGGCCCGCGCCCGCGCGGGCCCCAGGAGGTCGCGGTGATCCGCCGCACCAGGCTGATCCTCGCCGCGGCCGCACTGGCCGCGCTGGTCTGCGCCCCTGCCGCCATCGCCGCCTGGAGCTCGAGCGGCAGTGGCAGCGGCTCGGCCAAGGCTCGGGCGATGCCGGCCGGGAACACGCCCACGACATCGCGATCGAACCGCAACGTGACGGTCAGCTGGGCCCAGAGCAGCTTCTCCGGCGGCCCCGCCGTGAGCGGATACGTGGTCAGGCGCTACACGAGCGCCGGGGTCCTGCAGAGCATCGGCAGCGCCTGCAACACGACCATCGCCGGGCTCACCTGCACCGAGAGCGCGGTGCCCGCCGGCACCTGGCGTTACTCGGTGACCCCGCAGCAGGGGCTCTGGAGCGGCACCGAGAGCGCACGAAGCGTGGCCGTGACCGTGCCGGCAGCGTCGCTCACGCTGTCCTCGACCCTGGTTCCCACCGTGCCCGCGACGCTCACCGGGACCATCGCGAACTTCGTTCCGGGCCAGACGGTGACCTACAGGCTCGACAACGCCACCAGCGGCACCGTGCTCAGCGGCAGCATCACCCCCAGTCCCGTCCCGGCGAGCGGCACGGCGTCGGTGAGCGTGACCCTGCCGGCCGGCACCACCGCCGGCAGTCACACCATCTACGCGATCGGCAGTGCCGGCGACGTGGCCTCGCGCGCGGTGACCGTGGGGCCGACGTTCGTCAAGAACGTGGGCTCGTCGAGCTGCGGCGCGACCTCGGCGGCCGTCACCGTCCCGGCGGCCGGCGTGGCGGCACAGAACACGCTGATCCTGCGGCTGGCGCTGCGCGGCACCACGGCCGCGGCCGTGACCGCCACCGACTCGGGCGGCAACACCTACACGGTCGACCGCGACGTGCTGAATGGCAACCAGCGCGCCGTGGTCCTGCACGGCCGCGTGACCACGGCGCTGACCTCGGGCAACACCATCACGGTCAACTTCCCCAGCTCGACCGGGGCGGGCCTGGTGGCCGACGAGTTCTCGAACGTGGCTGCCGGCGCGGCGGACGCCAGCGGCGCCGGCACGGGCACGAGCGCCGCCCCGTCTGCCCCCGTGACGACCACGAATGCCTCGGACCTCCTGATCGGCGCGGTCAGCGCATCCGGAGCGCTCACCGCCGGCCAGCCGTCGGGCTTCACCGCCCTCACCGCACAGAGCCTCGCCTGCGGCCCGCTCACCAACGTGGGCGGTCGCCGGCTGGTGACCACCACCGGCGCGTTCAGCTACTCGCCCACCCTGTCCGCGTCGGGCACCTGGGCCGCGGCGCTGGTGGCCTACAAGGCCGGCTGAGCCGCCGCCCGGCTCAGAACTCGGGCAGGCGCTGCTCCTGCTCCACCACGGGCGCGAACAGGTCACCGTGCTCGGCCACGCGCTCCAGCACGTCGGCCGCCTCGAACACGAGCGCGTCCGCATCGGCGCCCTCTACCTCCTCCCACAAGAGCGGAGTCGACACCGTCGGCCGCTCGCGCGCCCGCAGCGAGTAGACCGCCACCGTGGTCTTGTGCTCGTCGTTCTGGCTCCAGTCGATCAGCACCTTGCCCTTGCGCAGCTCCTTGCGCTGGCTCGACACGATCAGCTTCGGGTGCTGCGCCTCCAGGTGCCGGGCCAGTGCCTGGGACAGCCGCTTGGTGCCGTGGTCGTAGTCCACCTCGGTGTTCACCGGCACGTAGACCTGCAGGCCCTTCGAGCCGGAGGTCTTGGCGTACGAGTCGAGCCCGATCTGACCCAGCGCATCGCGCAGCACCACGGCCACCTCGCAGCACTCCGCCAGGCCGGCCGGCGCACCGGGGTCCAGGTCGAAGGCCATCACGGTGGGCCGGTCGATGTCGTCGCTCAGCGACAGGGACGGGTGCAGCTCCAGATCGGCGAGGTTGGCGAGCCAGACGAGCGTGGGCAGGTCGTCGCACACGCAGTAGGCGATCCCGGAGACCTCCTCCCGGCGCACCCACTCGGGAGCATGCGAAGGGCAGTTCTTCTCGTAGAAGTGCTGGCCCTCCACCCCGTTGGGGTAGCGCTTGAGGGTCAGCGGCCGGTCGCGCAGGTGGGGCAGCACGGCCTGGGATACGCGCGTGTAGTAGTCGATCACCTCACCCTTGGTGAAGCCCACCTCGGGGTACATCACCTTGGTCAGGTTCGAGAGCGAGAGCCGCCGGCCCTCGACCCCGACCTCGACCCGCTGTTCGGCCACCTACTTCTTGGCGGTGGTCTTCTTGCGCGACGTCGAGCCCTTCTTGGAGCCCGACCCGTTCTTGCTGCCCGACGAGGAGGTCTTCTTGGCCCCATCGCTCTTGGCCGCCGGGGTCTTGGCCGCGGCGATCGAGGCCTCGAGCGCCGCCATCAGGTCGGGAACCTTCTGGGGCTCCTCGGCCGGCTCCTCGACGGTGATCGTCTCGCCGGCGGCCTTCTTCTCGATCATCGCGAGCACCTGGTCGCGGTACTCGTCGCGGTACTTCTCGGGCTCGAACTCCGAGGACAGCGACTCGATCAGCTGATTGGCCATGCCCAGCTCGCGCTTCGTGGTCTTCGAGCCGTCCATGGACGCCAGCTCCTCGATCGACCCGGTGGGCACGATCTCGTCGGCGAACAGCATGGTCTCCATCATCAGGACGTTGTCCTTGGCGCGGATCGCCACCAGGCTCTGCTTGGAGCGAATCACCACCCGGGCGATGGCGACCTTGTCGGCCTCCTCCATGGCGTCGAGCAGCAGCTTGTAGGGCTTGGCCGCGCCCTTGTCCGGCGCCAGGTAATAGGGGTGGTCGTAGAAGATCGGATCGATCTGCTCGAGATCGACGAAGTCCTCGATGTCGATCGTCCGGGTGCGCTCGGGCTCGACCGACTCCAGCTCCTCGGGCGTGATCGTCACGTAGCGGTCGGGGCCGATCTCGTAGCCCTTGACGATCTGATCAAAGGCCACCTCCTCGCCCTCCGAGTTGACCCGCTGCTGACGAATCCGCTGACCCGACTCGGAGTCGATCTGATTGAAGCGCACGGTCTTGCGCGCCACCGAGCTGTACAGCTTGACCGGGATGTTGACCAGTCCAAAGCTGATCGCTCCACTCCAAATCGCTCTAGCCATATCTCGAAGATACCCCGCCTGAGCCGAATTCCCCTGCTCGGCGGGCGCGAACTTGCGGAGCGTGAACGGCGTCAGCCCTCCCGGACCGCCTCCTCGGGCGGCTTGTCGGGGCGCAGGCCCTTGAACGAAGGTGCCCGCAGCGTCCCGCTCGACGTCCACTCGCGGAACTCCACGAGGGCCACCAGCCGTGGCTCCACGAAGATCGTCCCCTTGGGCGGCTGGCGCCCCGAGAACGGGCTGCTGTCGCGTCGCAGCGGCTCGAGCTCGCGCATCAGCACCCCCAGCGTCTCCTGGGTGAAGCCGGTGCCCACCTTGCCCGCGTAGGCCAGCTCGCCGTCCTTCATCACCCCGACCGCGAGCGCGCCCAGGTGGCTGCTGCGGCCGCCCTCGCCGGGGGTGTACCCCCCGATCACCACGTCCTGCTGGCGGCTGTTGGGAATCTTGATCCAGTGCGTGGCCCGGCGGCTCGGCTCGTACCGGCCGTCGAGCTTCTTGGCCACGATGCCCTCGATCCCCAGCTCGCGGGTGGCCTGCTGGAGGGCTCGCCCCTGGCCGCGCTGATAGGCCGGCGTCCGCCACGCGGGTCCCTCGAGCTCCAGCTCGTCCAGGAGCTCGCGGCGCTGCTCGTAGGACAGCGAGAGGGTGGAGTGGCCGTCGAGGTAGAGGAGGTCGAAGATCACGTAGGTCACGGGGATGTCGCGCATGCGGCGCCTGACCGCGGAGTCCGAGGCCAGGTGCATGCGCGACTGCAGCCGCTCGAAGCTCGGCCGCCCCTGCTCGTCGAAGGCCACGATCTCGCCGTCCAGGACGATCCGCCGCGCGCCCAGCGCGGGCGCGAGGGCGCGAACCTCCGGATAGCGAGGCGTGAAGTCCGAGAAGTTGCGGCCCTGCAGGTTGCTGTGGCCGTGGTCGGCGAAGACGACGGTGCGGATGCCGTCCCACTTGACCTCGAAGCCGTACTGCTCCTCGTTGCGCGGGAGCTTGCCGCTGCGGGCCAGCATCGGCGCGATGCGCTCGGGAAACGGCTCGTAGGCCGGATCCGCCGGCGGGTCCATGCGGTGGATCATCCAGTCCCTCTCGCGCGTGCGAAACAGGGCGTAGCGGCCGCTCATCCGCTCTCCGTTGAAGACCGCGATCACCTCGCCGTCGCGCCACTTCTCGGCCTCGAAGGTCCCGCGGTCCCAGACCCGCATGGTGCCCGCGCCGTACTCGCCCTTGGGGATGTCGCCCTCGAACTCGAGGTACTCGAGCGGATGGTCCTCGGTGTGCACCGCGAGCCGGTTCTCGTCCGGATGCTCCGGCACGCCGCGCGGAAGCGCCCAGGACACGAGTGTGCCGTCGTGCTCGAGCCTCAGGTCCCAGTGCAGGCGCCGGGCGTGGTGCTCCTGCACCACGAAGCGCGCGGACCCCGCGCCGTCGCCGGGCTTGCCCTCGGGCTCCGGGGTGGCCTCGAAGTCGCGCTTGTCCCGGTATTTGCCGAGCCGGTCGGCCATACCCTGGATCGTGACGATCTCAGGAGGCGAGCGGCGTGCTGCTCAGCTCGTCCCTCAGTTCGTCGATCGAATGGAAGACCCGCAGGGCGCCCGCGTCGCGCAGCTCCTGGTCGGAGAAGCCGCCGGTGAGCACGGCGAGCGTCTCCACTCCCGCGCGCTTGGCGGCCTCGCAGTCGAAGACGGAATCGCCCACCATCACCGCCGGACCCCCGCCGGCCTTCTCGATCGCGGCCACCACGAGGTCGGGCTGCGGCTTGGTGGACTCCACGTCGGCCGAGGTCGTCCATCCGTCGGCGAGCTCGCGCGCATCGAGGAGGTCGAGATAGTGCTCGACCTCCTCGGCCTTGGCGGAGCTGGCGAGCACCACGGCGTGACCGCTGCGCTTGAGGTCCACGATCAGGTCACGGGCGCCGTGCAGGGGCTCCACCTCGTCGATCAGCTCCATGTAGAGGGCGGACTCGGTGTCGCGGATGTCGTCGCCCTTCTCGTTCTCCACCTGCTCACCGCAGAGCGCCTTCACGAGCTGATCCCCGCCCATGCCGATGGAGCGGTGGATGCGCCAGACCGGCTGCAGCTCGTCGTGGCGGCGCAACGCGCGGTACCAGGCGATGGCGTGGTGGTAGTTGGTGTCGACGAGGGTTCCGTCCACGTCGAGGATCGCGGCTGGTGGCATGTTGCTCCTGTTCCCGTAAAACGGTCGGCCATTCGTCCAGACGGACCTACGAAGGGCTTGGGGACCGGCAGCGTTCGTGCCGAGGTCCTCAGTGAATGGCTTCTTGCGTGCGTACCGTCGCCGGACTCGCCCTCGCCTGCGGGCTCTGGGCCGGCCTGGCGGCGCCCTCGGCCCAGGCCGCCGGCGGCTGCACCTCGGCCAGCGCCCGGCCCGCCCAGGTGAGTGAGCGCGCGCTCGTCAGGGCCACGCTGTGCGTGCTCAATGCGGAACGCACTCCTCGTGGGCTGCGCCCGCTGACCCTCAACGCCCGGCTCTCGAGCGCCGCCCGCCGCCACGCGCGCGACATGGCCAAGCGCAACTACTTCAGCCACACCTCGCTCGACGGCTCGAGCTTCCTGGACCGCATCCGCCGGGCCGGCTACCTGCGCGGAGCGCGCGGCTGGGCGGCGGGCGAGAACATCGCCTGGGGGACCGGCGCCCTGGCGACGCCGCGGGCGATCGGGCGCGCATGGATGCAGAGTCCCGGGCACCGGGCGAACATCCTCAGCACGTCCTACCGCGAAGTCGGCGTGGGGGTGGCCCCGGGCGCCCCGGTGCGTGGCCTGCTCAGCGGAGCCACCTACGCCACGAGCTTCGGCGCGCGCCGCTGAGCCGCCGCGGCGCTACGCCGCGGGAACGTCAGGTGCCTCAGGATCCGGCTGCGGCGCGTCCGGCTCCGGATTCGGCTGGGGCGAATCGGGCGGCTCGGGCTGGCCGGGTGCGCCCGGTGTCTCTGGGCCCTTCGGATCGGGCTGCGGAGCGTCGGGCGGCTCCGGCTGGGGCTGCTCGGGGGGCGAGGGTGCAGGCACCTCGGTGGAAGGGGCTTGGCTGGGTACCTCGGTCATGAAACCCACTTTCCCGGCGCCTCAGGTGCGAAACGGATCAGGCGGCAACATCCGCCAGATCCTCGCCGAGCTCGCCCACGGTCTCGATGGCGTCCGACTCGCGATCGTCCTCGAGTAGGTCGAGCACGGCCTCTTCCACGGCCTGCTGCACCTCGGGCTGGGATGCCCAGTCCTCCATCAGCTCGGGCAACGCGCCGCTGATCGTCACACCGCCGTCGAAGCGATCGAACACCCTCGGGTCGATGTACGAGGCGCGGGCGACGGCGGGGGTGTTGCCCAGGTAGTGAGCGACCTCCTTGATGGCCCGGCTCTTGGCCCGCTTGCGCGCCGTCTTGCTGGTGGCCGCCAGGCCGGACACCGACAGCGCCACCGCGGCCAGCACCGTCCCGCTCCAGGTACGGAAGTCCTTGGCCGAGAAGTCGCCGCCGGTGGCCTCCTTGACGTAGGCGTTGATGTCCGCCGACTTGACGTCCGTCCAGCGCCTGCCCTCGCGGTAGGCCAGCAGCTCGTCCACCCCGCCCCGGCGGCGCTTGAGCGTCCCGACGATCTCGGCCACCTGCTCGTCGCCGATGGCCTGGACGCGGCGCTTGCCGCCCTTGGCCTCGTAGTCGAAGGTCACCTCGGCACCGTCGACGGTCGCATGGCGCTTCTTCATGGTCGCGAGACCGTAGGTGTCGTTCTCCTCGGCGTAGTCCTCCGAGCCGATGCGGAAGAAGCCGAGGTCGAGCAGACGGGTGGCACAGGCGAGTGCCTTTTCGCGCGGCATGCCCTCGAGCTTCAGATCCTTGGCCACCCGCTTGCGCAGCCGCGGGAGCGAGCGGGCGAAGTCCTCCATCTCGTCGAACTTCTCCCGGTCCCGGCGCTCGCGCCAGAGGTCGTGGTAGCGGTACTGCTTGCGGCCGGCCGCGTCGGTGCCCGTGGCCTGGATGTGCCCCATGGGGTAGGGACAGATCCACACTTCCTGCCAGGCCGGCGGGATGGCCAGCTCGCGGATGCGCTCGATCACGCTCGGCTCGGTGACGTGCCGGCCGTCCTCGTCCAGGTACTGGAAGCCCTTGCCGCGGCGGCGGCGGCGGATGCCCGGGCCGGAGACGTCGACTCTCTTGAGACGAGCCATGGCGCCCTAGTGCCCAGCCTGCACTCGGCGCAATCCAACTCGGCGCGCCGGGTAGCAGGAGCGGATGAAAGCACTGGTACTGAACTGCACGCTCAAGCCGTCTCCAGCGACCTCCAACACCGAGGCCCTCGCGCGCGTGGTGATGGATGGCCCTCTCCGAGGGCGACGTGGAGACGCAGATCGTCCGCGTGGTCGACCACGACGTCCGTCCCGGCGTGTCGAGCGACGAGGGCGAGGGCGACGACTGGCCGGCCATCCACGAGAAGCTGCTGGCCTCCGAGATCCTCGTGATCGCCACCCCCACCTGGCTGGGCCGGCCGTCGAGCGTCGCTCAGCGGGTGCTCGAGCGAATGGACGCGATGCTCTCGGAGGAAGACGACGACGGGCGGCCGGTGGCCTACAACCGGGTAGCGGGGGTCGTGGTCACCGGTAACGAGGACGGCGCCCACCACGTGATCTCCGAGATCAGCGGCGGCCTCGCCGACATCGGCTACACGATCCCGGGACAGGCCTGGACCTACTGGAACCGCGGCCCGGGGCCGGGCGACGACTACCTGGACTCCGACGAGGGCAAGGACTGGTCTGCCTCGACCGGCCGCGCGGCGGCGGGCAATCTCGTGGCGGTGGCGCGAGCCCTCGAGGTGAATCCGGTGGGGCCGCCGGCGGAGTAGCCGGCGCCGGCTGCCTTAGCCGAGACCGCCGGGGGTGCCGGGCACGCGACGCTCGTGGCCGCTGCGCGGGTCGTCGGCCGGTGACGGGCGCGGGCTCGCATCGATCGTCGGCGTGAGCGGCCCGCGACGAAGCCGTTCCGGCACCTCCACCTTCGCGACCTCCCACTCGTCGCCCTCGGCCGGGCGAGGCACGAACCGGTAGCGGTCCCGATCGGGATCCTCGGCCTGAAGGCGGCGCGCCTGCTCTTCGGCTTCTGTACGGGTCATGAGGTCAGCCTAGAAGACCCTCACCAGGCGCTCCACCGTCGCGGCGTCGCGGGCCGCCGCCACCGGGGAGCGCATCGCCAGGTCGAGCCTGTCGCCGCCCGGGAAGGCCACCGCGCCGCCGCATTCGGTGACGATCAGCTGCGCGGCGGCCGCGTCCACGGAGCGGATCGGGCGCAGGGAGATCATGCCGTCGAGATGGCCCGCGGCTACGTGGCAGAGCGTGAGCGCCACCGAGCCGAGGGCGCGGATCCGACGGGCCTCCAGGTCGGCTATGGCCGCCGCCGCGCGGGCGAGCAGCGGCGGACGGGCGGTCTCCAGGCCGAGTATCTCGAGCGGCCCGGGCTCGAGGCGCGACAACGGCTCGCCCGCCAGGCATGCGCCCTCGCCGCGCACCGCCCACCAGTCACGAGCCACGCCCGGCTCAGCGCCCTCGGGTCCCGCGGGGGCCAGCTCGGAGATCCAGCCGACCTCCACGTCGCTCATTGCAGCGCCCGAGGCCACGGCGATCGAGACCGCCGAGAAGGGCACGCCACGCTTGGCGTTGAGTGAGCCGTCCACGGGATCGATCACCACCCGAGCCGAGCCGCCGCCGGCGATCGCGACCTCGCCGCGCTCCTCGGAGACCGCCGTGAGCGGCACGCCCAGCGCCTCGAGCTCGCGGAAGATCGCGTCCTCGGCCGCTCGGTCGATCACGTAGGCCATGTCGCCTCCCTCGCCCACGCCCGTTTCCACCGAGCGCTCCGCGCGCGTGGAATAGGCCGCCACGGCCTCGCGTGCGGCTGTACCGGCGCGCCGGCAGAACGCCAGCCAATCTGCCTCGGGAAGGCTCATGCGCGGCGTATCCTAGGCCGGGATGCCCGGAGCCCTCGACGGCCTCAACCGCTCGCAGGAGCAGGCCGTGACCCATGAGGGCGGCCCGCTCGTGGTGGTGGCTCCCGCCGGCACGGGCAAGACGCGCACTCTCACCGCGCGCTTTGCCTGGCTCGTCGAGCAGGGAATGCCCGCGGACGCGATCCTGGCGCTGACCTTCTCCTCCTCGGCCGCGGCCGAGATGCGCGAGCGCCTCGAGCTCCTGATCGAGTCGCCCTACGAGGAGCTGCACGTGGCGACGTTCCACTCGTTCTGCACGCAGCTGCTCCAGGACGAGGCCCTCGAGGCCTGCGTCGATCCGTTCCTCAGCCCGGTCACGCCGGCCGACCGGCTCGCCCTCCTCCTCGAGCGCATCGGCGACCTGTCCCTGCGCCACCACGAGATCAGAGGCAACCCGGCCCCCCTCCTGGCGAGCTTCGTCTCACGCATCGACCGCCTGAAGGACGAGATGATCTCGGCGGCGGACTACCGCGGCTACGCCGAGCAGCTGGCCGACACGGCCGAAGGGGACGCCGCCCGCGCGAGGGCGGCGCGTGAGCGCGAGTTCGCTCGTCTGTACTCCGATCACGACCGTCTGCTGGCCGAGCGCGGCGCGCTCGACTTCGGCGACCTCATCCTGCGCGCGTTCCGGCTCCTGCACGAGCGCCCGCACGTGCGCGAGCGGGTGTCCCGGCGCTTCCGTCACGTGCTGGTCGACGAGTACCAGGACACGAACTTCGCCCAGGGCATGCTGTTGCGATTGCTGGTCGAGGAGCATCGCGCGGTAACCGTCGTGGGCGACGACGACCAGGCGATCTACCGGTTCCGCGGCGCCTCACAGAAGAACCTGCTCGACTTTCAGCGCGACTTCCCCGAAGCCGAGCTGGTCAGGCTCGAGCGCAATTACCGCTCGGGCCGGCGCATCCTCGACGCGGCCACGGCCGTGGTCGCGCCGGTGCCCGACCGGATCGAGAAGAAGCTCAAGGGCGCGAGCGGCGGGCGCGTGCGCTTCTGGCGCTGCGACTCCGAGCGCGCCCAGGCCCAGGCGGTGGCCGCCGAGGCCGAGCGCCTGATCGCGGCCGGCACGGCGCCTGACGCCATCGCTGTGCTGGCGCGCTCGGTGAAGAGCGAGGGCCCGGTGATCGCCTCCGCCCTGGAGGAGCGCGCCGTTCCCGCCCGGACCCGTGGCGCCGCCGCCTACTTCCAGCGCGCCGAGGTCCGCGACGTGCTGGCCTGGTTGCGTGCGCTGGCCGACCCGGGCGACTCGGGCGCCGTGGTGCGCGCCCTGTCGCGTCCGCCGGTGGAGTTGCGCTCGGTGGACGTGGCGCGGCTCACCCAGCTGGCCCGGCGGCGCAAGCTCGACATGCCGAGCGCGGTGGCCGCGGCGCTCGAGGGTCCACAGCTCTCCGAGGAGGGCCGCGACCGCGCGCGTGTGTTCCTGCGCCTCTACCGCTCGGCCTCGAGCGCCTTCGAGGACCGGCGCCCGGACGCGTTCGTGCTGCGCCTGATCGAACGCATCGGCCTGCGCCGCCAGCAGGTGTTCGCCACGCAGGCCGACACCGTCGAGCGGCTGCGCAACATCGCCAAGCTGTCCGAGCTCGCCGGCGCCTACATGCGCCGCGAGCCGCAGGCCACCGCGCGAGACTTCACCCGCTACCTGGCCGCGGTGGCTGAATCGGGCCTGCGCGAGGAGGAGGTGTCCGGCGCGCCGGCCGCGCCCGCGGTGCAGGTGATGACGATGCACGGCGCCAAGGGCCTGGAGTTCGATCACGTCTTCGTCCTGGGCCTGTCCGCGGCGCGCATGCCCGGCCCGTTCCGGCCCCAGGCCGACGGAGTTCCCGACGAGCTGTTGCGCGAGCGTCTGCCCTCCGGCAGCGAGCGGGAGGCCCACGACGCGGAGATGCGGCGGCTGCTCCACGTGGCCATGACACGCGCGCGCAAGGGCCTCGTGCTGGCCTGGTCGGAGACCGCCCAGCCCGGTGCCACACCGCGGCCCTCCCCGTTCTACGAGGAGGCGCTCGCCGCCACCGGACTGGAGGAGGAGGCCTTCGAGGAGGAGCTGTTCGGCCCCGCCGAGGGCCTGCACTCGACCTTCCGGATCATGCGCGACGAGCTGCTCGACACGGTCGCCCGCGTGGGCGGCCGACTGGGCGAGATGCGCCTCGACACCTACCTCGACGTGGATCAGGCGGTGTCGCGCTACCTCGAGCTGATCAAGGTCGCGGCGCTCATCGAGCGGGCGAAGGAAGGGCAGTCGCTCGATGCCGCGCTCACCGAGGTGAACGAGATCCTCGTGCAGTGCGCCACTCCCGAGCAGCGCGAGATCCTCCAGGGCTCGGCCCTCGACGGCTGGCTGCGTGACACCGAGCGCGATCCGGACAGCCGCCCGGCCGCCGACGGCAACGGCTCCGAGCCGTCACTCGACCCGTTCATCCCTCGCCGTGGCCGCGGGCTCATGCTGTCGGCCTCGGACATCGACACCTACCGGATCTGTCCGCTCAAGTACAAGTTCGCGCGCGTGTTCCGCATCCCGCAGGAACCCACGATCCACCAGCGCTTCGGGATCGTCGTGCACCAGGTGCTGGAGCGCTTCCACTCGCAGGGCGGGGGCTCGCTCGAGCACCTCATGGAGCTGTTCGAGGCCTCCTGGCGGCGCTCCGGCTTCGGCGACTCCGACGACGAGCAGCAGTTTCGCGAGCGCGCCGTGGCGGCGCTCGAGCGCTACTGGACGAGCGATCGCCAGGCCGACGCCGAGCCCGTGTGGTTCGAGCGCTCGTTCGCGTTTCGCCTGGGACCCCACCTGCTGCGCGGTCGGGTCGACCGCGTGGACCGCCACCCGGACGGCTCGTACGAGCTGATCGACTACAAGACCGGCAAGGCCAAGACCGAGACCGACCTCCGCGAGGACGTGCAGCTCTCGCTCTACCAGATGGGCGCGCGCGAGTCGTGGCAGCTCGAGACCTCCGCGCAGAGCTACTTCTACGTGCTCACCGGCGAGAAGGTGCCGGTGGAGCACTCCGAAGAGGAGCTCGACCGGGTGCGCGGCACGGTCGCGGAGATCGCCGGCGGCATCTCGGCGCAGCGCTTCGAGCCCACGCCGTCGGCGGAGATCTGCAGCTTCTGCGACTACCGGATCATCTGCCCGGCGGCCGAGAAGTAGCCCGCTAGGCGCCCGAGTCGGGGTCCTCAGGGCCGCGCTGGCGCAGGAAGCGCTGGAAGTCGCGGGCGATCGTGTCGGCCGAGGGCAGGCTCTCCTCGTCGGGCGGGTTCTCGGCCTCCACCTCGTCCGCCGCGGTCTCCAGCCGCTCGACGAAGGCCTTGACCTCGGGATCGCTCGCCACCGCGGCGCTCACCTGGCGCTCGTAGTCCTCGGCGGCCGACTCCAGCTCGGCCGCGTCCACGGCCACGCCGGCGATGCCCTCGAAGCCGCGCACCAGTGCCAGCGCCACCTTCGGGTTCGGCGACGCCGCGACGTAGTGGGGAACCGACGCCCACAGGCTCACCGAGTCCACCCCGGCCTCCGCGAAGGCGTTCTGCAGCACGCCGACGATGCCGGTGGGTCCCTCGTAGCTGGGCGGGTCGTAGCCGAGCCGCTCCACCAGGGCGGCGGTGGAGCCGATGCCGGTGATCGACACAGGACGGCTGTGCGGCACGTCGGCGAGCAGCGCGCCGAGCGTGATGATCATGCTCACGTCCAGCTCGCGGGCGGCATCGATCAGGGTGTCGGTGAAGCGCCGCCAGCGCAGCGACGGCTCCACTCCCTCGAGGATGATCAGATCGCGGTCGGCACCCTGGATCTCGGCCACCGCGAACGAGTTGTCGGGCCAGTCCATCTCCCGCTGGTGTCCATCCGTGAGCTTGACGGTGGGGCGAACCGCGGTGAAGTCGTAGTACTCCTCGGGATCGATCTGCGCGACGTCGTGGGCCTCGAACGAGCCGCGGATGAAGGAGAGCGCCGCCGACGCCGCCTCGCCCGCATCGTTCCAGCCCTTGAATGCGCACACCAGCACCGGCTTGCGCAGCCGCGGGCGCTCCTGCCAGATCACATCACTCATCGGGTTGAAGGTACCCGACGTCCGGCGCGAGCATCACAGTTGGCGGGAGATGACGGTGGCGGAACTGCGGGCCGGGGGCGAGGTCGAGGGCGTGTTCGCGTGCACGCGCAAGGACCGGCTCACGGCTCGCAACGGCAGCCCGTATCTGGCGGTGGAGCTGCGCGATCGCACCGGCGCGATCCCGGGGCGGGCGTTCCGCGACGCCGACTTCCTGGCCGGCCAGTTCGAGCGCGGCGACCTGGTGAGCGTCCAGGGACGCGTGGAGCGCTTCCGCGACGAGCTCCAGGTGGACCTCAAGGCCATTCGCAGAGCGGAGGACGCCGGCAGCGACCCGGCCCGGTTCCTGCCCGTGGCCTACCGCGACATGAACGAGCTGGACGGCTTCCTCGAGCACCTCGCGCGCGAGGTGTACGACCCTCACTATCGCGCTCTGCTCGACAGCTTCCTGGGAGACGAGGCCTTCCGGGCCGCCTTCCGGCGCGCGCCCTGCACGCGCGCGGGTCACCACGCTTACCTCGGCGGGCTGATCGAGCACACCGTGGCCGTCGGCACCCTCGCTTTCGAGGCCTGCACCCTCCACCCGCGGCTCAACAGCGATCTGCTCGTGTGTGCCGCCCTGCTGCACGACGTGGGCAAGATCCTCGAGTTCGAGCTCGGTGCCGAGATCGCGCCGAGCGACGCGGGAGCCCTGGTCGGGCATCTGGTGCTCGGCCAGCAGCTGGTGGCCGAGCGTGCGCGCCGCGTGGACGGCTTCCCCGAGGAACAGGCGAACGCGCTCTACCACTGCATCCTCGGCCATCACGGAGCCGAGTCACTGCCCGGCCGGCGTTTCCGCTCGCCCGAGGCGCTGGCGCTGTACCGGCTCAACGCGGTGGATGCCGCGGTCAAGGGCGCGCTCGAGCACGGGCTCGCCTGAGCTCCAGCCTCGCCGCGTTAGTCTCCTCATCCGTGATTTCGGACGACGGCATCCTTCCCTGGCTCGATCGCCTGCGCTCCGAGGTGCCGGGCCTGAAGCTGATGGATGCCCACACGCATCTGGGCTCCAACGATCCCGACGGCTACCGCTGCGCCCGCGCCGAGCTGGTGGAGGCGCTGGAGCACATCGACGGCCGCGCGATCGTCTTCCCGATGCAGGAGCCGGACGGCTACCCGGCGGCCAACGACATGGTGCTGCGCGAGGCGGAGGCGTCGGAGGGACGGCTGGTGGCGTTCTGCCGGCTCGATCCGCACGACAACGCCCTGGCCGAGGCCGAGCGGGCGCTCGCCGCCGGCGCCTGCGGGATCAAGCTGCACCCGCGGGCCGAGCAGTTCGCTCTCGACCACCCCGGCCTGGCGCCGGTGTTCGCGCTCGCGGACGAGCGGCATCTGCCGGTGCTCTGTCACGCGGGCCGCGGGATCCCGGCGCTGGGCCGGCACGCGATCGAGGCCTGCAGCAACCATCCGGGAATGCGGCTGATCCTCGCCCACGCGGGGATCTCCGACCTCTCCTGGATCTGGCGTGACGCCGCCGCCCACCCCAACCTCTTCTTCGACACGGCCTGGTGGTCGGCGTCCGATCTCCAGGCGCTGCTCGCGCTCGTGCCGCCGGGCCAGGTGCTGATGGCGAGCGACGCTCCCTACAGCTCGCCCCCCTGGGGAGCCACGGCTACGTTGCGCCACGCGCTGCAGGTGGGTCTCGACCAGGACCAGCTGCGCGGAGTACTCGGCGGGCAGACGGCCCGCCTCGTGGCGGGCGAGGAGCCGCTCGACCTCGGCCCCCCGCCCGGGGCCGAGCGCCTGACGCGCGACCCGCTGCTCGAGCGTGCCTACGCCTACCTGACAGGCGCCCTGGGCCAGATGTTCGCCGGAGTCGAGCCCACGGAGCTGCTCGCGCTCGCGCGCCTGGCCTGCGGCGTAGGCCCGGACGCCCCACAGGCTCCGATCTGCGAGTCGATCCTGGCCCTGCTCGACGAGCGCGAGGTCTACGACCCCGTCGACGACGGGCGCCCGCCCCGCTTCGCCAAGGGCCTGCAGTTCGTGGTGGCGGCCGCCGTGCTGGCCCGCACGCCTGACGTACCTGTCCCGGCCGCCACTCAGTCCGGTGCGGCGGGCCCGAGCACGAACATCTCGAAGCCCGCCTCCGGGTGAAACGTCACCTGGCTCGTGTAGGCCAGCACCGGGCGGCCTAACACGTCGGTCACCGCGGCCTTGAACTTCTCCGCCTCCTCCTCATGGAAGGTGAGCCGGACCGAGCGCACGAGATCCTCCTCGCCCCTGTCCACCAGCGTCTGCTCCACCGTGGTGAGCAGGCCCTCGAGCACGCAGAGCACGTAGTCGTCGAACAGGAAGGTCTTGGCCTTGGTCGGCCCGCGCCCGTAGCAGTCGCTGTACACGCCCACGATCGCGTCCGAGATCGCGGCGCGGCGCTCTCCCGCCTCGTCGCCGACGCTCATGACAATGAAGGTCTCACGCGACGTGACGCAGCGCCTCGAGCTCGCGACGCAGAGCCAGCCGTTTGAGCGCCTTGGACTCGAGTTGCCGCACGCGTTCCGCCGACAGGCCCAGCCGGCGGCCCGTCTCCCGTAGCGGCTTCGGGTCCTCGCCGTCCATGCCGTAGCGCAGCCGGATCACCCGCTGCTCGTTGTCGGGCAGGTCCTCGATCGTCTGCCGCAGGAGCTCCTCACCGAGGCTCAGCTCCACCTCCTGGTCGGGCGGCGGAGCGTCGCCCTGCAGCAGATCGCCGAGCCGGGTATCGCCCTCCTCGCCCACCGGACGGTCGAGGCTCGTGACCGTGCGGGCCGCATCGCGCACCTCCTCCACCTGGGTGAGCGGCAGCTCGGCCGCCGTGGCGATCTCCTCGTCCGAGGGCTCGCGCCCCAGCCGAGCCTGCAGATCCCGCTCGGCGCGGACGATCTTGCGCTCGCGCTGCCCGATGTGAACCGGGATGCGAATCGTGCGGGCCTTGTTGGCCAGGCCGCGCTGAATGGCCTGGCGGATCCAGAACGTGGCGTAGGTGGAGAACTTGTAGCCCTTGCGCCAGTCGAACTTCTCGGCGGCCCTGATCAGCCCGAAGATGCCCTCCTGGATGAGGTCGAGCAGCGACAGCTCCTGGCCCTGGTACTTCTTGGCGATCGAGACCACGAGGCGCAGGTTGGAGTTGATCATGCGCTCCTTCGCCTCGAGATCGCCCTGCTCGATCCGCCTGGCCAGCTCCACCTCCTCGTCCGCGGTGAGCAGCGGATAGCGGCGGATCTCGTTCAGGAACAGCTGCAGCGCGTCGGTGGTGGCCGCCGCCAGCTCGCCGTTACGGAAGGTGGTGGGCTCCACTGCGGGGCGGCCGCAGTCGTCCGAGAGGTCGATGCCCTTGGCTTCGAGCAGGTCCTCGAGCGCCTCGAGGTCATCGTCGAGAAGCTCGAGGGTCTGCGCCAGCTCGTCCAGCTCGGACAGGTTGACGCAGCCGCTCTCCTCCCCGCGGCCGACCAGGGACGCGACTTCGGGACGGGCAGCCAGCTCCGTGGCGCTCACGTGGCTGATGCTACGCCGCCCGCGGCGCTCCCGCTACGTGCTCCCGTCCGAAAGGCTCGAATCGTCGTCGACCATCTCCAGCCGCTCCTCGAGCCGGGTGATAGCGAACACGCGCTGCACCGCGTCCGGGCCCTTGACGATCACGAAGCGGCGGCCCTGGGCGCGGGCCCGCTCATCGGCGGTGATCACGGCGCGCAGCCCGGTCGAGTCGAGGAAGGTCAGGCCGGACAGATCGAGCACCAGGAGCGTGGCGGCCGAGGCCTCGACCCGGCGCAGCTCCTCCTCGACCTTCGCCACGGTCGACAGGTCGAGTTCTCCCTTCAGCGAGACAGTCACCTGCTCGCCTGCGTCCGCGCTCACGACCTCGAGAATCTCCATCTGGGCGCAAGCTACCGCAGTCCCGCCTTCCCCGCGAGTTGCCAGGCCACCAGCAGCTGCAGCGCCGCGAACGACAGCTCGAGCGCTCGCTGGGGAAGCGCGTTGGCCAGCACCACCCCTGCCAGCACGCCGATCGGCGACAGCACCCCGATCACGAAGCCGTCGCGCAATCTCACGTTCCCGTATTCGTGCTGGCGCCAGGTGCCCACCACGGCCACGAGCACCACGGCGACGAGTGACGTGGCCACCGCGCTGATCTGGGTGAGGCTTGCGAACACCACCAGGGCGGGAACGAACAGAATTCCCCCGCCCACGCCCAGCAGCCCGCCCGCGATCCCGGCGGCGAAGCCGAGCACCAGCAGGCCGGTCAACTCGAGAGCGTCCATTCAGAAGATCAGCACGGCGGCCGAGACGAGCAGGAGCGCCACGAAGGCCGCCGCCACCGCACGCTCGGACAGCCGCTGTTGCAGGGCGGTGCCGGCCGTGACTCCGGCGATCGCGGGCACCGCGATCAGCAGCCCTTTCCACAGGTCGACGTTTCCGTAGATGGCCTGGGCCACCGCGGCGAACAGGCCGATCACGATGATCGCGGCCAGCGAGGTGCCCGTGGCCTCCTTCTGGCCGTAGCCCAGCCACAGCACCAGCAACGGGACGATGATCGTCCCGCCTCCGACGCCGAAGAGGCCGGAGAAAGCGCCCGCCGCGGTGGCGATGGCGGCGAGGCGAAGCGGCCGGGACGACATCGCGGGGCATACTACGGCGCGTGGCCGCACCTCCCGCCGAGAACCTCGCCGAGGTCCTGAGACCCCTCACGGCCGATCCCTCCCGCGCGGCGGTGTTCTGCGACGTGGACGGCGTGCTCGCTCCGATCGTGGGGCGACCGGAGGACGCCCACGTGCGCGAGGAGACCTCGGTGCTGCTCGGGCGGCTCGCGCGCCGCTACGGCTGCGTGGCCTGTATCTCGGGCCGCTCGGTGTCCGACGTGAGGCGGCTCGTGGGCGTGGGCGGCATCGTCTACGCCGGCTCCCACGGCGCCGAGATGCTCGAACCGGGCTCGTCCAGCCCGCGCACGGTGCCCGCCTTCAAGAGCTGGGAGAAGCGCGTGCGGGCGTTCGTGTCGGAGCGCGACACGCGCGAGCTGCGGACGGTGCGGGTGCGCATCGAGGACAAGGGCCCGATCGCCGCCCTCCACTGGCGCGGCGCGCCGGACGAGGACGCTGCCCGCACGCACCTGGAGGGGCTGGCGCAGGAGGCGGAGGCGGCCGGCTTCTCGGTCCACTGGGGACGCAAGGTGCTCGAGGTGAGGCCGCCGGTCCCGATCGACAAGGGCCAGGCCGTGCGCGACCTGGTCACGCGCTCGGGCGTGCGCGCCGCCCTCTACGGGGGCGACGACGCCACGGACCTCGACGCCTTCGATGCGCTCGACGCCCTCGGCCGCGAAGGCCGCCTCGACGCGGCGGTGCGCGTGGGCGTGCGCTCGGACGAGGGCCCGGTGGGGATCGTGGAGCGCGCCGACCTGGTGGTGGACGGAGTGGACGGCTTCTCACAGGTGCTCGCGGCGCTGGCCGGGCAGTGAGGTTCCGCGACTTCCTGCGCGTTTCCGTGGTGCTGTTCGGCGGGGCGGCCACCGCGCTCGCCGTCGTCTCGGTGGCAGGCGCCGCGGGCGAGGACACCAACACGCTCGTCTACGTGGCCGCCATCTGGTGGTGCCTGGCAACCCTCGCCGGGCTGTGGGTCGGCCGGCGCCCGATGACCACGCCGGGGATCGCGGGGCTGCTGTCCTCCGCGCGCAACACCAACGCCCTGCCCGAGCTCGAGCCGGGCACCGTGCTCTTCAACCGGCTCTGGCCCCTGATCGTCCTGACGATCGCGGCGGCCGTGATCGGCTTCTTCTTCCCGCAGGTGCCGGCCATCGCCACCGGCTATTGCCTGCTCGTGGCGCTGGTCTGGCGAAAGCAGTCGTCGGCGGTGGCGGCCATCGAGGGACGCGACGGCGTGGAGTTCTGGTTCGACCGCACCTCGCCGCTGGGGCGGCCACAGCTGCTGCGGCTGCCGGGGCTGCGGAAGATCGAGCCGGCCTAGGCGGGGGTCGGGGCGTGTGGCGGCCGTTGGTGGGGCATATTACTGGCGCCTTTCAAAGCGTCAGACCCCCCCCGACAGACCCCCTCCCCAGCCAACCGGACCACGCGCCGAGCCAACCGCCGGCCCGAGCGGAACGCAGCTACTTCCCCCGCTTGCGCAGCTTCCGCAGCTTGTCCCACGAGCGCGTGTTGCCGACGTTGTCCGCGGTCAGCCAGGCGCGCCGCGCGGTGGCCACGCCGTAGCGGATGTTGGTGAGCGTGTCGACTCCGTGTGAGTCCGAGTTGATCATGATCGTCACGCCGGCCTCGGCGGCCGCGCGGGCGTAGACGTCGTTCAGGTCGCGGCGGTTCGGATTGCCGTTGATCTCGAGGAACGTCCCGGTCTCCACGGCCTTAGCGATCACCTGGTCGACGTCGAGCGCGTAGGGCTCGCGACGGCCGATCAGGCGCCCGGTGGGGTGGCCGATCACGTCGACCAGCGGGTTCTCCATCGCCCGCAGCATGCGCTTGGTCTGGTCCTTCTCGGAGAGGCGGAACGAGGTGTGCAGGCTGGCCACGACCCAGTCGAGCTCCGCCAGCACCTCGTCGTCGTAGTCCACCGCGCCGTCGGTCAGGACGTTGGTCTCGGTACCGGCGAGCACGCGGATGCCCGAGACGTCTAGAGCGCGGATCTCCTCGATTCGACGGCGCAGGGCATCGGGCTGGACGTCGTCTCCGAAGCCGTGGGTGGCCGAGTGGTCGGTGATGGCCACGTAGTCGTAGCCGCGCTCGCGGGCGCCCTCGACCATCTCCTCGAGGCTGTTGCGGCCGTCCGAGAGCGTGGTGTGCATGTGGAGGTCGCCGCGGAGGTCGCCGAGCTCGATCAGCTCCGGGAGCTTGCCGCGCCGGGCGGCGTCGAGCTCACCTCTGTTCTCGCGAAGCTCGGGCGGCAGGTAGGCCATTCCCAGGCGCTCGTAGACCTCCTCCTCGGAGGTGAAGGCCTCGGTCTCGCCGCTGTCATCGTCGGAGATGCCGTACTCGCTCACGTGCAGGCCGCGCCGGACGGCCTCGCTGCGGAGCGCCTCGTTGTGCTTGCCCGATCCGGTGAAGTGCTGGAGCAGGTTGCCGAAGGCCTCCGAGGGCACGATGCGCAGATCCACCGCCAGCCCCGAATGGGTCACTGCCTTGGCTCCCGCCTCGCCCGAGTTCCCGACGGCGTCGATGGCGTCGAGCTCGGAGAAGGCCTTGGACAGCGCGGCGGCATCGGTGGAAGCGGCCACGATGTCGAGGTCCTTGACCGTGTCGGCCCAGCGCCGCGCGCTCCCGGCGAGCTCCACCCGCAGCGCCGCCGGGTGGTCGCGCAGCGCCGCGACCATCTCCTCGCCCACGGCCAGCGCCTTCGACAGGACCATGCGCTCCTTGGGCCGGCCGTCGGCCCCCGCGGCGAGCGTGGCCAGCACGTTCTCCTCGGCCTTCTTGCCGAAGCCGGGCACGTCCTTGAGGCTGCCGTCTTCGGCCGCCCTGCGCAGGTCGTCGAGCGAGCTCACACCGAGGTTGTCGTGGAGCAGCTTGGCCCGCTTGGGACCCAGGCCGGGGATGCGGGTGATCTCCACCAGACCGGCGGGGATCTTGGCCTTCAGCTTGTCGGCAGACGGGATCGAACCCGTCTCGAGCAGCGCGTCGATCTTCTCGGCGATCGTCTTGCCCACCCCGGCGAGCTCCTCGACTCTGCCCTGGCGGGCCATCTCCTCCACGGAGACGCCTGAGTCGCGGATCGCCTTGGCCGCGTTCCGGTAGGCCACCACGCGGTAGACCACGGCGCCGTCGAGCTCGTACAGGCTCGCCAGCTCCTCGAAGGCCTCTGCTATCTCGCCGTTGCGCATGCCGTGGCTAGGGTACGCGGCTTGCCCGGAGCCTGGTTGATCCTCCCGACCTACAACGAGGCCGAGAACATCGAGCCCTTCGTGCGCGCGGTCACCGGGCAGCTCGAGACCGTGGAGATGCCGTACACGGTGCTCATCGTGGACGACGGCTCGCCCGACGGCACCGGCCGGATCGCCGACTCACTGGCGGCCGAGCTGCCCGGCATCCGGGTGCTCCACCGCGCCGCCAAGGAAGGCCTCGGCCGCGCTTATCTGGCCGGCTTCGCGGTGGCGCTCGCGGAGGGCGCCGAGCTGGTGCTCGAGATGGACTCGGACTTCTCGCACGACCCGGCCGACCTTCCGCGGCTGATCGCGGCGGCCGGGGCCGCGGACCTGGTGCTCGGCTCGCGTTACGTGACGGGCGGAGGCGTGGTCAACTGGGGCCTCCTGCGCCGTGTGGTGTCGCGCGCCGGCTGCGCCTATGCGCGGCTCGTGCTCGGGACCTCGGTGCGCGATCTCACCGGCGGCTTCAAGTGCTTCAACCGCCGGGTGCTCGAGAGCATCGAACTCGACAAGGTCCAGGCGAACGGCTACCAGTTCCAGATCGAGCTGACCTATCGCGCGGTACGCGCCGGCTTTCAGGTGGCCGAGGTGCCGATCCTGTTTCGCGAACGGCGCTTCGGCGAGTCGAAGATGACCCCGCGGATCGCGGTTGAGGCGGTATTCCGGGTTCCGGCGCTGCGTCTGCGGGTGTAACGGCGCACCGGTCGGGGGTGACGCTATATTTTGTATAGCGACTCAATCCGCCAGACAAGGAGCAACCGTGGCAGGCTCGATCATCGAGGTCACCGACAACAACTTCCAGGCTGAGGTCCTCGAGGCCGACAAGCCTGTGCTGGTCGACTTCTGGGCCCCGTGGTGCGGCCCCTGCCGGATCATCGCCCCGCATCTCGAGGAGCTTCAGGGCGAGCGCGAGGATCTCCAGATCGCGAAGCTGAACGTGGACGACAACCCGCAGACGGCGGCGCAGTACAACGTGATGTCGATCCCGATGCTGCTCCTCTTCAAGGGCGGACAGCCGGTGCACCAGATCATCGGCGCTCTGCCCAAGAGCCGGCTCGTGCAGGAGATCGAGCCGGCGCTGGCGGCCTAGTCGCGCCGGTACGGATAGACCACCTATACGGTGGTCAAACGAACACAGTGCCCCGTCCCCAGCCGTAGTCGGACCACGCTGGAGAGGTCCCGCGGCTAGAGCGGAATGAGGGACGCCCGGCTCAGGCGTTCGGCGGCGGCGCGGCCACGCCCCGCTCGCGCTCCAGCCGCACGCGGTACCAGCCGCCCAGCGCGCCCAGGATCGCTCCGATCAGCGTCGTGGCGAACACGAGGCCCACCTGCGGATCGCCCAGATAGGCCTTGGCCTCGGTGTTGGCGATCTCGAAGCCGATCAGCGTGAAGCTGCCGTACACGAGCCCGCCGATCACGCCGCGGACGAAGCCGTCGTCGGCGCCGCGGTGATCCATCCCGCCCACGAAGCCGCCGATCAACGCGATGGGGCCGACCAGGACCCAGTAGACGATTCCGTTCCAGCCCAGCGCGAGGCCGGTGATGATCCCGAAGACCACCGGGATCACGATCGCCGCGATCAGCTGCTCGGGGAAGGAGCGCTCCTCGAAGGGCGGAAGCAGCTTCATGCAGGGGCCGAGCCTACCGCCCATCGTGCGCAGCCGGCCGAGCCGGCTGCTTCGCCTACTGCCGCCGCTCGACGGCGATCAGCAAGCGACGGCCCTCTATGTCCGCGGACGCGCCGGCGTCGCCGTCGTAGATCAGCGAGGTGGCGAGCGTCTCGCGTGAGACGTAGTCCTGATGTGCGCGGGCGGCCTCGAGCAACTCGTCGTCACCGCCGAGCGTGAGGGCGATGCGGTCCTCCACGTTCAGGCCCGCGTCCTTGCGTGCCGCCTGCACCGCGTGCACCACCTCACGCGCGAGGCCCTCGCGGCGCAGCTCCTCGTCGAGCTCCAGGTTGAGCGCCACGGCGTGGGTGCCGGAGCGCTCGACCTGGTAGCCCTCGAGCGGCTGCAGGGCCATGCTCACGTCGTCGGGGCCGATCTCGTGGTCGTGGCCCTCCACGTTGATTCCCACGCGCTCCCCGGCGCGCAGGCGCGCGGGGTCGAGCGCCGCCACCGCGGCGGCCACCTGCGGCATCGCCTTGCCGAAGCGCGGCCCGAGCGCGCGGTAGTTGGGCTTGACCTCGAAGCGGCCGAGCTCGTCGGCCTCGGAGACGTAGCGCACCGACTTGACGTTGAGCTCCTCGGTGAGCAGGCGCTCGAGCCGCTCGATCGCCTCGCGCTCGCGGTCGGCCGCCACCACCACGGCCTCGCCGAGCGGCTGGCGGACCTTGAGCTTGGCGTGGGCCCGGGCGGCGCGGCCGAGCTCCACGGCGTCGCGCACCACCCGCATGTCGGCCTCCAGCCGCTCGTCGCGCTCCCCGGGCAGCGGAAAGTCGCACAGGTGCACGGAGGGCTCGCTGCCGTCGAGGTTCTCGTAGATCTCGTCGGCCACGAAAGGCGTGAGCGGGGCGAGCAGCTTGGACACGGTGGTGAGGCACTCGTGCAGCACCGCGAAGGCGGCCGCGTCGCCGTCCCAGAAGCGCCGCCGCGACAGGCGCACGTACCAGTTCGAGAGCTCGTCGACGAACTCCGCCACGGCCCGACCGGCGAAGGTCGTGTCGTAGTCCTCCAAGCGCTCGGTCACGCGCTCGACCGTGGCCGCCAGGCGCGAGCGGATCCAGCGGTCGAGGGGCAGCTGCTCGGCCTCGCCTTGGAGGGGGTCGTTGACGTTGGCGTAGAGGACGTAGAAGGCGTACGTGTTCCAAAGCGGCTTGAGGAACTGGCGCACGGACTCGCCGACGGTCTCGAGCGAGAAGCGGTAGCCGTCCCAGGGCTGCTTGGAGGTGAAGTAGTACCAGCGGAAGGCGTCCGCTCCGTGGGTGTCGATCACGTCCCACGGCGCCACGACGTTGCCCTTCGACTTCGACATCTTCTGGCCCTCGGGGTCGAGGATCAGGCCGAGGCAGAGACACGTCTCGAAGGAGGCGCGGCCGAACAGCAGCGTCGAGACCGCCAGCAGCGAGTAGAACCAGCCGCGCGTCTGGTCAAGCGCCTCGCAGATGTAGTCGGCCGGGAAGCGCTGCTCGAAGGTCTTCTCGTTTTCGAAGGGTGCATGGAACTGAGCGAACGGCATGCAGCCCGAGTCCCACCAGACGTCGATCAGGTCGGGCACGCGCCGGAACAGCTTCCCGTCGCGCTCGAAGGTCACGTCGTCGATGTAGGGCCGGTGGAGATCGTCGGGGATCTCGGCGCCGAGCTCGCGCAGCTCGGCCCGGGAGCCCACGCAGACCACCTCGCCGTCGTCCGCGCGCCAGACCGGCAGCGGCGTGCCCCAGTAGCGCTCGCGCGAGAGCGCCCAGTCCACGTTGTTCTCGAGCCACTTGCCGAAGCGGCCGTGCTTGATGTGGTCCGGGTACCAGGTGACCTCCTCGTTGGCGGCCAGCAGCTCCTCCCGGCGCTCGGTGGTGCGCACATACCAGCTGCTCTTGGCGTAGTAGATGAGCGGTGTGCCACAGCGCCAGCAGTGCGGGTAGGAGTGCTCGTACTCACCGGTGCGGAAGAGGCGGCCCGACTCACGCAGCGCGTCGACGATGGGGGCGTCGGCGTCCCGCACGTACATGCCCGCGAAGGGGCCGGTGCGCTCGTCGAACGTGCCGTCCGGTCTCACCGGATTGTGAATCGTGAGCCCGTTCTCGGTGGCCAGACGGAAGTCGTCCTCGCCGAAGGCGGCGCCGGTGTGGACCACGCCCGTGCCGTCCTCGGTCGACACGAAGTCGCCCGCCAGCACGGTGTGGCCGCGCTCGCCGTAGTCGCCGATGTAGGGGAAAGGCGGCTCGTAGCGCAGCCCGAGCAGCGCGGAGCCGGGCATGCGCTCCTCGATCTCCGCCTCCTCGCCCAGCACCCGCTCCACCAGCGGCTCGGCCAGGATCAGGCGGTCCTCGCCCAGCCGCGCGCGCACGTAGGTCACGGCGGGATCCACAGCGATCGCCGCGTGCGGCACGAGCGTCCAGGGCATCGTCGTCCACGCCAGCAGCGAGACGCTCGGGTCGTCGAGCAGCGGGAATCTCACGTAGACGGACGGATCGATCACGTCGCGGTAGCCCAGCGCCACCTCGTGCGAGGAGAGCGCGGTGCCGTCGCGGGTGCAGTAGGGCGCAACCCTGAAGCCCTCGGTCAACAGGCCCTGGTCGAAGACCTGCTTGAGCGACCACCAGACCGACTCGATGTAGTCGTTGTCGAGGGTCACGTAGGCGTCGTCGGTGTCGATCCAGTGGCCGATCCGCTCCGTGAGCCGGTTCCACTCGTCGATGTAGCGCAGGACCGACTCGCGGCAACGCGCGTTGAACTCAGCCACCCCGTAGCGCTCGATGTCCGCCTTGGAGCTGAAGCCGAGCTCCTGCTCGACCGCGAGCTCCACGGGTAGGCCGTGGCAGTCCCAGCCGCCCTTGCGGTAGACCTGGTAGCCGCGCATCGTCTTGAAGCGCGGAAAGACGTCCTTGAACACGCGGGCGAGCACGTGGTGGCTTCCGGGCGGGCCGTTGGCGGTGGCCGGGCCGTCGTAGAAGCGGTACTGCTCGGCACCCTCGCGGCGGCGGATCGACTCCCGGAAGACGTCGCGATCGCGCCAGCGCCCGAGCACCTGCTGCTCGAGGTCGGGAAAGGACTGCGCAGGGTCGACGGGGCGGTAGCGAGACACGGACCGACGATTCTAGGTGTGACCCTCCGCCGTCCGGCGCCGGGCCTACCATCGCCCGCCAATGTCCCTGCTCGAGCTCGGCGATCCGCTCGCCCATCGTGCATTGCAGGCCCTGCTGCGCGCCGAGTCCGCGGTGCGGCGCCGGCTGGCCGCTCAGCTGGAGCGCGAGGGAGTGTCGGCCGCCGGCTTCTCGGTGCTGGTGGTGCTCACCACCGCCGGCGGCTCGCTGGAGTTGAAGACCTTGCGTCGCCGGCTGGGCTGGAGCAAGGCGAACGCCACCGAGGTAACGGTCACGCTCGCGGGGCGTGGGCTCGTGTGGAGGCGGCGCGCGCCGTACGACCGGCGCACCGTGCTGGTGGACCTGAGCCCGGAGGGCCGCGACATAGTCGAGCGGCTCTTCCCCGCCCACGCGGATCGGGTCAGCCAGGCATTCGGCGCACTGGACGAGGGCGAGAAGCGCTCCCTCGCCGAGATCTGCCGCAAGCTGGCGGCCTGACTCAGACCGAGCTGCGCGCCGCGAGCTTGATGCGCGCCGCGGGCTCCGCGGGCGGCTCCGGCACCACCACGACCTGCTCGAGCCGGCCGCTGTCCACGTAGCCCTTGAGCCGGTCCACCGCCTCGACCGGAAGCGAGCCGAGCGAGGGGATGCCGTGGTCGCCGGTGACCGGCATCGCCTCGCGATACTCGAACACGGGCGCCGCCGACCCGACCTGGCGGACCGTGTAAACGAGCCGGCCCACCACCTCGAGGGTTGCCTCTCCGCCACAGAACACGAATGCCGTGGGGTCGAGCGCGCGGATGGCGCGCACCACCCGCTCCGGCGGCAGGTTGAAGGCCAGCATGAGCGTGCGGAAGCCGGCACGGCGCAGACCCAGCTCGAGTGCCTGCACCTGGAGGGCTTCGAGGTCGAGACGCGGGCTCGAGTCGAACAGGAGCACTCCCTGCGGGCGGCTGGCGGCGGGGGCCACGCGGCGTGACGAGTACAGCCAGCCGGTGGCCCAGCGCAGAGCCAGCTCGCGCTCGGCCTCGCGGCTGTCGCGATCCTCCACGAGCTCCAGGGCGGGCAGCAGCACTTCCTCCACCGTGCGCTCCACCGAACGGACGGACAGGCTCTCCTCCATCACACGATCCGCGGACGACTCGTCGAAGTGATCGAAGGCGTCGAGCAGGCGGCTGGGCGAACTGGGCCCCTCGCCGCGCTGGCGGGCCAGCTCGATGGCAGACGAGATGTTGTGCGTCTCGAGCAGCGCGCGCCGCAACGCCTCCAGCTCCGCCAGGTCGTACTGGCGGTGTCCGCCCTGAGTCCGGCGCGGCTTGGGATAGCCGAAGCGGCGTTCCCAGCTACGCAGGGTGTTGGGACTGACCCCCAGAAGTTCGGCGGCCGCGTTCGTCCTGATACCGCTCAAGTGGTCTCCATCCCCTGTCGAACTCCGCCAGCGCTTGCAGAGGTTATCGGCGCAAGCTCGTCCATCTGCAGGGAACTTTGTGTCCCCTAGACGAATGTTGCGCAACCAGCGCACGGGTTGTTGCAGGGAGATTCTGCGCTCAGCCGCGGCCGAAGTCGCTCGGCTCGACCGTGAGCAGCGCCCCGCGCGGCGGGCCGCACGTGGCGATCCGGGCGGCCATCGTGCCCACCTCACCGGAGCGCTCGCCGAGCAGCCGGACGGGCATCACCAGCGAATCGCAGGGCCGCTGGGCGGCCAGGCCGGCGTGACGCGCGAGTTGGGCGTCGCCGAGCGGACTCGTGAGCAGGTCGAGCAGGTGCGCGCCGATCAGCTCGTCCTCCTCGCCGAAGAAGCGCTCTCCGCCCTCGCTCACGGCGCTGACGTTCAGCTCGTAGTCGAGGATCAGGAAGGCCGCGGCCTCGCCGGGGAGCGCGTCCCGCGGGCAGCTCAGGACCATTCCCATCCCGCAGCGGCCGCACACCCGCCGGCGCTGCTCGGGACGCCCCGGTGGCTCCTCCGAGGGGTGCCCGCAGCGCGAGCAGAAGCGGATAGGCCGGGGCCTACCGCCGCCGGCCGGAGTCCACGACCGGTCGATGCGGATGAGTGCCGTCACGCTCGGCCAGCAGAACACGGAAGTCGCGCCACCGCCCGCACTGCATGGGGAATGCAGCGGTTCGGGTGACAACTCAGTGCAGACCTTCTCCGAGGTAGGGGCTTGGATAGCCTCCGGATGAGAAACAGACGAAGGAGAACGATGGCCGTAAACGAGACCACCGGCGAGCAGCTGTGGGGCGCCGAGACCACGAAGGCGATCGAGAACTTCCCGGTCTCGGGCGAGCGCGTGCCCACGCCGGTGGTTCGCTGGCTGGGCCGGATCAAGGCGGAGGCCGCGCGTGTGAACGCCGAGTTGGGCCTGCTCGATCCCGAGCTCGCGGAGGCCATCGCCCGCGCGGGTGACGAGGTGGCGGCCGGCCGCCATGACGATCAGTTCCCCATCGACGTCTTCCAGACCGGCTCCGGGACCTCCACCAACACGAACGCCAACGAGGTGATCGCAAACCTCGCCGGGGACGAGGCCCACGCCAACGACCACGTGAACATGGGCCAGTCCTCCAACGACGTGTTCCCCTCAGCGGTGCACCTCGCCGCCGTCGACAGCGTGCAGACGAACTTGCTGCCGGCGCTCGAGCGCCTGGCGGGCTCCTTCCAGCGCCGCGCCGACGAGTTCACGGACCTGGTCAAGTCGGGCCGCACCCACATGATGGATGCCGTGCCGGTGACCCTCGGGCAGGAGTTCGGCGGCTACGCGGCTCAGATCAGCCTTGGCCGCGATCGTGTCCGGGACTCCCTCGGCCGCGCGTGCCAGATCCCCCTCGGCGGTACCGCCACGGGCACGGGCCTCAACACCCATCCCGAGTTCGCCGAGCGGGTGCGCGAACGCCTCGGCCTGGGTTCCGCGCCGCGTGACCGCTTCGAGGCGCAGGGCAACCGCGACGGGCTCGTCGAGCTGCACTCGGCGCTGAAGAGCGTGGCCGTGTCGCTGACCAAGATCGCCAACGACCTCGTGCTGATGGGCTCCGGGCCGGCTACCGGCCTGATGGAGCTCAAGCTGCCCGAGCTGCAGAAGGGCTCCTCGATCATGCCCGGCAAGGTCAACCCGGTGATCCCGGAGGTGGTCCTGCAGGTGGCCGCTCAGGTGATTGGCAACGACACCGCGGTGACCGTGGCCGGCACCCAGGGCGCCTTCGAGCTGAACGTGCGAGTGCCGATGATGGCCCGCAACGTGTTCGAGTCGATCCGCATCCTCACGGCGGCCTCGCACATGCTGGCCGAGAAGTGCGTGGACGGGCTCGAGGCCAACGAGGCCAACCTGCGCCGTTACGCGGAGTCCACTCCGGCCATCGCCACGGCGCTCAACCCGCACATCGGCTACGACCGCGGCACAGAGATCGTCAAGGAGGCCATGGCATCCGAGCGCACGATCCGTGAGGTGGCCCTGGAGAAGGGCGTGGACGAGGCGACTCTCGACGAGGCGCTCGACCTGCGGGCGATGGCGCGCGGCTCGAAGACCTAGCCCGTACGGCGCTCGCCGCGAATCAACAGGTACTCGCGGGTGTGGCGGATCTCATCGCCCACGCGGTACTCGGTCTCGAAGAAGTCCACCCACGCCTTATGTAGCTCCTCGCGGCGCTCGCCGAGCGAGTCGGCCAGTGTCTTGGTCGGTCCGTAGCTGGTCGAGAACAGCTCCCAGTACGCCTCGCCCGACGGCAGGTGGAGTGTCGAGGTCTTCTCCTCGATGTCGAGCTCGAATGAGTCGCCGAGAAGCTCTTGGACGCGCGACTCGTCGCCCCAGTCGAATGGGTTGCTCGGCGGTGGCGCGGGCATGAACGGCGCCATCACCTTGAACATCCGTGCCAGTCCGCCCGTCGGGGTCCAGTTGGCCAGCGCGATGTGGCCCCCTGGGCGGGTCACGCGCCCAAGCTCGCGCGCGGTCGCCTCGTGGTCGGGCGAGAACATCACCCCGCACGTGGAGGACACCGCGTCATAGCTCGCGTCCGCGACGTCGAGCTGCTCGCAGTCGCCGACCCGGTAGTCGATCGCCAGGCCCAGCTCGGCGGCGCGCTCCTGCGCGGTTTCGATCAGCGCCGGAGCCAGGTCGATGCCGGTGACGGTGGCGCCGCGGGCGGCGGCCCGCTCGGCCACGGCACCGGTGCCGCATGCGAGGTCCAGCCAGTCCACGCCGGGCCGTGGGTCCAGCGCTGCCACCACCTGCTCGTGGATGTCGGTGAGGGTCTCGGTCACCCGCTGGTAAGGGCCGGTGCCCCAGACGACGCTCTGACGCTGTTTGAGCTCTTGGTAGGCCATGGCGATCGACCCTAAGGGCCGTGCCGGGGCGCGGTCAACGGCGAGCGTCCCTACGCGGCTTCGCGGCGACCAGCGAAACGCTCTCCACCTCGTAGATGCTGCAGGCCTCCAACGCCCGCTCCGAGGTGAAGCGGTAGTCGTTGCGGCGCAGCTGCCCGATCCTCAGCCCCTGACCGGCGATCGCCTCGATGTACTGCTCGCGGGGGATCGCCCCGGCGATGCACGCGGCCCACAGGTCGACGTTGCGCCTGGTGCGTTCCTTGAGTGCCCGGCCGCTGACCATGTCGGAGATCGCCAGCCGGCCTCCGGGCCTGAGCACGCGCGCCGCCTCGGCGAACACCAGGTCCTTGCGCGGCGAGAGGTTGATCACGCCGTTCGAGATGACCGCGTCAAAGCTCCCCTCGTCGAACGGCAGCTCCTCGATGTGGGCTTCAACGAGCTCGACCCGGGAGAGGCCGGCCTGGTCGCGGAGCCGGCCCGCCTTGGCGAGCTGCTCTTCGGTGATGTCCACCCCCGCTACCGACCCGCGCTCACCCACCAGCGCAGCCGCGCAGAACAGATCGGTGCCCGATCCCGAGCCGAGATCGAGCACCGCCTCGCCGGGCTGCAGCGCAGCGAGGTCGAGGTGGTACCCCACTCCGGCGAAGGACCCGAGGGCTTCGGCGGGTATCGCGTCCAGCAGTGCGCGGGGGTAGCCGAGTGCCGCAGCGACCGTCCGGCCCACATCGAAGTGCAGCTCCGCGTTGTCGCCGCGCGCCACGTGGCGGTACATCGCCTTGACCTCGGCTTCCAATCGCTCGCCGTCCACCAGCGAGGTCGCGTCGAGCTGGGGCAAGGTCTCGGCGCGGCTCGTTTCTGTCGCTACTGGGTCAATCGCTGAACTCATCGAAGCTCCTATTGGTTGCGGTTCCCGGCGCCTCAGCGGCGCGTGCCGAGCACGAGCAGGTACTCGCGTGTGTGCTCGATTTGGCCGTTTCGCCGGTACTCGGTTTCGAAGAACTCCACCCAGGCCCGGTGTAGTTCCTCACGGCGCTCGCCGAGAGAGTCGGCCAGAACCTTGGTCGGGCCGTAGCTGCTCGAGAAGAGCTCCCAGTAGGCCTCGCCCGACGGCATGTTGAGCGTGGAGACGTGCTCTTGGATCTCGAGGTCGAAGGCGTCGCCGAGCAGCTCGCGCACACGATCCTCATCGCCCCAGTCGAACGGGTTGGCCGGCGGCGGCGCGGGCATGAACGGCGCCATTACCTTGAACATGCGGGCGAGCCCGCCGGTGGGGGTCCAGTTGGCCAGCGCGATGCGGCCGCCCGGCCGGGCGACGCGCGCCAGCTCTCGCGCACTCGCCTCGTGGTCCGGCGAGAACATCACTCCGCAGGTGGACGACACCGCGTCGAAGCTCTCGTCCTCGACGTCGAGCTGCTCGCAGTCGCCGACCCTGTAATCGATGGCCAGGCCGCGATCGACGGCGCGCTGGAGCGCGGTTTCGATGAGCGCGGGCGCCAGGTCGATGCCAGTGACGGACGCGCCGTGCGCTGCTGCGCGCTCGGCCACCGCGCCGGTGCCGCAGGCCAGATCCAGCCAGCGCAAGCCTCCGCCCGGCGCCAGCTCCCGGACCACGCTTTCATGGATGTCTGTGAGCGTCTCGGTGACGCGCTGGTAGGGCCCGGTGCCCCACATCACGCTCTGGCGTTGCTTGAGCTCTTGGTCGGCCGATCCAGTGGCTGAGGTCATCCGGTCCCCTTCAGGTCGTGTGCGACGAGTGCACCAGCCGCCCGTGTGACGGGGCGTGTGATCGGTGTCGAGGCCGGAATGGGTCAGGCGGCCGCGGCGAGCCTGTCGTGCAGCGCCGGGTTGTCGATCGCCTCGCCCAGCAGGCGGGCGGGCTCGAGGCCCCCGGCGTCGCCGAGGCTCGCTCGGTGCAGGGCGGCACGGACCACCAGCTCGCGCATGTCTCCCCGTGCGGCCACCGTCTCGAGCCGCTCCACGATCTCGCGAGCGTCGGGAGCAGCATCCGCGACGGCCACGCTTGCGAGCGCGTCGAGGCACCACGCGTGCATCCAGACGTAGGGCCCGGGCACTCGAATCGAGCGGTCGGCGGCGTCGCGCAGCCACTCCAGGGCCTTGCCCCGGTCGCCGGCCGCCTCGCACACCAGCCCGTTCACCCGAGCGGCGAGCGCCTCCCAACATGGATCGCCGATACGGCAGCTCAGCGGAAACGCGTGCTCCATCAGTGCTACCGCCTGGTCAGGCTTCCCCTGGCGCAGCGCCGCCTCCGCCCTCAGCGCCTCCGGGAAGGGCTGAAAGGCCACCCATCTCTCCTCTTCCACCAGCGCCAGCGACTCGTCGAGCAGCGCGGCCGCGTCAGCCACCTGTCCGAGCGCCAGCAGCGTGCGAGCGAGAATCGCCAGCGACCAGGCCGCCTGCCGAGCGTCGCCGCACTCACGTGCGGTCGCGACCGATTCCTCTAGGAGTGCGATCGCCGCCGCGTAGTGGGCACGGTCGGAGAGGGCCTGTCCGCGCACCCCCAGGACCGCTGCACGTTCCTTGCCTTCCTTGGCCAGCTCAGTCGCGCGGTGCAGCCAGCGCCCGGCCGAGACACCGCGACCGCTCTGTAGCGCCACCCAGCCGAGCTCCCGGCACACCTTGCAAGTGACCGTGCGGTCCCCGTCGGCTTCGGCGAGGGCCAGCGCCTCGTGCAGCAGGGCGGTTCCTTCCTCGTCACTACCGCGCAGGAGATGAATCAGCGCGGCGCCCAGCGCGGCCAGCGCCTGCCCGAGCAGAACGGGATCCCCCACGCCGCGCGCCTCGGCACACGCCTGCCGCAGGCAGGCTATTCCGGGTTCGACCGCACCGGCGTCGACCGCCGCCCGGCCCGCCTCCAGCTGGCCTAGGGCTGCCGCGCGGTCGCCCGCGGCGACTTCACCGCCCGCCTCGTGCTCGGAGATCGCAGCGCGGATACCGAGATCCGGAGCGCGCCCCAGCTCACGCCGGAACAACCGCTCACACGCGTCGGCATGCTCACGCGCAGCGGCGACGTCGCCCGCCCGGGTCAGGCAGCGCACCAGCAGCTCGTGGTTGGTGTCGTCGAACTGGTTGAGCCCGACCGCCCGCGACGCCAGCGCGGCGCCGCTCAGTGGATCGCCCGCCGCCAGCGCCTCCAGGGCCGCATCTCTCAGCACGGCCTCCGACAGGCCGGCCAGACGACGGCGCTCCACGCGCAGCCAGGCGTCGAAGTCCTCGCCTGCGCCCGGGTTCACGTTCTCGAGGAGCTCTCCGCGCGCGAGCACCGGGTCCGGACTGCCCGCGGCAAGCGCGAGAACATCCACGCCCGTGCCCGCTGGCACCCCCAGCTCCAGCGGGTCTCCCTGTAGCGCCGTGCGCTCTCCCAGCGCGCGACGCAGCTGGGCAAGAGTCCAGCGCAGCGCGCCCAGGGGGTCGACCGCGTCGCCGAAGACCAATTCCGCCAGTCGCCCCCGCCCGATCGGCCGCTCGGCGAGCACCAGATAGGCGAGCACCGCCCACGACTTGTGCCCGCGCGGCGGTGTAGCCACGACACCGTCGCGCTCGATCTCCGGCGGTCCCAGGAGGCGGATCACTAGCGGCGACACGACAATGACGATCGTAAACCCGCCGCCGCGCACGGAGGCCGCCTAGTGTCGCCGGCTCGCCCCGCAGTCGTCGATGCGCTCGCGCCGGTAGTTGACCACCAGCGCGCCGCCCCAGCAGGTGTGTGGACGGGTGGCCGTGGAGGCCACAGCTGCCAGCAGGTAGGGGGCGGGGTCGATGGGAGTGCCCCAGCGCCTCACCTCGAAGTGCAGATGCGGGCCGGTCACGTGGCCGGTGGCGCCGCTGAGCCCGATGCGGGTGCCGCCCTTGACCCGCTCGCCGACCCAGGTGGTGATGGCCGACAGGTGGGCGTACCAGGTGGTGTAGCCGAGCCGGTGGCGAACCACGACCAGGTTGCCGTAGCCACCCTGGTTGAGGCCCACGAACTCCGTGACGCCCACCCCTGCGGCGCCCACGCGGGTGCCGGTCCAGGCCTTGAAGTCGATCCCCGAGTGCCGCCGCCGGCCGCCGTCGCGCGGCGCGCCGAACACGTCGCTGATGCCGCCGGGCACCGGGCGCAGGAAGCGGACCGGACCCTGGGGGGAGGCTGAGGGCGCGGTGGAACCACTGCGCAGCGAGGCCAGCGTGGCGGGCCCCACCAGGCCATCGACGCCCAGGCCGAGGGCACGCTGGTAGTTGCGCACGGCACTGTCCGTGACCGGACCGAAGGCGCCGTCGATCGCACCCGGCGGATAGCCGCGGCGGGCCAGCAGGTACTGCAGGGCGGCCACGTCCCAGCCGTGCTGGCCGCGGTGGACCATGCGGCTGCCGAGCCGGGGGCGCCCGCGCCGGCCGAGCGCGGCTCGCGTCTGCGGCCCCGCCACGCCGTCCACGGCGAGGTGGCGCCGCCGCTGAAGGCGCACGACCCCCGAACGGGTGAGCGGACCGCGGACGCCGTCGACCGCAGCCGGGTAGAGACCATTGGCCTTCAGTGCCACCTGTAGCGCGGCCGTCTTGGCGCTTCCCGCATCTGCTGTCGGCGGCAAGCACATCGCCGACATCCATGCCAGCAGGGCCACGCCGGCAAGATGCCGGAGTTGGCGCATGCCCGAAGCGTGAGCAGGGAAGGCGTCTCCCACAAGTGGGTGCAGCCGATCTTGCACCTCCTGGCGCGTTCGGCCCGCCGCCCGGCTGCGTCAGGCCGGCGCGGGCTCGGGCAGCGGGAACGACGTCAGCAGGCGCTTGGCCGCCGGCCGGTTTCCCCGGATCGCCACATCGCCCGAGCGCTCGGCCACGGACAGGCGGCGGCCGTGCCAGAGGACCTCGGCGAGCGTGCCCGGGTCCGCCTCGATCGTCGCGTCGGGATCCTCGGGCGTCCCGCGCGCGAGCTCGAGCTCGCCGTCGGCGACCTCGATGGCGAAGATGTCCTCACCGAGCTGCAGCTGGAAGCGGGCATCCAGATCCCCGGCCAGCGACGGCTGGAACAGGCTCATGAGGGCGATCGCGGTGGCGTCGGATCCGATGCCGGCTTCGTCGGCCGGGAAGGGCGCGGTGCTGCCCCAGCGCCCGAGGGCAACGATCGCGGGCTCGAGCTCGTGGCCGCGCCCGGTGAGCTCGTACACGCGCGACGCGGCGGGTGGCGCGAGCGTGCGGCGGCGCACCACGCCGGACTCCTCCAGCTCGCGCAGGCGCTGGGCGAGCACGTCGGGGCTCAGGTTGGGCAGGCCGGCGCGCAGGTCGGTGAAACGCTTGGGCCCGAGCAGCAGCTCGCGGACCACGAGCAGCGCCCAGCGCTCCCCCACCACGTCCAGAGCCCGTGCGATGCCGCAGCGATCGCGGTAGCTGCGCTTGCCGGCCATGGAGCGGAGTCTACCTCTTTGGTCGGTTTACCCGTTCAGATAGTTGGAAAGTCCAACTCTATGATACGGTGCGCCAATGAGCGAACGTGACCGATACGAACCGGGCGTGCCCTGCTGGGTGGACACCTCGCCGCCGGATCAGGACGCTGCCATGCGCTTCTACAGCGAGCTGTTCGGATGGGAGTTCATAGGCCCCGGTCCCGGCGGATACATGGTCGCCCGGCTGCGCGGCCGCGACGTGGCGGGCATCGCGCAGCCCGCCGAGGGTCAGCCTCCCCAGCCGGGTTGGACCACCTACGTGGCCGTCGCAAGCGCCGACGAGACCGCCGAGCGAGTCGTCGCCGCCGGCGGAAGCGTGGCCATGGCGCCGTTCGACGTGCTTCCCGCCGGGCGGATGGCCGTGCTGGCCGATCCCGACGGCGCCTCGTTCTGCCTCTGGGAGGCGCGCGACCGCCACGGGGCTCAGCTCGTGAACGAGCCGGGCGCGTGGAGCATGAGCCTGCTCACCGCGCGCGATCCGGGGCGGGCCGAGGCGTTCTACGGCGAGCTGTTCGGATGGACCACGGAGTCGTTCGGCGACGGGGTGATGATGTGGCGCCTCCCGGGCTACGTGGGCGGTGAGCCCGGCCAGCCCGTTTCACGCGAGGTGGTGGCGGCAATGATGCAGGCCGGCGAGGACACGCCCGCGCACTGGGGCGCTGACTTCTGGATCGGCGACATCGACGCGGCCGCCGCGAGCGCGCCGCAGCTCGGCGGCAAGCTCGTCCAGGAGCCCTACGACGTCCCCGGCACGCCCCTGCGCCAGGCGCTGCTCGCCGATCCCGCGGGGACCGTGTTCTCCGCCACCCAGCTGAAGCTGCCGGAGGAAGCGCGATGAGCAGGGTCGTGGTGATCAACAACGTGACGCTGGACGGCGTGATGCAGGCGCCGGGCCGGCCCGACGAGGACACGCGCGGCGGCTTCGAGCACGGCGGCTGGGCTGCGCCCTACGAGGCCATGGCGAGCCTGATGGCGCAGCGGAGCGGGCAGACGGGCGCGATGCTCCTGGGGCGGCGGACCTACGAGGACTTCGCCGGCTTCTGGCCCCGCCAGAGCGACAACCCCTACACCGAGGTGCTGAACAACACCCGGAAGTACGTGGCCTCGAGAACGCTCGAGGAGCCGCTGCCGTGGGTCAACTCCACGCTCCTGGAGGGCGACGCCGCGGAAGCGGTGGCCAAGCTCCGGGAGGAGGACGAGGGCGACCTCGTGGTGCTCGGCAGCGGCGACCTCGTCGAGTCGCTGATGCGGGCGAACCTGGTGGACGAGTACGACGTGCTCATCCATCCGCTGGTGCTCGGTTCGGGCCGACGCCTGTTCACGGATGGCGGGACGTTCGCCTCGCTGCGTCTGATCGAGTCGAAGACCACGCCCACCGGCGTGGTGATCGCGATCTACCGGCCGGCCTAGCCTCTGGCGGCTGCGCTAGGAGGCGCGGTACTCCTCGTCGGTCACGTGCTCACCCCACGTGACTGGGCTCCCCTCGTCGTCGACCTCCTGCATCGCGAGGTGGGTCATGAAGCGTTCGGGGGCGGCGCCGTGCCAGTGGTCCTCACCCGGCGAAGGCTCCTTCGCCTGAAAGTAGGAGTGTCGAGCGCTACGCCTCGACTAGCACGATCAGGGTGTCGGCCCGAACGCCGTCATGAGCCATCGCATCGGCGGCTTCCTGGGACTGCATCGCGGTCTGAAACGCAGCCATGTCGGGAACCTCGGCGAGCACCGCCGCGCGACTCGGGTTCTCCGGGTCGAGGAACGTTCGGATGCTGATGCCGAGGGGTCCGAAAAACTCCTCCCGCTTCGGTGAGGCGAGCCAATGGTCGCGGTCATCGATCTCGTGGTACGCAATCACTGTCGGCATCGCAAGTCCTCTCTGGGGTTCTGGCCCCGCGGTGGTTCGTCCCACCCTCGGGGTCGCTGCCGGCCGACTCTGACGGAACGGCTAACCCCATGCAACCGTTGGCTCGTTTCGCTGCCCCTCTTCGCGCAAAGCAGCACTCGTGCTCGGACTGCTCCCTCTCATGGAAGGCAGCAGTCGGGCTCCGCGCGGCCCTGCTGCTGGTTTCAGGCGAAGGCGATAGAGCGCGCTCGGACCTTCCCGCAGGACGTCGGAGTGCCCTGGGAGCGCTCAGCGCCATGGCTACTGCCCCCTCGCGGCCTCGGCCGCACTCACGCCGAACGGGTGATCTCGCCGCCCGCACCTACCCCGGCCCCGGCGACGATCACCCCATTCGGATGATGAGCGCTCTGTGCGCGTCGGCATAGGTTCTATCGGCCTCGTCCTTGATCGCGCCGATGACCGCCATTGATTGCACACCCGCCTGGAGGGACACTCGCAATCGGCCCGGTGCTCACCGCTGTCGGATCGCTGCTCGTGAGAGGGGAGCGATATGACAACGCAGTCCAGTCAGAGCGTCCTGATCAACGGGTTTGGGGTGCTCTTCGTGATATTGAACTCGTTCGGGTTGGGGCTCAGGATTGCGGTCGGCAAGCTGCTGGCAGAAGCCTTTGCCAGTTGGAAGATTGCCGTGTGGGCGTTGGTGATCAATTTCGTCATCATCCCGCTCCTGTTCGTCGGCTATTTGCTGACGATAGCCTCGTCCATTCCTGGAGAGATCAAGGTCGGGTTCTGTGTCGCAGCCCTGTGTGCGGGTATGCCTTTCGCTCCCCTCCTCGCCCGGTTAGCCAAGGCGGATGTCGGCACATCCACCACGCTGTTAGTACTCCTGACTGTCGCGACGATTATCGCCCTCCCGGTAGGGTTGCCCCTCGCCATCGATGCGGTTGACGCGCAACTCAAGGCCTCTGCCTGGGATGTTGCTTGGCCGCTGCTGCTCTTCTTGCTCCTGCCACTGGCTCTCGGGTGCGGCTTCAGGATCTGGTGGCCCGACCTGACCGCACCATTGGCACAGTGGGCTGTCCGGGTCGCAATCCTGTGTCTGCTCTTTAATCTCAACTTCACGCTGGTTGCGTATTGGGATCTGTTCGAGCAGACCTGGGGCACCGAGAGCTACATCGCGGCCCTTGCCGGTCCATTCATCGGCCTCGGGTGTGGCTACCTTCTCGTTTCCAGTCTTCGAGTCAAAGACGTGGGAGTCAGGCATGCGATCGAGGCGACCACGGCGGTACGCAACATCGCTCCGATGCTCCTGATGATGATTTATCCCTTTGCAGCCGACCCGCTGGTCACGGTCTCGATCACAATCCTCAACACAATCGGCATCACGACCGTTCTACTATTTGTCCTGATGTGGAGGCGCGCTGCTTCACCATCGGACACCCACGCAACTACCGACCAGCCAGCTTCGACGTGACGAGTGATCCACCCGTCGTCGCCGACCCAGGCCAGCTGCCGCTACCGCGTCGAGGCAGAAGCGGTAGCCCGCGGCGCTGCGGCGCGCCGACTATCGCTTTGGACGAAAAGCAGGAGTAGCGCGGCTCGCTGGTCTCGCTTCCGCTTCCGCGTGAAACCGCAGATCTTGCTTTCCAGACTGCGCGGGGCCGACGGCCCGTCAACGCGCGGCCGTCGCGAAGCTCCAGCTCAGAGCGAACGGCCCCCAGGGGGACAGTACGACCGGTCCATCTCTTAACGCCCCTACATGTTCACGGCCACGTACTTGGTCTCGAGGAACTCCTCCATGCCCTCGTGGCCGCCCTCGCGGCCGATGCCCGACTGCTTGACGCCCCCGAAGGGCGCGCCGGCGTTGGACACCATGCCCTGGTTGAGGCCGACCATGCCCGTGTCGAGTGCCTCGCAGACGCGGATGGCCCGCTTGATGTCGCGGGTGAACACGTAGGCCACCAGGCCGTACTCGGTGTCGTTGGCCCGCGCTATCGCGTCCTCCTCGGACTCGAACTGAGTGACCGGGGCCACCGGGCCGAAGATCTCCTCGTGCAGCACGCGGGCGTCGTCGGTCACGCCGCCCAGCACGGTGGGCGGGTAGAAGTAGCCGCGGCCGTCGGGGATCTCGCCACCCACCACGCAGGTGGCGCCCTTGTCGAGTGCGTCCTGGACGAGCTCGGCCACCTTCTCCCGCGAGGGCTGGTCGATCAGCGGGCCGACCTTCACGTCCTCCTCGGTCCCGCGGCCGAGCTTGAGGCCGCCCATCTTCTCGGCGAGCCGGCGCTCGAAGTCCTCGCGCACCGATTCGGCCACGTGGAAGCGGTTGGCCGAGGTGCAGGCCTCGCCGATGTTGCGCATCTTGGCCAGGAGCGCACCCTCCACCGCGGCGTCGAGGTCGGCGTCCTCGAACACGAGGAAGGGTGCGTTGCCACCGAGCTCCATCGACGTCTTCAGCACGTTCTTGGCCGACGCCTCGATCAGCTTGCGTCCGACCTCGGTGGAGCCGGTGAAGGACAGCTTGCGCAGCCGCTCGTCCTCGATCAGCGGGCCGGTGGTGCTGCCCGACGAGGAGGTGGTGAGGATGTTCAGCACCCCTCCGGGGAGCCCGGCCTCCTCGAGCAGCTTGGCCATCGCGAGCATCGACAGCGGCGTCTGCTGCGCCGGCTTGATCACGGCGGTGCAGCCCGCAGCCAGTGCCGGGCCCGCCTTGCGGGTGCCCATCGCCATCGGGAAGTTCCAGGGGGTGATCATCAGCGACGGGCCCACCGGCTGCTTCATCACCAGCACCCGGCTCGTGGCGTTGGCGAACTGCTTGTAGGTGCCCTCGATGCGCAGGGCCTCGCCCGAGAACCAGCGGAAGAAGTCGGCCGCGTAGATGATCTCGGCCTTCGACTCCGCCACCGGCTTGCCCATTTCGAGCGTCATCAGGGTGGCCAGCTCGTCCGCGCGCTCGGTCATCAGCTCGAACGCCTTCCAGAGGATCCCGGCGCGGTCGTTGGCCGGGCTCGCCGCCCACTCCTTCTGGGCCTCGACGGCGGCGTCGAGGGCCGCCATCGCGTCGTCCGGAGTGCCGTCCGCTATCGCGCAGATGGGCTCCTCCGTGGACGGGTCGATCACCTCGAGCGTTCCGCCTCCGCCGGCGTCGCGCCACTCGCCCCCGATGTAGAGCTGCTTGGGCACGCTGTCGACAACGGTCTGTTCTTCAGTGGCAATGCTCATGTGGCAACGATCTCCGTTCCTAGCTCTTCCGATATGGCAACGTCGAGGGAGTAGTCGATCGGCACGACGATCAGTGAGGGCACGTCGAGCGTGATCGCGTGTCGCAGGCGCTCGCCGAACTCGTCCGCGGACTCGCAGCGCCAGCCCGGCATGCCGAAGCCCTCGGCGAGCTTGACGAAGTCCGGGTTCTGAAAGTCCGTCCCGAAGTGCGAGCCGAACTTCTTGTCCTGCTTCCAGACGATCGAGCCGTACTGATGGTTCTCCCAGATCACGTTGACGAAGGGGGTCTTGAGGCGCACGGCGGTCTCGAGCTCCTGGGCGTTCATGAGGAAGCCGCCGTCGCCGTTGACGGTCACCACCGCGCGCTCGGGATGTACGAGCTTGGCGGCCACCGCGGCGGGCACGGCGAAGCCCATGCCGGCGAGCCCGTTGGCGATCAGAACCGTGTTGGGCTCGTAGGCCGGGAACATGCGCCCGATCCAGAGCTTGTGCAGACCCACGTCCGAGATCAGGATGTCCTCGCGCCCGAGCGCCTGCCGGATCTCCCACAGGGCCCGGGGCGGCTGGAGGGGGAAGGTGTCGTCGTCGCGGGCCTGCTCGAAGCGCCCCAGCACCACGTCGCGCAGCTTGGCCGAGCCGCCCTGGTGCGGCATGTGGCGGCACTCCTCGCCGAGACGCGAGAGGACGGCGTAGATGTCCCCCACGAGCTCCACCTCGGGCATGAAGTACGCGTCGATCTCGGCGGGCACCGAGTCGATGCAGATCACTCGCTTGTCGCGGTCGGGGTTCCAGTGCTCGGGTGAGTGCTCGACCAGGTCGTAGCCGATGGCCAGCACCACGTCGGCGTCGTCGAAGCCCGCCATGTCGTAGTCGCCGGACTGCAGGCCCACCGAGCCGAGCGCCTTCGGGTTCTCGGGAGACAGCAGCCCCTTGCCCATGAAGGTCTCGGCCACCGGAATGCCCGTGGCGCGCACGAACTCGCGCAGTGCCGGGGCGGCCCCCGCCCTCACCACGCCGTTGCCGGCCAGCACCACCGGGCGCACCGCACCGCGCACGATGTCCGCGGCCCGGAGCAGCTCGCGGGCGGCGGGCTCGGGAGGCACCAGGCGCCGGCGCGGGAGCGGCTCGGCGTCCACGTCGGAGCCCATCACGTCCTCGGGCAGCTCGATGTGGGTGGCGCCGGGCTTCTCGGACTCGGCCACCTTGAAGGCCTTGCGCACCACCTCGGGAATGATCGCCGCGTCCGAGAGCCGCGCGTTCCACTTGGTGATCGGGCGCATCACGCGCACGAGGTCGATGTACTGATGCGACTCCTTGTGCATCCGCTCGAGGTCGCCCTGACCGGTGAGCGCCACCAGCGGCGCCCGGTCGAGGTAGGCGTCCGCGACCGCCGTGACCAGGTTGAGCGCACCGGGACCGAGCGTGCCGAGGCAGACGCCGGCGTGCCCGGTGAGGCGGCCGTAGACGTCCGCCATGTAGCCCCCGCCCTGCTCGTGGCGAACGGGAATGAACTCGATCGAGGAGCGCGACAGCGACTCGTTCAGATCGAGCGTCTCCTCGCCCGGGATCCCGAACACGTGCCGGACGCCCTCGGCCTCGAGGCACTCCACGAACACGTCTGAGGCTTTGCGCTGCGCCACCCGATTGAGCCTACCCGGCGGCGATAACGTCACTCACGTGGCTCCAGTGGCTCGCTACGCCAAGAGCGGCGACCTCCATATCGCCTACATCGTCGTGGGCGACGCTCCCGTCGACCTCGTCTGGATCCCGCCCTGGATCTCCCAGGTCGAGTACCTGTGGTCGGAGCGCTCGCTCGAGCGGGTGATGACCCGGGTCACGCGCTTCGCCCGGGTGATCACCTTCGACCGGCGCGGCTCTGGCCTGTCCGACCCGTTCTGGGGAGCGCCTACGCTCGAGGAGCAGATGGACGACGTGCTGGCGGTGATGGACGCCGCCGGCGCGGAGCGCGTGGCCATCGCGGGCACGCTCGAGGGCGGCCCGCTGGCGGCGCTCTTCGCCGCGACCTATCCCGAGCGCGTGAGCGCGCTCATCCTCTACGCCACGTTCGCGCGGGCCACCTGGGCACCGGGCTACGAGTGGGCCTGGTCGGCCGAGGAGCGCGACCGGAAGATGGACGAGCTCGTGGAACGCTGGGGCGAGGGCCTCGTGGCGGCCGGCGTGGCGCCCAGCGAGGCCGGCGACCCGTCCTTCATGGAGTGGGCGGGCCGGCTCGAGCGCCTGGCCGCCAGCCCGGCCACCATCCGCCGCATCTTCGGCCTGATCGGCGAGTTCGACGTCCGCGGCGTGCTGCCCTCGATCCGGGTGCCCACGCTCGTGATGCACCGTCGCGACGACGCCTTCATCAAGATCGAGCACTCGCGCTACATCGCCTCGAGCATCCCCGGCGCCCGCTACGTGGAGCTCGATGGTGCCGACAACATGTTCTCGGTGGGCGACTCCGAGGCGCTGATCGGCGAGATCGAGGAGCACCTCACCGGGGCGCGGCACGAGCACGAGCCCGACCGCATGCTGGCCACGGTGATGTTCACCGACATCGTCGACTCCACCCAGCGGGCCGCCGACATGGGCGACCGGGGCTGGCGCTTCCTGCTCGAGCGCCACGACGCCCTGTTTCGCCAGGCCCTGGAGCGCCACCGCGGCCGCGAGGTCAAGCGCACCGGCGACGGCTTCCTGGCCACGTTCGACGGGCCCGCGCGAGCGATCCGCTGCGCCGCCTCTGTGGCGGACGCGATGGGCTCGCTGGGGCTCGAGGTCCGCGCGGGTCTCCACACCGGCGAGCTGGAGGTGATGGACGGCGACCTGGGCGGCCTGGCCGTGCACATCGCGGCCCGCGTGATGGATCGGGCGGCGCCCAGTGAGGTGCTCGTATCGGGCACCGTGAAGGATCTCGTCGTGGGTTCGGGGATCGGTTTTGCAGACCGCGGTGAGCACGAGCTGCGCGGCGTGCCGGGCGAGTGGCGCCTGTACGCGGTCTCGTAGTACGCGCCGCCCGCCCCGCTACCTTCACCCGTTTGAGGCGTTGTACTTCCGTGCGTAATCGCGTTCTCCTCACAACCGTGGCTCTTCTCCTCCTCGTGCCCGCCGCGACCGCGGGTGCGGCAGTGCGCAATGTCGTAAAGGGCGCGGGCTTCGGCCACGGAATCGGGATGAGCCAGTACGGCGCCTACGGCTACGCGCTCGAGGGAGCGCGCTTCGAGGGCATCCTGGCGCATTACTACAAGGGCACCGAGATGGAGACGGCGCCCAGCCGGCCGGTGCGCGTTCTGCTGCAGCCCAACGATCCCTACATACGCTTCCGCGGCGCCACGTCGGCCAACGGGCGCGCGCTGCGGCGCAGCGCGACCTACGTGGCCGTGCGCTCGGGCTCCGGCGTTCGCCTCAGAACCTCCTCCGGCCGCCGGGTGGCCAAGTTCGGCGGGCCCCTGCGGGTGAGAGCCGGGGGCGACGATCCCGTGCGGCTGCTCGGACCGGCCCTCAACGGCATCAGCGACGGCCTCTACCGGGGCGCTATCGAGATCCGCCCGGGCGGCGGGGTCACGGCCATCAACGTGATCCCCCTCGACCCCTACGTGAAGGGCGTGGTGGCGGGCGAGATGCCGAGCACGTGGCCGCTCGAGGCGCTCAAGGTCCAGGCCGTGGCCGCACGCACCTACGCGCTGGCCACGCGCAAGACCGGAGGGTCGTTCGACCAGTACCCGGACACGCGCTCGCAGGTCTACAAGGGCGTGACCGGGGAGAGCCTGCGCTCCAACGCGGCGGTGGACCGCACCGCGGGCCAGATCCTCACCTACGGCGGCCAGCCCGCGGTGACCTACTACTTCTCCACCTCGGGCGGGCACACCGAGAACGTGGAGTTCTCGTTCATCGGGGCGCTGGCCAAGCCGTGGCTCGTGGGGGTCCCCGATCCCTACGACACGCGCTCGCCCTATCACCGCTGGAAGGTGAGCTTCTCCACCGGCACGCTCACCCGCGCGCTGGGGGCGCCCGGGAGGTTCAAGCGCCTCAAGGTGTTGAGGCGCGGGGTGTCGCCCCGGGTGATCCGCGCGCGGGTGGTGGGCACCCGTGGCTCGAGGATCATCAGCGGCCCGCAGATCCGCGCCGCCCTGGGGCTGCGCGACACCTGGCTCACAATCGTCCGGGTGTCGAGCTCGGGCCGGCGGGCGCGCTCGGCGCGGCCGGCGGCCTGGGGGCCGGCGCCGGTGGCGCAGTCCCTCGCGGGCGAGTTCTGGCCCGCTCCGAGCGGCCACCGCCTGGCCGTGCAGCGCCGCTCCGCGGGCCGGTGGCGTACGATCGCGCGGGTGAGGACCTCGCGACTCGGCCGCTACCACGCCGGGCTCGACCGGCCCGGGCTGTACCGGGTCAGGGCCGGCTCGGTGGCGGGACCCAGCGTCCGCGTGCGGTGAGCGCCAGGCGGCGCCTGCTGCCGCTAATCGTGCTGCCCGTGGCCGCGCTCGGCTGTGGCGACGAGCCCTCCGGCGCCGAGCTGTACACGCTCGCGCGCGAGGTGTCGGCACCCGCGCCGCTCACGCTCACGGCGGACGCCAAGGAGACCGGCTACGTGCGCCTGCGCCTGACCTCCCCGCCCGGGGTGAAGGTGAGCATCGAGGACACGGGCCGGGCGCTAACGAGCGTGACCCCATCGTCCGCCCAGACCGTGCTGCGCCGCGCGGCGCGTTGGCGTTGCGACGTTCGCGAGAGGACCTTCACCGCGCGGAGCGCCGACGGCACGAGCACGACCGCACGGCTGCGCACCCCGAGCTGCAGTCGGCGCCTGGCGCTCGCCGCGCCGAGACGGTCGAGGGCGGGGCGCCGGGTGGCGCTCAGGCTGGTGGACCGCTGGGCCCTCGGCGGCGTGCGGGCGCGGTTCTGCGTCGAGCCGCCCGGGGGACCCCGGCGCTGCCGCTCGGAGCTGATCCGGTCGGGACGCCGCAAGGCCGTCACCGGCTTCCGCGCTCTTCGCCCGGGCGGCTGGCGCGTGAGCGTGTCCACCGCCTGGTCACGCGACCGCGCGGCCGTGCGGGCGCTGCCGCGCAACGGGAGGCTGCGCCTGCTGGCCACGGGCGACTCGATGATCCAGATCATCGACGGCTACCTCAAGCAGCGGCTCGGGTCGCGGGGCGTGAAGGTGCGCAGCGACGCCCACATCAGCACCGGCATCTCCAAGCCCTCGCTCCTCGACTGGCAGAAGCAGGCCCGGCGCCAGGCGTCCGGCTCACCGGACGTGGTGGTGATGTTCCTGGGCGCCAACGACGGCTTCCGCATGGGCTCGGCCGACTGCTGTGGAGCCGCCTGGGTGGCCGAGTACGCGCGCCGCGCGGAGCGCATGATGAGGACCTACGGACGCGGGGGGCGCACGCGCGTCTACTGGCTGACCCTGCCGACTCCGCGTGGCGGCTTCTTCAGGGAGACCTTCCCCGCCGTGAACGCGGCCATCCGCCGCGCGGCGGCGCGGTCGCGCCGCGACGTGGCGGTGATCGACCTGGTCGACGTGTTCACGCCCGGCGGGCGCTACCGCGACTCGATGCGCATCGGCGACCGCGTGGTGCGGGTGCGCCAGGGCGACGGCGTGCACCTCAACACAGCGGGCGCCTCGCTCGCCGCCGCGGTGATCATCCGGACGCTGCGCCGCGAGCGGATCCTGCGCTGAGAGCCGGATCGACGGGAGGCGGGGCGTCGTAGTCGGGCGGCTCCCAGGACAGCGCCGGCGCCACCAGTCGCGTGAGCGCCCGCGCGCCGCGCGGCTGGAGATGGAGGCCGTCGCTCCAGAACCAGTTCCAGTGCCCGCTGCTGTAGCGCACCCAGTCGAGCACCCTCACCCGGCGCGGCCAGCGCCGCCCGGCCGCGCGCATCACCGACTGGTCCGAGCTGGCCACACCGCCCACCTCTCTGGGGGTCACGAGGCCCAGCACGCGGTTGCGACCCAGGGTGATGAGCGCACGGCGCACCTGCCGGCGCTCGACGGTCCAGTTGGTGCCGAGCGCCATCACCACCACACCGGGCAGCGTGCCGGTCCGCGCGCCGCGCCGCGATCACGGAGAGGCCCTCCGAGAACTGGCGGCAGCCGCGCACGTCGACCTCGAAGCCGCGGCGGCTGAGCTGGTCCACCGCGCCGAGCATGATCGAGTCGCCCACGGCGAGCGGCGGCGGCTCGGACGAGGGGGAATCCCCGGGCAGGAAGCGCTCGACTCCACCGCAGGCCCCGTAGGCCGGCGCCGCTGTGCCGAGCAACGTGGCGGCGGCCAGCGCACCTAGTATCGCGCTGGCGCAACGTGGTATTCCCGTCCTTCGAATTCGCATTCTTCTTTCCGGTGGTGCTCTGCCTGTCGTGGCTCCTGATGCCCCGCCCGCACCTCTGGAAGCCGTTCATCCTCGTTGCGAGTTACATCTTCTACGCCGCCGCGAGCCCCCGCTACGCCCTGCTCCTCGCAGGTATAACCCTCGCCAATCAGATCGGTGCGGTGCTCGTGGTGCGGGCGTCAGAGGATCGCAGGCGCACGCAGATAATGGCCGCCACGGTGGCCGTGGACCTGGGCGCGCTCGGCCTCTTCAAGTACTACGGCTTCTTCGCGGACGAGATCGGGGGGTTCCTCGATTCGATCGGCCTGGGGATGCCGCTGCCCCTGCTGACCCTGGCGCTGCCGATCGGCCTGTCGTTCATCACGTTCCAGGCGATCTCCTACGTGGTGGACGTCAAGCGCGGCCTGCTGCGGCCCGCGTCGACGATCGACTTCGCGCTCTATCTCTCCTTCTTCCCCCACGTGGTGGCCGGGCCGATCGTGCGGGCGCGCGAGTTCATCCCGCAGCTGGCCAGCCCGCGTGACCCGCGCAACGTGGCCGTGGGCGCCGGCGTGGTGTTGATCGCCATCGGCCTGGTCAAGAAGGTGGCCCTGGCCGACTACCTGGCCCGCGAGATCGTGGACCCGGTGTTCGGGGTGCCCGAGGCCTATTCGGCGCCCGACGTGGCGCTGGCCGCCTACGCGTATGCGGCCCAGATCTACTGCGACTTCTCGGGCTACACCGACATCGCGATCGGGGTGGCGCTGCTGATGGGCTTCGTGTTCCCGCAGAACTTCAACTGCCCCTACCGGGCCACGAGCTTCCGCGACTTCTGGCAGCGCTGGCACATGACGCTGTCGCGCTTCCTGCGCGACTTCCTCTACATCCCGCTCGGGGGCAACCGCGGCGGGAAGTTGAAGACGGCCCGCAACCTGATGATCACGATGGTGCTCGGCGGCCTCTGGCACGGGGCGGCCTGGGGCTTCGTTCTGTGGGGAACCCTCCACGGCGTGGCGCTCGTGATCGAGCACCAGCTGAGGGGGCGGGTCAGCGCACCCGCGTGGGTCCGCTGGCTGATCGTCTTCAACGTCGTGGTGTTCGGCTGGATCCTGTTCCGCACCGAGAGCCTGGACCTCGCCGTCACCTTCGTGGGCCAGCTCTTCGATCCGGGACCGGCCACGCTCTGGGCCCCGCTCACCGTGGCGGCGGTCGCGGTGGTGATCGGCTTCCAGCTCCTGCCCCCCGATCCGATGGAGCGGCTGCGTGTGCGGGCCGCGGCGCTCCCCGCCCCGGCGCTCGGCCTGGCCCTCGCCTTCGTGGTGGCAGTGGTGGGCGCTACCGTGCCCAGCGGCGGGGTTCCCCCCTTCATCTACTTCCAGTTCTGAGCCGTGGCCGAGACGCCCTACTACCCGACGAGCCCCGAGCCGCCCATACCGCCGACGCCCAAGGGACGGCGCCTCACCGCACGCCATGCGGTCACGGCGGTGCTGATCGCCGTGCTGCTGCTGGCGCTGTTCGAGGGCTCCTCGATCCGCTCGGCGGGAGAGGAGATGGACCCGGGTGTGGCGCGGGAGCTCACGCTCGCCGTGGGCGCCCCCGCCGGCTGGATCGCGGACCGCCTGCCCTTCGACGAATGGACCGACGACGCTCTGGCCTTCCTCGAGGACGACGGCGTGGGCGATCAGGGCGGCTTCGGCGACTCGGCCCCCGCCGCGGGCGGTGCGCGCGGGGTGCCCGCGGTCCCACCCTCCTCCTTCGACCCGGCCGAGCTGGGTGCCCGACCCGCCGCCGGCCGGCTCGGCACCCTGCTCGTGACGGGGGACTCGCTGGCGATGCCGCTCGACGTGGAGATGGCCCGCCGCTACGCCGACGCCGGCGGGGACGTGGAGGTGCAGCGCGACCCCCACGTGGGCACGGGGATCTCGAAGACCGGCCTGGTGGACTGGGGCAAGCTGTCCACCCAGCAGGCCACCGAGCGCAAGCCCGACGCGGTGGTGGTCTTCATCGGAGCCAACGAGGGCTTCGACCTGCCCGGCCCCGGGGGCGAGTCACTTCGTTGCTGCGACGCCGGCTGGGCGGCGGCCTACGCGTACCGGGTGCGGCGCATGATGAACACCTACCGGCGCGGCGGGCGGGCACGCGTGTACTGGCTGACCCTGCCGGCGCCACGGGACAAGGACCGCCAGGAGGTGGCCCGCGCCGTGAACGCGGCGATCGAGGTGGCGGCCCAGCCGTACCGCGCCCAGGTGCGGGTGCTCGACATGGACGAGCTGTTCACCCCGGGTGGGCGCTATCGCGACGCCATGGAGGTGGACGGCCGCCGCCAGATCGTCCGCGAGCCGGACGGCATCCATCTCAACGGGCAGGGCGCCGAGCTGGCCGCGGACGCGGTCATGGAGGCGGTCGAGCGGGACTTCGGCGGCTAGATAACTAGACGTTCTGGGTGTACGTGTGCTTGACCGTCCGCCCGCCCTTGCGGCAGGTGACCTTCGAGTCGTAGGAGAACCGTGAGGGGTTGAATCGGTTCTCGCTGCAGCGGTAGCCCGCCACCCGCGAGCAGCGGCCGCGCTTGCCCGGCCGGCAGGCGTGGAAGGACTTGATGAGCTTCCTGGCACCGCGGCAGGTGGGACCGCCGCTGACGCTGATCCGGGTCACGTAGGTGGTCCCGTAGCCCCGCCCGGTGCCGATGTCGCAGCTCTTCGAGGCCTGGGCGGGTACCGACGCCGAAGCCGCCGGGGCGAGTGCGGCGCAGGCCGCGAGGATGGCGAGGGGAAGGCAGGAACGGCGAAGCGAGCGGGTCATCGGAAGAGGGCCTCCGGCGTTGGGTGTGGTGGCGCCCTCAAGGTACCGCGCTGCCCCAGACGGGGCAATCAACTCCCCCTGGCCGCGGCGAGCCCGCGCAGCAGCTCAACCGTCTCCGGCGGGGCCTTGTGCTCGGCGCCGGCGTCGAAGGGCGGTTGCGGGTCGTACTCGATCCCGAGCTGGATCGCCTGGGCCACCTCGGGCCCGGCCACCCGGGCGGCCAGTGTCAGCCCCATGTCGATCCCGGACGACACTCCGGCCGCGGTGATCACCTTGCCCTGCTCGACCACACGGTTGCGGCTGGGCCGCGCCCCAAACTGCTCGAGCGTGTCGAGATCGAGCCAGTGGCTCGTGGCCTCGAGGCCATCGAGCACGCCGGCGGCGCCCAGCAGCAGCGAGCCGGTGCACACGGAGGTGGTCCACTGCGACGTCTCGTGGGCGCCTCGGATCCAGTCGAGCAGACGCTCGTCGTCCAGAAGCGCCCGCGTGCCGTACCCGCCCGGTACCACCAAGATCTCCGGGTCAGGGAGCTCCTCGTAAGCGGCGTCGGCCTGCAGGGCGAGCATGTCGTTGTCGGTGCGTACCGGGCCCGGCTGCTCCGCCAGCCAGGTGACCGACGCCCCCGGCAGGCGCGAGAGCACCTCATAGGGGCCCACGGCATCGAGGGCGGTGAAGCCCGTGTACAGGGGGATGGCGATCTTCATGGGACTTCCTCCCGGGTCAGGCCGCCGTCCGCGGACGGAAGCGGCTCCTGTAGTCGGCAGGGCTCACGCCCAGCCGGCGGCGAAAGGCGCGCCGCAGGGTCTCGACGGTTCCGAAGCCCACCTGGCGGGCGAGTGCGTCCACGGGAAGATCGCCGCTCTCGAGCCCGATCCGAGCCCGCTCTACGCGCGCCGCCTCCACGTAGGCCGCGGGGGTTCGCCCGGTCTCGCGCCGGAAGGCCCGCGCGAAGTTGCGCTCGCTCATGCAGGCGCGCCGGGCCAGCGCGGGCACGCTCAGGTCCTCGGCGAGGTGATCGGGTATCCAGGCCTGCAGCTCGCGCAACGGCGCCCGCTCCGCGGTCTGCGCCGCGAGCTGGGCACTGAACTGCGACTGGCCGCCGGGCCGGCGCAGGAAGAGCACGAGCCAGCGCGCAACCTCCAGCGCCACCTCGGGGCCGAGGTCGTCCTCCACCAGTGCCAGGGCCAGGTCCATGCCGGCGGTGACTCCCGCCGAGGTGGCCACGTTGCCGTCCCGGACGAAGATGGGCCGTGGCTCCACCCGTACCGCGGGGTAGCGGGACGCCAGGTAGTCGCACCACGCCCAGTGCGTGGTGGCCCGGCGCCCGTCGAGCAGACCGGCGCGGGCGAGGATGAGGGCTCCGGTGCAGACCGAGGTCACGCGCCTCGAGCGCTCCGCGGCCGCGCGCAGCCAGTCGATCAGCTCGGGATCGTCCTGCGCGGGGCGCGAGCCCGTGCCGCCGGCCACGATCAGCGTGTCGATCGGGCCATGGCAGTCCGCAATCCCGCGCTCCACGAACAGCGGCACCGAGGAGGTCGCAAGCGGGCCGGGACTCGGCGCGACCGGCTCGAGCTCGTAGCCGCCGTCCCCCGCGATCGCGGTGGCCGTCCGGAAGACCTCGGCCGGCCCGGTGACATCGAGGGTCTGCACACCGGGGTAGGTGACGATCACCACGCGCCGCATGGGCCCATGGTCGCGCTTGCCGGTCTTGGCCGCAATGACAACAACCAGACGATTTCGGCCAGAACGCGTCAGCGCGTGAAGCGGAACGTCGCCACGTCGCCGTCCTGCATGACGTAGTCGCGCCCCTCGATGCGCTGCAGCGCTCGCTCGCGCGCCTGGTTGTAGCCGCCCACCTCGATCAGGGCCGCCCAGGGCGTGATCTCGGCGGCCACGAAGCCGCGCTCCATGTCCGTGTGCACCGTCCCGGCCGCGCGCCGCGCCGTCGTGCCGCGCGGGATGGCGTAGGCCCGCGCCTCGGCGTCCTGTCCGGCGGTGAAGAACTGGATCAGGTGGAGCAGCGCGAACGCCTCGCGGATCACCGTCTCGAGCCCCGACTCGGCCACGCCGAGCTCGTCGCGCATGGCCGCGGCCTCGTCGTCCTCGAGCTCGGACAGCTCGGAGTCGAGCCGGGCGCTCACCGCCGCCGCCCGCGCGCCGCGCTCGCGTGCGTGCTCGGCCAGCACGGGCGGCGGCTCGAGCGGCTCGCCCTCGGCCACGTTGGCCACGTACAGCACGGGCTTCGAGGTGAGGGCCGACAGCCGCACGGCTGCGCCGGGAGCGTTCTCGGGCTCGGGCACCGTGCGCACCGCGCGCCCCTCACGCAGGGCCTCGACCACCTGCCGCAGCCAGCGCTCCTCGGCCACCGCGACCTTGTCGAGTGACTTGGCCTGCTTGGCCACTCGCTCCAGGCGCCGCTCGGCCTGCTCGAGGTCGGCGAACAGCAACTCGGTCTCGACCGTCTCGGCGTCGGCCAGCGGGTCCACCCGGCCCTCGGGGTGCACCACCTGGGCGTCGTCGTGTACGCGCACCACGTGCAGGATCGCGTCGGTCTCCCTGATGTTGGCCAGGAAGCGGTTGCCGAGCCCCTCTCCCTCGTGGGCCCCCCGCACGAGACCGGCGATGTCGTGAAATTCGATCGTCTCGTGCACCACGGGCCGGGCGCCCACGGTCTCGGCCACGCGCTCCAGGCGGTCGTCGGGCACTCCCACCACGGCGACGTTGGGCTCGACGGTGGTGAACGGGTAGTTGGCCGCCGAGGCGCCGGCCCGGGTCAACGCGTTGAACAGCGAGGACTTGCCGGCGTTGGGCAGCCCGACGATCCCGACCTTCACTCGCCCATCAGCCTTCCCATGGCGTCGCCGAGCAGGGCGCCCGCCACCACGTCCGAGGGGTAGTGCACGCCCAGATAGGGGCGCGAGGCGGCCATCGCCATCGCCAGCGCGTACAGCGGTCCGGCGGGCAGGGCCTGGGACAGGATGCGCGCCCCCGCAAACGACGTGGACGAGTGCGCGGAGGGGTAGGAGCGCCCGGACAGCACGGGCGTGAGCGCCGGCAGGTCCGCGAGCGCCGGGCGCGCCCGGCGGACCAGCGCCTTCACCGCCGTGTTGACCACGAGCGTGGACAGCACCGCGGCGATGGCCCGGAGGTGCACGGGACGCCGTGCGGGCTGCAGGACGGCTCCAGACGCGGCGAGCCCGTGCCACAGGATGCCGTTCTCCCCCGCTCGGGCAAGGGCCACGACAGCGGCCTCCACGGCCGGTGTGTGACCCTTCGTGCGCAGGAGACGCAGCACGCGCATGTCGAGCGCGCGCAGGCTGACGGCGACGCTAGAAGCCGACCTTCTGTCCCTCGGTGTCGAGCCGCACGTAGACGATCTGCGAGAGGTCGAGAGCGACCTCCGAGTCCTGGGTCTCGAGCTCGTACCAGCGGTCGGCGCTCGAGTCGCCGAGCGCCTTGCGCAGGCCCTGGTAGGACTCCATGGACACACGGCAGGGAAGGACCTGCCCGCCCTGGAACCCGATGTCGATGCGCTGGGCGGGATCAGTCATTGGTGTGCCTCCATGGCCTCGACCAGCTCGGTCAGCACGCCGCCGGTCGACTTCGGGTGCAGGAAGGCCACGCGGCTGCCCTGAATGCCCGCGCGCGGCTCCTCGTCGATCAGTCGCAGCCCGGCCGAGCGGACCGAGTCGAGCGCCTGCTCGATGTCGTCCGTCCCGTAGGCCACGTGGTGCAGGCCGGGTCCGTTGCGTTCGATGAAGCGGCCCACGGCTGTGTCGGGGCCCAGCGGGCGAAGCAGCTCCACGTGACTGTCGCCCACGCCGAGCAGCACGGCCTCGACCCCCTGCTCGTCCACGGTCTCGCGGTGCTGGAAGGTCATGCCCAGCCGGTCGCGGTAGAGCTCGACGGCTCCGTCGAGGTCCTCAACCGCGACACCGATGTGGTCTAGCCGCCCGAACACGGCCGCTGAGGCTACAACCCAGCAATGGTCAACATCGAAAATCCGGAATTCGACGAGCCGCGCGGTGGCGAGGGCTTCACCTGCAAGCGCGCCCGGATCAGCCGCCAGGCGGGCGCCGAGCGGCTCGGGCTGAGCCTCTGGGACCTCCCGCCCGGGCAAGCCGCCTACCCGTACCACGCCCATCTCACCGAGGAGGAGCTCGTAGTCGTGCTCGAGGGCCGGCCCAGCCTGCGCACCGTCGAGGGCTGGCGCGATCTCGAGCCCGGGGAGGTCGTGTCCTTCCTGCGCGGCGAGGAGGGCGCCCACCAGATCGTCAACCGCACCGAGGAGGCCGTCCGCTTCCTCGCGTTCTCGACCAACGGGGACCCCGACGTGGTGATCCAACCGGACTCGGGCAAGATCGGCGCCTTCGAGCGCCAGCCTGCGGGAGGCGGCCTGAGAATCTGGTTCAGAGCGGAGGACGCGCGCGAGTATCTCGACGGGGAGCAGCCACCACCAGGCTGAAGGCCGCGGGCTCCACGGTCATTCTCACGGGGCCGAGCTCCACCACCTCGCCGTCGACGTTGAACGCGGTGTCCGGCGCCACCAGAAGCTCCACGCTGCGGGCCGTCGCGTGACGCACGTCCGAGCGACGCGTGAGCCGCCCCACGCGCAGGCTGTATGCATGAGCCACCAGGCGCAGGCGCGAGCCCGCCTCGATCACCGCGACGTCGAGGCGCCCGTCATCCGGCTCGGCGGGCTCGAGCCGTGAGCCGGCTCCGAAGGTCCCGGTGCCCGCCACCGTGACCTGCCAGACCCCGCCCTCGAAGAAGCGCTCGCCGTCGAGGCGGAGCTCGCAGCGCAGCGGCCGTTCGCGGATCCCGGCAAGCAGGGCGCCCAGTGCGTAGGCCAGCGGGCCGAGCGCCTTCTTCAGCCCGCCGGCCTCGGTGGCCGCGTGAGCGGCCAATCCGGCGCTGGCAGCGTTCACGAACGGGCGTCCGTTGACCCGGCAGAGATCGAGCCGGCGCAGCGAGCGCCCCTCCACGGCGAGCCGGGCGGCGTCGGCCGGGGCGCGCGGCAGGCCGAGGCCCCGTGCGAAGTCGTTGGCGGTGCCCACCGGGATCACGGCGAGCGGAATGCCGGCGCTGCCGGCGGCGGCTGCCGCCGGCGCGATGCTGCCGTCGCCGCCGGCCACCACGATCCGCTCGGCTCCCGAGCGCGCTGCCGCCTCGGCCTGGCGGGGCTCGAACAGCTCCACCCGCGCACCCAGGCGGCGCAGCTCGTCCGCCAGCGCCTCGGGCTCCGTTCCCGCTCCGGAGGCGGGATTGGCTATCAGCGCGAGCGTGGGTCTTCCATCCGCTCGGCCGCGGCCACGTCCAAGGGGCCCGGCTCGAGATCCTTGATCAGGGGACGCCCGTTCTCGGTGCGCTCGCCCCTGTAGGCCCCCACCAGCCGTTCGATGTCGTCTCGCTCGAGCACCTCGTTCTCCAGCAGGGTGAAGGCAAACGCCTCCAGCAGCGTTCGGTGCTCGGCCACCAGCTTCATGGCCCTCCTGTGGGCGAGGTCGGTGAGGTACTGCTGCTCCTCGTCGACCATGCGCCGGGTGTGGTCGGACATCGAGTAGTCGTCGGTGGGCACCTGCTTCGAGTTCAGCTCGGTGCCCATGCCGAACTGGGTGATCATCGAGCGGCTGATCTCGTGGACCTTGCGCAGGTCGTCGGACGCACCCGTGGTGATCTGGCCGAAGACGATGTGCTCGGTCACCCGGCCGCCCAGCAACACGACCATGTAGTCGAGCAGCTCGTCGCGGGTCTTCAGGTAGCGGTCCTCCTCGGGCAGGTTGAGCGTGTACCCGAGCGCCCGCCCGCGGGGGATGATCGAGATGCGGTGGACCTTCTCCACCGAGGGCAGCAGCTCCGAGCAGAGCGCGTGCCCGGCCTCGTGGTAGGCCACCACCCGCTTCTCATGCTCGGTGATCACACGGCGCGACTGCATGCCCGCGATCACACGCTCGAGCGCGGCCTGGAAGTCGCGCGTGCCGATCGAGTTGCGATGGTCGCGCCCGGCGAAGATCGCCGCCTCGTTGCAGATGTTGGCCAGGTCCGCGCCGGTCAGGTTGCTGGTCTGACGGGCGATCAGGTCGAGGTCGAGATCGGGCTCGAGCGGCATACCGCGCGTGTGGACGTCGAGGATGGCCCGGCGGCCCTTGAGATCCGGAGCCGAAACCAGGATCTGGCGATCGAAGCGGCCCGGGCGAAGCAGCGCGGGATCGAGCTTGTCGAGCAGGTTGGAAGCAGCGATCACCACCACGTTGTCGGCCGACTCGAACCCGTCGAGCTCCACCAGGAGCTGGTTGAGAGTCTGGTCCTTCTCGCCCGAGATGTCCTTGCCGCGAGTGGCGCCCACCGCGTCGAGCTCGTCGATGAAGACGATGGCCGGCGCCTCCTTGCGCGCCCGGCGAAACAGCCGCCGGATGCGCGCCGCGCCGAGGCCGGCGAACATCTCGACGAACGACGAGGCCGACTGCGCGAAGAACCTCGCTTCGGCCTCGTTGGCCACGGCCTTGGCCAGCAGCGTCTTGCCCGTGCCCGGCGGACCGTGCAGGAGGATCCCCTTGGGCACCTTGGCGCCCAGGCTGCGGAAGCGCTTGCGGTCGCGCAGGAATTCAACGACCTCACGCAGCTCGTCCTTCGCCTCGTCCACCCCCGCCACGTCCTGCCAGCGCACCGAGCTCGACGACTGAGGCTTGATCTCCTGCGGCTTGGTGCGCGGCATGTAGCGCAGGGTCATGATCAGCACCACGGCGATCAGACCCATGAAGATGATCGGCAGCCAGACGATCACCCAGTCCTGAATCGAGTCCCAGGTGAGCCCGCCGCCGCCGTCGGCCGTGGTGTCGGCGTCGACCCGGAAGCCGCGCGTGCCGTCCGTGCGCTGGAAGGTGCCGCTGGCGGGATCGACCTCCCAGCCCTCGGGGAGCTCGGCGCCGGGAGCCCGCACCAGCGAGCGAAACTCCTCGGCCGCCTCGTCGCAGCTCAGCTCCGAGCTGTCGAGGATCGTGACCGTGTAGCGACCGGACTCGAGCGCGAGGCCCCCGAGCTGCTGGGCCTTGTTCACGCTGACCGGCGTGCTGCAGGCTGCCGCCCCACCGTCGGCCGCGGCGGCAGGAGCCAGCGCACCCAGCACAGCGAGGGCGCACACGAGCCACAGCCGGAGGGAGCTCATCCAGATCTTGCATCGGCTGGATGGGGCTGGAGCATGAGCGTCCGAACGAGTCCACTCGTGACGACGATTGGGAGCTAACCGTCGGACCGGCCGCTGTCCCTTCAAGAGACGGACGCAGTCCTTGGGGCGCCGCACATCTTGCGCTGCTGGCCGGGGAGAGGCGCCCGTCCTGGATTAGGTACCCAGGAGGTACCCAAAGCAGGACAGCACCCCCTTCACCAGCCAATCGTGGGCGCGCCGCAGACGGCGCACGCCCGAGCGGAGCGCTTACCGCTACGCCGCTGAGCCCTGCTCCACCCTCAAGATCTCGCGGAGCGCCGCCTCGCCCACCTCGAGCTGCTCGGCCGTCGGCTCGCGGGTGCCCACCGCGCGCTGGATCTCATGGCCGGGGCGGCGCAACAGGCGCGTGAGGCGCGAGTCGGGGTGGCGCTCGCCCCAGGCGAACACCTCGACGGCCACCGCCGCGCTTCCCAGTCCCACCGCCACCTCGGCAGCCGGCCCTCGCAGGCCGGCGCGGCGGGCGGCCACGTTGCCCACCGCCGCCGCGGCCAGCATGGGGGCGACGAGGTGGGATCCGCAGCGGTCGTGCTCCTTCGCGGCCTCGGCGGCCGCCTCGTCATCCTCGTAGGCGGCGATCGACTTGTGCTCCACGCCGTGGTAGGCCGCCAGGTCGCCGCTGCGGAGCGCCATCAGCGCCGGCGCCAGGCTCACGAGCGCCACGGCGGCCTCGCGGCCCACTCCGTGGCGGCGCGGGGACTCCCCCTGCGTCTCGGCGCGGCGGCCGCCCGCGCGGATCGCCTGGCCGCCCAGCGCGGCGGCGCCCATCGCCCCCAACGTCTGGAGATCCTGCATGGGGAGACGCGCCTCGGGCAGCGCCCGCTTGACCAGCGGGATCACCGCCATCGCCTCGGCCAGCTTCAACACGCCACGTACGCCCGGCACTCCCTCCGCCGCCTTGCCGCCCAGATCGGGCTTTGGGCCGGACGCCACCTTGATCTCGCCGGCGGGGTCGCGCACGGCCGCGGCCCAGTGCGTGGGCCCGTGCACCAGCAGCCCATTGCGCAGCGCCATGCCGCCAAGGCGCAGCTTGTCCTCGGGCACTGGTGAGGTCATCGAAGTGTCTCCACCATGAGATCAGCGTAGAAGGCGGCGGCCAGCCCGAGGTCGGCCACCGGGATGCGCTCGTCGATGCCGTGCATCATCGGGTAGGCCTCCACCACGTCCATGGCGTTCTGGGGGAAGAAGCCGTAGGCCACGCAATCGGGGAAGGCGCGCCGCCACCAGTGTGAGTCCGAGAAGCCGGTCATCACCAGCGGGGCCACAACCGCACCCGGGTCTTCGCGCTCCACGAAGCGGCGGATCGAGTCCATCAGCGGTGTGTCCGACGGCGAGCGGTTGCCCACCACCTCGCCGTGGAAGCGGAGCTCGTACCCGTCGTCCCCGATCGCCGCCCGGATCGCGGCGCGCGCCGCCTCCTCACCGAGCTCCGGGGGTACGCGGCAGTCGACCTCGAGCCGCGCGTGGGAGGGCACCACGTTGATCTTCTCCGAGGCGGAGATCATCGTGGGCGTGAGAGTCACGCCCGTCATCGGCTCGAGCAGCACCGCCACCGCGGGCGCGTCCGCCTCGAGCTCGGCCAGCGCCGCGCTCAGGTCGCTCGGATCGAGCCCCAGCGCGCTCAGCAGCTCGTCGACCTCGGCCTGACGCACTGGCTCAGGCCGGATCCCCGCGAGCGCGCTGAGGTGGGGAGCGAGCTTGAGCAGGGCGTTCTCTCCGATGCGCGGCACCGAGGCGTGGCCGCTGCGCCCGTGGGTGTCGAGCGTGAAGCGAAACACGCCCTTCTCGGCCACGCACACGCCGTACACGCGGTGCTCGCCGCGCCGGATCAGCTCGCCGGCTCCCTCGTTGACCACGAAGTCGGCGCGCACCAGTTCGGGATGCTCGCTGGTGAGCCAGGCCGCACCCTGCTCGGCGCCGGTCTCCTCGTCGCAGGTGAACACGAGCTTCAGCTCGCCGGCCTCCGGGCGCCAGCCCTGCTCGATCAGCGCCAGCGCGGCGGCGGTCTCGGCCGCCACCTGGCTTTTCATGTCCTTGGCTCCCCGGCCCCAGACGCAGCCTTCGCGCAGCTCGCCGGCCCAGGGGTCCACCTGCCAGTCCTCGGGATCGGCCAGCACGGTGTCCACGTGCCCGAGCAGGCAGAGCGTGGGCCCGTCCGAGCGGCCGGGCATCCGCGCCACCAGGTTCGGCCGGCCGGGTACCGCGGTGGGGAGCTCGCAGTCGAAGCCCGCCTCCTCTAGAAGGGAGTGCAACCAGAGCTGAGCGGGTTCCTCGTTTCCGGGCGGGTTGACCGTGTTGAACCGGATCAGCCGCTGCAGGATCTCGGTGGTGCGGCGCTCGAGGGCGCCTCGATCGGCCACCGGGCCGAGTATATGCTCGCGCCGTGGCCGGGCTTGAGCACCGGGAGGCTGGGCCGCCCGACGGCAGGGTGGCGCTGCTGGTGCACGGCTACCCCGAGTCCTCGTACATGTGGCGCCACCTGATGCCGGTGGTAGCCGACGCCGGCTGGCGCGCCGTGGCGCCCGATCTCGTCGGCATGGGTGACTCCGAGCCGGACCCGCCGGGCACGTGGGAGCGCCAGATCGAGGCGCTCGAGGGCTTCCGCCGCGAGCAGGGAATCGAGCGCTGCGTGCCGGTGCTGCACGATTGGGGCGGCCTGATCGGGCTGGCCTGGGCCTGCGAGCACCCCGACGCCGTCGATGCCCTGGTGATCAGCTCCACCGGCTTCTTCTCGGACGGCAAGTGGCACGGCATGGCCCAGGCGATGCGTACGCCGGGAACCGGTGAGCAGCTCGTGGACGGGCTGGAGCGCGAGGCTCTCGGCGCCACGCTCGCCCAGCTGAGCTCCGGCATCACGGACGACGCACTCGACGAGTACTGGAAGGCCTTCGCCGACGAGCCACGCCGCCACAGCCAGCTCGACTTCTACCGCTCGGCGGACTTCGAGAAGCTGGCCCGCTACGACGGCCAACTGGCCGCGCTGGAGGTGCCCGTGCTCTTGGTGTGGGGCGCCGACGACCCGTTCGCGCCGCTGGCCGGCGCCCACCGCTTCGAACGCGAGCTGCCGGACACCGAGCTGGCGCTGTTCGAGAACGCGGGGCACTTCGTCTGGGAGGACGAGCCCGAGGGCAGCGCCGAGGCGGTGAGCGGCTTCCTCGCTCGCCTGGGTTAGCCCCCTCCGCTGCGAGACTTGGGCCATGGAGCGGCTGTTCGATCTCGAGGATTCACCCCGGAGGGGTGGAGCGGTGGAAGAGGCCGAGCTGCCGCTGGCCGCGCGCATGCGCCCGGAATCGCTGGGCGAGTTCGTGGGCCAGGAGCATCTGCTGGGCCGCGGCTCGGCGCTGCGGACGGCGATCGAGGAGGGCCGGCCCCACTCGATGATCCTCTACGGGCCGCCCGGCACCGGCAAGACGACGCTGGCGCGCATGCTGGCGGTGAACGCGCGCGCGGCCTTCGAGGAGGAGTCGGCCGTCCGAGCCGGGCGCGCGGAGGTGCGCGAGGTGCTCGAGCGCGCCGCCCACCGGCGCTCCAACAGCAACGAGCGCACGATCTTCTTCCTGGACGAGATCCACCGCTTCAACAAGGCCCAGCAGGACACGCTGCTGCCGGCGGTGGAGGAGGGTTTGGTGGTTCTCGTGGGGGCCACCACCGAGAACCCCTACTTCGAGGTCAACTCCGCGCTCCTGTCGCGCTGCCGCGTGTACGAGCTGCAGGCGCTCGAGGAGGAGCACGTGCTCGAGCTCCTGCGCCGGGCGCTCAACCACGAGCGCGGCATTGCCGACCCGCCCACCGTCAAGGACGAGGCGCTCGAGTTCCTGGCCCGGCGCGCGGGCGGCGACGCCCGCAGCGCCCTGTCGGCGCTCGATCTGGCCGCCGAGACCGTGGGGCCGGAAGGAACCGTGACGCTCGAGGTGGCCGAGGACTCCCTCCAGCGCAGCGCGATCCTGTACGACAAGGAGGGCGACAAGCACTACGACCTGATCTCGGCCTGGATCAAGTCCACCCGTGGCTCCGACCCGGACGCGTCGCTGCTCTACCTGGCCGCGATGCTCGAGGGCGGCGAGGACCCGCGCTTCATCGCCCGGCGCATGGTGGTGCTGGCCAGCGAGGACATCGGCAACGCCGACCCTCGCGCCATCCAGGTGGCGGTGGCCACGGCCCAAGCGGTGGAGCACGTGGGGATGCCGGAGTGCGCGCTCAACCTGGCCCAAGCGGCCGTCTACCTGTCGCTGGCACCCAAGTCGAACGCCTCCTACGAGGCCATCGGCCGGGCGCGCCAGTGGGTGCGCGAACACGGCACGCCGCTGCCGCCGGCGCCGCTCCAGAGCGCGGCCTACCCCGGCGCGAAGAAGCTCGACCGCGGCGTGGACTACGACTACCCCCACGCGCACCCGGAGGGAGTGTCCGAGCAGGAGCTGATGCCTGACGAGGCCATCGCCGAGCGCTTCCTCGAGCTGTCCGAGCACGGCGAGGAGAGCGAGTTGCGCGAGCGGCTCGCGCGGATCCGCAGGGCACGCGGGCGCGAGCCCGACGGATGACCGCCGGCCCGTTTGCGCCGGAGCGCGCGCCCCTGATCGCCGGCTGGGTAACCCTTGTCGCGGGCGCGGCACTGGTGGCCGCGCCCGGCCAGGTGACCGGGCGGCTGGGTCTGGAGGGTCACGACACCGCGGTGCGCGCCATCGGGTTCTCCGACCTCGTGCTGGTTCCCGGCCTGCTGCGTGGCCAGCCGCGCTGGCCGTGGCTGATCGGGCGCGCCGCGATGAACCTCGCCGTGGCCGGCTATATGCACGGAACGGCCCCGCAGTCCTCCTCGCCGGGGATGATGAGGGCGGGCGCGGGCCTGCTCCTGGGCCTCACCGTGGTGGACGGGAGCGCGGGGCTGGCCCTGCGTCCGCGCTAGGCGCCCAGCACCCGCTGGAAGGCGTCCTCCAGCTCGCGCTCCTCGTCCGTGGCGAGCGGCCGCAGATCGGTGGAGCGCTCGAGACTCTCGTCGCTGGGGAAGATCAGCTCGCTCCGGGCCAGCTCCGGGTCGCGCTTCTCGATCAGCTCCTGCACGCCCTTGACCGGGCACACGTAGTTGACCCACTCGGTCACGTCGACCTGGACCTCGGGCTGATAGACGAAGTCCATCATCCGCTGGGCGGTGAACGCGTGCGGCGCGCCCACCGGGATCTGCATGTCGTCGGACCACAGGAGAAAGCCCTCCTCCGGCTGCACGAACTCGATGTTCGGGTTGTCGGCCTTGAGCTGCACGGCGTCGCCCGACCAGCCCAGCACGATCGCCGAGTCGCCCTTGGTCAGATCCTTCGTGTACTCGTTGCCGGTGAAGCCGCGGATCTGGCCCGAGTCGCTTGCCTCGCCGACCTTCTCGATCGCGGCCAGCATGTCGTCGAGCTTGGCCGAACTGGGCTCGACACCCATCCCGAGGAGAGCCATCGGCACGGTGTCGTACAGCTCGGTGAGCATGGTCACCTGGCCCTTGTACGAGGGATCGAAGAGGTCCTCGATCGACTTCGGTTCGCGCTTGACCAGGTCCTTGCGGTACACGAGCCCGGTCATCCCGGACTGCCACGGGACCGAGAACTCGCGCTTGGGGTCGAACAGCGGCGTGCGTAGGCGATCGATCAGGTTGCGCTGAACGTTGGGCAGCTGGGACTTGTCGAGCTGCTGCACGTAGTTCAGGCGAATCATGCGGGCGGCCATCCAGTCGGTGACCACGTGGAGGTCTCGCCCACCGGACCTTCCCTGCCCATACTGCTGGCGGACCTTGCCGAAGAACTCCTGGTTGTCGTTGATCTCCTCGGCGTAGCGCACCTCCGTCCCGTACTCACGCTGGAACTCGTTGAGGGTCCCGCGGTCCTCTTCGATGTAGAGGGGCCAGTTGGCGAAGTAGAGCGAGTCGGCGATCTCGTCCCGCTCGACCTTCTGCACCTGTTGCTGCTCGGGCCGGTCGGTGCCGCAGGCCGCCAGGTAGACGGCGAGACCTCCCATGACGCCGCTCTGGAGCAGGCGCCGGCGTGTGAGCGGCGAACGCACGCAGGCACCGTAGCGAGCCGTGGTTCACTATCTCCGGCATGGAAGCAGCAGTCACAAGGGTGGTCGGGGCCGCGGCCGAGCTCGAGTCGTTCAGCCCTCTCGACGGCGCGCGCGTCGGGGCCGTGCCGACCATCGCGCCCGATCGGGTTCAGGCCCTGGTCGACGACGTGGCCGGTGTACAGCCCTTCTGGGCCCAGCTGCCCCTGGCCGACCGGGCGCGCTACATGAGGCGCGCGGCCCAGGCGATCATCGATCAGCTCGACGAGCTGACCGAGCTGCTCAGCCGAGAGCAGGGCAAGCCCCGCAACGAGTCGCTCACGATGGAGCTCCTGCCCACGATCGACTCGCTGCGCTGGCTAGCCGAGGCTGGCCCGGGGATCCTCGAGGACGAGCGCATCTCCCTGCCGGTCTTCCTGAAGCAGAAGCGCGCGCGCTTCACCTACGAGCCGCTGGGCGTGGTGGGTGTGATCGCGCCCTGGAACTACCCCTGGTCGATTCCTTTCGGCGAGACGGCGGTCGCCCTCATGGCCGGCAACGGCGTGGTGCTCAAGCCGGCCTCGCTCACACCGCTGATCGGGCAGCGCATCCAGGAGGTGTTCGAGCGTGCCGGCCTGCCGGAGGGGCTGGTCCGAACGGTGCACGGCGGCGGGGCGGTGGGACAGGCCCTGGTGGAGTCGAGCGCCGCCAAGATCTTCTTCACCGGCTCGGTCGAGGTGGGCCGGCGGGTGGGCGAGGAGTGCGCGCGGCGGATGAAGGGCTCGGTGCTCGAGCTGGGCGGCAAGGACCCGATGATCGTGTGCGCGGACGCCAACCTGCCCAACGCGATCTCGGGCTGCCTCTGGGGCGGCCTCGCCAACGCCGGGCAGACCTGCAGCGGGATCGAGCGGGTCTACGTGCTGCGCGACGTGGCCGACCGCTTTGTCGAGGGCGTGGTCGAGGGCGCCGAGCGCCTGCGGGTGGGCGATCCGCTCGACTGGGGCACCGAGGTGGGCCCGATGGTCTCGCAGGAGCAGCTCGAACTGGTCAGGGAGCTCGTGGACGACGCCGTGGCGGCGGGCGCCACGCTCCACTGCGGTGGCGCCGAGCCGCCCTTCTTCCGGCCCGCCGTGCTCACCGGCGTGACCCACGACATGCGGCTCATGCGCGAGGAGATCTTCGGCCCGGTCATTCCGATCGTCACCGTGGACTCCGAGGACGAGGCGATCGCTCTGGCCAACGACTCGGAGTTCGGTCTCGGTGCCTCGGTGTGGACGCGCAACCGGGCCAAGGGCGAGCGGATCGCCCGGCGACTGCAGAGCGGAATGGTCTGGATCAACGATCACATGTTCAGCCACGGCGCCTGCTCCTGCTCGTGGGGCGGGGTCAAGCAGTCGGGTCTCGGCCGCTCGCACTCGAAGTTCGGGCTGTATGAGTGCGCCAACATCAAGCTCCTCACCTGGGAGCCCTCGCGCACCCGGGACTTCTGGTGGCACCCCTACGACGAGTCGCTCGGACGGGCGATGAAGGCCTCCGCCAAGCTGCTCTACGGCCGCGACGCCGACAAGCCCGGCGCGCTGCGGGGTGGCCTCCTGCCGCTGGCCCGCGTGGGGCGTAAGACGGTGCGTGACGTGTTCCGCCGCTGAGAACAACCGCGGCGGCTAAGGCCCAACTGAGGGCGAATTGCCGATGTAAGGCCCCACCCCTTAGGCCTAAGTTGGCCTCCATGACCGGAGCACTGACATACGCAGCCGCGGAGATGCATCGAGCCGAACTGCGGCGGGCCGCGATGGAGCGCCGCCGGGACGGGCGTAAGAGGCGCCCGTCTCGGAGGCGGCCCCTGCTTCCGAGGCTGCACCGCCCGCGTCACGCGCTCGCGGCCTGAGACCCGCCCCGTCGCATGGGCCCCTTCCCTCCCCGTGCGGCGGGTGGGCAGGCCCATCGGGGTGCCTAGACTCTCAGGCGATGCCCGCACAGGCCTACGCCGGCAAGGAATGCGTCTGCCAGCTCCGCAGGGGGATCTGTGATCAGAGCTGTGTGCAGGGGATGCTCGACATCCCCTTCTACATCGCCTGCCTGAAGCTGAGCGGGCGCCGCTGCGTGGTGGTGGGAGGCGGCGACGTGGGCCTCGAGAAGGTGGAGGGCCTGCTGGCGTGCGAGGGCGAGGTCACGCTGATCGCGCCCGAGGCGATAGAGCCGCTCGAGGAGCTCGCGGCCGAGGGCTCGATCCGCTGGGAGCGCCGCGAGTACGCAGGCGCCTCGGACCTGGAGGGGGTGTTCATGGTGATCGCCGCCACGGGCGACACCGACGTGAACATCGCGGTCTACGACGACGCCGAGCACAGGGCGATGCTCGTGAACGTGGTGGACGTGCCACCGCTCTGCAACTTCATCCTCCCGGCGATCGTGCGCAGCGGCCCGCTCGCCATCGCCATCTCCACGGCCGGCGCCTCCCCCGCGCTGGCCAAGCGCATCAGAAGCGAGATCGCCGACGAGTACGGCGAGCCCTACGCGCGCCTCGCGGTGCTGTTGAACGACGTGCGTGGCTGGGCCAAGGGCACCCTTCCCACCTATCAGGACCGCAAGGCCTTCTTCGAGTCGATCGTCAACGGCGATCCCGACCCGGTCGAGCTGCTCCGCCGCGGCGACGAGGCGGCCGTCCGCGACCTGATCGCGGCGGCGCAGCGCACCCACGCGCCTGCCTGACGAGCTCACACACACCGACGAGGCCGGGCGCGCCCGGATGGTCGACGTGGGCGAGAAGCCGGTGACCGAGCGGCGTGCCCGGGCGCGGGCCACCGTGCGCATGTCCGCCGAGACCGCCGCCGCGGTGGCGCGCGGCGACGCCCCCAAGGGCGACGTGGTGGCCACCGCCCGCATCGCCGGGATCCAGGCGGCCAAGCGGACCGCCGAGCTGATCCCGCTCTGCCACCCCCTGCCGCTGTCCTTCGTCGACGTGAAAATCGCTATCGGCGAGGACCGCGTGGAGATCGAGGCCGAGGCGCGCACCAGCGCCCAGACCGGCGTGGAGATGGAAGCAATGACCGCCGCGTCGGTCACGGCGCTGACGGTCTACGACATGGTCAAGGGGCTCGAGCGCGGCGTGGAGATCGCCGAGGTCGTGTTGCTGGAGAAGTCGGGTGGGCGCCACGACTGGCGCCGCGGGCAATGAGCCCTGAGAACCTGGCCACGATCCGCAGTGTCTACGACGCCATGAACAACCGGGATATGCCCGCCCTCGAGCGGTTGGCCGACGAGCACCCCGAGTACCGCTGGCGCAACTCCTCCGACATGGTGGAGCCGGACGTGCGGGAGGGTCCCCAGAGCGTGCTGTCCTACGTGGCCGGGCTGTTCGAGACCTTCGGGGAGATGCACACCGTGATCGCAGAGGTCCAGGATCTCGGTCCCGACGCCGCCGCCTTCGTGGTCCGCCACTGGGTACGAGGCGCCGCCAGCGGGGCGGAAGGCGAGCGCTCAGAGGTACATCTCTGGCGCGCACGTGACGGCAAGGTGGTGGGGCTCGAGGAGTTCCTCACCCTCGAAGAGGCCCGAGCGGCGGTCTGAGCGATGCGTGCGGCGGTGGTCACTGTGTCCTCCTCCCTGGCCCGCGGAGAGGGAGAGGACGTGTCCGGCCCGGCCCTGGTGGAGCTGTGCCGTGAGGCCGGGCTCGAGGTCTCGCACGAGATCGTCTCCGACGACCGCGAGGACATCGCCGCCGCAATCAAGCGCCTTGCCGACCAGGAGCGCGTGCGCTTCGTCTTCACCACCGGCGGCACCGGCCTGACGATCGACGACGTGACCCCGGAGGCCACCCGCGACGTAATCGAGCGCGAGGCGCCCGGCTTCGCCGAGGCGATCCGGGCCGATTCGCGGGCACACACGCCGCTCGGCATCCTCACGCGCGGCATATCGGGCATTCGCGGCCGCACGCTCGTCGTCAACTTCCCGGGCAACCCGAAGGCCATCGAGCAGTCCTGGCCCGTGCTGGCACCCACGCTCGAGCACGCCGCGGCCACGCTCGAGCGCTAGCTAGTCAAGCCCCTTCTTCCTCAACTCGGCGAGTGCGCCGGGCGATTTGTCCAGGCCGTCGAGGCCCATGCCGCGCAGCACCGCCTCGGTCTTCGAGAACTGGATGTCGCCGTACTCCACCACCTGCACGTGGTTGCCCCAGGGGTCGCGGAAGTCGAGGCCGCGGCCCCCGAGGATCTCGGCGTCGGTCTCCTCCAGGCGGCGCCGCACCTCCTCGCGGTCGTCCACCACGAGGCCGAAGTGGCGCGCGTCGTCGGGTCCGTCGGGCTCGCTCACCTCGGCGAGCACGAGGAACTGGTCGCCCATGTCGACGAAGGCCATGTGCGGCACTCGGCCGCGCAGCTCCACGTCGAAGAGCCGGCCGTAGAAGCCGAGTGCGGCGTCGAGGTCGGCGACCTCGAGCACCACGTGGTTGATCCCCACCAGCCGGGCCATGAGCGCCAGCATAGGCTTCGCCGCCATGGAACCGGCGATCGAGCTCGACGGTCTCGAGCGCCGCTACGGCGAGCGCGTGGCCCTCGCGGGGGTGAGCGTGACCGTCCCCGCCGGAGCCACGCTCGCGCTGCTGGGTGGCAACGGCGCCGGCAAGACCACCCTGCTGCGCGTGCTGGCCGGCCTGCTGCGTCCGCACGGCGGTGAGGCGCGCGTGCTGGGTGCGGCGTTGCCGCAGGAGCGCTGGCGCCTTCCGGGCCACGTCGGCTACCTGGGCCACGAGCCGCTGCTCTACCGCGAGCTGAGCGGGCGGGAGAACCTCGCCTACCACGCCTCGCTGCACGGGGTGCCGGAGGCCCGCGTCGCCGAGGTACTCAGCGCGGTGGGCATGGAGCGTCGCGCCGACGAGCCGCTGCGCGACCTGTCGAAGGGCATGGTGCAGCGCCTGGCGGTGGCGCGCACGGTGCTCCACGATCCCGAGCTGCTGCTGCTCGACGAGCCGCGCGCCAACCTCGACCCGGCGGGGGCCGAGCAGATGGAGCCGTTGATCGGACGTGCCTCCGGGCGCACCCGGGTGCTCGTGACCCACGACATGGAGGGCGCGCTGGCCGAGGCGGACCTCGCGCTCGGCCTCAAGGCGGGCCGGCCGGCGGCGGCCGACCGGGAGCTCTACCGGTGATCGGCGCGGCGCGGGCGATCCTGCGCAAGGACCTGCGGCTGGAGTGGCGGACCAAGGAGTCCGTGCCGGCGATGACCCTCTTCACGATCACGGTGTACGTGCTCTTCCACTTCGGCCTCGACCGCGACACCCTCGACGGCGAGCTGGCCGCCGGCGTCCTCTGGGTCACCCTGCTGCTGGCCTCGGTGATCGGCGTCTCGCGGCTGTTCGCCGCCGAGCGCGAGCAGGGCGGCATCGACGCGCTGCTGCTGGCCCCGGTCGATCGCACCTCGCTGTTCCTGGCCAAGGCGAGCGCCATGTTTCTGTTCCTCACCGCCGTGGAGGTGGTGGCGGTGCCCGCCTTCGCGCTGCTGCTGCTGGGCCCCGGCCTCGGCGCGGCTATGCCGGAGCTTCTGCTGATCCTCGCGCTGGGCAATCTGGGCCTCGCGGCGGTGGGGGCGCTGGTGGCCGCGCTGGCGGCCGAGACCCGCGCGCGCGAGCTGATCGTGCCGCTGCTCCTGCTCCCGCTGGTGGTGCCGCTCTTGATCGCCTGCGCCCAGGCCACAGAGCCTCTACTGCGCCAGGATGGCGGTCCGGAGGAGCTCGGACGCTGGCTCGGGCTCCTCACTCTTTACGATGTTGTATTCGTGCTTCTCTCCGTTGCCGTCTTCGACTTCCTGCTCGAGGACTGATGTATTCCAAAGGCCTCGTTCCCCTGGCTTGGGCCAGCGCCGTGACGGTCACGGCGGCGATGGCCCTCGTCTTCTTCTACGCCCCGCTCGAAGCCGACCAGGGTTTCGTCCAGAAGATCTTCTACATCCACGTGCCGATGGCCATCGTGGCGCTGGGGGGATTCGTGGCGGGCGGGATCATGGCCATCAAGCACCTGCGCAGCGGCGACCGCTCCTGGGACATGCGCTCGTACGTGTGCATCCACATCTCGATCATCCTGGGTGCGGGCGTGCTGGTCACCGGCGCGATCTGGGCCAGGGCCTCGTGGGGCCACTGGTGGGTGTGGGACGAGCCCGTGCTGGTGTCGTTCCTGGTCGTCTTCCTCCTCTACTGCGTCTACTACCCGCTGCGCTTCTCGATCGAGGACCCGGATCGCCAGGCGCGCTACTCGTCGGTGTTCGCCATCGCCGCCGGGGCGTTCGTGCCGCTCAACTTCATCGCGGTGCGCCTGGCCGAGACCTTCACGCATCCGCGCGTGCTCTCCGAGACCGGCGGAAGCCTGCCCGGCGAGATGCGCCTCACCTTCCTGGTGGCGCTGCTGGGGATGACCCTGCTGTTCGTGACCCTCTGGAAGCTCGAGCTGACCGCGAAGCAGGCGTCGATGCAGCTGAAGCGATTGAGGCAACGTGCCCGCACTGCCGCTTGACGAAGCCGGCAAGTATGTGGCGGGCGCCTACGTGGTGTTCATCGCCCTGATCCTCGTGTACGTGGCGATCATCGGAGCCAAGATCGCCCGCATCGGGCGCGAGATCGACGAGCTGGCCAACGAGGACGATCTGTGAACGGCGAGCTGCTGGCGCTCGGCGCCAACCACAAGACGGCTCCGCTGCCGCTGCGCGAGCGCATGGCCCTGCCGGAGGGCCGCGCCTCGCGGGTCCTGGCCGAGCTGGTGGAGCACGCCGCGGTCCACGAGGCCGTGGCCATCTCCACCTGCAACCGCACCGAGCTCTACCTGGTCTCGGCCGACGCTGTGGAGGCCGAGAACGCCGCCCTCAGCATCCTCTCGCGTCAGTCCGGCCTGCGTCCCACCGAGCTGCTGGGCGCGCTCTACTCGCTGCGCGGAAGCGATGCGGTGGAGCACCTGTTCTCGGTTACCGGCGGGCTCGACTCGATGATCGTGGGCGAGGCCGAGGTGCAGGGCCAGGTCAAGCGCTCCTACGAGCTGGCGCTCGTCGAGGGCGTGACCGGGCCGGTGTCCAACCGCCTCTTCCGCGACGCACTTGCGGCGGGCAAGCGCGTGCGCAGCGAGACCTCCGTCTCGCGCGCCAACGTCTCCGTCTCCTCGGTGGCGGTCCAGCTCGCGGCGGACTTCCTCGGCGACCTGGCTGAGCGGCGCGTGCTCGTGGTCGGGGCCGGCGAGAACGCCGAACTGACGGCGCGAGCGCTCGGCGACCGTGGCGTGCAGGCGTTCTTCGTGGCCAATCGCCGCTACGACCGCGCGCTCGGCCTGGCGCAGCGCTTCGGCGGCCGGGCGGTGTCGTTCGACGACATGCCGCGAGAGCTCGAGCAGGCCGACATCGTGGTGAGCGCCACCGGGGCGCCGCACCAGATCGTCGGTCGCGACGAGCTGGAGTACGTTGCGGCGTCGCGCATGGGCCGGCCGCTCGTGCTGCTCGACCTGGCCGTGCCGCGCGACATCGATCCCGACATTCGCAACTGCCCGGGAATCGCCCTCTACGACATGGACGATCTCCAGCGCGCCGTGGCCCGCAACATGAGCGTGCGCGAGGCCGAGGCCGAGGAGGCGCGGGCGCTCGTGCGCGAGGAGGTCGAGCGCTTCGAGACCTGGCTGGCGTCGCTCGACGTGGTGCCGACGATCTCGGCGCTGCGCCGCCGCGGCGACGAGATCGTGGAGCAGCTGCTGCGTGAGAACGAGTCCGGCTGGGAGTCGCTTTCGGAGGCCGATCGCGAGCGTCTCGGCGTGATGGCCCGTGCGGTGGTCGGCCGCCTGCTGCACGAGCCCACTCTGCGCCTCAAGGGCTCTGCCGGTGAGGAGACCTCCTACCGCTACGTGAACGCGTTGCACGAGCTGTTCGGCCTCGAGGCGGCGCTGGCGCCCCACGAGGACGCGCCCGCCTCGGTCACCCCGCTCGAGGGGCGTCGCCGCTCGAGCGGCCGGTGACGATCCGCCTCGGGACTCGCGGCAGCGCGCTCGCCCTGACACAGGCCCGCTGGGTGGCGGAGCGCCTCGAGCAGGAGGTCGAGCTGGTGCCGGTGCGGACCTCGGGCGACGAGGGATCGCGACGAGCGCCGGTCGTCTCGGACAAGGCGCGCTTCGTCACAGAGCTCGAAGACGCCCTCGCGGCCGGCACGATCGACCTCGCGGTGCATTCGGCCAAGGACGTGCCGGGCGAGCTGCCGGACGGGCTGGCCATCGTGGGCGTGCCCGAGCGGGCCGACCCCCGCGACGCCCTCTGCGGCGCCGGGGGGCTGGAGGAGCTGGGCCATGGCGCCGTGGTGGGCACCGCCAGCCTGCGCCGCCAGGCCGAGCTGCTGGCGGTGCGGCCGGACCTTCGCATCGAGGAGCTGCGCGGCAATGTGGACACCCGCCTGCGCCGCCTCGACGAGGGGCGCTACGACGCGATCGTGCTTGCCCAGGCCGGGCTCGACCGGCTCGGGGTGGGCGAGCGCGGCGTGCCCCTGCCCGAGCTCGTGCCGGCGGCGGGCCAGGGCTGCCTGGCGCTCGAAGCCCGCGAAGGCGACGAGCGGATCGCCGCGGCCGCCGCGGCGATCACGGACGATGCGGCGGTCACCCGCCTGACCGCCGAGCGCGCCCTCGTGACTGCGCTGGGCGCCACCTGCAACACCCCTGTGGGTGGCCACGCCGTGCTCGACTCGGACACGCTCTCGCTCACAGCGTTCGTCGGCCTGCCGGACGGCTCCCACTGGATCCGCGACGAGCTCGATGCGGACGCGGACGACCCCGCCGGGCTCGGTCGTGCGGTGGCCGAGCGCCTGCTTCGAGCGGGGGCGGCCGAGGTGCTGGCCGAAGCCGAGAGCACCGCAGCCGCGCCCCGCTGAAGCTGCTTCCGCCTACGAAGCGGGAGCGATGTTGTTGTTGAGGTGGAAGACGTTGTCCGGGTCGTAGGCCTTCTTCACCTCGGCCAGCCGTCGCAGGGCGCGGCCGTAGCCGCTGTCGGCGCCCGCGCCGGTGCCTTCGCCGGACAGCCCGGTGAAGTTCAGGTAGACCGCACCGTTGGCGTGCTCGCCGATGTCGCGCCAGGTGGAGCGCACCCATTCGACGTTCGCCTCGTCGTCGGAGGCGTCGCCCCACATTCCGTCGATCGAGATCATGTAGGGCGAGGAACGTTCGGCGAACGCCGTGTCCTCCTCACCTACGTCGGCGATCGCCCCACCCATGTGGAACGCGTTGACGAGGGTCATCGGCCCCGGCCGCTCCTGGGCCTTGGCCGCGATCACGTCGATCGCCGCATCGCTCAGCTCGTTCAGGTAGTGCGACTTCCAGTACGCACGCAGCTGGCCGCGCGGGAACAGCGGGTCGAAGCCCTGCTGCACCCCCGCGAACGGCGTGGGTCCCGACATGTCGAACAGGGGCGTGCCGAGCTCGCGCAGCGGCGCCAGCGCCTCCATGCCCTCTTCCACCCCACCGGCGTGCACGGCGCCGACGATGATCACCGGCCGGTCGTGCACGGCCTCGGGCATCTCCGGGTTCGCGGGGAACGTGATGGTCACGCAGGTGGAGGTCACCTCGTCGGGCGCCTCCTCGACGTAGGCGCGCCAGCCGCGCATGACCTCCGCCGCCTCCTCGATCGGGTAGAAGGTCGCCGCGAAGGCCACCTCCGGACCCACCGGATGGAGCTGGAACGTGAACGAGGTGACGACGCCGAAGTTGCCGCCGCCGCCGCGCAGGGCCCAGAACAGATCCGGGTGCTCGTCCGGAGCGGTGCGCCGCAGCTCTCCTTCGGCCGTGACCACCTCGGCCTCGAGCAGGTTGTCGGAGCTGAGACCGTACTTGCGCCGCAGCCAGCCGTAGCCGCCGCCCAGGGTGAGGCCGGCCACGCCGGTGTCGGACACCACACCGCTGGGCGTGGCGAGCCCGAACGGCTGGGTGGCAGCGTCGAGGTCCGACAACAGCGCACCGCCCTGCACCCGGGCGCGACGGCGCTCGGGGTCTACCTCCACCCCGCGCATCGACGCGAGATCGATCAGGACGCCGCCGTCGGGGGCGGACAGGCCGGCTATCGAATGGCCGCCGCCACGAACCGCCAGCGGCAGCTCCTGCGTGCGGGCGAAGCGCACGGCCTCGGAGACGTCCGCGGCGCCCGCAGCGACGACGACCAGGTCCGGTCGCGCCTCGTGCATGGCGTTGAAGACGTCACGAACATCGGAGTAGCCCGAGTCGTTGGGAGTAAGCACTTCGCCGCTGATGCGTCGGCGGAGCTCGTCGAGCGCCGCCTGGGCCGGAGCGGCGTCCGTAGCGTGGATAGTCATTGCGAGTCTCTCTTTCGGGTTCCGCACGGACTCTCGCCACGCGTGAATGACTTCTCCGTGAGAAGGGTCACGCTCGGCGGCGAGTAGCGTTCCGCGGCGTGGCCGGCATCGTCTACCTGGTGGGCGCGGGGCCCGGGGATCCCGGTCTCATGACGCGCCGGTCGCTGGAGCTCGTGGCCGCCGCGGACGTGATCCTCTACGACCGCCTGATCCCGCCCGGGGCGCTCGACGGCGCCCGCGAGGATGCGGAGCTGCGCTACGTCGGCAAGGAGCCCGGCGCGCCGGCCATGGCCCAGGACGACATCAATGCGCTGCTCGTGGAGCTGGGCCGCGCCGGGAAGAGCGTCGTCCGTCTCAAGGGCGGCGACCCGTTCGTGTTCGGCCGCGGCGGCGAGGAGGCGGAGGCGCTCGCCTCCGCCGGCGTTGCCTTTGAGGTCGTGCCCGGCGTGACGGCCGGGATCGCCGCGCCGGGCTACGCCGGCATCCCGGTGACCCACCGCGACTCGGCCTCCGCCGTTGCCTTCGTCACCGGACACGAGGACCCCGACAAGCCCGAGATGAAATCGCTCGCCGCCGGCCGAGCCGGCGGCTTGCGCCAGACCGCGCTCGACTGGGACGCGCTGGCCCGCTTTCCGGGCACGCTGGTGCTCTACATGGGCGTGAGGAACCTGCCGCTGATCGCCGAACGACTGATCGCCGCAGGACGGAGCGCGGCTGAGCCCGCCGCTGTGATCGAGCGCGGCACCTACCCGGATCAGCGCACCGTCGTCGACACGCTCGGCGGCATCGCCGAGCGCGCGCGCGAGGAGAACGTCCGCCCGCCCTCGATCACGCTGATCGGCGAAGTGGCTTCACTGCACCGGACGATCGGGTGGCTCGAGGGTCGCCCCCTCCACGGCCAGGTGGTTGCCGTCACGCGCGCCCGTGCTCAGGCGAGCGGGCTCGCCGCCCGGCTGCGCGAGCTGGGGGCGGACGTGGTGGAGACTCCCGCCATCCTGATCCACGCGCTACCGCTCGAGGGGCGGCTGCTCGAGGCCTTGTCGCGGATCCGCGACTACGCGCTCGTCTGCCTCACCAGTCCCAACGGAGTCCGGCTGCTGTTCGACGCTCTGGCCGAGACCGGCCGCGACGCCCGCGCGCTGGCCGGCGCCACGGTCGCCGCGATCGGGCCGGGAACCGCCGCGGAGCTCGCCCGGCGCGGTATTCGTGCCGACGTGGTGCCGGAGCGGTTCGTGGCGGAAGGCCTGATCGAGGCCCTCGAGGGGCTCCCGCTCGAGGGACGCCGGGTACTGGTGGCGCGCGCGGCCGAGGCCCGCGACGTGCTGCCCGAGGCCCTGCGCGAGCGGGACGCCGAGGTCGACGACGTCGCGCTCTACGAAACGGTGCCCGAGTCGCTCGGGGACGGCCAGCTCTCGAACCTGGAGCGCGCCACCTACGTGACCTTCACCTCGAGCTCCACCGTGCGCTTCTTCCTGTCTGCGGGCGCCACGGTGCCCGGCGGCGCCCGGGTGGTGTCGATCGGCCCGATTACCAGTCAGACTGCTCGCGAGCACGGCCTCGCGGTACACGTGGAGGCAGAGCGACACGACGTGGAGGGGCTGGTGCAGGCACTCACCGAGGACGCGTCGTGATCGTCACCTTGCTAACCGACTACGGACGCGACGACGACTTCGTCGGCGTCTGCCACGGGGTGATCCGGAGGATCGATCCCGACCTGCAGATCCTCGACATCACCCACGGCATCAGGCGCTACTCGGTGCGCCAGGGCGCCCTCGTGCTCCGCAACACCTTGCCCTACATGCCCGTGGGCGTGCACCTCGCCGTGGTCGACCCGCAGGTGGGCACCGAGCGTCGCGCCATCGCGCTGAGCACTCGCGATGGGCGGGTGATGGTGGGTCCCGACAACGGCCTGCTCAGCCTGGCCTGGGAGCGCTGCGGCGGAGTGGACCTCGTGGTGGACGTGACCCGCTCCCAGCACCGCCTGGAGCCGGTGTCCGCCACCTTCCACGGACGCGACATCTTCGCTCCGGTGGCGGCCCACCTCGCTGCCGGAGCCGAGCTAGCCGATGCCGGGGATCCGCTCGACCCCGAGGATCTGACCGCGGTGGAGCTGCCCGAGCCGCGCATCGAGGACGGAGCGATCGTGACCCACGTGCTGGTGATCGACCGCTTCGGCAACGCCGGCCTGAACGTGGGCCACGACGGGCTGGCGGGCACCGGCATCACGCTCGGTGCGACGGTGGAGATCGACCTGGCGGGCGAGCGCTTCCTGGCCAAGTACGCGCAGACCTTCGCCGACGTGACGCCGGGCGAGCTCCTGGTCTACGAGGACGCCTACCGTTCGCTCGCCGTGGCAATCAACCGCGGCGACGCCGCCTCGACGCTCGGGCTGCGTCCGGATGCGGAGCTGCGGCTGCGGCCGCGCTCGTGACCGGGAGCCTGGGCTCACCGCGCGTCCACCTGCGCCGCACCGGCTCCACCAACGAGCGCGCCCGGGAGCTCGCCCTGGGGGGAGCGCCGCACGGCACGCTGGTCACGGCCGACGAGCAGACGTCGGGCCGCGGGCGCCAGGGCCGCACCTGGAGCGCGGCCCCGCGAGAGGCGCTCCTCATGTCGCTCGTCCTGCGCGAGCTCGACCCGATGGTTTCGCTGAGCGCAGCGGTGGCCGTCTGCGACTCCCTACCGGTGGACTGCGCGATCAAGTGGCCCAACGACGTCTGGGTCGACGGGCGCAAGCTGGCCGGCATCCTGGTAGAGGGCCGGCCCCAGGAGGGCTGGGCGGTGCTGGGCATCGGCCTCAACGTGTCCACCACCGATTTCCCGGCGGAGCTCAGCGAGACGGCCACGTCTTTGCGCCTCGCCGGTTACGAGACCGAGATCGAGGCCGTCCTCAACCGTCTGCTAGCCGCTCTCGACCAGTGGCTGACTGCCCCGGATGAGCGCGTGCTGGCGGAGTGGACCCGCCGTGACGCCCTGCGCGGCGAGCCCGTGCGATGGACGGGTGGCGAGGGCACCGCTGCCGGCATCGATTCCGACGGCGGGCTGCTGGTGGACACCGCGACCGGTCGGGTCAAGCTAGACGCGGGCGAGGTCCATCTGCAGCCGCGATGAGCCCGACCGAACTAGGCGGCGTCGCGCGCCGGGCGCTCGTCGCCCGCCGCAGCGTCATCGGAGTCGGTCGAGTCCGCGTCCGGTGTCCGGGTCGGTGGAGTCGGCCTCGTCGGGCCCCGGCGACGCCTGCCCGTTGGCCTGGGCCACCGCCGCCTTGCCGGTCTCCTGTGATCCGCCCGAGCCGCCCCCACCCTTGCGCTTGCGCCGGCGCCCGCCGCGCTTGCGCTTGCCCTTCGGGAAGTTGCGCAGCAGCTCCCGGGCCAGGGCGCTCGGCTTGCGGGCCATCCGCATCCGCGCGCCGTCGAGCACCTGCTGCGCCTCGGGCGTGTGCGCCAGTGCCGCAGCCAGCAGCGCGGCGGAGAGCCGCCGGTCCTGCTTTCGGGCGGCCTGCACGAGCCGCCGGGCGTTGCGCGCGTGCGCGGCGCCGGCGGAGTTGACCAGCAGGCCGAGCAGCCGCTTGGTCTCGGGCCAGCGCTGTACCGCGTACTCCTCGTGCACCTCGCGCGAGTACTCCGCCAGGTGCCAGAGCCAGCGTGCCGCCTGGTCGCGGCGGCCGATCTGCTTCTCGGTGAGGGACTGGAGCAGGACCTTGACGCCCTCGCGGCGCTCGTCGCGCGACCAGCCGCCCACGATCTCCACGGCGTCGTCGAACGCCTCCGGGTCGCGCAGGTTGCCCACCTCGGCCAGCGCGCGCAGGCGCAGCTGGGTGTTGCGGTTGCGGCGCAGGCAGGTGACCAGGAAGAGCCGCCGCAGCTCTCCGGTGGAGTCGAAGTGCAGCATCGCCTTCGCGCGGCGCCAGTTGTTCGAGGCCACTCGAGCGCCGGCCAGCATCGCCCAGGCCTGCTGCTGGCCCCAGGTGAGGTGCTCCACGGCCATGCGCCACAGCTCGCGCTCGAAGACCTGCGCCCGCCGGTCCTCGTCCGCGGTCACGGGCACCACGCGCCGCTCCACCCGCAGGCGGCGGCCGCGGCCCCGGCGGACGGGTCCCACGACGATGGCGCCGCCGCGGTAGACGTCGCGGTCGAGCAGCGAGTGCAGCGTGACCACAGGGTCGTCGTTGGGCGTGGCGGGGTGGACGAAGTCCACGATGATGCCCGCCTCCTTGCCCGGCGTGCGCCGGGTCACGCGGCCCACCCGCTGCTGGTAGATGCGCCTGGAGGCCGTGGGCGCCAGGTGCATGCAGACGGTGGCGCGCGGTGAGTTCCAGCCCTCGGCCAGGAGCTGGGCGTTGACCAGCACGTCGATCTCCCCGCGCTCGTAGGCGCTGAGGATGCGTGTGAGCTCGCGCTTGGGCGTCTCGCCCGACACCGCCCGTGCCTTCATGCCTGCCGCGCGGAAGGCCTCGGCCACGTTGTGCGCGTGGCGCACGCCCGCGGAGTACACGACCCCGGGGAGATCCTTGAAGCGTGTCTTGTACAGGTCGGCCACGGCGAGGTTGAAGGGCGTCTGGTCGAGCAGCGCGGCCAGCTCTTCCTGGTCGAAGTCCTGGTCGACCTCGCCGCGGCGCAATGGCACGTTGGCGATCGAGCGCACGCCCACGCCGGGAGGAATCCGGACGCAGCGCAGCGGGGCGATCACGCCGCGCCGGGCCGCCTGGGCAAGATCGAAGCGCGAGGTCTGGGTGGGGAAGAGGTCGGTTACGTGCCGCGCGATCAGCGCGCCCGTGGCCGTCATGCCCACGAACACCGGGCCGACCCACTGGCGAATCGCGGCGCTCGTCTTCTCTCCGAGAGCGGTGTGGGCCTCGTCGCAGATGACCACCGTGTAGGCGTCCGAGACCTTGCCGGCGTTGCGGACGAACCACTGGTAGGTCTCGACCGTCACGGGGCCGCCCGCCCTCGGCTCGTCCTTGGTCTTGAGGAGCGGGCCCGAGATGCGGTCCTTGTAGCCGCGGTCGCGCAACTCGCCGAGGAACTGGTCCACGAGGTTGCGCCGGTGGGTGAGGATCAGCACGCCGCCGGTGCGCGAGGCCTCGGCGAACCCCAGCGCAGCGACGGTCTTGCCCGCGCCCGTGGCGTGCTCGAACCAGAACCGGCGCGCGGCGCCCGGGTCCTCGGACAGCGCCTCCGCCGCCACCTCCTCCTCGGCCGCCTCGGCCGGATCCCAGTCGAGCGGCTCCTCTTCGGTGAGCTCGTCGCCCTCGATCTCGACCTCGCCGGTGTGCAGCTCCTCGCTGCCGTTGGCCGAGCTCGGCCGCCCGTTGCGGGAGGTCTCCCGCAGCAGCTCGGAAGCGAGCGCGATCAGGGTGCCCGAGAGCGCATCCACCTGGTGGGCTGACAGCTTGGTGCCGTCCACGAGGTGCGGCTCGTCCTCGGCGAGCAGCCGCTCGAGCCCGAGGATGAGGGAGTAGCGGCGCCGCCAATCGATCGACGGCTCGTCACGGCCGGCGTCGAGCTCGGCGAGCGCGTCGTCCAGCGCCATGCGCCGTGCGCTGCCCGGCGCGAGGGCCACATCCGGCGACTCGCCTTCGAGCACGATGGGCTCGCGCGCGAATTCTTCGGCGCGCTTGAGGTCGTCGGCGGAAACCGACAGGGCCTCGGCCACGGAGGTGATGTCAGCCACGATTGGGCAGTCGTTCTCGATAAGGGGGGCGAGCCGAGCTGTCCTTCGAGGATGCAGCGGGGCCGCCCGTCAATGCCTGCCGCTCTTACCTTCCCGCGAGCGGCAGGGTGCCAGGTCCTGGTGGACGGCGGCACCAACCATTACAGCACACGAAAGCTTTATCGTGCGCACTCGGCCAAGCCGAGCGCTTCGCGAAGTGCCGAAATGGGGTCTGCCATGCTTGCTGCGTGCGTCGCCTGGCACCTTTGCTCGTCCTTCTGGCGCTCGCAGGTTGCGCTTCCTCCGACGATCCGGCCCCCCCGACCGTGGTCAACGCCACTCCCCCGCGCTTCCTGGACGGCGGCCGCGACGCCTTCGAGGCGCGCATCGCCAAGGAGAAGGGACACCCGGTTGTGGTCAACAAGTGGGCGTCCTGGTGCGGGCCGTGCCGCTACGAGTTCCCCTTCTTCGCCGACCAGGCCAAGAAACGCCGCGGCAAGGTGGCCTTCCTCGGGGTCAACTCGAACGACAACGACGACAACGCGGAGGAGTTCCTGCGCCAGTACCCGGTGCCGTTCCCCCACTTCCGCGACCCCAATCTCGAGGTCGCGGCCTCGTTCAACGGGGTCCAGGCCTTCCCGACCACCGCGTACTACGACAGCAAGGGCGAGCTGGCCTTCGTTCATCAGGGCGGCTACGCCAGCGAGAAGAAGCTGGCCGAGGACATCGACCGCTACGCGCGCTGAGCCCGCCACCATGGAGGTTCGCCAAGCCCGCACCAACGAGGAGCTGAGCGCCGCGCTGGACCTGCGCGAGCGGGTGTTCTGCGGCGAGCAGGGCGTGTCGGTCGAAGCCGACCGCGACGGCCGCGACGGCGAGGCCCTGCACATCGTGGCCGTGGAGGACGACCGGGTGATCGGGACCTGCCGCCTGTTGTTCAGGGGCTCGGTGGCCCGTCTGGGGCGACTTGCGGTGGAGCCCGGCCACCGCGGCAACGGGGTGGCCGCCGCGATCCTCGCCCAGGCCGACGGGGCAGCCCGTGATGCCGGCGCCGAGTCGATCTCGCTGCACGCCCAGACCTACGCCCTCGAGCTCTATCTGCAGGCCGGGTACGCCGAGCAGGGGGCCAGGTTCGTGGAGGAGGGCATCGAGCACGTGTCGATGGAGAAGCGCCTTGCCTGAGCTGCGCATCGACCCGCTGTCGGGCCTGAAGGTGATCGTCGCGGGCGAGCGGGGCTCGCGCCCCGGCGCGTTCCTCGACGTGAACGCCACGGGCGCCGATCGATCCCGAGACCGACCCGTTCGCCGCCGGCCACGAGGACCGAACCCCTCCCGAGGTCTACGCCCTGCGCGACAACGGCTCCTGGCGCGTGCGGGTGGTGCCCAACCTCTATCCCGCCCTCTCGCCCGGTGAGGCGGATGATGCCGGCGATCCGCTGGCCGCCGGGCGCGGTGAGCCCGACCTGTTCGCCAGCCAGCCGGCTCTGGGCGCCCACGAGGTGATCGTCAACGCTCCCGATCCGGTGAGCTCGCTGGCCGAGCTGTCACCGGAGCAGGTGGAGGCGGCCATGTCGGTCTGGCGCGAACGCATGCGCGAGCACTCGGGCTCCGCCTACGTGCACGTGATCGTCAATGAGGGCAAGGAGGCGGGGGCGTCCCTGCCCCACACCCACGCGCAGCTCTACGCGCTGCCGTTCGTGCCGGCCGCGGTGGCTCGCGAGCGCGAGCGCTTCACCGCCTATTCGGACCGCACCCAGGGCCGCAACCTGCTCGAGGACCTGCTCCAGGAGGAGGTGCGCCGGCGCGAGCGCATCGTCGCCATCGACGACGAGGCGGTGGCGCTGTGCCCGTTCGCAGCCCGTGTGCCCTTCCACCTGCAGATCGTGCCGCGGCGCCCGGCCGCGCGCTTCTCCGACGACGGGCCCCTCGGAGGCCGCCTGCTCCACGACACGCTCTCGCGCCTCGGAGCCGCCCTCGGCACGTTGCCCCCGCTGAACATGTGGGTGCGCACCGCCCCGCGCGACGCCCAGCGTTTCTGCTGGCGGATCGAGATCCTGCCGCGCCTCTCCCAGCTGGCGGGCCTCGAGATCGGCACCGGCGTGCACCTCAACGTGCTCGCGCCCGAGGACGCGGCCGAGCGCCTGCGCGCGGCGAGCGTGTAGCGTCCCGCCGCGCCCGTGCCTCCCGTAGTCCGCCAGATCGTCCAGTTCGCCGCCGAGCCGCCGCAGGAACCGCTGCCCTACGGTCGCTGGGGAGAGGTGCTGTCAGAGCACTTCGAGAACGCCTGCGAATCGCCTATCGAAGCCATCACCTGGTTCCCGGATCGCACCTGGGCCGGACGCACGTACGTGCCCGCCACGGCGCCGGCGGCCGACGGCGGCGAATGGTTCGGCTTCGTCTCCTACACGCGCGAGCACGAGGGCGCTCAGGCCGCCGACTTCGCGGCCGAGGCCGACTTCACCGAGGAGACCGCCGAGCAGAACCCGGACTGGACGCTCGACCTCTCCGACGCGGAGATCGGCCACTGGCGCGGCACCGAGGGCCGCCGCGGGATCATCACGCTCGTGTGGGGCGTGTCCCTGGTGTCGGGCGGCGCGGCGGCCACCACCGAGCTCGGCCCCGACACCACCGACCAGTGCCCACTCGTGGACAACCGCTTCACGCTCGTCTCCCTCGACGCGTACACGGGCGACTACATCGAGGTGCGCGTCTACGGAAACCGCGGGGCAGAGCTGGCCCGCGAGTCCCTGTACGAGGACGAGTAGCGGGGCCGGCCCGCCGGGGCTATCGTCTGGCGCCGGGCCCCGATAGCTCAGCCGGATAGAGCGACTCCCTCCTAAGGAGTAGGCCGCAGGTTCGAATCCTGCTCGGGGCGCTGGCAAGACGTGCTGCAAATGTCATCGGTCGATTGAGGCTGCAGCGGTCAGGGCAGCTGGCGGAGGTGAGGCAACATCACACGTGGTGCCTCTTGGCGCCCTTTCAGCCGCCGAGATGGGCTCTAGAGCAACCCTGAGGACGAATCGGGTCGGTCAGCCCAAAGGTCAACCGCTCACGGTTTTGCCTTGAGTCGTCGCCAGGAGAGGCCCACGAACGTCCGCCATCCTCGAGCGAAGAGCCTGAACAGGCGCCAGATAGCCCGATTCTCGCCCCGCGAGGCGCCAATCCCACGCTCGATCCCGAGCTGTATCGCGACAGCGCGGCGCAGGATCTGGGACGGTACCTCCTGTACCGACGTCGCCCAGAGGCCGTCTTCCGGGTCGCCGGCGGAAGCTCCTGCCAGCTGAAGTCCGTTGGGAGCGAAACACAGACTCCCGGGACGTGCAGAGGTACGAGATGTAGGTGCGCATGGTCTATGCCACTCGGGGAGTGCTCGTACGCACTCGTCTTCGCCGCCGGTCGCCAAGCGGAAGGGCCGACAACTTGGCGCGACGAGCTTGCTGCGACTCACGCGTTTCGGCGAGGCGCGGGTTGGCGGTCCTAGCCGCTCCCGCAGCCCCCACCGGTCGGTGTTCTTGCCGAGGGTTTGATGGGGGCGGTCGCGTGGACCGCCCCCATCAGGATCAGCGGCTCCGCTACGAGGCCGGCGCGCCCGGCCCGTGGCCGCCGCCGCCCTCGGCGAAGGTGCCCTCCGGTCCTGCCGGAGCCGGCAAGGCGGTCGGCGGGCCGGGGACCTTCTTGCCCGGGACGCCGTTGACCGACTCGGTCGAATAGGCGAAGCTCAACTGCGCGAACGCGATCAGGTCGCTGTTCACCTCGAGCGCGTGCAGATCGACGTTCTCGAACGTGTCGCACGCCAGGTGGTAGCAGGGGTCGAACTGCTCCCCGGCGGTACCCTGCCAAATGGCTGCCTGCTCCGGGGTCTTGACCTCCTCGGCCCCGGTAAACAGGCCACCGGAGGGGATGCCCGCGTCGATGAACGCCTGATAGTCGCTGCGGCCGTCGAAGGCGCTGTCGTCGTACGGCTCGCCGATCAGCGTGTAGTACGACTCGTACAGGTCCTCGATCGCCGTCGAGCCCGGCGGGATGGCCACCGGCGCCTCAAACGTGGACTGGTCCGCGTCGTACACCATGAAGATGTAGTTCGGCGAGCCGACCATGTCGTAGTTCAGGTACAGGGCGATGCGGTCGCGCTCGGCAGCCGAGAGCCCCGCGACGTAGTCCGCCGAGCCGACCAGGCCGTCCTCTTCGTCGGCCCACCACGCGAACCGAACGGTGTTCTCCGGCTTGACCTTGGCCATCATCAGCGCCGTCTCGAGCAGCGCGGCCGAGCCGGAGCCGTTGTCGTTGATCCCCGGCCCCGCCTGGACGCTGTCGAGGTGGGCGCCGGCCATCACGACGTTGTCGTCGTTCTTGCCCGTCCGCTCCGCGATGACGTTGTAGTCGGTGCGCGGCTCGGACGGGAGCACCTCCACGTGGGCGGTCGAGTCCGGCTGCGCCAGCGCCACGCCGTCGGCGAAGCTCGCGCCCACGACCGGGATGCCATGGGTGACAGGGCCGGGCGCCCCCGGAATTGGTGGATCCACGCTCGTGGCGTCCGCGACGATCAGTCCCTCGCGGTCGGGTGTGTTGCCCTGATTGAAGATGATCACGGCCTCAGCGCCCGCCTGCTCGGCGTAGAACGCCTTGGTGCCGAAGAAGCAGGTGCCTCGCTGGACCAGCGCGATGTCCGCGTCACCGCTCCAATCGAAGCCGGCGAAATCAGCCGCCTCGCACCCACTGGTCGACGCGCGATCGCCCGTCAGGTTGATGTCGACCGGGATCACCTGGCCCTCGACCGTGCCCGAGCCGCTGCCGGTGAAGACACCGGTCTCGTAGTCCGCCTCGACCGGTGTCAACTGGCTGAGCACCGCCGGGAAGTTGAACGTGATCGGGACCGGGTCGAGCGTCACCGTGTAGCCGGCCTGCCTCAGCAGCCCTGACACGTACTCGACGCTGTTGGCGTAGCCCTCGGTACCGGCAGCGCGCGTACCGGGGTAGAACGGATCGTCGTTGGCGTCGGCGATCGCTTGAAACGCTGCCTGGTGCTCTCGCACGCCCTCCAGCGTCACGCACCCCAACAGCTTGTCGTAAGTGTTGTTGTTGCGGTTGTCGCACGCGTTGCCTTGGGCTGATGCCTGGCCCGGCAGCAGCGCCGCCAACAACAGCACGGCTACACCGATCAATAACAGTCGAAGCCGCACCCGCTTCGGCGCCGCCACCAGATGACCGGACATTTACTCCCCCTCGCGTGCTTAGCGCCGGGCGGCCCCGAGCCCCGAGCCGCCGGAGCATCCTTGCCAGGCGCCACAACCTAAACCATCCACGCTGCGAGTGCCACGCGACCGTGGGCGGACACCAGAAGCCGCATCGCAACCAAGAGTTTCAGGAACACGAGAGGTGTCGCGGACGGACACCACGCCGCCAACGCCCCCCCAGTAGCGCAGCGCCGTCCACACCAGATGAACGTTCGCGCTCGCTCACGGCTTGTGGGGTTCGGCGGGCGCGCGAGGGTAGCGGTCCTTAGGCCGCTCCGCGCAGCCCGCCACGGTAAAGAGAAGCCGTTGACCCCTAAGCCACCTCCGGCGAATCTTCGCCCCTCCAACTTTTCCATAGCCCTATCGAAGACGACGCTGGTCGGACTGTTGCTTTGCATGGAAAGCAGCACTCGGCTCACCGCGACCGACTTGTGCAAGCAGGCGTAAGCAGCACTTGCGACCGGGGCTGCCCGAGAGGCGGCTGGGCTCCGGTCTGTTCGGGCAAGTGTTGGCCGCTGGCACTTGCCTCGCCATGATGATTATGGGAGCGTGGGGTTGTCGGCGCGGTGCGGTCGACAACAATTCCTCGTCTGGAGGGTTCGCTGTGAGTCGACGGGAGAACATGGTGTTCACAACGATCCGGCCGCTCACGTTCGCCGTAGGCCTGCTGGCCAGCCTGCTTCTGGCGCTCCCAGCTCCGGCGCACGCGGCAAACCACCAGCTCAGCGGGACTGCCTTCTTCAACCCGTCCCCGGGCACGCCCTGCCCCGTACCTCCGTCGGCCTACGACAGCTATCCCCCCATCGTGATGACGGGAAGCCTCGACGGGTGCTGGTACACCCACATCGAGACCGCTCGGACCACCAGCGGCGGTGTCTACCTCGAGAGCGGCACGGAGCTCTTTGTCGGCCGGCTCGATGGCGGCCCCGCCGGTACGTTCACCACGACCTACAAGTTCGAGGCGAAACTGGACGCCGACGGCGCCGAGGTACGCGGCCGCTGCCAGCACCCGATCGTCTCCGGCAGCGGGACGAGCGGTTTCGCAGGCGCCACCGGCCGAGTCGATTTCAAGGACATCATCGGAGACCCGATCACCTACGTGTACCGGGGCCACATCAGTCTTCGTTGACCCGGCGCTGAAGTCGGCCGAGTGATTCGATGAAGCGCCAGAACGCCTCGGCGCCGTCGTAGGTGCTGGCGTCGGCTTGGTGGCTCCAGGCGGTGCCAACCGTGCGAGCCGGTGACAAAGGCAAGCGGACGATGGTCGGTCATAGTGATCCGTCTCGCGCATCACCAGCGGGCTTGCTCCTCCTTTGAGGCAGAAGCGAGAGCGCCGGGCCAACGGACCCGGCTATCGAGGTGGACGAAAAGCGATTGCGGTCCACCCAGGGCCTCAGCGCCAACACGGAGCGGCATGAAACCCCAAACCGCCCGGAAGCCAACAGGCGTTCATCCCCCGACCCGGCTCTCGCCCGTCGTGATCACCGTGACGAGATTCAGCGCCACGAAACCGCTACTGCCGTGCTCGAGCGCGACCTGCGTTAGCGCAGCGAACGCCGCCCGGTCGTTCGCGGCCAGCCAGAACGCGTCGTGCTCGTCCTCCAGCGCGGCGGCCACGAGGTCGAGCTCGCGCGACGTGGGCCCCTCCCCAGCGCCTCGAACGCCTTGGCGATCAGCTCGCTCATTGACGGCGCTCTCCCGCTATTTGCTCGAAAGCCAGCAGCGCGCGTTGGCGCGGGTCGGTGTCATCAGTGCGGGCCAGCAAGCTCCGAATCGCGGCCACGTTGCCCTGATGCGCCTTCTCGGACAGCAGTTCGAGCAGTTCCTCCTCCGTGGGCGTCTCCGGAGGCGGCGCCGGCACTCCCTGCACGCCCTGCTCGAGCATCTCGCGCACCAGCGCAGCCCGCGTCCGGCCACGCTCGCGGGCCAGAGCATCGAGGCGCTGGAGTAGCCGCTCGGTGCAGCGGACCGTCCACCCTTGCCACGGCGGTCGCTCCCGGATGCCGATCTGGCATCCAACACCCGATTCTGAGTTTGTTTTATGCCGACCCCGTCGGTATCCAGAGGGTGCGGAGGGGTCTGATGATCCTCCCCCTACGCACGGGATACTTGGCGGGCGATGTCTCAGGAGAACGTGGAGATCATTCGCCGGAGCATGGAGCACTTCAAACGGACCGGCGAGTGGCTGTGGGACGTCGTCGATCCGGAGATGGAGATTCACGACCACGACGTGCCTGACGGTGATGTCTTTCGCGGGCATGCTGGATGGCTTAAGTGGGAGGCCCTCTTCGACAGTGCCTGGGAGCACGTGTCGATCGAACCGGAGCAGTACATCGACGCCGGCGGCGACAAGGTCGTCCTCCTGCATCGACTCGCGGCTCAGGGCAGAGACGGCATATCGCTTGAGCGGCAGGACGGTGTTGTTTACACCCTTCGCGACGACAAGATCGTTCGAATGGACTACTACGGAAGCCGCGTCGAAGCACTTGAAGCCGTGGGGCTGGGTGAGTAAGAGATGTCGAGCGGCGAGATCGTCCGCAAGCCGCTCCGAGTGCGTGAGTGGTCGGGCCGCACGCTCGACCAGCGGCTTGCCCTGCGCTTTCCTTGGATCATCGGTGCCTACGCTCCATTGATCGGACGTCTGCCCCCGACCTCGCGCGTTCGACAGGCGGTTGTGTGGCGAAGCTCCCGGCTCGCGATGGAGGCATTCAACCGCCGCGACATTGACGCCGCTCTGATCGGCTCCACTCCTGACTTCGAGTACCGACCGCCACGCGAGTTCATCGAAATGGGCTTCATGGAGCCGTGCTATCGCGGCCCGGCGGGCTTCCGTGAGTACATGTCTGCTTGGTCTGACGTCTGGGGCGCCAGCCTTCGTGCGGAGCCAGTTGAACTGGTCGACTTGGGCGACCGCGTCGTGCTGCTGGCAGGACTGCCGACGACCGGTACAGCGAGTGGTGTCCCGGTCACGGGGAAGATCGCGACCGTCACCAGGCTGGAGCACGGGAGGGTGGCCGGGGTGGACATGTATATGGACCACGCTGAAGCCCTCGAAGCCGTGGGGCTGCGGCAATAAGCGTCCCTCAGCGGTCGTCTGCACCGCACCGGCGCCTCGGAGGTGGGCCTCAGCCACCCGCGTTGTCGCCTCGACCGTCTTGAGTTCCAGCCTGGCGGTCATGCCGCGGCGGCCTCTTGGTCGGGCTCCATCAGGGCTCTGAGCTCGTCGGCGTCCAGCACCTCGACCCGTTCGAGCTCGTCCGCGATCCGCACCACGAGCCGGCGGAAGTCCTGGCGGCGCACCAGCTGCTCGGTCTTCCAGAGAACGTGGGCCCAGTCCACTCGGTCGATCGCGAAGTGTTGGACCAGCTCACGGGCGAGCAGGGCATCGCCGCGGGCGCCCTCTGCGACGTCCAACGGGTCCGGCGGACAGATCTCCCAAGCCCAGCCCCGCTTGCCCTCGGTGAGCGCCCCGGCCACGACCGAGACCAGCACGTCCTTCGCCCTGGCCGGATCCCTGTAACCGCGCGGCCCCCAGTCGATCTCCACCGAGCCCGGCTCGAGATCGGACGGCCAGTCGCTGCGCACGCATTTCGGCACCATCCCGGCGAGGCACAGCGCCGCGGCGTGATAGGCCTCATGCCAGGCGATCTCACGCCCGGTCGGCAGCCTTCGGCCGGGATCACTCCGCGGCCTCCCGTGCCTGTCTTCGGGCCTCGGCCCTGAGTGCCGCTCGGACCTCGGCGCGGATCAGCGGCCTCAGCTTCTCGGCGGTCGTCTCGGCAATCACCTTGGCCTGGGCCAGGAGCCACGGTGGCGGCGGGGGTGCCTCCGTGGCCGGCGGCGGGCAGATCTGGTCGACCAGCTCGTCCGGGAACGCGCGAACGCCCGCATCGGGAAACCCGTGGGACGTCGGGTTGACGTCCCCGCTGTCGAGACGGGCGATCGCGTCGTTCAGACTCAGCGCGTCGTCGCCGCCGGGCGGCACCCAATATTCGAGCCGGCGCGCGAACCCGGCGGCGTACAGGCGAGATTCCGGGCTCTCATGAGTGGTGGTCATATTGTCTCGGCGGGCGCCTGCTCGACGGTCAGGATTCGGTGGCCATCGGGGGCAGCAGAGTCTGGCCGGACAGGTCGCCTATATGAGGCCGGTAGCCGGCCACGACGCAGCGCCCACGGTCATGCGGAGCGCGCGTCATCGCTCAAGCCAACGCCGGAAGTCGGCCGGGGTCAATGCGGAGCAGCCGGCCACCCCACACGCGGCGCACGGAGCGATCCGCGGTCGATCTCGCGATAGACGGTCTCACGGCTCACCTTCGCCAGCTGGGCGACGTCGGTCGGTGTCAGTAGCGTCGTGCCGTCCCGAGTCGGAGTCTGCGTACTCATGGCCCAAGGATCGCGAACGCTCAAGCGGGTGGCACTGGTGTCGCAATCGCTGCATATCGCCGCATATCGCTGTGTATTCGGTCCCGAAGCGAGGTGCTTCAGGGCGCGGCTATCCCGCTGGGGGAGAGGGATCCTGCGCCCGCTGCGGTTTCTCGTGTCGCCCCTCCTAAGGAGTAGGCCGCAGGTTCGAATCCTGCTCGGGGCGCCTTCGTGAGCGAGCCTCTCGGCGAGCGGGACGCCGAGCAGATACTCCAAGCGCGTTTGGCCGTTCGATTCGGATGTGCCAGAGCATCGGTTCTGGACTTCGCTGCGCCCGGTAGGACAATCGGTGCGTGCTGGGCGAGGCGCCGACCCCTTTGCCCCTGCGTCCCTCGGATGCCGACCGCGAACGTGCGCTGAGCGCGCTGAAGGCGGGTTCACGCGAGGGACGCCTGTCGCTCGACACCTTCTCCGGGCGGGTCGAACGCGCCTTTACGGCGCGCAGCCGCGCCCAGCTTCACGAGCTGGTCGACGACCTCCCGGCCCGCCGGGCCTCGGTGCGCACGCTCTCAGCCGCCGTCGCCGCGCTGTCTGCTCTGGCGGCAGAGCTCGAGGCGGCGTGGCGCGAGCCACGTCTCCCCAGGCTCGCCCTGCCACGCGGTCGGGCGGTGGTCACGATCGGCCGGGCCTCCGACTGTGACTGCGTACTCGCCGACGAGACCGTGTCGCGTCATCACGCGCTTCTGCGCCGGGTGGACGACCGCTGGCTGCTGGTCGATCTCAAGTCCACGAACGGGACACGCCTGTGAGAACACGAACGCGAAGATCAGCGGCAGGCGGTCGGTGACCAGATCCCTGAAGTCCTTCGACTGTGCGGCGCTCCCGCTCACGTTCACCGTGACCCCGTCGACGGCGCCGACCGTGTCCGGGACCACGCGGCCACGTATGTCCTCGAGCGCGGCGGTGGACTCTGATCGTGCCGTTGCCGCTGGTCGGCTGTACAGCGCGACGGTCCCGTCCTTGCTGTACTCGACCTCGGTTCCCTTCAGCGCGTTCTTCGCGCTCCTGGCCTCGCGCTGGAGCTCCGCGATTCCGGCGGCCACGGTCCCGCTGCGGACGTCGTCGGCTGTCGAGGCAGCGTGACGACGATCCCCTCGCGAGGCTCACCCCGCGCGAGCGCGAGGTGCTCGAGCTGATGGCCACGGGCAGGTCCAACCAGGGCATCGCCGACAGGCTCGTGATCACGCTCCGGGCGGTCGAGAAGTACGTGTCCAGCATCTTGGCAAGCTCGGCCTTCCCTCGACCGGAGGGGAGTCGCGCAGGGTGCTGGCCGTGCTGACGTTCCTGCGCTCCTGAGGCAGGCGGCTTCGCGCCGCTGCAACCGGGAGCTCAGCCGGCTGTGCCCGGTGGCGACGGTGACGCGTCGGCAGCCCGCGCCTCGATCACGTCGGCGTCTTCGTCCTCCGACTCGTCCGTGGGCTCGCTCGGCCGCAGCACTCGCAGCGCTTCCGGCGGCAGGTGCAACGACACCGCCGACCCAGCGTCGAGCGACACCGCCAGCTCGCGGCCGTCGTTCGCGACCGTCGCCTTGAGCAGCTCACCGCCGAGCACGCGGACGTGCACCTCGTGCAAGCCCCCGAGGAAGACGGAGCGCTCGATGATCCCGGGCAGTCGCTCCTCGCCGGTGCTGGCGTGCGGCTCGATCTCGATCCGTTCGGGCCGGATCATCACCTTCACGTCGCCGCGCGCGTCGGTCTCGCCCTGCTGACAGCGGAACACCCGATCGCCGATGCGGACAGCGCACGCCGCACCTTCGCGCCCCATCGCCTCGGCGTTGAGCAGATTCGAGACCCCGAGGAAGTCGGCCACGAACACCGTCTGCGGCTCCTCGTAGATCTCGCGCGGCGAGGACGCCTGCTCGACCACGCCCTTGCTCATCACCGCGATCCGGTCGCTCATCGTGAGCGCCTCTTCCTGATCGTGCGTGACGAACACGAAGGTGATCCCGAGCTCCGCCTGGAGCGCCTTGAGCTCGACCTGAAGGTTCTTGCGCAGCTGCGCGTCGAGCGCTCCGAGCGGCTCGTCGAGCAGCAGCACCTGCGGGCGCAGGATGAGCGCGCGGGCGAGCGCCACGCGCTGCTGCTGCCCGCCGGAGAGCTGGTCGGCCTTGCGGTGCGCGAACTCGGTGAGGTTCACGAGTTCGAGCGCTTCCCCCACGCGCTTGGCGCGCTCCTGCTTGTCGAGCTTGTGGTACTTGAGCCCGAAGGCGATGTTCTTGGCGACGTCTAGGTGCGGGAACAGGGCGTAGCTCTGGAACACCGTGTTGACGTTGCGTTGGTGCGGCGGCACGCTGGCGACGTCGCTTCCGTCGAGCATGATCCGCCCGCTCGTGGGACGCTCGAAGCCGGCGATCATGCGCAGCGTGGTGGTCTTTCCGCAGCCGGACGGGCCCAGAAGCGTGAAGAACTCCCCGGGCGGCATATCGACGTCGATGCTGTTAACCGCCACGAAGCCGTCGAACGATTTGGTCAGCTCCTCGAGTCGGACTTCTCCGGCCATCAGACCTCCAGTGCGGCCAGCGAGGTGGCCTCTTGGCCGCCCGCGAACTTGCGGTAGACGAGGAACGCGGCGGTGAGCGTCGCCAGGGTGATCACCAGCCCGACGGTGGCGATCGCGTTGAGCGCCGGGGTCGGCGCACCGCGCGCGTTCGCGTACAGCAGCATGGAAACGGTAGTCGTGCTCGCGTCGCTCGACAGGTACTGCGTGACCACGAAGTCGTCGAGCGAGATCGCGAACGCCACGGCCGCGCTGGCCACGATCGCCGGGGCGAGAAGTGGCAGCAGGACGCGGAACAGCTGGTCGCGCGGCGGCGCGCCGAGGTCGGCCGCCGCTTCCTCGAACTCGGGTCCGATCGAGACGAGCCGGCCGCGCACGATCACCACCACGTAGGACAGCGTGAAGGTCACCTGCCCGATCGCCTGCGCCTCCGTCCCGAGCCCGATCCCCGAGAAGACGCGCAGGAAGAGCAAGAGCAGCGCGACGCCCATGACGATCTCCGGCGTCACGAGCGGCAGCAGCATCAGCGAATTGACCGTCCCGCTGCCGCGTCCGCGCCAGCGCTGCAGCCCAAGCGCGAGCGCGACGCCCAGCGGCGTCGCGATCGCTACGCAGATCACCGCGAGCAGCAGTGTGTGCTCGAGCGCGTCGCGCAGCGCCGCGTCGTGCAGCACGCTGCCGGTCTCCCCCGTGAACCAGCGGAACGAGAAGCCCTGCCACGTGGTGCGCGAGCGGCCCGCGTTGAACGCGAACGCGATCGCGAGCAGCACGGGCACGACCGACCAGAGGACGTAGACGCCGGTGATGAGCGCGAGCCAGCGCGGCTTGCCCCACGGATTGCGCAGCCAAGTCATCTCGTCTGCGCGCTCGACCCCGCCCGGCGGGTCGAGCGCAGGTAGTAGAACATCAGCACGAGCAGGAACGCGGAGAGGACGAGCGTCAGCACCGCGCCCGTCACCTTCTCGGAGCCCTGGCGCATGAACTCGTCGATCTGGTTGCCGATCATGTTCGTCTGGGTCGACGCCGAGACGAGGTCCGCGGTGTAGTAGTCGCCGAACATCGGCAGCGCGATCAGCACCGCGCCGGCGAGGATGCCGGGCACCGAGAGGGGCAGCGTCACGCGCAGGAAGGCGCTCAGCTGGCTCGCCCCGAGGTCGCGTGCCGCCTCGATCTGGCGCCCGTCGATCCGGTCGATGGCCACGAACAGAGGGAGGATGAAGAATGGGATGTAGCCGTACAGGAGCGCGAGGATGACCGTCGTCGGCTGCCCGTTAAGCCAGCCGCCCGGTTCGTCCAGCAGCCCGATCGTGAGGAACAGCTTCTCGATCCCCAGGTTGTGGAGGACTCGCGAGCCGATCCCGTCCGGGGCGAGCAGGTTGATCCACGCCAGCATCCGCATCAGGTAGTTGATCCACAGCGGCAGGATCAGCGCGAGCAGGATGGCCCCCTTCCAGCGTCCCGCATGCCGCGCGGTGAAGTACGCGACCGGGTAGCCCACCACGAACGAGAGCCCGACGGCGAGCGCCACGAACTCGACCGTGCGGAGCGAGACAGTCAGGTACTGCTCGCCGTGCCAGAGGTTTTTCAGCACCTCGAGCACGTAGCCGACGTTCCAGTCAAGTGGGTTCCAGAACGGAACCGGCTCCGACAGCGTGTCCTGGTTGCCGAACGCGACGGCGATGATCGCGTAGAACGCCGCAAGGAAGAACACGGAGAGCCACGCAACGCCCGGCAGCGCGAGCAAACGCCACGTCCAGCGTGAGTGCATCAGCCGGCCTTGAACCGCGACCAGGCTTGGTCCCAGAGCTGCTGCCCCTCGACGCTCAGCTGGAGCAGCTCCTGGTTGGCGGCGAACTGGTCGGGCCGGATCACCGCGCTCTGGAGGCTCCTGGGGATCAGCCCCCGGTTGAGGAGTGTCTCCGCGTCGATCCCCTTCTGCGGCGGCGTGTACCCGTTGAAGTTCACGAAGTTGTCGTACGCGTTCTTCTCGTCGAGGAAGAAGTTGATGAACTGGTGGGCGAGCACGGGGCTCTTCGCGGACTTCCCGATGCAGAAGAAGTCGTTCTGGACGACACCGTTGTCATCCGGTCCCCAATACGACAGGACGGTCGCCGGCGTGCCCTTCGGCAAGTAGAAGAAGGCGGCGCCGAGCAGATCGCCGGACCACGACTGGTGCAGCACGGTCTTGGCCTCGGGCAGCGTCTGGTAGTCCGTGATCGTGACCTTCGGATTGGAGATCGGCCCGAGCTCGGACAGGTCGCGCTGCGCCTTGTCAATGACGTCGGCGTCCTCGGTGTTGAGGTCCGCGCGCACCTCTTTGCGCATCGCGTCGCGCTGCATCGGCATGCTGAGCGCGTCGCGCCGGTCGTCCAGGATCCCGACCTTGCCGCGGTACTCCTCCGAGTGCCAGAAGACGTCCCACGGCACGTCCATCGCCCCGATGTCCTCGGAGACCATGTCGTTGCGCCAGCCGATCCCGTCCTGCCAGACGGTGTACGGCACGGTGTAGCGCGCACCGCGGTCATAGAACGGGTCCGCCAGCTCCGCCCAGATATTCTTCTCGAGGTTGGGCAGGTAGGAGTGGTTGAGCGGCTTGAGCAGCTTGCGCGCGATCAGGTCGACGATGTTCGACCCGGTCAGGCCGATGATCACGTCGAACTCGACGTCGCCCGAAGCGAGCTTGGCGATCGCCTCGTCGGCGGAGTTGTAGGTCGCGATCTGAACTTTGGTGCCGGACTCCTTCTGCCACTTCTTGACGGTCGCCGGATCGATGTAGTCGGCGTAGTTGTAGACGCGCAGCGGACCGGACTCCGGCTTCTTCCCGTCGGAGATCGGCTTGTTCTCGTCGGTGATCGCCCAGGTGATCGCGTAGTCAGGGCGGGGCAGCGGCAGGCCGGCGGGACCGGTGGGCCTCGGGACGACGAGCTCCGCGACGGCCCCGGTTGCGCCGGCCGCGTCGTCCGCCCCGATCGGGGTAGTCGTGTTCTCACAGCCCGCGAGAGCGCCCGCGACACCGAGCCCGGCAGCCGCACCAGCCGACCTGCCCAGCAGCTGTCGCCGGCTTAGGCCGGATTGCTTGGGATGGGCCATGTACAAATTTGATTCAAAGCGCTGTTGCAGAACAAGTCAAGCCCGTAGTAGTCGCGCTGTTGGACACTAGGCTGGCCGGATGCTCGGTCTGCCCGATCGCGTGAGGGCCTGTCTGTTCGACCTCGACGGCGTGCTCACCAAGACCGCCGTGGTCCACGCCGCGGCCTGGAAGGAGACTTTCGACGAGTTCCTCCGCTCCCGTGCGGATCAAGCGGGCGAGCGGTTCGTGTCCTTCGATGAGAAGGACGACTACGACGACTACGTCGACGGCCTGCCCCGCGCCGACGGCGTGCGCACGTTCCTGAAGTCGCGCGGCGTCGAGCTCCCCGAGGGTAGCCCCGATGATCCGCCCTCGGCGGACACCGTCGCCGGCCTCGGCAACCGCAAGAACACGATCGTGCTGCGCCTGATCGACGAGCACGGCGTGAAGGCCTATCCGGGTTCCCTCCGCTACCTGCATGCCGTGAGGGAGGCGGGCCTGGCCACCGCCGTCGTGTCGTCGAGCACCAACTGCGCCGAGGTGCTGCGGGCGGCCGGGATCGACCAGCTGTTCGACGCTCGCGTCGACGGCGTGGTCGCCGAGGAGCGCGGCCTGCGGGGTAAGCCCGCGCCCGACACCTTCCTGGCCGGGGCCGAGGCGCTCGGGACGAGCCCTGGCGCCGCGGCCGTGTTCGAGGATGCGCTGGCCGGGGTCGAGGCCGGGCGCGCCGGCGAGTTCGCGTTCGTGGTGGGCGTCGACCGGGTGGGACAGGCCGCCGCGCTGCATGAGCACGGCGCCGACGTCGTGGTGAACGACCTCGCCGAGCTGATCGAGCCGAGGTGATCGGTCACGCGGCGTTCGAGGTGGACCCCTGGGCGATCCGCGAGACCAGCCTCGACCTGGACGTGCTGGCTCAGACGGAGTCGATCTTCGCGCTCTCCAACGGCCACATCGGTGTGCGCGGGAACCTCGACGAGGGCGAGCCCCACGGCCTCCCCGGCACCTACCTGAACGGCGTCTACGAGACCCGGCGCCTCGCCTACGGCGAGACCGCGTACGGGCTGCCGGAGGACGGCCAGTCGGTGGTCAACGTGACCAACGGCAAGCTGATCCGGCTGCTGGTGGACGACGAGCCCCTCGACGTTCGCTACGGCGATCTGCTCGAGCACCGGAGGCTGCTCGACTTCCGAGCCGGGACGCTCGCGCGGGAGTTGCGCTGGCGCTCCCCCGCCGGGCGTGAGGTGGAGATCCGCTCGACCCGCCTGGTCTCGCTCGTGGAACGGGCCGTGGTCGCGATCGTCTACGAGGTCCGCCCGATCGACGGCTACGCGCGCGTGGTCCTGCAGTCCGAGCTCGTGGCCAACGAGCCGCTCCCCGGCGGGGATGACTCGGACCCGCGCGACGCGGAGGCCGACGCCGCGCCGCTCCAGGGAGAGCATGCCAGCGCGGACGACACGCAGGTGACGCTGTCCCACATCACGGCGGAGAGCGGCCTGCGAATGGCCGCCGCCATGGATCACGTGATCGTGGAGGCACCGGATGAGCGTGGCGTGTCGGCCACCATCGACACCGATGTGGGCCGGGTCACGATCGCCTGCGAGCTCCCGGCCGGCGACCGGCTGCGCATCGTCAAGCTGGTGGCCTACGGCTGGTCGGCCGAGCGCACGCTCCCGGCGCTGGTGGACCAAGTGGAGGCCGCCCTGCGCGGCGCTCTGCACACCGGCTGGGACGGCCTGGTGAGCGGGCAGCGCGAGTGGCTCGACGACTTCTGGGAAGGCGCCGACGTGGAGCTGGATGGGAACGAGCGCATCCAGCAGGCTCTGCGCTTTGGAATCTTCCACGGAATGCAGGCCGCCGCCCGCGCCGAGCGGCGCGCGATCCCGGCCAAGGGCCTAACCGGACCCGGCTACGAGGGGCACGCCTTCTGGGACACCGAGGCCTTCGTCCTGCCGCTGCTCACCTACACGCTCCCGGACGCCGCGAAGAGCGCGCTGCGCTGGCGGCACGCCATCCTGCCCCTGGCCCGGGAGCGCGCCTGGGTGCTGGGCCTGTCCGGGGCGGCCTTCCCCTGGCGCACGATCCACGGGGAGGAGTGCTCGGCCTACTGGCCGGCCGGCGCCGCCGCGTTCCACGTGAACGCCGACGTGGCCGACGCGGTGATCCGTTACGTGGACGCCACGGGCGACGAGGAGTGCGAGCGCGAGATCGGCCTGGAGCTGCTGGTGGAGACCGCGCGCCTGTGGTCGTCGCTCGGCCACCACACCGGCGACAGCTTCCGGATCGACGGCGTGACCGGTCCGGACGAGTACAGCGCCATCGCCGACAACAACGTGTACACGAACCTGATGGCGCAGCAGAACCTGACGAGGGCCGCGGACGCGGCCGAGCGCCTGGCCGACCGCGCGGCCGAGCTGGGTGTCGCAGAAGGGGAGCCGGCGGCCTGGAGGGCGGCGGCCGACGCCATGGCGGTGCCCTACAACCGGGAGCTGGACGTGCACGAGCAGGCCGAGAATTTCACGAGTCACCAGCTCTGGGACTTCGAGAGCACCTCGCCCGATCAGTATCCGCTGCTGCTGCACTTCCCCTACTTCCAGCTCTACCGCAGCCAGGTGGTCAAGCAGGCCGACCTCGTGCTCGCTCTCCACAAGCGTGGTGATGCCTTCACGCCCGAGGAGAAGGCCCGCGCCTTCGCCTACTACGAGCCGCTCACGGTGCGCGACTCCTCGCTCTCGGCCTCCACCCAGGCGGTCATCGCGGCCGAGGTCGGCCACATGGAGCTCGCCTACCAGTACCTCGCGGAGGCCGCGCTCATGGACCTCGACGACCTGGAGCACAACACCCGCGACGGAGTGCACATCGCTTCACTCGCCGGGGCCTGGGTCGGCGCCGTGTCGGGCCTCGGCGGCATGCGGGACCAGCCGGCCGGCCTGAGCTTCGCCCCCCGACTTCCCGACGGGCTCGACCGGCTCCGCTTCAGGCTCATCGTCGGGAGCAGCCGGCTCACCGTGGAGGTCAGCGATCGGAGCGCCTCCTACAGCGTCGTGGCAGGCCCGTCGCTGCGGCTGGCCCATCACGGAGAGGCGCTGGTGGCGGAGAACGGGCAGCGGGTGGAGCTGCCGATCCCACCGATCGATGCCGGCGAAGCTCCCAAGCAGCCGCACGGGCGTGCACCTCGGATGCGGACGCGATGACCCTGGCGCTGCGCCCCGCCGAATCCGCCGACCTCGACTTCGTGCTGGCCGCCGAGGCCGATCCCGGCGCCGCGCCCTTCATCTTGCGCTGGTCGCGCGAAGCCCACGAGCTGGCGCTGGCCGACCGCGATCAGGCACATCTGCTCGTGCTCGCCGCGGGGGAGCCCGTCGGCTTCGTGCTGCTTGCCGGCCTGACCGGCGCTCACAGAGCGATCGAGCTGCGCCGGATCGTCATAACGAGGCCCGGCCAGGGTCTCGGGCGCGAGGCGCTCGGTCTGGTGCTCGATCACACGTTCGCGACGCTCGCGGCCCATCGCGTCTGGCTCGACGTGAAGGTCCACAACGAGCGTGCCCGGCGCGCGTATCGAGCGGTCGGCTTCGTCGAGGAGGCGGTCCTGCGGGACGCCCTGGCAGGCGACGACGGCTACGAGTCCCTGATCGTCATGTCGGTCCTGGCACACGAGCGGAGCGAGTTATTGTTGCCTCGTGCCGGTCCGCGTGGTGGTCGCCGAGGACAGCCTGATCGTTCGCGAGGGCCTGGAACAGCTGCTCGAGGCCTCGCCGACGGTTGAGATCGTCGCCGCCTGCGGCGATGTGGATAGCCTGCTGGAGGCGATCGAACGCGAGCGCCCCGAGGTCGTGCTGACCGACATCCGGATGCCTCCCACCAAGACCGACGAGGGCATCATGGTGGCCGCCCGCCTGCGGGAGACCCACCCCCAGACCGCCGTGATCGTGCTCAGCCAGTACTCGGAGCCCGCCTACGTGCTGAGACTGCTCGAGGCCGGCTCCGACCGGCGCGGCTATCTGCTCAAGGAGCGCGTGCACGACCGCGGCCAGCTCGTGTCCGCCATCGACACGGTGTCGCACGGCGGCTCCGTAATCGATCCGAAGGTCGTGGAGGTGCTGGTGGCGGCGAAGGCGCGGGCCGAGCGCTCCCCCTTGTCGCGGCTTACGCAGCGCGAGCGGGAGGTGCTCGCCGAGATCGCCGAGGGCAAGAGCAACAACGCGATCGCGGACTCGCTCGTTCTCACCAAGCGAGCCGTCGAGAAGCACATCAACTCGATCTTCCTGAAGCTCGGTCTCGCGAACGAGCAGGACGTGAGCAAGCGGGTCAAGGCCACGCTGCTCTTTCTCGCGGAGACCGACCAGCGCGACGGCGCGCCCCGCGTGGCTACCGAACGATCCTGAACGGGAGTGAGCACGATCAGCTGGCGCCTGCAGGAAGACGGTCCTGCCGGCGGAATGGAGAGAAGGATGGACGAGAAGCGGTGACCTCCACCACCCCGCCGCGGGTCGGTCTCTCGCTGGTGGCCCGCCTGCTGGTGGTCTGGGTGCTGACGGCCGGCACCCTGATGCTGCTGAGCGCGCTGCTGCCGGGCTTCAACATCAAGGACTTCGGCGTGGCGCTGGTGGCCGCGGCGCTCATCGGGCTGATCAACGGGCTGGTGTGGCCGCTCGTGATCACGGTCGCCCTGCCGTTCACCGTCCTCACCCTCGGGCTCGGAGTGCTGGTGCTCAACGGCGCGGTGATCCTGGCGGTCTCGGCGATCGAGCCCGGCATGGAGGTGAGGGGTGTGGGCGTGGGCATCGTGGTCTCGCTCGCCTTGACCGTGGTGAACACCGCCATCACCTCGCTGCTCGCGATCGACGACGACGACTTCTGGTACCGCAACGTGGTCCGGCGCCGCGCCCGCAAGCAGCGGGCGTCCGGCGATCTGAGCGTGCCCGGGGTGTACTTCCTCGAGATCGACGGCCTGGCCCACGACGTGCTGCGCCGCGCGATCCGCGACGGCAACGCGCCGCACCTCGCCCGCTGGGTGCACGAGGGGAGCCACCGGCTGCTCTCCTGGGAGACCGACTGGTCCTCGCAGACGGGCGCTTGCCAGGCGGGCCTCCTGCATGGGAACAACGACGACATGCCGGCCTTCCGCTGGTGGGAGAAGGACCGCGGCAAGCCGATCGTGACGAACCATCCGCGCGACGCCGCGGAGCTCGAACGTCGCCACTCGAACGGGCGCGGGCTGCTGCACGAGGACGGTGCGAGCCGGGCGAACATCGTCTCCGGCGACGCCGTGCACACCCTGCTCACGATGAGCACGGTGATGGACCGCGACCGTCCCGGCAGGATCGGCCAGGACTACTTCGCCTACTTCGCGAATCCCTACAACGTGACCCGCACGATCGCGCTGGTGATCGCTGACATCGCACAGGAGCGGCGCTTCGCCGCGCAGCAGCGCCGCCAGGACGTGCGGCCCCGCATCGAGCGTGACCGCAAGTACGCGCTGGTGCGCTCCTGGGGAACGGTGGTGCAGACGGCGCTCCAGGTCGAGGCGGTGATCGCCGACCTGTACGCCGGGCGCCCGGTGGGCTATTCGACCTTCCTGGCCTACGACGAGGTGGCGCACCATTCGGGCGTCGAGCGCACGGACACCCTGGCGGTACTGCGGCGTGTCGACCGCCACATCGGGCGGATCGCCGCAGCCGCCCGCGATGCGCCGAGGCCCTACCGCTTCGTGATCCTGTCCGACCATGGGCAGTCACAGGGGGAGACCTTCCTCGACCGCTACGGGATCTCGCTCGAGGACCTCGTGCAGCACGCCTGCCAAACGGAGGACGTCCGGGCCGAGGACGCGCAGACCAACGAGGCGCTCGGCTACCTGAGCGCCTCGCTGACCGAGGCCTCGGCGGCCGACTCGGCCCCCGGCCGAGCCCTCGGCGCCGCCACCCGCCGCCACAGGGTGGACGGCGCCGTGCAGCTGGGCGCCGGCGCGGATGAGGCTTCCGGAGGCGACGAGCTGCCCGAGCTGTCGGTGATGGCCTCCGGATGCCTCGGGCTCGTGAGCTTCCCGCGCGAGGAGGGCCGCGTGACGCTGGAGCGCATCGAGACCCGCTGGCCCGCTCTGATCCCGGCCCTGCGCGAGCACCCGGGAATCGGCTTCTTCCTGGTGCGCTCAGAGCAGCACGGCGCCATGGTGATCGGGCCCAGTGGCGTCAACTACCTCGACGAGCAGCGGGTGGAGGGCGAGGATCCGCTCGCGGCCTTCGGAGCCAACGCCGCGTCCCACGTGAAGCGCACCGACGGCTTCGCGCACTGTCCGGACATCGTCCTCAACAGCACGTATTGGGGTGAGACCGACGAGGTGGCCGCGTTCGAGGAGCTCGTCGGATCTCACGGCGGGATGGGAGGGGGCCAATCGTTTCCGTTCGCGCTCGTGCCCGCGGACTGGGCGCCGCCACAGGAGCCCGTGGTCGGCGCCGAGAGACTGCACGCGCACTTTCGCGCCTGGCTGGCCGAGCTCGGCCACGACTCGTACCGGGAGGAGGGGTCATGATCCGTGGACGGCTCAGACATCGAGGGCAGGACCAGCCTTCGCATGCCGAGGACGATTTCGTCGAATTCGACGCCCGCGGCCTGACCGGGGTGTTCGCCACGCCCTCGTGGCTCCGCGACCTGGGCCTGACGTCGTGGCTGCTCGTGGGCGTGGCCCTGCTGCTGGTCGGCGGGGTCTGGCTCGCCTCGCTCACCCAGACGATCGTCATGCCGGTGATCGCCGCCGGCATGGTCGCGGCAGTGGCCTCTCCACTCGTGGCCTGGGGCGCCCGTCACCGCCTGCCCCGAGCGCTGTCCGCGGCGCTGCTGCTCCTGTTGATCGTGGTCATCGCCGCGGCCGTGGTGGTTCTGGTGATCGCCGGCGTGACGAGCCAGAGCGGTGGCATCGGATCTCACCTCGCCGGGGCGAAGAGCACTATCACGGGCTGGCTGACGGATCTCGGCGTGAACGCCGACAGCGCGAAGAAGGCCGCCAAGGACGCGAGCTCCACGAGCACAAACAGCGTGGAGACGCTGTTGCACGGCATCGGGAAGGGCATCAAGACACTCTCATCGCTGGTCTTCTTTCTGTCCCTGACGGTCCTCAGCCTGTTCTTCCTGCTCAAGGACGGGCCGACGATCCGCGCCTGGGCAGAACGGCACATGGGTGTGCCCGATCCCGTGGCCCACGCGATCGGCCGGCGCAGCCTCCAGTCCCTGCGTGGCTACTTCCTGGGCGTATCGATCGTGGCCGCATTCAACGCCGTCGTCATCGGCGTCGGCGCGCTGGTGCTGGGCGTGCCGCTTCCCGGGACCATCGCCGTCATCACCTTCTTCGCCGCCTTCATCCCCTACCTGGGCGCGTGGACGGCGGGGGGCTTCGCCGTGCTGATCGCGCTGGGCGGGGCCGGAACCGACGCCGCGATCGCGATGGGCGTGATCGTGCTGCTCGCGAACGGCGTGCTGCAACAGCTGGTTCAGCCCTTCGCGTACGGAGCGGCGCTGGGCATCCACCCGCTGGCGGTGCTCATCGTGACCATCGGGGCCGGCGCCCTGTTCGGGACGGTGGGGCTGGTGCTCGCCGCACCGGTCACCTCGGCCGTGGTTCGCATCTCCTCGGATCTCTCGCGGGCCCGCGCGGAGGAGGAAGAGGACGCGCCGGGCCACGAGGCGCCGGCCGACGAAGCCCCGGGTGCCGCGCCGGCATGAGCTCCCCCATCTCGGCCGACGAGTTCCGGGCCCTCTTCAGGGAGGTGTCGAACTGGGGTCGCTGGGAGTTTCTGTTCGCCGCCGCGCCGCTGCGAATCTCCGGCGGAACGGGCTCACCGCTCAACCCGATTGCGGTCCTCTGAGTGCCCCCGGCGAGCCGCCCGAAGGTGGTCCTGGCCCGAAGGCTTCCCGCGGCGGGACTCGAGCTCCTCACCCAGCGCTTCGACGTCGAGCAGGGACTCGACCACGCTCCCGGCGCCGCCGCCATCGTCACAGACCCCTCTGTGCCGGTCGACGCGGAGTTCCTCGACTTCGCGGGCAGGTCCCTGAAGGTCGTCTCGAATTTCGGTGTGGGCTACGACAACTTCGACCTCGAGGCGCTGCGTGCCCGCGGCCTCCGGGCGACCAACACCCCCGACGTCCTCACGAACGCCACCGCGGAGCTCGCCGTAGCGCTGATGCTGGCCGCAGGGCGCCGGATCGTGGAAGCGGATGCGCTCGTCCGCGGTGGCCGCTGGAAGGGCGGGGCGGACAAGCTTCTCGGGCGCGAGCTGTCCGGCGCGACGGTCGGGCTGATCGGATTCGGCCGCATCGGCCGGCGGGTCGCAGAGCTGCTGCGCGGCTTCGGCCCGCGCATCCTCTACACGTCCCGCCATGCAGCCCCGGCGTCCGTCGGAGGCGAACGAGGCGAGTTGGGGGAGGTGCTGGCGCGTTCGGACTTCGTGAGCGTCCACGTGGCCCTGACGCCGGAGACTCGGCATCTGATCGGCGCCGATGAACTCGCGCGGATGGGTGACGGCGCGGTGTTCGTGAACACCAGTCGTGGTGCGGTGGTGGACACGAAGGCGTTGATCGAGGGGCTTCGGGCGGGCCGGCCGGCTGCGGCAGGACTGGACGTCTACGAGGACGAGCCACACGTGCCCGCCGAGCTGCGCGAGCTGCCCAACACGGTCCTGCTTCCCCATGTGGGATCAGCGACGGCAGCCACCAGGGACGCTATGGCGCGGCTGTGCGCTGAGAACGTGATCGCGGTGATCGAGGGACGTGAGCCCCCCGCCGCCGTGGTCTAGAGGCCGCCGGGACTGATGCCCCATGTGCTCGTGAACGACGCCCCGGGCTCCAGTCGCACGAGGGCCTCGGCTGAGCGAAAGGCGTTAGGCGGACAGGTCATGGGCTCCACCGCCAGGCTGCGGCGGCTCACATCGGGCAGCGGATCGCCGGTGAAGAGCATCAGGTAGGGACAGCTCTCGTCTACCCACAACGTGAGCCGGCGACCGCTGTCAGGGTCGCGGAGCTCGACGCGGGCCCGGCCGTCATCCCCGC